>CAWIAB010000004.1:0-832190 GCA_963833975.1 uncultured Actinomycetota bacterium
CGCTGAGCTATGCGATGGCGCACAACCGGGTGCCGGTCATCACGTCGTTGGCGATCCGGAACGGCGGTCCTGCGCGGATGGGCGTGGCCGTGGACGTCGCGGTCCATGACGGCGAGGGGATCGTCAGCCGGCCGTGTCGGCTGCTGGTCGACCTGGCCGAGGGCGGGACCACGTCCATTCCCGACGTCGGTCTCCGGCTCGACCCGGGGCCGATGCTGCAGATCGAGGAGCAACGACCCGGCACGATCACCGTCACCGTGACCCACGACGGCGAGACGCTCGCCGAGACACGGCTCGACGTCCAGCTGCTCGCCGCCCGGCAGTGGCTGGCCAGCCCGCCAGGACTCGCGCTCGAGCTGCTCGCGTCGTACGTCATGCCCAACGACCCCGCCATCACCACGCTCATCCAAGAAGCGAGCGCCAACCTCCAGCAGCGCACCGGCAGCCCCTCCATCGACGGCTACCAGGCCGGCGCCGAGCGGGTCGACGAGGTCGTCCGGTCGATCTGCGAGGCGTTCCAGGCACGCAACGTCGCCTACTCCACCCCACCGGCCAGCTGGGCCGACGACGGACAGAAGGTCCGCACCCCCCAGGAGGTCCTCGACGGCCGGATCGGCACCTGCCTCGACACCGTCCTCACCCTCGCCGCCGCCCTCGAGCAGTCCGGCATCCGCCCCGTGCTCTGGATCGTCGACGGACACGCGTTCCTCGGCTACTGGCGCGAGGAGTACGCCCTCGACGCCACCGTCGACGCCCACCCGCTCGACGTCGTCAACCGCATCGACCTCGGCCGAGATGCGGCCTCATCGAGACCACCCTGCTCAACGCCCGACCCGGACCCGCCGTCCCGTTCGACCAGCTGCCACCGGCCGCCGTACGACACCTACCTCCGCGGCACCCTCGACCAGGTCATCGGCGTCGTCGACATCTGGCGCGCCCGGCAGAACGGCATCATCCCGCTGCCCGCCCGCCGCCGCACCGACGAAGGCGTCCAGGTCTTCGAGTACTCCCCCGCCATCCACACCAACCCGACCCGCATCGTCGTACCCGGCCAACCCCGCGACCCATCCCAAGCCGCCACCGACGCACCCGAGGTCCCACCCCGCATCCAGCAGTGGAAGAACGCCCTCCTCGACCTCAGCCTGCGCAACCGGCTGATCAACTTCACCGAACGCGCCAGCATCAAGCTCACCGTCCCCGACGGCCAGCTCGCCACCATCGAGAACATCCTCAACGCCGGCCACCCGCTCCAGCTGATGCCCACCGACCAGCTCGACGCCATCCACGGCGGCCGCGGCATCGAGACCGGCGCCGCAGCTCCCCCAGCCCATGCTGGCCGAGCTGCTCGCCCGGCGGTCCGCGGTCTACTGCGACGTACCCATCGCCAGCTACCCCACCCGGATGCGCAACCAGGCCTACAAGGCCCGCACCATCATCGAGGAGACCGGCGCCAACAACCTCTACCTCGCCCTCGGATCGCTGGTCTGGAGCCTCGACGAGCGGCCGCTGCGGTCACCGCTCATCCTCATCCCGGTCAAGCTGGTCTCGGTCTCGCGCAGCCACCTCTACCGCCTCGAGCTCGACGAGAGCGGCGCCAGCACACCCAACTACTGCCTCCTCGAGAAGCTCAAGCAGAGCTTCGGCCTGGAGATCCCCGGCCTCGCCAACCCCGCCGAGGACGAGTCCGGCATCGACCTCGACGCCGCGCATCGAGGCCACCCGGGTGGCGATCCGCGAGAAGGGGCTGTCGTTCCGGGTCGAGCCGACCGCCGACGTGGCGATCCTGCAGTTCGCGAAGTTCCGGCTCTGGAAGGACCTCGACGAGGGCTGGGCGCAGCTGATGGCCAACTCGCTCGTCACGCACCTCGTGCAGTCGCCGACCGAGCCGTACGTCGACCCGGTGCCGGCTACGGCGAACATCGACCTCGACGAGCTCGACGCCGTCTGCCCCGTCCCCGCCGACGCCTCGCAGCTCGAGGCGGTGGCGGAGGCGTGCGCCGGGCGGACGTTCGTGCTCGAGGGGCCGCCGGGCACCGGGAAGTCGCAGACCATCACCAACCTGCTGACCCGGGCGGTCGCCGAGGGCAAGCGGGTGCTGTTCGTCGCCGAGAAGCGGGCGGCGCTCGACGTCGTCGCGGCGCGGCTCGACGCGGTCGGCATGGGGCCGTTCTCGCTCGACCTGCACGACAAGGGCGCCAAGCCGAACGTGGTGCGGGCGCAGATCAAGGCGGCGCTCGAGCACGCGGTCGGCGTCGACGAGCAGGGGCTCGCCGCCCAGCAGGAGACCCTGCGCGGGGCCAGGCGCAACCTGCTCCGCTACGCCCAGCGGCTCCACGAGCCCAACGGCGCCGGGCTCTCCTACTACTCCGCGCGCACCAGCCTGCTCACCCTCGGCGAGGGGCCGACGCTGCCCATTCCGTACGGCGTGCTGGCGCTCGAGTGCTGCGCGAGACGCTGAGGCAGCTCCGGTTGGGGCTGGTCGAGCTGCCGGATGTGGCCTATCCGGCGCGGCCGGCTGCGGACCACCCGTGGGGGTTCGTCGGGCCGATCGCTGCCGAGCCGGCCGCTCTCGAGGCGCTGCGCCAGGCGGCACGGCGCGGTCGATCTTGCCCTCCAGCACGTGACGCCGTCCGGCACCCTCGGTACGGCGCTGCGAGCCGCCCGAACGGCCGAGGACCTGGCGGCGCTGGCCGCGCTCTCCGGATCCGCCCGACCGGCGCTGGACGTGCTCGACGAGACCCGGACGCCGCGCTGGCGGGAGGCGACGCGCCGCGCTGACCGCCGACATCGCCGCCTTCGTCGCGGCACCGCATCCCGGGCTCGACGTGGCGACGCCGTCGGCGCTCGACCTGCCGCTCGCGGAGATCCACGCCCAGGCGCAGGCCGCGGAGGGCTCGTTCTTCATCGGGCGCGGCAAGAAGCGCAAGGCCGTGCTCGCCCGGCTGCAGCCCGCCCTCAAGCCCGGCGCCGACGTCGGGCCGAAGCAGGTGCTCGAGCTGACCACCGCGCTGGTGGCCGTGCAGGAGGCCAGCGCGGCAGCTGGCCAGCCGGGCGGCTGCCCTTCCCGGCATCGAGGTCCCCCTCCACTGGAACCCGCTCATCCCCGCTGGCCGCGAGATCGTCGACTGGCAGGTCAGCTGGCTCACCTCGATGGGCCAGGCCGTCGACCCGGCCCGCCCGGGACCGTTCCCCGCCGCGCTGCGCCAGCTGCTCCAGGACGCGCCGGCCGTCACCCCGACCGAGGCGGCCGCCGTCGAGGCGCTGGCCGATGCCATGCGCGAGCTCGCGAGGGCGGCCGGCGGCGAAGCCACGACCTTCGAGGCCTGGAGCGGCGACCAGGGCCTGCTCGACCGCTGGGTCACCACCTCCAGCGCTCGCGACCTCGGTGACGAGTCGATGCTCGCCGTACGGCGCTGGCTGGCCTTCCTCGAGGCGCTCGCCCCCCTCGAAGCGGCCGGCCTGCATGACGCCCGCGAGGCCCTGCGCACCGGCGAAGTCCACGCCGACGACGCCGTACGCGCCTTCGACCGTGGCCTGGCCGCCGCCTCCCTCGCCGAGAGGCGGCAGTCCACCGGCCTGGACGGCTTCGACCCCCTCGCCCACGACCGCACCGTCCGGCGGTTCATCGAGTCGACCGGCGCCGTACGCCAGCAGATGACCACCGCCGTGCCGCGCGAGGTCGCTCGACCGCCGGCCGTTCCAGGCGAACGCCGCCACCGGCCAGGTCGGCGCGCTGCAGCGCGAGCTCGCCAAGCAGCGCCGGGGTCTGCGCGTCCGCGGCCTGCTGGACACCTACGGCGACCTCATCACCCAGCTGATGCCGTGCGTGCTGGTCAGCCCGGACTCGGTCGCCCGGTTCTTCCCGGTCGGCAGCCAGACCTTCGACCTGGTGGTGTTCGACGAGGCGTCGCAGATCCGGGTCGCCGACGCCGTCGGCGCGATGGGCCGCTCGCCGCTCGGTCGTCGTGGTCGGCGACAGCAAGCAGATGCCGCCGACCAGCTTCGCGGAGCCGCGGACCGGCACCGACGATGACGCCGTACCCGACTCCCTCGTCGTCGAGGACGAGGAGAGCATCCTCACCGAGAGCGTGCTCGCGCGGGTGCCGCGGCGCTGGCTGACCTGGCACTACCGCAGCCAGGACGAGTCGCTGATCTCGTTCAGCAACCGGCACTACTACGAGGACAAGCTCTCCACCTTCCCCGCGCCGCACAACGCGCGCGCCGACCGCGGCGTCGAGGGGTACGGCGTCAGCCTGGTCCGGGTCGACGGCACGTTCCTGCGGACCGAGAAGGGCAAGCTGCTGCGCACCAACCCGGTGGAGGCCGACGCGATCGTCGCGGAGATCCGCCGGCGCTTCGCCGCCTCGCCGGGGGTCGCGCCGTCGATCGGCGTCGTCACCTTCAACGCCCAGCAGCGGGCACACATCGAGGGGCTGATCCGCGACACCCAGGACGAGCGGCTGATCGAGGCGCTCGACGGCACCCTCGGCGAGGGCCTGTTCATCAAGAACCTCGAGAACGTCCAGGGCGACGAGCGCGACGTCATCCTCTTCTCGACCGCGTTCAGCGTCAACGAGAAGGGCGTCCTGCCGTTGAACTTCGGGCCGCTCGAACCTCGGCGGCGGCGAGCGGCGGCTCAACGTCGCGGTCACCCGGGCGCGGCGGCAGGTGATCATCTTCAGCTCGTTCGACCCGTCGCAGCTGCGCGCCGAGGAGACCCAGTCGGTCGGGATCAAGGACCTGCGCGCCTACCTGGACATGGCGCTGCTCGGCGCTGCCGCGATGGGGCCGTCGCGTGCACTCGCAGCAGCGGCTGCCGGACCGGCATCGCGACTCGGTCGCCGAGGCGCTTGCGCTCGCGAGGGCTGGTGGTCGGGACCGACGTCGGGTTGTCGGAGTTCCGCATCGACCTCACGCTGGCGCTGGCCGCCGAGCCCGACCGGCCGCTGGTCGCGGTGCTGCTCGACGGTGACGGGTGGTTCCACCGCCGTACCGTCGGCGACCGCGACGGACTGCCGGTCCAGGTGCTCTCCAAGCTCATGCACTGGCCGGACGTGGAGCGGGTCTGGCTGCCGGAGTGGCTCAGCCAGCCGGACACCGTCCTCGACCGCCTCGAGGTTGCCACCCGCACGGCCGCCGTGCGACCACCTCCGCCCGCGTCACCGGTCTCGGACGCCACGCCCGCTGCTGCGGCGGACGGACCGGGGACGGCACCAGGGCCGGCGTCTCCCCCGCTGTTGTCGTCATCCGCGAGACCAGACATCGAGGCCCCGCCGCTGGGCGAGCAGGCCATCGCAAGCGTTCCGCCGCCGGCCCCAGCCCCATCCGTCACCCGCACGTTGCCGGGCGAGACACCGTTCGTGCCGTGGCAGGTACGGCGTCTCGGCGGCCGCGCCGTGCTCGACGCGCTGCCGGCGCCGTACGCAGCCGAGCAGGTCCGTACGGCGCTGGAGCTCGTCGTTCAGACCGAGGGACCGATCCATGTCGATCGGCTGGCCCGTCAGGTGGCGGCGGCGTTCGACCTCACCCGGGTGAGCCCCGCCCGGATGGAGTCGATCCTGGCGCAGCTCCCGAGGCAGTTTCGCCGCGACGATGCGGAGCCGTTCGCCTGGCCGGCCGCGATCGACCCCGCGCAGTGGACCGGCTTTCAGGCGATCGCCCGAGTCCGACCCGACGGCCGGTCGACCAGGTCAGCCTGGTCGAGATCGGCAACGCCATGGTCGCGCTCTGCCACGCCTCGGCCGGCATGCACCACGACGAGCTGCTCCGCGAGACGCTGGCCGTCTTCGGCGGCAAACGCTTGACCCCCGGCATCACCGCCCGACTCGAGACCGCCCTGGCGAGCGCCATGGCACGCGGACGCTTGACGTCGGGCCCACAAGGACTCGTCACCATCCCGGCCATCTGAGTCCGCGCATCGGAGCGCCGATATATCAGCAGCGGAATACTATTCCGCTGCTGATATCTCGATCGTGATCTTTTCGCCCCACCGACGACATGATGTCGCCGCTGGCCCAGGGCTCGAGGTCGCCGGTCCACCTCGCTCAGCAACTCCCGGATCTCCTCCGGCCGGACACCCGCGTGGCGCTTGGGGTCCCTGCAAGACTCGAATCACCAAGACGAGAGGACCTGCCCCGATGACTGACAGCACCACCACGAGTGACCGGTTCGAGCTTGCCGGCTACCCCGTCCGCCGGATCGGGTACGGCGCCATGCAGCTCCCCGGCAAAGGCGTGTTCGGACCGCCGCGAGACCACGACGAGGCGATCCGGGTGCTACGTCGCGCTGTCGAGCTGGGCGTGAACCACATCGACACCGCGCAGTACTACGGCCCGGACGTGGCGAACGAGCTGATCCGCGAGGCGCTGCATCCCTATCCGGAGGATCTCGCGATCGTCACCAAGCTCGGTGCTCGACGGGACGGCGCCGGGAAGTGGCTTCCCGCCCATACTCCGGCGGAGTTGCGCGCCGGCGTGGAGGAAAATCTGCGCACCCTCGGCACCGACCGGCTCGCCGCCGCCAACCTACGGCTACTGGACGACGACGGCGATCAGGACAGCGACCGAGTGCCGCTGACCGACCAGCTGGAGGCCATGGTGGCCATGCGCGACGAGGGCCTGATCGCCGGCGTCGGCATCTCCAACGCGAACATCGACGAGGTCCGCATCGCCATTGACACCGCCGACATCGTCTGCGTGCAGAACGCCTACAGCCTGCTCGACCGCAGCAACGACGACGTGCTCGACCTCTGCACCGAACACGGCATCGCGTATGTGCCCTTCTTCCCGCTCGGCTCCGCCTTCGCACATCTGCCGAAGGTCACCGACGACGATCGGGTACGGCGTATCGCCGACCGGATCGGCGCGACGCCGGCGCAGGTCGGACTGGCCTGGCTGCTCGCCCGCGCCGACAACATCCTGCTGATCCCCGGCACCTCGTCGGTGGACCATTTGGAGCAGAATCTCGCGACGGCCGAGGTCCAGCTCAGCCCCGAGGATCTGTTCGAGCTCTCCTAAGCGAACCCTCTCGGGCTCGAACCGTGCGCAGCCCGCTCAGTCGTTGGGTCTGACCTCGTCGAGTTCGGCCGGGGATTTGGCCCGTTGGCCGATGATCCCTCGCCGCGACGTTGACGTGTCCCTGGCTCCCTCTACGGTGACCTCATGACCATCTCAGAGACCGAGCTCGCAGACGAACGCGCCGACCTGCTCGAGGCACTGCGCAAGCACCGCGCCCTTTTCCGCCTGACCGTGCAGTCGCTCACGGACGAGCAGGCGCGATCCCGACCGACGGCCAGCGAGCTGACGCTCGGCGGCCTGATCAAGCACGTGGCCAGCACCGAGAAACAGTGGGCGTCGTTCATCGTCAACGGGCCAGGCCCGACGCCCGACATCGACTGGGCGAGTGTCGACTGGAGCAATCCGCCTGCCGAGGTGCGAGCGTTCCAGGACGCCTTCCGCATGCTCGACGGCGAGACGCTGCACGATCTTCTCACTGAGTACGACGACGTGGCGGCAGCAACGGACGGCCTGGTGGCGACCGTCGACCTGGGCGCCCAGCAACCACTGCCGGAGGCGCCGTGGTTCGAGGCCGGCGCCCGCTGGTCGGCGCGGCGGGTGTTCGTGCACATCGTGGCCGAGACCGCGCAGCACGCCGGCCACGCCGACATCATCCGCGAGTCGATCGACGGTCAAAAGTCGATGGGCTGAGAGCCACCGGCGACGACATCAGCGGGCCACCACGGGCACGGATCGCCGTACCCGGCGCACGGCGGCGTTGGAGTCATGCTTCAACCGACACGAGGAGGAAACGCAATGCACAGCAGGACCGGCATGGTGACCGGCAACCTCACGATCTCGGCAGACGGCTACTCAGCCGGTGTCAACCAGACCGAGGAGCGCCCGTTCGGCGACGACGGTGGCGACGTGTCCATCCACGGCGGAGCGACCACCATCAACCAGTACCTTGCCGCCGGAAAGCTCGACGAGCTGCGCCTGCACATCGTGCCCATGACGGTCGGCGCGGGAACCCGCCTGTTCGAAGGCGTCCCGCCGCTGAGACTCGAGCAGGCGAAGTCGAGGGCCGCCAGCTCGGTCACCCACGTGACCTACCGCTTGCTCCGCTGAGGACATCCGAGCGCGTCCTCGAGCTGCCCCGAAGCGTGGCAGCGAATTCAGCCGCGAGGGCTCCCCAAGCGGGCCGAAGAGCGGGAAAATCATCCCGAACGTTTTCGAAGCTCAGTCCCGTGTCTGGGTGGACATCGGGCTGGCGCGGCGCGTCGGCGGGAGCTTCGTCCGGTGCGTGGTACGGCGATGCGGGTTGCCCCGACGTCGATCCCGGCCGTGCTTCTTCGCCACCGACTCGGCCTAGGGGGAACGAGCCAGCAGCCTCACCGCGCCGCGCATCAGTCCAGCATCCGGCGCATCACCAGGCGAGGCATCCGCGAGGCCGTCGCGGCGGTGGTACCGACGACGCTGAAGCCTGCTCTCTCGAACATCGACTGGGTGCCGACGAAGGCCATCGTGGTGTCCATCCGCCCTGTCGGGTTCACCGGATAGGCCTCCACCGCGGGCGCGCCCCGCGACGCGGCGTAGGCCACGGCACCCTCGATCAACGGCGTCGTCACCCCCTGCTTGCGGTGCCCACCTCGTACGACGATGCATACGACGCTCCACACCGGCAGGTCGTCGACAGGCCGGATCAGACGGCTGTGGACCAGCGGCGCGATATCGGAGCGACGCCCGATGTTGCACCATCCGACCGGGACGCCGTCCTGGTAACAGACCACGCCTGGAGGCTCCTCGCGCTCGCACAGCCGGCGCATCGCGCGCTCCCGGCTGCCGCCGCCGAGGTCTGCGATCTCGCTGCTGCGGAGGCGGTGTGACAGGCACCAGCAGTGCGTGGCTCGACGGTTCGGATTGATGACGTCCGCAAAGTCCTCGAAGCGGTCGGGCGTCACCGGGTGCGTCTCCCAGGTCATCCCAGTCAGCGTAGGACGGGTTCGGATCCGCGGCGCGCCGAGGTGTCACGACACGCCCTGGTTGTCCACAGATGAAGCCGAGGCCTTCGCACCGGGCTGACCATTGGCGTACGGTGATCCTCCATGACGATGAGCCCGTTGCAGGTGGAACGCAAGGTCCGTCAGCTCGATAACGACGTGCAATCCCTGTATGAGCTGGTCAACGCCGTTGCGACGACCCAGCAGCGCCATACCAACCGCCTCCACGAGCTCGCAGCCAGGGCCGACAGCATCGAAGCGAAGGCCGATGCCATCGTCGAGAAGGTCACGGCACTCGACCAGAAGGTCACCTCCCTCGACCAGAAGGTCACCTCACTCGACCAGAAGGTCACCGCACTCGACGCGAAGGTCACCTCACTCGGCGAGAACGTCGCCTCCCTCGATCAGAAGATGGACACGGTTGTCGAACTGCTCCGCGCCGGGTAGGGAGCGCAGAGGACGAACCGACAGGCGCCGGGCTTCACGAACGGAGAGCGCCGACGGAGCAGTCAGCCTCCAGGTCGATCGGCCGCGTCCGACCGGCCACGACGTCGACTTTCTGGGTCACGGGAAGACACCCCTCGTAGGCGAGGGTGAACCGGTAGCGGCCGGCCGGCAGGCCACCCACCTGGAAGGCGCCGGTCGGGTCGGTCTCGATGACTCCACTCGCCGGCCCCGTGTAGGACACCGTCGCGCTGCCGACGTTCGACGTACCGATGACCGCTCCCTGGGTCGGGGACGGCGCGCGCTGCACCAGGCTGCGCAACCCGTCGCTGTCGCCGCCGAAGCCGCGCCCCGCGTCCCACAGCTCGTCGCCGGCCCTCGTCAGGCTCTCCAGCTCCAAGCCGCCGTTCGCACGATCAGGAGTCGGCACGTCGACCCACGAGCTGCCGTTCCAGAAGACGATCAGCGGGCCGTAGTCGTCGCGCCCGACCGCCCACACCTCGTCTGAGGCGACCGCCTCCACGCCGTTGAGCACCACACCGGCCGGGTTCCGCACCCGCTGCCACGCCGTACCGTCCCAGTGCTCGGCGAACGAGCCGAAGTCGACGTAGTCGTGGAAGTCGTACACCACGCCCCCGACCGCCCACACGTCGTCGGGTGCCACGCCAGACACGTCCTGCAGGGGGTAGTCCACCTCGGAGTACAGCGGACGTGGCTGCGGGCTCGGCACCAGCGTCCACCGCTTGCCGTCCCATCGGCAGGTGCTCGCATGACCAACCGCCCAGCCGTCGTCCGCCGCCACGAACGTGATTCCGGCGAGTCCACCTGTACGGGTTGCACCGGCTGGTGTCCGCCTGCTGCCAGCGCTTGCCGTCCCAGTGCTCGATCAGGGTCTGCGGGTACGTCGCAGCGTCGGACTCGCCGACCGCCCACACGTCGTCCGGGCCCAACGCAGCCACGGCGAGCAGCCGGACGCCGGAACCACCCTGCGGCTGCGGCACCTTGGTCGAGCGCCAGCGCGTGCCGTCCCAATGCAGCGCCACCGCCTTGCCGAAGTGGGCTGGGTCCGTGAAGCCAACCGCCCAGGCATTCGACGGCCCGAGAGCGAGCACATCCTCGAGCTGCGTGCCGGTCGGAGGTGCCGGCGCGCGGAAGCGCGTCCAGCTGGTCCCGTCGTAGTGCAGCGTCAAGGCGTCCGGGTTGAACTCGCCCAGCCTGCCGACCGCCCAGATGTCGTCCGGCGCGACGGCGGAGATGCCGAGCAGCTGGTTCGCATCCGTGCCGACCTGCTCCACAGTCACCTGATGGAGCGTGCCGTCGTCGAGTCGGAGCACCGAGGCACGGCGGTTGAGCGACCCGGCCGTGAAGAGGTCCCCTCGGGCACTGGCCGACACCCCGGACACGCCGGAGGTCGACTTCGGAGGCTGTGGCGCCGCCACCGAAGTCCACTGCTTCCCGTTCCAGTGCAGCACCAGCGCCGCCGGGTTGCCGGCGACGTACGAGACCCCACCGACCCACACGTCACCGCTGCCGATCGCCTGCACACCCATCAGGTCGTCTCGGAGGAAGCCACCCGAGTCCGGGACGTCGACCACCTTCCAGCGAGCGCCGTTCCAGTGCACGCCGAGCGTCCCCGTCTCGTCCTGGCCGACCGCCCACACGTCGTTCGCCGACACGGCGCTCACCGCAGACAGCGACGTGCTGCCCCCGGATGGCGGCACGTCGACCCGGCTCCACGAGGTGCCGTCCCAGTGCAGCGCCGACGCCTGGTAGTTCAGGACGCCGACCGCCCAGACGTCGTCCGCCGCAATGGCCGTGACGCCTCGAAGCTCGTCGTACGACGCTGTGCCCGGCGCGGTGACCTCGCGCCACTCGGCGCCGTTCCAGTGCAGGACGAGCGGGTCTGTGATGCCGGACGACTTCGATCCGACCGCCCAGACGTCGTCCGGACCCGCAGCCGTCACCGAGTAGAGGTCGTTGCGGTTGGCGCCCGGGTTGGGGGTCGCCACCCGCTCCACGGTCGTACCGTCCCAGTGCAGCACCAGCGACTCGCGGGTGCTGTTGAAGGTCCCCACCATCCACACGTCGTCCGGTGCGACCTCGACGACTCCGTACAGCTCCGCGCCGGTGATATCGGGCAGGTCGACCAGCGACCAGGCAGTGCCGTCCCACCGCTCTACGAGGGGACGAGCCCCCTCCGCCTGGCTGACCCCGACGACGCCGACCGCCCAGGCCTCGCTCGCCGACAGCACTGAGAGGTCATGCAGCTCGCTACGACCGCTGCCGAACTGCGGGACGGGCTCACTGCCCCAGGCGGGCAGAGACCGAGCTCCTGCTGGTACGGCGCTCTCCCGTGCCGGGCTGGCGGTGTGAGCGCCCGCCGCACTGCTGGCCACGGAGCCACCTGCGAGCGCGACCAGAGCCGCCAGGACCACGAGACGAGTGCGCATGCCATGGACCCTAAGTCGGTCATCACGAAGCTACCGCTCGAGACTCTTACGATTCCATGACGTATCCGGACCCAAACGGGTGTACAGCAAATTCAGCCCTGAGGTCTCCCCAAGCGGGCGGAAGAGTGGGAGAGTCATTCCGCAACGTTTTCGAAGCCCCGTTTCTTGTCCGAGAGCACCGGCTTGGGCTCGGGCTGACCAAGGAGGACGCGTGAGGAAGAGAGCAACATTCGCCCTGGTGGCCACCGCGGCGCTGGCGGTGAGCGGGTTGGCCATGACCGTTCCCGGCGCCAGCGCGATGCCGTCCGGCAGCCTCGCCAAGGGCACCGGCTCCGTCCATGCCTGCGCACCTCGTCCCGCACCGCACAAGATGACGTGTCTGGCGTTGGTGCGGGTCGGACCGGATCAGGAGATGATGAAGGCCGGCAAGCCACTCGCAGCCGCCTTCACACCCGATGACATCCAGCAGGCCTACAACCTGAAGGGCCTGAAGTCCGGCGGCGCCACCGTGGCGATCGTCGATGCCTATGGCTACTCGGGACTCGAGGCCGATCTGGCGAAATACCGCGACTTCTACGGGCTGCCGCCGTGCACGACGAAGAACGGCTGCCTGACGATCATGAACCAGAACGGAACCGACAACTACCCGCCCGACAACTCGGGCTGGGACCTCGAGCAAGCCCTGGATGTCGACGCGGTCTCCGCTACCTGCCCCGACTGCAAGATCCTGGTGGTGCAGGCCAACAACTCATCCATCTACAGCCTCGCTACGGCCGTCAACCGCGCGTCGATGCAGAAGGGCGTGGTCGCGATCTCCAACAGCTACATCGGCAACGACCGCAAGAAGGTCGTGGCCTACAACCACCGCGGGATCGCGATCACGGCGGGTACCGGAGACTCGGGTTGGCAGGGTGGCGCTTACCCAGCGGACGACTCTCACGTCATCGCGGTCGGCGGCACGTCGGTCACCCGGGACGACAGCTCTCGCGGATACTCCGAGGCGGTCTGGTCCGGCACCGGATCAGGCTGCGCCACGATGATCAAGACGCCTAAGTGGCAGCTACCCCTCGACACCGGCTGCGACTTCCGGGCCAACAGTGACGTGGCAGCCGCCGCGGATCCGACCCTGGGCGGTCTGTCGATCGTCTTCAACGGCTCGTTCTCCCAGGTCGGTGGCACGAGTGAGGCCACCCCGATCATCGCCTCGGTCTTTGCCCTCTCCGGCAACACCAAGGGGTTCCCGGGCAAGCTGCTGTACGAGGACCAGGGCAAGCATCTGTACGACATCACCGACGGAAGCAACGGGAGCTGCGGTCCTCCGTTGTGCGACGCAGGTAAGGGATGGGACGGACCCACCGGCTGGGGCACGCCGAACGGAGTCGACGCCTTCTGAGGCGCCACCCGACTTCCGCCCCTTGGCGTGCTGCCCACCGCGCCATCCCCAGCCAACTCCAGACCAAGGAGAACTCGTGAACAAGAAGGTCATTCTTTTCGGCCTCGCCGTAGCTGCGATCGGCCTGAGCGGGCTCAGCGTGTTGCCCAGTGCAGCCGCCCGGGTGGCCCCGCCGCAAGCGGCGCAGAACACCGTACGGGTGTGCGACCCGCACCCGGGACCGGGATTCGCCACCTGTCTGGCGGTCGCGATCGC
The DNA here is from genome assembly GCA_963833975.1 of uncultured Actinomycetota bacterium. GTDB lineage: Bacteria > Actinomycetota > Actinomycetes > Propionibacteriales > Nocardioidaceae > JAWWPG01. Next base: position 13,538 of record CAWIAB010000004.1, read on the forward strand.
GGATCCTCAGGGCAAGGTGCAGCGGACGATCATTCCCCCGGCGACCGGATTCACGCCTGAGGACATTCAGAAGGCGTACAACCTCAAGGGTCTCGAGTCCGGCGGCGCCACGGTGGCGATCGTCGATGCCTACGGGTACTCGACCCTCGAGGCCGACCTGGCCCAGTATCGCGACACCTACGGGCTCCCGCCGTGCACGACCAAGAACGGCTGCCTGACCATCATGGATCAGCGTGGCGGGCACCGGTACCCGCCGGACGACTCGGGCTGGGACCTCGAGCAGGCCCTTGACGTCGACGCCGTCTCGGCTACCTGTCCGGACTGCAAGATCCTGGTCGTGCAGTCCGACACCAATGGTGGGTACGACATGATGATGGCCGCCAACCGCGCAGCCATGACCAAGGGTGTCGTTGCGGTGTCGAACAGCTACACGGCAGCCCACGACCGCCGCCACCAGGTGGCCTACCACCACCGCGGCATCGCGATCACGGCATCGACCGGCGACAGTGGATTCCAGGGCGGCGCCTACCCGGCGAGCGACCCGCACGTCGTCGCGGTCGGCGGCACCTCGGTGACCCGGGACGACAGCGAGCGGGGCTACTCCGAGACCGCGTGGTCTGGCGCGGGCTCCGGCTGCTCGAAGGTGAGCCAGGTTCCTCGGTGGCAGGAGAAGCTCAAGACCGGATGCGACACCCGGGCGATGTCCGACGTGTCCGCGGCTGCCGATCCCAGCCTGGGCGGGCTCATCATCTGCTTCCACGGCGCCTTCTCCCAGGTCGGTGGCACCAGCGAGTCGTCCCCGATCATCGCCTCCATCTACGCGTTGTCGGGCAACACGACAGGGTTCCCGGGTCGGCTGCCGTACCACCACTCCAAGTACCTGAACGACGTCACCGTCGGCACGAACGGCTCCTGTGGTCCGCCGCTCTGCCAAGCCGGCAAGGGTTGGGACGGCCCGACCGGCATGGGCTCACCCAACGGCGTCAAGGGGTTCTGACCGGGCTCGACCGCTCGACTCCGCTCGGCTCCTGGCGTCAGTCCCCCGGACCTGGGTACTGGTCGACGTCAGGCGGTTCGAGGTCGTCGACCGTCGAGACGGTCTCCGCCTGGACACCCAGGGCGGACAGCTGGCCGGCGGCGATGCTTCCGGCGGGCGCCGGATCCTGCCAGCGGCCTCCGACGGCGGCGCGTTCCTCGGCCAGCAGCGCCCAGTTGACCTGGGCCCGCGAAGGATCCTTGGGGTCAACGACGATCGGCACCTCCGCACCCGGAACCACGAACCACCGGGCGTACGGCGGAACGTTGTCCCTTCCGACGGTCGCCACACTGCCGTCAGGCCGACGCAGGACGATGTTCCAGTTCTCCGTCAGCATGCCGAACACCTGCGTCTGCTCGAAGGAGGTCACCACGGCGGTCTCCGGCGTCCACTTCTTCAGCCTCGACAGCACCCGCATGTCCAGCGACGTGTCCTCGACTCCTTGGTCCGGCACCTTCTTCGATCTGCGACCCGCGTCTGCCGGAGCACCAGGCGTGCCGGCCATCGCCGCCGGGTCCAGGACGGCTGCGTCCCCGTCGAACCGGATCGCCACGGTCGATCCGAGCCTGATGACGAGGGGCATGCTGTCCCCGAAGTAGATGGCCCCGGCGCGCGGCTCCGGCGCGAACCACTCCAGCCGCACCTGGGTCTCCGTGCCGTCGTTCAGCCGACGTCGAATCCCGGTGACCACGGCCTCGTTCTCGGTGCCCTCCCGGGCCAGGGCTTCGGCCCGGCCGAAGCGCCGATCATGCACCAGGGCGAACTCGAGATCCTCCTTGGCCTGGTCGACCCGGTTGGCCGCCCCCAAAAGCTTGCTCAAGATTCCCATCCGAGATTCTGGCATGCCAGAGAGCGTTGGCGGCTCGGATCCGGCGCACCCGTGAACCGGAAGCCCTCATATATCAGCAGCGGAATATCATTCCGCTGCTGATATATCGATCGTGACCATTCGCGGGGATGGCCGGATCGGCGTCACGCAGAGTTGCGCAACCTGGTCCACGCGCCGCGGGCTGCTTGGACAGCCATCGCCTTCCGGCACGGGCCGTTGAAGATGATGAAGTCGTCGAACACGTGAGCCCCCGGCGAGTCGGCGATCGTGACTGCCGCATCACGGACCGCCTTCAGCTGTACGACCGTCATCTGCAAGGGCGGTTCATTGGGCTGGTACGTCGTACCGAGTGGATAGTCCTTGCGGGGCGTCCGGCTCATCTCGATGTGGCAGCCCATCACGTGCCGGACGTCGCGGGACTCGGCAAGGCTGACCAGCCGGTTGAGGCTGTCGACGAACGCCGGCATGTCCTGGACGTACAACCGGCCCGGATACACGGTGTCGCCGGTCAGCAGGAAACCACTCCACGCGTCGTAGATCGCCACCGAGGCTGCGTGGTGACCAGGGATTCCGGTCACCTCGAGCCTCCGTCCACCGAGATCGAGCTCGACGACCTGCTCGGGCCACGACGTGAAGCCGAAGAAGCTGGTCACGGACTCTCGGTCTCGTCGGACAACCGTGGTGGCAAGCCGGTCCTCGAACTGCACGTCTCCCGACACATGGTCACCGTGGCCGTGCGTGTGCGCGACCACCAGGCCGTACGACGCCCGAGGGTGCGCCGCCAACCAGGAGTCGACCAGCTGGTCGACCGTCTCCCGCACCGGGCACTGCGCGGGGTCGGCGACCGCACCGGTGTCCAGCAGCAGCGCACGCTCGTTTCCGAAGAGCAGGTAGAGGAACGGCGCCTCGTAGCTCACCGTCTTGCTCTGCCGCAGGACGAACGTGTGCTCGTCGTAGCGGTGGACCTGGATCTTCGGCTCGGTGTCGCTGGTACGGCGCCGGACCCCGTGACCCCACTGCACGTCAAGCGACCCGGACCCGGTCGGCGCGCCAGCGTCGAAGTCGACGGGATCGCCTCGGTTGTCGGCCGGCATCCAGGAAGTATCTCGGATCGCTCGCGACGCCGGCAGCGGGACCCCCGCCGGGAGGTCCACCTACCCTGGCCGCCCTATGCAGGAGTCAGTGTGCGCAGATGGCCGCGGCCAGGCTGGTGCGGGACTCGTGCCAGGTCCGGATGAGCAGCAGGTTGTCGTTGTGCCGGATCGCGGCGAGCAGCGCCGGCACGTTCGGGATGACCCGGGGATCCTGCAGCGTCGCGTAGAGCTCCTTTTTCCGCGCGGAGGACCCCTTGACACTGTCCGTGACCGCGATCAGCTGGCTGGCGGTCCGGATGCCGTGCTTGGCGAGCAGGTCCGCTGCCGGTAGGCCGATATCGCCGTCGCCGCGCCCAGTCTCGCGATCGTCCTCGAGGTCAGCCGCCAGCGCAGTACGGCGGCCGCCGGCGGAGGTACTCGAGCCCAGCTGGGTCAGCAGGATCGCCTGGTCCACCCAGGCCACGATCCGCTCGGCCGGGAACCGGGTCGACACCAGCAGCTCGACGATGTCGGCCGTCGCCATGTTCGGGACGTTCTCGACGTCCTCCTCCTCGAGCCGGGCCTCGTGCCAGACGGTCAGCCCGTCGAGCATGTCGAGCGACAGGTCGGCCTGCATCGAGGGCAGCGCCCGGTGGAAGACCGTCGCGAAGGTGCTGCGCACGATCTGCCACAGCACCTGCGGGAACACCCCGACGACGAAGCCGATCAGGAGCAGCTGCCAGTCGTCGTCGACGCCGATGCCCGGGCCGATGGCGCTCAGCACCCAGATGCCGATCATGGCCAGGATGATGCGCATGATCACGGTCACGTAGGCGCTGCCGCGAAGGTCCCGGCGGGCATACCGGCGGAACAGCATCTGGATCGAGAAGAAGTACGCCCCGAGGAACGCCAAGGTGACGGGGGTGACCGTGGGCTCCAAGGTGTGCAGCCAGACCGGTGGGGTGTCGGATGTCGGGTTCACGCCGTGCGGCGGCAGGATCAGCAGCCAGCCGACGGCGATGACCGCGGTCGCCAGCGCCACCGGGACCGTCGAGGTCGACAACGCCGAAGGCTCGACGTCGTCACGTCCGTAGTCACAGAAACGACCGTCGAGTACGTCGTCGTACACCTGGTCCGGCAGATCCCCGAAGGACGCCTCGAACTTCTTCAGGTAGCTGCGTACCCGCGCCGTACGCGCATCCTCCTGGAGCTTCGGCGGCGCGACCGTCGGCGCGGTGTCGCTGGCCAGCAGGCCGAACCGGTCGAGGTTGGTCAGGAACTCGTTGAGCAGGCTGGCCTTCTGAGACGCGATGAAGAGCCACCACATGATCGCCGGCAAGAAGATCACCACGCTCAGGAAGACGACGCGAAGGGTCATCAGCTGCCACTCGTTCGAGACGGTGAGCATGGCCGCCGTGACGACGACGATCACGACCGGGAGAGCCACGAAGATGAACAATCCGGTGCGCTCCGCGATGCGCGCCCCGACCGCGAGCCGGCGCGTGCCCACGACGACCAGGACCAGGATGACGAGCGACACGGCCACGTCGAAGAGGCTCATGTGGCGCATCACCAGCGCGCGGAAGTGGTCGTTGAGCAGGCCGGCCGCGAACCCGCCGAGCATCAGCAGCCCGACGGCGAACACGACCGTCGTATAGGTCTTGGTGGCCAGGAACCCCCGGACCACCTGTGAGCGTGGGGCCGTCGACGCCCTCGGGTTGAGCGAGCCCTGGACTGCTTCCTGAGTCATCAGTGTCTCCGCATGTCGAGCGATCCGACCGGGAATGCGGTCGTACCCAACAGATCGCGTCGACCACCGCCTGATACGACCGACGTACAGCGTCGGGTCAGTTGAGCGCTGTGTCAATTCAAAGACATGGTCTCCATGCTCAGGTAGGTGTGCGCGGCCCAGGAGACCGGGTCGTCGGCGAAGTAGCGCTTGAGTCGGTTGCCGTTGAGGGCGTTGTCGAGCGACAGCCATGATCATCGACTGGTCGAGCACGAGGATCCGGTGGCCGACGGCGCCGGTCGTCGGGTTGACCGCGTCGTAGAAGCCGCCGTCGGTGCGTGTAGACGTCGGGGAAGAGCGACGCAGCTTCTGGATGTTCGCGAAGGCCGCCTGCGGGGCGGTGTCCAGCGCCAGGAACGACGCATGCGGCGTCACCGTGGTCTCCGCTGCACACGTCACGCACTGGGAGAGCTGCTGACCCGACCGGGAGCGCCAGCCCCTCGACGCCGTACGTCGCATAGTCGCCGGTGTCGTCAGCCGTGCTCGACGGTGACATCCCCCAGACGGGGTCGTGCCAAGGCCTGCCGGTGGCGTACTTGATCTGCACCTCGACGGTGCGTGCGTCCGCGAGCCCGAAGCCGTTCGGGCCCCAGGTGGTCTCCGGCACCACCTCGTTGGCCATCAGACCCTCGAACATGCCGCCGCCAAAGGTCGGGATGTACTTCAGGTCCGTGCCCGGGTAGGTGTAGTGGCCCTCCCATACGTTGAACGTCTTGTGTGACTGAGGATCGACGGATCGGCGTCCAGTAGCCCTGCGGCGCCGGCTGGCCCTGCCAGGAGAAGTCCGGGTCGGTCGCACACTGCTTCGGCGGCAGTACCCGCCAGGTGCGCCACCACACGTCACCCGGCATCTGGCGCAGCCCCATGCCCAGGTACATGGCGATCCGCGGGTCGCTGTAGAGGGCGCCGTTGTGATAGCCCGCGGGGCCTTGCTCGACGTAGTAGCCGCCGTACATCTGCCCGGTCGGCGGGTTGTCCGGCGAGGTCGGGGTTGGTGTTGCAGCCGTCCTTCTGCTCCCGCGCGTCGTAGAAGATCGAGAAGTCCATGTCGCCCAGCAGGCTGGTGGCGAGTCCGCGGACCTGCGGCAGCGCCTGCCGCGCCACGACGAGACCGGATGCGTACCATCCGTTGTCGACCGCCGACAGGAACCAGCAGTTGTCCTGCGCAGGCGTGGTCTCCTCCGAGCAGTTGATGTCGCCCGGGTTCTTGATCGACTCACCGGTGGTCGTGTCGTACCACTGGTAGAGCATCCCGTTGGTGCGCCGCATCGACTGCACCTCGGTCAGCGTCGCCTTGACGAGGGCGACCTCCTTGGCTCGGCTGATCAGGTGCATATCCCCCGCCGCGACGACGGCCCAGAGGTAGACGCCGATGTTCGCCGCCGACGTGTACGTGCCGCGGGCGTCGCCGGGGCCGAGGTTGTCCAATGGCAGGTGGGTGTTGGGGTCGACGTCCTTCTCGTAGAACGCCCAGGTGTCCTTGGCGATCCGTAGAGGGCCGCGCGCTGCTGGGTGGTCAGCGCGCCCTGGCGGTCGCGGCGGTAGCGCGGGCGGCCGGTTCGGCACGCCGTGGCGCAGTGCAGTCGCACTGTCGGTACGGCGACCAGTGGCCGCCACGACCAGGCCGCCGAGAGCGGCGCCGAGCGAGCGCGCGGATAGGACGGTGGACTCGCATGGTTCCTCCTGAGGTCAGTGACCGACGGTGGTCTCGACCACCGGGTCAGCTGCGGGTGCGTCGGACTGCGGATCGTGCTGGGTAGCTGCTGGGGATCGTCGGCGTAGGGGTTGGCGATCGCGTCGAGCAGGGCCACGGTGTAGTCGTCCTTCGGGTGCTGAAGCACGTCCTTGGTGACCCCGCGTTCGACGATGCGGCCGTGGTGGAGCACGAGGATCTGGTCGGTCACCACGCGGGCGCTGAGCAGGTCGTGGGTGATGTAGAGCAGCGACAGCCCGTGCTCGGCGCGCAGGTCGGCGAGCAGCTGGAGGACGCCCGCCCGAAGCGACACGTCGAGCATCGACACCGGTTCGTCGGCCACGATCAGCCCGGGGTCGCAGGCAAGAGCCCGCGCGATCACCACGCGTTGGCGTTGGCCACCGGAGAGCTGGTGCGGAAGCTTGGGCGCGAACTGCTCGGGCGGCGTCAGGCCGACGATCTCGAGCAGCTCGTCGACCCGCCGCTTCGCGTCGCGCGCCGACATGCCGAGGAAGTTCACGCACGGTCGGGTGAGCGTGTACTCCACGGTGTGCAACGGGTTCAAGCGCGCCGTACGGGTCCTGGAACACCATCTGGACGTCGTGCCGGTAGTTGCGCAGCGCTCGTCCGCGCAGCTTGCCGACCGTCGATGTCGCCGGACCTCGACCGACCCGGACGTCGGCCGCTCGAGGCCGGTGATCAGCTTCGCGATCGTGCTCTTGCCGCTGCCGCTGGCGCCCACCAGCGACACCGCGGCGCCGGGCTCGATGGTGAACGACACGTCGTCGACGGCCACCACGGTCTTGCGGTCTGCGACCGCGGGACCGGTAGGTCTTGGTGACGCCGTCCACGACGAGGGCGGAGGGCCCCTCGCCGCGGACGGCGCTGGTGGGGGTGCGGTCGGCCAGGTCAGTTGACACCGGCGACTCCTTCGCGTTCCGCGGCCGGCCGGCGGTATGCCGGCCGTGCCGTCGACCGGCGCCCGCACGTGACAGGCGGCTCGCCCCCGGCCGAGCGGGGCCAACGGCGGCTCCCTCGGCCAGGCAGACGTCGATGGCGAGCGGACAGCGCGGGTGGTAGGAGCAGCCGGCCAAGCGGCAGCGACAGGTCGGGCGGGCGAGCCGGGGATTCCGCTCAGCTCGACGGTCTCCGCCCGCGGGTCGGCGTAGCAGCCCAGCAGCGCTTCGGTGTACGGGTGGTGATCGCCCGACGAGCAGCGTCCCGCGAGGGCTGGTCCTCCACGATCCGGCCGGCGTACATCACCAGCACCCGCTCGGTCGCCTCGAGCACGACCCCGAGGTCGTGGCTGATCAGCACGGCGGTGAACTTCTGCTCGCGCTGCAGGTCCTTGATGGTCTTCATCACGGCGCGCTGCACCATCACGTCGAGTGCGGTCGTCGGCTCGTCGAAGACGATCAGCCTCGGCTCGAGGGCCAGCGCGAGCGCGATCGCCACCCGCTGCCGCATCCCGCCGGACAGCTCATGCGGGTAGCGCCCGAGCACGTCGGCATCCAGATCGACCTTGTCGAGCAGCTCCGCGCCACGCTCGTGCATCGCCGGCTTCGAGTGCTTCTCACCGTCGCGGGCGTGCGCCTTCAGGATGTCGGCGAAATGGTGGTAGACGTCGCGTACCGGGTTCAGGGCGTTCATGCCGCTCTGCAGGACGAGGGCGAAGCCGTTGCGGCGTTGCCGGCGCAGCTCCTCGCCGCTCAGGCTGGCGATGTCCGTGCCGTCGAACGAGATGCGTCCCGCTCTCCAGCCGAGCCGGGCGGGCGCAGCATCCGGGTGAGGGCGAAGCCGAGGGTCGACTTGCCACACCCCGACTCCCCCACCAGGCCGACGAACTCGCCCTCGTCGAGGTCGAGGTCGACGTCGCGCACCGACCAGATGCGTTGGCCGCGAGACGGCAGGTAGGCGACGTTCACGCCCCGAGCGGACAGCAGAGTCATGACTTCTCCCGCAGGCGTGGGTTGGACAGCGCGTCGACGCCGAAGTTGATCAGCGTGAACGACAGGGCAAGCAGCGCGATCGCGAGGCCGGGCGCGAAGACCAGCACCCACTGCCCGGTGAGCAAGGCGTTCTGCTGCTGGGCGTTGTGCAGGATCGTCCCCCAGCTGACGGTCGTCGGGTTGCCGAGCCCCAGGAACTCGAGGCTGGCCTCCGCCATGACCGCCGCCGTCGCAGCCGCGAAGAAGCTGGCCGCGACCAGGGAGGTCATGTTGGGCAGGATCTCCCGGAACACGACTCGGAACAGCCGCTCACCGGAGAACACCGCCGAGGCGACGAAGTCGCGGGTACGCAGCGTGACCGCCTGGCTGCGGATGACCCGCGCCCCGGTGGCCCAGCTGGTGAACGCGACGACCAGGACGATCGTCCAGATCGAGCTGCTCGGAGAGGTACGCCGCCAGGATGATCATCAGCGGCAGCCCGGGGATGACCAGCGCGAGGTTCGTGACGAAGCTGATGATCTCGTCGAGGATCCCCGGCCGGTAGCCCGAGACCAGGCCGAAGCGTGACCGCGATCAGGGTGGCCACGATGCCGGCGCACAGCCCGACCAGCAGCGAGACCCGCGCGCCGTAGACCAGCTGGGAGAAGACGTCCTCGCCGTTGCCGGTCGTGCCGAACCAGTTCTCCGAGCTCGGCCCCTGGTACGGCGTGAACGTCGTGGCGGTCGGGGAGTGCGGGGCGATCAGCGGCGCGAAGACCGCCACCAGGACGAAGAAGCCGAGCAGCAGCATCCCCACCCGGGCCTTCTTGTTGCTCCACAAGGTACGGATCCCGCGCCCCAGGAAGCGCAGCGGTCCGGGGACGGCCGAGCCCTCGGTGGGCTTCAGGGTGATCTCGACCGCGGCCGTGTCGGTCGGGGGTGGCTGCGCCGACAGGATGGTCATGAGGACACCTCACGTCGTACCCGGGGATCCAGCCGGACGTACAGCAGGTCGACGATGAAGATCGTCACCAGCATGCTGACCGTGATCACCAGGAAGAGCGCCTGCATCAGCGGGTAGTCGTGGTTGGTGACCGCGACGTACAGCAGGTTGCCCAACCCCGGGTAGCTGAAGACGCCCTCCACCAGCACCGACCCGCCGACCACGGCGCCGAGCGTCAGCCCGAAGGCGGTCACGTTCGGCAGCAGCGCGTTCCGGGCGGCGTACAGGGTGGCGACCGTGCGGGACCGCAGACCGTTGGCCTCAGCGAACGTCACGTAGTCCTCACCCAGGGTGTTGATCATGTTGTTCCGCATGCCGAACACCCACCCGGCCAGTGAGGTGATCACCAAGCACCAGACCCGGCAGAATGCTGTGCTGGAAGGCGTCTGACAGGAACGACAGGCTCCAGTTCGGCGTCAGGCCCTTCGAGTACCCGCCGCTGATCGCGAAGATCTGGAACTTGAAGGCGAACACGTAGAGCAGCACCAGCCCCAGCCAGAACGGCGGGAAGGCGGCGAAGAACGTCGACCCCATCGTGACGACCGAGTCCGTCGCCCGGCCGCGCCGCCAGCCGGCCCACACCCCGAGCAGAGTGCCGAGGATGAACGCGATGATCGTCGTCACCCCGATCAGCATGAGCGTCCACGGCAGCGCCTGCCAGATCGTGTGGGACACCGTCTCGGTCGGGTACGAGAAGGTGCGTCCGAACTTGAGCTGGGCCGTGTTCTGCAGGTAGTCCCAGTACTGGCTGAGCCAGCTGCCGTGCGGCGACCCGAGCTGCGCCTCGATCGCGGCGCGCTGCGCGTTCGTCACCGGCACCCCGTTCGAGGCCAGCTTGGCGAGCGCCGCATCGACCGGGGAGCCGGGCATGAGACGCGGCAGGATGAAGTTCAGCGTGACGGCCGCCCACAGCGTGACGAAGAACAGGACCCACTTACGCAGTAGATAGTTCATGACTCGGTCTCCTTCCGTCGTGAGTCAGCCATCGCGAGGACGTCAGGCCTTCTTCAGGTGAGAGACGATGAGGAGCATCGCGTAGTTGTACGGCGTCGGCAGCGAGTACGGGTCGTTGTCCGAAGGCCAGCCGGTGAAGTGCGAGGTCTGGAACAGGCCCCAGCTGCCGCCGTAGTACATCAGCACGATCGGCACCTGGTCGTACATCACGTTCTCCAGCACGTGCGTGGCCGACTGCTGCTCCGCCTCGGTGGTCGCGCCGGCCAGGTCGGCGAGTGCCGCATCGACCTGGGGGCTCTTGAACCGCTCGAAGTTGTTGACGCTCGGCGTGTTGACCGGTGCCGCGTACGCGCTGTTCAGCATGTTGTTGAAGTCCGTGTAGACGCTGCCGGAGCCACCGAAACCACCCATGGCCGCGTCGAACGTCCCGGCCTGGATCTCCGTCTCGTACTGTGCGTACTCCGGCAGGTCCAGCTTGACGCTGATCCCGGCCGCGCCGAGCTGCGCGACGACCTCCTTGGCGGCCGCGATCCAGTCGGAGAAGTTGTTCGGCATCACGATGGTCATGGTGGCCTGCTTGCCGTCCTTGACCAGCTTGCCGCCCTCGAGCGTGTAGCCGGCCGCCGCGAAGGCCTGGCGTGGCAGCAGCCTTGTTCTGCGCGACGTTGCCCTTGTCGGGCAGGCTCGGGTCGAGCCACTTCTCCTGGTTGGGCAGGATCAGCCCGGAGAGGCTCGCGGCGGTGGTGTAGCCGTTGACCGCCTTCTGCGCGATGGTCGTCCGGTTCAGCGACAGCGAGATGCCCTTGCGGAAGTTGACGTCGTTGTACGGCGCCTTGGTCAGGTTGAGGAACACCCCGATCGTGCCGCCCGGCGGGAACCAGTAGGTGCGGTTGGCCTTGTCCTTCGAGACGTAGGTCTGCTCCACGTTGGGCAGGTAGTTGTAGGACCAGTCGAACTTGCCGCTCGAGACGTCCAGCTGGTTCGTCGACTGGTTACTCGACTGCGCCGGGAAGTTGACCTGGCTCGGCGCGATCTTGGCGGCGTTCCAGTAGCTCGCGTTCTTGGCCTCCGTGTACTGCGTCGGGGCGAACGACTTCAAGGTGAACGGGCCGGTCCCGACCGGCTTGGTGTTGGCGTAGGTGTCCGGCTTCGGCACCGACGACCACAGGTGCTCAGGCACGATCGGTACCTGGGACACCGTGGACGCGAACGGCACGTTCGGCGCCTTGAGGTGGACCGTGACCTTGTCGCCCGCGGCCGTCACGCTGCTCACTTGGGCCCATACCCCGGTGGTGTCGAGCGCCGGGTCCTTCTTCAGCAGGTTGAACGTGAAGACGACATCAGCTGGCGGTGAAGGGCTTCCCGTCGCTCCACTTCACGTCCGGGCGGATCGAGTAGACCAGCGTCGTCGGGTCGGTGAACGCGTGGCCGGTGGCGAGGAACGGCGTGTAGGTGCCGTCGACGGTGCTCGGGATCTCCAAGGGCTCGTAGATCAGCCGGGTGCCCTCGAGCATGCTGGTCGAGAACGGGTTGAAGTTCTCCACCAGCGACGGGTTGCCGGCATCGCCTTGGATGGTGAGCACGCCGCCCGCCGTACCCGTGCCGGAGTCGCTGCCGGCACCTGCGCAGGCGGCGAGCGTGGTGGTGGCCAGCACGGCGGCCGCGGTCACGGCCAGCGCCGACCGCCATGTCGTGGCCAATGGGGAGCGCCTGGTTGAGGACGTGGGGCGGTTCATCGGGGACTCTCTTCCGTTGTGGTGCGGGTTGTCTCGTTCGTTGTTGGGGTGAGGCGGATCCGGGCTACCCCGGGCTGGGGCAGGGCGATGGTGAGCTCGAGCGCGCCGTCTCCCGGAGTGGGTACGGGCAGCGGCTCCTCGTGCAGCCGGTCGGCGGCGTGCAGCTGCTGCCACAGCGCGGCGTCCGGCCACTCGACGCCGTCGGGGTAGCCGACCTTGATGTTCGAGTGGTGCTGGTCGACCCGCGCCAGCATCGCCGTGTACGGCGACCTGCTCAGCCCGTCGACCCTGACCGTGACCTGCCGGTCGAGGCGCGGGTCGCCGTCCATGAGCTCGGCGTTGACCGTGCCGTTCCACAGCAGCACGTCGACCGTGCCGTCGTCGTGGCGGGTGGCCCAGGCCTGCACGAGCACGTCGGCGCCGTCGCCCTCGAGGGTGCAGCCCAGCAGCTCGTTGCCCTGGTGGGCCGCGAGGTGCGCTGCCCAGTAACGCGGCTTGCGGAGGTTTCCGACAGTCAGCAGACCGAAGCCGTTGTGGAACAAGGCGGGTGGCCGGCCGAGCTCCTCGAAGTGGTCGCTGATCACCCAGTAGGCGAGGGCGTCCATCCGGCCCTGCACGGCGGCGTAGCCGCTGAGCACGAAGGGCGCACCGCTCACCCCGTCGTGGATGGCGCCGAAGTGGGTGGACCCGACACCCCACTCGGTCCACCAGACCGGGATGTCGCCGTACCCGTGGCGGTCGAGGGCCGGCACGGACGTCGAGCGGCAGGTTGCCGTACGTGTGCGAGGTGGCGAAGTCGAACGGCACGCTCTCCTTCTCGGCGTGGATGGCGAGCGCCTCGATCCACTCGGAGGCGGCGGTCGAGGGTCCACCGACGAGGAGTCGTTCGCTCGACGCCCTTGACCGCCGCGGCGGACTCGTCGTACAGCCGCAGGTAGTCGTCCTGGGTGCCGCTCCAGAAGACCTCGAGGTTCGGCTCGTTCCAGACCTCGAAGGACCACTGCGCGACCTCGTCGATGCCGTAGCGCTCGACCAGGTGCGCGGCCAGCGCAGCGACGACGTCGCGCCACTCGCTCCACTCGCGTCGGCGGCGAGATGATGCCGCGGTAGCCGAAGACGGTCTCGTTCGGGTCGCGGGCGATGGCGGCCGGCATGAAGGACAGCTCGACGACGGGCTTGACGCCGATCTCGAGGATCTGGTCGTAGAGCCGGTCTACCTCGGTGAAGTCGAAGGCCAGCGAGCCGTCGTCGGCCCTGGTGACGACGTGGTTGTCGTCGTGCAGGATCGCGTGGGCGCGTACGTGGGTGACGCCGAGGTCGTCCTTGGCTCGTCGCAGGGCATCAGCGAACTCCGCCCCGATGTCGTTGCCGTGTCCGTCGTCCCCGAAACGAAGCTGGGTGAGCCGCTCGGACCCGACCATCCGCCATACCCGGTCGAGCTGGCCGACGGCCGCGGCCGCGTCGATGCTCACCGTGACCGGGCTCGGGTCGCCGGTCAGGACGCTGCCCTCGATCTCGGCGCTCCATTCCCATACCGGGTAGTCGGCGCCGGCGACCGCACCGACCCGGTAGAGGTTGCTCGCGCCGTCCTCCAGGCCCGGTGTCGGCGAAGGTCGTGCCGGGCACGGCGGGTACGTCGCTGCCGCCGTGCTGCACGAGGCGGGCCTCACCGTCGGGTCCGGTGCGCTCGATCAGGTAGCCCGCGGCCCCCTCGACCGGCTCCCAGGAGAGCCGCACATGGCCGACCGCGCCGACCGCCTTGACGCCGGCGGGTGCTGGCAGCGCGAACTCTCGGAGGCAGCTGCTGGTGTCCGTCAGCCGCCGGTAGATCCGCCGCTCCCAGTCCTCGCGGGCCTGGCGCTCGTCGACCTGACGGTCTTGGTCCTGCGGCTTCGCGTTGGTTCTCGGTCATACGGGGTTCCTTGTCCGGGTAGACGGTTGCTTCACGGGTTGTGCTGCCGTACGGACGCCGCAGCCGCAGCTGCGCCGGAAGCGCGGCTCGGTGGGGAGCACGACGGTCTGCCGGCGAGCCTGCGGGTCGGCGATTCGGGCCAGCAGCAGCTCGACCGCCAGCTGGCCGACGTCGCGCATCGGCTGGTGCACGGTGGTGAGTGCCGGTCGATGGTGCCGCGCGGAGGCGATGTCGTCGAAGCCGGTGATGGCGACGTCGTGGGGTACAGCGATCTTGGCCGCCCGCAGCACCCGGAGGGCGCCGATCGCCATCTCGTCGTTGGCGCACACGACCGCGTGCGGCTGCTGCCCATCGGCCAACAGGTCCGCCATGGCGTCCGCGCCGCCGACCTCGGTGAAGCCGCCGACAGCACGAGGTCTGGAGGTTTGCGCTCGAGTCCGTGGGCCCGCATGGCCTCCCGGTACCCCGCGAAGCGCTCGGTGGAGTCCGGGGTCCGCGGCGGTCCGGCCATGAACGCGAGGTCGGTGCAGGCCGTGCACGGTGACCAGGTGGTCGACGATGGCGCGCATCGCGCCTCGGTTGTCGACGCTGATGTCGTCGTACGGGTTGCTGCGGGTGCGGTTGGCGATCGTGACGATCGGCAGGCTGCGCGACAGCGAGGTCAGGTCAGGCTTGCTGATGCTGGTGGACAGGACCACGAGCCCGTCGACCTTGCCGGCGATCGAGAACGCGAGCTCGCGGCCGGTCCGACCTCGGGTGGCGGCGATGAGGACGGCGTCTCCCGCCGCGGTGGCTGCGCTCTCGGCACCGCGGATCACCTGGTCGACGTACAGCGCGGACTCCTGGCCGCTCTCGCCGGTGGAGTCGAAGTCGTGGAACAGCACACCGACGATGCCGGACCGCTTGGTGGCCAGCCCGCGGGCCCGCCCGTCCGGCACCCAGCCGAGCTCAGCCGCCGCCTCGAGGACCCGGTCTCGGGTCGTCGACGACATCCCCGAGCCGCCGTGCATGGCCCGCGAGACGGTTGCCGTCGACACACCGCTGCGTCGAGCCACCTCGTAGATCGTCGATCGAGCGTTGGGCACTCGTACCTTCCTGGGACTCAGCTTGGTTCAGCCGGTCACAACGTAAGCGGTTACGTAGTTAACCGCTTACGTAACCACTCCAGGGAGCCCCTGTCAACAGGCAGGCGGGCAACTGATGCGTGCGTGGGCTCCGCCGACTCAGCCCGGTTCGTCCACCGGCATCTCCGCCCGAAGACCGAGCAGGCGAACGGCCCGGTCCGGCCTCAATGCTGCTCGCCAGCCCCAGCGCGACAGACACGATCTGGTCGGGATCACTGGTCGGTGCCGGCAGCTTGCGGCTGTGCGTCTTGGTGAAGAACGGGGCATACCGGACCTTCAGCGTCAGCCGGATGGCCAGCCGTCCCTCGCGGGCTACGTCCTCGGCCACCTGCGCCGGCCAGCCGTCGAACCTCGGCCTCGATCTCCGCACGGCTCGGTCAGGTTCTGCTGGAACGTGGTCTCCCGGCTGCGACCCCGCGCGAGGTACGGCGACCCGTCGACCACCGTGCTGCCGATGCCTCGGGCCAGCCGGTGGTACCAGGGACCCATGGTCGGACCGAGCTGCGCCGCGAGCTCGTCGGGGTCGGCGGCGGCCAGCTCCCGGACGGTCGTGAAGCCCAACCCGGCCAGCCGGTTGGCCGTCTTCTTGCCGATCCCCCACAGCGCGGCGGTCGGCCGGTCCGCCATCACGTCGTCCCAGTTGTCGGCGGTCAACCGGTAGACCCCACGGGGCTTGCCGAAGCCGGTGGCGAGCTTCGCGCGCAGCTTGTTGTCGCCGATCCCGACCGAGGAGTGCAGTCCGGTCGCGTCGAAGACGGCCTGTCGAAGCAGGCTGGCGAACGCCTCCGGGTCGTCGGTCTCGCCTCCGAGGGCGGCGATGTCGATGAAGGCCTCGTCCCAGCCGAGCACCTCGACCACGACGCCGAGTGAGCGCAGGGTGTCCATGACGTGGGCGGACGCCTCGTCGTAGGCCGGCTTGTCGACCGGCAGGAAGACCGCGTCCGGGCACTTGCGGGCGGCCGTGCGAAGCGGCATGCCGGAGCCGACGCCGAAGGCCCGGGCCTCGTACGACGCCGTCGACACCACGCCACGCTCGGTCGGGTCGCCGCGTCCCCCGACCACGACCGGCCTGCCGGCCAGCTCGGGCCGGCGAAGCACCTCGACCGCGGCGATGAACTCGTCGAGGTCGACATGCAGCACCCAGCGCGACGCCATGGCTCCCGCTCCGGGCGAGGCTAGTCCCAGCTCAGGATCAGGTGGATGTAGTTGTTACCCGAGACGCCGAGGTGCTGGACCTGCAGCTCGGCCGTGAGGTAGCCGAGGGTGTTACGCAGGAACGGCGAGTCGACGCTGTCTGCGCTGCCCGCCTCGACCTGCTGCTCCCAGGTCTGGAGCGATGCGGCGTCGATCCCGAGGTCATCGGCGATCCCGCTGGCCACCCGGACCGCTTGCGACGTACCCATCGCGACCGAGTGCACGTCCATCGTCGTCGGTGGATCGTTGGCCGGGTCGGGGTGGAATGGCTGTCCGCGTTCATCCGGCGGGCGGTGAGCGACGTCGCGGCGTCCGCCGGCAGCGTCAGGGTCAGCCGGAACCCGGCGTCGCAGGACTTGTCGACGAAGGCCTTCCCCGACTCCATGCCCAGCTCGGAGCGGGACGGGGGCTGGGTCAGGTCGTAGGAGGCATCACTGCAGTCGTCGGCCTTGGTGTGGTCGTTGCTGTGCATGCTGATGTCACATCCCTGGGTCGACAGTGCGATCGCCAGCCCGGCCAGCAGCCCGACCATCAGGCGCCGCACTAGCGGTGTCCCACTAGTTGACGCCGATCTGGACGCTGACGTCCCAGTCGCTGAGCCGGCCGATGATGTCGTCGATGTTGTTGTAGAGCCGCGCGTCGTCGATGCGGTCCTGGACCGGGGTGTTCAGGATGTCGACCACCTGCTGCTGGTCGGTGGCCAGCAGGTGCTGGTACGCCGGCAGCGTGTCGTGGCTGATCAGGTCCCAGCGGGTGTCGAAGTTCGAGATGTTGCCCGACGGGAACGGCGTCGTGACGTCGAGCTCGCCGTACGGGCGAGGGGTGTGGATGCTCGGGACGTCGAAGATCCACGGCCCGTCGATATGCGGTGTGTCGATGCCCGGCGCCTCGACGCGTCCACTGAACTCCAACGGGTCGTACTGCCCGAGCGTCTGCGCACCCGGGATCCCGGGAGCACCGATGGCTCCCATGACGTACGTCATCGTCTCGCCCACCGGTCCATGGTAGTTGCGCATGTCGTCGTACGACTGACCGATGATGTCGTGTTGCTCCCGGTAGAGCAGCGCCTCGTTGCCGTCGGAGACCCGGCTGGGGTCGCCACTGTCGATGTCGCCCCACGCCTGGTAGGTGTCGGTGTCGATCAGACCGGCGTCGTACATCTCCTTGATCCCAGTCATCCCGGTGGCCAGATAGGCCTCGTGCATGGGCATCTGGTCGGAGAAGATGTCCTTCTGCATCTGTAGCAGGCTGGTCTCGAAGAACCTGAACTCCTCCTCGCTGAACTGGCCGATGTTGGCCAGGTCGCGCAGCGGGCCGGGGAGCAGCGGGTCCACCAGCCAGTCCGGCGCCCCGTCGAGCGGGGTCGATACCAGGTCGGACAGCTGGCGGAGCATCTGGAGGTCGAACATGCCGCCCGCGAAGGTCGGCCCGATCATCGCGGCCATGCCGGCCCACTGGAAGTCGGGGTTCTGCAGGAAGAGCTTGCCGTAGTACGAGTAGGAGGCGATCAGGTTCTGCAGGTTGGCGTCGGCGCCCTGGCTCGGGTCCCAACCGTCCAGGTAGATGCCGGCCTTCTCGGTGGCGGTGAGCAGGTAGTAGCGCTGGAGGAGCGGGCCGTACTCGGTGGGAGCCACGC
Source organism: uncultured Actinomycetota bacterium (assembly GCA_963833975.1). GTDB lineage: Bacteria > Actinomycetota > Actinomycetes > Propionibacteriales > Nocardioidaceae > JAWWPG01. The sequence goes on from CAWIAB010000004.1 coordinate 31,445, forward strand.
CGTCCTGGCGCATCAGGTCGAGCATCCGCTTGGCCGCGGCCGCCGTGGGGAACTGGGTCGGGTCGAGGAAGCCTGATCGTCCGGCGGCGGCCAGCTGACGCTGCAGGGCCGCGAAGTCGATGCTGGCGAAGTCGACCCCGGGGAAGATGTCGACGACGGTGAGGGGCATCATGCCCGCCCGAGTGAGGGCGAGGACGGAGTCCTGGGTCGGGCCCGCCTTGAGCCAGCCCGCCGCCTTGGCTGCAGCGTCATCCAGCGTCCCGTGCGAGCGCCTGCTCCTCACGGGTGAGCTGGGCGATCAACGCGGCTTTGGCGCTGCTGACGGCGCCCTGGTAGGTCTTGAGCGCGTCGTCGTACTCGTCCAGCTCGCCGTGGATCAGGTAGTCCCAGAGCGACGGCACGCTCTGGCCGAAGTGGTTGGCCGCCGCGTCGTCGTACCGCTTGTTGAGACCGTCGATGCCGGTGTTGTACGTCGTGACCGCGTCGCCCCAGAAGCGGCTGCAGCCGGCGGCGAAGGCGGTTGACTGCATGACCGTCTGGACGGCGTTGATGACCGGTGTGATCGCTGCTGCGGCAGGTGGCGAGAGAACGCCGCCGATGCCGGACAGGGCCGCGGCGTGCTTGAACTGCAGAGCGCCCCGGGTCGAGCCCAGTGCCTTGACCTGCTTGTCGCCGTCGTCCGCCGTCGCGTAGATCGCGGCGGGGTCGGCCTTGTAGTGCGCAAACAGTCCCATGGTGGTTCTGACCCTATGCGCCGACCGGGTCACCTCGGGGTGGCCCGGTCGGCGGTCAGGGTCAGCCGCGCAGTGTCACGCGTCCCGTGCCGAAGAGCAGGCTGCCGTCCTCCGGCAGACCGAGGCCGAACGTCGTGTTCAGTGCGTCAGCGGCCACCGGGTCGAGCTTGAGGCCGATGTTGGAGAGCACCGTCGCACCGTGACGCATGGAGACCCGCAGCTTGCTGAGGTCGAGGTCGAGCACCGGGATGCGGCCGGCGTCGAAGTTCACCTCGCGGGCGAAGATCTTGCCGGCGGCCAGGTCGATGTCGAACTTCCCGATCTCCAGCGAGTCGCCGCCGAGGCCGACGAAGTTGATGCCTCCGGAGTGCAGGATGTGTCCCTTGCCGCGGTCCAGGTCGGGGTTGCCGCCGGTGACCGGGAAGCCATAGGTCAGGTCGAACCCGTGCTCGAACCCGACGGCGACGCTGGCCGGCTTCACCGGCAGGGGGATCACGCCCGCCTTCACGAGCGTCTCGGCGATGCCCGGTGCGGTGGTGACCGCGGTCGTGCCGCTCAGGGACGAGCCCCGTTGTGCGGTGTGCGCCGGCGCTGCCGACGCCCCCGGAGCGACCAGTGCTGCGGCACCTGCCAGCACGAGAGCCGACAGGCCGATGACCGCGGAGGTGCGTGATCGAATGTGTTTCATGGCGATCCTTCCGTTCGAGTGGACCCCCGGTCGGGGGACGTAGACTCATACGGCCGAAGGGGTCGCCACGGATGCACCTGCGGGCACGGCATGGATCGTCGTACGGCGGGAGGTCGCCGTACCGGCCGAGAGGGGAGCGCGTGGACTGGGCCGAGGACGAGTCGGGCCTGGCCGTCGCGTTCCGGGCCGGTGACGAGCGTGCGCTGCGTTTCCTCTACGACCAGTACGGTGGCCTCATCTATCGGATCGCGTTCGCCACCCTGCGCAGCCGGTCCGATGCCGAGGACGTCACGCAGGCGACGTTCGTGTCCGCCTGGCGAGGGCGTGAGACGTACGACGTCGGCTACCGCTCGTTGAAGGCCTGGCTGATCGGGATCGTCCGGCGACGGGTCGTCGACCAGATCAGGATGAACGAGCGCAAGCGACTGGCCGAGCAGGCGGCCATGGACCTGGAAGAGGATGCAACCGTGCCGAGCGTGGACCGAGTCGTGGATCGCATGGTGATCGCGGACGCCCTCGACCAGCTGCCCGACCCGCAGCGCGATGTCTTGAAGCTCGCCTTCTTCGACGACCTGACACATACCCAGATCGCAGCCCACACAGGGCTTCCGCTCGGCACGGTGAAGAGTAACCTGCGTCGCGGGTTGCTCACCCTGCGGCGACGAGGGGAGGTGGATGGTGTCCCTGCCCGGTGACGCGCACGACCCGATCCAGGAGGATGGACCGGATGGACAACATCGTCCTGTCCGCCCTCGGCGAGCCCGTCGACCCCGGGTTCTCGGCCCACCTGGCCGCCTGCTCGACCTGCCAGGCAGAGCTCGACGCACTGCACGCACACCGCGGACCTGGCGCGCGAGGGGCACAACCCGAACCCGGAGGGGTCTGTCACCGTCCACCGCCGTGTGGGACAGCATCGCCGCGGAGCTGGGGCTGGGATCCGGCGTCGATGCCGAGCGTGCTGCGCACGCACGGCGCGTCCCCTGCCGAGATCCGAGACCGCACAGCGAGTCCCGCCGGCGTCCTGGGGGCCGCGGTGCCGCGGGCCTGGCAGCTCGCGGCTGCCGCCGCCGTCCTCGCCGTCGTCGGCCGGCGGTGTGGGTTACGTGCTCGGCACACGACTCCGATGACGACAACCCGCCGGTCGCCGCGACGGCGACGCTGGCCGCGATGCCCGGTGGTCCGGCTGAAGTGCACGGCACGGCGAGCTTCTGGACACCGCGCGACGGCAAGAAGCTGAGCGTGTCCACGGCCGGCTTGCCGATCCGCGCCGGCTACTACGAGGTCTGGCTCTACAACCCGCAGCTCAAGCAGATGGTCGCGGTCGGCACGCTGGCCTCGAACCACGCCGGCACCTTCCCGGTTCCCGCCGGCCTGAATCCTGCGGACTACAACGTCGTGGACGTCTCGGCGCAGCACTTCGACGGCAACCCGGCGCACCAGCAGAGCGTGCTCCGAGGGGAGCTTTCGCCCTAGGTGCATCCGCGACGGGCTTCGCGCCCGTACTCCCGGTATGGCGGCTGTCGCTGCCTCGACCCATACCGAAGGAGCTCGCGTGAAACGGATCATCCTGGCGCTCGCCACAGCGCTCACCCTGTCGACCGGACTGTTGGCCTTCGGCGCCTCCGGCGCCTCTGCTCGAGCGGCGGACACGGCGTCGGTCAGCGTCGTCCACGGAATCCCCGACACTCCCGTCAACGTCTTCGTCAACGGCAAGGTGACCCTCAAGGACTTCAAGCCCGGCACGGTGGCCGGTCCGCTGGAGCTTCCGGCCGGTGACTACCAGGTCACGATCTTCCCGGCCGACAACCTCAAGGGCACCGGCACGCCGGTCATCTCCGCCGACGCATCGCTCACCGCCGGACAGAACGTCTCTCTGGTCGCACACCTCGACGCCGACGGCAAGCCCACGCTGACGCCCTACGTCAACGACACCTCGCCCATCGCGGCCGGACAAGCGCGGCTGGTCGTACGCCATGACGCCGCCGCGCCCGCCGTCGACGTACGCGCCAACGGTCAGGTGGCGTTCTCCGACCTGACCAACCCGAAGGAGGCGTCCGCCGACCTCCCGGCCGGGTCGATCACGGCCGACGTCGTGCTCGCCGGTACGTCGACTGTGGCCATCGGTCCGGCAGACCTCACCCTGGCTGAGGGCTCGTCGACGATCGTCTACGCGATCGGCTCGGCAGCCGACGAGACCCTGTCACTCGTCGTGCAGACGATCAGCGGTCTCGGCACGGCACCCGGTGGGGTCCCGGCCGGATCCGGGGGCACCGCCTTCGATGCAGGAGCCCCCGCGTGGGTCTGGCTGGTGACCGCCCTGGGCTTGGGGCTGCTCCTGGCTGGAGGAGTCTCGACCGCACGGGTGGTCCGTGCCAGGGACTGACGGCGGGACCGCCCTCCGGCGTCCGCCTCGCGGCCGACGCCGCGTGGCCACCGGAGTGACGACCCTGACCGTCGGCCTGGCGCTGGCGGTCGGGGCGCCGCTGTGGTGGCTCAGCCATGACGGACCACCTGCGCCGGTCTCTGCGGTGAACCCGGGAGCACTCCACCGGCTTGCCGAGCCGGTGCGTCCCACCGTCTCACCGCGCGGAATGCAGGAAAACCCGATGCGGGCTCGGGCGGCTTCCCGCCATCCCGGTCTCCCCCGTGGGCGGTTACCCGGCAACGGTCCGGGCCGGCGCTCGCCCCGTCGAGGTTCACATCCCGTCGCTCTCGGTCCGGGCAATGGTGCGCAGCGTGGGCGTGGCACGTGACGGCCAGCTGGCGATCCCGCGGAACATCGGGCAGGTGGGGTGGTTCCGTTGGGGCTCCGCACCCGGTGCCGCAACCGGTTCGGTCGTACTGGTCGGTCACCTGGACTCCGCCACGCAGCCCGGGCTCGGCGCCTTGGCCTACCTTCGCAACGTCGAGGCCGGGTCGGCCATCCGGGTCACAGCCGCCGACGGCCGGGTCTGGCGCTACCGCGTCGTGGCCCGACAGGAGATCGCCAAGTCTCGGCTGCCGGTTGGGGACATCTTCGCGCGGAGCGGTCGGCCCCGGCTGGTTCTGCTGACCTGCGGCGGCAGCTTCGACCAGGCCTCCCGATCGTACGACGACACCATCGTGGTCACGGCGGTCCCGACCAATGCGGGGGAATAGGTCGACGATGCTCTATGGTTGAACTCATCAACTACATTGGGAAGTCGGCGGCCGGGAGGTCGCCGTACCGGATCTGGAAGGTCAGGCAGCAGATGCCCACACTGAACGTCGTCGTCGCCAGCACTCGCCCCGGGCGGGTGGGGTACCCGGTCGCGCAATGGTTCACCGAGCTGGCGACCGCGCACGGCGGCTTCGACGTCGAGCTGGTCGACCTCGCGGCCTTCGACCTCCCCCTGCTGGACGAGCCGAACCATCCGAGGCTCGGGCAGTACGTCCACCAGCACACCCTGGACTGGAGCGCGAGCGTGGCGGCGGTGACGCCTTCGTGTTCGTGACGCCCGAGTACAACCACGGGATGCCGGCGTCCCTGAAGAACGCGATCGACTACCTCCACAACGAGTGGCAGTACAAGCCGGTCGGCTTCGTCAGCTATGGCGGCGTGTCCGCCGGCACTCGGGCGGTCGCGATGACCAAGCAGGTGGTCACCCCGTTGAAGATGACACCGGTCACCGAGTCCGTGTCGATCCCGTTCGTGACCCAGTTCCTGGACGAGGACGGTGCGATCCGGGCCAACGAGACGATGGAGGGCGCCGCGAAGGCGATGCTCGACGAGCTGCTCCGCTACACCAACGCGCTCGCGCCCCTGCGCGCGGCCTGACCTGTGCCGTTGCACCGTCCCTCCCTGCCAACTGCGGGAGCGGGCGGGGCGGGCAGACTGAGCGGGTGCGGCTCGCCACGTTCAACATCCTGAACGGGCGCTCCGTCGACGACGGCCGGGTAGACATCGACCGCTTCGCGGCGGCCATCGCGACCCTCGACCCTGACCTGCTGGCGATGCAAGAGGTCGACCGTGACCAGCCGCGGTCCCTCGGTGCGGATCTGGCCGCCGTCGCCGCACAGGCGATGGGTGCGGTGGCGTACCGGTTCGTGGCCGCAATGGCCGGTGAGTCCGGGGGAACGTGGGTGGCCGCGACCGGCGATGAGCTGCCGGGTACGGCGGCGTACGGGATCGCGCTGCTGTCGCGGTATCCGGTCTCCGACTGGCGCATCCTCCGCCTCCCGGCGCTGCCGGTGCCGATGCCGCGGCGGAGATTCGGCCGCCCTGGTCCACTCCTGGTGCGCGACGAGGCACGGGTCGCGGTCCTGGCCAGGGTGCACGCTCCCGGTGGTGACCTGGTGGCCGCGGCGACCCACCTGTCCTTCCTGCCCGGGTCGAACCTCCGGCAGCTGCGGCGGCTCCGTGACGCGATCACGGCCCGGTCGGGTCCGGTGGTGCTGATGGGCGACCTCAACCTGGAGCCGGTATCGGCCCGGTGGGTCACTGGCTTGCGTTCGCTGGCTGACGCGCCGACGTTCCCCGTCGAGCGACCTCGGCGCCAGATCGACCACATCCTCGGCCGGGGTGTATCGGCCAAAGGCCCCGGAGAAGCGGTGCGGTTGCCGCTGTCGGATCATCGGGCGCTCGTCGTCGACCTGGCGCTCGACGGCTGAGCCGCGAAAACCTGTTGGCGCGGCGAGGCCCGGTGCGTAGCGTCGCGGCCATGGTGATGGCGATGTTCGTGATGGCGCGTCGTGTCCGGGGCGGGCGCTGGCCGGCCGGCCCGATCTGGCAGGCGACAGTCGGCGTCGCGGCCCGCGCGCCCTGGGGTTGGCATCGGCTTGAGCCTGAGTGGGCACAGCGGGTAGTCGACGGCGCCCCCATCGCGTCGGGCGACCTGGTGCTCGACCTCGGCGCCGGCGCCGGCGCGTTGGTCCGGCCCCTATTGGCGGTCGGCTGCCGGGTCGTTGCGGTCGAGCTCGACGATGCCCGGGCGGCACAGCTGCGCAGGGAGTTCGTCGATGACCCGGTGACGGTGGTCCAGGTCGACCTGCGAGACCTGCGGCTGCCCGGCCGGGGGTTCCGAACCGTGGCGAGTCCGCCGTACGCACTCTCGACCGAAGTGGTCCGCCTGCTCACGTCGACCGACCGGCTGCTGTCGGCGGATCTCGTCCTCCAACGGTCCGCGGCGAGACGGCTGGCCAGCGATCCCCCGCCCGGGCGGCACGCTCGTCGCTATGTGCTCAGCCTCGGCATGACGGTGCCTCGTCGTGCCTTCGCGCCGGCTCCGCAGGTCGACTCGGTGGTGCTTCGGGTACGGCGTCGCTAGCGGCTCATTGTCGCTTGGCTCGCCCGATCCGCTAGTGCCAGAACCAGGACTCGAAGGGTCGCCGAGCCTGTACGGCGAGGGCTGACCGGTCGGGCTGGGCGAACCAGGCCAGCTCGCGGCCATGCCCGGCACCGGGCGCCGCGGATCGGGCGGCGATGCCCGAGCTCGCCGTCGTCGTAGAGCCGTTGGCCGATGGGTTGGCAGACGGCGTGCGGGACCGTCGTGCCGTCCGCGTCGGTCGGATAGCTGGCTGGCAGCTCGAGGGCGCGCAGGCCGGCCGCGCTGACGGCGTCGACGTAGGGCTCGTTGGCGAGGTCGACCTCGACCAGCTGCGGCGCCCGGTCGGGGTCGAGGTCCTCGGGGCCGTACGGGTAGCCGACGTAGAGCCTCGCGACGTTGGCTCGGGCGGTGGCGACGTCGGCGCACAGGTAGACGACGCCGAAGCTCTGCGGTGGGTTCCAGCGACCGCCGGTGCGCTGGGCGTACGACGGGTCGAGCGGGTCGGCCCATGCCGGGTCGGCGACCCGGTTGAAGCGGCCGCCTTGCTCGACGTGCCGGACCATCAGGCGGTGGCGGCGAGGTCGAACGACGTCGCGGGTGAGCCGTGAGCAGCTCTTCGTGGCGGTCGGCGGCGATCAGGTCGAGCATGCTGAGCCCGCCGTACGCCGCGGCCGGCTTGCGGGCGACCATCGGCAGCCGGCCGGGCTTGAGTCGGTAGGTGAGCAGGTCGGCGGTCGAGAGGACGGTCGCGGCCTTGGCGCGCTTGCCGGCCGGGAAGTCCTGCCACTGGGCGACGGCTTGGCGGGTGACGCCGAACAGCCGGGCCAGCTCTGCCTCGCTGAGCCCGAAGGCTTCGCGGATCCGTTCCGGGGCCGAGGTCGGGGTGCGGTCGAGGGCGGCCTCGATGCGGGCCAGGCGGGGTCCCCAGTCGGTGCCGTCGCGCCATAGCTCCTGGGCCAGCGCCAGGGATGCCGCCGGCGGGACCAGCGGCGGCACCTGGGGAGCCAGGTCCTGCCGGAGTACGGCGAGCATGCGCAGCGCCAGGCCCCGGTTGAGCCCGTACATCGCGACCCACGGTGAGTCCAGCGCACCGGGCAGCGCCCGGTCGAGGTCGGCCCGCAGCGAGGGGGGTTGATGCAGGTCGGGGTGATGCTCGGTGACGTAGCCGGTGAGCGCCCGGCAGGCTTCCCGCCAGCGCTCGACCAGCCGGTCCTCCTCGTGGTCATCCGGTCAGCGCATCGACCTCGACGGTGGCCCGGTCGGCGACCGCCGGCGCCCCGTCCTGCGGTGGCGTTGCGGCCTGGTCCGACCTTGAGCACACCTTCGAGGAAGGTGACGTCGATCCGGCTGGCGCTGCCGCCGAACAGGAGTGGATCGCGCTTGGGCATGACACCAGTCTAGTCAAGGCAATGTCAAGGCGCAAGCCAATGTCAAGGCTGCACCGGCGCGCTCGAGCCGGCCGCGCTCGACCCCCGCGTCAGCTGCAGCCGCTGGTGCTGCCGCAGCCTTCGCAGACATAGCAGCTGCCGGCCGGACGCATCTTGGTGCCACAGGTCATGCAGAGCGGGGCGTCGACCTCCTTGCCCTGGATGGCCTCCAGCAGCTCGGTCGACGTCTTCGCGGTCCGCCCCTGCTCCTCGGCCGTGGTACCCGCCTCGATCGTGATCGGGCGGGCTGCCGGCTCGGCGGCGACGACGGTCGGCTGGGTCTTGAGCGACTCGGCCTCCGAGAGCATGTCCTCGGACTCGTCGACCGGCGCCTCGTAGGAGCCGGTGTCGAGCTGGCGCTGGCGCTCGTCGGCGGTGTAGATGCCCAGCGCGGCGCGCTTCTCGAACGGCAGGTTGTCGAGGGCGAGCCGGCGGAAGATGTAGTCGATGATCGACTTGCTCATCCGGATGTCGGGGTCGTCGGTCAGACCGGCCGGCTCGAACTGCATGTTGGTGAACTTCGAGACGTAGGTCTCCAGCGGAACGCCGTACTGCAGCGAGATCGAGATCGCCATCGAGAACGCGTCCATCACACCGGCCAGCGTCGAGCCCTGCTTGCCCAGCTTGAGGAACACCTCGCCGAGACCGTCGTCGGGGTACGACCCCGCGGTCATGTAGCCCTCGGCGCCGCCGACCGTGAACGACCTGGTCAGCGACGGGCGCGCCTTCGGCAGCCGCTTGCGGATCGGGCGCTCGATGACCTTGACGACCTCGGCCTCGGCCGTGGCGCTGCCCGACTTTGCCTTGCCGTCACTCAGCGGCTGGCCGACCTTGCAGTTGTCGCGGTAGACCGCCAGCGCCTTGAGGCCGAGCTTCCAGCCCTGCAGGTAGACGTCCTCGATCTCCTCGACGGTTGCCGTCTCGGGCAGGTTGACCGTCTTGCTGATGGCCCCGGAGACGAACGGCTGCACCGCCGCCATCATCCGCACGTGGCCCATGGGCGCGATCGCCCGCTCGCCCATCGCCGTGTCGAAGACCTCGTAGTGCTCGAGCTTCAGGCCGGGCGCGTCGATGACGTGGCCGTGCTCGGCGATGTACTCGACGATCGCCTCGACGGTCTCCTCGGAGTAGCCGAGCTTGCGCAGCGCCCGCGGGATCGTCTGGTTGACGATCTGCATCGAACCGCCACCGACGAGCTTCTTGAACTTGACCAGCGAGAAGTCGGGCTCGATGCCCGTGGTGTCTGCAGTCCATCATGAACGAGATCGTGCCGGTGGGCGCGAGCACGCTGGCCTGCGCGTTGCGGTAGCCGTGCTCGTTGCCGAGCTTCACCACCGCGTCCCACGCCTTGCCGCGCCGCGATCCGCACGTCGCGGTCGTTGTCGGTCACGGAGCGGATCGCGTCGTTGGCCGCGGCGTGCTTGCGCATCACTCGCTTGTGCGGCTCGGCGTTGCGCTCGTAGCCGGCGTACGGCCCGACGACCGCGGCCAGCTCGGCCGAGCGCTTGTACGACGTACCCGTCATCAGCGACGTGATGGCAGCGGCCAGCGTCCGACCACCCTCGGAGTCGTAGCCGAGTCCCATCGCCATCAGCAGCGCACCGAGGTTGGCGTAGCCGATGCCGAGCTGGCGGTAGTCGCGGGTCGTCTTGGTGATCGCCTCGGTCGGGAAGTCGGCGAAGCAGATCGAGATGTCCATCGCGGTGATGATCATCTCGACGCACCTGGCGAACAGCTCCGAGTCGAACGTGTCGTCGTCGCGCAGGAACTTCAGCAGGTTGAGGCTCGCCAGGTTGCACGACGAGTTGTCCAGCGACATGTACTCACTGCAGGGGTTGCTCGCCGTGATGCGGCCGGTCTCGGGGTTGGTGTGCCAGTCGTTGATCGTGTCGTCGTACTGAATGCCGGGGTCGGCGCACTCCCAGGCCGCCTTGGCGATCTTCTCGAAGAGTCCCTTGGCGTTGACCGTCTCGATGACCTCGCCGGTCTGGCGGGCACGCAGGCCGAAGTCGTCGCCGGCCTCGACGGCCCGCATGAACTCGTCGGTGACGCGGACCGAGTTGTTGGCGTTCTGGTACTGCACGGAGACGATGTCGCGTCCGCCGAGGTCCATGTCGAAGCCGGCGTCACGCAGCGCGCGGATCTTGTCCTCCTCGCGCGCCTTGGTCTCGACGAACTCCTCGATGTCGGGGTGGTCGACGTCGAGCACGACCATCTTGGCCGCACGCCGGGTCGCGCCGCCGGACTTGATGGTCCCGGCGCTCGCGTCCGCGCCGCGCATGAAGGACACCGGCCCGCTCGCCGTGCCGCCGCTGGAGAGCAGCTCCTTGCTCGACCGGATCCGCGACAGGTTGAGGCCCGCACCCGACCCGCCCTTGAAGATGAAGCCTTCCTCTTTGTACCAATTCAGGATGCTATCCATTGAATCGTCCACAGATAGTATGAAACACGCTGAGACCTGCTGGGGACTCGCGGTGCCGACGTTGAACCACACCGGGGAGTTGAAGCTGAACACCTGGTGGACCAGCATGTGGGTCAGCTCGTGCTCGAAGATCTCGGCGTCGTCGGGCGTCGCGAAGTAGCCGTGCTGCTCCCCCGCCGCCCGGTAGGTCTTGACCACCCGGTCGACGAGCTGGCGCAGGCTCCACTCGCGCACGTCGGTGCCGACCGCGCCGCGGAAGTACTTGGTGGTGACGATCGTCGAGGCGTTGACCGACCAGAAGTCCGGGAACTCCACGCCGCGCTGCTCGAAGACGGTCTCGCCGGTCTTCCAGTTCTGCTGGACCACGTCACGCCGCTCCCACGTCACCGCGTCATAGGGGTGGACGCCGGGAGTGGTGAAGATCCGCTCGATCTTCAGGCCCTTGGCGCGCTTGGATCCAGCCTGGCGACGGCTGTCCGTCTCGGTCATGGTCTCTCCTGCCTCAGTGGTGCGTGGTCGGGGCTGCATTCGGGGTCGGGCTGGTGGTGACGTGACGTCACCGGGGTCTGCGGGGTGGTGCATCGCCGTACGACGGCTCCTCGCCGGTGGGCGAATGCTCGGCTCGCATCAGCGCGATCTCGGTCTCGAAGTCGTCGGCCGACTCGAAGGAGCGGTAGACGCTGGCGAAGCGCAGGTAGGCGACCTCGTCGAGCTCGCGCAGCGGGCCGAGGATGGCCAGGCCGACCTCGTGGGCCGGCACCTCCGCCCAGCCGGAGGCGCGCAGCGAGTCCTCGACCCGCGAGCCGAGCACCGCCAGGTCGTCGGCGCTGACCGGCCGGCCCTTGCAGGCCTTGCGGACGCCGGCGATCGCCTTCTCGCGGCTGAACGGCTCGGTCGCGCCGGAACGCTTCACCACCGTCAGCTGCATCTGCTCGACCGTCGTGAACCGCTTCTCGCAGCTCGAGCACGACCGGCGCCGGCGGATCGAGGCGCCGTCCTCGGCGACCCGCGAGTCGAGCACGCGGGTGTCGGTGTGACGGCAGTACGGACAGTGCATGGTGCCGCCTCCTCTCCGACTCGGCGTATCGTCGTTTCTATCGCCGTCCACCGACACTTCTCGCCGCGGCGCACGCGGCACCTCGCCTGTGGACAAACTGGGGATCAACTTGTGGGTAGACCACTTCGAGCTGTGGATGACTAACCACTACCTGTGGATGAACCACACCCGTGTAACTACTATATCTGGTGGTGACCCTACGCTCAACGTCCCACGGGTCACAAGAGGCACCGGCCAACTCGTCGAGATTTCTGCGTTGTCGCAGGTCAGCGCGCTGGAGAGAGATTCTGGACCCGGCGTGTCGGGGTACGGCGACCTCCCGCCCACGGCCGTGACGAGCCTCCGGCCTCCCTTCACACGGGGTGGCACGCACCCAGTCGTGGCTGTCGCCGGCCCGGCCTCGTCACGATTTCCACACTGATCACATTGGTCCCGAGTTATCCACAGATTGGCTGGTCAGGACTAGTCGAGCCCCGCCTGGATCGGTACTTTTGGCACTACTTCGTCGACCCGCGAAGGGGGCCCGATGCACCGCGGAGTGATCGTGACCGCGATCGCTGCACTCTGCTCCACGATGCTGCTCGGCTGCAGCAACGGCGACCCGCAGGCGGACCCCACCACCTCGCCGACCTCACCTTCGGTCAGCGTCTCCGACCCGCCGACGACCACGCCCGCAACCACGCCGACACCTCCCACGACTCCGACGATTCCGCCCCTCGCCCAGCAGCAGTCGGTGGCCGGCGCCAAGGCCTTCGTCCGGTTCTACATCGAAGCGATCAACACGTCATGGCACGCAACCTCAAGGCGCTTGTGCTCACTCGTCGTCCTCGACCCGAGTGCATCTCCTGTCGAGGCATCGCATCGTCGATGGACAAGATTCGGCGAGACGACGGCTTCTACGCAGGGCGGCGATCTGGATCGTGACATCGATGACTCCGATCCCCTTCAGACCCAGAGCAGTCCCATCCTGCACACGGCTATCACGGTCGACCGCCGGTATCTGGAAGCGATCGCCGACGACCACCTACGCAAGATCGAGGCCGACAAGATGTATGTGGACGTGCATCTGATCTGGACGAAGACTCAGCTGGCTCGTGACGTCGATGGTTCTGCGCATGAGCGACAGCGTTCGGGCCGTCATCAGTCCTCTGCGGCGTTCGTGTCGCCTATTCTTGTGTACAGCTCCAGCAGCCGCGCCGGTCAGGCGTCGGGTGCACCGTGCAGCGGTCGATCGAACGCCCAGATCCGCGCGACTACTGGTCTGCGCTGCGAAACGCGCCACCAGCACGATGGCGGCGGGCCCCTCGGCAGGGCGGCGGCGGCGGCTCCGGGCCGCAGCTACGACTACTACTGGCTCCCTGCGTGCCCGGGCGCCTGGCCCGGGGTCCCTGGGGCGGAGGAGATGGACTGCCGACGGGCGCACATTCCTGCACCGATCCCACACTCCTTCTCGCTATCTCTGTTCTCGCGGCTGATCGATGGCACGGGTAAGCCGCTAACCGGCTGGCGCTACATGAGGTCCGAGTGTCGAAGTCCGAAGCACATCGGACCAGGTGACCCGCGGAAGACCTTGACCTGGGCGACATCAGGGATGCGATCCGGCGGATCGGGGTGCCGCCGGCGAGCGTCGAGGGTCCTGATTACACCCTGGTGAATCTTCGGACCACGTTCTACACCAAGGTGGCCGCGTTCGACCGGTCGTTCGTGCTGCTCGGCTTCCATGTCGACGTGCACATCACGCCGGCGTCGTACATCTGGACCTGGGGAGACGGATCGACGACGACGAGCCACGGGCCCGGGCGTCCGTACCCGGCGAGGGATGTCACCCACACCTACCTGCACGCCACCGACCCCGGCGTGACGCTTCCCCTGAGAGTCGACGTGGCGTACCGCGCGGAGTTCCGTATCGACGGCGGCGACTGGAACAGCGTGACGGACCAGCTGGTCATCGCCGGCACGACACGCCAGCTGCCGGTCAAGCAGGCCAGCGCCGTCCTCGTCCCCAGCGGAGACTCCTGAGCGTTGTCGCCCGTCCCGCAGCGGGCAGGGAGTTCTACTCGGGCAACGCGGGACCTGCCGGGCTCGGCGTCGTCGCCAGCTGCCACAGCGTGCGGGAGAGCCAGGTCCGGTAGGCCTCGACGTCCCAGGCCAGCATCCGCTGCACCGAGTAGTAGGTGTCGGACCCCACCAGCAGCCCGGTCGTCGCAACCAGCCAGTCCAGGTCGACGCCCGGGTCGAGCAAACCGTCGGCCGCTGCCGCTTCCCAGAGCATGCGTACCGTTCCCAGGGTGTAGTCACGCCCGGCCTGGGCAGCCTCAGCCAGCTCCGGCTCGGCCGCCTCCGCTTCGCGCGTCGCGGCTAGCAAAGGCCCGAACCTCCCCATCAGCTCCGTCGACCCGACAGTCATTGCCTCAACGCGTTCCTCGAGCGAGGGTGCGGTCCGGGCACGGGCGAACCAGTCCCGTCCGCGCACGTCGACCGCCTCGGTGTCGCCCACGATTGCGACGTCGACGACGCGCTTGAAGAGCACCGCCTTGCGCCCGAAGCGCACGTATACCGTCCGGTCAGCCACCCCAGCTTCGGCCGCCACGGCCGAGAGTGTGGTGGCGCCATACCCATCTGCGACGAACAGCCGGGTGGCCGCCTCGATGATCCGTTCCTCGATGTCGACGGTGCGCCGACGTCGCAGCTCGCTTTTTCCCTTGACAGCCTCAGTCACCCGATGCAGTATAACTGCATTGATGCAGTCTTACTGCACCGCGACGCCGACCAGTCACCTCACCGAGTCACCCACCAGGCAAGGACCACCCGCATGATCCCCACCCTCGACGGCATCCACCACCTCAAGCTGCCCGTGCGCGACCTCGAGCGCTCGCGCGCTTGGTACGAGTCGCGGCTCGGCTACCGGAGGCAGATCGAGTTCGTCGAGCAGGGCGTGCTCATGGGCATCGTCATGACCCATCCGAACGGCGGACCCGATCTCGCGCTCCGCGTCGACCCCGAGAGGGCCGAGCGCGCCGCCGGGTTCGACTACTTCTCGATCGGCGTGCCCTGCAAGGAGGACATCGAGCGGCTTGCCGAACACCTGACCTCCCTCGGCGAGGAGCACGCCGGCGTGCATTTCGCCAGCATCGGCTGGATCCTCCCCCTGCTCCACGATCCCGACGGACACGAGGTGCGGTTCTACACCAAGGAGCACCATCAGCACTTTTCCGCTGATGAGGTGGAGGTCGTGCACGACCCGCGCGAGACCTCGCCGGCGAGGGAGCAGGCGTTCGCGGAGCGGCAGAGCTGACCCCCGAGGTAACGCACGTCACACCAAAGCCGATACTTGACATGAGACCGACCCATCACGGGACCGGCCAAGCAGCCGAACGCCCAGGGGTGAGCTGTACGGCGCTGTCGATCTGACCGCGTCATCAGGCGGCTGCTCTCCAACCGCAGAAAAGGGGACTCATGTCATCACCATCCGTGGGCAGGCGCCGTACGCGGGCCACCGTCGGAGTCGTCGCCGCCATCGCGTTGCTCGGCGCAGGACCAGCCATGTCCGCAGTGGGCCAGCAGGCCGGCAGCCCGACCGGCGCCGCCGGCGCCCGTGCACAACTCGCGGGCTCGACGGCAGGGACCGTGCCCAGCAACGTCACGCTGTTCAGGGTCAACACGTCCCTGCTCGGCAGCCACAGCTGGTACCGCCAGATGCAGGCCGGCCATCCGGTCGTGGGCGGCCTGTTCGCCCGCCACGTCGAGACCAGCGGACCGGCGAAGGGCCAGGTCGCGACCTGGGACGGCCGAGTCGCGTCCGGACCCTTGGCCACCACCAAGGTCTCCGTATCCGCGCAGAGCGCCACGAGGGCCGCCGCGGCCTACACCAGGGGTACCCCGCTCACCCTCGTCAAGCCCAGCCTGTGGGTGCTGCCGGGTGCGACGTCGCACCTGGTCTGGGGCGTCACCACGGTGACGTCGCGCGGCGGGTTCGGCGCCAGCCACGTCAGCTACGTCGATGCCGCTTCGGGCAAGGTGCTCAAGAGCGTCGTCGAGTCCAAGAGCGACAGCGCCAAGCGCGGTGCCGAGCCGGCCAGGTTCGTGTCCGGCAAGGCGCGCGTCTTCGACCCCAACCCGGTCGTGAAGCTCCAGGACGAGGACCTCACCGACCAGGACGACTCCGACGCGGCCGTACCGAAGAGCGGGTACAGCACCCGACCCCTCGGTCACCTGGACGCCAGCCAGGACTCGCTGGTCGGCAAGTGGGCCAACATCGTCAACCCCAAGGACCGGGCGACGTCCAAGAACTTCACCTTCGCCTACTTCCGCCACGATGACCGGTTCGAGCAGGTGATGGGCTACTACTCGCTCGACACCGAGGAGTCCTACTACCAGTCGCTCGGCTTCACCGACGTCAACGCCGAGTCGCAGGACATCAGCACCGACTCGATCCCCGACGACAACTCCTTCTACTCCCCGTCGCAGGACCTGATCGTCACCGGGACCGGTGGCGTCGACGACGCCGAGGACCCGGAGGTCGTGTGGCACGAGGACGGGCACGCCACCCAGGACGCCCAGGTGCCGCACTACGGCCAGTCCGAGGAGGCCGGCGCCATGGGCGAAGGCTTCGGCGACTGGATGGCGGTCACCATGGGCCAGATCTACAGCAAGAGCACCGACCTCACGCCCACCTCCTGCGTCATGGACTGGGACGCGACGTCGTACACCTCAGGCCCGCAGCACTGCCTCCGCACCACGGTCACCGACAAGATGTACCCGGATGACTTGGACGGTGAGGTACACGACGACGGCGAGATCTGGTCTCACGCCCTCTACAACCTGAGCCTGGCCATCGGTCACAACCGGGCGGTCACGACGGTCATCGAGGCGCAGTTCAGCTTCAACCCGAAGATCAACATGCCCGACGCTGCTGCGATCATCGTCGACACCGCGAACGACCTGTACGGCGCAGACGCTTCGGCAAAAGCTACCGCCGCGTTCGAAGATCGAGGCATCCTGTAGGCAAGCAACAAACGAGAGGTGCCCGCGTCAACGTGACGCGGGCACCGATCTGCTGCAACCACACATCCACAGAAGGGTATTCATGTCCATGCATTCCATGAGCCGGCGCCGTCGTGCGCAGGCGATCGTCGGCGTCACCGCCGTCGTCGGGCTACTAGGCGCAGGCCCAGCCATGTCCGCCGTCCACCAGGCGGCCAAGCCGGCCACCGCCGTCCAGGAGCTGTCACTGGCCGCCACCAGCGGTGTGCCCAGCAACGTCCGAGCTGATGAAGGTCAAGCACTCGCTGCTCGGCGAGCACATGTGGTACCGCCAGATGCTCGACGGCTACCCCGTCGTCGGCGGCCTCTACGCACGGCACATCGACACGACCGGCGCCAGCAAGGGCCACGTCGATGGTCTGGGACGGCCGCGTCAAGGCCGGCCCGCTGGTGAGCAGCAAGTCGGCGGTGACGATGGCTACGGCGATCAAGACCGCCGCTGCCGCCACCAAGGGCACGCCGCTCACCCTGGTCAAGCCCGGCCTGATGGTGCTGCCCGGTGCGCACGTCGCACCTGGTCTGGAAGGTCAGCACCTACAACGACCACGCCGGCTACGCGACGTACGTCGACGCCGCCACCGGCAAGGTGCTCAAGAGCTACGACGAGGCGCCGCCGCGAGACGAAGAGCAAGTTCGTCGACGGCAAGGCCAGCGTCTTCGACCCCAACCCGGTCGTCAAGCTGCAGAACGAGAACCTCACCGACCAGAGCGACTCCGACGCAGCCGTGCCGAAGAAGCGGCTACAGCATGCGGGTCCTCGGCCACCTCGACAAGCAAGGCGCACAAGCTGGTCGGCGAGTGGGCCAACGTCATCAACACCGGCGACGTCGCCGCACTCGAAGAACAACGTCTACAAGTACAAGCGCGTCCGACGACAAGTTCGAGCAGGTCATGGACTACTACGCCCTCGACACCGAGGAGTCCTACTACCAGGACCTCGGCTTCAACGACGTCAACGCCGAGCCGCAGCGCATCCAGGCCGACGCGATGGCCGACGACAACTCGTGGTACCTCCCCGGTCAGGACCTGATCCAGACCGGCACCGGTGGCGTCGACGACGCCGAGGACCCCGAGGTCGTCTGGCACGAGGCCGGCCACGCCACCCAGGACGACCAGGTGCCCGGCTTCGGCTCCAGCGAGCAGGCCGGCGCGATCGGCGAGGGCTTCGGCGACTACATGGCCGTCACGATGGGCCAGAAGTACGGCAAGGACACGGCACTCACGCCGACGACCTGCGTCATGGACTGGGACTCGACGTCGTACACCTCCGGCCCGAAGCACTGCCTGCGGGTCACCGACAACACCAAGATGTACCCCGGCGACCTCGACGGTGAGGTGCACGACGACGGCGAGATCTGGTCGCACGCCCTGTGGAACATGAACGTCGCGCTCGGCCGCGACCAGGCCACGACGATCATCATCGAGGCGCAGTTCAACTACGCCCCGAACACCACGATGCCGGCCGCCGCGCAGGACACGGTCGACGCCGCAAAGAAGTTGTACGGTAAAGCAGTTGCGGCAAAAACCAAGCAGGCGTTCCAGGATAGAGGCATCCTCTAAGAGCAACGCGACGTCGCGCGACCCTGCAACGCGCACATCGTGAGGCAACCAGAGCGGGCCAGCACCTTCGGGTGCTGGCCCGTTCGCTTGTCCGATCCAGGTGCACCGATTCGTGGGGCTCCGCCGTCGCCTGGCGCGGGTCACCGGCGGTTCTGCTCAGTGGTCTAGCGGGTACGGCGACGAGAGGCGTGGGCGCGGGCCGCCGCGACCAGCGTCTCGAACAGCCGAGGGTCGTCGCCCGCCTCGGGGTGCCACTGCACGCCGACCCGGAACGCGGCATGCGGGTCCTCGATCGCCTCGAGGATGCCGTCCTCGGCCCACGCGCTCGACGAGATACCCGGGCGCCTCGGCCACCCCCTGGTGGTGGTACGTCGCCACGGTCACCTCGTCGCCCAGGATGCCGCCCACGACGGTGCCAGCGGCCGGCCGTGACCAGATGGGTTCCGTACATACCCGACTCCCGGCGCATGGGTGGTCGTCCCCAACAGGTCCGGCAGATGCTGGTTCAGCGCTCCCCCGGCAGCGACGGCCATCACCTGCATGCCGCGGCACACCCCGAGCAGCGGCACATCGTCAGCGGCCGTCACCTGGGCGAGCAGGATCTCCGAGTCGTCGCGGTCCGGACGTGCCGGCTGGGCCAACGGGTGCGGTTCGTGCCCGTAGCGGCGTGGCTCCACGTCCACGCCGCCGGCGATGATCAGGCCGTCGAGTCGCGACAGGACCTCGCTGCGCGTCATCCTCGTCGGCGTCCTCCGGGCAGCGGCGGCACGATGACGGCCAGTCCGCCGGCGCCGACGATCTGCCGGACGTACGCGTGCGGCACCAGGGCGGCCGGCACGTCGCGCCAGTGCGACCAGCTGGCCGGTTCGACGTACGACGTGACTCCGATGACGGGCCGAGCGCTCACGCACCCCGCCTATCACGAGTGACCACAGGTTCACAGTGGCGTGACGTAGGCGCCGGAGATGCCGCCGTCGACCAGGAACTGCGAGGCCGTGATGAAGCTCGAGTCGTCGCTCGCGAGGAAGAGCACGGCGGCCGCGATCTCGTCGGGCTCGGCGAACCGGCCGAGCGGGATGTGGACCAGCCGACGCGCCGCTCGCTCGGGGTCCTTGGCGAACAGCTCCTGCAGCAACGGCGTGTTGACCGGGCCGGGACACAAGCGCGTTGACCCGGATCCCCTCGCGGGCGAACTGCACGCCGAGCTCGCGGCTCATCGCCAGCACGCCGCCCTTGCTCGCGGTGTAGGAGATCTGCGAGGTGGCCGCGCCCATCACCGCGACGAAGGACGCCGTGTTGATGATCGAGCCACGCCCCTGCGCCCGCATGTAGGGCAGTACGGCCTTGCAGCACAGGTAGACGCTGGTCAGGTTGACCTCCTGCACCCGACGCCAGGCGTCGATGCCGGTGTCCAGGATCGAGTCGTCGTCGGGCGGCGAGATGCCCGGCGTTGTTGAAGGCGACGTCGACGGAGCCGTACGTCGTGTTGGCGGCCTCGAACATCGCGTCGACCTGGGCGGCGTCGGTGACGTCGCAGGCGCACGTACAGCCCGTCGAGCTCGGCCGCCACCTGCGGGCCGCGCGCATCGTCGACATCGCCGACCACGACATGGGCGCCCTCGGCCGCGAACCGGCGGGCCGTCGCCAGCCCGATCCCGCTGCACCCCCCGGTGATCACCGCGGTCCGGCCCTCCAGCCGCCCGCCGCTCCCTGTCGTCATGCCCTGTCCTCTCTCGCTGCTCTGCGCCGTACCTGCTGCCGAACCGGCCTGAACTGACCACTCAACCGGAACGACCGACCTTACTGACCTCTCGACCTGACCGGACTGGCAACTCAACCCGACCGGGCTGGCATCTCAACCTGACCGGACTGGCATCTCAACCTGACCTAAGTGGCATCTCAACCCTTTCAGGTGTCGGAGATGAAGACGTTCTTGACGTCGGTGAAGGCGTCGAGGGCGTCCGGGCCGAGCTCGCGGCCGATGCCGGACTGCTTGAAGCCGCCGAACGGTGTCGAGTAGCGGACCGAGGAGTGCGAGTTGACGCTGAGGTTCCCGGCGGCCACGCCCCGCGAGACGCGCAGCGCGCGGCCGACGTCACGCGTCCAGATCGACCCGGAAAGCCCGAAGTCGCTGTCGTTGGCCATCGCGACCGCCGTCCGCCTCGTCGTCGAACGGCAGCACCGAGACGACCGGCCCGAAGACCTCCTCACGCCAGATCCGGTCCTCGGTCGCTGCTCGGCAGCACCACCGTCGGCGGGTACCAGAAGCCCCGACCCGACGGAGCGTGGCCACGGAACGCGACGTCGACGCCGTCCCCTTCGACGTATCCCCGGACGGTCTCGCGCTGCTGTTCGCTGATCAGCGGCCCCATCTCGGACTCGTCGTCGCCGGGCGGGGACACCTTCACACCCTGTACGGCCGGCTCGAGCAGCTCGAGGAAGCGGTCGTGGACGCTGCGCTCGACGAGGATCCGGCTGCGAGCGCAGCAGTCCTGTCCGGCGTTGTCGAAGACGCCGTACGGCGCCGTCGCCGCCGCCTGCTCGAGGTCGGAGTCGGCGAAGACGATGTTGGCGCTCTTGCCGCCGAGCTCGAGGGTCACCCGCTTCACCTGCTCGGCACAGCCCGCCATGATGCCCTTGCCCACCTGTGTCGAACCCGGTGAAGCACACCTTGCGCACAAGGGGATGCGTGACGAAGCGATGGCCCACCACCGAGCCCGGCCCGGCCAGCACGGTGAAGACCCCCTGCGGCAGTCCCGCCTCCAGCGCCAGCTCGCCCAGCCGGATCGCCGTGAGCGGGGTCAGCTCGGCCGGCTTGAGCACGACGGTGTTGCCCGCCGCCAGCGCCGGCGCGAAGCCCCAGCCCGCGATCGGCATCGGGAAGTTCCACGGCACGATGACGCCGACCACGCCGAGCGGCTCCTTGAAGGTGACATTCCACCCACCGGCGACCGGGATCTGCCGTCCGAACAGGCGTTCCGGCGCAGCCGAGAAGTACGTCAGCACGTCGCGGACGTTGCCCGCCTCCCAGCGAGCGTTGCTGATCGTGTGCCCGGAGTTGCGCACCTCGAGGGCCGCCAGCTCCTCGACGGCGCCGTCGACCAGGTCCGCGAAACGCCGCAGCAGACGACCGCGGTCGGCCGGCGCCACCTGCCGCCAGTGCTCGAAGGCGGTCGGCTGCCGCGTCGATCGCCCGGTCGGTCTCGTCGAGGCCCGCCAGGTCGATCTCGCAGACGACCTCCTCGGTCGCCGGGTCGACGACGACGTGCCGGCCCTGGTTCATCGTGCTCCGGCGGCATCCTCAGAGTCTCTCGAACCCGCGGACCCGCTCCCAGTCGGTCACCGCGGCGTTGAACGCGGCCAGCTCGACGTCGGCGGCGTTGAGATAGTGGGCCACGACGTCGTCGCCGAAGGCCTCCCGGGTGCGCTCCGATGCGTCGAACGCGTCGCGTGCCTCGAGCAGGGTCTTGCGGCACGTGGGTCTTGTCGGACTCGTAGGCGTTGCCCTCGAAGGCCGGCTCCAGCTCGAGCTCGTTCTCGATGCCGTACAGCCCGCCGGCGAGCATCGCCGCCAGCCCGAGGTAGGGGTTCATGTCGCCGCCCGGCAGCCGGTTCTCGACCCGGAGTCCGGCACCGTGTCCGACGACGCGCAGCGCGCAGGTGCGGTTGTCGCGGCCCCAGGCGATCGCCGTCGGCGCGAACGAGCCCGGCTGGAACCGCTTGTAGGAGTTGATGTTCGGCGCGTAGAACAGGGTGAAGTCGGCCAGCGTCGCCTGCACGCCGGCGACGAACTGCTCGAACACCGGCGTCGGACCGTCGCCCTCGTCGAAGACGATCTCGCCGCTCGAGTCCGCGCACGCTCATGTGCACGTGGCAGGAGTTGCCCTCGCGCTCGTCGTACTTGGCCATGAAGGTGATCGACTTGCCGTGCTGGCTGGCGATCTCCTTCGCGGCCGGTCTTGTAGACGGAGTGCTGGTCGGCCGTCCGCACCACGTTCTCGTACTTGAAGGCGATCTCGTGCTGGCCGAGGTTGCACTCCCCCTTCGCCGACTCGACGGTCAGCCCGGCGGCATACATGTGGTTGCGGATGTCGCGCAGCAGCGGCTCGACCCGGCTGGTGCCGACGAGCGAGTAGTCGACGTTGTACTGGTTCGCCGGGGTGAGGCCGCGGAAGTGCTTGTCCCCCGCCACCTCGTAGGTCTCGTTGTAGATGTTGAACTCGAGCTCGGTCCCCGCGAACGCCGACCAGCCCCATCGCCTCGGCGCGCGCGGCCTGCGCCTTGAGGATCTGCCGCGGCGACTCCGCGACCAGGGTGTGGTCGTGGTCGAGCCAGGCCAGGTCGCACTGCACCATCACGGTTCCGGGCAGCCACGGGGTACGACGCAGCGTGCGCCAGGTCGAGGACGAACTCCATGTCGCCGTAGCCCTTGGCCCACGAGCTGATCGCGTACCCGTCGACGGTGTTCATGTCGACGTCGACGGCGAGCAGGTAGTTGCAGCCCTCCGTCCCGTGCTCCAGGACCGTGTCGAGGAAGAACTGGGCATGCATCCGCTTGCCCTGGAGCCTGCCCTGCATGTCGGTGAAGGCGACGACGACGGTGTCGACCTCACCTTCGTCGACGAGGTTGCGCAGGCTCTCGACGCCGAGCAGAGCAGGTTTGGGCATGGTCGGGCGATCCCTTCGACGGAAGGCGGAAATCTCAATAAGTCTAGACCGGAGTGAGATGCCGCCACTAGCATTCGACGCAGGATCAGTCGGCCTGGAACGGAGGTGGCCGGCCGTGGCCGACGGCGACTCACCACCAGGGGATGGTGCCGCGCGGCCTCAGCCAGTCGACGATTCGACGACGCGCTCCTCGACCACCTCGCGTGCCTCGGCGACGGTCCTCGCACCGTCACGCCGCTCGCCGGCGGGCTGACCAACACCAACGTCCGCGTCACCACGTCCGACACGCGACGTCGTCGTCCGGATCTCCGCACAGGACAGCTCCCTGCTGGCCATCGACCGCGAGGCCGAGTTCGCCAACTCCAAGGCCGCGGCCGCGTCCGGGCGCCGCACCCGCGGTCGTCGAGTACGTCCCCGACCATCACCTGCTCGTCGTGGAGTACGTCGACGGCCACACGCTGACCGACGACGACCTGGCCGGCGAGGAGATGCTGCGCCGGGTCGCGAGCGGCCTGCCGGCAGCTGCACGCCGGACCGCGTTTCGTCAACGAGTTCGACATGTTCGACGATCCAGCGGGGCTACCTGGACACGTGATCGAACGCGGCTTCCGGCTGCCGACCGGCTACCTCGAGCTGATGCCGAAGGTCGCGCGGATCCGGGCCGCCTTGTCGGCGTACCCGCTGGAGACGGTGCCGTGCAACAACGACCTGCTCGCCGCGAACCTCATCGACGACGGCGAGCGGATCTGGGTCATCGACTACGAGTACGCCGGCAACAACGACCCGTGCTTCGAGCTCGGCAACATCTGGAGCGAGGCCACCCTGCCGCTCGACCACCTCGAGCTGCTGGTCGGCGCCTACTTCGGCGAGCGAGCGGCCGGACGCTGATCGCCCGGGCCCGGCTGCTCGGCCTGATGTCGAAGTACGGCTGGACGCTGTGGGCGTCGATCCAGGACGCCACCAGCACGCAGGACTTCGACTTCTGGGCATGGGGGATGCAGAAGTACGACCGCGCCGTCGCCGAGTTCGACGGCCCCGACTTCGAGCACCTGCTCGACGCCGCCGCGCAACACACCGGAGGGATCCCATGTCCGACACAAGCACCGATGAGCGACGACGAGCGACGGCTCGCCGAGCTCGGTTACAAACAGGAGCTGCACCGCAGCTGGTCGGGCTTCTCCAACTTCGCCATCTCGTTCTCGATCATCTCCATCCTGGCCGGCTGCTTCACCACGTTCGGGCAGGCCTGGAACAACGGCGGCCCGATCGCCATCTCCTGGGGCTGGCCGATCATCTCGACGTCTTCATCCTGATCATCGGGTTCACCATGTCCGAGCTGGTGTCGGCGTACCCGACGTCGGGCGGCATCTACTGGTGGGCGTCGAAGATGGGCGGGCGCGCGGGCGGGCTTCTTCACCGGCTGGCTCAACCTGATCGGGCTGCTCGCGGTGACCGCGTCGGTCGCCTATGGGTGCGCTACCTTCATCGACCTGACGCTCAGCACGTTCAGCACGTCCTTCGCCGACGGCTACTCGCTGAACCGGGTGTTCCTCATCTTCCTGATCGTGCTGCGCGATCGCCGGCGGCCTGAACATCTTCAGCGGGCACCTGATGGCGATCATGAACAACGTCTCGGTGTGGTGGCACGTCGCCGGCGCGCCCGATCGTCGATCCTGATCCTGGTCTTCGTGCCGGACCACCACCAGAGCATGGCGTTCGTGTTCACCGAGCGGATCAACAACTCGCGGCTACTCGCAGCGGAGCCTCGTACTGGTTCCTGGTCGCTGCCGCTCGGCTTCCTGCTGACGCAGTACACGATCACCGGCTTCGACGCGTCCGCCCACCTCTCCGAGGAGACCGACTCGGCGTCCCACGCCGCCGCCAAGGGCATCTGGCGGTCGATCTTCTACTCGGCGATCGGCGGCTGGATCCTGCTGCTGTCGTTCCTCTTCGCCGTACAGGACCCCGACAAGGTCGACCGCGGCCGGAGGTCGGCGTCGCGGCGCATCTTCGACCAGGCCTCGTCGAGCCGGTGGGCCGGACTGGTCCTGCTGATCTCCGCGTCCGGGCAGTTCTACTGCACGATCGTCTGCATGACGAGCACGTCGCGGATGACCTTCGCGTTCAGCCGCGACGGCGCCATCCCCGGCTCGCGGCTCTGGTCGCAAGCTGACCTCGAGCGAGTGCCGGCCAACGCCGTCATGCTCTGCGTCGCGGTGAGCGTCCTGATCACCCTGCCGGCGCTGGTGACCAGGTCGACATCAACGGGGCTCCACGTCCCGGTCGCGTTCTACGCGGTCGTCTCGATCGCGGTCATCGGGCTCTACCTGGCGTTCGCCATCCCGATCTACCTGCGCTGGCGGATGGGCGACAGCTTCAGCCGGCTCGTGGACCAACGGCAACAAGTACAAGTGGATGAACCCCATCGCGGTCGTCGAGATCGTCGATCATCTCGATCTACTTCATCCTGCCGTTCACCCCGGCCGCGATCCCGGGCAACGACGACTTCGCGTGGAAGTTCGTCAACTACGCACCGATCCTCACGTCGGCGCGCTGCATCATCCTCGACGATCTGGTGGGAGGTCTCGGCCAAGAACTGGTTCACCGGTCCGAAGCACACGATCGACCCGGCCGTCGTCGAGGCCTTCGAGAGCTGAGTGACGCCTGCTCCTGCACGCGGCGCCGCGACCACGAACGCCCCGGTCGCGGCGCTGGCTGGCTACCGCGCCCGACATCTCGGCGACGGCCGGGCTGCCGGCGTACCAGCAGATCGAACAGTGGCTGACCGACCTGATGACCGCGGGCACGCTGACCCCGGGCGACAAGCTGCCGAAGGAGGCCGACCTGGCGTCGGCGCTCGGCGTGAGCCGGATGACGCTGCGGCAGGCGCTGGCGGCCCTCGAGACCCGAGGCGTGGTCGAGCGGATCCCCGGTCGCAGCGGCGGCACGTTCATCGTCGAGCCGACGATCGAGTGCGACATCACCGGGCTGGCCGGCTTCACCGAGCAGCTGCGTCGCGGCCAGGTGCGCGCCAGCGCCCGCGTCGTGAGCGCCGGGCGCCTGCCGGCGTCGGCCAAGGTCGCGAAGGCGCTCGAGCTGCGCGCGCGGCAGCGACGTCTACGAGGTCGTGCGGGTACGGCGCGCGAACGGCCAACCGCTCGCCCTGGAGCGCTCCTACCTCCCGGCCGAGCTGTTCCCGGGGCTGCTCGACAGGCGCCTGACCGGGTCGCTCTACGCCCGGATGGCGCGCGACTACGACCTGGCGCCGCAGACGCGCGACCGAGTACCTCGAGCCGTACGTCGCCGGGGAGGCGGTGGCCGCCATGCTCGACGTGCCGGTCGGGTCCGCCCTGCTGCGGATCGAGCGGACGGCGGCCAGCGCGGCCGGACGGCCGATCGAGTACGCCTCCGACCTGTTCCGACCGGACCGGATCCGCATCACCGTGCGCACGGTGGCCGGTGCGGGTGGGGCGCTGCGCGCCGCCCGCCCGACGTGATCGTGCATCGGAGGACTCGATCAGGGATGGGAAGGGCCATTCCGGTTCCCTGCCCAGAGCTGCTTCTGGGTGACCACGGTCGCGCCGACCGGCTCGCCGAACAGGTCGATGCTGACCGCCGTACCCGCACCGTGCTGACCCGATCGGCAGGTAGGCGTACGCGATCGAGCGCGCGACCGTGTAGCCGTACCCGCCGGAGGTCACCCGCCCGACGACCGCTCCCTCGACGCTGACCGGCTCCCCGCCGAGTACGACGGACCGCGGGTCGTCGAGCACCAGGCAGCACAGCCGCCGGGAGACTCCTGCGGCCTTGACCTCGCGCAGCGCGTCGGCGCCGACGAAACCGCCGGGCTTGTCGAGCTTGACGCAGAAGCCGAGCCCGGCCTCGAGCGGGTTGGTCTCCGGGGTCAGGTCGGAGCCCCACACCCGGTAGCCGCGCTCGAGCCGCAGCGACTCGATCGCGCGGTAGCCGCCCGGGCGCAGGCCGTGGGCGCTGCCCGACGTCGACGAGACGCGACCACAGCGCTGACGCCGTAGTCCGATGCTGGCGTAGATCTCCCAGCCGTGCTCGCCGGTGAACGTCACCCGCAGCGCCCACACCGGGACATCGCCGACGGTGGTCGCCTGGGCGGTCATGAACGGGAACGCCTCGTCGGACACGTCGGTGGGCGTCAGCGAGCCGAGGATCGCCCGCGCCGCCGGTCCCCACAACGCGAAGCACACCAGGGATCCGGTGACGTCGTCGACTCGGACGTCGTAGCCGTCCTCGCGGGCCCGCTTGCGCAGCCAGGCCTGGTCGTGCGGTGCCGAACGCGGTGCCGGTGACCACCAGGAACTCGTCCGCAGCGCCGCCGGGTCACCGTGAAGTCGGCCTCGATGCCGCCTCGGGCGTTGAGCGCCTGCGTGTAGGTGATGTCGCCGACGCTCGCGGGCGACGTCGTTGTCGCACACCCAGCTCGAGGAAGCCGGCCGCGTCGGGTCCGCTGACGCTGAGCTTGGCGAACGACGTCTCGTCGAAGAGCGCAGCCGTCGTGCGCGTCGCATGGTGCTCGGCGCCGGTCGCCGGCGACCAGGACCGGCCGGCCCAGCCGCTGCGGCCGCAGCGCCTCGTCGCCGAGGCCGACGTTGGTCTCGTA
This sequence comes from uncultured Actinomycetota bacterium, assembly GCA_963833975.1. Taxonomy (GTDB): domain Bacteria; phylum Actinomycetota; class Actinomycetes; order Propionibacteriales; family Nocardioidaceae; genus JAWWPG01. Next base: position 58,962 of record CAWIAB010000004.1, read on the forward strand.
GTAGTTGACCCGCTCCCAGCCGGCCTTCTCGCCGAAGCTCGCACCGTGCTCGCGATGCCACTCGTAGACCGGTGACATCCGCAGCGGGCGGCCGGACTCTCGCTCGAGCGCCGGGATAGCTGATGTCGTAGTACTTGCTGGTAGGTCTCGAGTGGTGCGCAGCAGCGTGTACGACGGCGACGCGTACGCCGGGCCGAACCGGCTGATGTCCATGTGCCAGAGGTCCAGGCTCGGCTGGCCGTCGAGGATCCACTCGGCCATCATCTTGCCGATGCCCGCCGGCACCGGCGATGCCGTGGGCGCAGAAGCCCGCCGCGACGAAGAACCCGGCCACCGATCGGTCTCGCCGAGGCAGAACTCGTTGTCGGGGGTGAACGCCTCCGGGCCGTTGATGAACGTCTGCGGATGCCGACGTCGGCCATCACCGGCACCCGCTTGGCGGCGTTGGCCGCGATCTCCTCGAACCGCTCCCACGACTCGGGCAGCAGCCGGGCGTTGAAGTCGGCCGGGATGTCGTCGTACGACGTGAGGCCGGCCCGCCATGCCTCCGGGTTGCGCTCGTACCCACCCATCACGCAGGCCGGCCCCCTCGGGCCGCCAGTAGACGAGCAGGTCGGGGTCGCGCAGCGTCGGCAGCACGACCCACCGCCTAGGCGCATCGAGGCTGCCAGGTCGGGAATGGCGTCGGTCACCAGGTACTGGTGCGACATCGGGACGACGGGGACCCGCACGCCCACCAGGCGGGCGATCTCCGCGGCATACATCCCGCCCGCGTCGACGACGACCTCGCACTCGATGTCGCCCCGGTCGGTGCGGACCCGGCTCACGGCCCTGGCGTCGCCGCCGGCTGCGCCTCGCTGTACCTCGACCGTCTCGATCGCAAGCACCCGGGTGTGGGTGCTGATCACGACGCCCGGCGGCTCGGGCTCCCTTGGCGAGGGCATGGCAGAGCTGCGAGGGGTCGACGTACCCGTCGGACTCGAGGAAGGCCGCGCCGACGACGCCCGCCGGGTCCATCAGCGGGAACCGTCCGGACCGCCTCCTCGACCGAGATCTCGTGCAGGGGCAGGCCGTACGTCGTCGCCCAGGCGATCTGCCGCCGGATCTCGGCCAGCCGCTCCGGGCGAGGAGGCGAGCTTGATGCCGCCGCTCTCGACCCAGCTCGGCGGGTCGTCTCCGCGCTGCAGCTCGACGGTAGAGGTCGACGGAGTACATGTTCATCCGGGTCAGCGCCGGATCGGCGCGCAGCTGGCCGACCAGCCCTGCCGAGTGGAATGTCGAGCCGCTGGTCAGCTCGGCACGCTCCACCAGCACGACGTCGTGCTCGCCTCGCTCGGCAAGGTGGTAGGCGATGCTGGCGCCACCCACGCCTCCGCCGATGACCACGATGCGTGCCCGACCCGGCAGAGCCTCGCGCGGCGGCGATGCGGCGCTCTCGGTATTCGCGAACGGCTGCTCTGGCCCGCACGGAGGCTTCACCTGCCAAGACTAGGGATCACCGAACTTTGGGTCTAGACCTTTGGAATCGCTGATGCTGGTGTCAACGGACCGGGTGCCGGGCGGCATGAGCCTGTTAGCATCGCGACAACCCGGTGGGGAGGGAACGCATGTCGAGGATCTTTTCCAGCCTCATCCAAAGCGACTTCACCAACGGCGACCACGGAAACCTCGAGGCCGTCATCGAGACCGGGGGCGAGCTGAGGCACTGGTTCCGAGGCGCGGGGAACGAGTGGTCGCCCGGAGCGGTGATCGTCGCCACCGGCGCGGCCGGACCTGGCTGCCTGATCCAGAGCGACTTCACCGACGGCGACCACGGCAACTTCGAGGTCGCCGTACCCCTCTACAACGCCACTGGCGGCCAAGACCTCTGGCACTTCTTCCACGACAACTCCGACGTTGCGCTGCCCTGGCAGCCGGGTCAGCTCATCGCCGCCAACGTCGCCGGACCCGGCAGCCTCATCCAAAGCGACTTCACCAGCGGCGACCACGGCAACTTCGAGGTCATCGTTCCCCTGCCCAACGAAACCGGCGGCCAAGACCTCTGGCACTTCTTCCACGACAACTCCGACGTCGCGCTGCCCTGGCAGCCGGGTCAGCTCATCGCCGCCAACGTCGCCGGACCCGGCAGCCTCATCCAAAGCGACTTCACCGACGGCGACCACGGCAACTTCGAGGTCGCCGTTCCCCTGCACAACGAAACCGGCGGCCAAGACCTCTGGCACTTCTTCCACGACAACTCCGACGTCGCCCTCCCCTGGCAACGAAGCCAGCTCATCGCCGCCAACGTCGCCGGACCGGGGAGCCTCATCCAAAGCGACTTCACCGACGGCGACCACGGCAACTTCGAGGTCGTGGTGCCGCTGCCGCGTGGCAATGCAGCCCAGCTGCGCCACTTCTTCCGTGACAACGTCGATACGTCCTCGCCGTGGGTCATGGGTCAAGCCGTCACTGACTCCTGCGGAGGTTGGGGGTGCCTGATCCGGAGTGACTTCGTCGAAGAGGGACACGGCAACTTCGAGGTGATCGTCGAGGAGTGCACGCAGTCGGTCGTCGCGTACTGGCACCCCAACGCCGACGTGTCGCTGCCATGGTTGCGGCACCGGGTCATCCTCGGCGAGCCGTACCCGTTCCGGCTGCCGAGGACGCGCAGGATCGTGCAGCTGACCGGCGAACACGATCGCACCGGGTGGAACGGTTCCGGCGATCCCCCTCCCGCGTTCAACCGGACCGAGTCGACCTACGGCATCATCGGTACCGACCTGGGGTCGTCCTTCCAGCACCAGGGGCGAACCTACTTCCTGTTCGGTGACACGTTCCGGGTCAACCAGCCGGACGACTGGGACGCTCTCGACCTGATCGCCTACACGACGGACCCGACCGCTCGAGCTGGTCTGAAGGTGGTCTTTCAGTACGAGCCGCCAAGGATCAGCGACGGCATCAGCCAGCGCGCCTTCGAGGTTCCGCTGGACGGGGTCAGCGACGGCACGACGATGCTGGTCTTCTTCTCCACTGACCATTCCACCCGGGACGGCAACGAGCTGATGGGACGCTCGGTGCTGACCAGCTCCGTCGACGGGGTCAGCTTCAGGCTGCTCCGCGACGTCTCCACCTTCAAGTTCATCAACGTCTCTGTGCAACGCCAGACCATCGACGCGGCCACCGCCGAGCAGATCGGGCTGCCCGGCCATACCGACGTGCTGTGGATCTGGGGAAGCGGCCGGTACCGCGCCAGCGACGTCTATCTCGCCGTCACACCGTTCGCGGAGCTGCGGCGCAGTCCGGACGATCGGGGGCCGCTCGCGCTGCGCTACTTCGCCGGCAGCCGGACCCGGACTGCGTGGAGCGCGAACGAGGAAGACGCCTCGGCGCTGTTCTCCAACGCGTCCGTCGGCGAGCTCTCGGTTCGGTGGAACCCCCACGTGCGTCGCTGGCTTGCGACCTTCAACAGCGACAATCCGCGCGGCATTCTCCTGCACAGTGCCCCGGCACCCTGGGGCCCCTGGTCACAACAGCCGGTGATGGTCTTCGACTCCTTCCACCGAGCCAACCCTGACGATCCCTGCAGTGGCGACGGGTATGGCACTTTCATCCACCTGCCGAAGGCGGGCGTCCCCTGCGACCACGTTCAGGACGACATGTTCACACCGGGAACGTTTCGGGACTCGGACTACGGCGGAGACTACGGGCCCTACCAGATCTCCAACTACGCCGAAGACGCCGGCGGCGGTGCCAGCTGGATCTACTTCCTGTTGTCGACGTGGAACCCCTACCAGGCGATGCTGATGACGACTCACCTCGCGCCGTCGGATCTCGAGCGCGGCTGACCGCCACCATTGCCGTCTAGGTCATGCGCGCGGGACGAGAAGTGGCTGTCCGACCTGGATCACACCCACGTCGGACAACGAGTTGAGCTGCTCGATCTCGGCCACCGTGCCGCGCGTGTCGGCCCGGGGCGCCACCCGTCTGGCGATGTCCCACACCGTCTCGCCCGGCGACACGATCACTGTCGTCGTCCGCTGATGATGGACGACGTCGGTCGATGCGGCCGGAGCGCCGCGCATCGCGAAGAAGCCGAGCGCCGCCACCAGGACGGTCAACACCACCACGAGTCGGCCGCGGCGGGTCAGTCGCAGCTGTGCGGCCGGCCTTGGCGAAGCCTGGGGGCGGGTGGTGACTGCGGTCGGCCTGGTCGGCCGCCGCCTGGTCGCCGCCGGTCTGGTCGTCGTACGCGCATCCAGGGCCGTACGAACATCAAGTGCTGTGCTGGTCATCGGAACCTCCGGGGAAGGAAGTCGGCTCCAACGGAGCCGTCTGCGTCTGCTCGACCTCATGACTACCGCGCGCCACCGACAGTCGTCGGGTCCGCGAGTCGAATACACGTTCGATCGAACACATGAGCGAAAGGCTAGCATCGCCTGGCGACAGATTCCGCAATTCGTAGAACACGTGTTCGAGCGACGTGTGTGGTCGACTGTCTCCCGAGCCCTCTGTCTGATGCCCTCGCTAGCCTGTCCGGCGTGACCGCCATCGATCCGACAGCCCGATGAGCCCGACCGGGTTCGACCCGTCGCGCGACCCGTTCGAGGAGATCTACCAGGCTGTGGGCGACGACCTGGAGCGGGTGCCGTGGGCGAGCCTCACGCCACGTCCGGAGCTCGTCGACTGGCTGGACGACAACGCGTCGGCGACAGCCTCGAACCCCGCTCTGGCGCTGGTGATCGCCTGCGGGCTCGGCGACGACGCCGAGGAGCTGGCCCGGCGGGGCTACTCCGTCACGGCGTTCGACTTCTCACCGACCGCGATCGAGCTCTGTCACCGCCGGTTCCCGAGCTCTCCGGTCTCCTACACCGTCGCCAACCTGTTGGACCTTCCCGCGTCCTGGTCAGGCGCCTTCGACGTCGTCGTCGAGGTCAACACGGTGCAGTCCCTCCCGCCCAAGGAGCACCCGGCCGGCTTCGCGGCGATCGCGGACCCGGTGGCCGACGGCGGCACGCTGTTCCTGCGCTGCACGGGACGGCGCGACGACGAGCCGACCGACCATCGTCCGTGGCCGCTCAGCCGTCGCGAGCTCGAGGTGCTCGCCGACGCCGGGTTGGTCGAGACGTCCTTCGTCGAGTCTCGTACGGCGTCCGGCACACGTCAGTTCGTGGCGACCTACCGCCGCCCTCCTCCAGCCGTACCCCATGACGGTGGGCCGCTCTGACGACCGGTGCTCGAGCCTGTGGACAACGCCGAGCGGAGACACGCCGGTTCGAACAGGTGTTTGAAACAGTCGGTCCGGAGGTCTAGCGTCAGGGATGACCAGCCGTTGCACACTGAAGGTGAGAAACATGGCCAAGGCCCAGCACGACACCGATGTCCACGAGCTCCCCGACGGACCTCCCGACGCCACCGGGCTGACCCCGCGTCAGCGCCGGGTGCTCGCCGTGATCCGTGACTCGGTGCAGGCCCGAGGCTATCCCCCGAGCATGCGCGAGATCGGTCACTCCGTCGGACTGACCAGCACGTCCTCGGTGGCTCATCAGCTGCGGGTCCTCGAAGCCAAGGGCTTCCTGCGCCGCGACCCCAACCGGCCGCGCGCCGTCGAGGTGCTGCTGCCCGAGATCGACCTGCTACCAGCCGGCGCGAGCCGTGACGACACGGGCATCGGCGATGCGTTCCCGGCCCCGGTGATGGTTCCGGTCGTCGGGCGGATCGCGGCCGGTGGCCCGATCCTGGCCGAGGAGCGCGTCGAGCAGGTCTTCCCGCTGCCTCGTCAGCTCGTCGGCGACGGCACCTTGTTCCTGCTCGAGGTCATCGGCGAGTCGATGATCGAGGCAGCCATCTGCAACGGCGACTTCGTGGTCGTCCGCCAGCAGGCCACGGCCGAGAACGGCGAGATCGTCGCCGCCATGATCGACGGCGAGGCGACGGTCAAGACGTTCCGCCGCCGCAACGGCAAGGTCCAGCTGATCCCGCACAACCCGGCGTTCCAGCCCATCGACGGCACGGACGCCGTCATCCTCGGCAAGGTGGTCACCGTCCTGCGCCGGGTCTGAGGACCGCTCAGCCGATCGGCAGCGTCTCAGCCGATCGGCAATGTCTCGGGCGCCGCGAGCCGGTGCAGCGCGGCTCGGGCGACCGCACCGTCGTACGTCGTCCACATCGGCGGCAACGAGGCCCGCAGGAACGTGCCGTAGCGCGCGGTTGCCAACCGCGGGTCGAGCACGGCCACGACGCCGCGGTCATGGCGGGTACGGATCAGCCGACCCGAGCCCTGGGCCAGCAGCAAGGCGGCATGCGTGGCCGAGACGGCCATGAAGCCGTTGCCGCCGGATCGATCGGCTGCCGCGGCCCGGGCCGACATCAGCGGGTCGTCGGGTCGGGGGAACGGGATCCGGTCGATGATCACCAGCTGGCAGGTCTCCCCGGGGACGTCGAGGCCCTGCCACAGGGACAGTGTGCCGAACAGGCTCACCGCCGGGTTCGCGACGAACTCGGCCTGCAGATGCGACAGCTGACCGTCGCCCTGACAGAGGATCGGCAGGTGCGGCGCGATCTCCCGCAGCGCCTCGGCGGCGGCCTCCGCCGCTCGCCGCGACGAGAACAGCCCGAGGGTGCGCCCGCTGGCTGCCTCGACGAGCTGCCGGATCTCCTCGAGCTGGGCCTGGCCGATGCCGTCCCGGCCGGGCGGTGGCAGCGAGCGTGCGACGTACAGGATGCCCTGCCGTGGGTAGTCGAACGGCGAGCCGACGTCGATCGCCCGCCAGGGCAGCACGGTCGCTCGCTCGTCGTCATCCGAGTCGCCGTCCACCTGATCGTCCTGCACCGCGTCGATGCCGGCGTATCGCCGGCCGGTACCTGACGCCGGTGCCTCGTCGACCCGCTCCGCGGGCCGCAGCCCGATCGAGACTGCCAGCGAGGTGAAGTCGCCGCCGAGCTTCAGCGTCGCCGACGTGCACACCACCGTCTTGTCGGTCAGCAGCTTGTCGCGAAGCTGTCCCCAGACCTGTAAGGGCGCCACGCACAGCTGCCGGCCACCCCGCGAAGGGTCACGCTCGGCGAGCCAGACCACGTCCGTGTCACGGTTCGCCGCCATCCGGTCGGCGATCTTGCGCACTTCGTCGACCAGTCCCCTGGCCTGCTGCCGGGCCGCGTCCGCCTCGGCGTCCGGCGACTCCTTGGGGAACCCGCTCATGGTCGTCCGCGCCGCATCGCGAACCATGGCCAGCCCGATCTCGATCGCCTCCGGGAGCACATCGAACCGTCCAGGCTCCGCGTCGTCGAACGCGGCCCGCAGCACATCGGCCGCATCGGCGAGCTCGTCGGGCGACGGACCATCGACGAAGTTGCGGGCTCGCCGGGCCGCGCGCTCGACGAAGGGCATCGACAGCTCGTCGGTCTCCGCCTGGGTGACCCGGGCCACCAGCTCATGCGCCTCGTCGACGACGACGGTCTCGTAGTCCGGGATCATCGGCACGCCCTCGATCGCGTCGATCGCCAGCAGCGAGTGGTTGGTGACGATCAGGGATGCGCGGTTGGCCCGGTCCCGCGCTCGCTCGGCGAAACACTCGACGCCGTACGGGCACTTGGCAGCGCCGAGACACTCCCGGTGGCTGACCGACACCTGGCGCCATACCCGGTCGGCATGGGACGGCGCACTGTCGCGGTCGCCCGGGCCGCCGGCCTTCGACTCCTTCTCGGCCCAGGTACGCAGCCGGAGCACCTCCCCGCCGACGGTGCCATCGGGCAGGTCGACCAGGGTGCCCTGGTCGTCGGGCACTCCGTCACGGATCCGGTGCAGGCAGACGTAGTTGCTCCGGCCCTTGAGGACGGCGTACGACGGGTGCTCGCCCATCACCTCGGCGGCCGCGGCCAGCAGCGCCGGGATGTCGCGCTCGACCAGCTGGTGCTGAAGCGCGAGCGTGGCGGTCGCCACGACCACCCGGTCCCCGTGCAGCAGGGCAGGCACCAGGTAGCCGAGCGACTTGCCGGTGCCGGTGCCGGCCTGGACCAGCAGATGCTGGCCCGACTCCATCGCGGCCCGGACCGCTTCGGCCATCTCCACCTGGCCCGGCCGGTCCTCGCCCCCGACGCTCGCCACGGCAGCCGCCAGCACCGCCTCGACCGTCGGTTCGGCGTCGGTTGTCACCGACCGAGGCTATCTCGCGCCGCCCCCATCCCCCGCCACCCCGTCCACAGCCCCCTGCCATGTCGAGATGCCACCCCGGCCGTCGAGATGCCACCCCGATCATGTTGAGATGCCAATTGGATTGACAGCTCAACCCGACCGGAGTGACATCTCAACCAAGAGGACCGGACTGACCACTCAACAGGAAGGAAGGAGGGAGGTTAGAAGAGCTGGTAGCGGAGGGTGAGCAGGAGCGGGAGCACGATGGCGGCGAGCATCAGCCAGGCGACCAGGCGGTGGGAGGGCTTGCGTGGCGCGCAGAGAGCCGGCGAAGGCCAGCCAGGCTCCCTCGGTCACGTTGCGGTCGAGACCCATCGTCTGGGCGTCGTCGGGAATGCCCTGCATGCTGTGGACACGCGCCACCGGTCGCAGGTCGTCCCCGCCGTCATCGTCGAGCCCGGCCCCGTCCCAGAACCTGGCGTCGTTGTCGCTCACCCCGCCATGGTACGACGAACCACCCGGCCACCACCGGCCTTCGGCTGCGATGCGCGCTCAGTCCAGGGCGTGGACGACCGCGAACTCCGCGAGCTCACCGGCCAGGCTCGGGTTGACCCGCGCCGTGACCCGCGACCCGGCGTCGACGTGCTCCAACGGTCAGCACCTCGCCCTGCTGGTGGATCTTGCTGACCAGGTCGCCTCGCGAGTACGGCAGCAGCACGTCGACCTCGACGCTCGGCCGCGGCAGCTCACGCTCGAGCGCCTCGAGCAGGAGCGTCGATGCCGGCCCCGGTGCGCGCCGAAACCACAACGGCGTGCGGCTCGCGGGCGGTCAGCCGGGCGAGCACCATCGGGTCAGCCGCGTCGGCCTTGTTGATGACGATCATCTCGGGCACCGAGTCGGCGCCGATCTCGGCCAGCACCTCGCGGACCGCCGCGATCTGGCCCTCGGGGTCGGCGTTCGAGCCGTCGACCACGTGCAGCACCAGGTCGGACTCGGCCACCTCCTCGAGCGTCGAGCGGAACGCCTCGACCAGCTGGTGCGGCAGGTGCCGTACGAAGCCGACCGTGTCGGACAGCGTGTAGACCCGGCCGTCGCCGGTCGTGGTCCGCCGGGTGGTCGGGTCGAGGGTCGCGAACAGCGCGTCCTCGACGAGCACGTCGGCCCCGGTCAGCCGGTTGAGCAGCGATGACTTGCCGGCGTTGGTGTAGCCGGCGATCGCCACCGACGGCACCTCACGGCGTACCCGCTCGGCCTTCTTGGTCACCCGGGCGGTCTGCATGTGCTTGAGCTCGCGGCGCAGCTTCGCCATCCGGGAGGCGATCCGCCGCCGGTCGGTCTCGAGCTTGGTCTCGCCGGGTCCACGACCACCGATGCCGCCGCCCTGCGAGCCCACGCGGCCGCCGGCCTGGCGGGACAGGTTGCCGCCCCAGCCGCGCAGCCGCTGCTTGCCGTACTCCAGCTGGGCGAGCTCGACCTGCGCCTTGCCCTCCTTGGACCTGGCGTGCTGGGCGAAGATGTCGAGGATCAGCGCGGTCCGGTCGACGACCTTGACCTTGACCTTGTCCTCGAGGTTGCGCAGCTGCGACGGGCTGAGCTCGCCGTCGCAGATCACCGTGTCGGCGCCGGTCTGGGCCACGACGAGGGCGAGGTGCTCGACCTTGCCCGGGCCGATGTACGTCGCCGGGTCAGGCTTCTGCCGGCGCTGGGAGAGGGCGTCGAGCACCTGCGAGCCGGCCGTCTCCGCGAGCAGCTTGAGCTCGACCAGCGAGTTGTCGGCGTCCTCGACGCGTGCCGTCGGTCCAGACGCTGACCAGGACGACGCGCTCCAGCCGCAGCTGGCGGTACTCGACCTCGGAGACGTCCTCGAGCTCGGTCGACAGGCCGGCCACCCGGCGCAGCGCGTTGCGCTCGTCGAGCTCGTACTCGCCCTGGTTGTAGGCACCCTGGCCGCGAGGCTGTGTACCGAAGGCGTCCTCGCCATCGCTACCCCAGTCGTCCCACGTCTCCGCGGGTCCGCCCTGCAGGTCGATGTCGCTGTCGGTGGAGTCGGCCGACCCGGCCTCGGGCTCGAAGTCCGGCTGGTCGGCGTACGGGATCTGTGCTGTCATATTGGGCCCACTGTACGTCGCAGGCCGGTCTGGTTCGACGGAGTTTCGGCGTGGTGAGCGCTCAGGAGACGGGTTCGCAGGTGGTGCGCCGCCCCACCGGGCCAGGCGGAGACCAGCGCCCAGTCCAGAGGCCGTGCCGGTGTCAGCGTTGGAGCGTCAGCCGGTCCAGGTGCCTTCGGCCACCAGTACGGCCGGGCCTTTGAGCCGGACGTGCCCGGTCCCGTCCCAGGTCACTGTCAGCCGTCCGCCCAGCACGTCGACGGTGTACGTCGTACCGCTCGGCCCGGCTGACGGGAGGCTCGCCGCCACCACGGCGGCGCAGGCGCCCGGTCCCGCAGGACTGGGTCTCCCCGACCCCACGCTCGAACACGCGCATCGCAGCGAGATGGTCGTCTCCTTGGCGCACGACGAACTCGACGTTGACCCCGTCCGGGAAGTCCTCGGCCAGGTAGCGCGGCCGACGTGCAGCGGCCCGACCTCGTCGAGCGACTCCACGAACGCCACCGCGTGCGGGTTGCCCATGTCGACGGCGGTCGCCTCGAAGGCGCGGCCCTCCACGCCCACCCGGACCTGGCCACCGACCCGTGGCACCCCCATGTCGACACTGATCTCGCCGTCGTCGCAGAACACGGCCTCCTTGACCCCGTCGCGGGTGTCGATCGCGAGCGGCGCCGACGCCGGCGACCAGACCGGACTCGGCGAGGTAGCGGGCGAAGAGCCGGATCCCGTTGCCGCACATCTCCGAGACGCTGCCGTCGGCGTTGCGGTAGTCCATGAACCACTCCGCGCCCCCGTCGACGTCCCCGCGCAGCACCCGGAGCACGCCGTCGCCGCCGATGCCCGCCCGCCGGTCGCACAACGTCCGGACCAGCTGCGGGTCGAGATCGCCGTGCAGGCTGCCGTCGGGGTCGGGCAGCAGCACGAAGTCGTTGCCGGTCCCATGACCCTTGACGAACGGGAACGTCACAGGTCGAATCGTACGGCCCCACCGCTTCGGGGTTCGTCTACGGTTCGCCCGCGGGTTCCACCCTTGTCATGTGTCGGGGGATGCCTGACACCGCAGGACCTACCTTCAGGACCGCAGAGGATCCGCGCTGATGGCGGCGAGGGCCCGGTCGAGCAGGTCGGGGGCGTCGAAGGGCAGCCAGACGATCCGCGGGTCACGCCGGAACCAGGAGTCCTGTCGTCGGGCGAAGCGCCGGGTCCGGGTCGACGGTCTCATGGAAGGCCTCCTCCTCGGTGCATGCTCCCGTCGAGGTAGGCCAGCACCTGCCGGTAGCCGAGAGCGCGGCTCGCGGTGCGGCCGCCGGCCAGCCCGGCGTCCCGCAGGGCGCGGACCTCGTCGACGAACCCGGCGCCCCACATCCGCCGTACCCGCTGCTCGATCCGGGCGTCGAGGATCTCGCGGGGTACGTCGATGCCGAGCTGGACGACCCGGTCGAACGCGTAGGTGTGGGCCGGCAGGGAGGCGCGGAACGGGCTGACCGGTGATCTCGACGACCTCGAGCGCGCGCACGATCCGCCGGCCGTTGCTGGGCAGGATGGTCGGCAGCCGACTCGGGGTCGACCAGCGCGAGGTCGGCGTGCATGGCGGCGACTCCGCGTTGCGCGAGCTCCAGCTCGAGCCGCTCCCGCACCTCCGCATCCGTGCCGGGGAAGTCGAACTCGTCGAGCACGGCGCGCAGGTAGAGCGCCGACCCGCCGACGACGACCGGGACGACGCCTCGATGTCGGCAGTCGTCGATGGCCGCTCGCGCCCAGCCCTGGAACTCGGCGACCGTCGAGGGTTCGCTGACGTCGAGCAGGTCGAGGACGTGATGGCGGACCCCGCGGCGCTCGTCGGGCGGGAGCTTGGCGGTGCCGATGTCCATGCCCCGGTAGACCTGCATCGAGTCGGCGTTGACGACCTCGCCCGCACCCGTCCACCCGCGAAGCGCGAGGGCGAGCGCCACGGCGAGCTCGCTCTTGCCGGCTGCGGTCGGCCCGACGACCGCGACGACGGGAGGCTGGCGGTCAGGGCTCGCTGCACCGACGCGCATCGCCGTCCCGGTCAGGGCCAGTCAGGTGTATGCGCCGAGTCCAGCCAGAGGTTGACCAGCTTGTTGAAGTGCTGGCCGGTCTCGGCGTTGAGCCAGGTGAGGAACTCGGCGCGGGTCACGTTGCCGTACTCGTGCTCGCTGACCCACGCGGCCGACAGCCTGGTGAACTCGGCGTCGCCGACCCGCTGGCGGATCTTGTCGAGCATCATCGCCGGGCCGAGGTAGACGTTCAGATCGCCGAACGACTTCGGGGTCGTAGTCGCCGGGCGGGCCGCTGCGCCTGCCGCGACTGCGTCGTCGTACGGTGCGCCAGTTGTCCATGCCGCCGAGGTAGCGGTAGCCACCGCGGTAGATCTCGTACGCCTGCTGCATCCACATCGCCCAGCCCTCGCTGAGCCAGAGCCCCTGCCAGTCGCAGCGGCGTGATCGCATCGCCGTACCACTGGTGTGCCATCTCGTGCTCGATCACGGCGTCGGGGCGGTTGAACGCGGTGCGGCTCAACGTCACCAGCGTCTGGGTCTCCATCGCGCTGTCGCCGCCGGTGACCACGGTGCCGAACGTGCTTGAACGGGTAAGGCCCGGCGTGCTCGGTCAGCCAGTCGAAGGCGTCGGCCGACTGCGCCTTCAGGCTGGCGCAGGATGGCCTCGTCGCGGGGCAGCAGCCAGTACGTCGCCTTGGTTCCGTCGGACATCGTGTCGTGGTAGGCGGTGTAGGGACCGATGGCGATCGTCGTGAGGTACGACGCGACTGGCGCCGATAGTCGCGCCAGGTCGAAGGTGTGGCTCCGCCGGCTGCTCGGTCGACGAGCTGGCCGTTGAAGATCGCGGCGTCTCCATGCGGGACGGTGATCTGCGGCGTCGTACGTGGCCTTGTCCGAGGGATGGTCGTTGACCGGGTACCAGCTGTAGGCGCCGTACGGCTCCTGGAAGGTGTAGACGTTGCCGTCCTGGTCGAGCGTCCAGCCGAGGCCCTCGCCGAAGTCGCCGCGGTGGGTCGGTGCCTTGACGGTGTGCGGGATGCCGGCGTAGCTCGATGACCAGCGTGTGGAGCGCGCCTCGCCCAGCGGACCGGTGCTCATGACCAGCCCGAACCCCTGGTGCGTGTAGCCGATCGACGTCCCGTCGAGCGTGACCTTGGAGACCCGGAGAGCGTGGATCAGGTCCAGCCGGACCGTGTCGGTGTCGAGCGTCGTCGATGAAGCGTGATCGTCGCGGTTCCGGTCAGCGTGGTGCCGTCCCAGGCGAGCTCGAGGTTGTCGTGCGGGTGTCGATCTCGGGGTTGCTCTTGGCCGGGTAGTAAGGGTCCTCGACCGAGCTCGCGGCTGTCGCGCCGCGGCTCGCAGGCCCGGCCGGCATCGCCGTCGCCGGAGTTCCTGACCCGACGAGAGAAACCAGCACCAAGGCGGCAGCCGCCGTACCGGCGAACGGAACCGATCGCATGTCGAGCTCCTCCCACACCGAGGCGGCAGCTCCCTGCCGCGCTGAGAGGAGCCTAGGACCACGGCGCCCCAGGTCCTAGACGAACGCCGCGGTTTCTCCATCTGAGCGCCGTCGCGGTTAGGCTGATGTGGTCGTTCACACGCAGCACGAGGAGAGATCAATGGGATTCCTGGACAAGCTCAAGCTCACGGCGAACGAAGTGAAGGTGAAGGCCGTGGGTGCGGTCGACGGCCACGGTGGACAGATCAAGGGCGGTATCGAGAAGGCCGGGGAGTTCGTCGACAAGACGACCAAGGGCAAGTACTCCGACAAGATCGCCAAGGGCACCAAGAAGGCCGGCGAGGCCGTCGACAAGATCGACAAGGACGCCGACAAGCCCGCCGGTGGTCCGGCGACGCCCCCACCTCCGCCAGCCCCCGGCGCCGGTCACACACCCGGCCCCGAAGCGCATGGCCCGGGCCACGCCGGCCCCCACAATCACGAGGGTCACGACCACCCCCACCCCCACACTCCCCCGCCCCCCGGGTCTAACCGACCATCCGGCCGTTCTGCCCGACCATCCGGCCGTTCTGCTCGACCATCCGGCCGTTCTGGCCGACCATCCGGCCGTTCTGGCCGGCCATCTTCCGGTCAGCCGACTGACGGTCCAGCGCTCTCCAGCTGTACGACGACGTAGCCCACGCCGAGCGGAGCTGACGCGAGCGCAATCCGGCTGAACCACGGCCCGGGCGAGGCGAGCAGGGCTCCGGCCAGGACCTGCCAGGCCGGCCGGCCGGCCACCCAGAGGTCGTCGGCCAGCGCCGGGTCGATCGCGAGCAGCGCGAGCGGGATCCGGCTGCGTGAGCGCGCGGAGGACGCCAGCATCGAAGTCCTCGGCTCGCTCGTCGAAGGGGCCGGGCGACTGGCTGGTCCGCCTCGCGCTGCCATCCCCCATGACGAGCATGGCGACCCGGTCGGGCCTGCTGGCCAGCTCCGACCCGAGCGATCGGCAGACGTCAGAGGTCGAGCGGGGTCGAGACGGCCTGGAACGTCAACGCCAGACCGGACCCCCGACCTCGTCAAGCAGGTAGGCACCGATCGTCAGCGACAGTGGGAGACCGGGCTCGGTGCCACCGAAGCCGACCTCCACCCCGAACGGCGGCAGCGTGCCACCCGCATCGGACCCCCAGCGGCGGGTCTCCGGGCCGGCTCCGACGCACACCAGACATGTCGGGCTCAGCGGCTCGCAGTCGCCGTACCGCATCGAAGCAGGCGGTCCGCACCTCGGCCAGCTGGCCCGCTGCGCTCTGCGAGACCTCGGGCACCAAGGCCGGCGGGTGCGGGCAGACGGCGGCACTGACGAGCACGACTCCGAGGCTAGGGTCTCGACCGTGACCAGTCGCTTCCGGGTTGTGCCAGCCGCATACGTCATCTTCCGACGTGGAGACGAGGTGCTGCTGCAGCTGCGGCAGAACACCGGCTACCGCGACGGCTACTGGGCAACGGCGGCGGCAGGTCACGTCGAGGAGGACGAGTCGGTGTTCGCCGCCGCGGCCGGGAGGCGGCCGAGGAGCTCGGCGTGACCATCGAGGCCAGCGACCTGGTGCCCTGTGCGCGATGCACCGGACGCACGGCAACCACGACCCGATCGACGAGCGGGTCGACTTCTTCTTCGAGTGCACGCCGTGGTCGGGTGAGCCGCGGATCATGGAGCCGGACAAGAACGCGGACTTGCGCTGGTTCTCGTTGGACGCCTTGCCCGATCCCGTCGTGCCCCACGAGCTTCATGTGCTCGAACGCCTTCGGGCCGGCGACCTGGCACCCGTGGTGACCTTCGGCTTCTGACGTACAGCAGCTCGGATCGTCGACAACCAGGCTCGGATCGGCCGACAACCAGGCTCGGATCGTCGGGCAGCCGGACGTCGGATCGGTCGGTCGCGGAGCGGCCGGATCGTCGGGCAGAACGGCCGGATCGTCGGCAGAACGGCCGGATGGTCAGTGGGTCAGGAGTCGAAGCCGAGGCCGAGGCGGTCGAGGGTGCGCAGCCAGAGGTTGCGGTGACCCTGGTTGCGGTCGGCGGCCTTGATCGAGGCCCGGGTGGCCTGGACGCCCAACCAGGCAAGGGGTTCCGGCGGGAACGGCGGCGGCTTGCTGCGCACCATCTTGGTTGCGGTGCGCTCGGTCTCCACGCCGGAGAGCAGGTCGAGCATCACCTGCGCCGGCGAACCGGGTGGCGCCGACCCCGAGCCCGGTGAAGCCCGCCGCATACGCGACCTGGCCGCGGTGCGCCGTACCGAAGAACGCGCAGAACCGCCCGCACAGGTCGATCGCACCGCCCCAGGCATGCGTGAGCCGCACGCCGCCGAGCTGCGGGAACGTCGCGTCGAGGTGGTCCGCGAGCAGCTCGAACGTCGCCTGCCGGGTGTCGTACGACGGGTCGCACCCGCCCACCGAAGTGGTAGACCGCGTCGTAGCCGCCGAACAGGATCCGGTTGTCGGCCGTCAGCCGGTAGTAGTGGAACTGGTTGGCGCTGTCGCCGATACCCTGCCGGTTCGCCCAGCCGATCGACGCGAGCTCCGCCGCGGTCAGCGGCTCGGTCACGATCGCGTAGTCGTAGACGGGTACGACGAACGGCCGGACCCGGCGCACCAGCGACGGGAACGCGTTCGTGCCGAGCGCGACCTGGTGGGCCGTGACGGCGACATCGCCCGCGTCCGACCAGCAGGCGGCCGCGACGCGCCGCCGACCGACGTCGATGCCCCGGGCGGCCGTCCCCTCGTAGATGCGAACCCCGAGCGACTCGGCCGCGCGCGCCAGACCCCAGGCCAGCTTGGCCGGATGCACCATCACGGCGCCGTCGCGGTCCCAGACTCCGGCGCGGTAGGTGGGCGAGTCGACCTCGCGACGGACCCGCTCGGCGTCGAGGAACTCGCCACCATCGGCCGTCGGCCGCCTCGCGCAGCCACTCCACCTGATGGTCCTCGGTCGCGACGTCGAGCTCGCCGGTCGCCTCGAGCTGGCAGTCGATCCCGTACCGCTCGACGGTCGTCGCGCAGGCCGCGCAGGTTGTCGACGCCCATCCGGTGCAGCGTGTCGTACTCGTCGGGGAAGCGCTCCCGGCCGTTCGCCGCGCCATGGGTCAGGCTGGCCGCGCAGAACCCGCCGTTGCGACCGCTGGCCGCCCAGCCGATCCGCTCGGCCTCGACCAGGACGACATCGCGGCCGGGGTCTGCTTCCTTTGCCAGCAAGGCGGTCCAGAGCCCGGTGTAGCCGCCGCCGACGACGAGCAGGTCGGCGGTGATGTCGCGGGTCAAGGCCGGGTCGAGCGGGCGGGCGGTCGGGTCGTCCAGCCAGTACGGCGTGTTGCTGACGCCTGCCAGCAGGTCGGCGCGGGCCATGTCAGCAGCGAGACCGAACGGGCTCTTCCACAGCTGGCGGGCCCAGCGTCGGCATCCCCAGCCCGACGGCCGGCCGGCTCCCGCTGTCGGCGTCGCCCTGTCGGGCCTGCCCACGCGTCGCCGGCCCGGGTGCGCCGTACCGACAGCACGGGGCGGTCGGAGAGCAGGTGGTGCGGCGCGGCGTGGGTGACCTCGGCGACGACCAGGTCGCCCGGCCGGATCGGCTCAGCCCCGGGCGTCACGTGGACGAGCCGGTTGTCGCGCGCCCGACCGGAGAGCCGGTGCGTCGCAGCGTCCTTGCGGCCCTCGCCCTCGGCGACCAGGACCTCGACCTGCCGGCCCTCGAAGCGCTGGTTCTCCTCCCAGGCGATCTGGTTGACCCGCTCGACCAGCGCGGCGTAGCGCTCCTTGACCACGGCGGCCGGGACCTCGTCGGTCATCGAGGCCGCCGGCGTGCCGGGTCGCTTCGAGTAGAGGAAGGTGAAGGCGCCGCTGAACCGCGCCCGCTCGACGACGTCCAGGGTCTCGGCGAAGTCGGCGTCGGTCTCGCCGGGGAAGCCCACGATGATGTCGGTCGTGATCGCCGCGTCCGGCATCGCCGCCCGCACCCGGTCGAGGATGCCGAGGTAGCGGTCCTTGCGGTAGGACCGCTTCATCGCCTTGAGCATCGCGTCGGAGCCGGACTGCATCGGCATGTGCAGCTGCGGCATCACGTTCGGCGTCTCGGCCATCGCGGCGATCACGTCGTCGGTGAAGTCGCGCGGGTGGGGCGAGGTGAAGCGCACCCGCTCGAGGCCTTCGATCTCGCCGCAGGCGCGAAGCAGCTTGCCGAACGCGAACCGGTCGCCGAACTCGACGCCGTAGGAGTTGACGTTCTGGCCGAGCAGCGTCACCTCGACGACGCCCTCGGCGACCAGCGCCTGGACCTCGGCGAGCACGTCGCCGGGACGGCGGTCCTTCTCGGTGCCGCGCAGCGACGGCACGATGCAGAACGTGCAGGTGTTGTTGCAGCCCGACGCTGATCGCGACCCACGCGGCGTAGGCCGACTCGCGCCGGGTCGGCAGCGTCGACGGGAACACCTCGAGCGACTCGAGGATCTCGACCTGCGCCTCCTGCGCGATGCGGGCCCGCTCGAGCAGGACCGGCAGCGAGCCGATGTTGTGGGTGCCGAAGACGACGTCGACGTATGGCGCCCGCCGGGTGATCTCCGCGCGGTCCTTCTGCGCGAGGCAGCCGCCGACGGCGATCTGCATGTCGGGCCGCGCCGCCTTCGCCGGGGCCAGGTGGCTGAGGTTGCCGTACAGCTTGTTGTCGGCGTTCTCCCTTACGGCGCAGGTGTTGAAGACGACGACGTCGGCCTCGGCGTCGGCAGCGGCGCGCACGTAGCCGGCCGCCTCGAGCAGACCGGAGAGCCGCTCGGAGTCGTGCACGTTCATCTGGCAGCCGTACGTGCGCACCTGGTACGTGCGTGGCGCCTCGAGAGTCGTCGTCATCGTCCGCCCAGGGTACGGCGCCCGTGGAGGTGGCGGCCAATCCAACCGGGCCTGGATGGTCAGGGGGTATCGAGGATCGCCTGCTCCTTGGCGGGATCCAGGCCGGAGGCGCCGCGGAGGGCAGGTGGCTCGGGAAAGCCCTCCTTCTCCAGCCAGTCCCAGGTGCCGCGGACGGTTTCGAGGACGGGTCGACAGGTGAGCCCAGCGGCGTACGCTGCCTCGACGTCGGCGGCGTGCAGGCCGGCCAGGTCTCCGGTCGGTGGCACCCAGATCGGCAGCTCGGTCCAGCCGGACACACCGGCCGCCTCGATCACTTCGGGCGACGTCCACACCAGCTCGGCGTCGGCTCCGGTGACCGCGACACAGGCATCGAGCAGCTGCTCCATGGTGGCGTGCCCAGGCCGGCTCACGGCGTTGAACGCTCCGCCGATCCGCCGGTCGGCGGCGCTCAGCAGCCAGTCTGCGAGGTCGCGGGCGTCGATGTACTGAAGCGGCCGGTCCTTCGGGCCGGGCGCCAGGACCCTGCCACCACGGGAGATCCGCCCGAGCCACCAGGGAGCCGGCCGACGATCTCGTACGGCCCGAGGATGAGGCCGGCCCGAGCCACGAGGGCCCGGTCGCCGAACACCGCCTCGACAGCGATCTCAGCGCCGCGCTTGGCGGCGGCATAGTCGGAGCCGTCGTCGCTGAGCGGGTCGGCCTCGACCACTGGAGCCGACTCGTCGGAACCGAGCGGCAGCGGCCAGACGTAGACGGACCTGCTCGAAACGTAGACGTAGTGCTCCACCCTGTCGGCCAGCAGCTCCGCCGAGTCGTGCACGACTCGTGAGGCATCGGACCAGGTGTCGAGCACGGCATCCCAGGTCGAGTCACCCAAGGCGGCGGCGAGAGCGGCCCGGTCGGTTCGGTCGACGTGGATCGCCCGGGCACCGTCGGCGGACGGGCCGCTGACGCCGCGCGTCACGGTCGTGACCTCGTCACCGCGCCGCAGCGCCGCCTCGACGACGGCCCGACCGACATGATGGGTCCCACCGAGAACGAGGAGATGCATAGGCTCATCCTCTGGCACAGCAGGACGAAGTCACCCCATCGTTCGCCATCAGCGCAACGCCGATGGCGGTGCGTGCCAGCCGCATGGTCAAACTCAGTTGCTCCGTCCAGCGTGGACGAGTAAGTTCTTGCGATTGTGCCTTCGGACCTCAGGACGTACCTGAAGCTGGTCCGGGCCGGGTTCGACCGGCAGGCGAACTACCGGCTGGCGATGCTCGCCGGCCTGGTCACGAACGTCGTGTTCGGCTTCATCCGGGCGGCCATCCTCTTCGCGGCGGTCGAGAGCGCCGGCGGCACCCTCGGCGGCTACACCACCGGCACCATCAGCACCTACGTCTGGCTCTCGCAGGGACTGCTCGGTGCCATCGAGCTGAGCGGCCGCGCGGAGATCGGCGACCGGGTGCGGACCGGCGACGTGGCGATCGACTTCACCCGCCCGGTGGACCTGCAGACCTGGCACCTCTCGGAGGACATGGGACGGGCGGCGTACACCCTGATCCCGCGGGGCCTGCCCTCGGTGCTGATCGGCGCGCTCACCCTCGGCCTGGTGCTGCCCGACACCCTGCTGCCGTACCTGCTCGGCACCGTGAGCATCGTGGTGGGAGTCGCCATCTCCTTCTACGGCAGGTACGCGGTCAACATCCTCGGCTTCTGGCTGATGGACACCCGGGGCGCCCGCACCCTCTACATGGTCACGAGCGGGTTCCTCGCCGGGCTGTACGTCCCCGTCGGGCTGTTCCCGGGCTGGCTGCACACGCTGGCGTACTGCACGCCGTTCCCCTCGATCCTGCAGGTCCCGATCAACGTCATCTCGGGCCAGGTCGTCGGGATCGAGGCCGGCCTGGCGGTCGCGATGCAGCTCGGCTGGCTCCTCGCGGTGTGTCTGCTCGGTCGGTGGCTGACCAGCGCCGGCCGCCGGAAGCTGGTGCTCAATGGCGGCTGACCACACCACCTGGGCGACGCCGTACCGTGCCGTGCTCGCGTCGCGGGTCCGGGCACAGCGCAGCTACCCGACCGGGTTCGCGCTCGACCTGATGGGATCGCTGCTCATCGGGCTCACGGAGTTCGGCGAGGTCTGGGTGATCTTCCACAACGTGCAGGTGCTCGGCGGGCTGGACTTCGACGCGATCCTGGTCCTGTTCGGGCTCTCCAACCTGGCGTTCTCGCTGGCGGATCTCGTGGTGGGGCACCTGGACACGCTGCCCACCTACATCCGGGCAGGCACCCTCGACGCCTTCTACCTGCGACCGTTGCCCGTGCTGAGCCAGCTCATGACCAGCGAGATCGACCTCCGCCGGATCTCGCGCATCGTGGTCGCGCTGGTGGCCCTGGGCGCAGGCCTGTCGCGCAACGACATCGCCCTGGACGCGCACAACGTCGTGCTGATCGCCATGGCCGTGGCCTTCGGCACGGCGATCTTCGCGGCCCTGTTCGTGTGCGCGGCGAGCCTGCAGTTCTTCCTGATCAACGGCTCCGAGCTGACGAACGCCTTCACGTACGGCGGCTCCTACGCGTCCTCGCAGCCGGCGTCGATCTTCCCGGGTCCGCTGAAGCTGCTGTTCGGCTACCTGGTGCCGGTGGTGTTCACCGCCTACCTGCCCACGCTCGCCCTGCTGGACCTGCCCGGCCCGCCAGGGCTCCCGGAGTGGCTGGTGTGGCTGACCCCGCTCGCCGCGGCCTGGGTCTGGTTCGTCGCCTTCGTGCTCTGGCGTTGGGGAACAGCGTCACTATCAAGGCGGTGGCGGGTGACCGACGGGCAGGATGGAGCGATGGTGGAGCTGTCGGTGGACATCGTCAACCTGACGCGCACCTTCAGCGTCAAACGCAAAGGCCCCGAGGGCCGACGGGTGCGTACGACGCTCGCGGCCGTGGACGGGATGACCTTCCGGATCACGCCCGGGTGAGTCCGTCGGCTATATCGGGGCCAACGGCGCGGGCAAGTCGACCACGATCAAGATGCTCTGCGGGATCCTGGTGCCGACCTCGGGGCAGGTGCGCACCTGCGGCCTGGATCCGTTGAAGAGCCGCCGCGACCTCGCGCGCCGGATCGGCGTCGTCTTCGGGCAGCGGTCGCAGCTGTGGTGGGACCTGCCGCTGCGGGAGTCGTTCTCGATCCTGGCGGCCATCCATCAGCTCGACTCGGCCGCGGCAGGTCGCCGTACCACTGAGCTCGTAGACCAGCTCGAGATGGGTGAGACGCTCGACATCCCGGTGCGGCAGCTGTCGCTCGGTCAACGGATGCGGGCCGAGATCGCCGCCGCGCTGCTGCACTCCCCCGAGCTGCTGATCCTCGACGAGCCGACGATCGGGCTGGACGTGGTGTCGAAGGCACGGTTGCGCGAGTTCCTCATCGCGGAGCGGGCCGCGCGCGGGACGACTCTGCTGCTCACAACCCACGACATGGGCGACATCGAACGGCTCTGCGACCGGGTGCTCGTCGTCGACCACGGCAAGCTGGCGTACGACGGGACGCTGCCGGGTCTCGCCGCCACGGTCGGCGCCCAACGCGTTCTCGTGGTCGACCTGACCCAACCGACGCCGGACCTGGTCGGGATTCCCGGTACGACGCATCTGGGTAGCGAGGTCGACGGTCTGCGTCAGCGGCTGGGGTTCGACGCCGCGACCACGACCGCCGCGACCGTGCTGGCGGCGGTCGCCGCGCGCGCCGACATCCGCGACCTCTCGATCGAGGAGCCCGACATCGAGGACGTCGTCCGGCGCATCTACCAGTCCACCCGCTGACTCGGACGGAGCAGGCGGAGTCGGGCCGGGCCGGGCCGGGGCGGGGCGCGGCCGGCGGATTCGTCCGACCCAGCGCGGGGGTTTCCAGCCCAACCCGATCGGACGAACCCGAAGGACCCGGATTCGTCCGACCCAGCGCGGGCGGTTCCAGCCCAACCCGATCGGACGAACCCGAAAGGCCCGGATTCGTCCGACCCAGCGCGGGCGTTTCCAGCCCAACCCGATCGGACGAACCCGAAGGGCCCGGATTCGTCCGACCCAGCGCGGCGGTTTCCAGCCCAACCCGATCGGACGAATCCGAGGCTATTCGCCGGCGTAGCTGCCGAAGCTCCAGGTATTGCCCTCCGGGTCGAGCACCGAGAAGCCGCGGCCGCCGTAGTCCTCGTCGCGGATCTCCCGTAGCACCGTCACACCGGCCGCGAGGGCTCGCTCGTAGACGGCGTCGGGGTCGGTGGTCACGCAGTAGGCGCTCGCCTTGCCACGGATGTCGGGCCAGCCGTCCGGCCGCGGCGAGGAGCCGAGCATGATGCCGCCGCCGGGTGGCCAGTCGAGCTGGGCGTGCACGATCCTCGTCTGCTCGTCGTCCGCGTAGTAGATGCCCTTGGTGACGAAGCCGAAGACCGTCGTCAGGAACTCGATGGCGGCGCCGGCATCGTCGTAGCTCAGCGAGTGCCACACGGTCGGCGCGGGCGTCGTCGAGACGGCTGTCGGGGTGGTGGTGGTCTCAGTCATGCCTCGAGCGTGTCAGCCTTGCGTCGGTCGAGTCTTGAAGGAATGGGCGCTCCTCGCGCAGCCAGGTGGTCGGCGGGTCGCCCGCCAGCTCCCGGAACTCTCGGGTCAGGTGCGCCTGGTCGGCGTAGCCGCAGTGGACTGCCACGTCGGCCAGCGGCCGGCCGCCGGTCTCGACGAGGCGCCGGGCACGCTGGAAGCGGATCAGCCGGGCGGCCTGCTTCGGGCCGATGCCGTACTCGTCGGTGAACCGCTGGCTCAGCTGCCGACGACTCCAGCCGACCTCGTCGGCCAGCCCGGAGATCGGCAGCGCACCCGACGACGTGTGGATGCGACGCCAGGCGTGCGCGAGAGTCGGGTCGGTCTCGACGACCGCCCGTGTCCTGGGCCGCGGCCAGCGTGAGCAGCTCCTGGTCGAGTACGGCGAAGCGAGCCTGCCACGAGGACGCCTCCGCGACGGCAGTCGTAGAGTCGCGGCGCCCGGTATCCGATCACCTCGCCGAGCGGGACGAGCTCCCTGCGCAGGCCCGCGGCGGGCAGGCCGAGCAGACGCCCGTGCGCCGAGCGGGGTCAGGTCGAACGAGATGCCGTGCTGGGTGCCCGTCCTGGTAGATCGCCGCCGGCGAGACGCTCAGGCCCGACGCGAGCGCCCAGTGCCGCCCGCGACTGTGCTCCTCACCCCACCAGCCGACGTCGAGCGGACGGTCGAACGCCAGCACGACGATCAACGCCGTCGACGGGAGTCCGTGGTGGACTCCTGGCGCCTCCACCTGGTAGCGGTAGCCGTGGTAGCCGCTGACCAGGTCGCGCAACGCCGGGTGCGGCGTGCGGGTGGCGAACGTCGCGCCTGCTGTGTCGACCGGGTCGGTCATGCGTGCCAGGGTACGGCGTCAGCCGAGCCAGTGGCGCACGTCCAGCGTGCAGACGATCTCGGTATCCGGTGGCTCTCCGGGTCGCCGCAGGTCGTCGATCCAGAGCCCTTGGGTGAAGCCGCACTTGGCGAGGACGCGCAGCGATGCCAGGTTCCGGTGGCTCGGACTGGCCAGGAAGTGTTCCGCATCCGGGTAGTCGCGGCGCAGGACGTCGCGGCAGAACTCCCAGATCATCCGGGTGCCGAGCCCCGCGACCGACCAGGTCGGCTCGCCGATGGCGTAGTCGAACGCCGACCGCGTCAGGGTCTCGGGTCCTGACGGCGTAGTCGGGCTGGTCCCTGACCCGATAGTCCTGCACGAAGCCGGCCGGCTGCCCGTCGACCTCGACCACCCACATCCGGGTCGGCTCGTCGCCGCGGAGCCGCGGGGTGTAGCGGGCTCGCACCGACCTCCTCGTCGCGGCCACGCGGGTCCCACCAGGCAGCGACGTGCGGCGCGGACTGCCAGCGAGCCACCGCGGCGAAGTCCTCCTCCGTCATCGGCCGGAACGCCAGCTCGACCGACGGCACGGCCGCGGCTCTGGCCTGCTGTTCGCCGACGATCGATGGCAGCATCCGCGGCGACCGCCACACTCGGCGGGCAGCCACTCGAAGCGGTCGTGCTCCGGGTCGACGAGGTCGACCGTGACGTCGTACGGCACATCCACGGCGAAGACACGCCCAGCGACCGGACAGGTCGACGGCCCACGGCAGGAAGCCCTCGAGGCCGGCCTCCTCCGCCAGCTCCCGCAGGACCCCGGCGTAGACGGCCTCGCCGGGATGGCGGCAGCCGGCCGGGCTGGTCCAGGCCCAGTCCCCCTCGTAGCTCGGCACCCTGGTGGCTGCGATGCAGGACGAGCACCTCACGAATGCCGCCGCCGGTGGTGCCGGCGCACACAAACGGTGCCACCGGTGGGGTGGTCGGACGCGATCTCGAGCCCGTCCCAGGTGCGCGACACGGCATCGGCCATGGACTGAGGCTAACAACGCCAGGTGACAGTCTCAGCGGGCGATCTCGGTCGTCCTCGACTCGCGGATCACGGTCACCTTGATCTGCCCGGGGTAGGTGAGCTCGTGCTCGATCTGCTTCACGATGTCACGGGCGAGAACCTGCGCGCCGATGTCGTCGACCACGTCGGGCAGCACCATCACCCGGATCTCGCGACCGGCCTGCATCGCGAACACCTTGTCGACGCCCTCGCAGGCCATCGCGATCTCCTCGAGCCGCTCGAGGCGGCGTACATATGCCTCTGGCGACTCGCGTCGGGCGCCCGGCCGGCCACCGCTGATCGCGTCGGCGGCCTGGGTCAGCACCGCCTCGATGGTGCGTGGCTCGACCTCGTTGTGATGCGCCTCGATCGCGTGGACGATGTCGGCCGACTCTCCGTACCGGTGCGCGAGCTCCGCCCCGACCAGCGCATGGCTGCCCTCGGCCTCGTGGGTGAGGGCCTTGCCGATGTCGTGCAGGAGCGCGGCCCGCTTGACGACCGTGCCGTCGAGCCCGAGCTCCGCGGCAAGCAGCCCGGCGGCGTGGGCGGACTCGACGGAGTGCTTGAGGACGCTCTGCCCGTACGACGTCCGGTAGCGCAGCTGACCCAGGGTGAACACGAGATGCGGATGGAGGTCGGTGACCCCGATCTCCATCAACGCGTCCTCGCCGGCCCGTTGGCACAGCCGGTCGATCTCGCTGAGGCTGCGGTGGTAGACCTCCTCGATCCGGCTCGGGTGGATCCGCCCGTCGGCGACCAGCTCCTCGAGGGTGATCCGGCCGACCTCACGGCGTACCGGGTCGAAGCAGGAGAGCACGACCGCTTCGGGAGTGTCGTCGATGATCAGGTTGACGCCGGTCGTCGCTCGAACGAGCGGATGTTGCGGCCCTCCCGACCGATGATCCGGCCCTTCATGTCGTCACCCGGGAGCCGGACGAGCGAGACGACCGACTCCGCGGTCTGCTCCGACGCGAGCCGCTGGATCGCGGTGGCCAGGATGTTGCGCGCCCGCGCGTCACCTTCGTCCTGCGCGGCCCGCTCGAGGTCTCGGACCGTGACGGCAGCCTCGCGCTTGGCCTCGCGCTCGATATCGGCCACCAGCTCCGCCTTGGCCTCATCCGCGCTGAGCTCGCAGAGTCGCTCGAGGATACTGCGGCGCTCGCGCGGCGAGGTCCAGCAGCGCGAGGCGCTCGGCGGCGAGCTCATCATCGTGCTGGGCCAGCTCGCTCGCGCGCTCGTCCAGCTGCTGGGTCGCCTCGTCGAGTCGCTCCTCGCGCTGGATGAGCCGCTGTTCGCGCCGCTCGATGTCGAGGTGCTGGTCGTGCAGGTCCTTGCGCAGGTCGCGCATCTCGTCCTCACGCTCCCGTAGCGAGGCGAGTGCGTGCTGGACCGCGTCGGCTGCGGCGACCTCGACCTCAGGCTGCGCGCTGGGTCGTGGCGGGTCTGCGGGTGGTGGCGGAAGGGCGTCGGCGACGTCGAGCAGCTCGGGCACCGATGGCTGGCCGGACGACCCTCCTGAGGTGACCCTCGCCTGATGGATCAGAGACTCGGCCTCGCTGTGCGGAGAGTCTGCGCGGGCGGCGACCAGGGGGTCGAGCCAGGTCCGCGACGATGCGGCGGACTGGTCCGAGCTCGGGTCGACGGCGGCCGTTTCGCCGTCCCGTGACCGACGGGTCAGGACGACAACAAGGCTCATGCAGGCGCCGGCGAGTGCGACCGTGATCAGCCCAAGTACGACCAGCCACATCATCCGGCGACTCCCTTCATCGGCGCTGACCGAGCCCCAGTCAGAGCGCGGCCGTGAAGCGAAGCGAACGGAAGGCGGTCATCCACGAACCCCCGACCCGGGCGTGTCACACGGACGGGTCTCCTAGCGCAAGCATGAGGAGACGAAAGCGTGACGGCCTGCGGTGTGGTGCGAAGGGCTCCTCACTGCTGGTGACGATGGTGGGCAGGATGCGTATTCAATGGGTTTTTGTCGGGCCTGGAACTGCATTCGTGGTGCCGCTTTCGCGGTATCTTCTCTTCTTTCACCGTAGGGCGCCGGTCAGGGGCGGTCAAGCACCCGGCGCGGGTACGGCGGGCGTGGCGTCTCGTGCCGCTGGCTATGGTCGGCTGGTGAGCATGCCCGTTCCGAAGCCCGTGGCGGATGCGCTGCGGGAGCTGCCGCTCGGCTATCGAGGCCGTGTTCGCCAGTCTGCTTCGGGTCTGCCAGCCAGACGACCGGGTGCGCGCCCTCTGGCTCGCCGGCTCCCTGGGACGCGGCGTCGCAGATCGGGCTCAGACCTGGACGTCGTGGTCACGGTCCAGGACTCGGCCTTCGACGACTTCTGCCGAGGCTGGCGGGACTGGCTGGCCAGCATCACGCCCACCATCATCGCCCGCGAGATCGCCGGGTTGCCAGGCTCGTTCTACTCGGTGACCCCGGGGTGTCAGCGGTTCGACGTGGTGTTCGAGCGGGTCAGCGACGTCGCAGCTGGACCGCTCACGGCGCGGTTGGTGGTCCTGGACCGTGACGGCCTGGCCGTCTCAGCGGCAGGGAACCACCCTGGCGCTGCTGGGCCGGATGCGACGGTGCTGGCCGCGATCGTGGAGGAGTTCTTCCGCCAGCAGGCGATCTTCCCGGCCGCCGTGGTGGCCCGCGCGGACTGGCTGCTCGGCGTGGTCGGGGTGGTCGCCACCCAACGCATGCTGTACGACCTCTTCGTCGAGGCCAACCAGCCGCTGCCGACGATGGGCATCAAGCAGTGGTCGGCCCGGCTCACCGTCGACCAACGCGGCCTGCTCGAGTCGCTCCCGGTGCCCGACCCCCGCCCGGCTGACGTCGTGGCGGCGATGCTCGCCGTACGCCGGGCCATGCTGACCACCGGACGGGAGACCGCGGAGAGGTACGGCGTCAGCTGGCCGGTCGAGATGGACGCCGCGGTCGCCGCCTACTACGAGCGGGAGCTCGGTACGTCGTCGGGCTCGACCAGTTCCGAGAACTCGGCCTCGGTCTTGAGCACGTCCCCGACCACCCGCATCGACAGACCCGGCGAGTAGCCGCGACGAGCCAGCAGACCGACCAGCTGCCGCCAGCGCGCCTGCGGGTCGGCGTTGCGGGTCGACCGCAGCTTCTTCTCGACCAGGGCGCGTGCGGCGTCGTACTCCGTCTCGTCGTCGATCGGTCGCCAGACTGTCGGCGACGATCTCGCTGTCGATGCCCTTGCGGCGCAGCTCGAGGCCGAGCGCTCGGCGCGACAGGCCACGGGACGCCTGGCGCGACTCGACCCAGGTCTTGGCGAACGCCTCGTCGTCAACCAGCCCGACCTCGCCGAACCGGTCGAGCACCCGACTCGCGACATCGTCGGGCACGCCCCGTTCGGCCAGGGAGTCGGCCAGCTCCTGCCGCGACCGGGCCCGGGCGGTCAGCTTGTTCAGGATGATCGTCCGGGCGACCGACTCCGGGTCGGCCAACGGCCCGCGGTCGGCGTCGGCCGAGTCAGGTTCGTCCCGCCCCGGCCGTCGACGCTGTCTCACGCTCCGTCCCGGACCCTCAGAAGTCGACGTTGGTCGGCTCGGGCGCGACCTCGTCGTCGACCTGGGCGCCGATCCCGAGCTGCTCGAGGATGCGCTTCTCCAGCTCGTTGGCCAGGTCGGGGTTGTCGCGCAGGAAGTTCCGCGCGTTCTCCTTGCCCTGGCCCAGCTGGTCGCCCTCATAGGTGTACCAAGCACCCGCCTTGCGGACCAGTCCCGCATCGACGCCAACGTCGATCAGGCTGCCCTCCCGACTGATGCCCAAGCCGTACATAATGTCGAATTCTGCTTGCTTGAACGGCGGAGCGCACTTGTTCTTCACGACCTTGATCCGGGTGCGGTTGCCGACGAAGTCGGTGCCGTCCTTCAGGCTCTCGATGCGTCGGACGTCGAGCCGGACCGAGGCGTAGAACTTGAGTGCCTTACCACCGGTGGTCGTCTCAGGGCTGTTGTGCACCATCACACCGTCGACGAGGTAGTTGTGGCTGCCCTCGACCTCGATGTCGAACCGGTGCATCGACCGGGTCTTCGGCTTGACGTGGATGTCGAGGATCCGCGCCGGCACGAGCAGCTGCCTCGGCTCGACGAGCTGCGGCTCCACCTGGAACTGTCCGGTCAGTCGGGGCAGCAGCTTGTAGGCCATCGAGGGGTGCACATACGGCGCGACCAGCTCCAGGAACCGGGTTGACGCCTCGGTGGTGAAGGTCAACACCGCCTGCTGCGCTGCACCGACCAAGCGCCATGAGACCTCGAGCCCGTGCGTGTCGCGCAGATACGCGACGAGCCGATCACGAGAGCCCTCGCTGAGTGCCTGCACCCCGAACTGCACTCGCCCGCTGCCACCGGCCGTGCGCTGCTGGACACCCTTGGAGCGCAACGTGAAGCTGCCGTCGTCCATGTACCAGATCGCGAGAGCCAGCGGGGTCAGCGCCTTGAGGTACTCCTCGGTGATCGTCCGCTTGCCGTCGCCGAGATAGACGCTGCGCTGCAGCTCACCCAGCTCGGGGAGCGGGGTGAAGTCGGCGAACACGGCACCTTTGGCGTTGGTGCGCCGGCTGCAGGCGATGTTGGCGAGCAGTGACACCTTCCAGTCCAGGTAGGGCGCCTGCTTCGCGCCGTGGCCGAGTCGGAAGCGGACTCCGTTGCGGTCGCGACGGTTGGGCGACAGGTTGCCGTCACCTAGCAGCGAACCCAGCACGACCTGCCACTGCTGGTCGCTCAACCGATGCGTCTCGGCAGCGAGCACCCGGTCGCCTGCGATCAGCTCGCCGGCCTCCCGCCACCCGCCCGGGGTGCGAACGAGGTGGTTGCCCGTTATTCCGAACCGGGACCGACCGTTGCCCCCTGACTTCTCCACGGTGAACTGCAGGAAGTGGTCGGTCGGACCGTTGTCGAACCAGTTGACCACCCGACGCGGGACCAGTGCGTTGGTCTGCGGGTCGTAGGACATCACCTCGACGGGCAGCTTCTGGTTGACGATGGCACCGATCTTCTTGGTCGTCCCGTCGCTCAGCACCACCTTGGCGTCTGCCGAGAAGCACCCGAACATCACTCCGATCTTCTCCCGGAGCTGGTTGATGAAGATCGCGGTCGTGCCGGAGGTCGAGATCGCTCCGGTCAGCTTGCGCAGCGCCTGGCTCATCAGCCGGGCCTGCAGGCCGACATGGGAGTCGCCCATCTCACCGTCGATCTCGGCCCGCGGCACCAGCGCGGCCACCGAGTCGATCACGATCACGTCGAGCGCGCCGGAGCGGATCAGCATGTCCGCGATCTCGAGCGCCTGCTCGCCGCTGTCGGGCTGGGAGACGAGCAGCGCGTCGGTGTCGACGCCCAGCTTCTGGGCGTACTCGGGGTCGAGGGCGTGCTCGGCGTCGATGAACGCCGCGATACCGCCGGCTCGCTGGGCGTTGGCCACGGCGTGCAGCGCGACCGTGGTCTTGCCCGAGGACTCGGGGCCGTAGATCTCGACCACCCGCCCTCGCGGTAGGCCGCCGATGCCGAGCGCGATGTCGAGCGCGATCGACCCGGTCGGGATCACCTCGACGGGCACCTTGCCGCGGTCGCCGAGACGCATCACGGAACCCTTGCCGTGGTTGCGCTCGATCTGCGCCAACGCGTTGTCGAGGGCCTTGTTGCGGTCTGCTTCAGCCATGGGTGACATCCTCTGCATCATCGAGCGGGCAGGGCGGGTGTTCGACCCGCGAATCGGTGTTGAGAAGGACGCTAACCGGACCCACCGACAGGATCATCGGTCGTGCTCGACCCTGTGGACAGGCAACCGCTCAGCGGCCACGGTGCAAAAGTAGACCGAACACGTGTTCGAACCAATGCGACACGCCGCTAGCGGTCACGTGGTGGAAGCTCGAGCTCGGCCCACACCGCTCGCCAGACGGCCTTGGCGTCCCACCCGTCCGCGAAAGCCTCCATCACGGTGCGCTGCTCGAGGCCCTTCACCACGTGCTCGCGGGCCCACGTGCGGGCGTACCCCGCCCCGAGCGCGGACTCCATCCGCGCCCAGAACTCGGTGTGGCGCACGCGGTGTCCCCTTCAGCCTCGGTGTGGTCGAACCGTCAGCGACGACACTAGGCGCCCGCCCACATTGCTCAGGCCGGCAGCCGGACCAGGAAGCGGCAGCCGGGTGCCTCGTTCGTCACGTCGACGCTCCCACGATGGGCCTCCACGATGCCGCGCACGATGGCCAGCCCGAGCCCGGCGCCGGCGGTCGGTGACTCCGGCTTCCGGCGTCCGGGCCTGGCTCCCCCGCCAGGCCACGTCGAAGACGCGATCCAGGTCCTCGTCCGGGATACCGCCACACTCGTCGTGCACCGCCACCTCGACACCGTTCGCCGTGACCCTTCCCGAGACCTGGACGGTGCCGTCCGACGGCGTGTGCCGGATCGCGTTCATCAACAGGTTCGCTGACCACGCGACTGAGCTCGCTTGCGTCTGCGAGCACCAGCGCGCCGTCGTCCACTGCCCCGCCCAGCCGTACCCCGCGCGCGGTCGCCACCGGGTCGGCGCCGGACAGGGCGTCACTGATCACGTCACCGAGCGACACCCGCTCAAACGTGAGGTTGAGGGCGCCCGAGTGGATCCTGGACAGCTCGAAGAGGTCGTCGACCATCCTCGTCATCCGGTCCACCTCGGCCCGCATCTGCCCGTGATAGCGGGCCGGGTCGTCGACCAGGCCGTCCTCGAGGGCCTCCGTCATGGCTCGCAGACCGGCGAGCGGCGTACGCAGGTCGTGCGAGACCCACGCGACGAGCTCGCGGCGCGAGGACTCCAACGCACGCTCACGTTCGCGTGACTCGGCGAGACGTTCGTGGGTACGGCGCAGCTCGGCCGAGACCTCCGCCAGCTCAGCCGGCAGCGTGGGCTGACGGGTGAGGCGGGCGGGCCTTTCCTCGGCGAGCTGTCTCGCCTCGACCTGGAGCGCCCGGGACCCTCGGACCGCGGCACCCGCGACCACGAGAGCGAAGGAGAGCGACACGATGCCCGCGACCGCGCTGACCAGCAGAACGACATGGAAGTCGTGGGTAGACAGGAACATCGCGTCCGCCGTCGCCACCAGTGCAGCGACGAAGCTGCCGACACCGACCACCGCGACGATGGCCGCCCCCCACCGCAGGGACCGGGTACGCAGCAGGTAGACCGCGAGCAGACCGACGAGTCCGACCAGCCCGGACCAACCGGCGGCGAGCCCGACGATCGTCCACTGTGCATGCGTCACGAGGTCTCCCACCGATAGCCGACACCCCACACCGTCGCCAGCCGGCTCGGCCGGGTCGGGTCCTGCTCGACCTTCTCCCGCAGCCGGCGTACGTGCACCGTCACCGTCGACTGGTCGCCGAAGGACCAGCCCCACACCTTGTCGAGGAGCTCCGCGCGGGTGAACGCGGTCCCAGCGTTGGACAGGAAGAAGCGCAGCAGGTCGAACTCTCTCGACGTCAGCGCGAGTCGTGAGCCGTCACGACTCACCACGTGCTGAGCCGAGTCCAGGACCAGGTCGCCGTCACGCAGCACGACATCGTCCGGGAGCCCCTGATCGCCGGAGCGGCGGAGTACCGAGTCGACCCTGAGCACCAGCTCGCGTGGACTGAACGGCTTCGTCACATAGTCGTCAGCACCCAGCTCGAGCCCGACCACCCGGTCCGCCTCGCCGCCGAGCGCGGTGAGCATCACGATCGGGATGCTTCCCTGTCGCCGGAGCCGACGGCACACCTCCAGCCCGTCGATGCCGGGCAGCATGAGATCGAGGACCACGATGTCCGGCCGCACGTCAGCAACGGCGCTGAGCGCCCCCTCGCCGTCGCCGGCCTCGCGTACCCGGTGGCCGCCGGCGCGCAGGTAGGAGACCACGACCTCGCGCACCGTGGGGTCGTCGTCCACGACCAGAACGTCAGCCATGCCCACCGTCCACGTCCACATCTGCGCGTGCGTTCACCTCTGCGACCTCCCGGCGACGAGCCACGGCGCTCGCCGCGATGACACCCACTGCCACTATGCCAGCGAGGACGAGCCATCCCACACCGTACGAACGGTCCAGCAGCCTGGGGTTGTCCGCATGAGCTCCGAACCGGCCGAGCACCGGAATGGCCATCACCGTCACCGTTCCGAGGACCACGAAGCCGGCCGCGACAGGGGCTCGAGCCCAGGACGGCAGCAGCCAGAGGCTCAACGCGACGGCTCCCAGAGCCACCCCGGCAACCAGTCCGTCGTTCAGGACCACACCGCCGGCCAGCCAGAGGCTCGCCCAGAACAGGTTCGAGATCCCCAGCCGCAGCAGGGACCAGGCACCGAACAGCCCGATGACGGCACCGGCGAGCAGCAGCCCGCTGCGCAGCTGCTGCTCGGCTCGCATCACGCCACCTCGATCGAGGCGACCCACTTGGTCTGCAGGACACCGGGCCGGGCCGGGGCGATGATCCGGCAGGGGAAGCCGTGGTCGATGCTCAGGTCCTCGCCGTTCAGCTTCAGCGCGAGCAGCGTGTCGTCGTCACGTACGAAGTTCGCCGGCATGTCCATGACGCTGTAGGAGCCGCCCTGCTGGAGAGATCGCACGACGACGTCGACGTCGTCGGTCGACCCGACCAGCTGCAACAGGGTCCGTAGCTGCACTCCGGTCCAGTCAGCAGACACACTCCATCCCTCGACACACGCGATCGGCAGTGTTCGGTGAGCCTGCGGCAACGCCAGCAGGTCTGCCCGAGTGAGGTGACGCGTTGTGTCGCCGTTCATGACCGCGAGTCGGTACGAGGGCTTCAGCGCCGCGGCGGTGACCTGCGCCGCGGACAGCCGACTTGTTGACGGGCAGCTCCTGCGGGCCATTGCCCGAACGCACGCCGAACACGGAGATCCGGCGCATCCACGGTACGGCGATCCCGGCCGTGGTCACGACGGCGACGCCACTGGCCAACCAGGTGATCCGTAGCAGCCCACGCCGGGAGAGTCCCGCCGACTCCTCCGCCATCGTCGGCCGATCGGTCTCCTGCCGGGCCTCGACATCGGATCCGAACGCAGCGCGGATGACCGGCAGCTTGACTGCGATGTGCACGAGGAGTGCACCGACCGCGATCCAGCCGATGGCGTAGTGCGTCCCCCGGAAGTTGAACCGCCACGGGTACCACTGGGCGGCGTTCTGCAGACCGGTCATCAGCTCGAAGATCGCGGCGCTGACGAGGACGGCGATCGAGCCACGCTCGACACCCGTGAGCAGCAAAGCCTTGCGATCACGCGGGACCTTGGCGAACAGTCGCGGGTAGACCGTCCACAGCTTGACCAGCAGCAGCGGAACCGCCGCGCTGCCAGTGATGACATGGAGTCCCTGCGTCCACCGGTACAGGTTGACCGGCCTCGTCGGGAGGGTCAGCCAGCCGGGTGTGTCCTGCAAGAAGTGACTGTAGAGCCCCGTGACGAAGGCGATCCCGAAGCAGATCCCCAGCCACAGCCCGACCCGGGCCGCAACAGCGGGGCTTCGCAGCCGAGAGGTGAACACCTCCTCCTCAGGCGGCGCCAACCGTAGCTGTGGCTTCACGCGATGTCACCATGGTTCTCTCAGGTCCTCCCCAGCTGCGCGAACCAGCGACCGCGTTCTTCGACGGACCGACAACATGCGCAAGGACGCCTGGCGGGCAAGACCGTCCAGGCACTCGGCGCCGACGACCGCCCAGGAGAACGATG
This sequence comes from uncultured Actinomycetota bacterium, assembly GCA_963833975.1. GTDB lineage: Bacteria > Actinomycetota > Actinomycetes > Propionibacteriales > Nocardioidaceae > JAWWPG01. Next base: position 93,649 of record CAWIAB010000004.1, read on the forward strand.
ACGAGCAGCGGCCAGCCACCTCCAGATGGACCCGGTGAGTGGACACACCGCTACCTGGCGGGGACACCTCCACGACCGCGCGACCGTCGAGAGACATCAGCGACTCGACCCGGCGGAGCAGCCGGACCGGGTCGCCGCCGATCCCGATGTTGCCATCGGCGAGCAGCACCGACTCCCAGCGACCTTCGGCCGGCAGCACATCGAAGACGTCCCGTCGGATCGCCTGCGCGCCTCGAGCCCGCGTCGACCGGACAGCCCCTGCCGCAACGTCGATCCCCAGTGCCGCCGTTCCCCGCAATGCCAAGCCATGAGTGAGCCGGCCGGGGCCACAGCCCACGTCCAGCGTAGGCCCCGAGCACCGCGCCTACGAGCGCGTGGTCGGCCTCGTCACAGCCTCCCCGCCAAGTCTCGACCGGCAGCTCGACGGGTCCCTTCGGCATGCCATGCAGCACGCAAGGGGCACCCGCCAGCGCCTCGTCGAACAGCGCAGCTGGAGAGTGAGTGCCCGAGACGAGCCGTTGCCAGGTCAATGCGAACCGGGTGTCCGGCGACTCGCCTGCCACCAAGGCCGCATCGGTCGCCGTGTCGACGTCGGTGAGCCGGTCGGCGGTCATCACGCGCGCGCCGGCGCCGCGGAGCATGGTCAGGGTCGCGTTTCCGGTGTGGGGGGTCGACATCGGCACATCGCTCAGTCCTCGTGCCCATCGCGGATGCATCAGCGCCAACGACCACCAGCCGCCATCGGTCGCGGGGCCCAGCACTCCGTCGCAACCCGGCGCCGCAAGCTGCTTGGCGATCGCTTCGGAGCTGACCTGCGGTGACCTGCGGAGTATCCATGCCGATCTGGATGACTGGCGAGCGAAGCACCCGACCGGCATCGGCATGGGCGTTCGATCAGGCGTTGCCCAAAGTCGTTGCCACGTTGGCGAAACACTTCCCAGTTGGTCATGCTCGACTCGAGCTCGGCCCGCCCCTCGGCCTGGGCGAGGTCGCCCGTCATCGCCAGCACCCTGCTTCCGGGGGGGAATGCCTGCTCACAGGCGGCCAGCGTGTCCAGCAGGGCAGCACTCGCCAGCTCGGCCGATGCCCTCGGCCCGACGGTCTCGCCCAGCCGGGTCTTGGCCTCTCCGGCGACCGGTGCCTTCGCTACGACCAGGACTCCGACCCTCACGTCAGGACCCGCACGAAGTCTGCCGCGGCCAGCATGCTGCCACGCAAGGGACCCCGACACCTTGGAACGCGTTCCACTGGCCCGTGCGGCGTAGGAGACGTCGAACTCCCGTACGTCCCACCCGGCCGCTGCCGCCTTGACCAGAAGCTCAACCGGGTATCCGAACCTGCGGTCCATCACGTGGAGTGCGAGCAGGTCCGCACGACGGCAGACCCGCGCCGGACCTATGTCGTGGACCGGAACTCCTTTGTGCCGTAGCCATCGTGAGACGAGGGAGTTGCCTAAGCGGGCCGGCCAGGGCAGCAGACCGGCCGAGACGGGCCGGCGTCGCCCCACGGCCAGCGTGCACTCGCTGTTGGAGACTGCGTCGATGAGCGGCAGCAGGTCGACCGGATCGAAGGTGCCGTCTCCATCGATGACTGCTACCAGGTCAGCGGTCGCAGCCATGACGCCCGCATGAACGGCAGAACCGTAGCCCGGACGGGGCTCGGGCACGACCCGCGCCCCGAGGCGTCTGGCCACCTCCGCGGTGTCGTCCCGCGAGCCGTTGTCCACCACGATCACAGACAGCCCGGAGGGGACCCTCGCGAGCAGTCGGGACAGCGCGGGTCCCTCATCACGGCAGGGAATGACCAGATCACACGAGTTCGGCACTCCTCAACGCTAAAAGCACGCTGAGGCCAAAAGCGGCGCAAACCCTTACGGAACTCTGACGTCATGGCTTTCGAGCTCTCGCTCGGCATCATCTGCCGCCCGAAGTCAATAGTCTCGGGTCATGTCCCTCACCAGACCGCGCCCACAGGTGCGACCTGGGGATCGACGCAGCCGCCGAGGCTCCTCACCGGCCGCCATCGGGCTGGCCGTCGCAGTCGCACTGGTGGTCGCCGCGATGGTGATCCCTGCCGTGGCGGGCTGGGACGTCCGCATCGGCTTCCCGCCGGTGTTCGCCCACTGGATGCCGCGGGTGGGCCCGGGCAGCGCGTTGGCGGCCACGATCGCCCTGCTAGGGGTCGGGTACGGCGAGCGCATCAGCAACCACCTGTCCTGGCCGCGTCTGCTGGTCGTCACGTGGCTGACCGGTCTCGCCTGGCTGGTCTCACTGGCCCTCGTCGACGGGAGCCATGGCCTTTCCAGCCAGATCGACACTGACGACTTCCTCCAGGTCGCTCGCTCACCTGTGGGTGTGTCGCACCTGCTCCACGAGTTCGTAAGCCGCATCTCGCTAGGACCCGAGGGCTGGCCAACGCACGTCGCCGGTCATCCACCCGGGGCGCTGCTCTTCTTCGTCCTGCTCGTCAGGGTCGGCCTGGGCGGGAGTCTGGCCGTCGGCCTGGTTGTTACGCTCCTGGCGTCCACCATCCCGTTGGCAGTCCTCACCACGGTGAGAGTGCTCGGCGACGAGCGCGGAGCACGGCTGGCGGCGCCATTCGTCGTTCTCGCCCCGGCCGCGATCTGGGAGGCGGTGTCCGGTGACGCGGTCTACGCCTGCGTGGCTGCCTGGGCGCTTGCCGCGCTGGCCGTCGCCGCCAGGTCGCACAGCGTCTCGTGGTCGCTCGTTGCGGGACTATTGCTCGGCACCTGCGTCATGATGTCGTACGGCCTGCCCCTGCTCGGGTTCCTGGCGCTGGCCGTGCTCGTTGCTGCGCGGTCCTACAAGCCGCTGATTCCGGCAGCATTGGCCGCACTCGCGGTGGTGATGGCGTTCTGGGTTGCCGGATTCTCCTTGTGGGACGCGTACCCGGCGATCCACCAGCGCTACTGGGCTGGCGTCGCGAGCTCGCGACCTGCGTCCTACTGGCTCTGGGGAGATCTCGCGGCGCTGTGCTTCTGTGCAGGGCCGATCATCGGCGCGGCCGTCGGCGTGCTGGGTTGCCGAGGTCCGGTGCATCGCCGGCCGGACCGGGCGAGGGCTTGCGGAGCGGCGGGTCGTCACGATCCTCGGCGGAGGGGCCCTGTTCGCGGTCATCGCAGCGGACGCATCCCTGATGAGCAAGGCGGAGGTCGAACGGATCTGGCTGCCCTTCGTGCCCTGGTTGTTGCTGCTGTGTGCACTTCTTCCGCCTCGCTGGCGACGTCCTGCGCTCGCCTTGCAAGTGGTCTCGGCGCTGCTCGTCCAGCACCTGCTTTCTCACGGGTTGGTAGTCGTCGTCCTTTGCCGCAAGGGCTCCTGAGCGAACCTCGGCAGGCCTACCGCAGGCGTGACGTCGGGCGGCGAAGCCCAGCTCACGACTCGCGCGTACCGGACTGGCCACGATGTGGCGCACATCGCCGACGCGGTACTCCCCCGTGACGAGCGGTTGGAGCGGCGCCCCGTCCACGCCTTGGCCGACGAGGTCCGCCACCTCGGCGATCGAGATGGGTGACCCCGAGCAGACGTTGTAGGCCGTCATCGCGTCGGCGAGGCATCGAGAGCACCGCGTCGACCGCCAGCAGGTTGGCGGTCGCGACGTCGTCGACATGCACGAAGTCCCGCATCTGACCACCGTCCTCGAACACGCGAGGCGGTTCGCCGTGCTCGAGTGCCGAACGGAACAACGCAGCGACGCCCGAGTACGGCGTGTCCGCGGGCATTCCCGGCCCGTAGACGTTGTGGTAGCGCAGTGCGACCGCGCGTCCCTCCGGTCTGACGCGCCCACGCCGCTACATAGTGCTCCTGCGCGACCTTGCTTGCGGCGTACCCGCTGCGCGGCGAGAGTGCAGCCTGCTCATCGACGAGGCACCAGGTCATCGCGGCGGCGCACACAGGGCACCCGACCTCGAACCGCCCAGTCCGCAGTGCCTCGATAGTCCTGACCGTCGCGGGCTGTTCGCCATGGTCCGCGCACGCGTAGCCGCCATCGCCGTACACCACCATGGAGGAGGCCAGCACCAGATGGCCGATACGTGCGTCCGCCATCGCTGCCAGGAGTGTGGCCGTTCCGAGGTCGTTGTGAGTTGCGAAGTAGCGGCAGGTCGGCGGCAGTCACCCCCGCTCCCACCATGGCTGCCTGGTGACACACCACGTCGATGCCCTCGAGCAGGTCGTCCAACCGTGTCGCGATCGCGCAGATCCACGCGCATCACCTCGGGATCATGCCGTCTGGCAGACGGACCGTGTGCCTGCGGGATGATAGGCGTCGAGCCCGACGGTCTCATGCCCCGCCGTCTCGCAACGCCACGGCGACGGTCGATCCGATGAAGCCGGCGGCGCCGGTGACGAGCACTCTCACGGCAGTGGCACCGGCAGCGAGATCCCGTCGAGGGCATCCGCGCACGCGCAGCCGAGACGTTCCTCCGGCAGGTCGGCCAAGACCTCCACGAGCAGCTGCCGCAGCCGTACGATGTTGTTGGCGAACTCACGGAACACCGTCGCCTGGTTGACGGAATCGCCACTCGAGATCCCTGCGTCACGGTCGGTGACGAGCGCGATCGTGGCGTAGCAGAGGGCCAGCTCGCGGGCGAGCACTGCCTCGGGGTGACCCGTCATGTTGACCAGCGACCAGCCCTGCTTGGCGAACCACTGCGACTCGGCGCGGGTCGAGAAGCGGGGGCCTTCGACCACCACCATCGTCCCTCCCTCGACGACGTCCGGAGCAGCCGCGGACAATGCGCGCGCGTAGGGCTGGGCAGTACGGATCCGCGAACGGTACGTGCACTGCTCCTTCGTCGTAGAACGACTGGAGCGCGTCCACTGGTCCGGTCGACCAGCTGGTCGGGTACGACGAGCGCGCCGGGCCCGAGCTCCGGCGCGAAGGCTACCTACGGCGCACGGCGCGAGGACTCGTCGGACGCCGACAGAGCGCAGCGCCCACATGTTCGCGCGGTAGTTGACCCGGTGCGGCGGAAACTCATGGTGCGCGTCCGTGACGGGGCAGGAAGGCGACCGACCGTCCCCGCGACCTGCCCGACGGAGATCGGGGCGGACGGATCGCCGTACGGGGTGCTCACGACGACCGACGTCGGAGAGTCCGAGAAACTCGTAGAACCCGGAGCCGCCGATCACACCCAGCACCGGCCGGCGCGGTGATCCCGGCGCGGAGGAGGACATCCGACAAGTCTTGCATGGTCCGCGATCTGACCCGAAAGGGCTATTGCCAACGGCACTTCGTCGGCGCACCTTCTCGGCACGACGAAACCGGCCAATGGACCGGTAGGAATTTCCGGGCATCCCTGCCCACCATCACGTTCCGGGCAACCTGCCCACCATCACTTGGAGGACCTCATGCAGATCACTGCTGCCAAAATCATCTCCGCTATCGCGATCACCGGCGTCGCTGTGCTCGGCGCCCAGTATGCCGGGGCTGCATCCAGCCACGCACCGGCCAAGCACGGCGTATCAGCCGACGTCGCGCCGATCCGCAACATCTCCCACCTGTACTCCGTGTCGACCGACGGGGGCACCGGCCAGGTGCTCTTCACGGTTCCCAACCCCGGCAACGGCGCCTACATCGCGTCCGTCAGCGCGAACTTCTTCCCGCAGGGCTCCCCCGCGGCTCCGAAGACCTTCTCGTGCTACATCCTGAAGGACGGCCTGATGCGCGCCCAGTCCACGGCATCGAGCACGTATGACAGCGGCTTCTACGTCGGCGTGAACGCCAGCAACTCGGTCAAGCTGCTCTCCAGCACCTCGCTCCAGGTGGGCTGCGGCCTTGCTGACGGCGGCGACTGGACGTGGGGAACTCGTCCCCTGCAGGTCCTCCTGACTCAGGTGGACGCGCTGACGACGGGCGGCCTGTCGAAGGCGGCTCCGAAGGGGGGCGTGCTCAGCCAGGTCGCGACACGCTGACGCCCTAGGCTTCCGTGACGGTCAGCGGAAGCCGCCGATCAACCCGGCCTCCCCGACGTGGGCACGGTGCTTCTCGAGCACCGTGCCCACGCTGCATCTATCTCCACCTAGGTGACTCGGTAGTTCGGCCAGGCTATTGTCACGGGCACCTGATCGCGAGAGTCTCACTGCATCGGGATGACTGAGCGGCATCCCCCTTTCCCGGGCACCGCGCCCCGAGTCTCAGGAGCGCCGCAGATGAACAAGCTTGCTGCCAACGCGATTGCCACCGGTATCGTCCTCGCTGTCTCCCTGCTCGGTACGCAGGGCGTCGGCGCCGCTGCACCGAGTTCGGCCAGCGCCGCCGGACGGACCGATGGACTGCACACGGAGGTGCCCGCCACGGTCATGACACAGTCAGCCGTCGCGCCTCTGCGTAACATCGCGCACCTCTATTCCGTGTCGACGAGTGGAGGCGTAGGAGACGCCTACTTCACGGTCCCGGTGGCGCATCCGGGCGTCTTCGCCGCCTCGTTCAGCGCCAACTTCGAGCCCCAGGGCTCCCCGGCCACGCCGAAGCGTTTCTCCTGCTGGCTCACCAAGAACGACAGTATGAGGACCCAGAGCACCGAGGTCAGCACGTACGCCAGTGGTCTCTACATCGGCGTCGATGGCACCAACACCGTCAAAGTGGCCCCAGGAGACACCGTCGACGTCGGGTGTGGTCTCGACGACGGCGCTGCGTGGACCTGGGGCAGCCGACCGCTGCAAGTGACCATGACCAGACTGGACGGGCTGCGGCTCGGCCACCTGTCGAACTCGGTGGCCAAGGCCCCCAGCGGGCCTGACTCCGCCGACGGCTCGCAGCCGGCGGCCGAGGCGGCCGGTGCAGGAACCGCCCACCATCGCCTGGTCGCCCGGACCACGACCCCATCCGAGCAACGGCCCTTGCGCAACGTCGCGCGCCTGTACGTGACGCAGTCGACGGGTGGCACCGGCAAGGTCACCTTCACCGTGCCTACTCCTCCACCGGGCGTCTACGCGGCGTCGTACACGGCGAACTTCCACCCCACGGGTACGACTGCCAGACCGCAGCAGTTCACGTGTGCCCTGCACACGAACGGCCGGCAGCGCGCGCAGAGCACAGCCACGAGCACTCAGAAAAGCGGCTACTACATCGGCGTCAACGGTTCCAACACCCTCAAGGTGGCAGCGGGGGACGTCATCGACGTCGGTTGCGGTCTCTATCAACAGGCGGCGTGGAAATGGGGCACCCGGCCCCTACAGGTGACGCTCACCCGGCTGGACGCCCTGGTGCTCGGCCAGCTCTCCGGCGCCGCCGACCAGGCACCTCCCTTCGTCACGTCGAGTGCTTATCGATCCGATGGTGCAAGCGCCTCTGGGACAGAGACTCTGACTGCCCGACCCGGTGGAGTGGCCAGGCCGACCGGCCGAACATCGGAGACGAGTTCGGCGCCTTTGCGCAACATCGCGCACCTCTACACGACGGACACCACAGGCGGAACCGGCGAGGTGGTGTTGACCGTGCCGACTCCACAACCGGGCGTCTACGCCGCGTCATTCAGCGCCAACTTCTACCCCCAAGGGACGGTGGCAGCGCCCAAGCACTTCACCTGCGCGCTCATCAAGAACACCCGCGTCACCAACCTCCGGGCCCAGAGCACAGTGGTCAACTCGCACCATCGCGGCTTCTACGTCGGTCTGAACGGATGGAACACCCTGAAGGTGGCCGACGCCGACACGATCACCGTCGTCTGCGGTCTCGATGACGAGTCCCCTTGGAGGTGGGGCACCCTTCCGCTGCAGGTGACGCTCACCAGGCTGGACGGTCTCGTACTCGAGAACCTGTCCGTCTCGAAGGCGCAGGTCGCAATCAGGGCGGAGGCAGGCACGCCCTGACTACTTGAGCAGCAAGGTGCCCAGGCGTCGACCGGCCACCATCAGCCCGGCCGTGCCCATCACCGCCAGGTAGGCGACCGAGACCAGCGCACTCCAGCCGATGGTGCCGAGCGACATGGCCCGAAGCAGCGAGACCCCTTGGTACAACGGAGTGCAGCGAACTATCCACTCGAGAGTCGGCGGATAGGTCGAGACCGGGAAGAACGTCGCAGAGAACAGGAACATCGGCATGATCGCGAGCTGGACGAAGTCGAAGTCCTGCCAGGTTCGCATCCAGGTGGTGAGCGCCATCCCGGCCCCCGCGAAGGCGTAGCCGATCAGCAGGGTGGCCGGCAGCGCCAGCAGCATCCACCACGAGCTCACCAGTCCCATGGCCAGCATGACGACGATGAAGACCGCCGAGTAACAGGCTCCGCGCAGCAGGGCCCACGTGATCTCGCCGCGCGCCACGTCACGAGGCGTCAACGGGGTCGCGAGGATGGCGTCGTAGAGCTTGGCGTACTTCATCTTGAAGAAGATGTTGTACGTCGCATCGAAGAGCGCGCCGTTCATGGCGGAAGTGGCCAGCATCGCCGGCGCCACGAAGTCGACGTAGCCCACGGTCGTACCGTCGGGCAGGGTGAAGTCACCCACCAGCCCGCCGACCCCGATGCCGATCGAGAACAGGTAGAGGATCGGCTCCAGCATGCCGGTGACGAACACGACCCAGCCGCGCCGGTAGACCATGAAGTTGCGCTCGACGACGCGCCAGTGCCGTGCTCCGAACGTCGGCAGGACGCGCGGCCCAAGGGTCCCCCGAGGTGCCAGGTGTCGAGGTCACTGCGACAGCCTCCTGCGGAAGCCGCTGACGGCGTAGAACCAGCCGAAGATCGCGAAGGCCAGCAGGTAGGCCAGTGTCGCCGAGGGCCCGCCAGGGTTCCACCTGTCCGGTGGTGAGCATCCTGGTCAGGTCGACACCGTGCCAGATCGGCGTGAGGTAGGCGATCCAGGCAAAGTCACCGAGCTGAGCAGATCGGGAAGAACGCACCGCTGAAGAGGAACATCGGCATCAGGCCGAGCCGGAAGATCAGCGTGAAGCCGCTCTCGCTCTTCATCCGCGCGCTCAGGCCCGCGACCGGCGCTGCGTGCGCCAGCCCGAGCAGGATGACGACGAGCAGGGCGAGCACGGCACCCAGCCAGTCGTGCAGAGCGCCGTACGCCGGCCATCACCAGCAGGAAGACACCGCAGGACGTGAAGACCCGGAAGGCGATGAAGGCCAGCTGCGCGAAGACGATGTCCGTGGCGTCGAGCGGGGTCGCCGCCATCGAGAAGTAGACCCGTTGCCACTTGAACCCGCTCATCACCGGGTACGTCGACTCGAAGATCGCCGTCTGCATCGCCGTCGTGGCGAGCAGGCCGGGCGCGATGTACGCCAGGTAGGTGAGGCCGCCGAGTGAGTCGCGGCGCCGACGTGGTGTCGACGAAGCTGCCGAGGCCGACGCCCATCGCCGTGAGGTAGAGGAACGGCATCAGGAAGTTCGTGAACAGCGACCCGCGGAAGGTGCGCTTCAGCACCGTCAGCCAGTAGTCGGTCTGCCGGACGGCGAGGCGTGGGAGCCGGAACGTCGATCGACGTCATGGCGACCTCAGTCCACCAGGGTGCGGCCGGTGAGCCGGAGGAAGACGTCCTCGAGGGTCGACCGGCGGATCAGCGACGACACCGGCGTCAGTGACCGGTCGTGTACGGCGACCGCAGCCGCCTCGCCGTCGTCGGTGTAGAGCAGCAGCCGGTCGGGGAGCACCTCGACGCGCTCGGCGAGGTCGGCGACCTTGGGCGCCATCGCCTCGTTCTCGCCGGTCCCGAAGCGCAGCTCGAGCACCTCGCGGCTGGAGTGCTCGGCGATCAGCTCGGCGGCGAGCCGGCGGCGACGATCAGCCCCTTGTCCATCACCACGAGACGGTCGCACAGCTGCTCGGCCTCGTCCATGTAGTGCGTGGTCAGCACGAGCGTCACGCCCTGCTGCTTGAGCCGGAACAACCGGTCCCACAGCTGGTGGCGGGCCTGCGGGTCGAGCCCGGTCGTCGGCTCGTCGAGCAGCAGCAGGTCGGGCTGGTTGATCAGAGACCGGGCGATGGTCAGCCGGCGCTTCATCCCGCCGGACAGCTCCTCGACCAGGACGTTCGCCTTCTCGGACAGCTGCACGAACGAGAGCAGCTCGTCGGCGCGCTCCGACGCCTCCTTGCGGCTGAGCCCGAAGTAGCGGCCGTAGACGACGAGGTTCTCCTTGACCCGCAGCTCGTTGTCGAGCGAGTCCTCCTGCGGGCAGACGCCGATGCGGGCCGCGGATCTCGGACCCCTGTGTCGCCGGGTCCATCCCGAGGATCGACAGCGTCCCAGCGGTCACGGGCGAGACAGCGGCGATCATCCGCATCGTCGACGACTTGCCGGCGCCGTTCGGTCCGAGGAAGCCGAACGCCTCGCCCTCGTGCACCTCGACGTCGATGCCCTTGACCGCCTCGAACCCGCCGTACGACTTGCGCAGCCCCCGAGCCGAGATCATCGCCGGTCTCGAGGCATCGGCGAGTCACGACAGACGACCTTAGTGTCGGCGAGCGGCAGATCCCAGCGAGTAGCCGCAGTACCCCGTCCGGAGTCACCAGCAGTACGGCCGCGCGCCCGAATGGTGCGCTGAGCAGGACCTGCTTGCGCTGTCCGACCCCCCGCGGTGGCAGGATGGGCAGGCGGCGCGGCGCAGAATCTGCGCTCGCGAGGCAACCGAATCGTTACCTGGGACGTCCTCGGCTTGAGGTGAGGACACTCATGACCGAACATGCGGGACCCGGAAGAGCCCTGTCAGGGGTGAATGGATGCGCGACGAGGATCGCGAGGCCTTCGACGCGTTCGTGCGGGCCAGGTTGCCGGATTTGGTCAGGTTTGGGCGGTCACTCACCGGCTCGACGGAGGCCGGCCAGGACCTCGTCCAGGACGCGCTCGAGCGCACCCTGCTGGCCTGGAACCGGCTCGACTCGCGCGACGACCCGGAGGGCTACGTCCGCCGGATCATGGTCAACCGCAACATCAGCATCTGGCGCAAGTTCGGTCGCGAGCACCCCACCGACGAGATCTTCGACCGCGGCACCGAGGACAGCCACTTCGACGACGACCTCTGGCAGGCGCTCCGGTCCCTGCCGACGAAGCAACGAGCGGTGATCGCGCTGCGGTACTACGAGGACATGTCCGAGGCCGAGATCGCCCGCACCCTGGGCTGCTCGGTCGGCACCGTGAAGAGCCAGGCGTCCAAGGCGCTGGCCAAGCTCCGACTGCTCGTACCCAGTGAGACCTGATCCCGACCGCCGTACCGGCGACGACGAGCAGACCCTGACCACCGACGGAAGGAGGCCCCGATGAGCGACGACGACGATCTCGAACGCCGGCTGCGCGGCGCCCTCAGCCGCCCACGTCCCGAGCGACGCCGTCGACACCGACGACTTCCTCACCCGGGTCCACCACGGGGCGAAGGTACGGCGGGTCAAGCGTGGCGTGTCACTGGCCGCCGCCAGCGTGCTCGTCGTAGCGGGCGGCGGGCTGGCGATCAACGCGAGCGGCCTGCTGAGCGGCTCGAAGACGCCGGTGGCCGCCGGCCGCACACGACTCCCACGCCGTCGAGTGGCACCGGCACCGACTCGGCCAGCACGACGCCCAGCCACCGATCGACCCCGACGCAGTCCAAGCAGTCGCAGCAGACCCACGGTCGCGCCGGACGGACCGTCACGATCTCCCCGAACGGCCCCATCGCTGCCTCTGATGTCCACCCCGTGTCGCTGACCGCGACCGGGACCGACCACCAGTGGGTGCTGGCCAAGACGCCCGGGGACGACTGCGGCCTGCGCCGAGTGCGCCACAGTGTTCGCGACGGCCGACCATGGCGCCAACTGGGCTGACGTCGGCCAGCTGCCGGCGCCGCCGGCCACGCGTCGACGCGCCGCGCCGCGACGTCGGTGAGCCAGCTCCGCTTCACCAAGCGAAGCGACGACTCCGGCGTACGACGGCTGGGCCTTCGGCAACGCCCTGTGGAGCACCCACGACTCCGGCAGGTCCTGGTCGGCGGCCGGAGCACCCGCCGGCAACGTGACCCAGCTCGAGTCGTGGGGCAGACTACGTCTATGCGGGTGTCTCCAGCTCTGTGGCGGGCGACGACACGGCGACCCTCTACCGCTCACCGACCACGGAAGACGCATGGGCAGCCGGTCCAGGTCACGGCCGAGCGGGGCTCGACGACCTGACCAGCGTGCAGTCCTTGGCCGCGGCCAAGGGCGTGGTCGGGCCTGATCGACTCCGGCAGCGGCTGCACTCGGTCGTCTACGTGAGCACGGACGGCGACCACCTGGCAGCGCGAGGACGCCTGCCCGCCGGGCACCGACCCGTCGGCGCTGTCCACGCGCCAGTGACGCGAGTCAGACGGCATCGGCTCGCTCTGGGTGACCTGCCAGGGACTCGTCGACGCGACCGTCATCGTCTACACCACGACGGCGACCTGGGCAGCTGGAGCAAGGTCCCCCAGGACAGCTTCCCGCCGTCGGTCTCGGTGGCTGCCCAGTCGCCGACGCTCGCGTTCGTGGCTGGCGACGGCGTACCACGGGATCCAGCGGGTCTCGACCACGGCGCCGGCCACGACGGTGACCGCCAACGGCGTCGGACCGCCGATCTTCTTCGGCTTCACCAACGATCTACGACGGCTACCTGCTGAACGCCGACGGCAACATCCTCAGTACGACGAACGGCGGCGGCCACCTGGTTGCCGTACGCCGTCTCCGACACCCCCTGACCCGGCCCGAACCCGCAGACGGCCGACGACCCCGGGTGGCGACGGATTGTCGGTGGCGTCGGGGAGACTAGCCAGATGACCACCCCAGGGCCCACGTCGGCGGCGGAGCTGGCCGCGTTCTCGCCGGTGGCGCGGGCCTGGTTCGCCGACGCCTTCGCGACGCCCACGCCGTCGCAGGTCGGCGCGTGGCAGGCGATCGCGACCGGCGGCCACACCCTGGTCGTGGCGCCGACCGGGTCCGGCAAGACGCTCGCCGCGTTCCTCTGGGCGCTCGACCAGATCGCCTCGACCGCCCGGCCGGACGACAAGACCAAGCGCTGCCGGGTGCTCTACGTCTCGCCGATGAAGGCGCTGGCCGTCGACGTCGAGCGCAACCTGCGAGCGCCGCTGGCCGGGCTGCGGCAGACCGCCGGCCGGCTCGGTCTGCCGGTGCCCGACATCACGGTGGGCGTGCGCTCCGGCGACACCCCGGCCGACGAGCGGCGCCGGCTGGTCACCCGGCCGCCCGACGTGCTGATCACCACGCCCGAGTCGCTGTTCCTGATGCTCACCTCCCAGGCCCGCGAGACGCTGCGCGGGGTCGACACGGTGATCGTCGACGAGGTGCACGCCGTCGCCGGCACCAAGCGCGGCGCCCACCTCGCCGTATCGCTCGAGCGCCTCGACGAGCTGCTCGAGCGGCCGGCCCAGCGCATCGGGCTGTCGGCGACGGTCCGGCCGATCGACGAGGTCGCCCGGTTCCTCGGCGGCGCCGCCCCGCCACCGTCGTCGCGCCGCCGTCGCGCAAGCAGTGGCAGCTCGAGGTCGTCGTACCCGTCGAGGACATGTCCGACATCGCGGCCAGTCGCGCACGACAGGCGCAGCCGCGCCGATGAGCGAGCGCTGCCGACGACGACGACGAGCGTCGTCCGAGGTGCGCGAGCGCGCCTCCATCTGGCCCCACGTCGAGGAGCACATCGTCGACCTGGTCGAGCAGCACCGCTCGACGATCGTGTTCGCCAACTCGCGGCGGCTCGCGGAGCGGCTGACGGCCCGGCTCAACGAGATCACCGCCGAGCGACGCGGCGAGCCGCCCGCCGACGGTCGGCGCCGCCCGCGCGAGATCATGGCGCAGAGCGGCGCCGCCAAGGGCACGCCTGGCCTGCTCGCCCGGGCCCACCACGGCTCGGTCAGCAAGGAGCAGCGGGCGATCATCGAGGACGCGCTGAAGGCCGGTCTGCTGCCCTGCGTCGTCGCCACCTCGAGCCTCGAGCTCGGCATCGACATGGGCGCGGTCGACCTGGTGATCCAGGTCGAGTCCCCGCCGTCGGTGGCCAGCGGCCTGCAGCGCGTCGGGCGCGCCGGCCACCAGGTCGGCGAGGTCTCCCGCGGCGTGCTGTTCCCCAAGCACCGCGGCGACCTGGTCCAGACCGCGGTCACCGTCGAGCGGATGCGGTCCGGCCAGATCGAGGCGCTCCGGGTGCCGACGAACCCGCTCGACGTGCTCGCCCAGCAGATCGTGGCCTGCGTCGCCCTCGACGTGCTGGCAGACCGACGCGCTGTTCGCGATGGTACGGCGGGCGGCATCGTTCGCGACGCTGCCGCGGTCGGCGTTCGACGCGACCCTCGACCTGCTGGCCGGGCGCTACCCGTCCGACGAGTTCGCCGAGCTGCGGCCGCGGCTGGTCTGGGACCGGGTGGCCGACACCCTGACCGGCCGACCGGGTGCGCAGCGCCTCGCCGTCACCTCCGGTGGCACCATCCCCGACCGGGGGCTGTTCGGGGTCTTCCTCGTCGGCAGCGACACCGCCGGGCGACCGTCCCGGGTCGGCGAGCTCGACGAGGAGATGGTCTACGAGTCGCGGGTCGGCGACGTGTTCGCGCTCGGCACGTCGAGCTGGCGGATCGAGGAGATCACCCACGACCGGGTGCTGGTCTCGCCCGCTCCCGGCCAGCCCGGCCGGCTGCCGTTCTGGAAGGGCGACACGCTCGGCCGGCCGGCCGAGCTCGGCGCCGCGGTCGGCGCGTTCGTCCGCGAGATCTCCGCGATGCCGCCGCCGGCGGCGCTCGAGCGGGCGGCCGACCGCCGGGCTCGACGCGTTCGCGGCCGGCAACCTGGTCGCCTACCTCGGCGAGCAGCTCGCCGACACCGGCTCGGTCCCCCACGACCGCCAGCTCGTCGTCGAGCGCTGCCGCGACGAGCTCGGCGACTGGCGGCTGATCATCCACTCGCCGTACGGCGCCGCCGTCCACGGTCCGTGGGCGCTGGCGATCGGCCGGCGGCTGCAGGAGCGGTTCGGCGTCGACGCGCAGGCGATGGCCGCCGACGACGGCATCGTGCTGCGCATCCCCGAGACCGACGCCGAGCCGCCCGGCGCCGAGGTGTGCTTCTTCGAGCCCGACGAGCTCGACGACATCGTCACCACGGCGGTCGGCGGGTCGGCGCTCTTCGCCTCCCGCTTCCGCGAGTGCGCGGCCCGGGCACTGCTGCTGCCCCGGCGCGACCCGGGGCGACGGTCGGCGCTGTGGCAGCAGCGACAGAAGTCGGCGGCGCTGCTCGAGGTCGCCAGCAAGTACGGCTCGTTCCCGATCGTGCTCGAGGCCGTGCGCGAGTGCCTGCAGGACGTCTACGACCTGCCGGCGCTGCTGCAGCTGATGCGCGACATCGAGGCTCGGCGGATCCGGGTGGTCGAGGTCGAGACGACGACGCCCAGCGCGTTCGCCCGGTCGCTGCTGTTCGGCTACGTCGCCGAGTTCATCTACGAGGGCGACTCGCCGCTGGCCGAGCGCAGGGCGGCGGCGCTGGCGCTCGACCCGGCGCTGCTGAGCGAGCTGCTCGGCCGCACCGAGCTGCGCGACCTGCTCGACCCGGACGTCATCGACGAGACCGAGCGCGACCTGCAGTGGCTCTCGGAGTCGCGCCGGGCCCGCGACGCCGGAGGGCGTCGCCGACCTGCTGCGGCTGATCGGCCCGCTCACCGCCGACGAGGTCGCCGAGCGCGTGCACCGACGCCGCCGCAGGCGCCGCGACTGGCTGGCCGAGCTCGACGGCGGCCGGCCGGGTCGTCGAGGTGCGGATCGCCGGACGCGACGATGTTCGCCGCCGTCGAGGACGTCGGCCGGCTGCGCGACGCGCTCGGGGTCCCGGTGCCGCCGGGCGTGCCGGCCGCCTTCACCGACCGGCTCGCCGACCCGCTCGGCGACCTGGTCGGCCGCTTCGCCCGCACCCACGGCCCGTTCGTCACCGGCGACGTCGCCAGCCGGCTACGGCCTCGGCGTGGCGGTCGCCCACGACGTGCTGCGCCGGCTCGCGCACGCCGGCCGGGTGACCGAGGGTGAGTTCCGGCCGGGCGCCCACGGCACCGAGTGGTGCGACGCCGAGGTGCTGCGCCGGATCCGCCGCCGGTCGCTGGCCCGAGCCCGGGCCGAGGTGGAGCCGGTCGAGCAGGAGACGCTCGCCCGGTTCCTGCCGGTCTGGCAGAACGTCGGCAGCCGGCTGCGCGGCGTCGACGGGGTGCTCACGGTGGTCGAGCAGCTCGCCGGGTGCCCGGTGCCGGCCTCCGCCCTCGAGCCGTTCGTGCTGTCCAGCCGGCTGCTCGACTACCAGCCGCCGATGCTCGACGAGCTCACGTCGGCGGGCGAGGTGGTCTGGGCCGGCGCCGGCGCGCTGCCCGGCACCGACGGCTGGGTGACCCTGCATCCGGCCGACACCGCGCCGCTGACGCTGCCCGACCTCGGTGACGCTCGAGCTCGGCGAGCGGCACCGCGCCGTGCTCGACGTGCTGGCCTCCGGCGGCGGGCTTCTTCTTCCGCCAGCTCGCCGACGCGGTCGGGTCGACCGACGACCAGGCGCTGGCCGCCGTGCTCTGGGACCTGACCTGGGCGGGCTACCTCACCAACGACACGATCGCGCCGCTGCGCGCCCTGCTCGGCGCCGGCAGCGGCGCCCATCGCCGCCGCCCGGCGACGCCACGCGGGCGCTACGGCGACGCGGCGCGGACTCCCGCGTGGCGCCGGCCGGCAGTCCCTGCCCTGCCGGACCGGCCCACCGACCACGGCCGGCCGCTGGGCGCTGACCCCGGCGCGCGACGACGACGTGACCCGGCGCGCCCACGCGACCGCCGAGGCGATGCTCGAGCGGCACGGCATCGTCACCCGCGGCGCCGCGGTCAGCGAGCAGGTGCCGGGCGGCTTCGCGGCCGTCTACAAGGTGCTGTCCCGCTTCGAGGAGTCCGGCCGCTGCCGGCGGGGCTACTTCGTCGCCGGGCCTCGGCGCCGCGCAGTTCTCCACGCACGGGCGCCGTCGACCGGATCCGCGCGATGGCCGACCGACGCCGAGCGCCGCAGCCGCGGGCGACGGGGCGCCACGCGCGCGTCGTGCTCGCCGCCACCGACCCGGCCAACCCGTTCGGCGCAGCGCTGTCCTGGCCCGACCGGGCCGTCGACGCCGCAAACGCCGGCCATCGACCGGGTCGCAAGGCAGGCGCGCTCGTCGTCATCGTCGACGGTGCGCTGGTCGTCTACGTCGAGCGGGGCGGCCGCACCCTGCTGACCTTCAGCGACGACCCGGCCCGCGTCCAGCCGGCGGTCGACGCGCTGGCGCTGGCCGTACACGAAGGGGCCCTCGGCAAGCTCACCGTCGAGCGGGCCGACGGCGAGCACATCCTCGGCTCGCCGCTGGCCACCGCTCTCGAGGCGGCCGGTTTCCACGCGACCCCGCGCGGACTACGGTTGCGCCGATGAGTTCCGGCCCGGAAGGCGGTCTACCAGCCATGAGCAAGACTTTCAGCCACGCAGTCGTGTCCCTCGACGGCTTCTCCGCAGCGCCCAACCAGAGCCTCGACAACCCCTTCGGCGTAGGCGGCATGCGGCTCACCGAATGGATGTTCGCCGATTCCGACGACCAGCAGGGCGCCGACCAGTCCATCGTCGACGAGATCATCGGCGGGGCGGGCGCGTTCATCATGGGCCGTCACATGTTCGATCCCGGCCGCGGGCCCTGGGACGAGTCGTGGCGAGGGTGGTGGGGCGAGGACCCGCCCTACCACGCGCCGGTCTTCGTCCTCACGTCCTATCCGCGCGAGCCGTTGCCGATGGACGGCGGCACGACCTTCACCTTCGTCACCGACGGACCGGAGGCCGCGTATGCGCTAGCCGTCGCGGCTGCCGGCGACAAGGACATCTCGATCGCGGGCGGTGCGGCCACGGTGAGCCAGTACCTCAGGCTGGGACTGATCGACGAGCTCAACCTCCACGTCGTCCCCATCACGCTGGGCGCCGGTGAGCGGCTGCTCCACGACGTCGGGGACATCCACTTCGAGCCGGTCGCCGTCACCGCCGCGCCGAACGTCACCCACCTGAAGTACCGGGTCGTCCGCAGATCTGCGTAGCTTCGGAGGCACGGGGGCCGTACTCGCGTCGTAGGCTGGAGGACGAGAAACCGGCGGTTCAGCGGCCGGTACGGCCCATCGGCGACAACGGGTCGCCCGGAAGCGAGACCATGACCCACGTCCAGCGCACGTTCACCGTCAAGCAGCCCGTCGACGTCGTCGTCGCCTACCTCAAGGACTTCGCGCACGCCGAGAGCTGGGATCCGGGCACGGTGACCTGTACACAGACGAGCCCGGGCGAGGTCCGGGTCGGCACGGTGTGGCACAACGTGTCCAGGATCCGGGGCCGGGAGACCGAGCTGTCCTACGAGCTCACCTACGCCGACCCGCACCGGCTGACGTTCGTCGGCAAGAACAAGACCGCGACGTCGACCGACGACATGACGTTCGAAGCGATAGGCGACCAGACCTCCATCACCTACGAGGCCACGGTGACGCTCAACGGCTTGGCCAAGCTCGCCGAGCCGCTGATGCGTCGCGAGTTCGACAAGCTCGCCCAGCAGACCGTCGACCTGATGACCAAGACCCTCGAAGCCCTGCCGAAGCCTGATCGGCCGGACGGAACCTAGTGGCTGCGGGCGAAGTCACCGGGTCTAGGCGTCCACCTCGGGCTTGATGTTCAGCGCCCGGCGCAGGAAGTCGACCTGGAGCAGCAGCAGGTTCTCCGCGACCGTCTCGGACGACGCCATGTGGGTGATCCCGGACAACGGCAGCACCTCGTGCGGCTTGCCGGCGGCCAGCAGCGCCGTCGACATCCTGAGGGTGTGCGCGATCGCCACGTTGTCGTCGGCCAGGCCGTGGATCATCATCAGCGGCTTGGTGAGCCGATCGGCGAGCAGGGTCAGGTCGTTGGCGTCGTAGACGTCCTTGTTGGTGTCCGGGTGACCCGAGGTAGCGCTCGGAGTAGCAGGTGTCGTACAGCCGCTGGTCCGACACGGGCGCACCCGCGACGGCGGCCGCGAAGACGTCGGGCCGTCTCAGCACGCCGGCCAGCGCGATGTAGCCGCCGAACGACCAGCCTCGGATCGCGACCTTGCTGGTGTCGATGTCGTCGGGGTAGCGCTTGGCCACCTCCTGGAGGACCTCGGCCTGGTCATCGATGGTGCCGATGAAGTCGTCCTTGGCCAGCCGGTCCCAGGCCGGCCCACGGCCGGCCATGCCACGACCGTCCGCCACGATGACGACGAAGCCCTGGTCGGCCAGCCACTGCGGCGACAGGTAGAACTGCGAGGCGTTCGCCACCCGCTGCCCGTGCGGCCCGCCGTACGGGTCCATGAGCACCGGCAGCCGGCGCGACCCCCGCGACGTGGCCGGCCGGGAAGAGCACCGTGGTCGGGTAGTCACGCGACCCGACCTGCATGGTCTCGAGGTTCAAGGTGATCGGCGGGGTCTCGTTGTGACCCTCGATGGTGCCGGCCGCGAGCCCGCGGCTGGTGACGGTCGTCAGGGTGGTCAGCTCGGCCAGCGTCCGGTACTGGGTCACCACGGTGTCGCCACCGGCGGCGCCCATGGCCACACCGACCGGGTCGCTGAGCAGGGTCACGCTGCCGTCATATCCGAGCCGCGCGACCGACACCGACGCCACCCGTGGCACGACTGAGGCGACGACCCCGTCGTCCTCGACTCCCAGAACCTCTCGGACCTGTAGGGACTCCGGCGTGAACGGCACGCCGTCGACGGCCAGCCGTCGGGTCTCGCCGTCGTCCAGCCCGTGCAGCAGCCGACCGTCCGAGATTCGCCGAGGCGTGCCGGGGAGCAGCTCGACCCAGCTGTCGTCCGTGAAGACTCGCACGGACGTGGTCGATCCGGTCGCGACGTCGACTTCGCGCAGCTCGAGCCGCCGCTGGTCGCGGGTCAGGAGGGCGAGCAACGGGGCGCCGTCGCGGCCACTCGACCTCGGCGAGGTACTCGAGCACGTTGCCGTCCAGCTCCCGGTCAGACGCCCAGTCCACGTCGACCCGCGAACCATCGAGCGAGACCACGTGCAGCGACACGATGGCGTTGGCCGTGCCGGCCTGCGGGTAGCGCTGTCGGATCGGCTCCGCCTCGGGGTGGGCCGGGTCGGCGATGTGCCACACAGCAACGGGCGTCTCGTCGTAGCGGGCCACGAGCAGTGCCGAGCCATCAGGCGCCCACCAGAAGCCTCGGGTGCGGTCCAGCTCCTCCGCGGCGATGAACTCCGCGAGCCCCCAGGCCACCTCCGCCGGCTCGTCGTCCTCGGGTCCGACCAGGATCCGGTCCACGCCGGACTGGTCTACGACATGGAGGGCGCGGTCACCGGCATAGGCGATGGACCGGCCCCGAGGATCGAGTCGAGGGTCGATCACGGGCGCGTCCACCGGCACCTCGCGGGCCGGTGACGAGCCGACCAGATCGGCGACGAAGAGCCTCGACGACAGCGCGAACGTCGCGACCGTGACGTCGTCGTCGGTGCTGAAGGCCACCACGCCGGAGGTCGAGATCCGCATCCGCTCACGCCGCGCGCGCTCCTCCTGGGTCAGCTGCTCGCCGTCGTCGCTGAGCAGCAGACGCCGGGTCGGCCACCTTGCGTTCCTCACCCGACGCGACGTCGTACACCCACAGCGCGTGGGTGCGCGACGTGCCGTTGTCGGCACGCAGGAACACGACCCGGTTGCCGTCCGGGCTCACCACGAAGCCACGCGGAAGCCCGAGCTGGAAGTTCATCGTCCGCGCAGCCAGGCGCGGGAAGGAGTCAGCAGTCACGGCACCATCCTGACATGAGGTACGGCGCAGCCGGCGGGCTACCGGATTCGGACGGCCTGGACTCGGGTGGTCAAGGTCAGGAGGCCGGGTGTCAGGCGGCCAGGGTCAGGCAGCGAGGTCCTGGACGCCAGCCGGCGCGCCGGCGAAGCTGGCGAGCGAGGCGACGCGCAGACCGGCGGCCTCTTCGCGGGCGATCTCGAAGCTCACGTCGGCGAGCACCACCGACAGGGGGACCTCGAGGGCGCCGCAGATCGCGGCGAGACACTCGGAGGAGGCTTCCTTCTGGCCGCGCTCGATCTCCGAGATGTAGCCGAGGCTCACCTGGGCACTCGCCGAGACGTCGCGCAGGGTACGACCCTGACGCAGCCGCTCCTGGCGCAGCACGTCGCCGAGCAGCCGACGGACCAAGATCATGAGTCGCTCCTCCTCCACGGGGTGACGCTGGCAGCGACGATAGCCGCTGTCGCCAAGGTTACCCGCCGCGCCTAGCGGTGGCCGGACGCCGACCCGAACCGCGAGCCCACCGTCATCGACCAGAGTGAGCGCCTCCAGCACCGTTGCGGCGCGAATCTGCTGCCGGTCGCCTTCGAGCACGAGCGGCACGCACCTCGCGCCACTCCGGGCCCTGCGACCGCGACGAAGACGGTGCCCACCGGCTTGTCCTCCTGCCGGTCCGGTCCAGCGACCCCGGTCGTCGACAACGCCCCAGGTCGACCCGAGCAGCCTGGCCACCCCGCTGCGCCATCGCGCGCGCGCACTCGGCGGACACCACGCCGTGCGTCGCCACCAGCGCCGGGTCGACACCGAGCACGGCGATCTTGACGTCGCTCGCGTAGGCGACGACGCCACCGCGCAGGACGTCGGAGGCCCCGGGTACTGCGGCCAGTGTGGCGCTGACCAGACCGGCCGTCAGGGACTCGGCGGTCGCCAGGGTGTGCCCGGCGGTCCGCAGCTGGTCGAGACAGCCTCGGCGGCCAGCGCCTCCGGCCGGTCCATGTCGTCGGTCGGCCATCAGTGGGCGGGCCCGGTGGCGCGCCCGACGCGACGCAGGTCCATCACCCGTCGCGACGTAGTCGACACCGGTGGCCACGGTGACCACGACGGCGGCCGCCATCACCACCGCCGAGACCCACCAGAGCGCCAGCCCGACGGAGTGCCAGCTTCCGGGGAGCTGCCGGAACGGCAGGATGAACCCCATCAGCGCCAGCGCCTGCAGCGTCGTCTTGATCTTGCCGCCCTGGCTCGCGGCGATCACGCCGAGCCGGATCACCCAGAAGCGCAGCACGGTGATCGAGCGCCTCGCGGAACAGCACGACGATGGTGACCCACCACCAGAGCTCGCCGATCAGCGACAGCCCGATGAACGCCATCCCGGTCAGCGCCTTGTCGGCGATCGGGTCCATGAGCTTGCCGAAGTCGGTCACCAGGTTGCGGCGGCGGGCGATGTCGCCGTCGTACCGGTCGGTCATGATCGCCACGAAGAACACCAGGAACGCCCAGACCCGCATCCGTGTTGTCGTCGCCGTCGTCGTAGAGCAGCAGCCAGCCGAGCACCGGGACGAGCAGGATCCGCAGCACGGTCAGGGCGTTGGGCAGGTTCCAGATGCTCGGTGCCGGGTCGGCGACGCCGGGTGTCGCGGACCCCTCGACTGGCATAGCCGACAACCTACGGAGCCACGGGCTCGGCGACCAGGTCGACACCCTCGGACGCCGACGACACGTGCCGCGACCAGGTCGCCGACGCGCACCTCGCGGGGGCAGCCCGCGCACCGTCGTCGTGCCGTCGACCTCCGGGCCCTGGGCATGCGTACGGCCGGTGCCGAGCGTGCCGCGACGTGACTCGACCAGCACCTCGACCAGCTCGCCGACCCGGTCCTCGGCCCGCTGGGCGGTCAGCTCCTCGGCGAACCGGCTGACCCGGTCGACCCGGGCCAGGATCTCGTCGTCGCTCAGCTGGCCGGGCAGGCCGGCGGCCTCGGTGCCGTCCTCGTCGGAGTAGCCGAAGATCCCGACGGCATCGAGCCGCGCTGCCTCGAGGAAGCCGCACAGCACGTCGACCTCCTGCTCGGTCTCGCCGGGGAAGCCCGACGATGAAGTTGCTGCGCACGCCGGCGTCGGGCGCCGCGGCGCGCACCTGGTCGAGCAGGCCGAGGAAGCGGTCGGCGTCGCCGAAGCGCCGCATCCGCCGGAGCACCTGCGGCGCCGCGTGCTGGAACGACAGGTCGAAGTAGGCGGCCACCCCCGGCGTCGACGCGATGGCCTCGATCAGGCCGGGCCGCATCTCGGCCGGCTGGAGGTAGGAGACCCGCACCCGGCGGACCCCGTCGACCGCGGCCAGCTCCGGGAGCAGCGTCTCCAGCAGCCGGAGGTCGCCGAGATCCTTGCCGTACGACGTGGAGTTCTCGCTGACCAGGAACAGCTCACGGACGCCGTTGGCGGCGAGCCAGCGGGCCTCGTCGAGGACCTCGGCCGTCGGCCGCGACACGAACGAGCCGCGGAAGCTGCGGGATCGCACAGAACGAGCAGCGCCGGTCGCAGCCGGAGGCCAGCTTGAGCGGCGCCATCGGGCCGCCGTCGAGCCGTCGGCGCATGGCCCGCGGACCGCTGGCCGGCGCGAGGCCGGCCGGCAGGTCGGGCGCCGACTGCGCGTGCCCGGGGATCGACGGCGACTCGACCCGCGGCGCGCGGCCGACCGGTGCGAGCGGCAGCAGAGCGCGCCGGTCGCGAGGCACATGCGCCTCGTGCCGCTCACCCGCGACGATGGCGCGCAGCCGGTCCGCGATGACGCGGGTAGTCGTCGAAACCGAGCACCGCGTCCGCCTCGGGCAGCGAGTCGGCGAGCTCGCGGCCGTACCGCTCGGCCAGGCAGCCGACCGCGACGACGGTCTGGGCCGGCCCGGACGCCCGGCGCTGGGCGGCGGCGAGCAGGGTGTCGACGGAGTCCTTCTTGGCGGCCTCGACGAATCCGCAGGTGTTGACGACCACGGACTCGCGCCTGGTCCGGGTCGTCGACGAGCCGGAAGCCGCCGGCCTCGAGCCGCGCCGCGAGCTCCTCGGAGTCGACGTCGTTGCGGGCGCAGCCGAGCGTCACGAGCGCGACCGTAGGAGGACTGTGTCATAGGTCCCCTCAGTATGCCCGGCCGGTCGACCGCTCAGCCCTGGCGCCGACTGGTCGACTGAGCCGATGTGCCGGAAGACACGTTGGCCCGGGCTGGCCCATCAGCGCCTTCGGATGTCCCTTGGCGGCCAGCGACACGGCACCGCCGTCGACGGCCATCACCCGCAGCGGTCCGGTCACCGCTGACGGTCTTCGCACTCGCCCGGCCTGCAGCATGCCCTGGAAGACGACGTGCGTTGACCTTGTCCCAGACCACGACGCGGGAGGCGCCGTCCGCGACGCTGAGCGTCACGCCGGGTCGGCGGCACCGGCGGCGGGACGAGCAACGTGTTGCCCGCGCCCGGCGACCCGAGGCCGGCGGAGTTGTGCGCAGGTGCGCGCAGCGAGTCCGGCCCGGAGGTCGGGTCGGTGAGGAAGACCCGGGCGAGGCCCCACACCAGCAGCAGCACGAGTACGGCGCCGATCAGCACGCCCCAGCGCGAGCCGCCTCCACCGGTCGGGCGCAGCACGCCCGGTCGTCAGCTCCGCGTCGAAGACGGCGCGCGGGCTCACCGGAGCGCTGGCGAGTCGGCGTCGTAGGACGCGAGCAGCGGCGCCGGGTCGATCCCGAGCACGCTCGGCCAGCATCCGCAGGTGACCGCGGGCGTAGAAGTCGCCGCCGCACGGCGAGAAGTCGCCGACCTCGATCGACTCGATGACGTACGGCCGGATCCGGGTGCGTTCGGCGAGGTCGTCGACGGACATCCCGAGCCACTCCCGGGCCGTCCTGGATCTCGATCCCGATGGCCTCGGTCGGGCGGCGCGTCGACGCTGGAAGCGCGTGCAGCCGCCTCGGCCGGCGCCGTCGCCGTCGAGCCCGGCCGACGGCCGGTGCAGCGTCGGTACGGTGCCGGACCTTGCGCATCGCCTGCGCGCTGAGGTCTGTGGTCGCGTCGATGATCAGCTCGACGTTGGCCGTCCGTAGCGGCTGCGTCGACGTCGGCCTGGGCTCGCAGCCGGCTCTGCATCCTCTGGCGCCCGCCTGCGCAGCTCGGCGAGCTCCGGCAGCGGCTCGGTCTCCTCGTCGAGGCGGCTCGACAGCGCGAGGGTGCCGACGGTGACCGGCTCCGGACGACTCGGCACCCGTTGGATGGGCACCGTGGACTCGCCGAGCCGGCCGGCCTGCGAGCGCAGCGCCAGACACGACCGAGGCGAGCCGACGTGGCGTCGGGGTCGGTGCCGGCGCCGGGACTGGCGTCGTGGTCGGGAGTCTGCGGCTCTCCCGGGGTCTCGGTCTGGTCCGGCGCCTGGCTCGCAGCTTCGTCGCGTCTCAGGGTCCCCGCGACCGCCACCTCGACGGTCGGCTCGGGCTCGCTCGCCTGCTCCTCGAGGGCGACCACCGGGACCCGCCCGTCGGCCAGCCGGGTCCAGCGTGCCCAGGACGTCGCCCGACGAGACCGTGGTGGTGAGCCCGTACGGCACCACCAGCGCGGCGTCGTACAGCCAGCGGTTGAGCAGCACGGCGACGCGAGCCCGCAGCCCGAGGTCGGCGAGGACCCGCCGCTCGTCGCGAGGCCGCACGATGACCTTGCCGTCACCGAGCCGGCCCCGACCGGCCACCTCGACGTGTCTCGACCTCGCCCCACGGGACGCCGGTCCAGCGGCCGCCGAGACGGACCCGGAGACCGGTCAGGTCGGCGATCAGCAGCGGCGAGCGCGACTCCCGCCACGCGACCGCGTGCAGCACGGCGACCAGCAGCAGCGCACAGCCCAGCAGGAACGGCACCAGCCCATGGTCGTCGCGGAACAGCCAGAGGTAGCAGCCGCACACGACCAGGGCGGCGACCGTGACCAGGCCCATCAGCACTCCACGACGACGAATGACCACGACTACCCCTCCGCCTGCAGACTGGCGACCACGTCGTCGAGGTCGTCCGGTTTGACCAGCACGTCTCGTGCCTTCGAGCCCTCCGAGGGCCCGACGATGCCGCGGCTCTCGAGGATGTCCATCAGCCGGCCCGCCTTGGCGAAGCCGACCCGGAGCTTGCGCTGCAGCATCGAGGTCGAGCCGAACTGGGTCGAGACGACCAGCTCGACCGCCTGGCAGACCAGGTCGAGGTCGTCGCCGATGTCGTCGTCGAGCGCCCGCTGGCTCTGCTGCGGCGCCGTGACGTCCTCGCGGTAGGTCGGCTGCAGCTGCTGGCGGCAGTGCGCGACGACGTCCTTGATCTCCGGCTCGGTGACCCACGCGCCCTGGATCCGGGCCGGCTTGCTGGCGCCCATCGGCAGGAACAGCGCCGTCGCCCTTGCCCACGAGCTTCTCGGCGCCCGGCTGGTCGAGGATCACCCGGCTGTCGGCGAGCGACGACGTGGCGAAGGCCAGCCGGCTCGGCACGTTGGCCTTGATCAGCCCGGTCACGACGTCGACCGACGGGCGCTGGGTGGCCAGCACCAGGTGGATGCCCGGCCGCCCTGGCCAGCTGGGTGATCCGGACGATCGCGTCCTCGACGTCTCGCGGCGCGATCATCATCAGGTCGGCCAGCTCGTCGACGACCACCACCAGGTACGGGTACGGCGCCAGCACCCGCTCGCTGCCGGGCGGAGCGGTGACCGCACCACCCTTGACCGCGCGGTTGAAGTCGTCGACGTGGCGGAACCCGAAGTGCGCCAGGTCGTCGTAGCGCTGGTCCATCTCCCGGACGACCCACTGCAGCGCCTCGGCAGCCTTCTTCGGGCTGGTGATGATCGGGCGTGATCAGGTGCGGGATGCCCTCGTAGCCGGTGAGCTCGACCCGCTTCGGGTCGATCATGATCATCCGTACCTCGTCGGGCGTCGCCTGGATGAGCAGCGAGCAGATCATCGAGTTGATGAAGCTGGACTTGCCGGAGCCGGTGGCGCCGGCCACCAGCAGGTGCGGCATCTTCGCCAGGTTGGCGACCACGAAGCCGCCCTCGACGTCCTTGCCGAGACCGACCATCAGCGGGTGGTGGTCGCTGCGCGCCTGCCGCGAGCGCAGCACGTCGCCGAGGGACACGATCTCGGCGTCGGTGTTCGGGATCTCGACGCCGATCGCCGACTTGCCGGGGATCGGGCGACAGGATGCGGACGTCGGCCGACGCGACGGCGTAGGCGATGTTGCGGCTGAGCGCCGTGACCTTCTCGACCTTCACGGCGGGGCCCAGCTCGACCTCGTAGCGGGTCACCGTCGGACCGCGGGTGTAGCCGGTGATCTGGGCGTCGATCGCGAACTGGTCGAGGACCTCGGTGAGCCGCTCGACGACCGCGTCCGAGGCCGCGGACGTCGCCTTGTGGGCGCTGCCCGGCTTCAGGATCGCGTCGGTCGGCAGCGTGTAGGCGATGTCTCCGGACAGGCTGAGCTGCTCGACCCGCTCGGGCAGCGGGGTGTGCGGCGGCGGCTCGAGCACGACGTCGCGGTCGGGATCGACGCTCGGGGGCGGCTGCGGGCTTGCGGCGCCGGTTGACCTCGAGCGCTTCGAGGGCGTCGACGTCGTACGGCGGCGCCTCGGCTTCGGCTTCGGTCCCTGCCTCGCCGGCCACCATCGAGCCGACGCGGCTGCGACGCCGCCCGCGGTTGAGCGGCTCGGCTGCGGGCGGTTCGGCCGGCGTCTCCTCGGCCGCGTCGGCCTCGCGTCGTACGGCGACCGAGCGCCTTGTCGCGAAGGGCTCTCAGGCGTTCCGGGATCTGGTAGACCGGCGTCGCGGTGACGACCAGCACGCCGAAGAACGCGAGCAGCACCAGCAGCGGCACCGCGATCACCGTGCTGCGGAACAGGTCGGCGATCATCGCCGACCCGATGTAGCCGACGGCGCCGCCCGGCCTCGCGCATCGCCTCCTGGCCGCCGCTCGGCCGCGGCAGGCCGTGCTCGATGTGGATCAGGCCCAGGACGCCGAGCGCGATCGCCGACCAGCCGATCACCGACCGGCCTGCTGGACCGCCCTTGCCGGGGCGCCGCATGACCGCCCAGGCCGCGACCAGAAGGAGGAGCGGCACGACGTACGACGCGATCCCCACGGTGCCTTCGACGACCGCGCGGATCGTGTCACCCACGGCGCCGTCGAGCCGCCACCACTCGGCGGCGCTGACGATGATGGCAAGCCCGACAAGACCGAGCCCGAGCCCGTCGCGGCGGTGCTCCGGCTCGAGGTCGCGGGCCGTGGACCCGATGCGGCGCACGATCGCCCCGAGCAGGTGGGCGAGGCCGAGCCAGAGAGCCCGCAGACCGCGTCCGAGCGCAGCGAACAGCCGGGACACGGGACCAGGCCCGCGCCGCTTGGTCGACGACGGGCGAGGGCGGGGCTTGCTGCTGCGGCCCTTGCTCGTGCTGGTCGACGTCGTTCGTCGGGTCTGGCTACCGGACGAGCCGGATCGAGGGCGTTTGCCCTGCGACCGCGGCGGGGAGGACGTACGGGTCGCCATGCTGCGACCCTACGCGAAAGTCACACGGGTCCCACGCGTAACACGCCCCGCCGACCATCGGCAGGTTCTCCCCGCCGTCGGAAGGCGGCAGGCGATCAGTCGAGGGGTACGACGAGGCTCGGGCCCCCGTCGTAGATGCCGCCGTCGACCGCCAGGGCCAGCCCGTCGGCGTACGACCAAGCCTCCTCGACCTGACCGGGACTCGGATATCGCGCAGGTCGCCGATGATGCTGTGACCGTGGACGATCCGCGAGCCGCCGAGGGCCGTCCAGCACCTCGCGTGCCCGGGCCGGACCCGCGGTGCCGAGGAACGCGTACCGCGTCGTCATGCAGCGCCAGAGCTCCCACCACAGCGACAGGTCGTCGCCCGTGCAGCACGGCCCGGATCGCCGCGTTGACCGACTCGAGGTCGTCGCCCCAGCGTCAGGTACTCGGTGGTGTCGGCGTGCAGCAGCAGGTCCGAGTCCGAGCAGCACGACGGCCGGCAGGTCCGCGAGCCACTCCGCCATCTCCTCGGTGAGCAGCTCCTGGTCGCGCACCTGCCCGCCGTTGATCATCCAGCTGAGCGCGAAGCTGCGCGGGAGCTCGTACGGCCGATCCGCCCGGCACGGCCGCGTCCGGGAACCGCCGGACGCCCAGCGGCCAGCAGGTCGTGGTTGCCGAGCACCGAGCCGACCCGGCCGCCGACCCGGGCTCGGCCTCGCGCTGCCAGCGCATGACGTCCTCGACCACGCCCACGCCGTCGGGCCCGCGATCCATCAGGTCGCCAGCGAACCAGACCTCGGCCTCACCGCCGGTCCACGACCCGTCCGCGTCCACCAGGCCGCGCTCGGCGAGTGCAGCCCTGACCTCGCGCCGGTAGCCATGAACGTCGCCGACTGCGAACCTCATGCGCCGACTGTAGAGCATCGCCACAAGCGCGGCTGGAGGGTCGAAACCGCAATCTCGACCCTCCTGGCAGCCGTCAGTTCGACTGGTCGAACGGTCGTGCCACGGCGTAGATCATCAGCGCCACCGTTGCCACGGATGCAGCCTTGACCACGATCCGCGGAACCACCACCTGCTTGAACCTCTCCATCGAACCCTCCTTCCCTTCAGTGAGTGACGGGTAACTCTCGGCTGTGGGGTCCAGCGCCCGTTCCGGTCGGCGTGCCGACCACATCCCGTGGGGCGAGCAGCCCGACCAGCAGTACTGCGAGGCCGAGGATGAGACACAGATCGCCGAGACTGGCGACCTTCATCAACGGCGGGATGGGAATCCAGTCCGATAACGCCTTCAACAGGAAGGGCTCGCCGTCGAGGCCAGGTGTCCGGCCGCCGCCCCGGCGATCTCCTGCGCCGAGAACCCCGCGGTCCGGGCCGCGCCGATGTCGAAGGGCATGCCGCCGTAGACCATGTTGGGGATGGCGTTCAGCAGGGTGCCGACGGCCGCAGTCCCGAGGCCGACTCGAGCGGTCCGCCCGAGCCGGGTCCAGTTGAGTACGAGGAACGCCACGACAAGGACGAGGTTCGTGACGGTGACGACACGAACCACGAGCGTCTGCGAGACGTCGCCCGGAAGGAGCCGATCGGTGGCGAGGAACGTCAGCACTGCCGCTGCCGCGATCAGCCAGCCCGCTCGCAGGGGTCTTAGCTGCAGGGTGAAGCGCCTTCGGGAAAGCAGCAGGTAACCGCCCAGTCCGAGCACCGGGAGCAGCATGAAGATGAGCATCTTCGGGCCCGGCACGGCGCCAACGTAACTCTGGGATTCGGGCCTGTCAACGGTTCCGGGAGCGGCACGGTTACCAGCCGGCGCCGTAGCAGAGGAAGGACGACAGGTCCGCCCGTGCCGTCGGTACGGCGTCGAGCAGCGCCTCGGCGGGGGGCGCGCCGGCGGCCAGACCCTGCGTGGGTGGCGGCGAGCACCTCGCAGGCGACGGTCGTCGGCCACGCTGGCCGGCGCCGCGATGACGCACCGGGTGCCCGCGTGCTGCCAGGCCACCGTCATCCCGATCGTCTCGAGGCCCCAGCGCACCGAGGACCGGCCCAGCTCGCAGGCGGACAGGATCACGGTCGACGGGATCGACGGCGAGCTGGTCGATGTCGTAGCCGAACCACGGTCCGTCGGCGAGCTCGAGGCCGGAGAACAGCGGGTTGTCCGCCGAGTGCCGCCCGTGCGCGGCGACGTGCAGCACGTCGACCCGCTCGGCCATCGCGCTGACGGCGCTCGCCGTGGCAGCCGTCGCCGGTCAGCACCTCGCGCAGCGCGGCTCCACACGGCCGCCGCCTCGGCGACCTCCTCCGCGGCCCGGGCGACGCCGGGCCGGCGACGAAGCCCGACCCGCTCGGCCGCGAACGGCGGTCGCGCGGCCGGTCGAGCCACAGGCTGGCCGACCGAGGCACCGTCAGCATCCGGTCGCCGAAGCCCGGGCAGCATCGACCACGGGGTGCCCGGCCAGCGGCGCCGGCGGCACCACGACCACCCGGTCAGCCGTCGAGCCGGTCGCCGAGCGGCTCCACCAGCAGCTCCGCCAGGCCTCGCGACCCGAGCCAGCAGCCCGTCCACGACGACGTCGCGCAGGGCGGCCGGCAGGACTGCTGGCGGCCATGTCGAGGTCGGCCTGCATCCCCGACAGCAGCGCGCGCACCGGCCCGAAGCCGCCGAGCCGCACCACCTCCCGGAGCCCCGTCGCCCACGACCAGGCAGTGCACGCGTGTCGTCGACGACCAGGTACGACGTGAGCACGGCGTCCGACCCGGCCAGCTCGGCCGCCACCTCGTCGAGGCCCGCCGGCGTGGCCACCTGGCCGCGAACCCTCGCCGTACCACGCCTGCTGGCGGATCCGGGCGCGCAGCGGAGCCGCGTCGCCTCGTCCGGCGACTGTCGCAGCGCGGTGAGCGCCTGGGCCGCCTCCGGGTCGCTCGGCGGCCGCACCGTGGTGACCCGGGTCGCGAGCGCCCTGGCCCGCTCGGACCACTCGAAGACGACCTCGGGCCGGCCGTCGGCGAGCGCGAGCCGCAGCCCCGCGAACGCGAGCCGTCGGCCGTGACCGACCAGCGAGCTCTGCAGGTCGAGGCTGCCGAACGACGACTGCCACTCGTGCAGCTCGTCGAGACCGCGGCGCACGTGGTCGAGGGCCGTGGAGCGCCGGCCGCTTCGCCGCCGCCACGTCGGCCCGCACCTCGCGAGCCAGCAGCCGGACCGCGAGCGGCGTGGTCGCGCTCGGCCGCGACGGTCGCGCAGCCGGGCGCCGGCGGCGTCCGCGTCCCCGGTCGCGAGCTCGGCCTGGGCGGCCCGCACGCGTCATCATCAGCGCCTCGTGGCGCAGCCCGCGGCCGCGCAGCAGCCGCGACCAGCTCGACGGCGCGCGCCGTCCGGGCCGGCGACGGCGACCCGGCCTCGATCTCGGCGGCCACCTTCACCGCCTCGGCGCGCAGCGCCCACGCCTCGCTGCCCCGCTGCCGGAACCTTCGCTCGGCGCGCCGCGGCCACCGTGGCCGCCCGCCGCGGGTCGTCCCACGCCAGCGACCGGGCCAGGATCAGCTCGACCTCGGCCTGGCGCTGGCGCAGCCGCCGCGAGCCGTAGGCCCGGGCGGCCTGCTCGAACGCCGTGCTGCGCGTCGGCCGGCATCCCCGCCGCGACGAGGACCTCGGCGCGGTCCTGGGCGACCACGGCGCGGTACGTCGGCCGACAGGTCCTCGAGCACGGGGCCGCGGCCTCCATCAGCCGCAGGGCGCCGACCAGGTCGCCGGCCAGCAGCCGGGCGTAGCCCAGGTTGTGATCGGCCTTGGCGGCGCTCGACCTCGTTGCCGGCCTCGCGGTAGAGCGTCGGCGGCGCGCCGCGAGTCCTCCTCCGCCCGATCGGCGTCGCCGCGCTGCAGGTGGACCAGCCCGCGGTTGAGGTGCGCCCGGGCCCGCGACTCCGGCGAGCTCGTCGAGCAGCGCGATCGCCCGGGCGAACGACGCCAGCGCGCTGCTGCCCGCTCGCCGGCCCGCATGTGCAGCAGCGGCGACCTGCGACTCGACGAGACCCCGGACCTGCCGGCTCAGAGCCCGGCGTCGCGCAAGCGCCTCCGCACACAGCGCCAGTCCCTGGTCTGTGCTGCCCGAGCTCGGCTTCGACGTAGGCGAGGCTCAGCTTGACCCGGGCGACCGTGTCCGGCGCTCGGCCCGCGTCGAGGGCTCGACGGAACAGCACCCGCGCGGACGTGTAGCGGCCCGGCGTTGCTGCGCGCGAGGCCGCGGCGATGCAGCTCCTCGGCGCTCAGCACCCCCTCATCATGGCGTGATGCGATGTCGCCTCGGCCACTGCGGTCCAGCCCGCGCTCGACCGCCTGCTTCACGCGGAGTCGGCGTGCGGCAGGCTCGGCATCCGGTCGACCAGCATGACTCGGCGATCCGGCCGGCCTGGAGCGGCGCGGCGAACGACGTACCGCTCCAGACGGCGAAGCTGACCCGTGAAGTCGTCGGGGTCGATGCTCTCCCGGACGTGCCCGAACGCCGTGGTCCGGGCCATCGGCTGCAGCCCGCCCTGCATCGGCGGCATGGTGCTCATGACGGCGGCGCCGTTGGCGTAGCTGCGCACCCACGGACCCGGTGTTGCTGAACAGCGCGACCGTCCGGGTGTTCGGGTTGAGCGCCCCGACCGAGACGACCGGCACGCAGTCCGTCGCGGGCCTGCACGATCGCCCTGTGCCGTTGGTCCACGGCGCGAACGCCGCCGGGAAGAACGGCCGAGCGGTGGCGTCGTTGCCCGCCGAGCAGGTCACGACGGTGCCGCACTCTCCGAGCAGCTCGAGCAGGTGGCTACATGGTCGGGTCGAACAGATGGTCCTCGGGCGTCTCGTGGTAGTAGCCCATCGACATGTTGAGCACGTCGACCGGCTGGCCGCCGGGCTCACCGTCGTAGTAGCGGCGTACCAGCTCGGTGATCTGGGTGAGCGCGTTGACCCAGTCGGACTCGACGATCGGCCCACTGGAGTTCACCACCCGCCAGGCGATGATGTCGGCGTCCGGGCAGGCCTGGTGGACCAGGCCGGCGATGAACGTGCCGTGCCCGGAGAGCTCGTCGATGCCGCCGTCGAGGGCACCGACCTGGTCCGGGTGCGTCTCCGGCGACGGTCGTCGGGGTCGACGTAGCCGATGTGCTGTGCCGAGGCCGACGTGCGGTCCACGACGTCTTGGTGCCGCGACGACGTCGTCGAGCCACGGGTGCGGTCCGCAGCCGGTGTCGAGGATCCCGACCACCGGCCGACGACGGGTCATCTGGTCGTCCGGGGTGCGGTAGCGGCCGAGGACCGACGAAGGCGATCGGCTGCCGGCCACCACTCCCCGGGATGCCCGTACGTCGACACCGGGTAGCTCGAGTCGCGCCGGACGGGTCGAACGGGTTGGACTCGTCGAACGGGTTGGACTGAGTCGAACGGGTTGGACTGCGTCGAAGGGCGACACGAACAGGACGTGGTCGAGACCCGATCCCGATAGCTTCTCCGGGAGTGCCGAACTGTGGCCCGCGCCTGCTGCAGCAGCACCCAGCCGTCCGGGGCAACCGCGGCCTTGTCCGACTTGACGGTGAGCCGTAGCCGGGTGACGCCGAGCTCGCCCTCGGCCCATGGCCGCTGCTGCGATGCCGGCGGGCGCGCCGGCGCTCTCCGCCGTCGACCCGGGCGGCCCGGAAGGTCGGGTCGAGCATGGACCTCCCAGTCCAGCTCGTCGGCCACCTGCCTGCAGCGTCCGCAGCACGTCGTCGTCGGTCGCGCATGCGCGGACACGACCAGGCGTGGTCCGACGTACACGGTCGGCCGGGGCACGACTCCGGCCACCGTGATGCGCGGTCGCTGGGTCGAGTACCCGCCCCTCGACCTGCTGCAGCGTCCGCTTCGAGGGCGGGTTGGGGTCCCGGTCGTAGCGGGCTCGCTGAAGGCGGCGCCGACGCTGCCGGCGCGGGTCGGTCGGCTGCTGTTCTGGTTCGTTGCGGTCCTCGGTCACACGGAGTTCCTCTACAGCTCGAAGGTCGGGGTCGCGAAGAGCTCCTGCTCCTCGGCGGGGGTGGCTGACGGGTGGCCGACCAGCCACAGGCGGGACGGGCCGCCGGGCAGCCTGAGGGATCTCGAAGCGGCCCGCCGGGGTCGACCTCCGCCTCGAACGTGCGGCCACGCTGCTTGACGCTCACGCGCATCTCCTGCGCCGGGGTGACCCAGCCGTCGACCCGGCGGAACTCGCCGTCGCGTCGCTGACCCGCAGCAGCAGCGAGAACGCCTCGCCGGAGAAGGAGATGGTGAGCGCGTCGCTCGAGCCCCGAGCGCCGGCCAGCTCGGTGGTGCGGGCGACCAGATGGAGCAGCTCGTACTCTGCGTCGAGATCCTCGGTGGCGATGGCGACGAGCACCTGCTCGACCAGCTCCGGTGGCATCGGGTCGCGGGTGTTCCACATCGTCGCGAGGTCGCGCCACAGTGCCTGGTCGCCCTCACCATCGGGCGTCGTGGTCGTGGGGTCCCAGCGGTCAGCCATTCGGCACCTCCTGATGTCTCATCGGCCCAGTTGCCTCGGCCAGCAATGACTTGAGCTTCGCCAGGCAACGCCCCCTGGTCGGGCCGATGCTGCCGACCGGCATCTGCAGGTCCTCGGCGAGGCCGCGATAGTCGGGCCGGTCGTCGAACGCCACGATGCGCATCAAGCGCTGGCAACGCTCGGAGAGCTGCTGGACACACGCCCACAAGCGGGCGTTCTCGTCCGCGGTGACCGCTTTGGACTCGGCAGAAGGCTGCAGCGGGAGCTCCGTCTCGAGGATCTCCTCGGCGACCGGTGCGTGCCGGCTCGCGGCCTTGGCGACGCGCCAGGCCTCGCGTCGTGCCGTGGTGGTCAACCAGGCGGCGACCGCCTGCGGCTCGGTGATGGAGTCGTGTCGGCGGACGAACGTCAGCCAGGTGGTCTGGACGACATCCTGGGCGCGCTCGGTATCGAGTCCATGTGCTCGCACGACGTGCCAGAGCACGGGGGTCAGACCGCGCACGAGGTCGTCGAGACCTCCTCCGTCGCCCGCGCGCCACCGACGGAAGTCATCGGCCGCCTCCGCCCAGACCCCTGACGGGGCCGACGTCGGCGAACTCTCACGTCCCATCGAGGCTCCCTTGTCCCGGATGCCAGTCAGCGAGCTCACATCAGACATGAGTACGGCCGGACCGACCGTGATACACGAACGCCTTGACCTCGCGTTTGACGTCTCAGCCTACTCAGGGCGGCATCGTCATGTAGGGAGACGACAGATCGGCCCCCACCACGGGTGGGTGTGGCGGGGGCCGATCTGTCCTGGAGCGGGTCAGCCGTTGACGGCGGCCCACTCCGCGCTCAGGAAAGCCGTACCGTCGGGAGTCCCGCGGCCGGTGACGTTGTCGTAGCCCTCGCTCGTGCTGAGGGTCGAGTCCTTGCCGAGCGTCACGAGATAGCTCCCGCTGGGGTTCGTCACCCCGATCGGGGTGCGGTGGGTCCGCACATCACGGAACGCCGAGGCATCCAGGTGATAGAGGGTCGGGTTGGCGAACCCGATGGCGTTCCCCTTGCCCTGGGCGGTCGCCTGAAGGCCCACGAACAGCGGACAGGCCAGGCTGGTCCCGCCGATGCCGTACTCGGTGTAGACACCGTCGACGGTCTGACCCTCGAGCATCCCGGTGTACGGGTCGCCGTCCATGGCGACGTCGGGGACCACCCGACGGCGGGTGCCGTCGAAGGACCTCGCCAGCGCATCGGGCACCTGGTGCCGCTGGTACCACGGCTGCTGGTAGAGGTGGCTCGTGCCACCGCCGGCGCCGAAGTAGAACGCACCCGGCAGGGTGTCCGTGTAGCCGTCCTCGTTGCCGTCACCGTCGATGTTGACGAAGTCGAGGTCGGTGCCCCAGCCGGTCTCCAGCTGGTAGCCGTCGTGGCTGTCCACCTGCAGGCTGGTGCCACCCACCGCGGTCACGAGCGGGTAAGCCGCCGGCAGGTCCGGTTGCGGGGTAGCGGTGTGACCCAGGGTCGACTCGTCGCCCGAGTCGCCGCTGGAGAAGTAGACGCCCACGCCCTCGATGGCGGCCTGGGTGAAGATGGCCATCTCGGCCTGGTCCCGGCCGGCCGGCTGCCCTTCGCCGTGGATGCCGAACGAGTCGCTGATCATGCTCACGCCGTACGCCGACGACTTCGGCTTGTCGACGTGGCTGACGATCCAGTTCAACGCGAAGTCGAGACCGGCGCCACAGTTCTGGGCACCGACGTAGAGCTGGTTGGCCCCCGGAGCCGTGGCGTGGACGGCCTCGACGTCGAGGGTCTCCTCGCCCCACCAGCCCGGTTCGGT
The DNA here is from genome assembly GCA_963833975.1 of uncultured Actinomycetota bacterium. Lineage (GTDB taxonomy): Bacteria > Actinomycetota > Actinomycetes > Propionibacteriales > Nocardioidaceae > JAWWPG01. Next base: position 130,231 of record CAWIAB010000004.1, read on the forward strand.
GCCGCACGCGGCTTGCCGGTTGAAGGGCGCGAACGTCTTCTGGCTGAACTGCCGCTCGGTGAACGCCGGGGTTCCGACGTGCGAGAACAGCGTGTTGGCGTCGGACTCGATCGTCGGGGACGCATAAGCGTCGACGATGGCGACCTTGGTGCCGGTTCCGTCGTTCCCCTTCGCGATCGCGTCGGCGATGCCGTACGCCTGCTGGTACTGGCCGGGGGTGTAGCCGCAGATATAGGTGGGGAAGGAGGTCTGGCCGTAGGCCTTGGGGACGGTCTGGGTCTTCTCGCCCCAGTAGTGGGAGCAGGCCGACGGCGGGGGCACCTGGCCATCGGGCTGGCCCTTGGCCGGCACGACCCGCTGGCTGTCCGGTGCCGCCAGGGCGTCCCCGATTCCGGTGACGGTGAGTACCGCAGGCGCCAGGTCACTCGGCACCGACAGCGCGTTGGCCGGCCCGAGGTCGGAGCGCCCGCCGACGGAGTAGGTGTGCAGCGTCGTCGCGAACGCCTGCTGAACGTCAGCCACCGAGCCGGTTGCGGAAACGAACCGATGGTTCGCCGGCACGCCCTTGACGACCAGGCCCGCAGAGCGCAGGAAGCTCTCGACCTCATGGACGGTCGACGTGCTCGGTGCGAACCGCGCATTGAACTGCGATGTGGTCAGGTAGTGGCCGTACTCGGCACTGCTGGGGTCTGAAACCGCCCGGGCCAGCGCAGCCGCTCCGGCCGCATCACGCAGCTGGAGATGCACAGAGACGGTGAGCTGCCTGGTGGCCGCCGGGTCTCCGATGACGTGCGATGAGATTGCCCAGGCAGGCATCGTGTTCGTCAGGACGTGGCGTCCCGAAGGGGATGTCGCGGATGCGGTGGCCGCGTAGCTCAAGGGCACCGCCAGTGCCGTCGCCCCGACGAGGGCGGTGACGCCCCTCAGGACTCTTCGTGTCTCCATGTACTCGTGCTCTCCGATCGTCGGTGCGGTACGGCGCGCTGCTGCGGCTGTAGGAGCGGCGACCTAGGTGATCCCGTCGGCTCCCGCGCGGACGCTACGCCGGCAAACCCATGAAGGACAGAGCGCAGAGGCCCGGTGGGCGAGTTCTTCGCGAGGTCTCAGCCGCGTCTCAGCCAACGCCTTGAGGTAGGTCAGTCAATGCCTTGAGGTATGAAGGAACGATGACCGAGACTCAGCTGCAGACCACCTCCGACAGCACCCCGCCCGAGCCACGGCGAGTCGTCGTCTCCGGCGGCGGAACCGGACTCGGGCTGGCGATCGCGCGCCGGTTCGCGGGCACCGGAGACAGCGTGGTCATCCTCGGGCGTCGCGAGGCGGTGCTTGGCTCGGCCGCGACCGAGCTCAACCGAGGCCTGAGCCACGACCCCGTGACCTGGGCGGTCGTCGACCTCGAGGACCCCACCGCGGTTGCCTCGTGCGTGCACCGCATCGGATCGGACGGGCCGGTCGACGTGCTCGTCAACAACGCCGGCGGCCTCATCCCTGAGGGGTCCAGCGATCTCGCCGATGTCGCCGAGCACTGGCTGGCGACGTACCGCAACAACGTCGTGACGACCGTCATGCTCACCGAGGCCATGCTCCCGCTGCTGCGACGACCGGGAGCCCGTGTCATCGCGATGAGCTCGCTGGCGGCGCTCTCGGGGGCGGGAGCGTACGGCTCGGCCAAGGCGGCACTCCACGCCTGGGTCTACACCCAGGCCCAGGCCCTCGGCAGCGAAGGCATCACCGTCAACGCGGTTGCTCCGGGATTCGTGCCGGACACCGAGTTCTGGGACGGCCGGAGGTCACCAGAGATCGCCGCGCCGCGAGTCGCGCGGACCCTCGTGGGACGTGCGGGCACCCCTGCCGAGGTGGCCGAGGCAGTCTTCTACCTGGCCTCCCGGGAGGCGGGCTTCACCACCGGTCAGGTCCTCCAGGTCAACGGCGGCGCCGGCCTCGGCCGCGGCTGAGCCGCCTCCCGGACGCGGGTGCACCCGGGTTTGCCCAGCATGCTGGGCAGGTCCCCCCTCTGCTGGGCAGGCCTGCCCAGCACGCGGTGGATGCGCCAAGCATGCTGGGCAAATCCCACGAGCACAGCACGACGGTCGCACTCCAACCGCAGGACGAGCTCGGTCCAACCGCTACCGGCCGGGCCTCGGTCACGGCCGGGCGGCTACTGACGCGTCGACCGGCCTCGAAGGGGCAGCCGGGCGAGTCGGGAGGACGGCGCAGGTGGCAGCAGCGAGGACCGTCAGCGCAAAGGTGAGCCCCAGCAGTACCCGGCCACCGGCTCGGGCGTCCGCGGCCCCGGTCACCCCGGCACCCAGCGCCCAGACGATGGGCGCCGCCCCGAGCTGACTGAGCAGCAGGCCACTGAGGCCGGCCACCCCGACGAAGCGCAGCTGCATCCGGCCCGCGGCCGCAATCCGGATCCCGGCGGCGACCGCCGCCGCGATCCCGAGGCACAGGGGCGCGGCGGACGCCGCCATCAGCCACGGGTTCGACGGCATGACCCATCCGCCCGCGGCAGCCGCGGCCATCAACGCGAGACCCGCTACCACCGCGACCTGCGACCGCCGCCACCCGAACCACACGCCCACCAGGCCGGCTGCCGCCAGCACCAGGAGCAGCCAGATCGACAAGGAACCCGATGCTTCCGCCGACACCAGGACCAGCACCTGGACGCACACCGGCCCGGTGGCGAGGCTCACCACGACCGCGAGGTAGGCCGGCCGCGTTGTCACGTCGGGCATCGCCGTACCGCACAGCACCAGACCTACGGCCACAACCGCGGCAATGAGCAGCACGACCGGGCGCGCCCATGAAGGGGACAGCTCGGGCTGGAAGCCGACGAGCATCACCACGCATCCCGCCGCCACGACCAGCACGGCCAAGGCGGTCCACGCGTTCTCCCAACCCGCTCGGTCCGGGGCTGGAGGCCGTCTCGGCTCGACCGCCAGCGTGACCACGGCCCAGAGCAGCAGTACGGCGGCGGCAGCGACGAGCGCCAACGCAGGCGGATGCAGACCGAGCCGCGTCTCGTCGGAGGACCGACCATGCGTGGCGAACCACGCCGACCACTCCCCACCCACCCGCCCACGGCAGCAGCCAGCCGACCAGCGCGAGTCCGGCCAGGCGGGGTGACAGCTCGTCGAGCAGGCAGAGACCGGACGCGAACAAAGCCCCGATGCCGAGTGCGAGCAGCAGGAGTACGAGGACCACCTGGGGGCCGGAGGCGACATCCCCGGCCAAGGCCAACCCGAGCAGGGCGGCCGCCGTCCCGAGGCCGAGCGGCGGCGCGGACCCGAGGCGGGCACAGGTCAGAAGACACAGCGGCCGCGGTTGCGACCGCAACGATCACCGCGGCACCGGCCCAGCCCGGCAGCCGAGCGTCGGCCGTGCTCAGCGCCGACCAGCCGATCGCGACGTCCGGGAGGGTGATCAGGCAGCAGAGCGCCAGACCGGAGGCGAGCAGGGCGATGACTGGCGACAGGAGACCGCGGGCACGCTCCGCCAGCGCGGTCCAGCCGGCCTCGGTCCACCCAGCCTCGGGCCGCACGACCTCAGGCCTCGAGCACGACCGGGATGATCATCGGACGGCGCCGGTGCGTCGGCGTTGACCCAGCGCCCCGCCGTCCGGCGTACGACCTGGTGCAGCTGGTAGATGTCGGTGTTGCCTTCCTGGACCGACGCCATCAGCGCATCGGCCACCAAGCGGCTTCAGCTCGTCGAAGACCTCGTCGTCCTCAGCGAAGCCACGCGCGTGGATCTCCGGGCCGGCGACGATCTTGCCCGAGTCGGAGTCGACCACGACCATCACGCTGATGAACCCCTCCTCGCCGAGGATGCGGCGGTCCTTCAGCTCGCTCTCGGTGATGTCGCCGACCGAGGAGCCGTCGACGTACACCAGACCGCAGTCGACGCGGCCCGTGATGCGCGCGACGCCGTCGACCAGGTCGACCACGATGCCGTCCTCGGCGACCACGGCGCGATGTCGTGGCACGCCGGTCTGGACGGCAAGCTCGGCGTTCGCCACCATGTGCCGGACCTCGCCGTGCACCGGCATGCACGTTGCGCGGGCGCACGATGTTGTAGCAGTAGAGCAGCTCGCCGGCGCTGGCGTGCCCCGAGACGTGGACCATCGCGTTGCCCTTGTGGACGACCTTGGCGCCGAGCCCGGTCAGCCCGTTGATGACCCGGAAGACGGAGTTCTCGTTGCCGGGGATCAGGCTCGAGGCGAGCACCACGGTGTCACCCGGCTCGATCGCGATCCGGTCGTGGTTGCGCGCGGCGATCCGCGACAGCGCCGACATCGGCTCGCCCTGGGAGCCGGTCGAGATGATGACGACCTGGTTGGGGTCGAAGTTGGTGAGGTCGTTCAGCTCGATCAGCGTGTTCGGGGGCACGTGGAGATAGCCGAGGTCGCGGGCGATCCCCATGTTGCGGACCATCGACCGGCCGACGTAGACGACCTTGCGGCCGACCTGCACGGCGGCGTCCATCGTCTGCTGGACTCGGTGCACGTGGGAGGCGAAGCAGGCCACGATGATGCGCTGGTTGCTGGTGGCGAACACCCGGTTGAGCACCGGTCCGATCGTCGCGCTCGGAGGTGGTGAACCCCGGAACCTCGGCGTTGGTCGAGTCGACGAGGAAGAGGTCGACGCCCTCCTCGCCCAGCCGGGCGAAGGCGCGCAGGTCGGTGATGCGGTCCGTCGAGCGGGAGCTGGTCCATCTTGAAGTCGCCGGTGTGCAGGAGCAGCCCGGCGCCGGTGCGGACGACGATGGCCAGCGCGTCGGGGATCGAGTGGTTGACCGCCACGAACTCGAGGTCGAACGGCCCGAACGACAGGCGCTCCCCCTCCTTGACCTGGTGGCGCGGCGAGCGGGTCTGGCGGTGCTCGCGCAGCTTCGCGTCGAGCAGCGCCAGCGTGAGCTTGGAGCCGACCAGCGGGATGTCCGGACGCTCGCGGAGCAGGTACGGCACGGCGCCGATGTGGTCCTCGTGGCCGTGGGTCAGCACCACGGCCTCGACGTCGCCGAGGCGGTCCCGGATCGCCGAGAAGTCGGGCAGGATCAGGTCGACGCCCGGCTGGTTCTCGTCGGGGAACAGCACTCCGCAGTCGATGATCAGCAGCCGGCCGCGGTACTCGAGCACCGCCATGTTGCGACCGACCTCGCCGAGGCCACCGAGCGGGATGACCCGCAGGCCGTTGTCGGGTAGCGGCGGCGGGGCGCCGAGGTGGGAGTAGAGGTGGCTCATCGATGGGCCCCGTTCTGGCGGGCGTGGTCGAGGGCGAGCGGTCGCCGGACGTGGACTTCTCCACGTCGTTCGTGGTGATCATGTACCGGTGTCCTCCAGAAGGCCAGCGTCGATCAGGTCGCGCTGCAGCTCGAGCACCTGCTGCTCGGTGGCCTCGACCAGGGGAGACCGCACGACCCGGTTGGACAGGGTGCCCTGCAGCTCGAGCGCTGCCTTGACCATGATGGCCCCCTGGGTACGGGTCATGATCGCCGCCACCGCCGGCAGCAGCGAGCGGTCGATCTCCCGGGCTCGCTCGAGGTCGCCTTGCGCCACCGCAGTGACCAGGTCGCGGTAGCGCAGCCCGGCGAGGTGACCGACCACGGAGACCACGCCGACCGCCCCGAGCGCGAGCCAGGCGAGGTTGAGCGCGTCGTCGCCGCTGTAGAGGGCCAGGTCGGTCGACGCCAGCAGCCAGCTGCCGGCGTAGAGGTCCCCGCTCGCCTCCTTCACCGCGACGATGCGGTCGTGCTCGGCGAGCGTCGCCAGCGTCACTGCGGCCAGCTTGGTGCCGGTGCGGCCAGGGATGTCGTACAGCATGACCGGTAGGTCCGTGGCGTCGGCGATGGCGCGGAAGTGGGCGACCAGGCCGGTCTGCGGCGGCTTGCTGTAGTACGGCGTCACCGCCAGCAGCCCGTGGGCGCCGGCGGCCTGCGCGGCCCTTGGCCAGCTCGACCGAGTGGGCGGTGTCGTTGGTGCCGACGCCGGCGACGACGTAGGCCCGGTCCCCGACCGCCTCGACGACGGCCCGCAGGAGTGCGTCCTGCTCCGCGTCGCGTCGTGGTGGGCGACTCCCCCGTCGTACCGGAGATCACCAGCCCGTCGTGAGCCGCACGCGTCGACCAGGTGGGTGGCCAGCGTGGCGGCGGCAACGGTGTCGAGCTCGGCCCTCGGCGTCGAACGGCGTGACCATCGCGCTGAGCACCTGCCCGAACGGGGCTGTCGTCACCGGGCTCATGGCTGAAGGCTACCGGTCCTGGCCCGCCTGCCGGGCAGCCGCGGTCGGCTCGGGTCGCGGACACAAGCGAGCCCCGTTGCTACCCGCTCGGGGGTCCGGGCAGCAACGGGGCGTCAAGTGATTATCGCATCCAGCGGAGGCGTGCGTTACAAGCTTTTCTTCACAATTTTCGTGCCGTTCGGTCCGGTCCGACCGGCGGCCGTACGTCGACCCAGGCGCCGCCCGGTGAACGGTACTCGCGCGCCGTCTCGACCCACTGTGACCAGTCGACCTCGGGGAAGAGCGTGTCACCGGCCGGGTCGGCGTCGACCCAGGTCAGCTCGAGCAGGTCCGCGACCGGCAGCGCCTCCGCGTAGATCTGGGCGCCGCCCTGGACGAAGATCTCGGCATCGATGGTGGCAGCCAGGTCGAGCGCCTCGGGCACGCTGTCGGGCGACGAAGACACCGGCGGGTGGCTCGCCGGCGGGAGGCCAGGGGTCCTGGCGAGTCACCACGACAGTCGTGCGGCCGGGCAGGGGACGCCCGATCGACTCGTAGGTCCGGCGGCCCATGACCAGCACGTGGCCCATCGTGGTCTCGCGGAAGCGGACCATATCCAGCGGGAGATGCCACGGCATCGCACCGTCCCGGCCGATCACGCCGTTCCGCGCGACCGCGGCCATGACTATGACGGGCACGACTCCGCTGTCATCAGGCGGTGGCGGGTCATACGGCGATAGGTGCCCGGATGCCCGGGTGCGGGTCGTAGCCGACGACGCTGATGTCGTCGAGGTCGAAGCCGTCGATGTCCGTGACGGCGCGGTTGAGCTCGAGCCGCGGAAGCGGGCCGCGGGTCCCGGCTCAGCTGGATGCGGGCCTGCTCGAGGTGGTTGAGGTAGAGGTGGGCGTCGCCGAAGGTGTGCACGAAGTCGCCGACCCGCAGCCCGGTGACCTGCGCGACCAGGTGGGTGAGCAGGGCGTACGACGCGATGTTGAACGGCACACCGAGGAAGACGTCGGCCGAGCGCTGGTAGAGCTGGCAGGACAGCCGGCCGTCGGCCACGTAGAACTGGAAGAACGCGTGGCAGGGGGCGAGCGCCATCTCGTGGCAGGTCGGCCACGTTCCAGGCGCTGACCAGGTGGCGGCGCGAGTCGGGCTCACGCGGATGGCCTCGATGACCGCCGCGGAGCTGGTCGACGTGTCGGCCGTCCGGGCGTCGGCCAGCTGCGCCACTGGTAGCCGTAGACCGGCCCGAGGTCGCCGGCCGGGTCGGCCCACTCGTCCCAGATGTGGATGCCGCGCTCCTGCAGCCAGGCCACGTTGGTGTCGCCGCGGAGGAACCACAGCAGCTCTCCGAACACGGAGCGCAGATGCACCTTCTTCGTGGTGACCAGCGGGAAGCCCGCCTCCAGGTCGAACCGCATCTGGTGGCCGAACACGCTCAGCGTGCCGGTGCCCGGTGCGGTCGGACTTCTGCGACGCCCTCGTCGAGAACCCGCTGCATCAGGTCCAGGTACTGCCGCATCAGCACAACGTACTCGGGCTGTGCCACAGTTTCTGAGCATGGCCGACCTGACCGAGCTTCCCAGCGACCTGCCCGTGCCTCAGGACGACGGTGCGGCCGACCACCTCGTGGGCCGTGCCGCTGCCACCGCTGAGCCTGCCGAGCACTGACGGGGATGGCGTCGCGCTGGATTCGCTGGGACCTGGCCGGAGCATCCTGTACGTCTACCCGCTGAGCGGTCGGCCGGACCTCGACCTGCCGTCGGGCTGGAACGACATCCCCGGAGCCCGCGGCTGCACGACCGAGGCGTGCGACTTCCGTGACCACCACGAGGACCTGCGCAGCGCCGGCGCGGACCGGGTCTTCGGCGTGTCCAGTCAGGAGAGCGACTACCAGCGGGAGCTCGTCGACCGTTTGGGGCTGCCGTTCGCCATGCTGTCGGACGTCGAGCTCAGCCTGGCCGCGGCGCTGGGCCTGCCGACGTTCGAGGCCGGCGGTTCGACCCTGTTCGCCCGCCTCACGTTGGTCGTCCGCGACGGCGTCATCGAGCACGTGTTCTACCCGGTGTTCCCGCCGAACCAGCACGCCCAGCAGGTTCTGAGCTGGCTCCGCTCCCGGGGTGCGCACGCCAACCCGAACCGGGACACCTGGCTGGCGTCGACCTGGGAGTTCGTCCGCAACCAGCTGCCGCCCGCTCCGGCCAACGTCCTGGAGATCGGTTGTGGGATCGAGGGCGGCCTCGTCCCTCGCCTGCTGCAGGCCGGGTACGACGCCGTCGGCGTCGACCCGCTGGCGCCGGCCCGAGCCGACTACCGCCAGCTGGAGTTCGAGCGGCTCGACCTTGGCCGGCGGGTGGACGCTGTGGTGGCGTGCACCTCGCTGCACCACGTCGGCGACCTCGACCAGGTCATGTCCAGCATCGCCCGGACACTCATGGACGACGGGACCCTGGTCATCGTCGAGCTGGACTGGCAGCGGTTCGACGAGGCCACCGCACGATGGTGCTTCGACCGCCTCGACCCACCTGGGACCTCGCACAGCTGGCTCCACCACTTTCGGGACAGCTGGGCCGACTCCGGACAGACCTGGGACGAGTACCTCCGGGCGTGGGCGACCCAGGAGGGCATCCATTCCGGGGACGCGATGCTGGACGCGCTGGACTCCCGCTTCGACCGGCAGGCCTGCACCCGGGGGCCGTACTTCTTCGCCGACCTGACGCTGACCAGCGAGGCCGATGAGCAGGCCGCCATCGACGCCGGGCTGATCGCCGCCACTGGCCTCCACTACACCGCCCGCCTCCCCTAGCCGTCCAGGACGGCCTCGAGGTGGAGGGGGAGGTTGCGGAGGCGGGTGCCGGTGGCGTTGTAGACGGCGTTGGCGACGGCGGCGGCGGTCCCGACGATGCCGATCTCGCCGATGCCCTTGGTACGGGGGCCGCCCAGGTGGGGGTCGTCCTCCTCGAGCCAGCTGACCTCGATGTCACCGATGTCGGCATGGGCGGCAATGTGGTACGTCGCAAGATCGTGGTTGGCGTAGTCACCGAACTCGGCGTCCATCAGGCCTTCCTCGTGCAGCGCCATCGACAACCCCATCGTCATCCCGCCGATGAGCTGTGACCGCGCCGTGCTCGCGTTGATGATGCGGCCGGCGGCGAAGACGCCGACCATGCGCGGGACGCGGATCTCCCCCGTGTCGGCGTCGACCCGGACCTCGACGAACTGAGCTCCGAACGCGTGCCGGCTGTAGGCGTCACCGAGCGCCTTCACCTCGTCCGCGGTGCCCTCGGTGGCCTCGATGCCTTCCGACGGCACCACCCCGCCCTCGCCGTCCACCCGGGCCCGGAGCTTCGCGGCCGCCTTCTCCACCGCCCATCCCCACGAGTTCGTGCCCATGGAGCCGCCCGCGATGCCTGCTCGCGGCAGCCGGGTGTCGCCGATCAGGATGGTCACGGCCTCCGGAGGCACGCCGAGCGTCTCGGCGGCCACTTGGAGCAGCGCGGTGCGAGCACCGGTGCCGATGTCAGTGGCGTTGATCGCCACCGAGTAACGGCCGTCGGCGTCGACCGCCACCCGGGCGGTGGCGGGGGCGACATTGAACGGGTACGTCGACGAGGCGACCCCGAAGCCGACCAGCCAGCGCCCGACCCGGCGTCGGCGTGGCCGCGGGTCACGCTCGACCCACCCGAAGCGCTCCGCACCGGAGCGCAGGCACTCGACCAGGTGGCGGCTCGAGAACGGCACGCCACGCTCGGGGTCGACGGTCGGCTCGTTGCGGATCCGCAGCTCGACGGGGTCCACCCCGGTCGCGGCGGCCAGCTCGTCCATCGCGGACTCCAGCGCGAACGATCCCGGACACTCCCCCGGTGCCCTCATCCAGGACGGGATGGGTACGTCCAGCGTGGCCAGCCGGTGCGACGTACGGCGATGCGGCGCCGCGTACATGACCCGACTGATGACGGCCGACTGCTCCGCGAACTCCATCACGGTGGCGGTCTGCTCGACGACGTGGTGGGAGAGCGACTGGAGGACCCCGTCGGCATCCGAACCGAGCCGCATCCGCTGGATGGTCGGGGTGCGATAGCCCACCAGCGCGAACATCTGCTGCCGGGTGAGCGCGATCTTGACCGGCCGGTCGACGACTCGGGCAGCCATCGCCGCGAGCACGACGTTGGGGCGAGGGGTCCCCTTCGAGCCGAAACCCCCGCCTACATGGGGATTCACGACCCGCACGTCCTCCGGGCGCAGCCCGAAGACCTTCGCCAACGCCGTACGCACGGCCTGCCCACCCTGGTTGGAGTCCTGGACCGTGAGACCGTCGCCGTCCCACATCGCCGTCGTTGCGTGCGGCTCCATCGGGTTGTTGTGCTCGGCCGGGGTCCTGTATGTCGCATCGATCCGGACCGGGCTCGTGTCGAAGGCCCCTTGGGGGTCGCCGATCACCGAGTCGGTCTCGAGCCCGGGGTTGACCTCGTCCGGCTTCTCGATGGAGGGGTGGTCGGCCGTCAGCACCGTGTCGTGCGGCAGAGCGTCGTACTCGACCGGCAGGACGGCCGCGGCCTCGCGGGCGGCCTCCGGGGTCAGCGCCACGACGAGGGCCACGACCTGGCCACGAAACGCCACCTCGGGCGTCTGCAGAACAGCCAGGAAGGGGTCCGGGTCGTGCAGGCGCGGCGCGTTGCCGCACCACAGCACCGCGAGCACGCCGTCGCGGCCCACGACCGCCCCCTCGTCCACCTCGCGGACCTTGCCGTGGGCGATCGTGGCCAGCACCGGCCAGGCGTAGGCAACCTCATCGGCGTCGTACTCGAAGGCATAGCGCGCCCGCCCGGTCACCTTGTCGACGCCCTCGACCCGCGCGAGGGAACCGAGACTGACGTGACGGTTGACGACTGTCGTGGTCATCGGGGATCGCCCAGGTCTCGGCCGCCCAGTCGCAGGAGCACCTCCGTGGTGATGCGCGCGGTCAGGTCGGCTTTGAACGCGTTGGCAGGCAGAGGTTTGGCCGCTTGCATCTCCAGAGCCACCGCTGCGGCGACCCTCTCCGCAGTGAGCGGCCGCTGTCGTAACGCGTCCTCGGCGACCCGCGCTCGCCACGGCATCGGCGCCACGGCTCCGAACGCGATCCTGACGTCCGACACCAGCTCGCCGTCCAGCGTCACAGCAGCCGCCACCGAGCCGACGGCGAACGCGAAGGAGGCCCGGTCACGGACCTTCCGATACGCCGAGGTACGGCTCAGTGCACCAGGCGGCGGGAGCTCGATGGCGACGACCAAGTCGCCGTGGGCGAGCGTGGTCTCCCGCGACGGGTCGTCTCCGGGCAACCGGTAGAAGTCAGCCAGCGCGAGCTCCCGGGGCCCATCCGCGCCGTGAACGTGGACGACGGCATCGAACGCCGCGAGGGCGACCGCCAGGTCGGACGGATGGGTCGCGATGCACGCCTCGCTGACCCCGAGGATGCCGAGATCGCGGTGCAGACCCGCCCGGGCGGGACAGCCGGATCCCGGTTCGCGCTTGTTGCAGGGCTTGCTCACGTCCTGGAAGTACAGGCACCGGGTCCGCTGGAGCAGGTTGCCTCCGACTGTGGCCATGTTGCGCAGCTGCCCCGATGCGCCGGCCAGCAACGCCTGGGACAAGGCGGGATAGTCGCGGCGTACCCGGTGGTCGGCCGCCAGGTCGCTGTTGCGCAGCCCCGCGCCGATCATCAGGCCCCCACCGTCGGTTGCCTCGATGGTGCGCGGGATCGCGGCCGTCACGTCTATCAGGTCGCTCGGCCTCATGACCCCGAGGCGCATCAGGTCCACGAGGTTGGTGCCGCCCCCGAGATAGGCACCCTCGGGCCGTTCGCGCAGAGCGGAGACCGCTTCGTCCGCCGTACCGACCCGCTGGTAGCCGAAGGCCCTCACGCGCGCGCTCCTGCGTCGAGTACGGCCATGTCGAGCGCAGCCACGTCGAGTACCGCAGGCACGATGTTGGCATAGGCGCCGCATCGGCACAGGTTCCCGCTCATCCGCTCGCGCACCTCACCGGCATCCAGCGCCTGCCGGCCCTCGACCGCAACGACGTCGGCGGGGGTCACGGCGCTCGGCCAGCCGGCGTCGGCCTCCGCGAGCATCGCGACCGCGGAGCAGATCTGGCCGGGTGTGCAGTAGCCGCACTGGAACGCGTCCCGCTCGACGAAGACCCGCTGCATCGGGTGCAGCTCGTCATCGACCGCGAGGCCCTCGATGGTGACGACGTCGGCGCCTTGCGTCGCCACGGCCAGCAGCAGACACGAGTTGACCCGCCGGCCGTCGACAATGACCGTGCAGGCGCCACATTGGCCGTGGTCGCAGCCCTTCTTGGTGCCGGTCAGGCCGAGGTGGTCACGGAGGGTGTCGAGCAGCGATGTTCGGTTGTCGATCGTGAGGGTCCGCGCGACCCCGTTGACCGTCAGGGTGACGTCGCTCCGCGACGCGAGGGGCTCCATACGGCCCATCTTGTCAGCGGCTAGCCCTGCCCGCCTGAGTCAGGACCCCTCGCCCGAGAGGTTTGGTCCATGCAGCTTGAACCGCGCACCGGTCGGGTCGGTCAGCTCGGCCATGCGGCCGAACGGGGTGTCCTCGGTGGCGACCGTGACGGTCGCACCGTTGTCGACGGCGGTCGAGACCGCCGCATCGACGTCCGCAACGCTGAAGTAGACCGTCCAGTGTGACGGCACCTCGTCGGGCAGGAACGACTTGGAGTCCATCAGCCCGGCGACGGTCTGACCGTCGATCTGGCCCTGGTAGTAGCGGAAGTCGTCGGTGTCGCCGGTCTTCTCGTAGGTCCAGCCGAAGACCTTCTGGTAGAAGTCGGTCGAGGTCGCGAAGTCCTTGCTGTGGTGCTCATCCCAGGTCACCGAGCCTGGCTCGTTGTACTTGTTGAACCCGGTGTGCTTGCCGGGCTGCCACAGGCCGAGCACGGCGCCGACCGGGTCGACGATGACCGCCATCCGACCGAGATCGCGCACATCCATGGCCGGCGACATGACAGTCGCTCCGGCCTCGGTCGCGCGGCTCACCGTCGCGTCGAGGTCATCGGTGGAGATGTACGTCGTCCACACATCCGGGCTGCCCATCTCCGGGGTGTTGCGTATCATGCCGGCAACCCCCTGATCATCGCTGGAGAACCTGACGTAGTTGCCGAAGTCCTCGCCGGTGTCCTCCGCCTTCCAGCCGAGCACCTCTCCGTAGAACCCGGCGGCCCGGTCCGGGTCCGAGCTGAGCAGGTCGACCCAGCAGGGTGTGCCGGGGGCGAACGGGGTGTCACGTGTGGTCATCATCGGGCTCCTTGGTGCCGGTTGGGGGTTCCTCGGGGAGTGCTCTCCAGGGTTTTCTGAACCTATCGCGGGTCGCAGACAGTGGCTCTCGAGATAGTCCTTCCGGCGTACAGGAAGACGAGCCGCCCGGACGACGACGGCACCATGGTCGGCTCGTAACGTCATCACCATGACGATGACCGAGCGCGCAGTCGACCTGGGACACGCATCCTGGGACCGGACGGACGCCTACGCCGAGGCGGTCGTCGACCTGGACGCGATCCGCCACAACACGGCGATCCTGAGCTCGACCGCTCGCGGCGGGCTGATGGCCGTGGTCAAGGCCAACGCCTTCGGGCACGGCGCCGTACCTGTCGCACGCACCGCCCTCGCGAGCGGAGCGACCTGGCTGGGCGTCACGTCAGTGGCGGAGGCGCTGGAGCTGCGCGAAGCCGGGATCACGGCGCCGGTGCTGGCCTGGATGCACCTGCCGGACCAAGGTCTCCGTCCCGTGATCGGCCACGACATCGACCTCGCGGTCGCGTCACTCGAGCACCTGGAGGCGATCGGCTCGGCAGGAACCAGGTACGGCATCGCCATCGCCATCCACCTCAAGGTGGACACCGGTCTCCACCGCGGCGGAGCCGATCCGGCGGCCTGGCCGGAGCTGGTACGGCGAGCCCGCGCCCTCGAGGACGAGGGGGCGGTCCGCATCCGGGGCGTGTGGTCACACCTGGCCCGCGCGGACGAGCCGTCCAGCGACCTGACCCGTCAGCAGACACGACGCTTCGACGAGGCCGTCGCCCACGCCAGGGTGGCCGGACTCACGCCCGACGTGGTCCACCTGGCCAACTCCGCCGCGCTGCTCGCCGATTCCGCTACGCACTACGACCTCGCCCGGGCGGGCATCGCGTTGTACGGCGTCGAGCCGATCCCCGGCCGGCGACACGATCTGCGACCCGCGATGACCCTACGGGCGAGGACCCTGATGCGCCGTACGGTCGAAGCCGGCGCCGGGGTGTCGTACGGCCATGAGTACGTGACCGACCGGTCGACCACGCTGGCCCTGGTCCCCCTCGGCTATGCCGACGGCATTCCGCGCGCCGCAGGGGGGCGCGCGGCTGTGCTGGTCGGTGGGGTACGCCGCGGGGTGGCCGGCCGGGTGGCCATGGACCAGTTCGTCGTGGACGCCGGGGACGTGGGGGTGGAGATCGGCGACGAGGTCGTGGTGTTCGGGCCCGGCACACACGGGGAGCCGACGGTCGAGGACTGGGCTGGGTGGGCCGGCACCAACCCGCACGAGATCCTCACCGGCATCGGCAGCCGGGTGGCTCGGCGCCACCTGCCAGCGGACTCCGGCGGCGGCCCGAACTCGCGTCGCCGTCATCTTCGGCGGGGCCAGCCCGGAGCACGATGTCTCGTGCGCCTCCGGCTCGGCCATCATCACGGCGCTCGATCCCGGTCGGTACGACGTCGTGCCCGTGCTGATCTGTCCGGACGGCAGCTGGACCGTCGGGACGCAGCCGCCGTGCGCGGAAAAACGTGTGAAGGACCGGTGGGCGAGTGTGGTCGAGGCGATGCGGCTGCTCCGGAACGTCGATGTGGTGATCCCCGCACTGCACGGCCCGCAGGGTGAGGACGGCACCCTGCAAGGGCTGCTGGCAACGCTCGACGTCCCCTTCGTCGGCAGCGGTGTGCTCGCGAGTGCCGTGGGGATGGACAAGGCGGTCGCCAAGGACGTCTTCAAGGCGCACGGGCTCCGCGTCGCCGACGGGGTGGTCCTGGTCGATGGCGCGGTGGAGCTGTCAGAGGCCGACCGGGAGCGTCTGGGCCTCCCGGTGTTCGTGAAACCCGCCCGCGCCGGATCGAGCCAGGGGGTGACCCGGGTCGACCGCTGGGCCGACCTGGCCGCGGCCGTGGAGACGGCTCGGGCGTTCGACCCGAAGGTCCTGGTGGAGGCGGCCGTCACCGGTCGGGAGGTCGACATCGCCGTACTCGAGCATCCGGACGGTCGGCGCGAGGCCGGGCCACCGCTGGAGATCACCTACTCCGCGGAACAGAGCCACTTCAGCTACCAGGCGAAGTACGCCGACGACCACACCGTCTTCGAGATCCCGGCCCGCCTCGACCCTGAGCAGACCGCGGAGCTGCAGCGCATAGCGCTCGAGGTGTTCGCCCTGCTGGGCTGTGAGGGGCTGCTCCGGGTCGACTTCCTGCTCGGCGACGGCTCGGCAGGTCCGGTGCTGAACGAGGTCAACACCTTCCCCGGCTTCACCACCGCGTCGCAGTTTCCGCAGATCTGGGCCGCGGAGGGCCTGTCGTACCCGGCGCTCGTCGACATCCTGGTGAAGACCGCCCTCCGTTCCCACCAGTCCGCTGCCGTGACGACTTAGCGACGCGCACCCGGGGCCATTTGGGTGGTGCACCACTCAAGTACCCCTCAAGCCACTCAGATTTGGGTGGCTCGGGGGGCGTTTGGGTGGTGCACCACTCAAGTACCCCTCAAGCCACTCAGATTTGGCTGGCTCGGGGGGCGTTTGGGTGGTGCACCACTCAAGTACCCCTCAAGCCACTCAGATTTGGGTGGCTCCGGGGGCGTTTGGGTGGTGCACCACCCAAACGCCCGCGTCAGGCGTCGTAGTCGAGGCGTACGACGGGGGTGGTCGGGTGGCTCTGGCAGGTGAGGACGTAGCCGGCGGCGATCTCGTCGGGCTCGAGTGCGTAGTTGGTGTCCATCTCGACCTCACCCTCCAGGACCTTCGCCCGGCAGGTGCCGCACACCCCGCCCCGACACGCGAAGGGCGCATCCGAGCGCACCGCGAGCGCAGCCTCCAGGACCGGCACGTCGCCGGCCTTGAGCCGGAACGACGAACGACGACCGTCGAGGGTGATCGTCACATCGGACCCCTCACCCTGGTCGTCGGCTTCCCGCAATGGTGGCGGCGGAGCCTTCTCCACATGGAACAGCTCCGAGTGGATGTGCGCCTTGTCGACCCCCACGTCGACCAGGGCGTCGCGCAGGTCGATCACCATCTCGTACGGCCCGCACAGGAACCACTCGTCGACGCTGTCCGCGGGCACCAGCGTCTGGGTGATCGTGGTCAGCCGCGGACCGTCGAGTCGCCCGGACAGGAGCTCGGCGTCCTGCGCCTCCCGGCTCAGCACATGGACCAGGTGGAAGCGTCCTGGGTAGCGGTCCTTGAGGTCCTCGAGCTCCTCCAGGAACATCACGGTCCGGCTGGTCCGGTTGGCGAAGAGAAGTGTTACCCGGCTGTGCGGCTCCTGCGCGAGGGTCGTCGCGACGATCGACAGGATCGGCGTGATGCCGCTGCCGGCGGCGATCGCGCAGTAGTGCTTGACGTTCGCCGGGTCCAGGGGGGTGTAGAAGCGGCCCATCGGCGTCATCACGTCGATCTCGTCACCGACGGTGAGCCCGCCGGCCGCGAAGCCCGAGAAGTGCCCGCCGGGCAGGACCTTGACGCCGATCCGGAGCCGGCCGGACTTGGCCGGCGCACAGATCGAGTAGCTGCGCCGTACGTCATCGCCGGCCAGGGACGTACGGAGCGTGAGGTGCTGGCCCTGCACGAAGTCGTAGTCGTCGGCCAGCTCGGGCGGTACCGCGAAGCTGATGCACACCGCGTCATCCGTGAGCACCGAGATGTCGCTGACCCGCAGCGGATGGAAGACCGGCCGGCGGGTCCGCTCCGCCTGTTCGACCGTCACTCAGTGCACCTTGAAATGGTCGAAGGGCTCCTTGCAGTCGTCGCAGACCCACAGCGACTTGCACGCAGTCGACCCGAACCGGCTCAGCTCATGCGTCGACCCGGATCCGCACTGGGGGCACCGGAGCGAGAGCCGTAGCGGGATCGGGCCGGAGGCTCGGCGGTCCGGCGGTGCGATGCCGTAGGCGAGCAGCTTCTCCTTACCTGCTTGACTCATCCAGTCCGTCGTCCATGCCGGAGACAGCACGAGACGCACGGTCACGTCGTCGAAACCCTCGTCCTGCAAGGCCGTGGTCACGTCGTCTCGGATGGCGTCCATGGCGGGACAGCCCGAGTACGTCGGCGTGATCGTCACGTCGACCTGGCCGGCGTCTCCGACGACGACATCGCGCAGCACGCCCAGGTCCTCGATGGTGAGGACCGGCACCTCGGGGTCGAGCACGGCAGCCGCCGCCCGCCAGGCCGAGCCTTGCCGACTCTGGCCACTGACCGGCGCAGGGTAGGAAGTCTGCCGGGTCACCAGGTGGCTCCCGGGTGGGAGCGGTGGAGATATTGCAGCTCCGCCAGTAGGTATCCCATGTGCTCCGTATGGACCCCACGTCGACCGCCGGTGTGGTGTACGGCGGTCTGCGGCGGCTCGAGGGTGGCGTCGGCGAGCACCTGGTCGACGTACCCGATCACCGCGTCCTCGAGGCCTGCGGGATCGACCGCGATGCCCGATGCGGCGAGGGCGGCGACCAGCTCGTCCGACTCGAAGAGCTCAGCGACGTATGGCCATACATCGTCAAGCCCTTGCTGCATACGGCGATGCGACTCCTCGGTGCCGTCGCCGAGCCGGAGGGTCCACTGCGTCGCGTGGTCCCGGTGGTAGGCGACCTCCTTGACCGCCTTGGCCGCAACGGCTGCCAGTGTCGGGTCGCTCGAGCTCATCAACCCGCCGTACAGCTCGAGCTGGTACGACGATGTCACCAGCATCCGCGCGATCGTGCACCCGAAGTCACCGTTCGGGATCTCGAAGATCTGCGCGTTGACGAACTCCCGTTCGTCGCGCAGGTAGGCGAGGTCGTCCTCGTCACGCCCCCGGCCCTCGAGCTCGCCCGCGTACGTGAGCAGTGAGCGCGCCTGCCCCAGCTGGTCGAGTGCGATGTTGCCGAGGGCCACGTCCTCTTCGAGCTGTGGGGCGGCGGCGATCCACTCCCCCATGCGTTGCGCGCCGACCAGTGCATCATCGGCCAGCCGCAGCACGTACCGCACCACGTCCGCCTTGTCGACGCTCGCCGCATCGACGCTCGACGCATGGACGACGGGCTCGTCGGGCCGAGCCTGCCTGACTTGCTTGAGGTCTGCCGTCACAGGTGCTCGACCCCCTCGGGCACGGTGTAGAAGGTCGGGTGCCGGTAGACCTTGTCCGCGGCCGGGTCGAAGAAGGAGTCCTTCTCATCCGGACTGCTGGCCGAGATCGCGTCCGCCGGAATCACCCAGATCGACACGCCCTCCTGCCTTCGCGTGTAGAGGTCTCGAGCGTTGCGAATCGCCATCTCGGCGTCGGGCGCATGCAGGCTACCGACGTGGACGTGGTTGAGCCCCCGGCGAGCCCGCACGAAGACCTCCCACAGCGGCCAGTCGCGTGGGGTGCGGTCGTTCGGTTCGGGGTCGTTCACGCGGCGGTCTCTGCGGCTGTACGGCGCTTGGCGGCATAGACCGACGCTGCCTCGCGGACCCAGGCGCCCTCGTCGTGGGCACGTCGCCGGTGCTCGATCCGGGCCTTGTTGCAGGGCCCGTTGCCCTTGATGACCTCGAAGAGCTCGGTGAAGTCGATCTCGCCGAAGTCGTAGCTACCGCGCTGCTCGTTCCAGGCGATCTCCGGATCCGGAAGTGTCAGCCCGAGCGCCTCGGACTGCGGCACGGTCATGTCCACGAACCGCTGCCGGAGGTCGTCGTTGCTGAAGCGCTTGACCCCCCAGGCCATCGACTGCGCCGAGTTCGGCGAGTCCGTGTCGGGCGGACCGAACATCATCAGACTCGGCCACCACCAGCGGTTGATGGCATCCTGGGCCATGTCGTGCTGCGCCGGCGTTCCGTGCGAGAGCGTGTTGAGGATCTCGAAGCCCTGCCGCTGATGGAACGACTCCTCCTTGCACACCCTGACCATGGCCCGGGCGTAAGGCCCATAAGAGCAGCGGCACAACGGCACCTGGTTGACGATCGCCGCGCCGTCGACCAGCCAGCCGATGGCGCCCATGTCAGCCCACGTGAGAGTCGGGTAGTTGAAGATCGAGGAGTACTTCTGGCGACCGCTGTGCAGCATGTCGAGGAGGTCCGCGCGGTCGGCGCCGAGGGTCTCGGCAGCGGCATAGAGGTACAACCCGTGACCCGCCTCGTCCTGGACCTTCGCCATCAGGATCCCTTTACGGCGCAGGCTCGGCGCTCGGCTGATCCAGTTGCCCTCGGGCTGCATGCCGATGATCTCCGAGTGGGCGTGCTGGGCGATCTGCCGGATCAGGTTCTTGCGGTAGGCCTCCGGCATCGCGTCGCGCGGCTCGATCCGCCCGTCGCCGTCGATGATCGCCTGGAAGTCTCTCTCCAGATCGGTCGCGCGAACCTCGTCCGGCACGTCCTGGGTCTGCTGGCTGAAGTCGCTCCCATACATGCTTCGAGTCTACCGCAGTGTGACACTCCTGCGCAGATCTGCGCTTGATCTGTAACACGGCCCACGCCCGTCCGGGTCGACCCTGCGTTCGGTCAGACTGTCTCTCATGCGGCTGCTCCTCACGTCGGTGAACTGTCCCAAGGGCCAGCTCGCCACGAACCACGCCGGCCACCTCGAGCTGCTGGTCGCGGGCTCTGGAAGTGGCTGCGACCTGGTACTGCTGCCGGAGATGTCGTTGACCGGCTATCGGCCGAGCGCCGCGATCTCCCTCGACCATCCAGCCGTGACCGACCTGGTCGCCGCCACGGACGGCGCGACCGCGCTCTGCTTCGGGTTGGTCGAGGCCGGGCCGGATGACGGCCTGCCGTACATCACCCAGGTCGTCGCAGCGGCAGGCAAGCTGGTCGCCGTACACCGCAAAGCGCATCTCGGGGAGGGTGAGGACGGCGACTTCCAGCCCGGCGAGCCGGCCGGAGACTTCACGGTGGCGGGGATGCGCTGCTCGCTGGCGGTCTGCGCCGAGATCGGGACGCCATCGCCGTACCGACCCGAGGCAGAGCTGGTGCTCGGGCCGGCGGCACCCGGGCTGTACGGCCCCCGTCGCACCACCGACGCCGAATGGCAGCGCGGCCTCGACTGGTGGCACGGCAGCGTCATCGACGACGCCCGGCGGTTCCTCGCGCCGGATCAGCGGCTCGCCGTCTCTACCCAGGCCGGAGCCACCGAGGACGAGGACTTCCCCGGCTGGGCCGGTCTGCTCGGGGCGGGCGGTGTCGTCCTGGCCGAGCTCCCCGACGGGCGCGAAGCAAGTTTCGCCGTTGACGTGACCGGGCGTTGACCAGGGGGTACCCACCGGCAGCGAAACCCGCCGGAACGGTGCACCCGATCTCGTGGGCTCCGGCGGCATGGCGGTCGTTCAGGCGAGCTTGAGCAGCGCGTTCTCCACGACCTCCGGCATCGCCGGGTGGATCCAGTACTGGCCGTGAGCCATCTCGCTGGCCGGTAGCCCGAAGTGCATCGCCTGGATCACCGGCTGGATCACACTCGACGCCTGTGGGCCCATGATGTGGGCGCCGAGGAGTAGCCCCGACACGGGGTCGGCAAGCACCTTCGCGAAGCCTGTGGTGTCCTCCATCGCCCAGCCGTACGCGATCGCGTCGTACCCCTCGATCCCGGAGACGTACGGGGTCCCGGACGCGAGCAGGTCGTTCTCGGTCTTCCCTACCGAGGCGATCTGCGGGCTGCTGAAGATCGCGTGCGGGACGAACCGGTGGTCGGACCTGATCGGGTGCTCGGGGTCGAGCAGGTTGTGCTGGACGACTCGCGCCTCGTGGTTGGCCACGTGCTTGAGCTGGTGCTTGCTGGAGACGTCGCCCAGCGCCCAGATGCCCGATACGGCGGTGCGCTGCTGCGCATCCACGACGACCCGGCCGTCCGGGTGGGTGGTGACACCCGATGCCGACACCTCGAGGCGGTCGGCGTTCGGCACCCGTCCGGTGGCGACCAGCACGAGGTCCGCCTGGACCGTGCCTCGGCTGGTTCCGTCCTCGGCGGAGGCGAGATGCAGAAGGGCAGGTCCGCCGCCGCTGCTCCGCCCTTACGACCTGGGTCGCCAGCCGGAGGTCCCATCGGTCTCGGACGACCCGGGTGAAACGCGTCGAGACGTCGAGGTCCTCGGCCATCAGCAGGCGTGAGCTCCGCGCCACCACCGTCACGGCGGTGCCGAGGGCGGAGAAGATGTGCGCCATCTCAGCCGCGATCACGCCACCTCCCAGGATCACCATCGACGCAGGGAGGTCGTCGATCCGCATGATCGTGTCGCTGGTGTGCAGCTCCGTCTCGGCGAGCCCCGGGATGTCGGGGATGACCGCTCGACTGCCCGCCGCGATCACGATCCGGTCCGCCGTGATCTCGTCGCCACCGGCCAGTCGGAGCCTGCGCTGACCGGTGAACCGGGCATGCTCGCCGTACACCGTGACGTTGGGGTTCTCCCGACGGTAGACCTCACCCGCCGACGCGATCGGGTCGATCCGGCCGAAGATCCGGTCACGGATGTCGCCCCACCTGACCTTGTCGACGTGGGAGTCGACGCCGAAGCGGGAGCTCCCTCGAGCGCCGGCAGCCAGGTCAGCGGTGTGCACGAACATCTTGGTGGGGATGCAGCCGACATTGAGGCAGGTGCCTCCGAAGGTGCCTTCCTCGACCATCCCGACGTCCAGATCGGCGAACCGGGCGTCGACGATCGAGTTGCCGGAGCCGGTCCCGATGATCACCAGGTCGTGGTGCGCCATATGCCCATCGTGCCTGGCCGAGCGCCCTGGCCCGACCACCGGGTTGCGCGCATCACAGTCCGCCGGCGACCCGCAGCGTCGTACCGGTGATGTACGACGCCTCGGCCGACAGCAGCCAGGCGACCGCCGCGGCGATCTCGTCCGGCACACCCACCCGTCCGAGCGGAACCCGCCCGACGACCTGCTTCAGCCGGTCCGGGGCGCCGGCGTCGGCGTGGATGCGGGTCTGCGTCATGCCGGGTGCGACCCCGACCACGCGAATGCCTCGGCCGGCGGTCTCCTTCGCCAGGCCGAGGGTCAGCGCGTCGACGCCTGCCTTCGCGGCGGCGTAGTGCACGTAGTCCCCGGGAGACCCTGTCGTGGCGGCGGCCGACGAGATGTTGACGATCGTCCCTCCCGCCCCCTGAGCGTCGAACTGCCGGACCGCCTCGCGAGCGCACAGCACGGCGGCCGTCAGGTTGAGGTCGATGACGGCGCGTACGACGTCTGTAGGCGTGTCCTCGAGCCGTCCGAGATGCAGCGTCGCGCCGGCATTGTTGACCAGGGCCGATACCCGCCCGAAGCGCGACCTCGCCGCCTCGAAGACGGCCTCCACCCCCTCGTCGGCCGTCAGGTCGGAGCAGACGGTGATGACGGGTCCCACCGCCGAGAGCTCCGCTTGGAGCAGCTCGGCGGACTCGACCTCTCGCGCATAGCCGAGCACCAGCCGATGGCCCTCGCGGGAGAGGCGCCGGGCGACTGCGGCGCCGATGCCGCGGGTCCCGCCGGTGACGATCGTGACCGGCGACGAGTCCACCGAAGGGTCCTGAGCCATGCGCTCATCGTGCCCGACCGCGGGTCCCGACGTTTCCGCACCCGCGATGACGGGTACTGCCTAGCCCGGGGACCGTCTCACCCGGTGTCTCCGAGACCCTGCAGAGGGAGCAACGACCATGTCGACAGGCGTCGAGACCGGCACGATCACAACCGACATCCCGGCCCGGATGGACCGCCTACCCTGGGCCCGCTGGCATTGGGTCATCCTGATCGGCCTCGGGACCGTCTGGATCCTGGACGGCCTCGAGGTCACCATCGTCGGCTCGATGTCGGACATCTTGAAGGACCCGAACGACGGGCTCGGACTGACGAGTGCCCAGATCGGCCAGGCGGGAGCGATCTACGTCGCCGGTGCCTGCATCGGTGCGCTGTTCTTCGGCCAGCTCACCGACCGGTTCGGGCGCAAGAAGCTGTTCATGATCACGCTGGGCATCTATCTGGTCGCGACGGTCACGACGGCTTTCGCGACCACCCCGCTGTGGTACTTCGCCGCACGCCTCATCACTGGTGCCGGCATCGGCGGCGAGTACGCCGCGATCAACTCAGCGATCGACGAGCTGATCCCCGCGAAGTACCGCGGCCGCGTCGACATCGCCATCAACGGGTCGTTCTGGATCGGGGCTGCGCTCGGTGCGCTGCTGACCATCCCGCTGCTCGACCCGAACGTGATCGACCAGGCATGGGGATGGCGGCTGGCCTTCGGGCTGGGCGCGGTCCTTGCCCTGGGCGTCCTGCTGGTACGACGTCACGTCCCGGAGAGCCCCCGCTGGCTCTTCATCCACGGCCGGGAGGACGAGGGAGAGGAGATCGTCCGCAGCATCGAGCACACGGTCGAGGAGGAGACCGGTCAGCAGCTCGAGGACACCGACGAGACCATCACGATCCGCCAGCGCAAGACGATCGGAATGGCCCTGATCGCCAAGACCGTGTTCACCCTCTACCCCCGGCGTACCGTTCTGTGCTTCACGCTGTTCGTCGGCCAAGCCTTTCTGTACAACGCGTTCTTCTTCACGTACGGCGACACCTTGACCACGTTCCTCGGTGTTGACCAGACCGGCTACTACCTGGCGGCGTTCGCCGTGTGCAACTTCTTCGGAGCGCTGGTGCTCAGCCCGCTGTTCGACAGCATCGGCCGGGTCCGGATGATTGCCGGCACGTACATCGTCTCGGGCACGCTGCTCGGGGTCGCTGGGTTCTTCCTCGGCGACTTCAACGCCACCACCTTGACCATGATGGGTGGGATCATCTTCTTCTTCGCCTCCGCGGGGGCGAGTGCGGCGTACCTCACGGCGAGCGAGGTGTTCCCGATGGAGACGCGCGCGCTGTGCATTGCCTTCTTCTACGCGATCGGCACCGCGACGGGCGGCATCTCGGGTCCGCTGCTGTTCGGCTGGCTGATCGACCGGGCGACCGCGAGCGGGGACATCACCCAGATCGCCATCGGCTACTACATCGGCGCCTCCCTGATGATCATCGGTGGGATCGTGGAGATCTTCCTGGGGATCAGGGCGGAGGGTCAGTCGCTGGAAAGCATCGCCAAGCCGCTCACCGCCGAGGACGCCGAGCCAGGATCGGGCGCGGGCAAGGGTGGGTCGCGGACTGCCCCGGCACCCGCCTGACCTGTTCGCGTCGCCGGCTGCCACCCGCCGCGCGGTTTGCCGGCGAGTCTTCACGGGATCTGCCCAGCATGCTGGGCAAACCCGGCGGGGCGCGCGAGATCAGCACCCCGGCTCGGAGGGTCAGGTCAGGTCAGGTTGCGGTGGGGTCGGACACCCGGCCGATGAAGATCGGAGTGGCGGTATCGACGTCATGGATGACGAACAGGAACGGGCGGTCGACGACGAACGGCGGCGGTGGGACCGGCATTCCGCTGGCCTCCGTGATCACCGCAGTGGCGGCAGCCGCTTCGGTCCCGTCCTCGTCGACGGAGATGAACGCCTCATGCTGGACCTCGCTGATGAACAAGGATTCCTGGCGGGTCATCAGGCTGAAGTCGGCACGGGCCTGATCGAACGCAGTCGGCATGCCGAGTCCGGTCAGTGGGTCCTTCAGCGGCGAGGTCAGCCGGAAGGTCCACCGGGGCAGCGTGAGGCCTACCCGCTCCGGCCTCGCCGACGAGCCGAGCATCGAGCGGAGGGTCCCGGCGTCGAGCGTGCCCTCGAGGTCGGCCAGGGACGACGAAGGCACGACGACGGTCATGGCGAGCTGACCTCCCGCATACGGCAGCCGCACCGCTCTCCAGCCGACACCAGCCGTCACGACAACGGTCATGGTGCTCCGCATGGTGTCCGGCGCGACGCTGCGTCCATCGCTCAGCGTGAAGGACCGGTTCTCCGTCCACATCGTGTCGAAGGGTGTCTCCCACGGCGCCTTGAGGTAGATCGCGTTGACCAGCACCAGTCGGGTGAGTGCGTCGAGCAGGCCGGGCGGCAGCAGCTCGCGGATCTTCTCGTGGGTCTTGCGCGACGTCCACTGGTTGATGGCCAGCCGGGCGCCCTCGACGTCTCCCTTGTAGTCGACGAGCCGCATCCCCGCCCCGTAGTAGCGGCCGAGCGTCTCGAGGAAGGGCTGCTCCCACGCCGTACCCCGCTGACCCCACAGTGAGTTGGCGACATCCATCGAGACCACCGCCCTGGTTCCGTCGACCCGCTTCTGCTCCCCCGCACGGCTCTCGACCAGCCGGGTCAACGCATTCAGGCCCTCGTTGAAGCGGGTGAGCGCAGGCGCCTGTAGGACCGCGTCCATCTCCGTGCCCGTCTGACCACGCGCACCGTTGCGCGCCATCGCCAATGCCACCGCGACCGAGTACGGCGAACACACCACGTTGCCCGGTTGAGCGGCGAGCTTGCGGTAGAGGTCCGTGGTGAACGCCTGAACCGCGGACACCGCCGCCGGAACCGATCCTGACCCGCCGATGTCCCGCGGCGCGTCAGCCCGCGCCAGCCCCACCGACCCCACCTCGCCGGGCGTGGGCCGGGAACGCCCGGGCTCTCCCCGACCGCAACCACCGAGCAGCGGCGGAGCGGCCACCAGCGCACCCGCGATTCCCCATGATCTCAACACGTTCCGTCGCGTCAACATGGTGGTTCGACGCACGACCGGCCGCTTCGGTTGCAGTCGGTGGCGGAGGGCTCAGCCCGCGGTGGGGTCCTCGACAGGCGGAGGGTTCCGCCCAGGGTCAGGGCGCCTTCACCTGGGCGAGCTCGTCGGCGAACGCACGTGAGGCGCCGACCCGGGACTCGAGCTTGACCGGCGAGCCCAGGATCATGATCGTGACCGACGCGCCGAGCCCGAGTCGCTTGACCTCCATCGGCCCGACGTCCGACAGCGCGAACGCGTTCAACAGACCCTTGACCTTGCCCCCGTTGCCCGCCTCCAGCATGAGCAGCCTGGTGGGCGTGAGCACGAACGCCATGACGCCGGCCAGCGTGATCCCCGCCGCCTCCGCGTCGCGGCGGGCACCGCCGGCGCGTTTGCCTCCGACCATGCCCGCGACTCCGCCGCTCATCGCCTGCGACCGACCACGAAGCTGGGCGAACAGCGTTGTCACAATCGGCTCGTCCGGTTGCAGGAACGGCTCGGCACCAGCCCTGACGTTCGAGTCTGACTTGTCTCCCACGACGACCTCTTCTCCGGCTTGAAGCTGCTGTACGGCGCTGACCCAGGCTCACGACGCGGACCCCAAGGAATGTTCGCGTCGTGAGCCTGACCCCTCCGGGAAGGAGATACGCGGGCGCCGACGCATCGGTTCGACTCTGGACCGGGAGGTCCGCGACTGTGGCTCAATCGAGACCTAGCCCGCCGGGCCCTGCCGATCCGTCAGCGGCAATACGACGCGGAAAACGCTCAGCAGCGCAGACGAATCGGGGTCGGGCGGTCAACGCCCGGGAGGAGGCAGGATTCCGCGCTCCATCGCGACGGTCACGGCGGCAGTTCGGGAATCGACGCCCAGCTTGGCGAAAACGCGAATCAAGTGACTCTTGACCGTTGCCGAACCGATATGCAGCTCACGGCCGATGTCGATGTTGGACAGCCCGCGGGCCGCGCCTGTGAGCACGTCGAGCTCACGCGGGGTCAGGGTGTCCGCGTCGGGAGCGCGCAGCCGGCGCATCAGCCTCGCCGCAACGGGGGCGGCCAGCACCGTCTCACCGCGCGCTGCGGCCCGGACGGCGTCCACCAGCCGCTGGGCCGTCACGTCCTTGAGCAGGTACCCGGTTGCACCTGCCTCGACCGCCCGCAGGATGTCCGAGTCCGTGTCGTACGTCGTGAGCACGAGCACCCGGGTCGACGGTAGGGACGAGGTGATCTCTGCCGTCGCCGTGACGCCGTCTCCGCCAGGCATCCGCAGGTCCATCAGCACCACATCGGGGTTGTATGCAATGGCCGCCCGGAGCGCGCCGGGCCCGTCGCTCGCCTCGGCCACGACGGTGAGGTCGGGCTGAGCGTCCAGCAGCGCCACCAGACCCGATCGGACCACCGGATGGTCGTCGGCGACGAGGATGCGCAGCGGGGCATCGGTGGGACGCGGCTGGTGCTCAGCGCTCATGGATCGGGACGTCCCATGGGATCGCGATGCGTAGCCGGGTCCCCTCCCCGGGAGTACTCTCCAGGTCGACGTCACCACCCACTTCGTGAACCCGGCTGGTCATGACCGCGATCCCGAAACCCGACCCCCGCGGCCGGGCGAACCCGATGCCGTCGTCTCGGATCTCCAGGGTCAATGCTCCCTCGGCGACCTTGAGCAGCAGGTCCACCCGCCGGGCCTCGGCATGCTTTCGCACGTTGGCGAAGGCCTCCTGCACGGCGCGGAGCACGACCACCTCGTGATCTCGTGGCAGGCCGTCGAGCACCCCTTCGACCCGCACGGCGACCTCGACGCCGGTCTCCTCCTGGAACCGACCGGCGACCCGCCGTACCGCCTCAGCCAGCGTGGCCTCCTCGAGTGGTGCCGGGCTGAACGCCGTGACCAGGGCCCGCGCCTCGGCCAGGTTGTCTCTCGCCGTGCGGGCGATGAGCTGCAGTCGGTCGGCCTCGGCGCTGGAGACCGGTCCCGCCAACGCGGCCTCTGCCTGCATCGCGATGCTGGTGAACCCCTGTGCCAACGTGTCGTGGATCTCTGCTGCCAGGCGTTGACGCTCTTCGACCACCCCAGCCTCGTGGTGGGCCGCCGCAAGCTCGTCCTGCGCCGAGGTCAGCTGGTCCAGCAGGGCGGCGCGTTCGCGGCTCTGGTCGATGAGCCGCAGGATGTAGAGCCCCAGCACGATGCTGAAGACGCAACCCACCACGAGCGACGGTGCGGCACCGCGCCAGTCGTTGGTCGAGCTCGCCCCACCGAGCGCCGGACCGGCGGCGACGGCGACTACGAGAGCCAGGGATGCGACAACGCCGTCGCGTCTGCGCTCCGCCAACAGCCAGCATTGCGGGAAGAGCACGAAGAGGAGCACCGCTGCGCTGGGCACCACCCAGGTGGCGAAGAGACACACCACGGTCGCGAGACCGAGGTAGACCCAGCGGCTCGTCGCATCGCGGTCCCGCGCGGCGCGCACCCCGAAGGTCGCGTACCCGACACCCAACACCAGCATCAGCCCCGCGCAGGCCAGCGCCTCCTCCACCGGCGCCACCAGGAACATCAGCCCGGCACACAGCACCAGGAGCAGGGCGAAGCTCGCGTGCCAGGCGGGCAACGAGCCCACCCAGACCGACGTGGGGTCGACGTCGTGGTCGTCCTCGTACCGGCTGTTCACCCGTTCTCCTTCGCCGTCCGGCCAGTCATCGCCGTACGTCCATCATCGCCGCCGGCTAGCCATCGTCGCGTCGCATCCAGCGGAACGAGCGTACGGCGAGGGCCAGTCCGGCGACGAACCACACGGCCAGGACAACCGCCCCGGTGCCGATGTGCCACGAACCTCCCGGCTCCGCCTCGACCATCTCCGGTGGGAGGAACACGGACCTCATGCCCTGCGCCATCCACCTCAAGGGGAACAGCGACGCGATGGCACGCATCCACGGCGGGAGCTCGCCGTACAGGAAGTAGACACCCGAGATGAACTGCAGCACGATCACGATCGGCGTGACCAGCGCACTGGCGGACCGGCCGGACCTCGGCACCGACGAGAACGCGATGCCGAGCACGGTCCCGGCCGCCGTACCGAGCAGCAGCAGCCAGCCGAACCGCAGCCAGAGTGCGCTGGTCCGCGGCAGGTCCACGCTGTAGAAGAGATGCGCCACGGTGAGGAGCAGGGTCAGCTGGATGACGGTGACCACGGCAACCAGCGCGATCTTGCCGATGAAGAACGCGACCGGCGGCATCGGTGTGCCGTGCAGCCGTTTGAGCGTTCCGTCATCGCGCTCGACCGCGATGAAGACGGCGAGGTTCTGGAAGCTCGTGAGCATGATCCCGGTGGAGACCATCCCGGTCACGTAGTACTGAGCCGCACCGATCGACGCGCCGCCGCCGCTCGCGAACTGCTGTTGCGACGCGAACGCCGAAGCGAAGATCACCAACATCACAACGGGAAACGAGAAGATGAAGATGACCGCCTCCCGCTCTCGGAAGAACTGCTTGAGCTCGATCTGCAACCGCGCAAGGCAGATCCGAGCCAGAGTGGTGCCGCGAGCACGGGATGTGACGACCTCCCGGGTGGACGTGTGACTCATGCCGACACCGCCTCGATCATCGACAGGTAGACGTCCTCGAGATCGGGACGGCGCACCGCTAGGTCGTCGACCGGGCCCCCGTAGCGGCGAGAGAGGTCGACCACCACACCCGCCGGGTCGAGGGTCGACCGCTGGTGCCGGCCAGTCTGGTCTCGCCACGAGACGACGGCGGTACGGCGCTGCTCGGCGCCCAGGCCATCCACCGTGTCCACGGCGACCAACCTTCCGTGGTTGATCACGCCGACTCGGTCCGCCAGGTGCTCGGCCTCGTCGAGGTAGTGGGTGGTGAGCAGGATCGTCGTGCCGGCATCGCGGAGCGAGGTGACGAGGTCCCAGAACGCCCGACGGGCCTGCGGGTCGAACCCGGTGGTCGGCTCGTCGAGGAAGAGCAGCTCAGGGTCGCCGATGATCCCGAGCGCGACGTCGAGCCGGCGTCGCATCCCTCCGGAGAGGCCCCGTACCCGGGAGTCTCTGTGTGTCTGCAGACCGACGGCCTCGATCACCTCATCCGGGTTCCGCGGGGCCGGGTAGAAGCAGGCGAAGTGCCGGACCAGCTCGCCGACGGTCAGGTCCGCGGCGTCGTTGGTCCCTTGCAGGACGATGCCGATCCGCGAGCGCCAGGGCAGACCGCCCGATCCAGGATCGACCCCGAGCACGCTGGCCTGGCCGGCATCGCGACGCCGGTAGCCCTCGAGAATCTCGATCGTGGTGGTCTTGCCGGCCCCGTTCGGCCCGAGCAGTGCGAAGATCTCGCCGCGGCAGACATCCAGATCGAGGCCGTCGACGGCCGTTCGTTCACCGTACTTCTTGACCAGCCCACGGACGGAGACCGCGGGCGCACCGAGCTCGCTCATGGCTCGATCCTGGTCGCCCGGCCCTCGGTGGCACCACCACCGCGATGCCGAACATCGTCCCCACCATCTGGTGGAGATCACGTCCAATCCGCCCGGACGGGTGTGACGAAACCCTCACGAAGGTCATTTCGGCCCAGGCAGTGGCTCGCCGAGCCACGACCCCTCGGTCCACCAGCACCACCAGGAGGCTCAATGAGGACACCACACCCACCGCGGCGGCTCACGTCGCGCACGGCAGGGATCGGGATGGCGGGTCTGCTCGTCGCCGGTCTCGCCGCCGTCGCAGGCCCCACACTCGCGTCCGCGCAGGCAGGCGGCGGTATGTCGGGCATGTCGATGTCGGGCATGCACATGGCCGACAGCGCCTCGCCGAGCGTGGTCGGCAACACGAACGGCTGGCTGCACGGCGAGACCTACAACCTGCACTACACCGCGAACTTCTTCTGCAAGGAGCCACCGACCAGCGCGGCCAGCTCGCACTGTGAGCTCGGGGCGGGTTACGACGCGATCCCCGCGTCGGAGTTCGACCCGTTGTACGTCGTCGTGCCGATCGGCTTCACCCCGAAGAACCCGTACACGTTGCAGTGCCCCACGGCCGGCTCCTGCGTCGACCACCCGCACCGCATCGACCTCACGCGGGTCTTCGGTTCCGGCACGGGCAACGCACTGCTGCCTCCGCACAGCCACGTCCTGACCACCGCAGCCGGCGGTGCTCCCGAGTGGTGGAACGTCGACGTCATCGGCGTCACGACCCAGTCCGCGTGGCACCAGATCGTCTGGAGCAAGAGCTACTCACGCATCCAGGCCATGCGGGCCGCTGGAAACCCTGGAGTCACGGACAACATCGGAACGAACCTGTTCCTGTTCTTCTCGGTCCAGGACAAGTAACACCCCACGAACGTCGGTGGTGTCGTTCCCTGCGCGGGGCGGCACCACCGGCACTGGAAGGAACGTCATGACCAGCACACCCGTCCTTGCCCCCACCTCACCAACCTTGCCCTCCTCGCTCGTCGAGCGGCCGGCGCGCACGTCGGGGACGCGGGCGCTGCTGCAACGGCTGCCGGCTGCCCTGGTCGGACTTCTCGGCGCCGGTGTCCTCGGGTACGGCGTCACCCAGCCCTGGGTGTCCACGTTCGCCGGACTCATCACCCAGAGCGGCTGGAACACCCGCAACGGAAACCTGCTCTTCGCCGGTGCCGTCGCGTCCGGCGTCCTCGCCGTCATCAGCGTGGCCTGGGCAAGCGTCGCGGTGCGCTGGCTGCTTGCGCTTTCCGGCTTCGCCACCGCGGCATTCGGCGGCTACCTGCTGATCCAGCTCTATACCGTCACCCAGACCAGCGACTCGATGATCCTGCTGGCCAAGGGTCCTGGACTCTACATCTCCACCGCGGGAGCGGCGATCGTGTTCTCCACGATCCTCCTCCCGATGCCCGGAGGCGCCGAGACCCGATCCGCCAGCGATCCGGTCGGAGCTGCGAGCGTGGCCCGCGCAGACGAAACGTGGTCAGCCGGACCATGGCGGGTGCTCACGCCCGTCTCGTCGATCTGGCGCTACCCGGCCGCCGTCCTGGCGATCGTCGCCGGCCTGGCCCACGTGCCAGTCACCCCGGAGCACCTCAACGAGGCGCCGTACATCGGCGTGCTCTTCATCGTGCTCACGACCGTCTGCATCGTCCTCGCAGCCGCCCTGCTCGTCTGGGACTCCCCGATCGTCTGGGCATCTCTCGGCGGAACCTGCCTGCTCGCGGTCGTCGCATTCGTCCTGAGCCGGACCGTTGGACTGCCGTTGATCGCGGACGACATCGGCAACTGGACAGAGACACTTGCCGTCGTCTCGGTGCTGACGGAGAGCGGAGTCGTCATCCTGTCCGCCCTGGCCCTGCGGAGGACCTGGCGGCCGGCGCAGCACTGACGCTGACGCTGAGCAGCCTCGAACTCGGGGGGCGCTCAGGGGTAGGCCGCGGTGTGAGGACTGAGCAGCTCCTCGCGCCGCGGCCTCCGCGCGTCCGGGGCACCTGTCCACGATGAGGGCAGCGCCCCAGGTCGGGGCCCACGGGTCAGAGACAATCGGACCATGACTGTGTCCATCCGCCGTGCCGTGCCGAGCGATGCTGCCGCGCTGGTCCACCTGCGGGCCTTGATGTTCGAGGCGATGAGCGAGCCGAGCGCGCCGGCCGAGCAGGACGACTCCTGGCGCCGGTCGTTCGTCAGCTGGGTCGCCGAGCAGCTCGCGACCGACGAGGTTGCGGCCTTCGTGGCTTCGCATCCCACTGAGGGGCTGGTCTCCGCCGCCCTCGGTCAGGTGAACCGGCATGCTCCGTCACCCCACAACCCGGACGGCTTGAGCGGTCACGTCTCCAATGTCGTAACGGCTCCTGCCTTCCGCGGACAGGGCCTGGCCCGTGGCTGTCTCGAGGCCCTCGTGGCGTGGTTTCACGACTCGACGGACGTACACGACATCAACCTGTCAGCCACCGCGGCTGGCTCGGTCCTCTACCACCGGTTGGGTTTCGCCGAGCGCGCCTACCCCTCGATGCGGCTCACGATCGACCGTATCGACCACGACGCTCTGGTGTCCTCAGCCCCATAGCCGTGAGCAAATCCGCTCATCAGGGCATTCGACCCCTCCTGCGTTCGGACGCCATGACCGCGGCGAACGAAGCAGCCGCTCTCGTCCACGAGACTTTCGAGCCGGTAGATCGGTCCTTCCCGAGTTCAACACCACGGAAAGGCGAGCGTCCTTCGAGGAGCATCGCGTAGTCCCGCCCTTCCCTTTGAGCTGTGCGTTTCTCGCCTGGTGCAATGGCCTCCCTCGATGGCGTTACCATGGACTAACCAATACGCTTAACCCTTCAGGAGATCTCCGTGGCTCAGCGGAACGTAACTACCCTCATCGATGACCTCACCGGCAAGGAACTGGCCGACGGTACGGGGGAAACCGTTAACTTCAGCCTGGACGGGGTGCGCTACGAGCTAGATGTCAATAGCCGGGGGGCGCAGCGACTTCGCTCGGCATTCGCGCCGTACGTCAAGGCCGGCCGCAGAATTGCCGGCGGCCGCTCGAAGCGTCCGGTTCGTCGCACACGAATTGCCACTGACCCCGCCGCGGTGCGCGCGTGGGCAAACTCCAATGGCATCCCGGTCAGCAATCGCGGACGCGTCCCGGCGGCTGTTGTTGCTCAGTTCGAGGCGGCTGGAAACTAGCCTCTCGGGGACTGGTTATCCATTTGGTGGAACTGCGGTGACGCTCGCCGGCTCGGAGTAGATCTTCGTCGGCCGGCTGTTAGGGACTGGCTCGGCGGCCTGCGGCATGACGGTGCGCAGCACGCCTGCCAGGACGATGCCGCAGAGCGCGACTGCCCCCAGCGCTCCCCAGAGTGCGGCTGCCCCGTGCTCGAGGAGCCAGGTGAGGGCGACCGGGGAGACGGTCATCGAGATCGTCCAGGACATCTGGTAGATCGAGATGTACCGGCCCCGTAGGTGAGCCGGCGCAGCATCGGTCGACAGTGCGGCGAGCACCGGTCCGGCGACCAGCTCCCCACCGGTGTAGACGACCGCGCCCACCAGTGCCACAGCGACGCCGAGCCACACGCTCGTCCAGCCCGCGCTGAGGAAGACGACATACGACACCGCGGTCAGCAACCCACCCAGCGCGATGATGTTGGTCCGTACGGCGCCTTCCATCGCGTTGACCACAAGCCCCTGGCCGAGCCCGATCATGAGCGTGTTGATCGTGAAGACCACGCCCGCCACCCAGCCGGGGAGTCCGAGCGACCTGGTGAGGTAGACCGGCAGCGCGATGTTGAGTGTCATCGCCGACGTCGCGTAGGTGAAGTTTGTCGCGACGAACAGGAGATACCCTCGGTCGCGAAGCACCGTGCCCCAGGCCGAAGGGGCGCCGCTCGCCGCTATTGGACGCGCGGGTGCCGCCGAGGTCGCGACGCCGAGGATGAGAATGAACGCGAGCACGTACGACGCCGCGTTGATGATGACCACTGCCACGTAGGCGGGCGGCGTGCCGATGGTGATCACCAGTGCCGCCACGAGTCCGCCGATCGCGAAGCTGGCGTTTCGCAGCGCGCCGAGGAAGCCGAACCAGCGTTCGCGCTCCCCTGGCGGCGCGATGGTTGCGACCATGGGGCTGTACGACCCCCAGAACCCCGTCTGCCCGAGCCGAACCACCGCCGACGTCACAAGGATGGCCGCGAACGAGTCCGCGAAGACGTAGCCGAGAAAACCGACCGCTTCCAAGACGTTGGCCCCGAGCAGGACCCGCTTGGCGCCGACGCGGTCGACCACACTGCCGACCAGCGGACCGAGGGGAAGCTGGACCGCTGAAGCTATCGACAGCGCCAGCCCGATCTGGGTGAGAGACAGTGACGTCGTGGCCAGGAAGTACAGAATGGAGACCGGCAGGAACACGCCGCTACCGACCGCGTCGACCGCGATGGCGACGACGAAGCGGCGATGGCGCCCGATGACCGGGAAGCCGAGTCTCTCCAACATCGGCCCATCATCATCTCTCAAGTCGGGTTGAG
Organism: uncultured Actinomycetota bacterium; assembly: GCA_963833975.1. Lineage (GTDB taxonomy): Bacteria > Actinomycetota > Actinomycetes > Propionibacteriales > Nocardioidaceae > JAWWPG01. The sequence goes on from CAWIAB010000004.1 coordinate 165,260, forward strand.
GTCAAACGAATTCAGCCGCGGGCGCGCCCTCGAGGCTGGACTGCTCAGCGGTGGCTCTGCTGGCTGCGGCGAGCCGGGACGGGAGCTTCCGCGGCCTGCGACGGAAGTGGCGGTTGGTCTGTCGGGTGACGGCCGACCGACTCGCAGTCCCGGATGGCACCGACGAGCAGCTCGCGGAGCAGCTCGTCGGAGTTCGGCACACAGGCCTCTGCGATACCTTCGACGGCACACCGAACCGTGTTGGGTGCGGAGCGCTGACGGAATGCTTTCGTCGAGATACGACGAGTGCCGACATAGCGGGCCGCCCACCTCGCCGACAGTGGCGCCTGGTCGAGAGCCCACCGACTCCTCTCCTCGAGGATCTGCACAGGTCGGCCGTCGAGCTCGGCGAGCATCCGGTCTGCCGTCAAGATGCCGACCGCCAAGGCGTTCTGCCGCTCGGCTGAGACGATCGGCAGCGCCACGGTGGCGCACCTGACGGCGAGCCGCGCATCAACGCGGACGTCGTCGCTGGTCAGGCCGATCACCGACGGGATCAGCTCCGCCAGCCCTGACCTGTTGGCATCAGACGTGTGGTCGTTGACCAGACGCGCAAGGCCCGCCAGCAGGGGGTGCGTGCAGCGGGGGTGGTCACTCCAGCGTTCACCCGCGAGGAAGGCGGCCATCTCCATGAAGCACGCCCCACTGCGGTGGCTCCGGTGCTTGCCCCGAGAGAGAACCGGGAGCCCCCCGGGAGGCTGTGCTGAGGGACGAGCCATGTGACACCTCCGTGTGACGTCGTACGCCCCAGTCTGCGCCCTCAAACGTTCCGACAACACCCCCGACGGGAACCGGTCCGCCGACTGGACGAACTATTTGTCGTCGAGGCGGAAACCGACCTTCATCCCGACCTGGAAGTGCTGGACGACCCCGTCCTCCACGTGGCCACGGACCTCGGTCACCTCGAACCAGTCGATCTGGCGCAGCGTCGTCGACGCTCTCGAGATGCCGTTTCGAATGGCCTGGTCGATGCCGTCCGGCGAGGTGCCGACGAGCTCCGTGACGCGGTAGGTGTGGTCTGACATGGCTGCTCCTCGGACTGGTCGATGGACTTCCCCGATGCTAGTGGTCTACACCAGCTGACGAGGTCGTGCTTTGATGCACTGGGGCGGGTATACGCCCCGAATGAGCGGAGGACGGAGCATGCGACTCGACCACCTGTGTGATGTCAGCTGGCGCTACAGCCTGATGCGGTCCGTCGAACCGTCCGCCAAGGGGGACGGCCGGCTGTACGGACAGGGCGACGCCACGTTCACCGGCCGGATCGCCGGAGAGGCCCAGTGGTCCAACTTCCCCCAGCTGCGCGGAACCTTCGCGTTCCCGAATGCACACGGGGTCATCGAGGTAGCCGATGACAGGTGCCTGCTCTTCACCTTGACCGGCATGTCCTCGCTGGCGAACGGCAGCGGTGTCCACGTGATGACGTTCCAGACCGAAGACTCCGCGTACGACTGGCTCAACGACGTCATCGCCGTAGGTGAAGGCAGCATCGACCCCACCCGAGGCGTGCTCGACATGCGCTACTACACCTGCACCGTGGACTACCTCCCGAACCTCGACGCGCACAGCACCCAGTAGCGCGACCGAGAGCTCGACGACGTCACCGCATCGTCGGACGGGCCTGAGCGAAGGTCCAGCGATGTCCCTCGGGATCGTCGACCACGTAATAAGGCAGTCCCCAGGGACTGTCCAGCTCCGTGACGATCGCCGCCTCTTCGGCGACGGATCTATGGAAGTGCTCTTCGATCTGGTCCACGTAGACCCACGGGACATGGGTCGGGGGGCCAGGTGGGCTGTCACTCTCGAGCTTGAACACCATGAGTGAGCTGTCGCCCAGGCGAAACTCGATCCAGGGGTGGCCGTGGCCACCATCGGGCAGGGGGTCGGTGCCTTCGGGCAGGGGGTTGGTCGGCTCGAACCCGAAGGTCCGCGCGAGCCACCTGGCCGCGGCCGCCGGCTTGCGGTAGTAGACGCCGAGCGCCAGCCGGGCCAGGTCTCGAACCTCGTGGGCCTGGTGGTCACGCACGTCGCACCAGGCACCGAACCAGCCCGGTACGACCCGAACCCAGGAGGTGCCTCCACGATCCTGACCGCCGTCGCGGATGCGGGCGACCACGGTGACCGCAGTGCCGGTGCTCGAGGCGTCGAACCGGACCTCGGTCTCGACGTCGTCGATCGAGCTCTGCCAGCAAAGCCGCTTGCCCGGCTCCCAGGTCGTGATGCGGGCCAGCTCGAGGGCCTCCCCCGTCGTGTCGTCGTAGACCTCCAACAGCCGGCCGCCGACTCCGGGCTCGCAGCGCATCGCCAGGACCCGTCCACCGGCGTGGTGGTTGATCGGGCCCCTCACCCACCACAGGTCGAGCTCCTCGGTGAACGCCGCGAAGGCGGTGCCGGGATCAACGCCCACCTCGACCGAGGAGGAGACCGACCCGTCCTCGATCGGCGGCGCCTGTGTCGACTCGCTCATCATCGTTCCTTTCGTTCCACGTGCTGCTTGAAGGAGTCCAGCTGCTCATCCCAGTGGGCCTGGATCTGGTCCAGCCAGGCCCGCAGGGAGACGATCGAGCCCTGGCGGAGGCGGAAGACCCTCACTCGGGAGTCCGCGGGGTGACGCTCGTCGACCACGATGCCCGCCTCGAGGAGAACGCGGAGATGCTTGCTCATCGTCGGCGGGGTCACGTCGAGGTCATCGGCGAGCTGCCCGGCTCGGCGCGGCCCCTGTGCGAGCAGCTCGACGGCCATCACCCGGGTGCTGTCGGACAAGGCACGGAGCACCGTCGTGAGCTCTGTCTCGGCTGTCCTCATGGGGCAATAGTTGCCGTACTAAGCAACTACTGTCAAGTGCAGCCGCGATGCCTCGCAGCTGCCGAGCCGCCGGGTCGGTTCCTGGGAACGGCGGCACCTGCGACGTACGCTGCGAAGTCTGGGGACTCATGCGGTCAGGACCGCGAGGAGGTCTCGTCGTGCACGCGCGTCGCTCTCGGCTGGCAGTCGGTGGTGTCCTGCTGATGGCTCTCGTTGCCGCGTGTTCGTCGGCGGTAACCGTGTCGTCAGCCCCTGAGCCGATCCCCGGACCGGGATGGGTGAGCGGCCACCCACCGACGAAGCGGGCCGGGGCGGTCTCGGCTACGAGCCCACCGAACATCGTGTTCGTCCTCACTGACGACCTCACCTGGAACCTGGTCAAGTACATGCCTCACGTGCTTGCCATGCAGCGGGCCGGGGTCACCTTCAGCAAGTACTTCGTCACCGACTCGCTCTGTTGCCCGTCGCGCACCTCCATCTTCACCGGCGAGTTCCCCCACGATGACGGGGTCTTCACCAACTCCTCCGTCGGCGGCGGGTTCGGCGCCTTCATGGCCCACCATGACGAGACCAAGACGTTCGCCTCGGTCCTGCACGACCGCGGGTACCAGACCGGCCTGTTCGGCAAGTTCCTCAACCTGTATGCGCCCGAGGACACCTCTCGAGGCCAGCGTCCGTACATTCCACCGGGCTGGTCCGCGTGGGACGTTGCGGACGTGAACGGCTACCAGGAGTACGGCTACACCCTCACCGCCGGTCGCCAGCTAGCACACTACGGCTCGCGCCCCAGCGACTACCTGACCTCCGTCCTCTCTACCAAGGCATCCAGGTTCATCTCCGACAGTGCCGCCGCGCAGCGGCCGTTCATGGCGGAGATCTCGACCTTCGCGCCGCACAGCCCCTTCGTACCTGCCCCTGCCGACGCGACGAAGTTCCCACATCTCCTTGCGCCGCAGTCCCCGTCGTTCGGTCGCGCCGTCACGAACGCACCACCCTGGCTACGCAAGGTTCCACCGCTGACCGTGCGGGCGCGTGGACGCATCAACCGCGTCTACCGGCAGCGGGTCCGGGACGTGCAGTCTGTCGACCGGATGGTCGGACATCTGGAGAGCGAGCTGCGCAACCTCGGAGTCGCCCAGAACACCTACGTGGTGTTCAGCAGCGACAACGGCTTCCACCTCGGTGAGCACAACCTCCGGAAGGGAAAGCAGACCGCGTTCGACACCGACATCAGGGTGCCGCTCATCGTCACCGGCCCCGCCGTCCCGGCGAATCGGACCATCAGCCAGCTGGCCGAGAACATCGACCTCGCACCGACCTTCGAGACCATCGCCGGATCGCACCCGCCGGCCAACATCGATGGGCACCCCCTCAATCCCCAGCTCCACGGACACACTGTCGCCGACTGGCGGGCTGCAGTACTGATCGAACATCACGGCCCCGACCTGTCCCCCTCCGACCCTGACTACCCGGCCGCCTACTCTGGCAATCCGCCGTCGTACGAGGCGATCCGCACCGCCAAGTACCTCTACGTCGAATATCGAAACGGTCAGCGCGAGTTCTACGACCTCGCCACGGATCCGTACGAGCTCGATGACAGCTACGCAACCATGTCGCCGAGGGTGCGGACCATGCTGCACGACACACTTGTACGGATGGAAGCCTGCCACGGCAGCGCTTCCTGCTGGGCGGCCCAACACCTCGCTTCTCCGAGCAAAGGCCCATGAGGGCGAGAGCACGGTTGATATCTGAGATGACCCCCGGGTCGCCCACCGAAGAAGGCGCCTTCTGTCAATCGATCAGTGGTTTTGCGTCTATCCCCGACGACGGCGGACGACCAGAGGGCGCCGGGCGGTACCTGCGATGGAACCAACCGCGCAAGATCATCGAGTTGTATATGCACTCGATGCGGGCATGGGCTTCGAGGGCCTTGCGTGTCTTGTCTATGTCGGACTGGTTCTGCGTCTCCGCAATGACGGCCTTCTCGTAGGCTTGTATCACACCGGATTTGAACATGGATCCCGAGCTGATCAGTCGGGCTCGCGTCGCCAACTCCCGGAATGTCGACGTAGGACTCGCTTTGCTGGAGTTCTCCGCCCCGACGATGAGGGGTGCCTCCCGACTGGCGCCATCCTTGCTGGTACGTGAGAGGCCCACTTCGGCGCACAGCAGATCACCGTAAGTCCTTCGGCGCTCGCTTGTCAGCTCCTCGTTGACTCTCTGGGTGCCCGAGACCAGCCACCCGACGACCACGATGGCCACCGTGACGACGAGTTCCCAACTCATGAGATCTCCTCACTGATAGTTCGAAGGATGGCGGTGCTAGTCAATTCGCATGACGAGTCTGCTGCAGTGCGCGGTCGACCACGCTGCGCGTAGCAGCGCCCTGTTCAACCGGTCATTCTCCATGCAGCAAATCGCTCGCAGCCACTTCTCCGATCTGCTTGACGAACACGGCTACGTCCAACTTATCGCTCAAGTCCTTCCATCACATCAACAGCCGCGCATCGATCTCGACCCGAAGCTTGGAACTTCACGTCGATCGTAGCCCGAAGGAAAGCGAGGAGTTTGGGAACCTTCCAGGAATCGCATACCTCTGCCTTGCACCTTTTCTTCTCGCGGGCTACGTCGTCACATTCGTAATCGCCCGTTAGCAGGACCGTTACCGGAATCTCTGCAAAGAGCCCCATATCGGCCCCCGACCTCGGCAACTCGGGTACAAACAACGGTACTTCTCGCGACTGACATGGTTCGTCCGAGCGCGGCAAGCCGAACAAAATCCCCACGGCACGCGGCTGATGCCGATACAATTCGCGGCAGCCGGGCCTCAGGGTACGTGCTGGCCGGTCTGGCTTTGACGGGCGCAAACCCGTGCCCGTCCGTTCACGGCCGACGGTGTAGCTGCCCCGGCTGGCCTGGGGGAGAGGGCTCATGGACTCGCTGGTATTCGACACGATTGTCGGGACCGTCTTCGTCTTCGCGGTATTCGCTTTCGCAGTCTCCGGAGTAGTCGAAGGGCTGACTCGGCTGACCGGTCTTCGTGCGGAGTTTCTCCTCCGCGGCATCTCCAGCCTCTTGGACTCCGACACGACGTTCAAGAAGGGCTGGCTCAAACGGATCGTGGACGAGGCCGAGACACAGCAGGAGAAGAGCGCCGGCCAGGCGGTCACGAAAGCCTTGGCAACGCTTGACCAGCTACCGGCGGACGCGCCGGCACGCACAAAGATCCAGGCGGCATTGGAGCAGGCCAATACCGTACTGATTCCGAAGGCGGCGAACACGGCTGCTCCGGAGCAGGCTGACGTGACGGCGGCCATGGACGCGGTCAACCAGGTCCCACCGTTGCTGGAGCGAAGACGAGAAGAGATCAACGCCTTGCCGCCCGGTGTTGACCGTGACAACCAGGAACTACTCCTCGCCGCGTCCCGCAAGTTCTTCCGGCCAGCCCAGCAGGCTCTCGAGGCCGCCACGGGTCACCGGCAAGCGGTGACCGTCGCCTCCGTGATGGAACAGCCGATCGTGGACCTGACGGCGGCGCTGAAGGTTCCCACGATGGCCGCCGCGGACAAACTCAGCTGGCGGACCAAGTGGAAGCTGCCGTCGTACCTGTCCGCTAGCACCTTCTCGCGAGCCCTGGTCAATACCCTGGTTCCCGATCCCGAGGGCGGCACCACGACCATCGACCAGCTCAAGGTGGCCGTCGACGGCATCCACAACGACAGTCTGCGTACGGTGTTGGCGGGTCATCTCGACGAGGCGAAGCAGGATGTGGAGAAGTTCAGGAAGGTCGTCGAGACCTGGTACGACGAGCACATGGCCCGGGTGACCGGCTGGTACAAGCGGCACACCAGGTGGTACACACTCGGCGTAGCGTTGGTGTTGGCCCTCGGCTTCAACGTCAACGCCGTCGCGATGGCGCAGGCGTTGTACTCCGACCAGGCGCTACGCGAGTCGGTAGTCACGGCGGCCTTCTCCGCCGCGGACTGCAACGCCAAGAACGCTAAAACCACGACCACACCGGCGAAGTGCCTCCAGGACGTCCGCGCCCAGATCGAGGACTTCCGCGGGTCGGGGCTGCCTATCGGGTGGGGTGTCGTGGCCGCATGCCAGGTCGAGAACAACCAAGGTAACAACCGTGCCTGCAGCAACCTGAACAAGTGGGGACTCACCTCCTCCACCGGCAGCGGCTGGCCGGACTACCGGCAGTTCATCCTCGTGCTGCTCGGCTGGCTGATCATCGCCCTCTCCTCGTTGGTGGGAGCCCGGTTCTGGTTCGACGCCCTGTCCAAGCTCGGCACGCTGCGCTCCTCCGGACCGAAGCCCACCTCGTCCGCCTGACGTCGCGCCGGGATTCGTAACAGGACGTGAAGTAGGTCCTCGGCCGATACGGAGCCTCTGGTGTTCTTGCGGATCTACCGTGGTGCGACCCAAGGCGACCCGGAATCGCTACTGGTAGATGGGAAGCTCCGCGGCGCTGGTGGCATGCACCAGGGTGACCTGCTTGACGCCTGGGACCGGGATGGGCAGCCGGTACGGCATGGTCAGGTAGACGTGGACCCGGTGGCCGACCACCTCGACCCGTGACTGCAGGCCCGGGTAGTCGCCGTACGCACCGGTGGTGGTCAGGTAGCGACGGACCGCTGCTGCGGCCGCCGCCTGGTTGATCGGCACGTACTGACCGCCAGCGCCTTGGTAGATCGAGCCCGCGGCTGCGGCTTCGGTGGCGGCAAGCGCGGCCCCGTCGGCCAGCGACATCGCTCCTTGGCGACGCAGATAGGCGGCGGACAGGTCCGTGACCGCGATGACCGTGAGCAGCAGACAGATCGCGAAGATCACCAGCATGCCGGTGATCACCCCAGCCTGCCCGCGCTCAGGCCCATGTCCGGGGCCACCGCGCGGTCGCCCAAGCGGGATCATCACGGCACCCCCTCGCGGTAGCTGCCGTACGGCTCCACATGGCGAGCGGAGACGGCGATGCTGGCTGGGTTGTGGCCCATGAACCGCGGGATGACCGGCAGCTTCGCGTGGAAGGTGATCCGGATCTCCACGGTCGAACCAGGCTGCAGGCACGATGTCGGCCTCGGATGGCAGATGATCGTCAGATCGCTCGTCGGCAGGCTGATGCCCTGGTCGCGCATCGCCACCCGCGCCGCCGCCACGGCACGCTGGCGTCCCTCCACGGGGTTGGCGGACAGCACATAGGCCCGTCCGGCCGCCCGGGCGGCCTCGGTCACGCCGTACGCCGAACGCTGGACGGCCACCAACGTGAGCAGGATGTAGACCAACGGAACCAGCAGGATCAGCGACAGCCACACCACCTCGACCAGTGCAGAGCCAGCCTCGGCCCGGGCCAGGGGCCCCGCCAGCAGCCGGCTCCTGGTAGACCGCCTGCCGCCAGGCGACGTCACGGCAACAGCTCCTTGACCGCATGGCCACTCACCGAGACCGACAGTGTCGGCCCCCACATCACCAGCACCGGAATACGCGCCGTCACGTCGACCTCGACGCCCGGTTGCCCGTCCACCCGCGTCGTACGCGCAGACACCCGGTCTCGGAAGTCGCTCCCGAACGTCTCCTCGACGATGGCTCGGGTGCGCGCCGCTCCCTGGGCGGGCGTCCGCTGGTAGCCCGCGCCGTAGTGCGCCCCCTGCGATGCGGCAGCGGTCAGCGTCGACTTCACATGCCAGATGAGCGCCAGCTGCAAGATGGCGAAGAACAACGGCACGAGTACGACCGCCACCAGCGCGAAGTCGACGATGGCCGACCCGCGCTCCGACCGATCTCGGTCGCGGGGCATCAACCGCAGGTGGCCCCGTGTCACATGTACTGGTTGAGCGCGTCGCTCAGGAACGACGTCACCCGGTTCTGGAAGATCACCAGGATCGAGCTCGCGATGATGATCGTCATCACCGTGATCATCACCCAGCCCGGCACATCACCCCGCTCATCGCGCATCCACGGGCGCGACACGAAACGCTCCAACAACCTCATGATCGTCCTTTCTCTCGGCCGGCTACGGCGCCAGCAGGTTCAAACCCACAACCCCCGGATAGAAGGCGAAAAGCAGCGTGACCGGCAGAATCAAGAAGACAACCGGCACCATCATCAGGACTTCCTTGCGCGCCCCCGTCTCGATCAGCGCGCGCTTCGCGGCCTCGCGGACGTCGGCCGCCTGAGCGGCCAGGACATCAACGAGCGGCGTACCGCGAGACAACGCGACCGCGAGTCCTTCTGCAAACCGCGCAACGACCGCGAGACCGGTACGTCGAGCGAGTCCGTCCAGCGCGTCGACGATTGGAACACCGGTACGCGACTCGGCAAGCACTCTCGCCAGCTCGTCCACGAGTGCGCCGCGACAGGTCGACACGACTCGATCCAGCGCTGCCACGGGACCCTCACCCGCCGCCACCGACAGCGCAAGCATGTCCGCGATCGCCGGGAACTCGGCAAGCATGCGGCGCTCCCGGTTCCTCACGTCTCGGCTCAGCACGGAGTCGCGCAACATCACTGCGAGGCCGGCGGCACCGAAGCACAACAGGAGCCAGGTCACCGCCCGACCCGGCTGGCGCGCAGGACCGATCACGCCCAGCACCAGCATCAGCGCGAACCCACCCAACGCCCACTCGACCTGCGACATCCTGAACTGCTCCACGGTCATCGCCGATCCCGCGCGCTCGAGACGACGCTGCACCGACGCGCGGCCACCAAGCAGGCGCTGCAGGCGGGCGCCGCCGGCCTCGAGGAACGGAGCAGCGATCGCGGTCAATGCGGAGAGCGCACTGTCGGTCGGAGGGCGAGGCGTCCACAAGGGTGTCTGCGTGGGAACATCGCGGATGTACGGCGCGATCCGGCTCTCCAACGTCGGACGCCTGGTTGCGAGGACCCGGGAGCCGGCCAGCAACACACCGAGGGCGGCCACGCCACCAAGCAGTCCGCCCCACATCGTCGGCGTCATCTGAGCACCCGTTCCTCGTCGGGCAGCCGACCGAGCGAGACCATCAGCCGATACGCGACCGCGCAGGCCAGACCGCCAATCAGCAACACCACAACGCCTGCCGGTGACCGATATCGCTGGATCACCTCGGGCTGGAACGACAGCACCAGCAGGACCACCCAGGGCGATGCCGTTGCCAACCGGGCACCGTTGACCACCCAGGCCTGCCTCGCCTCCAGCTCCGAACGCGTGCGCGCATCGTCGCGGAGGAAACCCGACAGTGCCCGCAACACCCGTCCGAGATCTCCACCACCCACGTCGCGGGCGATCCGCAGCGCCTCCACTACCCGGTCGCCCACCGGGTCGGCCAACCGCTCCTTCAGCAGGTCCAGACAGACACCGAACCGACCCGAGGCGAGATAGTCCCGCCCGAAGGCCGTGAACGCGGGACGCAGCGGCTCGGGCCCCCGCTCCCCCAGCTGGCTCAGTGCCTCGGGAAGAGATAACCCGGCGCGCACCGCGGACGCGAGATTGTCGACGGCCTCGGGCCAGACCTCAGCCAGCTCCCGGCGACGACGCTGCGCCCGACCACGCACCAGCGCGACTGGCGCATAGCCGGCGATGATCCCGAAGGCGGCTGCGATGGGAAACGTCTGAGAGACGATCAGCATCACCAGGGTCGCGGTCAACGCCGAGATGGCGCACAAGGAGACCAACCCCGCCGCCGTAACACTCTCGATGCCGGCCCGCCGCAGCAGGTCCTCCGTCTTGCGAGTCGCCGTCGAGGAAGGCCGCTGCACGGGCGGCCCGTCCGTGGTCAAGGCTCGCCAGATCAGCAGCAGGCCCATCCCGAGAAACAGCCCCAGCGCCGCACCCACGTCAGTCTCCCGCCGGCATCCGCGGCCTGGCCCGACGCCCTGCCGGGCCGTACACATCATCACCTCGCTGCGACAGCAGCTCATGGATGTCGATGCCGCACACGGCGAAGCTGTCCAGCCGCGGCGGCATCCCCTGGGCGCGGACCAGACGTCCTTGCTCGCTGGAGTAGATCGCCTCCGCTTCGATGATGTCTGACTCGACACGTCCCGGTACGGCCACGATCTCGCGCACCCGCCGCCTCCCATCAGCATCGAGGCCGATCTGCACGACGATGTCGATACTCGTGGCGACGGTCGGGACGACGAAACGTGCGGAGATGTTCTCTCCCGCGAGGAGCGGCAAGGTGCACAGCTTGACGAGTGCCTCGCGGGCCGAGTTGGCATGGATCGTCGCCATCCCCGGCAGGCCACTGTTGAGTGCCAACAGCAGGTCCAGGCATTCCTCCGCACGCACCTCCCCCACAACGATCCGCGAGGGCCGCATCCGCAGCGCTTCCTTCACCAGATGTCGAAGCTTGATCTCACCAGTCCCCTCGAGACCTGACTGCCTGGTCTGCATCTGCACCCAGTCCGGATGCGTGAACCGAAGCTCGAAAACCTCTTCCGCGGAGACGATTCGCTCGCGGCCCGGTACGGCGCTGCCGAGCGTGTTCAGCATCGTGGTCTTTCCGGCTTGAGTGCCTCCGGAGACGATGATGTTCAGCCCCGCAACGACGCAGGCATCAAGGAACCGCGCGGCCGCCGACGTCAGCGTGCCGAGCTCGACCAGGTCATCCAGCCGGCTCGCCTTGACCACGAACTTGCGGATGTTCACGGCGACGTAGCCACGGACGATCCCGGACAACACGACATGCAGCCGATGACCCGACGGCAGCATCGCATCCACGAACGGACTGGACACATCGAGGCGTCGCCCCGAGGTCTTGAGCATCCGCTCAACCAGGTCGCGTACCTCGTCGGCGGTGAGGATCGTCGTGGTCAGCTCGTGGCGACCCTCCCGGGCGACGAAGACCCGGTTCGGCTCGTTGACCCAGACCTCCTCGACCGAGGGGTCGTCGAGATAAGGCTGAAGAGCACCGAAGCCGGACACTCGGTTGACCAAAACATCAATCGCCCGCTCGGGGTCCTCGACCGGCCGCACGATGCCGGTGAGGCTCCGCTGGTCGTGTGCCTTGACGGCTGACCTGGCGAACGCACGCACCGACTCGACATCAGTCAGCGGATCTACCCCGCGGCGCCTGATCTCGGCGCGCACGTCCTGATCCAGCAGGTCAAGCGCGAGTGCGCTGTCCGCCGACCCCTGGCTGCTCATCCGCCGCTCCCGTCCCGGTGGCAGTCGTTTGGTCGGACTGTGCCAGCGTCGAAATGCTCCCGCAACCCCAGATATCCGGATCTGTGGATAAGTTGACACTCCTGAGTCGGTTGTCACCTTGTGTGACAACTGAGCAGGAGATCCCCTCGGGCTGTCTCGGTGGATCACCCCAGTCCAGTCGACCAGCCCACAGGCAGGCCGCCCCGTGGCGCGGTGAGGGCTAATCCCCCCGGATGGACGCAATGACGAGTCAGACCGCGCGGAAGCCTGGATGGAAACGCCAAGCCGGGAAGGTGGCTGCGAGAGCGGCTAGGTGCTGCTCCCAATCCGTGGGTCCTACGGCGTAGGGCGGCACCAGGTTGATCTGCGCGTCGTACAGGTCGAAGCCCCAGCCGAAACCGGCTAACGCATGCACCTCCATACCGGCGTCCTCGCTGCCCTCGGGTACGCAAAGGAAGCTGTGTGCCCGCGATTGCATGTCAAGTCGCGGCGCCCTCGAAGGAGCGTCGAAGAGCTGAGGGTTGAGCCCGATCCATCTCACCGCCACCTGGCCCAAGACGGGCTCCTCGTGACCGAACTCCGCGCTGACGCCGAATCGATGCGATGCCCCTTGACCTCCGGGCACGCCACCGACCTAGGCGACCGCCTGATCTCTGCCCCCGGCATCCTCAACCCCTCGATCAACTACAACACCAGGCGGCGGACGGCCCTTGGCTGTTCGGGAGAGTTCGCGTGAAGATCTTGCGATGCCGCGGTCGCGGGATAGCCCAATCCATCACTGCCCGGGCACCTGCCCAGCGGAGTCGGCCGGGATCGTTCGACCGGTCGAGGATCGCAATGCAACAGAACTGTGTTCCCGCGTTTGTCGAGGTGATCAGCCAGTCGCGTGACACACCGATCTACGGATCTTAACTATTCCTCCCAAGACGGGGAAATTATTCCTGTTGACCGCCATGCCCTAGAACGCCCACTACGCTGCCAAAACAGGCAGATAGTCAGCGGTTTGGCTGCGATCCTGAGGGGGCCACCGCAGATTCTTCTGCGCCGAGGTCAAAAGATCACTGAACGCATGTGTGCCAGTCGGGAAACCCCACCACCTTGGGACGGGTGTCTTGGGTGGCGGGGTTCCTCTGTGGAGGAAAGCCGAAACTTCTTCAAGGAAACGGCCTTCTAAGATGGGACGCTACTCCTGGTCACGGTGGCGGCATGCGCGTCTCTTGGGTTGTCTCAGGGTGTTCTTCGTCTTTTCTCAGTAACGGCTGCCGCATTCGAGGATCGTTGCATAATCGTTGTGTGACCGGGCGCGGGTCTAGGTGCTCGGTGTAAGACTCGCCGGGAAGGCCCGGGACTTACCGGGGTCAACTTTGAGGAGGAGCCTTGCGTACCAATACCATGGCTGCTTGCGCCGTAACCATCGGTGCCTGTGCGGCTCTTATCATTCCCTCGGCGGGTGGGCTAGCCGCCACGGCCGGTGAAACCTCACGCTCGGGCGACGGCATCGGCACCCCGCGGTTCACGGTGCAGCGACCCGCGCAACCTATCTCTCAGACGGTGGCCAAAGGTTCCACGGCCACCATCCCGACCTGGACGTCAACATTCACCGACCCCACCGACGGTCAGACATACCCCTACACCATGGTGGGCACAGACCCCCACAACGGTGGAGCGATCACTACCACCATTCCCACCACCATCATCCCGATGAAGTTCCGGTTCGAGGCGTCGGCCGACCCCAACATCCACGTCCTGGATGGGTCAGACAAAGTCGCTCAAACCGTCGGCTCTCCCGTATTTCAAAGTGCCGACATTGGCAAAGCGGCGAACCACACGGCCAGCGCACCACCGGCACCACCGATCTCGGATCCGAATCGGACCGTCCGCGAGCCCAGCGACCTGACCCAGCTCGGTGACGCCATCTACCGCGCCCAGTTCCACAAGACCGGAACCGGCTACCACGTCAAGCTCGGACAACCCTCCATCCAGGACAAGGCAACGTTCTACGTGCCGAGCGCAGACGGACGCATCGTCATTGGGTCGCGCAGCCAGGCCCGCATAGGACAGATCGACGTCCACTTCTTCAGCCACGCATTGCGAGCCACGCTGAAGACCCGGCACATCAGCCCGAAAGTGCTGCCGATCTTCCTGGTCAACAACACCTTCCTCTACGTGCATAACACCGCAAACTGCTGCATCCTCGGCTATCACGGTGCGCTGCAAAGCAAGACACCCACCGGAACGAAGATCAACACCTACATGTTCGCCTCCTACAGCGACCCAGGCATCTTCGCAGCCAACGACGGCGATACGCAGTCCTACATCCAGGACATCCACGGCCTGAGCCATGAAGTCCAGGAGTGGTACGACGACCCATTCGTCAACAACCTGGTGAACCCATGGCAAACCCCAACCGCACCCCAGTACGGATGCACCGCAATTCTCGAGACCGGTGACCCGGTTGTCGGGTATGGGTTCAAGATCCCGATGCCAAACGGAACCGTCTACCACCCCGAGGACGAGGTCCACTTCTCCTGGTTCGCCAGGGAAGACCCCTCCACCGCCGAGCGCGGCTACTACACCTATCTCAACAACTTCGCCGACCCAGCCCAGGGCTGCGATTGACCCCCGGCATCGCGATGCGGATGGCCTCCGCGTTCGCCAGTGGGGGCCGTCCGGTTTACCGGACTCAACGCAATAGAACACCAGCCATCACAGTCGCGCACTGGACACCGCCAGGCACTCATCTGACTGTCCATCGTGTCCTGCCTTGGCCGGTGGGGTCGAGGGATCTGGGGACCAGGTAGAGGCACTTCAAGGCAGCTTGTTCGGTGGGGAAGTGGCCGCGAGCTCTGACCGCAAGCCGGTATCGGGCGTTCAGGGACTCGATGGCGTTGATGGAGCAGATCGCCGGGCGGATCTCGACGTCGTAGTCCAGGAACGGGATGAACTCCTCCCAGGCGTTGTTCCACAGCCGGATGATCGCCCCGTACTTGGTGCCCCACTTGTCGGTCAGCTCGTCCAAGGCGGCCCGGGCGGCCGTCGGCGGTGTAGATCGGTCACGTCACCATCTACCGGTGGGTGCAACGTTTCACCCCGGAGTTTGTCGAGGCCGCCCGGCCCCGCCGCCATGTTGCGGGTGACCGGTGGTTCGTCGACGAAAAGTATGTCAAGGTCGCCGGCCGATGGACGTTCTTGTACCGGGCCATCAACCAGCACGGCCAGGTTGTCGACATCTGGCTGTCACACAGGCGGGACCTGACGGCGGCATGAGCATTCTTCAAGCGGGCGCTGGCCGCTGGGGCCTCAAGAGATTCCAGTCGGCTCGAATTCTTGCCGCTGGTCATGCCATGGTCCAGAACCTGCGGCGCGGCCACCACGAGATCGCCATTGATCGACCGGCCGGGTATCGCCTTCGCGCCGCCTTCGATGAGCTGGCCCTCGCCATCTGAGAGGGACCCGGGCGCGGCTGAAACGACGCCCGAAGAAGCCTGAGTGGTCGAGCCCAACCCGTCATAGCTCATCGGGCCTGTCCTCCCCACCCAACCGGCGCGTCGCTAGCACCCAGATCTGCCGCGTGGTGCTTCTCCATTGAACAGACCCGAACACCGTCCTAGGTTGCGGCCAGCCGCCGCAACTTCGAGCTCGTCCCGAGTCTGTCTTGGGTAAAGGGCGCGAACCAACCGACCCGGCTCGACCCGAAAAGCCCTCAGCTTCAGAGGCGCTCGCCAAACTCAACCTGGGAGGACAAGTGAAAGCACGAACTCGCCGACTGAGCGATTTAGAGCAGAAGGGCTCGGGCCACAGAGACTTTGGTTGCCGCACCATGAAGAAGCTGCGGGTCGGTCTGATCATCATGTCACTGGTCACCGCGGTGCTGTGGACGGTGGTATCCGCGCAAGCGGCCACCGCGCGTTCCGGCGGTCAGATCGTCATGTCGGTCGATACCCGGAACCACGGTGATGGCTGCTGCCAGGTACTCAACCTCGTCACGATGAACCCAGGAGGGGGTGACGTCCACCAGCTGACAGACCTTCCGAGATACACGTTCGCACAGCGTCCTTCATGGTCACCGTCCGGCGACACCATCGTCTTCGATCTGAACAACGTCGATGACCCTCGCCCGAACCAGATTTGGACGATCAACTCCGCCGGGACCGACATGCGGCTCCTCGTCGCGGATCGTCACTACCGCGACATCGAAGCTAGCTATAGCCCGGATGGGAGATATGTGCTGTTTTCTCGATGTGACATCAACGGCGAAGGCTGTGGGATCGCTCGAATCGATGCTGACGGAACCCACCTGGTCATGCTGACTGCGTTGGACGTCGAAACTGCCAGGTTCGACCAAGCAGCACAGTATTCCCCCGGCGGGGGACTCATCGCCTTCTGGCGATCGCCCTGCGACGGCTGCGGTGCCATATTCATCATGCGGTCTGATGGGACCCACGCCCATCGCGTCACCCCCAAAGGAATCACCGGCCCCGATGTGGACTGGTCTCCGAACGGGCAACAGCTGATTTTCGGTCTAGTCGTGAGTGACGGCGTCGCGATCGGGCGGTGCACCGTCGACGGAACGGGCCTGAAACAGCTCACCACCCCAAACGGCTCGATCGAGTTCTTCCCCTCCTATTCCCCAAACGGCAAGCACATCGTCTTCGAAGATGACGCGACGGACGGCAGTAACGCCTTCTCGCTGATAGTGATGAACGCCGACGGAACGAACACCCAATCGCGCGGTCCCGCATACGCCGCACAACCCGACTGGGGATGAGCCAGAGTGTAGCGCCGTAGGGTGCCTCACCGGACCTGGCCTTTACACAGGAAGTTTCATGGCAGAGCGCAACAACTGTCGATCGACCAGAACGACTAAGTCCTCGACACCTGGCTGTGAGGAAACCGTGAACATCATCGCTCCACCCAACAGGCCGGGATATCTGTCAGAGGAGATCCTCATTGATCGCGTAATGACGAATCGGACCACATTTGTGACCATCCAGAGTCCTGACGGCAAGAACCGGTCCTACAGTGCCAAACCGCCAGCAAAAGAAGACAATCAACTTGGCGCAACGAGAGGAAACAAAAATGCGAAGGCTGGCCATCCTCATGATGCTTGCGGTGACAACAATCGTCGTCGTACCAGTCCAACCAGCACAAGCCACCTTCCCAGGCGACAACGGGCGCATCGCGTTCCGCAGATTCCTCAACGTGGATCTGACCTGGGGAGCGGTGTTCACGATAAACCCAGACGGCACGGACGAGGTCCAGGTGACTCATCCCCCCCAGGGCTACGTGGACCGGAATCCCGATGTGTCCCCCGACGGGACTCAGATCACCTTCGAACGCCAAGCCGTCGACTGCGGCCCGACATGCTTCGTCGACGACATCTTCGTCGTCAACACCGACGGTTCCGACCTCACCCGCCTGACCGGCGTGGGGTCGCGCAACGGCCACTGCCGGCCGGGCCGCGGCCAGTGCAACGGGGCGCCAGCCTGGTCACCCGACGGAACATGGATCGCCTTCCACAGGGAGTCGGGCCCAGTCGTCGACGACCTTGTGGAGCGCCAGGGGATATACGTCATGCACGCGGACGGGTCGCACGTCACACGCATCACCCAGCGGGACCTTCCCTGTCAAAACAGACGAAGGGGGCCAACGGGGTTCGCCTCCCTTACCCGTTCCGTTTAGCAACGTCGATTGACCGAGGTTGAGACGTGGGGTGCTAGCGGGCAGGGCACTTGTGGCGCCCTGCACGACGACGGTGCGAGGCATCGCCAGCGAGGTCATCCTCGAACCCGAGGACGACCCCATGGGGAGGCGCTCTGCCGTGGATCTGGACTCCATCGAGAGCGTGTCCGTCGCCGCCATGGGCGTGCCATCGCAGTTACGAAGTCCATGGTCAAACCGGATCGGTTAAACGCGCCTAGACGAGGACTTACGCCGGAGGTAGTCTCGATGAACGAGCCATGGAGGGCAGAGCGATGACCCAACAAGGCGACGTCGGACTACTCAACGACCCGGTAGCCCAAGGACTGCTCGAGTCGACAATTCCAGCCCGGCTCGCATATACCTGGACCGACGGCACGCCCCGGGTAGTCCCCATAAACTTTCGCTGGACAGGCGGCGAGATCGTCATGGGCACCCCGCCAAAGGCTCCTAAGCTCAGCGCTCTGACGCAGAATCCTCGTGTCGCCATCACGATTGACAGCACTACCTGGCCGTACAAAGTCCTCCTGATACGCGGGGCCGCTCAGGTCCAGATGAGGGATGATGTCGACCCGGACTACGCGCTTGCGGCCGAGCGCTATCTCGGAGAAGCGGCTGGGCGCGCGTGGGTGGAAGGCCTACGCGGCCAGCCGATGGCCCGCATCGCCGTCAAGCCTGACTGGGTGGCCGTTCTGGACTTTGAAACGCGCTTCCCAAGCGCCTTGTCGCTGTAAGCGGGGCACCTGCCGCTGCCGGAGGGCGGAGTGCGTCGTTGACACTCGACGACGACACCATCCACCTCAGGAGGGGAATGCGAGGTCGGAGGCCTTCAGATCGTGCCACTCCGCACCGAGGTTGGCGCGGATCAGGACACTGCCGTTGACGGCGCCGGCGGCCTGGAAGTAGTTCGGCACTGCGCCAACGAACCCAGCGGCGGTCGCGTAGGTCTGCGCGCTGCGGAACTGCGCTCGCTCGTCGGCCGGAAACCCGAGATCCGCAAGGGGTACGTCACGCCACTCGGCCGCCGTGGTCGTGAGCAACAGCAGACCGAGGACCTTCGTCCCGTCGCGAACCGCTTCCATGAACGTGGGGAACCCGCCGACGTATCCATGGTCCGTGGCCCACTTCGCCGCGCCTCGCATCCGGTCGCCAAACGTGACCGGATCACCCAGCTCGGCTGACGGCACGTCGCGAAACTCGGTGGGACCACGAAGCAGAGCGACGAAAGTGGTGTCGCCGGCGTCGTCGGCGAAGGTCGGAAAGGCTCCGACGAAGCCGCGATCCCTCAGGACAGTGGTGGAATACGCCACAACAGCACGGATCCGGCCCTCGAGTGTCGCGTCCGGAGTCAGCTCGGCCGTGGGGACGCGAAGCAACACGCCAGCGGTCGGACGCACCAGATAGGTGCCGGCGACCGGTCCGTAGTCTGCCGCGAACAGGTTTGGGAAGCCGCTCAGGTAACCCCGGGCCACCGCCCAGTCATTCGTCTCATGCATCCGGTTCTCGAAGTCTCGTCCGGCTCCGAGCTCGGCGGCCCGCACGTCACGCCACTCCGCCACGTTGCCTTTGAGCAGGACGGCGCCGAACACCCGCACACCCCCATAGGTCGCCTCGTGGTACGTCGGGAAGCCGGCCAGGTATCCGTTGCGAGATGCCCATGCGTTGACCGCACGCATCCGGTCGTCGGCGGTGACGACGGGATCAAGCTCGCTCACCGGGATGTCGCGGAACTCAGCGGACCCGGGCCTGAAGAGGACGGCGCCATAGAGGCTGCCACGTCCGTAGTCGTGGTCGTCGAACGTCGGAAATGCTCCCGGCAGGTGCCTGGCGCCAGCCAAGTCGGCCGCTGCCCGGAGTCGGGTCGGCACTTCGAGGGCCTCGGCCAGGTCACCGAGACCGACGTTCTGCACCACGCATGCCGTGCTCCTCAGATAGCAGAACAGGAACCTGTCCTCACCGGCCACGGTGAGCGACGAGTAGATCGGAAATCCGGTGAGGTAGGTGTTGGCACGTCCGTAACTGTGCGCGGCGCGCCACCACTCGGCCAACGGATCCATCCTGAAGCCGGTGGCGGGCACTTGGCCGAGGACGCCGTAGCCCGGATGGATGAGCACCGCTCCGTAGACGGGTCCGTCGAATCGCTGCGCCTCGTACCCGTTGGCAAAGCCGCTCACGAATCCGCGGGCCACGGCATAGAGATGGAGGCGTTGCTGGCGCTCCACGAGGGTTTCCGGCCACCCGAGCTCGGCGGCGGGGATATCACGCCACTCCGCGGCCTCCGGCTTGAGGAAGACGACCTTGCATTGCGTTCCAGGCCCGTATGCAGTCTCGTGCATGTTCGGATAGCCGCCGAGGTAGCCATGTTTGCCTGCCCAGGTGTTCACTGCCCGGAACCGTTGCGGGAGCAGCTGAATCTCCTCACTCGTGCGGATGTCCACCCGCGCGGTACGTCGCAACAGATCGATCCCGACGACCTCGACCCGCAGCCGGCGGGGCGGGTCGACGAGTACGTCACCCGCTTCCAGTGGTGGCTCCAGTCCACCCAGCCATCCGTGCGTAGGGGGATAGTCGTCTGGGTCGCTGGAGTCCCGGTACAGGCGGGTGGCGACTCCCCTGGGCTGTCCGGCCCCCGGTGGAAGGCGTTCGTGGACGAGGACCCCGGCGTTGGGAATTCCTTCGTCCCATCGTTCCGGGATGCGAAGCTCGACGAAGTACTCGTGCAGGTTCCCTGGGGCATCCCCCGACCAGGGCACGTAGGTCACGGCAACCAGCGGACGCTCGGACCCCACGTCCTGGATGGCGCCGATCTCGACCTGCACGCCGCGTGTCGTGTCGTCGAGGATCACCGTCTGGTCCCTCTCGAGCGCGCCCAGCAGCGAAAGCGATGCGCCGGATAGTCCCGGGCCGTGGCTGGCCGGAAGCAGTCCAGCCAGCGCCTTCCGCCTCCAGACTCGCCCGAAGCTCATGATGTCGGACTGATCGCCGTACTCGATGCGGCCGAACGACGCCGGTGCAAACGAGTAGGTGCTCGCGCCCGAAGGGAGTCCGGCCCGCTTGACAGCCGGACTGGTGGCGCCCCAGGAGTGTTCGAGCCCGAGGCCGTGACCGACTTCGTGGCAAATCTGTCCGTAGGTGGCCCCCAGACCGATGAAGGTGTGGTGGGCCTCACCGAACAGGTCCGAAGCGCGGTTGGCGACATAGACGATCCCGCGACCGTCCTGCTGGTAGCTGTCGACGCTGCGACCCGCGTCTCGGGCCCCCTTCAGGCACGCGTCCAGGAGTGCAGGCCGCCGGTCCAAGGAGTGCGAGGCGAGGTCGTAGAAGACCTTGACCGGGTCGACGACGGTGAAGTGAACGTCGAAGAGACCATGGGAGACGTCGAACCAGTAGTCACGGACCCCGGTGACGCTTCCTCCGTACTGCCGCATGAGGTCGGCCCGCGACGGCGGATCGGTCTCGTCCGGCATCATGATCAGCGGCAGAACGACCCACTCCTGCATCGGCATGTCACCCACATCCTTGTTCTGTGATCGGCCTCCGCGTCCAGATCGCGTGCTGAGCAGGTCGCGGGGTCGGGAGTCTCCTACGGCAACCGGCCCAACGCCGTGTCGAGGGCCTTCCTGACGATCTGTTGCAGCATGGGATCCTGCACCAGGCTTCCCCCGAAGCAGATGGACCCGACCGAGAACACGAACCCGCGGCTCGGGGTCTCGTAGTACGTCATCTCAGCGGCATGCGCTTTCGCACCAGGCTGTAAAGCGTTGGTCCCACGGGCCAAGACCACCAGATTGCCGGGCGAGACGCCGCGGTCGTCGTCTGCGTTGGCGCCTACGAGCACGCCGTCATCGGGACGGCCGTCGGCACTGGAGCAGTCCATCTCCCAGCCGGAGGCACCGCCGCCGTTTACGCCCTGGAGACCGTTGACCCCGATCAGGTCACCGGCAACGAGACCGGTGCCTTCGATCATCGGATGGTCGGGTTCGAGCACCTCATAGGGATGGGCCGTGTACGACGACGGCGGGCCGTCCCAACAGTTGTCGAATCGGAAGCCGACGCCGAGGATCTCGCGCTCAGGACGCGCCGGGTGCAGGTTCCTGAAGTACGCATGGCTGCGCTGTTTGTCGGTGGCGCCGTAGAAGAAGCGCAGCGACCTCATGTCCTCGGTGTACGAGCACTGTTCGAAGACACCGTTACCACCCAGGTAGAGCAGGCACCCACCCTGCGCGAGGAACACCTCCAGCCGGTCGAGCATCTCCAGGGTCCAGTACTCGGGGTGGGTGAGCAGCACGAGTACGGCGTACCCGGCCAGATCGTCGAAGCCGCTGTGCAGGTCGGCATCGGAGATGACGTTCGGCCGGAAGCCGGTCTCCTCGAGCCAGTGCATGATCCACAGGTCGGCCCGGGTCAGGTGGTTGATGTATCCGTCGTCCAGCGGAGTCGCGGTGGGGTTCGGCCGCATGAAAGTGAGCACGTCGGGTGTGGCCGGTCCGTACTTCGAGTACCCGCCCCACTGGTTGTAGGCGCTCCAGGTGTTGGTGCTGGCGAGCACCAGCACGTCACCGCGGCGTTCCGCGACCGGCCGGACGACGAAGACGACATGAAACTGTGTTCCGGCCTGGTCGATGCAGCGCGCTGAGTAGAGGTCCGACGCCCAGTCGCGAGGCACGGTGAGACTGAAGCTTCTCGCCCAGCCACAACCGTCGGTGGGCCAGTTCGGGTCCGTGGGCTGCTCCACCGGCGCGACCGCGACGGCCCCGCCGACCGGAGTGCCGATGCCGCCGTCCGGTTGGGCGTTGAGCCGAAGAAAGTCAACCTGACAGCCGTTCGGAGCTGTGACGTAGAAGTCGACAGTCTCTCCTGGGGAGACCGAGAGTGGCCAGCAGTAGCCCTCCAGCTGGGCAGTGCTCCACCCGTGGCCGATGATCTGGCCGACGCCGTCGTGCGCCCAGCCGAACGGCCCGTAGCGGTAGTAGAACATCGTTCCGGTCGGCGTGATCGCGTAGACGATGTCGTCGCCACCCGAGAAGATGGTCCAGAAGCCGCCCCACCCCTTGCCGCTCTCCTGTCCGACACCGTCGAACGACCAGCGGCTCGTACCGTCCTGCGCCTCGTCTCGGTAGGACAGCAGATGGCCACGTGGATTCACCGCATAGATCACGCCGTTGCCGCCCGAGAACACCTGGCGAAAGTCTCCCCATCCGACGCCGATCCGCTGGCCGACCCCGCCGTATGACCATGCGCGAGTCCCGTTGCGCGCGACGTCCCGGTAGTAGAGCAGGTCACCGGCATAGGTGATCGCGTAGATCACACCACCTCCGCCTGAGAAGACGGTCCAGAAGCTCGACCAGGCCGCGTCGACGACCTTGGGCGCCCCGTCCTCCAGCACGGGCATCCCAGATGCGTCGTACTCGATACAGAACACCTTGCCCAGATCCTGTGCCTGTCCCCCGAACGCCCATCCCTGCGTGCCGTTGCGAGCGTCGTCGCGAAAGAAGAGCAGTCTGCCGTCCTGGGAGATGGCGTACAGGATGCCGTCGCCGCCGGAGAAGACCGACCGGACACCGGTCCAGCCGCTTCCGATCTGTTGCCCGATGCCATCGAAGGCCCATCGCGACGTGCCGTCGCGCGCCACGTCGCGATAGTAAAAGAGGTCGCCACCGTTGCTGACGCCATAGATGTTGCCAAGCTCGTCGCCGGTAGCGAACGCGAAACTCATGATTCGCCCCTCTCGTAGGAGGTCCGCTCAGTCTTCAATGGGGCGGGATTCGCGGTCAAGGGGTTTCGCCTCGACCGTCACGTGGTGGTGACACGAGAAGCATCACCATCGTGCACTCAACCAGCACTCCAATTAAGTGAAGTCTTGCGATTTACACAACAATCGGCCCCACAATTCCTGACGGCGTAGCGTCTCGCGTAGGGGAACAGCTCGCAGCAATCGTCGCCAAAGTCACCTCTGACGAGGTGGGGGGGTTTTGCAATGGTGCCTTCAACGCCTATGCCGGGGGGTCAGCCGGTGAGCCGCCGCACCGTCCTGCTCGGTCTGGGTTTTGGTGTTGCCGGCGCCGCGCTGGCCGCCGGACCCTCGGCCACTGCCCTCGGCGTCGATCCACGCAGGCTCGCCGGTGCTGCCGTGGCTACGCCACCCTGGAACAAGCTGCGAGCAGCGATGAAAGGCCGGCTGCTCGTGAACGGCCAGTCCGGCTACCCCGCCGTGGCGCTCGGGTTCAACCCGCGCTTCGACTCGATCCTGCCTGCGGCCGTCGCCCGCTGCGCATCGTCTGCTGACGTGGCTGCAGCTCTTGGCTTCGCCCGGACGTATGCGGTGCCGTTCAGTGTCCGCTCGGGCGGACATGCACTGGCCGGCTGGTCCACCGGGACCGGCCTGGTCATCGACGTCACAACGCAGAACAAGGTGAGCGTCGACACCGTGACCGGCATAGCCACGGTGGGCTGCGGTACCCGGCTGATCGACCTGTACCAGAAGCTGTCAGCCGTGGGATATGCGGTCCCGGCCGGCACCTGCCCGTCGGTCAGCGTCGCCGGACTCACCATGGGCGGCGGCATCGGTGCCCTGACCCGAGCCTGGGGGCTCACGTGTGACCAGCTCCAGGCGGCCAACGTCGTGTTCGCCGACAGCAGCGTCAAGCTCGTCAATGCCGGCCACTGGCCCGGTCTCCTCTGGGCGCTGAAGGGCGGAGGCGGTGGTTCGTTCGGCGTCGCCACCTCGTTCGACTTCAAGGTCCGTCCTCTTCCGACCTTGCAGAGGTTCTTCCTGAACTTCGACTGGTCGGCTGCGGCGGCGTGCCTCGCGGGCTGGCAAGGCTGGGCTCCGTACGCGGATCGTCGCCTCTCGGGCAATCTCGCTTTTCGGGCCACCCGGTCCGCCGGTTCGCTGACGGTGGGGATCAGCGGGACGTGGAACGGTCCGGCCAGTGAGCTCGGCGCGCAGGTGGACGCGCTGGTGGCCCGGATCGGGGTGGCGCCGGTCTCGCGCAGCATCGCGCCGAAGACCTTCATGCAGGCCATGCTCGACGACGCCGGTTGTACGTCGTACGACGTCTGCCATCTGCCACCGGCCGGAACGGTGGTCCGTCAACCGTCCGCCGCCGCGTCGACCATGGCCTACGCGGAGCTCAGCCCGGCGGGCATCCAGACCGTACTCGACCAGGTGAGCGCGGGACTGGCCGTCGACAACGCCACCTGGACCGGTGCCACGTTCGCGGCGCTCGGCGGGGCCGTCAACGATGTGGACACCACGACCTCGGCGTACGGCCACCGCGACGCGCTTTTCATGATGCACTATCTGGCCAGATGGAGCCCGACCACGCCGGGATTGGACCCGACCCCCTTTGACGGTTACGTACGCGGGTTCCGCGCCGCCATGAGCCCGTACGCGGGAGATGGCGCGTACGTCAACTACCAGGACAGCTCCATCACGGACTATGGGACGGCCTACTGGCCCGGGACCTACGCCCAGCTGCGCGCGATGAAGACCAAGGTCGACTCCAGCAACGTCTTCAGATTCCCCCAGTCGGTGGCGCCGGCCTGAGCGGTTCGACAAGCGCGACCACGACGGTGCCCAGCCGAGGGAGACCCACACCCCCGGTGTTACGAGCCGAGGGTGTGGACACGTCCTCCGATGTCACAGTGACATGGAGCCGCTTGCTCTAATGATGTCCTGCTCCGCTATCGGCTGCGAGTGGTCGTCACATGTGCCGTCAGCAGCGCGGCCGAATGTCGCCAGCCCGTGGAAGACATACGTACCCTCACCCGAAACGCCCTTGTATATGCCGTATCCCCCACCGATCGTGTAGTCCCCACTACCGCTGATATGGGCGATACATGTCCTGGGATTCAGAGTGAACGTGAAGTCCCCGCCAGGATGGTGGATGGTGAAGGATCCACTCGGGAAGACGGCAAGATCCTTCTGTCCTCGTGAATAGTCAGTACCGCCATCAGCGAATGGACCTTTGATGATGATGGTCCCCGCTGGGTTCAGCGAGTTCCCGACGATGCGGATGTGTTCGATGCTGCCGCTTGCGGTAGCCGATGCGGCGGATGGAATGCCAAGCATCGCTGCTGAGGCAAGCGCGACCGCCACAGAGGCTTTGCGTAGCGTTCTGCTGGCTTGCGGCAGATGTACCGGGTGGCCTTTGTCAATGAGGATGTGAGCGTGCATGTGAACTCCTGAACTTCTCTGAAGATATCCGACGGTCAAGACCCGATATCACAGCAACCTGGCGTTGACAGTGGCTGACCAGGTCAAGGTGGGGTCTCGATGAGTTGCCTTGCCCCCTCCCCTATGTCATCCGATCCCCTTACGGCCAGTAAGGCAGCGGCGGCAACGACTGTCAAGTGGTTCGGTTGATCATCTGGATATGTCCGTTGCGCCCAGCACCATTTCGGGCTCCCATCGACCAGGTCGGCCGCGAGTAAACCTCACTCCGCCCCCCGATTTCGATAGTGGCCAGCGCTTGACGGCAGCCAATCGGCCGCGAACCAAAACGGGAGGTGACTCCATCCCAGGACACGATATCCCGTTTATCGCCCATATCATCACGATCGACGGCTATAGCACCCCGAAACGAGTACAGATACCCGGATCATTGCGACTCCAGCCGACCGCGAATCCGTCAAATTGCCGCGGCTCAAGGCGTGACGAGCCCAGCTCGGTAGGCGAAGACAACGGCCTGCGCGCGGTCGCGAGCGTCGATCTTGGCCATGATTCGCTTCACATGGGTCTTGGCCGTCGACTCCGCGATGACGAGCAGGTCGGCGATCTCCCGGTTGGACCTCCCCTGGCCGATCAACACCAGCACCTGGCGCTCCCGCTCGGTGAGTTGGTCCACGATCGCGCGTTCGGCGTCCCACTGGGCCAACGGTGCCCGGGTCCCCATGTAGCGGCCGATCAGGGCCCGAGTGACCGCCGGATCAAGCAGCGCCTCGCCGACTGCGACCACGCGTACAGCATCGATCAGCCGCTCCGGCGAAGCCCGCTTGAGCAGGAAGCCGCTCGCTCCGGCGCTCAACGCGCCCCACACGTACTCGTCGTGCTGGAATGTCGTGAGAATCAGGATCCTGAGCTCCGGATGCGCCGCGACCAGCCGCCGAGTGGCCTCGATCCCGTCGATCCCCGGCATCCGGACATCCATCAGCACGACGTCTGGCGAGTGTGTACGGCACAGGTCCACCGCCTCGAGCCCATCGGCCGCCTCGGCGACGACCTCCATGTCAGGCGAGCTGCCGAGGACCACCGCGAGTCCGGCTCGGAGGAGAGCGTCGTCGTCGGCCAGCAGAATCCGGATCGTCATGGCAGCGGCAACACGGCGTGCAGCCTGAAGCCACCCGCCGCGCCTGGGCCGTACTCGATGGAGCCGCCGGAGGCCGCCACGCGTTCGGCGATGCCGATCAGTCCGCGACCTGAGCCGTGCGGAGCCGCCGAGCCCTTTCCGTCGTCCGATACGTCGATCACGACGTTGCTGGCAGCCCGGTAGACCTCGACCTTCGCCGAGCATGGCGCGGCGTACTTGAGGATGTTCGTGAGAGCCTCCTGGATGATCCGGTACGCCGACAGGTCGAGGCTGCCCGGAAGGTCCAGCCGAGGGTCGACCGACAACGTGACTGCCACCTGCGAGTCGTGGAGCCGACCCACCAGGTCAGGTAACCCCGCGAGCCCGGGTTGGCGATGCACCTCGATTGTCCTGCCGTCGCTCCCACTGGCGCCAGCCGCTGGATCGGCTCGCAAGGTGCTCAGCACCTGGTCGAGGTCCGCCAGCGCATCGCGACCGGTCTCCTCCATCCCGAGGAGGAGCGCCCGCGTCGTGGCCGGCTCGGAGTCCAGCATGACGCGCGCGGCGCCGGCCTGGACGACGAGCAGGTTGACCGTGTGGCCGACCACGTCGTGCAGCTCGCGCGCCATCCGGGTCTGCTCCTCCGCGACCACCTGCCGGCGGATGGCCGTTCGAGACCGTTCCTGCTCCTCACGCCGCCGGGCCTGGCTGTAAGCGACCCCCCAGGTCGCCAACCAGACGACGAGCACTCCGATCGGCTCGGCCCCGGACTCCGAGGCCGTACCCGAGAAGTAGACGATCACCCCGACCCCGATCCACGGTGGCACCAGCCACGATCGGCGCCGACCGAGATACAGGCCGGCTGAGTACACGAGAACCTGCCCCGCATACGGCGCCACCGCCGTCGCAACATCCAGCACCGACTCCGCCGCCACCACCGCAGTGCCGATCAGAAACGCCGCAAAGGGAAACCGGCGGCGATACAGCAAGCTGCCCGCCATCGCGGCCGTCAATGCGACGCTGACAAGGGTCTGCGCGGTGTCGTCGAGGGGGTTGGCAACCCTGTCCACCACAGCAGCCGCAACGAACACAGCGGCGATCGACCAGTCGACGACGCGAGCGGGTAGCGTGCGCAACCAGTTGGGCACTCGGGCCCAGCCACGGATGCGCACGGCTACCTCGCTTGCCAACGAATCGATCCTGCGAAGCATCATTCACTACCCGAGCACGAGGGGGAGCAATACCACGAGGAAGAACACGGCCTCGATCGAGTGGATCGCGATGCCCATCCACGCGCTGCGGAACCGTTTGGTCGGGTGGGCGCAGAGCAGTCCGGTGATGATCGCGTTCGGGATCACCCACGGCTCGTGCAGATGGTAGAGACCGAACAGGACACCGTTGACCGGCCAGTCCGCCCGCCCGAAGGCCGTTCGCATCCTCGGCAGCAGGAAGCCACGGAACAGCATCTCCTCACCGAGGAACGTGTTGAAGGCAAGCTCAACGGCGATGAAGGCGTACAGACCCCACGCGTGGTGGAACGTCGCGTGGCCCACATCGGAGTTCAGGAACAGGCCCAGGTCGCGGTGACCAGGCGCCGCCGGCCATCTCAGGAACATGTCGACCGCCGCCAGCCCCAGGCCGTACACGGCAACCCACCACCACAACCGGCCGCCTCGGCGACTGGCCGTCGCTGGGGACCTCAGCCACAGTCGGTCGCGGAACCGCATCGGCGGGGTGTGACGGCGTTCGCGCAGGACCAGGATCAGCACCAGGAGCGACTGCCAGATCAAACCAAGCGTCAGTGCGGTGATCAAGGTGAGCGCGAAGTGCCGCTGCGAGGCGCCGTGCCCGGCGACTGCGGGTGCGACCACCCAGGCCAAGGCTCCCATCGGCAGCGCGGCCGCTGCCCAGACCGCGAGCACCCCTTTCTTGGAGTACTGCGGGAGGTCGGGCACCCGCGGTTCCGGCACTGGCAGCCCCGGTGGGTCTCCTCCGACCTGGACCGTTGATCCTCGGCTGGGTGTCGTGAGCATGACGTCTGACGTCGGGCCGGCGACGGTACGAGAGGGTGAAGCAGTCATTATCGTTTCCTTTGCTCATGAGCCGCGATGGCTCCGGGATGCTCGCCTGGTGTTTCATCGAGCACCCCTGACGCTATGAGCGGCGAGATCCTGCGGCGTCCTCCCGCAGGGGTCAGTTCTCCTACCCCGCTGGGGGTAACCGGATCACCACCGGGCGATGCGCCACTCGGCTTTGGACAACGAGGCCAAGCATCGAAGGCGTCTGCCGCGACATGCACCCGCCGAGTCGACTCTTGACGAACTCAATCTGGGCAGCATAGAGTCCTAGTCTCCTAGATAAAGAGGACAGTTCTATGATCGAGTTTTCCCTGGATGGCCGGTCCGGCGTCTCGCCGTACCTGCAAGTGGTCCAGCAGGTACGGCAGGCACTGCGCTTGGGCCTGCTCCGCGAGGGCGACCAGCTCCCGACCATCAAGGACGTGGTCGCCCGGCTGGCGATCAACCCCAATACCGTGCTCAAGGCCTACCGCGAGCTGGAGCGCGACGGACTGGTTGCCGCGCGGCCGGGCATCGGGACGTTCGTCACTCGGTCACTCACCGATGACTCGCTCGCTGCACACGAGCCGTTGCGCCGTGAGCTTCGTCGCTGGCTGGCCAAAGCCCGCCTGGCCGGCCTCGACGAGGACAGCATCGAGGCGCTGTTCGCGAGCACCTTTCGCGACGCGGTCGAGGACATAGCGTGAGTGGCGTCCTGCGTGCCGAGGGACTGGGCAAGCGATACCGACGACGGTGGGCACTCTCGAACTGCACCCTGGACATCCCGGCCGGCCATGTGACCGGGCTGGTCGGCCCCAACGGGGCCGGCAAGACCACCTTGCTCAACCTCGCCGTCGGCATGCTGACCCCCACGACCGGGACCATCGAGGTGTGCGGCGGTCGTCCGGCCGGCGGCCCGGATCAGCTGGCCAAGGTCGGCTACGTCGCCCAGGACACCCCCACCTACCCCGGGCTCAGCATCGCTGACCACCTGCGGCTCGGCGCCCGGCTCAACCCCCGGTGGGATGCCACGGTGGCCGACTCCCGGATCAAGCGCCTGGGTCTCGACCCCGACCAGCGGGCCGGCCGGCTGTCCGGCGGGCAGCGCGCCCAGCTCGCCCTCACCCTCGGGCTGGCCAAGCGGCCCGACCTGTTGATCCTGGACGAGCCGGTCGCCAGCCTCGACCCGCTCGCCCGCCGGGAGTTCCTGCAGATTCTGATGGAGGCAGTCGTCGAGCACGAGCTGAGCGTCCTGCTGTCCTCCCATGTGGTCTCCGATTTGGAGCGGGTCTGCGACCACCTGGTGGTGCTCGTCGACTCGCAGGTTCTGGTGGAGGGCGACGTCGAAGGGCTGCTCGGTACCCACCACAGGCTGACCGGGCCTCGGCGCGATGCCGCGTCTCTGCCTGCCGACCAGCAGGTCATCTCGGCCAGCCACACGGATCGGCAGAGCACGATCGTCATCCGTACCGAGTCACCGATCCTCGATCCCGGGTGGACGGTCAGCCGGCTCGGTCTCGAAGACCTGGTGCTGGCCTACATGGAAAGACCCCTCGACGCCGACCACACCCGCCGAGCGGCCCTGGAGGTGCTTCGATGATCTGGCTGACCTGGCGTCAGTTCCGTACGCAGGCCGCAGTGGTGTGTACGGCCGTCGCGGCCATCGCCGTGGTCCTCGCCATCACCGGTCCGCGCCTGCTCGACCGCGCCCGGATGGGTGGCAGCATCTTCGACCATCTGACCAGGATGGACCGCAACCTGTACTTCGCCGAGATCGTCGTGGTTGCGTTGGCGCCGGCCATCATCGGCGCCTTCTGGGGCGCGCCCTTGGTCGCCCGCGAGCTGGAGTCCGGCACGCATCGGCTGGTGTGGAACCAGAGCGTCACCCGCACCCGCTGGCTCGCGACCAAGCTGGGTCTGACCGCACTCACCACGGCGGTCGTCGTGGGCGCGCTGACGCTGGCGGTCACCTGGTGGTCGAGCCCGATCGACGGCGCGCTGAGCTCCACCCGAGGCAGCCTGCCATCCCGGCTGACGCCGGTCGCCTTCGCCATGAGGGGCATCGCTCCGGTTGGCTACGCCGTCTTCGCGTTGATTCTCGGCGTGGCTATCGGGCTGGTCCTTCGGCGCCCGCTCCCCGCAATGGCACTCACGCTGGCGATCTTCACGCTCGTGCAGATCGCCGTACCCCTGTGGGTCCGGCCCCACCTCGTCTCGCCGAGTCAGGAGACCATCACGATCACCACGAAGCGGCTCGACGGCATCGAGGCGAGCGGACCGGGCGCTCCCGTCCACATCACCCTCACCACCGGAAACCATGGCGACTGGATCCTGTCCAACCAGACGGTCGACAGCAGCGGCAAACCGGTGGCACTGCCCGCCTGGATGGCCGACTGCCTTCCGGGTCCACCACCGTCGCCCGGGGCGGCACAGCAGCGGGTGAAGGCTCCAGCCACCGATATCGAGAGCTGCTTCACTCGGCTCGCCGATGAAGGCTACCGGCAACGTGTCGTCTACCAGCCGGCCAGCCACTTCTGGCCGCTGCAGTGGGCCGAGACAGCCTTGTTTCTCGTTCTTTCCGGCCTCCTGACGGGGTTCTGCTTCTGGTGGATCCGCCGGGTTTCATGACCACCGGGCAAGGCTGGACGTCACCCACAGAGCCGGCTACTCCTCGTTGGGAGGTTCGGGACCAGGAGGCGGCTCACCGCTGGGAGGAGCGTCAAGGTCAGCGGCTCCGGGCGATCTCCGGCGCCTGCGGATCTCGGTGACGAGCCCCACCACGACAGCGATCACGACGAACTTCCACGGCCCGAAGAGCCAGTGCAGCGGGCCCGGCAGGTCGGGCAGGTGGAAACCGTCGACGCTGGGCACCCATGACCGCGGGTCGAGGTGGCGGGTCAGGTAGATCGTGACGGCGATCGCGATCAGCCACCCGATCCCCAGGACCAGACTCCACGCTCGGTGGGAGGCAGAGCCCTCGACATCGTCCTCAGGAGTCATGGTCGGAGACTGGCTGCAGGCCTGGTGCAGACGCGTCGGTCGTGAAGTTGACTCGGCCTGCGACCTCAGCCGGCAAAGGCCGTGGGGTGTCGGGTGCTCGAGGTGGGCGGCCGGTGTCCGCGGCGCGGAAGGCGAGCACGCACACCACGCTCACCAGGGTGAGGAGGACGATGTTGTGGCCGTACTTGCGGATCGGCGAAACGTCACCCAGCAAGGGGAAGTAGGTGAACGCGAGGACGGCGCGGGACACCAGCGCCGCAGAAGCGACAGCCACGACGTGTCGCAGGTCCCAGCTCGGCGACTGCGCGGCCCGATGCAGCAGGATGGTCGCGCCGACGAGGACCGTTGCGGAGAAGGCGAAGCCCGGCCAGGTTGTCGGTGACGCGTTGTAGATGGTGCCCACCACCAGAGCAACCAGGAACACCGTCCGCACCCGCGGCGCCCGGCGATCGTCGCGGATCGTCGTTGGGCGGCCGTAGCGAAATGCGGCCAGGATCAGCAGCCCGACGACCACAGCGGATCCCGCGACCTGGTACGGCGACGCGTGCGAGATCTCGTTCAGCAGTGAGTCGCTGAGCACCAGCGCCGAGGCGCCCAACCAGAAGAGTGCGACGACGACGAGCATTCGCACGGAAAGCCAGGGCTCGCGCTGCTGGGCGGGGCGAAACGCCTCGACCAGAGCGATCGGCGCGCAGATGCTGTAGATGACGTGCCCACCAAGGAAGTTCAAGGCGTTGTAGGCACTCAGGCCAAGCGGGCCGATGAACGTCCCGCGCACACCCTCGTCCCACGAGGCAATGTCCCGATAGTCGAGGCTGAACAACGACTGGTCGACGATGCCCGCTTCGATCAGCCCGAAGGCCGCGGCCAGCAGAATGATGCCGGTCCAGCCGAGGCCGGCACGGCGAGCAACCTCGCGGATCAGCAGCGCGGGCGCGCCGTACAGCGGCGCGAAGATGATCAGGCCGCCGATCAGCACCACCGCGTCGCCGGTGGTGTTGTCGTACGCCGCCAGGTACTCGGCGCACACCGGTGCCAGGACGAGCAGGCCGGCGATCTGCAGCCGACGCGGCGCCGCCGGAAGCCGTTGGTGTCCTCCGTTTGCGCGGTTCGTGACCATTGCTTCGACAGTAGGCGGGCCAGGCGCCCCGGCACATCAGTCGCGCGACGGGTCCTGGCCTCCGTCTTCAGCCCGAGCCGGGACGGACGAGACCTACCTCGTACGCCACCACGACGGCCTGGACCCGGTCCCGGAGCCCCAGCTTGCGCAGTACGGACGAGACGTGCGTCTTGACCGTGGCCTCGGAGATCACCAGCTGCTGGGCGATCTCGGCGTTCGACATCGCGAGAGCCACCAACCGAAGTACCTCGATCTCGCGCTCGGTCAGCTCACCGAGGTCGATCGCCGCAGGGCCGGGTGCAGGCAGTGCATCGGCGAACCGCTCGAGCAGGCGACGCGTGACCGAGGGCGCGAGCAGTGCGTCGCCTCGGGCAACGACCCGGATGCCTTCGACCAGCTCACCGGGTCGGACGTCCTTGAGCATGAACGCGCTCGCACCTGCCCGCAGGGCGGCGAACACGGAGTCGTCCACGTCGTATGTCGTCAGCACGATCACCCGGGACGGGCTGCCGGAGGCGATGATCTGACGGGTGGCCTCCAGCCCGTCGACCCCCGGCATCCGGACATCCATCAGCACGACGTCTGGCTGTAGCGCCCGCACCAGGCGGATCGCCTCAGCGCCGCCGGACGCCTCACCTACAACCTCGAGGTCGGGCCGCGCGTCCAGGATCATCCGGAACCCGCTGCGGACCAGGGCCTGGTCGTCGGCGATGACGACTCGGATGGTCACGCGGCAGCCCCGGTTGGCAGCCGCGCGAAGACCCGGAACCCGCCCTCGGGCCGTGGACCTGCTTCGAGCGTTCCGCCCAGGATGGTGGCGCGCTCGCGCATCCCGGCGATCCCTCGTCCCGCCGTGTGCGATGTGGAGGAGGTGCCGCAGCCGTTGTCACGCACGTCGAGCTCGAGCCATCCCGTCGTATGGCGCACCGTCACGTCGACGCGGCTGGCCGAAGCATGGCGCAGCGTGTTGGTGAGGGCCTCCTGCACGATGCGGTACGCCGACAGGTCGACGCTCGACGAGAGCGCTTCGGTCGGACGCGAGCCCTGGTGCAGCAGCACGACCTGCAGACCGGCGTGGCGCACGGAGTCGGCGAGCTCCTCGAGTCGGTCCAGCCCCGACACGCCCGGGGAATCCCCTTCCCTAGCAGGGCTGACGCCGGCGAGGACTCGCTTGAGCTCGCCGAGGGCATCACGCCCAACCGCCTCGATCGACCGCAAGGCACGACGAGCCTGGTCCGGATGTGTCTCGAACACGTCATCCCCTGCGGCCGCCTGCACGACGATGACAGACACGCTGTGGGCGAGCACGTCGTGCAGCTCACGGGCGATCCTCCCCTGTTCCTCGCTCACCGCGCGGCGGGACTCCTCGACGATCGCCGTACGGCGGTTGCGCATCGCCTCACCGAGAGCCCAGGGCACAACGGCCACCAGCATCGCGAAGGTGGCGTCGTCACGCGTGGCCGTGAGGTAGTCCAGGGCAGTGACCCCAAGCACCGCGCCCAACGCAGGGACGGAAACCCACGGTCCTCGTCTCGCAGCGAGCGAGCCCAGCGCGATCAATGCGGCGTAAGGAAACAGCGCGTTCGGAGCAACCAGCTGGATTACCGCTCCGCCTACCAGCGTGACCAGCATGACCAGCTCAGGATGAGTACGTCGCCACCACAGTGCTCCGCCCTGCACCAGGCCGGCGACCACGCCGAGGATCTTCAGCCCTGGCGACAGCCCGACCGTGCTCTCCACCAGGCTGGCCAGGAACAGCGCCACCACGACCGGGACCGCGACATCGACGATCACCAGCGCGCGGCGGCGGGTGTCCGGACTCACCCCGCCAGTATCCAGGATGCGATCCGGATGCCGGCTCTCGTGGACTCAGGTCCCTCAGCATCCAGCCGCAAAGAGCAACACGGCGGCGGCCGTCGCGACGTTGAGAGAGTCGGCCCGACCGTGCATCGAGATCGAGACCCGCTGGGCAGCAACGTCGCGCCACTCGGCGCAGACCCCGGCACCCTCTGCGCCGACCACGATCGCAGTCCGCGTCGAGCCGTACGCAAGGTTGCGATAGTCGCCGGTCGCGTCCGGGTCGGCGACGACGATCCCGTAGCCGGCCGCGGCGAGCGCCGATCTCGCCTCGCGCACTGACGCGAACTCCAGCGTCGGTGTCGTCAAGACGGTGCCCCGGCTCGCCGAGAAGATCGACGGATGGGTCAACCGGGCCACCGGGTTGGTGATGACGAGAGCGGCCGCGCCACTTGCGTCGACCGTACGCAACAAGGCGCCCAGGTTGCCGGCGTACTCGATGCCGTCGGCAACCAGCACGATGCCTCCGCCGGCGCCGAGCACGTCCGCGGCCGCCCAGGTCGGGATCCGGACGACCGAGAGCAGACCCGGTGCGCTTGCTCCCGGGTGCAGCCGCGCGAGTGTCCGCTCAGAGATCTCGTACGACGTATCCGCGACGGATAGCGCGGCGTCCACCAAGGACGACACCGACTCCTCGACATCACCCGCGCCAGCGCACCAGAGGAAGGTCTCGATATCGGCGCCGAGCCGAAGCGCCTGTCGATGCGCCCAGAGTCCGGAGACGGCGATCACGCTGTCGTGCCGGGGAAGCAGGTTACGTCGCGCCGCCTGGTAGCGCCGGGCATCGGGATGGCTCGCAGCGACGGGCCGGAACCGAGAGACAGCGGGCGGGGTGGTCACGATGTCCTCGCAGGGACGAGATCCTCCTGACCGGCGTGCCGCCGCCACGCAGTGCAGCCGGTCGTCAGGCGCAGAACCGCGCCTGGCTCAGATCACTTCGCGATACCCATGCGGAGAACGGTAAAGCGACAACCCAGCCGCCCGCACCCCATTTTCTGCCACCCTGCCACCTGTCACAGGTAGACGTTGCCGCATGGACCTTCTCCGGACCCGACGTGCGGATGCCCTCGCCGCCATGCTCCCGGGTCAGTTCGAGTCTCTGAAGTCTTCCATCATCGGTACGTCGGTCGTGGAAGCGCACTGGTCGCCGATCATGGTGTGCGACGAGCCCGGTGGGCGGACGAACGTCACCACGACCTGGTACTTCGTGCCCAGCCACGTCTTGGGCGCGGCGGACCTCAACAGGGACTGGTTCCGGGTACCGACGAGGATCACGCGAGACCCCGGCATCACCTCGGCGCTACGCACCACGTTGGGACCCCAGGTTGCCTGCAATGACTGGATCTCGGAGGAGATCGGAGAGCTGGCCTGAGTAGTGGACGCGCTGGCCGCTCCGGATGCCAGGCACAGGACACCGGCTCCTACCAGGATCTTGGTGGCGAGCTTTGCACGCTGCGAGGAGGCCATCTTCGTAATGTAAACCTCGGACACCCGTTTGGGCACCTTCGTGGGCCGGCTATCCGTGTTCCCGCTCATCCCACTGGCGCACGACACGAGACGGTGCGCGGAGCCGCCACGAGTCGGTCACCAGCTCAGCGAGCTCGTCGCGGGAGACCGCATCGAGCCGTACGAGGACCGCGGCGTAGCCGTCGTAGTGCGGCGTCGTGAAGAAC
Organism: uncultured Actinomycetota bacterium; assembly: GCA_963833975.1. Taxonomy (GTDB): domain Bacteria; phylum Actinomycetota; class Actinomycetes; order Propionibacteriales; family Nocardioidaceae; genus JAWWPG01. The sequence goes on from CAWIAB010000004.1 coordinate 201,925, forward strand.
GCCTCCGGGTTCGCGGCGACAAGAGCGTGCTTCTCCTCCTCGCTCCCCACGTGCACTACGGCCGCCCCGAGCTCCTCCCGCAGGTAGGCGAACGCTCGCGGCTTCGTTCGGTACGACGGCGAACCGCCGTACGACGCATGCTCGTACGCCTCTGGCAGTGCGAGTGCAACGGCGCGCAGGTCCTCCTCGGTTGCCATCCGGTGAGACTAACCGGGAACATCCGGCGTGGTGGCCGCGGCTGCTGCCTGGGCTGGGATGATCAGGACATGAACCTGCCGACCGCCGATGTCAGCGTCCGGGTCGCCTGGCGGGCGGACGCCTCGGACATCGCGGCTGTCCAAGTCGCCGCCTGGCAGTCGACGTATGACGCACTGCTGCCGGGTGATCTCCTGGCGGCCTTGCCGGTGGCCGAGTTCACCGCGCACTGGGAGGCGTCCATCATGCGGCCCAAGGAGGCCCGACAACGAGTGCTGGTTGCCCTCGAGCGGGCTTCGGTCCGGGGGTTCACGACCACCGCGCCAAGCACTGACGACGATGCGGACCCCAGCCAGGACGGTGAGCTCGGCGAGCTGGTGATCAGCCCGAGCGCCCGAGGACTGGGCCACGGGTCCCGCCTGCTGCACGCGGCCGTAGACACCATGCGCTCCGACCGGTTCAGCCGGGCCATCACCTGGGTCGCCTCGACCAACGACGACCTGCGCCGCTTCCTGGTGGGCCAGGGGTGGGACGCCGATGGCGCCTTCCGCGAGCTCGACCTCGAGGGTGATGGTGCCGTCACCGTCAAACAAGTGCGCCTGCACACCGATCTCGGCACCTGACGGCCCACGACGCGAGACAGTCGCCGTGCGCCGATAGCCTCGGAGGGTGCCCGCCGAGCCCGTTCGTCCCGACGAGCCCGCCACCTCCGATGCGGCAACCACCCCCGATGGGTCTGCCCAATCCGTGCCGGAGCCGAGGTCGGAGCGCAAACAAGTCCTGATGGACTCCCTCGGCGTCGGGGTTGCCACCGGCGCCTATGGGGTGTCGTTCGGGGCCATCGCCACCGCCAGCCATTTCAGCGTGCTCCAGGCCTGTGCGCTGAGCCTGCTGGTCTTCAGCGGGGCGTCGCAGTTCGCGGTGGTCGGTGTCGTAACCGCCGGCGGCTCGCCGATGTCGGGCGCCGCGACAGCGCTGATGCTCGGGTCGCGCAACACGCTCTACGGCCTCAAGCTGGCGTCCCTCCTCCGGTTGCGTGGGGTACGGCGCATCCTGGGCGCCCAGCTGGTCATCGACGAGTCGACCGCCATGGCACTCAAGCCGAAGGACCCCGCAAACGCCCGCGTCGGCTTCTTCGCCACCGGCATCGCCGTGTTCGTGCTCTGGAATCTCGCCACCTTCATCGGGGCGCTCGCGGGTCAGGCCATGGGCAACCCCGAGAGCTACGGGCTCGACGCAGCGGTGCCAGCGGCGTTCATCGCCCTCTTGTGGCCGCGACTGGGCACCCCGCGGGCCCGGCTGACGGCCGTGCTCGCCGCGGTGTTGGCGTTGACCCTGGTGCCTGTAGCCAGGCCCGGCATCCCGATCATCGCCGCAGCCGGGATCGCCTTCCTGGCAGCGCTGCACTCCGACGAGCCCACAGGACGGAGCGCCTGATGTGGGCCGCGGTGATCGTGTCGGCAGTCGGCTGCTACCTGCTCAAGCTCGCCGGGCTCTGCGTCCCGGACCGGGTGCTCAACCGACCGTTCGTACGTCGGGTGGCAGACCTCATCCCGGTGGCGCTGCTCGGCGCGCTGGTCGCCGTACAGACCCTGTCGACCGGCCAGTCGCTGACCGTGGACGCCCGGCTGGCGGGAGTCGGCGCAGGAGTCGTCGCTCTGCTCTGCAAGGCGCCGTTCCTCGTCGTCGTCGTGGTCGCTGCGGTTACCACCGCGTTGTTGCGCCTGGCCGTCGGGTGAGCCCAGTCGCCTCGGCGGCTGCGCTGGATTTCGTCAGATTCGAGCGCCGCTCGGTTGGTTCTGAGGAGCACCATGCGTGTTCGGGCCCTGGTCACCAGGCATAGCAGCAAAGATGATCAGCACGATCCAGCCGACGATGGGAATGAGGATGAGCAACGCCCACCAGCCACTCCGGTTGGTGTCGTGCAAGCGCCGAACCAACACTGCAATGCTCGGCACCAAGAGCGCGAGGCTGACAAGAGATCCGATAAGCACGTTTCCCACGGCACGGTCAATGATGTTTGTAATGATCGAGACAATGAAGTTGAACAGGAAGAACCACCAGTACTCCGGACGACCGGCGCGACCGGAAAAGGTTGCATACTTGCTCAGGCAGGTGCGTACTGCGTCTTGAAAGCTCATGTCGTGCTCCTTTTGATCTGGCGAGGCAACACGGCAACGGGATGGGCTTCACCGCAGGCGCTCCCGAGCCAGGGCGACTGTATCCCAGCCACCCGGAGATACGTCGCATTTGGGCCGCGAGCCGACAAACAGCCAACCCGGACTTACCGACGCTCCAGCACCTCGTGGAGTCCCACCAGGAGCCCGCGGGCATTCGGAGCCGCTCGCACACAGGCCAACAGTCCGGGCATGCCAGCGGCGCGGTCGAGCATGTCGTGGCGGATGGTCAGCAGCTCGCCGGGATTTCCCAGCACCACCTCCTGATGCGCCACCGCGCCGCGGATCCGGAGGCTGTGGACGGCGACGTCGTCGGCTCGCCCTCCTCGTGATCCGAGGTCGTCGTCCACGGTCGCATCCGGTGACGGAGTGCGACCCGCGCGGCGACGGGCTTCGGCCACCAGCTGTGCCGTCCGCAAGGCCGTACCCGAAGGAGCATCGCGCTTGTCCGGATGGTGCATCTCGACGATCTCGACCGACTCGAACAGTCCAGCCGCCTCCGCGGCGAAGCGCATCATCAGTACCGCGCCGATCGAGAAGTTCGGCACCACGAGGACGGCGACCGAGGGATCCCCGACCAGCAGGGCACGTACCTCCTCCAGCCGCTGCTCCGTGAGTCCGGACGTGCCCACGACGACATGCACGCCATGCCCGATGCACCAGCGGAGGTGATCAATGACCACACCGGGATGGGTCAGGTCGACGGCCACATCGCAGCCTCGCAAGGCATCCAGCGGGTCGCCGTGGCCGACCTCGGCAGCCAGCCGGAGGTCGTCGGCCGCCCGCACCGCCTCGCACGCAAGGCTCCCCATCTTGCCTCTCGCACCGATGACGCCCACGGTGATCACCGTTCGACTCTAGTGAGCACGCACCCTCGACGAATCGCCGACACGGCGCAAGGCGAGTCCCCACCCCTCAGCGCCTACTCCGCGAGCGGCGCCAGCGTGGAGGCACACTAGGCGGCGGGAGGGTGACCCCTGATGGGACTGCCTCGCGGAGTCGTCGCCTGCGATGCGGTCCGAGGGCCTGGCGGCGGCGGGAAGTAGAGCCATCGGGCCTGGATACGCTCGCCCACCGGATGGACGTAGGAGTGTCCAGGCGGCGGTTCGGGTAGCGGCCCCGTCGGTGGTGTCGGCACGGCGAAGGACCGGATCTCGCGACCCTCCCGATCGGTGAACTGCAGGGTCTCGGGGTGGTCGGCGTTGCCGGTGATGTCGAAGTCGCCGCGATGGTGCGAGCTGTGGTGGAAAGGACAGAGGCAGCCCAGGTTCCAGGTGTCGGTCGGCCCACCGTCGGACCAGTGCACCAGGTGGTGGACCTCGAGGAAGGCGGCCGCGTGGCACCCGGGGAACAGACACTCACGGTCGCGGTCCTCGACCAGCCTTCGGGTGTGTGCGGGGACGATACGCATCGAGCGTCCGACGTTGACCGGGTATCCGCCCGCCTCCCAGACCGGCGACACCCGCCCGTCGCAGAGCAGCTTCTTCAGCAGCCCCGGCGGCAGCGCAGGTCCGGCATTCACCCAGCCGCCTTCCTTGTCGAGATGGACGAGTACCCGATAGTGGTCCTGCCTGGCCTTCGAGGCGGATCCAAGGGATCGGCGGCACACCTCGACGAGTGCGTCGGCCCACGAGGCCCTGGGGTCACCCGCGTCGAACAGCCTGTCCCGTGCCTCGGCGAGAGCCTGCCTGATCAGGGCGCCAATCTCCGTCGATCCCTCGAAGTGCAGGAAGAAACGAGACCCATCGTCGCCCATCGAGAGCTCCGGCGGCGCCTGCGCCCGGTTGATCCGCTCATGGGCGGCGTCGGGGTCCACCATCGGCGTCGGAGCTCCGGCCGGGTCGGGCCCAGCATTGTCGGCTGGCGGGGCATCGGCTTCACTCGGACTGTCGCTGTCGCCCCGGCGCTCGCTGTCGCCGTGACTCTCTCTGTCCCCTGGGTTGTGGCCGCCACCGTGACTCTCGCCGCAGCCCGGGCTATCACCGTCGCTGTCGCCATCGCGCTGCCCTGCACAAGCGCTCTCAGGGAAGGTGAACATCTGCCTGCACAGCACTTTGCGCAGCTGGCTGACTGTCGCGCACTTCGCGAACGCCGCCACCTGAGCATCGTTGTGCGCCGGGATGCGCTCCGCAATGGTCACCACCTGGTCGACCGACAGCTCGCCTGCCGCGAAGGTGTCCATTGTGGCCGGAAGCTCGTCGTATCGTCGGGCGGTAGCAACGACCTGTTTGGCCCGGGACGGAGACAGACCTGTCTGCCAGCACAGCCAGTGCTCCACTGACCTGATCCCCCAGCCCTGCCAGAGATCGCGGTCGATCGCCTGGGCGGTCAGTGCGACCAGTCGCGCGTGAGCCACGTTCAACACCCCGCAGACCTCGGCCAGCTCCTCCCGAAGCTCGGCCGACTCGGTGTCGTGCGTGTCCTGCGGCGTCCTCCTCATGCCTACAACCGTACAGATGTTCGCAGACAGTTTGACTCGATGCTGCCCGACCTGTGGATATCGAGGGGCTCACCAGGGGGGTCGAGTCGAAAATGCCGTGGTACGTTCCCCGAACCAGCCGTCCACCTGCGGAAGGTCCCATGCGCTCCCCTGGTTACCCCAAGCCCGGCCACCGACTAGCCGCCGTCACCCTGCTCCTGATGACCATGGCCACCCTGGCGCCAAGTCTCGCATCGGCAACCACCAAAGCTCCGAAGCCGCCAGACCCGGTCTCTTGCGCGGAGTGCTGGCAGCCGCCCCTCGACACGAGCTGGAACTGGGTTCTCTCGAAGGTCCCGCATGCGCCGTACCGAGATGTCGACATGTACGACGTGGACGGCTTCGAGACCACGAAGGCCGATGTGGACGCCATGCACGCCGACGGCATGAAGGTGGTCTGCTACCTCTCGGCCGGGACCTACGAGAAGTACCGTTCGGACGCCGACCAGTTCCCCGCCAAGCTGCTGGGCGCCAAGAACGGCTGGCCGGGCGAGCGATGGCTGGACATCCGCGAGCTGCAACAGGCTGACAGCGTCCTGCGCACGATCATGGACGCCCGCCTCGACATGTGCCAGGCCAAGGGCTTCGACATGGTCGAGCTCGACAACGTCGACGGCTACCTCAACCGGAGTGGCTTCCCACTCACCGGTGCCGACCAGCTGTTCTACAACGCGACCCTCGCCAACGACTCCCGCCAACGCGGGATGAGCGTGCTGCAGAAGAACGACAACGAGCAGATCCCCAAGCTCCTGCCCTACTTCGACGGCGCTCTCAACGAGCAGTGCAACCAGTACAAGGAATGCACCACCAAGCAGAACGGCAAGTTCGGCCTCGACCAGTACATCGATGCTGGCAAGCCGGTCTTCCAGGCCGAGTACAAGCTCAAGACCGGCGAGTTCTGCGACGCCGACAACGCGAACGACTTCAACGGGGTGCGTTACGCCCTCAACCTCAAGGACAAGCTTTTCGAACCCTGCCGCTGACACGTCGCGGCCGAGCGCCAAAGGTCTGGCACCCGCAGAACCGGAGCGGCTCCGTTTTCGTCTGCAAAGGTGTGGATGTGAGACCGGAGCACCCTGACGTTGCCTCCGAGGATGTCGTGGAACCAGCGAGCGACTTCGACTCATTCGCGTACGCCTCGTCGCCGCGCTTGTTGCCGGGCTGCATTCTTGCTCACGGACGACCACGGTCGGGCCGAGGATCTCGTCCAAGATGCGCTCGCACGGCCGCTTCTGCGTTTGGGCCCCCGTCGTCGGGGACGACCCGATGGCCTACGTACGACGGTCGAGACTGAACGGGTACGTCGACTGGTGGCGCCGTCGGCCGTTGCGCGAGCAGCCGGTCGCGGAGCTCCCCGAGCAGTCGCGGCAGACAATCGACGACTCAGACCGACATGCGACGACCGACGCCCTCATGAGGGCTCTCGATCTCCTCACCCGGCGGGAACGAGCAGTCGTCGTGCTCCGCTACTTCGATGACCTCTCGGAGTCACAGATCGAGGAGGCCCGGCGCCCGGGCCGGTGTTCACCGGCCATGGGGTGACGGTGCATCTTGCTGGGCTGGACCTGACCCTCGCGCAAGCCCTGGTCGCGGTGCGGGCGGCGGTTCCGAATGGAGTCACCGTTGTCAGCATCGAGCGCGGCGGACCTGCGCACTTCTTCTAGCGAGTAACGACAGTGTCTTTGGGCAGGGGTTGGGCGTTTGCGATCTTCACGACTGCCGGACTGGGCGTCTTCCCCTCCATGGCAGCCAACTTGACCTTCAGCTGGGCGGCCGCCTTGTCCGAGGGTTTGACTATGACGAAGCGCTTGGTCATCAGTTTCTCCTCCCGGCCAGCATTCAGGGTAGACGATCCTGGGTTCCACTCACGTCGCAGGAGAGTCAGCGGAGCTTGTTGACGGCTTTGGCGGGACCGAGGGCGGCTAGGGTCGGCTCGGCGGTCAAGCAGCTCTTGAGCGACGGCGTGGACATGGTCGAGAGTGACGGCGTTGATCTTGGCCAGCGTCTCGTCGATGCTGAGCAGGCCACCGGGGATCAGCTCGGCCTTGCCGATCCGCGTCATCCGTGAGCTCGAGTCCTCGAGGCCCATGACCAGACTGCCCCGCAGCTGGCCCTTGCCGCGCTCGAACTCTTCGACGGTCAGTCCGGCGGAGGCGACCTTCGCGAGCTCGTCGCGGCAGATGGCGAGGACGTCAGGAAGGTTGCGCGGTGTGCAGGCGCCGCCGATCGCGAAGTAGCCGCCGTCGACGTGCTGGCTGCCGAACGAGTAGATCGTGTAGGCGAGCCCGCGCTGCTCGCGCACCTCTTGGAACAGGCGGCTCGACGTGCCACCACCGAGTGCGGCGTTCAGCACGCCCAAGGCGAACCGGCTGCGGGTGGTTGCGCCCGTAGGACGGCACACCCATGCACGAAGGTGGTCTGCTCCGCCGGCCGCTCGACCACCACCGTCGAGCCGGGCAGGGTCGCGCTGCGGCCGCAGTCGACGTACCGGCCCTCGGACCGCGGCGTGTCCGGACCGAGCGCGCCGGCACTGGCGAACGCCGACTTGACCATGCCGACCAGCGCGTTGTGGTCGACGCTGCCGGCCGCCGCGAACACCAGACCGTCAGCGGTGTAGTGGCGGCGGTAGTAGCCGACGATCTGCCTGCGGGACAGGGCGTTGATGGACTCGGGCGTTCCCGGTGATGGCCCGGCCGAGCGGGCTGTCGCCGTACAGCGCCTCGACGAACAGGTCGTGCACGACGTCGTCGTGGTCGTCGTCGTGCATCGCGATCTCTTCGAGGATCACGTTGCGCTCCGACTCGACCTCGGCAGCCGGCAGCGTCGAGGACGTCACCATGTCGCAGATGACGTCGACCGCGAGCGGGACGTCGGCGTCGAGCACCCGCGCGTGGTAGCAGGTGTACTCCTTGCCGGTGAAGGCATTGAGCTCACCACCGACGGCGTCGAGCTCGGCAGAGATGTCGAGCGCCGTACGGCGGCGAGTGCCCTTGAACAGCAGGTGTTCGAGGAAGTGCGTGACTCCCGCGAGCGAGCGTGACTCATCGCGGGAGCCGACACCGGTCCACAGACCCGAGCGTCGTGGACCGAACACCCGGCATCGCCTCGGTGACGACCCGCAGCCCGCCCGGGAGCACGGTGCGACGGATGGTGGAGGCCACCTGTCCGTCGTCACCGGTCTCCTTGAGCAGGGTGCGGGTCGACCCGAGGGGTTGTTCGAGTGCCGGGAGGTACCGCACGGTCAGGCGTCGACCGACTCGTTCTGGTCCTGCTCCTGCGTCTGCTCCTGCTCCTCGTCGACGACGGGGATCAGGCTGAGCTTGCCGCGGTCGTCGATCTCGCCGATCTCGACCTGGATCTTCTGGCCGACGGAGACGACGTCCTCGACGTTCTCGACCCGCTTGCCGCCGGCGAGGGCCCGCAGCTTCGAGATGTGCAGCAGGCCGTCCTTGCCAGGTAGCAGCGACACGAACGCACCGAAGTTGGTCGTCTTGACGACGGTGCCGAGGTAGCGCTCGCCGACCTCCGGCATCTGCGGGTTGGCGATCGCGTTGATCATCGCCCGCGCGGCCTCTGCGGCGGCGCCGTTGTCGGCTCCGACGTAGATCGTGCCGTCGTCCTCGATGCTGATCTGGGCACCGGTGTCGTCCTGGATCTGGTTGATGATCTTGCCCTTGGGGCCGATCACCTCACCGATCTTGTCGATCGGCACGTGCATCGTGAGGATGCGCGGCGCCGTCGGGGCCATCTCGTCGGGTGCGTCGATGGCCTCGGCCATCACGTCGAGGATCGTCATGCGGGCGTCGCGCGCCTGCTGCAGCGCGCCACCGAGCACGGAGGCGGGGATGCCGTCGAGCTTGGTGTCGAGCTGCAGGGCGGTGACGAACTCGCGGGTGCCGGCGACCTTGAAGTCCATGTCGCCGAACGCGTCCTCGGCCCCGAGGATGTCGGTCAGCGTGACGAACTTCTGCTCGCCGTCGACCTCACCGGAGATGAGCCCCATGGCGATGCCGGCGACGGCGGCGCGCAGCGGCACACCGGCGTTGAGCAGCGCCATCGTCGAAGCGCAGACCGACCCCATCGACGTGGAGCCGTTGGAGCCGAGCGCCTCCGAGACCTGACGGATCGCGTAGGGGAACTCCTCGCGCGTCGGGCAGCACCGGCATCAGCGCGCGGCCCGCGAGGGCACCGTGGCCGATCTCGCGACGCTTCGGCGAGCCGACCCGGCCGGTCTCACCGGTGGAGTACGGCGGGAAGTTGTAGTTGTGCATGTAGCGCCGGGTCTTCTCCGGCGACAGCGTGTCGAGCTTCTGCTCCAGCGACAGCATGTTGAGCGTCGTGATGCCCAGGATCTGGGTCTCGCCGCGCTCGAACAGCGCCGAGCCGTGGACGCGCGGGACGACGCCGACCTCGGCACTCAGCGTGCGGATGTCGGTGAGTCCACGGCCGTCGATCCGGACCTGGTCGCGCAGCACGCGCTGCGCGGACCAGCTTCTTGGTCAGCGAGCGGAACGCTGCGCCGAGCTCCTTCTCGCGGCCCTCGAAGGTCTCGCCGAGGCTGGTGAGCACGCCGGCCTTGATCTCGTCGAGCCGGTCCTCGCGCTCCTGCTTGTCGGCGATCGTGAGCGCCGACGCCGAGGTCGCTGCTCGCCGCCGCCTCGACGGCGTCGAACGCGTCGTCCTGGTAGTCGAGGAAGCGCGGGAACTCGCGCACCGGCTTGGCGGCGACCTTGGCGAGCTCGGCCTGAGCCTCGACACAGCTGCTTGATGAAGACCTTGGAGGCCTCGAGGCCCTCGGCCACGATCTCCTCGGTCGGCGCCTGAGCGCCGCCGCGGACCTTCTCCCAGGTGATCTCGGTCGACTCCGCCTCGACCATCATGATCGCGACGTCGCCGGTCTCGGTGACCCGGCCGGCGACGACCATGTCGAAGACCGACTCGGCGCGTCTGGCTGTGGGTCGGGAAGCCGACCCACTGGCCGTCGATCGAGGGCCACGCGGGTGGCGCCGACGGGTCCGCTGAACGGCAGGCCGCTCAGCTGCGTCGACAGTGACGCGGCGTTGATGGCCAGCACGTCGTACGCCTCGTCGGGGTGCAGCGCCAGCACGGTGATGACGACCTGGACCTCGTTGCGCAGGCCGGACACGAAGGTCGGGCGCAGCGGCCGGTCGATCAGCCGGCAGGTGAGGATCGCGTCCTCGGAGGGACGTCCCTCGCGACGGAAGAACGAGCCCGGGATGCGTCCCGCGGCGTACATCCGCTCCTCGACGTCGACGGTCAGGGGGAAGAAGTCGAACTGTTCCTTGGGGTGCTTGCCGGCGGTGGTCGCCGACAGGAGCATGGTCTCCTCGTCGAGGTAGGCGACGGCGGAGCCGGCGGCCTGGCGGGCGAGCTGCCCGGTCTCGAAGCGGATGGTGCGTTTTCCGTGCTTGCCGTTGTCGATAACGGCTTCTACGGACTGGGGTTCGGTACCCGTCATGGGTATCCCTTTCATTCGCGTGACGTCACGCGACGAACGCCTGAGGCGTTGGCCATCCCGGATGCGCGTGTGTGCTGCGTCCGGTCACGGCGGAGGCTGACCCGCGAGTGCGGGAGCCACGCTGACTTCGGAGGCCGGTCTTCGATCGAGGCCTGCGGGGTGACGGATCATCCCGAGGGCCACTACCGAGGACCGGAGCCTCGCCTGCCGAGCCGTGCTGTGCGGCGTCAGCGCGCGACGTCACTGGTGGTCGATGCCGCCGTGTGCGGCATCGCATCAGTTGTGGTGCTGGTGTTGCTTCGCTATTCAGTTGTGGTCTGCCGGTGCGGACCCGGTCTGCATCGGCTTCGCTGCCGGTATGGCGCTGCGGGAGTCCGACGTACCGGTGGGCAAGAGCGGTGACATGCAGTGGGCGGCCGCTCCGGTGGAGGGCCGCCCATGCCGACTAGCGGCGGAGTCCGAGACGCTCGATGATGCTTCGGTAACGGGCGATCTCGGTCTTCTGGAGGTAGTTGAGCAACCGGCGGCGCTGGCCGACGAGCAGCAGGAGGCCACGACGACTGTGGTGGTCGTGCTTGTGCTCCTTGAGGTGCTCGGTGAGGTCGGCGATCCGCTTGGTGAGCAACGCGACCTGGACCTCAGGTGAACCCGTGTCGCCGTCGCCGGTGGCGTACGTCTCGATGATCTGCTTCTTTGTCGCGGCGTCAAGTGACACGCGAGCTCCCTTCGGGGGTTTCGTTGCGCGGCGCGCCGGGGCCTGTTCACCCGGGCACTCTCGATCCGCGGCCGGCAAAGACGGCAGGCTCAGACTATCAGCGCGACCCAGCGCGGTCACAATCGACGACGAGTCGGCACAATTCGGCTGCACCCATGCTCGCACTCGGTCCCTGGACGGTCATGATGGGCCCATGGCTCACAGCACACCGGACGGATCCCCGGCATCTGCCTCATCAGCCCAGTGGAGCGGCTCCGCCCCTCCCCTGCTCGCGTACGGCGTCGAGGCGCCGTACGTCCCTGCTCTGATGATCGTGGGGGCCGTGGGGCTGGTGATCCTCGGGGCGGTGAAGAGTGACCTCTTTCCGATCCTCGTGGGTATCGTCGTGCTGGCCCAGGGGGCGCTCTTCCTCTACGTGACGACGCGCGGCAAGCACCGGGTCTGGGCCGAGCTGCTCGACGGCGCGAACCTGGCCGGCGACGAGTCCGTTCTGGACATCGGCTGCGGGCGCGGGGCAGTCACCATCGCCGTGGCAGACCGGCTGCCCCGCGGCACGGCGGTCGGCATCGACCTCTGGCGCAGCAAGGACCAGAGCGGCAACTCGGCCGATGTCGCGGTACGGAACGCGCGAGCGGCGGGGGTAGGGGACCGGGTCCGCTTCGACACCGGCGACATGACCGCACTGCCGTACGAGGATGGCGCATTCGATGTCGTGACCAGTGCGTTGGCGGTGCACAACATCAAGAAGCCCGAGGGGCGTCGAGCAGCCGTCGAGGAGGCCCTCCGAGTGCTGCGCCCTGGCGGCCGCCTGCTGCTCGTCGACATTCGCAACATCGAGGAGTACCGCAAGATCGTGGCCGGTCAGCGCGACGTCACTGTCAGCAAGCTGGGTCCGCGATACTGGTACGGCGGCCCATGGATGGCGGCATCGGCCTTACAGGCAACGAAGATCTGATCTCTCAGCCGGCGGACGGGATCCAGCCGTAGACGTGGGTGAAGGCGATGCGGATAAGCAGCCGACGCTCGCGAACCATCGCGGCACGGAAGTCGTCCCAGTCGGAGTGCTCCCCGTTCAAGGCCCGGTAGTGCTCGACGAGCCGGTCGACGACCTCGTCATCGGGTGCGAGGGCAACCGGGCTCAGCTCCGCCAGCCCCTCGCCGACGCCGTAGGCGCCGAGATCCGGCGTACTGACATGGAAGCTCGCGCGGGCGTCGCGCCGAAGGTTGCGGATCTTCGCGCGGTCGTCCGTTGCGGAAACGAGCACAGACGTGGACACCGCGTCGTACAGGTAGCCGACGTTGGAGAGCTGCGGGCGTCCATCGCGTTTGATCGTGACCAGAACCCCGCGGCGACCGGTTCCGAACAGATCGGCCCGCTCAGTCACCTCGGCACCCGTCACGACGTCAGCCGTTCGAGCCCGCTGTCCGCCGTACGCAGCGGAGCGAGGGCGGCAGTCAGCATGCGGAGATCGTCGAGCAGGCCGCTGGCCGCCTCCATGACCTGATCCGGTCGATGAACCACTGTCCGATGACGCGCCCGACCCGGCCCGGGCGGGTGCTGGCGATGACGAAGTTCAGCTTCATGGAGCACTTCTCCTTGTGAAACGGGGATTGCGAGCAGCGGGGTTACCGCTTGGCTATTCGTTGATATGTCATCAACACTAGCCAATGATCAATGACATGTCAACGAAATGCACTAGGCTGGCCCGATGACCGCAGCGAACTGGCTCACCCAGGACGAGGAACGCGCCTGGCGGGCCTACCGGAGGATGCAGGAGGCCCTAGCGGCACAGCTGGCTCGCGATCTGGCCCGCGACTCGAATCTGTCCGACCCCGACTACGAGGTGCTGTCAACGCTCTCGGAGAAAGCGGGCCACCGATGGCAGCTCCGCGAGCTGGCCGCCAAGATGCTGTGGTCGAGAAGCCGGCTGTCGCACCACATCGCCCGAATGGAGCAGCGCGGTCTGGTGGCGCGTGCGGACGATCCCGATGACCGGCGCGGGTGCATGATCTCGTTGACCGACCAGGGGTTGCGCGTTCTCGAGAAGGCCGCGACGTTCCACGTCGCATCGGTCCGGAGGCACTTCGTCGATCTGCTCACTGCAGACGAGCTCGCCAGCCTGACCCAGATGTCACAACGCATCTCCGACCACCTCGGCGAGACGCCGCTCGCCTCCGCGCCGGCTGGCCCGACCCTCAAGTAGCCGGCCGAGGCGCCCAGCTGACGCCGAGCTGGCGAGTTTGGACGATGCCACATGCATCCGAGCGTTTGAGCGATGGACGCTCGTACTCGGCGGCGGTTGACTCGATGACATGCCCGGCGCCTGGATCCCCGTGAAGCGCCACCCCACGTCCAAGGAGCGACCCATGACGACGATCACCCACCAGCCAGCCGCCAGCCAGTCCCCCACGATGGCCGACCACCCCGCAGATGGCCGTCGCCGGCGCCGGGTCGCCTTCACGCTCGGCGCGTCCACCGTCGCCACCGGCCTGATGGCCGGTCTCTTCTTCGCGTTCTCCTGTGCTGTGATGGTTGGCCTCCGGGGTACCGACGACCGCACGTTCATCGATGTCATGCAACGGATCAACGTGTCGATCCAGAACCCGGTCTTCTTCGTTGTCTTCCTCGGCGGGCTCGCACTCCCCGCGGTCGCCGTCGTCATGCTGTGGAGGGCGGGGTCTCGCGCGGCGATGCGGTGGACGCTCGGCGCCCTGGGACTGTACGTCGTGATGCTGCTGGTCACGGCCGGGGTGAACATTCCGCTCAATGACCAGCTGGCGAAGGCCGGCGACCCGAGCACCCTCACCGATCCCGGCGCGGTCCGGGACAGGTTCGAGAACGTCTGGGACATCTTCAACATCCTGCGCACGCTGCTGTCCACGGCGGCGCTCGCGTTCCTCGCCCGCGCGCTGCTGCTCCACGGTCGCCACGATGGCTAGCTCATCGCCGTACGTCGATCCGGACCGGCAGCTCAACCCGACCGGACTGGCAGCTCAACCCGACCGGACTGGCAGCTCAACCCGACCGGACTGGCAGCTCAACCCGACCGGACCGGCAGCTCAACCCGACCGGACCGGCAGCTCAACCCGACCGGACCGGCAGCTCAACCCGACCGGACCGGCAGCTCAACCCGACCGGACCGGCAGCTCAACCCGACCGGACCGGCACCTCAACCCGGCCGCTCGAGCACTGTGAGACGTCGTGCACGCGGATGGCGAGGTTGGAGAAACCTGTGGGTCGACTGTGCGGGTCCGCTGAGAGTCAGCGAGGCTGCCGGTACGGCGCGATGCCGTACCGGCGAGCCGACCTGTGGACGCTTCAGCCCTGGCGGACCCAGTCGTAGAACTGGAGAGCCCCCGGCGCCCAGTCCTTCACGAGCCTGGAACCGACCTGCCGCTCCGCTCGCACGCTGACCCGGACCGCATGCGGGTTGCCCAGGCACGGCCGCGGCATCAGCACGTGGCTGGCCGTCCTCGGCTCGGAGACGTCGCCGCGCACCCGGAAGCCCGGGCAGCTCACCGCCACACCCTGGTCGGAGAATGACGAGACCCTGAGCAGGGCGAGGCTGTCCGAGTCGGCGATCCACGCCGCCCGGAACTCGGGTCCCGGGTCGGCTGGGACGGTGTCCAACCAGACGTCGAACACGTCACCCGGCAGGAGGGCGCGTTGGACGACGGACACTCGGACCGCCGCGTTGCCGGGTTCGCCGTTGATGACCTGCACTCGATGGATGTCGACGCTCGGGGCGACATCACCCTGAGAATCTCGGAACCACCGGGTCTGGGCGGTTGCTGCGGCCGGCGTGAGTACGACCAAGGTGGCTGCGACCAGCGCAGCGCCGAGGCGATGTGCCTTCATGCTGTGATCCTTCCCTGCATCCACTGCGGGGATCCGTCCCCCCGCGTCCTTGTCGCCAAGGCTACGAGATGGCTGGCGAGAGATCGCGCGCTGGCATTCCATGCCCGAGCCGTCGGGTCCGTCGCGCTCCCGCCGATGGCGAAGGGGGTGTTTGCGCCCCCACCCCGACGCGGGGTCTACCGAGGCGGGTTCACCAGCAGCGTCCGCGCCAGGTCGACGTCGGCCCTCATCTGGACCACCAGGGCATCGACCGAGTCGAACTTGACCATCCCCCGCAGGTGCGCGACGAAGACCACCTCGACGAGGTCGTCGTACAGCTCGAGGTCGGTGCGGTCGAGCACGTACGACTCGACCCGCCGGTCGATGCCGTCGAACGTCGGGTTGGTGCCGACCGAGATGGCGGCCGGCCACCACGGCGCCTCCGGACGGTCCAGGCGTCGTAGCCAGCCCGCGTAGACCCCGTCGGCCGGTACGGCGGTGCGACTGCTGCTGACGGGGACGTTCGCGGTCGGGTAGCCGAGCTCGCGACCGCGCTGGTCACCGCGCACCACACGCCCGTGCAGGGCGAACGCGCGGCCCAGCGCCTCGGCTGCGGCTCGTACGTCGCCAGCGGCGAGAGCGGCGCGGATGTACGTCGACGACCAGGTCTGGTCACCTGCGCCGTCCAGCGGTGAGCCCGACGATCTCGGCGCCGTGCTCGCGACCGATGGTGCGTAGAAGCGCGACGTCACCGAGCGCCCGGTGGCCGAACCTGAAGTTCTCCCCGACGACGACGCCGGCGGCGTGCAGGGCGCCGAACACCACGTTCTCGGCGAATGCCTCCGCGGACTCGTCGGCGAGCTCGGGCGTGAAGCGCAGCACGAGCACCGCGTCGGCCCCCGCCGCGGCCAGTAGCGCGATCCGGTCCTCGATCGAGGTCAGCGGCTCGGGCGCCTTGTCGGGCCGGATGACGGTCATCGGATGCGGGTCGAACGTCACCGCGACCACGGGCTGCCCGCCGAGCCGCTCGGCCAGCCCGCGGGCCTCGGCCAGGACGTGCTGGTGTCCTCGGTGCACCCCGTCGAAGTTTCCGATCGTGACGACGCTCCGGCCCAGGTCACGGTCGATCTCGGCGAGACCATGCCAGACCCGGAACGCACCTGCCGAACTCGTCACGAGGGTCAACCTTAGTGGCCAGGCCGAACCGCCCGTCCATGGTTGTCTCCATTCGGGCCATGGTGCTCCACCCGAGGCGCCGACCCTACCGGCCGAGGGCGGTGGCGGCCGCGAGCCGACCCGCGGCCGGGTCCGCCGCCGCCAGCGCTGCCTCGGCCGCCGCCCGGCACGCCGTCGCGGTGGCCCGCCCGAGCGAGGCTCCGACCTGGCCGATCGCCGAGGCGGCCATCGACAGCGAGGTGATCCCGAGACCGACCAGCACACAGGCGAGCAACGGGTCGGCGGCCGCCTCGCCACACACCCCTACCGGCTTGCCGACCGCACGCCCGGCCTGCGCCGTACGCGCGATGAGCTGCGAGCACGGCCGGCTGCCACGGGTCGGTGAGCCCGGCCAGCTCGCTGCTCAACCGGTCGACCGCCATCGTGTACTGCGACAGGTCGTTGGTGCCGATCGACAGGAAGTCGACGTGCTCGAGGATGCGGTCCGCGAGCAGCGCCGCCGCCGGGATCTCGATCATCACGCCGGCAGTGAGTCCGCGCTCGCGCACCAGCTCGGCGAACCCCTTGGCCTCTGCGGCGGTCGCGACCATCGGCGCCATCACCCAAGGGGAGGTGTCCGGTGCGCTGTGCGGCGAGCGCGATCGCGTCGAGCTGGTGGGTCAGCAGGCCGGGATTGGCGATCGCGATACGCAGCCCGCGTACGCCGAGGGCCGGGTTCTCCTCCTCGTGCAGGTTGGCGAACTTCATCGGCTTGTCGGACCCCGCGTCCAGCGTCCGGATGACCACCTTGCGGTCGCCGAAGGCCTCGAGCACCTCCGCGTAGATCGCGGCCTGCTCCTCGACGGTCGGCTCGTCGTCCTGGCCGAGGAAGGCGAGCTCGCTGCGGAACAGACCGACCCCTCTCTGCGGGACCGGCGGCCGCCTTGCGCGCGGTCGCGCCGTCCTGGACGTTGGCATAGACCGAGACCAGCGAGCCGTCGGCGGTGCGGCCCGGGCCGGTCCAGGCCTCGGCGTCGGCGCGGGTGCTGCCGGCTGGCCGCTACCTGCGCCGCGGCCCAGTCAGCGGTCCGGCTCGATGACGATCTCCCCGGTCGAGCCGTCGACCAGTACGACGGTGCCGACCGCGATGTCGTCGACGTCGGCCGCGACGACACACGGGATGGCGAGCTGGCGGGCGATGATCGCCGTGTGGCTCGTCGGGCCGCCCAGGCTCATCGCCAGGGCCACGAACCTGGCTCGGGTCCAGCTGGGCCGTGTCCGCCGGCGCCAGGTCATCGGCGAGCAGCACCGACGGCACGTCGGGGACGGCGATGCCGGGCTCGGGCAAGCCCTTGCAGCTCGGCCACGACGCGGCTCGCCGAGGTCGCGCAGGTCTGTGACGCGCTCGGCCATCAGCCCGCCCACCTGCTCGAACATCGCCGCGAACGAGTCGACGGCCGCACAGACCGCGGCCTCGGCGCCGGCCCCGGCGGTGATCTGCTTGCCCACCGCCTTGCGCAGCCCTCGGTCGGAGACGAGTCCGACCTGGGCCACCAGCACCTCCGCGGCAACGCCACTAGCCGACTCGGCGCGGGCGCTGAGGCGCCCGGCCACTACCGCGACGGCCGCCGCGTAGCGCGCCGCCTCGGTCTCCGGATCCTGGGCCGGCAGCTCGGTGACGTGGCTGAGGTCGACCCGCGGCTGCGGACGGATGACCGGCCCGACGGCCACGCCCGGGACGACCGGGGTGCCGCGTCGGACCTGCGGAGCAGCCGTCGTCGGGTGCGGGGCGGGCGTCTGGGCCATGTCGATCCTGTGTCTCATCGTTGGCGGCCGGGTCTCTCGACGCAATGCGGCCGCGATGTTGTTTTGATTGGCTTTCGTCGAAATCTCTAGGGCCCTGAGCCTTGACATGTCAACACTATCTAGCGATAGAAACAACTCATCACAACATGCTCGGCGCGACAATCCCACAAACTGCCACAACGGCCGAACCGATTCACCATGGTCGACATGGTGAGCCCACCAGGAGGCGAGCAGGTGTACGCGGAGGAACGCCAGCAGGCCATGGCCGGGATGATCGCGCGAGACCGGCGGCTGTCCGTGAGCACGGCCGCCGAGTCGTTCGGCGTCACGACCGAGACGGTCCGACGTGATCTGGCGATCCTGGAGCAGCAAGGGCTCATCCACCGGGTGCACGGTGGGGCTGTTCCTGCCGACGCGCTCATCCCGGTGGAGCTGGCGGTCTCGGAGCGTGATCGTGCGGCCGGGCCCGAGAAGGACCGGATAGCAAAGGCCGCGCTCGACCTGCTTCCTGGCGACGGAGGGGTCATCCTGCTCGACGCCGGGACGACCACGCGACGCCTGGCGGCGATCCTGCCCACCGATCGTCGCCTCGACCCTGTTCACCAACACAGCCTCGATCGCGATGGTCGTGGCGGGCCACCCCAGCGTCGATGTCCACCTGATCGGCGGCCGGGTGCGATTCACCACCCATGCGGCCGTAGGTCCGACCACGGTGGCGGCGCTGCACAATCTTCGGGTCGATGTCAGCTTCATCGGCACCAACGGCCTCACCGTGCAGCACGGACTCACGACCCCCGACGCCGACGAGGCGGCCGTCAAGGCCGCGATGATCGCGGCCGGTCATCGGGTCGTCGTCCTGACGGACTCCCGCAAGCTCGGGCAAGACACGCTGGTCCGTTTCGGCACCTGCGACGAGATCGATGCCCTGGTGACAGACGACGGAATCTCCGACGCAGACGTGAACGCCCTCCAAGCCCTCGACATCGACGTGGTGATCGCATGATCGTGACCCTGACCGCCAACCCCAGCGTCGACCGCACCATGGAGCTGGACAAGCCCATCGTGCGCGGCGACGTGTTCCGCGCTGTGAGCGTCGGGGACGAGGCAGGAGGCAAGGGCGTCAATGTCGCGCGAGCCGTCGCCCACGCCGGCGTCCCGGCGCTCGCCGTACTCCCGGCCGATGATGACGACCTGCTCGTGAAGGGCCTCGCGGACGCGGGCGTGCTACCGGTCAACGTGCCGACCGGTCGCCCTTCGCGGGTCAACATCACCGTGACCGAGCCCGACGGCACCACCACGAAGTTCAACGACCCCGGCCACGAGTTCGGCGAGCGCGTGCTCGCCGAGGTCGCGGCCCGGCTGCTCGCTCGCTCGCACGCCGGTGACTGGGTCGTGCTCTCGGGCTCGCTTCCTCCGGGCGCGCCGACCGACTGGTACGCCGACCTCACCGCCGAGCTGAAAGGGGCGGGACGACGGGTCGCGGTCGACACCTCAGGGGCCCCGCTTGTCGCCACCGTGCGAGACCGAAGCACTCTTCCCGACCTGCTCAAGCCGAATGCCGAGGAGCTCGCTTCGATCACCGGCGAAGACGAGGCATCGCTCGAGGCGGATCCGCGGGCCGCGGTCGAGGTCGCCGCCACCTTGGTCGCCGGCGGGATCGGCAGCGTCCTGCTCACGCTCGGGGCGGCTGGGGCGGCGCTGGTCACGAGCGGACGGTGCATGGCTGGCCACTCCCCCTCCCATCACGCTCAGGAGCACGGTCGGCGCCGGCGACGCCAGCCTGGCCGGCTACCTGCTCGCAGACCTCCAGGGCCTCGATGGTCCTGGACGACTCCGGGAGGCGGTCGCGTACGGCGCGGCCGCCGCCTCGCTTCCCGGGTCGACGATGCCCCGCGAGGGCGACCTCGACCGCGCCGGCGTCACCATCACCGCCATCACCGTCCTCGCCACCACAACGCCTGCCACCTCAGCCGGCGCCCCATCCGGCACCTCAGCCGGCGCCCCATCCGGCACCTCACCTGACACCACATCCGGTACGGCCACTGACGCATCCGCTGCGCCGGTGGAGCAGTTCCCAACCCCCGCCGGCTGACTGACTCTCGGTCAACGGCCGCCCACTCCAAGGAGCAGCAGTGGCAGACATCATCAACGCCGATCTGGTGGCGCTCGACGCCACGTTCGGCCACGACGAAGGACGACGTGATCGTCGGGCTGACCCAGCTCGTCGTCGATGCCGGTCGGGCGACCAGTCCGGAGGGACTGGCCGGCGACGTGTTCGCCCGGGAGGCCAAGTCCTCCACCGGCATGAACGGTGGGCTGGCGATCCCACACTGCCGGTCGGAGCACGTCAACGAGGCCACCCTCGGCTTCGCCCGGCTAGCCGAGCCGATCGACTTCGGCGCGAAGGACGGACCCGCCGACCTGGTGTTCCTCATCGCCGCTCCGGCGGCGGGCGACCAGGAGCACCTCAAGCTGCTCACCAAGCTGGCCAGAGCCCTGGTACGCAAGGAGTTCACCGACGGTCTCCGCAGCGCCACCTCGCGCGACGAGGTCGTCGCGCTGATCGCCGACGTGGTCTCCCCCGCACCCCCGCCGGAGGCCGCTGCTGCTGCCGTTGCCGCTTCGGCTGCGACGACGGCCGCGCCCGCTGACGCCCAGGTTGCGTCCGACCGGCCGCCGCACCCGCCGCAGCTGCCGGGGCAGCAGCCTCAACCGCCGCGTCCGCTCGCTACGTCGTCGCCGTGACCTCCTGTCCGACCGGGATCGCTCACACCTACATGGCCGCCGAGGCCCTGGAGGCCGCGGGCAAGAAGGCCGGCGTACCGGTGCACGTCGAGCCGCAGGGCTCGGCCGGTGCCGAGCCGCTGGACCAGTCCATCATCCGCGGCGCCAGCGCGGTCATCTTCGCCACCGATGTCGGCGTTCGCAACAAGGGTCGCTTCGCCGGGCTGCCCGGAGATCAACGCCAGCGTGAAGGACGGCATCCACAAGGCCGACCAGCTGGTCGGTCAGGCGATCGCAGCGGCCGACGACCCGAACGCGCCCCGGGTCGCCGCCGCGGCCGGTGGCGCAGGTGCCGGAGCCGGCTCGTCCGCAGCCACCGGGGGCAGCGGAGGCAAGGGCGGCGGGATCGGCACCAAGCTCCGCACGGCCCTCCTCACCGGGGTCAGCTACATGATCCCGTTCGTCGCCGCCGGCGGTCTGCTGATCGCGCTTGGGCTTCCTGCTGGGTGGCTACGAGATCGGTACGACGTATCGCGCGACCGGTGACAACATCAGCACCTTCATCCTCGGGCACTACAAGATCACCGACCTGCCGCCCGGCTCGCTGAGCCCGCACGCTCTGTTCGGCAGCGGACTGCTGCTCTACCTCGGGCTGCGTGATGTTCTACATCGGCGGGTTGGCGTTCTCGTTCCTGATCCCTGCCCTGCTCGGGCTACATCGCCTTCGCGATCGCGGACCGGCCGGGCATCGCCCCCGGGTTCGTCGACCGGTCTCGTCGTGACCCAGTCCGGCGGCGGCTTCATCGGCGGCATCGTGTCCGGTCTTTTCTCCGGCGTACGTCGCACACTGGATCGCCCAGCGGCCGGTGCCGCGCTTCGTGCGGGGCCTGATGCCGGTCGTCATCATCCCGCTGTTCACCACGCTGTTCGTCGGCGTGAATCATGTACATCGTGCTGGTCAGGCCGCTGGCCTGGATCACGGACGAGCTCACCGACGCCTTGAACAGCATGAGCGGCAGCTCGGCCGTCCTGCTCGGCATCGTGCTCGGGCTGATGATGTGCTTCGACCTGGGTGGCCCGGTCAACAAGGCCGCCTACGTGTTCGCCGTCACCGGGCTGGCCGAGCAGACGACAGCCAGCTTCCAGATCATGGCCGCCGTCATGCTGGCCGGCATGGTGCCTCCGCTGGCGCTGGCGCTGGCGACCACCGTGCGGCCGAAGCTGTTCACCGAGCCCGAGCTGGAGAACGGGCGGGCCGCCTGGCTGCTCGGAGCGTCGTTCATCTCCGAGGGCGCGATCCCGTTCGCCGCCGCCGACCCGCTGCGCGTCATCCCTGCGGTGATGGTCGGCGGAGCGGTCACCGGCGGGCTGTCGGAGCTGTTCAAGGTGGGGCTGCACGCCCCGCACGGCGGCATCTTCGTGCTCTTCGCGGTCGACAACAAGCTGGGGTTCCTGATCGCCTTGGTTGCTGGGACGATCGTCGGCGCGGCACTGGTAGTGGTCGCTCAAGACCATGCGCGGTGAGGACTTCGCCGCCGAGGCAGTCGAGAGCAGCCTCGTCAACGCCTGACCCGCCTGCAAGGATCACCACACCAACATCTACGAAAGGACCCTTCATGGCAAGCATCACCGTGACCGTCGGCTCGGCGGTCGGGCTGCACGCCCGGCCGGCGTCGATCATCTCCGACGCGGCGGGCGAGCTGGACGCAGAGGTCACCCTGGCCATGCCCGACGGTGAGCCGGTCGAGGCGGACTCGGCGTTGTTGATCATGACGCTGGGCGCCTCGTGCGGTGACCAGGTGGTCGTGTCGTCCGACGACGAGGAGGCGGCCAGAGCGATCGCGAAGCTGGTCGCCCTCGACCTCGACGACCCGAGCTACGAGGCCTGACCACCTGACTCGGCCCGGCCCGGCCCGACTGGGTCGGGCCGGCCCGGTTTGCCCAGCATGCTTGGCGGAAGCCCGGTGTGCCGGGCGGGCCCGCCCGGCTGACGGTGCACCTGCCCGGCATGCCGGGCAAACGCGCCGCCGCCCGCCGCGATCGGACTCGAGCCCTATCGCGCGGATGGTCAGACCAGGCCGTTCGCCTTGGTCTTGGCCGGCTTGGCACTCGGTGAACAGCCAGGCCTGGAAGAAGCCGTCCAGGTTCTCGCCGCTGACAGACGCCGGCCAGCGCCTCGAACTGCTTGACCGAGCCGTTGGCGCCAGCGTGGTCGGTGACCCAGGTGCGCATCACGTTGGTGAAGTCGGTCTCGCCGATCCGGTGGCGAAGCGCCTGCAGCGTCATCTCACCGCGGGTGTAGACCTCTCCGTCGAAGAGGTGGTCGGCGCCCGGGGCGCCGATCTTCAGCGTCCAGAACGGGTCGCCGTCGCCGAACTCGTCGTACACCCTGAGCAGTCGCTGCTGCGCGTCCTCACCGCCGTGGTCCTCGTCGTACTTCCACACGGCGAAGGAGGCAAAGCCCTCGTTCAGCCAGATGTCACTCCAGCGACGTACTGAAACGTCGTCGCCGAACCACTGGTGGGCCAGCTCATGGATGACCGTCGAGAGGCCGACGTCGCCGGAGTAGGTCGGGCGGGTGGCGTTCTCGAGCGAGAAACCCTGACCCGAGTCGGTGATCACCCCACCGGTCGACGAGAACGGGTAGTCCCCGAACTGGCTCGCCAGCCAAGCCACCACGTCCGGCGACTTGCGCAGCAGGGCCAACCCCTGGGTCGGGCTGCCGAACTGTCGGGACACGGCGATCGTGTACGGCAGCCCGTGGTCCACCCCGGACCGCACTGCGAACGACCCTGCCGCGAAGAACGCGAGGTAGCTCGCGATCGGGGTATCCATCCGCCAGTGCCACGTGCTCTGCTTGCCGGCCGACTTGTGCGAGACCAGCGTGCCGTTGCTGATGACCTGCTGACCCCGCGGCACGCTGACGGTGATGTCGTACGTCGCCTTGTCGGTCGGGTGGTCGTTGGCGGCGAACCACCAGGGGGCGATGTGCGGCTCGTTCGTGGCAGTCGCCTCGAGATCCGTGGCGTTCCAGGGCGCCTCGCCGTCGAACTCGATGCTGTCGGGGTCGCCGTGGTACGTCACCAGGACCACGAACGTGTCCCCGTCGTGCAGTGCGGTGGCCGGAGTGATGACCAGCTCGTGGGGGTCGCTGTGGAAGCGGGCCTTGACTCCATCGACGGTCACCCGGTCCACGGTCAGGACGATGTCGAGGTCGAACCGGGTCAGGTCCTGGGTCGCGACGGCCGTCACCGTCGTCTGGCCCTGGAGCGCCTCGGTCGGGATGTCGTAGCTGTCGTCGATGTCGTAGTGCTGGACGTCATAACCGCCGTTGCCGTCGAGCGGGAAGTAGGGATCGCCGATCCCCGGCGCGCCGACCGTGCCGGCCGATGGCGACGAGGCCGCGCCGGCCAGACTTCGCGGGAGCGCTGTCTCCGGCTGGGCGACGGCCGCGCCTGCGAGGCCGGTCACGAGGACGACCGCCGCGCAGGCGGCGGTCGAGCGGGCGCGAAGGGACATGCGTTCTCCTAGGTGGCTGACGTGAGTACCAGCGGGGCAGACAGCCTCGGCGCCATGGGGCGCAGCCGGCTCGCGGCGAGAGCGAGCGTCCATCCCGTGTGGGTGCGGTCGTCGAGCAAGAGTACGCGTCTGCCCGGTACGCCGGAAGGGGCCGCAGGACTCAGCGGGCAGCCCGCCGTGGTTGTTCGTGGCCACCTGCCGCGGCCCTGCTGCTCCTAGGTGGCGCTCGCCAGGACGAGGGGAAAGACGGCGAGTGCGCCGGCGAGGCGAAGCTGGCTCGCGGCGACCGCAAGCGTCCAACCAGTGTCGGTCCGGTCGTCGAGCAAGAGGACGCGCTTGCCCAGAACGCCGGACGTGTCGTCGAGCCTGATCCGGTCGAGCACGGCGGCCAGCCGATGGGCGGAGTTGACGCCGCCCGAAGCCGGGCGGGCGCCGTCGGTGACCACGAACCGACCGACCTCCGGCCACCCGGTGTAGCGGGCCAGGCCGGCGGCGAGATGGCGCACGAGAAGGGGCCGGGATGCGGAGTCGATCCCGACGATGACCTCCGGCCCACCAGTGGGTCCGAAGTCCCAGGCGTCCAACACCTCGACGACGGCCCGCCGCAGCGCGACCGGCACCTCACCGTCAGGGACACCCGGTGCGAACAGCTCGCGAAGCTGGTTGCCCCATCCGAGGTCGGTGAGCCGCGCGACCGCCCGGCCCGGCTCAGCCAGCTCGTCCGCGGGGATCCGGCCGGAGCGCTCGACACCGAGCGACCGCATCGCTGTCGGCCACATCTTCCGCGGCTCGACCGTGACACCCGGGCGAGCGAGCCGTTCCCGCGCCTGGGCCAGGACCGCCTCGTCGACGGCCGAGTCGAGAGCCAGGTCGCCGCAGTTGTCGCAGCGACCACACGGTTCGGCACCTGGGTCGTCGAGCGCCTGCCGCAGGAACTCGAGCCGGCACTGCGAGGTGTCCTCGTACTCCAGCATCGACTGCTGCTCGACCCGCCGGGTCTCGGCCACCCGGGCGTAGCGGTCGGAGTCGTAGGTCCAGGGCTGACCGGTCGAGGTCCAGCCGCCGCGGACCCGCCGTACAGCACCGTCGACGTCGAGGACCTTGAGCATCGCCTCCAGCCGACCTCGTGGCATCGTGACCCTGGTCTCGAGCACGCCGGTCGACATCGGGTCCTTCCTCGGACTCGAGGGCCGCGATCGCCGCCCGCACGTCGCGCTCCGGCGGGAACGACAGCGAGCCGAAGTACGCCCAGATGTCGGCGTCCTCCACTCCGGGCAGCAGGATGACCACGGCTTCGTCGACGCCACGTCCGGCGCGCCCGACCTGCTGGTAGTAGGCGATCGGGCTCGGCGGGGCGCCCAGGTGGATGACGAAGCCGAGGTCGGGCTTGTCGAAGCCCATGCCCAGGGCCGAGGTGGCGACCAGGGCCTTGACCCGGTTGCTGAGCAGGTTGTCCTCGGCGGCCAGCCGCTCGGCCTGGTCGGTCTGGCCGGAGTATGCCGCGACCTCGAGGCCGTGGCTTCGCAGGTGCTCGGCGACGTCGTTGGCGGTCGCGACCGTGAGGCAGTAGATGATGCCGGAGCCGTCGAGACGCGGCAGGTTGGCGGTCAGCCAGGCGAGCCGGGCCGCGTGGCTGGGCAGCCTGAGGACGCCGAGGTGCAGTGACTCGCGGTCGAGGGTTCCACGCAGGACGAGTACATCCGCCAGGGTCGCCTCGCCGGTGAGGGACAGCTGCTCGGCGACGTCCGTGACGACCCGCGAGTTGGCGGTCGCGGTGGTCGCCAGTACCGGGATCTGGGGTGGCAGGTCGGCCAGCAGCGTACGGATCCGGCGGTAGTCGGGACGGAAGTCGTGGCCCCAGTCGGAGATGCAGTGCGCCTCGTCGACGACGACCAACCCGGCCGAAGCGGCGAGACGGGGCAGGGCGAGGTCGCGGAAGTCGGGGTTGTTGAGCCGCTCGGGTGAGACCAGCAGCACGTCGACCTCGCCTCGGCCGATGGCGTCGTACATCTCCCCCCACTGCTCGGGGTTGGTCGAGTTGATCGTGACGGCCCGGATTCCGGCTCTTTCGGCGGCCGCGATCTGGTTGCGCATCAGGGCGAGCAGCGGCGACACGATGACGGTGGGGCCTGCACCGGCGGCTCGCAGCAATGCCGTGGCGACGAAGTAAACGGCAGACTTCCCCCATCCGGTGCGTTGCACGACGAGGGCACGTCGGTGGTCGACGACCAACGCCTCGATGGCCTTCCACTGGTCGTCTCGGAGGGTGGCGTCGGCCGTACCGACCAGCTTGCGCAGGACGGCCTCGGCGTCGGCGCGCAGCGTGGCGGACCCAGCGGCGGAGTCAGAAGGGGTCTCAGCGGCAGAATCAGCACCTGCGTCGATGGCTCCGTCGGTGTCGACGTCCGTGCGGGTCTCGGTCAAGGCTCTCCTGCCGTCGCAAGCCGGCCGACTGGCCGACCACTCGAACCTAGCCGCCCTCGGGGACAGACCAGCTATCCCCGTCGCTCCAACGTCCGTGCCTTCCAACGTCATCACGGCCAGCCCCACGGACGCTAACGGGGTAACCGCTCCAACGTCCGTGCCTTCCAACGTCATCACGGCCAGCCCCACGGACGCAACGGGGTAACCGCTCCAACGTCCGTGCCTTCCAACGTCATCACGGCCAGCCCCACGGACGCTACGGGGTAACCGCTCCAACGTCCGTGCCTTCCAACGTCATCACGGCCAGCCCCACGGACGCTACGGGGTAACCGCTCCAACGTCCGTGCCTTCCAACGTCATCACGGCGGCGCTAACGGACGCAAGCGCATGACGGGACCAACCCCCGTCGTCGCTGCGCCTTAACTCCAGACCGACCGCCACCCGAAGGACCAACCAGGCCGCAGACCAACCCGCCACTGTCCGCCCCAGCCGCAGAGCACCCCAGCCACCCGACCAACCCCGACCTCAGCCGACGAAGACGGCGACGGCCTTCGCGAGCGGGCCGTGCTGCTCGTAGAGCGCCAGGAACAGCTCATCGTCGAACACCGCCACCGGTCCCTCAGCACCCAGGTCGGTGCGGAGCGGGCGTCCGGAGCGGACGTCCGCGGCCTGCTCCCCCTCCAGCCGGTACGACGGGAAGCAGCGGCCGGCGACCTGGTCGATCGAGAGGACCGGCGGGGGGTCTGGCATGTCCTCGAGTGCCCGCGCCTCTTCGACCGTGAACGGACCGACGCGGGTACGACGCAGACTCGTCAGGTGGCCACCGACCCCGAGCCTGGCGCCAAGGTCGCGGGCCAGGGCCCGGATATAGGTACCGGTCGAGCACACCACGTGCACGTCCAGGTCGACCAGCCTCTCCTGCCGAAGTACCCGGCTCACCTCGAAGACGGTCACCTCGACCTCACGAGCCGGCAGCACGACGTCCTCGCCGGCGCGGACCCGCTTGTAGGCACGTTCGCCGTCGATCTTGATCGCGGAGACCGCGGAAGGTCGCTGCTGGATCCGCCCGGTCAGACCCAGGATCTCGGCCCGGATCGCAGCCTCGCTTACCTCGCTCGCGTCGACGCTCACCAACAGGTCGCCCTCCGCGTCATCGGTGACGGTCGTCTGGCCGAGACGGATCGTGGCGTCGTACGCCTTGTCGGAAAGCGCCAGATGGCCGAGCAGCCGAGTCGCCCGGCCGACGCCGACGAGCAGCACGCCGGTGGCCATCGGGTCGAGGGTGCCGGCATGACCGACCTTGCGGGTACCGCACAGTCGTCGACACCGGGCCACGACGTCGTGTGACGTCCAGCCGGCCGGCTTGTCGACGACCAGCAGACCGTCAGGTGAAGCCATCAGACCTCAGGACCGCGCCCGGTCGACGTCCTCGTCGATCAGCGGATCGCTGTCCTCGCGATCGACTGCGTCATCAGCGTCGTCGTCCTCGACATCGCCTTCGAGATCGCCCTCGAGATCGCTGTCCAGCTCGTCGTCCAGCTCGTCGTCCAGCTCGTCGGCGGGGCGCTTGTACGGGTCGGGGTCACCGGCGTACGTCGCACCGGCGGCGGCAGCAGCCACGGCGGCGTCGCTCTGCCGGGCCTTGGTCAGCAGATCCTCGATGTGGGCCGCCGACTCAGGTAGCGCGTCGAGGATGAACTCGAGGGTCGGTGCATGACGGAGACCCAGCTGACGCGCGACCTCGGCGCGCAACACGCCCTTCGCGCTCTCGATCGCGGCGACCGACTCCGCCCGCTGGGCGTCATCACCGAGGACCGTGAAGAAGATCGAGGCGTGCTGGGTGTCCCCCGTGACTCGTACGTCGGTGATCGTCACGAAACCGAGTCGAGCGTCCTTGATCCGCCGCTCCAGCATCTCGGCGACGATGACCTGGATCCTGTCCGCTACCTTGCGTACGCGTCCGGAGCTCATGGCGGCGTTCCTTCTCTCGTGGGGGGATCAGGCCGCTGGCAGGCGGGCGGGGGTCACAGCCAACGGCTGCAACTCCCGCCCGCACCACCAGACGTGTGACGGTGCTCAGGTGCGGGCGATCTCCCTCATCTCGAAGGTCTCGACGACGTCGCCCTCTCGGATGTCGTTGAAGTTCGACAGCGTCAGACCACACTCGAAGCCCTCGCGGACCTCGGTGGCGTCGTCCTTGGCGCGCTTCAGCGACGAGATGTCGAGGTTGTCCGCGACCACCGCACCGTCGCGGACCAGCCTGGCCTTGGAGTTGCGGCGGATCGTGCCCGACGTGACCATGCAGCCCGCGATGTTGCCGACCTTGGAGGACCGGAAGACCGCGCGGATCTCGGCCGAGCCGAGGGCCGCCTCCTCGTAGACCGGCTTGAGCATCCCGCGCAGGGCTGCCTCGATCTCGTCGATCGCTTGGTAGATCACCGAGTAGTAACGGATCTCGACGCCCTCCCGGTCCGCCATCTCGGTCGCCTTGCCCTGAGGCCGGACGTTGAACCCGATGATGACGGCGTTGGAGGCCGCGGCGAGCATCACATTGGTCTCGGTGATCGCGCCCACGCCCCGGTCGATGACCCGCAGGTTGACCTCTTCGCCGACGTCCAGGGCTGGCCAGCGAGTCCTCGAGGGCCTCCACGGATCCGGACACGTCGCCCTTGAGGATGAGCAGGAGCTCCTCGCTCTCGCCCTTCTCCATCTTGGACATGAAGTCCTCGAGGGTACGGCGACCGGTGCTCCGGGAGTGCATCGCTGCGCGCTCACGGGCATCGCGCTTCTCCGCGATCTGGCGAGCGACCCGGTCGTCGTGGACGACCAGGAAGTTGTCGCCAGCGCCGGGAGCAGCCGAGAGACCGAGCACCATGACGGGTCGGCTCGGCGGTGCGTCGCTGACCGGGTCACCGTGCTCGTCGAGCATGGCCCGAACTCGCCCGTACGCGGGTCCGGCGACGATGGAGTCGCCGACGTTCAGCGTTCCGCGCTGCACCAGGACGGTGGCAACCGGGCCTCGACCGCGGTCGAGGTGAGCCTCGATCACCAGACCCTGCGCATCCTGGTGGGGGTTGGCCCGCAGATCCAGCGAGGCGTCGGCCGTCAGCACGATCGACTCGAGGAGCTTGTCGATGTTCAGCAGCGACTTGGCCGAGACGTCGACGAACATGGTGTCGCCGCCGTACTCCTCCGGCACCAGGCCGTACTCGGTGAGCTGACCGCGCACCTTCGTGGGGTCGGCGTCCTCCTTGTCGATCTTGTTGACGGCGACCACGATCGGCACGTTGGCCGCTTGTGCGTGGTTGAGCGCCTCGATCGTCTGCGGCATGACGCCGTCGTCGGCGGCCACCACGAGAACGGCGATGTCGGTCGCCTTGCGCGCCGCGCATCCGCATCGCGGTGAAGGCCTCGTGACCGGGGGTGTCGATGAAGGTGAGCCGGCGTTCCTCGCCGTCGACCTCCGTCGCCACCTGGTAGGCACCGATGTGCTGGGTGATGCCGCCGGCCTCCTTCGAGACCACGTTCGTGTCGCGGATGGCGTCGAGCAGCTTGGTCTTGCCGTGGTCGACGTGACCCATGACGGTGACGACGGGTGGGCGGGCGATCAGCTCGTCCTCGCCACCCTCGTCCTCGCCGAACTCGATGTGGAACGAGTCCAGCAGCTCCTTGTCCTCGTCCTCGGGGGACACGACCTCGATGTTGTAGTTCAGCTCCTCACCGAGGATCTGCAAGCGTCTCGTCGTTGACCGACTGGGTGGCCGTGACCATCTCGCCGAGGGCGAACAGCACCTGCACCAGGGAGGCGGCATCGACGCCGACCTTCTCGGCGAAGTCGGTCAGCGAGGCTCCACGCGACAGCCGGACGGTCTCGCCGTCACCCTTGCGGACGCGCACGCCACTGGTCGTCGGGGCCTGCATCTGTTCGTACTCTTGGCGCCGCGCCCGCTTCGACTTGCGGCCACGCCTGGACGGGCCGTTCGGGCGTCCGAAGGCGCCCTGGGTCGTACCGCGGCTGCTCCGGCCGGGGGCCGGACGTCCCGTGGTGGGGAGACCGCCTCCGGTCGAGAGGCCACCGCCGGAGCGGGGCGCGCCACGACCGGGAGCACCGGTGCGCGGTGCGCCGGCACCGCCCGGCGCGGGCCGTCCACCCGGACCTGACGGGAGCTCCGCGACCACGGGTCGCCGGTGCACCCACCGAGGTCTGGCGAGGCATCATCGCCGGGTTCGGGCGCGGGGCACCCGGCACGCCACCGGGACGCGGTGGCCGAGGCTCGCCCGGCCGGTCGGTGCTGCGTGCTGCCGGCGGGTGTGCCGGCGCGGCCGGTTGGCTCGGGTCAGGTCGACGCGAGCGCTGCATGCCCTGCGTCGACGAGAACGGGTTGTTGCCTGGCCGCGGACCGCTCGGCTTGGGTGCCGACGGTCTCGGTACGGCGGACAGCGGCGCATCATCAGGTGTCGTCGGGGCCTCCGGTGCCGCGACGGATGCCGCAGGGGCGGCGGGCGGCTCGATCACCGGGGTCGCCACCACCGGCGGCTCGGCACGCTCAGCCTGCTCGGCGACGGTCGCCACCGCGGCAACGCCCGCGTTCGGCGTCGGGACGCCGTTCGAAGACTCTGCGCGGGGAGCGGTCGCGAGCGCTGGGCCCGGGGTCGCAACGGGCGACTCCACGCCGGAGCTGACACTGACCAACTCGGGCTCGGGCTCGGCGGTCTTGGCGGCCTTCTTCGCGGCGGCCTTGGCGGCGCGGGCCGCCTTCGCCTCGGCGGCGGCCTTCCACTCCGGGCCCTTCGTCTCCTCGAGACGTCGTACCACGGGTGCCTCGACCGTCGAGGAAGCTGACTTGACGAACTCGCCCATCTCCTTCAGCGCTTCCAGCACGTTCTTGCTGGGCACTCCGAATTCTTTGGCGAGCTCGTGGACTCTGGCTTTTCCTGCCACAATTCTCCTTCTCGGGCGGTCCGACCCCGAGAAGGGCGCGGACCTTAGGTGGTGGGCGTGCTCATCGCATGAGTCTCATCGAGATGTCATGAGCCGCTGCTCCGCTTTCGTGAGTTGTCTGATGGCACGGTCTCGGGTGAGACCGGCCGGTGCGCCTCGATCCAGGTCCGAACCGCCGTGGTGTCGAGCGGTCCCTCGAGCCGGAAGGCCCGCGGGAACACCCGCCGGCGGTCGGCGAGGTCGAGGCAGGTGGGCGTGGGGTGCAGGTGCGCTCCCCGGCCCGGTTCGTTGCCGCGCTCGTCTGGTACGACGGACCGCTCGGGCCCGTCGAGATCGACGACAACACGCAACAGGTCGGACTTCGCCGCCTTCGCCCGGCATCCGACACAGGTCCGGACCGGGGTGGGGCGGCTCATCAACAATACAGCCTACCCGCTCCGAGGGCATGTTCGCGCCGTTCGGTCCCCAGCCCCGACCCAGGATTGGTCCGCACCGCGCGTGACCACGACCGCCAAAGCGCAGATGACTGCGCCGGGTTACTCCCGGAGGGGCGCCGTACGCGCGGAGTCCATCGCGGAGTCCTCGGTGGAGTCCTCCGTCGGGGCGTCGGAGCGGATGTCGATGCGCCAGCCGGTCATGCGTGCCGCGAGCCGGGCGTTCTGGCCCTCCTTGCCGATCGCCAGCGACAGCTGGAAGTCGGGTACGACGACCCTGGCCGACCGAGCCGCCTCGTCGACGATCTCCACGGACAGCACCTGGGCCGGCGAGAGCGCGTGCCCGATCATCTCCGCCGGGGTCCTCGGACCAGTCGACGATGTCGATCTTCTCGCCGTGCAGCTCGGTCATCACGTTGCGCACGCGCTGACCCATCGGGCCGATGCAGGCGCCCTTCGGGTTGACCCCCTCCACGTGAGAGCGGACGGCGATCTTGGTCCGGTGGCCGGCCTCGCGAGCGATCCCGCAGATCTCGACCGTGCCGTCGGCGATCTCGGGCACCTCGAGCGCGAAGAGCTTCTTGACCAGGTTGGGGTGCGAGCGGGACACCATGATCTGCGGACCCTTCGGCCCCTTGCGCACGGTGACCACCAGGCAGCGGATGCGCTCTCCGTGGTCGTACTTCTCGCCGGGCACTCGCTCGGCGGCCGGCAGGATCGCCTCGATCTTGCCGAGGTCGACGAAGACCATCGCCGGGTCGCGGCCCTGCTGCACGACGCCGGAGACGACGTCGCCCTCCTTGCCGGAGAACTCGCCGAACCTCAGGTCGTCCTCGGCGTCGCGCAGCCGCTGCAGGATGACCTGCTTGGCGGTGGTCGCCGCGATCCGCCCGAAGCCGTCCGGGGTGTCGTCCCACTCGCGGACGATCTCGCCCTCCTCGTCCGCTCGCGCACCCACACCGTCACGTGGCCCGACTTGCGGTCGAGCTCGGCGCGCGCGTCCTCGTGGGCCCCGGGTGTCCGGTGGTAGGCCACGAGCAGCGACTGCTCGATCGCGTCGACCAGGACGTCGAGAGCGATCTCGCGCTCTCGCTCGAGTGACCGCAGCACGGCCATGTCGATATCCACTGCCTACGCCTCCTCGGTCGGGCGGGGTCGGTTGAACTCGATCTGGATGCGCGCCTTCGTCACCTCGCGGTACCCGAACTGCCGGGGATCCCCGTCGACGTCGATGGTGGCCGTCTCGTCATCCGAGCTCGAGGATGCGGCCGGAGACCGTGACCCCGTCGGACAGGGTGACGGAGACCAGCCGGTTGACGTTGCGCCGCCAGTGGCGCGGCTCCGTCAGCGGGCGGTCGATGCCCGGGGAGGTGACCTCGAGCGTGTACGGCCGTTCGCCCAGCGCGTCGGTCTCGTCGAGCCGTGCGCCGACGACCCGGGTGGCGTCGGCCAGGTCATCCAGGGTCACGCCGCCGTCCTTGTCGACCAGGACGCGGACCACGCGCCGACGACCCGCGCTCGAGATCTCGACCGCCTCGAGGTCGAGCCCGCTGTCGGTCAGGGGTGGCCGCAGCAGGTCGAGGAGCGTCTCGGTGGGCATAGCGCCACTCACGAGAACTCCTCTCCTGTTGTGTTGTCCTCGGCGACCGCGACGTCCGACAGGTCGGGTGCGCGACTGCTTCCCTGTGACCCAAGGGTAGCGGCCGTACCCTGTCCCGGTTGTCCGACTCGGGTACGGTCGACGAGGTGACCGAGTGGCCGCGCACGCCCGACCCCGACGCCGTCCTGGTCAGTCGGCGTGTCGCGTTGGGTGCGGGACTGGGTTCCTTCCTGGCGCTGGTTGTCGCGTGCGGGCGCGATCAGCAGGCCGACCCTCGGACCTCCGGGCAAGCGGCTGCGACCACCAGCCCCGCCGGACGACGATGTCCGACTGGTGACCAGGGCCATCGCCGACGAGCAGGCCCTTGGCGCATACGTCACTGCGGCGCTCCGCCGATTTCCCGACCAGAGGCCGCTGCTGGCCGGCCTGGCCGAACGGCAACGTCTTCACGTGACGCGGTTCCGCGATGCGTTGACGGAGCCGGCTGCCCAGTCGAACCGAGGTCGTCCGAGCCTGCCGAGGAGTTCCGCGGCGCTCAAGCCGGCCCTGGCCGACCTGGTCCTCGGTGCACGCAACGCTCGCTCGGCTGACTGCGCCGCCGCAACCTCGGGGCTGCTCGCCGAGCTGTTCGCCTCGGCCGCCGCATCACATGCCATGACGGTGCAGTCCCTGGAGCCCGGGTCGGCGGCCCCGGTCGCCGTCGTACCCGATGCAGTCACCTCGGCGCGGGGCCTGCAACAGTGCCTCGCCGCGGAGCATGCCGCCGTGTTCGGCTACGCGCTCCTCGGCGGCGTGCTCTCGGCCGCCGTGAGCGAGGCCCCCGCCGCGAAGGCCGCGGTGACGTCGTACGACGTGCACCGAGACAGGCGTGACGTCCTGACGGAGCTCATCGCGGCTGCCGGGACCAAGCCCGCCGCCGCTGAGGCCGCCTACGACATACCGTTCCCAGTCGCCGGAGAGCCGTCCGCCCGACGGTTGGCCCGGTACCTCGAGGCCAGGTGTGCGACCGTCTACGCGCGCAGCGACGGCGCGTGACGACAGGTGACACCAGGTCGTTCGTCAGCGGGACGCTGCTCGACTGTGCGGTCCACGGGGCCCGCTGGGGCTCCGCACCGACGGCATTCCCTGGTCTCGAGGGGTAGCCACGGAGCGGGGGTGTTTGGGTGGCTAGCCACCCAAACACCCCTTGAGCCACCCAGATTTGAGTGGCTCAGGGGGTATCTGAGTGGTGAGCCACTCAAACATCCCCGTGAGGTCCGGCGAGTCAACCGATCGGAGCGCGAAGCGCCATCCCGGGGAGGAACAGCATCGAGTCGCCGAACTCGTGCCACAGGTAGCGTTCGGCGACCGCGGCTCGGTACGCGGCGTCGACCAGCTCCCGCCCCGCCACCGCCTCGAGCAGCATCAGGTGACTCGCCTCCGGCTCGTGGAGTCCGCTGACCAGACCGGTGACGACCCGCGCCGGTCGGGCCTGGCTCAGCACCAGGTTCGTCCAACCGCTGCCGGCCGAGACGTTGCCGCGATCGTCGGCGACGCTCTCGAGCGCCCGCGCCGAGGTCGTCCCCACGGCCACCACCCGACGTCCCGACCTAGCGCGCCAGGTTGACCAGCCGCGCAGTCGCCTCCGAGCACCGTCGAAGGACTCCGGCATCGGCGGCTCGTGCTTCTCGGGGCTCGAGACGCCGGTGTGCAGGACGATCGGGGCGACCACCACGCCCTTGGCCATCAGCTGCAACGAGTACCCGCCGCGACAACGGCCTTCCGGCGCTGGGCATCTCGGCGCTGCCGGGCTCGATCGCGTAGACGTTCTGCAGGTCGCCAAGCGGCCAGTGTCCGCTGAGGTAGCCGTACCGGATCGGCCGGCCGTGGTCGAGCAGGTACGCGACGCGGTCACGCTCGGGAGTCGGCCTGACCCGCCACAGCCGCGAGCCGGGCACGCCGGACTCCGGGTACGAGGCCTCGACGCGGAGCCGAAGGCCGCCGGTGAGCTCCACCAGCTCGCCGGGCCGTACGTCGGTCTGCGGTCCGGAGTTGTCCGTACGGCGGAGCTCCACCACCCACGACCCGTCGTCGAGGGCCGTGGCCACGTGCACCGGAGCCGCGAACGCCGTTGCTGCGCAGGCCGTCGACGGCGGCGGGCAGCGTGGCCGAGGTGTTGACGACCAGGAGGTCGCCGGGCTCGAGGTGGTCCGGCGAGACCGCGGAAGACCGTGTGCTCGAGCCCGCTGGGCCGGGCGACCAGGAGCCGCACGCCGTCGCGGGCGAGCTCCGCGTCGCTCCGGCGGTGCCGTGGCCTCGCTGCCGACGGGGAGCGCGAACCGCGAGTCCGGCGACGACATGGTCTTGGTGCTCATGCGACGTCCTCGGCCGGCTAGCAGCTCGGCGGCCCGGTAGCGGCCGCTCGGATGGTCGCCGCTCGAGCAGGCGCAGCAGCGCCGGGACGACGGTCTCGGGCTCTGGTCGATCGGAGATGTCCTCACCAGGGAAGGCCTCCTGGTGCATGCGGGTCCGCATGTCCCCCGGGTCGAAGGCGTAGACGCGCACGCTCGGCCTCCTCCGCCGCGAGGATCGCTGACAGCTGGTCGAGCGCCGCCTTCGACGAGCCGTACCCGCCCCAGCCCTCGTACGGCTCGACGCCCGCGTCCGAGGTGATGTTGACGATCGTGCCGCGGCTGTCGTCGCAGAGCCGGGAGCAGCGTCTGGGTCAAGGCCAGCGGTGCGACGACATTGACGTCGTAGACGTCCCTGCAGGACGTCGATCGGGTAGTCCGCGAGGCTCGGCTGCGGGCTCGGACCGAGGATGCTCGCGTTGTTGACGAGCAGGTCGAGCCCGCCGCCGACCTGCGCGACCGCGTCGGCGATCAGCCGCCGGTGCTCGAGGATCGGCGACGCTGCCGTGCGAGTCCGACGACGCGCGCGGCGCCCGCTGCCTCGAGCTCTGTCGCAACGCGCGGCCAGGTCGGTCGCCGTACGGGCGTCGACGACGAGGCGACCAGTGCTCGGCGGCGAGGGCGAGGGCGAGCGCCCGGCCGAGACCACGGGATGCACCGGTGATGACAGCGACAGGCATGGAGAGCTCCTGAAGTTCGGCTGGAACCGTCAGCCTCCAACCTCAAGTTAACTTGATGTCAAGGTCGGTTCAGTGTCACAGCTTCGCACCGCACCGTCCTGCGGCGCAACTCACGAGCCACCAGACTGCAACGCTCAGACGTCAACCGGAGTGTCAATGGTCTCAAGCCTGATCGGCGATCTCCGGACGGCGGTCGGAGTCAGGTCCAGGCGGCGAGGACGGCCGGGATCTCGGAGAGCCGGTGGACGGTCGCGTCCGGCTCGCCCTCGGTGTGGCCGCGCTGGTCGTCGGGGATGTCGCTGTGCGGCACCCAGATCGTGCGCATGCCGAGCTGGGCCGGACCCCAGACGTCCTCGAACAGCCGGTCCCCGACGTACACGGCGCGGCCGGGCTCGGTCGACTCCCACTGCGGCCAGGGCCGCCTCGAAGGCCCGCGGGTCGGGCTTCGTCCACTCGATCTCGCTGGTGTAGACGTCGCCGTCGACCAGGTCGAGCACACCGTCCCGCTCGAAGAACTCGCGATGCCACTCCCGCGGCCAGATCGTGTTGGACAGCACGCCGACCTTCGTCCCGGCGGCGCGCAGGCCCTGCCACAACGGCCGGACGTCCGGGTCGGTGATCGTCGCCGGCTCCCAGAAGGCCCGGTACGACTCGAGGGCCTCGTCGGTCGGCTCGATGCCGGCCAAGCGCGCACAGCTCGGCGAGGGTCGCACTGCGGTGCTCGTCCCGCGACCGGCCCCACACCTGGGCGCCGGCCGCGAACACCGCGTCCGCCACCTCGTCGACGCGGTCGGGTTCGACGAACGACGCGAGGGCGAGCGCCTCACCTCGGTAGTCGATCGGGCGCCACGGCGTGAGCGTGCCGCCCCAGTCGAAGATCACCGCCTCGATGGTCCGCCTCGACGGTCGCCTCGACTCTCACCGACGTCATCTAGCGACGTACCCCGACCGACACCGTGGTCACCACGGTCACCCGCGGACGACGGCGGCCAGGTGCTCGACCGCGCTGGCCAGCTCGACGTCGGCCGATGTCCCGCTCGCCCGGTCCTTGACCTCGACGACCCCGTCGGCGAGACCTCGGCCGACCACGACGATCGTCGGGATGCCGATCAGCTCGGCGTCCTTGAACTTCACGCCGGGCGAGACCTTCGGCCGGTCGTCGTAGAGCACGCTCAAGCCCGCTGCCTCCAGCGTCGGCGACGAGCCGCTCGGCGGCCGCGAAGATCGCCTCGTCCTTGCCGGTGGCGACGACGTGGACGTCGGCGGGCGAGAGCTCGCGCGGCCAGATGATCCCCCGGTCGTCGTGCGAGTTCTCCACGACGGCCGCGACGGCCCGCGAGATGCCGACGCCGTACGAGCCCATGGTGACGGTGACGAGCTTGCCGTGCTCGTCGAGGACGCGGAGGTCGAGCACCTCGGCGAACTCGGCGCCCGAGCTGGAAGATGTGGCCCATCTCGATGCCGCGCGCGGTCTCGAGCGGGTGCCCGCACACGGGGCAGGGGTCACCCTCGCGGATGTCCGCGGCCTCGATCGTCCCGTCACCCTCGAAGTCGCGCCCGGCGACCAGGTCGATCACATGGTGGCCGTCCTCGTTGGCGCCGGTGACCCAGCGGGTGCCGCTGACCACCCGGGGGTCGAGCAGGTAGCGGATGCCGCTGGTCCCGCTCTCCCCCAGTGCGCCGGGCCCGATGTAGCCCTTGACGAGCGCGCTTGTTCTTGGCGAAGTCGGCCTCGTCGAAGGGCTCGACCTCGGCGGGCTCGACCTGCGCCCCCAGCCGCTTGAGGTCGACGTCGCGGTCGCCGGGCATCCCGATGGCCAGCGGCTCGCGCTTCCCGTCGGGGTCGACCAGCGTCACGATGACGTTCTTCAGGGTGTCGCCCGCCGTCCACGCCCGGTCGTCGCGAGGGAAGGCCTGGTTGAGGTGGTCGACCAGCGTCTCGATCGTGGGGGTGTCGGGCGTGTGCTCGGCGTGCGCGGCCGGAGCGTCGTCGTACGGGATCGCGTCGGGTACGGCGACGCGGACCGCCTCGACGTTGGCGGCGTAGTCACAGTTCGTGCAGCGGACGTAGGTGTCCTCGCCGTTCTCCGCCTTGGCCAGGAACTCCTCGCTCGCGGAGCCGCCCATCGCGCCCGACATCGCCGCCACGATGACGTACTCGAAGCCGAGCCGGTCGAAGATCCGGATGTAGGCCTCGCGGTGCGCCTGGTAGGACTTCAGGAAGTCCTCGTCGCTCACGTCGAACGAGTAGGAGTCCTTCATGACGAACTCGCGTCCCCGCAGGATGCCGGCGCGGGGTCTCGCCTCGTCGCGGTACTTCGTCTGGATCTGGTAGAGCGAGAGCGGGAAGTCCTTGTACGACGAGTAGAGGTCCTTGACCAGCAGGGTGAACATCTCCTCGTGCGTGGGGCCGAGCAGGTAGTCGTTGCCCTTGCGGTCCTTGAGCCGGAAGATGCTGTCGCCGTAGTCCCTCCAGCGGTTGCTCTTCTCGTACGGCTCGCGGGGCAGCAGCGCAGGGAAGTGCACCTCCTGCGCGCCGATCGCGTCCATCTCCTCGCGGACGATGCGCTCGACGTTGCGCAGCACGCGGTAGCCGAGCGGCAGCCAGGAGTAGATGCCGGGTGCGGCCCGCCGGACGTAGCCGGCGCGCACCAGGAGGCGGTGGCTCGGGACCTCGGCGTCCACCGGGTCCTCGCGCAGGGTGCGTAGGAACAGGGTCGACATCCGCAGTACCACCGGGGGCTCCTCAGGGCTCGGGTCATGGAGTGTCGAGGATATCCGTCCCGCGCCGCGCGCCTCACCTGAGTTTCAGCTCAGCCGGGCGAGTGGGGCCCGGTTTGCCCGGCATGCTGGGAGATACTCCGGCTGCCGGGCAGGCCTGCCCAGCAGACGGGGCCACTCCCAAGCATGCTGGGCAAACGCGCAGCGGCGCGGGCCAGGGCGCGGCAGCCGGCCGACCCCGCCGGTTACTGGCCTTCGGTGACGCCGTGCTTCAGGGCACCGAGCAGGTTGACGTCGGCGCGCACGCGCGCCTGGGTGGCCAGCAGCTCGGACCGCAGTCCCGCGTACTGCGGCTCGTCCAGCGCCCGCGGGACGTCCAGCACCCGCACCGGGTGCGTCCCGTCGAACTTGGTGATCATCGTCGGGACGTACTCGAGCTTGGACACGGTGAACCGCCCGCCGGGCACGCCCGTGAAGGTGACCCGGACGGCCAGCCCGTCGTACAGACCCTCGACATCCGTGGCCTGCGCGGCCACTCGCGTTGCCCAGGCCGTAGACGACCCATGTTCCGTTGACCTTGGTGATCGGCTGCACGACGTGGGCGTGCTCGCCGTAGATGAGCGAGATGTCCTTGTCTTGGCTGAGCTGTTCGGCGATGTCGACCTGGTAGGGGCTGGGGTCGTGCACGTACTCGTCGCCCCAGTGCAGCCCGACGAGGACGATGTCCGCCCCCTGCTCGCGGGCCTGGTGGGCCATCGCCTCGATCTTGTCGACGTTGATGATCGGCACCGACCACGGCTCGTCGGCCGGCAGCGGGATCCCGTTCGTCCCGTACGTCGCAGCGACGAGACCGACCTTGATGCCCTTGACGTCGAGCATCAGGGGCTGCCGCGACGCGCGCTTCGTGGTCACGGTGCCCGCGTGGGCGATCCCCGCGCGGTCGAAGTCATGCAGGGTCCGGACGATCCCGTCGAACCCTGCGTCGAGGCTGTGGTTGGACACCGTCGTACACGCGTCATAGCCGGTCGCCTTGATCGCCGGCACGATCTGCGGGGGCACGGAGAACACCGGGTACGAGGAGTACGGGCCGCCCTGCGGGGCGAGCGGCGTCTCCAGGTGGCAGATGCGCGAGGTCGGCCGAGCTCACGAGGGGTCGGAGATCGCTCAGCATCGGACGGAAGTCCATGTCGCCGTGCCCGGTGCGCTCCGCGTCGAGGTGCGCACTGTCCCACAGCGTGTTGTGGAGCAGCAGGTCGCCGTTCATCACCATCGTGATCGTGACCGGGGCGCCGGGTGGCCCGGAGGATGTCACGGGGCTGCTCGACGGCGACGTAGACGGCGAGGACGAGGACGACGATGCGGGTCGGCGGTGCCGAGCTGTGCGGAACGGTGGCTGTGGTGGAGACTGTCGCCGGTCTGCGGGGTGGTCGCCCCGGTCGCGTCAGGCGAGTTGTCGCTGCCGCTGCAGGCAGCGGTCGTCGCGACAACGGCCGTCACGAGTCCCGCCAGCATGGCCGTCCGTCGACGTCGTCTCATCTGCTCCCCACGGTTGTGCGGCGATCGCCGGTTCCGTCGACTGCTCGTGAGCACGGAACGACGCGACCCGGTCCAGGCCAGCATGCCATCTCATCCCTAGCCAACTCCGCGTAGGCTCACTCTGGGAGGTGATTCGATGCTGAGGACCCGGAGCAAGGTCCGCGTGCTCGGACGCGACGACCTCCCGGCTGTGCGTCGGGTGCTCGACCAGGACCCCATCACTCACGTCTTCGTCGACCACCGGGTCCGCGCGACCCAGCTCGACCCGCGCTGGCTCGGCGGACAGCTGTGGGGGTACGACGACGGCACCGGCGTGGTCTCGCTCTGCCACGCCGCCGCGAACCTGATCCCGGTCGCGCGCCGACGCCGGATGCGCTGCGAGGCGTTCGCCGCCCAGGCCCTCGCCCAGGGACGTCACTGCTCGGCGATCCTCGGCCCAGACGACCAGGTGCGAGCAGCTCTGGGAGCCTGCTGGCCGAGGGCTGGGGTCCGGCCCGCGACATCCGGATGCCCGGCAGCCCTTCCTCACCCTCGACACCGCCTCCGCAGGTGCAGTCCGGACCCGCGGGTACGACGGGTTCGACCCGACCAGCTGGACGTCCTCTACCCGGCCTGCGTCGCGATGTTCACGGAGGAGCTCGGGATCTCGCCCGAGGCGGGTGGCGGCAGCCAAGCTCTACCGGTCCCGGGTGGCCCAGCTGATCAGCAAGGGCCTCGCGTTCGCGCGCATCGAGGACGGCGAGGTCATCTTCAAGGCCGAGGTCGCGGCGGTCACTCCGCACGCCGGCCAGATCCAGGGCGTCTGGGTCAACCCGGCCTACCGCGGGCAGGGCCTCAGCGCCCCGGCCCTGGCCATCGGTCGCCAGCGCCGTACTGGCGAGCTCGCACCGGTGGTCTCGCTGTACGTCAACGAGCACAACCTGGCCGCGCGCCGGGCCTACGCCCGGGTCGGCTTCGTCGAGCGCACCCGCTTCGCCACGATCCTCTTCTGAAGGATGTGGTCGCCTTGCCCGCCTGGACCGCAGCTGGCCTCGGATTCGTCTGGAACCGTGTCGTGGCTTCTGCCGTCAGGACCGCAGACGAACCGGTGGTCAGCTCAAACCCTCTGACCACGACTCGTTAGCCGACCAAGGCCGCCTCGTGCGGTGCCGGAGCCCGCTCCGAGCGCAGCGGCGAGGTCCAGCCGATGACACAGCCGACCAGCGCAGACGGAGGCCATCGCCGTCATCGCGTGCTGCACGCCGATCAGGTGCGCCGAGCACGCCGCCGATGAACGCGCCGATGGTCCAGCCGAGGCCCCAGGTGAGCATCCGGCCGGCGGTGTTGACCCGGCCGAGCAGGTACTCGGGAGTCACCTGCTGCCGGTACGAGATCGAGTTGACGGCGATCATGGTGTAGGCGCAGCTCCAGAGGAAGACCCCGAGCAGGCCGACGACCCACCAGGTCGCGAACGGGGTGACGATCCCGATGACGGCCGAGAAGGGCAGCGCGACCAGCGCGATCCGAGCGGCGCTGGTACGGCGGAGCAGCCGCGGCAGCGCCATCGACGCGAGGATCCCGCCGACCGCCCACGCGGAGAAGACCAGGCCGAATCGCCAGCCCCCGGTCCCGATCCCCAGCACCTGGTCGCACCAGACGACGTCGAGGGCGACGAAGCCGCCGCCGGCGATGCACTGAAGAGTGCCGATGATCGTCATCGTCCGGACACCCGGATGCCGCACCAGGAAGACCAGACCCTCGCGGATGTCGGCTCGGATCGCGCCTCGGGTCAGCTTCGAGCGTTGCCGCTCCGGGTCCTGCAGCATCCGCGAGATCGCGCGGACGAACATGGCCGAGGCCGCGAAGCTGAGCGCGTCGACGGCGATCAGGGTCGCCGGCTGGACACACGGCAAGCGCCACCCCGACGGCGGCCGGAGTGACCATCTCGACCAGCGAGGCCGATCCCCAGATCGCGGCGTTGGCCTCGGCGATCCGGTTGCGGCCGACCAGCACCGGCAGCGCCCCGAAGTTGGCGCCGTCGAAGAAGACCGCGACCGCCGGCCCGGCGAAGGCGACGACGAGCAGGTGCGGAACGGTCAGAATGCCCAGCCAGTAGGCGACCGGCACCGATCCCAGCAGCACGGTGTCCACGAGGTCGGCGCTGATCATCATCGCGCGGCGGTCCCAGCG
The DNA here is from genome assembly GCA_963833975.1 of uncultured Actinomycetota bacterium. Classification (GTDB taxonomy): domain Bacteria; phylum Actinomycetota; class Actinomycetes; order Propionibacteriales; family Nocardioidaceae; genus JAWWPG01. Next base: position 244,908 of record CAWIAB010000004.1, read on the forward strand.
GTCCGAGAGCGCTCCGGCCAAGCAGTCCGAACGTCAGGTACGGCACTGCCTCCAGCGCCGACACCAGGGCGGTCAGGAAGGTCGACCCGGTCTGCCGGTAGATGAGCACCGGCAGCGCGATCAGGGTGACCATCGTGCCGACGGTCGAGAGGACGCGCGACCACCAGTACCGGCGGAAGTCGGGGTCGTCCCGCAGCCGGACCGGCGGGAGTGCGATCGCGCTCACCCGGTGCCGTCCGCCGAGTAGTGGTGGATCTCCACGTCCTGCCCGTCGGCGTCCACGGTCGCGAGCACGCTACCGAAGACCTCCGTCCTGATCTGCGGTTCGAAGCCGGCCGCCGCCAGCCGGTCGGCGACCTCGCGGAGATCCTCGGCGGTCTCGAACGACAGTGCGACCGCTCCGGGCTCCGCCGTCATCGGACGTGAGCCGTCCGGGAGCTGGCGCTCGGTCGGCGGGTGCAAGCCGACCAGACCGTGATCGCCGCTATCCAGCGCGTAGGCGGTGAAATGCGCGTCGGGCTCCCCGCGAGCAACCAGCCCGAGGGCCGCGAGGAACCCGCCGTACGGCCCGAGCGGGTCCGCGAACCGGACGGCCATGACCCGCCACCCGGGCCGTACACCGGTCGGCTCGTGCACGCGGTAGCCGTACGGATCCGAGCTGCGCTCGTCGACCGCGATCTGATGGCCGAGCGGGTCCCGGCAGGTCGAGCACCCGACCATAGGACTCGTCGTACACCACGACCTCGGGCACACCGGCCGCCTCGAGCCGTCTTCGCCAGCGACGTCGATGTCGTCGGCCTCGAAGCTCAGCGTCGTGAAACCGCTCGGTGCCTGTCGCTCGGAGTTCTCGGCCGAGTGCAGCGCGACCATGCCTCCCCCGGCGACCATGTCGACCCAGCCGCCGCCCTCGGCCTCCACCCGCGGACGCAGCCCGAGTGCCTCGAGGAGGCGACGCATCTGCTCGACGTTGTCGGTGAACCGCACCGGCCTCACTACCAGGTCACTCATGCCCGTGGCTCTCCGTTCCGCTCGAGAAACTCCTCCATGGCCCGCTCGACGAGAGCCGAGAGGCTGGCCTCCTCGTCGATGGCCTTGTGCTTGATGCGACGTACCAGGTCGACGGGAAGGTAGACGTTGAACTGCGCCTTACCGGCCTTGCTGTCACCCGCGGAGCTCATAGGTTAGGATGCTAGCATCTTAGCCTTCGGCGTATCAATATGACGAGAGGAAACAGGTCATGTCACTCACGTTCGGGTACGTCGGACTGCTCAGCCGTACCGACGAGGAGAACGCAGCGCTAGGCAGCGTTCTTCGCGGACACGCTGGCGCTGCCGGTCGAGGGCGATGCCGGCGAGGGCTATGCGGAGGTCAAGGTCGGAGAGGTGACCGTCGCCCTGCATCGCGGCGCGATGGTCGACTTCGCGCCGGTCGGCGGCGTCCTGCTCCAGCTGGTCTGTGAGGACGTGGACGCGGAGGTCGACGCCATCCGCCGGCGCGGCGGGGACATCGCGGTCGAGCCCTCGGACACCGACTGGGGCACCCGGCACGCCTACGTCCGCGGACCTCAAGGCCTGCTGGTCGAGCTCTACCGGTAGCACCAAGGCATGCGGGGGCGTTTGGGTGGTGCACCACTCAAACACCCCTCGAGCCACCCAGATTTGAGTGGCTCAGGGGCAATCTGGGTGGTGCACCACCCAAACACCCCCGGCGGTCGAAAGCCCCAGGGGTCGGGCTCAGCTCGTGGCGGGCTTCAAGGGCTTGGCCATGTTGACGTTGGTCTCGACGTAGCCGAGGCTGCGGTAGAGACCTCTCGCCACCGTGTTATCGCCGAACACGTGGAGCCTGATGGTGGCGGCCCGGTGGTCGAGGGCGTAGCTCTCCGCGCCGACCATGATCCCCCGACCGTAGCCCTTGCCCCGATGATCCGCCTCCACCTCGACGTCGTATACGAACGCGTTGACGCCCTCGCCCTCGACCGGGATGTTCAGCCAGAGCATCCCCACCCGCTCACCGTCGGCCTCGCCGATGAGCAGGTGATGCGCAGGGGTGGCGAGGCCGTCCGGGAGGAGGTCCGCGAACTGCTTGGCCGCCATCTCGGGTGCCTTGTCGGCGGGCATCGAGCCGGCCTTGATATGACCATCCGCGTAGCCGGCGATCGCCTCCGGGTACCAGACGACGTACTCCGCCTCCGTCATCGGGCGCAGCTCGACCGCACTCATGAGACCGTCACCACCGGGGAGCCGGCCGCTGAGAGGCGAGCCGGATCACTGTCCGGACCGTCGTCTCGCTCCTGGGTCAGCTGCTCGGCGATGCGCATGGCCTCCTCGATCAGCGTCTCGACGATCTGCGACTCCGGCACCGTCTTGATGACCTCGCCCTTGACGAAGATCTGGCCCTTGCCGTTTCCGGATGCGACCCCGAGGTCTGCCTCCCGGGCCTCGCCCGGCCCGTTGACCACGCACCCCATGACGGCAACCCGCAGCGGTACCTCCATGCCCTCGAGCCCGGCGGTGACCTCCTCGGCGAGCTTGTAGACGTCGACCTGGGCGCGACCACAGGAAGGGCAGGACACGATCTCGAGGTGGCGCTCGCGGAGGTTGAGCGACTGCAGGATCTGCAGGCCGACCTTGACCTCCTCGACGGGCGGGGCGGAGAGCGAGACCCGGATCGTGTCGCCGATTCCCTTCGCCAGCAGGGCTCCGAAGGCCACCGACGACTTGATGGTGCCTTGGAACGCCGGTCCGGCCTCGGTGACGCCGAGGTGCAGCGGCCAGTCGCCGGCCTCGGACAACAGCTCGTACGCCCGCACCATGACCACCGGGTCGTTGTGCTTGACCGAGATCTTGAAGTCGTGGAAGTCGTGCTCCTCGAACAGCGACGCCTCCCAGACGGCCGACTCGACGAGCGCCTCCGGGGTCGCCTTGCCGTACTTCTCGAGCAGCCGGGGGTCGAGGGAGCCGGCGTTGACGCCGATCCGGATCGACGTGCCGTGGTCCTTCGCCGCCGCCGCGATCTCCTTGACCTGGTCGTCGAACTTGCGGATGTTGCCAGGGTTGACGCGGACGGCCGCACAGCCGGCCTCGATCGCCGCGAAGACGTACTTGGGCTGGAAGTGGATGTCGGCGATCACCGGGATCTGGGAGTGCTGGGCGATCGCCGGCAACGCGTCGGCGTCGTCGGGGCTCGGGCAGGCGACCCGGACGATGTCGCAGCCGGTGGCGGTCAGCTCGGCGATCTGCTGGAGCGTTGCGTTGACGTCGGACGTCAAGGTCGTGGTCATCGACTGCACCGAGATCGGCGCATCACCGCCGACCAGGACCTTGCCCACCTTGATCTGCCGCGTCTTGCGGCGAGGCGCCAGCACCGGAGGCGGCGCGGTCGGCATGCCGAGGTCGATGCTGGTCATGCGGGCACTCCTGCCGGCCGGGTGGAGCCTTGCGGGGTCATCAGGTCAACGTGATCGGGTTGACGATGTCGGTCCAGATCAGCAGCACGCCCATCACCACGAGGATGCTGGCTGCGACGTACGCGATCGGCAGCATCTGGGCGACGTCGGCGTATCCCGGGTCCGGCTTGTGGCGCAGGCGTGCCCAGGTGCGTCGTATCGACTCGTAGATCGCACCGGCGATGTGGCCGCCGTCGAGCGGCAGCAGCGGGATGAAGTTGAAGAGCGCGACGAACAGGTTGACGATGCCCAGCAGGGTGAGCAGCGTCGCGACCCTGTCGACCACAGTCGATCTGGCCGTTGGAGGCGACCTCGCCGGCGACCCGGCTGGCACCGACGAAGCTCATCGGGCTGGACGGGTCACGGTCCTCGGCTCCGACTGCGGCCTTCGCCACGCCCCACAGCCGGCTGGGCATGTTCACCAGCGCCTCGCCGGTTGCCTTCGTGTAGGTGCCCATGGTCGAGAACACGTAGCCGGCGTTCTGCCGCTCGCGGACCTGGCTAGGTGATACGCCGAGGAAGCCGGCCTGCACGTACTTGGTGGGGTCGTTGAGCGGAGAACAGCGTGTTGACCGTGGGGGTTTGCATGCAGCACGACCGGCTTGCCGTCCCGGACGCACCACGACGTTGATCGTCTTGTCGGCCGAGCTCGCGGATCACCGCCGAGAACTCGTCCCAGGACGTCATCTTCGCGCCGTCGACGGACACGATCTGGTCGCCCGCCAGGAAGCCGGCTGCCAGCGCCGGCGAGTCAGGGGCGTTCGGCTTGCAGACCGACGAGGTCACGCTGGCCGGCTGCACACAGTCGGAGACCTGACGCCACGGTCAGCGTGGGCTTGACGACGCCGAACAGCATGAAGACGGAGCCGAGCAGGATGACCGCCAGGAACACGTTCATCATCGGGCCGCCGGCCATGACGATGATCTTCTTCCACGGCGCCTTCTTGTAGAAGAGCCGGTCGTCGTCCTCGGCCGTGATGTGCTCGTACTCGACCGCGCGCGCGTCGGCGATGAGCTTGCCGAGGACTCCCCCGGTGATGCCCTTGACCCGGCCGTCGGCGTCGCGCTTCTCGGGCGGAAGCATCCCGATCATCCGGATGAACCCGCCGAGCGGGAACATCTTGACGCCGTACTCCGTGTCGCCGCGCTTCGTCGACCAGATGGTCTTGCCGAAACCGACGAAGTACTGGGTCACCTTCACGCCGAACTTCTTGGCCGGGACCATGTGGCCGACCTCGTGCAGCGCGATCGAGCCCACGACGCCGAGGAAGAAGAGCACCACCCCGAGGAGGTAGATCAAGGGGGTCATGGCTGGGCTGCTCCTCGCTGGACGTGCCGATGCGGGCCACCGTCTCAGTGGCGCGATCGCGGGCCCAGGCGTCCGCCGCGAGTACGTCGGCGACGACCAGCTGGCCCCCAGAAGAGGGTACGTCGTCGGCCGCCAATACCACAGCCACGACGTCGGCGATCCCGAGGAAGCCGAGGTGCCCGTCCCAGAACGCCTGTACGGCGACCTCGTTGGCCGCGTTGTAGACCGCGGGGTGGATGCCGCCCCGCCGCCCGGCGCCGATCGCCAGCCCGAGCAATGGGAACGCATCGTCGTCGACGGGTTCGAACTGCCAGGACTGGTGCGGTGCTCCAGTCGACGGCCTCGGGCGGCGTCGGCCACCCGGTCCGGCCAGCCGAGGGCCAGGCTGATCGGCAGCCGCATGTCCGGCGGGGACACCTGCGCGATCGTCGACCCGTCGTGGAACTCGACCATGGAGTGGATCACCGACTGGGGGTGTACGACCACCGCGATGTCGTCGTACGGCGATGTCGAAGAGCAGGTGCGCCTCGATCACCTCGAGCCCCTTGTTGACCAGCGTCGAGGAGTTGGTGGTCACCATCGGTCCCATGTCCCAGGTCGGATGGGCCATCGCCTGCTCGGGTGTGACGTCGACCAGGTCCTCGCGGCGCCGGCCGCGGAACGGCCCTCCGCTCGCCGTGATGACCAGCCGTCGTACCTCGTCGGCGCGCCCGGCGCGCAGGCACTGGGCGAGTGCCGAGTGCTCCGAGTCGACCGGGACGATCTGCCCGGGCTTGGCTGCGGAGGTGACAACCTCTCCGCCGATGATCAGCGACTCCTTGTTGGCCAGGGCCAGCGTCGACCCGGCCTCCAGCGCGGCCAGCGTGGGCTGCAGGCCGACGGCTCCGGTGATCGCGTTGAGCACGATGTCGGCCGGTAGCGCGGCCAGCTGCTCCGCGGCGGCCGGGCCGGCGACGATCCGCGGCAGCTTGAAGTCGCCATGGTGGTAGCCGCGGCGCTGCGCCTCGGCGTAGAGGGCGAGCTGGACGTCCTGGACGGCGGTGCCCCGGGCGACCCCCACGACCGGTACGGCGAACTCGATCACCTGCGCGGCGAGCAGCCCTGGGTCGCTGCCTGCGGCCGACGAGCCCCACGACCCGGAAGCGGTCGGGGTTGGCCCGGACGACGTCGAGCGCCTGGGTGCCGACCGACCCGGTGCTCCCGAGCAGCACGATGTCGCGGGGAGGCGCGCCGGAGGTCGGTGTCACGTCCCGATTGTCCCACGCCACCGGTTCGGATTGGTCTCCGATCCTGCAGGGCAGACGGGGTACTCAAAGTGGGGAGGTATGCAGGTTCTCGACGGCGTTTAGGCTGCAGATCTCCCCATTTTGTGACTCTCACGCCCTCCCTACAACCCGGTGCGCGACCCAGACGAATCCCCGAGCGGCTGAGGGTGGCTAGAGGTCGAGGCCGGTCAGCACCATCACACGCTCGTAGGTGAAGTCCTGCATCGCGTAGCGCACGCCCTCGCGGCCCACACCGGACTGCTTGGCTCCGCCGTACGGCATCTGGTCCGCCCGGTAGCTCGGCACGTCGCCGATGATGACGCCGCCGACCTCCAGCTCGCGGTGCGCGGCGAACGCCGTCTGCAGGTTGTGCGTGAAGACGCCGGCCTGCAGGCCGTACGGCGACGCGTTGACGCTGGCGAAGGCGGCCGCGTCATCGGCGGCCCGCTCCACCAGCAGGACCGGCCCGAAGACCTCCTCACAGGACACCTTGGCGTCGTGCGGGCACGCCGGTGAGCACCGTCGGCTGGATCGGTGTTGCCGTCGCGCTTACCGCCGGTACGGACCACCGCGCCGGCTTCGACCGCCTCGTCGACCCAGCTGGTGATGCGCGCCGCCGCGTCATCGTTGATGACCGGACCGACCTGGGTCGCGTCGTCGCTCGGGTCGCCCACCGCCAGCCCCTCGACCGCCGAGGTCAGCCGCCCGACGAAGTCGTCGTACAGTCCCTCGGCGACGATGACCCGCTGGACGCCGATGCACGACTGGCCGGCCTGGTAGTTCGAGAAGGTCGCGATCCGGGTCGCCGCCCAGTCCAGGTCGGCCTCGCTGGTCCAGTCCGAGCAGACGACGGCCGCCGCGTTGCCGCCGAGCTCGAGGACGACGTGCTTTGCCGGCACCGCCCGCTGGATCGCGAAGCCGACCGGCGCCGGAGCCGGTGAACGAGACCACCGGCAGCCGCTCGTCGGCGACGAGGGACTCGGCCTGGTCGTTCGGCACGTTGATCACGCTGACCATGCCCTTCGGCAGGTCCGTGCCGGCCAGGATCTCCCCCAGGACCAGCGCCGACAGCGGCGTCTTGGGCGCGGGCTTGACGACGACGGGAGCCCCTACGGCGATCGCGGGAGCGACCTTGTGCGCCACCAGGTTCAGCGGGAAGTTGAAGGGCGAGATCGCCAGCACGGAGCCCTTCGGGCACCTGCCGCACATAGGCCAGCCGTCCCTCGGCTGCCGGGTCGGTGTCCAGGCGCATGGCCTCGCCCGACCACCGCCGGGTCTCCTCGGCGGCGATCCGGAACACCGACACCGCCCGGCCGACCTCGGCCCGGGCCCACATGATCGGCTTGCCGTTCTCCGCGGTGATCAGCCGGGCCAGCTCCTCGGCCCGCTCGGCGATGGCCCGGCTGGTGGCCAGCAGGGCCTCGGCCCGCCGGTAGATCGGCAGCGCCGCAGCCTCGGCGCGTACGTCGTCGGCGGCCCGGACCGCGGCCTCGACCTGGTCGGGCGTCGCCCACGACGTCGTGGCGACCAGCGCCCCGTCGTACGGGCTGCGGATGTCGAACGTCTCGTCGCCGTGAACTGGCTCACCGGCGACCCACATCGGAGATACTTGGCTCATATCCCGACGGTACGCGACCCGGCTCGACGACGGCCGGCCACAGCAAAGGACTGGCGCATGGGAGCACTCTGGCATCCGTTCTCGAACATGAGCATGGTCGAGAAGAACGGCGAGTTCACCCTCGTCCGCGGCGAGGGGTGCTACGTCTTCGACTCCGACGGCAAGCGCTACCTCGACGCGACTGCCGGGCTCTGGTACGCCAACGTCGGACACGGTCGCGACGGAGCTGGCGGACATCGCGGCCAGGCAGATGGCGTCGCTGGCGTCGTACAACATCTTCGGTGACTACTCGAACGAGCCCGCGGTCGCGCTCGCCGAGAAGGTCGCGGGCATCGCGCCGATGGCCGGCGCGCGGGTCTTCCTGACGTCAGGCGGCTCTGACTCGGTCGACACGGCGGCCAAGCTGGCCCGCCGCTACTGGGTCGAGATGGGACAGCCGAGCCGGACACACATCATCGGGCGCCAGAAGGCCTACCACGGGATGCACTACGCGGGTACGGCCCTGTCCGGCCTGCCGCTCAATCGCGAGGGCTACGGCGAGCTGGTGCCGGACTCGGCCACCGTCGCCTGGGACAGCGCCGACGAGCTGCGCGAGCACCATCGAGCGGATCGGGCCGGACCGGGTGGCCGCCTTCTACTGCGAGCCCGTGATCGGCGCCGGCGGCGTCTACCCGCCACCGGAGGGCTATCTCGCCGACGTGCGCAAGATCTGCACCGAGTACGACGTGCTGTTCGTGGCCGACGAGGTGGTGACGGGGTACGGACGCATCGGCGGATCCTGGTTCGCGAGCACCCGCTTCGGCCTCGAGCCCGACCTGGTCACAACGGCCAAGGGCCTGTCCAGCGGCTACCTGCCGATCGGGGCGGTCCTGGTGGCTCCGAAGGTCGCCGAGCCGTTCTTCAAGCCGGACGGCGACGTGTGGTGGCGGCACGGCTACACGTACTCAGGTCACGCCACGGCCTGCGCGGTCGCCCTCGGAAACCTCGCCATCATCGAGCGTGAGGGCCTGCTCGACGAGGCTGCGCGCCTCGAGTCGACGCTGGCCACCAAGCTCGCGCCGCTGGCCGACCACGAGCGGGTGGCCGAGGTGCGTTGCGGGGTCGGCGCCCTCGCCGCCGTACAGCTCCACGAGCCGACCGAGGCCGCACCACTGGCCGCCACGCTCCGGACGCTCGGGGTCGCGACCCGCGCCGTCGGCGCCGGGGGCATCCAGGTCTCGCCGCCGCTGATCATGACCGACGACCAGGTCGACGACCTCGCCTCGGCGATCTCGGAGGCACTCGACCGCTGAAGGCTCGTCGTCGTTGCGTTGCAGCATCGGCTCCGACAACCAGGCCCCGGTGCGATGACGGCGGCCGGTGTTGTCGGCCACGGCGGCTGCGCTTGGTCGTCGGTCCTCGCGTGATGGGTGAGGTCTGAACTCGGTCCGGGAAAGCGCATCGATGACGAGCGCCGTACGGCTTATGACCGACTTGCGACGACTGACACCCTGCAGCACGTGGTCGGCCTTCCGCGCGCTCTGGTAGGACGGTCACATGACGATCCCGATCAGGGCAAGCTCGCTGGTTCGCGCCCTCGGCCCTGCGGTGGCCGCCGCCATGCCGACGACCACTCCCTCACGAACGGTTCTCAGGGCCGCGGTCCTCACTGCCACGGACCTGACGGCCCGGCGTATCGACCCTCGCGGGATCTCGCTGGTGACGGTGACCCCTGACGACGGCCAGACGTACACCGCGCTCCAGCAGGTTGGCAGCAGGGCACTCACGACGGGCAGCTGGGTGGCCGTGTGTCTGCTGAAGGGACTGGCGACCGACCGGCTGCCAGTCCCGCGCGCCGTCACAGCCGTTGCCACGGGTGTCGCGGTCTACGTCCTCGACGGCCTCAGTGCACAGTTCTACGACAGCCTGATGCGCAAGGCGGCAGAGGCCAAGCAGAAGGGCGCAGACGCGATGCAGCAGGCCGCGGAGACCGGGCAGCAGCCCGCGTAATCCCGCCCCTGAGGCAGCGTCAGCTAGCCGCGGTCCGCGAACGCGGCATGGACGCCGTCGCTGTCGACGTCTGCCGCGACGAGCAGCCGCAGCAATATCCGCGCCTTGTACGGGTGGAGGAACCCCCCGTTGATCAGCCCCCGCTCACGAAGGTCTCGCTCCGACCCCACTGCCCCGTAGGTGTTGCTGAGCACCGAACCAGCTCCGGTCCGCGAGGTGAGTACGACAGGGATCCTCGCCGCCAGGTCACCCAACGTCGCCGCCAGCCCGCTCGACACGTGCCCAGCGCCGAAGCCGGCCACTACGAGCCCCTGGCACGTGGCCGCGATCCCATCGAGAGACCGGGCGTCGTCGTCGAACAGCGCCGTGTACAGCGCGATCCTGGTCGAGGCAAGAGCCTCGCGACGGACCACGTCCACCGGGCGGTGCCGTACCGGGCTCGCGAGAAACCGCGGAGTGCCCTCGACCACGTGCCCGACCGGACCGAGGTCAGGCGAGATGAAGGTCGCCGGGCTCGTGCTGTGTGACTTGCGAACCAGTGCGGCGGCATGGATCTCGTCGTTGAACACGACCAGGACTCCGCGGTCCCGGCTCACTGACGAGGTGGCCACTCGCACCGATGCCACGACGTTGGCCGGGCCGTCCGCGCCGGGGAGAGTCGGGTTGCGCATCGCGCCCGTGACGATGAAGGGCGCGTCATGCGGCCACACCAGGTCGACGAGGTACGCCGTCTCCTCCAGGGTGTCGGTGCCCTGGGTGAGCACGACGCCGGTGGCCCCTCCCGCGACGGCTTCGGCGGCCGCGTCGACCACGTCGAGGAGGTCGTCGAAGGAGAGGTCGGCGCTCGGTACTGCGCGCATGTCCTTGATGTCCAGGGAGACGTCGTCCCCGGCTCCGCCTCCAGCCAACCCCTCCAGCACTGCGGCCAGGTCCGCGCCGCGCAGCCGAGTCACCACGCCTCCGTCGGACCCCGACATGGCGATGGTGCCACCCAAGGTGAACAGGGCTACCCGGGTGCGTTCCACCCGCCTCAATGTAGACCCCGACACATCGGGGCGCCCGGGGGAATGATCTGCGCCCGCAGCGTGCTGACCCGGGTATGACAATGACGCTGAACAAGAGGCTGTACACGGCGCAGGCGAGCGTCCAAGGCGGCCGCGACGGGCACGGGCGCTCCTCGGACGGCACCCTCGACCTGGACATCCGCCCTCCCGTGGAGCTCGGCGGCCAAGGCGGAGGAACCAACCCCGAGCAGCTCTTCGCGCTGGGCTACGCCGCCTGCTTCCAGAGCGCGCTGGCCATCGTCGGTCGACGCCGGCGGGTGGACACCAGCGATTCGACCGTGACGGCCCGGGTGAGCCTGGGGCCGGTCGAGGGCGGGGTGTACGGGCTCGCTGTCGAGATCGTCGTCGACGTGCCCGGTACGGCGCCCGAAGCCGTACGCGAGATCGCGGAAGCAGCCCACCAGGTGTGCCCCTACAGCAACGCGACCAAGGGCAACATCGAGGTGACCATCACCGTCGGGACGGCCTGAGTCCCGGCGACGTCTACTGCCCGATGTAGCTCATGACGTGCTTGATCCGGGTGTAGTCCTCGAGGCCGTACATGGAGAGGTCCTTGCCGTAGCCCGAGTGCTTGAAGCCACCGTGCGGCATCTCGGCGACGATCGGGATGTGGGTGTTGATCCAGACACAGCCGAAGTCGAGCCGCCGCGCCATCCGCATCGCGCGGCCGTGGTCCCTGGTGAACACGCTGCTCGCCAGCCCGTACTGGACGCCGTTGGCCCACCGCAGAGCCTCCTCCTCGTCGCTGAAGCGCTGCACGGTGATCACCGGGCCGAAGATCTCGTGCTGAATCGCCTCGTCGTCCTGGTGGAGACCGGACACCACGGTCGGTGCGTAGAAGTAGCCCTTGTCGCCCACCCGCGAGCCGCCGATCTGCAGCTCGGCGTGGTCCGGCAGCCGGTCGATGAAGCCGCTGACCTGCGCAAGCTGGTTGGCGTTGTTGACCGGGCCGTAGAGCACGTCCTCGTCGTCGGGCTGACCGGTCTTGGTGTTTCGGGCCTGCTCGGTGAGCGCCGCGACGAAGTCGTCGTGCACTCCCGGCCCGGCGAGCACCCGGGTGGCGGCCGTGCAGTCCTGACCGGCGTTGAAGTAGCCGGCGCCGGCGATCGCCTCCGCGGCGGCCTCGATGTCGGCGTCGTCGAAGACGACCACCGGGGCCTTGCCACCCAGCTCGAGGTGCGTCTTCTTCAGGTCGTGGGAGGCGGCCTCGGCAACCTGCATGCCGGCCCGTACGGAGCCGGTGATCGAGACCATCTGCGGGATCGGGTGCGAGACCAGCGCGCGACCGGTGTCGCGGTCGCCCGTGACGACGTTCATGACACCGGGCGGGAAGAACTCCTGGCACAGCTCACCGAGAAGCAACGTGGACGCGGGCGTCGTGTCCGACGGCTTGATCACCAACGTGTTGCCGGCCGCCAACGCGGGAGCGATCTTCCAGATCGCCATCATCAGCGGGTAGTTCCATGGTGTGACCTGGGCGACGACGCCGATCGGCTCACGGCGCACCATCGACGTATGGTCCTTGAGGTACTCCCCCGCCGCACGACCTTCCAGGACTCGGGCCGCACCAGCGAAGAATCGCACCTGGTCGATCGACGGGGGCAGCTCCTCGGTCTCGGTGAACCCGAGCGGCTTGCCGGTGTTCTCGCTCTCGACCCGGACGAACTCGTCGGTGCGCTCCTCCATCGCGTCGGCGAGCCTGAGCAACGCCCGCTGGCGCTCTGACGGCGTCGCGTCGCGCCAGGTCTCATAGGCTTTCGCCGCCGCCTGCAGCGCCCGGTCGACATCCTCACTGCCGGAGATGGCGGCCGTCGCGAACTCCTCCTCGTTGGACGGGTTGATGAGCGTGGAGCTCCGCCCGTCGGCCGCGTCGACGAGCTCACCGTTGATCAGGTTCTGCAGTGTCCGGGTGGTCATGAGGCCCCTTGCGCGAGTCGGCGTAGTCAGACTGATTCACCCGCCAAACTAGCCCGTGACCGTGGATTCTGCTAGATGAACGGAGCCAGACAACGAAGTCGGTCGGATCCGGCTCGATAAACCACGTCAGGCCGAGGGGCTCGGCCCACGCACCCGGCGACGGGATCGCCGCCCGGTACGTCCGTTCTGCGACATTCCCCGAAGGGGGCGTTTGCCTGGTTAGCCACTCAGACGCCCCCTGAGCCACCCAGATTTGGGTGGCTCAGGGGGTGCTTGAGTGGCTGGCCAGGCAAATTCCGCGCGCCTGACCGAGCCCGAGTGGGGGTCAGGGCGTGGCCCGGGCGGCCGCGGCTACGGCGTCCACCAGGTCGTACAGGCTCTCGGCGTAGCGGATGTCCTCGAGGGTGCCGGCGAAGGTGAGGTGGGCGAGATCGTTGATACCCAGGGTCTCCTCGATGTCCGAGGTCTCCACGGTCTCGACCAGGTGACCATCTTCGACCAGGATGCCGATCACGTCGGTGAGGTAGTACTCACCCTGGGCGTTGTCGGTTCGCAGCCGCTCGAGGACCGGCAACAGGATCTCGGCCGCGAACGAGTAGGCGCCGACGTTGACCTCGCGGATCGCGAACTCGGCGGGTGTCGCGTCCTTGACCTCGACGACGCGGACAACGTCTCCGGCTGCGTCGCGGACGATCCGACCGAAGTCGGGTGGGTTCTCGATGACCAGTGTGAGCGCGACCGCGGCGGCCCCGGTGTCGCGGCGGTGCTGGATCAGCTGGCGCAACGTCGACGTGCTGAGCAGCGGCATGTCACCGTAGAGCACGAGGACATCGCCCTCCGCGGTCTCGAGGCTGGCACGGGCGGCAAGGACGGCATGGCCGGTGCCGCGTTGCTCGGTCTGTACGGCGAACTCGACACCGGTCTCGGCGAGCTTCGCGATCACCAGCTCTTTTCGGTAGCCGACCACCACGACGACGGTCTCAGCGCCGGACGCCCGGGCGCTGTCGATCGCGTAGGACACCAGCGGCTTGCCGTCGAGCTCGTGCAGCACTTTGGGCAGGTCCCCGCCCATCCGGCTACCACGTCCGGCGGCGAGGATAACCGCCATCACCGGCGCGGAGTTGATATCGGTCACGAGGTCGCCCGGATATTTGCCTGGGAATAGCTCGCGCAGGCTTGTTCGGCGGTGTCGAAAAGCTCGAAGACCCGAGTCAGTCGCACCAGCTCGAAGATCCGCAGTACCGTCGGCTGCAACGCACAGATCCGCACGTCCCCGTCGCCGATCCGGACTCGCTTGAACAGCTGTACGAGGGTGGCCAGGCCCGAGCTGTCCATGAATCCGACACCGGCCAGGTCGATGACGAAACGATGTTGCCCAGTAGCCACCAGGTCATCGAACGCCTCGCGGAGGAGATGGACCGAGGCGGCATCCACATCTCCCGATACGCTGACCAGGGTGACGATGTCGAGACGCTCGACGACGAGCTCCATGCGCGTCCTATCCGAATAGATATTGTCCAGTGATTTCAGGGTAACCGCTTTGCTATGTGCTATAAGTCCACTCAGCCACGTGAGAACCTCCTCTTCTCATCACGCAGGACCACCCTGGGAATAGTCCTGGAGGGCGAGCAGACTTGTCGACGCCGCCTCCGAGTACAGCGACTCCAGGTTGGCACCCACCCGTCCCCACGAGTAGGCGTCGACAGCGAGTGCGCGGCAGCTGGCGCGGGCAGCCTCTCGATGACCCGACTCAGCCAGCCAGGCCAACAGGGCCGCGACGCGCCACGGTAGCTCTCTGGCCAGCTGTTCGGGGTCGGCGGGCAGGGCGAGCAGGGTGCCGAACTCCCCCAGCCGTGGAGCGATCTCGGCAAGGACCGCCCCAAGACCGCCGGCCGCGACGACGAGTGGCGGTGCCCCGCTCGCCAGTGCCTCGAGCACGACGAGTGGGAACGCCTCACGTACGAGCGAAGGGACCACGACGGCGTCCGCCGCGGCCATCCGGGCGGCCACCTGCGCCGGCTCCAGCTGTCCCGTGAAGCTCACGTTCAGGGGAGTGGGCAACTCTGCATCCAGCTCGCGCCATGACCGGACCAGCTGGGCGACCCAGGGCTCGTCGACCGGTTGCACCACAAGTCGGAGGAGACTCTCGGCCTCGGCCAGGTCGTGGTCTCCGAGCGCTGCCGCGAACCGCTCGAGCAGCTCCCTCGCCGGGCCTTCGCCGACGACGCAGAGACTGAGCCCCGGCACTCGGGCAGCGAGCTCTGGCAGCGCTCCGAGGAGGAGGAAGACGCCCTTGTCCGCGCTGATGCGACCGACGTAGACGAGGGCCGGCCCGCGATCACCGGCTCGTGGCCGGAAGACCGAGCAGTCGACACCCGGTGAGACGTTCCGCAGCCGACTGGCGACCTCGGGAGCGACCTCCAACACGCGCTCCCGCACGTCGTCGTTCAGCACGACGATGTGGGACGACTCGAGCAGGCCGATGTGGCACAGCTCGCGGTATCGAGGATCGCATCGGTAGAGGTACTCCAGCGTGCTTCCGTGAGCCACCGTCACGTACGGCACCCCGGTGCGCCGAGAGACCATCGCTGCGACGTAGGCCATCGGAATCTCGGAGTTGGCGTGCAGCACGTCGAGCCGCTCGGTCATCACGATCCGGGTCACCCGATCGACGTGATAGGTCAGGTAGGCCGTGAGCTCATGGTCCGAGAGGTCGCGGAACAGGACAGCGTCCGGCTCCTCCGCCCTCGGGTATGCGACGGGCGTTCCGGCACCCCGCATCTCATGAGTGCGGTAGACGGCACCCCCAGCGAGTCGATGCGCTGGTACGGCGCCCGGCAGGTCGACATCCGACTTCGCATCGTGACTCATGAGGGACACCGAATGGCCGCGCGCCAGCAGGTCGCCGGCCAGCCGCCGCAGGTAGATGCCGCTGCCGGAGGTCGACAGCCGGTACTGATGGAGCAGCCCCACCCGCATCGGCGTCGTGGACACCACTGGCCCCGTCACGCTTGCACCTTGGGGCACAGACGCATCAGCCTGAGCTCGTTTCGTCCATCCGGCCGCCTGGTCCAGGTGGCGTCGTCCATCACCGTGGAGATGAGCCGAAGGCCGTACCCACCTTCCTGAGGGGGGTCGAGGTCGGTCCAGGTGGCCTGACCCGAGAACGGCGGCCCACTGTCGATGATGCTGATGACGAAGCGTGCGCCGGCCGGGCCGGCCTGGATGCTGACCTGGTTGCGACCGTCCTCTGCGTACGCGTGCCGGATCACGTTCGAGACCGCCTCCGTGACCGCCAGCTCGATGTCTCCGAGGTCGCGATCGGAGAATCCGCACGGCTGTGCGCGCTGCCGTACCCAGGCCCGCACGCTGCCAAGAAGCTCGAGGCTCGCCGGGACGACGAGCTCGTCGAGTGCGCTGGCATCAGCGGCTGGCATCCGCACCAACGATCGCCGTCGGGTCTGCCAGCAGAACCATCTCTCCGGCGATCACGATGCTGCCTGACACCAGCGCCAGCTCCTGTCCACGAGGGGCTGGCCGGATGTCCTCCTCCTGGATACGTCGCAGGCCGGCGACGCTTTCGACGAGCAGTCCGCACACCTGGTCATCCACCTGCAGGACGATGACGTGCTCGCCCTCCGCGCCGAAGGGCGACAGTACGGTCAGCGGAGGGTCACCCGGAAGCAGCCCGGCCACGTTCGCTGCCGGCGACGGCAGCTCGATCAAGCCTGTCGTGGACCTCACGGCGCGGGTCACCTCGACCGGGAGGCAGTACCGGACACCGCAGGCTCGGAACTCGACCATCGTTCTCATCGGTACGGTGCCTGCTTGGAGTCGAGCAGCTTGAGGAGCTCTTCCCTCGCGAAGCCTTCCAGCGCAGGTTCAACCCTGGTTGACCCGGCGTCCATGAGGACGGCCCGCGATACGGCAAACGCCCGCTGCGCCGATATCAGGTGTCCCCCGGCCTCGAGCGCGAGCCCGAGGTGGAAGGCACCCATCGGGTCTTCCGGTGTCAGGTAGGACCACTTGCGAAAGACCACGATGGCTGCGGCGTGGTCGCCCTTGGCCAGCGCCAGCTTTCCGGTCTCGGCCAGGGCGGCGGTCTGGGCGAGGTCAGTGTCGACAGCTGGCTCGACCCGCCGCACGGCACCTCGCGCAGCCCGCGGACGCAGACCGACCGTTGACCTCCGGGCCGACTTGGAGGTTGGCACGGCTGGACCCATGCTCATGCTGGGGGTACGGCCACCCGGCCCGCGGCGGCGATAGACGAAGGTGCCACCGAGCCCGACCGGCTGGAAGCGGTCGCTGACGTGCCACATCGACTCGGCGGCACCGAGAAACAGATAGGTACCCGGTGCAAGGGCATCGGCCAGCCGGTCGAGGAACGCGCTGGCGTGCTCGGCCGACAGATAGATGAGGACGTTTCGGCAGAAGACCACTTGGCACGAGGCAACCTGAGCCGGCAGCGCGTCGACGAGGTTGTGCTCGAAGGAGGTGACTCGCGCCCGCACTCGTGGGCCGATCCGCCAGCCGTGGCCATCTCGGATGAGATGGAGCTTGCACCGCTCAGGGGAGATGCCACTGATCTCACGTGAGGAGTACCAGGCCTGCGCGGTCCGATCGAGTGCGGCTGTCGACAGATCCGACGCGATGACGGTACCCGGGATGGCGTGTTCTTCGAGGAGCATCGCAAGGCTGTAGGCCTCTTGCCCGTTGGCGCAGGCTGAGCTCCAGATCGTGACCGGACGGTCGAGACCGGGCAGGATCGCGTCGGCGAGTACGTCGAAGTGTTCCGGGTGCCGGAAGAAGCCACTCTCCTGAACGGTGATGCGGTTGACCAGGTGCTCGAGGCTCTGGCCGCCACGACAGACGCCCTCGGCATACTCCCCCAGGAGATCGCCGTGCACCCCCGCCTCCTCGACCACGGCACGGCGTAGCCGCCCGCGAAGGGTGCCCTCGGATCGCAGGCCGATCCGTTGCCGCAGGAAGACTCCCACCCGGTCGACCGCCGCGTCGGTCGCGACGTCCTCGGTCACAGGAGCACCTCGCGGCCGGCATTCACGATCGCCCGAGCCAGTTCCTCCGGAGGGAGCATCTGCGATACGGCCCCGAGCCGTCGAGCCGCCGCAGGCATGCCGAAGACGGCACACGACGCCTCGTCCTGGGCCATGGTCCGGCCACCTCGCTGGTGGATGGCGAGCAACCCTTTGGCGCCGTCATCGCCCATGCCGGTCATGAGGACACCGATGGCAGCCGGGCCGACCTGCGCGGCGACGGACAGGAACAGCTCGTCCGCGGATGGTCTGTGCAGAGTGTCTGGAGCCGCATCGAGCTCCAGGCGTGATCCCGGACCCAGGCGCAGATGCAGGCCACCGGGCGCGAAGTACACCCGCCCGGCCCGGGCCCGTTGCCCGTGGACGGCGAGCTCGACCGGAAGCGCGGAGACCCGGGCCATCCACTCGACGAGGCCAGCGGTGAAGTCGACATGGAGATGCTGCACCACCAGCACCGGCGACGTGAGGCCGCCGAGCCCGGCCAGCACGGTGGCGATGGCACTGGGTCCCCCGGTCGACGCGCCGATGACGACGACGCGGTGGCCGGGGCTCGTCACGGCTGAAGACTGCTCTCGGGGTTTGTCATCCCCGCCCCTCGGATGCCGGATCACATGCACACCGAAGATGACCCGCACGGTGCGGCGCAGCTGCGTCTCCAGGTCGGCAGTCCAGATGTCCGGCTTGGGAAGGGCGTCGAGCGCGCCGGCGACAAGCGCCTCGACGACCGTCGGCGACTGGCGATCGTCCTTGTTGTTCGACAGCACGAGGATGGGCGTCGGTGCCCGGGCCATGATCTGCTCGATGGCGTGACGGCTGGCCCGATCAGCCTTGTGTACATCGAAGATGATCACGTCCGGCCGCAAGGCGATAGCGCACTCGATCGCGTCCGCACTGGAGGCCGCATGGCCGGCGACGACGATGTCTCGATCGGCCTCGAGGATCCGCGTGAGCTGCGCACGCGTCGAGGTCGAGTCCTCGACGACGAGTGCGCGGATGGGTCTACCCACCCCGGCAGTTCTCATGGCCGGCTCCCCAACAGCCGGTCGACGGCCGTCAGCAGGCTGGCCTCGTCGAATCCGCTCTTGACGATGTAGCCATCGGCACCGGCCTCGAGACCGCGCTGACGGTCGGCGTCGCTCGAGCGGGAGCTCAGGATCAGGATGGGGATGTTCGCCAGGTCGGCATCCGCCCGAATCGCCTCGGTGAGGGTGAAGCCGTCCATGTTGGGCATCTCGACATCGGTGAGCACGAGATCGCAGGGTTCCTCGGCAAGCAGGGCAAGTGCTTCGAGCCCGTCGGACGCGACGCGCACGGAGAACTGCGCGCGTTCCAGGATGCTCCGCTGGAGCTCTCGAACAGTCAGCGCGTCGTCCACCACCAGGATCCGCTGGAGCCGCAGCTCGGCGGGAGCTGCCGGTGGTCCCACCGACATCGGCCGCGTACGTTGCGCCCGCTGGATGAGCCCGGGTGGGTCGATGACCAACAGGACCGAGCCGTCCGGTTCGACGCTCGCCCCGGCGACGGCTGGCACCTTGGGCAGCACGGCACTCAACCCTTTGAGTACGACGTCACGCTGGCCGATGAGCCGGTCGATCTTGAACGCGTGTTGGTGTGTCGAGTCCGTCAGCACCACGATCGGCCCGTCTGAGCCCTCGGTCGGCGAGCCTCCCAGTGCCTCCGCCAGCACGGACACCGGAACCGGCCTGCGGTCCACCCAGATGACGACTCGTCCCTCGGCATGGGTCGTGATGGACGTACGGTCGGCCTGCGACCGGACGACCCGGTGGAACGGTAGCGCGTAACGGGAGCCTCCGGCCTCGACGAGCAGGCACCGGAGCACGGCGAGGGTGATGGGCACGATGACCCGGAACTCCGCTCCCGCGCCGGGCTCGGAGCGCACCTCGATCCGCCCGCGTGCTCCTTCGACATGTGCTCGCACGACATCGAGGCCGACACCCCGGCCGGAGACATCGGTGACGAACGTCTTGGTGGACAGGCCCGATCGGAGGATCATGGCGACCAGGTCCTCATCGCTGAGGCCATCGGTGTTGAGCCCGTGGCGGGTGGCTTCCTGCCGTACCCGATCCCGGTCGACGCCGCGTCCGTCATCGGTGATCGCGATGATCACCTCCGAACCTAGCTGCATGGCATGCAGCCGGATGGTGGCCTGACGAGGCTTGCCGAGCGCCTCACGCTCCTCGGGCAGCTCCACGCCGTGGTCGACGGCGTTGCGTACCAGGTGGAGCAACGAGTCGGAGAGCCGATGTAGGACCCCCCGGTCGAGCTCGGTGTCGGTGCCTCGGGCTTCCCACACGATGTCCTTGCCCTGCGCCCGGGCCAGGTCGCGGACGGTGCGGTGCAGGACATCGGTGATCGTGGCGATCGCCACCATCTGGGTGCGCATCGCCCGGTCCTGAAGGTCGTTCAAGGATCGCGAGAGCTCGTTGTACTCCATGATCGACGCGGGGTCGGTGCCGAACCGGTCGCTCAGCACGCGTCCCACCCGCAGATGGGCTGACGCCGACTCACTGACCAGGCGGGTCAGCTCGTCCAGCCGCTCCAGCGGGACCATGACGAACCCTGACCCGTTCGCCGAGGCTGCCCGCGTGTGCTGGAGGGAGACGCCAGACGCCGGTTCGAGCGGCGACGGCGGGCTGACCGTCGCTCGTGGCGCCGGAGGTACGGCGCCGATGCCAGAACCCGAAAGTGGTGAGCCGCTTGATCCGATCGGCCGCTCGGCGTCACCACCGCTCGTATCCTGGGTGGGTGCCACCAGAACGCCTGCAGTGGGGCCGGCGGTCGTCGATCGGGCAATGACCTCTGCCAGGTCGTCGACCCCGGCGAAGAGCGCGTCGACCAGCTCCGGGCTGTTGGCCGTTCGGCCGGCCCGAATCCCCTCGACGAGGTCTTCGAGCAGGTGGGCTGCTGCGCTGACCTCGGACAGCTTGGCTACGGACGCGGAGCCCTTGATGGTGTGCAGCTCACGGAAGATCGAGTCGACCAGCGTCTCGTCCGGTTCGCTCTGCTCCAGGCCGAGGATGAGCTGACCGAGGCTCGACAGCCGGATCTCCGCCTCCCGAGCGAACAGGAGCCGGATCTCGTCCACGTCGATCAGCGCCATCAGGCGACCACGTGGGGTGAGGCTTCCTCGAGCTCGGCTCCGTCTGCGGGTTGCATGCTCGGCAGCGTGACGGAGTTGAGCAGGCCCTCGACATCGAGCAGGACGGCCAGCCGGTCATCGACCCGATAGCTGCCGGCGCTGTTGGCCAGCTCAGAGGGCCCAACGGGCTCGTCGAGCAGCGCCCGTTGGGGAAACGCCGTCGCGCTGAGCCCCACCGGCCCTAGATGCGTGTGGAGCACCAGCGCGAAGGCGACCGAATCGGTATGGCCCACGCCGAGCAATGACGCGGCGTCGAGCAGAGGAACGATCTCTCCGCGCAGGTTGAAGAGACCGAGAACCATCGCGGGCGCCGTGACCAGCCGCGTGAGCGCGGGGGCGATGACCACCTCGCGCACCCAGCCGATGGGAACCGCATACAGGTCGGCCCCCACCGGAACCAGGATGACGTCCAGGTCCATCAGCCTGGCTCCTTGCTCTCGTCGGCAGCACCTGCGCCGGTGGCGGACGTGGCCGCGGCTTCGAGGTTGCCGGCGAGGTCGGCGAGGTTGCCGGCGGCGGAGGCGATCTGGTCGGCGGCGGTGGCGACCTGTCGGCTGGAGTCGGTCAGCTGCTCCATGGTCTCGACCACCTGGGAGGTGGCTCCGCGCTGCTGCTGGGTGGTCATCCGGACCTGCGCGTTGGCGTCAGTCACCGCCTCCAGCAGCATCAGCCCACGCTGCATCTGCTTGGCACCCTTCTCCATCGCCATCACCGTCGCATTGGTCTCACCCTGTACGGCCCTGATGATCGTGTTGATCTCCCCCGACGAGGTCTTCGACCGCTCGGCCAGACGCCGTACCTCGTCAGCGACCACAGCGAACCCGAGACCGTTCTCCCCGGCCCGAGCCGCCTCGATCGCCGCGTTCAACGCCAACAGGTTCGTCTGGTCGGCGATCTCGTTGATCAGGTCGAGCAACGCGTCGATGTCGTTGACCTTGCGAGCCAGCGCCAAGGTCCGCTCACTCGACAACGCGATGTCTGCCTCAGCCTGCTCGAGGTTGTCCTTGGTCTCCGCGGTCTGCGTGGCCACCTGGTCGACCGTGTCCGCGATCGCCGCCGACGCCCGCGCCAGCTCCTCGGTCGTCGAGGTCGCCTGCGTCACCGCCGCACTCTGCTGCGTCGTGATCGCCGCCAGCTCCTCCGACGACGCCGACAGCTCCGCCGCCGCCGAGTTCACCTCGACACCCGCGTGCTTCACGCCATCCACCAGACCCTGAGACGTGTCCAGCATGGCGTTGAATGACTCGCCGAGGGTGACCAGCTCCATCGCACCCTCAGGCTGGACCCGGACCTCGAGCGCGCCGCCCGCCGCCTTCCGCGCGGCGTCGGTCAGCCGACGGATCGGCCGCGTCGTCCGCGCCGCCAGCACGATGGCGACGGCGATGGCGAGGATGGTGCCGGCGGCGACGATCAAGATGGCCCGATTGCGCTGGCTGCGGATCGGTTCCAGCACCACGGAGGCCGGATCCTGGACCAGGATCACCCACTCGAGCTGGTCGACCCGGTCGAACCCGCCGATCGTGTCCACCCCGTTCTGGTCGGTATAACGGGCCACCCCAGGCTCACCGCTCTCCTGCGCCTTCGTGATCGCACTGTTGTGCACGCTGCTCTGCAGACCACCCGCCGCCAACAGCGCCGGAGCATCCGCGATCGGCCCCATCTCCGTGTCGTACAACAACACGTTATGACTGTCGACGGCCACCACCTGACTGCCGTTGTCCAGCTCAGGGTTCAGCAAGGTAGCCAGCTCTGCGACATTCAAGTTCGCCGCCACCACACCCTCCGGACTCCCGTCCGGACCGAACACCGGAGCCGCCACCACCCACTGGATCTGATCACCAACCTGGATCAGCGACGTGAACGACGGCTTGCCACCGATAGCCGTCTGGAACCAGTCCTGACCCGTCGCCGCCACAGTCACCCCCGGCCGGCTCGAGGTCACCACCTGCCCCGACGGATCCAGCACCTCCACCAGGTCATAGTCGTGACTCGACCGCTGCACACCGACCAACAACCGCTCCACCGCAGCACTGTCCAACCGCCCCGACGCCTCCACCGCCACCACACCCACCTGCTGCTGACGCTCCGCGAACCAGTCCTCGACATGCAACGCCACCCCACGGGCCACATTGCTGCCACGATCCTCAGCCGCCGACGTCAGACTCGACGACGACGCCACCGTCAACAACCACGCCAACACCACCATCAACGGCACCGAAACCAACAACATCGCCGCCACCAAGCGAGCCCCGAACCGACGCCGCATCATCCACACCCGCGACGACCTGGTGGCGGCCATCTCAGTACCGAGCCTTCGCTTCGGTGGCGGACGCTTCGAGGTTGCCGGCGAGGTCGGCGAGGTTGCCGGCGGCGGAGGCGATCTGGTCGGCGGCGGTGGCGACCTGTCGGCTGGAGTCGGTCAGCTGCTCCATGGTCTCGACCACCTGGGAGGTGGCTCCGCGCTGCTGCTGGGTGGTCATCCGGACCTGCGCGTTGGCGTCAGTCACCGCCTCCAGCAGCATCAGCCCACGCTGCATCTGCTTGGCACCCTTCTCCATCGCCATCACCGTCGCATTGGTCTCACCCTGTACGGCCCTGATGATCGTGTTGATCTCCCCCGACGAGGTCTTCGACCGCTCGGCCAGACGCCGTACCTCGTCAGCGACCACAGCGAACCCGAGACCGTTCTCGCCGGCCCGAGCCGCCTCGATCGCCGCGTTCAACGCCAACAGGTTCGTCTGGTCGGCGATCTCGTTGATCAGGTCGAGCAACGCGTCGATGTCGTTGACCTTGCGAGCCAGCGCCAAGGTCCGCTCACTCGACAACGCGATGTCTGCCTCAGCCTGCTCGAGGTTGTCCTTGGTCTCCGCGGTCTGCGTGGCCACCTGGTCGACCGTGTCCGCGATCGCCGCCGACGCCCGCGCCAGCTCCTCGGTCGTCGAGGTCGCCTGCGTCACCGCCGCACTCTGCTGCGTCGTGATCGCCGCCAGCTCCTCCGACGACGCCGACAGCTCCGCCGCCGCCGAGTTCACCTGCACTCCCGAGGCGCTCGTCTCATCAGCCATGGCCCGTAACCTCCTCGCCTCGCGGGTACCGAAGATGAAGGCGACGGCGATGGCGAGGATGGTGCCGGCGGCGACGATCAAGATGGCCCGATTGCGCTGGCTGCGGATCGGTTCCAGCACCACGGAGGCCGGATCCTGGACCAGGATCACCCACTCGAGCTGGTCGACCCGGTCGAACCCGCCGATCGTGTCCACCCCGTTCTGGTCGGTATAACGGGCCACCCCAGGCTCACCGCTCTCCTGCGCCTTCGTGATCGCACTGTTGTGCACGCTGCTCTGCAGACCACCCGCCGCCAACAGCGCCGGAGCATCCGCGATCGGCCCCATCTCCGTGTCGTACAACAACACGTTATGACTGTCGACGGCCACCACCTGACTGCCGTTGTCCAGCTCAGGGTTCAGCAAGGTAGCCAGCTCTGCGACATTCAAGTTCGCCGCCACCACACCCTCCGGACTCCCGTCCGGACCGAACACCGGAGCCGCCACCACCCACTGGATCTGATCACCAACCTGGATCAGCGACGTGAACGACGGCTTGCCACCGATAGCCGTCTGGAACCAGTCCTGACCCGTCGCCGCCACAGTCACCCCCGGCCGGCTCGAGGTCACCACCTGCCCCGACGGATCCAGCACCTCCACCAGGTCATAGTCGTGACTCGACCGCTGCACACCGACCAACAACCGCTCCACCGCAGCACTGTCCAACCGCCCCGACGCCTCCACCGCCACCACACCCACCTGCTGCTGACGCTCCGCGAACCAGTCCTCGACATGCAACGCCACCCCACGGGCCACATTGCTGCCACGATCCTCAGCCGCCGACGTCAGACTCGACGACGACGCCACCGTCAACAACCACGCCAACACCACCATCAACGGCACCGAAACCAACAACATCGCCGCCACCAAGCGATATCGATACCGCACACCACGACGAAACGGGCCGCGTCGCGTCACGTTGTCGGGTCCGGATCGGAGTTGATAATTCGAGAATTAACCTGGCCCCGCCGAAGTAGAGCCCCCATTTCGCCCGCCAAATCGCGCACCAGGCGCTCCTTCATTCCTGTCGTGGGGCGTTTTCTGGGCCTCCGTTTGGGCTTGGCCGTAGTCCGTGCGGCGAGCGGTCCAGCAGCAGCGACGTTCTATTGTTCACACTATACCTAAACTCAACAAACCACCCCACCTGCAGTGGCGGGCGCGTCTGCGGCCGCACCGGGCTCGGGAGATGCGCTCTTGAAGCGCTACGCACGTGGCCATTCCACGAGAACCGCCGAAAATGTCCGGCGCACTCGCCCAGCAGTCGGCCGCTAGCGAAGCCGTCTTAGCCGCTGCCCCGGACCGGCCGGCCCGCCTCGCGACCTCACCGCCACCTGCCGGACCCAGCGTGGCGATCGCTCGTACACCACCACCGAACGAGGAAATTCGTGGCTGTGCCCGAGATCATTCAAGGAGGCTTCAGATATCTCGCTGGCACCGACGACCAAGGTGCTTTTCACTAGAGGTGGGCAGTCCGAAGCGAATTGCGGTAAGTCCAGCTGAAACCGCTATGCTCATCGAGTGGCCAAACCCGGCGGACCGCATGAGCACCCGCCCGGCGCGCTGCACGACGGATCAGGTCTAGCATCGCTGAGAGCCGACGTCGATGCGCTCTCCGAGGAGCTGCTCAACCGCTATGAGGAGATCGCGCTCCTGTACGACCTGTCCCGCGAGCTCGGTGTCGTGACGGACCTCGAGACCTCGTCCTACACGGCTCTCGAACGCACCCTGCAGGTGATCCCCGCCCGTTGGGGTGTGATCGTCATCGGCAGCGGCCCTGATGACACCGACGATGTCGCGAGCGCGGGCCGGGATCCGGAGGGTCGGTACGCCGATGTCGCCCGAGGGGCGGCGGTGGCGGCCGTGCGCACGGTCGCCCAGGTCATGGTGCACGCCGGTGGCCTCGTCGACGAGCGCCTGCCCACCCCTGACCCGGTTCTTGCGGTGCCGCTCCTGACCCGAGGTGGTGGCGCCGGTGAGCCCAGCACCGTGGGTGCCCTGGTGCTGGTCGGGCACGATCGCGACGATCGGTTCTCGGCCGGAGATGCACAGTTGGCAACGGCAGTGGCGCGTCAGCTGAGCCTGGGTGTCGAGAACGCCCGCACTGTCGCGCAGCTCCGTGAGAAGGAAGGTCTGGACCGTGAGCTGGAGCTGGCCGCGAACATCCAGCGATCCCTGCTGCCGGCCTCCGCGCCGCAGCTCCGGGGAGCGTCCTTGGCGGCGGCGTGCTTGCCGGCCGCGCAGGTGGGCGGCGACTACTTCGACTTCGTCCCCGCCGGCGATGGCGTCGTGCACGTGGTGGTTGCCGACGTCACCGGCCACGGACTGGGGCCAGGCATGATCATGGCGATGACGCGGATCGCGTTGCGGGCGGAGCTCAGCCTCGAGCAACCGCTACCGGGAGCGATCGCTGCTGCCAACCGGGTCATGTGGGATGACCTGGTCGCAACGGCCGTATTCATCACGCTGTACGCCGTTCGCTTCGACTCTCGCAGCCGTGAGCTCAGATACGTGAATGGCGGGCATCACCCGGCCCTCCTCCGGCATCTGGACAGCTCCGTGGAGGACCTTGACTCGGATGGCATGCCCCTTGGCTTGCTTCCCGATCCCCCTTATGAGGAAGGGATCCGAATCCTCGAGCCAGGTGATCTCCTGGTGATGTTCAGTGACGGGATCGTGGAAGCGAGGGCGCCGGACACCACGATGTACGGCACGCAGCGCCTGCGTGAGCTCGTGGCCAAGGCCGGCACCGGGTCGGCCGACGAGCTCCTGGCGTCGATCCTCGAGGATCTCGGAGACTTTCGGGCCGGCGTCGCCCAGGACGACGACGTCACCCTCGTCGTACTCCAGGTCGCGTTGCCCGGTTGCAGCGGGAGGACACTCGCAGCATGAGCACCCCAGTTCCCAGCACCAGCGAAGCACCTTCCCCGATGGCGGTGATCGCCGATGACGACGGTGCCACCCGGCGGGTGCTGACCGTGCTCCTGGAGCGCGAGGGGTTCGACGTCCTGGTCGCAGTGGACGGCGAGAGCGCTGTCCGGCTGGTCCGCGACGCCCTTCCTGCGGTCGTGTTCCTCGACGCGCGGATGCCCGCGCCCGACGGGTACGAGGTCTGCCGAATCATCCGCTCGGAGCTGGGCGCATCCGACCAGCCGTACATCACGATGCTCACGGCCTCCGGGCGTGAGGACGATCGCCAACGAGCCAAGGAAGCCGGGGTCGACGAGTTCCTCACCAAGCCCTTCAGCCCCTCACGCGTCTCAGCTCGACTGCATGCTCTGAGAGGAGCCACCCGTGACTAGCTTCGACACCGCCCTGTCCGAGAGCGGAACTACGGTCATCCGGGCCACCGGCCATCTGGACATGGTCGCCGCGCCTCAGTTCAAGGCGCTGGTGGCCTCGATCGTCATGGGAGAGCATGCCGGCGTCGTGGTCGATCTGAGTGCGGTCGAGTTCGTCGACTCATCGGGGCTGGGTGCCCTGATCAGCGGTTTGAGAACCTGTCGTGAGGCCGGCAGCGAGTTCCGCATCGCGGCGGCGACATCGCAGGTGCTGGCAGTCCTCGAGCTGACGAGCATCGACCGGATCCTTCCTCCCTACGAGAGTGTGGAGGCGGCTCTTGGAGACCGATGATCCGGTCAAGGAGGTCATGCTCAAAGCCCCGGTCGAGACCGCCACCCTGAAGGGCGTGCACGCGTTGCTCGCCGAGCTGTGGGCCGAAGCGCCGGGCATCGCGGCTCAAGACCGGATGATGTTCACGACCGCCGTAGCCGAAGTCGCGACCAACATCATCAAGCACTGCGAGGATGGATCGCGGAGCGAGATGGGCTTGACGCTGCGGGTCGATGTCGACCGGATCGAGGCGATCTTCTCCGACGACGGGATCGCCGTCGACCTGAGCCTGGCGCCCGAGTCACCACCTCACGAGCTGTCGGAGTCGGGTCGCGGCCTGGGCATCGCCGGGGCCGCTCTCGATGAGCTGACCTACGAGCGTGCCGGCGGGCAGAACTACTGGCGTCTGGTGCGACGACGCTCTGAATCGAAGCCCTGAGCGTCAGGCGACGAGATAGCGCTGTCGGACGAGGATGACCACGACGACCACCAGGAACGAGAACAGGCACTTCCACACCAGTCGCCGCTCGACGGCGCGGTCGTGCTCGAGCATCTCGTCGGGACTCGGCTCAGAGCCGTCAGAGGTCATCGCGCTCCCACCTTCCCGGTCTTCTCCGTCTTGTCCCACGTCGATGCTTTCCCGCGGGCCTCCGCGATGTACGAGGCGAAGTTGATCGCGCACAGCAGCGGCCCATACCCGACAACGAACATCAAGGTGCCGATGAGCCAGGTCACCCGTCGGGTCCGGTCCGAGTCGGTAGACCGCCCAGGCAGCGAGCATGCAGACGGACGCCCAGGTATAGGCGGCCAGCGCCAGGTAGGAGCGAGTCTCAGGGGTCCAGTCGAAGCCGGCCGTGTTGACACCGTGGTGGACGAGATCGTGCATCGGACGTGGTGCGAGCACCCAGACCATGATGGTCAGGCTGATCAGCCCAGGAAACGCCCAGGCCTGTCGCCAGCTTCGCCGGGCGACGCTCGGTTCGACGAGCAACGCGAAGGTGGTGGTGAACACGAAGCCGAGGGCGCTGGTGATCCACAACGCCGTGAACAGGTAGTGCGCGCGGTTGGCGTTGAGGAACCACATCGTGACCAGTGCCCCCGAGGACAGCACCATGAAGGCAGGCAGCAGCAGCGTCACCCACCACATCAGTCCGAACCAGGTTCCTCCCAGCCCGTGAACCTTCGACCTCGTGAAGAAGACCCCGTGGAACCGCTTGGCGACCTGCAGGTTGCCACGCGACCAGCGCAGCCGTTGCTTCCACAGGCCATGGATGTCGCCGGGCTCCTCCGCGTAGCACACGGCGTTGCCGTCGAAGATCACCTTGCGACCGCCGAGCTGGGTCAGGAACGTCGTCACGGTGTCCTCGGCGAGGGTGGTGGTGTCGATGCGGCCGCCCAGGGCGTCGAGGTTGACCCGCGTGTGCATCTGGGCACCGCCGGCGAGACAGCCCTGCGCCTGAGCGACGTTCTGGGCGCGTCGGCACGCAGCCTGCGCCACGCAGTACTCGAAGGCGATGTAGCGGTTCATCCAGTTCGGCTTGTCGCTTGCCTCCTTGATGAACGCGGTCACCGAGCCGACCGTGGGATCCTTCAGGTGCCGGACCATCCGCCGGATCGAGGTCGGCTCGAACACCACGTCAGCATCGGTGATCATGACCGCCTCAGCCCAGTCATCCTCGAGCAGCCTCTCCAGCCCGTGGTTGAGCGTGTGCGCCTTGCCCTGGCCGCCGTTCTCGCGGCGGTAGCCAACGACCCGGTCGCCGTACTCGGCCTCCTTGGCGGCCAGCAGCTCGGGAGTGCCGTCCGTGCTTCCGTCGTCGATGACGCAGAGGCGCAAGCGGTCGGCCGGGTAGTCGAGCTCCATCATCCGGTCGATGCTGAACCGCAGCACCGCCGCCTCGTTCCAGGCCGGCACCACCACGGCCACCCGAGGTGAGTAGACCAGGTCCACCTGGTCGTCGTTGTAGTGGTCGCGCCAACGATGTCCCGCAAGCAGCAGGTACTGGAACACCGTGACCGCCATCGGCATCGCACCGAGCAGCACCAGCAGGCTCAGTGCCCAAAGACCGATACTTGCCAGCAGGCTCACCACGCTTGTCATCGGGCGGTGGCGTCCAGCGTCTGGCGGTCAGACCGGCGGGGCCGGGAGGTCGTACGCAGCTCGGCCCGCACCAGGTCGAGATAGTCGCGGCGACCGACGTCCTCGACGCGGTGCGCATCGCTTCCGGTGGTGATCGTGACGCCGAGGCTGGCGACGTAGTCCAGTGTGTCGGCTGACGGGCAGCGCCATTTCTCGTTCGCCTCCACCGAGCCGCCGGTGTCGAGACAGGCGCTGGCCAGGCTGTCGAGATGCTCGAGCGTGACGTCCTCCTCCGACAGACCGAGCTTGGGCAGCAGACTGAACAGATGCGCCACGATCGGCCGGAAGGGGCTGCGGCGGATCCCGGCCGCGGTGGCCGCGACCAGGTCGGAGACGACGTCCGCGGCCGGCAACGACCCGTTGCCGATCGCCGCCCTGATCGTCGCCGGGTGTTGGGGTCCGTCCCGAGCGGGGAACTGGTGGTCGGCCACGAGCACATAGTCGAGGTCGGGCAACGTGGACGGCAGATCGAGCCGCCCCGCTGTGGTCAGCAGCTTGGCCTCGACGCCGCAGTGGATCTCGAGGCCGTCCCGCCTGATCAACCGGGTGGCTTCGACGTACTCCGGAACCCAGGTGGTGGCCGCCCGCACATGGTCGGAGAGCCCCCAGACCTTCAGCCCTGCCCGCACGGCTGCATCGGCCATCGCCTCCGCTGAGTCGACACCGTCGGTACGGTCGGAGTGTGTGTGCCAGTCGGCCCGCTCGTCGGCTCCCAGCCACTCGTTCACTGCGGCACGGGCTCCCGGAGCGGCGTCGGTCGGACGTCGGCGTACTCCTCGATCGGCACGGTGATCTCGGTCCAGTGCCGCACGACAGCGATCTCCCGGAAGGACAGTCGTGCGGGCAGCGGAAACCCGCGCAGGGCCTGGACCGCCAGCAGCGGCATGTCGATGCCCGCCGCCTGGGTCAGAGACATCGTGCCGGGGAACCGGGCGTTGACCTCGAGCAGGGCCGGTCGCCCCGCTGAGTCCAGCTTGGCCTGGACGTTGACGACGCCGATGACCCCGATCGCGGCCGCGACCGCGCGTCCGAAGGCCTCCAGCTCGGGGTCGGCGAACGTCCGGCCGGCGACCGCGATGCCGGAGTCGATCTTGTCGCGCCGGCGGGGCACGGCCGCCACGATGCGTCCGTCCGGCGAGCCGAGGATGTCGATGGAGAACTCCTCACCGGGCAGCATCTCCTGCGCGATGATCGTGCCGTCGCGGGGTACGTCGTGCAGGTCGCCCGGACCATGCATGATGGCGAACCCGCGACCGCCGGCTCCCTGCCGCGGCTTGATGATGAACGGCCAGCCGAGGGCATCCAGCTCGACGTCCGTCGTCGTTGCGGCGAGCAGGACGGTCCCCGGCACCCGAACGATGCCGTCGCAGTGCCTGACCAGGCGGTTCTTGTCCAGACAGAGGTCCAGGGTGTTCGTGTCTTCGACCAGCAGGTCGATGCCGTGGCTGGCGAACTCGGCTCGAGCCGCGGAGACCTCCCGGAGCTCAGTGTCGACCGTGGGCACGACCAGGTCGGCCCCTTGCTCGATCGCGCACTGCAACAGGGCCGGTACGAACGTGGGGTCGTCACCGCGCGGCAGCAGAACCCGGCGCGCAGCCGGCACCAGGTAGAGGCCGACCGCGAAGGGGTCGATGTCTGCGGCGATCAGCTCCGCGTGGCCGGTCAGGCTGTTGAGCACCGTCACGGCGGCCGCCCCGCCGGCGCCGGTCACCAGTACCGTGCCCAGGCTCTCGCTCGTCATGTGGTCACGGCCTTCAGCGTCGTGTGCGGACTCACGGACAACCGGCTGGACCCTTCCAGCACGGAGGGGACGACAGCCGGTTGGGCCTGCCCGGCGCCGTACACCGCGGGGGAGGTCTCGGACTGCCGTAGGTCACCCACCGAGCGGATGACTTCAAAGGGTTCGGCATAACGGGCGCTGGCGCCGAGATGCCGGGCCCAGTACCGCGAGCCGGCGACGACGAGCTCCGGCTCCAGGTAGCTGCGTCCATGCTGTGAGTCGAACATCAGGAGGACCTCAACCTTTCGTCGGAGCACGCAGTCGATGGGTACGAACTGGGTAGGTCGGAACTCGTTGGTGGCGGACGGTGACTGGTAGGCGAAGACGCGCCGTACTCCGCGGGTGGCACTCGCGGTCGCAGTGGAGACGGCGCGATGGTCCTGGTGGTTGTCGTGCTTGGAGTGGACGTAGACCACCGTCGGGTCGAGGGACCGGACAACCTCCTCGATCAGCCGGATCGTCGCCACCCCATCGTCGATCCGGGTGTCGGGGAGGTCGCCGAACAGGAGCTGAGCGCCTACTGCCTCAGCCGTGTTCGAGGCCTCTCGCAGCCGCTCATGCTGGTCGCCGCCGACCGCGCCGCGGCTGAGAGTCAGGATCGAGATCCGGTCGCCCCGCAGCTGGTGGTCGAGGATCGTGCCACCGCACCCGATCTCGACGTCGTCGGGGTGGGCGCCGATGGCGAGCACCCGTTCGCGGTGGACCATCGCATCGGTCAGGCCGAGCAGAATGGCCTCGTCCACGGCCATCGCGTCCTCCGGGTCGAAGACGTCGTGAACCCCCGCCCGAAGCCCCCTCACCAGGATCGCCGGGTCGCGGTTGCCGGTCGGATACTCGAGCAGCAACCTGGCCGACGGGGAGAAGCGATGGAGGCTCTGCACCCGCAACATGGCCTGGTCACTCTGCAGGCTCTCGGCCGAGACGATGAGGTAGGTGAACGGTCCAGCGGCTGCGGCCTGCTCGGCCGTATCCAAGGTAGCGACGGTGGCAGTCAGGCCGTACGTGCGCAGCGAGTCCAGAACCTGGGGACTTATGCTGGACCCGATCAGCAGCGCGGTGCGCTTCGGCCAGTCTCGAACGACCGCGACACCGGCTCCGAGCCCGGATGCCGGCCGGCCGGCCGGCGGCGGCGGCGTGACAACCGGTCCGGCACGATCCTCCGGTGGTAGCCGTGGTTGCGCAGATTCCATGGCGATAGGGGCCTCTCCGGCATACCTAGCAAAAGCGACGTATCTCAACGGCCAGCGTACAGTAGTTTCAAGTTGCTAGACCCAGCGCAATAACTCTGCGCCGGAGTGCTCCTGCCCGGGCCAGGATCAGAGTCGGCCACCGGTCTGGTCGCCGGACAGCTTCTGCGTGAAGTAGATCGGGATCATCGAGAGCAGGATCAGGCCGGCCGCGGCGACGTTGACGATGGGCGCCTGCTGCCGGCTCAGCAGGTTGGTGTAGATCCACAGCGGCAGCGTCTGGATGTCAGCCGGCGCCGTGAACGTCGTCACGACGATCTCGTCGAACGACAACGCGAAGGCCAGCAGGCCGCCGGCAACGAGGGCCGACCCGAGGTTCGGCAGGGTGACCAGGCGGAATGTCGTGAAACGGGTCGCGCCGAGGTCCATCGACGCCTCCTCCAGGTTGCCGCCGAGTCGCCGCAGGCGCGCGATCACGTTGTTGAACACCACCACGATGCAGAACGTCGCATGTGCGATCACCAGGGACCACACGGACAGCTTGATCCCGAGAATCGTGGTGAAGGCGTTGCTGAGCGCGATCCCGGTCACGATCCCGGGCAGCGCGATGGGCAGCAGGATGAGCAACGAGATTGCCTGCCGCCCGAAGAAACGGTTGCTCTGCAAGGCGAAGGCAGCCAGGGTGCCGAGAATCAGCGCAATCGCCGTAGCGGCCAGACCGATGGTGACGCTGTGCTTGAGAGCCTCGATCATGCCGGTGCTGTCCTTGGCCCTCCTCCACCACTCGAGGGTGAATCCTCTCGGGGGCCAGGAGAACGTCTGGTCGGAGTTGAACGAGTTGACCACCACGACCGCCAGCGGCACGTACACGAACACGAGCACGGCCCCGACGAAGGAGCGCAGGAACCAGGTGCTGCCGCGCGAGAGCCGGAACCCCGACGTGCTCATACGTTCTCCAATGCTCCGGTACGACGTACCAGCGCCAGATACACGACCATGATGACGACGGACACGGTGGCCAGCGCCGCCGCGAACGGGATGTCGGTCGCCTGGCGGTCGAAGACCAGGTTGCCGAGCATCTGCGTCTTCCCACCGACGTTCTCCACGGCGATGTAGTCACCGAGCGACAACGAGAAGGTGAAGATCGACCCGGCGGCGAGGGCCGGCAACACCGAGGGCAGGGCGATGCTGCGCAGGGTTCTGGCCGGCTTCGCGCCCAGGTCGCTCGAGGCCTCCAGCAGCGAGTTCGGCAGCCTGGTGAAGCCGGCGTACACCGGGAGAACCATGAAGGGCAGCCAGAGATAGGCCAGCGTGATCACCACCGCGGTGAGACCGAAGCCCGGGGTCCAGCCGAACGTCGACTCGAGCACCCCGCCGGGGGTGACCATCGCCCGCCAAGCGAAGGCCTTGACCAGATAGCTGGCCCACAACGGCATCAGAAGTGCCACCACGAGCGCCTTCGCGGTGAACGGCTTGGCGATCTTGGCCATGTAGAACGCGATCGGCAATGCCAGCAAGGCGTCGATCACCGTCACGGCCGTGGCCACCAGGATGGTCCGGACCACGACCGTTCGATAGACGTCCTGCTGGTAGAGCTTGCGGAAGTTGTCCAAGTTCCACTCCCGCGTCACGGTGACACCGAAGTCGGCCCGCCAGAAGGCGGTCACGAAGAGCGCGAGCAACGCCACCAGGTAGATGAGCCCGAGCCACAGCAAGGGCGCCGCCATCAGACCGCCGACGCGGATACCGCTGTGGCGGTAGAGGAACGCCGATGCCCGTCGGGCCGACGACGACGCGGGCGGGCCCACCTCCTGGGTCGCAGTCTCCTGGGTCCCGGCGTCCGGAGCCGCCGTGCTCACGTCAGCCCTTCACCTCGGTCCAGGCGTCCGTCCAGGCCTTGTAGTCCGTGCACTCCACGTCGGTCCGCCCGTCGAGGCACTGGGTGATCGGAGTCGTCCAGTAGTGGATCTTGGCCGCGTACGCCGCATCTGTCACGTGGTACTGGTCGCAGAAGCCCGGGCTGGTGTACTCGCACGCCTTCGGGTTGGCCGGCGCCTCGCCGAACCATTCCGCGACCTGGGCCTGCACCTTCGGGCTCGCGATCCAGTCGAGCCACTGGTAGGCACAGTCGATGTGGTCGTTGTTCGAGGACACCATCCAGGTGTCCGACCAGCCGGTCGAACCACCGTCGGGGAACACGGTCTTGACCGGCGCGTCCGCCTCGGCGAGGTTGGCGATGACCTGCCAGGTGGTGCCGATCACCGTCGAGCCGCTCTTGAACGCCTGGACCTCCTTCGTGTAGTCCGACCAGTACTCACCGATGTTGGCCTGTTGGTCCTTCAGCACTTTGACCGCCGCGTCGAGCTGGTCCTGGTCGAGCGCGTACGGGTCCTTGATCCCGAGGTCCGGCTGGGTGTTCATCAGGTAGAGGGCCGCGTCAGCGATGTAGATCGGGGAGTCGTACGCCGTCACCTTGCCGGCATAGGCACTGGACCCGTCGAACACGGCGTTCCAGTCGGTCGGTGCGGGCTTGACGACGTCGGTGTTGTACATCAGCAGGTTGGCGCCCCAACCGTGCGGGATCCCCCACATCTGTCCGTCGACGCTGTTGAAGGCCTGGTCCTTGAGGAATGGCGAGATGTCGGCGTAGTTCGGCACCAGGTCGGTGTTGACCGGCTGCACGTCGCCGGCCGCGATGAGGCGCAGGGTGGCATCACCCGAGGCTGAGACCACGTCGTACCCGCCGGTGTGCATGAGGCTCACGGCCTCGTCCGACGTACCGAACTCCTTGACGTTGACCTGGCAGCCGGTCTTGTCCTCGAACGGCGTGACCCAGTCCACCTTGGGGTCGTTCTTGCCCGACTCCGCGTATCCCGGCCAGGCCAGGACGTTCAGCTCGGTGCCGCCGGCGCCGACCGGGTCGGACTTCATCGGGATGTCTGGCGCCTGGAAGCCGGTGCCACCGGGCTGGTCCGATGACCCGCCATCGGACGTGCCGCATCCGGTGGCGAACAGAGCGAGGGTGGCCAGCGCCACCACGGCACCGGTGCGTCCGGTGCCGCGAGGCACTCCTCCGCGTCGTAGCCTGCGAGCTGCTGTCATGACTCCTCCAAGTCGAGCGTTGGGGCCGGCAGCGCTGCGGCCGGAGACACGGGGATGTGACGGGGCGCCGTCGACGGCTCAACCATCGATCACGACGCAGTGGTCGGTACGCCAGCTGAGCCGCACGGGTGCGTCGCGGTAGTCGAGCACATCCATCGATGACGTGTGCAGGTTCTGCTGCACGGCGACCAGTCTTGGACCCGCGTCGAGGTCGACGATGAAGCGCGTGGACGCGCCGGCGTAGACCACCTCAGCCACGGTTCCCCTGGCCGACGTCAGCGCCGGGTCGCCCGGCGTATCGAGGTCGAGGTCGAGGTGGATCTTCTCGGGCCGGATGCTGAACGTCCCTTCCCTGCCGAGCAGGGTGGCGGCCGCAGCACCGGAGATCAGGTTGCTCGTGCCGACGAAACCGGCCACGAACGCCGAGGCGGGCTGCTCGTAGATCTCGGCGGCGGTGCCCACCTGCTCGATCCGACCACTGTTGAAGACGGCGATCCGGTCGCTCATCGTCAGCGCCTCGTCCTGGTCGTGTGTGACGAAGACGAACGTGATGCCCACATCGCGTTGCAGGGCCTTCAGCTCGACCTGCATCTCCTCACGAAGCTTCAGGTCGAGCGCGCCGAGCGGCTCGTCGAGGAGCAGCACCTTGGGTTTGATCACCAGGGCGCGAGCCAACGCGACCCGTTGTCGCTGACCACCGGAAAGCTGGCTGGCCTTGCGGTCCCCGTGTGCGTCCAGCCGGACCTGGCCCAGCGCCTGCTCGGCCAGCTCGCGACGCCGTGCCCGCGCCACGCCACGCACCCGAAGGCCGTAGGCGACGTTGTCGCGCACGTTCATGTGCGGGAACAACGCATAGTCCTGAAACACCGTGTTCACGTTGCGCTCGAACGGTGCCTGGCGGGTGACATCGACGCCGCTGAGTCGGACCGTACCGGCGTCCGGCAGCTCGAAGCCCGCGATCATCCGGAGCACGGTGGTCTTGCCGGAGCCGGACGGCCCCAGCATCGAGAAGAACTCACCGTCCCGGATCGCCAGGTCGATGCCGTCGACCGCCACCACCGGACCGAAGCGGCGACTCAGGCCACGCAGATCGACCGCGGGGGCACTCTCGTCGATGGCCGAAGCAGCAGCCGGCTCGGACGCGCGCTCGACTGCGGGCGTTGCTCGTCGACCCCCGTCGGTCACGTTCGCCACGATCGCACCCTACTCATGCGCAGGGCGTTCGTGCAGGCAATCACGGCGTCCCCGCGATTTGTCCGGGTCGCGCCGAACCCGACCACTCTGCACGCCGACGATGACGATTCCTCTATCGTGGGAAGGCATCTCGCGACGTACCAGATCTGGAGCAACCGTGTCGAAACCGTCCGCTCAACCACCCGCCCCGCTCCAGCTGCTGGCCATCGACGGCCTGCTGGACGATGAGGAGCGCGCTGTCCGGGACACAGTACGGCGCTTCTGCGACGACAAGATCCGTCCGCACATCGCGGACTGGTTCGAGGATGCCAGCATCCCGGCGCGCGACCTGGCCAAGGAGCTCGGGGCGCTCGGTCTGCTGGGGATGCACCTCGAGGGCTATGGATGTGCCGGCACCAGCGCGACGTCGTACGGGCTCGCCTGCCTCGAGCTGGAAGCCGCCGACTCCGGTGTCCGCAGCCTGGTGTCGGTTCAGGGATCCCTTGCGATGTTCGCGATCCATCGCTTCGGCAGCGACGAACAGCGCTCCGAGTGGCTGCCCCGGATGGCCACTGGAGAGGCGATCGGCTGCTTCGGTCTGACCGAGGCCGACTTCGGGTCGAACCCGGGTGGCATGCGGACGAGAGCCCGCCGAGACGGTGACGACTGGGTGCTGGACGGCACGAAGATGTGGATCACGAACGGGTCCGTCGCCGATGTCGCAGTCGTGTGGGCTCGCACTGACGACGGAATCCGTGGGTTCGTCGTGCCGACCGAAGCGAAGGGCTTCTCCGCCCCCGAGATCACCAAGAAGATGTCGTTGCGCGCTTCGGTCACGAGCGAGCTGGTGCTCGAGGGCGTCCGGCTGCCGGCGTCGGCGATGCTCCCCGAGGCGTCCGGTCTGGCCGGTCCCCTCTCCTGCCTCTCGGAAGCTCGCTTCGGGATCGTCTTCGGCTCCCTCGGGGCCGCTCGGGACTGCCTCGAGACCACGATCGAGTACGCCCGGTCCCGGCTCGTCTTCGACAAGCCCCTGGCCGGCTACCAGCTGACCCAGGAGAAGCTCGCCAACATGGCCGTCGAGCTCGGCAAGGGCATGCTGCTCGCGCTGCATCTCGGTCGGCTCAAGGACGCGGGAACCATCACCGGGACTCAGGTCAGCATCGGCAAGCTCAACAACGTGCGGGAGTCGATCAAGATCGCGCGGGAGTGCCGGACCATCCTGGCCGCCAACGGCATCACGCTGGAGTACCCGGTGATGCGCCATGCCAACAACCTCGAGTCGGTGCTCACCTACGAGGGGACGTCCGAGGTGCACCAGCTGGTCATCGGCCAAGCGCTGACCGGCGAGTCCGCCTTCCGCTGAGTCGTCGCGCGATGGTTGGTGCTGATCGCGGTTACGCTCTCCCTGCCGCCCAAGAGTTCGGCCCCGGTATTCCAGTACGTGCATAGTATTCCGCTGCTGATATCTCGACGCTGACCCTTCGCGCCGGCCGCGACGAGGCGCTCACACCCCACTCTCGACGAGCGCTGCCTCTCCGCCGAGGTCGGTCAGCAGCCCGAGCACGAGGTCGCGGGGCAAGCCGTGGGTCTCGTGCAGCTCCCGCAGTCGACCCTCGTCGAGCGACCCCTTGCGGAGCTCCTTGGAGACCACTCGCCTACCCCGCCTCACCAGATCGCGGAAGCGTCGCTCCTCGTCGAGCAGCACCCGTCGTACCTCGTCCTGGTCGGAGCGCATCCGGAAATGCTCGATGGTGTGGTCGATCGGCTCCCGGCGAATCTCCTCGAGGGTGTACGTCGGGTCTACGCGCCACAGCGTCGTCAGCACCCGCCGGACCAGCCGCCGCAGCACATACCCGCGTCCGGTGTTCGAGGGGACCACACCGTCGCCGATCACGACCACGACTGAGCGGAGGTGGTCGCACATGACCCGTCGGTCCGTCTCGTCGACGTCCCAGAGCCGGTCGAGGTCACGACGCCAAGGCTCGAACACGTCGAGCTCATAGACCGAGGAGGTGCCCTGCAGCACGGAAAGCAGTCGTTCGAGGCCCATGCCGGTGTCGACGTTCTGCTGCGGGAGGGAGGTGAGGCGACCGTCGTCGTGGCGGCGGTAGCGCATGGTCACGTGGTTCCAGATCTCCACCCATCGCGGGTCTGTGCTCGGACTGCCGACCGGGTGGTCCTGGCCAGTCCAGAAGAAGACCTCCGAGTCGGGGCCGCAGGGACCGGTCGGCCCGTTCGACCACCAGTTCTCGGAGACGGTCAGCTCGACCGGGAGGCCGAGCTCGGTCCAGGTGCGCAGGGAGTCCTCGTCGGGCGGCACCTGCTCGTCGCCGCCGAACACGGTGGTGTGCAGCCGGGACGGGTCGACCCCGAGCACGTCGGTGAGCAGCTCCAGGCCCCATCGCAGGCTCTGTGGTCCGTCGTAGTCACCGAGTGACCAGGTCCCCAGCATCTCGAAGACGGTCAGGTGCCACGGGTCGCCCACCTCCTCGAGGTCCGTCGTGCGCAGGCAGCGCTGCACGTTCACCAGTCGGTTGCCCAGTGGGTGCGGTCGGCCCTCCAGGTACGGCGTCAACGGATGCATGCCCGACGTCGTGAACAGGACCGGATCGCCGGGCTTCGGGAGCAACGTGCTGCCGGTGATGGAGCGATGACCGCGGTCATCGTAGAACTCGCGGAACCTACGGATGGTGTGGGTGGTTTTGGAGACGGTGTTCATGAGATACGCCTTTCAGGTCAAGGCGAACCGGAAACAGCGTCACTCGCGACCGGGCAGGGACGAGCCCAACGCGACAACGGCGACCGTTTCCGGTCGCCGAGTGGGTGGGTGAGGTCAGGCCACGGCGGCCGGCGAGCAGATAGCTCGTGCGGCCGCGGCTGCATCGATGCGGTTGACCTCCACGCGCTGAGGCTAAGGGTTCATACCCCCGGTAGTCGAGTGATATTCCACGTCTGTCGGCCACGCACGCCGCCGACGTCGGATGAACCAGACGCCGACAGCGACGATGACGAGGGCCAGCAGCGTGCTCGCGAGCACCTCGCGCCACCACCACGCGAGCCAGCCGTTCGAGAGCCCGAAGACGCCGCCGTGCCGGTCGCCGGCCAACGCGTCTACGGCCCAGACCATGCAGAGGCTCTGATACTTGGGGTCGAGGGCCACGAAGTCTCGAAGCGACCCGTGCTCGACGATTCGAGGCGCCAGGGTGTACTCGCCGGTCGCCACGGACACCACGGGATCGTCGCCGGCCCACGTGGTCGGACAGAACGTCTCGAGGCCGGAGGCTTCGGCAGCCATGAGCCGACGCCCATCGGCCAGCGCATAGGTGCGAACAGACTCCGGGTGCGGTTTGCCCAGCAGGCTAGGCAACGGCACCGTCTGCTGGGCGGGCCTGCCCGGCACAGCGGGCAGCTCCCCAGCATGCCGGGCAAACCCGAACGCAGCGCAAGACCACACCGGAACAGTCACTCGATCCCGGTTCGCGGGCAACCGGTCGAGATCGGCCCCGCGGAATCGGCCGCCTTTCCGCAGTTCGCGGGAGCGGGGGGCAGCCAGCGCCTGATGGCCGCGGCCGCGGCGAGGGTCGGCAGGCCGAGGACCGCCACCAGGCTGGCGACCGAGAGCCAGCCGGAGCCGAGGGCGAACATCGCGAACACCGCAAGGGCGACCACCTCACCGGACAGCCCCATCACGGAGGTCACCGTGGCCCGCGCCGGACCGGCGATCACGCTCTGCAAGCGAGCCTCGCTGACGATGATCGTGTTGTGCAGGACGCCGTAGCCCACGGCGATGGCGCCGAAGCCCGCCAGGGATCCGCTGACTGCGCCGAGGGAGATCAGCCCGGCCGCCGTTGCTACCGCCACGGCCATGGTGCGCGGCCCCATTCGGGCGGTCCGGCCGGCGAGCGCCGTACCGACGAGCTGTCCGGCCACAACCACTGCGACGGCGACCGGGACCTGGGCGGTGCTGGCACCGGCTTCCCTCGCCACCAAGGGGAAGTACTCGTCGTACGCCAGGAGGCCGAGGAGGAGGGCGCAGATGAGGACGAGGTGCCGCGCCGCGGAATGCTGCACGGACTCCCGGACGCCGGCCTCGAGCATGGAGACGTAACGCTGTAGGAGCCCTCCCTCGAAGCTGGGCTCATCCTCCGCCGGGTCGGTCTCCACGATCTTCGGGGCGGCCGGCAGCGACCAGGCCAGCCCGGCGTGCGCGAGGGCCACCGCCACGCTGGTCCAGCCCACCAGCCGATATCCACCCCAGGCGAACAGCGCGCCGCACGAGAGCGTGGCGACCAGGTTGGCCGACATGGCGGTCGCATTGGCCCAGCCGATGATGCGTGGATACTCGTCGGTTGCCGATCGGGCCGCCAGCTCGTCGTACAGCAGCGCCTCGAAGGTGCCGGACATGATCGCGCTACTGAGGCCCCAGAGCACGAAACCGAGGGCGAAGCCCAAGTAGGCGGGCCACACCACCCAGCTGGCGAACCCCACGGCATAGATCAGCCCGCTGAGCACGAGCAGACCTCGGCGCCCGACCGTGTCCGCCCAGGCCCCCGACGGAACCTCGAAGACGAATGACGTCAGTGACCAGATCACGAACAAAGACGTCACCTGCGCAGGCGACAGTCCGTGGTCCCGGAACAGCAGCGCATAGACCCCGTAGAACGGGATCAGGTCGCGGGTGGCGTAGTAGGCGAGGACGCGTGGCAGCAGGCGGGGCGGCCGGCGCGAACCGGGTCAGTCGCCGAGAACGAAGATCCTCATCAGGCGACTCTAGTCATCGCCATGACCACGCGGCTACGGGTTTCGACCGTCGAGGAGCGGGCCGGCCGGGTCATGAGTGATGCCGACCTTGCGGGCCGCGATGCCGGAGAGCGCCTCGAGGCACACCCGGTTGGCGAGGTACGCCGTGATCTCCGCATGGTCGTAGGGCGGAGCCACCTCGACGACGTCGATGCCCACCACGGGCAGCTCCAGACAGATTCGGCGTACGGCGTCGAGCAGCTGGCGAGCCGTCAGGCCGCCCGGCTCCGGGGTGCCGGTGCCCGGTGCATGTGCCGGGTCGCAGACGTCGACGTCCACCGAGAGGAACACCCCGTCGCACTCGTCGAGGGCGATCTCGAAGGCCTCGGTCAGGCACGCGTCGAGTCCCCGGGATACGACCTCCGTCATCTCGTAGGAGCGCATCTGCTGCGCCGCCATCCACGACAAAGTGGCGGGCTCCGGCCAGTAGCCGCGCAGACCGAGCTGCAGGAAGCGGTCGCCGCGCAGAGCTCCGGACTCGATCAGGCGCCGCATCGGCTGTCCGTGCCCGTAGAGCGAGCCGAACGTGATGTCGCCGGTGTCCGCGTGGGCGTCGAAGTGGATCATCGAGACCCGACCGAAGCCGTGATGGCGCGCCACCCCGGTGGCATCGGGCAACGCGATCGTGTGGTCACCACCCAGGACGAGGGGGATGGCGCCCGAGGACGACACGGCGTACACCGCGTCCTCCAGGCTCCGGATCGACGCCTCGACGTCGCCGGAGTACATCTCGACGTCTCCCGCATCGACCACCGTGATGTCCTTGAGGGCATCGACCCGGAGCGCCAGGTGAGGTCGCGAACCGTCGACCGGTAGGTAGCACGCCTGCCGGATCGCCATCGGTCCGAACCTGGTGCCCGGCCGGTGCGACGTGCCCCCGTCGAACGGAGCACCCACGACCACGACGTCGGCAGCGTCGTACGTCGATGTGTCGTCGAGGTCCGCCTTGGCGACGCCGAGGAACGTGTAGTCAGGGCCGTACTGTGCGCCGTACCGGGTCATGGAAGCATCATGGCCCCTCGTCGCTCGGCGTGAGACCGCGAGCCCGCTGCCGGCGATCTCGCCGCGAATCCGATCCGACTACAGGTAGCGCGCGTAGACCAAGATGGCGACCCAGCGACTCGGGGCGCCCTCCGGCACCGTGGCCACCGCAGCCTGGACCTTCGACGGGACCCGCTGGGATCGACTTCTCCACGCTCAGTCGGCCCAAGGAGGCGGTCTTGAGCTCGTTGCGGGTCGGGGCTCCCTGGCGCAGCGTGACGCCCGGACCCCTCGCCGTCGGTTGACGAACGTGCGAACGTAGAGCTGGCTGCCGGACTGCGGAACAGGCGGCGGTGAGCTGCGTGGTGCCGGGCTCCACCTTGACGAACTTGCGGTGAACCAGCCTGAAGGCGCCGTTGGCCGCAGGCGGGTCGACGATGTGCCGGTCGAGCACATGCCATGGGCGTGCTCCGGATGCCGCGGGATATCGAACACCGCGAGCGTCGACCTGGGCCTTGGCCAGCGCGGCTCGCCCGGCCGCGGTGTTCGGTCGCCGTCACACTCAGGCTGAACAGTGCCGGCCTGCCCGGTGCACGTCGAACTCGGTCTTCGCCAGCCGCCCACGTTGCCGGTCGGCGAGATGGACAGGGTGCGCGCGACCTGCATGCGGCGAGCCCGGCTCGTCGCAGGTCGTGTTCGAACGTCACTGAGCATGGCCGCCCCCGTGTAGCGGCGACTTTCGCAGTGCGGCGCCCGGGACCTCGGTGTTGTTCACCCGAGGTGGTACTGCAGCAGACCCGTGTCGGGCATGCCTGGCACGGCTGGGTCCACCCGATGTTCCCGGTCTTCGACGTGATGCTGAGCTTGACGGACGTCGCGCCGACCGCGGCGACCCGCGACCCGAG
Organism: uncultured Actinomycetota bacterium; assembly: GCA_963833975.1. Classification (GTDB taxonomy): domain Bacteria; phylum Actinomycetota; class Actinomycetes; order Propionibacteriales; family Nocardioidaceae; genus JAWWPG01. Next base: position 288,510 of record CAWIAB010000004.1, read on the forward strand.
CAGGCGATCCCGCCGGCGACCGGTAGACGAGCAGGTCGCCGAGGTGCTGCGTAGCCAGACTGCCGAACCCCTTGCCGGCGGCCGAAGGAGGAGTCGGGTCGTTGCCCGGCAGAACACCCCAGTTGGGCAGGAACACGAGGGCCAGGACGGCCGCGCAGGTCGTCACGATGGTGCCGGCGATCTTGCTCTGGCGGGCGATACGCGACGCGGCGCGTTGACGGAGGCGAGCCTGGTCTTGGGGTCGTCGGTGACCTCGTCGGCGATGGCGTTCAACGCCTCGCTGAGCTCTGAGATGTTCATCGAGCCTCCCTCATTGTCGAGCGCGCAGGCAAGTCTTCGTCCGAACCCTCCTCGGCCAGGGCGGGGTCGATGCGTAACTTTGCGAGAGCCTTGCTGGTCTGGCTTTTCACTGTTCCGACGCTGCATTCCAGGACTCGCGCCGTCTCGGCCTCGGTGAGATCCTCGAAGAACCTGAGGACGATCACCGCACGTTGGCGTTTGGGCAGCCGACCGAGCGCCGTCCTGATGTCGGTCAACGACGATGCGTCGCTGTCTGAGCATCGACGGCTCCGGCAGCTCGTCGGTCGGGGACTCGCCGTTCCATTTGCGACGCCACCACGTCGAGTACGTGTTGACGATGATCTTCCGTACGTATGCCTCGGGGTTGCCGTCGATCTTCGACCAGCGTGGCCACGCCTTCGCGAGCGCGGTCTGGAGCAGGTCTTCCGCCAGATGCCTGTCGTGCGTGAGGAGGTACGCGGTACGGAGCAGTGAGTCGGAGCGGTGGAGGACGAAGGCCGCGAACACCTCCCGGGCTGCCACCCCGAGCGTGGCAGCCGTGTCCGCGGTCTCGTCCGTCATCGTCACATTGTCACGCTCCCTCGACGTGATGTGACATCAAACGGTGAAGACTCGGTGGTTCCGGCAAAGGGTTGCCCCGGAGGCGAAAATTTCTTGAGTCCGATGGATTCTGCGGATTTCGTTGTCAGAGTGACGCTCGACCGCAGATGTCGTTGCATTGGTTGGTGGTTTTCCACGATTTCACTTGCTCGGGCCGAAGCGAGTGGTGCAAACTAGGAGCGCATGACGATCGACACCTCCGTTGAGCTCGACCACGCCGCACTCCAGCAGTCCGCGCGCGACCACCTCTGGATGCACTTCACCCGCATGTCGTCGTACCAGCAGAGCGATGTGCCGATCATCGTGCGCGGCGAGGGCGCCTACATCTACGACGCCAAGGGCAAGCGCTATCTGGACGCCCTGGCCGGACTGTTCGTGAGCCAGCTCGGGCATGGTCGAACCGAACTCGCCGAGGCTGCGTCGCGACAGGCCCAGCAGCTGGCCTTCATGCCACTGTGGTCGTACGCCCACCCGAACGCCATCGAGCTCGCCCAGCGCATCGCCAGCTACGCGCCGGGCGACCTGAACCGGGTGTTCTTCACCAGCGGCGGCGGCGAGGCCGTCGAGACCGCCTGGAAGCTGGCGAAGCAGTACTTCAAGCTCACCGGCAAGCCGACCAAGCACAAGGTGATCTCGCGCGCCATCGCCTACCACGGCACCACGCAGGGCGCCCTGTCGATCACCGGGCTACCCGACCTCAAGACTCCGTTCGAGCCGCTCGTCCCCAGCACCTTCCGGGTGCCGAACACGAACTTCTACCGTGCCCCGCAGCACGATGACGACCTCGAGGCCTTCGGCCGCTGGGCCGCCGACCAGATCGCTGTCGCGATCGAGAACGAGGGCGCCGACACGGTCGCCGCGGTCTTCCTGGAGCCGGTTCAGAACTCCGGTGGGTGCTTCCCTCCCCCGCCCGGCTACTTCCAGCGGGTCCGGGAGATCTGCGACGAGTACGACGTCCTGCTGGTCAGTGACGAGGTGATCTGCGCGTTCGGCAGGCTGGGGCACATGTTCGGCGCCGAGCGCTACGGCTACCAGCCGGACATGATCACCTGCGCCAAGGGCATCACGTCCGGCTACGCCCCTCTCGGCGCCATGATCGCGACCGACCGGCTGTTCGAGCCGTTCAGCAAGGGCAACACGACCTTCTACCACGGCTACACGTTCGGCGGGCACCCCGTCTCCACGGCGGTCGCGATGGCCAACCTGGACGTCTTCGAGCGCGAAGGCATCAACCAGCACGTTCTCGACACCCAGGGCGCGTTCCGGTCGACCCTGGAGAAGCTGTACGACCTGCCGATCGTCGGCGACGTGCGCGGCGACGGGTACTTCTACGGCATCGAGCTGGTCAAGGACAAGGCCACCAAGGAGACCTTCGACGACGCCGAGTCCGAGCGGCTGCTGCGTGGGTTCCTGTCCAAGGCCCTGTACGACGCCGGCCTCTACTGCCGCGCCGATGACCGAGGCGACCCGGTGGTCCAGCTGTCTCCCGCCGCTGATCTGCGACCAGCAGCACTTCGACGAGATCGAGCAGATCCTCCGCGACGTCCTGACCAGGGCCGGCACCCTCGTCTGACCCCAGCGCCCGAGCCGAGTCGTCTGCGGTTCTGACGGGCAGCACCCGCCAGTAGACCGCAGCCGACCCTGGGTTGTCGGGTGCGGGCCAGAAAGCGCCGACGGTCAGGTGCGGCTGGTGATGGCGGACCGTCTTCGCCAGAGCTCCCCGCCGATGACGAACACGAAGGCGATGAAGAACATCAGCGTCCCGATCACGAACACCTGCGGCGGGAAGCCACGCTGCTTCGCGCCGTAGATGAACAGCGGGAAGGTCACGGAGTTGCCGGAGGTGAAGTTCGTGACGATGAAGTCGTCGAACGACAGCGAGAAGGCCAGCAGCGCACCCGCGACGATGCCGGGCGCGACCAACGGCAGCGTGATCCGGCTGAACGTCTGCCACTCGTTGGCGTAGAGGTCCATCGCGGCCTGCTCGAGCCGGGAGTCCATGCCGGACAGCCTGGCCTTGACCGTGACCACGACGAAGGACATGCAGAAGAGCACGTGGGCGATCACGATCGTCAGTGAACCCGAGGAGGCCGTTGAACCCGGAGGCGACGAACAGCGCCAGCAGCGAGGACGCCCATCACGACCTCGGGGGTGGCCATCGGCAGGAAGATCAGGATGTTCGCGGCACCGCGACCGCGCCAGTAGTGCCGGGCCAGCCCGAACGCGAGCAGGGTGCCGAGCAACGTCGACAGGATCGTCGCGGTGATGCTCACCTGGAAGCTCAGCTTGAGCGACGAGCACATGCCCTCTGGCTCGCAGATGGTGCGCCAGTTTCCCCAGGTGAACGCGTTCCACTGCGCCGAGGCCGACCGACCCGACGGCTTGTTGAACGACAGCGCGATGATGTAGCCGATCGGCACGAAGGTGTAGGCCAGCACCAGGATGCCGAGGAACAGGATGACGTGGTCGGCCAACCAACGCCGCAGCTTCGCCATCAGACCAGCTCCTCTGTGCCGGCACGCCTGATGTAGAAGAGCACCATGACCAGCACGATCAGCATCAGGATGATCGACAAGGACGCCGCCAGCGGATAGTCCTTCTCCACGAGGTAGGCCTGCTGGATCCGGTTGCCGATCATGTACTGCTTGGGCGTGCCCAGCAGCTCCGCGTTGATGTAGTCACCGCAGGCAGGGATGAACGTCAGCAGGGTCCCGGCGACCACACCCGGCAGCGAGAGCGGGAAGGTCACCTTGCGCAGCGTCGTCACGCGGGTTCGAGTAGAGGTCGGAGGACGGCCTCGATCAGGCGAGGGTCGAGCCGGTCGAGGCTCGCGAAGATCGGCAGCGTCATGAACGGCAGGAAGTTGTACGTCAGCCCGGCGATCACGGCGAACGGCGTCGCCAGCAGCCGACCGTTCTCGCCGAGCAGACCGACCGCCTTCAAGCTCTCGACCACCCAGCCGTGGTCCGCGAGGATCGCCTGCCAGGAGAGCGTCCGGAGCAGGAAGCTGGTGAAGAACGGCGCGATCACCAACACCAGCATGAAGTTCTTCCACCTGCCGGCCTTGAACGCGATGGCGTAGGCGAGCGGGTAGGCGAGGGTCAGGCAGGCCACGGTCACGATGGCTGCATAGGAGAACGACCGGACGAAGAGCCGCGCGTTGTCCGAGATCGCCGTGGAGTAGTTCTGGAAGTGCCAGGTCATCTGGTAGCCGAACTCGAACGACCCGAGCGGGTCGTACAGGCTCGTCCCGATCAGCTGGATGGTCGGGAACAGGAAGAACACGACCAGATAGAGCATCCCCGGGATGATCAGCAGCCAGCCCCAGCTCGCGCCGGCGCTTGTTCGAGGCCTTCTCGGGCGCGACCTGCTCGGATGTGGCCAGGTCGACGCTCACGCGTCGTCCTCGCGAACCACGCCGGCGGCGGCGTCCTGGTCCGCATCGAGCATGAAGGTGTGGTCGGGGTGCCACGCGAGCACGACGTGGTCGCCGGAGGAGAACCGGCCGCGCTGGCCGGTGTTCTGCTCGAACACCATCAGCTCCTGGCCCCACGGTCATCCGCACGAGGTACTGGGTGCTGACCCCGATGAAGCTCACGTCGCTCACCACGCCGCCATCGAGCATGTTGACGTCACCGTGGTCCTCGGAGTCGGGCTCGGCGATGAAGATCTTCTCCGGACGGACGCCGAGCCAGGCCCGGTCGCCGGCGCTGTGGTCGCGTCGCGACGGTGCGATCACCCTGCGTGCCATGGCAGTCGACCTCGACGAGGTCGTCACCGCGGTTCTTGACATCGCTCATGACCAGGTTGGACTGACCGAGGAAGTTGGCGACGAAGGTGGTCCGCGGGTTCTCGTAGAGCTCCTCCGGCGCGCCCATCTGCTCGATGAGGCCCTTGTTCATGACCGCGATGGTGTCGGCCATCGTCATGGCCTCCTCCTGGTCGTGGGTGACGTGGACGAAGGTGGTCTCGACCTCGGTCTGGATCCGCTTGAGCTCGATCTGCATCTGCCGGCGCAGCTTGAGGTCGAGGGCCCCGAGCGGCTCGTCGAGCAGCAGCACGCCGGGCTGGTTGATCAACGCCCGCGCGAGGGCGACCCGCTGCTGTTGACCACCGGACAGCTGGGTCGGCTTCCGGGTGGCGAAGTCGGTGAGCTCGACCAGGTCGAGCATCTCGTCGACCTGGTCCTTGACGTTCTTGACGCCTCGGCGCTTCAGCCCGAACGCGACGTTCTCGTGGATCGTCATGTGCGGGAACAGCGCGTACGACTGGAACACCGTGTTGACCGGCCGCTTGTACGGCCGCAGATGGGTGATGTCGCGATCGCCGATGTAGACCGAACCCACCGTCGGCTCCTCGAGCCCGGCCACCATCCGCAGGGTGGTCGTCTTGCCGCAGCCCGACGGCCCCAGCAGGGCGAAGAACGACCCGTTCGGCACCGTCAGGGTCAGGTCGTCCACGGCCTTGAACGTGCCGAAGTCCTTGGTCACGTCCACCAACCTCAGGTCTTCGCCAGATCCGCCTGCCGGTTCCTCGGACGCGAGGTGTGTCATGTCGTCAGCCCGTCATGGTTTGTGAGAACAACTGTGTGTACTGCTTCTCGTTCGTTCCGAGCGACATGAACTGGTGGGCGTTGGACAGGAACTCGGCGGTCGGGAAGATCAACGGATCGTTCGACCGCGGCCTTGTCGAACTCGCCGATGAACTCGCCTGCACCCGACAACCGGGCAGAAGTAGTAGTTCCACGCCTCGAGCTGCGCGGCGATCTCCGGCTGGTAGTAGAAGTTCATCAGCGCCTCGGCGTTCGCCTTGTGCGGCGACAGGTTCGGCACCAGCATGTTGTCGCTCCAGACGGCGAAGCCCTCTTCGGGAGCGATCCACTTGAACTTCGGGTCACCGAGCTGCGGGATGTCGCCACTCCACGACTCGCAGGCCACGACGTTGCCGGACCTGCAGGTCGTCGAGGTAGTCGTTGCCGGTGAAACGCCGTACCTGACCGTCGTTGACCGCCTTCTCCAGCCGCTCGATGCCCTTCTCGAACTCGGCGCAGCGTGAAGTCTGCCGGGTCCGCCCCGTCGATCAGCAGCATGAACAGCATCGTGTCGCGCATCTCGGTCAGCAGGTCGATCTTGCCCTTGAGGTCCGGGCGGGTCAGCAGCTCCTCGAAGCTGTGGACAGGGTCGGTGAGCTCGGAGTTGTAGCAGATTCCGGTCATCCCGCTCTGCCACGGCACGCTGTAGTCGCGGTGCGGGTCCCAGCAGCGGTGCCTGCAGCGACGGCAGCAGGTTCTTCGTGACGTTGGGCATCTTGGAGTGGTCGAGCTTCTGCAGCCAGCCGAGCGAGATCATCTTCCCGGCCATCCAGTCGGTCAGGACGAACATGTCCTTGCTCGTGGACGTGCAGCGGGCGAGCTGGTCGGCGACCTTGGCGAAGAAGCTCTCGTTGTCGTTGACGTCCGCGATGTAGGTGACCGAGATGCCGGTCGCCTCCTCGAACTTGTCGAGCGTCGACGGCAGCTTCGACGTCGTGGGGTCGATGTACTGCGGCCAGTTGTCGAACTGGAGCGTCTTCTCGGTGGCGGACCGGTCGTGGCTCACGCATGAGCCGGCGGGGACGATCGCGCCGGGGGTGCCGCACGACGAGAGCAGCCCGCCGCCAGCGACCGCGAGCGCCGACAGGGAGACTCCACGCAGGAACGTGCGCCGGCCGAACTCTCCTGGCACCGACTGTCCTGGTCCCGGGCCTTGCCGTTGAGCCATCACGCATCCTCCCCTCCGAGGTTGGCTCGATCTTGTCAGACAGTAACCCAGAGCGACAAGGGAATCCGTCGAATCGGTCGCCGTCGGACCGACGATATCTGGCGTGTTCCACTTGTGGCAGCGACCGATCCCGCCCCACACTGAGGTTCGTGACCGCCCGGAGCGAACTGCCCCATCCCCACCTCGACGAGGTCTCCAAGGGCATCATCGAGCAGCTGCAGCACGACGGCCGGATGCCCTACGCGTCGATCGGCAAGGCCGTCGGGCTGTCCGAGGCGGCCGTCCGCCAGCGGGTCCAGCGGCTGCTCGAGAACGGGGTCATGCAGATCGTCGCGGTCACGAACCCGCTCCAGCTCGGTTTCGCCCGCCAGGCGATGATCGGGATCAATGCCGAGGGCGACATGGAGCCCATCGCCGACGCCCTCGCGTCGATGCCCGAGGTCGACTACGTCATCGTCACCGCAGGCTCGTTCGACATCATCGTCGAGGTGGTCTGCGAGAGCGACGACCACCTGCTCGAGCTGCTCTCGAAGCGGATCCGGGCGATCACCGGCGTGCGGTCGACCGAGACGTTCGTCTATCTCAAGCTGCACAAGCAGACGTACTCGTGGGGAGTTCGGTGAGTCGGCTCCGATGAGCTACGGCGACCTCTCGCTCTGGCACGAGACGTGCGGGGACGACCTGACGCCGCGCCCCGCGCTGGACTCGTCGATCGACGTCGACGTGGCGGTCGTCGGGGCCGGCTTCACGGGCCTCTGGACGGCCTACTACCTGCTGCGCGCGGACCCGACGCTGCGGGTGGCCGTCCTCGAGCGGGAGACCGCGGGTTTCGGCGCCTCCGGACGGAACGGAGGGTGGCTCTCCGCGCTGTTCCCGGCCTCGAGCGCCAAGCTGGCCGCGCTCCCCGGCTCGTCCCGCGAGTCCGCTCAGCGGATGCTATCGGCCATGCGGGACACCCATCGACGAGGTGGCCGCGGTCACGGCCGAGGAAGACATCGACTGTCACTTCCACCGGGGCGGCACCATCGCCTTCGCCCGCAGCCGGAGCCAGCTCGCCCGAGCTCGTGGCGAGGTCGAGGACGCGCGACAGTGGGGAGCCTCCGACCAGGACCTCAGGCTGTTGACCGCGGACGAGGCAGCCACCTTCGCCCGCGCGTCCGCCGTGCTCGGTGCGACGTACACGCCGCATTGCGCACGGATCCATCCCGCCCGGCTGGCCCGCGGGCTGGCCCACGCCGTCGAGCGACGCGGCGGCACCATCTACGAGCAGACCGCCGTGGACTCGATCGAGCCCAGCCTGGTCACGACGTCCGTCGGTCGGGTGCGGGCCGACGGCTGTCATCCGCGCCACCGAGGGCTACACGCCCGGGTTGGCCGGGCTGCGGCGGGCCGTCGTCCCGGTGTACTCGCTGATCGTCGCGACCGAGCCGCTGCCGGACTCGGTCTGGGACGAGATCGGCCTGGCCGACAGCCCCACGTTCACCGACCACCGCCACCTGATCATCTACGGCCAGCGCACCGCTGACGGTCGGATCGTGTTCGGCGGCCGGGGTGCGCCGTACCACTTCGGGTCCGCGATCAAGTCCGGAGTACGACCACAAGGAGCGCGTCTTCGCCGAGCTGCGCGAGACGCTGGTCGACCTCTTCCCAGCCCTCGACGGGCACGCCTTCACCCATGCGTGGGGCGGGCCGCTCGGCATCGCGCGCGACTGGATGGCCTCCGTCGGGTTCGACCCGATCGACCGGGCTCGGCTGGGCCGGTGGGTATGTCGGCGACGGGGTGAGTACGACGAACCTGGCCGGCCGGACGCTTGCCGACCTGGTCACCGGCCGGCAGACCGACCTGACGACGCTCCCTGGGTCAACCACCGGTCCCCGCGCTGGGAGCCGGAACCCCTGCGCTGGTTGGGGATCAACGCCGGCCTGCGGGCGATGACGGTCGCCGACCACGAGGAGTCCGTGACCCGTCGGCAGAGCGTGGTCGCGAGGGCACTTGGCGCCGATGCTCGGCGGGCACTAGACGGATCAGCGACGACGGCGTCTGAGCGACCCAGGGCCGACTTCATCGCCTCCGAGCACTGCCGGGTCCTCGATCGTCGACGGGACCGCCGGGTCCTCGCCGTCGGCGATCTGGCGCATGGTCTTGCGCAGGATCTTGCCCGAGCGCGTCTTCGGCAGTCGCCGCGACGACGGAGACGTCCTTGAACGCAGCGACCGGGCCGACCTCGTCGCGCACCGCGGCGATCAGCTCCCTGGCGAGCTCGTCGGGGTCGACGTCGTGCCCGGACTTCAGCACCACGAACCCCCGCGGCGCTCTGGCCCTTGAGCGCGTCGGCGACGCCGATGACGGCGCACTCGGCCACGGCTGGATGCTTGGCGATGACCGCCTCCATCGACCCGGTGGAGAGCCGATGCCCGGCCACGTTGATGACGTCGTCGGTGCGACCCATCACGAAGACGTAGCCGTCGTCGTCGAGGTAGCCGCCGTCGCCGGAGAGGTAGTAGCCGTCGAAGGCGCTTGAGGTACGACGAGACGAAGCGGTCGTCGTCTCCCCACAGCGTCGGCAGCGTGCCCGGAGGCAGTGGCAGGCGCAGGCAGATCGCGCCCTCCTCGTTCGGGCCGAGCGGCGTTGCCGTGCTCGTCGAGGATCGCGTACGTCGTACCCAGGGACAGGGACCGACGGCGAGCCGGCCTTGATCGGCATCGGCTCGAGCCCACGCGGGTTGGCCACGATCGGCCAGCCGGTCTCGGTCTGCCACCAGTTGTCGACGACCGGGATCCCGAGCTTCTCCGATGCCCAGGCGTAGGTGTCCGGGATCGAGCCGCTCCCCGGCGAGGAAGAGGTTCCGCAGCCGGGACAGGTCGTACCCCTCGATGAGCGTGCCCTCGGGGTCCTCCTTCTTGATCGCTCGGATCGCCGTCGGCGCGGTGAACAGGCCCTCGACGCCGTGCTCCGCGGCGACCCGCCAGAACGCGCCGGCGTCGGGCGTGCCGACCGGTTTCCCCTCGTACAGCACGGTTGTGGCGCCCGACGAGCAGCGGCGCGTAGACGATGTAGGAGTGCCCGACCACCCAGCCGACGTCGGACGCGGCCCACCACACCTGGCCCGGTGCGATGTCGAAGATGTTGGGCATCGACCAGGCACAGGGCGACCGCGTGTCCCCCGTTGTCACGCACGATCCCCTTCGGCTTGCCGGTCGTGCCCGACGTGTAGAGCACGTAGAGCGGGTCCGTCGCCGCAACCGGCACGCACTCGGCCGGCTCGCCGCGGCCCATCGCCATCGCCGTCGCCCAGTCGATGTCACGACCCTCGACGAGCGTCGGCACGGAACTGGTCTCGCTGCCGCACGATGCAGGCCCGAGGCTGATGTGCTCGGCGATGCCCAGAGCCCTGCTCAGCAAGGGCGTGTACTCGACGACGCGGTTCGGCTCGACACCGCACGAGGCGGTCACGACGACTACGGGCTTGGCGTCGTCGATGCGCACGGCGAGCTCGGCGGCCGCGAAGCCGCCGAACACGACCGAGTGCACGGCGCCGATGCGAGCACAGGCCAGCATCGTGACCACGGTCTCGGGGATCATCGGCATGTAGACCACGACCCGGTCGCCCTTCTCTACTCCGAGCGCGCGCAGGGCGCCGGCGAACGCTGCCACGTCGTCGAGCAGCTGGGCGTAGCTGTAGGTGCGCCGAGCGCCGGTCACCGGGCTGTCGTAGATCAGCGCCGCCTGGTCACCACGGCCGGCGATGACGTGCCGGTCGAGGGCGTTGTAGCAGGTGTTCAGCGTGCCGTCGACGTACCAGCGGAAGAACGGCGGCCGCGCCGCGGTCGAGCACCGTCGTCGGCTTGCTGAACCAGTCGACCAGGCCGGCCTGCTCACCCCAGAAGCCGTCGGGGTCGTCGATGCTGCGTGGTAGACCTCTGCGTAGCTCATCGTCCACCCTTCAGCCGAGTCGCCGTCCTCGATCGTGTCCATCTTGCCAGCCACGCGCGGAAATGGGCTTGCGCATCGGGGCCTCGATACGTCACCATCATCATGGCGGGCCAGCGGGTCCGTGTCCGTCGAGTGAGTACCGGTGAGGAGGCGTCGAGATGTCCACCGCTGTCAGCGGGATCGTTTCCGTCCCCAGATCTTCGAGGTCGCTCACCAGCTGATCGTTGAGTGCCCTCTTCACCGCTCGAGGAGCACTCATCATCATGTACGACCCATCAATGCCCGACGCATACATCTCGTATGCAGATACCTCCGCATATTCAGCGGGCGCCCGCGCCCACACCAACCTGACCCTGGTCGACGGCCCTCTGTCGCCGGCTGACTTCTTCTACACCCAGACGGTCGAGCTCGGCGACGACCAGCGCTGGTCGACGTGGTCCGACGTGCAGAAGGGCTGCCACGGCCCCGAGCCACGTCCCGACTGGGTCGTCACCGACGACGGCGCCATCGATACCGACCTCGGCGTGATGAAGACCGGCAAGGAGGCCGACGTCTTCCTCATCGAGCGTGCCGTGCCCGACGGGCCCGGCACCCTGATGGCCGGCAAGCGCTACCGCAGCACCGACCACCGCAACTTCCATCGCGACGCCGGGTACGTCGAGGGCCGGCGCACCAAGCGCAGTCGAGACGCTCGAGCGATGGCCAAGGGAACGGCGTTCGGCCGCCAGGTCGCCGCCGGCGAATGGGCCGCCGCCGAGTGGTCGGCCCTGTGCTCGCTGTGGTCGGCCGGGGTTCCCGTGCCGTACCCGGTCCAGCTCGACGGCATCGAGATCCTGATGGAGTTCATCGACGTCGACGGCGCCGCGGCCCCTCGCCTCGCCCAGGTGCGACCCGACCGGGCCACCGTCGAGAGCTACTACCAGCAGCTGTACGACGCCATGTCGGCCTTGGCCCGACGCCACGTCGCCCACGGCGACCTGTCGCCGTACAACATCCTGGCGCAGGGCGAGCGGCTGGTGATCATCGACCTGCCGCAGGTCGTCGACATCGTCGGCAACCCGAAGGGCGTCGAGTTCCTCCAGCGGGACTGCCGCAACGTCTGCCAGTGGTTCATCTCGCGTGGACTCGACGTCGACGCCGAGGACCTGTTCGGCGAGCTGCTGGCCCAGGCCTGGTGAGGCCTCGCTACTCTTCCCGCGTGCGCAAGCGGTCGGGAAGGGTGGTCGAGATCGACTCGCTCGAGCGAGTTCGACGCACCTGGTGGCGGCCGGCGCGACCCGGATGCGCGGCTGGCGGCTGCAGGACGTCGACCTCCGGGCGCGTACCGACGCCCTGCTGACGCTCGACCCCGCCGGCGCCGTGCTGCTCGGGCTGCGACCTCACCGAGACCGGCGCGGCGGCACCTGCTGGACGGCGGCGCGCTGATCTTCCCGGACCTGCCCGAGCTGCCTTTCGACGCCTACCGGGCTCGTCTCTACTCACCCGACGAGCTGTACGCGCGGCATCGAGCACGGGCGCTACGCCCAGACACCGGACGCGCAAGATCTACGCGCTGGTCCGGCCAGCGTGATCCGCGACGCCACCCACCGGATGGCCCGGGCGCTGCACGACCACGCGATCGACGAGGCGCTCGACGAGGCTCTCGCGGACACCGCAGCGGTCGGCGTCATGGGCGGGCACCGAAGTCCCCGCGGGCACGACGACTTCGCGCAGGCGGCGCGACTCGGCCGAGCGCTGGCCCGGGCCGGGCTGCGGGTCGTCACCGGCGGCGGCCCCGGCTCGATGGAGGCCGCCAACCTGGGCGCCTACCTCTCCGGGTACGACGACCAGGTCCTCGACGCAGGCCCTCGGGCTGCTCGCCGCCGTACCCGGCTTCCGTCCGTCCGTGACCAGCTGGGCGCGGGCCGCCTTCGCCGTTCGCGAACGTTGGCCCGACGGCGCAGCGTCGCTCGGCGATCCCGACCTGGTTCTACGGGCACGAGCCGCCGAACGCCTTCGCGTCCGGGATCGCGAAGTACTTCCAGAACTCGCTGCGCGAGGGCACCCTGGTGACGGCACTGCGACGCCGGCATCGTGTTCCTCCCGGGCGCGGCCGGCACCGTCCAGGAGATCTTCCAGGACGCCTGCGAGAACTACTACGCCGACTCCGCGACGAGTCACCCCGATGGTCCTCGTCGGCGAGCGGCACTGGACCGGCAGGTGCCCGTCTGGCCGTTGCTCCGTGCGCTCGCCGGCGACCGCCGATGGCCGGCCACGTGCACCTGGTGGACAGCGTCGACGAGGCCCTGGCGGTCATCCGGCGCTAGCCGGCTCCTGGGCGAGCGCCTCGGCCCGGCCTTCGGCCGTGCTCGCGATGTTGCGCTGCATGCCGCCGAACACGATGCCGTGGAAGGGCGAGATCACGACCACCAGTAGACATGGCCGAGCAGGCCCTGGGGATGGAAGAGCGCCCGCTGCCGGAAGACCGTCGCGCCGTCCTCGTCGGTGTCGGTCGACAGCTCGAGCCAGGCCAGCCCGGGCAGCCGCATCTCGGCGCGGAGCCGCAGCAGCCTGGGCGGCTCGACACTCCTCGACCCGCCAGAAGTCCAGCGCGTCGCCGACCGACCAGGTGCTGCGGGTTGCGCCGGCCCGCGGCGCAGCCCGGGCCCGCCGACCAGCTTGTCCAGCGCCCCGCGAACCGTCCAGCCGAGGCCCCACGAGTACCAGCCGGTGTCGCCGCCGATGCCCTCGATGACATCCCACAGCTGCTCCGGGGTCGCCTGTACGACGGCGCTCCCGCTCGTCGACGAACAAGCGAGCCGCCGGACCAGTCGGGGTCGCTCGGGAAGTGGGTCGCTCGGCGCCCCGGGGTGGCTGCGCTGGACCAGGAGGTGGTCGACGTCGAGGTCACGGATCCTGGCCAGCGCCAGCTCGACCGCCCGGTCGAAGCCGGTGAGACCGTCAGCCGGCGGAGCGACGTACTCGTCGATGTCGTGCTCCTTGCACACCACCTCGTGAACGAGGCTGTCCACGAGCGGCCGCGCGATCGCGTTCGGCACCGGGGTGACCAGCCCGACCCAGTGGCTGGACAGGGACGGCGTCAGCAGCGGCACCGTCTGGATCCGGCGCTTCGGCAGCCCGGCAACCCGTGCGTAGCCCTGCATCATCTCGCGGTAGGTGAGGACGTCCGGGCCGCCGATGTCGAACGCCCGGCTGACCTCTGCCGGCATGGTCGCCGAACCCACCAGGTAGTGGAGCACGTCGCGCACCGCGATCGGCTGGATCCGGTTGTCCAGCCACTTCGGGGTCACCATGACGGGGAGCCGCTCGGTCAGGTAGCGCAGCATCTCGAACGACGCCGAGCCGCTGCCGAGGATCACCGCGGCGCGAAGCACGGTCGTCGGCACTCCGCTCGCCACCAGGATGTCGCCGACCTCCTTGCGCGAGCTCAGATGGGTGGAGAGCGCCTCGCCGTCGGGGAACAGACCGCCCAGATAGACGATCCGGCCGACGTCGGACGTCGGCAGCGGCTTCGGCGAACGTCTTCGCCGTACGACGGTCACGGTCCTCGAACTTCGCGCCAGAGCCGAGCGCATGGATCAGGTAGTAGGCGACGTCGACGCCGTCCAAGGCTTGGCGCAGATCGTCGCGCGTCGCTGGCATCGGCCTTGGCCGACCTCGACCTGGTCGCGCCAGGGCCGGTCACGCAGCGTCTCGGGATGGCGGGCCATCGCCCGGACCCGGAAACCCGCGTCGAGCAGGGCCGGGACCAGCCGGCCGCCGATGTACCCGGTCGAGCCGGTGACCAGAGCGAGCGGGCGGTCTGGCGCCGGGTCAGTGGTCATCACCCCAGTCTGTCAGGCGTTGGCGTCCCGAACCGAACGGAAACCTATGCAGAAAAGGAGGTGCCTCCTCGTGTTTCTGCATAGTCTGACCGGGCTCCTCCTCCGCGGCGGCCCGACCGTGGTTCAGGTTGAGAGCACGACCGCATCAGGCACCCGATCCGATCTGTCCAGCCACGATCGCCTCGAGCACGCTCGCCACCCCGTCCTCGTCGTTGCTCGGGCAGGTGTGGCTGGCCGCCGCGACCACGTCGGGGTGGGCGTTGGCCACGGCGTACGAGGTGCCGGCCCAGGTCAGCATCGGCAGGTCGTTGGGCATGTCACCGAACGCGACCACATCGCCGGCCGAGATGCCCCAGTCGGCACACCAGTCGGCGAGCACGGCAGCCTTGGTCACTCCGGGCGCGCTCATCTCGGCCAGGCCGCTCGACCCCGAGTAGGCCACGATGGCCCGCTCCCCGACGGTCTCGACAACGGCGGACAGGAAGTCGTGCATCGTCGAGCGCCGGCGCGCGGGCCAGCAGCTTGCCCGGCAGGTCGTGCTCGAGCAGCTCACCGATGTCGGCGACCGGAGTGCCTTCGGGCGGCGTGTAGAGGTCGAGGTACGTCGGACTCCATGCCGAAGCCGACCCGGGTCTCGACGGCGAACGAGATCTCCGGGATCGCCCGCCGGAGCCGGGCCACGACCTCGATCACCGTGTCCCGCGACAGGGTGCGCTCGCTGAGCACGTGGCGGCCGACCACGTCGTAGCGTGAAGGCGCCGTTGGAGCAGATCGCGACGCCCGTGCTCGCCGACCACGTCGACGCAGGGCGTGCAGCCACCGCGGCGGCCGGGCGGTGGCGAGCACGAAGCGCACCCCCGCCCGCTGGAGCGCCTGGACGGCCTCGACCGTGCGCGCGCGACACCGTGCCGTCGCTGCGCAGCAAGGTCCCGTCGAGGTCGGAGGCGACCAGCCGGGTCACGCCGCAGTCTCAGTCACGCCGACGAGGCCGCGAGCTGGCCGCAGGCGCCGTCGATCTCGCGACCGCGGGTGTCGCGGACCGTGGTCGGCACCCCCTTGGCCACCAGCCGTCGGACGAACTCGTCCTCGTCCTCGGGTCGCGACGCGGTCCACTTCGAGCCGGGCGTCGGGTTGAGCGGGATCAGGTTGACGTGCACCCAGCCCCAGTCGCCGTACGAGCGCAGCAGGTCGCCGAGCAGGTCGGCCCGCCAGGCCTGGTCGTTGATGTCCTTGATCATGGCGTACTCGATCGAGACCCGGCGTCGGGTCACTCGGGCGTAGTCCCACGCCGCCTCGACCGCCTCGCGCACGGTCCACCGGGTGTTGATCGGCACCAGCTCGTTGCGCAGCTCGTCATCTGGGGCATGCAGGGACAGCGCCAGCGTGACCGGGATGCCCTCGTCCACGAGCTGGCGCATCCGCGGCACCAGCCCCACGGTGGACACAGTCACCCCTCGGGCGGACATGCCCAGCCCCTCGGGGGTCGGGTCGGTCATCCGCCGTACGGCGTCGATGACCGCGCGGTAGTTGGCGAGCGGCTCGCCCATGCCCATGAACACGACGTTGGAGACCCGGCCGGGACCGCCCGGAACCTCGTCACGGGCGAGCGCCCGGGCGCCGGCCAGCACCTGCTCGACGATCTCGGCCGCGCTCATGTTGCGCTGCAGACCCGCCTTGGCCGGTGGCGCAGAACGGGCAGGCCATCCCGCAGCCCGCCTGCGAGGAGACGCACATCGTCACCCGCGACGGGTAGCGCATCAGGACCGACTCGACCAGCGACCCGTCGTGCAGCCGCCACAGGGTCTTGCGGGTCGTCCCGCCGTCCGCCTCCAGCGTGTGCAACGGCGTGAGCAGCGGCGGCAGCAAGGCATCCGCGAGCGGCCGACGCAGGGCGGCCGGCAGGTCGGTCATCCGGTCCGGCTCGTCCTCGAGGCGGACGAAGTACTGGTGGGAGACCTGGCTGGCCCGGAAGCCCGGCAGCCCGGCGGCCTCCACGGCGGCGCGGCGCTCGGCTCCCGTCATGTCCGCAAGGTGCCGCGGCGGCTTTCGCGCCTTCTTCGGCTCGTCGAAGACGAGCGGCAGCGCGGCGCCGGAGGTCGGCCGGTCAGCCGGCTCGGCAGGGGTGGTCGACATCGCTCAGCCATTCTCTCACGCGCCCCACGACCCTCATGGCCGCGCGACTCCATGGCCCCCGCGACTCCATGGCCGCGCGACTCCATGGCTCGCGACTCCATGGCTCTGCGACTCCATGGCCACGCGACTCCATGGCCACGCGACCGCGTGGAGTTCCAGGCGGGGCGCGCGTGCGGGACCAGGTGCAGCATTCCCGTGCTGGGGGGCTGCATTCCCGTGCTGGGGGGCTGGCCAGCGCGGCGTTCGGCTTCGCATGCGACATAGTGAGGCGATGCCCGGGTACGACGACCTGCCGCCCGCCACCGGCGAAGCCATCACGAGCACCAGCAACCCCCGGGTCAAGTACCTGCTCGAGCTACGCAGGCGCAGGGCCCGCGACGCGGCCGGCTTGACGATCATCGACGGGTACGACGAGCTGGTGCTGGCGATCGACGCCGGGGTCAGCGTGAGCACGTTGTACTACTGCCCGGACCTGGTGACCGACCCGCAACGTCTGCCGCTGGCCGATCGGCTGACCACCCAGGGCACGCCGGTCGTACGGCTCGGCCGGGCCGCCTTCGCCAAGGCGTCGTACCGGGAGTCCCCCGACGGCTGGCTGGCCGTCGTACCGAGCCCCGGAAGCGGACTGTCGTCCGTGGACCTGCCGTCAGACCCGCTCGTTCTGGTGGCCGAGTCGGTGGAGAAGCCGGGCAACCTCGGCGCGATGCTGCGTACGGCGGAGGCGGCCGGCGTCGACGCAGTCATCGCCGCCTCAGCCATCACGGACTGGGGCAACCCCAACGTCGTGCGCGCCAGCAAGGGCACCGTCTTCGCGGTGCCGATCGCGATCTGCGCCGACGACGCGAGGTGATCGGCTGGCTGCGCGCGGCCGGGCTGTCGATCGTCGTCGCGACCCCCGAGACAGATGTGCTCATGACCGACGTCGACCTCACCGGCGCCGTCGCGATCGTCGTCGGTGCCGAGCACGTCGGGTGTGAGCGACGAGTGGCGACGAGCCGCAGACGCGCTGGTCCGCATCCCGATGGCCGGCCGGGTCAACTCGCTCAATGTCGCCACGTCGGCAGCGCTGGTGATCTTCGAGGCCGTCCGCCAGCGCGTCCAGCGCTGACCGGGCCGGACTGCTCAGACGTAGTAGAACGGCCCTCCGGTTGGCGGCCGGGCGTGCTTGATCCGCTGGTGGTGTGAGTCGTCCATACCTTCCGGCAGGTCATCCACGGGGAACCAGCCGACCGCCGAGTTCTCGTCGTCGGCCACCCGCG
This sequence comes from uncultured Actinomycetota bacterium, assembly GCA_963833975.1. Taxonomy (GTDB): domain Bacteria; phylum Actinomycetota; class Actinomycetes; order Propionibacteriales; family Nocardioidaceae; genus JAWWPG01. The sequence goes on from CAWIAB010000004.1 coordinate 306,320, forward strand.
CCTCGCCTCCGACGTACCGACATCGGAAGCAGAGATCGAGGTACTGAACCCGGTCACCGTTCTGCGGGATGACCACGGGTTTGCCGGACCAGACAGAGCTCAGCCTCTCGACCTCGGCATCGACGCCGGTCTCCTCTCGCACCTCGCGAATCACGGCAGGTGCGGGCTGCTCGCCCGGCTCGAGGATCCCGCCGATGAGTGCCCAACGCCCGGTGTCGTTCCGCCGCGCCAGGAGAACCCGCTCCGATTCACCGAACACGACAGCCGTGACACCCGGCAGCCAGAGCAGATCGTTCCCGAGATGCTTGCGCAGCTCGAGGATGAACTCCGGAACCGGCACCCGTCAGTGCTGGAGGACTGCGACGCGACCCTCGGTACCCGACGCCCAGACGGTGCCGTCCGCGGCGCGTGTGCACGCCGTCGAACCACTGGTCGTCGAAGGTCGTCCAGGTCACTCCACCGTCGCGGCTGACATCGCTGCCGGTCGGCCCGACGGCGACCACGATCTTGCCGGTCACGTAGGCCACTCCGGACCGGTACCCGCCGACCTGACGGGTGCTGAGAGCCCAGTTGTCCCCGCCGTTGACCGACGTGGCCGCTGCGGCCTCCCGGTTCTCCGGGTCGGCGTAGTCGCCGCCGACGGCGACGCCGAGGGCGGGTCCGTGGAAGGCGATCGAGTAGATGCCCGCGGACGGGCCGGTGCGGATCGGGGTCGGACGAGCGGTCCAGGTGAAGCCGGCGTTGTACGTCTTGTAGATGCGCGGGTGCTCACCGCCCGAGGCGGCCCAGAACGTGTGACCGGGTCCGGCCACCAGGCAGGTCCCCGAGGCCGCGAAGGCGAACTCGCCCAGCGACTTGGGGATGTAGCGGGGCACGCGCAGCGCCCACGACTGGCCGAAGTCGCGCGAGATCACGAACCGGAAGTGCCCGTTGACCGGGTCGCTCAGGGCCAGCCCGGTGCCGTCCTTGGAGAAGGCCATGCAGTCGTAGAAGGCGCTGCCGTTGTGGTTCTGGAAGGTGCGGGTCCAGGTGACCCCGCCGTCGTTGGTCGCGAAGATGCCGGACTGCTTGCCGGGTCCGATGGACAGCGCGACGGCATGCTGGCCGTCCCAGGCCTCGATGTCGCGAAGCGCGAGCCCGGCGGCCCCGGGTGGCGAGACGTCGCGCCAGTTGGTGCCGCCGTTCGTCGTCCGCAGCACCGTCCCGCTCTCACCACTGACCCAGGCGACCCTGGCATCGACCGCGGCGAGACCGCGGAACTGGTCACTGCTGCCGGTAGGCAGCACATTCCAGCTGAAGGTGGACGCCGGGGCTGCGGCGACCTGGGCCTGGGCGTGGGCCGGCAGTGCCAGGCCCGTGACAAGGAGGGCGGCGCACGCAGCGGCCGCGAAGCGACGAATGACCATGGCCATGACACTAGGGATCTCCGGCCGATCCGGCAATGCGACCCTGCCACGCGATCCGGCCTCTCCGTCCCCGCGTTCCGATCATGCGATCCGACGATGCCGTCGGTGACGAACCATGGACGTGAGTGAGGATGTCTCCGTGACCACCGACCAGCGGGCCAACGCTACGCGGTGGCGCGCCCCGGCACGTCGAGACGGTCACGTCCGTCGTACTCGTCCTGCACGGCGGGCAGGAGCACAGCAGCGAGCCGACCAGCGGCGCGCCAGCTGTCGGTGATCCGGATGCTCGACATGTACGCCGGACTGCGACGACGTAGCAGGGGCGCCGCCGTCTACCGGCTCCGGCACCGGGTGCGAGGCTGGAACCCCGACACCACCGCAGCGGGGCGAGCCGGATCCGGTCATCGATGCCCGGTGGGCGCTCGACCAGATCAGCGAGCGACACGGTGCTGCGCCGATCGCGTCTGCTGGGCCACTCGATGGGAGGTCGGACGGCCTTCGCCGTGGCCGGGGACCCGCGGGTCGTGGGAGTATGCGCGCTGGCGCCCTGGCTGCCCGCAGGGCGAGCCGCTGGTGGCGGCCCGGCCGGACCAGCGCTTCGTCATCGCCCACGGGACGTCGGACCGGATGACCTCCGCCCCGGCCAGCCTGCTCTACGCCGAGCGGCTGCCGCGCGTCCGGCGCCGCGGTCGCTCGGTTCGAGCTCGAGGGTGCTGGGCACGCGCTGCTCGACAAGCCGTTCCTCTGGCACCGGTTCGCGGTCTCGGTCTCCCTCGGCCTGGTCGGCGACCGCGACCTGCCGGCCGCCGTCGCCGCTGCACTCAGTCCGCTGGGCTCGGCCACGGAGGGCTCGGACGCCCTCCGCCTGCCGCTGTCGAGTGTCGGCGCACGCTGACCCGAGGCCGGACGCTCGAACGGCACGGCGCCCTGACATCTGTCACCCCCAACTCGTTGCGCGCGACCTAGGACCGCGCCGTCTCCTCGACGAGACTTGACACATGAGCTCCCCGAACGTTGCGACCAGCTCGACGACCACGCGGTCCCCCAGCCTTCGACGGGACCGCAGGCGTGCGGCTGCTGAACCTCGTCAAGTCCTTCGGCCCGGTCCAGGCCGTACGTGGCGTCACCCTCGACATCGCGCCCGGTGAGACGGTGGCGCTGCTCGGACCCAACGGAGCCGGGAAGTCGACCACGATCGACATGATGCTCGGCCTGTCGCGCCCGGACACGGGCGACGTCGAGCCTGTTCGGGATGGCTCCGGCAAAGGCGGTGAGTGTCGGTGCGGTCGGCGCGATGCTGCAGAGCGGCTCGCTGATCAACGACCTCACGGTTCGGGAGTGCATCGACATGCTGGGCTCGCTCTACCCCGACCCCCTGCCGGTCGACGCAGGTGCTGGAGCTCGCCGGGTTGGCCGACGTCGCAGAGCGCCGTACCCAGAAGCTGTCCGGCGGACAGAGCCAGCGGGTTCGGTTCGCTTGCGCGCTGGTCAGCAACCCGTCGCTGATCGTGCTGGACGAGCCGACCGTCGCGATGGACGTCGAGAGCCGCCGGCACTTCTGGGACGCGATGCGCGACTTCGCCGCGCAGGGCAGGACGATCGTCTTCGCCACGCACTACCTCGAGGAGGCGGACACGTTCGCCGACCGGATCGTGCTGATGGCCCGTGGCCGGGTCGTCGCCGACGGCCCGACCACCGAGATCAAGGCTCGGGTCGGTCGACGGGTCGTCCGGTTCACCCTCGATGACGCGCGGGCCAGCCGAGCTCGCGGTCGTTGCCGGGAGTGGCCTCAGCCGACGTCCGCGGGGACGCCGTCACGTTGTCCTGCACCGACTCCGACCAGGCCATCCGCGCCGTCGTCGCCCGCTACCCCGGCGCCCGCGACTTCGAGATCAGCGGCGCGGGTCTCGAGGAGGCCTTCCTCGAGCTCACCTCAGACCACGACGCAGCCGACACCACCGACCACGCGGCAGGAGCCCTCTCATGAGCAGCCGGACCTACCTGACGTACGAGCTGAAGCGGACGTTCCGCAACCGCCGGTTCTTCTTCTTCTCCCTCGCCTTCCCCTTGCTGCTCTTCCTCTCCGTCGGCGGCAGCCAGCGGGACACGGAGATCGTGCCGGGCGTGCCCTTTCTCCCGTACTACATGGTCGGCATGGCCGGCTGGGGCGCGATGACCGCGGTCCTGGCCGGCGGGGCACGGATCTCGCATGGAGCGCGCGGCCGGATGGGTCAGGCTGCTCCGGCTCACGCCGTTGAGCGTGGCCGGCTACTTCCGGGCCAAGATCATCACCGGCTACCTGATGGGCGTGCCTGACCCTGGTGCTGCTGTACGGCGCCGGGATCGCCCTCGGCGTCCGCCTGCCGCTGGACGAATGGCTGCAGATGACCGGCCTGATCCTGGTGGCGCTGGTGCCGATCGCGATCCTCGGCATCCTGCTCGGCCACCTGCTCACCCCGGACTCGATGGGGCCGGTCCTGGGCGGCCTGTCGGCACTGCTCGCGTTCCTCGGTGGGCCTGGTTCGTCACCACGGGCTTCCTGGCGACGCTCGGCGCAGTACGTCCCGTCGTACTGGCTGACCCAGGCCGGACGGCTGACGGTCGCCGAGCGAGTCCTGGCCCGCGAAGGGCTGGCTGGTCGTCGCCGCCTGGTCGGCGGTGCTGGCCGGGCTCGCGGTCTGGGTCTACCGGCGCGGTGAGCAGCAGGGCTGAGCCGGTGTTCTCGGTCTCGGTGGGTCGGTAGCCTGCGGCCATGGCGCACGCCTTCTTCAACGCCGAGCGAGCCCAGCGTGTTGCGACGCTCCGTCGGGCTGAGCTGGGTGGCGATCTGGCTGGTGTTCCTCGGTTCGCCGCTGGAGCACGTCTGGCACCACAACACCGGCGTCGCCCGGTGGGTCGGTGTGCTGGCCGTGATCGGGTTCGCCGTCGTCTATCTGGCGCTGTTCGTCGACCGCGCGGATGTCGTGGCGCTGCGACAACCGTGGAGAGCAGCCGTACCGGCGCCGGATCTTCGCGCTGCTGGTCGCCCTCGTGCTGCTCGTGCTGGTCGCGCATCCCCTTCGCGGAGCAGAGCACCCTCACCATGCTGGTCTACCTGGCCGCGGCGTCGATGTTCACCTTCCCGACGAACGTCGGCGTCGCCGTGGTGGCCGCTCTTGCCCTCGTCGCCGAGGCGAGCGCCCGCCTGGTGTCGGGCTGGCAGGACCAGCAGTGGTCGGCCTCCCTCTCGATCCTCTTCGCCGGCGCGGCGGTCTACGCCACCCGGCTGGCGACCCGACGCAACCTCGACCTGATGGCCGCCCGCGAGGAGATGGCCCAGATGGCCGTCGAGGAGGAGCGGTCGCGCATGACCCGCGACCTGCACGACATCCTCGGCCACTCGCTGACCGTGATCACGGTCAAGGCGCAGCTGGCCAGCCGGCTGGTCGGCCAGGACGAGGCCCGGGCGACGGCCGAGATCGCCGACATCGAGCGGCTGGCCCGCGAGGCGCTGACCGACGTCCGCTCGACGATCGCCGGCCGGCGCGAGGTGTCGCTCGCACCCGAGCTGGTCAACGCCCGGGCCGCGCTGGCCTCGGCCAACATCGAGGCGGAGGTGCCCGGCGCGCTCGACGAGGTGCCGTGCGCCAACCGCGAGCTGTTCGGCTGGACGGTCCGCGAGGGCGTGACGAACGTGCTCCGCCACAGCAAGGCGACCCGATGCACGATCCGGCTGTCCGGCACATCGGTGGAGATCCACGACGACGGTGTCGGCGCGACCCCGATCGACACCGACGGCAACGGGCTGCGTGGCCTTCGCGAGCGCGTCCTCGGCGCGGGGGCGAGCATCCAGACCGGCGTCTCGCCTGATCTGGGTGGCTTCCTGCTGCTGGTCTCCGCCGGCCAGGAGGTACCGCTCGATGCCTGAGACGACGATCCGGCTGCTGCTGGCCGACGACCAGGCGCTCGTGCGGGGAGCGCTCTCCGCGCTGCTCGATCTGGAGGCCGACCTCGAGGTGGTCTGCGAGGTGGGACGCGGCGACGAGGTGGTGGAGGCCGCTCGCCGTACCCGACCCGACGTCGCCCTGCTCGACGTCGAGATGCCCGGCCTGGACGGGCTCGACCGCGGCCGCGCAGCTCCGTGCGGCGATGCCTGCCTGCCGGGTGCTGATCGTGACGACGTTCGGCCGACCGGGCTACCTGCGCAAGGCGTTGGAGGCGGGCGCCAGCGGCTTCGTCGTCAAGGACACCCCGGCCCGCCAGCTCGCGGACGCCGTACGACGGGTGCATCGGGGGCTGCGCGTCGTCGACCCGTCGCTGGCCATCGAGAGCCTGACCGCCGGACCGAGCCCGCTCACCCAGCGTGAGACCGAGGTGCTGGTCGCGGCCCGTGACGGTGGCACCGTCGCCGACCTCGCCGCAGTCCTGCACCTGTCCGAGGGGACGGTCCGCAACCACCTGTCGTCGGCGATCGGCAAGACCGGAGCCCGGACTCGGGCCGAGGCGGTCCGGCTCGCCGACGAGAACGGCTGGCTGCTCACCTAGCTGCTGCCAGCGCTCAGCTGTGTGGGAGCACGAAGGTCAGCACCAGCCAGACCACCGGGACGGTCGCGAGCAGCGAGTCGAGCCGGTCCATGATGCCGCCGTGGCCCGGCAGGATGTTGCTCATGTCCTTGACGCCGAGGTCGCGCTTGATCATCGACTCGACCAGGTCCCCGAGGGTCGCAGCCGACTACGGCGACCGCACCGAGCACGCAGCCCGACCCACCAGGCGCCGTCGAGGAGCAGCAGCACGCAGAGCACGCCAGCGATCAGGCAGCCCGCGACCGACCCGGCGAAGCCCTCCCACGACTTCTTCGGGCTGATCCGCGGCGCCATCGGATGCCGGCCGAGGGTGGCGCCGACCGCGTAGCCCCCGATGTCGGAGGCGATCGTCACGATCGACGAACGTGACCACCTGCTGAACGCCGTCGTCAGCATCGAGCAGCAGGGCCACGAACGACGCGAGGAAGGGGACGTAGACGAGGCAGAAGACGGTCGCGGTCACGTCCTGGACGAACCCGTCCTGGCCGCGCGGCATCCGCCAGACCATCGCCGACCAGCACGGTGCCGGCGAGCACGGCCACGAGGACCCGGGAGCCGCCGTAGAACGCCCCTACCAGCATGCCGGTCGAGCCGGCGACCATCAGCGGCACCGGCGTCGCAGATGGCGCGATGGGCGAGGGCGCCGCCCAGCTCCCAGAGGGCGAGCCCGATCGCCGCGGCGACCACGATGAGGAACAGCGCCTTGTAGAACACCAGCGACGCGATGATCAGGACGAGCGAGACCGACTCCCACCGCGATCGCCGCGGGCAGGTTTCGCCCCGCCCTGCTCGGTGGTGTCTGGGACGCGGCACCCTCGGCGGTTGCTCCCATGCTCTCGACCGCCACTCGATCAGACCTCGAGCAGCTCGGCTTCCTTGTGCTTCAGGACCTCGTCGATCTGGTCCACGTGCTGCTTGGTCATGCCGTCGAGCCGCTTCTCGGCCGAGCTCACCTCGTCCTCGCTGAGCTCGCTGTCCTTGAGCGCGCGCTCGAGGTGCTGCTTGGCGTGACGGCGTACGTTGCGTACGGCGACCTTGGCGTCCTCGGCCTTGGTCCGGGCCAGCTTGATGTACTCGCGGCGACGCTCCTCGGTGAGCTCGGGCATGACGACGCGGAGGGAGTCGCCGTTGTTGGTCGGGTTGACGCCGAGGTCGGAGTCGCGGATCGCCTTCTCGACCGCGCCGACGGCCTGCCGGTCGTAGACGTTGATCAGCACGGTGCGCGGCTCGGGGTTGGTGAACGAGGCCAGCTGCTGGATCGGGGTCGGGGTCCCGTAGTAGTCCGCGGTCAGCTTGGAGAACATCGCGGGATGCGCCCGGCCGGTGCGGATCGTGGCGAAGTCGTCCTTCGCCACCTCGACCGCCTTGTTCATCTTCTGGTCGGCGTCCCGCAGGGTCTCGTCGATCACACCCGTGCCCTTTCGTCCTGGATGCGTCGCGACATCCCATGAGAACATGGGGCGCCGCACCGCCGTACCACTGCAGCTGTCGGCATTGCACCTCTCGGCACTGTACTCATCGGCCCGGCTCTGCCGCGGTGCCGACGTAGGTGCCGATCTTCTCACCTTGCACCACCTTGGCGATCGCGCCCTCCTCCTGCATCCCGAACACGATCATCGGCATGGAGTTCTCCATGCACAGGGCGAAGGCGGTGGCGTCGGCGACCCGCAGCCCGCGCTGCAGCGCCTCGCTGTAGCTGACGTAGTCGAGCTTGGTCGCCGTCGGGTCCATCTTGCGGGTCCGCGGTGTAGACCCCGTCGACGCCGTTCTTGCCCATCAGCACCACCTCGCACTTGGTCTCGAGCGCCCGCTGGGCGGCCACCGTGTCGGTGGAGAAGAACGGCATCCCGGCACCGGCGCCGAAGATCACGACGCGACCCTTCTCGAGGTGACGGATCGCCCGCCGCGGGATGTACGGCTCGGCGACCTGACCCATCGTGATGGCCGTCTGCACCCGGGTCTCGATGCCTTGCTTCTCGCAGAAGTCCTGCAGGGCCAGGCAGTTCATCACGATCCCGAGCATGCCCATGTAGTCGGCGCGCGCGCGGTCCATGCCGCGCTGCTGGAGCTCGGCGCCGCGGAAGAAGTTGCCGCCGCCGAGCACGATCGCGAGCTGGGTGCCCGGTCCTGACGACGTCGGCGACCTCGTTGGCGATCCCGTGGACCACATCGGGGTCGACCCCGACCCGTCCGCCGCCGAACACCTCACCGGACAGCTTGAGCAGGACACGCTGGTACGGCGACCGCGCCGACTCGTGAGCACCTGTCTGTGGTTCCACGAATCGGCCTCCTCGGTTGCCTTGCTCGAACCGCATGGCCTCCGCGGGCCAGCGACCTCAGACTGTCAGTCGGCGCCGACCTCGAACCGGGCGAACCGGCGTACCGTCACGCCGGCCTCGTCGAGGACCGCCTTGACGTTCTTCTTGGAGTCCTGGACCGAGGGCTGCTCGAGCAGGACGACGTCCTTGTAGAAGCCGTTGACCCGGCCCTCGATGATCCGCGGCAGGGCCTGCTCGGGCTTGCCTTCCTCGCGGGCGGTCGCCTCGGCGATCTCGCGCTCCTTGGCGACGACCTCGTCTGAGATCTCGTCGCGGGAGACGTAGCGCGGGCGCATCGCGGCGATCTGCATGCGCGGCGCCCCGAGCGGCCTCGAGGTCGTCGCCCTCGTAGGCGACGAGCACGCCGACCGCGTGCGGGAGGTCGCTCGAGCGACGGTGCATGTAGGTCGCGACGTTGCCGTCGAAGTACGCCACCCGGCCGAGCTCGATCTTCTCGCCGATGACGCCGGCCAGCTCGAGAACCGCTTCGTCGACGGTCTTGCCGCTGGGCAGGGTGACCGACTTGCAGGGTGTCGGCGTCGGCGGCCTTGCTCTGCTCGGCGGCCACGGCGATCTCGTCCGCCAGGGCGACGAAGCTGTCCGACTTGGCGACGAAGTCGGTCTCGGAGTTGAGCTCGACGAGAGCCCCTCCGGAGTTCGCGACCAGCCCGGACGAGGCGGTGCGCGAGGACCTCTTGTCGACGTTCTTCTTGCTCTTGATGCGGATCAGCTCGATGGCCTTGTCGAAGTCGCCATCGGCCTCGACGAGAGCGTTCTTGGAGTCCATCATCCCGGCACCGGTGGCGTCGCGGAGCTTCTTGACGTCTGCTGCGGTGATTGCCATGTCTGTTGTCAGTCCGTTCTGTTCAGAGTCGGTGGTCGTCCCGAGGGCCGACCACTCGTCGTACCAGGTCCTCGGGCGAAGCGCTCAGGACGCAGGGGTGTCTTCGGTGGGCACGTCCGCGGCCGGCTCGACAGCTTCCGGCTCAGCGGCAGTGGTCGGCTCGGCGGCAGCGGCAGGCGCTGCCTGGGCCTCGGCAACCGGGGCCTCGGCAGCTGGGGCCTCGACGGCTGGCGCCTCAGCAACCGGGGCCTCGGCGACCGGGGCCTCGGCGCCCGGCGTCCTCAGTCGCAGCTGGCTCGGACGCGCCGGCCGCCGCAGCGGCAACATCGGGAGCGGCAGTCTGGGGCGGCGGCGGTCTCGGTCGGGGCCGTCGCGGTGGCGGCCGGAACCTCGGTGGGCGCGGTGGCCGGTGCTGTCGCGGCGTCGCCAACGAGCAGCTCGCGCTCCCACTCGGCCAGCGGCTCCTCGGCGCCGAGCTCCTCGCCCGGAGCCTCGTCGCCGCTCTTGACTCCGGCGCGGGCCATCAGCCCGTCGGCGACCGCGTCGGCGACGACGCGGGTGAGCAGCGTGACGGAGCGGATCGCGTCGTCGTTGCCCGGGATCGGGAAGTCGACCATGTCGGGGTCGCAGTTGCTGTCGAGGATCGCGACGACCGGGATGCCCAGCTTGCGCGCCTCGTCGACGGCCAGGTGCTCCTTGTTGGTGTCGACGATCCACACCGCGGCGGGAACCCGGGGCATGTCACGGATGCCGCCGAGCGTGCGCGAGAGCTTGTCCTTCTCGCGACGCATGTGCAGGAGCTCCTTCTTGGTGCGACCGGAGCCGGCCACGTCGTCGAAGTCGATCTCCTCGAGCTCCTTCAGCCGCTGGATGCGCTGGTGCACGGTCTGGAAGTTGGTGAGCATGCCGCCGAGCCAACGCTGGCTGACGAACGGCATGCCGACCCGCTTGGCCTGCTCCTCGATGGCTTCCTGGGCCTGCTTCTTGGTGCCGACGAACAGCACGTTGCCGCCCGCGGCGACGGCGCCCTTGATGAAGGCGTAGCTGCGGTCGATGTAGGCCAGCGACTGCTGCAGGTCGATGATGTAGATGCCGTTGCGCTCGGTCATGATGAATCGCTTCATCTTCGGGTTCCAGCGACGGGTCTGGTGCCCGAAGTGGACGCCGCTCTCGAGCAGCTGGCGCATGGACACGACGGCCATGGCGGTTCCTCCTTCGGTGCTCTCGCGAGCACCGGTCCAGCGGCTCCCGGGGGCGCCGCATCTGCGGTTGTCGTTTCGATGGCATCGAAACCCTGACGTCCACGCGAGTGCCACCCGCCAGACCGGCCGAAGCCGGCCCTGGCGAGACCACGGCACGCGCCCGCGAGATCCCGCGGCGTGTGGGCGTGCGAAGTCGGCCCGCCTGGACGGGCCGCTGTCCCAAGTGTAGGGCACGGTGGCCGTGAGCCTGAAACCCGCGGAGCATCCATCGGACCGGGTTGTCCACAGCCAGCGGTCGCCCGGGTTCTGTCCACAGCCGGCTTCCAGGCCGCCTCGGTCGGTCAGGGCCGACGTCGAGGATCGTCCGCATGACCAGACTCCCCTGCGCCGGACCCCTCCTTGCCACTGCGCTGGCTGCCGCCCTCGCCTCGCCGCTCACCGCGAATGAGTCAGCCCCGACGTGGGTGTGGCCGCTGGAGCCCGTTCCGCAGCGTGGTGCGCCCCTTCCAACCGCCGGCGTCGCCCTACGGTCCGGGGCACCGTGGAGTGGACCTGTCGGGAGACGTTGGTCAAGCCGTCCTCTCGGTTGCCGTGGGCACGGTGACGTTCGCCGGATCGGTGGCCGGTCGCGGAGTGGTGGTGGTCGACCACGGGTCGCTGTCTTCCACCTATCAACCCGTGAGCGCCTACGTGACAAGGGGCGCCACGGTGAGCGCGGGTGAGCCTCCTCGGATCACTCGAGCTGATCGGGTCCCACTGTCTGCCCGACCCTGCCTCCACCTCGGGGCCAAGCGCGGCGACACCTACGTCGACCCGTTGGGCCTGTTACCGGCCAGACCGGTCAGGCTGAAGCCGTTGGCCGGACTGCCGCCCGGCGGTCAGGGCGACCCACCGGGCTGGAAGGCGATGCCACCGTCGCGCCACGGAGACGCACCAGGGCGAGATCAGCTCGGACGACTTCGCTGTGGCGGTGCTCGCGGTGCACGTGGTGCGGGCGCCGCGGGTGACACAGACGGCGGGGGCGACGCAGGCAGCGCCTGGTCACGCGGTGGGAAGGTCAGTCGCTCAGCGACAGCGAGCCGGGGGCCTCCGGCTCCGCGATGACCAAGCGCGGCTCGGCTCAGCACCGCTGGGGCCAGGACCGGCCGTCAGGCGCGAGGGTGGGCCTGCAGATAGGCGCTGCGCAGCCGCTCGGTCGTGACGTGCGTGTACAGCTGGGTGGTGGCCAGCGACGCGTGGCCGAGGATCTCCTGGACCGAGCGCAGGTCCGCCCCGCCCTCGAGCAGGTGAGTGGCGGCGCTGTGCCGTAGCCCGTGCGGACCCGTGTCGGGTGCGCCCGGAACCTCGCCGAGCCGGGCATGCACAAGCGTGCGCACGGCACGCTGGTCGAGTCGGCCGCCCCGGACACCGACGAAGAGCGAGGCGCCGCTGCCGGAGCGGGCCAGCTCGCGACGCCCGTCGTCGAGCCAGCGACGCATCGCCTGCGCGGCGGGTACCCCGTACGGCGCGACCCGCTCCTTGCGGCCCTTGCCGAAGACGCGCACGACCCGGCGCGCCGTATCGACGTCGTCCACGTCCAGGGCGACCAGCTCACCGACTCGGATGCCACTTGCGTACAGCAGCTCGAGGACGGCCACGTCACGCAGCGCGACCGGGTCGCCGGACTCGGCGCGCCCCGCAGCGACGTCCAGGAGGTCCCGCATGTCGCGGACGCCGAGGACCGCCGGCAGTGTTCGGTGCGACCTCGGGCTGGCCAGCAGCACCCCCGGGTCGGTCGGGAGCAGTCCCGCGCGGTGAGCCCACCCGGTGAAGACCCGAACCGCGGTTGCCCGGCGGGCCATCGTCGTGCGTGCCTTGCCGAGCGAGCGCTGCTTCGCGAGCCAGCTCCGCAACATGCTCAGGTCGAGCCGTGAAACATCCTGTACACCCATCCGGGTCAGGTGGTCGAACAGGTCGGCCAGGTCGGACTGGTAGGCGCGAACCGTGTGAGGTGCCAGGTCGCGCTCGAGGACGAGATGACGCTCATAGGCCGCGAGCACCTCCGCCAGGGGTTCGGCGATGTCCTGGTCTCCGGCCACTCGACCAGTCTCGCACCGACCTATCGCCTCGACGGCGAGCTCCGGGGCGCGTCGGCATCCCGCGGTCGGGCACGCGACCCGCTGCTGAGGCTGTTACCGGAGTCCCGACCTGGTGCCGCCCGAGGAGTGCGCCGATCTGGGGACGTCACGCGATGAGCAGGCGAGCTCCGAGCTCTGCTGCGTCGAGATCGACGATGTCGTGGTTGCGTTCGGCCCACCGACCTGACGCGAGGTCACGACCGAGACTGTCCACTGCGCTCTGCTCGGCGTCCGGTCCGACGCCGTCCCAGACCGACACTCCGCGACGGACACTCTCGTCCAGGTATGCCTCGGGCCGGCGCCAGTGGGCCTCGAAGAAGCCGTCGGCGCAGTCCCAAGGGATGGGCACCGGCTCCAAGCGGGCTCCGACAGCGGCAGCCAGCTCGTTCAGCGAGGCCAGAATCGTGCAGCCTCTCAGGGTGGCGAACTCGGGGAGGTAGTCACGAGTGAGCCAGAACTGGCCGGGGTCACTGGTGTCGAACAGGAACACGACCACGCGGCGAGCAACTCGCTGCATCTCGCGCAGGCCGGCGATCGGGTCCTGCCAGTGATGAAGCGTGCACACAGCCATCGCGGCGTCGAAGGACTGGTCCTCGAACGGCAGCTTCTCGGCCGCCGCCGCCAGGCACGGCGCCGTGTCAGGGAGGCGCTGCGAACGCATGAGCGCCGATGGTTCCACCGCGCGGACCGGTCGGTCTGGCGGCTCGTAGGACCCGGTGCCGGCTCCGACGTTCAGGACGGTTCGAGCATCGCCGAGCGCGGCCCAGATCCGCGCAGCGATCCGCGGCTCGGTGCGTCGGGTCACCGTGTAGGTGGCTCCGATGGTGTCGTACAGCTGCCCGCTAGTCATCGACACTCCCCTTCCGCGCGTGGCCACCCGTCGTCCCGCAGTGGCCGCTTCTGTGGCGAGCCACGCTACCAAGGCCGAGCTCGGGGTCTTCACGTCCGACCTACGGCGGGCACCGCTCGGGCGGCTGGCTCATGGCGCGTCGGTCGAGGCCGGGGGAAGGCGCCACCCACCGCCGACCCGGATGACCAACCCCTGCTCCACCAGCCCGCTCAGCTGGGCGAGTGCTTCGGCTGGCGCCAGCTCGGCCCGGGTGGCGATCGAGGCCACCGGTGCGGGAGCAACCTTCGGCACGGCCTCGAGGAGCCGGCGTGAGACCTCGTCCAGGGCATCTCGCGGCACGGTCGGGCCTTGCTTCAGCGGGGCTGGCGCGGCGCCGATAGGCGCCACGAGCTCGAGGATCTCGTCGGCGTCCGTCACGAGCACCGCCTCAGGTTGGCGGAGCAGCTCGTGGACCCCGGCGGACATCATCGACGTCACCGGTCCCGGAACTCCCATCAGGGCACGGCTCAGGTCGCGCGCCCACCGCGCGGTGTTCAGACGATCCGCTCCGAAGGGCCGCCTCGACCACGACCGTGCCTCGGCTCAGCGCCGCGATCAGCCGGTTGCGGACCAGGAAGCGGGTCCGGCTCGGCGGGCATCCCGGCGCGGCCTCGCTCACGAGCAGGCCGGTCGCGGCCACCTCCTCGAGCAGACCGCCGTGGCCCACGGGGTAGAGCCGGTCGATGCCCGACGCGAGCACGGCAACCGTGGTGCCTTCGGCGGCCAGCGCGCCACGGTGAGCCGCCGCGTCGATCCCGTAGGCGCCGCCGGACACGATGCTCCAGCCGCCGGCAACACAACCCGCGGCCAGGGACCCTGCGACATGGTCGCCGTAGTCGGTCGAGGCTCGGGCACCGACGACCGCGACCGCGGTGCCGACCAGACCGGCCAAGCGCGAGCGGTCCGCGTACCCAGAGCCCGAACGGCTCCCCTGCCCTGCCGATCGCCGACGGCGGACTCCAGGGGCATCAGGTCGTCCAGCTCCGCCGGCCACTCAGCGTCTCCCGGCATCAGGAACCTGGCGGCCACCCGCGGCCGCAGCGCACTCGATCTGGTCGGGGTCGGCAGGCCGCCAGGCGCGCCGCCCAGGCCTGCGCCTTCGGCTGCTGCAGCCGACCGGCGCGCAACCGCTCGACCAAGGCCACAGCCGAGTGCTCCCGGACCAGCTGACAGGCGTCCGGGTCACCTGGCTCGACCACCCGGCTCAGCTGCATGCGCGCCGCGCGTTCCGCATCCGACGGTGCACGCTCGTCCTGGCCCACGGCCATCACGCGACCTGCTCACCGGTCGGGGAACGCCCACTGACACCCCTGCTCCGCAGGTAGAGCGCCTCCCCCACGTCAGCGAACGTTGGCCGGTCGCGACCCCCGAGGTCGGCGATCGTCCAGGCCAGCCGGTTGACCCGATCGGCTCCGCGCTGGGTGAGCTTGCCGGCGGCCACCAGGTTCTCGATCGGCAGCGTCACGTCGGCCGGCAGCGGGCAGCGCCGCCGGAACTCGAAACCGGGCACCTCGGCGTTCGTCCGCCAGGGCAGGTCCGCGAACCGCGCACCGGCCCGTTGTCGCGCCTCGGCCACCCGGATCGCCACCGCGGCGCTCGACCCGCTGGTGCCCACCTGTTGCCGCATCTCCGCGCGAGACACCGGCAGCACGTCGTTGACGATGTCGAGCCGGTCCCGCACCGGTCCGCTGAGCCGCTCGCGGTACTGCCGACGCTTCGAAGGGGTGCAGATGCACTCACGCCCCTTCCCGAACGCCATGCCGCAGGGACACGGGTTGGCGGCCAGGATCAGCTGGAAGCGGGCCGGGAACTTCGCCGCCCCGTCCGACCTCCGGATCGAGATCTCACCGCTCTCGAGAGGCTGCCGCAAGGCGTCGTGCACGCTGGGGCGGAACTCCAGCGCTTCGTCCATGAACAGCACCCCGTGGTGCGCAAGGCTGATCGCGCCGGGTTTGATCAGCCGACCGCCCCCGCCGATCACCGACGGAACCGTGTCGGCGTGGTTGGGCGCCAGGTAGGGCGGTCTGGTGATGCGTGGGTCGTCTCGAGACAGCAGGCCGGCCAGCGAGTGGACCTGGGTGGTCTCGATCGACTGCCACACCTCGAGGTCGGGCAGCAGCCGGGCGAACCGTTCGGCGAGCATCGTCTTGCCGGAGCCTGGCGGTCCCTCGAGGAACAGATGGTGGCGACCCGCCGCGGCCACCTCGACGCACCAGCGAGCCAGGTGCTGACCTCGCACGTCGAGCAGGTCGGCCTCGTCGTCTCGGGCAGGGTCGAGCACCCGGACGTCGGACTCCGTCAGCCAGGGCTCCGGATCCTCTTCGATCGGTGGGTCCTCGCCGCGCAACAGGGCGATGCACTCCGTCAGCGACACCACCCCGAGGACCCGCACGCCGTCGATCAGCCTGGCCTCGGCCGCGTTGGCCGCCGGGACGATGACCCGCTCGACCCCACTGTCGGCGGCCGACAGCACGGCGGGCAGCACGCCAGGCACACCGCGCAGCCGACCGTCGAGGCCGAGCTCACCGAACGCGACCGTCGACCTCAGGGACTGGGCCGGCAGCTCGCCCTGGGCCGCGAGCAGCGCGAGGGCGATGGGCAGGTCGTAATGGGTGCCGACCTTGCGGATGTCGGCGGGGTACATCCCGACGGTGATCTTCAGGTCGGGCCACTTCTGCTTGCTGTTGAGCAGCGCCGCCCGGCACCGGTCGCGAGACTCGGCGACGGACGCGTCGGGCAGCCCACTGAGCGCCCAGCCGGGGACCCCCTGGCTGATGTCGGCCTCGACGCAGACCAGCCGGCCGACCACGCCGTCGAGCGACACGGAGTAGGTGAGACCGGTGCCCATGTCAGGCCACCCCGGCGTAGTGCGTGACCACCGGCGAGCTGCGCCTGGCCAGGACGACGGTGACCACGTCGACCCGGACCGGCGAGGCCGGCCAGCCACGCTGCGCGCACCACGAGAACACCAGCCGGTAGAGCCGAGCCGACTTCGCCGGCGTGATGGCCTCCATCGCGCTGCCGTACCGGTCGCTGCGTCGCGTCTTGACCTCGCACGCGACCAGGACGTTGCATCCGTGGGCGACGATGTCGAGCTCACCCTGCACTGCACCGCCAGTTGCGGTCCAGCACCTCGAACCCCAGTCGTTCCAGCTCCAGCGCGGCGAGCCGCTCGCCGTAGTCGCCGAGCGCCTTGCGTTGCGCGTATGTGGCTGCCATCGGTCACCTCCAGCAGCAATCCTGCGGAGGCTGGGCGACACCTGGTGTACGGCGGAGGCGAGCCTGTGGACGAGCGGAGGTCAGGTCCGGGTCTGTGGAAAGCGCGGAAGGGTCAGGCGGCGTCAGGACTTGGGCGGCTCGAGGTCGGCAGCCGCGAGCTCCTCGATGTTGACGTCCTTGAACGTCACGACCTTGACGTTCTTGGCGAAGCGGGCCGGGCGGTACATGTCCCACACCCACGCGTCGCTCATCGTCACCTCGAAGTAGGCGTCGCCGGACTCGGTCCGGACCTTGAGGTCGACCTGGTTGCAGAGGTAGAAGCGACGATCGGTCTCGACGACGTAGGTGAAGATGCCGACGACGTCGCGATACTCGCGATAGAGCTGGAGCTCCATCTCGGTCTCGTACTTCTCCAGGTCCTCAGCGCTCATCAGGCACCTCCCCTGGCTGCGGCCCGGCCGATGGCAGCGTCGTCAGCCGACCCCGATTGGTCCTGCCAGCCCGCGAAGGACCACTCCTCCCGGCCTCCCTCGGCACGACGTACGTTGACGAAGCGCCGGCGATGGATCGGGCAGGGGCCGTTCTCGGCGAGCGCCTGCTGGTGCTCCTTCGTGCAGTAGCCCTTGTGGACGTCGAAGCGGTAGGCGGGATAGTCCTGGTGCAGGTCGCACATCAGCCGGTCGCGGGTCACCTTGGCGAGAACCGACGCGGCCGAGATGCAGGCGGCGACCCGGTCGCCCTTCCAGATGGCCAGCCCGGGTACGCCGAGCCCGTCGACCGGGAACCCGTCCGTGAGCACGTAGCGCGGCCGCACGTGAAGTCGGGCCAGGCTGCGCCGCAGCGCCTCGACGTTGGCCACGTGCATGCCGAGCCGGTCGCACTCGGCCGGCTCGACCACGACGACGGACCAGGAGACCGCTCGGCGTACGACCTGCTGGTAGCAGGCCTCGCGCGCCTTCGGGGTCAGCAGCTTCGAGTCGGCCAGACCCGGCACGATCCCGGCGCCGCCCTCCGGGAGGATCGCCGCGGCGGCGACCAGTGGGCCGGCGCACGCGCCCCGACCGGCCTCGTCGACACCGGCGATGGGCGCCAGCCCGACCCGGCGCAAGGCGCGCTCGTAGCCGTACAGGCCCGCGTCCTTGCGGACCGTGCTGCCCTTGGGCAGGCTGCTCGTGGGTTGGGTCGTCATGGTCGCCAGCAGGTCACCGACTCGCTCGCGACGACTGCTCGATGATGCCCTGGTCCGGCGGGATCTGACCGGGCGGGATGTCGGAGAAGGCCGCCGGGATGTGCATGATGTGCGCGTGGCTCAACGGCCAGATCACCGCCATCGCCCGCCCGGTGACCAGGTCCTCGGGGACGAACGCACCCTGCGACGGCAGGTGCCGAGACGAGTCCCCTGACTCGTAGCGATGGTCACCGAGCACGAAGATGTGGTCCGCCGGGACGATCACGTTGAACGAGAGGTTGTCGGCCGGCTTGTCGCCCTGGAACAGATAGCTCGACTCGTCGATGGCCTCGCCGTTGATCTTGAGCTGGCCCTTGTTCGAGCAGCACACGACGTGGTCGCCAGGCAGCCCGATGACCCGCTTGACCAGGTGGTCGTCGCTCGACTGCGGGCAGTACGCCGACGAACTCCAGTGCCGACTGGATGGGACCGGGCGCGCCGGTCTTCTCGCTCGCCGGGATCCATCCTCCGGGGTCCTGGAAGACCACGACCTCACCGCGGTGGATGCCACCGATCCGGCTCACCAGGATCTTGTCGTGCAGCTGGATCTCGGGAAGCATCGACCCGGTCGGCACGTAGAACGCCTGGACCACGAACGCCCGGAGCAGCGCCGACGCCACCAGCGCGATCACCACGATGATCACGACCTCGCGAGCGCCACGGAAGATCCGGCGACCCCGCCCAGGCTCGGCTGACGGTGGTCGCGCTCGGCGGGGGCGTCGCGGGTCGACGCGAGGTCGGGTTGACGGTCATGTCTGGTCGCTGTCGGTCGAGTCGCCGGTCTCGTCACCCACCGTGGCGCGCCGGTAGAGCGTGGGGAGCGAGCACCAGGAACGCCCCCAGCGGGACGGTGCCTCCGACCGCCCCCATGGCCGCGTTGAGCGCCGGGTTGGCGAACGTCTGCGGTCGAGGGAAGAAGGTCCACCGGTCGACCGGCCAGACGGTCACGAAGACCTTGCCGACGACGTCGTCGACCGGGATGAAGCCACCTCCGGGGTCACCCATGTGGGCGCGCGAGTCGGCCGAGTTCTCCCGGTTGTCGCCGAGCACCCACAGGTGGTCCGGCGGCACATGGACGTCCCAGATCCCGAGACAGGCGTTCGTGGGGATCGTGACGTACGACGACTCCTTCAGGTTGACCCCGTTGACCTGGACGATCCCGTCGTGGCACCGGACATCGTCGCCGCCGACTCCGATCACCCGCTTCACCAGGTGTCCGCCGGTCGGGTAGAGACCCGACGAACGAAAGCGCCTTGGTGATCGGGTTGCTCGGCGTGGTCCCGTCCTCCTCGCCGAGCCAGTTGTCCGGGTCGTCGAAGACCACGATGTCGCCGCGTTGCGGGGTGCCGAACCAGTAGGAGACCTTCTGGACGAGGATCCGGTCGTTGACCTTGAGCGTGTTCTCCATCGACCCGGAGGGGATGTAGAACGCCTGCACGAAGAAGGTCTTGATGATCAGCGCCAGGATCAGTGCGGTGCCGACCAGGAGCAGGGTCTCTTTCCACCATGGCGTTGCCGGTCGATGCCCGGGCACGTCCCCGGGGTCCTCGTCGGTCGCCTCGACGGTCGGTCCCGCGGGTGGCTCTCCGACTCCTGCGTCTACGCCGTCGTACGACGATCCGCCGGCCCGGGAGGAGGCGCGGGCCTCACGCTCGGCGGTGCCGGACGTGTCGGGGTCATCCCCGCGAACAGAGGTCACGGTGCGAGCCTAACTCGGAAAATCTCAGCGCCCGGCCGGCGCCTCGCGGCGCTCCTTGATCTTGGCTTTCTTGCCGCGCAGGTTCCGCAGGTAGTAGAGCTTGGCGCGACGGACGTCGCCGCGGGTGACGACCTCGATCGAGTCGATGATCGGGGTGTGCAGCGGGAACGTGCGCTCGACCCCGACTCCGAAGCTGACCTTGCGGACGGTGAACGTCCGGCCGATGCCCGATCCCTGGATCCGGATGCACACGCCCTGGAAGAGCTGGATCCGCGAGCGGTTGCCCTCGACGACCTTGACGTTCACCTTCAGCGTGTCGCCGGGCCGGAAGGCGGGGATGTCGTCGCGGGCGATGGCAGCCCCGATGGCGTCGATGGGGTGGGTCATGTCGTTCACTTCCCTCGTCGGTGCCACAGGTCACCCACGCGTTTGTCTGGTGGAGCAGGTCAGGGGGCGTCGCACTCGTCACATGCCGTGCTCCCCTGTGGCAGAGGTGGCGTCCGGATGGCCCGCTCGCGGGTCCGGGACGAGTGACACCAACGGGGAAGTCTGCCACAGCGACTCGCCTTAACCGAAATCGCCGGCCCCGGAATCGCCGCTCGCACGACCCCGTTTGGAGAGCACGACCACGCCATGGTGAGGTGGCTCCTCCGGTGACCGCCGATAGCCCGCCTTGTGGTACATCCGATGGTTGCGCTCGCTTCCGGCGCCGGTCGAGAGCCGGTACGACGTCGCCTGCGGCGGCGCCAGCTGCTCGATGTTGACGAGCAGCCAGCGACCAAGGCCGCGACCCTCGAGGTCGGGCGCCACCATCAGCCGGCCGATGTCCCACACGGAGTCGGGCCGGCCAGCCGGCCCGCGCACCGAGCCGACCAGCCGGCCCGCCGAACGCACCACGACCGTCGTCCACTCGTCGAGAGAACGCCGTACGTCCTCGAGCGTCTCGAGCAGGGCCGGGATCGGGACGCCCTCGTTGGCCTGCGCCTCGCTCACCCAGCAGCACCGTTGCAGGGTGAGGATCTCGCCCGTGTCGCTCGGCCAGGCCAGCCTGACCTCGGCGTCGACCTCCAGGTCGGCCACCTTCAGGGTCTGGCTCGGATGGGCGAGGTCGGGCCGGCTGCTGCGCAGTCCGTCGTAGCGACTGATCGCGACGCCAGGCCTCGATCCGGCCGTGATGACCGGACAGCAGGACCTCGGGCACGTCGAGCCCGCGCCAGGTGGGTGGCTTGGTGTAGACGGGGTACTCGAGCAGCCCGACCTCCGGCCCGCCGCCGTGGGACTCCTCGTCGAGCGACGCGGGGTTGCCGAGGACGTTCGGACAGCAGCCGCGCAACCGCCTCGACGATCACCAGGGCCGCCGCCTCTCCCCCGTTGAGCACGTAGTCGCCGAGGCTGATCTCGAGCACCTCGACCCGTTCGGCGAAGTGGTCCGTGACGCGCTGGTCGATGCCCTCATAGCGGCCGCAGGCGACGATCAGCCATGGCGTGGCGGCAAGCTCCTCGGCCAGTCGCTGGTCGAACCGCTGCCCGGCCGGAGTCGGGATGACCAGCGTCGGCACGGGCGCGGCGCCAGGCTCGTCGCCCCGACCGTTCATGAGCACGGCGTCGATCGCATCGCCCCATGGCTCGGGCCGCATCACCATTCCGGGGCCGCCGCCGTACGGGGTGTCGTCGACGGTGCGGTGCCGGTCATGTGTCCAGTCGCGGAGGTCGTGCGTGTGGACCGACAGCAGCCCGTCCGCCTGGGCTCGTCCGATCAGGGACAGTCCCAGCGGCGCCAGGTACTCCGGGAAGATCGTGAGGACGTCCACCCGCATCGCCGTCACGCCTCGGTTCCCTCATCGGGGCTCGGCAGCTCGCTGAGCAGACCGGGCAGATCAGCGATCTCGACCCGTCCGGCCTCGAGGTCGACCGAGGTCACGATCTCGGCGACGAAGGGCACCAGCACCTCGCTCGCATCGATGTCGAGGACGAGCATGTCCTGGCCCGGCAGATGGAGGACGTCGTTGACCCGGCCGATCCGCTCACCCGTGTCGAGATGCGCGGCTAGCCCGCGCAGCTGGTGGTCGTAGAACTCTTCGGGATCCTCCGGTCGCTCGTCAGCGGGTACGTCGACCCGGAGCTCGATCCCGCGAAGCAGCTCGGCGCCCTCGCGGTCCGACGCCTGCTCGAACCTCGCGACCAGCCGCGCGCCGTGCCACCGGGCGGACTCGAGGACGAGGACCCCCCGGCGGGTGCTGAACCGGCTCCCGGACGCGAACCGGCGTTCCGGCTCGTCGGTACGCACGTCGAGGAAGACGTCGCCACGCAGCCCATGGGCCCGTCCGATCCTGCCGACGGTGATCTCGATGCTCGTCCGAGTGGGGGTCAGCGGCCGGAGCCGGGCTCGCCGTCTCCGGCCCGCGCCCGGCGTCGGTCCAGGTGTCGTCAGCGCCGGCGGTCGACATCGACGAAGTCGACCCGGATGTTGCTCTTGGCCGCTGAGCGCCTGCAGCACCGTGCGCAGCGCCGTGGCGGTGCGTCCGGAGCGGCCGATCACCCTGCCGAGGTCTTCGGGGTTGACCCGGACCTCGAGGGTCTCGCCACGGCCGCCCGGCCGGGAGCCACGATCGCGGTCGCGACCGCCGGCCCCGCGCGCCTCGCGGCTGCGGACGCTGACGTCGTCGGGGTGGTCGACGATCCCTCGTACCAGGTGGTCGAGGGCGTCGACGAGCATGGTCAGCTGTCTGCCTTGTCGGTGTCAGTGTCGGCGGGCACGTCGTCGGTGGCCGTCGAGTCTGCTGCGCCATCCACCGGGTCGGCCGCTCCGCTCGGAGCATCCCCGGCCTCGGCTCCCGCGGCCGCTGCGTCGTCGCCGAGGGTTCCCGTCTGCGCGACGGGCGTCTCGGCTTCACTAACGGCTTCTTCGACAGCGGTGGTGTCGGCCAGGGGCGCCGCCTCGGCGTCGGAGAGCGCCTTGGACTCGTCGGCCGAGGACTTCGTCGCGGTCGTCTTGCGCGGCGTCACGGCCTCGGCCGTCGGCTCGTGCTTGGAGTCCTTCAAGCGCCTCGTTGAAGAGGTCGGTCTTGTCGCGCCGCTCCTCGGCCACCTTCATCGGCGGCGGTGCCGGCTCGCCGGTGAACTTCTGCCAGTCACCAGTCACCTTGAGGATGGCGGCGACGGGCTCGCTCGGCTGGGCGCCGACGCCGAGCCAGTAGAGCGCCCGCTCGGAGTCGACCTCGATGAAGCTGGGGTCCTCCTTCGGGTGGTACTTCCCGATCTCCTCGATGACCCGACCGTCGCGCTTGGTGCGCGAGTCGGCGACGACGATGCGGTAGTACGGTGCACGGATCTTGCCCATGCGCTTGAGTCTGATCTTGACGGCCACGAGTGTGGTGTCTCCTTGATGTCGGGTGGGTATTGCGACCTGCGGCCAGGTGGGGTCAGGGCGTCAGTCACAGAGGATCCGTGCCGGTTTGGGTGAGAGGGTCCTCCCCGGTACGAAGTCGGCACACAGTCTGCCAGACGAGGGGCCGGTTTTTCTAACTGAGAAGCAGCCTCCCGCTGAGGAACAGCCTCGCGCTGGAGCCACGCCGCCGGTCAGCGTGGTCGCGCACTCAGGTCCGTGCACGACCGCGCGTCGCTCCAACGCCGCGACAGCTCGCCCTGCTGGGTCGGGTCCGGCTCGCGCGGTATCCCGTCGTCCCCGATCTGGAGAGGCGTCCACTCGGCACTGGTCACCACGGACCGATCTGTGAATGGGTGCGCTGCTCGCTCCCGGGCGAGCACCTCTGGCACCCCGACGGTCAGGGTGAGTACACCCGAGACGCCGTTGTCCCCGTCGTCGCGCGCCCAGACGAAGTTGCCGAGCCCGTAGTCGACGTACGTAGCACCGAGCCAGCCCCCGCCCTCCACGCGGTGGGCGTGTGAGCCCACCACGATGTCGGCTCCCGCGGCAGACAGCCTGGCCGCCATCTGGGGCTGGATCGAGTCCGGGCACGAGGTGTAGTCGAGGCCCCAGTGCAGGTAGACCACGACGACGTCGTACTGCCGAGACGCCGCACGCACGGCCGCCAGGAGCCGTGTCGGGTCGAGGTTCGTCGCCACTCCCGGCGAGGTCTCGGTGGCCGGGAACTTGTTGAGGGTGAGGTCGTCGATCTCGGTCGACCCGAGTACGGCGATGGACAGGCCCGCGCGGTGGAACACCGCGGGTGCGAACGCCTGCGCCGCATCGTGCCCGATCCCCACGACCGGAATGGGGCTGTGCGCCTTGGCCGCCAGCGTGTCGGCGAACGCCACCGGGCCGTAGTCGACCGCGTGGTTGTTCGCCATGGTCACCACATCGACGCCGGTCGACGCCACGGCGTCGAGTGCCGTTGCCGGAGCCCGGAAATGGTAGGTCTTCGGCTCAGGCGTGCCGCGGGTGGTGATCGCGGTCTCCAGGTTGAGCATCGCGAGGTCCGCGCCGGCCAGGAGGGGGCGGAGTGCGCCGACGAGCGGACCCGGGTCCGTCAGCAGCGGTTCGAGCTGCTGGTCGAAGTTGAGGTCGCCCGCGAACGCCAGGGTGATCGATCGGGGACGCGCGATCGACGTAGCCGGCCCCGCTGACGGTGTCCCGGCGGAGTCGGACATCCCAGTTGGCGCCCTGGGCGGGTCGAGCGCTGGCGCGGACGAGCAGCCCGCGCCGGCCAGCGACAGCGCCACGATCAGCAGCCAGGCGCTGTGCCGCCCCTTCACCGACGGGCCACCACGCGTCCTCGAAGCACGACACAGCGCGGATGCTGCAGGACGCCGAGATCGACGAGCGGGTCGGCGTCGTACAGCACGAGGTCTGCCGGGTCACCCTCGGCAAGTCCGCTCGGCCTGCCCAGCCAGTCCCTGGCCCGCCACGATCCAGCGCCCAGGGCGTCGCGTGCCGTCAGCCCGTAGTCGGCGAGCTCGGCCATCTCGGCGCCGATCAGGCCGTGCGGCAGGACGCCCCCGGCGTCGGTCCCGGCGTAGATGGCGACGCCGGCCTCGTAGGCGGCGCGGATCGTCTCCTGCCGGCGCGCGTGCAAGGCCCGCATCCGTTTCGCGTACGCCGGGAAGCGAGCCTCGCCCGCCGCGGCGTACTCCGGGAAGTTGTCGAGCTGCTTGACCGTGGGGACGAGGGCCACTCCGCGCGCGACCATCTCGTCGACGAGGTGTGGCGACAGACCGGTGCCGTGCTCGATGCAGTCGATGCCGGCGGCGAACAGATCAGGCAGGGCCTCTTCCCCGAACACGTGGGCCGTGACCCGAGCCCCGTGATCATGCGCCACGGCAATCGCCTCGGTCAGCGCAGACAACGGCCAGCACGGCGCCAGGTCCTCGACGTCACGGTCGATCCAGTCACCAACCAGCTTGACCCAGCCGTCCCCGCGGTCGGCCTCCCGGGCGACGTACTCGGGAAGGAGCTCCGGTTCGATCTCGTGGGCGTAGTTACGGATGTAGCGACGGGGCCTGGCCAGATGTCGTCCGGCCCGGATGAGCCGCGGCAGGTCTTCGCGCTCGTCGATCCATCGGGTGTCGGCGGCCGAACCGGCGTCGCGTAGCAGCAGCGCGCCGGCGTCCCGGTCGGCGATCGCCTGCGCCTCGCTGACCTCGTCAGACACCGGACCGTGGGCGTCGAGGCCGACGTGACAGTGGGCGTCCACCAGCCCCGGCACGATCCACCCGGCGTCGATCACCTCCGCATCGGCGACCGGCTCATACGTCACACGCCCCTCAGCGACGTACAGAACCCGATGCTCACCGTCCGGGAGCACGACCCCTGACACCTTCAGCGCGCCGGCCATGGCGCGACGCTACTGGAGGTGACCGGGGTTCGAGCGGACTGCTGCGCGCCGCGGGTGGCCCGTGTCGCACGGCTGGACCTGGACCTCCGTCCGCTAGGCGGCCCGAGCCGGGAGCGCCAGGATCCGTTCCCACGTCACAGGTCCGAGCAGACCGTCGGCGTCTGAGCCGGTCCAGCCCTGTGCGAGCTGGAAGTCCCTGACCGCCGAGCGGGTGTGCGAGCCGTAGAAGTTGGGCTCGTCTCCGCCGTGATAATGCCCGGCCACGCCGAGCTTCTTCTGCATGACTCCGATCGCCGGGCTGGACGTGTGCAGCTGAGGACGTTCCGCCACATCGTCGGCGGCGCCGAGGAGCTGCTGCCAGTGCACGAACCGAGCATCCATCTGGTCGGCGTACGCCTCGGAGCCGTTGTATGCGGCCGCGGCCTGGTGCCACGACTTCCCGGCATCGACGAATCCCTTGAGGATGCGCAGGCCCTGGGTCACGTTGTGCTGCGGCTGCCAACACCCACCGAGTGCGTCGGCCTGGTCCTGGAAGGTGTGAAAGGTGAGCTGCATGGGGCCGACCCCTTGGCACTGGCCGGTCCGGATCCGCTCGGCCTTGTACGCCGTGTACTTCTCCTGGGTGACCGAGCCCGCGCCGACGAAGATCGTCGGGTCGTGTCCGAAGACGTTCTGCCCGCCCGCCGACTCCTGCACAAGAAATGCGCACGCGGCCCAGAACGGCACTCCGACCTGACGTGAGGCATCCCACGCGATCTCGGCGATCACGATGCCGTTGGCCTTGGCGATCTCAACAGGTGTGGACATGTTTCCTCCTCGACTCAGCTGCTGGAACCGTCGCGTGTGAGCCCGCCAGGATGACCCGACTGAGCTGGCGTCGGCGGTTGTGGCGGGATCACCTGCGATGGCATTGCCCAACAGATGCGCCAGATCGCCGACAGATACCGAGCTAGCCGCGGTTGACGCGGAACTGCCCGCGGTAGGTCTGCGGCGACGTGCCGACCTGTCGCCGGGAGACGTTGCGCAGGTGCGGCGCGGACGGGAACCCCGCGCGCCTGCCGATCTGCTCAATGGGTTCGTCGCTGATCTCGCGGTGGGCTGGGTCAGGCCCGATCTCGTGCGGTGCACAAGCGCCGCTGGCTGCGGTTTGCCCAGCATGCTGGGTAGGTGCCCCCTCAACCAGGCAGACCTGCCCAGCAGACGGGGCGTTTACCTAGCGTGCTGGGCAAACCCGACGCCACCAGACGTCACAGCAAGCCGAACCCACGTACCGCAAACCGCTGGTGAGCGACCGACGGGGCAAACCGCTGTCGTCGCCGCCTCGGTGCCATCGTGCGACCGGACCACAAGCGACACGCATGGTGGGAGCCACGCTCAGACCGGTGATGGACGACGATCAAGAGCAAAGCAGCCGGCTACAGCAGGTCCTTGAGCTCCTTGGGGAGCTCGAAGCTCGACGGCAGGTCGGCCGCGTCCTTGCCGGTCGAGGGCCCGAAGCCGAACGCGGCCGCCCCATCGGCCGGCCCGCCCGCCTTGCCGACGGCGGCCGAGGTGCGACTCCTGGGCGGCCCGCTTCGCCGGGTTGCCGGAACCGCGCTTGGCTCGTTTCTGCGGCGCCTGCTGGCGGGCCTTGCCGCGCTTGCCGCCCATTCCCGGAACGCCGGGCATGCCCGGGATCCCGCCGCCGCGCGCCATCGACTCCATCATCTTGCGGGCCTCGAGGAAGCGGTCGACGAGCTGGTTGACCTCGCTGGTGGCCCGGCCGGACCCCCGGGCGATCCGGGCTCGCCGGGAGCCGTCGATGATCTTCGGGTTGGCCCGCTCGGCCGGGGTCATCGACAGGATCAGCGCCTGGACCCGGTCGATCTCCCGCTCGTCGAAGTTCTCGATCTGGTCCTTGAACTGCCCCATCCCCGGCAGCATGCCCATGATCTTGGACAGCGAGCCCATCTTGCGCACGGACTGCATCTGCTCGAGGAAGTCGTCGAGGGTGAAGTCGCCGCCCTTGCCGCTGAGCTTTTCGGCGGCCTTGGTGGCCTGGTCGACGTCGAAGGCCTTCTCGGCCTGCTCGATGAGGGTGAGCATGTCGCCCATGCCGAGGATGCGCGAGGCCATCCGGTCCGGGTGGAACACGTCGAAGTCGGTGAGCTTCTCGCCGTTGGAGGCGAACATCACCTGGCGGCCGGTGACCTGAGCGACCGAGAGCGCCGCACCGCCGCGCGCGTCGCCGTCGAGCTTGGACAGTACGACGCCGGTGAACCCGACCCCGTCGAGGAAGGCCTGGGCGGTGGTCACGGCGTCCTGGCCGATCATCGCGTCGACGACGAACAGGATCTCGTCGGGGTCGACGGCGTCGCGGATGTCGGCGGCCTGCTGCATGAGCTCGGCGTCGATGCCGAGCCGGCCCGCGGTGTCGACGACCACGACGTCGTACAGCGAGCGCTTGGCCTCGGCGATGGCGTTGCGCGCGACAGTCACCGGGTTGCCGACGCCGTTGCCAGGCTCCGGAGCGAAGACGGTCACCCCGGCCTGTCCGCCGACCACCTGGAGCTGGGTCACGGCGTTCGGGCGTTGCAGGTCGGCCGCGACGAGCAGCGGCGAGTGGCCCTGGTCCTTGAGCCAACGGCCGAGCTTGCCGGCCAGCGTGGTCTTGCCGGACCCTTGCAGCCCGGCGAGCATGATCACGGTCGGCGGGGTCTTGGCGAACTGCAGCCGGCGGGTCTCGCCACCGAGGATGGTCACGAGCTCGTCGTTGACGATCTTGATGACCTGCTGGGCCGGGTTGAGGGCCTCGCTGACCTCGGAACCGCGAGCCCGCTCGCGAATCCGCTCGATGAACTCGCGGACCGCGGGCAGCGCCACGTCGGCCTCGAGCAGCGCGATCCTGATCTCGCGGCAGGTGGCGTCGATGTCGGCCTCGGAGAGCCGGCCCTTGCCGCGGAGGTTCTTGAACGTGGCCGCGAGCCGGTCTTGCAGGGTGTTGAACAACGAGAATCCTCACCTGTGTGCGCAGTTGTTGTCGGCTTGTGATGCTGCCTCAGCCTACCCGCGACCTGCGAGGTCTCGAATGAGCCGTACGACGGGACGACCGTCTTGGTCCGCGTGCGCGGGGTGAGGCCGTCCCCATGCCGGGGCGGAGGACGCGTGCGCATCCAGCGTCGCAGGGCCATCGCGTCGAGGGTCGGAGCTCTGGTCTCCGTGCTTGCGCTCGTGCCGCTCGTCGGATGCTCGCACGACGGGCTCGCCCTCCCGGAGGCGGTCCGTGACGGGATAGGCGACCCGTACTATCCCACCGACGGAAACCCCGGGTACGACGTCAAGGGGTACGCCGTCAAGACGTCGTACGACCCGACCACCTCGAGCTTCGACTCCGTCACGCAGGTGAAGGCCACGGCCATCGCCTACCAGTCCAGCCTCAACCTGGACCTGAGCAGCGCCCTGACCGTCACCAAAGTCACGGTCAACGGCATCCCGGCTGAATTCGCGCAGCGCGGGCCGCATGAGCTGGTGATCACACCGAACCCCGCCCTGCCACCCCGGGGAAGCCCTGACCGTCGTGGTCCACGACCACGGACCGGTCGGTGACTCCGGCCCGGTCAGCGGCTGGCACCCGCTCAGCGGCGGTGGTGGGGTGATGGCCGGCGAACCGCATTCATGCGCCTACTGGTACCCGTGCAACGACCACCCCACCGACAAGGCAACCTTCCAGCCTGACCGCCACCGTGCCGGCCAGGTTCACGGTGATCTCGAACGGCATCGAGGGCGCCACCACATCCGCGGGAGCGGGGGCAGCCGCGACCAAGACCTACCGATGGCATCTCGACACACCGACGGCGACCTACCTGACGACGATCCTCATCGACGAGCTCACGGTGAGCCGCTCGACACTTCCGGACGGCACTCCGGTCGTCGACGCCTACTCGCCGGGCGCGCTCGGGGAGCGCAAGGACGAGGCCAAGCTCCCCGCCATCCTCACCCTGCTGGCCTCGAAGTTCGGGCCCTACCCGGCACCGGCCGCAGGTGGCCTCTTCGTCGACGCCCAGGTGGGTTTCTCCCTGGAGACCTTCAGCCGTCCCGTCTACACCGCCGGGATCCCGTTCCCCACGATCGTGCACGAGAACGCGCACCAGTGGTGGGGCGACAACGTCTCGATCCGGCGCTGGCGCGACGTCTGCTTCAACGAGTGCATGGCGACCTATGCACAGTGGCTGTGGAACGAGAGCCAGGGTGACGACCTGGACACCTACTACCGCAACACCGTCAACCAGGTCGACTTCAGCCTGCCGCTCTACGACATGGGCGCGGGGAACGAGTTCGTGTTCGGTGGCGTCTACAACAAGGGCTCGTACTTCGAGCACGCTCTGCGCCGCAAGATCGGGGACGACACGGCCTACTTCGCGGCGCTCAGCGGGATCCAGCGGGACTTCAGCGGCGAGAACATGGGCATGCTCGAGTTCCGCGACGAGATGAGCCGGCGGACGGGAGTGGACCTGACGGAGTTCTGGCGCGAGTGGGTGCTGTCGACCGAGCGCCCGTCTCCGGCCAACCTGTTCCCGGGAACGCTGGCCGACTGACCCCAGCGACAGCCACCACCTCTAGGCTGAGCCGCATGCGCCTCACCCACCTCGGGCACGCCTGCCTGCTCGTCGAGACCGACGCGACGCGGCTGCTCATCGACCCCGGGGTCTACTCGCGCTGCGTTCACGACGCTGACCGGCCTCGACGCCATCCTGATCACCCATCAGCACCCTGACCACGTCGACACGGAGCGGCTCCCGGCCCTGATCGCCGCGAACCCCGACGCCCAGCTCTTCGCGGAGCCGGAGACCGTTGACGTGCTCGCGACGTCGAGCGAGTGTCGACGTCACTGCCTCACCGTTCGTCGGCGGGCAGAAGCTACAGATCGGTGATCTGCGCATCGAGGGGGTCGGAGACCGGCACGCGTTCATCCACGGCGGAGTGCCCCGCATCGGCAACACCGGCTTCGTGATCTCCAGAGACGGCGAGCCAACCCTCTTCCATCCAGGCGACGCGTACGACGCCGTACCCGGCCGAACGGTGGACGTGCTCGCCCTTCCGCTCAACGCGCCGTGGGCCGCCGTACGGGAGACTCTCGAGTTCGCGACCCGGATCGGCGCCGCGATGGGTGGTGCCCATCCACGATGGTCTGCTCAACGAGACCGGCCGGCGTGGCTACCTCCTGCATGTGGAGAAGTTCACGCCCACGACGACCGAAGTGAGGGACCTGGGCGACGGGCAGCCCTGGGAGGTCTCAGCGAGCGGGTGACGCAGCGTCGTTGCCCAGCAGGGCGTCGACGAACGCAGCCGCCTCGAACGGTGCGAGGTCGTCGGCACCCTCGCCGAGTCCGACCAGCTTGACCGGAACTCCGAGCTCTCGCTGTACGGCGATCACGATTCCGCCCTTGGCGGTGCCATCCAGCTTGGTCAGCACGATCCCGGTGACATCCACGACCTCGGAGAAGATCCGCGCCTGGGTGAGGCCGTTCTGCCCGGTGGTGGCGTCGATGACGAGCAGGACCTCGTCGACCGGCGCCAGCTTCTCCACGACCCGCTTCACCTTGCCGAGCTCGTCCATCAGCCCGGTCTTGGTGTGCAGGCGCCCGGCGGTGTCGATCAGGACCGTGTCGACCTCCTGCTCGACGCCAGCGCGAACCGCCTCGAAGGCCACGCTCGCGGGGTCGGCGCCCTCGGCGCCGCGCACGGTGCCGACGCCGACGCGCTCACCCCAGGTCTGCAGCTGGTCCGCGGCCGCGGCGCGGAACGTGTCGGCGGCCCCGAGCAGCACGTCCTTGTCGTCCGCCACGAGAACCCGGGCGATCTTGCCGACCGTCGTGGTCTTGCCGACGCCGTTGACGCCGACCACCATCACCACGCCGGGCTTGCCTTCTCGCCGGGCGGTCTTGAGCGCGCGGTCGAAGGATGGGGTCGACGAGCGCGACCAGCTCCTCGCGGAGCAGCTGGTGCACCTGCTCGCCGGTGGCGCCCTCAACCCGCATCCGGGTTCGCAGGCTGCTCGACGAGCTGCTGGGTTGGCGCTACGCCGACATCGGCGGTCAGCAGGATGTCCTCGATCTCCTCCCAGGTCGCCTCGTCGAGACGGTCGCGCGAGAGCAGCGACAGCAGCCCCTTGCCGAGCGTGGACTGGGAACGCGACAGGCGGTCGCGCAGCAGCCGAAGCCGGCTGGCGAGCGGCCGGGGGCGCTCGAGCTCGAGGGTCGGTGAGCCAGGTCGCACCCGTGACGACGTCCTCCGGAGTGGCGACGTCGACGGCGGTCGCCGCGCCGCGTCCTTCGGGCGGTTCGCCGTCCGGCCCCGGCAGGGGCTCGGTCGTGGGGCGGGTCGGTACGTCGACCGGGCGGCTGCGCCGTACCAGGGCGAGCGCACCCAGGCACGACGACGAGTACGCCGACCAGAACGGCGGCGATGAGCAGATAGGTCACAGGCGGGATCCTCGCAGACGCGGCAAGCGCGGCTGAGCCGAGATCACGGCTCGATGCGGTCGCGCAGCCTGGTCATCCGGTCGGAGATCCGGACGGCGTGCGGGATGGGCTGGCCGCGGTGCGGGTAGGCGACGAAGGCGGTCACCAGACCGGCCAGAGCCATCACGAGCATCAGGGCTACCACGATGAAGAACATGAGGGGGCGATCTCTCCCGTCGACGAGCGCCGGGCAGTCGCCTGGCACACCTCCATGGTGCCACGCACCCGGCCCACGCCCCTAGCCACCGACCGAGGGGTGACCGGCATCACTGCCGGTCAGTCGTGCCTCCCCGTCGTCCAGGTCGAGCCGTCCCAGTGCTCCATGAGGGGTTTGCCGGCAGCGGTGTCGCTCGAGTAGCCGACTGCCCACGCGTCGGAGTCGGACACGAAGCTCACCGACGTCAGGCCGTTGCGTGCGCCCCCCGGATTCGGGCTGGGGACGAGGGTCCAGGCCGTGCCATCCCAGTGCTCGACCAGCGTCTCACCGCTCCCGTCGCCGAGACCGGAGTGACCCACCGCCCAGACGTCGTCGCTGGACACCGCATCGACGCTCTGCAGCACGTCGACGACGCCGCCACCGTCCGGGCTCGGGACGACCGACCACCGGACACCATTCCAATGCTCGACGAGAGTCGTCTTGTTGTTCCTGCCCCTCGCCCCGACCGCCCACACGTCACGGGCCGAGACTGCAACGACGCCGTACAGGCTGGCGACGCGACCGGGGTTGGGCCCTGTGACGATCGACCATCGCCTGCCGTCCCAGTGCTCGATGAGCGGGGTGCTCATGGCCGTGAAGCGGCTGCCACCGACCGCCCACACGTCATTGGCAGAGACGACGCTCACCGCGGCCAGGTAGGGACGTATCAGGCCGGGCGGGGTCGGACTCCGCACGAGTGACCACGTCGAGCCGTCCCAGCGCTCGACCACCGTCGCTGCCTTGCCGCTCTCGTCGATGGTGGAGCCCACCGACCAGGCATCGGAGGGCGTCACAGCGGCAACTCCCCACAGGATGTTCTCCGAACCTGGTCCGCCCGGATCCTCGGTGGGCAGCTGCCGCCACGCCGTACCGTTCCAATGCTCGGCGACCGTCGATACACCGCCAGAGGCACCGACGAGCCAGGCGTCGGTCGGTGAGATGGCCTGGACAGCGTGTGGCTCGAAGGCGGGAGCGACATCGCGCACCTGCGCCCACCGCCGGCCGTCCCAGTGCTTGATGCGGGCGGACCCCGGTACTCGCCAGTGGTCTCCCACCGCCCAGCCGTCTGTGGGCGAGTCCAGGCTGACGGCCTGGAGAGCATGGACGTCGGGCGGGTCGGCCGGCCGTGCTCCTTCTGCACCTGTCGATGGCAGCAACGCGGCAAGCGGAGCCAGCGCGACGGCGACCGTCCCGAACGCCATCCAACGACGAGACTTCTGCACGGACGTCATCCACCAGCTCCTCGAGCTCATCCAGCGACAGACCCGCGGCGCTCAGCCGACCTTGGCCTCGCGGAGTCGCTGACTGATCACGGCCGACACGCCGTCGCCGCGCATCGTGACACCGTACAGCGCGTCGGCGCACTCCATGGTGCGCTTCTGGTGGGTGACGACCACCAGCTGCGACTGCTCGCGAAGCTCCTCGTAGATCTCGAGCAGCCGGCCGAGGTTGGTGTCGTCGAGCGCCGCCTCCACCTCGTCGAGGATGTAGAACGGAGACGGCCGGGCCTTGAACAGCGCAACCAGGAACGCCACCCCGACCAGTGACCGCTCGCCGCCGGAGAGCAGTGACAGGCGCTTGACCTTCTTGCCGGCGGGGCGGGCCTCGACGTCGACGCCGGTGCTGAGCGGGTGGCCCGGATCGGTGAGCACCAGGCGCCCCTCGCCACCGGGGAAGAGCCGCGCGAAGACCCCCTCGAACTCGCGCGAGACGTCGGTGAACGCCGCGACGAACACCTGCTCGACCCGCTCGTCGACCTCCTTGACGATGTCGAGCAAGTCACGCCGGGTGCGCTTCAGGTCGTCGAGCTGCTCACTGAGGAAGCGGTGCCGCTCCTCCAGCGCCGAGAACTCCTCGAGGGCCAGCGGGTTGATCCGGCCGAGCTGGGCGAGCAGCCGCTCGGCGTTGCGCAACCGCCGCTCCTGCTCCGGCCTGTCGTACGGCACCGCTGGCGCCGGCTCCGAGACGTCCATGGCCTGGCCGTCGGGCGTCTCGAGCGTGTTGGCGGCCGGAACGGGTTGGTCGGGGCCATAGTCGCTGACCAGCGTCTCCAGGTCCAGGCCGAGCTCCTCGCTGACCCGCTCGGCGAGCTGCTCCATCCGCATCCGCTGCTCGGCTCGGAGCATCTCGTCGCGATGCACGGTGTCAGTGAGCCGGGCCAGCTCGGCCTCGAACCGGCGCACCCTGGCCCGGGTGAGGACGAGCTGCTCCTCGTGTCCGGTGTTCGTCCGCGCCACCTCGGTACGGCGTTCCGCGGCGTCGGCGCGGGCTCGCTCGAGCCGGCCCAGCACCACGCTGACCCCACTGGCCACCGCGGCGCCGACCCGGGCCTCCCGACGGCGGCGCTCGCGGCGCACCCGGGCCTGCTCGCGGGCGTGCCGCTCCTGGGCCGCCGACTCGAGAAGCGCATCGGCCCGTCCGTGCAGGGCGCGGGCACGTTCCTCCGAGGTGCGCAACGCCAGCCTGGCGTCCATCTCGAGCTGGCGGGTCTCCCTGGCGCGTTCGGCGAGCCGCTCGCGCTCAGTGGTGTCTGGCTCGTCGGCAGAGGCGGACTCGGCAGCGGCAACTCGGGCATCCAGCTCGGTGAGACCTGCAACGTCGGCGTCACGAGCGGCGGTTGCGGAGACGATCGCCTCCTCGAGGCGGGCCGCCTCGGACTTGGCATTCCTGGTCAGGGAGCCGAGCTGTGCAAGCTCCTCGGCCACGGCCGCCATCGAGGCGTCGGACTCGTGCAGCCTGGCCAGCGCGACGTCGACCCGGCCTTGGGTCTCTGACCGCTCGTGGTCGAGCGCGCTGAGCTCGAACTGCAGCCGCTCGCAGGTGGCGACCGCTTGGCGCCGGGCCTCTCGGGCCTGGTCCAGTGCGGCCTGAACCTCGATCAGGCTAGGGCCGCCGGTCGAGCCCCCGACCGCGAACCATCCTCCGACCAGGTCGCCGTCGCGGGTGACCGCCACGACATCGGGCAGATCGGATATCAGCGCATGCGCCGCCCGAAGATCGTCCACGACGGCGGTCTTGTGCAGGAGGCGGCTCAAGGCGGGCCGGAGGGCATCGGGAGCCTCCACGACGTCGACGGCATAGACGGCCCAGCCGGGCAGACCGGGCCAGCCCGAGTCGTCGACGTCGGCACCGCCGAGGACCAGCCCCGCGCGCCCGAGGTCGGCCGTCTTCAGGTGCTCGATGGCCCCGACTGCGGAGTCGACGTCGGCCACGGCGACCGCGTCGGCCGCGCTGCCCAGCGCGGCCGCGACGGCTGCCTCGCAGCCGGACCGGACCGACAGCAGAGCGGCCACGGAGCCGAGCAGCCCGCTCACCGTGTCGCTGGCGGCGAGCAGCGCCGCGGCACCGTCGGGTCGGCGCAGGCCGAGCTCGAGCGCCTCGGTGCGCGCATCGAGCGCCGCCCGCTCGCGCTGGGCGTCCTGTACGTCGATCTGCAGCTTGGCCAGCCGGGAGTCGATGTCACCGAGCAGGGCGGCCGCCGCCTCGTGCTCCGCGTCCAGGCCGCGCTCCCCGGCGTCCAGGCCGGCGATGCGGGTCTCGAGCGCGGTGAAGTCGTGCTGGGCGCGTCGAGCGCGCTCGGTGGCGGCGGCCCGCGCCTGCTCGAGCCGACCGATCTCTTCGCCCGCCGCCGTGGCGCGGCTCCGGAGCGAGCCGACCTTCCCGGACAGCCTGGCCAACCCCTCTCGCCGATCGGCGGCAGCCCGGAGCAGCCCGGCGACCCGGCGGTCCTCATCGAGATGAGCCGCCTCGACCCTCTGACGTTCGGCCACCGCTACCTCGAGCGCGTGCTGAAGGTCCGCCACCCGAGCGCTCGCCGTCTGCTCCTGGGCTCGCAGGCCGGCGACCTCGGCCTCCAGCTCCGCCGGGTCGCGTCCGGAGCTGTC
The DNA here is from genome assembly GCA_963833975.1 of uncultured Actinomycetota bacterium. Taxonomy (GTDB): domain Bacteria; phylum Actinomycetota; class Actinomycetes; order Propionibacteriales; family Nocardioidaceae; genus JAWWPG01. The sequence goes on from CAWIAB010000004.1 coordinate 342,180, forward strand.
GTCCACGGGCAGGTCGGCACCGTTGCGAACCCGTTCGGCGGCCACTCGTGCCGTACTCAACAGCTGCTCACGCACCGCCGTCAGCCCGAACCAGGTCTCATGGGCGAGGGCGAGCCGGGGCGCAGCGGCTCGTACCTGTTCCTCGAGCTCGAGCTCGAGGGCGCGCGACTCGGCCAGCTGCTCCTCGGTCTGTTCGCGACGCTCGTGCAGGCGCTGTTCGTCGGCCAGCTCCTGGTGCTGAGAGGCGGTCAGAGTGACGACATCGTCGGCCAGCAGCCGGGCCTTGGCATCGCGAGCCGTCATCTGGACCACTGCCGCTCGGCGGGCGACCTCAGCCTGCCTGCCGAGTGGCTTCAGCTGACGGCGGAGCTCGTTCAGCAGGTCGGCGAGTCGGGTCAGGTTCGCCTCGGTCGCGTCCAGCTTGCGTAGGGCCTTCTCCTTGCGCTTGCGGTGCTTGAGGATGCCGGCCGCCTCCTCGATGAACCCGCGCCGGTCCTCGGGAGTCGCGTGCAGGATGGTGTCGAGCTGCCCCTGTCCGACGATCACGTGCATCTCGCGGCCGATTCCGGAGTCGCTCAGCAGCTCCTGCACATCGAGCAGGCGGCAGGTGTTCCCGTTGATGGCGTACTCCGAGCCGCCGCCACGGAACATCGTGCGCGAGAGCGTCACCTCCGAGTAGTCGATCGGCAGCAGGCCGTCGGAGTTGTCGATGGTGAGCATGACCTCGGCTCGACCGAGCGGCGGGCGGGCCGAGGTCCCGGCGAAGATGACGTCCTCCATCTTGCCGCCGCGAAGAGACTTGGCTCCCTGCTCGCCCATGACCCAGGCGAGCGCGTCCACGACGTTGGACTTGCCGGAACCGTTGGGCCCGACCACGCAGGTGATCCCTGGCTCGAAGCGCAACGTCGTCGACGAGGCGAACGACTTGAACCCGCGCAGCGTGAGGCTCTTGAGGTACAACGCTGCTCCTTCAGGGCCCAGCGGCAGCTGGACAGGGCTCGGGTCGACGGGGGGAAGACCAGCCTGAACCCTACCGGCGGAGGCCGACGCGTCTCGGAACCCACGCGGGCGGGCGCGATGAAGTCGTGCGAACACGACCCCATCGGGAGTGGGGATCGTCGATCCAGGTCGGGGCGCGGCTGACCACTCCCCGGTCAGGTCACAGTGAAGCGGTGGCCTTGCCTGCGATCGTGTCGGGAACCATCAGCAGGTCACCCTTGTGGAGCTCTGCTGCAAGCGTGTCGTTCTCCGCCTGGAGCCGCAGGACGACCGTCTGAAGGTCGGCGACTCGGCGTCGGAGACGCTGGTTCTCGTCGAGGAGGCGGGAGTCGCCTCCGACATACCCAAGGAGAGCCTTGGCCATCGAGAGATTTCCTCCGCGCATCTCGTGGGATCGGCCGGAACGGGGCAGGACGGGATCATCGCGCCGCCGCTGCTCCTTCCAGGGTGACACCACCGGGTCCTTCGGTCAACTCCGAGCGCGTCGCCAGCTGGGATCCGACGATGCCTCGCAGCCTCGACCGCGGGGACGCGATGCCGGACAATGACGAGGTGGCGAGTTCCCTGCGACCTAGGCGTCCGCTCGAGGTGTGGCCGTGCCAGTCGATCTGCGTCTGGAGTCCCGGCGACGAGGTATGGCTCGACGCATCGATGGGCGCCATGCGGGTCTTCAGCTGTGCCGGCTGTGGCTCGGAGTGGGTGCGGTCGGAGCCCTGGACCCCGGTCGACTCGAGTGGTCGGATTCCTCCCGAGGTCGTTGCCGAGCGTGACGCAGGCTCGTCGTGACCCGCTCACGGTTGCCGGTACGGCTCGGTCAGAGGTGCGGTCGGCGTGGTCGCGGTTGGCAGGTCGGGCAGGTGTAGCTCGAACGGTTCATGAACGGGTCGCGCCGGACCGGCGACCCGCACCTCGGGCACGGCTCACCCTCGCGTCCGTAGACGGCCAGGGACCGGTCGAAGTAGCCCGACTCGCCGTTCACGTTGACGTACGAGGCGTCGAACGACGTACCCCCCTCGTCGAGCGCGCGCAGCATGACAGCTCGTACCTCACCCAGCAGCCGGGCGACCTCAGCCGCACGCATCGTCGCCGTCGGGCGCGCATAGTGCAGCCGCGCCGCCCACAAGGCCTCGTCGGCGTAGATGTTGCCGATGCCCGAGATCAGGGACTGGTCGAGCAGAGCCCGCTTCAGACCGGTACGCCGGTGGCGAAGCGCGAGGATGAAGCCGACGTCGTCGAACGCCTCATCGAGCGGATCCAGCGCGATATGAGCGATCTCGGGCGGCACGGCGGCCCCGCCCTCGGAGAGCGAGAGGCCACCGAACATCCGCTGGTCGGCGAACCGGATGTCGACCTCGCCGCTCAGCGCCAGGACCACCCGGAGGTGCCGCTCGTCGGGTGCGTCGGATGGGCGGACGAGCAGCTGCCCGCTCATACCGAGGTGACCGAGCACGGCGTCGCCGGAGTCGAGGGGCAGCCAGAGGTACTTGCCGCGTCGGCGGGCCGCGATGATCCGCCGGCCGGCGAGGCGGTCACCGAAGTCTGCCGGGCCTGGAAGATGCCGGCGCACCGATCGCGGGTGGAGCACCCGAACCGAGTCGATGGTGCGGTCGATGACGGCGGCCTCGAGGCCGCGCCTGACGACCTCGACCTCGGGGAGCTCAGGCACCCGCGGTGGCGGGGTGCCCGGCGGGCCCGGGCTCTTCGAGGGCGGCGACGTCCGGGCCGGCGCCGTGCTCGTCCGGCTCCAGGTCAGCGTGGATGGCGTGCCAAGCCGTCTCGGCGGCCTGCTGCTCGGCCTCCTTCTTGGACCGGCCCGTCCCGTGCCCGTAGACCGAGTCTCCGACCCGAACCCGAGCCACGAAGGTCTTCTCGTGGTCAGGCCCGCTGTCGTCGATCAGGTACTCGGGCACGCCCAGGTTGTGGTCGGCGGCGAGCTCCTGCAGGCTCGTCTTCCAGTCCAGACCGGCGCCCAGCTCGGCGGCGGCAGACATCAGCGGGTCGAAGAGCAGGTGGACGACCTCTCCGGCGACGAAGAACCCCTTGTCGAGGTAGACCGCTCCGATGACGGCCTCGACGGTGTCGGAGAGGATCGATGACTTGTCGCGGCCGCCGGTCGCCTCCTCGCCACGTCCCAGCCTGATGTGCTGCCCGAGGCCCAGCGTCCGGGCGACCTCGGCAAGCGCGCGGGCGTTGACGACTGCGGCCCGCAGCTTGGCCAGCCGACCTTCGGAGAGGTCGGGGTGGGTGAGGTAGAGCGCCTCGGTGACGACCACCCCGAGCACGGAGTCCCCGAGGAACTCCAGCCGCTCGTTGGTGGGCAGTCCGCCGTGCTCGTAGGCGAAGGACCGATGCGTCAGGGCACGCTCGAGGAGCCCGGGGTCGAGAGTCGTCGACCCCGAGCTGCGCGCGCAGCTCGTCACGCGAGCGGTCGGCGGCGGCCTCCGTCACAACGGCGGTCAGAGAACCTGGCGCCGGTCGCCGCGCGCGCCGTACTGCCCGCACTCGGGACACGCCCGGTGCGGGAGGTGCTTCGACAGGCAGGCGGGGTTGGCGCAGGTCACGAGCGAGGGGACGGTCGCCTTCCACTGCGACCGTCGGTGCCGCGTGTTGCTCCGCGACATCTTCCGCTTCGGAACGGCCACGTCTACTCCTCTTCGATCTCGCCGCCGCGGTCGCGGCGGACTCGTCTGTCTGCAATGGCGGCGAGCGCACCCCATCGGGGGTCGACGCTCTCCGGATGGCTGTGACCGGGCTGGTCGGCCAGGCGTACCCCGCACTCGACACACAGTCCCGGGCAGTCAGCCCGACACACCGGCCGGAACGGCAGTGCCAGCACGACTGCGTCGCGGAGCACCGGCTCGAGGTCGAGCAGCTCACCGTCGAGCCGCGCGGCCTCGTCCTCCTCGGCATCGCTCTCCGGATAGACGTACAGCTCCTGGAGCGTGACGTCGAGATCGTCCTCGATCGGTCCCAGGCACCGTGCGCACTCCCCGGTGAGCCGAACTCGCGCCGACCCCGACGCGAGAACGCCTTCCATCACCGACTCGAGACGGATGTCCATCTCGACGGGCGATCCTGGAAGGACACCCATGAGCTCCACTCGCAGGTCTGCTGGCGCCGGCACCGACAGCGTGAGCTCGCGCATCACCCCGGGACGTCTGCCGAGATCGTGGGTGTTGACCACGAGCGGCGAACGCGGGTCGAGACGCATCGCACAGAACTTCCGGTAGCCGGGCACATCAAACCGCCGCCAACCTGCGTTGGCAGCGCCTCAGCCTATCGGGTGCGCGTCACGGCCTCAAAATCGGCCACCGACGTCAACCGGCCTGCTCAGCCGCGTCCGGACGCAGCTCGTCAGGGGTGCGTGAGCCCGTCGGAGTCGCTTTCGGGGTCGGGCTCGCCGGCTCCGCGCGCGGTGACTCCCAAGGCGTCGAAGTGCGTCCGGCCCTGCAGCCGCGCCCGCCCGCGGGACGACCGCCTCGAGGGTCTTGGTCAGGGTGATCTCGAACGTCGCGAGGCGGGTGTCGACGTAGTCGTCGGTCTCCCGCCGTAGCTCCTCCGCCTCGGTCGCCGCCCGCTCGCGCTCGACATCCGCCTCGTGCTTGGCCAGCTTGAAGACGTCGGTCTCGCCGACCAGATCGCTCCCGCTCGCGTTGCGCGCCGGCGACGATCTCCGCCGCCTGCGCGTGTGCCTGCGCAACCACGCTCGTCGCGCTCGGAGAACACCTTGTCCTGGTCCGCGAAGGCAGTCGGCACCGCCTTCTCGAGGCGGGCGACCAGGTCCAGAGCCTCGGCTCGGTTGATCACGGCCGAGGCCGACATCGGCATCGAGCGGGCCCCTCGACCAGGGCCCGCAGCTTGGCGATCAGCTCATTGACATTCACGTCATCGGTGTCCATGGCAGACCCTCCTCATGTGTTCGGGGACCGGCTGGTCCCCTTGCTTGGTCCGCAGCCGCGCGTGGAGCCGCGCGAGCACGTCCGGCGGGACCAGTCGCGAGACGTCGCCTCCCAGCCCCGCGACCTCCTTGACCAGGCTCGACGCGAGGAACGACCACTCCGGGCTGGCCGGGACGAAGACCGTCTCGATGCCGGCGATGGTGCGGTTCATCTGCGCCATCTGGAGCTCGTAGTCGAAGTCGGTGACGGCCCGCAGGCCCTTCACGATCGCCGCGATGTCGTGTGTGGCGCAGTAGTCGACCAGCAGTCCCGAGAACGAGTCCACCACCACGTTGCCGTGGGCCGACACGGCGCCGGACAGCATCTCGAGCCGCTCCTCGACGCTGAACAGGCCCACCTTGCTCTCGTTGACGAGGATCGCCACGGTGACCTCGTCGAACAGCGCCGACGCCCGGCCGATGACGTCGAGGTGCCCGAATGTCGGAGGGTCGAACGACCCTGGGCACACCGCTTTGCGCATCAGCTCTCCTCGTCGGACCGGGTCTCGCCGGCGACCGCGCGGTGCGGCGACTCCCAGCGACCGTACCAAAGGATTGTGTCCCCGTACCGCCGCTCTCGCAGCGCCCGGAAGCCTGCCGGGCCAGGTCCAGGCCGGACTTCGACGCGACCGCTCGACGACCACGGTCGCCTCATCCGCGAGCCAGCCGCTCAGCGCCAAGCCGGCCACGGTCTCGCCCAGGGTCTCGTTCGGTACGTCGTACGGCGGGTCGAGGAACGCGACGTCGAACGCTGGCCTGCGACCCTCGTTCGCCGAGCGCCGAGGCGGATGCGGTGACGACCTCGACCTGATCGAGTCCGAGGGAGCGGGCGTTGGATGCGATCAGCGCTCCCACCGCGCGGTCCCGCTCGACGGCTGTCACCCGGTTCCGCACCTCGCGAGGCGGCCTCGAGCCCGACCGCGCCGGATCCGGCGTACACGTCGAGGACGGACAGGCCGTGCAGGGTGCCGTACGTCGACTCGAGCGAGCTGAACAGCGCCTCGCGCACCCGATCCGCCGTCGGCCGCGTCGAGTCGCCCGGCGGGGTGCGGATCGCCCGACCCCGGGCCGACCCCGCCGATGATCCTGGTCATGACCGTCCTGGGATAGACAGCACTGCCTGCGCTGCCGACAGTATCGGTCCCTCATGGCCCCGACACTCCTCCGACCCTTGACAGTGAGCGCTCGCGAGCGTCTCCTTGGTACATCCGGGCCGGCCAGAGCGGCCCTGAATGCAGTGCAAGGGGGACATCGTGCATCGTCGTCGTGGACTCACCGTGCTCGGGGCAGTCATGGGCATCGCCCTGAGCTCGCTACTCGCAGTGGCTGGCCCGGGCGCCGCCAACGGCGTAGCCGCACCGCGCGCCTCTGCGCAGTCCACCGGACCGGTCTGGCGCGTAGTCACCGCCGGCATGTACGACACGTGCGGGATCCAGGTCTCCGGGAGCCTGTGGTGCTGGGGCTCGAACAGCGCTGGCTCGCTCGGGCTGGGTGACCGGATCGATCGCCACGAGCCGACCCAGGTAGGCACCGACACGGACTGGACGAGCCTGGGGCTCGGGCTGATGTTCAGCTGTGGGATTCGAACCGACCACACGCTGTGGTGCTGGGGTTACAACGGACGCGGAGCGTTGGGCATCGGTGATCGGCCCGACCGCCATCACCCCGTGCAGGTCGGCTACCACCACTGGGCGTCGGTGACCGCGGGCGAGGACCATGCCTGCGGGATCCGGATGGACCACAGCCTCTGGTGCTGGGGGGAGAACAACGAGGGGGAGCTGGGGCTCGGTGACCGGACAATCCGCTACCGACCCTCGCGGGTCGGTACCGACGCGGACTGGACCCACCTCAGCCTCGGCTTCAACGACTCCTGCGGAACGCAGGCCGATCACACCCTGTGGTGCTGGGGGTCCAACATCTTCGGCCAGCTCGGCCTGGGCGACCTGAACAGCCGTCTCGTCCCCACCCAGGTCGGCGCCGACAATGCGTGGACTCGCGTCAGGGTTGGCGAGTGGCACTCCTGCGCGGTACGCCTCGATCACACCCTGTGGTGCTGGGGTCGCAACGCCAACGCCCAACTGGGCATGGGCGACTTCGTCGACCGTGACCTTCCCAGCCAGGTAGGCGCCGCCACAGACTGGGCGCGGTTCGGTGCCGGGGGTCTGCATACCTGCGGGCTTCGCGCCGACTCCTCGTTGTGGTGCTGGGGCAACAACTCCCGAGGCGAGCTGGGTCAGGGCCAGGAGAGCTCGCCGATCAGCCTGCCTGTCCAGGTCGGCGGCGATACCACCTGGACCCGGATCAGTCTGGGCGCGTTGCACACCTGTGGCATCCGGGCTGACCAGACCCTGTGGTGTTGGGGACGAAACGACCAGGGCGAGGTGGGAGTCGGCGATACCACGGACCGGTCCTCCCCGACCCAGGTCTAGCGAAAGGAGGCACCCTGGTGACCGTACGCACAGAGCACAGCAGCCGGTGGGTGCGCGGATACGTCGGGGACGTGGCAGTCGTCGACACCAGGTCTCCGCTGCTGTTCTGGGAGGAGCGATTCCCCGTCCCGCAGTACGCGTACACCCGCGAGGACGTGCGCAGCGACCTGCTCCGCCCCTCGACGACGGAGCCGGCGCCCGAGCCGAGCTTCTTCCTCCCGCAGGGCCCGGTGTCGCAGTGGTTCGACCTCGAGGTGGGGGGCCGTACGGTCCAGCATGTCGCCTGGGTTCGGGACGACCCCAAGCTCGCGGACCGCATCATCTTCAGCTGGCAACCGGGTCTCGTCGACCGGTGGCTCGAGGAGGACGAGGAGGTGGGCGGCCATCCCCGCGACCCGCACCACCGCGTCGATGCACTGCCCAGCAGCCGGCGCGTCGTGATCTCGCTCGACGGAGTCGAGCTGGGCCAGACCACCGAGCCCGTGCTGCTCTTCGAGACCAACCTGCCGACCCGCTACTACCTCCCGCGCGAGGACGTGCACCTCGACCTGCTGACTCCGACCTCGAACCGGAGCCACTGTCCGTACAAGGGCTTCGCCGACGAGTACTGGGACGTCACCGGGAACCGAGACGCGTCGAACGTGGCATGGTCCTACTCAGACCCGTTCCCTGCCGTGGGGCGGATCAGGGGCATGGTCGCGTTCTACAACGAGATCGTCGACGTCGAGGTCGATGGGGTCCCCCAGAAACGCGCCGTGTCGCCGTTCAGCGCGAAGGAGCACCGCCCCGGCGCCTGATCAGCTCCATCGCGCCGGGTTTGCCTACCCCAGCATGAGGCTCTCGCGCTATATCGCGAGCCCTTCGATGACCTGACCCTCGGCGGCTTCTGGCAGCGCCGGAGTCTCGCTGGCACCAGATCTGGCCGAGTTGATGAAGAACGTGTAGCCGCAGTTCTCGCAGCCGACGGGGCTGAGCGGGACCGTCGCGTCGGGACCCGGCCCCTCGTTGTTCTCGGGGAGCTCCGTCACCTCGCTGACCGACCACCAGTTCCCGCCGCAGATGGGGCAGTCCTTGTTCGGCGCGGTCCACTTGCTGGCCAGCCATTGGTTCACGGCCTCGAAGTGCTGGTCCTGTTCCGGGGTTCTGTTGGCCATGGAGGTGACTATAAGGGCAGGTCCTCCGGTTTTGTCCCATTCACTTCAGCGGCTGGCACGAGGGGTCAGGACTTCTCGAGATAGTCGGCCTGCTCGTCGGACAGCATCCGCTTCACCTCGGCGGCGAGGACCGGGTGCCGGTCGAGCAGCGGGTCGGCTGCCACGACGGCGTCCGCTGCCGTACGGGCGGCGTCGATGACGTCGACGTCGCGCACTACCGACAGCAGCTTGAGGCTCGAGCGGCGACCGGACTGGATCGCGCCGAGCACGTCGCCCTCGCGCCGTGTCTCCAGGTCCAGCTGCGAGAGCTCGAAGCCGTCCGTGGTCGCCGCTACCGCGTCCAGCCGTTCACGCGACGGTGAGTCCGCAGGCGCCTCGGTCATGAGCAGGCACAGGCCTGGCGCAGATCCGCGCCCTACCCGACCGCGGAGCTGGTGCAGCGAGGACACACCGAACCGGTCGGCGTCCATCAGCACCATCACCGTCGCGTTGGGCACGTCGACTCCCACCTCGATCACCGTGGTCGACACGAGCACGTCGATGTCGCCGGCGGCGAACCGGCGCATGACGTCGTCCTTCTCGTCGGCCGGCATCCGGCCGTGCAGCACGTAGACCCGAAGCTCACGCAGCGGCCCCTCGACCAGCGAGGCGGCGACGTCGGCAACGGCGAGCGGCGGCCGACGCGGTTGGTAGCTCTCGTCGGGAGCCGCCTCCTCCATCGCCGACTCGGGCTCGCCGCCGATCCGCGGGCACACGACGTAGGCCTGGTGCCCGGCGGCCACCTCCTCGCGGACCCGCTGCCACACCCGGTCGACCCAGCTGGCCTGGTCCGCCGGTACCACGGTCGTCTGGATCGGCGAGCGGCCCAGCGGCAGCTCGCGCAGCGTCGAGATGTCCAGGTCGCCGAACACCGTGATCGCGACGGTCCGTGGGATCGGCGTCGCGGTCATGACCAGCACGTGCGGCGGCGTGAAGCCGGCCTTGGCCGTCAGCGCCGCCCGCTGCTCGACCCCGAACCGGTGCTGCTCGTCGACGACGACCATCCCGAGCTCGGCGAACGTGACCTTGTCCTCGAGCAGCGCATGGGTCCCCACCACGATCCCGGCGGCTCCGGAAGCGATGTCCAGCATGGCCGCGCGCCGTCGGGCCGCGCCCGTCGGAACCGGTGAGCAGCGCCACCCGAGTGCCGCTGTCGTCGCCGGTGAGCATCCCGCCCTCGGCCAGCGGGCCGAGCATGGCCAGGATCGCCCGGTGGTGCTGTGCGGCGAGCACCTCGGTCGGCGCGAGCAGAGCGGCCTGGCCACCGGCGTCGACCACCTGGAGCATCGCGCGCAGAGCCACCACCGTCTTGCCCGAGCCCACCTCGCCCTGGAGCAGCCGTTGCATCGGGTAGGTCGCGGCCGAGGTCGCCGGCGACGACCTCGCCGATCTCGCGCTGTCCCGCGGTCAGCTCGAACGGCAGCCGGGCGTCGAACCGCGCCGCCAGCCCGTCTGCGCGACGCGGTCTGGGTACGGCGGTCAGCATGCCGGCCAGCGAACGACGCTGGGCGAGCACCGTCTGGAGGACGAACGCCTCGTCGAAGCGCAGCCGTGTCCGGGCCCGCTCGAAGTCCGCCGGCCCGACCGGCTGGTGGATCAGGCGCAGCGCCTCGTCGTAGTCCGGCCAGGCCGCGCTCGCGCCGTACCTCGTCGGGCAGCGGGTCGGGGACCGGGTCGAGGACAGCCAGCGCCGACTCGACGCAGGCCATCAGCTTGCGCGACGAGACCTGCGCGGTGGCGGGGTAGATCGGCCAGAAGCGCTGCAGGTCCTCGGTCTCGACGTCGTCGATGTCGCCGCCGCGCCCGAGCACGTCGAAGACCGGGGAGGCGAGCTGCTTGCGGCCGCGGAAGACGCCGACCTTGCCGCTGAAGAAGGCGACCACGCCCGGGTTGAAGCGAACCGGCCCGCCACGGCTGGTTGAAGAACGTCGCCGTCAGGTCGACGCGACCGTCGGTGATGACGACCTCCGTCCGCTTGGCCAGCCGGTTGCCGCGGCCGCCGTACTTGGGGCGGTAGTTCGACTCGGTCACGCGCTTGACCCGGGCCAGCACGGTGGCGTGCTCGTCGACGCGCAGGTGCGCGATGTCGGTCAGCGCCCCGCGGTCGTCGAGCCGGCGCGGGTAGTGCGTGAGCAGGTCGCGCACGGTCACCATCGCGAACGCCTTCTCGAGCGCGTCGGCCGTCTTCTTGCCGAGGACGGGACCGAGCTTGTCGTCGATCGTCGCCATCGCAGACCCCTACTCGACGCCGATGAGCAGCGGGTAGCGCGGCTGCCCTCCGGCGTAGACGAAGAGCTCGACCTCGGGCCTGGTCCGGTCCAGCCGCTCGGAGATGCGGCGCGACCAGATCGTCGGCGTGCAGTCGATGCCCGGTGACCAGCGTGACCAGCTCACCACCACCGGCGAGCAGCCGCTCGACGACCTCGACCGCGGCGTCGCCGAGGGTCCCGCCGACGAGGGCGAAGTCGCCCTCGACGATGCCCAGGGTGTCGCCCACCCGGCACGGCCCGGCCATCGTCATCGCGTCCTTGGCGGCGACGGTCACGGCGCCCTGGCGGGTGTGGCTCGCCGCCGTCGTCATCGCGACGACGTCGGCGTCGAACGCACGGCCGGGCTCGCGTACGGCGACCGCGGCGAGGCCCTGGACCTGGGCCCGGGTCGGGATCACGGCGGCCCGGATCCCCTCCTCGCGTGCCGTTCGGGCCGCCGCCTCGGCGACGGCGATGCGTGTCGGCGTCGTTGGGCAGCACGATGACCTCGGCGGAGCCCGTCGAGCGGATCGCCTGCAGGATCTCACCGGTCGAGCAGCGGGCGCCCGCGCGCTCGACGACGACGGCACCCGACTCGGTGAACAGGTCGGCCAGGCCTGGACCGGCCGCGAACGCGACCACGCCGCGACCCTCGCTGGTCCGCCTCCGCTGCGCGGTCAGCCCGGCTCACCTGGTCGGCGAAGTGGGTGACCCGGACCCGATGCGGATGACCGGCCTCGATGCCGGCCTCGATCGCGGCGCCCACGTCGTCGACATGCACGTGGATGTTCCAGAGGCCGTCGCCGCCGACCACGACCAGCGAGTCGCCGAGCGCTGCGAGGGTACGGCGCAGCTCGCGCACCGGCGCGTCCTCGGCGTCGAGCAGGTACATCACCTCGTATCCCGGCCCGTCGGCCGACAGGTCGGCTCCGGGCGCGACCGGGTGCGGCAGGCTCGGCGTGTCTGACCACCGGCGGCGGCCGGCGGCCGGTCAGCGCCTCCTCCGCCGCGTCGAGGAGCACGCACAGCCCGCGTCCGCCGGCGTCGACGACACCGGCCGCCTTGAGGACCGGAAGCTGGTCGGGGGTGCGCTCGAGGGCCTCCCTGGCCGCCAGCGCCGCGGCCCGGATCACCGTGCCCGAGCTGGCCGAAGGGCTGGTCGGGCAGCGCCGGCACGGCTCGCTGGGCGGCGTCGGCCGCGGCCCGCGCCACCGTCAGGATGGTGCCCTCGACGGGCTGCCCACGGCGTCGTACCCCGCGTCGGCTGCGAGGGTCAGCGTGTCCGCGAGCAGCGCGCCGGGGTGGCGTGGGTCTCCGCGCAGCAGCTGGTCGGTGCCGGCGCGCAGCAGCTGGGACAGGATCACCCCCGAGTTGCCCCGGGCGCCGAGCAGGGCACCCCGGGCGAACACCGTCAGTGCGACCACGAGTGACTCCGGCGCCGCGTCGACCAGGCTCTGCCGGGCCGCCTCGAACGTCAGGTAGAGGTTGGTGCCCGTGTCGCCGTCCGGGACCGGGTAGACGTTGAGGGCGTCGATCTCCTCCCGGGCGGCGCCGAGCGCGTCGAGGCCCAGGTCGCACCACTGCTGGAGCAGCGCAATCTGCAGGTCGTCGCTCATGGTGGCCCTCACCGGTCGACTCGGGTCGTGCGGCCCGAGGGGGTGGACGTGATGAGCCAGCGTACGGCGCGCCGCCGACCGCCTTCCAGGATCGTCCCTGTGCATCCCCGCCCGCCGGGGCGTTTGAGTGGTGCACCAGGCAGATTGCCCCCAAGCCACTCAGATCTGGGTGGCTCGGGGGGCGTTTGAGTGGTGCACCACTCAAACGCCCCCACGCGGGAGGGGACGGGGTGACGCCGAGGCTCCGCCGATTGGCCTGACGGGCGAGGCGTCCGTTATTCTGGTGCGGTTGCCCGTCGGGTGACCCTCTATCGACTGCCGATCTTCAGGAGTACACCCGTGGCTGCCGTCTGTGACATCTGCGCCAAGCGCCCCGGCTTCGGCAAGAACGTGTCGTTCTCGCACCGTCGTACCAACCGCCGCTTCAACCCGAACATCCAGCGCGTGCGGGCCGTCGTCAAGGGGACGCCGAAGCACCTCAACGTGTGCACCTCCTGCCTCAAGGCCGGCAAAGTCACCCGCTGACTGCTCTGCCCAGCGCCCTGGTTCGGGTTTGCCCGGCACGCTGGGCAACGACACCGGCTGCCGGCCAGACCTGCCCGGCAGCCGGGGCACCTCCCCAGCATGCCGGGCAAACCCGACCCCTAGTGGCCTGATCCGCGTTCGGCTGCTCGGCCCGCCCGGCTCCGAGTAGGTTGCCAGGCGTGAGCCCCGATGCCGACGAAGACCAGCCACGACCGCCGGACGCCCGCCGCGAGCCGGTCACCCGCAGCTTGCACGGCATCGACCGGACGGATCCGTACGACTGGCTTCGCGCGGTCGACTCCCCCGCCGTCACCGAGCACCTGGCGGCCGAGCGCGCCTACTACGACGCCGCGGTCCGGCATACGTCGGCCTTGGCGCGATCTCTCGCCGATGCGACCATCGCCCGGATCCCGGCGACCGAGCGCGGTGTCCCCGTTGACCGCGACCAGTGGGCGTACTACACCGAGCGCGCCGCCGGCCAGGAGCACGGCGAGATCCGCCGCTTCCCGCACGGTAGCCGGCCCGGATCCGGCTCCCGGCGACGAGCTCGTGCTGGACATCGACGGGCTGCGAGGAGGCTCGACGTACGTCGACCTCGGGCTGTGCGAGCTGAGCCCTGACGAGCGGCTGCTCGCCTACTCCGTCGACCTGACCGGCGACGAGGTCTACGAGCTGCGCTTCCGCGACCTGGCCACCGGTCAGGACCTACCCGACACGATCTCTCGCAGCTACTACTCGGGTGCGTGGAGTAGCGCCGGCGACCAGTTCTTCTACACGGTGCACGATGCGGCCTACCGCCCCTTCGAGGTACGGCGGCACGTGCTCGGCACCGACCCCGCAGCGGACGTCGTCGTCCTCGCCGAGCCCGACGAGCAGTTCGAGCTCACGGTGGAGGCCAGCCGATCCGGACGCCTGATCGTCATCACCTCGGAGAACCGCGACACGACCGAACAGTGGCTCATCGACCCGGCGAGCCCGGCGGCCCCCCCTCGCTGCGTCGAGCCCCGCGAACGCGGTCGCGAGTACCGCGTCGAGCACGCGCCGTACACGAGCACATCGGACGACTCTGCAGCGGAGGGCGAGGCGGTCGACCGGCTGCTCATCGTGACGAACCACGAGGCGCCCGAGTTCCGGCTGATGGCGGCCCCCACGGACTCGCCGGGTCTCGGGAGCTGGCTACCGTTCCTGGCCTACGACCCCGGGCAGCGGCTGCTACAGCGTCGACGCGTTCGCGAGCTTCGTCGTGCTGTGGCTGCGAGCGGACACCCGGCCGTACCTGCTGGTGCTGGCCGCGGACGGACAACTGCTGCAGCGGCTGGAGCCACCGACCTGCGGTCACCTCGAGCTGGCCGAGAACCCGCGCTGGGATGCCCACTCGATCGTCGTGGAGCGCTACTCGCACATCGAGCCCCGGGTCTGGACCGACGTCGACATCGCGACCGGCGAGGAGACCGGACGGCATCGCGAGGAGGTTCCGGAGCTACGACCCGTCCGACTACGAGACGAGCGAGACCGCCGTGACCGCCCGTGACGGGGCGGCGGTCCCGGTGACCCTGGTCCGGCGTCGAGACGTCCCTCTCGACGGCACTGCGCCGTGCCTTCTCTACGGGTACGGCGCCTATGAGGCGGTCTTCGAGCCCGAGTTCGACCCGGCCCTGATCGCCCTGCTCGACCAGTGGCGTCGTGTTCGCCTATGCGGGGATCCGCGGCGGAGGCGAGTGCGGCCGCCGCTGGTGGCTGGACGGCCGGCTGGCGAACAAGCACCACACGTTCGAGGACCACATCGACGTCGCGGACGCGCTGGCTCGGGACCACATCGACGGCACCCGGCTCGTCACCCGGGGCCTGTCCGCCGGCGGCCTGCTTCAGGCGGCGGTCTTCAGCCAGCGGCCGGACCGATGGCGGGCGGTCATCGCCGAGGTGCCGTTCGTCGACGTGGTCACGACCATGCTCGACGCGACGATCCCGTTGACCGCCAACGAGTGGGACGAGTGGGGAGATCCGCGTCGTGAGGCCGACTTCCGGTGGATGCTCGACTACTCGCCGTACGACAACCTGCCCCCGGCCGGCGGGCGCCCCGACCTCCTGGTGACCGGCGCGGTGCACGACGCGCGAGTGATGGTCTGGGAGCCCGCCAAGTGGGTGGCGGCCCTGCGCGAGACCGACCCGGACTGGGCCGCTCGATGCCTGTTCCGGGTCGACACCGGTGCTGGTGCCCACACCGGTCCGAGTGGCCGCTACGCCAAGGCCGAGTACGAGGCCGAGATCTACGCCTGGCTGCTGGACAAGCTCACCTAGTCCCACTCCCTACGGATTCGTCCGACCAAACGCGGGAGATTCCAGGCTGGACCGATCGGACGAACCCGAAGGCAGCGGATTCGTCCGACCCAACGCGGGAGATTCCAGGCTGGACCGATCGGACGAACCCGAAGGCAGCGGATTCGTCCGACCCAACGCGGGAGATTCCAGGCTGGACCGATCGGACGAATCCGGATGGCTAGCGGAAGTGCTGGTGGCCGGCGCCCTCGCCGTAGGGCTCGCCGTCGACGGTCACCTGACCCGGTTCGCCCCCGTCGAACACCCGGCCGATCACCCGCCAGCTCTCGGGCAACACCACACTCGCGGGGAACGTCGCCACCAACCCGTAGTCGTCACCGCCGGTCAACACGAGGTGCATCGGGTCCACCCCCAACGCGGCACCGACCGCCTGGACCGGCTCCGGGATCTCGAGGCGGGCGCGCTCGACGTCCATCGAGACCCCGCCGGCCGCCGCGAGGTGCCCGATGTCCTGCAACAGCCCGTCACTGACGTCGATCATGCGCGGTCGCCCCGAGCCGCGCGGCCTCCGGCCCGGCCAGGTACGGCGGCTGCGGGCGGCGGTGCGCATCGACCACGAGGCGTGGTGAGCGGAACCCTCGCCCCAGTACGGCGAATCCGGCCGCTGCCCAGCCCTGCCGCCCGGCCAGCGCCACGACGTCACCCGGCGTGGCCCCGGACCGCCGTACGACACCGTGCTCGCACAAACCGAGCACGGTCATGGACAGGACAACCGTGGGAGCGCTCGTCAGGTCTCCCCCCACGACCGACGCGCCGACGAGGGCCGCCTCCTCGGCGATGCCGTCGGCCAGGTCGAGCAGCCAGCCGGACTCGATCTCGGCCGGACAGCCGAGCCCAACCAGGAGCGCCGTGGCCCGCCGCCCATCGCGTTGATGTCCGAGAGGCTCTCGGCGGCCGCCTTGTGTCCGATGTCGGACGCGGTCGACCAGTCGAGCCGGAAATGGCGGTCCTGCAGCAGCATGTCGACGGACGCCACCACGGCGCCTGTCGGCACGTCCACGACGGCGGCGTCGTCACCTGGACCGACCTGAACGTGTGCACCCTGCGTGAAGCGCGCGGTGATGGCGTTCACCAGCGCGAACTCCCCCATCTCGCCTGCGGTGCGCCTGCGAACGTCTGCCATGTGCTCCCCTCGACGACTCTGTCTCACCAGCTGAGGCGAAATGGCTCGTCGCGTAACACGGCGGCCTCTGCAGACGGTAGCGTGATCACCGCTGCATCTCTGCACCGTTGAAGCTCTGCACCGTTCGACGGACACGACCCGAGTCATGGGAGGCCCCAGTGGTTGTTCAGGCGTACGTGCTCATTCAGACGGAGGTCGGCAAGGCCGCCGACGTGGCGAAGGCCATCGCCGAGATTCCTGGCGTCAACCTCGCGGAGGATGTCACCGGTCCGTACGACGTCATCGTGCGCGCCGAGGCGAGCAACGTCGACGAGCTCGGCAAGCTGGTCGTGGCCAACGTCCAGGGCATCGACGGCATCACCCGGACCCTGACCTGTCCGGTCGTCCACATCTGAAGCCAGCCTGGGCGCTGGTGGCCCTCGTCATCGGCGGGAGCCTCGCGGGATGCAGCACTGCGAGCCCAGGTTCGGTGAGCATCACGTCTCCGACCTTGTCCGGCGAAGTCGCTCGCCAGTGTGCGGCGGTCGTGGCGGCCGCTCCCGATCGAGTCGCCGGCCAGGCCTCTCGGGAGATCACGCCGGCCAGCAGGTTCGCCGCGGCCTGGGGTGATCCCGCGATCATCCTCACCTGCAGCGGCACCGCGCCGGCCGCGCTGACTCGCAGCTCTCAGTGCTACCGGGTCAACGCGGTCGACTGGCTGGTGACCCAGCGTGGACGCCAGGTCGACCCCAGCCTGCCTCTGACCGGCACTGTGGAGTTCACCACGATCGGCAGGTCGGCGTACGTCGAGGTGCAGGTCCCCGACGCCTATCAGCCCGCCGCCAACCCGCTGGTCGACCTCAGCCGCGCGGTGAAGGGCGCGACCACGGCGACCAAGCCCTGTGTCGGGCTGGGTGGCCTGCGCTGATCAACGCAGGCCGGTCGAGCGGGACAGAGCCAGCGTCAGCAGCCGGTTGACCAGCTCGCGGTAGTCCACGCCGGACTCGGCCCACATCCGCGGGTACATGGAGGTCGGGGTGAAGCCCGGCATGGTGTTGACCTCGTTGACCAGCAGCCGGCCGCTGTGCTCCAGGAAGAAGTCGACCCTGGCCAGCCCCTCACAGCCGAGTGCCTCGAAGGCAGCCACCGAGATCCGCTGCACCTCGTCGCGGACCTCGGGACGCAGGCGCGCGGGCAGCTCGAGGGTCACCCCCTCCTCGCCCAGGTACTTCGCCTCGAAGTCGTAGAACTCATGGCTTCCGTAAGCCGGTGATCTCCGCGACGGCACTGGCATCGGCACCCCCGTCGAGTCGTTGCAGGATCCCGCACTCGAGCTCCCGGCCGCCCTGGACCGCGGGCTCGACGAGGATCTTCGGGTCGTGCTCGCGGGCGTGCTCGATCGCCTGGTCGAGGTCCTCGCGGGCCATGACCTTCGTGATGCCCAGGCTCGAGCCGCCGCGCGAAGGCTTGACGAAGACCGGATAGCCCACCGCCTCCACCGACTCGCGCACCGCAGCCGGGTCCTGCTCCCACTCGCGTGGCTTGACGACCACGTACGGCGTCGACGGGATCGCATGAGCGGCGAGCAGCAGCTTGGTGTAGTGCTTGTCCATCGCCACGGCCGAGGCGAGCACACCCGACCCGACATAGCGGACCGCGGACATCTCGAAGAGTCCCTGGATGGTGCCGTCCTCACCCCATGGCCCGTGCAGGAGCGGGAAGACGACGTCGACCTCGCCGAGCACGCGTGGCGTCTCGCCGGGCTCCGACACGACCAGGTCGCGACGGGACGGATCGGGACTCAGGGCGACCGCAGTCGCGGTGGCGTCGACCTCGGGGATGTGACCGGCGGAGAGCGCCAGCCGCTCGGGCTGGTTGGACTCGAGCACCCATTTGCCATCCACGCTGATCCCGATCGGGACGACGTCGTACGCCTCCGTGTCGATCACCGACAAGACACTGGCTGCGGTCGCACACGAGACGGCGTGCTCGCTCGACCGACCGCCGAAGACGACTGCGACACGGGGCTTTCGGTCCGGGCTCATTGGCGGTCAGCCTAGTCAGCGCTAGTCGCGCTCGGCCTTCGGCGCGCGCGAGATCAGCCGGGCCAGCATCTCCTGCGGGTTCATCTCGCCACGGATCAGGGCGGCCACGTGTTCGACGATCGGCATGTCGACACCGTTGCGCTGCGCGAGGTCCCGGATGGACTCGCAGGACTTCACGCCCTCGGCGACCTGACGGGTCGCGGCCACGATCTCGTCCACGGACCTGCCGCGTCCGAGCAGCTCGCCGAAGTGACGGTTCCGTGACAGGGGCGACGAGCAGGTGGCCACCAGGTCGCCCAGACCGGCCAGTCCGGAGAACGTATAGGGGTCGGCGCCCAGAGCTGCGCCCAAGCGCGCCGTCTCAGCAAGCCCACGGGTGATGACGGTGGCCGTGGCATTGTCACCGAAGCCGAGCCCGATCCCCATCCCCACCGCGAGTGCGATCACGTTCTTCGTCGCGCCTCCCAGCTCGCACCCGACGACGTCGGTCATCGTGTACGGACGGAACGCCGACGTATGGCAGAGGCCCTGGAGCTGGAGCGCGACGGCCTCATCGGTACAGGCGATGACCGATGCAGCCGGCTGGCGTTCCGCGATCTCCCTGGAAAGGTTCGGGCCCGAGAGGACGGCGATCCGCTCCGGCTCGATGTGCCCGACCTCGGCGACCACCTCGCTCATCCGCTTGGCGGTGCCCACCTCGACACCCTTCACCAGGCTCATGACAATCGCGTCCGGAGGGATGTCGTCCGCCCAGTGCTCGAGGTTGGCGCGCAGGGACTGCGATGGCACGGCGAGAACCACGAGGGTGGCGCCGTCCAGCGCGTGCGCCGGGGCGTGGGTGGCATCGACGGTCTGCGGGAGGGAGATGCCCGGGAGGTACTCCGCGTTCTCCTGCTGACGGTTGATGGCGTCGCTCAGCTCCTGACGCCGCGCCCACAGGGTGATCTCGTTGCCTGCGTCAGCGAGGACCAGCGAGAAGGCGGTGCCCCACGACCCGGCTCCGAAGACGGCGACCTTGGTCATGCGGTCTCCTCCTCGTCTGCCTCAGGAGGCACGGCGCCGGCTGCCTCACGAGGTAGAGCACCGGGCCGACCGGTTCGGGTAACCCCTTCCACGAACGGGTCGAAGCGCACGGCCGGCGCCTGCTCACCACGAATGTCCTCGAGCAGATCGGTGATCGCGGCCATCACCCGTTCGCTGGCCTGCTTCAGCAGCTCGGGGGTGATCGGCTCATCGGCAAGGTCGCTGAGGTCGACCGGCTCGCCGGCGCGGACCTGCATCACCTTGCGCGGCAGCAGTCTGACTCGCCAGTCGTACGGCTTGAGCACCTCCTGGGGACCCCATTGGGCCACCGGCACCAGGGGGCAGCCGGTCGAGAGTGCGATCCGGGCAGCGCCGGTCTTGCCGACCATCGGCCAGCCGGCCGGGTCGCGGGTGATGGTGCCTTCGGGGTACACGACGACGCACCGGCCCGACTCCACCGCCGCGACCGCGGCGCTGAACGCCTTGGCGGCCTCATTGGACTGGCGGTAGACCGGAATCTGACCGGCGCTACGCAGGATCCACCCGAGTACCGGGACCTTGAACACCTCGGCCTTGCCCAGGAAGCGAGGCAGCCGCCCGCTGTCGTACACGAAGTGAGCCGCGGAGAGCGGGTCGAACTCGGAGACATGGTTGACCGCGACCACGCAGCCTCCCGTCGTCGGAACGTGTTGGGTGCCGCGCCAGTCTCGGCGAGTGAGGACCGTCATGAGCGGGCGGAGCACCGCGATGCACACGGTCAAGGCCCAGCCGCGCTTGTCGCTCGTCACACCTCTCCCTTCGCACTCCGACGCCCGGACCGTCCACCGTTGACCGGTTGTCGTCGGTTGCCTTGTCGCGAGTGGCAAGATCGTCGCTGATGCCAACCGACGACAACCGCCCGAACCGCGCCTGGACGATTATCATTCCAGTCAAGGACATCCGGGTAGCGAAGACGCGGCTGAGCGGCCTCAGCGGGTCGGTTCGAGCGACCCTTGCGCTGGCCTTCGCGCTGGACTCTGCCACCGCAGCGTTGTCCTGTCGTGACGTGCGCGACGTGCTCGTCGTGACGAACGACCGAGACGCCACCCTGGCGCTCCTGGCGATCGGCGTCCGCGTGGTCCGCGACGCACCGGGGGCGGGCCTGAACGCCGCGCTGGAGCACGGAGTGTCGACCGTCCGTCGCGACGATCCGTTGGCCGCCGTCGCCGCGATGTCGGGAGACCTTCCGGCATTACGCTCAGCGGATCTCGAGGCTGCCTTCGCCGCCGGCGCTACCCATGCTCGTTGGTTCGTCGCAGACGCAGACGGGACCGGTACGACGCTGCTGGCCGCCTCGGGCGGGACCCCGCTGCTGCCGGCGTTCGGGATTCTCTCGCGAGACGCGCACTCTCGAAGCGGCGCGATCGATCTCCTGGCACCGGATCTACGTCGCCTGCGGCGCGACGTCGATACCGAGGAGCACCTCTGGGAGGCGGTCCGGCTCGGCGTGGGTGAGCACACCGCTGGCGCACTTGCCGATCTGGCGCTCGTCGCCTCGCCGCAGGCATAGCCTGAGACCCATGCAGGCCACCGTACTGACGTTCGACCCGGCCACCGGGGCCGGCACGGTCGTGTCCGACTCCGGGTCCACCTTGGCGTTCGGCGCCGAAGCCTTCGCCGCCGGCGGCCTGCGCCTGCTGCGACCTGGACAGCGAGTACGAGTCGCTCGGTCCGAGTCCGGGGTCGTCGAGTCCATCACCGTGAGCACGCTCGCCCTTCCGGGAGGGGTCGAAGGCGACCAGGCCTAGACGGCCCGGTCCCTTCGCTGCACCCGCGAGTCGCGTCAGCTCTTCTTGGCCGCGCGCTTCGCCGTCGTCTTGGTCGCGGTCTTGGTAGCGGTCTTCCTGGCTGGCGCCTTCTTGGCGGCAGTCGCGGTTGCCGGTGCCTTCTTGGCGGCCGTGGTCTTGGCGGCTGGGGCCTTCTTGGCCGTCGCCGTCTTAGCCGTCGTCGTCTTGGTCGCCGTCGTCTTGGCTGCCGCGCGGGTGGTGGTGGCCTTGGCCGGCGTGCTTCTCTTGGCCGCAGTCTTGGCAGGTGCGGTCTTGGTCGCCGTCGCCCTCTTGGCGGTGGTCGTCTTAGCGGTCGTGGTCTTGGCTGCGGTGGTCTTGGCCGCCGGGGCCTTCGCCGTAGTCGTCTTCTTGGCGGTGGTCCGCTTCGCCGCCGTCCGGGTTGCGGTCGCCTTGGCAGGCGTCGAAGCCGCAGTGGTCTTAGCGGTCGTCGTCTTCTTGGCCGCTGTCTTGATCGCCGGCACCGGCTTCTTCTCGCCGGAGACGATCTTCTTGAAATCGGCACCCGCCTTGAACTTCGGTACCGCGGTCTTCTTGGCCCGCTTGCGTTCGCCGGTACGCGGGTTGCGCACCATCCGTGACGGACGAATCACCTTCTCGAATGCGCCGAAGCCCGTGATGGCGACCTTCTCACCCTTGGAGACCTCTCGCGCGATGGTGTCGAGGATCGCCTCGAGAGCTTCCCCGGCCTTCTTCTTGTTGTCATCGAAGTGGCTTGCGAGGGCCTCGATGAGTTGGCTCTTGTTCACTGACTTCCCTTTCGTGAACTCCATGAGGTCGGACTTGTGCCCGACGTTGGAGAAACGCTATGCACAATCAAAGCGCATCGCTGTGCGACACACCCAAGATTCGCACGCGTTTATTGGCCTCTGCGTGATCCGGCAGCCCCTCGAAGTGGTGACCGAGGCACGTTTGACGGTATCGCACGCAAACCCCGTATGACGAACCAGTCGCCGCCGTAGCCCTTGGCCACAAAGGGAAATGGATCCACTGCGGTCACTTTCTCGTCGCGCCCTCTGCCGTGCGGCGGCACGTTTTCCCTTACTACGCAGCGGTGTGTCCCATCTCACGGCCGGTTGGGCAGCCTGGACGACCACTTCGCGCTCAGCGGCATCCAACTCGAGGGCCGATGAGTTTGTATATCACCATCTGAGACGGCAGTATCGTGCCATGGACTCTTCAAGTGGTGTCGGGGTGCTCGACAAGGCGGCCCGCGTGCTGACGGCTCTGGAGGGGGGTCCTGCGACCCTGGCGGCACTCGTCTCTTCCACCGGCTTGGCCCGACCGACGGCTCATCGCCTGGCCGTGGCTCTGGAGCACCACCGCTTCGTTGCGCGTGACGTACAAGGCCGTTTCATCCTCGGCCCGAGGCTCGCGGAGCTGTCGTCGGCCGCTGGTGAGGACCGGTTGCTCGCCGCGGCCGGACCCGTGCTCGCGCGGCTGCGCGACATCACCGGAGAGTCGGCTCAGCTCTTCCGGCGCCAGGGCGAGCACCGGGTCTGCGTGGCGGCAGCCGAGCGACAGACCGGCCTTCGGGACTCGATCCCGGTCGGCAGCCAGCTCACCATGCTCGCCGGGTCGAGCGCCCAGATCCTGCTCGCCTGGGAGGATCCGGAGCGGATGAACCGTGGCCTGCAAGGCGCGGTGTTCGACGCCACCACGTTGGCCAGCATCCGTCGCCGGGGTTGGGCACAGAGCGTCGGAGAGCGTGAGGCCGGGGTCGCGTCGGTCTCGGCCGCGGTTCGATCGCCATCAGGGAAGGTGGTTGCTGCCGTCTCGGTGTCGGGACCGCTGGAACGCATGACGCGACAGCCCAGCCGGATGCACGCTCCTGCTGTGATGGCCGCAGCAGACCGGTTGACGGAGTCGCTGCGTCGTACGGCCGAACGCTCCTGAACCCGATCGGGACGGGTCATTCTGCGAAGAGTGAGTCCTGGACCGTCGGCGCCTCCAGCTCAAGCAGGTAACGCTTGCGGTGGAGTCCGCCGGCGTAGCCGACCAGCGTGCCGTCGGAGCCGATCACCCGATGGCAGGGCACGACGATCGCGATCGGGTTGGCGCCGTTGGCCAGTCCGACCGCCCGCGATGCGCCGGGTGGCATGCCGAGACGAGCCGCGATGTCGCCGTACGACACCGTTGTGCCGAACGGGATGCGCCGCAGCTGCTCCCATACGCGCAGCTGGAAGTCGGTGCCCGACGGAGCCAGCGCCAAGTCGAAATCCTTCAGTACACCGTGGAAGTACGACACGAGCTGCTGGTGCGCCGATGCCAGGAGCGGATCGTGAGTGGCGGTGCCGACGTCGGTCACGGGCGCCTCGCTGAACCCGACAGAAGTGATCGCCGCACCGTCAGAGACGATGCGCAACGGGCCGACCGGTGAGGGAAGCAGCATCGACGACGTTGTCATGCCGGCGCCTGGTCAAGCTGCTTCCACACGTGCATCTGGGCATACGAGCGCCAGGGCGACCAGGCCCGGAAGACCTCCGGTCCCGCAGCGCCGAGTCCCATGCGGGCAAGACCATGGCGCACTCCGAGGTCGCTGGGTATGAAGACATCCGGGTCCCCCAGAGCACGGAGCGCGATGTAGTCGGCGGTCCAAGGACCGATCCCGGGCAGCGCGAGCAGTCGCTGCCTCGTCTCCACGAGATCGCTCTCTCTGTCGAGCACGATGTCACCGGTCGCAACCGCCAGGGCGATCGCCGCCAGGGCGCGACCACGGGCACGTGGCATCGGGAGGCTCTCTGGGTCCACTCCGGCCAGCGCCTGCGGGCTCGGGAAGAGGTGGGTGAGTGCCTGCTCGCCAACCGGCCGGTCTCCGGACTCCTCGTCGCCGTAGGCGTCCACCAGCCGACCGAGGATGGTGCGTGCCCCGGCCACGGAGATCTGCTGTCCCACGACGGCTCTGACCGCGACCTCGAAGCCGTCCACATGACCGGGGACCCGCAGCCCCGGGTGGGCGATGATGGATGCCGCGAGGCGCGGGTCGCTGCGCAGGTGGGCTTCGGCGGCCGCGACGTCCGTGTCGAGGTCGAGCATCCAGCGACATCGCTGAAGCGCCGCTTCGCGATCGGCTGGATCGGTGAGCCGTAGCTGCACATCGACGAACCGGTCGCCGACTTCGAGCGACATGACGCCAGGCCCGCCGGGAAGTCGCACCGTGCGCGAGTAGCACCGATCGTCGAGCCTCTCGATCCCGGCAACCACCCGACCACGGAAGAAGCCGAGCATGGCCTCGACGTCGTACGGCTGTGGCAGCTCGAGCCGCACCGGATCCGCCACCGCAGCGGACGGCCGCCCGGCGGCTGGCGTTGTCATCGCCGACGTCATCGCCCCAGTCAACAGCACGCCACCGACAACGGTGGAACTTCGATCGACAGGGAAACCGTCCGCGACGAGAGCCCGCTCATGACACTGCCCGCCGGCCAGCCTGTCCGGCTGACCGGTCAACGAGCCGGCTCCTCCGGCGGCTCGACGGTGACGGCGGGCTCACCGGTCTGCTGACCCGCGGCGCCGAGGAGGAACTCTTTGAGCTTGGCCACTTCGGGGTCCTTGCTGTCGAGGCGGACGACACCACCCTGAGCCGCGGCGGCCTGGAGAAGCTCCTGAATCTGGGCCAGTCCCGGCCCATCCGCAGCTACAGGGGCAGCGAAGGGCGAGACCGCCGGACTGCCTGGCGGCTGCGCCAGTGTCTCTTCGAAGGTGTCCAAGCGGCTCTTCTTGTAGGCCTTCCAGCTGATCGTCGGGTCGTCCTTGTCGAACCGGACGTCATGGCTCTTCGGGTCGTAGTCGATCGCGATCTCGACTCCGACCGTGGGCGGCTTGAAGTCGATGGCGATCCGCGGCTCCTCGAGCTTCGCGCGGAACAGCTCGCCCTCAGGGGTACGGACGTCGACCACGAACTCAGAGATCGAGACCATCCCGTCGCCGGTCGTGCTGGCGATACGTGTCGCCACCACGGTCGCTCGTGCCGGTTTCCAGTGCTTGCCGAACATGGGTCTCCTCAGGTGGTACCCGTGCGACGGCTGGGTCCAGCCCCCGTGCTGTACGTGGGTCGATACTGTCACGTCCGGCCCGCTGAGGCGTCAGTCTTGCCCAGAGCCACCGGCCGGGTCACCAAGCCGCTCCTCGGCCACCGGCTCGAGCAGCACCAGCGGGATCACGCGCGTGGTCTTCGACTGGTAGTCGGCGTAGTTCGTATGGTCGGCCACCACCTGGGGCCACAAGCGGTCCCGTTCGGCTTGGCCGGCGATCCTCGCCCGCATGTCTCGAACATCGCCTCCTTGTACGGCCACCCGAACCTCCGGCGTTTCACGCAGGTTGAGGAACCAGGCTGGATGGTTGTCATCCCCACCACGCGAGGCCACCACGACAAGGCTCTCCCCCACCTGGAGCGGTGAGGTGAGCAGCACTGTTCGCGGGCGGCCGCTCCTCCGCCCGATGGTGGTGAGCTCGAGCACGGGCATGTTCATCGCGGACCAGCCGACCCGGTTGCCGGTGACTCGCAAGATGATGCGATGTACGGCATTCATGGACTTCATCGCGAGGTCGCTGGGCATAGCCGGACCCTAGCGCCGGGCCGAGGCATCGAGGAGAAGACGGTCGAGCATGTCATCGGCGGGCTCGGACTGCCAGGATGGCCCGGACGTCTTCACTGTGGGCGACAGCAGCTACTGGGCGGCTCGCTTGGCCGGGTTTCCGGAGCCTCGCTTGACGCGCTTCTGCGGCGCCTGCTGGCGGGCCGTGCCACGCTTGCCGTCACCCGTCGGAGTCGGCGGTATCGCGGCGACGAAGGTGTTCGCGTACGCGGCCAGCTCGTCGACCACTTCTGTGGGCGCCGCATCCGGGTCGACTTCGTTGCTGACCCAGCGCCGCGCAGCGTCGGCGGCGAACACGTCGTTCCAGGATCGCTGCCAGTGACGCTGGGCGAACGCCTCGTTGTCGTCGGCGAAGCGGGCAGCGATGCGCACCGCTTGGTCGGCGTCGACCCCGACGAAGGGTTGGTCGAACCAGCCGCGGCGGCGAGCCTCGACGAAGCTCGCGTCCCGCGCCCGGCGGCGCCGCAGCCGGGTCGAGATCACGCGTCCATGGGTGGTGCTTCATCAGGTGGCGCAGCCCGGCCACGGTCATGCAACCCGGGTTCTCGTTGACCAGCTCGGCCGGCTTCAGCTGCGCGCGCGCGATCTGCTCGTCCGGCACGCCGCCCGCGCGCAACATCAGCTCCGCGATGCGCGCTCCCTTTGCCTCGCCGTTGAACGGCACGGCCACGAAGCGCACCAGCGGCTGCGAGCTCCACGCGCTGAATCGCAGGTTGTGCTCGAGCCAGGCGTTGTCGGCGGCGGCGAACTCGGCGAACGGACCCGGACTGCGGAAATCCTTCACGTTCTGGACATACCAGGAGTTCATCATCTCGGCCTGCGGACGGATGAACGCGACCGCCGTCGTCGAGAAGCCGCACCCTTGCGCCAGCGCCGCCAGCCCGGCGACCTTCGTCGCAGCGAGCGACGCATTGCTGAAGCCCTCCGAGGAGAGTACGACGTGGTCGGCCCTGGTCGAGCTCAAGGTCGCGGCGAGCTCGTCCGGACCGAACACCAGGGAGATGCCCGGACCCGGCCCGGTCCGCAGGAAGCGGGCCAGTGAGTGATGCGCCTCAAGCGGCTGGGTCTTGCTCGACGTCGGATACAGGATCGCGGCGGATTCCAGTCCGCGTCGGCTGCCGGCGAGCACCCGCTGGATGGCCGTGGAGCCGGTCTTGTGGGGGCCGATGTGGACGATCAGGCTTTTCATGGCGGGCACAGCCTAGCGAACGCAGACGCAGACGCTCCCCGGGCGGCAGGCACGCCGCCGGTTTCGTCTCGCCCAGGATGGAAGCGCAGGCGACGCGGCATCACGTCCAGCGCGACCCGATCCGAGCGTCGAGGTCATCCCAGGTCAGGCGGGAACGGTTGCGGGCCATTGGATCGACTTGGGGTCTGACTCGGCGACCATCTCGCCGGAGACGGTCGGCACCGGTTCAAACTCCCATACCCCAGTCACCGAGGCAGCTGTCGCACCGTCAAGCCGCCTCGCGATAGAGACCGGTTGAGTCGCACGTAGCCGAGCCCGAACGTGGCCTGTGGGTGCTGACGGTCGATTGTTGGGTGAGCGTGACGCCGCTGGACCCCCTGTGGCGATTCGTTCAGCCCTTCCGCGGGTAGATGATCGCGTTGTAAAGGAACTGCTTGTCTTGGGTGCCGCCGCCGTACTCGGGCATGTTGGCGATGTGGATGGCCTGATAGCCGCTCCGCGAATACACCGAGATCGCTGCCGCTTGGTTTGCGTTGCGCGCGATGATTCGGGCACCGGCCAGATCGCTGCGGTTCCAGGTCCCGTCGCTGGGCGCCTGCGCACCAGGGTAGCCCGTGCTGTGGTACAGCTTCGACAGCCCGCGAAACAGCGCCCTCGCCGGTCCGCGATGCTTGTTCACGCGAAGGGCGTACGTGGGATGGACGCGCTTGCGGACGTCGAACCAGCCGGCGTCCTCCCGAAGGCCGAACAGGGGAGCCAAGGCGGAGTTGTCGACTCCGCTGGACCCGAACACCTGGAACGTACCGACCAGCGTGTGTCCCTCTTCTGCATACCTGCGGAGGGCGTCGACCTGCTGGGGTGTGAAGGGCCCACCGTATGCCGACGGGTCACTCAGGATCACCGTCTGAGCTCCACTCGACTCGAGGTCCTCGAAGGTGAACCTTTCGCCGCACAGTGCGGGATTGTCATAGTCGACCGTGATGGGTGTCTCCCCGTACGCCGACCAGTCGTCGTTGAGCTCCTGCCAGACCACCAGGTCGGAGTCGCAGCGGTCAAACGACTTCACCACGACGGCCTTGACCGCGTTCGTCGGATTGGCTGGCAGCCGCTTTCCTGCTGGCAACAGCTGTACGGCAGGGCCCGTGGGAGCAGCTGGCGGGCTCTCGCCGCCTCTCGATGCGAGCGCTGCACCGTCCGCGCAGCCCAGTGCGAGGCAGAGCAGGGCCGTAGCGGTTGCGGCCGCGGCCGTTCCCGCCCTTATGAGTCGCGCTCCCGAGGTCATGTTCATCAGCCCTTCCGCGGGTAGATGATCGCGTTGTAGAAGAACTGCTGGTCCTGCGTCCCGCAGCCGTACTCGGCCATGTTGGCGATGCAGATGGCCTGGTAGCTACGGCGGGACGATACCGTGATCGCTGCGGTTTCGTCGGCGTTCCGCGCGATGACCCTCCCTCCGTCCAGGTCGTTGCGGCTCCAGGCGCCGACGCCGGGCTGCGCCGCCGCGATGGACATGGCCCGAACCCTCGGGCGTGCCCGACGCAACGAGGCTGATTCCGTTGCCAAAGCTCATTCTGCTGTTGCCGATCTGTTGCCAACTGCCGCACTGCGCCGGGACGGCAAAGGCCCCCTGACCTGCGGTTCCGCAGGTCAGGGGGCCTTTCACGATGGTAGCCCCGACGGGATTCGAACCCGCGCTACCGCCTTGAGAGGGCGGCGTGCTAGGCCACTACACAACGGGGCCATCGAGTGATGAGAAGACCGAGCTCCCTCGACCAACTCATCGCTGGGGTACTAGGACTCGAACCTAGACTAACTGGACCAGAACCAGCCGGGCTGCCAATTACCCCATACCCCAAAGGCATCGGCACCCGCTCGTCGTGGCCTGGGCGAATGCCGATGGACGACAATACCGGAGCGGTCGCGCGCCCTCCAAAACGCCTCGGTCCGAGCGGTCCGCAGGTGATCTGCGTCACGCCGTGCTGCCGACCGGTGGCCCGGTCTCGATACGGTTCAGCCAGTCCCGCGGGTCGCCACCCGACTCTCCGTCAGGCGGGCTGAGCTCATGGATCTCGACGCCCTCGGGCAGGTACTTCACCAGGGCGCAGTTGCTGCGCACGAGCTGCTCCCCGAGCCGGTTGCCGGTACGGCGGTCGATGACGCTCCGCCAGATCTGGTTGGCCCGGAAGTGCTCGCTGCCGAGGCGGTAGAAGCGCTCGTTCTGGGCGTACACCTTGTACGAGTGCTCCTGCGGCCGGTCCACCAGCAGCTCGCCCTCCAGATACCGCGGCCCGACGGCCACCCGCACCTGGAACGTCGAGTCCGTGTCATTGCGCACCTGGAGGTCGACGTAGTTGTAGACGATGCTGCATCCGGTCCCCCAGGGCAGTACCCGGCCATTGTCAGGAAACGGGTCGAAGGAGTGCTCTGACCGCTCGGTGACGGTGAGGCTCGAGTGCAGAACCATCCAGTGGACCAGGTTGGCCAGCTGGCAGATCCCGCCGCCGATGCCGGGGACCGCCTCGCCGTTCGAGAGTCGCATGCCCTCCACATAGCCTTGGCGCTTGGTGCAGTTCCCGACGATCTTGTTGAACGAGAACGTCTCGCCAGGCCGGATCAGCAGTCCGTCCATCTTTGCCGCGGCGAGCGACAGGTTGGTGACCTTGTTGTGTTGCAGGTACATCTCCGAGTCACCGAGCTCGCGCAGCAGCAGCGATTTGTGCTGCTTGACCCGCACCTCGAGTCCCCGCTGCGCCGTCGTGCTGGCCCACGGCGTATGTCCGACCATCCACTCCCATCGACGTCGCGCCCGGTTGACCCGCACCGCCAGCGGGAACAGCGCCGGGTGACGCTCGGACAGCCTTCGCTCCCGATGCACGATGCCCTGCATCCGCTGCGGTTCAGGTTCCCAGGGCTCCACGCGATCGAACAAGACTGTCATCTGCTCCCCTTCTCGGCGGCCGGGCGAACCGCACCGTTCCTGCTTGGACGCGTACGACCCTCAGACGCGAGCGGTTGCCGAGTCGTTGCCCGCCGCGGCGGATCTTATCCGGCCCGTGACCCTCGTGGCGAGAACTCGGCCGGGGGCGGCGGCAGTGTCTCCCGCCGGTAGCGCGAATGAATCCACCATCCGGCCAGGCCCATCATGACGAGGTCCAGCAGGAACGGGATCCACGTCACCCCGGTCGGGTCGAGGGCACCCGAGAGCTCACCCAGGACGGCCGCCGGGATGAGGACAGTGATGTTCTTGACCGCGTGCAGGGCGATCGAGGCTTCGAGACCTCCCGTGGAGGTGGCCAGCCAGGCGAACACCACGCCGATCAGCCAGCGGTCGGCGAACAGCGGTGGAGAGAACTGTCCGTGCGCGGTGGCGAACAGTGCCCCGGACACCACCCAGCACAGCGGTGCCGAGAGCCGGGTCGCGCCGAGGCTCTGCAGCAGGAACCCACGAAACAGGTACTCCTCACCCGCTGCCTGAAGCGGCGTCGTCAGGAGGGCCACGATGACAAAGCCGGCAACCTGGCCGTCGAAGCGCGCATCCGGGGAGACCGTGATGGCAAGGATGGCGAGCAGGAAGAGCACTCCCCAGATGGCGCAGGCGATGCCGACGCAGGTCGCCAGCCACCGTGGGCGCAGGCCAGGTGCCACCGAGCCCAGCCATCGAGGCCGAAGCCCGTAGATGGACCAGGAGAGAAACCCCGCCAAGGGGATGCACAGCGCTAGCCCGAGGTTGGTGGCCAGGAGCAGCTCCGGCGTGACACGGTCCGTGTCGAGCACCAGATCCCCGCCGCCGAGCCGCAGCACACCGAGCACGGCAAGCAGCGCAACCAGCGTGACCGTGAAGAAGCCGACGGTCCCGGCGATGATCCCGACGCCGAGCCGCCAACCCGCACCCGAGTCGGGCCGGGCGATCCGAAGGTAGCTGCTGAGGTCGCGCGGGATACGAGTGTGCATCATCCGTCAGTCGGTGGTGGTCCCGACTTTGCGCAGCCGGTCGAGGGACCGCTCCCGGCCCAGCAGCTCGAGCGACTCGAAGAGGGGCGGGGAGATGCGCCGTCCGGTGACCGCGACCCGCACCGGCCCGAAGGCGTTGCGTGGCTTCAGGCCGAGACCATCGACGAGGGTGGCGCGCAAGGCGGCCTCGATGGTCGGCGTGTCCCAGGTCCCGAGCGCCTCGAGAGCGTCATAAGAGGCCTGGACGATGGTTCGGCCGTCGGCACCGAGCAGACTCGCCGCATCGGCTGGGTCCGGAGCGAACTCGGCGTCGTCGACGAAAAGGAAGCCCAGCATGTCGGCCGCCTCGGAGAGCGTCCCCACTCTCTCGTGGACCAGAGGTGCGGCGCCCGTGAGAGTGGCGAGGTCATCCGCCGAAGGCGTGGCGCCGACGAGCCCCGCCGTCTGGAGGAACGGAACGAGCCGCTGCGTCAGCTCCTCCGTCGAGATGAGCCTCATGTGGGCCGCGTTGATCGCCTCACACTTCTTCATGTCGAAGCGGGCGGCGTTCGGGTTCACTCGCCGGATGTCGAAGACCTCGATCATCTCGGCCATGCTGAAGACGTCGCGGTCGTCGGCGATCCCCCACCCGAGCAACGCGAGGTAGTTGAGCAGTCCCTCGGGCAGGAAGCCGCGCTCCATGTACTCGCTGAGCCCGGAGCCCTTGTCCCGCTTGGAGAAACGTTTGTTCCCCTCATTCATGACGGTCGGCAGATGGCCGAACCGAGGGGTCCCCTTGGCGATCCCCAGCTCCGTGAGAGCGTCGTACAGCGCGATCTGCCGTGGTGTCGACGACAGGAGGTCCTCGCCGCGCAGCACATGGGTGATCTCCATGGCGGCGTCGTCCACCGGGTTGACCAGCGTGTACAAGGGGTGGCCGTTGGCCCGGACGAGCACATAGTCGGAAACATGCTCGGGCTGGAAGGTGATCTCTCCCCGTACCAGGTCCTCGAAGACGATGGGGCGGTCCGGCATGCGCAGCCGCAACACCGGTCGCCGATCCTCGGCCCGGAACGCGTCCACCTGCTTCTGCGTCAGCGCGCGGCAGTGGCCGTCGTACCCGGAGCTCCGACCCTCCTTGCGGGCCTCCTCACGTCGTTCGTCGAGCTCGGCCTGCGAGCAGTAGCAGTCGTAGGCCCGGCCGCTGTCGCGCAGCTGCTGCGCGACGGAGGCGTAGCTCTCGAGCCGTTCCGACTGCACGTACGGCGCAAACGGGCCGCCAAGCCCAGGGCCTTCGTCGTAGTCGATGCCTAGCCAGCGCAGCGAGCCGAGTACGGACTCCAGGCCGGCCTCCGTGTTGCGCGCTACGTCGGTGTCCTCGATCCGCAGTACGAGCCTGCCGCCGAAGTGCCGCGCGAAAGCCCAGTTGAACAAGGCTGTCCGGACGTTCCCGATGTGCAGCGCGCCGGTCGGAGACGGGGCGAACCGGAGCCGCACCTCGTGCGGTTCGAGATCGCCGAGCACGTCTGCGGTTGGGTCAGTCACGCGATACCACCTTGTTCGTCAGGGTCCCTAGACCTCCAATGGTGACGGATACGTCGTCACCCGGCCGCATCGGACCGACGCCGGCGGGGGTCCCGGTGAGCACCACGTCACCCGGCAGCAGGGTCATGAACGACGTGATGTAGGCGATGACGGCCGGCACGTCGAACATCATCAGACTCGTGCGTCCGAGCTGCATCACCTCGCCGTTCAGCTCGGTGCGCACCTCGACGTCGGACGGGTCGAACTGCGTCTCGATCCAGGGCCCCAGCGGGCAGAACGAGTCGAAGCCCTTCGCTCGCGCCCACTGGCCGTCCTTCTTCTGCAGGTCACGGGCCGTGACGTCGTTCCCCACGGTGTATCCGAAGATCACCTCGCTCACGCGCTCGACCGGTACATCGCGACAGATCCGGCCGATCACCACAGCAAGCTCACCTTCGAACTGCACGTCGGTGCTCTGGCTCGGGTAGACGATCGGATCGAGCGGTCCGATCACCGACGTGTTCGGCTTGAGGAATACCAGCGGCTCCTCGGGAACGTCGTTGCCCAGCTCGGCAGCGTGGGCCGCGTAGTTCCGGCCGATGCACGCGACCTTGCTGCGGGGGATGACTGGCGCCAGCAGCCGCACGTCGGCGAGTGCGTACTGCACACCGGTCAGCTCGACGCCGTTGTACAGCGGGTCCCCGACCAGCGCGGCCACGATCTGGTCCTCGTCCGGTCCCCCCACTACGCCGTACTGCGGGTCCTCGTCGGTGGTGAAACGCGCAATCCTCACGACGAGAGAGCCTAGTCGTGAGCGGGTGCTCGCCGGTGGTCGGTCGGATCGACGTCCTGGCGCGGCGCCTTCGTGATGGCTGCGAGGATGGTCCCGTGCGGATCGAGACCCTGGCCGAAGGTGAGTGGCGATCGCGCCAGCACGCGCATGAGCTGCGGGTCGACGCCTGGGTTGAGCCGCACTTGAGACGTCGAAGCCTGGGCGTCTCGCACCCCGTCGAGGACTTCCTGTTCACCTACTACTCGTACCGTCCGGCCGCGCTGCGACGTTGGCATCCGGGCCTGGGCGTGGGACTGACCGGCGACATCGAGCGCTTCCGCGCGACGAGGGGCTACGTCGTCACCGACGACCAGGCACAGGTCGACACCGCGCTGACACCGCGCCGGGCGGACCAGATCCGCTGGATCCGGAGGCTGCTCGCTGCCACCGCGGACCGACCCATGGCCCTGTCCTGCTTCGGCTTGCACGAATGGGCGATGGTCTACCGTCAGCCCCCGCACCAGGTGCGCCATGCGACGTACCCCCTCCGCCTCGGCGCAGAAGGCACGGACACGGTGGTCGAGACGCATCGGATCACGTGCACCCACCACGACGCGTTTCGCTTCTTCACCCCGGACGCACGACCGCGCAACAGCGTTGCTCCCGCACGTGAGACGCAGCACGAGGACGACCAGCCGGGCTGCCTGCACGCGACGATGGACTGCTACAAGTGGTCGTACAAGCTGGCGCCGTTCACGGCATCCGAGCTCGTCGCCGACTGCTTCGCCCTCGCTCGTGACGTCCGGGTCGTCGACATGCGGGCCGCCCCGTACGACCTGACCGACCTCGGTGTCGAGCCGATCCGGATCGAGACCCCAGCAGGCAAGGGCGAGTACGTCGCGGCACAGCGAGTATTCGCTGAGCGGGCCGCAGGGCTTCGGCGCCGGCTGGTGGCGGTGTGCGACCGGGTTCTCGAGGCCTGAGCAGCGACTCGCAGATCGGCGAAGCTACTAGCCGTCACTGTCGAGGTAGAGACAGAACGGGTGCCCGGCAGGATCGAGCAGAACCCGTACGGTCTCCTGCGGCCGCGACGACAGGGGTCCTTCTCGGTTGGGCTCTTGGCTTACGGCCGCCAGTGCTCGGCTGCCATCGGGTGCGATCCGAGCCGGGTCCGGTCTCTGAAAGGCGCAGCGACGACGGCGACGCTCGGCTTCACTCTGAAATGGTTCGGAACGACATGGTCGAGTTTCTCGCGGCTGGATCCAGCATGCTGTTCCTTACCTTTCTCAGGTTGGGGCGGCTGGGATGGATGGTGCGGTTGAGGTGCGGACACCGCCTGAAGACCGATCAAACGGCCAGATCTGGCTCCGAAAGCGGCTCCCAGGCGGTGTCCGTGCCCCACCAGCCTCACCCGCCTCCCCCGTATCACCGCATCCCTGGGATTTGCCCAGCACACCAGGCAACGACACCGGCTGCCGGGCAGGCCCGCCCGGCACACGATGCACCCGCCCGGCATGCCGGGCAAACCCGACGTCGACGGCACGACAAAGAGCGACCCAGCCAGCCGCCCATATCGCTGCGCCCCAAAAAACCCACCCCGAAGCCCGCAGCCGACCAACCGACCGACCAACCACCTCGCTGCGCCTTTGAGAACGTAACCTCGAAGGCAACCCGCACCCGACCAACCGGCCGTCTATCCGTCGGCCGCACGGCAAGCCCCGCCCCGCCGGGGGCGGGATCTCAACGAGCGTTGCCACTCTCGTCACACGGAGGGGTCACGGAGAGGCCCACCACCTTGAGCTGGATGTCGATCAGGCGCAAGGTCCGCTCCATCGCGGTCGGTTGCAGGTGACCCACTCCCTCGCCGTGTGGGTTGTTGAAGAACGCCAGCAGCAGCATCAGGACGGAGATGACCACGGTCACGCTGCCCATCAGCATGGCCTGCGTAACAGCCCCCTCCGCTCGGTCCGCGAAGAACAGCATGTAGGCGAAGATCACCCCGCAGATCAGGAAGAGGGCCAGCCACAGAGGGAACGGGAGGATGCCCTCGGCGCCGTGCACACGGTCGACCCGTGCCTGCTCGCGGGCGGCGGTCTGGTCCATCCACCGGTCGTAGGCGGACTGCTGGGTCGGAGTACGCGGGTGGATCTGGAAGACCGTCTTGAACATCGCGGCACCCCAGGGGTTGATCTGGTCGCCGAGCGTTCCCGCGTCAAGGGCGTCCCACTCGGGCCCGACCACGTAGCGGGCATAGCAGATCAGCTGACCGGTCAACGCCTGGGCGGAGGCGCCGGGCATGTACTGCGCGGTCTGGAGCTGCTGCGTCACGATGGTCGCTTCGGTCTCGGCGCCGGAGCGCGACTCGTCGTATGACTGGAAGGCCAGGAAGATGATGAACCCCAGCAGCACCGAGAATCCCGTGGCCAGGACACCGAAGACACCCGACGCTCGGTCACCGTCGGTGAAATAGCTGCCTTCCGGCGAACGCCTGCGTACCAACAGCATCGACGAGACCGCCACGGCGGCGATGACGACCACCACCACCAGGCCGATGAGGAGGTTCACGCGCGACTGCCCTCCTCGCTTCTGCGGTCTTCCTTACCGGCTGAGCCGCCAGCGTGGTCGTCGATCTCGGATGATGCTACTCGGCGGACCGCCGGGTCGATGAGCAGTCGGCCCTGGAAGTCCCTAGAAGGGAGAGTACGACGTTCCGACCACCTGCTGGACGGCCAGCAGTCCGGACGCCACACCCACCAACAGGACGAGAGTGATCGCGGTCGCCAACCCGGAGCGTGGCAGGTTGTCCGCGACGAGTCGTCCGCCTCGCCGAACTCGCCCGCTGAGTGGCCCCGTGGCGGCCACGATGCCGATCGTCAGGCCGGCAGCCACGAGGGATGGCATCTCGACCGCGTCGGGGCCATAGCGGGCCAGCGCCACGAAACCAGCCGCGGCGAGGGCTGCGACCGCCGCATTGCCAAGACTGGCGAGCGACGTTCTGAACGCGAACCAGGGGATCAGTAACGCGCACACCGTCTCGTCACGTCGCCGGGTGCCGTGGGCGACGCGCCGGGCCCGCAGGCTGATCGCTCCGGCCCACAGAGTCTGCAGTCCCCAACCAGCGAAGAACACCCAGCACCAGGTGACGATGGGAGCGGCCACCGTGCCCGCGATCACGATCAACAGCATCGCGACCCACAGCGCGGCCCGCCGGTAGCGACCCGGGTCCGGGCCGTACTCCGCAACCTCGACGGCCCGGAGTCCACCGAGCTCCTCCGGAGTTCCCGGCGACACCGACGATGACGTTGGCGACGGTGACGTGGCGACCACTGCCGTCGCCAGCGGGCTTCGCAGAGGCCGGTCGGAAGGAGTGTTGGCGACCGGGGCCATCGTGGTACGCGCGTCGCCGGGTTGCGGCACCGCGACCGGCCCGCGCGGTCGCTCCATCCGGGAGTCGAGCCACTCGACGAGCTGGCGCGCCGTAGGCCGGTTCGTGGGGTCGGGGCGGAGCGCGGCGGCCACGATGTCGAAGAGCACCGGAGGCACCCCATCGAGACTGGACTCGCCCCGGCGCGCGCGGTCCATGATGGCCATCGCCGGGCCACCGCCGTACGGCCCGCGACCGATGGCCGCGAAGGTCACGGTGGCCGCCCAGGCGTGGACGTCGGCGGCCTGGGTCGGACCGTCGCCGTACAGGATCTCCGGCGCGAGATAGCCGGGTGTGCCGAGCAGCCACCCCACCTGCGTGAGGTTCAGGTCGTCGGACAGCTGGGCGAGCCCGAAGTCGATGAGAACCGGCTCGCCCTCCTGGATCAGCACGTTCGACGGCTTCACGTCGCGATGCAGCACGTCCGCACGATGGACGACCACGAGCGCCTGGGCCAGCCCACGGGCGAGACGCACCAGAGCAGGTCCGGTGAGCGGACCCCGGTGGCCGACAACCTCGTGCAGCGAGGGGCCCGGGACGTAGCGCATGACGACGTACGGCGTCTCACCCCATGGGTCGGCGTCGTAGACCTCGGCGATCCGAGGCGAGCGGACCCGGCGCAGCGACGTGACCTCGCGGGCGAGCCGGGCGCGACCGTTGGCGTCGCCCACGACCGAGGGCCGCAGGATCTTGACCGCGACCCGCCGGTCGTCAGGCGCCTGGGCGAGGAACACCACGCCCATGCCGCCCTCACCGATCTGACCGATCAGCCGGTACGGGCCAACGGTGCGCGTCGACTCAGCGGCAGGTGAGGACATGTCGGCTAGCGGACCTGATGCATCCAGCCGTGCGAGTCGGCCACCCGGCCGTACTGGATGTCGAGCAGCCGGTTGCGCAGCTCGAGGGTGACCTCGCCCGCCGGCTGCGGGGTCCGTGCCTCGCCGTCCTGCCACTTGAGGGCAGCCACCGGAGTCACGACAGCCGCGGTGCCGCAGGCGAAGACCTCGCTGACCTCGCCACTGGCGACGCCCTCGCGCCATTCGCGGGCGCTGACCGGGCGCTCATCGACCTTGTGCCCCAAGTCGTCGGCGAGCTCGAGGATGGAGGCGCGGGTGACCCCCGCGAGGATCGAGTCGTTGAGGGCGGGCGTCACGATCGAGCCGTCGGCATAGACGAGGAAGAAGTTCATCCCGCCGAGCTCCTCGACCATCTCGTGCCGGGCGCCATCGAGGAAGACCACCTGCTCGCACCCGTTCTCCGCGGCCTCCTGCTGGGCCAGCAGGCTGGACGCGTAGTTGCCGCCGCACTTGGCCGCACCGGTGCCTCCGGGGCCGGCCCGGGTGATGTACTCGCTCAGCCAGATCGTCACCGGCTGCACGCCGCCACTGAAGTAGGCGCCGGCCGGCGAGGCGATGATCGCGAAGGTGACCTCGCGGGCAGCGCGTACGCCGAGGAAGACCTCCGAGGCGAACATGAAGGGACGCAGGTACAGCGACTTCTCGCCGCCGCCCGGCACCCAGGCGGCGTCCGCGCGTACCAACGCGTCCACGGCGGCGACGAAGTCCGCCTCCGGCATGGGCGGCAGCGCAAGCCGGTGTGCCGACTGCACGAACCTGGCCGCGTTCATCTCGGGGCGGAACGTCCACAGGGAGCCGTCGTCGTGCCGGTAGGCCTTCAGCCCCTCGAAGATCTCCTGCGCGTAGTGCAGTACCGAGGTCGCGGGGTCGATGGCGAACGGGCCGTACGGCTTGACCTTCGAGCCCTGCCACCCGGCGTCGGGCGTCCAGACCGAGACGAACATGTGGTCGCTGAAGTGGACCCCGAACCCGGGCGCGGCCAGGATCTCCTCCCGGCGGGCATCCTCCACCGGCGTACCAGTTCGTTCGACCACGAGGTCAGGCGACGTCGTCATGCACAAACGGTAGCCGACAGCGGTCTGGCAGAGTCGGGCGAGTGAGCACGTTCGTACCCGGTAGAGAGCTGAGTCGTGACTTCTACCGGGAGGTTCTGGCCCCAGTGATCGACGTTCCGCATGCGGCCGGACTGCTCGGCACGGGGTCGGATGTGCTCGGGTACGACACCGCCCGCTCGGTTGACCACGACTGGGGACCGCGAGCGGTGATCTTCGTCGACGAGCACGAGGCCCCTCGCGTGGCCTACCGAGTTGCGGCCGCGATGCCGTCGCATTTTCGTGGCTGGCCGGTGAGCATCGGACGCGACGGGGTGCCGTTTCGTCCGCAGATCGACGTGGCTGTGCTGTCGTCATGGACCGTCGAGCGGCTCGGCGTGGACCCCCTCGCGGTCGAGCTCACGCCCGCCGACTGGCTGGCGCTCCCCCAGCAGCGGATCCTGGAGGTCGTCTCGGGCGATGTCTTCCACGACGACACGGGGTCGCTCAGCCGGTTGCGGGCGCAGCTGAGCTGGTACCCCGACGACGTCTGGTGGTGGATGCTCGCCTGCCAGTGGGGCCGGCTCGGGCAGGAGGAGTCGTTCGTCCAGCGCACCGCCGAGGTCGGTGACGACACCGGGTCGGCCGTCGTGACGGCGCGACTGGTGCGCGACGTGATGCGGCTGGCGCTGCTCGTTTCGAGGCATTATGCGCCGTACCAGAAATGGTTCGGAACGGCCTTCTCCCGGCTCGACGACCCGGACGGGCTCGGTCGCCACCTCTCCGCCGCGCTTTCCGGTACGTCGCTCCGCCAGCGCGAGGACGCCCTCGGCGGGGCGTACCAGGTAGTGGCCGGCCGATTCAACGCCCTCGCCGCCGACCTGGACGTCGACGCCGGCCTGCGGCCCTTCCACGACCGGCCTGCACGGATCCTGGGAGCGAGCCGCTTCGCGGAGGCAGCACTCGCCCACGTGACCGACCCGCGCCTCCAGAGTCTCCCGCTCATCGGCTCGATCGACCAGCTCGTCGACAACGTCGAGGTCCTGACCACTCCGGCGCTCGCCAGCCACTTGCGACCCATGTGGCGATCCTGACCATCGTCTTACGAGTCGAGACGGGGTTTTCGCTCGCTGTGCGAGACTCAACGCGTGAGCGCGCCGGTGGAGCTGCCTGACGTCGTACGACGTGCCTTGGACCTCTCCCGTAGGCGCGGGTTCGTGACATCGAGCCGCCTCGAGACCGGTCGACTGCTCGCCGCGCTGGCCGCGAGCCGCACCGGCCGGCTGGGCGAGTGCGGCACCGGATGTGGCGTCGGCGCCGCCTGGCTGTCCACCGCCGCCAGGGACGGGAGCACCGTCGTGACCGCGGAGCTCGACTCCGATCTGGCCGACGCGGTGGCCGACCTGTTTCGCGACGATCCGAGGGTCGAGGTGATCACTGGAGACTGGGGTGCGCTTCGAGAGAGCGGCCCGTTCTCCCTGCTGTTCCTGGACGTGCCGGAGGCCAAGAGGTCCGGAGCCGACGAGGTGGCAGAGCTCCTGGAGCCGGGTGGTGTCGTCGTGCTCGACGACTTCACCCCCTCAGCCTGCTGGCCGCCCATCTACGAGGGACGTGTCGACACTGTGCGAGAAGCCTGGCTGACCGACCCACGGTTCACCACCGTCGAGGTCATGGTCACCGACGACGCGGCTGTCCTGATCGCCAGCAAGCGCTGAGCCGTCCGCCGTCACAGGTCGATCGAGCGGGCCAGCTTCGCGTCGATGTGCGTGGCGATGTCCGCGAGCACCTGAGCAGGCAGCGGTGAGTCGAGCCTGAGGGCGACGAGGGCCAAGCCCCCGCGGGTCTCCCGGGACACCTGCATCCCCGCGATGTTGATCTCGGCCTCACCGAGGATGCTGCCCACCGCGCCGACCATCCCGGGACGGTCCTCGTAGGTGACGAAGACCAGGTGTCCGGTCGGCTCGAGGTCGACCTCGTAGCCGTTGACCTCGACGAGCCGCTCGCGCTGGTGGATCCCGATCAAGGTGCCGGACACCGAGATCTGGCTGCCGTCGGCGAGGGTGCCACGCAACGTGACCAGGCTGCGGTGGTCGCTGCTCACCGGGTCCGTCACCAGCCGTACGGCGAGCCCGCGCTCCTCGGCGAGCAGCGGAGCGTTGACGTACGACACGGTCTCGTCGACGCCATCGACGAAGACGCCCTTCAAGGCGGCCAGCTCGAGCACCTTGACATCGTTCTGGGTGACCTCACCGAGCACCTCGACGTCGAGCTGCTGGGCGATCTCACCCGCCAGCGCGCTGAAGATCCGGCCGAGGTTCTCGGTGAGGGGGATACCGGGTCGCACCTCCTCGGCGATCACGCCGCCCTGCACGTTGACGGCGTCCGGGACCAGCTCGCCGCTGAGTGCCAGCCGGACCGAGTGGGCGACCGAGATCCCGGCCTTCTCCTGAGCCTCCTCGGTCGACGCGCCCAGGTGCGGGGTCGCGACCACGTTGTCGAGCTCGAAGAGCGGCGAGTCCGTGCACGGCTCCTTGGTGAAGACGTCGAGACCGGCAGCCGCGATCCGACCCTCCTTGAGGGCGTCGTACAACGCTCCCTCGTCCACGATCCCACCGCGAGCGGCGTTCACGATGACCGCGTTGGGCTTACAGCGGGCCAGCTGCTCGGCATCGATCAGGCCGGCCGTCTCGGGCGTCTTCGGCAGGTGCACGGTGATGAAGTCCGCCTCGGCCATCAGCTCGTCGAGGGCCACCAGGCGCACCCCGAGCTGGGCGGCCCGACCCGCCTGGACGAAGGGGTCGTAGGCAATCACGTTCATGCCGAAGGCGCCCAGCCGTTGCGCCACGAGCACGCCGATCTTGCCGAAGCCCACGATCCCCAGGGTCTTCTCGAAGAGCTCGATGCCGGAGAACTTGCTGCGTTTCCACTCACCGCCGCGAAGGGAGGCGCTGGCCGGCGCGATGTTCCGGGCGGCGGCCAGGAGCAGGCCTACAGCGAGCTCGGCGGCGCTCACGATGTTGGATGTGGGCGCGTTGACCACCATGACACCGGCCTGGGTGGCCTTGTCGACGTCGACGTTGTCGAGACCAACGCCTGCGCGGGCAATGACTTGGAGCGACTTCGCGGCGTCGATGGCCTCGGCGTCGACCTTCGTCGCGCTACGGACCAGGATCGCATCGGCGTCGACGATGGCCGACAGCAGTTCCGCTCGGTCAGCGCCGTCGCAGTACCGGATCTCGAAGTCCGGGCCCAGTGCCTCGACGGTAGCCGGGCTCAGCTCCTCGGCGATGAGCACAACGGGCTTGGTCACGATGGTTCCTTCGCGGTTCGGAGAGGCCTCAGTGTAGACGTGGGTCCTCGTTCCGTTCCCACGCCATCAGCGACCGGACGAGCGTCGCCGCCGCCGGGAGAGGGTCGTTGGCCGGAGTAGATTCCGGTGCTTTCCGGGCCGCCGCGAGCTCCGCGTCGAACCCACCACGCACCAACTCGTCTGCGAACGCCCGCAGCCCGTAGATGCAACGCAGGTAGGCGACCTCCGGCTGGCACCCAGACTCCACGAGAGCGTCGAAGCCCGCTCGGACCAGTGGCAGTACGGCACCGCGCATCAGGACCGACTCCGCATCGGCGCGCGCTTTGGCGTACTCCGCATCTGTCGTGCGAATCACGCCGGCCCTCGTCGCCCCGATCGCTCGTGCGTACGCGAGGGCGGTCTCCCAAGCGCGCCCTGAGCCGTCCACCACGACCGAGGCGAACAAGGGGACGCCGCGTCCCTGCGCGAACTCGTCTCGGACCACGTACCCGGATGCCCATGGCGCGAGGCGCACGACGTCGACTCCTGGTGCGGCCTCGCCGGCGAGCACCACGTTCTCGTGCAGGACGACGACGTCACCGGAGATCAGGTTGGCGAGTACGGCGTCCGGGACCGTGGCGTCGTCCATCGAGGTCACCGGCAGCACCACCAGGTCCGCCTCTTCACACGCCTCGTACGTCGTCACCACGCGCAGACCGTCCGCGACAGCCTCGTCCCACCAGGATGACTGCGTGGGCAGCCCGATCCGAACGTCGACGCCGGAGTCCCGCAGGCACAGGGCGTGCGCGGCCGCCTGGTCGTCGTACCCGAGCACCGCAACGTTGCGGTCCTGGACCAGAGTCAGGTCCGCATCGTCATCGACGAAGATCTGCGCCATCGAGGAGACCTGCTCGATCGGTCAGGAGGCCGACGGAAGCTGGGCGGCCTTGACGCACAGCACATCTGGCAGATG
The DNA here is from genome assembly GCA_963833975.1 of uncultured Actinomycetota bacterium. Taxonomy (GTDB): domain Bacteria; phylum Actinomycetota; class Actinomycetes; order Propionibacteriales; family Nocardioidaceae; genus JAWWPG01. The sequence continues at coordinate 385,039 of CAWIAB010000004.1, forward strand.
ACTGGCCAGCTGGTCCCAGCTGTCGCCGGCGTCGTGGCTCGCCCAGACACAGCCGTCGCGTGACCCGAGATAGATGCCGGTCGGGGTGCTGTCGTCGGCGCACATCGCGTCGCGCAGAACGGCGGTGTAGAAGTCGCCCTCGGGCAGACCAGCGGCCAGCTCGGTCCAGGTCGAACCGGAGTCCCGCGACCGCCACACCCGTGGCCTGGCACCCGGGGGGATGCGCTCACCGTCGGCGACCAGCGGAAACACGTAGACGGTGTCAGCATCGTTGGGATCGACGACGATCGGAAAGCCGAAGTCGCTCGGCAGGCCGGCCGCAATCGACTCCCAGTGGGCGCCTCCGTCGGTGGTCCGGTAGACGCCGTGGTGGTTCTGGAGGTACATGCGCTCAGGGTCGTCCGGGTGGCTGGCGATCTTGTGGACGCACTGACCGAACTCCGGCCACGGGTCGGGGAAGAAGTATGCCTTCACCCCGACATTGGCCGGTTCCCACGACTCTCCGCGGTCTCTGGTCTGGTAGACCCCTCCGGTCGACATGGCGACCGTCATCGATGCGGTGTCGTCCGGGTTCGGCAGGATCGTGTGGATGGCCTGACCACCGAAGCCGGCGCCCCATTGCTCGCGGTGCGGGTGGTCCCAGAGCGCACGCACCAGGCTGAACGACTCTCCTCGGTCGGCGCTGCGGAAGAGCGCCGACGGCTGGGTGCCGGCGTAGACGACATCCGGTTCCTCAGGTGGTAGGGCAAGCTGCCAGATTCGCTCGAGAGCCGCTCCGGTGTCCTCAGGGAACCGGATGGCGCCGTTCGGGGTCTCGTCCCAGGTCTCCCCCAGGTCGTCCGACCTGAACACCTGTGGCCCGAAGTGCGAGCTCATCGTTCCGGCGAGCAGGCGGGTGGAGTCGCTCCGGGTGTCGATGGCGACGGAGACGACCTCGTTCATCAGGAAGTGCGGGCCGTCGATGCGCCACGACTCCCGGTCATCAGACGTGGCCAGCCAGAGGCCCTTCTTGGTGCCGATCATGAGCAGGGTGCCGGCCATCAGTCCTCCTTCACGGCCTGGTTGAGGCCGATCGAGTTGCCCTCCGAGTCCTTGATCTGGGCCCACCAGCTCCCCCAGGGGGCGATCGCAGGGTTGTCGACGATCTCGACGCCCTTCGCCGCGAGTTCCGCGCAGGTCGCCACGATGTCGTCGGTGTCGAACACGAACGGCGCCATACCGCCGACCGCGGCGGGTGCGTGGAACAGGATCAGCTTGGTCTTCGAACCCGTCGGGCGCACCTCCACCCACTTTGCTCCATCCGGCTCGCCCATCGGTACGTCGAGCAGCAGCTCCAGACCCAGGACCTCGGTGTAGAAACGTTTGGCCCGCTCCTGGTCGGCGACGTTGACGGACACGAAGTCGACTGCGGAGATCATTGCCTGAGCCTATTCCTCGGCGGAGACGGATGTCGGGGCATTCTGCGCCACCACGTTGAGCAAGGGACGGCCATCCGCGATCCGCCGCAGCTGCTGCGCCACCAGTCGATACGCCCGCGGCCACATCGCCTCCGCCGCGCCGCCGCGGTGGTGCGAGATGATCACGCCCGGCGCCGACCAGAGTGGGTGACCGGGCGGCAGCGGCTCCGGGTCGGTTACGTCCAGGGCGGCCCGCAGCCGGCCCCTCGCCAGCTCGGCGAGCAGATCGTCGGTCACGACCACCGCGCCGCGCGCGACGTTGACCAAGAGGGCGCCGCCGGGCATGGCAGCGAGGAAGTCACGGTCGACCAGGCCGCGGGTCTCGTCGGTCAACGGCACGAGCAGCACGACGATGTCCGCGTCGGGCAGGAGGGATGCCAGGTCACCGGTGGCACGAACTCCCTCACGAGCGCTCCTGCCCACCAGGGTGACCGCACACTCGAAACCGTCCAGCCGACGCGCCAGGGCCCTGGCGATGCTGCCGGCACCCACCACCAGGACGCGCTTGTCGGCGAGCGATGCCGTCATCTCCTGGGTCCAGATCTGGCGCCGCATGCCGTCGAAGATGCTCGCGAAGTCGCGCTGCGCCGCGATCATCAGCCCCACGGCGAGCTCCGAGGTCGCGGCGTCGTGCACGCCCGCGGCGTTGCACAGCGTCACGCCGCTCCGGATCGGCAGGAACGCATCGACGCCGGCGGTCAGGGTCTGCACGATCCTCAGGCGAGGCATGTCGGCCATGACCTCGATCGGCCGGCGGTCGAAGCGGTAGGAGGGCACGTAGAACTCGGCCTCGCCAGCGTCCACCGACCAACCCTCGGTCGCGTCCGCTACGACGTACTCGAACTCGTCGGGTGCGTCGACGAGCAGGTCGGGAGAGAACGGCAGGCACACTCGCATCCGGGCACCCTAGCCGTCGAAATCCACCCTTGAGCGCACGATCCCGATACACGTCATTGACGTGTAAGTGACTGGACTTTGGTTACTATGGTCTCATGACCCTGCAGTCACGGGCACCGTTGCCCGACTTCGTCATCGCCGGAGCTCCGAAGGCCGGGTCGAGCGCCCTGCACGCCGCACTCGCCCAGCACCCACAGCTCTTCCTGTCCGCGGTCAAGGAGCCGAAGTACTTCTTGTGCGCAGACGCTCCGCCGCCTCTGTACGCCGGCCCTGGTGACGCGCACAGCCGCCGCGAATGGGTCTGGCGCCGGCGCGACTACGAGGCGCTGTTCGCAGAAGCTCCCCCGTCGTCGGTTCGGGGCGAGAGCACCCCGTTCTACCTGGCCGACCACAACGCACATCGCCGGATGCGCGAGGCGATCCCCCAGGCGCGGATCATCGCCGTACTCCGCGACCCGGTCGACCGGGCGTACTCGAACTGGATGCACCTGTGGGCCGACGGCCTCGAACCGGAGTCGGACATCCTGGCGGCCTGTGATGCCGAGGATGCCCGGATCGCCGGAGGCTGGGCGCCGTTCTGGCGTTATCGCGGGCTCGGCCGGTACGGCCAGCAGCTCGAGTCGCTCTACTCGGCGTATCCCCGCGAGCAGATCATGGTCCTGCGCTACCGCGAGCTCGTCGACGAGCCCGTGAGGGTGCTCGACGACGTATGCCGCTTCCTCGGCGTGGACACCGGAGTGGTCACGAGCATCCCCCGCGACAACAGCCGGCCCTTCGTCAAGCACGGGCCACGGCGCGTGGTCCTGTCGAGGGTGATGCGGGCCGGGGCGGGCGCCGGCGCCTTCTTCTCCCCTCAGCTGTGGCGCCGGGCCTCCAGGCCGGTGCTGCGCGCCATGCATCTGGGCCAGTCGGCCGACCGGCCGCAGCTGACCGTGATCCAGCGGCAGCGGATCCTCGCGCCGCTGCTGCCCGACCTCGCCCTGCTCGAGTCGGTGACGGGCCAGGACTTCTCTGACTGGCGTTCCGACACCGGCAAGGGGTCCTTCACCTCCCGAGCCAAGCAGTCCGCCGCCTAACCCACCCCCACCGACCATCCGGCCGACCTGCCCGACCATCCGGCCGACCTGCCCGACCATCCGGCCGACCTGCCCGACCATCCGGCCGACCTGCCGACCATCCGGCCGTGTTGCCTAGCGGGACTGACACGGCCTTCGTCGGCGGACCTGGGGTCAGACGACGACGGTTCGGAGGTCGTGGGCGCCGTCCTCGCGGGCGGCCTCGAAGTAGAAGCGGGTACGGCCGTCAGGCAGGGGAACCGCTGCCGTATAGCGCAGGGCGTGGTCGGACCACGGTGACGTGGCGACCGGGGCGTCTCCGACCGGCACCAGGTGGCCGTCATCCTCCCTGGCCACCCCGGTCGTCTCGAACCAGTTCGCCTCGGCTGTTGCCCGGCCGTCGTACAGCACCGTCAGCGGACTCTCGGACAACACGGCGGTGACGCGGGCGCCGCGCGCATCCCACTCGCCAGATCGGCCGGCGAGCGCATCGCCGACCCAGGCCCAGTCCAGCCCGTTGCGGCTGGTGGCCAGTCGGGTCACCATCCGGTCCTCATGGCCGGGCCGGTCCAGCGGATGGCAGCAGACCCAGGCCCGCCACTCGTCGCCGCGCCGCACGATGACCGGGTCCTTGGCCGCGGTGCGTCGGTCACCGGGGAAGACGACACGCCGGCTCCCCCAGGCCAGCCGAGACGGCTCGAGCGCATCGAGTGCCTCGATCCACCAGTGCTTGGAGCCCGGGGTCGCGCACGACAGGTAGAGCCGCCAGCCGCCATCGGGCAACGGCATCAGGACCGGTCTCTCGAAGGACTCGGCCCCGAACGACTCGCGATAGACCCTGGTGACGAGCTCGAAGGTGACCCCGTCGTGCGAGCGCGCCACCTCGACGGCAACCCCGCGACCGGAGTCGACCGGTCGGCGTACCCGGTAGGTCAGCCAGAACATGCCGTCCACGAGCACCGCGCTCGGCGCGCCCGCCCAGTTGCCAGGTCCGGAGTCAGGGGCGGGTACGACGACCTGCGATCCCTCGAAACGGGGTAACGCGACGTCCACGGTGGTTGGCATGATCTTAAGTCTACCGAACCGCTAGGGTTTCAAGCCCCACTCGGCACGCGTGACCACTGGTCTTGCCCAAACTGTATAAAGTCGATAGACTTACTTCGGTCACCTCCCCTTGGCGGTGGCGTTGTAACCCAGGCGAGGAGGCACGCATGTGGAGAGCATCCCCGCCTGTGCTGACCATCCGACTGTGGAGGGGCAACGCCACCGCCATCCGCAACGCCCGGCAGGCATGCTTCGTACTGGAGCAAAGCCGTCGGGAGCGCCAGGACGTCGAGGCCTTCCTCGTTGATCGGCGCGAGCGCGTGGAAGTACCGCTGGGCACCTAGCCCCAGCGCCCACCCGTCACGTCGGCGGCACGAGCTGTCCGTCGACAGATGACCGGCCCGCGAAGCCCGGCTACCGCACTAGCCGGGCTTCGTGGGGTTCAGCTTCTCGATGATCAGCTCGCGGACCCGACCCGCGTCGGCCTGACCGCGCAGGTCCTTCATCACCGCACCGATCAGCGCCCCGGCCGCGGCCACCTTGCCATCGCGGATCTTGTCCGCGACGTCCGGGTCCGCGACGATCGCCCGATCCACGGCATCCGACAACGCCGTCTCGTCGGACACCACCGCGAGGCCTCGGGACGCGACCACATCCTCGGGCTCGCCCTCCCCCGCGAGCACGCCGTCGAGCACCTGCCGAGCGAGCTTGTCGTTGACCCGGCCGGAGTCCACGAGGTCTTGTAGGGCAGCGACCTGCGCCGGGGTGATCGGGAGGTCGGCCAGCTCGACGCCTTGGTCGTTGGCTCGGCGGGCAAGCTCGGACAGCCACCACTTCTTGGCCGCGGCCGGACCGGCTCCGGCGGCGACCGTCTGCTCGATCGTCACCATGGCGCCGGCGCCGACCACGTCGCGCATCTCGAGGTCCGAGAAGCCCCATTCGGTCTGGAGACGGGTACGGCGCGCGGCAGCCGGTTCGGGCAGCGCGTCGCGCAGCGACTCCACCCATTCGCGGTCCGGCGCGACTGGGACCAGGTCGGGCTCCGGGAAGTAGCGGTAGTCCTCTGCTTCCTCCTTGATCCGGCCGGGGGTCGTCACGCCGGTGTCCTCGTGCCAGTGCCGGGTCTCCTGGATGATGCGGCCCCCCTCGGCCAGCACCGCCGCCTGACGGGACACCTCGTAGCGCGCAGCCCGCTCGATCGACCTGAACGAGTTGACGTTCTTCGTCTCGGTGCGGGTCCCCAGCTCGCTCTCGGGGTCCGCCCGCAGTGACAGGTTGACGTCACATCGCAGCGAGCCCTGGTCCATCCGCACGTCGGAGACGCCCAGCCCGCTCACCAGGTCGCGCAGGTGCATGACATACGCCCGCGCGACGGCGGGTGCCGTGGCCCCGGTGCCGACGATCGGCTTCGTCACGATCTCGATCAGCGGGATGCCGGCGCGGTTGAAGTCCAGGAGTGAGTAGTCGGCGCCGTGGATCCGCCCGGTCGAGCCGCCGACGTGCAGGGACTTGCCGGTGTCCTCCTCCATATGGGCCCGTTCGATCTCCACCCGGACGACCTCGCCATCCACCTCGATGTCGGTCCAGCCGTTGAAGGCGATCGGCTCGTCGTACTGCGAGGTCTGGAAGTTCTTCGGCATGTCCGGGTAGAAGTAGTTCTTCCTGGCGAAGCGGCACCAGGACGCGATCTCGCAGTTGAGCGCCAGCCCGATCCGGATCGCAGACTCGACGGCCTTCTCGTTCACGACCGGAAGTGCCCCTGGGAGGGCGAGGCACACCGGGCAGGTCTGGGTGTTCGGCGCCGCGCCGAAGGTCGTCGGGCACCCGCAGAACATCTTCGATGCCGTGTTGAGCTCGACGTGCACCTCCAGCCCGAGCACCGGGTCGAAGCGCGCCATCGCTTCGTCGTACGGCATCAGCCCGGCGGTCTGAGGAGTGGTAGTCACCGTGAAACCTCCAGCTCCGGGGCCTGCGCGAGCAGCGGACCGCCCCACTGATCCACGAGCATCGCCTCGAGCGCCGCACCGACGTTGTAGAGCCGCGCGTCCTCGGTGGCCGGTGCGAGGAACTGGATGCCGGTCGGCAGACCGTCCTCCGGCGCCAGTCCGCTGGGGATCGACATGCCCGGTACGCCGGCCAGGTTGGCCGGGATGGTCGCGATGTCGTTGAGGTACATCGCGATCGGGTCGTCGAGCTTCTCGCCGATCTTGAACGCTGTCGTCGGCGCCGTCGGCGAAGCCAGTACGTCGACCTCGCCGAACGCCTGGGCGAAGTCGCGGGCGATCAGGGTGCGAACCTTCTGCGCCTGGCCGTAGTAGGCGTCGTAGTAGCCGCTGGACAGCGCGAAGGTGCCGAGGATGATGCGGCGCTTTACCTCGTCGCCGAAGCCGACCTCGCGGGTCGCCGCCATCACTTGCTCGGCGCTGGGCGCGGCGACGTCGGTCGGCCCGACCCGGAGGCCGTAGCGCATCGCGTCGAAGCGAGCCAGGTTGCTGCTCGCCTCGCTCGGCAAGATGAGGTAGTAGGCGGCGAAGGCGTAGACGAAGTGCGGGCATGACACCTCGACGATCTCGGCGCCGGCGCCGACCAGTAGGTCGATGCTCTCCTGGAACCGCTGGCTGACGCCCGCCTGGTAGCCGTCGCCGCCGAGCTCGGTGACGACGCCGATCCGCAGTCCCTTGACGTCGGCGCGGCGTGCGGATGCGGCCATCGAAGGCCAGGACATGTCGATGCTCGTCGAGTCCATCGGGTCATAGCCGCCGATGACGTCGTGCAGGAGGGCGGCGTCGAGGACGCTGCGAGCCACGGGACCGGCCTGGTCGAGGCTGCTGGCCAGGGCGATCAGGCCATAGCGCGAGACGCCGCCATAGGTGGGCTTCACCCCGACTGTCCCGGTCACGGCTCCGGGCTGGCGGATCGAGCCGCCGGTGTCGGTGCCGATGGCCAGCGGGGCGGCGTACCCGGCCACCGCGGCGGACGAGCCGCCGCCCGAACCACCAGGGATGCGCTCGAGATCCCACGGGTTGTGGGTCGGTCCGTACCCGGAGTGCTCGGTAGAGCTGCCCATGGCGAACTCGTCCATGTTGGTCTTGCCGAGGATCGGCAGGCCGCTGGCCCGCAGCCTGGCGACCAGCGTTGCGTCGTACGGCGGGACCCAGCCCTCGAGAATGCGCGAGCCAGCCGTGGTGGTGAGGCCCTTGGTGGTGGCGATGTCCTTGACCGCGATCGGCACGCCGAGCAGCTCAGGCAGGTCGTCCTCGCCCGTGGACCGTCGATCATCGGCGGCCTGGGCCTGCGCGAGTGCGCCGTCGGTGTCCACGACGAGGAACGCGTGCAAGGCCGGGTCGACCGCCTCGATGCGGTCCAGCTGAGCCCGCGTGACCTCGACCGAGCTCGTCTCGCCGGATGCGATGGCGGCTGCCAGGTCGGCAGCCGCCATCCGGGTGAGGTCGCTCATTGCTCCTCACCCAGGATCCGCGGGACCTTGAACCGCTGCTGCTCCGACTCGGGGGCTCCGGAGAGCGCTTCCTCCGGAGTCAGGCTGCCGCGGACCTCGTCGGCCCGCATGACGTTCTCCAACGGCAGCGCGTGTGACGAGGGCGGGATGTCGTCGGCGGCGACCCCGCTGACCACCGCGACGGACTCGAGGATGACAGCCAGCTGGGGCGCGAGGTGGTCCAGCTCCGCATCCGTCAGGTCGATGCGCGCCAGGCCGGCCAGCTTGGCGACGTCGTCGCGCGTGATCGTCGGCGGGGACTCAGACATGCGCGCAATCCTAGTGGGGCGTCTGAGAGGCTCGGTCCATGACCGACCGCCTGGCAGAACTGCTCGAGCTGCGCTTCTCCTTCCTGCTGGATATCGACGACGACGGCCGAGTACTGATCGGCAACGACGACTCGGGGTCCACCCAGCTGTACGAGCTGGCGCCGGACGGCTCGAGGACGGTGCTGACCGGGTCGACCGAACCTTGCCTCGGCAGATATCTGCCGGGCTCGCGCAGCGTCGTGGTCTCCACGGATGACGGCGGTACGGAACGCGCCCAGCTGTGGCTGCTCGACGCCAACCACCCGGATACCGCCTGGCAGCCGTTGGCGAACGACCCGGCGTACCTGCACACGCTTCTCGACGTCACCTCCGACCGGGTCATCTACGCCACCAACCGGCGAAACGGGGTGGACTTCGACGTCGTCGAGCACACGGTGTCGACCGGCGACGAGCGGGTGGTCTGGGACGACGGCGGCTGGTTCGAGTCGGCCTCGGCCTCCCCGGATGGTCGCTGGCTGGCGTTGGGGCGGCTGTCGTTGCTCCCGGCCTCCTCGATGTTGATGCTCGCGGACCTGAACAGTGGCCAGGTGGTGCCGATCACCGATGTCGACGAACCTGGTCATTGGACTACCCCTCACTGGCTGAGCGATCGCGTCCTCGTCTCTGCCTCCGACGCCGGCCAGGAGCATCTGTCGGTCCGAGCCTTCGATGTCGTGACCGGTGTCTGGTCGACGCTCGTCGAGGCCGACGGGTGTGACCGGCTGGGGCTGCCCTCCCCCGATGGCACCAGGCTGGCCGTGGTGTCGCGGCAGGACGGCGTGGACCGACTGCGGATTCACCCGTTGTCGGGCCTGCGCGTCGGCGAGGGGCAGGTCGTCGAGCTTCCGGACGCCGGTGTCGTCGACTTCCGCGCCCGACAGGTCTGGTCGAGCGACTCGAGCCGTCTCGGCTTCACCTTCGAGTCTCCGGTGCTGACGCCCGAGGCGTATGTCTGGTCGGGTGGCTCGTCCGCCGTCCGCCGTACCGTCTCGAACGACGACACCGCAGCCGGTGGACTGGTCTCGCCGACCTCGCATCGCGTGGCCACTCCCGACGGAGAGGAGATCCCGGTTTTCGCCTTCCACAGTGAGGCTTCGACCGGCTCCGCGGTCATCGTCATCCACGGCGGACCCGAGGCCGCGGCGCTGCGCAGCTGGAACCCGGTCGTCGCCGGGCTGGTGCTCGACGGCCACGCGGTCGTCATCCCGAACGTTCGGGGCTCCGCCGGCTACGGGCGGCGCTGGGTCGCCATGGACGACGTCGAGAAGCGACTCGACTCGGTCGCCGACCTGGCGTCGATCCACGCCTGGCTGCCGAGCATCGGCGTGGACCAGGACCGGGCGGCGTTGTACGGCGGGTCGTACGGCGGCTACATGGTCCTTGCGGGACTCGCGTTCCAGCCCGAGCTCTGGGCCGCGGGTGTCGACGTCGTCGGCATCTCGTCCCTGGTGACGTTCCTACGCAACACATCGCCGTACCGGCGGGCATACCGCGAGAAGGAGTACGGCCGGCTCGACGTCGACCTCGAGATGCTCGAGGCGGCCTCGCCGATCAACCGGATCAGTGACATCAACGCACCGTTGTTCGTCATCCACGGCGCCAACGACCCGCGGGTGCCGCTCTCCGAGGCGGAGCAGCTCGTCGAGGCGGTGCGGTCGCGCGGACTCGAGTGCGAGCTGCTCGTGTACGGCGATGAGGGCCACGGGCTGGCCAAGCGGGCCAACCGTCTCGACGCCTACCCGAAGGCACTGGTCTTCCTGAAGCGGCACCTGGCTCCGTCCAGCTGAGGATTTCGATCAAGCGAGCGTGACCGCGTTGCGAGCAAGGTAGTTCTCACGTATCCGTCAACAAAGGAGAACGTGATGCAGCTGCCGTACGCCGAGCCGTTGACCCTTCGTGACCTCTCAGCACCCACCATTCCCGAGCCACCTCGCCGCGGTGAGGACGGTGGGCCGCCCTGTGGGATCTGTGGCGGAGCGGCCGCCTCGGCCGTCTGGTCCGACGATCGATGGACTGTGCATCCGCCGGTGGGCGCGAGCCTGCCGGGAACCGTGTGGGTGGCCAGTCGCGAACATGCGGACTCATTCAGCGACCTCTCGGACGAGACGGCCCAGACCTTCGGGACGATGGCCGCGCGGGTCGAGCGGGCGATCCTGGGGCTCGGCGGCTTCGCCCGGGTGCACCTGTACCGCTGGGGAGATGGCGGTGCGCACTTCCATGTGTGGTTCCTGCCGCGGCCGCTCGGCATGGTCGACGCCTCCGGGATGATGCTGCCGCTGTGGGAGGACGTGCTGCCGAACGTCTCGGACGAGGCTCTTCGTGAGGCTGCCGAGAAGGTGGCTGCGGCGCTCACCGCCGATGACTGACACTCGGGCCGACCAGTCAGCCGGGGCTGGTACGGCGGCTTGGGACCACCGACGCCGTCGTCATCGGCCTCGGCTCGATGATCGGCGCCGGCATCTTCGGAGTCTTCGGGCCGGCCGCCGAGGTGGCCGGGTCAGGCCTGCTGCTGGGACTGGTCATCGCGGCCGGTGTGGCGTACTGCAACGCGGTCGCATCGGCCCAGCTGGCGGCGACGTACCCGACGTCGGGTGGCACCTACTTCTACGGTCGCGAGCGGCTCGGGTCCTTGGTGGGGTTTCGCGGCAGGCTGGGGCTTCGTGGTCGGCAAGACCGCATCCTGCGCGGCGATGGCCCTGACCTTCGCCGCCTACGCCGTACCCGGCCCGCAGTGGGCGCAGCGACTCGTCGGCGTTGCCGCCGTACTCACGCTGGCGGCGCTCAACTATCGCGGCATCGCCAAGACCGCCTTCGTCACCCGGATCCTGGTGGTGCTGTCGTTGGCGGCCCTCGTAGCCGTCGTCGTCGGCGTCTGGGTGCACCATCCCCAGCACAGCGCCTCGATCGACCCAGCCGGGTGGTTCGACGTGGGCGGTGTCCGCGGCGTGCTGCAGGCCGCCGGTCTGATCTTCTTCGCGTTCGCCGGGTATGCCAGGATCGCCACGCTGGGTGAGGAGGTCAAGGATCCGCAACGCACGATCCCGCGGGCGATCCCGCTCGCGCTGGGCATCACGGTGGTCGTGTATGTCGCCGTGGCGCTCGCCGCGCTCGCCGCGCTCGGCCCGACCGGACTCGCCGACGCTGCCGCACCACTGACCAGTGCCGTGAACGCGGTTGGCGCGCAGGGGCTGGTGCCGGTCGTCCGGGTTGGTGGGGCTATCGCGTGCCTGGGCACGCTGTTGGCCCTGATCGCGGGCATCGGCCGAACCACGTTGGCCATGGCGCGCAACCGCGACCTGCCCGGCTGGCTGGACGCCGTGCACCCGACGTACCGAACGCCACACCACGCCGAGGCGGTCATCGCCTTGGTGGTCAGTGTCCTGGTTCTGACGACGGACCTGCGCGGTGTCATCGGCTTCTCGTCGTTCGCGATCCTGGTCTACTACGGGATCGCCAATGCCGCCGCGTTCACCCAGCCCGTCGAGCAGCGGCGCTGGCCCCGGGCGCTCAACCTGATCGGCGCCATCGCCTGCGCGGTCCTCGTGGTCAGCCTCCCGGTCGACGCCGTCATCGCCGGGATCGTCATGTTCGCCCTCGGCCTCCTCGCCCGCCTCGTCCATATCCATGCGGTCGAGATGCCACAAAAGCCAGGTTGAGATACCAAAAAGGCAAGGTTGAGATACCACAAAAGCCAGGTTGAGATGCCATTCGGGTTGGGTTGAAGTGCCAGCCGGGTTGGCATCTCAACACAACCGGAGTGACATCTCAACCCGACCGGAGTGACATCTCAACCCGACCGGAGTGACATCTCAACCCGACCGGAGTGACATCTCAACCCGACCGCAGTGACATCTCAACCCGACCGGAGTGACATCTCAACCCGACCGGAGTGACATCTCAACCCGACCGGAGTGACATCTCAACCTGACCGGAGTGACATCTCAACCTGGTGGGGTGAGGTGGTGGAAGACGACCCAGCCGAGGGTGAAGGCAGAGCCAGCAGGGCGATGACCAGGGCGAGCAGCAGGATGAACGCCTGCCGGCCACCTCCCTCGCGGGGGACCCCGAACGGGTCGATGCCGTCCGGCAGGTCCGGCTGTGTCACGCCTCGCCGATCTGGGCGACGGCACGTGCGGCCTCGGGACCGTCGCCGAGCAGCACCGCAAAGCCTTCCTCGTCCAGGACCGGCACCTTGAGCGACATGGCCTTGTCGTGCTTGGACCCCGGCGACTCCCCCACCACGACGAACGCCGTGTTCTTGGAGACCGACGAGCTCGCCTTGCCGCCACGCGTGACGATGTCCTCCTTGGCCTGGTCCCGCGACCAGCCCTCGAGAGAGCCGGTGACGACGATCGACAGCCCCTCCAGGGTGCGGGGGACGGAGTCGTCGCGCTCGTCGACCATGCGGACACCGGCCGCCCGCCACTTGCTGACCACCTCGCGATGCCAGTCGACCTCGAACCACTCGCGAACGGACTCGGCGATCGTCATGCCCACGCCCTCCGAGGCGGCCAGCTCCTCGGTGCTCGCCTGCTCGATCGCCTCGAGCGAGCCGAACGTCTCGGCCAACGCTCGCGCCGCCGTCGGCCCGACGTGCCGGATCGAGAGTCCGACCAGCACTCGCCACAGCGGCTGGTCCTTGCGCTGCTCGAGGTTGGCGAGCAGCCGGGCGCCGTTGGCCGACAGCACCGGGTCGTCGCCCTCACCCTTCTTCGGCGCCCGGGTGAACAGCGGCACCTTCAGCAGCGCCGCCTCGTCGAGGCCGAAGAGGTCGCCCTCGTCCTGGATCACGCCCGCCTCGAGCAGCGCGGTCGCCGCCTCGAAGCCGAGGACCTCGATGTCGAAGGCGCCCCGCCCGGCGACGTGGTAGACCCGCTCTCGCAGCTGCGCCGGGCACGAGCGCTGGTTGGGACAGCGGATGTCGGCGTCGCCCTCCTTGGCCGGTGCCAGCGTCGTGCCGCAGGCGGGACACTCCGTCGGCATCACGAACTCGACCTCGTCGCCGGTGCGCAGCTCGGCGATCGGCCCGACGATCTCGGGGATGACGTCGCCGGCCTTGCGCAGCACGACAGTGTCGCCGACGAGCACGCCCTTGCGCTTGACCTCGGAGGCGTTGTGCAGGGTGGCGAACTCGACGGTCGAGCCGGCGACCCGGACCGGCTCCATGCGTCCGAACGGAGTCACCCGGCCGGTACGGCCGACGTTGACCTGGATCTCGAGCAGCTTGGTGGTGACCTCCTCGGGCGGGTACTTGAAGGCGATCGCCCATCGCGGCGCCCGCGAGGTGCTGCCCAGCCGGCGCTGTAGGGCGACCTGGTCGACCTTGACCACCACCCCGTCGATCTCGTGCTCGACCTCGTGGCGGTGCTCGCCGTAGTAGTCGATGAACTCGCGGACGGCGGTGAGGTCGGACAGCACCTTCGCCCGGTCGGACGTGGGCAGCCCCCAGGCCTTCAGGGCGGCATATGCCTCGGACTGGCGCTCGAACTCGAAGCCCTTGCGCGCGCCGAGCCCGTGGCAGACCATGCGCAAGGCACGGGTCGCGGTCACCCGCGGGTCCTTCTGGCGCAGCGAGCCGGCAGCCGAGTTGCGGGGGTTGGAGAACGGCGCCTTGCCGGCCTCGACCAGACCCTCGTTGAGCTTCTCGAACGCCTCGACCGGCATGAACACCTCGCCCCGGACCTCGACCAGCGCGGGGACCGGGAAGCCGTCCCGGGCCTGCAGCCGGTCCGGGATGTTGTCGATCGTGCGCACGTTGGGCGTGACGTCCTCGCCCACCCGGCCGTCACCGCGGGTGGCGCCGCGCACCAGCCGGCCCTCCTCGTAGGTCAGGTTGATGGCGAGCCCGTCGACCTTCAGCTCGCACAGGAACTCGGCTCCTGCCGCCCCGTCTCGCTCGAGCCGCGCCCACCACGCCTCGAGCTCCTCCTGGGAGAACGCGTTGTCGAGGCTGAGCAGCCGCTCGGCGTGCTCGACCGCCGTGAACTGCGTCGACACCGCGCCACCGACGTGCTGGGTCGGGGAGTCGGGCGTGCGCAGCTCCGGGAACTCGGCCTCGAGCGCTTCGAGCTGCTGCATCAGCTTGTCGAACTCGCCGTCGGCGACGGTTGGCTGGTCCATCACGTAGTAGCGCCAGCGATGGCCCTCCACCGTCTCGGACAGCAGCGCGTGCTGCTCGCGCGCCTCGGGCGTCGCTGCCTTCCCTGCCTTCCCCGCTTTGCTTGTCTGCTCGGGCAGATCCTCCGTCATGGCTCCATCCTGCCCTGCTCCACCGACAGGTTGCGGGCCACCCGTTCGCACAGGCCGAGGGCGCTGCGAGCCCACGATGGTGATGCTCCGGCCAGCCCACACGAGGGCGTCACGGTCGTGCTCGGCAGCGTCTCCACCTCCGTGTAGCCGAGTCCACGCCACCACGTCAGGACCCGCGTCAGTGACCTCCGCATCGGTCGGCGGCTGCACCGTCCGGTTCGATAGCGGGTACGACGCCGAGCCAAGCGTCGCGACCGTCGTCGAGCCAGCGGCCCAGGTCGTCGTACTGGCTGCTCTGCAAGAGCGAGACGTCGAACGAGACCGCCGGGATGGGCGTCGACCGCAGGACGTCGAACGGCAGGTCCGCAGCACAGCAGTGCAGCACCGGCGTCGCACCGGACTCGGCCACCGCCTCGGCGACCCAGGTCAACGCCTGCGCCGCATCGGCCGGCGCGACGGATCGGTGACGATGGAACCCACTCGCGGTCGGGATGGCACCCTGCCAGCACGCTCGGCAGGGCGGGCTCGTCGATCTGGACGACCAGCTCGGTCGGGTCGAGCCGGCGCCGGACGTCGGCACAGTGTGTCCGTACCGCCTCGGCCAGCGCCTGGGCGAGATCGCGTCGAGCACCGTGGTCGGCCAGCACCTTGTCGCCGCGCGGTCGCTCTACGGTCGCCGCCAGCGTCCAGGGCCCGGCGACCTGGATCTTGTACGGCCCACTGCGGTCGCGGGCGAGCTCCTCCGTCGTGTCCAGGTCCTGGGCCAGCAACGAGGTGGCGCGCCGGTGGTCGATCCCCGGCGACCCGGTCAGCCGCCAGCCGGCCGGCTGCAGGTCGAACGCGAGCTCGGCGACCATCGCGAGCGTTCGCCCGGTCATGCGACGGCGGTCGGACCGCGCTGCCGGGAGCTCAACCAGGTAAGGGAGATCCCCGACCTCGCCGAGGACGACCCGGGTCGCCTCGGCGAAGGTCCGTGCCGGGCATCGAGCCGATGCCGGTAGCGCGGTTGGTCACCCAGCGACAGTACCGGCCAAGGCGTGGGACTCGACCAGGTCCGCCAGCTCGTCGCGGCTCGGTCCTGCCGGGACCGGTGGACGCCACCCGCTCGCATAGATCTCACAGGCCCGTCCTTGGACCGGGTCGAGGCTGCTGGGTGGGGCGAACATGCCGAGGTACGGCCCGAGCGTCGGCATCAGGGTGGGGTCGGCGAGTCCAGCGGCAACCACCAGGTCCGAGGGAAGCGGCCTGGTCAGGTCGATGTCCTCGCCGCCCCAGCGGCGCAGCAGGTCGGCGTCGCTGTAGACGTGGTCCTCGAACCACGGCCGGATGTTCAGGGTGCACCAGTCGTCGAGCTCGATGGCCACCGACTCGAGGTCAGCCTCGTGGTCGCCGAGCACCTTCAACAGATGACGGGCCTGCAGGAGTGACGTGGTGACGCCTCGCCCGAAGGCCGGGTTCGTCGTACACACGGCGTCTCCGACGAAGACCAAGCCGGGAAGCGCGACCTTGCCGGAGGCGTCCAGCTGTGCGCGGTAGCTGTTGTAGAGATGTGCACCTGGCATCACGGGAGTGATCGGGCGAGAGCGCCGCGGATCCGTCCAAGCGGCCAGGGAGGGCACTGCACGCAGCGCAGCCGCGAAGGCGGCCGGAATCCGAAGCCCCGCTAGCCGGCGGTCGCTGGTTGCCCTGACCAGCAGCGTGGAGAACGTCCGGCTGTCGTGTTGGAACACCAGCGAGAGAAAGCCCGGAAAGGCTTCGAGCATGCCGATCGGGGTGTTTGTCGGCCCGAGATCGGCGCCGGGCAACAGCTCGTGCTGCTGTGCGACGTAGGCGATCCCACTGTCGCCGCCCTCAGCCGGCGCGCGCAGATCGCGCCCCAGCCGTCCGGCCCGTCCGGAAGCGTCGACGACCAGATCCGCAGCGATGATCCGACCGTCGACCCGGATGCCGGCGGCCCGGCCGCCCTCGGACACGACACTCTCCACGAGACCGGTCCGGAGCTCGACACCCGGCTCGCGAGATGCGGCGGTACGCAGCACGCGCTCGAACGGCAGACGACGGCAACGCATCGCGACGACGCCTTCCGGCGCCCCGGGGATGGCCACCGCCTCGGCACCCGCCACGAACATGGCGTCCAGAACCTCGGGCATCTCCGCCCGAAGCGCTTCCACGACCTGGTGGCGGAACGCGTGCGGGTGGTGGAACTGCATCACACCGCGTCGCTCCCATGATCCGTCCCTGCGGGGTCCTTGGTCGCGGTCGACGACCACGACCTGGTGGCCGCGCCGGGCCAGGGCGATCGACAGGTAGAGACCCGTGGGACCTGCCCCGACAATGGCTGCACGCATGACCAACTCCGCTTCCTCATGACGAAAGGCGGTCGACATCGGTCGTCGGCCGTCATGGAGAGGAGCGGTAATCGGTCCCAGCAGATACCTATCGGTGCGACGCGTTGGAACGGCAACGTGGACCCGAGCGCACACCCCTGGCAGGCATGGCAACTTCACCGGGACGACCGGTGTGGACACCTCAGGCAGCAGCGGCCCACTCACCTGGCACTGGGATGGCAAATCCTGGGCAGACGTCCCGTGCCCTGGCGTTCCCGAGTCGAAGGCGAACCATCTCTGGTCCGTGAGCGCCCTCACCGAATCCGATGCCTGGGGCCTGGGTGACTACGCCAAGGACGGCGCACTCCGAGTACTCCTCGAACATCGGGACGGCGCGACCTGGACCCGGTGGACGTAGCCGGTCCCCTCGGTCAGCTGAGGAAGTCCGCAATCGCGCGAAGGCAGGTGGCGTCGGACTCGAGGTGAGGTAGGTGGGCGACGCCCTCGAGGACGACCAACCTGCCGCGTGACACCCGCTGGGCAAGGGCTTCGGCGTGCTCCTGGAAGTCCGGGAGGTCGAGAGCACCGACGAGAACGAGCACCGGCATGGCGAGCTCTTCGAGTCGACCCCAGGCGTCGATGGTGCTCGGCTCGTCGCCAGGGTCGACCGCCGCGAGGGCCTGGCCGTTCATCTCGAGGAACAGGTCGCGGACCGGCCCGGACACTCGTCCCTCCGGCGCCGACGGACCGTCGAGCCAGAGGTGGGCCTCCAGCCGGTTGACCTCGTCGAGGTCGCCTCGCTCTTCCGCGGCATCGAGCAGCTGGACGAGAGTGGCGATCGGCTCTGGGTCGTCCTCGGTCTGCGGCTCACCCGAGATAGCCGGGCCGATCAGCACCAGCGCGGACACCCGCTCCGGGTGCTCGAGCGCGAGGTTGATCGCGGTCCGCCCGCCCATCGAGGAGCCGACCACGACCGCGGCGTCGAGCCCGGCCGCATCCAGCACGGCCAGGGCGTCCTCGTAGGCGAAGTAGTCCTCCGGCTCGTACGTCGTCTCGCCGTAGCCGCGCATGTCGAACGAGACGTAGCGGCGATCAGCCACGATTTCGTTCCGCTCCAAGAAGTCGATCAACGGCCGCCAGCTCCGCCGATCGGCCACGCCGGCATGGATGAGCAGCACGTCGGTCCCGTCACCGGGTTCGCCGTCGACGCCGTACGCCAAGGAAGCCTTGCCAGAGGTTGCGATCATCGCGGCCAGCGTGTCAGCGCGAGGCGCAGCGGTCAACGGAGTTTCGCGCCCGCCGCCGGCCATCTTCTCGACCCGACGCCCGTAGCTGCGTGACGGGAGCGCTCGTCAACAGCGGGTACGGCGACCTGCCGAAGCGATCGTCGCGGAGCCGACGACTCTCGTCCCTTCGTAGATGACGACGGCCTGGCCGGGCGCGACCCCGTAGGCAGGCTCGAGAAGCTCCACCTCCACCTCGACGCGGCGCCGTCAACGACGAGCCGAGCCACGGCGGGGAGCTCCTCACCATGAGCCCGCAGCTGCACCGAGCACGAGAGGACCTCGTCGGGAGCCACGTCGCACCAGAGCGGCTTGATTCCGGTGAGGTGGTCGACCGCGAGCTCCTCCCGCGGTCCGACGGTGACCGTGTGTGAGACCGGCTCGATGTCGAGCACGTAGCGCGGCCGGCCGTCGGGCGCCGGGCGGTCGATGCGGAGACCTTTGCGCTGGCCGATGGTGAAGCCGAACGAGCCCTCATGCCTGCCCAGCACCTCGCCCGAGGTGTCGACGATGGGACCCGGTCCCGCGTCGAGCCGGTCGCGAAGCCAGCCCGCTGTGTCGCCGTCGCTGATGAAGCAGATGTCGTGGCTGTCCGGCTTGCGGGCCACGGCCAGGCCCCGGCGCTCGGCTTCCGAACGGATCTCGGACTTCGTCGTGTCACCGAGCGGGAAGAGCGAGTGGGCGAGCTGCTGCTGGGTCAGCACCCCGAGGACGTAGGACTGGTCCTTCGCCGTGGTCGACCGCCCGGTGCATCTCGATCACGCCGTCGGCCCTGGTGGTCGAGCCGTGCGTAGTGGCCGGTGGCCACCGCGTCGAAGCCGAGCGCCAGTGCCCGGTCGAGAACCGCCGCGAACTTGATCTTCTCGTTGCACCGCAGGCAGGGGTTCGGTGTCCGCCCGGCGGCGTACTCGGACATGAAGTCCTCGACCACCGCCTCGTGGAACTTGTCACTCAGATCCCATACATAGAAGGGAATTCCGATCACATCGGCGGCTCGACGGGCATCGTTCGCATCTTCGATCGTGCAGCAGCCTCGCGCTCCGGAGCGATACGACGCGGGGTTCCGGGACAAGGCGAGGTGGATCCCGGTCACGTCGTGGCCGGCCTCCACGGCGCGCGCAGCCGCGACGGCCGAGTCGACGCCGCCGGACATAGCAGCGACAACTCTCATGAGCGGCCTCCCGCCGGCTCCCGCGACGCCGGCCGCCCTAGCCCGCTCCACCGCGGGAACGATGGCCTCGACCACCCGGTCGATGTCGTTCTGGGTCGAGGTGTGGCCGAGGGAGAAACGCAGCGAGCCGCGCGCGGTCGCCTCGTCGCGGCCCATCGCGAGCAGCACGTGGGAGGCCTGCGGGACACCCGCGGAACAGGCCGAGCCTGTCGAGCACTCGATCCCTTGGGCGTCGAGCAGCATCAACAGTGAGTCACCCTCGCAGCCGGGGAACGACAGGTGCGCGTTTCCGGGCAGTCGCCCGTCCCCGGCAGGCCCGTTCAGCTGGGCATCGGGCACGGCTGCCACGACGCGTCGGATCAGCTCGTCGCGCAGACCCGCAAGGAACAGCCCACGCTCGCAACGACCCTTGACCGCCAGCTCGGCAGCCACCGCGAGACCGACGATCGCCGGACCGTCGATGGTGCCGGACCGGACATCGCGCTCCTGGCCTCCTCCGTGCAAGAGCGCGACCAGCTCGACCTCCCGGCGCAGCAGCAACGCCCCCACGCCGAGCGGCCCGCCGATCTTGTGGCCGGTGATGGTCATGGCGTCGACACCACTGGCCGCGAAGTCCAGAGGCAGCTGGCCCATGACCTGCACCGCGTCCGTGTGGACCGGAATCCCATGCGGAGCTGTGACTTCGATGACCGAGTCGAGCGGCTGGAGGGTACCGACCTCGTTGTTCGCCATCATCACGGAGACGAGCGCAACGCTGCCCGGGTCGCGGGCGACCGACGCCGCCAGGCTGTCGAGATCCAGGCGCCCGTCGGAGTCGACCGGGAGCAGCTCTACCTCCGCACCGGCTTCCGTCGCCAACCAGTGCAGTGAGTCCAGGACAGCGTGGTGCTCGATGGCGCTCGAGAGCACTCGAACCCGCCGCCCGTCCTGCCTTGTGGCGCGCCCAGAACAGGCCCTTGGTCGCGAGATTGTCGGACTCCGTGCCGCCGGAGGTGAATACCACCTCGGAGGGACGAGCGTTGACCGCCGCCGCGATCGTCTCTCGGGACTCCTCCACCACCCGCCGGGCGGCGCGCCCAGACCCGTGCAACGAGGACGCGTTGCCGGGGCGAGCCAGCTGTTCGGCGACGGCGGAGATCACCTCGGGGTACACCGGAGTGGTCGCCGCATGGTCGAGGTAGGCCACCGGGGCGGCCCGGGTCGTCGCGTCGCTCATCGCCGTACCAGCATAAGCCGCAGTCACAACCGGTTACGCCACGCTCTCTCCTGACTCCGACGGTCCCGAGGGTCCCGAGGGTCAGAGCTTTCTGGGGACCAGGCGGTTCTTGGTGTCGCCGAGGCCGAGGCCGCCCTGCGCGTTGTCCCCCAACACCACAAGCTGTGGTCGGTACGGATTCCGCAGGTGTGATGGGTCCCGCTGTCCAGCGACATCCAGACCTGACCCGTCGAGTCGCCCGCCGGCTGCGTCGCGACCGCGGCCGAGGGCGACACCACACCCAAGGTCAGACCCGCAGCCACCAACCCGTACGCGGCACCGCGGTCACGAATCCCGTTGAGGGTGACAACCGACACTGCTAGTCTCGCGGTCATCATGTGGATCTGACATCAGCCCCCGCTCGCCCTGCGGTACCGACCCGGGCGAGCCCCGACTGCCAACACTTCGGCGGTGCTGATGTCTCCCCTACTCCCCCTTGTCGCGCACGACATCTCGAAGTCGTACGGCGACCGCGTCGTGCTCGACGGCGTCGACCTGCTCGCCAACCCCGGTGAGCCCACCGGGCTGGTCGGCGAGAACGGCGTCGGCAAGTCGACTCTGCTGCGGCTCCTCGTCGGCATCGAGGACCCTGACTCCGGCGCGGTCTCCTTGCCGCCCGAGATCGGCTACGTCGCCCAGGACCTCGCCTTCACCCCCGGTGCGACCGTCGGTGAGGTGCTCGCGGACGCGTTGGCGCCGTTGCACGACGCCGTACGGCGCCTGGAGGACCTGGCGCACCAACTCGACGACCCGGTCGTCGCGGAGGAGTACGGCGAGATGCTGGCCTGGGCGACGCAGCACGACGCCTGGGATGCGGATCGGCGCGCCGACCTCGCGAGCAACCACCTCGGGCTGGCCGACCTCGACCGTTCGCGACCGGTGGGCGAGCTCTCCGGCGGCGAGCGGACCCGGCTCGCCCTGGCGGCCCTGGTCGCCCGCAGACCCGAGTGCGTGATCCTCGACGAGCCCACGAACCACCTCGACGACGAGGCCATCGAGTTCCTCGAGACGTTCCTGCTGCGAGCTTCCGGGAGTCGTCCTGGTGGCGAGCCACGACCGGGTGTTCCTCGACCGCGTCTGCTCCGTCATCGTCGACCTGGACGCCAGCCACTTCGGCGTGGACGGCGAGGGCGGCAACCGCTTCGGCGGTGGCTTCACGGCGTACCTGGAGCACAAGACAGCCGCCCGAAGGCGATGGGAGGAGACCTTCGCCGCCCAACAGGACGAGCTGAACGCACTCAGGACGCGCGGCCAAGACGACGGCCCGGCAGGTGGGCCATCCGTCGCGGGCGCCACGGGACAACGACAAGTTCATCCCGTACGGCAAGACACAGATCAAGCAGGCGGCCGTCAGCCGTCGCGTGCGCAACGTCGAACGACGGCTCGACCTGCTCGAGCGCGACCAGGTGCGCAAGCCGCCTCGCGCAGATCAGCTTCCACCAGCCTCTCGGGGGGCCAACCTCGGCGCGCGGTTCAACCGTCTTCGTGCGCGGCCTGCGGGTCGCCGGTCGGGTCGAGGTGGAGCGCCTCGACGTGTCCGCCGGCCAGCATCTGCTGGTCACGGGCTCGAACGGCTCGGGCAAGTCGAGCCTGCTGCACGTGCTGGCTGGCCACCTCGAGCCCGACTCGGGGACGGTCACCGTGTCCGCCCGCAGGGTCGGCCTGCTCGCCCAGGACGTCATGTTCTCCGACCCGTCGAGGACCCCCGAGCAGGCGTACGACGCCGCCACCGGATCGCCGGTTGCGCTGCGCGAGCTCGGACTGCTGCACCCTCGCGAGCTGCATCGGCCGATCGGCGTGCTCAGCGTCGGACAGCAGCGCCGGCTCGCCCTGGCCATCCTGGTCGCGGGCGCGGTCGACCTGCTGCTGCTGGACGAGCCGACCAACCACATCTCGCTGACCCTGGCGAGCGAGCTCGAGTCGGCCCTCGAACGCTCGGCGGGCACGGTCATCGTGGCGAGCCACGACCGCTGGCTCCGTCAGCGGTGGTCCGGCGAGACCCTCAGCCTGTGACCGTGGTGAGGTGCCCAATTCGGTCCGTTGCCCAGGTGCTGGAGCTCCCACGGCACAGACTGGGGAGATTTGCAGGTCTATCGGCCGTCAGATCCTGCAGATCTCCCCATTCTGTGGCCGGTGCCGTGCCTCGTGTGTGGAGAGCGCCTCGGCGGGCCGGTCCAAACGTCAGGCTTGGCGGGTCTTGATCTTGTCCGTGGCCGCCGGGAGCACCGTGTGCAGGTCGCCGACGACGCCGAAGTCGACCAGCTCGAAGATCGGCGCTTCCTCGTCCTTGTTGACGGCAACGATGGTCTTGGAGGTCTGCATGCCGGCCCGGTGCTGGATCGCTCCCGAGATGCCGGTGGCGACGTACAGCTGAGGCGAGACCGTCTTGCCGGTCTGGCCGACCTGGTAGGCGTGCGGGTACCAGCCGGAGTCGACGGCGGCTCGAGAAGCACCGACTGCTGCCCCCAGCGCATCTGCCAACGCCTCGACCGGCTCGAAGTTGCCCCCGGTACCCCGTCCGCCGGAGACGACGATGGCAGCCTCGGTGAGGTCGGGCCGGCCAGTGGCCTTGCGGGGTTGACGATCGACGATGCGAGCCCCGCCCGCGGCCTCGCTCACAGTGATGTCCACGGACTCCTCCGCGGCGGCGCCATCGACCTGCTGCGGGGTCGTCGCGTTGGGCTTGACGGTGATGATCGGAGTCCCCTTGGTGACCCTGGCCTGGACGGTGTAGCTGCCCGCGAAGACAGACTGGGTGGTGACCGGTCCATCCGGTCCCGGTTGGACGTCAACGGCGTCAGTGACCAGGCCGGAGTCGGTCTTGACGGCCAGCCGACCCGCGATCTCCTTGCCCTCCGCACTCGAGGTCAGGAGGACGGCCGCCGGGTGGCTCTGCGCCACCAGCTGCGCAAGCGCCTCGGCCTTGGGCGCGACGAGCGATGCCGTCAGCTCGGGGGCGTCGAGGACGTAGATCTTCTCAGCGCCGTACTGCTTGAGGGTGTCTCGTGCGGACTCGATGCCGTCGCCGATGAAGACCGCTGACGGCTCGCCCAGTCGTCGCGCGATCGTGAGCAGCTCCGCTGTCGTCTTGCGTACGGCGCCGTCGACGTGGTCGACCAGAACCAGGATCTCTGTCATGGGAGGTGCTCCGTCAGGTCTCTCGTCATCAGATGAACTTGCCTGCTGCCAGGAACTCGACCAGCTGGTCGGCACCCGTGCCGTCGTCGGTGACGACTTTGCCTGCGCTGCGCGGTGGGCGCGCCTCGTAGGACTCGACTGTGGTCCACGCCGCTGACAGTCCCACGTCGTCCGCGGTCAGCCCGAGGTCAGTGATGGCCAGCGTCTCGACCGGCTTCTTCTTGGCGGCCATGATGCCCTTGAAGGACGGGTAGCGGGGCTCGTTGGCCTGGTCGGTGACGCTCAGCACGACCGGCAGAGAGGCCTCGATCGTCTCGGTCGCAGCGTCGCCGTCGCGACGCGCGCGGACGGTCGTCCCGTCCAACGACACCTCCGACGCGAACGTCACCTGCGGGACGCCGAGCCGCTCCGCGAGCATCGCCGGTACGACGCTCATGCTGCCGTCCGTCGAGGCCATCCCGCACAGGACCAGGTCGAAGCCGGCCCGCTCCAGCGCCTTGGCCAGGACCAGCGAGGTGGCGAGCGCGTCAGACCCGTGGATCGCGTCGTCGAGCACGTGAATCCCGGCATCGGCACCCATTTGTAAGGACTTCAGAATGGCCGCGCGGGCCTGCTCCGGCCCGAGAGTCAGGATCGTGACCTCGGCATCCGCGGCTCCGGCCTCGCGGATCTGCAGTGCCGCTTCGACGGCGTACTCGTCGAGCTCCGAAAGAACACTGTCGACGCTCATCCGGTCGACGGTCGCGTCGGCGCTGAAGTGCCGGTCTCCGCTCGCGTCGGGAACGTGCTTCACGCACACAACGATCTTCATAGCCTGGTGAGTCTCCTGTCGCAGACCGCGTCGGGGCTCAACATTCTTCCATGCTGTCGCGCTCGGCTGGACGCCTGGGCGCGGAACCCGCAGGTTCAGGCCCAGCCGTCTCGACTCTGCTGAACCCGCCGGCGGACCACCTTCGCCGGAATCCCCGCGAGCAAGCACAGCTCAGGAGTCTGGCCCCGAACCACGGCGTGTGCCGCGACGATCGACCCGGCGCCGATCTCCGCCCCGCGCAGCACCGACACCTTGGTTCCCAGCCAGCTGCCGCCGCCGATCCGTACCGGAGACTTCACGATGCCCTGGTCCTTGATCGGTCTGTCGAGATCGCCACTCGCATGGTCGAAGTCGCAGATGTAGACCCAGTCGGAGACGATGGTCGCCGCACCCAGCTCGATGTCGAGGTAGCAGTTCACCGTGTTGTCCCGGCCGAAGACGCACTTGTCCCCGATGCGCAACGACCCCTCGTGGCACCGGATCCGGTTGTCATCGCCGAAGTGGACCCACTTGCCGATCACCAGCCGTCCGTACCCGCGGCGGGCAGAGACCTCGACGCGCTTGCCGAAGAAGACCATGCCCTCGGTGACGACGTGCGGGTTGCGCAGCCGGAAGACCAGGAACCGCCAGTACCGCACCAGGTAGTAGGGCGTCCAGGCCCGGTGGCTGAGGACCCAGCGCAGGCTGTCCAGCGGTGAGGAGGTGCGCGGACTCAGGCACGCTCAGGCCCGCGTGGCTTCACGCCGGTGACGGAGACGTTGTAGAAGAGGGACGCCGGTACGACGTGAGCAAGCGCCCGGTCGACGCGCGAGAGCGCGAGCCAGGACCGGAAGGCGAACATCCGCCAACCCCACCCGAGCCGCTCCGCGGGCACGGCGGCCTCGAACGTCCGCACCGGCCAGCCGAACCAGGCCGCCGTGAGCTCCTCCGTCACAGTGCGGACCGCCTCGAAGCCCGCCCGCTCGACGGTCGCCGCGAGCTGCCGCGGGTCGAAGGTGTGCAGGTCGACCACGGCCTCGAGCGCGGCCGCGCGGGACGACTCGTCGAGCTCCTCGCGAGGTCGCGACCATCGCTCGCGCAAGGGCGGCAGCGCCGTGACCCGCGTCGTCGAGCCACCAGGTGGCCCGCGACAGCCGTCGCGCCACGAAGTCGCCGTATCGGGTGGGCTCACCACAGATGACGACGCGGCCGCCCGGCTTCACGACCCGCAGCATCTCCTTGAAGGCGAGCTCGACGTCGGGGATGTGATGGATCACCGCGTGGCCCACGACGACGTCGAACGTGTCGTCGTCATAGGGCAGCGTCTCCGCGTCGGCCGAGCGGCCCGACGACGGCGAAGCCGAGCCCCTCGGCGTTCCGCTTCGCGACCTCGACCATGCCGGGCGAGATGTCGGTGACGTCGCACGCGTCGAGGACACCGGCGAGCGCGAAGGTTCAGCGTGAAGAATCCGGTGCCGCAGCCGATCTCGAGCGACCGGCCGTACGGCCAGCCGGTGGTTCCGGCGACGGCAACGAACCGGTCGCGGGCGTAGTCGATGCACCGCTGGTCGAACGAGATCGACCACTTCTCGTCGTACGACTGGGCCTCCCAGTCGTGGTAGAGCACCTGGGCCAGCTTGGTGTCCTGCCAGGCTGCGTCGACCTGAGCCTCGGTCGCGGACGCCACGGGCGGCTCGGGCTGTCGACCGGGCTGGTCCGCCACGTCAGCGACCCTCGAACGTGGCCTTGCCGGGGCCGTTCTCGATGAAGGACCTCATCCCGGTCGTCCGGTCCTCGGTGGCGAACAGGGCGGCGAAGCTCTGCCGCTCGATCTCCAGCCCGGTGTCGAGGTCGGTCCCGAGACCGCGGTCGATCGCCTCCTTCGCGGCCCGCAGCGCGAACGCCGGCCCGGTGGCGAACCGGGAGGCCCAGCGGTGCGCCTCGGCGTAGACCTCGGCGGCCGGCACGACCTGGTCCACGAGGCCGATGCGCAAGCGCCTCCTCGGCGCCGACGAAGCGGCCGGTGAAGATGATGTCCTTCGCCCTGGACGGGCCGACCAGCCGGGCCAGCCGCTGGGTGCCACCCGCCCCGGGGATGACGCCGAGCAGGATCTCGGGCTGCCCCAGCTTCGCGTCGTCGGCGGCGATCCGGATGTCGGCACACAGCGCCAGCTCGCACCCGCCACCGAGGGCGTAGCCGGTCACGGCGGCGACGACCGGCTTGGGGATCCGCGCCACGGCGGTGAACGACGTCTGGAGTGGCCCCGAGCGCTGCAGCCATGTCGGTGTACGACATCTCGGCCATCTCCTTGATGTCCGCGCCGGCCGCGAACACCTTCTCGCCGCCGTACACGATGACGGCGCGGACGTCGTCGCGCTCCGACGCCTCGGTGGCGGCGGCGCGGATCTCCTCCTGGACCGTCACGTTGAGCGCGTTCATCGGTGGGCGGTCGAGGCGGATGGTGGCGACACCGTCTGCGACCTCGAGGTGTACGAACTCGGCCATGGCGGGCAGCGTATCCGACCCGCGACGCGGCGCTGACGCGAGCGACCAGCTCGCGCCAGTTTGGCAGGATGACCCGGTGCCCCGCCCAGATCCCCCGGTTCTCGTCTGGCCTGGCCATCACCAGGACCGCGGCGCGACGTACGACGGGTCCGGGCACCAACTTCGCGGTCTGGGCGCCCGAGGCCACCCAGGTGTACGTCTGCCTGTTCGACGACTACGGGCAACGAGACGCGGCTCGCGCCTCCCCGACCTCACCCTCGGCGTCTGGCACGGCTACGTCCCGGGCGTCGAGCCGGGCCAGCGGTACGGCTTCCGCGCGGACGGGCCGTGGGACCCGCCCGCCGGGCACCTCTTCAACCCCGACAAGCTGCTGCTCGACCCCTACGCCCGAGCCATCGACGGCGAGCTGATCGCCTGAGCCATACCCTGGCCGCGACCACCCGCGACGGCAGCCGAAACGCCGGACGACTCGGCACCCTTCGTGCCGCGCAGCGTGGTGGTCGCCCCGGACGACTTCGACTGGCACGGCGATCGTGCGGCCCGAGACGTTCTGGCGGCGCACCGTCATCTACGAGGCGCACGTCAAGGGGCTCACCTGGAACCTGCCCGGGCGTTCCCGACCACCTCCGCGGCACGTTCGCCGGGATCGGCCACGACGTCACGGTCGGCTACCTCAAGGGGCTCGGGGTGACGGCGGTCGAGCTGCTCCCGGTGCATCATTTCGTCTCGGAGCCCGCGCTGCTCGAGAACGGCCTGGTCAACTACTGGGGCTACAACACCGTGGGCTTCTTCGCCCCGCATGCGGCGTACAGCTCCTCCGGGACCCGGGGTGAGCAGGTCCGCGAGTTCAAGGAGATGGTCGCGGAGCCTGCACGCCGCAGGGCTCGAGGTCATCATGGACGTGGTCTACAACCACACGGCGGAGGGCAGGCCCGAGCGGGCCCGACGCTCTCCTTCCGCGGCCTCGGCGACGCGGGCTACTACCTCGGCAGCAGCGACGGCCGCTACCTCGACGTCACCGGCTGCGGCAACACGGTCCAGGTCTCGGAGCGCCAGGTGCTGCAGCTCGTGATGGACTCGCTGCGCTACTGGGTGACCGAGATGCACGTCGACGGCTTCCGTTTCGACCTGGCACCCGCGCTGTGCCGGGTCGGTCCGATCGTCGACCTGCGGGCGCCGTTCCTGCTCGCCGTGCACCAGGATCCGGTGCTGCGCGACGTCAAGCTGATCGCCGAGCCGTGGGACGTGTCGAGCGAGGGCTACCTGGTCGGCCTGTTCCCGCCGCCGTGGTGCGAGTGGAACGACAAGTACCGCGACGCGATCCGCGACTTCTGGCGGGGTCGCGGCGACGGGGTGCGGGACCTCGCCTCTCGGCTGTCCGGATCCAGCGACCTGTACGGCGATGACGACCGGCTGCCGTTCGCGTCCGTCAACTTCGTCACCTCCCACGACGGCTTCACCCTGCGCGACCTGGTGTCGTACGAGCAGAAGCACAACGAGGCGAACGGCGACCACAACCGCGACGGCACCGATGACAACAGATCGTGGAACTGTGGGGTCGAGGGTGAGACCGACGACCCCGACATCGTGCGCCTGCGACACCGCCAGGCGGCCAACCTGTTGGCCACCCTGCTGCTGTCGACCGGCGTGCCCATGCTCACGGCCGGCGACGAGCGCGGCCGTACCCAGCGCGGCAACAACAACGCCTACTGCCTGGACGACGAGGTCTCCTGGCTGTCGTGGGACGAGGACCAGGAGTGGAGTCATCTCCACGACCTGACCCGGCTGCTGCTGGGGCTTCGGGCCGAGCATCCGGTGCTGCGCCAGCGCTACTTCTTCGAGGGGCTTCCGCTTCCCGACGGCCAGCGCAAGGACGTCAGCTGGCTGCAGCCGAACGGCGACGAGCTGAGCGGTGAGGCGTGGGCGGACTCAGGGACCCGTACCCTCGGCGTCTTCCTCGCGGGCGACGCATTGCGGGCGCGCAACCCCCAGGGGGTCCGGATGCACGACACGTCATACCTGATCTGGCTGCACGCCGGCAGCGAGCCGGTCGAAGTCACGCTGCCCAAGGGTTGGGCGGACAGCTACCTGACCGTGTTCCGCTCCGACGCGGACGCCGGACAGCACCGCCCTCCTGCCGGGCGCCACCGTCACGCTGCTCGACCACACCTTCGCGCTCTTCGAGGCCATCACCCCGGCCCCGGTGCTCTGAGACCGGCTCGGAGGCTCAGCTGCCGGGACGCGGCTGCTCGATACGCACCGACCGGCAGATGTCGAGCACCACGGCGCGGTAGGTCTGCCAGTCGGCCAGGTTCGGGGTCGACAGGGTCAGCATCGCCGCCTGCTGCTGGCCGGCCATCGGCACCAGAACAGAGATCTCTCGCAGCGTGCTGCCAGCCAGCCCGCTCGGGGTCTCGCCAGGTCTGGCCGCTCGCTCGACGACCGCCGACACGACCGGCCGGCCACCGACCGCGAGGATCTCGACCTGGTCGTAGCGGCCGGTTGCCCGCATCGCCTCGGCCGCCCCCATCACCGCCAGGCCGGCATCCGGCGTGTGGGTCTCGTGCACAGCGACGGTCAAGGTGGCCGACGACGGCCGGCCCGAGAGCTGCACCGCACAGAACGCCGTCGCGACGACGTTTCCCTTGGCCAGCCGGATCGACAGCGCCTCGAGGTACAGCGAGATGGCCTCGCGCTGGCTGGGGCTCGAGAGACCCAGCGCCGAGATGACCTGGAGCTGGGCCGCCGTTCGCCGCTCGACCTGTCGCTCGAGCGGGATCTGGTGGAAGTCCGGGGGGACGTCCAACCGGATCGCAGGCCCGGCGTCGGTTGGAGACTCAAGTAGCACCCGTCGCCACCCTCACGGCGCCGTCTCGTCGCCGGCGAGCCGACCAGCAATGGCCTCCGCGAGCTCACTACGCCTGACGTGCGCGAAGGATGCCTCGGGAAGCTCGGGCGCGACCTCGAGCCACTGCTGCTGGAGAGCCTTGATCAGCCGGTGCGCCGCCGGGCTGCGTGAGACGATCTCGCGTACCGCGGCGTCGTCCCCCGGAGTCCGGTCCAGCTCCGCCACTCCCACCAGCTCGGAGATCACTGTGGTCAGGGCCGCGACCTCACCTAGTGCGACCGCGGTCCGGACCAGCTCGGGACCTTCGCTCTCGACCCACTCAGCCACCGCCGCTGTCATCGCCCGTACGGCGGCGGCGACGTCGTCGGCCAGGTCGGAGTCGGACCTGGTGAGAACCTGGGCGACGGAGGACAGCTCCTCGAACACGGCCGCGACATCGCGCGCAGCGCTCTCGTGCTCGGCAGCCAGCTCCCGGGCCTGGGCGAGCAGCTGGTCACGTCGGTCCTGGGCCTCGTCGCTCGCCAGATCGGCCACCGCGTCAACGAGGTCACGGACTCGCGACTGGCGCTCCGCGAGGTCAGCAGCCCAGCCGTCGAGCGTGGCGAGACACCCGATCAGCGCCTCTTCCAGCTCGCGTAGCTGGAGCGAGTAGCGGCGTACCAGAGCCACCAGCGGGGCACCGACAGCACCGTCCCAGACCGATCCGGCCGGAGCCACCGCATCGAGCCCCGCCCGGCTGTCGACCAGGCCGCGGATCGTCTTGTGGAGAGCGTCAGAGAGTCGAGCCACTCCACTCGGGTCTCCAGGCGCCGGGTCGAAGCCCAGCACCGCTTCGGCCCTCACAGCTGGCCGCCGTCGTCGTACCGGCTGAACGCCGCCACGCACGCAGCGGCGGTGACCTCCAGGCGCTCGAGCACCGCGGCCAGGTCTCGAAGCCCCGTCTCGGCGGCCGCGTCACATGCAGGCGTCCCGAGGGCGGGTTGACCCGCATCGGCAACGACCCGCCGGGCGGCAGCCAGCTCGCGGGCCGCGTCCCGGAAGCCTGCGGTGACGCGCTGAAGCTCGGTCCCCACCAGCGGTAGCTCCCGCACGTCAGCGGCTCCGATCCCGGCTGTTCGCCGTTCGATGGCCTTCGGTGAGCCTAGTGTCCCCGCTCTCCGGGTCACTGACGGGGCAAGCGACGATCAGTCCGACTCCTCGGGGGTGGCCTGAGGCGGCCACGCCACGAGACCCAGGTCGGCGGGCGACGCCAACAGCTCATGCATCGGGCACAGCCGCACGGTGTAGCCGAACGGCCCGGTGTCCTCGAGTGAGACCTCCACCTCGAACCGGTAGCGCCCGTCCTCGCCATCCTTCAGCTGATCGGGCTCGGAGAGCGCGAGGCTCGTCATCATCGGGTCGCGAAGCTCGTCGTCGGCGCCGACCCTTCCGTACACCATCTGGACGTCGACATCGGCGGGAGTCAGCTCGCCGAGCGCGGCCGAGACCTCGACGCAGAGCCGGGAGCCCAGGGCTGGCGAGTCGGTGATGCCGCTG
Source organism: uncultured Actinomycetota bacterium (assembly GCA_963833975.1). GTDB lineage: Bacteria > Actinomycetota > Actinomycetes > Propionibacteriales > Nocardioidaceae > JAWWPG01. Next base: position 416,399 of record CAWIAB010000004.1, read on the forward strand.
GACTCGACATGCTCGATCCGGACGTCTGCCCAGGCCTCTCGGACCCGCTTCTTCCACGCCGCGAGCTCGATGGCCGCCGCCTCGTCGACGTCGAGGCGCCGAGCGATGGCGGCGGCCGGGGTGTAGAGCTGCTGGACGTAGTCGCGGACCATCCGGGTCGCGAGCACCTTCGGCCCGAGCGACTTCAGGGTGTGGCGCACCATCTCGATCCAGCGCAGCGGGAGGCCGTCGTCGTCCACGTCATAGAAGCGCGGTGCGACCTCGTTCTCGATCAGGTCGTAGAGCGCAGCGGCCTCGATGTCGTCGCGTCGCTCCTCGTCGTCGATGCCGTCTGCCGACGGGATCGCCCAGCCGTTGTCGCCGTCGTACCACTCGTCCCACCAGCCATCGAGGATCGACAGGTTGAGCCCACCGTTGAGAGCAGACTTCATCCCCGAGGTGCCGCATGCCTCGTACGGCCGAAGCGGGTTGTTGAGCCACACGTCGCAGCCCGGGTAGAGCGGCTGCGCCATCGCGATGTCGTAGTTCGGCAGGAACACGATCCGGTGGCGGACGTCGGCTCTGGTCGGAGAACCGCACGATCTCCTGGATCAGCTTCTTGCCGCCCTCGTCGGCCGGGTGGGCCTTGCCGGCGATCACCAGCTGGATCGGCTGGTCGGGGCTCAAGCAGCAGCCGCTTGAGCCGCTCCGGGTCGCGCAGCATCAAGGTCAGCCGCTTGTACGACGGCACCCGGCGGGCGAACCCGATGGTGAGCACGTCCGGGTCGAGCACCGAGTCGACCCAGCCGAGCTCAGCGGGGCTGGCGCCGCGCTGCAGCCAGGACTTGCGCACGCGGGACCGGACGTCGCCTGACCAGGTTGCGGCGCAGCCCCCGCTTGGTGCTCCACAGCAGCTCACCGGGGATCTTGTCGACGCCCTCCCAGTTCCCGAAGCCCTCGAACTCCGGCAGTACGGACTCCTCCTCGACCAGCTGGAGGATCTCGCGGGCGACCCAGGTGGGCGCATGGACCCCGTTCGTGACCGAGCTGATCGGCACGTCGTCGCGGTCGAAGCCCGGCCACAGACCCGCGAACATCTCGCGGGAGACGTGGCCGTGCAGCAGGCTGACGCCGTTGGCGCGACCGGCGAGGCGCAGGCCCATCACCGCCATGTTGAAGACCGACGAGTCGCCGCCCGGGTAGCTCTCGGCGCCGAGCGCCAGGATCTGTTTGACCGGTAGCCCCGGGAACGGGTTGTCGCGCCCGAACTGGGACTCGATCAGCTCGCGCGGGAACCGGTCGATGCCGGCCGGAACCGGCGTATGCGTCGTGAAGACGGTGCCGGCCCGCGCCTGCTCGAGAGCCTCGTCGAAGTCGAGGTCCCGCTCGAAGACGAACTCGCGGATCCGCTCCAGCCCGAGGAACCCGGCATGTCCCTCGTTGGTGTGGAAGACCTCGGGGGCCGCGGCACCGGTGATCCGGCAGTAGGCGCGGATGGCCCGGATGCCGCCGATCCCGAGCAGCACCTCCTGCAGCAGCCGGTGCTCGGAGCCGCCGCCGTACAGCCGGTCAGTGACCTCACGCAGCGGGCCGCGCGTTCTGCTCGACGTCGGAGTCCAGCAGCAGCAGCGGCACCCGCCCGACCTGGGCGACCCAGATCCGGGCCTGGAGCTCCTGGCCGCCCGGCAGTGAGATGGTGACCCGCAGCGGCGAGCCGTCGGTCTCCCGCAGCACGCGGATCGGCAGCTCGTCGGGGTCGATGATCGGGTAGCGCTCCTGCTGCCAACCCTCCCCCGACAGCAGCTGGCGGAAGTAGCCGTGCCGGTAGAGCAGCCCGACGCCGATGATCGGGACGCCGAGGTCGCTGGCCGTCTTCAGGTGGTCGCCGGCGAGGATGCCCAGGCCGCCGGAGTACTGGGGCAGCACGGCCGCGATGCCGAACTCCGGGGAGAAGTAGGCGATCTGGCGCGGCGCGTCCGGACCGAGGCCCTGGTACCACCGGGCGCCGGTGAGGTACTCCTCGAGGTCGGCGTGGGCGAGCTGGAGGCTCTTGATGAACCGCTTGTCCCTGCCCAGGGCCCTGAGCCGATCCGGCGGGATGGCGCCGAGGAAGCGCACCGGGTCGTGCCCACTCGACTCCCAGGCCCGGGGGTCGACGGACTCGAAGAGGTCCTGGGTCTCCGGGTGCCACGACCACCGCAGGTTGGTGGCGAGCTCCTCGAGGGGACGCAGCGACTCGGGTAGGACCGGTCGCACGGTGAATCGTCTGATGGCGCGCACGGGCAAACCGTATCCGCGGCGACCCCGCGCATGCGAGTTGAACGCTCAAGGAGTCGTCTGACGGCGACGCCGGTCGTCGATGCCACGGCGCGCTCGGACACAGCCGAGTGAGGTAGCGACACGGCGAAACCGCATCTCAGCCCGAGATCGTCGTGTAGCGTATCTGTATCAGTTCGCTTGACTTTACTAACTTAGGAGCCAGACTAGTGGTTATGCAAGCCAAGCCTTGGAGGCGGCTCAGCCTCGTCCTCGCGGCGGGCCTTTTCATCGCTCCCCTCGCTGCCTGCGGCGGTGACGACGACAACTCGTCGGACAGCCGACCAGCCGGCATCGACACGACGTCATCGGCGCTCCGGCGGCTGGCGGCACCTCACGCTCGGCTACTTCCCCAACCTGACCCACGGCAGCGCGATCGTCGGCGTCCAGAAGGGCTACTTCAAGGACGCCCTGGACAAGGACAACGCCACCTCAAGACGCAGATCTTCGACTCGGGCAGCGACACGCTCGAGGCGCTCGCCGGCGGCTCGCTCGACGCCACCTACATCGGCCCGAGCCCGGCCATCACGGCCTACGCGCAGAGCCACGGCGACCTGTCCGCATCGTCAGCGGTGCGACCAGGGCGGTGCCGCGCTCGTGGTCAACCCGTCGATCACCTCGATCGCCGACCTCAAGGGCAAGAAGATCGCCACCCCGAGCGCCGGCAACACCCAGGACGTCGCGCTCAAGTACTTCCTCAAGCAGAACGGCTTCCAGGAGACCTCCGACGGCGCCGGCGACGTCACGGTCGTCAACCAGGACAACGGCACCACCGCTGCAGACCTTCGCCCAGGGCGACATCGACGGCGCCTGGGTCCCCGAGCCTTACGCCTCGCAGCTGGTGGACGAGGGCGCGCAAGCGTGCTCGTCAACGAGAAGACGCTGTGGCCCCAGGGCAAGTTCGTCACCACCGTCCTGCTGGTCCGCAAGGACTTCGGCTCGACGACCACGCCGACCTGGTCAACGACCTGCTCAAGGGTCAGATCCAGGCCAACGACTACATCAGCGAGCAACTCCGCCGACGCCGAGAAGGTCGTCGGCGACTGGCTGGCCGACTACAGCGCAGTCGACGATCCCGCAGGCCGCTGCTCGACACCGCCTGGAAGCAACCTGACCTTCACGCAACGACCCGATCGCCGACTCGTTCATCGAGAACGAGAAGCACGCCGTGGCGGTCGGCCTGCTCGACCCGGTCGACAACCTCGGCGACATCTTCGACCTCGACCCGCTGAACACGCTCCTCAAGGCCGCCGGACGAGCCCGACAGTGTCAGGACCCTCAGTGCAATGAGCCTCACGCGTACGAACCACCCCCGAGCTGGCTGGGCCGGAAGCGGCCACTTCTGGCCCAGCCATCACGGATCCGCGGCGTCAGCAAGACGTTCGGCCGTGGCAATGACCTCACGACGGCCCTGCACGACGTCGACCTCGACGTCGCAGAGAGGGAGTTTCTCTGCATCGTCGGCGCCAGCGGGTGCGGCAAGAGCACGCTGCTCAACCTGATCGCCGGTCTCGATACTCCCACCGAGGGGAGTATCGAGACCGGCGGTCGCAAGGTCGCCTTCATGTTCCAGGAGGCGACGCTGTTCCCGTGGCTGACCGCCGGCCAGAACGTCGACCTGGCGCTCAAGCTGCGCGGCGTCCCGAAGGCGCAGCGCAAGGACCGGGTCGACGAGCTGCTCGAGCTCGTCCACCTCGGTGGTCGCAGCAACAAGCGCCCGCACGAGCTCTCCGGCGGCATGCGGCAGCGCACGGCGCTGGCCCGGGTGCTGGCCCAGGACGCGCAGATCGTCCTGATGGACGAGCCGTTCGCGGCCCTCGACGCCATGACGCGCGACTCCATGCACGACGAGATCGAGCGCATCCACCAGGAGCTCGGCCTGACGATCGTGTTCGTCACCCACAACGTGCGCGAGGCGGTCCGGCTGTCCGACCGCACCGTGCTGTTCTCGAGCTCGCCCGGTCGGGTCAAGTCCGAGATCAAGGTCCCGTTCGACCGGCCGCGCAGCGTCCGACGACCCCGACGTCGCGATCCTGTCCGGCGAGCTCACCGACCAGCTGAAGGCGGAGGTGGCCCAACATGTCCGTTGACGTCGAGCCGCCGACCGACCGTCGAGCCGGAGCAGGTCGACCCAGCCCCGGACGGCGGCAGCGCATCGCCGAGGCCGCACGCTCCAAGCTCCGCCGAGCCTGGGACTGGACCTGGCCGAAGCTGGTCGCCATCGGCCTCGGTCGTCGCTGGTCTGGCAGATCCTCTGCTGGAGGAGTGGAAGCCGGACTACGTGCTGCCGACCCCGTCGACACGGTCGCGCAGACGCTCTGGGACGAGCTGACCGGAGACCGCGACTCTGGAGCTCGATCTGCAGACGACCATGCAGCGGGCCTTCGCGGGCTACGCCCTCGCGCTCGTCATCGGGACGCTCCTCGGCATCGCCGTCGTGCAGTGGAAGGTGTTCCGGCTCGGCGTCGGCTCGCTGATCGCCGGCCTGCAGACGATGCCGTCGATCGCCTGGTTCCCGCTGGCCATCCTGCTCTTCGGGCATCACCGAGAAGGCGATCCTGTTCGTCGTCATCCTCGGCGCGGCGCCCTCGATCGCCAGCGGCGTCATCACCGGCATCGACGAGGTGCCGCCGCCGCTGCTGCGCGCCGGCAAGATGCTCGGCGCCCGGGGCATCAACCGCTACCGCTACATCGTGCTGCCGGCCGCCATGCCGTCGTACATCCAGGGCATGAAGCAGGGCTGGGCGTTCTCCTGGCGGAGCCTGCTGGCCGGCGAGCTGCTGGTCACGGTCGCCGGCAGCACGTCGATCGGCGGCGACCTGCACCTCGCCCGACAGTACGTTCACCCCGACGCAGGTCATCTCGCTGATGATCGTGATCTTGGTCATCGGCATGATCGTCGACGGGATCTTCGGCTTCTTCACCAAGCGGATCAGGCGCCAAGCGCGGCCTGACCGGCGCCATCTGACCGTCAGACCACCGACGGCCAAGCCCAGACCAAGGAGGAGACATGAACCCCCTCTCGAACATCCCCGGCGCCGCCCGCGGGCTTGCGCTCGCGGTCACCCTGGCCGGCACCCTCAGCAGCTCGCCGCGGCGCGAGATCCGGGTGGAGTCCCCGAACCCGGCGGACTGGGCCGCCGACCCGGCACGGGTCGGCCACGAGCCCGGCTACACCTGGAACGAGCCCGACGGCATCATGCGCTGTGTGCACTGCGGCTACGGGCCCTGCCAGTCGCCGAACGGTCACAGCCTCTCGGCGGTCGCGGCTTGCGTCCGCCGCCTGACTGAGAGCCCACCCCGAGCTGGGGCCTACCGCTGTTACAGCATGGCGGAGGTGGGCCCCTTCACTTTGCCCGCGCACCGCTGTGACGGACAGACACCGGTGGATCGACCTCCAGCACGCCGGTAGCGGAGGTGCACCGCCACTCGTCGCGCCGGTAGGTTCTGAGCAATGGTCGAACGCATTCCCATCACCGAAGTCAGCCCCGTCGTCGAGCGGGGCCGCTACCCCGTGAAAGCCGTCGTCGGGGAGTCCCTGGAGATCTCCGCGACGATCTTCCGCGAGGGTCACGACCTGCTCGGCGCGGGCGTCGTGCTCAAGGGCCCGCGCGGACGGTCCCGGCCGCTCACCCGGCTGGAGCTGACCGGCGCCGACGAGCCGGACCGCTACGCCGCATGGGTGACGCCCGGACAAGCCCGGGCGCCTGGACGTTCCGGATCGAGTCGTGGTCGGACCCGTACGCCTCCTGGCGGCATGCGGCGGAGATCAAGATCGAGGCCGAGATCGACGTCGAGCTGATGCTGACCGAGGGCGTCCTGGTCCTGCAGCGGGCCGCGGCGGGCACCCCGGCCAAGTCGCGCGGCCCGCCGTCGGCTCGAGGCCGCGGCCAGCCGCCGGGTCGCGACGCCGAGCTGCCGGTGTCCGAGCGGCTGGCGGCGCTGACCAGCCGCCGAGGTCGTCGCGGCACTGGACGACTACCCCCTGCGCGACCTGCTCGACGCCACCGACCCGTTCCCGCTGTACGTCGACCGCGAGCGCGCCCTCGTCGGCTCCTGGTACGAGATGTTCCCCCGCTCCGAGGGTGCGACGTACGACGAGGAGACCGGCACGCTGGCGGTCGGGCACCTTCGCCACCGCCGCCGAAGCGGCTCGACGCGATCGCCGACATGGGCTTCGACGTCGTCTACCTGCCGCCGATCCACCCGATCGGCGAGGTCAACCGCAAGGGCCCCAACAACACCCTGACCCCGGGCCCGGACGACCCCGGCTCGCCCTGGGCGATCGGCTCCCACCTCGGCGGGCACGACGCCGTCCACCCCGACCTCGGCACCATCGAGGACTTCGACGCGTTCGTCGCGCGGGCCGGCGAGCTCGGGCTCGAGGTGGCCATCGACCTGGCGCTGCAGTGCGCGCCCGACCACCCGTGGGTCACGAGCCACCCGGAGTGGTTCACGACCCGCGCCGACGGCACCATCGCCTACGCCGAGAACCCGCCGAAGAAGTACCAGGACATCTACCCGCTGAACTTCGACAACGACTACAACGGGCTCTCCCGCGAGGTGCTCCGGGTCGTGAAGTACTGGATGGACCACGGCGTGCGGATCTTCCGGGTCGACAACCCGCACACCAAGCCGGTGATGTTCTGGGAGTGGCTGCTCGGCAAGGTCCGGGCCAGCGACCCCGACGTGGTGTTCCTGTCGGAGGCGTTCACCAGGCCGGCGATGATGCGGGCGCTCGGCCATGGTCGGCTTCCACCAGTCCTACACGTACTTCACCTGGCGCAACACCAAGTGGGAGCTGGAGAGCTACCTCGCACGAGCTGTCGCACGAGAAGAGCGACGTGATGCGGCCGAACCTGTTCGTCAACACGCCCGACATCCTGCCGGAGTACCTGCAGTACGGCGGTCCGTCCGCGTTCGCGATCCGCGCCGTCGCTGGCCTCGATGGCGTCCCCGACCTGGGGCGTCTACGCGGGCTACGAGCTGTACGAGCACGTGGCCGTGCGGCCGGGCTCGGAGGAGTACCTCGACTCGGAGAAGTACCAGCTGCGTCCGCGGGACTGGGACGCGAGCCGCCGCGGAGCACCGCACCCTGGCGCCGTACATCACCCGGCTCAACGAGATCCGCCGCCGCCACCCGGCCCTGCAGCGGCTGCGCAACCTCACCGTCCACTCGACCGACGACGACTCGATCCTCTGCTTCAGCAAGCGCGGCGACGGCGACGACAGCGACGACGTGGTCATCGTGGTGGTCAACCTCGACCCGCACGGGACCCGCGAGACGATCGTGCATCTGGACATGCCGGCGCTCGGGCTACGAGTGGTACGACACCTTCATCGTCGACGACGAGCTCAGCGGCGCAGTCCTGGCGCTGGGGCGAGCGCGACTACGTGCGGCTCGACCCGCGGCGAGCCCGGCCCACGTGCTGTCGATCCGGAGGACGCCCTCGTGACCACCGACCCGCTCTGGTTCAAGCGGGCGGTCTTCTACGAGGTGCTCGTCCGCTCCTTCAAGGACTCCAACGGGGACGGCATCGGTGACTTCCGCGGGCTGCGCGAGAAGCTCGACTACCTCGAGTGGCTCGGCGTCGACTGCCTGTGGATCCCGCCGTTCTACGTCGTCGCCGTTGCGCGACGGTGGCTACGACGTCGCCGACTACACCAACATCCTCCCCGAGGTCGGCACCCTCGACGACTTCCAGGCGCTGCTCGACGCCGCCCACGAGCGCGGGCATCAAGGTCATCGTCGACTTCGTGATGAACCACACGAGCGACCAGCACGAGTGGTTCCAGCAGTCCCGCGCCGACCCCGACGGGCCGTACGGCGACTTCTACGTCTGGTCCGACACCGACGACCTCTACCAGCGACGCCCGGGTGATCTTCGTCGACACCGAGCCGTCGAACTGGACCTGGGACCCGGTGCGCCAGCAGTACTTCTGGCACCGCTTCTACAGCCACCAGCCGGACCTCAACTTCGACAACCCTGCAGTTCACGACGCGATGCTGGACGGGCTGCGGTTCTGGCTCGACATGGGCACTCGACGGCTTCCGGCTCGACGCGGTGCCCTACCTCTACGAGCGTCCCGGCACCAACGGCGAGAACCTGCCCGAGACCCACGAGTTCCTGCGCAAGGTCCGCAAGACGATCGACGCCGAGTACCCCGGACGGGTGCTGCTGGCCGAGGCGAACCAGTGGCCGGCCGACGTCGTCGACTACTTCGGCAGCTTCGAGACCGGCGGCGACGAGTGCCACATGTGCTTCCACTTCCCGGTGATGCCGCGGCTGTTCATGGCCGTCCGGCGTGAGTCGCGCTACCCGATCTCGCAGATCCTCGAGGAGACACCGCCGATCCCCGAGGGCTGCCAGTGGGGCATCTTCCTGCGCAACCACGACGAGCTCACGCTGGAGATGGTGACCGACGAGGACCGCGACTACATGTGGTCCGAGTACGCCAAGGACCCGCGGATGAAGGCCAACATCGGCATCCGGCGGCGGCTGGCTCCCCTGCTCGACAACGACATCAACACCGATGGAGCTGTTCACCGCCCTGCTGCTGTCCCTGCCCGGCTCGCCGGTGCTCTACTACGGCGACGAGATCGGCATGGGCGACAACATCTGGCTCGGCGACCGCGACGGCGTGCGCACGCCGATGCAGTGGACCCCGGACCGCAACGGCGGCTTCTCCACGGTGACGCCCGGACGGCTCGCACTGCCGGCGATCATGGACCCGGTCTTCGGCTACCAGTCGGTCAACGTCGAGGCGCAGATCGAGAACACCTCGTCGCTGCTGCAGTGGACCCGCCGGATGATCCACGCCCGGCGCCGCCACCCCGCGTTCGGCCTCGGGTCGTTCACCGACCTCGGCGGCAGCAACCCGAGCGTCTTCTCGTTCAGCCGCGACTTCGGCGACGACACCGTGCTGTGCGTCAACAACCTCTCCCGGTTCCCGCAGCCGGTCGAGCTCGACCTCCGCCGCTGGGAGGGCGCGGAGCCGGTCGAGCTGCTCGGCCACGTGCGCTTCCCGCAGATCGGCGAGCTCCCGTACCTGCTCACGCTGTCCGGCCACGGCTTCTACTGGTTCCTGATCTCGCGGTCGGGAGAGGATGGCACCGTGATGAGCACCGGGCATCCTGAGGACACCCGCGACACGTACCGCGCGCTGCTCGCCGAGTACCTGCCGCGCCGCCGATGGTTCGCCGGCAAGGGCCGCGAGTTCACCGTCTCGCACGTCTACGCGCTGCCCTGGCTCGAGGGCATCGACGGTTCCGCCGACCAGCCACGGTCCCGCATCGAGCTCGTCACCGTCGAGTTCCCCGACGGCACCGCGGACACCTACCAGGTTCCGGTGGCCTACCTCCGAGCGGCGCGACGACTGGCCTGGAGCACGCCCTGATCGGGCCGGTCGACGACCCCGAGCTCGGTGAGGTCGTCGCCTACGACGCCGTCTTCGTCAAGGAGGCGCTCGGCCGCACTGTACGAAGGCTTCATCGCGGCGGACCGGGAACCCGGCGACGGCGGCCCTCGCGGCGCCGTACCGCTCGAGTTCCGCACCGTGCCGGAGACTGCACTGCCTCCCGAGGCGCCCATCGGGTCGGTGATGTCGGCCGAGCAGTCCAACACCTCGATCGTGTACGGCGACGACGCGATCCTCAAGCTCTTCCGGCGGGTCAGCGACGGGCACAACCCCGACATCGAGATCCACGACGCTCTGACCCGCGCCGGGTTCGAGAACGTGGCGCCGCTGCTCGGCTGGATCGCGGGCACGCTGGCCCGGCCCCGACGGCGACATCGCAGATCGGCGACCTCGGCATGCTGCAGGCGTTCCTGCGCACGGCGACCGACGGCTGGAGCATCGCGCTGGCCAGCGTCCGCGACCTCTTCGCCGAGGGGGACCTGCATCCCGCCGAGGTGGGCGGCGACTTCGCGGCCGAGTCCGAGCGGCTCGGCGAGGCGGTCGCCGGCGTGCACCACGAGCTGGCCCGGCTCTTCCCCACCGGATCCGAGGCCGGCGGCGGCGGCCGTGGCGGACGGCATGCAGGCCCGCCTGAGCGAGGCCGTGGTCGCCGTACCCGAGCTCGCCGAGCTGGAGTCCGGGCTCCGAGCGCGCGCTTCGAGCGGCTTGCGCGAGTCCCGCGAGCCGATCGCGACCCAGCGCGTGCACGGCGACCTGCACCTCGGTCAGACCCTGCGCACCGTGAAGGGCTGGAAGATCATCGACTTCGAGGGCGAGCCGGCCAAGAGCCTGGCCGAGCGCACCGCGCTGTCGTCGCCGCTGCGCGACGTGGCCGGCATGCTGCGGTCCTTCGACTACGCGGCCGGTGCCACCCTGCAGGGCTTCGGGACGAGCACCCAGCTCGCCTACCGGGCCCAGGAGTGGAGCACCCGCAACCGCGAGGCGTTCCTCGCCGGCTACGCATCGGTCGCCGGCGACGAGCCGATGTCCTCGCCGGATCGACCTGCTCGACGCCTACGAGGCGGACAAGGCGGTCTACGAAGCCGTCTACGAGACCCGCAACCGACCCGGCTGGGTGGGAATCCCGCTGCAGGCCATCGCCAGGATCACCGCCGAGGAGTGACATGACCAAGCAGCCCACAGCGCAGCCGGTCCCACCCGACCAGCTGGCCCGTCTGGTGTCGGGCACACACCACAGCCCGCACGACGTGCTCGGGCCGCACCCGTACGAGGGCGTCGGTCACGGTGCGCACGCTGCGCCCGCTGGCCCGCGCGGTCTCGGTCAGCTCCGGCGCCACCACGGTGGCGATGGACCACGAGTTCGAGGGCATCTGGGTCGCGGTGCTCCCCCAGGCCGAGGTCTCGGACTACCGGCTCGAGGTCGAGTACGACGGCTCCGGGCCGATCACCGTCGACGACCCGTACCGCTACCTGCCCACCGTCCGCCAGCTCGACCAGCACCTGATCAACGAGGGGCGCCACGAGCAGCTCTGGCAGGTCCTCGGCGCGCACGTCCACCGCTACGAGTCGTCGACCGGCGACGTCCTCGGCACCTCGTTCGCCGTCTGGGCGCCGAACGCCAAGGGGGTCCGGGTCACCGCCGACTTCAACTACTGGGACGGCCGGGCCCACCCGATGCGGATGCTCGGCGAGTCCGGTGTCTGGGAGCTCTTCGTGCCTGAGGTCGGCAGCGGCACGATGTACAAGTACGACGTGTGCGGGGCCGACGGAGTCTGGCGCGACAAGGCCGACCCGCTGGCCCAGCACACCCAGGTGCCGCCCGAGCGAGCGTCCGTGGTCTTCGCCTCGGAGTACGAGTGGGGCGACGCGGACTGGTTGGAGAAGCGAGCGGCCAAGAAGCCCGTCGAAGAGCCGATGAGCGTCTACGAGGTGCACCTCGCCTCGTGGCGCAAGGGCCGCAGCTACCGCGACCTCGCCGACGAGCTGGTCGAGTACGTCGCCGACCTCGGCTTCACCCACGTCGAGCTGATGCCGGTCATGGAGCATCCGTTCGGCGGCTCGTGGGGCTACCACGTCACGTCGTTCTTCGCGCCGACGTCGCGGTTCGGCAACCCCGACGACTTCCGCTACTTCGTCGACCGGATGCACCAGGCGGGCATCGGCGTCATCCTCGACTGGGTTCCCGGTCACTTCGCCACGGACAGCTTCGCCCTCGTCGACTTCGACGGCACCCCGCTGTACGAGGACCCGAACCCTCAGCGCGGCTGGCACCCCGAGTGGGGGTCGTACATCTTCAACTTCGGCCGCCGCGAGGTGCGCAACTTCCTGGTGGCGAACGCGCTGTACTGGTTGGAGGAGTTCCACGCCGACGGGCTGCGGGTCGATGGCGTCGCCTCGATGCTCTACCTCGACTACTCGCGCGAGGCCGGCGAGTGGACCCCGAACATCTACGGCGGCCGGGAGAACCTCGAGGCGGTCGCGTTCCTGCAGGAGGTCAACGCGACGGCCTACAAGCGGGTCCCGGGCATCACCACGATCGCCGAGGAGTCGACGGCGTGGCCGGGCGTCACGCGCGCCACCCACCTCGGCGGGCTCGGCTTCGGCTTCAAGTGGAACATGGGCTGGATGCACGACACGCTCGGCTACATGGCGCACGATCCGATCCACCGGCAGTACCACCACCACCAGATGACGTTCGCGATGATGTACGCGTACGCCGAGAACTACGTGCTGCCGATCTCGCACGACGAGGTGGTCCACGGCAAGGGATCGCTGCTACGCAAGATGCCTGGGGACCGCTGGCGCCAGCTGGCCAACCTGCGGGCGTACCTCGCCTACATGTGGGCGCACCCGGGCAAGCAGCTGATCTTCATGGGTTCGGAGTTCGCCCAGGAGTCGGAGTGGGCGGAGAGCCGCGAGCTCGACTGGTGGCTGCTCGAGCACATCGAGCATCGCGGGGTGCACTCGCTGGTCCGTGACCTGAACACGACGTACGTCGACACCTCGGCCCTGTGGCATCTGGACCAGGACAACGCGGGATTCAGCTGGATCGACGCCAACGACGCCACCAACAACGTGCTGAGCTTCGTGCGCAGCGACGGCAAGGGGTCGTACCTCGCGTGCATCTCGAACTTCTCGGCCGTGCCGCACCACGGCTACCGGCTCGGGCTCCCGGCCGGCGGTCGCTGGACCGAGGTGATCAACACCGACGCGCAGTCCTACTACGGCTCGGGCGTCGGCAACTTCGGCGGCGTCGACGCCATGGAAGAGTCCTGGCATGGAAGGCCGTACTCCGTGACGCTGTCGTTGCCGCCGATCGCTACTCTCTGGCTACGCCACGAGCCGCCTGCGGTCGACGTGAAGGCAGCGCGCAAGTCCTGATCGACCATGTCGAGATCGCGGATCGGGCTCCGTTCTACTTGTGATGGTGCCGAGCTGGGCACCACTGATACGAGGAGCGATCATGACCCGATACCTGTTGGGCGTCACCTTCCAGCCAGGCGCCACCGAGACGCCGATGGAGGAGTGGAAGCCGGAGGAGATCACCGCGCACCTGGACTACTACGAGGTGCTGCACAACGAGCTGGTCAGCAGCGGTGAGCTGGTCGACTCCCAGGTGCTGACCGGCCCGGACCTGGCCAAGGTCGTGACGTACGACGGCGCGACCGCACCGGCAGTCACCGACGGACCCTTCCAGGAGTTCAAGGAATGGCTGGCCGGCTTCCAGATCGTCGACGTGGAGTCGGAGGCGCGGGTCCTCGAGATCGCAGCCAGGCTCTCAGCCGTGCCGGGTCCGGGCGGCGTTCCGACGCAGCAGCCGATCCAAGTCCGTCAGATCATGGACACGGCACCGCGAGACGTCGCCGAGATGGAGGAGTTCCTCTCACACGTAGGTCGCGAGCACTGAACGCACTACGAAGCGTCGAGGACCTGCTGCGCGAGCTGGCGCCGCAGGTCCTCGGCGTGCTCGGGCGCAGGTACGGGGACTTCGATAGTGCCGAGGACGCCGTACAGGAGGCGCTGCTCGCCGCGGCTCAACACTGGGAGCGAGACGGTGTTCCCACAAACCCGCGCGGGTGGCTGATCCAGACCGCCGAGCGGCGGATGATCGACCACTGGCGAAGTGAGCAGTCTCGGAGGGCTCGCGAGCACCTGACGATGCTTCAGGAGCCATCGGCACCAGAGGTCCCGGATCGGGACGACACGCTGGTCGTGCTGTTCATGTGCTGCCATCCGGCATTGACTCCGAGCTCGTCGATCGCCTTGACCCTACGAGCCGTCGGCGGCCTGACCACGGCCGAGATCGCGAGCGCGTTCCTGGTGCCGACGGCAACCATGGCTCAACGCATCAGCCGCGCGAAGCAGAGTGTCAAGGCTTCCGGTGACCCGTTCCGGATGCCGACGCGCGAGGAGCGCGCGGCGAGGCTACGCATCGTTCTGCACGTGCTGTACCTGATCTTCAACGAGGGGTACGCCAGCAGCGCCGGCCGCGAGCTGCATCGCAGCGAGCTGTCGAACGAGGCGATCCGGCTGACCAGGATGGTGCATGAGATGCTGCCGGACGACGGAGAGGTCGCCGGACTGCTCGCGCTCATGCTGCTCATCGACGCCAGGCGCCCCGCGAGGACCAGCCCTGAAGGGGAGCTTGTGCTCTCTGGCCGAGCAGGATCGGACACTGTGGGACCGGTCCCTGGTCGCCGAGGGGCTCGCGCTGCTCGACGACGCCGTGGGCAAGGGAGCGGTCGGCGAGTACCAGCTCCAGGCGGCCATTGCGGCGATCCATGACCGGGCGCCCCGGGCCGACGAGACGGACTGGCCACAGATCCTCGCGCTTTACGGCCTGCTCGAGCAGATGACCGGCAGTCCGATCGTAACCCTCAACCGGGCCGTCGCCGCGGCCATGGCGAATGGCCCGACCGCGGGTCTGGCGCTACTCGATGTCGTCGACGAACGACTGGCCGGGCATTACCGCCTTGACGTGGTGCGAGCGCACCTGCTGGAGATGGCCGGGGACCACGAGGCGGCACTGGAGCACTACCGGATCGCAGCGAGTCACACGACCAACCTTGCTGAACAGCGATATCTCGCGAGCAGAGCCTCCCGGCTCAGGATGCGAGAACCCCTAGCCGGAACGCCGAGAGGCGCGGCCGGTCACGTGATCGGCCGCGCCTCGGGGACTGACTAGACGAGAACCGGAACCCGGTCGTCGTCGCTGCTGACCGGAACCGCATCGTGGACGTCGACTTCGTGCTCGCCACCTTCGATGTCGATGGTCGGCAGAAGCCGGTCCAGCCACGCCGGTAGCCACCAGGCGCGGTGCCCGAGCAGGCTCATGACGGCCGGGACGAGCACCATCCGGACCAGTGTCACGTCGAGCAGTACCGCGAGGGCCAGGCCCACTCCGAACATCTTGGTGACGACGTCGCTCATCAGGATGAAGGCCGCGAAGACGCTGATCATGATGAGGGCTGCGCTGGTGATGACCCTGGCTGTCGAGCCGACGCCTTCCACGATGGCCCGCTTGGGGTCACGGTGGCGAAGGTACTGCTCACGCACTCGGCTCAGCAGGAACACCTCGTAGTCCATGGAGAGGCCGAACAGGATCGCGAACATCAGCATCGGCGCCAAGGGCATGATCGGCACGGTCTGGTGTACGCCGATCAAGGACGATCCCCAGCCCCACTGGAAGATGGCCACGACGACGCCGTACGCAGCTCCCACGCTGAGCACGTTGAGGATTGCTGCCTTGAGTGGTACCAGGACCGACCGGAACACGAGCATCAGGATGAGGAACGACATCCCGATGACGGCCCCGAGGAACCATGGCATGCGATCCTGTAGCCGGCTCGAGACGTCGTCGGTGAGAGCCGTGCCGCCGGTGACGAACGCGTCGACCTGGGTTCCTGCGACCGCGTCAGGCAGTACGTCGTTGCGCAGGCGCTGCAGCAGCTCCGACGATCTCTCATCCTGCGGTGCTGTGGTGGGGGTCGCCGTGATGACAGCCAGATCCCCCTCTTCGTTGAGGACCGGCGCATCCACCGAGGTGATGCCGCGGTCGTTGCCGAGTGCCGTGCTGACGTTGTGCACGACTTCGTTGGTGATCGCCGAGCCCTGCGTCTCCAGGACGATCTCGAAGGGCCCGTTGACACCTGGGCCGTAGCCGTCGGCCATCAGGTCGTAGGCCTTGCGGGTCGTCGTGGAGGGGCCGTCATTGCTGGCGTCGGTGAAGCCGAGATGCATCGAGAACACGGGGATCGCCAGGGTGGCGAGCACTACCGCGGCGCCGACGCCGTACCGCACAGGCTTGGCGACGACCTTGGCCGTCCAGCGGGCCGACGTCGAGTCCGCGCTGTAGGCCGGCTTCTGCTTGATGAACGGGATCCGCAGACTGTTGACGCGCCGCCCAGCGATGCCGAGCAGTGCGGGCAGCAGGGTGACGGCGGCGAACATGGTGATGGCGACCATGATCGCGGAAGCCCATCCCATTGAGGTCATCATCGGTACTCCGGAGACCTGAAGACCGGCGATGGCGATGACGACGGTGATGCCGGCGAAGAGCACCGACAGACCGGCGGTGGCGTTCGCCCGGCCCACGGCGACCGGGACCGGCATGCCTGACTCGAGGTTCTGCCGGTGCCGGGCCAAGATGAACAGTGCGTAGTCGATCCCAACGCCGAGACCCAGCATCAGCCCGACGGTGGTGGCGATCTTCGGCATCGCCACCATGCCGGACATGATGCCAATGGCGCTCGTGCCGACCAGGATGCCGGTCAGGGCTACGACGATCGGCAGGCTCATGGCGACCAGCGAGCCGAACGCGATGGCGAGCACGATGATGGCGACGATGAGACCGATCTTCTCGCTGCCGGGCTCGGTGTCGCCCTTGGCGTAGCCAAGACCGCCGTCATACTCGACCTGGATTCCGGCGTCTCGAGCAGCCTGGGTTGCCGTGTCAGCCGCGTCGAACTGTTCTGGAGTCACCTCCTGGCCGTCGTAGCCCACGGTGGCGAACGCTGTGGTTCCGTCCCTGCTGACGGTCGGATGTCGAGCGTCGAACGGGTTGCTCACCACGACGACGTGTTCGCCCTCGGTGAGCTGAGCGACCGCAGCTGCCACAGCTGTCTTGGCTGCCGGTGACGTGATGCCGTGTTCGGTGTGGAAGATCACGTTGGACGTGAAGAGGGTCTGCTGCGGGAAACGCTCCTGGATGGCGTCGGCGGCGCGTTGTGAGTCGGCGCCGGGAAGGGAGAACGTCTCGTCGGGATGTCCCCCGACCGAGCCGTTCAGCATGAGGATGGAGAGGGCGAACAACACCCAGGCCGCGAGTACGCGCCACGGGTGACGACCGGCGAAGTGACCGATGCGGTAAAGCAATGCAGACATGAGTGGAGCCTTTCGGGCTGGGAGGTCAAGGGGCTGATCCGGTACGACGGATGCCGAATCCGGCCCTTACGACACTAGGAAGTTGCCGGGCCTCAACCCATGGAGCCATCCGCAGTCTCGAAGGAGGCTGGCCGCACGGAAACCCGTGCCGTGAGGGTGCGGTTAACCGCACTCCCAGTGCCTGGAGCTCAGCGGAACGGCCTGGACCGCATCGGCTAGACCAGCATTCCGAGGGCGGTGGTGCCGTGTTGGTCGACGAGGAAGTAGTACCGGTGGGGTGATCGGAACAGCCAGGCGCCGGGTCTGAGCTGTTTGACGGTCCAGCCGCCATGGGTCTTCAGCCGGTGATGTCCTCGGGTCATCAGGCCCATCTTCAACGGGTCTGTTTGGCCGGGTGGTCCGCCGCGGTTCATCGGGACGAACGGGTCGGTGTGTTCGCAGTCTTGAGTTCGTGACGTGGAGGTGCCGTAGGGGAAGTAGTCGACGGTCCGGATCAGCCGGATCGCTTCCGATGTCTTCGGTGGGGTCTCGTAGTGGTCGACGGGTTGGATCCCGGCCAGGTCGATCACCGGCTTCACCACCACATTCGCATGTCCGAGCCACTGTTGGACCTGGTCCAAGATCACCGGCCCGATGTCCTCCACCCGGACCACCCCGGCACCGGCGTACGGCTGTCCGGCCAGCATCGCCTCCAGGGTCTCCCGGCGACAGATGGTAGTACAGGACAGCGGTGCCGAACGTGAACGGCGACTGCCGCCCGCACCGCCCATCCGGCTGAACACCGTCCGGCAAGGTGGCTGCGAGCTGTTCCGCTGCCTCCATGTCTCCGGCCCGGCGGGCGGCGGCAGCCTGGGACTGTGCGTTGCGTACCCGTTCGGCCTCGGCGATCAGGTCTTGGGCGGCTGCCGGGTCCGCGAGGATCCCGACCGCGCTGGCCCGACGCTGCTGCACCGGCCGGGTATCACCGATCGTCTTCAAGGCCCGGGCGATCAGCTCGACCGCCGCATCGAACGCTGTGACGTCGCCGGCGCGGGCCTTGATGAAGATCCCCTGGTAGCCGTCCTTGGACTCCGGGTCCGGGAACACCCCCACCCCCGATGCCGCCTCCTGGGCGTCATCGGCAGCCTTCGCCGGGTCCGCCGCCAGGATCGCCGCAGCGACAATGATCTTCAACCGCCGCCACGTCAACCCCCCGGCCAGGTCCGCGATCCGCGCATCCACCGCCGCCGCAGCCTCCACGCGTCAGCGGCCGGGCCTCTTGCACGATCCGGCGGGCCAACCACACCTCCACCCACCCGTCCTGGACCCGTCGCCACAACAGCGGGAACCGGTGCCGCAGATCCAGCCCATCCCCGATCAGCGACTTCGCCGCACCATCCGTCCTCCCGAGCACCGCACCCAGCTCGGCCGGTGCGAACTCCGCCACCTCCGGCGTCCCATCCCCACCCAGCCGCACCAGCCGCTCCCGACCCCTCCCGGTCGCACCCGGACGAGCCAGCACCGCATGCAGGTCCGCCCAATGCAGAGCCAGCCACAGCTGCTTGGCCTGCACCCGCCGCTCCGCCTGCTTCGTGCCGGCCGCCTCCGCGAGAGTTCCATCGGCATCCAGCCCGTCCAGCCGGGACTGCTCAAGCGACGCCTCGAAGTCCGCCATCGCATGCGCCGCCACCTCATGGATGGGCACCAAGTCGTTGTCGTCTGGCGCCTCCGGGTCGCCCTCATCGAGTTCGTCGACATCGATGATGTCGTCGTCGGCCGGAGGCACCGGCGGCACGAAATCCGCCCACACCTCCGCCTCATCCGACGGATCCATCATCTCGAACATGTGCACTAATCTACTACCGCTCACCGACACTCCCCTGCCCATACCCCGTTATCCACAACGCGGTTGCACCACTTCACTTCGGCGGCGGCATCGCGGATACCGAAGACGTGCTGTGACTACTGGCCCCCCTTTGCCGGGAAGGGTCCGGCCAATAGCGAGTCCTAGGATGAACTCCAGTGCGCATCGACGGGAGACGACGAGACATGGTGATGGTGGGGGTGTTGGCTCAGTTCGAGTTCAAGGCCGGCGAGGAGGC
Organism: uncultured Actinomycetota bacterium; assembly: GCA_963833975.1. Classification (GTDB taxonomy): domain Bacteria; phylum Actinomycetota; class Actinomycetes; order Propionibacteriales; family Nocardioidaceae; genus JAWWPG01. Next base: position 435,577 of record CAWIAB010000004.1, read on the forward strand.
GGGCGCTCGAGAGTTCTTCGACAATGGCCGGCTCATCGTCGAGGAGCAGCCGGCCACGACCGTGTGGTACGCCTTCAGATCGGGGCCTACGACGTACGGCGCGTTCGCCGTCTTCTCGGATGAGGCAGATCGAGACGCACTGCTCTCCGCCGGTGGGCCGAAGTCAGCACGCACGAACGCCGACCTGTTCGAGCGACCACCGACCTTCGAGAAGGTTGAGATCGTCGCCGCCCGAGACAAGGGCTGACTCGGTCGGCGTCGGCTCAGAAGAGGGCGGCAGTGAGTGCTCGCCTGGCCTTGCCGACACGCGCGTCGGCATCGCCGACGACCGAGAACAGGTCTAGGAGATGCTTGCGCGCGGCGTCGCGATCGCCCTCGCTGGTGCGTCGGATCAGGTCGATCATCCGGGCGAAGGCGTCGTCGACATGACCACCGAGCAGGTCGAGGTCGGCTACCAGGCTCTGTGCCGCCACGTCATCAGGCGTGGCCGCTGCGGCGGCGCGGGCCGCTGCCTGGTCGACGCCGATGGTGCGCTTCAGCATCTTCGCCCTGGCCAGTCCCTCCTGCGCCTCGGCGTCGCCTGGAAGCTTCGCGAGCTCCGCCTCGTACTGGGCGATCGCCTCGTCCAGGTCACCGCGAAGCAGGGCATCCTCGGCGGCCGGGAACCTGGCTGGCGGCTCCTCGGGCGCGGCTTGGTCGACGGCGGGCGCGACCGGCTCCGCCGTACCCGTGATGCCGTTGGCCGCCGCGGCCTGCAGGATCTGCTGGATCACTGCCCGCATCTCTGCTTCGGGCAGCACCTCCTGGAAGAGCGGCGCCAGCTGACCTCGCAACGCGGCCGCCACGAGCGGAACGCTCGGGATCCCGATGGCCGCCACCAGAGTGGCGTTCGCCTGCGCATCCAGGGTGGCCAGCAGAAACCGACCGCCGAACTCAGTGGCGAGCTTCGTCAGAGTCTCGTTGATCTGAACTGACTCGGGGACGTCCGGTGACCAGACGCTGAGCAGCACGACCACCGACATGGAGCGCTCGACGACATCGATGCTGAGCGACTCCTCGCCCGTGACCTCCACCACGAACGTCCCGCCGCCGCCACCGCCCGCGCCGGGACGCGCCTGGGTGGGGCGGAACGCGGACAGGTCGACCGCGCCCGGCCTCGAGAACTGCGGAGTCGTCATGGCTTCATCTTAGTGTTCGCTTTCCGTCGGGTCGGCGGCGTGCCGCGAACGGGTCGGTAGTGGTCGAAGGTGCACTCGAGCACCGCTTCACCGCGAGTAAGCGCTGGGAGCCTTTCCTGCAGCTTCGGCACGGCGGTTGCGGGGATCTCGCCCGCCAGCCGGTACGAGGAACCTCTCAGCTCCGGCGTTCCTGGCACCGCTCGCAGCAGGGAGAGGACGGGCAGCACAGGTCCCAGCGCCTGGTGGGGAATCTCCAGCTGGAAACGGTGGATCGGCTCACACACGCAGGTCCCGGCCCGCTTCAGGGCCGCCGCGACAACCAGTCGTCGTCACAGCGCGGAAGTCGTCGGCCGTGCTCGACATCGCCTTGTCGAAGTGGGCGTGGGTATGGCTCTGGCGGGCGGCATAGCCGGAGCTCACGATCGTCACCCGGCAGTCGATGACCTGCCATCCGTAGCGACCGGAGCGTAGTGCCAGCGGGATGGTCTCCTCGATGGCCGTGAGAAACGCGCGCGTGAGTGCCCCTCGCTCGATCTCGAGCTGCACGGTGATCCCTGAACCCTCAGCCGCCGGCTCGACCCGGAGCCCAACGCCGGCGAGGTATGGCCGCTCTGGCGTGCGCCCGCTCGGCAGCAGCTCGATGGCCGTACCGGAACCGACCGGCCGCTCGACGCAGATCGTCGTCGACTCGAGGAAGTCGACCTGTACATCGAAGTCCTCGGCCAGCGTGTCGCGGATGACCTCCTTCTGCACCTCGCCGTACAGGGAGACGATCGTCTCGCCCGAACCCTCGATCTCACGGAGGTTGATCAGCGGGTCTTGTTCCGCGAGCTGCGTGAGCGCGAGATGGAGGCCTGCCCTGTCGGCAGTGTTACGAGGGACCACCACCGTCTCCAGGGTCGGTGGAGCGAACCGATAGCCGTTCGACCCGGGCGGCGCCATCCCGATCATGTCACCGATCTGGACGTCCCCGAGGCCCCAGACCTTGCCGATCCGACCAGCCGCAAGGGTTTCACGCGGGGTCGCCGTCCCGCGCTCGAAGACGCTGATCCCGGTGACCTTGCGTCGGTGGTTCCCACCCACCAGCAGCCGGTCCCGCGTTCGCAGGGTGCCCGCGAACAAGCGCACGTAGGCGATCCGCTCTCCCGACGCGCCGCGGTCGATCTTGAAGACCGTTCCCGAGGGGTCGGCATCGACGTTGCCCTCGACGGCAGGCAGCAGGCCGGCGATACCGGTCATCAGCGAGTCCACCCCCGCCCCGGTGATTGCCGAACCGAGGTAGACCGGATGCACCAGCGCCCGCCGAGTCTGGTCCCTCAGTTCCTCGCACAGGCGTGGGTGCGACATCGCCGGCTCGTCGCCCAGGTACGTGGCCAGGAAGGCATCGTCGTGGTCGGCGAGCAGATCGACCAGCCGGGACCTGGCGTTTCGGTCCGCTCGCGCCGTACGGCGAGAACCGCAGCGTGTCGCGAGCCGAGGCCGCTCACGGATCCCATCACGACCGGAGCCAGTCCCAGCTTGTCCACGACATCGGAGACGACTCGCTCGTCGTTCGCGCCTCGCCGGTCGATCTTGTTCACGAACACCAGGGTGGGCACGCGCAGCCGCCGCAACGCACGCACCAGCACCCGAGTCTGGGCCTGGACGCCTTCCACAGCAGAGATGACGAGGACGGCGCCGTCGAGCACACCGAGCACCCGCTCCACCTCGGCGATGAAGTCCGGGTGCCCGGGCGTATCGATCAGGTTGACGGTCACGTCGTCGATGACGAAGGAGACGACGGCGGACTTGATCGTGATGCCGCGTCGTCGTTCCAGGACCAACGTGTCGGCCTGCGTGGTGCCGTCATCGACGCTGCCGACCTCGTCGATGACCCCGGCGGCATAGAGCAGCCGCTCGGTCAGAGCTGGTTTTACCGGCGTCTACATGCGCCAGAATCCCCAGGTTGAGCGTTCGCATCAAGCGTCATGTCCTTTGGATAGGCGAAAGTTCCCCTTCCTGTGCACATGAACGCTCTTCGCATGTCACTCTCCTCGCTCGATTGCCGTAAGCCGGAGAGTGCAACAGACCGGCCGCCCTGGGGGCAACCGGTTTGTTGGGTGAGGCTCAGTTCGTCGGCGTCCGGATCAGAACCGGGCGGGCTCGCGGTACTCGCCCCACTCGGCGCGCAGGGCGTCGCAGATCTCCCCCAGCGTGGCCTCGGCGCGCGCGGCATCGAGCATCGCCGGGATCATGTTGTCGCTTGACCGCGCAGCCTCGACCATCCGGCCGAGCGCCTCGTCGACCACTGCCTGGTCGCGGACCTGACGCCGCCCGGTGAGGTCGCGCACCTGGTCGACCTCGACCTCGTGCGAGACCCGCAGGATCTCGAGGTCATGGGTCACCGAGTCGAGGTGGCAGTTGACGCCGACGACCTTCTTCTCGCCCTTCTCGAGCGCGACCTGGTACTGGAAGGCCGCCTCGGCGATCTCCGACATGAACCAGCCGTCCTCGATGCCGCGCAGGATGCCGCTCGTCATCGGGCCGATCTCGTGCTTGCGCTGGTCGCCGCCGCCCATCTCCTTGACCCGGGCGAAGATGGCCTCCGCCTCCGCCTCGAGCCGGTCGGTCAGCGCCTCGACGTACCACGAACCGCCGAGCGGGTCGGCGACGTTGACGACGCCGGTCTCCTCCATGATCACCTGCTGGGTGCGCAGGGCGATCTCGGCCGCCTGCTCGCTGGGGAGGGCCAGCGTCTCGTCGAGGGCGTTGGTGTGCAGGGAGTTCGTGCCCCCGAGTACGGCGGCCAGCGCCTCGACCGCCGTACGCACGACGTTGTTGTACGGCTGCTGGGCGGTCAGCGAGACGCCGGCGGTCTGGGTGTGGAAGCGCAGCCACTGGGCGCGGTCGGTCTTCGCGCCGTACACGTCACGCATCCAGCGCGCCCAGATCCGCCGGGCGGCGCGGAACTTCGCGATCTCCTCGAAGAAGTCCAGGTGCGCGTCGAAGAAGAACGACAGGCCCGGCGCGAAGACGTCGACGTCCAGGCCGCGGGAGAGGCCGAGCTCGACGTACCCGAAGCCGTCGACGAGGGTGAAGGCGAGCTCCTGCGCGGCCGTCGAGCCGGCCTCGCGGATGTGGTAGCCGGAGACGCTCAGCGGCTTGTAGTCGGGGATCTCGGCGGCGCAGTACTCCATCAGGTCGCCGATCAGCCGCAGGTGCGGCGCCGGCGGGAACAGCCACTCCTTCTGCGCGATGTACTCCTTGAAGATGTCGGTCTGCAGCGTGCCGTTGAGCTTGCCGATGTCGGCGCCCTGCCGCTCGGCCGCGACCAGGTACATGCAGAACACCGGGACGGCCGGGCCGGAGATCGTCATCGAGGTGGTGACGTCCTCGAGCGGGATGTCGCGCGAACAGCGCCTCCATGTCGACCGCGCTGTCGATCGCGACGCCGCAGTGCCCGACCTCGCCCAGCGCCTGCGGGTCGTCGCTGTCGCGGCCCATCAGGGTCGGCATGTCGAACGCGACGGAGAGCCCGCCGCCGCCGCGACCGAGGATCATCTTGTAGCGCTCGTTGGTCTGGACGGCGTTGCCGAAGCCGGCGAACTGACGGATCGTCCAGCTGCGCCCGCGGTAGCCGGTGGGGTAGAGGCCTCGGGTGAACGGGTACTCGCCCGGCCAGCCGATGCGCTCGAAGTCGGGCCGGGTCTCGCCTGGCTCGGGACCGTAGACCGGGTCGACCTCGACCCCGGACAGCGTGGTGAAGTCGATGTCACGGACCCGAGAGGCCGCGTAGCGCTGTTCCCAGCGCCGGCGGCCGGCCTCGATGTCGTCGTCCGATGTCAGCCATGGTCGCCTCCGCAGTGCTCACTGTCTGGGCAAACTAGTTGGACGTCCAACTAGTTGGCTCAAGGGTAGCCCGGCATTGCTCTTCGCGCCGAATCCATCGACACGTCACACCAGACCGACCGAGAAGCGCACCGGGACCAAAGGCGAGATGTGAGGCGGACTGGAGCCGCGTCGTCGTCGCTGCGGTTGCAGTGAGGGAACCACAGCCGAACCGCAGCCGAGAACTCTGGACCGTGGCATAACCCCAGCCGGCAGAGACCGCTACTCGGTGAAGTCTCCGGCGGCCAGCCGGACCGGGCGCAGGACGTCGAAGATCGCCTCGAGCTCGGCCGAGCCGAGGCTGCCCAGCCCGAAGTCGGCCTCGACGAGAGCCTTGGTCGCGTCGGCGACCCGCTCGCGGCCGAGGTCCGTGATCTCGGCGAGCACGGTACGACGATCCGTCGGGTGGTTGCGTCGGGTGACGAGCGACGCCGCCTCGAGCCGCCGGATGATCGACGTGACCGACGTCGGATGCACCTGGAGGCGCTCCCCCATCTTGCCCAGCGGGAGCGACCCGCGGCGGGAGAACGTCAGCAGCACCAACGCCTCATACCGGGCAAACGTCAGACCATGCTCACGCAACGTCTCGTCGAGCTCGTTCAGCACGAGCTGTTGCACGCGCATCAGGCTGGTCACGGCGCGCATCCCGTCGACCGCATCCCATCGGGTCGACCAGTGGCGCGCTGCCTCCTCGATGGGGTCGAACGGCAGCGGCTCGTGACGAGCCATGATCTGACCCTAGCGGTCGGTCAGGGCACCAGTTCGATGACCGCGTGAGCCAGCGACCGGACCATCGACTCGTGCGACGGCGGTTTCCTCGTCGACGACCACGACGCGCCGGAACCCAGTCGGCCCGGCACCCCACGGTGCACCGTGAAGCGCCAGCTCCCCGTCTCATCCACGGCCAGGATCGCGCGCAGGTCACCGTATGGGGTCTCCAGCGTGGCCGCAGCGTCCCGCCGGATCTGGCTGGCCATGTGTTCGACCCGCGCGGCCAGCCAGTCGGGGAGGGCCATCCCGTGGTGGAGCTCGGGCGAGACCGCCAGCGCCTCCAGACGGGGGTCCGAGACGAGCTCCGCGACGAGGCTCGAGCTTCCGCCGACGTAGGTCCACGCCAGGTCGATATCGGTCGCCAAACACCAGGAGTGGTCGCTCGGCCACCACAGGTTCGGAGTCTGATGCTTGCTCTCCATGAGCGCCAGGGCGTCACCCGGGCCGCCGGAGTAGAGGAAGTACTCGCGGCCCGGCAGCTCGGCCGTCGGTCCGGCCCGAACGTCTGTCGGCACCGGGTCTCCTAGCATGGCCAGCACCTCTTCGCGCTCGGGTGCATCAGCACCGGGGCTGGCGGACAAAGCCGAGAGCTCGGCCGCCGACGTCTCCCAGCCGAAGCCATGCCACACCCCGAAAGACCACGGCAGGCGACCGCCTTCACTCGCGAACAGGATCTCGCCGAGCGCGGCTGCGTACGCCGGACTCAGCGTCCCCTCCTCGGGGCCGGTGTCCCAGGGCAGCGGCGCGACCGGCAGCCGCTCCGGCAGCGCGATCTCCGGGAACTGGGCGTCGGGCCTCAGTGGAAGCCCGCTCCAGGCGGCAACCTCGGACCAGCGCACGGGAACCGGCTCATCGCCCACCGTCCGCGACGCCGGGTGGAAGATCCGGGCGTACGCCTCGAAGCCCCCTGGGACGACAGACGTCGCAATCCCGGAGTCGAGCGGCGACAAGCGAGTACGGATCCAGTCCACTTGTCCCACGTCGCCACTCCACTCCATGCCGACCAGCGTCCTATCGGGCGTTCTCGCGGAGACTGGCGGTTCGGGCTCCCCGGACGGTCAGCCCCGCCACCGTGACCGCGACCACCAGCAGGGCCGCCGTCACCAGCACCAACAGGCCGGTGACGCTGCCCAGGTTGAGTGACGGCAGCAGTCGCGGGGTGTGCTCCGTGTCGGCATACCCCAGCGTGACGGTGCGCACAACGACATACTGCGCCAGTGAGCCCGCCGCGACTCCGGCCAGTGCAGCGGCTCCGAGCACGACGACGAACTCGGCGACCACGGCCGCGATGATCGAACGCCGACGCAGACCCACAACACGCAGCGATGCTGCGTCCCGCCGCCGGGCCGGCATCTGTACGGCGAGGTTGGCGCCGAGGCCCGCCAGCGCGAGCAGGATCACGATGACCGTGACGACGAGGTAGAGGTTCAGCGCCAGCGCGAAGGCGTCCTGGTCGAGCAGGCCGCGAGTCGTCGACAGCTGTCTGCGGACGGCTGATTCCGTTGTCCGCAAGGGCAGCTGACCACGGAGCTCGGGGTGTCGGAGCGGGCCAGGATCGTCACGAACGTGATCGAGTCGTCGATCGTCCACGTCGCGCGAGAGCATCGTGTAGTCGATCAGCATCCCGGCAGGGCCGAGCACCGGCATCGACTCGGCGGTCGCGACCGGATGGACGTCGAGTGTCGCGAACGCACCCTGCAGACGGAGGTCATCGCCGGTCGCGCCGGACCACCTTGGGATGGGCGTCCGCCCGATGACCACCGGTCGGACGGCCGGAACGTCGCCGGGCGTGATGGCCGCGAACGAGTCGGAGCTCTTGGCGTCGAACCTCACCACGAGACCGTCACCGCTCACCCGCGGCACCCCGGCCACGCCGACCGGCGTGTTGAGCAGCGGCGTGGCGACCCGCCAGGACTGGTCGATCGCCGCCGGGACGGCGGTTCCGTCGACGTCGAACGCGGTCACCGTGGCCTGCCCGTGCATCGCCTCGCGGTAGCCGCCGGGACCGCCGAAGGCCAGCTGCGTCACCAGACAGCCGGCCGTGCAGCCGGGCAGCCGGGCCGAGACCGTCGAGACCCCCTGGGCGAAGGGCCGACCACGACACTGGTCCTCGGCCCGTTCGCGCTGCACGATCGCCAGGGTCGCGGCGAGCTCCGGCGGAGTCGCCCGTGACCGGGTTGTCGATCGTGAGCGACACCCGCGACCCGGTGAGCTCGAACGCTCTGTCGGTGCACCGACAGCTCGGCTGCGAGATGTCGGCCGCCGACGAGCCCGGCGTCCAGCTGTTCGGCCATAGGCCGACCCGAGGCAGCCGCGGGGTGTCCATGATCAGCGTCTGGTTGTCCGCCGTCGTACTCGGCGCCGATCGCCATCAGCCACCTGCCGTCCGGGTCGATCTGGTGGGTCAGGGCGACGGCCTGGTCCATGCTGAGCTGGGTGCTGTAGGAGACGTCGGCTCCGACCAGCGTCGCCGCGTCGCTCGCCCGCCAGTCGGCGGCGGCCGTGAAGACGCCGGCCGCGAACACCGAGACCGCGAGCGCCGCGGTGAGCGGCAGGATCACCAGCGTGCCCTCGCGTCGCCGCGAGATCGTCCGCGACGCGAGGTAGGCGAAGACGCCGCGTCGCTCGCCGGTCCAGCGCGGCCCAGGAGCGGGCGAGCGCCTGCGCCGCGAAGGTGGTGATGAGCCCGGCGGCGACGGCGAGCAGGATCGGCAGGGCGAGGTCGGTGGCGTCCGGGCTCGACTTCTTCGACGACGCCAGCGTGGCCACCAGGACGGTCAGAGCGCGCGCGCGACCAGGACGAGCTGCAGCAGCAGGCCCCAGCGGCCGGACCGGCCGGGCCGCCGTACCCCGGCGATCTGGGCGCTCAGCGGCTCGCTGACGGAGTCTCGCACGACGAACGCCGCCACCACGAGGGTCGCGACGACGACCGCCGAGCATGGCCAGCAGACTGGCGGGCCCGAGCGGCATCGGCAGCCCCGGGACGAGCCAGACGCCGGCCAGCGCCCGAGCGCTCAGGTAACCCGCCGACGATGCCGATCGGGGTGGCGATGGCCAGCATGAGGACCGGCTCCAGCAGCCCGAGCACCCACATCTGCCGGCGGGAGAAGCCGCGGAGCGACGCGAGCGCGAGCTCCGGACCGCCGGAGCTCCATGGCTGCCGACAGCAGCCGGAGCAGCAGCACGAGCGCGACCAGGATGACCGAGACCACAGCCGGAGCGACGGTGCTGCGCGCGGTCGCGCGCCGCTCCTGCACCTCGCTCTGGCGACGCCAACAGCGCGTTCCCGAACTCGGGGGTGAGCGTCCCCGGCCGGAGCGGCCGGGAACCGCCTGCTGGTCCGCCTCGAGGGCAGCGACCGCTCCGGTCGCCCGCTGCAGGTCCGCGAGCGTCGTCTCCGGGGTGACGGTCGAGCCGCCGGGTCGCCCGGACGAACCACGAGCCCCGTGGCCATCGTCTGGAACGTCTCGGGAGTGACGAGCAGCGGGGCGGGATGGTACGGCGCCGAGCGCGTCTCCACTGCCACTTGGTTGCGGCGGCACGCTCTCGAGGTCGCTGCAGGTTGAACCAGTAAGTTCTCGTCGGTCGCGCGCGGTGCGTAGGTCCCCACGATGGTGATCGGGCGTGTGCAGGCCCTCGAGCTTGACCGACTGACCGATCTTGAGCGGTGCGTATGTGCTGTCCTGCTTGAGGATCAGCGCCTCGCCGACCTTGCTCGGGCATCGACCGACCAGGTGGACGTGGGCGCACTGGCCGGGGGCCGAGACCAGGTTGGCGGCACCGTCGTGTCCGGGGAAGCCGTTGAACCGTTGGCTCCAAGTGGCGATCGTCGCCGGGGCGAACTGGTCGTTCAGCTCGCGGTCAGCCAGACTCCGGGCCGAGGACAGCTGCTCGGCGTAGGTGTCCTCCGGATCGAGGGTCGGCCGGTAGTCGAAGACGACACCCGTCAGGAAGTTCGGCTCCGACTGGAGCTTGGTCACCAGGTAGGACGACGCGGCCCCGGCCTGGTACATCGGACCGACGACCGCGGCACCGACGGAGATCGCGGCCAGCAGGATGGAACCGAGGGTGAGCAGCAACCGCGACCGGAGACCTCGCATGCCGGTGCCGAGCAGGGACCACACGCCCGAGCCGCGGCGCGTCACGAGGGGTCCTCGCGGAGGATGCGGGGCGGGGAGGCGCGCCCCACCCCGCGGAAGGCGAGGAAGGTCGCCACGCCCACGACGCACGCCAGCGACGAGCGCGGACAGCGGCGATGAACGACAGACGCGGGGCCGCGTCCAGCGGGGGCGCGAACTCCCAGCCCGAGCACCAGCGGCAGGGCGGGAAGCAGCACGCGGCAGGCCATCCACGCGGCGACCGCCGTCCCGACGAACGTCGCTGTCGCAAGGACCACAGCCTCGCGGCGGTAGGCTCCGGCGATGGCCCGCGCTCGCACCCCGACGCTGCGCAGGCTGGCCGCCTCCCGCCGCCGCTCACCGGTCTGCTGCGCAAGGGCGGAGGCGATGCTCACCAGGGCGATCAGCCCGGCGAAGATCGCGACCAGGACATAGAGCCGGGTTCCTTGCGCTCGCTGGGTCTGATCCAGCCGCTTCAGGACGTTGGCGTACGTCGTCGGCTTGCCCACGGAGTGGGTCGCCCGCAGTGCCGCGATGACCGCCTGCCGGGGTGTCCGAGCGCGCCAGCACCACGGCTTGCGTGTCAGGGACGCTGCCGCCCGAGCCGACGAGCACCGTGCCCAGGTCGAGCAGGGTGCCCCGCGTGCCCACGAACGGAAGCACGGATCTCGCGCGCCACGACCGATGTCCGGCGCGGGACTCCGTCGACCCCGGCGACGTCGGGTCGGCCGTGGTCGAGATCCGGCTCGAAACCCCCGGTGGTCAGAGACGGCAGGATGGCCTGGCTCCGGAAGCTGCCCAGCGCCCACGCCTGCGAGTTGTCGTAGGCCGACATCGTGACCCTGAGCGTGGCCCCGTCCCGCACGAGGTGCAGCCCATCCTGGCCAGGGACCAGCCGGATTCCCGTTGACTCCCCCAATGTCTCCTGGCCGGCGATCGTCAGATCCACGAGCTGAAGAGGCGGACGGGGGCGGCGCGGGTCCTGCGTCCGGCCGCTGACGTCGATCTCGAGCACCGAGCAAGCGAAGTTGCATCCCGGCAGCCGGCCAGCGAACCGGCTCAGACCCGGACCCGCGGACGTTCCACCGCCGGGGCGGAGCGCCAGGCTGGCCGCGCTGGTATCACCGTGGTCGTCGACGTACTGGATCCCCAGGGACAGCCGCTGGGTGCCTTCGAGCGAGCTGGTGACGACGGTTGCGGACAGCTCGCTCCGGGTACCGACCCGAACGGCCGGGGTCGTCGCCAAGGCATCGAGCCGGTGGGTCACGGCTGCGACCGGCGTGTCCGCGAAGAAGTCCCCCGACCACGGCCTGCCACCGGTCGGACTCGACGAAGACCCGACGCTCGGTGCCCTCGGTCGACGAGGTGTACGCCGCCACCGGCATCAACCAGCGCCCGTGCGGGTCCGCTCGCGCCGCTGCCTGGTAGGCGCGCAGCGCACCGTCAGCCACCGGGTAGCTCACGGGAGCGCCGACCTGCAGCCGGGCGCGCTCCTCGCGCCAGCTCTGGGCCGCCGTCGACGCGCTCGCGGCGACGCCGAAGACCACACCGGCCGCGACGACGATGCGGATCACCGCGAGGCTGTCCGCACGGCGCAGCAGTCGCCGAAGTGTCAGGAACCAGCCGACGCGGGCGCTCCGGGTGCGAGGTACGAGGAACGCGAGCAGCGCCAGCACCAGCCAGATCATCACCTGCCCCGCCGCCAGCCCGACGACGGCCGGAGCCACCAGCGTCACCCAGTCGACCCGCGACGCCGTCGCCTGGTGGGCCTGGTAGATGCGACACGACGGCGCCGAGGACGAGCACCAGCTGGAGGAAGAGGGCCGACCGTGCTGGCTGTCCGCGGGCGTCGGGCGCCGGCGAGCTGCTCCAGCAGCGGAGCCCGGGCGATCCGCCAGCTCGACGCCACGACGATGACCAGGCTGCCGAGAGTGACCAGCCCGACGCCGGCCCACTCCTCCGTGCCGAAGCTCGCCGTGGTGCCCGCTGGCAGCCAGGCCCCGACGACCAGCCGGGTGACCAGCCAGCCGGCCACGACTCCCGCGACGGCCCCGGCAATGACCACCGCACAGGGCTCGGCGACGGCGAAAACCAGCAGACGCAGACCGCGCCGGCCCGCGGAGGCGAGCCAGCGCCAGCTCGGCCTCGCGACGCCGTACCGACTCGACCGACTGGGCCGCGAGCGCGACGAATCCCAGCAGCACAAGGGCGCCCGCGGACCCACGAGAGACGGACGTGAGGCGGCTGAACGACACGGAGACCACCGTCCCTGAGACCACGAGCGCCGTGAGCGCGAAGATCGTCAGGGAGAGCAGCCGACGAGCCGCGATGCCACGCCAGATCACGTCACGTGCCGCCGAAGCCGACGTGCCCCGATCCCAGCCCCGCGATGCTCACCGGCTCGATGTGGTCGGTCAGCACCCCGTCGTCGAGGATGAAGTGCCGGTCCGCGGACGCGACGACGGCCGGGTCGTGGGTCGCGACGACCACGATCGCGCCGCGGGTCGCCTCCGCGCGCAGCTGGTCCATCACGTGCTCGCGGTTGCCCTCGTCGAGCTCGCTGGTCGGCTCGTCGGCGAGCAGGATGGCCGGCGAGACGGCGAACCCGCGGGCGCAGGCCACCCGCTGCATCTGCCCGCCGGAGAGCTCCTCGACCTGGCGGTCGCCCAGGTCGCCGATATGGAAGCGCCGTAGCTGGTCGTCGGCTGTCCGGTTCGCCTCCGCGGGAGAGATGCCGCGCGCACGCAGGGCGATCGCGACGTTCTCCCGTGCGCTGAGGATGGGAACCAGGCCGTAGACCTGCAGCACGAAGGCGACCTCGTGGCGCGGGTCGCCGTCGCCCTGCCACATCGGCAGGTCGCCGTACGACGCACTTCCGCGGGTGGGCCGCTGCAGCCCGCCGGCGATGGACAGCACCGTCGTCTTCCCCGAGCCGGATGGCCCGGATACGGCGGTGACCTCGCCCGGGTGGAACACCAGACTCATGGTCTGCAGGATCTGGTGCTCGCCGATGGTCAGCTGGACGTCGTCGAGTCGCAGGGTCGCGCTCACGGGTCGTCCTCGTCGGCGTCGACCGCCTCAGGCCGGCTCAGCACAAGCCGCTCCCGGGTCTCCGGCTCGATCCGGACCAGGGTGCCGGGCGGCCACTCGCGAGCCACGTGGGCCGGCAGGTGCACGACCCCGTCGACTCCGACCACGACGTACTCGGCACCGTCGCGGCCCTCCGAGCCGACGCGTCCGCCGCGCATGGTGACGGTACGCGGGAACGTGTCGGCGACCTCGGGCTGGTGTGTCACGACGAGGATCGTCGTACCGAACTCGTCGCCCAGACCGTGGATGAGCTCGAGCATGTGGTCGCGATCCTCGTGGCTGAGCTGGCTGGTCGGCTCGTCGGCCAGCAGCAGGGCCGGTGACGAGGTGACCGCGCAGGCGAGCGCCAGGCGCTGCCGCTGACCCCCGGACATCGTCCCGACCACCTGGTCCACCTGGTCGGCGAGCCCGACCCGGCTGAACAGCTCGGCGTCGGACATCGCCGGTCGCCGCCCGCTCGTCCGGCTGGCCAGCTGGGCGAAGCCCAGGTTCTGCCGGGCGGTCGCGTAGTGAAGCAGGTTGCGGGTGGCGCCCTGGAGCATGGTGCTGACCCGGGAGGCCCGGACCTTGGTCAGCTGACGCTCGCTCATCCGGGAGATCTCGTCGTCACCGAGGAAGATCCGGCCGGCGGACGGACGCTGGATGCCGCCGAACAGCGTGAGCAGCGTCGACTTGCCCGAGCCGGAGGGACCGAGGAACGCCACCCGCTCACCCGGCTGCACGACCAGGTCGACGCCTTGGAGGGCGACGACGTCGTGGCCCTCGAACGTCTTGTAGAGGTGCACGACCCCCTCGCACCGCACGCCGATGCCCGCCTCGTTGGGAGACGGCGGCGACAGGGTCGGCGCCGCGCCCGTTCCGAGCGATTCGCCCGCACGAGTCATCGCCAGCCCCGCTTCCTCCTCGTGATGCCCCAGCGCAGTCAACCCGGCAACGCTAGCCGAGACAACGCCGCCAACCACCCGATGCCAGGGTCGTTACGAAATCGATGTCAGGTGTCTGTCGTCCCGCAACGGGGCGGCGTTTGGGTGGTGCACCACTCAAACATCCCTCAAGCCACTCAGATCTGGGTGGCTTGGGGGCGATCTGGGTGGTGCACCACCCAAACTCCCCCGGCGGACGGCGTCAGAGGGCGGCGAGCAGGGTGTCGGCGGCGGCGTAGGGGTCGGTCGAGCCGGTGACCACCTGCTCGGCGAGCGCGTCGAGGGCGTCGTGGCCGTGCAGGTCGCCGAAGCGCTCCCGAAGCGCGGTCAGCGCGATCGCCTCGATCTCGTCCCGGGCCCGACGGGTACGGCGGATGACCAGCTCGCCGGACTCGGCGAGGGCCGACCAGTGCTTGTCGATGGCGGCCACCAGCTTGTCGATGCCCTCGCCGCTCTGCGCTACGGTGCTCACGATCGGCGGCCGCCAGGCGCCAACGTCTGCGGCGCCCAGGCTCAGCACCGACCGGAGGTCGCGTACGACCTGGTGCGCGCCGTCCCGGTCGGCCTTGTTGACGACGTACACGTCGCCGATCTCGAGGATGCCGGCTTTGGCCGCCTGGATGCCGTCGCCCATCCCGGGCGCCAGCAGCACCAGCGTCGTGTCGGCCTGCCCGGCGATCTCGACCTCCGACTGCCCGACGCCGACGGTCTCGACGATGATGACCTCGCAGCCAGCCGCGTCGAGCACCCGCAGCGCCTGCGGCGTGGCCCACGCGAGCCCGCCGAGCCGGCCCCGGGTGGCCATCGACCGGATGAAGACCTGGCCGTCGGTGGCGTGGTTCTGCATCCGTACCCGGTCCCCGAGCAGGGCGCCCCCGGAGAACGGCGACGACGGGTCGACGGCGAGCACCCCGACGCGCCTGCCCTGTTCGCGGAAGACGCTCACCAGTGCTGACGTGGTCGTGGACTTGCCGACGCCGGGCGAGCCGGTGATCCCGATGATCTGCGCGTGCCCGGTGTGCGGGGCGAGCCGCTCCGCCACCTCGCGGAGCAGGGGCGAGGCGTCCTCGACCAGCGAGATGAGCCTGGCCACCGCCCGCGGGTCGCCGGATCGGGCGCGCTCGACGAGATCTCCGACCGAGGCCTGTGCGCCGGCCCGTCGGCCGATGACCTGACGCGAGCGCTGCGGACGAGGGGTCGCTCGCGTCCGGCTCGGTCACGCCTTCGGGACGCGGACGATCAGAGCGTCGCCCTGACCACCGCCGCCGCACAGCGCGGCAGCTCCCACGCCGCCGCCGCGACGCTGCAGCTCGAGCGCGAGGTGCAGCACGATGCGGGCCCCGGACATCCCGATCGGGTGGCCGAGGGCGATCGCGCCGCCGTTGACGTTGACCAGGTCCTCGGAGACGCCGAGCTCACGGGTGCTCGCGATGCCGACCGCCGCGAACGCCTCGTTGATCTCGATCAGCTCGAGGTCGGAGGTCGCGATGCCCTCCTTCTCGCAGGCGACCCGGATCGCGTTGGCGGGCTGGGACTGCAGCGTCGAGTCCGGGCCCGGCGACCTGGCCGGACGCGCCGATCTCCGCCAGCCAGGTCAGCCCGAGCTGCCTCGGCCTTCGCCTTGCTCATCACCACGACCGCGCAGGCACCGTCGGAGATCTGCGACGCCGAGCCCGCGGTGATCGTGCCGTCCTTCGAGAAGGCCGGGCGCAGCTTGGCGAGCGACTCGACCGTCGTGTCGGCGCGGACGCCCTCGTCCTCGCTGACCACGACCGGGTCACCGCGACGCTGCGGAACCTCGACCGGCACGACCTCGTCGGTGAAGACGCCGTTCTTCCACGCGGCCGCGGCCAGCTGGTGGGAACGCGCCGAGAAGGCGTCCTGCTCCTCGCGGGTCAGCTCCTCGGTCGACGCGTTGCGCGTCTCGGTCAGCGCGCCCATCGCCTGGTCGGTGAAGACGTCCCACAGCCCGTCGTACGCCATGTGGTCGCGGACGGTCACATCGCCGTACTTGTAGCCCTCGCGGGACTTCATCATCAGGTGCGGGGCGTTGGTCATCGACTCCATGCCACCCGCGACGACGACCTCGCACTCACCGGCGCGGATCAGCTGGTCCGCCAGCGCGATGGCGTTGACGCCCGACAGGCACACCTTGTTGATGGTGATGGCCGGCACACTCATGGAGATGCCGCCCTTGACGGCCGCCTGGCGGGCCGGGACCTGGCCGACGCCGGCCTGCAGCACCTGGCCCATGATCACGTAGTCGACCTGGTCGGACGCAACTCCGGCCTTCTCCAGGGCGCCCTTGATCGCGACGCCGCCGAGGTCGGTCGCCGACAGGTCCTTCAACCCGCCGAGCAGTCGTCCGATCGGGGTGCGTGCTCCCGCGACAATCACAGATCCAGCCATCCGGCGCCTCCAGGTTCGATTCGTCTTCCCTGTGAACGATACCCAGCGCGCCGGGCGCAGGCGAAGCCCCGAGGCCTGGTTCGGCTGTCGAACGCGTCACAGCCCTTGGCGCGTCGCCGGCGTAGTCCGCGACGATGGACCGATGTTCCCCGCCGGCCTGATCACCGCCGTCGACCACGTCGGCATCGCCGTACCCGACCTCGATGATGCGGTCGCCTTCTATGCCGAGAACTTCGGCTTCCAGGTCGTGCACGAGGAGGTCAACGAGGGGCAGGGTGTCCGAGAGGCGATGCTGGCCGTCGGCGACTCCGGGGTCTGCCTCCAGCTGCTGGCCCCGCTCGGCCCCGACTCGGCGATCACGACGTTCCTGGAGCGGCAGGGACCAGGCGTCCAGCAGGTCGCGTACCGGGTCACCAGCATCGACGACGCCATGACCGCCGTGCGCGAGCAGGGCATGCGGCTGCTGTACGACGAGCCGCGGCGTGGGACCGCGAACAGCCGGATCAACTTCATCCACCCGAAGGACGCCGGCGGGGTCCTCGTGGAGCTGGTCGAGCCGGCTTCCGCCGACGCAGGCGCTCCGGGCCACTAGGCTCCCCAGCCATGGAGGAGATCCTGAGCGCGATCCTCGCCGGTGACACCTCGCGGGAGGAGTTCGCCGCCCTGCCGCTGCCGGAGTCGTACCGCGGTGTGACGGTGCATGCGGACGAGGTCGAGATGTTCGACGGCCTCGAGTCCGCGGACAAGGACCCGCGCCGGAGCCTGCACCTCGACGAGGTGCCGGTCCCCGAGCTCGGGCCGGGCGAGGCCCTGGTGGCGGTCATGGCCTCGGCGATCAACTACAACACCGTGTGGACGAGCATCTTCGAGCCGGTGCCGACGTTCACCTTCCTGCGCCGGTACGGCAGGCTGTCGCCGATCTCGAAGCGTCACGACCTGCCGTACCACGTCGTCGGCTCCGACCTCTCCGGCGTCGTCCTGCGTACCGGCGCCGGCGGTCCACACCTGGCATCCCGGCGACCAGGTGGTCGCGCACTGCCTGTCGGTCGAGCTCGAGAGCCCGGACGGCCACAACGACACGATGCTCGACCCGGAGCAGCGGATCTGGGGCTTCGAGACGAACTTCGGCGGGCTGGCGCAGCTCGCCCTGGTGAAGTCGAACCAGCTGATGCCGAAGCCACGCCACCTCACCTGGGAGGAGGCGGCCTGTCCTGGTCTGGTCAACTCCACGGCGTACCGGCAGCTCGTCTCTCGCAACGGCGCCGCGATGAAGCAGGGCGACACGGTGCTGATCTGGGGAGCATCGGGTGGGCTCGGGTCGTACGCGACCCAGCTCGCGGTCAACGGCGGTGCGCTGCCCGTGTGCGTCGTCTCGTCGACGGACAAGGCCGACCTGTGCCGGGCGATGGGTGCGGAGCTGATCATCGACCGCCGCGAGTCGAGGACTACCACTTCTGGAGCGACGAGCACACCCAGGACCCGAGCGAGTGGCGTCGCTTCGGCGCCCGCATCCGTGAGCTGACCGGCGGCTACGACCCGGACATCGTGTTCGAGCATCCGGGCCGCGAGACGTTCGGCGCCTCGACGTTCGTCGCTCGCCGTGGCGGCACCATCGTCACCTGTGCGTCGACGTCGGGATATCATGCACGAGTACGACAACCGCTATCTCTGGATGAACCTCAAGCGGATCATCGGGTCACACTTCGCCAACTACCGGGAGGCGTGGGAGGCGAACCGGCTGATCGCCCGCGGGCTGGTCCACCCGACGCTGAGCAAGACACACCCGCTGGAGAGCACCGGCGAGGCCGCCTATGAGGTACACAAGAACCAGCACCAAGGCAAGGTCGGCGTGCTGTGTCTCTCACCCGAGGGTGGACTGGGGGTCAGCGACGAGGCGTTGCGACAGCGTCATCTGGATGCGATCACCAGGTTCAGTGGCGTCTAGACCGTGGCGGACCGCAGAAACGCCGCACCGAGCGTGAAAAGGTGGGTATGACACCGCGGGAGCCGGCAGGACTCCCCAACCAGGACTGAGGAATTGCAGACGCCGATGACCGAGCAGCCACCTTCGCCACAGCCCGGACTCTCCATCTTCGAGTCTCCACCCGAGCGACCAGCAGAGCGCGCCACCCGCGGAGGCTCCGCGGCCCCGCCTGCCGGCGGCACCGCGCCCGTCGGACCGGCTTCCGCTGGACCCGCCTCCGGTGAACCCGCCGGTAACCGGTCGGTGGACCCTCGACCGGTGGGTCGACCGCCGCCGGACCGGCTCCGGTCCCCAACCAGGCCAATCCGGCCGGCGGGGGACAGCCCGCGTTCGCGGTGGTGCGCCGCGGCGGCTACGACCGGGCGGCGGTCGACTCCTACGTGAGCCAGACCGAGTCCCTACGGGTCGGCGCGAACCAGGCCGACCAGGCGTCCAAGCAGGAGCTCCGGAGCCTTCGGGACAAGGTGGCCGAGCTCGAGCAACGGCTGTCCGAGACCGAGACACCGACCTACGCCGGTCTGGGTGGGCGGGCCGCGGCGATGCTGCGGCTGGCCCAGGAGGAGGCCGACGACGTCCGTAGCCGGGCCCAGCTCGCCGCGGAGGAGTCCCGACGGCACATCGTCAGCGAGGCCGCCGCGCTCCGCGCCGACGCCGAGAAGGAGGCCGAGGACATCCGGTCGGTGCAGATGCGCGAGATCGACGAGCGTCGCTCATCGGTGCTCGCCGAGGCCGAGCAGGAGCGGTCGCTGGCCCGGGCCGAGGCGCACGACATCCTGGCGTCTGCCAACCGGGAGGCCGAGCAGCTCCGGCTGGCCGCCCAGCAGGAGGTCAATGCGCTGCGCACCACAGCCAGGCGCGAGGCCGAGCAGCTCCGCGCCGCGGCCGACCGCGAGACGATGGAGGCCCGCCGCACGCTGGCGGTCGAGAAGGAGCGGCTGACCAAGGAGGCCGCGGAGCGGCACTCGGTGGCCGTCTCCGAGACCGGCCGACTCGTGGAGGAGGCCGAGGCTCGGGCGAACGGCGCCGAGGAGCGGGCCAGGGAGGCCATCGCCACCGCGACCAAGCATCGCGAGCAGACAACCGCCGAGGGTGAGAAGACGCTTGCCCGGTCGCGGCGCGAGGCGGAGCAGATGGTGACGGCAGCGCGCAAGCAGGCCGAGCAGATCGTCCGCAACGCCGAAGCCGACGCCGAGCGACGTCAGGCGGCGACCCGGCACGACCTCGAAGCCTTGCAGGCCAGACGGGACGGCATCGTCGCTCAGCTCGGCCAGCTCCAGGACGTGCTGCGGTCGTTCTCGAACGACCCTGGGTCGCTGGACGCGGACGCCTCGACGTCGGACGACCCACCGCCGGGTGCCACGACGTAGCCAACGCGCCGCGTTGTTGACCCGCCGATATATGCCAAGGTGGTCCCATGTCGGCGCGTGAGGAGCCTGCCCATCCGCTGGAGCAGCTGTCCGGCGCCGCCGACCGGGCGCTGACCCAGCGCGAGTCCGCCATCCGGGACGACGTACCTCCCCGACCGGACGTGGCCGAGCCTGAGGTCGATGACGAGGAGCATCCGTTCGGAGCACCCGGGCCGCCGATCTCCCGCCACTCGGCTTTCTACAAGGGCTTCTGGACGGGTCTGGGGGCCTTCACGGCGCTGGCGCTGGCGTTGGCCATTCGTCACGTCGAGTCCGTCATCGTGCTTCTGCTGGTCTCGATCTTCCTCGCGGTCGGCCTCAACCCGCTGGTCGAGTGGCTCGAGCGGAGGTCGATCAGGCGCCGGTGGGCCGTCCTCATCGTCACCCTCGGCCTGCTCGGCTTCGTCGCCCTGTTCATCGTGTCGTTGGTGCCGGTCCTGCGGGACCAGATCAACGAGCTGATCGACAACGCACCCGGCTGGCTGGACTCGCTGCGCCGCAACCAGACGGTCAAGGACCTCGACGAGAAGTACGGGGTGATCGACAAGGTCACCCAGAAGCTTCAGGACCCATCCCTCGCCACGACGGCCTTCGGCAGCATCTTCAGCGTCGGTCTGGCCGTGCTGAGCGCGCTGCTCAACGCCTTCCTCGTCTTCGTGCTGACCCTGTACTTCCTGACGTCACTGCCGCAGATCAAGAAGGCGTGCTACTCCCTCGCCCCCGCGTCGCGTCGGGAGCGAGTCACCAACCTCGGTGACGAGATCCTGCGTGGGGTCGGCGGATACGTGTCTGGGGCCTTCCTGGTCGCGCTGTGCGCGGGCGTCTCGTCGTTCGTCTTCCTGGAGATCGCAGGCCTCGGGAAGTACGCCCTCGCGCTGGCCCTCGTCGTGGCGATCCTCGACTTCATCCCGCTGGTCGGCGCCACCATCGCAGCGGTCCTGGTGTCGGTGGTCGGGTTCGCCACCTCGCTGGGGATCGGCATCGCCTGCGTGGTCTTCTACATCATCTACCAGCAGATCGAGAACTATGTCTTGTACCCGCGCGTGATGCGGCACTCCGTCGACGTACCAGGCATCGTCACCGTGGTGGCCGTGCTGGTCGGTGGCACCCTGATGGGTGTCGTCGGTGCGCTGCTCGCGATCCCCATGGCGGCCGCGATCCTGCTTCTGGTGAGGGAGATCGTCGTACGGCGCCAGGACGAGACCTAGCGAGGCTTGGCCGGCCGGTGACACACTGCAGACCTCACATCAAGCACCATTCGGGGAGGTCCGGCATGAAGATATGCTCGCGCGCTTTAGGCTGCGCACTGGTGGCGATCGGCGGGCTGCTGCTCGGCTCGGTTCAAGCGGCACAGGCCGCACCTGGAGCCCCCTCGCCGGCGCCCTGGGTCAGCACCACAGCGGGCGCGGCCCAAACCTGCGGGTTGCGCAGCAATCTCGGCCTGTGGTGTTGGGGTTTCAACAGCTACGGCCAGGTTGGCGACGGAACCACGACCTGGCGCAGCCTGCCGGTCCGGATCGGGCGGCAGGCGACCTGGGCTTCCGTGAGCGCGGGTTTCGTCCACACCTGCGCGATCCGCACCGATGCCACCGCCTGGTGTTGGGGAGACAACCGGGCCGGCCAGCTGGGCGACGGGACGTCCGTGCAGCGCCATAGCCCCTTCCAGGTGGGCAGCAACGACGACTGGGCGACCATCAGCGCAGGGGGGCGGCACTCGTGCGGCACCCGGACCGACGGCACGGTCTGGTGCTGGGGGGCGAACGGCTATGGTCAGCTCGGCGACGGCACAACGCGACGTAAGAGGATCCCGGTGCAGGTCGGCACAAGCCACGACTGGGTGAGTGTGAGTGCGGGGCACATGCACACCTGTGCGACGAAGGCTGATGGCTCCGCCTGGTGCTGGGGCCACGACGCCACCGGTCAGCTGGGCGACGGCACGCGGACCGACCGCAACGTCCCCGTCCAGGTCGACGGGGTCGGGGAATGGCGGCTCGTCGTGGCGGGCTACGGGCACACCTGTGGCATCAGAGCCGATGGCTCCGCCTGGTGCTGGGGCGCCAACAGCCGAGGGCAGCTAGGCGACGGCACCCATGCCCTGAGCGCCGTACCGGTGCAGGTGGGCTCCGCCACGAGCTGGGCGGGGATCGCCGTGGGCGGTCGTCACACCTGCGCCACCCGCATCACCGGCACCGCCTGGTGTTGGGGCGGCAACCCGTTCGGGGCGCTGGGCGTCGGGGATCGGTCCGACCGCTCGTCACCCACCCAGGTCGGGACGGCGACGATCTGGGCCTCGATCTCCGCGGGTCACTACCACTCGTGTGCCCTCGAGCTCTCGGGACGGGCTTGGTGCTGGGGCTTCAACGGCGCCGGACAGCTAGGGACCGGCGACACCCGTGACCGGATCAGACCGGTCCAGGTGAAGCGTGACCACCAGGATTCGGCGTCCGGCGGTTAGCTGCCCTCGGGTGCGCCGTGGGCCTTGATGGACAGCGGCTCCCACTCGCGCCAGGTGGCGAGCCGGTTCTCGTAGTCCTTGGTCGCGATGGCCAACGGACCGTCGCCGAAGAAGATCCGCAGCGGCGGGTTCTCGGCGTCGACCAGCTCGAGGATCGCCTCCCGAGTAGCCAGCGGGTTGCCGCGACCAGGCGCGACCTCGGCCCGCCGAGCCTCGAGCCGGGTCCGGAGGTCGTCGTAGGCGTCGATGGTTGTCGTGTGCCGTGCCGACGGGCCGGCCCAGTCCGTTGTGTAGCCGGCCGGCTCGATCACGGTGACCTTGATGCCGAACTCTGCGACCTCGGCGGCGAGTGACTGGCTGATGCCCTCGAGCGCCCACTTGGAAGCGTGGTACATGCCGATGTTCGGGAAGGCGGTGATGCCGCCGATCGACGTGACCTGCAGGATGTGTCCGGATCCCTGTGCCCGCAAGAACGGCAGCGCCGCCTGCGTCACCCAGAGCGCGCCGAAGAGGTTCGTCTCGATCTGGTCGCGGGCCTCCTGCTCACTGAGCTCCTCGACGAAACCGAACTGGCCGTAGCCCGCGTTGTTGATGACGATGTCGAGCCGACCGAACGTCTCGTGCGCCTTCGCGACGGCCGCGAAGTCGGCCTCGCGGTCGGTCACGTCGAGCCGAAGCGGGAGGAGTGCGGTGCCGTACGTGTCGGCGAGGTCATCGAGCGTGGAGGTGTCGCGCGCCGTGGCCGCGACCGAGTCGCCGCGTTCGAGCGCGGCGATCGTCCACTCGCGGCCGAAGCCTCGGGAGGCGCCGGTGATGAACCATGTCTTCTCTGCCATCAGATCTCCTGTTGTCTACGTGGCGTTCGGGTCGGCTCAGCGGCTCGCGGAAGGGATCAGGCCAGCCGCTTCGGCGAGCAGCTCGAACGAACGCAACCGTTGCGGTCCGCTCGGCGACTGACCGGCCACGATCAGCTCATCGGCGTCCGCGTGCGCGACGAATCCGTCCAGGTAGTCCTTGACCTCGGGCGGTGTCCCCAGGGCTGTGTACGTCGTCATCTGCCGAATCTGCTGTCCTGCAGGCGACTCGAGGAGGATGTCGGCCTGCTCGTCGGTGAAGCGCCGACCGCGGCCCAGCATGAGACTGACTCGCCGCCGCAGCGCCACCCGCAGCTGCTCCTGCGCTTCGTCGGTCGTATCGGCCGCGATGACGTTCACCCCGGCGACGACGTACGGCTCCGCGAGCTGCTCCGACGGCTGAAAGTCCCTTCGGTATGTCGCGACGGCGTCGTGCAGCGCGGCCGGGGCGAAGTGCGAAGCGAAGCAGTACGGCAGCCCGAGCGCGGCGGCCAGCTGCGCGCCGAAGAGGGACGAGCCGAGGATGTAGAGCGGCACCTGCGTACCCCGGCCCGGCGTCGCGTGGACCCCTGGCACCCGGGAGTCGGTGGACAGATAGCCCTGGAGCTCGAGCACGTCCTGCGGGAAGGTGTCGGCGGACATCGGGTTGCGCCGCAGTGCCCGCATCATCTCCTGGTCGCCGCCCGGGGCTCGGCCGAGGCCGAGGTCGATCCGCCCGGGGTGCAGCGTCTCGAGGGTGCCGAACTGCTCCGCGATCGTCAGCGGCGCGTGGTTCGGCAGCATGACACCGCCCGCCCCGACCCGGATCGTCGAGGTGTTCGCCGCGATGTGCGCGATCAGCACACTGGTCGCGGACGAGGCGATGGTCGACATGTTGTGGTGCTCGGCGTACCAGACTCGGCGGTATCCCCACGCCTCTGCGCGCTGGGCTAGCTCGACACTGGCCGTGAAGCTGTCGCGTGCCGTCTCTCCCTCGCCGATCGCGGCCAGGTCGAGGATCGAGAGGGGAACTGTCATCCTTGGCGGCAACCGATCGACGCTGCTCCCTATTCCCGTTAGTGGCCCAGGACCCGCGGAGGCTCGTGTGTGATGTCGCCCACCCAGGTGGTCGGCAGGGGCGCGGCGGCCGGGTTGAGGTGCTGCACGATGAGGTCGAGCACGATGTCGGCCTGCCCCACCCAGAGATGCTTCCCGTCGGGTACGGCGATCACCTCGGCCTGCGGGATCGCGGCGAACCGCCGGCGCGCCTCGTCGGGACGCAGGTAGTCGTCGTACTCGGGCACGATCGCCACGACCGGCTTGCCGGAGTCGGCCCACCCGGCAAGATCCGCGTCAGCTGCGGACTTCAGCGGCGGGGACAGGAGAACGGCGCCGATCACGGACGGCTCGTTGCCGTACCTCAACGCCAGGTCGGTGCCGAACGACCAGCCGACGACCCAGCACTTCGGCAGATCGGCGAACTCGGCGTACTCGACAGCGGCCGCGACGTCGTACCTCTCGCCCGTCCCGTCGTCGAACACTCCCTCGCTGGTGCCGTGGATGCTCGACGTGCCGCGGGTGTTGAAACGCACCACTGCCAGCTGCGCCAAGGCAGGCAACCGGGCGGCCGCCTTGCGGAAGATCTGGCTGTCCATCATGCCACCGTGGGTCGGCAGCGGGTGCAGGCAGAGCATGGTCGCCACCGGATCGGAGTCGACCGGTAAGGCGACCTCGCCCACCAGACTGAGACCGTCTCGCCGTGGTGAGCGTGATCGGTTCGCGGCGGGCAGGGAGCAGCGAGTTCGACCGGATCTTGTGAGTGGTGGGCACGTCGTGCTCGAGACTGCTCAGCTCGCAGAGTGGTCGCGGAACCCGCGGCCGGTCTTGCGACCCAGGTAGCCGGCGGTCACCATGTGCTCGAGCAGTGGCGCGGGGGCGAAGCCAGGCTCGCGGAACTCGAGATAGAGCTGGCGCTGGATCGCGAGCGAGACGTCGTTGCCGACGACATCGAGCAGCTCGAACGGTCCCATCGGCAGCGCACACCCTTGTTTCATTGCGGTGTCGATGTCGTCGGCGGTCGCGTAGTGAGCCTCGAGCATGCGCACGGCGTCGTTGAGGTACGGGAAGAGCAGCGCATTGACCACGAAGCCTGCTCGGTCGCCGCACGCGACCGGGTGCTTGCCGATCGCCAGGCAGACCGCGCGCGCGGTCTCCGTCACCTCTGGCGCTGTCGACACCGTCGAGACGACCTCGACCAGATCCATGACCTGTGCCGGGTTGAAGAAGTGCATCCCGACGACATCGGACGGCCGCCCGGTCACCGAGGCGATCTCGATCACCGGAAGAGACGACGTGGTCGTCGCCAGGATCGCCCCAGGCCTGCAGATCTCGTCGAGATTCTCGAACAACGCCTGCTTCACGCTCAGGTCCTCGGCAACCGCCTCGATCGACCAGGTCGACACCGGCCAGGTCGTCGAGGCGTCGTCGAGCCGTGGATGCGGGCGAGCGCGGTCTCGCGGTCCGACGCGTCCAGCCGGCCACGCTGGACCGCCTTCTCCATGCTGCGCGCCACGACCTCGCGGACCTGAGCCACCTTCTCCGGACTGCGGGTGACGTAGGTGACCTCGATGCCTGCCTTGGCGAAGACCTCCACGATCCCGCTGGCCATCGTGCCCGAACCGACGACTCCGACGTGCTCGACCGGACGCCGCAGCTGCGGGGCCGACTCCGGACGTCGGCGACTCGGCGTCGGCGACCACGACCGGACTGTCCGCGGCCTCGTAGGTGTAGAAGCCGCGGCCGGTCTTCCGGCCGAGCAGCCCGGCCGTCACCATCTGCTTGATGATGGGCGCCGGAGCGTGCAGCCGGTTGCGACCCTGGCGATACATCGTCTCGAGGATCTCGTACGCCGTGTCCAGGCCGATCAGGTCGAGCAGGGCGAGCGGACCCATCGGATACCGGCAGCCGAGCTTCATGCCAGCGTCGAGATCCTCACGCGTCGCGTAGTCGGCTCTCGTACATCGAGACCGCATGGTTGAGGTAGCCGAAGAGCAGCGCGTTCGCGATGAAACCCGCCTTGTCTCCGACGGACACCGGGTTCTTGCCGAGGCGTTTCGCCAGCGCCAGCATGCTCTTCGACGATCTCCGGGTCTGTGACGACGGTGCGGATCACCTCGACGAACTGCTGCACGGGGGCGGGGTTGAAGAAGTGCATCCCGATCACCCGACCCGGCTGCGAGGTGGCCGCCGAGATCTCCGTGACGCTGAGCGACGAAGTGTTCGTGGCCAGGACGGCGTCCGGGCGGACGATCTCGTCGAGCTGCTGGAAGATGCCTGCGCTTGAGATCGAGACGCTCGACGACGGCCTCGACGACGAGGTCGCACTCCTTGAGGTCGCTGAGCGAGGTGGTCAGGGTGAGGCGGTCGAAGAGCGCCTGCTGGTCCGCCGGCGCGAGCTTCCCGCGCTTGACCGCCCGGTCGGTCGAGTGCTGCACGTGCCCCCGGCCCCGCTCCACCTGCTCGTCGGTCTGCTCGACCCCGATGACGGCGAACCCGT
Source organism: uncultured Actinomycetota bacterium (assembly GCA_963833975.1). GTDB lineage: Bacteria > Actinomycetota > Actinomycetes > Propionibacteriales > Nocardioidaceae > JAWWPG01. The sequence continues at coordinate 462,167 of CAWIAB010000004.1, forward strand.
TGCGCGCAAAGACTTCCGCGATCCCGGCGCCCATCGTGCCCAGACCGACTACGCCGATGGTGGTGAACTCTCGTGCCATGCTGTGAGTCTTTCACGAACCCTCTCGGCCGGACCAAACCGGTTGACGGGACACTTGCCTGGTGCGTCTCGTCATCGCCCGTTGCCAGGTCGACTACGCCGGACGGCTCACGGCGCACCTGCCGATGGCCATCCGGCTCCTGATCGTGAAGGCCGACGGGTCGGTGCTCGTGCACTCCGACGGGGGGTCGTACAAGCCCTTGAACTGGATGTCTCCTCCGTGCACCTTGATCGAGGGTCATACGGAGGACGGCGCCGTCGAGTGGGTCGTCGAGGCCAAGGGCGGCGACACGCTCCGCATCCTGGTCGAGGAGGTGCTCAGCGACACGTCGTACGAGCTCGGCATCGATCCGGGGCTGCAGAAGGACGGTGTCGAGAAGCACCTGCAGGAGCTGCTCGCGGAGCATCCCGTGCGGTTGGGTGTGGGGCTCTCGCTGGTACGCCGCGAGTACCCGACGGCCATCGGACCGGTGGACCTGCTGTGCCGCGACGAGGCCGGATCGGTCGCGGTCGAGATCAAGCGCCGCGGCGAGATCGACGGGGTCGAGCAGCTGACCCGCTACCTCGACCTGCTCAACCGCGACCCCCTGCTGGCCCCGGTACGAGGCATCTTCGCCGCCCAGGAGATCAAGCCACAGGCCCGCACCCTCGCCGCCGACCGCGGGATCGCCTGCATAGTGGTCGACTACGACGAGCTCCGCGGCATGGACGACCCCACCGCACGCCTCTTCTAGCCCGTTGCGTGGTCACGTCGGTCCGGTCCTGCCAGGTTGAAGCGTCACTTCCGTCCACTCTCTGACCGTCGAGGTGTCAGTTCGGTACGGCATGGCGCTGGACGAGCTCGATCGGGTTGCCGTCGAGATCCGCGACCCAGGCCACCCGCAGCGAGCCCTGGAGCCAGTCGTGCGGCTCGGACATCGAGAGGGCCCCCGCCGCCAGCAGCTCGGCGTAGGCGTGGTCGACGTCCTCGGTCCATAGACAGATCTCCATGGCGTTGCCGTCGGGCGACACGTCCAACCCATGGTCGGACCGCGCGGAAGCGACGTTCGCGATCCCCAGACAGAACCCGTCGAGACGCAGCTCGACGTGGATGGGCGAGCCTTCTCGAGGGGTCCGGAAGGACTCCTCGAACCCCAATCCGGTATAGAACGTCACAGACCGCTCGACATCGTCGACGTACATGTTGACCTGGGGACGGTGAAACGGTGCCACGTCTACCTCCACCTCGGTACGGTCGCGTCCTGGCCAACATGTTGAGTGGTCACGTCGGTGCAGCAATGAGGGACCGGAGTGACCACTCAACCTTAGGGTCAGAAGTCGCCGCCGCCGAAGTCGCCACCGCCGTCGAAACCACCGCCGTCGAAACCACCCCCGTCGAACCCGCCGCCATCGAAACCGCCGCCGTCATAGCCACTACCGTCGCCGCCGGACCCGCTGTCGTCGTACCCGCCCTGGTCCGAGCCCTGGTCCGAGCCTTGGTCGGAGCCGGCGTCATAACCCGCGTCGTAGCCCTGGTCGTATCCACCTCCGCCGTCGAACAGCCCACCCATCATGGTGCCGACGAACAACAGCTCCAACGGGAAGAACGCACCGAAATATCCCGCGGTCCACGGCTGGAAAGCCGGTCCTGCCTGCCAGTACGGCACCCGCTGGGGCCCCACCATGACCTGGCGGGTCATCGGCTCCGCGCCCGAGGCAATTCGCTCCGCGTCGGCCGCGCAGACCGGCACCTCGCGTGGCGCCCCGCCCTCGGGCGACCAGGTGATGTCCTTGACCGAGGGACCGTGTTGGGGGTTGAAGAAGCAGGGCGAGCGACGTTGCGGAATCGGCTCGCCGGCTACCCGGGCACGCACGCAGGTGACCGAGTATCGGCCATCCTCCAGGATCTCGGTGACGTGGCGGATCTGGTCGGGACGGGTGACGGCGGCGACCGACTCCTTGGCGGCCTCGTAGCCGTCCAGCGCGCGTTGATAGTCCTGCCTGGCGGTCGCATCGAGCTCGTGCCCCGCCAGGTCGACGTCCAGCTGACGGAGGTCGTCACCGAACACCGTGACGTCCTCGTCCGCGGCCCTCTTGACCGCCTCGAGCTGCTCGGCAGAGATCCGCTCCCGCCGCTCCGCAGCCTCCCGGCTGGCGGTCCGCCCGCGAGACACGGCGCTGGCAATCCCGATGAGGGCGACGACGACCACCACCAGTAGTACCCAGATCAAGAGTCCTCCGTCTCTATCCCGTCGACCAGCTCACCACCTCGTCGGCGCACCCCCACGAGACTGTGACGCCGGCCCCCCGTGTCCGTAACAGTGCACCACATATGCCCCGCCCGAAACCCGTTCGACCTCGAGCCGCACCTGCTCGCGGGGCAAGGTCAGGCGCCGGCGCTCGGCGGCGCCGTCGAGTCGCTGTCCGCGGAGCTCTGCTCCCGTGCGACGTACTCCTCGATGGCCTCGATGTCGGCCTTCGCGCGCTTCACGACCGTGAGCAGGTCGGACATCGTTGAGACCTCCTCGACCTGCTCTTTGATGAACCACTGGGTGAACTGGTCCGACGCGAAGTCGTTCTCGGCGCGAGCGATCGCGGTGAGCTCGTAGATCTGCTGGGTGACCCGCCGCTCCTGCGCGAGGGCGAGCTCGACCGGCGCGACGATGTCGGCGAAGTCGTTGCGCGGTGCCCCCACCCCAGGGATCTCAACCGGCTCGTCCTGGTCGAGCAGGTACTGCACCATCATCATGGCGTGATCGCGCTCCTCGAGGGCCTGACGGTAGAAGAAGCCGGCCATCTGCGGCATGGTGAGCCCGTCGTAGTAGACGGCGCACGCGACGTACTGCTGGTGTGCTGCGAACTCGTTGCCGATCTGCAGGTTGAGCTGGTCGACGAACTTCCTCGAGGCCATACGGATACTCCTGAGAGCAGCTCGGAACGGCACCAGCGGGTGTCAGGTGCCAAGTTAGGCATACCTTAGCAGCGTTGGTTATGCTCATCCGGTGGCGGCGAAGCATCCCAAGCGAAAGTGCTGCATCAGCAGACCGAAGTGCAAACGCTGCCCCTTGCGGATGATGGCCGACGGAACGCTGCCACCGGGCTTCACCGTCAAGAAGCGCAAGCTGGTCAAGGTCAAGAAGATCAAGAAGTCGGCAAAGGGATCCGGCCGAGGCAGCATCCCGAAGGCCGCCTAGCCCGACCGCGGACTGCCTTCACACCGGCACGTCGGCCCACGTGCGCAGGAGCCAGCCGTCGGCATCCACGTCCAGCTCGCAGGTCGCGCAGTTGTTCAGCGGCCGGCCGCGGGCATAGTCGCGGGGCACGTTGCTGGCCAGCATCGGCAGGGTCACGCCGATCGCTCCACCGTGGCTCACCACCAGCACGGTCTCGCCGCGGAACTGGTCTGCTGCGGATTCGAGCTCACCGCTCATCCGCCGTACGACATCCTCGCCGGTCTCCGCATCGGGAGCCGACGCGGTCAGATCCCCGTCGATCCAGCGCTGGAAAACCGGGTCGAAGATCCCGCGAGGATCCGGCAGCCCCGCGAAGCCTCCGACCGAGGCCTCCCGCAGGTCATGACGAACGCGGACCGGCGCTCCGAGCACGGCCGCGACGATCTCGGCGGTCTGGACCGCGCGAGACATGTCGCTGCACCAGATCGCCGCCAGTCGACGATCCGCGAGCCGGCCCGCGAGCTCCGCGGCCTGGCGGCGGCCGAGATCCGTCAGCCATCCACCATCGTCGCTCGCGATGCCGATCACGTCATAGGTCGCCTCGCCATGGCGGGCGACCACCAGCGTGGCCGGGCAGAACAGGTCGGACATCGAGCCACTCTAACCTCAGTCGATAGGGTCGGTGCATGGCCGATCTGCAGGTTCGCGACCTGGTACCCGACGACCACGACGCGGCGCTTGACGTGCGCACGCGATCGTTCGGTCCCCTCTCCGATGGCGGCCGGGCGTGGTGGCGCGAGCATTTCGAGCGCAACATCGCCGCGCACCGTGGGCTCGGCGTGTTCGCAGACGACAAGGTCGTAGCGATGGCACGGATCCACGGGTACCGACAGCTCTGGGGTGGCCGGGCCCTTCCGATGGCCGGCATCGCCGGCGTCGTGGTGGCCCCCGAATGGCGCGGTCGAGGGGTCGCGCGGATGCTTATGATCGCGGCGATGCAGCGGTCCATCGAGCTGGGCGATGTCGTGTCGGTGCTCTTCCCGGCCGTCTCTACGCCGTACCGGCGTCTTGGCTGGGAGATGGCCGGAGCAGTGACGAGAACGACGCTGCCGGCGGACGCGCTTCGTCGGCTCGGCGCCCCGGCGGTCCCGGTACGGCGAGCCGGCATCCAGGACACGGACGAGATCGTTCGGCTGGTCCAGCGTGAGGGGCGCCGCACCCACGCTAGTGGCCCCTTGGAGCTGACGGTCGATGACGTGACCGAGCTGTTGTCGGATGCGGACAACTTCTGCTACCTCACCAACGACGGCTTCGTTGCCTATGCCTGGCACGAGAACGACCTGCGCGTGGAGCGGCTGGTAGCCGAGAGCCCCGAGACGATCAGGGCGTTGTGGGCCTTGGTGGGCTCCGGAGCCTCGATCGTCCGTCAGGTCTACACCTACCTCCCCACCCATGACCCGATCCACTGGTTCCTTGACGAGAAAGCGAGAACCGAGATTCAGGAGGAGCGGTGGATGTTGCGGCTTCTCGACGCGCCGGCAGCGATCGCCGGCCGCGGCTATCCCGCCGGCCTCGACGCGGACGTAGCGGTCACTCTGGTCGACCCCTGGCTCGCAGGCTGTGGGGGCTCCTTCCGGCTGCGCGTGAGCGCCGGGTCAGGCGAGCTGCGTCCGACCGACCCGGACTCGGACGCGGTCGTGCTCGGCCCGAACGGCATGGCGGCCTTGTATGCCGGGACTCCGATGTACACCGTGCGCGCTGCCGGCCTCGCGACCGGCGGCCACCCCGACGACGACGCCCTCCTCGACGCGGTCTTCGCCTCGCGCTGTTACCTCATCGACAGCTTCTGATCAGGCCCAGTATCGACCGGCCGGCTTGCGCATGTCTTACCGCCTCGGGACCATGAGGACGTGACCACAGACGAGTACGACTACGACCTGCTCGTCATCGGTAGCGGCCCGGGAGGGCAACGTGCCGCAGTTGCCGCCGCGAAGCTCGGCAAACGGGTGGGCGTCGTCGACCGCCGCAGCATGGTCGGGGGTGTCTGCATCAACACCGGGACCATTCCTAGCAAGACGTTGCGTGAGGCGGTGCTCTACCTCACCGGCATGGCTCAGCGGGAGATGTACGGCGCAAGCTACCGGGTCAAGGACGACATCCAGATCTCCGACCTGACCGCCAGGACGCAGCACGTCATCGGCCGAGAGGTCGAGGTCGTGCGCAACCAGCTGCTGCGCAACCACATACACCTGCTGGCCGGCACGGCCACGTTCGTCGATCCCCACACATTTCGTGTCGAGGGGCATGAGCGAATCATGGTCTCCGCCGACAAGATCGTGCTCGCGCCGGGCACACAGCCCGCGCGGCCGTCCCACGTCGAGTTCGACGATGCTCATGTCGTCGACTCCGACGGCATCCTGGCCCTGGACGCTGTCCCCGCCTCCATGCTCGTGGTTGGCGCCGGCGTCATCGGCATCGAGTACGCATCGATGTTCGCGGCTCTGGGCACTCGGGTCACGGTCGTGGACCAGCGACCGAGCATGCTGGACTTCTGTGACGAGGAGATCGTGGAGTCGCTTCGCTTCCACCTTCGGGACCTGGCCGTCTCGTTCCGGTTCGGCGAGCAGGTAGAGAAGGTCGAGGTCGGCGCCCGAGGCACGATCACCAGTCTGGCGAGCGGAAAGCGGATTCCGGCGGAGACCGTGATGTACTCCGCCGGACGCTACGGAGCGACCGGTGAGCTGGATCTGGACAAGGCAGGGGTGATCGCTGACTCCCGTGGACGGATCCTGGTGGATGGGACGTACCGCACCAACGTCGACCACATCTATGCCGTGGGTGATGTCGTGGGCTTTCCCGCTCTCGCGGCAACCAGCATGGAGCAGGGCCGACTCGCGGCGCTGCATGCAATGGGCGAGGCCACCCGAAGTCTCACCGCCCTACAGCCGATCGGCATCTACACCATTCCAGAGATCTCGTACGTCGGAGCCAACGAGTCCGAGCTCACGACACAGGCAGTCCCTTATGAGGTAGGGCTTTCGCGCTATCGAGAGCTCGCGCGAGGTCAGATCGTAGGCGACTCCTACGGCATGCTCAAGCTGATCGTGCACGCCACCGAGCGAACCATCTTGGGCGTCCACATCTTCGGCACCGGGGCGACGGACCTCGTCCACATCGGCCAGGCCGTCATGGGGTGCGGCGGCACCGTCGACTACCTCGTCGACACCGTGTTCAACTACCCGACGCTCTCCGAGTCGTACAAGGTCGCCGCGCTCGATGCGACGAACAAACTGCGAACCCTCGATCGCCTGCTGGGCTGAACATGGCGACGTCTGACGACCATTCGCAGCTCAGCGATCTCATCCAGCGGTTCCTTCGGGCAGTCTCATTCACTCCGGGGACGCGTCCGACGTACGACGAGATTCATGACCTGTTCACCGATACCGGGACGCTGACGCCAACGAGCTCAGGGACACCCCAGACCATGACCGTGTCCCAGTTCGTCGGCTCGCGTTGGGCAATGGTCGACGCAGGCGAGCTCACGGCCTTCTACGAGGGCGAGATCTCTGACATCACGGAGATCTTCGGAAACGTGGCCCATCGGCTCAGCGTCTATGTGAAGCGCGGTACGGCGACGACCGGGCCGATCGAGTCGCTGGGCGCCATCTCGACGCAGTTCGTCAGGACACCCGCCGGCTGGCGAGTTCTCTCGATGATCTGGGACGACGAGCGGCCCGGCCTCGAGCTTCCTCTTCGCTACCGGCCCTGAGACTCGAGCAGCGGCACGAAGGCATAGTGACCGACCCGCCGTACCTGGACCCCACCGTCGAGGTCGCGATCCACCACCGAGAGCCGACCCGCCACGGGGATCACCATCCGACCGCCCGGCGCTACCTGTTCGACGAGGGAGTCGGGCAGCGCGCGAGCCTCTGCGGAGACGAGCACCCGGTCGTACGGCGCGTGCCCTGACAGGCCCAGCCGATCGGGATCTGCCTGCTCGATGGTGGCCCACTCGTACTGGTACCCGGTGAGATTGACCCTCCCCCATTCGGTCAGCTCCGGAACCAGCTCGACCCCGAACACCCGTCCGGTCGGGGTCACCAGCGTGGCGAGCAGCGCGGTGGTCCAACCGGATCCGCTGCCGACGTCGAGCACTCGGTGACCCGGACGCGGATCCAACAGAGCCAGCATGTTCCGTACCGTCGTCGGCTGAGAGTTCGTCTGGCCGTGGCCGATGAAGAGAGGTCGATCCTGGTCTGCGTTGCTGCGTTGCTCTTTGGTGAGGAAGTCCGACCGATCCACCGCGGCGAATGCTGCGCTCAAGCGCTCGGTCTCATCGGTCATGTCCGGACCTCCGCCCTCAGCTGGTCAGCACGTCTCCCGAGCCGACGTCGTCGCGACTCACCTTGTCGAGCAGGAGACCGACATTCTGGCCCGCCACGGCGGTGTCGAGCTCCTTGCGGAACATCTCGACGCCGGTCACCTTGACCCGTCGCTGCACCTCCCCTTGACGGGTTATCGCCACGGCTGATCCGACCGATACGCTCCCGGAGTCGATCTGCCCCGTGACCACGGTCCCTCGGTTCTTGATCACGAAGACGTCTGCGACCGTGAGCCGGAAATCGACCGACGGACTGCCTAGGTTTGCGTCGGCCGAGCCGACATCGGCGACGGCACCGGGACCGGCCGTGCCCGACGCGTCGACGGACTGTTGGAGCAGATGCTCGGCGTCAACGACCTCGGTCTTACGACGGAACCAGCTCATGCCTGGAGCCTAATGGTCAGATGCCGAGTCGTCTGTCCCACAGTCGATTCTGGAGGTGTCGGTCGTCACCGGACACCTCACCGCACTCGCCTGAGACGGAGACGGCCCATCAGTCGAGGAAGCGAACCGCCAGTCGGTCACTGACCGGGCGATACCCGATCTGTTGATAGATCGAGTTGGACGTCGGGTTGGCCAGATCCGTGAAGAGCACCACCTGGTCGGCGTGTTCCAGCGCATCGATCGAGCAGGCTGCGGTCACGGCCGCTGCGAAGCCATGCCGTCTGAGGTCGGGAGGGGTATAGACCGGCCCGATCCGCGCAACGCCGACCGCGGTCTTCTGTCGCGCGGCGAGCGAGACGACCTGGTGCGACTCGTCCTCCCACAGCCACATCCGCCGGTCAGCTATCCGGCCGCGGACAGCCGGCGCCACATCGCTCCCAGGTAGGCCGACCTCGAGGTGAAAGGCAAGGAACCACTCGACGGCGACATCGGTGTCGCTCTCGACCGCCAGCCGGGCCTGGCCCAGCGGCAAGGGTGCAGGGGCCACGAGCTCACCCAGACGGTAGAGCCGCATCCGGAAGAACGTCTCGGCTCGCTGGTTGGTGCCTGCCAGCCATCGCGTGCTGAACTCGTCGACAACCTCGACGTCGCCGTTGGCCCCGGGCAGCCGGGCACCATGACCCCGCAACGCCGCGACCAGGTTCGCCGTACCTTCCTCGGGAATGACCGCGAGGATCAGCTCGTACGGCGGAGTCATCAAGATCGCACCGGTGATGACGGACTGACCCGGAGACTCGCACCACCCGAACAGCAGCGGATCGGCGGACTGCCGGTCGTCCATTCGGCCTTCGCGAACGGAGTCCAGGACGGTCAGCGGCACCGTGTGGCGGACCGGGTCCTCGGCAAGGATTGGTCTGGCCCGCTCTGCGAACGTCTCGACGTCGTCAGTGAACCTCCACCCCATCGCTCCACGATAGGCGTTTCACTACGACAACGAATGCGTTCTTCGTGCACCCGCTGCTGAACCAACCAGCCCCGCAGACATCGACAGTACCGGCACGAGTAGGAGAAGCATCATGCCCGTTCCGAGACTGTCGTTGACCGCGTAGGTCGCGAGGTCGGAGGCCCCGCTTGTCTTGAAGTCGCGCAGCATCCCGGCGTCGTAGGGCCGTCCGCCGGTAGCCACCGTCGCACCCGTCCAGAGCAGGAACAGCGCGAACCCAGCGATGAGGGAGGTGAGACCCACGCAGCCGATGCCTGCACCGGGGGCGGTCGACCGTCTCGTCGCCACCCAGCCGACAACAAGAGAGATGAGCGGGCCGAGCGCGAGCAGCACCATGTCCAGCGTGGCCGATCCGCCCAATGATGAGTCCAAACCCAATGCAAGCCACGAGGCCGCGATGCCCACACCCCCAACCACCGCTATCAGCGCAAGGAAGTCGTCCTGCTGCCGAGCACCGAGATTGACGGCGCACGCGACGTACACCACGAGCAGCACGACGAAGATGGCGATCGCGACCCACGTTCGTGCTCCGGAAACAATGCCCGGGTAGCGGACCAGACCAACCGTGACGACCGCCATGCTGCCTGCCGCGGCGGCCCAAGCCCCCGCTGTGACTGCTCGCTGCGAGCCTCGAGGAGGTACGGCAAAAGCGATGGAGCGAACGCAACCGAGGGCGAATACCCACCGTGCACGACGGCCTTGCAGCTGTGTGAGCTCAACCTGCATGGCACGACCCCAATCCGGTCTGTTCGCACCGAAAGCAAAGACGCACGCGTTGAGCATCAGCATCGGCAGGTCTCGACTCTCGCCCGTGACCCTCATACCGGCCCCAGCTGCGCGCGACGCGTAGTCTCCCGCCTCGCCTCGTGACCGACTGCACCGGCCTCGTTCATACCTGCCTCAGTCAGGCGATACAGATGACGGGGCGGCCTCCCCGGGTCAGCCGGCTCCCAGGACGACTCCAGCAGGCCACGGTCCGCCAGCCGGATGAGGATGGGATACAGGGAGCCCGATTTCAGCCCCAGCTCGACGCACAGGTCATAGCCATAACGCCATCGTGTCTGATCAGCGGCGAGCGCGTGGAGAAGCACGACGGTTTGAGTGGAGTGGCCGCGGCGACGCTGCATGCACTAACTCTACTCATGTAGAGATAGCGTGGCAAGGAAACAGTGCGTTCGTGCGCCCCTCGGACTACAGCTCGGTCAGGCGGCGTTGCAACAGGCGTCGCTCAGGCTGCCCGGAGGGAGCAAGATGGAGCGCCTCGAGATAGGCGTCTCGCGCCTCATCGGTCAAGCCCAGCCGGCGTAGGAAGTCTGCACGCGCAGCCGGCAGCAGGTAGTAGCCGGCGAGCGCGGTGGCATCCAGCGCGTCAAGCTCAGCCAGGCCGGCGTTGAAGCCATCGCGGAACCCGACGGCGATGGCCCGGTTCAAGGCGATCACGGGTGACGGTTGGGTCGCGTAGAGAGCGTCGTACAGGCTGACGATCGTGCGCCAGTCAGTGACCTCAGCCTTCGGCGCCCCGACATGGCAGGCAGCAATCTGGGCCTGGAGTCGGTAGGGTCCGGGCGGTCGTCCCGAGCGAGCCGCTCGATACAGGTCACGCCGCCCGGCCTCGATGAGGGACGCATCCCAGCGGCCGCGGTCCTGCTCCTCCATCGGGACAAGGTCGCCGCGGGCATCGAACCGGGTCGAGCGCCGAGCCAGCTGCAACGTGACCAACGCCAACAGTCCGAGAGCCTCGTCCTCACGGGGCATCAGGTCGACCAGCAACCGGGTCAGCTCCAGCGCCTCGCCCGCGAGCTGGTCGTCGTACTGGCCATAGCCCTGGTTGAAGATCAGATAGAGCACGATCAGCACGCCGGCAGTGCGCTCGGGGAGCAGCTCCTCGGGTGGCACCCGATACGGGATGGCTGCGTTGGAGATCTTTCGCTTGGTCCGCAACAGGCGTTGCGACATGGTGGCCTCGGAAACCAGGAACGCGCGGGCGATCTCGGCGGTGCTCAGGCCGCCCACCGTCTTCAGCGTCAACGCCACCCGACCCTCGAGGGCGAGTGCCGGATGACAGCAGGTGAAGATCAACCGCAGCCGGTCATCGGTCCCAGGCGCATCCTCGTCTGCAGCACCCCGGGCAGCCTCATCCAAGATCGCTCGCTGCTGGAGCTTTGCACGTTCGGTCGTGCGGCGACGCAGGACGTCGAGTGCCCGGTTCCTGGCTACTGTCGTGAGCCAGGCCGCCGGTGACCGCGGCACCCCGTCACCGGGCCAGACCATGAGGGCCTTCTCGACCGCATCCTGCACGCAGTCCTCGGCCAGGTCCCAGTCGCCAGTGAGCCTGATCAGGGTCGCGACCATGCTGGCGCGTTCCGCTGCCACGGCCGAGGCTGCTGCCTCGGCCGTGGCCTGGTGTGCGTCCGTGGTCAATCCTCGTCAGTCCAGAACGGACGGATCTCGAGCTTCCCGCCGTTGGCTTGCGGGTGCCGTGCAGCGATCTCGATGGCTTCGTCCAAGTTGTCGCACTCCAAGATGTCGAAGCCGGCGATCCACTCTTTCGACTCGGTGAACGGGCCATCGGTGACCAGCACCTGCCCTCGGCTGATCCTGACCGTGGTGGCGTCGCTGACTGGACGTAGCCGGTCGCCGGTGAGGCGTTTCCCCCGACCGTCGACATCATCCAGCCACTGCTCGATGGTCAGCTCATCGGCTATCGGCTCTGCCTCGGCAGCCGCCGCGGGGTCGGAAACGACGAACATCATGTATTTCATGGGTTTGCACTCCTGGCTAGGTTGTCTTGACGAAGATACGACGATCGGGAGACGTACGGATCCGACACGTCGGGTCAGCAGAATCCATGACGACTACAGCACCACCCATTGACGGCCGTCGATCAGCTCTCGTACGGCGTCGAGATGTCCGGCGTGTACGGCGGTCTCGGTGATCACATGCATCATCACCGAGCGCAGATCCGGGAACTCCATGCCCCAGCTGGCCCATTCTGGATCGGGCCGCTTCGGAGCGGCGTCCATGGCCGTCACCGCCAGGATCTCGTCGGCGCGGCGAATCTCCCCCCGGTACGCCTCTACGACTGCATCGGCGGGCTCGTCCGGCCCGACCAGCCAGTCGCCGTTCGGCTCCTTCGGAAAGTAGTCGAGCGATTCGCCAGCGACGACGCAGCGAAACCAGTAGTGCTCGTCTGACAACGCCAGATGCTGGACGAGGCCAAGACAGCTCCAGCCTGAAGGGAGCACCGGTCGGCGTAGCTGCTCATCCGACAGACCCTCCAGGCTGCCGAGCACATGCCGGCGTTGCGCGTCCAGCTGCCCGCGGAGTACGGCTCTCTCGCGGCTCACCGGTGAGGCTCCGTCGTACGGCGAGACGTTGGGCCTGGCCTATGCGTACCAATCGAGTCGACCATCGTGCGTCCTTCCGTTGTCAGTGTCACCTACCAATCGACGTACGGGACAGGTCCTGATCCGACAGCCGTTGCTGGAAAACGGACCGAACTGGCAGCTCAACCCGGCCGGACTGGCATCTCAACCGGACCGGAGTGGCATCTCAACCGGACCGGACTGGCATCTCAAGCGGACCGGAGTGACATCTCAACCGAACCGGAATGACATCTCAACCGGACCGGAGTGACATCTCAACCGGAGCCGGACTGGCAGCTCAATCCGGGGCAGGGAGTGGAAGAGGCGGATGATGTTGGTGATCTGGGCGATGATCGCGGTCAGCCCGAAGTCCTTGGGGGTGAAGACCGCAGCGACGCCCGACGCGATGAGCTGGGCAGCGTCCGCGGCCGGCACGATCCCACCCACCACGACCGGGATCTCGCCCGCGCCGGCCTCCCGCAGACCTCTCACGATCGCCGGCACCAGCTCCAGATGTGAGCCCGAGAGGATCGAGATCCCGACGCAGTGCACATCCTCTGCGACTGCGGCCGCCACGATCTCCTCCGGGGTCAACCGGATCCCTTGGTAGATGACCTCGAAGCCGGCGTCTCTGGCCCGGACCGCGACCTGCTCTGCCCCATTGCTGTGACCGTCCAGCCCGGGCTTGGCGACGAGCAACCGCAGCCGACCCCCGAGCTGTTCACCGGTCTCGCGCACCAGGCTCCTGAGCGCCGTCAGCTCGGCTCCCGCACCCGGCGCAGTGACGACACCACCTACCCCGGTCGGTGCGCGGTACTCGCCGAACACCTCGCGCAGCACACCCGCCCACTCCCCCGTCGTCGCCCCGGCTCGGGCGGCCGCGATGGTGGCGGGCATCAGGTTCTCCGCGGTCTTTGCCTGTTCGCGAAGCCGGTCGAGCGCCGTTGCGACGGCCACGGCGTTCCGCTCGGCGCGCCAGCGGCCGAGGGAATCCAATGCGGCGCGCTCAGCCTCCGGGTCGGACGCCTGGATCGCGGCGTCGAGGTCCACCGTCAACGGCGAGACCTCGCTCTCCACGAACGCGTTGACACCGACCACGATGTCCTCTCCGGACTCGATGCGCGCCAGACGGAGTGCGTGTGATGCCACGAGCGCCTGCTTGAGGTAGCCGGACTCGACCGCCGCGACCGCTCCGCCCATCGCCTGGATCCGGTCCATCTCGGCGGTGATGGCCTGCACCAGCTCGGCGACCTTCGCCTCGACCACGCGTGACCCGTCGAAGAGATCGTCGTACTCGAGCAGGTCGGACTCGAAGGCCAGCACCTGCTGAAGGCGCAGGGACCATTGCTGGTCCCAGGGGCGGGGCAGTCCGAGGGCCTCGTTCCAGGCCGGGAGCTGCACGGCTCGGGCGCGGGCCTCTTTCGACAGGGTCACGCCGAGCATCTCGAGGACGATGCGCTGGACGTTGTTCTCCGGCTGAGCCTCCGTGAGACCCAGGGAGTTCACCTGCACGCCGTAGCGGAACCGGCGTTGCTTCGTATCCTCGATGCCGTAACGCTCACGGGTGAGGCTGTCCCACAGCACCGCGAACGCGCGCATCTTGCACATCTCTTCGACGAAACGCACCCCTGCGTTGACGAAGAACGACATCCGCCCGACCACCTCGCCGAACCGCGCGGTCGGCACCTGCCCCGAGTCGCGAACGGCATCCAGGACGGCGATCGCCGTGCACAACGCGAAGGCCACCTCCTGGACCGGCGTCGCGCCAGCCTCCTGTAGGTGGTAGCTACAGACGTTGATGGGGTTCCACTGCGGCATCTCCGCCACGGTGTAGGTGATCAGATCCGTCGTCAGCCGAAGTGACGCCTCCGGGGGGAATACATACGTCCCCCGCGAGAGGTACTCCTTGATGATGTCGTTCTGGGTCGTCCCGGTCAGCAGCCGCGGGTCGGCGCCCTGCTCCTGCGCCACGATCTGGTAGAGCGCCAGCAGCCACATCGCGGTGGCGTTGATCGTCATGGACGTGTTCGTCTCGGCGAGCGGGATCGAGTCGAAGAGCCGGCGCATCTCCCCGAGGTGCGGTATCGGCACACCGACCCTGCCTACCTCGCCGCGAGCCAGTGGCGAGTCGGGGTCGTAGCCGGTCTGTGTCGGCAGGTCGAATGCGACCGAGAGACCGGTCTGACCCTTTGCGAGGTTGCCCCGGTACAGCGTGTTCGAGCCTTGCGCGGAGCTGTGGCCGGCGTAGGTGCGCATCACCCACGGCTGGTCACGCTGTGCCGCTTTCGGCTGCGGTTCCGCGGTCATACCCGGACTGTACGGCGTGATCAGGCGTGGCCGACGACGATGTCGACGGGATCACACCCGCTGAATCGTTCCCTGGTCTCAGGCGGAGAGACTGACGTGACCTCGGTCGAGGTGCAGGATCCGGTTGAGCCGGGTGACGGCCAGGACGCGTCGAATCTCGCGCGGGCAGTTGAGCAGCACCAGTCGATGACCGGCTCGTTCGCAGCGTAGGTGGACGGCCGTGAGCATGCCCAGACCGGCAGCGTCGATCGACTCCAGATTGGCCATGTCGAGCACGACATCGCCGGCGCCGTCCTCGATGACCGAGTACAACGTCGCACGCGCGCTACCAACCGTGCGCACGTCGAGATGCGCTCCGAGCTTGACCATGTTGCTGGTCGTGGAGCTGACCACCATGTCGCCTCCCCGCCGAAGGTTTTTCTGTGCGCTATGTCCATGAGACGCACGGTCGACGCCAAAGGTTGCCGTCGACAGCCAGTTCGTCACCGAATCGTTGTCATTCGTCTCACCATGATGAGGATCAGGCTAGGTCTCAGATACAGCGCAGAGGCGGACATGACGGCACGACGGCGTGTCGTACGTCACACAAGACTCCGCTTCACGAGGCCAAGCGATCCCATCGACAGCCGGGCAAAGGATGAATTTCGGCTAGGCTCGGCGACTGAGACCGTTCCTCACTGCCGCCATCCGCACGGGACGAAGGATGGCCCTGCGTCTGCCCACACTGTCGCTCGCATACCGATCCGACTTATATTCACTCCATCCGACAAGCGCAAGCGACCTCAGGGCATGTCAAAACAAACCATTGAAGGGGTAACCGTCAATGTGGAATCACCTGAAGAACGTCGTGCGGGGATCGGCGTTGCTCCTTGCTGGGCTGACGCTGACGGCTGGGCCCGGAGCCGCCTCGACGGAAGCTCACGCTTCGGAGGTCTCCACTATTCCTGGGTCCCTCGAGGGTGTCACCGCTGTCTCGGCCACCGACGTGTGGGCCGTCGGCTATCACGACGACACGAAGGCCCTGATCGAGCACAACGATGGGACAGGCTGGACTCGCGTGCCCAGTGCCCATCCGCAGGCCGCGAACAGATTGAGTGGCGTGGCGGCGGTTGCGGCCACGGACATCTGGGCGGTCGGCTGGTCCGGTATCGCAAGCAGCCATTGGCGCACCTTGATCGAACACTGGAACGGGACCACCTGGTCACGGGTGCGGAGTGCCACCCCGGAGTCAGCTACTCAGGCGAGGCTGACCGGGGTAAGCGCGACGTCCGCTAGTGACGCCTGGGCAGTTGGCTACTACTTCACCGAAGGGTTCAGGGTTAAGACGATCATCGAGCACTGGGACGGTGCCGCGTGGGACATTCTCAGAAGTCCGAATCCGGGCAAAGACAACTATCTTAACTCGGTGTACGCCTTCTCTCCGACCGACGTGTGGGCCGTGGGAAGTCAGTATCGTCAGGGATACCACACGTTCACAACGCATTGGGACGGCACAAACTGGAGCGTCGTCCCCAGCCCTGACAAGCGCTCCCAGAACTCCCTCGCAGGAGTGAGTGGGACCTCCAGTTCCGATGTATGGGCGGTGGGTTCCGCCAGTGGCGGGGAGGCGCTCAACGGTAAAGCCATGGCCGAAGACTCGGCTTTGGCCGGACGACCCGCCCAGACCCTCATAGAGCATTGGGATGGCAGCGCGTGGTCCCTCGTACCTAGCCCGAACCCGGGCGACTCCGACCGCGCACTCGCAAGCGTGAGCGCGGGTTCGGTCTCGGAGGCCTGGGCCGTTGGACACTACGCCGGGGGGCGTCACGTGTGTCTGCACTGGGATGGGTCCGCCTGGAAGCAGACGAAGTCTCCATTGCCACCCGATGGGTTCGACCAGCTGCAGGGTGTGACTACCCTGTCCCCGACCAATGCCTGGGCGGTCGGCAGCTCGGGACAAACACAGCATTGGGATGGGACCGGCTGGACGTCGCCGTAGACCCACGACCACCTGCTGCATGCGCCTGCCCTAGGCGGGTCGGTGAGCACGACCTTGGGGACGCGGTCGCCATCGCCGAGTGCCGCCTGCGAGTGACAGGTCGACCATCGATCAGCGAGGGGCCATCCGGAGGGCGCCGTCCATGCGGATGACCTCGCCGTTGAGATAGTCGTGCTCCACCAGGGTGGTGACGAGGGATGCGTACTCGTCCGGCCTGCCCAGCCGCTTGGGGAAAGGCACCCCGGCCGCGAGGGTCGCCCGGAACTCCTCGTTGACCCCGGCGAGCATCGGGGTGTCGATGATCCCTGGGGCGATCGTGCAGACCCGGATGCCGAACGTCGCCAGGTCGCGGGCTGCCGACAGCGTCATGCCGACGACGCCACCCTTCGATGCGGCGTACGCCACCTGACCGACCTGACCGTCGTACGCCGCGATCGACGCCGTGTTGACGATGACGCCCCGTTGGCCGGCGTCGTCCGCGGAAGTCTGCACCATGACCTCGGCACCGAGTCGCAGCACGTTGAACGTGCCGACCAGGTTGATATCGACGACCTTGCGGAACAAGGCGAGGTCGTGCGGCCCTGACTTGGAGAGGACCCGACTGGCCGGCCCGATCCCCGCGCAGCTGACCACGATGCGCAAGGGCAGGTCCGCGCCGGCGCGGGCGACGGCCTCGCGGACCTGGTCCTCGTCCGTGACATCGGCGGCAAGCAACGTCACGCCTTCGACCGGCTTGGCTCCCTCGATCGCTCCTGGCAGGTCGAGGCCGAACACCACGGCGCCCTTGGCAGCGAGGGCAGCCGCCGTCGCGCCTCCGAGACCAGAGGCGCCCCCAGTGACGACGGCTGCACACTCGCTGATTCGCATGACGGGCAGACTAGCGGGCCGCCCGAGAGCTCAGCCGGTGGCCTTCCAATGCGAGAACGGCTTGATCATCTGGTAGCTGAAGCTGTCGCAGTGGAAGTCCCCGGCAGGATGGTCGTAGGCCTGGCCGGCGTTCGTCGGGTCCGCCGGTACCAAGGCCCCGCCGACGCCGACCATGATGCCCTTGGCCGCGATGCGCTTGCCCTCCAGGTCGGCGCACGCGTAGCTCTGGCCGTCACCGTCCAGCTCGGAGTACAGCTCATAGACGTCCCAGCCTTGGACACCGGACAGCTGCGAGGTGCCGCTCTGCGAGAAGAACTGCTCCCACTTGTCGGACTTGTAGTTGTACAGGTACGAGGTCCACGTATTGGGCGACGCCTTCGTCTGCACGATCTGCGTGGAGTAGCTGTGGTGTTTCGTGTACGTCGCCATGAAGCTCTTGTCGATGGTGACCTGGGCCACGAAGGTGATCGCCTGGCACCAGTCCCACGCCGCCACGACCTGCGAGTCGGAGAAGTACGCCGTACTCATCTCGATGCAGGAGCCGGGCGTGCTGCCACCCGACGGGTACATCGTGGGCGTGTAGAGCGTGGTGCCTCCGTTGGCCGGCTTGATCTTCGTGGAGACACTCTGGGTCGCCTGGGAGCCGACGGTGTTTGCGTTGAACGAGGTCCCGTCGCTCGGATGAATCGTGTCGATCGACTGTCCGGTCTTCGAGGTAGCACCCGAGATCAGACCTCGGTGCAGGACACGGAAGGCGTGGACCGACTGCGGGTTGTTGACCGAGATGTTCGGGCCGTACTGCACGCCGGCTACGTGACCGGCGTGCTGTGCGTCGGGGGCGGGGATGGCCGAGCCGGACGTCGTCGCATGGACAGCGGCACCACCCACAGGTGGCGATGCGTTGGAGGCGACGGTGCCGGCGATGGTGAGGGAGACGGCGGCGAGGAGGGCCCCGGCGCCGAGGGCGAATGTGCGGTTGGTTGGCATGACGGCTGTTATATCGTGCCAACCCGACGGCTGGGAGGCGGCCGGCTGTACCGACTTCGGTCCGGTCGGGTCAGCGCTCGCCGCCCGGCTTCCAGAGCACGTCGCCCTGGTCCCGGTTGGCGTGTCTGGCGAGGATGAACAGCAGGTCGCTGAGCCGGTTGAGGTACTTCAGCGCCAGCACGTTCATGGTGTCGCCATGCTCGGCGTACGCCGCCCAACCGGCCCGCTCCGCACGACGTACGACGGTCCGGGCGACGTGCAGCAGCGCCGCGCCTGGCGTGCCACCGGGCAGGATGAAGGAACGCAGCGGCTCCAACGGCTCGTTGAACTCGTCGCACCAGCCCTCCAGCCGGTCGACGTAGTCGGGCTCGACCCGAAGGGGCGGATACGCCGGATTCGCCACGATCGGGCAGGACAGGTCTGCTCCGACATCGAACAGGTCGTTCTGCACATGGACCAGCGCCGTGACAACGTCCGGCTCTAGGTCGCCGACCGCGATCGCGTAACCGATCTGGGAGTTCGCCTCGTCGCAGTAGGCGTAGGTCTCGAGTCGCAGGTCGGTCTTGCTGACCTCGCTCATGTCCCCGAGCCGGGTGGTGCCGGCGTCACCGGTCCGGGTGTAGATCTTCGAAAGGATGACCATGTCGGCCATCCTAGGCGTGGCTCAGGGAGCCTCGACCTGCTCGGGCAGCAGGACCTGCCGCTCATGGGTTCCGGAGCCCACCTGACCGTACTTGTTGTAGCCCCAGCACCAGAGCGTCTGGTCCGCGCCGAGACCACAGGTGTGGACGTTGCGCACCACGACCTGAGAGGCCCAGTGGCGGGCTCCGCCGAGCACCCGCGTCGGGAGGGCCTGCGAATGCCGGTTGCCGTTTCCGAGCTCACCCTTGAAGTTCTCACCCCAGCACCAGGCGCTGCCGTTCGCCCTGGTGCCGCACGTCGTCGCCGAGCCTGCGGTGACCGACCTCCAACCGCGACTGCCGCCGACCTGCACCGGCGTGAGCCGCTCGACGGTGGTGCCGTCGCCCAGCTGACCGCGCGCGTTCAGGCCCCAGCACCAGAGGGTGCCGTCGGTCTTGCTGGCGCAGGTGTAGCCGCTACCGGCGGACTCCGCGACCCAGTCGGAGTCACTGCCGATCCGCTCCGGCTCGAGTGCCGTCTCGGTCGTCCCGTTGCCGAGGTCGCCCGACCCCCAGCACCAGAGGCTGCCGTCCGCCTGAGTGCCGCAGGAGCGAGCGTTGCCGGCGCTGATCGAGGTCCAGTCGGACGTGCTGCCCACCTGGGTCGGGGTGCGCCGGTCATCCTGGGTGCCGTCCCCCACCTGCCCGGCCGCGTTCTCGCCCCAGCACCACGCGGTGCCGTCGGTGTGCAGCCCGCACGTGTGGGAGTCGGTCTCATACCCCGTACCACCGTTGCTGCCGCTCACCGACGCCCAGTCCGTCGCGGTCCCGATCCGCTCCGGCGTCCGGGCGATGGCGGTCTGCCCGTCGCCGAGCTGGCCGTGGTCGCCGCGACCCCAGCACCAGAGCGTGCCGCCTGTGGGTATGGCACAGCCGGAGTTGTGCCCGGCCATGACGAACACCCAGTCAGTGCGCGTTCCGACCTGCACAGGTTGAAACTGCCACGACTTGTCCCTGCCGGTGCCGAGCTCCCCGGACTTGTTCGGACCCCAGCACCACAGCGTGCCGGTCTGCTGGATGCCACACGAGTGCCAGGTACCCACCGCGACCGAGGCCCAGGCGCCGGCCTTCGGCGATGCAACTTCGGCCCGCCCTTGATCCCCCTGGGCGGACTGGGCCCAGGACAAGGTCGCCGAGAAGAGAGCGGTGGCGGCAAGGGTGCTGATCAGGACGACGCGAGAACGCTTACGCATGGACTCTCCCCGAGTGGTTGCGTGACGGAACGTGGCCATCCTAGGCGCCTGGGCCATGCATGTGTCTTGGTCAGGCGAAGGCGTCGGTCGACTCGTCGAGGTAGTAGTCGAAAGCCAGCCGTTGGCACTCGTGGGCGTCCAGCCAGTGCACCAGGACCTGGTGCGCCGGATGTCCCACGTAGGTGGCGAGCGAGTCGGTGTCCCGGAACTCCGTGAACAGGAGGTAGTGGTAACCCTGGGTCCGGGACCCGTTCAGATCGGACCCGAACCGGCACGCCAGCAGCTCGTCGATCTCGTCCGGGAGGGACAGCACGATCCCGCGGAGCTCCGCGTCCTCAGCTGCGCCGAGCTCGCTCGGAAACTTCATCAGTACGACATGTTGCAGGCGTGAGGTGCCAGACTCGGTCATAGGGCCTCCCTGGGTCAGTTCAGCAGTCGGTCGTGACCGGGCGGGGCCGCCTCGGTCCAAGCCAGGAACGCGGTGAGTGCCCGCTCGCTCATCGCCAGCTCGATCGACGAGCCGGAGTCCAACCGGACCCCGACGACGACATGCCCCGCGTAGAGCGAGAACGCCTCGGCTCCGTGTGGCTTGCGCTGGGTGAGGACCTCCAGGGACCGGTCGAATACGGCCTTCGGGCGGGGCGAGAACGAGAACACCCGGAACCACTCGAGGTTCTCACCGTCGTACCTGCCGAGGCCGAGCTCCCAGCCGCGGGCTCCCGTGGGCGACGGCTTGGCCGGTGCCCTCATCCGCACGCTGCACTCGAACGTGCCACCCTGCCGGCTCAGCACCCGGCGGCGTACGAAGAGGAACACGAAGACGCCGATCGCGATGACCGCGAGCAGGCCGACGACATCGAGGATGTCTGCCCACCACGGCATCGGTCACTCCTCTCGGGCCGGCCATCGCGAGCCGTCTGCTGTCGGCTAGGAGGCCCTCTCGACGGCGTCGATACGGGCCTCCGCCGCGGCGATCGCATGCTTCGATCGGGCGCTGTCGTCGCGTTCCTGCTGGGCTTGCTCGAGATCACGCCTGGCTTGGGCGATGTCGATGTCGTCGGCCAGCTCGGCTCGCTCCGCGAGGATCGAGATCCGGTTGTGGGCCACGGAGATGAAGCCGCCGTCGACCGCCGCGATCATCGCAGCGCCGTCCTCGGGACGAATCTCCACCGCGCCAGGTGCGAGCACGCCCAGAAGTGGCGCGTGGTTCGCCAGGATGCCGACCTCCCCCTCGAGGGTCCTGGCGATGACCATCGTCGCCTCGCCGGACCAGACGATCCGGTCGGCAGCGACGAGCTCCAGCTGGAACGTGGCCGCCATCAGTTTTCCTTCTGGATCTCAGCCCACTTGCGCTCGACGTCGTCGAGTCCACCGCACATGAAGAACGCCTGCTCGGCGACGTGGTCGTACTCCCCGTCGCAGATCTTGGTGAACGCCTCGACCGTGTCGTCCAGCGAGACCGTGGAGCCCTCGATGCCGGTGAACTGCTTGGCCACGTACGTGTTCTGCGAGAGGAAGCGCTGGATACGGCGCGCTCGGGAGACGACGACCTTGTCCTCCTCGGACAGCTCGTCGACACCGAGGATGGCGATGATGTCCTGCAGCTCCTTGTTGCGCTGGAGGATCTGCTTGACCCGGGTCGCCGTCCCGTAGTGCTCCTGGGTGATGTAGCGCGGGTCCAGGATCCGCGAGGTCGAGGTGAGCGGGTCGACAGCGGGATAGATACCCAAGGACGCGATATCACGCGAGAGCTCCGTCGTCGCGTCGAGGTGCGCGAACGTGGTCGCCGGCGCGGGGTCGGTGTAGTCATCGGCCGGCACGTAGATCGCCTGCATCGAGGTGATCGAGTGACCACGCGTCGACGTGATCCGCTCCTGCAGGACGCCCATCTCGTCGGCGAGGTTCGGCTGGTAACCCACGGCCGAAGGCATCCGGCCCAGCAGGGTCGAGACCTCGGACCCGGCCTGGGTGAAGCGGAAGATGTTGTCGATGAAGAGCAGCACGTCCTGCTGCTGGACGTCGCGGAAGTACTCGGCCATCGTCAGAGCCGACAACGCAACGCGCAACCGGGTACCCGGCGGCTCGTCCATCTGCCCGAAGACCAGCGCCGTCTGGCCGATCACGTCGGACTCGGTCATCTCCGCGATCAGGTCGTTGCCCTCGCGGGTCCGCTCGCCGACGCCGGCGAACACCGACACACCTCCGTGGTCGCGCGCGACCCGGGCGATCATCTCCTGGATCAGCACGGTCTTGCCGACTCCGGCGCCGCCGAACAGGCCGATCTTGCCGCCCTGCACGTACGGCGTCAGCAGGTCGATGACCTTGATGCCGGTGTGGAACATCTCCGTCTTGGACTCGAGCGCGTCGAACGACGGGGACGACCGGTGGATCTGCCAGCGCTCGGTGATGTCGAGCTCCTCGCCCTCCTTGAGGTTGAGGCACTCGCCGATCACGTTGAAGACGTGACCCTTGGTGACGTCACCCACCGGGACGTCGATGCCGATGCCGGTGTCCTGCACCGAGGTGCCGCGGACCAGGCCGTCGGTCGACTGCATGGAGATCGCTCGGACCATGCCTTCCCCGATGTGCTGGGCCACCTCGAGCGTGAGGGTCTTCTTCTCACCCTCGAGCTCCAGGTCGACGTGCAGGGCGTTGTACATGGCAGGCATCGAGTCTGTGGCGAACTCGACGTCGACCACGGGGCCGGTCACGCGCGCGATGCGCCCGACGCCGCCCTCCTGGTGCTCCGTTGTGGTGTCGCTAAGCGTCGCAGTCATCTCGTTCACTCACTCCCGGCGTTGGCGTCGGCGAGCGCGTTGACGCCACCGACAATCTCGCTGATCTCTTGGGTGATACCGGCCTGGCGGGCCTGGTTGGCAATGCGGGTGTAGCTCTTCACCAGCTCTTCGGCATTGTCGGTCGCCGACTTCATCGCCCGCTGCCGGGCGGCGAGCTCCGACGCCGACGCCTGGAGCAGGCAGTAGTAGATGCGGCTCTCGACGTACCTCGGCAGCAGCGCGTCGAGTACCTCCTCGGCACTCGGCTCGAACTCGTACAGCGGCAGGATCTCGTGGCTCGCGGGCTTCTCCTCGCCCTCGACGACCTCGAGCGGAAGCAGCCTGATGTCAGAGGGTTCCTGGACGAGCATCGACCTGAACCTGGAGTAGACGACATGGACCTCGTCGACGGAGTGCTCGTCCTCGTCGTCCGCGATGAAAGCCTCGATCAGCGTCTCGCCGATCTCTCGGGCGTTCTCATAGGCCGGCGTGTCGGAGAAGCCCACCCAGCTCTGCACCATCGGTCGCTGGCGGAACGTGTAGTAGGCGACCCCCTTGCGCCCGGTGACGTAAAGATCGGCCTTCTTGCCCTCGGTGCGAAGCTTCTGGACGAGCCGCTCCGCCTCCTTCAGCACGCTCGAGGAGTAGGCGCCGGCAAGACCTCGGTCGCTGGTGATGACGAGCACCGCAGCCCGCTTGGGGTCTTCCGGCTCGGAGGTCAACGGGTGGTCGACGTTCGAGTACGTCGCGACCGCGGACACCGCGCGGGTCAGCTCGCGAGCGTAGGGAGTCGCCGCCGAGGCCCGTGACTGCGCCTTGACGATCCGGGAGGCCGCGATGAGCTCCATCGCGCGGGTGATCTTCTTGGTCGCCTCGACCGATCTGATCCGCGCGCGCAGCTCGCGCAGGGATACAGCCACGTCAGCCTCGCTTCTGCTTGACGATCTGCTCCTGCTCGACGTCCTCGTCGGCCAACGCCTCGTGCTCCTCGTGGCCGGCGCGGAGCGAGCCACCCTCGCCCGTCTCGAACTGGTCGAGGAACGAGTCGTATGCAGCGCGGACCGCCGCCTCCGTGTCGTCGGAGAACTCCTTGGACTCACGGATCGTGTCGAGGGCGCTGCCGTCGCGCTTCAGGTGGTCGAGGAACTCGCGCTCGAAGCGCAGCACGTCCTCGACCGGTACGACGTCGAGCAGGCCGGCGGTGCCCAGGAAGATCGACACTGTCTGCTCCTCGACGGGGTACGGCGATCCCTGCGGCTGACGAAGCAGCTCCATCAGCCGGCCGCCTCGGTCCAGCTGGCGACGAGACGCCGCATCGAGGTCCGAGGCGAACATGGCGAACGCCTCCATGGCACGGAACTGGGCCAGGTCGACCTTCAGCGACCCGGTGACTTTCCGCATCGCCTTGACCATTGCCGCGCCACCGACCCGGGAGACCGACTGGCCGACGTCGATGGCCGGTCGCTGGTTGGCGTTGAACAGGTCGGACTGCAGGAAGATCTGCCCGTCCGTGATCGAGATGACGTTGGTCGGGATGAAGGCCGAGATGTCGTTGGCCTTCGTCTCGATGATCGGCAGCCCGGTCATCGACCCGGCGCCCATGTCGTCGGACAGCTTGCCGCAACGCTCGAGCAGCCGGCTGTGCAGGTAGAACACATCTCCGGGGTAGGCCTCACGGCCCGGCGGACGGCGCAGCAGCAGCGATACCGCGCGGTAGGCCTCGGCCTGCTTGGTGAGGTCGTCGAACACGATCAGCACGTGCTTGCCGTCGTACATCCAGTGCTGCCCGATGGCCGAGCCGGTGTAGGGGGCGAGGTACTTGAACCCCGCCGCATCGCCCGCGGGAGCCGCCACGATCGTCGTGTACTCGAGTGCGCCGGCCTCCTCGAGGTCGCCGCGGACCGCGGCGATGGTCGACGCCTTCTGGCCGATGGCGACGTACACGCAGCGCACCTGCTGCTTCGGGTCGCCGGTCTCCCAGTTCTGCTTCTGGTTGATGATCGTGTCGGTCGCGATGGTCGTCTTGCCGGTCTGCCGGTCGCCGATGATCAGCTGACGCTGGCCGCGCCCGATCGGCGTGAGGGAGTCGATCGCCTTCAGACCGGTCTGCATCGGCTCGCGGACGCTCTGCCGCTGCACGACCGAAGGCGCCTGCACCTCGAGCGGTCGGCGTTCGGTGGTCTCGATCTCGCCGAGTCCGTCGAGGGGCTGGCCAAGCGGGTTGACCACACGTCCGAGGTAGGCGTCACCGACTGGAACGGAGAGGACCTCACCGGTACGACGTACGGGCTGTCCCTCCTCGATGCCGGAGAAGTCGCCGAGCACGACGACGCCGATCTCGCGGACGTCGAGGTTCAGCGCGATACCGAGCGTGCCGTCCTCGAACTCCAGGAGCTCGTTCGCCATGGCCGAGGGAAGTCCCTCGACCCGGGCGATGCCGTCCATCGCCTCCGCGACGTGGCCGACCTCCTCGCGGGTGGCGTCGTCCGGCTTGTAGTCATTCACGAAGCGCTGCAGCGCCTCCTGGATATCTTCGGGCCGGATCGTCAGCTCGGTCATGTGTGTTGCCTCTCTGCGACTGTGGTGCTCTGCGACTGTGCGGAATGCATGGGGAACCTGGGGCTCAACGGACCAACCGGCGCTGCGCCTGCGCCAACCTGGTCTCGACTGTGGAGTCGATCACGTCGTCGCCGATGGACACCCGGACTCCACCGAGTACCGCCTTCTCGACGACCACGTTGAGGTGCACCTCCTGGGAGTACTGCGACGCGAGCGACTCCGCCAGCCGGTTCTTCTGATCGTCGGTGAGCGGTGCAGCGACCCACACCATGGCGACCAGGCGGGACCTGCGGGCGGCGGCGATCTCCTGGTAGTGGGTCAGGCCCGCAGCCAAGGACCGCTGCCGACCGATCAGCAGCTGGTCGAGCAGGACCTTGGTCACCGGGGCGACCTTGCCTTCGATGAGCCCGTCCAACAGGGCCCGCTTGGCCTCCATCGGTGCCGCCCGGTCCGACAGGGCGTCGCGCAGGTCCGTGTTGGCCGCCAGGATGCGGCCGAACCGGAACAGGTCGTCCTCGAGGCTGTCCAGCTGACCGTCCTGCTCGGCCTTGGCGGCCAGCGCGATGACCGCACACCGCTCGAGGGCATCGACCAGGTCGCGGGTGCGGGACCAGCGCTCCGAGACGGCGGCTCCGACGACGTCGACCGCGCTGCTCGAGATCTTGCCGTCCAGCAGAGAACGCGCCATCGCGTTGCGCTGCGCTGCCTCGACGGACGGCTCGGTCAGGGCGCGGCGCAGTGTCGGCTCGTGGTCGAGCATGCCCACCACGGCGAAAAGGTCACTGCCGAGCGCGTCTGCGTCGACTCCGCCGTCGAGGATCCCGTCCAGAGCTTCGAGCAGGGCGGCCTGTGAGCGCGTCGATCCGGCCTGCATCAGCCGGCCCCCCGCGAGGTCGCCGAGTCCTGGCTCTCCAAGGTGGCGATGAAGCGCTCCACGGTGCGGTTACGGCGCGCATCGTCCTCGAGCGACTCTCCGACGATGCGGCCGGCGAGCGTCGTCGCCATCGTGCCGACTTGCGTACGCAGCTGTTGCAGAACCTGCTGGCGCTCCGCATCGACCTGGAGGTGGGCGTGCTTGAGGATCCGCTGCGACTCCGACTGGGCCTGCTCGCGCATCTCGGCGATGATCGCGGCACCCTCCTCGCGAGCCTCCTCGCGAATGCGTGCCGCCTCATGGCGGGCCTCGACCAGCTGCTGCCGGTACTCGTTCTCCGCCGCTTCCGCGTTGGCCTTCGCCGTCTCGGCCTCGTCGAACTCCTTCCGGATCGCCTGTTGCCGCTCCGCAAGACTGCCACTGATCAGGGGCAGCACGTATTTCCCGAGCAGCGTCAAGATCACGGCGAAGATGATGAGCTCGACGATGAACGTCGCATTGGGTACCAGGAAGTTGTCTGCCGCCACTGGTCGTCCCATCAGCATTTGCCTCTCTTCACAGAATCCCGCTCTCCGGTGACCCGTCGCCTACTTGCCGAGAACGAAGACGAACAGGGCCATGAACGCGAGGTTGATGAAGTACGCCGCCTCGACCAGACCGACGGTCAGGAAGAACAGCGTCTGGAGACGACCCTGCGCCTCCGGCTGCCGCGCGACTCCCTGGATGAGCGAGCTACCGGCAAGACCGTCGCCGATGGCCGCGCCGACCGCGCCGCCGCCAAGGGCGAGACCGCCACCCACCAGGGCGCCGGCGGTCTTGATCGCCGAGTTGAGGTTCTCTGCATCTGTTGCCATAACGTCCGTGGCTCCTTGTCGTCCTGTGCTCGGGTCCCGGACGGGGTGCCGGACCGAGATTGCTTCGTGTTGCCGGTGTGCTGCGGTGGTGCGGGTGGGTCGTACCAGCGCCTGAGCCAGGAGGCTCAGTGCGCTCCACTCAGCGCGGGCTGGGCGGTCTCCGACTCGGTGGAGCCGGCAGTCTCCTGCTCGGTGGAGCCAGCAGGCTGATGCGGATCGGCGTGGTCGTCGCTCGGGTGGCCCATCATCCCGTAGTAGATGATGGTCAACAGGGCGAAGATGAACGCCTGGATCAGGCCGATGAACATATCGAAGAGCTTCCAGATCAAGGTCGGCGCCCAAGCGCCCCAGATCGGGATCAGACCGATGATCGCCAACATGATGCCGCCGGCGAAGATGTTGCCGAAAAGACGAAGAGCCAGCGTGAACGGCTTGACGATCTCCTCGATGACGGTGAGCGGGATCAGGATCTTCGGTCCGTGTGAGTAGTACGAGAAGTAGCCGCGCGCGCCCTTCTGCTTGACGCTGTTCAGGTGCACGCCGACGATGACGATCAGGGCGAGCGCGTAGGTCAGGTTCACATCAGCGGTCGGAGCGGCGAGGATCTTGGGGTCGTCGCCGCTCGGGATCACCTCGAGCCAGTTGGACACGAGGATGAACGTGAAGAGGGCCACCGACAGCTCGACGACGTACCGGTCGACCTTGCCCAGCGAGCTCTCGACCTCGTTGGTCAGGTAGGTGATGATCTGCTCCCAGGCCAGCTGTGCCCTGGTCGGGTGCTTCGCACTTGCCTTGCGGGCCACCCAGAGCCCGAGACCGACGACGACCGCACCCGCGATGAGGCTGGAGTAGATCGTGTCGACGTTGAACGTGAGCCCGGCGATCGTCACCGTGATGTGGTGGCCGACCTCGATGTTGGTCTCGGCCACCGGCGTCGTGGACAGCGCGCCGCTCATGCTTTCTTCAGCTCGTTGAGTAGCGGCAGGCCGGTGAAGATCAGCATGACCAGGTGCATGACCGCCAGGCCGAGGAAGACTGCTGCGCCGTACGGCCAGAACAGCAGCACGATCACGAGGGCGATCAAGGTGATGAGCCCGAGCCGGCCGAGCGAGCCCATGGCGAACTGCTTGCGGCTGATCTCTCCGCCGCTCTCGAGGGAGCGGGCCAGGCCGAGCTCGGTGAGCACGTGGTTGAGCAGGCTGAGGAAGATGCCGACCGCAAAGAAGACGCCGACCTCCGCACGCCCGAGCGGAACCGAGATCCACAGTCCCGCCACCGACAGCAGGCCGGCGACCAGAAGCGGTCGGCGCTGACGAACAAGCACGGTCGTGAGGGTCACCTGTCTGCCTTCCGTATACGCGGGGACCGCTGACTCGGTGTCGGGTCAGCGGCGTAGGTAGCTTGCGATCCGCACACACGATCCCACGACTGCGACGACAACGCCAACGGAGAGACCGATGAGGATGCCGACCGGGGACGAGTCCGCGGCGTTGTCGATGAGGCCACCGATGACGAGACCTGCGACGACGCAGCCCACCAGGAAGCCACCGAGACCGACGAGAGTCCAGGCGTTGATCGTCGGATCGGCGTTGATCGTCGGACCCGGGTCGTCATCGCTCACCACCCGAACGGCTCCCGTCATGGCCGAGGTCTGTGTGTGCAGCCCCTGCGTCGAGCTGCTGCAGGAGGGGCTCCAAGCCTACAAAGGACCTGGCTCGGACCGGTGAGCGGTCCACGGAACTGGTCGTCATGTCGGCGGCCATCCTCGATAGGTCGGTGGTGGATCTAGGGAGGTAATCTGCTTGTGAAATTTAGCACAAGCACCTGAGAGATTGCCAATTCTGACCCCTGGCTAGGCCGACGACTCCGACTTGATGATGCCGGCGTGGCCGGGCAGCCCGAAGGTGAGCAACAGCGCCGAGACGGCCATCAACCCGATGCCCAGCGCGGACCACCACCCCGAGAACAGGCTCACCACCACGACCCCGAAGGCGACCAGCCCGGTCCAGAGGTACATCACGAGCACGGCGCGCCGTTGCGAGTGCCCGATCTCGAGCAGCCGGTGGTGGAGATGCTTCTTGTCCGGCGCCATGGGCGAGCGACCGGCCCGGGTGCGCCGTACGACGGCCAGCAGTAGGTCGAGGAACGGGACCACCAGCACAGCGAACGGCAGAACCAGCGGCAACACCTCGGGCAGCAGGCTGGCCTTGGCTCCCGCGATCCCCGCGTCGATGTTGTTAGCCGAGAACTGGCCGGTGAGGCTGATCGCCGAGCACGAGAGCATCAACCCGATCAGCATCGACCCGGAGTCGCCCATGAACATCCGGGCCGGCCAGAAGTTGTGCGGCAGGAAGCCGATGCAGGCGCCCGCGAGCGCCGCTGTCAGCATGGCCGCGGTGGTGAAGATCGCCTGGCCGTTGACGAAGATCAGCAGGACCGAGAACGAGAAGAAAGCGGCGGCGCCGATGCCGACGACGCCCGCGGCCAGCCCGTCCAGGCCGTCGACGAAGTTCACGGCGTTGACGGTGGTGACGATGATGATGACGGTGAGAAGGGCCGACTGTGAGCCTCCGAGGGTGAACGTGGAGACCGATCCGCCACCCGGCAACGGCAACCAGAGCAGCTGCACACCTTGGATGACCACCACGCCGGCGGCGAGCACCTGGCCGGCCAGCTTCGTGACGGCGTCCAGCTCGTAGATGTCGTCGATCACCCCCACCAGACAGATCAAGGCGCCCCCGATCAGGATCGCCCAGGCGTCATGGAAGATGTGCCCGCGGTCCGGCGAGTGGCCGAGGAACGGCAGCTGGGAGGCCACGAAGATGGCCGCCGCGAGACCGGCGAGCATCGCCACCCCGCCGAAGTACGGGATGGGTACCTCGTGGACGTCGCGGTCGCGGACCTTGGCGAAGGCGCCGAAGCGCATCGCCAGCTCGCGGGCGAGCACCGCGAGCAGATAGGTCACGGCGAAGGCCGTGATGAAGACGAGGAGGTACTCGCGCATCAGTCGGGCTCGGCGACCTCGAGGTTGCTGACCACGGCACGCAGCGCCTCTACGTCGATCACACCCTGTCGCCGGACGATGAGGATGTCGGTGGTGGCATCGACGATCGTGGAAGGGATGGCACCCGGGGTCGGACCCGAGTCGAGGTAGACGTCCACTGCCTCACCGAGCATCTCCTGGGCGTGCGTGACGGTGAGCGGGGCCGGCAGCCCGGTGGTGTTGGCGCTGCTGACCGCGAGGGGACCGGTGTCACCCAACAGTGTGAGGGCGTCCTCGTGGTCCGGGACGCGCATCGCGACCGTGCCTCGGCTGTCGCCCAGGTCCCACCGCAGGCTGGACTGCTGCCGGAAGATCAGGGTCAGCCCGCCCGGCCAGAAGGCGTCGGCGAGCTCGCGCGCCTCCACCGTGACTCCCGTGGCGAGCGCAGGGAGCACCTCAGCGCTGGCGATCAGCACCGGGATCGGCATGTTGCGGCCCCGGCCCTTCGCGCGCAGCAGGCGGCGCACCCCGGTCGGGTCGAAGGCGTCGGCGGCGATGCCGTACACGGTGTCCGTCGCCAGGACCACCAGCCCGCTGCGGTTGAGTGAGTCCTTCGCGCGGGTCAGGCCATCCGTGCGCTGGGCCGGGTCGAGCAGGGAGAAGAGGTCGCTCACAGGTCCATGGTGCCAGCCGGGCGGGATCGACGGGCCACTCGGCGCGCAGTCACGAACCGGGGCCGGCCGGCCAGGTCGCGATGGTCGCGGACGCTGCGCCAAGCCGGCAGCGCGGAGAAGACCGTGGGAGCGGACTCGTGCTGGACCTCGGCATGCTCGCAGAGCAGCAGGCCGCCGTCGACCAGGAGTCTGGCGGCGACCTCGGCGACCACCCGAGTCGCATCCAGCCCGTCCTGGCCCGACCAGAGCGCCTCTGCTGGGTCGTGGTCGCGTGCCTCGGGTTCGACCGACTCGAAGGCTTCGAGGGGGATGTACGGCGGGTTGGCGGTGACCACGTGGACGGTGCCCGCGAGGTCGTCCACCGCGTGCGCCATGTCGCCGAGCCGGACGTCGACACCGAAGGGTGCCGCGTTGCGTACGGCGAAGGCGTAGGCCGGCTCCGCGATCTCCACCGCGGTGACCCGAGTCCGCGGCGCCTCGGTTGCCAGTGCGGCCGCGATGGCGCCAGAGCCGGCGCAGAGGTCGACGGCGACCGGGTGCTCGACGCCATCAACCACCAACCGGACCAGCTCCTCGACCGCCTGACCGGCAAGGATCTCGGTCTCCGGGCGGGGGACGAAGACACCTGGTCCGACGACGATGTCCAGGTGGCGGAAGCCGGCCAGGCCGGTCAGATGCTGGAGCGGTTCGCGCGCCGCTCTCCTCGACACCAAAGTCGCCGCGGCCGCCAGGTCCGCCGCGTCCAGGGCGGTCTCGCGGGTGTAGAGCGCAGCTCGCGTCGTACCGAGCACGAAGGCCAGCAGCGCCTCCGCGTCGTGACGCGGTGACGGCACCCCCGACTCGGCTAGTCGACGCGTCGCGTCGTCGAGGAAGTCCCGGGTGCCGTCCCTCACGAGGGGGACGACTCGACCGCTGCCAGCCGGTCGGCCAGGTCGGCGTCCACGCAGGCGTCGATGACAGCCTGCAGATCGCCCTCGAGCACGTGGTCGAGGTTGTGCGCCTTGAAGCCCACCCGGTGGTCGGTGATGCGGTTCTCGGGGAAGTTGTACGTGCGGATGCGCTCGGACCTGTCGACGGTCCGGATCTGTGAGCGGCGGGCCGTGCTCGCCTCCGAGGCCGCCTCCTCCTCGGCCATGGCCAGCAGCCGCGAGCGCAGGACACGCATGGCCTGCTCGCGGTTCTGCAGCTGGCTCTTCTCGTTCTGGCACGAGACGACGGTGCCGGTCGGCAGGTGGGTGATCCGGACGGCGGAGTCGGTGGTGTTGACGCTCTGGCCCCCGGGTCCCGACGAACGGAACACGTCGATCCGCAGGTCGTTCTCGTCGATGGTGACGTCGATCGGCTCGGCCTCCGGCATCACCAGCACCCCTGCGGCGGAGGTGTGGATCCGGCCCTGGGACTCGGTCACCGGCACTCGTTGGACCCGGTGGACACCGCCCTCGAACTTCAGCTGCGCGTACGGCGCCTCGCCGGGCGCTGGTGTCCCCTTCGCCTTGACCGCGACGGTCGCGCTCTTGACCCCGCCCAGGTCGCTCGGCGCCTCGTCCAGCAGCTCGACCTTCCAGCCGCGGTTCTCGGCGTACCGGGTGTACATCCTCAGCAGGTCCCCGGCGAACAGCGCTGACTCCTCGCCGCCCTCGCCGGCCTTGATGTCGAGGATGGCGTCCTTCTCGTCGATCGGGTCGCGCGGCACGAGAAGCCGCCGCAGCCGCTCCTCGAGCTCCTGCCGGTGCAGGTCCAGGCGGCCGGCCTCGGCAGCGAACGACTCGTCGTCGGCGCCGAGCTCGGTCGCGGCCTCGAGGTCCTCGAGGGTGGTCTGCCACTCGTGGTAGGTGTTGACCACCGCGGTCAGAGCGGCGTACCGCTGGTTCAGCCGGCGCGAACGTGTCTGGTCCGAGAAGAGGTCAGGGTCGGCCAGCTGGACCTCGAGCGAAGCGTGCTCGTCGACCAGTGACTGCACGGCCTCGAACATGAGCACTCACTTCCACTTCACTCGCCAGCTCGAATCTTGCCTGTGGGACACATGACAGCGGCGCCGACCCGCTCGCCGGAGCGATGGGTCGGCGCCGATGCGTCGTTACTTTGCAGCAGCAGTCTTCTTGGCGTAGCGGGCTTGGAAGCGCGCAACGCGACCGCCGGTGTCGAGGATCTTCTGCTTGCCGGTGTAGAACGGGTGGCAGTTCGAGCAGACGTCGGCATGCATCGTGCCGCTGGTCGCCGTACTGCGGGTCGTGAACGTGTTTCCACAGGTACAGGTGACCTGCGTCTCCGCGTACGCGGGGTGGATGTCCTTCTTCATGGGTGTTCCTCTCGAGTATCGGCCGCTGGGTCGCCACCACCGAGTCAGC
Source organism: uncultured Actinomycetota bacterium (assembly GCA_963833975.1). Classification (GTDB taxonomy): domain Bacteria; phylum Actinomycetota; class Actinomycetes; order Propionibacteriales; family Nocardioidaceae; genus JAWWPG01. The sequence goes on from CAWIAB010000004.1 coordinate 495,611, forward strand.
GGGACGTGAACCAGAACCATCGGAGATTGTGCCACTCCTACCCCCTCCAAGCCCAAATCCCCTGCCAATATTCCCTCCCGCCGAGTCCCCCTCCACCCCCCGTTGAGATGCCACTCCGATCGTGTTGAGATGCCACTCCGGACGTGTTGAAATGCCGATCCAGTTGGCATCTCAACCGGACCGGACTGGCATCTCAACCAGACCGGACTGGCATCTCAACCAGACCGGACTGGCATCTCAACCAGACCGGACTGGCATCTCAACCAGACCGGACTGGCATCTCAACCGGACCGGACTGGCATCTCAACGAGGGACAGGGAGGAGGGACTCGATGGTGGAGGTGAGGTCGGCGGGCTCGGTGGAGGGACCGCTGCGTTGGACGACCTGGCCGGCGGGGTCGACGAGGAACTTGGTGAAGTTCCACTCGATGGCCTCACCCGAGTCGGCCGAGGCCTGGCTACGCAGCCAGGAGAACAGCGGATGCGCATCCTCGCCATTGACCTCGACCTTGGCGAACATCGGGAACTCGACGCCGTACGTCAGCGAGCAGAACTCCTGGATCTCGGCCTCAGAACCCGGCTCCTGGTGACCGAACTGGTCGCACGGGAAGCCCAGCACGACGAGGCCGCGGTCGGCGTACTTCTCGTGGAGCTGCTCGAGCCCCTCGTACTGCGGAGTCATCCCGCACTTGCTGGCCGTGTTGACCACCAGCATGACCTTGCCCTGGTAGTCCGACAGCGGTTGCTCGGCTCCGTCGATCGTCGTGGCGGTGAAGTCGTAGGCGGTGGTCACCGTCGCCTCGTCAGTCTTCGTCGGAGGAGCCGCGGAGCCCGGACACGCTCGGCGTGGTCCGGTTGACCTCCATGAGGAACTCCACGTTGCTCTTGGTCTGCCGCAGCTTCTGCAACAGCAGCTCCAGGGCCTGTTGACCCTCGAGGGCTGAGAGCACTCGGCGGAGCTTCCACACGATCTGGAGCTCGTCCTTGGCCAACAGCAGCTCTTCGCGTCTGGTCCCCGACGCGTCGACGTCGATAGCCGGGAAGATCCGCTTGTCGGCGTACTCACGGCGCAGCCTGAGCTCCATGTTCCCGGTGCCCTTGAACTCCTCGAAGATGACCTCGTCCATCTTGGACCCGGTCTCGATCAGCGCCGTCGCGAGGATGGTCAGCGAGCCGCCGTCCTCGATGTTGCGTGCCGCTCCGAAGAAGCGCTTCGGCGGGTACAGCGCGGACGAGTCGACACCACCGGACAGGATGCGCCCACTCGCAGGCGCGGCCAGGTTGTAGGCGCGGCCCAGCCGGGTGATCGAGTCGAGGAGCACGACAACGTCGTGGCCCAGCTCGACCAGTCGCTTGGCCCGCTCGATGGCCAGCTCGGCCACGGTCGTGTGGTCGGTCGCGGGACGGTCGAAGGTCGAGGCGATGACCTCGCCCTTGACGGCGCGCTGCATGTCGGTGACCTCTTCGGGCCGCTCGTCGACGAGCACGACCATCAGATGGCATTCAGGGTTGTTCGTCGTGATCGCGTTGGCGATCGACTGGAGCACGATCGTCTTGCCGGCCTTGGAGGGGCTCACGATCAGTCCGCGCTGGCCCTTTCCGACCGGCGCAACGATGTCGATGAGCCGCCCGATCAGCTGGTTGGGCTCGGTCTCGAGACGGAGCCGGTCTGCGGCGTACAGCGGCGTGAGCTTCGCGAACTCCACGCGGTTGCGGGCCGCGTCCGGCTCGGCGCCGTTGACCGTGTCGATGCGCACCATCGGGTTGAACTTCTCCCGGCGGTCGGTGTCCTGGCTCTGCCGAACCATGCCGGTGATGGCATCGCCCTTGCGGAGCCCGAACTTGCGGACCATCGACAGCGAGACGTAGACGTCGGTCGGTCCGGGCAGGTAGCCGGTCGTACGGACGAACGCGTAGTTGTCGAGCAGGTCCAAGATCCCGGCTGCGGGGATCAGCACGTCGTCCTCGTTGACCTGCGGCTCGCCGTCGCTGCCGCCTACGCGTGGCTTGTCGCGGTCACGGTAGCGGTCCCGGCTGCGGCTGCGGCGACGGCTGTTGCGGCTGCCGGCCTGCGAGTCGCGATCGGCACCCTGCTGGGCCTCGCGGCTCTGGCTGGTGCCCTGGCCCGCCGGCCGGGAGTCCGAGCCCTGGCTGCTGCCCTGGTTCCGGCTGGACGGCGACTGGCTGGACTGTCCTTGACCGGACTGTCCTGCGCCGGACTGACCACCCGCCTGCGCTGCGACATGCTGCTCGCGGGCATGCTGCGCCTGGTCACTGCGGTCCTGAGCACTGTTGTCCTGCTGGCTTGGGCTGCGGTCGCTGCCCTGACCGTCGTGGCCGCTCCGTCCGTCGGCACTCTGGCCACCGGCGAACGGCTTGTTGCGGTCATGCACCTGCGGCTCCTGCCGGCTGCCGCTGCTGCGGCGCTCTGCGGAGGTGCTGGTACGGCGGGAGATGGAGCGACTGGCTTCCGGATCAGCGGCGGTAGGCGCCGCCTCGTCCGTGTCCGGCTCACTTGGTGTCCGCGACGCGCCAGACGTGCGTCGACCGGACGTAGTGCGGGCTGAGGAGCTTGGCGCGGACGTCCTACTGGTCGACGCGCCTTGGCCCGCCGATGTCTGGCCCGAGCCCTGGCCCGAGCTCTGGCCGGAGCGCTGGGCCGAGGTGATGGCGTCGACGAGCGCGCTCTTGCGCATCCCCGTCGTGCCTTTGATGCCGAGCGTGCCGGCAAGGTTCTTGAGATCCGACATCAACATCTTGTTGAGGCCGACCTGCTTCCCGCGGCTCGTTGAGCCCGCCTCTGCAGTCTCTGCGGAGGCGGAACTGGCGCCGGAGGCGGCGGTGTCGGTGGTTTGGGTCACGTGAGGTCCTTCCCACGTCTGGTGCGCAGTGAAGATTGCGCCCATTGATAGAGGTGAAATGCTCATGCGAATGCTGTGCTGATGCGATCAGCGTGGAATGCCGCGTTGGAAGTACGCGGGGGAGGTTCCGGAACTACCTGCTGAGCGATCTCTGCGATTCGCGAGAGAGTCCGGCCGACGAGTCGAGCCGATGTCGCCGACTTTAGCACCTGCCAAGAAGGGATGCCCTACGGGCTCGACGGGGAGCCGACGTCAACCAGCATCAACGACCGTTGGCGTCGCGCTATTCCGCGGGCCCTGGATCCGCGACGATCCGAGCACCTCGTGAGTCGACGCCGAGCCTCATCAACCGCCATTGTGGCGGGACCTGGCCAGTCAGCTGCGTCGCCTGCGAAGACGTGCACAGGGCGAGGACCGAGGGCCCGGCCCCCGAGATCACCGCCGCGACCCCGGCCTCGCGGAGCGCGTCGACCAGCCTCATCGACTCCGGCATCCCGGTACGTCGCGCTTCTTGATGGATGAGGTCGTACGTCGCAGGCAGCAGCAGGTCGGGGCGGCTGGTCATCGCGACCACCAGGAGGGCGGCGTGTGCCGAGTTGGCGCTCGCCCGACCGTGCTCCACGGTCTCCGGCAGCAGCCCGCGCGAGGTCATCGTGGACATCGCTCCAGCAGCGCAGAAGACCACCGGGATCACCCGTCGGTCGACATCGAGCCGGACGGCTGTGGGCGACCCCTGGTCGGTCCAGGCGACGGTGAGCCCGCCCAGCAGGCAGGCCGCGACGTTGTCCGCGTGCCCCTCGAGCGCGGTGGCGAAGGCCACCGCGTCGGAGTCGCTGAGCTCGCGGTTGCCGGCCAGAGCCTGTGCCAGCCGGAGGCCACCCACGATGGCGGCCGCAGACGAGCCGAGGCCTCGTGCATGGGGGATGGCGTTCCGACAGTGGAGACTCAACCCCGGCTGCGGCACCCCCCACACGTCGAAGGCTCGTCGGATAGACGTGACGATCAGGTTCGAGTCGTCGGTGGACACGGTGCCGGCCCCTTCGCCGTGTACGGCAACGGTGGTGCCGGTCGGCACGACCTCCGCCGACACCACATCGGCCAGGTCGAGGCACAGGCCGAGGCTGTCGAACCCTGGGCCGAGGTTCGCACTCGTGGCAGGGGTGCGGACCGTGACCCGCTGCAACCGGTCAGTCACGAGGTAGTCCGGCCGCCCTCGCGACCTCCCCGGCGTCGTCGCCCACGACCAGGTCGGGAATGTTCTCACGGAACGCCAGCGCCGTGTCGACGTCTTTCAGGCCATGACCGGTGAGTGTGACGGTGATGGTGAGTCCAGAGCCAAGCTTCCCGGCGGCGTGCCACGCGACGAGACCGGCCGCACCGGCGGCCGAGGCCGGCTCGACGAAGACCCCGTCCACGGCCGCGAGCCGCTGTTGCGCGACCATGATCTGGCTGTCGCTCACGGCCGCGATCAGGCCTCCCGACTCGTCGCGGGCGGCCTCGGCAAGCAGCCAGGAGGCCGGGTTGCCGATCCGGATCGCGGAGGCGATCGTCTCTGGCTCCGCGACGGCTGTCCCGGATACCAACGGGGCCGCGCCCTCCGCCTGAAAGCCCCACATCGCCGGCGTGCTTGAACATCGACCGGCTGCGGCGTACTCCCGAAAGCCCTTCCAGTAGGCCGAAATGTTGCCTGCGTTGCCGACCGGCAGCACGTGGATGTCCGGGGCTGCGCCGAGAGCGTCCACGATCTCGAACGCAGCAGTCTTCTGGCCCTCGAGGCGAAGCGGGTTGACGGAGTTGACGAGGGCGACCGGGTGGTCCTTGGCCAGCTGTCGAGCCAACGTGAGGCAGCCGTCGAATCCCGTTCGTACGTTGATGATCCGAGCGCCGTGCATCACGGCCTGCGCCACCTTGCCGCCGGCAATCCGCCCATGCGGCACGAGCACGATCGGAGTCAGGCCGGCGCGAGCGGCGTAGGCAGCCATCGAGGCCGAGGTGTTGCCGGTCGAGGCACAGACCACAGCCTTCGCGCCTTGCTCCAGCGCGTGTGTGACGGCGACGGTCATCCCGCGGTCCTTGAACGAGCCGGTGGGGTTGGCCGCCTCGACCTTCAGCCAGACGTCGCAGCCGGTGAGACCAGACAGCCAAGGCGACGGCACGAGGGGTGTTCCGCCCTCGCCCAGGCTCACCGGCAGGGTCTGCGGCGTGCTGGGCAGCCATTCGGCGTACTCCGCCATGACGCCACGCCACTGACGGGACGGGGTGCTCATCCGAGGCCCTCCACACGCAGTACGGAGGTCACCGCATGCACGGAGTCGAGCGCCGCGAGCGAGCTCACCGTGTGGCGGAGCACCCGGTCGGGGGCCACGTGGGTCACGACGACCAGCCGCGCGTCGTCGCCGCGGCCGTCCTGGTGCAGGGTCTCGATCGACACACCTTCATCGGCGAACAGCCGAGCCACGTTCGCCAGCACGCCGGGCTGGTCCGCGACGTCGAGCACGACGTGGTAACGGGTGCGGGTCTCCCCCATCGGCACGACGTCGCAGTCCGCATACGTCGACTCCCCCGCGCCTGTGACCTGCGCGAGCCGGTGCCGGGCGACGGTCACGATGTCGCCGAGCACCGCACTCGCGGTGGGAGCGCCACCGGCGCCGGGTCCGTAGAACATCAGCTGGCCGGCCGCCTCGCACTCGACGAACACCGCGTTGAACGCGCCGCGCACGCTGGCCAGCGGATGCGACGCTGGGATCATCGCCGGGTGGACGCGGACCGAGACGGTGTCCCGTCCAGGACCGTCGGCCGAGCGCTCGCAGATCGCCAGCAGCTTGACCACCGAGCCCAGCCGGCGGGCGGACTCGAGGTCACGCGGGCTGACCTCGCTGATGCCCTCCCGATAGACATCGGAGAGAGAGACCCGGGTGTGGAACGCCAGGCTGGCCAGGATGGCCGCCTTCGCGGCCGCGTCGAAACCCTCCACATCGGCAGTGGGGTCCGCCTCGGCGAAACCGAGGGCCTGAGCCTCCTCGAGGGCGGCCTGAAAGCTGGCGCCGGTGGTCTCCATCCGGTCGAGGATGAAGTTCGTCGTTCCGTTGACGATGCCGAGCACCCGCCGTACCGAGTCGCCCGCCAGTGACTCGCGGAGCGGACGGATGATGGGGATCGCGCCGGCCACGGCCGCCTCGAAGTAGAGGTCGCGCCCAGCCTTCTCGGCCGCCGCGAACAGTGTGGCACCGTCATCGGCGAGCAGCGCCTTGTTGGCGGTCACGACCGAAGCCCCGGACTCGAGCGCGGTGAGGATCAGCGACCGCGCCGGCTCGATGCCACCGATCACCTCGACCACGACGTCTACGTCGTGACGTGCCGCCAGCCCTTCGGCGTCGGTCGTGAAGAGGTCGTGCGCGACCTCGACGTCTCGCGCGCGGTCGATCCGTCGTACGGCGATGCCGGCCAGCTCGATGGGGGCGCCGACGCGCTGCGCGAGGTCAGCGGACTGGCTGACGAGCAACCTGGCGACCTGGCTGCCCACCACACCACAACCGAGCAGGGCGACCCTCACCGGCCGGGTCACGGACTACATCCGCTCGGGCGCCGACACCCCGAGCAGTCCGAGACCCCGAGCGAAGACGACGCGGGTGGCGTCGACGAGCAGCAGCCGAGCCCGATGCAGCTCGGTCGGCTCCTCGTCGCCGCGCGGCAGAACCCGGCAGGCGTCGTAGAACTTGTGGAAGGTCGCCGCGGTCGCCTCGAGGTAGCGGGACAGCCGATGCGGCTCGCGGAGCTCGGCAACCGAGGCGAGGATTCCGGGGAACTCCGCCAGCGCACGCAGCAGATCGCCTTCGCGGTCGTGCGACAGCAGCGCGGGGTCGAACTCGTCACCGGCGGGAGCCAGCTCGAGTTCGCCGGCGTTGCGGAGGATGGAGCACAGCCGAGCGTGGGCGTACTGCACGTAGTAGACCGGGTTGTCGCTGGACGCCCGGGTCCACACATCGAGGTCGAGGTCGATCGTCGAGTCGCTCGAATAACGGACCAAGGCGTAGCGTGCCGCATCTGCTCCGACGGCGCCGATCAGGTCGTCGATGGTCAGCACCGTGCCAGCCCGTTTGCTCATGCGCAGCGGCTGGCCGTCCCTGACGAGGTTGACCATCTGGCCGATGAGGACCTCGAGGTTCTCGTGGGGCTTGTCGCCGAAGGCCTGGCACATCGCCATCAGCCGACCGACGTATCCGTGATGGTCAGCGCCGAGCATGATCACGCAGAGGTCGAACCCACGCTCGCGCTTGTTGAGGTAGTAGGCGCAGTCGCCGGAGATGTAGGCCGGGTTGCCATCGGACTTGATCAACACCCGGTCTTTGTCGTCGCCGAACTGCTCGGTACGCAACCACAGCGCGCCGTCAGCCCGATACGTGTTGCCCATCTCGGTCAGTCGGTCGATGGCCCGCTCGACCGCGCCGGTGTCGTGCAGCGTCTGCTCATGGAAGAACACGTCGAAGTCGACGCCAAAGCTGTGCAACGTCTCTTTGATCTGCGCGAACATGAGATCCACGCCGTCGCGCCGCAGGATTTCCTGGGCCTCGTCGTCCGGCAGGTCGAGCAGGCCTGGGTGGGCATCGACGATCTGCTGCGCGATGTCGTCGAGGTACTCACCGACGTAGCCATCCTCAGGCGGCTCGAGACCACGCGCCACAGCAAGGAGCGACCGGGCGAACCTGTCGATCTGCACCCCGTGGTCGTTGAAGTAGTACTCGTTCGTGACGTCTGCTCCGAGCGTCCTGAACACCCGCGCCAAGGTGTCGCCGACCGGAGCCCAGCGAGCACCCCCGATGTGCACCGGTCCGGTCGGGTTGGCGGACACGAACTCGAGATTGATCCGGTGCCCGGCGAAACGGTCGCTGGCGCCGTACGACGCGCCGGCGTCCACGATCGACCGCGCAACCTCACCCTGGGCGGCTGCCTCGACGGTGATGTTGATGAACCCGGGGCCGGCGATGTCGGCCGCGGCGATCCCGTCGAAGCCCTTGAGCTCGGTGGAGAGGAGCTCGGCCAGGTCTCGCGGAGCCATGCCGACCCGTTTGCCGAACTGCATCGCGACGTTCGTGGCGTAATCGCCGTGGTCCTTGTTCTTCGGCCGCTCGACGGACACCTGATCCGGTAGCTCGCCGTCGTACACGACGGCTCCGCGCTGCACAAGCGCCCGCAGGGCGTCGGCAATCGTCACGGAGAGCTGTTCGGGCGTCACCGCGTCATCCTATCGACGCTCCTCAGACCTCCGGTCCATGACCAGCCTCCGAACCGTGCGCACCAGGTCGGCCGGGTCGAACGGCTTCGTCACGTAAGCGTCCACGCCGATCTCGGCCCCTCGGGCCAGGTCGAAGCCCTGAGCACGCGCGGTCACCATCACCAGAGGAATCCGCGCCGTCACCTCACACTCCCGAAGCGCCGCTGCCGTACTGAACCCGTCCAGCACCGGCATCGCAGCATCGAGCGTGATCAGGTCGGGCTGGAGCTCCGCCACGATCGCCAGGCACTCACGGCCGTTGGACGCCGTCGTGACCTCGAAGCCCTCGAGCTCCAGGTTGATGGCGATCAGCGCGCGAATGTCGGCTACGTCGTCAACAACCAGCACCCTCGGTGGATCGTGCGGCACGCGGCGAACGTACCAGTCAGCGGTTGTCGGCGTCCGTCGTTCCACTGCTACCCTGGCTGCGCCGCGAGCCCCCGTAGCTCAGGGGATAGAGCACCGCCCTCCGGAGGCGGTGGCGCAGGTTCGAATCCTGCCGGGGGCGCCAGGCGAATTCCCTCGCTGACCAGCGGTTTTAACTTTCGCCTTGGACGACGCCGGGCCGACCACTCCGGCGTTTGGCAACAGATTGGCAACACGAGAATCGGGCTTGGCAACGGCACCGACGCGCTGATCGCGGTTTCAGGCAGTCGCGGTCAGATGGTAGAGAGCAGCAGACCATGTCCATGATGGCCGTCTGGGGCGCTGGCTCGGGGACGGCACCGACTTCCCCACCCGCCAGGGCAACCCCGCCAGCGATCCTTGGTCGCTAGCGGGGTATGTGACGTGGACGCGTCGAGCACAACGACCTCGTCTCGGCCGATCGGCTGCACCGGCTTGTTCGAGTGTTAGCCGGACTGATCCGCGACCTCGTCTGGACCGAGCCCGAGGATCGCGGGCTGGCCAGCGGGAGGCGTGCCATTGGCCCAGAGCGCATCGCCGGCTTGAACCATGCCCTTGGGCAGGACGCCGTAGGCGTCGAAGCGCAGAAAGCGGCCATCCGCAAAACCGAACCAGAGTGTCGCACCCGGGGGGCCCTGGCCGCCGTCCGGCACCCAGACCATGCCCTCGTCCGTGAACGACGTCGGCACCGCCGAGGTGTCCGGGTCCACCACCCAGAGCGGCTGTCCGGCGGCGTCGTATACGTCGAGCAGCGATCGGGTCGGATCCTGGCAGTCGACGAGCAGCCCGACGTGGTCCGCGGCGGCTTCGACCCGGCTCACGCTGCATTCGCCCTCCTGGCCGGACGGCAGCCGTACCGGAGTTCGGGTCCCGGTGACCGTGTCGGTGATCTCCGCCGCGACAGAGGGCTCGTTCTGCGCCGTGACGAGCAGGTCGCCGGCAGCGTCGATCTCACCCGGCGTGCGCCCGACGAGGGTCGGGGCGTCGCTCCCGTCGGCGGGTAGCGAGACCAGCCAGGGATCGCCACCGTCGAAGACCAGCAGGAAGACCGTGCCTGCGTCGTTCACCTCTATGTCGCCGACTTCCGCCGCCTGGAACGTCCGCCCGCCGGCCTGGAACGTGCTTCCCACAACCTGGCGCAGCGTGCCTGTTGCCCGGTCGACCGCGAAGATCTGGTCGGCATGGTAGGCCTCGTCGGCCGTGGCGAACAGCACCCAGCTACGGCTCAAGGCCGGCTTCTGGAGAAGACGGAAAGGGCCCCCTGTGGGGCTGTCGAACCAGGTCGGCTGGAGGGAGCCGTAGGGTACGACGCCCAGCCGATCCGTCAACGTCTGCGGGCCGTCCGTCTGTTCTGAGACCAGCATGTCTCCATCGGGGTCGCTGGCTATCGGCGCGGTCACCCCGTCTGGAAGATGGTCCACAAGCACGTCGTAGTCGCGGCCGAGCGCGGCGCTCTTGGCCCGATCCACGGTCACAACCTGAGCGTGGAATGTCGGCGCTGTGACCGTCGGGATCGTTGTCGACGGGTTCACGTCGGAGGGACCGACCGGCCCATGCGCCGACCGGACATCGGTCATCACGAGGGAGGCAGCGACCACGCAGCCCGCGGCGACGCCGATTCCGGCGCTGGCCAGGATTCGTCGACGCCGAACACGGAGCCGACCCCGATGCAGCACATCGTAGGGCTCGAGAGGGGTGGACTCGGGCTCTCCACCGAGAGCATGCAGGAGATCACGTAGGTCGTTCGACATCACAGTCCCACTTCCAAGCTCGCCGCGAGATCGGGCCGCTCGTCGGCCTCGAAGGTCGCTCGCATCGACCGCAGGGCGCGTGAGGTCTGGCTCTTGACATTGCCGGCGGAGCACTCCAGGACCAATGCCGTCTCGTGCACCGTGAGGTCCTCGAAGTACCGGAGCACGACGCATGAGCGCTGACGCTCGGGCAGTCTGCGCAGCGCCTGCATCAGCGCAACCCGGTCGGAGACCATCTCGGCTGCGTCGTGCGGATCCGGGCTCTGCTCGTCCGGTTCGCGGCTCGGCTCCTGCGACCACCGTCGCCTGCTGAGGTCGATACAGGCACTGACGACGGCGCGACGGGCGTACGTCGGCAGGCCGCCCTTTCGTTCGAGGCGTGGCCATGCGACATACAGCCGGATCAACGCTTCCTGGGTGATGTCCGCGGCGCGCTGCCAGTCGCCACAGAGGAGATACGCCGTCCGGCGCAGGCGGTCCTGGCTGCCGATCACGAAGGCAGTGAACTCGTCCTCGTCACGTCGATGCACCATTGCACCTCCTCGCAGCTGAGAACGCAGTTCGGCCACTATGCGTTGCATTCCCGAAGCACTCTGCCACGCACGTGCCGGAGCCGGCCGCCGCCGGACGGCGGTGCGCCGGGGAGGCTATGACGATCGGGCTGAGCGATCGTCTGACGCGTTGGAGGACAACTAGTTCACGTCGGTTGGGCACCCGCCGCATCGTCCACAAGCCTCGCCAGCTTCTGAGGGGCGCAGATTCGGTAGCTCTCGATGACCAGATCGGCGACCTCCGCCCAGTCGGTGTCGTCGTCAATCACCATCCCGACGATCGTCGGTGACCACGGCGGCTTGTAGAACGGCATGCCGACGTTGACCAAGGCGAGCAACTCGTCGCCAGTGGCCCGGAAGGTGAGGATGGTGGTCGGGTCGGCGACGCCTGTCAGGTCGCGGAAGGACGACTCGAAGCCCGCTTGCGCGACCATGACGTGGGCGAAGGTCTTGGCGCGGATCCGCCACCGGACCCCGGTCCAGGCGTCCTCCTCGTAGGCCTCGGGCAGTCCCAGGGCCGCCCTACCCAGCCTGGCGACCACCTCGGCGTCGGGCTCGATCCGGTCCGTCCGCGCCATGGGATGAGCCTGTCATGGCTGTCCGCACAACTCGGCGGCAACTACCCCGAAGGAGACCCGAGAGGCTCGGTTCGTAGCGACCACTCTGTTGCCTGGATTACATCCTCCGATGAGACTGCGTGCGTGGACGTGTCGTGTGGCGCGGTCGGTCCGTGCATCATGACCACCTGGGCGGGCTGGGTTGACAGCAGCATCCTGCGTGCCTGGCGGCCAGTGGGTCGGAGGTGACGGCGCCCGGTTCAGTGGTCACCCAAGGGCAGTCCCACTGAACCGGCTGACGCCAACCATCGCTTGTCACACCCTCACCCCCGCGCCAGGCGACCTGACAGCACAAACCGGGGAGATCTGCAGGGAACTCGAGCGAGAAAACCTGCAGATCTCCCCGGTTTGCGCGGTCCACGTACGTCGGTGACCGAATCAAGCCCGGGCGGGGCTGGGCGAAGATCGGTGTTGCTCGGCGCGCCTCAGGCCAGCGGCGCGAGCGCGTCAGCGAGGGGAGTCAGGACGGACGGGTCGAATGGCACCGGGAGCTGGATGATCGCCAGGTCGACCCCCACATCTCGCAGCGCCGCCGCCGTCTCTGCGGTCTCGTTCACGTCGCCTCCAGGGTGCAGCCGGACATGGCTCGAGAGGGTGATCTCGGCCGGGTCGCGCCCGACGTCGGCGCAGTGTCCGTACAGCACCTCTTTCTTGTGCGCGAACTCCTCGGGCGAGCCACCCACGTAGTTCCAGTGCTGGGCGAACCGGGCCGTGGTGCGGAGCGTCCGTCGTTCCCCGCTGCCGCCGATGCAGATCGGTGGGTGCGGGCGCTGGGGGCCTTTCGGCTCGCAGCGCGCCTGCCTCAGCTGGTAGTAGCTGCCGTTGAAGTCGGTCGTCTCCTGCGAGAGCAGCCCGACGACCACCTCGCAGGCCTCCTCGAAGCGGTCGCTGCGCTCGCCGGGGGTTCCCAGCTCCATGCCGTAAGCCCCGGACTCCTCCTCGTTCCACCCAGCGCCGATACCCAGCTCGAGGCGGCCGTCGGAGACGATGTCGAGGGTGGCCGCCATGTTGGCGAGCAGCGCCGGATGGCGGTAGTGGATTCCACTGACCAGAGTGCCGAGGCGCACCCGTGTGGTCGCCTGGGCAAGCGCGGTCAGCGTGACCCAGCCCTCGAGGCACGGACCCGTCGAGTCCGAGTAGATCGGGTAGAAGTGGTCGAACGTCCAGCCCGACTCGTACAGCTCGATGTCGTCGGCTTCTTTCCAGACCGCCAGCATGTCGGCCCAGGTGGTGTTCTGTGGCGACGTCTTGAAGGCGAAACGCATGTCACCACGGTAGCCCCCGCCCGATCCCGAATCCGGCCCCACAGGGCGTCCCACCTATTGGGGCCATCTCCTGTTTGAGAGTTTTTTCGCAAGTAGTCCGAACGGACTATTTGTCGCAGAGGATCTTTACTTATTTTGTCTGGCAAGTCTAGTGTCAACAAACCGGCGGCTGGGAGGTGTTCCAAGCGGGCGGTGTCCATCCGAAATCGACGATCAACGCTCTTGGGGGTTCCCACCATGCTCGGAAGAATCCAGACGGTCTGCACCGTGGTGATGGTCTCGTCCATCGGACTCATCACATCGCAGGCAGCCACCGCCGCCGGGCCTCAGGTGGGCACCCCCACGGACTACGCACTGACCGCGTCCGGGTACGCGACGGTGCTGTCCGGCGGAGGAGTGCCCGCCGACAGCGGCAAGACGGCGTTCCAGGTGATCAGCTGCACGAACCAGGCCGGGCTCAGCAAGTGGAACACCCAGGCAAGCATCCCGCTGACCGGGCTGGCCAGCGTCTCCGGCGCCGCGACCCACACCTGGACGACCAGCGTGGGCGACAAGGTGTCCGCCTGGGCCAACCACAAGATCGCCAAGGTGACGTTCGTCGACGTCGCGGGACTTGGCACCCTCTCGCTCGACGGCATCGTCTCGCTGTCGCACGCCTACCACGACGGCACCGGCTACCACGCCACCTCGACTGCCTCTCTCGGGTCGATCACCCTCACCCTGCTCGGCATTCCGGTCGACATCCCGGTGCCGCCGGCCGGCCAGACCATCGTCGTACCCGGCGTCGCCGAGCTCACGGTCGGAGCCGGCACCAGCGCCGAGGGCGTCAACGGGGCCAGCGCCTCGGTGAGTGCCGTCACCGTCCACTTCATCCCCACTGACACCACGGTGGTGCTGGCGAGCTCTCGTGCCGAGATCTCCGGTCAGGTCAGGTCCGCGCTCTTCCGTGGCAGCTCCACCGGCGCCGAGGCCCGCGCGGCGGGCGGCGCAGTCAGGCTAGGCAAGACGCCGTACCTCGTCATGCAGTGCCGCGGCACCGGTGGACACGTCCGGACCCGCGACGTTGCGTCCGGCGACCTCGGGGCCTTGGGCACCCTCGGCGCCCTCTCGACCAGCGAGTACGCGAAGAAGACGCTCACTCGGGCGAGCAGCTGGCAGCAGGCCGACGTCGCTGATGTCAGCCTGCTGGGCAACTCACTGCAGATCACCGGTGTGGTCGCAAGAGCCAGCGCGACGTACGTCAAGGGCGGCCAGGTCCAGACGAGCAGCGAAGGCACCCAGGTGGCGCAGGCGACGCTCAACGGCACGGTCGTCGACCTCCCCGAACAAGGGACACTCGAACTCCCGGGTGTCGCGTCGATCACCACCGACCTCGAGGTGGAGTCCTCGAACGGTCTCTCGGTCACGGCTCTCCGCATCGCCTTGCTGGACGGAAGTGGCGTGACCATCGACCTGGGCACGGTGAGAACCTTCATCACGCCCAGTGGTCTCTGACGACGGGACCTGACCCCTCCCAGTCCCTGTCGCCGAGCGGCGACGCCCGGATGGCACGACACATGGCCATCCGGGCATCGTCGCGTTTTCGGCCCATCTTGAGGGGAGCATGTGACCGGGCCGACACCGCGGGCCGACTGCGCCGCCGGGCCCTCGCGAGTTAGCCTTGAGAGCGTCCCCACCCAGAGCGTTGTAGAAGAGGCGAAACGCAGGCCGTGTCCGAGTCCACGCAAACAGGTTCCAAGGCCTTCTTCGGCCCCAATGAGTGGCTTGTCGACGAGATGTTCGACAGGTACCAGGAGGACCCCTCGTCGGTGAGCGACGAGTGGCGCACGCTGTTTCGGGAGCGGGACTCCGCGAACGGCACCGCTGCGGGGAAAGCCCCAGAGCCTGCGCCGCGATCGACGCCCCCGGCTGCCACCTCCCCGACTCCGAAGGCCGTGGTCAGCGCTCCGGCTGCGAAGACCACTCCGGCTGCGAAGACCACTCCGGCCACGAAGACCACTCCGGCCACGAAAGCCACTCCGGGTGCGAAGACCACGCCGACGACTGACAGCGCAAGCGCGCCTTCGGCTCCGGCGACGGTCACTCCGGAAAAGCCGCTGACCACAGCCAAGCAGCCGCCGACGGGCAAGCCCGAGCAGTCGTCCCCCGCTCCCGAGCCCAAGGAAGCGACCACTCGGAAGGTCGTCGACGAGGAGCAGTCCGGCCCCGAGCACCAGGTGCTCCGGGGTGCCGCCGCCCGCACGGTCACGAACATGGACATCAGCCTGACCGTCCCCACGGCGACCAGCGTCCGGGCCCTACCGGTGAAGCTGCTCATCGACAACCGCATCGTCATCAACAACCACCTGTCGCGGGCCCGCGGCGGCAAGGTGTCGTTCACCCACATCATCGGGTACGCCATCGTGCAGGCCCTCAAGGCGATGCCGGAGATGAACTACGGGTTCGAGGAGATCGACGGCAAGCCCAACGTCGTCAAACCCGCGCACATCAACCTCGGACTCGCCATCGACCTGCAGAAGCCGGACGGCTCCCGCCAGCTGCTCGTGCCCGCGATCAAGGGTGCCGAGAACATGGGTTTCGCGGAGTTCTGGGCGGCCTACGAGGACGTCGTACGGCGCGCTCGGGACAACAAGCTCACGGTCGCGGACTTCCAGGGCACGTCGGTCAGTCTCACCAACCCCGGGACGATCGGCACCAGCCACTCCGTCCCTCGGCTGATGAGCGGCCAGGGCTGCATCATCGGGGTCGGCGCGATGAACTACCCGCCGGAATGGCAGGGCGCGTCGGTCGAGACGATCGCGCGCAACGCGGTCAGCAAGGTCATGACGCTCACCTCGACGTACGACCACCGGGTGATCCAGGGGGCGCAGTCGGGTGACTTCCTGCGCCGTATCCATGCCCTCCTGATCGGTGAGGAAGGCTTCTACGAGGTCATCTTCCGGGCGCTGCGCATCCCGTACGAGCCGATCCACTGGGCGCCGGACATCTCGGCGAGCCACGAGGACGAGATCAGCAAGCAGGCTCGCATCCTCGAGCTCATCCACGCCTACCGGGTGCGCGGCCACATCATGGCCGACACCGACCCGCTCGAGTACAAGCAGCGCAGCCACCCTGACCTGGACATCGGCACCCATGGCCTGACGCTGTGGGACCTCGACCGCGAGTTCGCCAGTGGCTCGTTCGGGACCGAGCGCTTCATGAAGCTGCGCCACATCCTCGGCATCCTGCGGGACTCGTACTGCCGCACGACCGGCATCGAGTACATGCACATCCAGGACCCCGAGCAGCGCAGATGGATCCAGGAGCGCGTGGAGCGGCCGCACAGCAAGACACCCCGCGACGAGCAGCTGCGCATCCTGCACAAGCTCAACCAGGCCGAGGCCTTCGAGACGTTCCTGCAGACGAAGTTCGTCGGTCAGAAGCGCTTCAGCCTGGAAGGTGCGGAGACGACGGTGCCGCTGCTCGACGAGATCTGCGAGGCGGCTGCCGATAACGGCCTCGACGAGGTCTGCATCGGGATGGCCCACCGTGGGCGGCTGAACGTGCTCACGAACATCGTCGGCAAGAGCTACGCGAACGTGTTCCGCGAGTTCGAGGGCAACATCGACCCCAACACCGTCCAGGGCTCGGGTGACGTCAAGTACCACCTCGGCGCCGAGGGTGAGTTCACCTCCGGCAACGGCAACAGCATCCTGGTGTCCGTGGCGGCCAACCCGTCGCACCTCGAGGCAGTCGACCCGGTTCTCGAGGGCATCGCCCGCGCCAAACAGGATCTGCTCAACAAGGGTGCCGCGTACCCGGTGCTCCCGCTGCTCGTCCACGGCGACGCGGCCTTTGCCGGACAGGGCGTCGTCGCGGAGACGCTCAACCTCTCCCAGCTGCGGGGCTACCGCACCGGCGGAACCATCCACCTCGTCGTCAACAACCAGGTCGGCTTCACCACCTCGCCCTCGTCGTCACGCTCCTCGCTCTACTGCACCGACGTGGCCCGGATGGTCCAGGCGCCGATCTTCCACGTCAACGGCGACGACCCGGAGGCGTGCATCCGGGTCGCCCAGCTCGCGTTCGAGTACCGCCAGGCGTTCAACAAGGACGTCGTCATCGACCTGGTCTGCTACCGCCGACGGGGGCACAACGAGGGCGACGACCCGTCGTACACGCAGCCGTTGATGTATGACCTGATCGAGAAGAAGCGTTCGGTACGACGCCTCTACACCGAGGCGCTCATCGGCCGTGGTGACATCACCCTCGACGAGGCCGAGTCGGCGATGAAGGACTACCAGAAGCAGCTCGAGGCCGTCTTCACCGAGGTGCGCGAGGCGACCAGCCAGAAGGACGAGTACCTGACGGTGCCGGAGTACCCCTCGAAGGGGGCGGCCATGGGCAGCGCCGAGAGCGCCGTCACGCCCGAGGTCCTCAAGCGCATCGCCGACGCCCACGTGTCGATCCCGGAGGGCTTCACGGTCCACCCCAAGGTGCTCCCCCAGCTCCAGCGACGGGCCGCAGCCATCACCGAAGGTCCGATCGACTGGGGCACCGGCGAGATCCTCGCGTTCGGCTCGCTGCTGATGCAGGGCCGGCCGGTGCGGCTCTCCGGCCAGGACAGCCGTCGGGGCACGTTCGTCTCCCGGTTCGCCACGGTGATCGACCGGGTGAACGCCAAGGAGTGGACTCCGCTCGCCAACCTCACCGACGACCAGGCCAGCTTCCACGTCTACGACTCGCTCCTGTCCGAGTACGCCGTACTCGGGTTCGAGTATGGGTACTCGGTCGCGCGACCTGAGGCGCTGACGCTGTGGGAGGCCCAGTTCGGCGACTTCGGCAACGGGGCGCAGACGATCATCGACGAGTTCATCGTCGCCGGTGAGGCGAAGTGGCAGCAGCAGTCCGGCGTCGTGCTGCTCCTCCCCCACGGCTACGAAGGGCAAGGGCCGGACCACTCGTCCTCGCGGATCGAGCGTTTCATGACGCTCGCGGCCGACGACGCGTTCACCGTCGCGCAGCCCTCCACACCCGCGAGCTACTTCCATCTGCTGCGCGAGCACTCGCTGGGCAGCACCCACCGCCCGATGGTGGTCTTCACGCCGAAGTCGATGCTCAAGCGCAAGGACGCGGCGTCAGCACCTGAGGACTTCACCTCAGGCACCTTCGAACCGGTCATCGGCGACGACGGCGTCGACCCGGCGACCGTCCGCGTGCTGCTGCTCTGCTCGGGCCGGATCACCTGGGACCTGCTAGCGGAGCGGAAGAAGCGCAAGGCCGAGGGCGAGTTCGCGATCGCCCGGCTCGAGCGGCTCTATCCACGCCCGGTCGCGGAGCTCAAGGCGGAGATCGCCAAGTACCCGAATCTCGAGGAGATCCGCTGGGTCCAGGACGAGCCGGCCAACATGGGTCCGTGGCCGCACCTGGCGCTCAACCTGGCCCCCGAGCTCGACCTGAGGGTGCCGTTCAACCGGGTCTCCAGGAACGCGTCATCGGCGCCGTCGTGCGGCCAGAAGGCGCAGCACCTGGCCCAGCTGGCCGCGATCCTCGAGCAGACCTTCGCCTGATCCGTGTACTTCACGGACCGGGGGATCGAAGAGCTGACTCAGCGGCGGGGCGACGAGGAGGTCGCCCTCGCCTGGCTGGCCGAGCGGCTTCAGGAGTTCGTCGACCTCAACCCGGAGTTCGAGGTGCCCGTCGAGCGGCTCGCCACCTGGCTGGCCCGCCTCGAAGACGCCGACGACGACTGACCGCACATCCATCCCGTTGAGCTGCCACTCCCGGCAGGTTGAGATGTCACTCCGGTCGGGTTGAGATGCCAACCGAGTTGGCACCTCAACAGGAAAGGTTGAGATGCCACTCCGGTCGGGTTGAGATGCCACTCCGGTCGGGTTGAGATGCCACTCCGGTCGGGTTGAGATGCCAACCGAGTTGGCACCTCAACAGGAAAGGTTGAGATGTCACTCCGGTCGGGTTGAGATGCCAACCGAGTTGGCATCTCAACGGGGCAGGGCGGCCTTGGACCACTCGGCGATCAGGGTGAGCGGGCCGAGGACGCGTTCCCGCACGGCGTCCGCGGAGCTGTCGCGGTTGTACGACGACGTACCCAGGTCATCGCGCACGATGCGGCCGAGGACAGCGGGGCCGTACCAGCTGTACTTCGCAGCGCCGCACGCTGCAATCGCCGTACGCACATCGTCCTCGGAGCCGGACCAACCGCCGTCCCGGAGCCCTTCGAGGTAGCCGCGCACGGTCGCTTCCGCGAGCTCGGGCAGGAGGGCCGGGTCCATCAGCCCATCGGTGAAGCTGTCGAGGACCAGGTTGGCCACGTCCTCACCCACCGCGCCCTCGCCGACGAACGACCAGTCCAGCAGGACCGAGCTGCCCCGACCGTCGATGAGGTTCGCCGGCCAGACGTCCAGGTGGCAGAGCGTGTGTTCGGTGGCCTCGGCAACGGCGACCACTCGGCCGCGCTCGACCCAGAGCCGCCGGAGCTCCTGCCGTACAACAGCCGGCCAGGCGGCGACCCGAGGATGGTCCCAGAAGGCGTCCGGCGCCTCCACCGACCGGCTCGGCCCCTCGGCCAGGTACTGCGCCAGCCAATGCCGTGACAGCCATCCGGACTCCGGCAGTCGCCCCACCCAGCGGGCCTGGCCGACACCCAGCTGGTAGGCGAAGTGAGCGATCCGAGGCACCGACCAGTCGAACCCTTCGACGCCGTCGACGTCCGCCAGCCACAGCTCCACGAGGCCGTCCGTGCGGCGGTTCGACCCCAGCAGCTCGGGAGAGGCGATGCCGGCCCCGGCGTAGGCCGTCGGTGCCAGATCGGAGGTGTAGGCGAGCACCTCGCGTTGCCAGTAGTTCCAGTGCGCCGGTACGTCGCTGGTGGGCCAGTAGCCGGTCGCAGCGCCGCTCGGTGGGCTGGCGATCTTGAGCACCGCCGATCCGGCAGGTCCACGGACTCGCCAGATCCCAGCGGTCGCGGCGTTCCCCACGTTGTGCCGCAACGGCTCGACCTGTTCGGCACTGCCACCGAGCCGGCTCGGCAGCTGGGAGCAGGTCAGCGCTCTTCCGTCGCCGAGGTCGAGCTGAACGGCGTTCGGGTGGAGGCTCACCCTCGAGGCGTCGCCTCGATCGCACGGACCCGGGCGCAGAGGGCCTCGAGCAACGAGCGGGCCAGCTCAGGATGCTTGTCGATGAGCGGCGAGAAGTTGAGCTGTGAGATGGCGAAGGTCTTGAGGCCGTCGCTACCCGCGGTCACCGTCGCGGACCGCCCGCCACCGTCGATCAGGGATATCTCCCCGAAGAAGGCGCCCGGCAGGATGTCCGGCCGGCTGGTTCCGCTGACGTCCACTTCGGCGCTGCCCTCCAGCACCACCTGCAGTCCCGCGTCGGAGCTTCCCTGGACCGCCACCGTACGACCAGCCGTCGTGTCGATGACCGTGCCGGCATCCACGATCTCCTTCAGCACGCTCTCGGAGACCTGGGAGAACAGGTCGATCTTGGCCAGCAGGCTGGGCAGGGTCACAGCGAGGAACGTCATGTCGTGAAGCCTTTCTCAGTCGGACGTGGGCGATATCGCGGCAGCCAAGGGCGTCAAGGTGCTCGTCCGACTCCCATCATGCCCACCCGGGAAGCGCCTGTCCTCGAGACCCGCCAGTTCGGCCGCTCAGCCGAGCGTGAACACGACCTTGCCGAACAGGTCGCCGTCGATCATGGCCGCGAAGCCGTCGCGGGCGTCCGCGAGGGGCAGCACCCGGTCGATGACCGGCCGGGCGCCACTCAGGTCGAGCAGCTCGGCCAGCCCGCGGAGCTCGTCGCGCGTGCCCATCGTGGAACCCTGGATCCGCAGCTGGAGGAAGAAGACCCTGGTCAGCTCCGGGTTCTCCGGCACCGCCCCGGACGTCAGACCCGAGACGACCAGCGTCCCGCCCGGCCGCAGCGACGTCATCGAGTGTCTCCAGGTGGCCGCGCCGACCGTCTCCATCACCGCGTCGACCCGCTGCGGGAGCCGAGTGCCCGGCTCCACCGCATCATGGGCGCCCAGGTCGAGCGCCCGCGCCCGCTTGGCCTCGTCGCGGCTGGTCGCGAACACCCGCAGGCCGGCCGCGCTCGCCAGCGAGATCAACGCGGTGGCCACGCCACCACCCGCGCCTTGGACGAGCACACTGTCACCCGGACGGAGCCGGCCCTGCGTGAAGAGCATCCGGTACGCCGTCAGCCAGGCGGTCGGCAGGCAGGCGGCCTGCTCGAACGACAATGACGGTGGCTTCGGAACGACATTGCCCTTCGGCACCGCCACCCGCTCCGCCAGCGTTCCCTGGTAGCGCTCCGAGAGGAGCGACCGCTTCGGGTCGAGCGTCTCGTCGCCATGCCAGGACGGGTCACTGATGACGGCGTGCACGATCACCTCGTTGCCATCCTCGTCGAGGCCCGCAGCGTCACAGCCGAGGATCATCGGCAGCCGGTCGGCCGGCAGGCCGACACCCTGCAACGAGAAGACGTCGTGGTGGTTCAGCGACGCAGCCAGCACGTTGACGACGGTCCAGCCGTCAGGCACCTCCGGATCGGGTCGATCTCCGACTACCAGTCCGGCCAGCGGGTCATCGGGGTTGATCGTGTCTGCATAGACGGCAAGCATCCCGGCAGCCTAACCATCCTCACCCTGCGGTCGCACCGGGTCGCCCCGGGCGACCACGTCTACGGTGCAGCGGCCAGACCCGGCAGACCACGCCCGCGAGGACATCTTCGTCCGCGATGGTGCCGACCTGTCCCGAGTCGACCCCCATCAGCGGGTTGTCGCGTTCGACCCACCAGCCGTCCTCGAGCCTGCTGACCAGCCGCTTGACGGCGACCGGGCGCTCGGGGAGTCGTACGACGGCCAACCGGCCGGGTCTGGGCGGGGCTCCGTAGCGGACCAGGAGCCGGTCGCCGTCGTACAACGTGGGCTCCATGGACCGGCCGGAGACGACCGCCAGTCCGAGCGAGAACGCCGCCAAAGCGTCACCTCCTGGCCCACGGTAGGGTCGAAAAGCAAGTGTGCCCGTTCGAACGACTGCCCACTCGAGAGGATGTTTCATGTTGGCTCGTTTCTTCCCCCGCACGATCACCGTGTCCGCTCACTGCGACCTGCCGTGCGGGGTGTACGACCCGGCGCAGGCGCGCATCGAGGCCGAGTCCGTCAAGGCAATCATCGCCAAGCTGGCCGACAACGACGACCCCGACTTCCGGACTCGGGCGATCATCATCAAGGAGCAGCGCTCCGAGCTGGTCAAGCATCACCTCTGGGTGCTGTGGACGGACTACTTCAAGCCACCGCACTTCGAGAAGTACCCCCAGCTGCACACTCTTGTGAACGAGGCCACCAAGCTGGCCGGCGCCACGGGAACCAAGGGCAGCATGGACGCGTCGACCGCCGACGAGCTGCTCGCCAAGATCGACGAGATCGCAGCGATCTTCGCCGAGACCAAGCAGGGCTGACTCCCGCGGGGCGGGCGTCTCAGGCCCTGCCGGCCGGGTCGCCCGTCCCGCGCTCGCCGTACAGCGCTGCCGTCGTCGTCGGCAGGAGCAGGACGACGATCACGAAGATCGCGGAAACTGCGAGCAGCACGGCCACTACATCGTTCCCGGGGCCATGGATGCTCCAGGCAAGACCGAGCTGAATGAGCTCGAAGAGCATCAGCGGGGAGCGTGCCCAGCTTCGCGCCCGGGCCAGCCCGGCGGCAGCGGCCAGCAGCCCGACCGCGTAGACGACGAAGAAGATCGTGGTCGTGATGCCGGCGATGAGCCGATCCGAATCCAGGCTGGCCAGCTCGACGACGGCGAGCACCAAAAAGACCACCGCCTCGCAGGCACAGACGAGGGCAGCGAGGCGCATCCAGCGGGAGCTGCCCTCGCCGGCTTGGTCAGCGTCGGCTGGGCCGCCGATGGCAGGGTCTGGACTGGACTCGGTCACCGGGCGATCCTACGGGCGGGTCGACCGAGGGTGTTTCGCCCGGCTCGTCCACAGCTGGCACCGGAGGTCTCCCGCTTCGGCGACTGAGCCTCTACACTGGTCGGTGGAGAGGAAATCGGTCACCGCAGACCCGCTGTGAGCAAAATGACAGTGCTGCGGGGGTTGTGCTGAATGGTTTCTCTTGCAAGGCTTGTCGCTGCAACACCGTCGCTGACGCCTGAAACCTCGCGTCACCTCCCGATCGTCAAGGCCGCAAGCGGAGACGAGAAGGTTGGCTCGTGAATCCCTTCACGAGCGCACCACTGGTCACGACCCAGTCGTGACACCGAAGTAAGGAGCCCACCGCCATGGATTGGCGCCACCGCTCCGCGTGTCTGGATGAAGACCCGGAGCTGTTCTTCCCGATCGGGAACACCGGTCCGGCCATCCTCCAGATCGAGGAGGCCAAGGCCGTCTGCCGTCGGTGTGAGGTGCGCGAACAGTGTCTCGCCTGGGCTCTCGAAGCCGGGCAGGACCACGGCGTGTGGGGTGGGATGTCCGAGGACGAGCGCCGAGCGCTGAAGCGGCGGAACGCACGCGCGAGGATTCGCGCCTAAAGGCCGTGGTTCGATCTGGCCACGGCTAAGGTCGAGCAGTGAAGCACGCAGGTTTCCGTCCGCGCGTCCTCGAGGGACACGGTGGCGACCTGGCCGTCTCGGTCGCCCAGGCGCACCGAGTCAGCACGCTGTTCACGCTCTCGGGCGCGCACGTGTTCCCGATGTACGACGGCGCTGTTCCGGCCGCACCGCCGATGCGGATCCTCGATGTCCGTCACGAGGCGACCGCCGTGTTCGCCGCGGAGGCAACGGCGAAGCTGACCCGGATCCCCGGTCTGGCCGTGCTCACCGCCGGGCCAGGCGTGACGAACGGGGTCAGCGCGATCGCCCAGGCCCGGTTCGCGGGCTCTCCGCTCGTGGTCATCGGCGGTCGCGCGCCGACCACCCGCTGGGGCATGGGCAGTCTTCAGGAGCTCGACCATCCACCACTGGTGGCGCCGATCACCAAGCTTGCCGCCACGGTGAGCCAGGTCGGCGACATCTCGTCGATGGTCGACCGGGCGTTCACCACGGCGACCCAACCTCACCGCGGCCCCGTGTTCCTGGACGTGCCGATGGACCAGCTCTTCTCCCGTCCGACGAAGTCGGCCGACCCCCAGTCTGATCTCTCGGCGCCGGCGGAACGTCGAAGGCAGGCGCCCGACCAGGACCGGCTCGACCAGATCACCGCGCTGTTGCGCAGCTCGCGCCACCCGGTCCTCGTCGTCGGCGGCGACGTCTGGGCAGATGGCGCTGACGATGCCGCCGTGCAGTTCATCGAGACCACGGGGATCCCGGTCGTGACCAACGGCATGGGGCGCGGTCTGGTTCCGCGAGGTCACCCCCAGCTCGTGACGAAGGCGCGCTCCGTCGCGTTCGGCGCCGCCGACCTCGTGGTCGTCGCCGGGACACCGCTGGACTTCCGCCTCGGGTACGGCGTCTTCGGAGGCAGGGACGGTGCCGTACCGGCGAGGATCGTGCACCTCGCCGACTCCCCCGATCAGCTCGCGACCCACGTCGAGCTGGCCGGGTCTGCGGCCGGCGACCTCACGATGGTGTTCGACGGTCTGCGGTCCACGCTGCTGACCTCGACCGGGCCGCCGGAGTGGAGCCACTGGCTGGGCGACGCTGCAGGACGCGGTCGCAGCCGCCGCGGCACGAGACCGCGTGCTCCTGACCAGTGATGCCGACCCGATCCATCCGGCGCGGGTCTATGGCGAGCTGCTCCCACGGCTCGCCGACGACGCGGTGGTGATCGGGGACGGCGGCGACTTCGTATCCTTCGCGGGCAAGTACATCGAGCCGGCCCGCCCTGGCGGATGGCTGGACCCCGGGCCCTACGGCTGCCTGGGCGCCGGGCTCGGCGCGGCCATCGCCGCCCGGATCGCCCGGCCCTCGTCGCAGGTCGTCCTGCTGCTCGGTGACGGCGCGGCCGGGATGTAGCCTGATGGATGTCGACACCCTGGTCCGTCACGACCTGCCGGTCGTGATCGTCGTCGGTAACAACTCCGGCTGGGGTCTCGAGAAGCACCCGATGCGCTTTCTCTACGGGTACGACGTCGCCGCCGAGCTGGCCCCGGGCACCTCCTACGACGGGGTAGCGCGAGCCCTCGGCGGCGCGGGCGAGACGGTGTCCGACCCGGCCCGCATCGGCGAGGCGCTGGACCGGGCCTTCGACGCGGATGTGCCGTACCTCGTCAACGTCCTGACCGACCCCGAGGTCGCCTACCCGCGGAGCACCACCGGTGTCTGAGGCCTTCGAGATCCGGCTGGCCAGACCCGACGAGTACGACGAGATCGGTGAGATCACCGTGCGGGCCTATCGACACGACGGGTTCCTCGAGCGGCTCCGAGGACTACGCGACCTCGTTGCGCGACGCGGTCTCGCGGGCCGTCAGCGCGCAGCTGTGGGTCGCCGTCGAGCGGCTCACCGCCCGGGTGCTCGGGTCGGTCACCTTCTGCCCTCTCGGGTCGTCGTACCGCGAGCTCGCCGCGGACTCCGAGGGCGAGTTCCGGATGCTGGCCGTCGATCCGTCCGCGCGGGGCATCGGGGTCGGCCGGGCGCTGGTCCAGCACTGCCTCGATGAGCAGCCGCGCGCTGGGCTTCGACGGCCGTCGTGATCTGCAGTCTGCCGGCCATGACGACCGCGCACAGCGCTGTACACCTCGCTCGGTTTCACCCGCGATCTCTCGCTCGACTGGACGCCGGTGCCGGGTGTCGAGCTGTGGGGGTTCCGCACCGCGCTGCTTCCTGAGAATCGTGTGTGAAGGCCTGATCGGGGGCAACGACGACCTGGAGCCGCACGTCCTTGGTGTGACCATCCGCACCCCAAGGAGGCACCATGCGACTCATCTCACGATCCGTGCTCGGGCTGGCCACGGCCGCCACACTCGTCGGCGGTGGGTTCGCCGTTGCCACAGCCACGCCGTCGAACGGTCACGCCAAGGCGACGCCGGCCGCTTGTACGTCGATCCGTACCACGCTCGGCGGGCAGCAAGGCAGCGCCGGATCGGTCTACCAGAACATCCGGTTCACCAACACCGGGTCCACCGCCTGCCAGCTCACCGGACACCCGGGCGTGGCGTACGTCAATGCGCACAGGCACCTCTTGGGCTGGCCGGCGCAGCCGTTCCAGACCAAGACCGCACCGAGCGTCGTCGTACCGCCCGGTCAGGCGGTCGCCGCGACCTTGCGGATCCCGGACTACGGGAACTTCCTGGCGATGGACTGCGTGAAGTTCAACGCGAACCAGATCCGGGTGGCCTTTGCCGGGCGCATCACCTACCTGCCGTGGAACCAGACGGAGTGCACCTCGAAGTACGCGCGCTCCTACATCGGTCAGGTCAAGGCCCCCCAGTAGACCACCCCGAGTGGACCAACCACCCTGGTGAAGCGTCAGTTGAGTCCGCCAGGACGCGGACCGACGAGACCACTCGACCGAGACGGATTGGCATGGTGGCGGGTGGGTCTGCGAGACTTGGCCGGCCATACCAACCGCAGGAGGCATCATGAGCAAGACCGGACGCAAGCGCCGCGCTCGCCGCAAGAACAAGGCGAACCACGGCAAGCGCCCCAACACCTGACCGAGCTTCGCTGACCGCCCACGTGGCCGGCCGTCAGGAAGACCCCCGCCGACCAGTGGTCTGCGGGGGTCTTCGTACGTCGAGACGATGCGTTACTCGAGCCCTGACGGACCGCCCCACCGGGAGGTCGCGTCTGACTGGATGCTCGAGCTGGACCTGGCGGATCGAGAACATCACCCGCTGGCGAAGCTCGACCGGCGCCTGCTCGATGCACGAACGGGCGACCAGCGCCTTGACGATGCGCTCCACGTCGACCTCGCGCAGGCACGGCCCGCAGTCGTCGAGGTGCTGCTGGATCTGCTGAGCTGTCGGCCTCGGCGAGCTCGTGGTCGATGAAGAAGTACATCCGGCTCAGGACCTCCGAGCACGGCTCCTTCTCGTGGCCGCCGGTCATGAGTCCGCCCTCACCGGTACCGGCGCCGCGCCGCGCACCAGCCCGCGCTCGCGTGCATAGTCCTCGAGCAGTGCCCTGCAGCTGGCTCGGCCGCGGTGCAGCCGCGACATCACGGTGCCCACCGGAGTGCCCATGATCTCGGCGATCTCCTTGTAGGCGAAGCCTTCGACGTCGGCCAGGTAGACAGCCAGCCGGAAGTCCTCCGGGATCTGCTGCAGCGCCGCCTTGACGTCACTGTCGGGCAGGTGGTCGAGCGCCTCGGCCTCGGCGGACTTGAGCCCCGACGAGGTGTGGGTCTCGGCGCGCGCCAGCTGCCAGTCCTCGATCTGCTCGTGCGGGTCCTGGATCGGCTGCCGCTGCTTCTTGCGGTAGGTGTTGATGAACGCGTTGGTCAGGATCCGGTAGAGCCACGCCTTCAGGTTCGTGCCCTGCTTGAACTGGTGGAACGCGGCGAACGCCTTGGCGTACGTCTCCTGGACGAGGTCCTCGGCATCTTGCGGGTTGCGCGTCATCCGCATCGCCGCCGAGTACAGCTGGTCGAGGTAGACCATCGCGTCGCGCTCGAACCGAGCGGTCCGCTCTTCGACGGTCTCGTCGACGGCTCTCGGTGGCTGTTCGGGGGTCTCTGTCATCACCGGCAAGCCTAGCCGTCGCGCCCGCGGTCCGCTCGTCGCCGCGTGACGCTCGGGCCCGTGACCGGCCTGTCGCGAGGACGTCCATAGGACGCCTCGCGCTTGCGTCGCGTTCATCCACCCTCATTTCCGCTCGTCCGCTGGCTCCAACGCCGCACGGCGCGCGTGCATTCCGACGAGCCGGCGGCCGCGGGCAGTCCGGACGAGGCTCAGGCGATCCGAGCCAGTGACCCACTCGAGGACCGCCTCGACGATCAGCGCGAGGGTCTCCTCCGGCTCAGCGCCGCCCGGGCGGGTACGGCGAAGCCGTGGTCGGCATCCGGGAACGGCCACCAGGTCGGTCGACGCCGGGAACTCCTCCGGAGCACCGAACGCGTCGCGCTCACCCTGGACGACGAGGGTCGGGAGCCCGACCCCGCGCAGCTCCGGCAGCCGGCTCGACTCGGGGCGCCCGGGCGGATGCAGCGGGAAGGAGAGCGCGACGCAGCCGACCGCGCCCATCTTCCTGGCCACCCGGCAGGCCGACCGCGCGCCGGCGCTGCGGCCGCCGACGATGAGCGGGGTGCGGACCCGGATCGCGTTGAGGCCGGCGATCGTGCCGACGTCGAGGATCTCGGGCCGCGGGGCGACCTTCTTGCCGGCGACCACCCACGGCTGCTCGATCCGGAACACCGTGATGCCGTGCTTCGGGCAGCGCCGTGGCGAGGGCGACCAGGTCGGGCGAGTCCACCCCCCGGCCCGCGCCGTGGCCGAGCGCCAGGGCGGCGACCGGGTACTTCGCCCGGTCGGCGTACAGCCGGGCGTCGCCGACGTCGGTCGAGATCGATGCGGACGGCGGTCACGAGTCGAAGAGCACGTCGGGCGTCGCCCGTCCTTCGAGGGCGAGCGGTTCGACGAGGCGGGTCCGTTGTTCGCCACGTGGTTGACCTCCGTCGAGACCGGGTACGCCTCCAGCCGCCCCGGCGCGGCCGGCACCAGCAGCGATCTGCAGGTCCTCGTTGTCGGTGGCCTCGGCGTCCAGCCACTCGTCGTACCGGTTCGGCTCGACCAGCATCGGCATCCGGTCGTGGATGTGCCCGAGCGAGTCCTCCGCGGTGGTGGTGATCACGGTGGCGGTCCAGAGGAAGGCGCCGTCGGCATCCTTGTCGGCCACGGCCTGGTTGCGCCAGATCTCGTAGAGCCCGCCATCGCCAGGATCCCGCCGTCCTGGCGGGCGGATGAAGAACGGCTGCTTCAGCGGCTTTCCGGCTCGGGTCAGCTGTGACGTCGGGTACCACTCGAAGTAGCCGTCGGCCGGCAGAAGGCAGCGCCGCATGCTGAAGGCCCGCTTGAACGCCGGCTTCGTCCGCCAGCGTCTCGACCCGGGCGTTGATCATCCGCGAGCCGATCGACCGGTCCTTGGCCCAGGACGGGACCAGTCCCCAGGACACCGACGCGAGCCGACGCTGGGGTTCGGCCTCGGCGCCCGCACCGCGCGGCATCCGGTCGAAGACCGCGTAGATGTCCTTGGTCGGTGCCACGTTGTAGTCGGGCTCCAGCGGCTCGGCGACATCGACCCGGTCGACGCCGAACTCCTCGACGAGGTCCTCGGGCTTGCGGCTCGAGGCATAGCGACCGCACATGGACACCAGCCTGCCATGCCACGCTCTCCACCGGATTCGTCCGACCCCGCGCGGGGGATATCCTGCTGACCGATCGGACGGATCCCCCGGTGGTGGACCGAACCACCGGCGGGAACGGATAAGATAACTGCGGCATTGACGGAGACGAGTAGTCGTCGGTCAGCGCAGCCCAGAGAGCCGCCGGCAGCTGAGAAGGCGGACTGCGACCCGACGCCGAAGACACTCCCGAGCCTCCGCAGCGCGAGCTGCGCAACGAAGGCTGGTCACTCCAGATCGGCGAAGGTGTGGTGGCACCGCGAAATTGCCCGTCGCCCACACCTCCAGGGCAACCGACTCTGGAGGTCTCATGACTGAACCATCGCCCTCGTCCGCGCATCCGCTGCGTCTCGCGCGCACCCTGGCTGCGGAGCTTCCCGTCGTACGTCGACCTGCCGGGCGCGACCGTGCGGATCGCCGGCTGGGTCCACCGGCGGCGCCGGCTCTCCGGGCTGGCGTTCGTGATCATCCGCGACCGGACCGGGCTCAGCCCAGGTCGTGGTCAAGGACGAGGCCACCCTGGCGCAGGTCGACGAGCTGACCGAGGAGACGACCGTCGAGGTCGTCGGGCAGGTCAGCGCCAACCCGCAGGCACCGGCCGGCGTCGAGATCGTCGACCCGGTGTTCCGAGCGCTGACCGACCCGGCCGTGACACCGCCGATCGAGCTGTGGCGACCGAAGATCTCCGCCAGCCTGCCGACCATGCTCGACCACGCCCAGGTGACCTGGCGGCACCCGCTCCAGCAGGCGAAGTGGCAGCTGGCGGCGGCGTCCCTGCACGGCTTCCGGGCGACTCTCGACGCGCGCCGGCTTCACCGAGGTGCACAGCCCGAAGCTGGTCGAGTCGGCGACCGAGTCCGGCGCGAACGTCTTCCAGGTCGACTACTTCGGCCGCCCGGCCTACCTCGCCCAGTCGCCGCAGTTCTACAAGCAGGTGCTGGTCGGGATCTTCGAGCGCGTCTACGAGGTCGGTCCGGTGTTCCGCGCGGAGCCGCACGACACCGTGCGCCATCTCGCCGAGTACGTCTCGCTCGACGTCGAGCTCGGCTTCATCGAGGACCACCGCGACGTGATCGCCGTACTCCGCGACGTGGTCGCCGGCATGGTCGCCGGCGATCCACGAGCGAGCCGGCGACGCGGTCGCGCTGCTCGGGGCCGACATTCCCGTCGTACCGGCCGAGCTGCCCGATCGTGCACTTCCGGCGAGGCGCTCGAGATCGCCGGCGCGCCCGCCGACGAGCCCGACCTCGCGCCGGAGCACGAGCGGGCGATCGGCGCCTGGGCGAAGGAGGTCCACGGCAGCGACTTCGTCGTCGTCGAGGGCTACCCGACACTGCACCGCGCCTTCTACAGCCACCCGGACCCGGCCGACCCGCACTGGTCGCGGGCGTTCGACCTGATCTTCCGCGGGATCGAGCTGGTGAGCGGGGCGCAGCGGCTGCACCGGTACGACGACTACGTCGCCGCCCTGCAGCAGCGCGGGCTGCCGCAGGCGCCGTACGAGGCCTACATCGACGCCTTCCGCTACGGCATCCCGCCGCACGGCGGCTTCGCGATCGGCCTCGAGCGCTGGACCGGGCCGGCTGGTCGAGGCGCCGAACATCCGCGAGGTGACCCTGTTCCCGCGCGACCTGCACAGACTGGCGCCGTGAGGCATCGAACTCCCGGGTCGATGCGGGTCGGCTGGCCCGGGGTGATCTGCGGACCCTCGCACCATGAGGTAAAAAGGACGACATGACTCTCGTCCGGCTGGTCGCCCGCCCGATGCTCTCCTCGATGTTCATCGTCGGGGGGATCAACGCCATCAAGAACGCCGATGCCCTGGCCGACCGGGCCAAGCCGGTGATCGACGGGCTCCAGCCACTCATCGAGCAGGCGGCTCCTACCTGCCGATCGAGCTCGGACCCCAAGAACGTGGTCCGGATCGACGGGCTGATCCACATCGTCGGCGGCGCCATGCTGGCGACCGGTAGAGCCCCGCGGCTCTCGTCGTTCGTGCTCGCCGTGTCGCTGGTCCCGACGACGCTCGGCGGGCACCGGTTCTGGGAGGAGAGCGACCCGCAGACGCAGGCCAACCAGAAGATCCACTTCTTCAAGAACGTCTCCCTCATCGGGCGGGCTGCTGCTGGCCAGCGTCGACACCGGCCGGCAAGCCGAGCCTGGCCTGGCGGGCGAAGCACCAGGCCGGCCGGGCCAAGGACAGCGTCGCCGACATCACCCCCGGCTGACCATGCACTCCGTTCGCGGAGTTCGGAGAATTCCCACGCCGGTAGGGTGGGCTTCCGTGACGAGCCTGGGAGCGGGCGGCTGGCCGGCGCCCCACGAGACCCGCGCCGCTGCGATGCCGTGGTCGACGTTCCGGGCTCGAAGTCGGTGACCAACCGGGCGCTGCTGCTGGCCGCGCTCGCGGACGGGCCCTCGGTGGTCCGCCGGCCGCTGATCGCCCGCGACACCACCTGATGGTGGCAGCGCTCCGATCGCTGGGCGTCGGACTCGAGCATCGAGGTCGACCCCGACTCCGACCGGGCGATCACGGTCATCCCCAGCGGCGCTGCGCGGCCCGGCAGCGATCGACTGCGGGCTCGCCGGCACGGTGATGCGCTTCGTGCCACCGGTGGCCGCGCTGGCTGACGGACCCGGTCTCGTTCGACGGCGACGAGGCGGCCCGGCTACGGCCGATGGGCGAGGTCCTCGGCGCCTTGCGCACCCTCGGCGTCGACATCGACCCCGGCGCCGATCGGCTGCCGTTCACGCTGCACGGAGTCGGGCACGGTGCCGGGCGGGGTCGTGACGCTCGACGCCTCCGCATCGAGCCAGTTCGTCAGCGCGCTGCTGCTGGCGGGCGCCCGGTACGACGCCGGCGTCGACGTCCGCCATGTCGGCAAGCCGCTGCCGTCCCTGCCCCACGTCGCGATGACGGTCGAGATGCTGCGCGAACGCGGGGTCGTCGGTCGACGACAGCGAGCCCAACCGGTGGCGGGTCGACCCAGGTCCGGTCGAGGCGGTCCCGGTGGACATCGAGCCCGACCTCAGCAGCGCCGCTCCGTTCCTGGCCGCGGCGGTCGTGTGTGGCGGACAGGTGACGGTTCGCGGCTGGCCGGAGCCGACCCAGCAGCCAGGAGACCAGCTGCGCTGGATCCTCGGGCCTCTTCGGGGCCGAGGTCGCCCTGGGCCCGGAGGGCCTGGTGGTCACCGGGTCGGGCGACCCGGCCGGGGTCGACGTCGACCTGCACGACGTGGGCGAGCTGACCCCGGTCCTCGCCGCCGTGGCCGCGGTGGCCGACGGGCCGTCGTACCTGCGCGGCATCGCCCACCTGCGCGGGCACGAGACGGACCGGCTCGCCGCTCTCGCCGACGGAGCTCACGGCGCTCGGCGGCGACGTACGAGGAGACCGCCGACGGGCTGCACATCCGGCCCAGGCGCGCTGCACGGCGGGGTGTTCCACACCTACGACGACCATCGGCTCGCCCAGGCCGCGGCCGTGCTGGGCCTCGTCGTACCCGGCGATCGAGGTGGACGACATCGCGACGACGGCCAAGACGTTCCCCGGCTTCGCCGAGGCGTGGGCGGCGATGCTGGCGTGAGCCCCCGCGCGATCGGTGAGGACGACTTCGACAGCTACGACCGTCCGCGACGTCATACCCGCCCGCGGACCAAGGACCGGCCGAGCTACCCGGACGCCGTCTCCGGATTCGTCGTCACCGTCGACCGGGGGCGCTTCACGGTCCGGGTCGGCGACCGGCGCGGAGGCGCGCAACGTCTACGCGGTCAAGGCACGGCCGCTCGGACGCAAGGGTGTCGTCGTCGGCGACTCGCGTACGGCTGGTCGGTGACGACTCGGGCGACGAGGGCGCGCTGGCCCGGATCATCGAGGTCCGACGACGCGTACGACGGTACTGCGGCGCAGCTCCGACGACTCCGACCCGATCGAGCGCATCCTGGTCGCGAACGCGACCCAGCTGGTGATCGTGGCCTCGATCGCCGACCCGCCACCGCGGGCCACGGCTGATCGACCGCTGCCTGGTCGCGGCCTACGCGGCGGGCATGCGACCCCTGCTGCTGCCTGACGAAGGGCGACCTGGCCGACCCCGACGAGCTGCTCGTCGATCTATCGTGCCCTCGGCGTGCTCGTCGGTGGTGACTCAGCGCGGCGTCGAGCCTCGTCCCGGTCGTCGAGCGGCTGCAGGACCAGGTGAGCGTCCTGGTCGGCCACTCCGGGGTGGGCAAGTCGACCCTGGTCAACGCCCTGGTGCCCGGGGCCGCCCGTACGACCGGGATCGTGAACGCCGTCACTGGCCGAGGCCGGCACACCTCGACCTCGGCCTACGCGCTGGAGCTTCCGGGCGGGCGGCTGGGTCATCGACACCCCGGGGATCCGCAGCTTCGGGCTGGCGCACGTCAACCCGCGCGACCTGATCGGCGCGTTCGAGGACCTGGACCTGATCACCGACGACTGCCCGCGCGGATGCACGCACGCCGCATCGGAGCCCGAGTGTGCGCTCGACGAGGCAGTCGCCGAAGGCCGGGTGGACGCCGGAGCGGGTCGACTCGTTCCGCCGGCTGCTCGCCAGCCGCGAAGGGTCCGGCAGCGACTGACGCCGTACGACGTCCGCGGCCGATCGCATCGCGTCCCGCAGCAGGCAGGCGCCGTACCAGACCAGGTTGGACTAACGCAGCTGGCTGATCGGGGCGCTCGAGCTGAAGTTCTGGGTCCCGTCGGGGTTGTAGACGGCCTTGGCGCCGGCCTCACCGACCCGTAGCGTCTGGATGGTCACCACCACCGCGCCCACGACGAGCACTCCGCAGGCGACGTACTCGACGACCCCCGACGAAGCGATCCTTGTCCCGATAGAGGAAGTAGACGGCTACCGCGATGATCGCGAAGACGATCATCAGGTAGAAGAGCACGTTGGCCCGGCCCTCATGGGTGTCGACCGCCTTGCCGAGGACCGACGCCTTGAACGCGTCGTTCCCGCCGCTGAGCTCCACCAGGTGCGTTCGGTAGTTGAATCCGCTCGCCCGCGCGACCCACACCGAGATCAGCGCGCCCACCGACACCACAGCCATCGGGAGCGCAGCCCACGCCCGCGTGCGCGGGATCACGAAGAGGACCACGAGCAGCAGCGCGAGCGGGATGAGGACGACGGGGGCGTGGACGGCCAGCGGATGGACCGGAAGGCCATGGAACTCTTCGGGAATCATGCATGCTCCCTGTGGCGTGGCGGACGGGACGAGCGCTTGAAGCGCAGCGTAGTCCTAGTACGGCCCCGCATCCCGGAAGGTTCAACAGCGCGTCCTGCGGTGTCGGCGCGGCCGTACGGCATAGCCTGGCCGGTATGCCGCCCGACCACACCGACGACCTGCGGCTGGCGCACATCCTCGCCGACGACGCCGACTCGCTGACCATGGACCGCTTCAAGGCGCTCGACCTGCATGTCGTCACCAAGCCCGACCTGACGCCGGTCTCCGACGCCGACGAGCGGGTCGAGGACGCACTGCGTCGAGCACTCGGCCGGGCCCGACCGCGCGACGCCGTCCTCGGTGAGGAGACCGGGGCGAGCGGATGGGGACCGAGACGTTGGGTGATCGACCCGATCGACGGCACCAAGAGCTTCATCCGCGGCGTGCCCGATCTGGGCCACCCTGATCGGGCTGATGATCGAGGACGAGGTGGTCGCGGGCGTGGTGTCCGCTCCCGCGCTGGGCCGGCGTTGGTGGGCCTCGAAGGGCAGCGGCGCCTGGACGGGCAAGTCGCTGCACTCCGCGACCGCCTGCCATGTCTCCGACGTCTCGGCGCTCGAGGATGCGCACTTCTCCTACGCGTCACTGTCGGGCTGGGAGCGGCTCGGGCGGCTCGACGACTTCCTCGCGCTGACCCGGCGCTGCTGGCGCACCCGCGCCGTCGGCGACTTCTGGTCCTACATGCTGGTCGCCGAGGGCGGCATGGACCTCGCCGCCGAGCCCGAGCTCGCCCTGCACGACATGGCGGCGGTCTCGATCGTCGTCGAGGAGGCCGGCGGGCGCTTCACCAGTCTGGACGGGACGCCGGGACCGAACGGCGGCAACGCGCTCGCCACCAACGGCCGGCTGCACGAGCAGGTGCATGGCGTTCATCGGGTCAACTCCCCGAGGACCCTGAGCGCAACCACCCGTCGAAGGGTGGTCAGGTGCACGACCTCAGCGCTCGACGTCAGCGGATGGCGGCAGAGCACGCGGAGGACGTCGGCGAAGACGACGACTGACCGCCGTACACCGCACGCAGGACCGCCGGACCGCAGGGCGAGCGCAGCCAGGTCGAACCACCCGTAGCCGCCGGCCGCGCCCGACGGCGGGTTGCCGATCGAGACGATGCCCGGTGGGGTCGTGCGGCTGCCAGGCCCAGGTGCCGAGGGAGGTGCCGGCCAGCTCGAGATAGCTGACCACGAGGAACGCCCCGACGTAGAGCCCACGCGACGGTCCCCATTTCAGGAACGCCAGCAGGCAGAGGAACCAGAACGCGCCGAGCACGTCGGGTCGGCTCGCGAGCAGCACGCCGTACGCCGCCCAGCAGCCGCCGACCACGGCGACACCGACCGCCAGGCCGCTGCGCGTGCGCGCGGACCCAGACGCGTTCGGCCGATCGCGAGCGCGGCCAGGTAGACCAGCCCATGTCCCGGCGGGACGTAGGCGGGCACGTTGTGGAAGCGGTAGAGATACACCCCGAGAAACGGCGAGAACGTGTACTCCACAAGGGATGCGAACACCACGACGATGGCGGTCTGCGCGCGCACCAGAGGCGCCTCGCGGACCAGCAGGCCGACGAGCACGCACCAGGTCGCGACGCCGAGCACCGCGCTGGACGGCGAGCGTCGAGCTGGCGTCGATGGCGAGCACGAGCGTGATCCAGCCGAGTACCACCACGGCGAGCGACCGGCGCGCGCCACGGCCGCGAAACCGTGCGGCTCGGCGCCGGCTTCGAGTACGGTCGTCACGAGGGCCATCCTCGCAGGTACGGCCGTATCGGCGACCCGGTGATCTGCGGGTGAGGCCCGGTCGGGACGAGCGCGGCGACGGACCAGGAGGCACTCGATGCGGATCAGCGAAGTGTTGCAGACAAAGGGACCTGACGTGGTCACCGTGTCGCCGGACGCCACGGTTCGCGACCTCGTGGCGCTGCTCGCGGACAAGAACATCGGCGCCGTCCTGGTCTCCACCGTCCGACAACCCGGTCGCCGGCATCGTCTCCGAGCGCGACGTGGTGCGCGGGCTCGCGGCCGGCGTCGAGGTGCTCGACCAGCCGGTCCGCGAGATCATGACCGGCGAGCGTCGAGACCGCCGAGCCGGAGCAGTCCGTCCACGAGCTGGCCAAGCTGATGACCCTGCGGCGGATCCGGCACGTCCCCGTCGTCGTCGACGGCAGCGGTCGCGGGCATCGTGTCGATCGGCGACGTCGTGAAGTCGCGCATCGACGAGCTGGAGTTCGAGCGCGACCAGCTCGAGTCGTACGTCTCCGGGCCCGGGTAGGCCTGCAGCCCGATTCGGATTTTGGCGTGTTTGCTACCACGCCGGGCGACGATGTGGTGTCCTGTGTGGGCGGGGCCTGGTCGTCAGCGGACCGGGCCCCGTGCCATCGTCGCGGCCGATGGTTAGGGTTGCCCGATGACCGAGAAACCCGAGATCGACTTTCCTGACTCGCCGCCCCCCACCGACCTCGAGGTCACCGACCTCGTCGTGGGTGACGGTGCAGAGGCCACCGCCGGGTGCACCGTGCGCGCCCACTACGTCGGCGTCGCGCACTCGACCGGCGAGGAGTTCGACGCGTCGTACAACCGCGGCGAGCCGCTCGCGTTCCGCCTCGGCGTCGGCCAGGTCATCGCCGGCTGGGACCAGGGCATCGCCGGCATGAAGGTGGGCGGGCGTCGCCAGCTGGTCATCCCGCCGCACCTCGGGTACGGCGACCGCGGGGCTGGTTCCGCGATCGCGCCCGGCGAGACGCTGATCTTCGTCGTCGACCTCGTCGACGTCAGCTGAGCCGCCGTACCGTCGGCACCGAGAGCCGTCGGCGACGCCGTACCGAGCTCGCCACAGGCTGGACCGGAGTGGCGGCTCAGCGTAGACGAGCGGCGGGCGAGCTGGACGACGCCGACGGCCAGCAGGACGACCACGAGCGAGCCGACGATGTCGCCCGGGTAGTGCACGCCGGTGTAGACCCGCGCCAGCCCGATGACCACCGCCAGCCCCAGCAGGACCTGGCCCCAGGCGCGGGAAACGAAGACCAGCATGGCGAAGCCGATGGCGAAGCGGCCGTCGCGTGGTCGCTCGGGAACGACTGGCCCGCCGCATGCGAGATCAGCCGGTGGATGTCGTGGTGGGTCGTGAACGGCCGCGGCTCCGCGTAGGCACTCGACGCCGCCAGCCCGAAGACGAAAGCCAGCCCGAGCGTCGCGCCGACTCGGAGCAGCCGACCCCAGTCCCGCGGCCTCACCACGGGCAGCATGCGCAAGGCGAACAGGGCGAACGCCACGAAGATGAGGTCGCGGGCCGCGAACGCTCATGAGGTCGTCGAGCAGCCAGACTGTGCCCCGACAGGTCGTTGATCGCGTCGGCGAGATCGTAGTTCATCGCGGCAGTCTCCTCACGGCGGTTAGCCTACGACGGTAGTCGCTCCGACCTGAAGGCCTCGCTGAGGTTCGGCCGTACCTGAGAATTTTCGAAGACTCTCAGAGCTGGCAGGCCAACGCGGCGCGTCCTGTGCGCGATGGCGGTGTTTGGTGGGAGGTTTCTCCTGTCGAGGCGTGGCTATCGCGCGGTAGTCACCACCTGCTGCGAAGGGTGAGGCAATGACCGTCGAACGCGTCACACCAGCCGGGCATCATGGCGAGCTGAACCGGTCCATCGGCTTCTGGGGCCTTACCTTCGTCTCGCTCGGGTCCATCATCGGGTCGGGGTGGCTGCTCGGCGCGCTTGTACGCCGCAGAGGCCGCGGGTGGCGCGTCGATCATCTCGTGGGGGCTGGCCGCCATCATGCTCATCGCGCTGGCGCTGATCCATGCCGAGCTCGGCACGGCTTATCCCGTCGCCGGCGGCACCTCGCGCTTCCCCTACTTCAGCTTCGGCGCCCTCGCCGGGTTCACCGCCGGCTGGGCGGCGTACCTCCAGGCGGTGACGATCGCGCCCATCGAGGTCGAGGCGAGCATCGAGTACCTCGACGGCACCGACTGGGCTCAGAACAACTTCCAGATGCTGAAGCCCAACGGGACCCTCAACGGTCGCGGGCTCATCGTCGCCTGCCTGGCCATGCTGCTCTTCACCATCATCAACGTGATGGGGGCCAAGCTGCTCTCCGACAGCAACGCGGTCCTGGTCATCTGGAAGGTGGCCGTCCCGCTGCTGACGGTCATCGTGCTGATCTACCTGTCGTTCCACATCCACAACTTCACGGCGGGCGGCGGGTTCGCGCCGTACGGCTTCCACGGGATATTCGCGGCCTTACCCGCCGGGGTGGTGTTCGCCTTACAAGGCTTCGAGCAGGCCGTCCAGATGGGCGGCGAGGCCAAGGATCCCGCAGCGCACGGTCTCCCGGGCGATCATCACCGCCATGCTGACCGGCGCGGCGCTCTACCTGCTGCTCGAGGTCGCCTTCATCGGCGCGCTCGACCCCAACAACATCGCCCACGGCTGGAACGACCCGCTGGGCCCGGGGAACATCAACTCGGCCTACTACACCCTCGCGGTCGCGGTGGGCGCCGGCTGGTTGGCGAAGATCCTGCTGATCGACGCGGTCATCTCGCCGGCCGGCACCGGCCTGATCTACCTCGGCACGTCGGCGCGGATCTCCTACGCTCTGGGCGAGGACGACGTGATGCCGGACTGGCTGACCAAGACGTCGAAGCGCAAGGTTCCGGTGGGGTCCATCCTGCTGGCCTTCGTGATCGGCCTGCTGGCGTTCCTGCCGTTCCCGAGCTGGAGCTCGCTGATCGGGCTCGTGACGTCCGCGACCGCGATCATGTACGCCTTCGCCCCGATCGCGGCGGCCGCCCTGCAGGAGAAGGACCCCGAGCGGCACCGCGCCCTACCGGATGCCCTTCCCGCTTGCTGCTGAACCCGCTCGGCTTCATCTTCGCCAACCTGATCATCTACTGGGGCGGCTTCGAGGCCACCTGGAAGCTGCTCGTCGGCATCTTCATCGGACGCGTCATCTTCGAGATCGAGCTGCGCCGGCGCGACGACACCCACCGTGAGGACGTGGACTGGCGCGCGGCATCGTGGATCTGGCCGTGGCTGATCGGCATGACGATCATCGGCCTGCTCGGTCGCTACGGCACCGGGTCCGAGAGCTGGCTGCCGGACTGGGTCGACCTCGGCGTCGTCGCCGCCTTCAGCCTGGTGATCTTCTACTACGCCGTCAGCCTGGCCATGACCCCCGAGCAGATCAAGGACGCGGTGGAGACCGAGAAGCGGGCCATCGAGGACGCGCCCGACCTGCGCACCGCCTGACCAAACTCGGGATTCGACGTTTGGCGCTCGCCGGCGTGGGCACAACACTCCCGACAGCCAACGAGTCGAGGGAGACGTCATGCGGATCGGGTACTTCCTGTCCTGCGAGGAGTACTCGCCGTCGCAGCTGCTCGAACAGGCGCGCCTCGCCGAGGACGCGGGTTTCGAGGCGCTCTGGATCAGCGACCACTTCCATCCCTGGAATGACGAACAGGGCGAGAGTGCCTTCGTCTGGTCGATGATCGGCGCCATCTCCCAGGTCTGCAGCCTGCCGGTCACGACCGCCGTGACCTGCCCGACGATGCGGGTCAACCCGGTGATCGTGGCGCAGGCTGCGGCCACCAGCGCCGTACTGCTCGACGGTCGGTTCACCTTGG
The DNA here is from genome assembly GCA_963833975.1 of uncultured Actinomycetota bacterium. Lineage (GTDB taxonomy): Bacteria > Actinomycetota > Actinomycetes > Propionibacteriales > Nocardioidaceae > JAWWPG01. The sequence continues at coordinate 535,466 of CAWIAB010000004.1, forward strand.
GGATCGGTACCGGAGAGGCACTGAACGAGCACATCCTCGGACAGGTGTACCCGTCGACCGACGTTCGCCTCGAGATGCTCGAGGAGGCTGTCGAGGTGATGCGCAAGCTCTGGACGGGCGACGTCATCAGCCACCACGGCCGGTACTACACCGTCGACACGGCGCGGATCTACACCCTGCCGGACGAGCCGCCGCCGATCTACATGTCCGGCTTCGGCCCGAAGGCCGCCGGGGTGGCGGGCCGGATCGCTGACGGCTACATCAGCACGATGCCCGACGGTGACCTCGTGGAGACTTCGAGAAGGCCGGCGGCAAGGGCAAGCCGACCCAGGTGGGCTTCAAGGTCTGCTATGCGGACACACCCGAAGAGGGCGTCAAGATCACCCACCGACTGTGGGCCAACTCCGGCGTACCCGGGGAGCTCTCGCAGGTGCTGCCGTCCCCGAGACACTTCGAGCAGGCCTCCGAGCTGGTCACCGAGGAGATGATCGCCGACTCCACCACCTGCGGCAAGGATCCGGCGGAACACCTATCGGCCTTCGAGCCGTTCGTCGAGGTCGGCTTCGACGACATCTACGTCGCGAACATGGGTCCGCACTACGCCGAGATGATCAGCATGTACGGCGACCAGGTGCTTCCCGAGCTCCGCGGCCGCTGACCCCGCCAGGGATGCGACTCAGCGGATGGTGATCCGAGCATCCGGCCCGGGCGTCGTACGGCCGATGACCGGGTAGCCAGGGACCTCGCCGACCACCAGGAGCCCACCGGAGGTCTGAGCGTCGGCCAAGAGAGTCAACTCGTCCTCACCCACCTCCGGCTGCAGGTGCGGGCGCACCCAGTCCAGGTTGCGCCGACTGCCGCCCGGCACGAACCCCTCTGCCAGCGCCTCGCGCGCACCCTCGACGTACGGCACCGCTGCCGCGTCGATCTCCGCAGAGATGCCGCTCGCACGCAACAGCTTGTACAGGTGGCCGAGCAGCCCGAAGCCCGTCACGTCGGTCGCACACACCGCGCCAGAGGCCAGCGCTGCACGCGACCCATCCCGGTTGAGGGTCGTCATCACGTCGATCGCCGAGGCGCTCACCTCCCCGGTCGCCTTGTGCCAGTTGTTGAGCACGCCGAGGCCGAGCGGCTTGGTGAGCGTCAGCGGCAGCCCCGCGACCTCCCGCATCGTTGCGCAGCAGTCGGTCCGGATGCGCGATCCCGGTCACGGCGAGGCCGTACTTCGGTTCGATGTCGTCGATGCTGTGGCCGCCGGCGAGATAGCAGCCGGCCTCGACGCAGACATCGGCCCCACCACGCAACACGTCGCGAGCCAGCTCGAACGGCACCGTGTCGCGCGGCCAAGCCAGCAGGTTGACGGCCACCAGCGGCTCGCCGCCCATCGCATAGACATCCGAGAGAGCGTTCGCGGCCGCGATCCGGCCCCAGTCGTATGGATCGTCGACGACCGGCGTGAAGAAGTCCGCAGTGGCGATGACCGCGCGGGTGGCGTCGAGGCGGACGACGGCTCCGTCGTCGCCGTTCTCCAAGCCCACCAAGAGATTCCCCATTTCCTGTGCCTCCGGAAGCCCCGCCAGAATCGCTTCGAGCTCACCAGGCGGCACCTTGCAGGCACATCCACCGCCGGACGCGGTCTGGGTCAGGCGAACGGACGTGTGAGAACGGGAGGTCGAAGCGCTGGTCACCCAGCCAGGGTACGGCGGCCTGCCGGTGGCCAGCCACCCCGCGAAGGAGCGCTGTAGTCCCCAGGGGTGACGGCCGTTCGGGGGGGCTTGCCGACTCGATAGCCCAGTTATAGAGTGCTGGCGCCGTCCATTCGACGGGCGTTGATTGTGTCTGACATTCGGCTCATGACAGTTTCTTATGACAGGGGGAAGCCGATGTGGCATCAAAAGCTCATCGCGTCCAAGCTATGCCTCGTGATGATCGCGGCTGTGACCACGATAATCTTTTCCGGCAATCCCACCGCCAGCGCCTTCCCTACAGCGCCACACGGCGGGCACGAAAAGGGTTCAGGAGAGCAGATCCCTTCAGAGTCTGCAGGTGCATTCGTGGCGGTTCCTCCCACTCAAGTCATCAACACACTCAAAGGCATCGGCGTGCCCAAGCGGCCCTTGAAGGCGGGCGAGACTCTCCGCTTCAAGATCGCAGGTCTTGACGAGGTTCCTATCACCGGCGTGGGAGCAATCGGGCTCGACGTAACAACGTACGGAGCAGAGGCCGCTGGCTGGCTCTCGGTCTACGCCGATGGCACGAAGGTTCGTCCAGTGAGCGCGAGGTTTGGTGTCAAGCAGCTGAGCACCGATGTCGCTATTTCGAGGATCTCGGATGATGGTTTCGTCGATTTCACCAACCAGTCGTCCGGAAACCTGCATCTCAACGTCATCCCGACCGGGTATTTCCTTGGCGGCACGCCAACCAACGACGGCGCCTTCGGTGCTGTACCGCCGGTTCAGGTGCTGAACACCAAGCAGGGCGTGGGTGTCCCGGCGGGACCCGTCCGGCCGGGCAAGACCGTGACCCTCAAGGTCGCCGGGGTGGACTCGATCCCGAAGGTCGGCGTTGTCGCCGTGTCGGTGACCATGACAGTGGTGAAGCCTAAGGCCGACGGATCGCTATCGGTTGTCTCTGCGGGATCCTCGTCGACACGGAGCCTCGGCTTCGACGCGGGTGAGACGGTGACCCAGTCGGTGTTCTCCGCCGTCTCGGCGAACGGTGGCATCGACATCACGAACAACTCGCCCACAAACGTGCAGCTGATCGGGGCAGCGACCGGTTACGTCGTTGGGGCACCGCCCTCGGCCCCGGGTCGCTACGGCGCTGTGCCCCCGGCCGAGATCCTCGACACGCTCACCGGCGTCGGAGCCCCGGTAGAACCGATCGCTCCGGATGCAACCGTGGCCCTGAAGGTGACAGGTCTCAGCGGGATCCCTGTCGACGAGGTGGGGCGGTCACGCTGACCGTCACGGCCCAAGACGCCGGAGCCATCGGTTGGGTGTCCGTGTACGGCGACGCAACATTGCCGCAGCCGGTGAGTGTGCGCTTCGAGCCAGGTCTGACGTCGACACAAACGGTGATCACCCGAGTGTCCGCGGACGGCGTGGTCGACTTCACCAACGTGTCCGACGACAGTGTCAACGTGGTTGCCGTCGTGACCGGATATGTCACCCGGGTGGACCAGCTCGCCATTGCGACCACCTCGTTGCCCGACGGTACGGCGGGCTTGGCCTATAACCTGCCGCTTGCGGCATCCGGAGGGGTTGCGCCTTACACGTGGGAGGTATCGGGTCTGCCACCAGGCCTGGCGGCGAGCCCTGACGGCATCCTGACTGGAACACCGACATCCACCGGCTCCTCGACCGTCAGTGTCACGGTCACCGATGCCCGCCAAGTGACGACGTCGGCCGATTTCTCGCTCGCCGTCCCCACCAGCCTGCCGGCCCAGTGCATCAACGACGACTGCTGCTCTGTTCCACCCCGACGGTGAGACCGTCGAGATACCGACGGAGCAGATTGTCTCCGTCGCTCGCGATCCTGGCAGCGGAGAGGTGGACCACATCGTCGTACAGGCACCGGCGCCTGTGGCGAACCAGATCGCCGTATTCGGCGCGACCGCCGATCTGCCTTCGGGTCTGGTCGGCCTCGTCGACTCGGTCGATGACAACGGGGACGGCACGTTCACCCTCCCGGTGACCCCAGGGACTCCCGCGGACGCCTACAACGACGGCACCGTGCACAACGTGGGCGGTGACACCGTGCGGGCACAGCCCGTCCACGCACAAACGAACACACCCGTGTCGTGCACCGGGGGTCAGACCGCTTCGTTCGACGACGTGACGATCACCCCGTCTCTGACGCCACAGGTGACCGCGATCTGGCACCACCCCTTCTTCGGCGGCGGCGGGTTCTACTTCGGCAGTGGCGGCCTGCAGACCTTCCAGTTCGCCCTCGAGGGCGATCTCCAAGTCGACCTTTCGGCCTCGATCTCGGGATCCGCCAGCTGCACGCTGAGTGCCCCGACGATCTCGGCGAAGTTCCCCGCGGGCGCTCTCGGGGTCATCCTGCTCGACCTCACGCCCACGCTGACACTCAGCGCATCCGCGAAGGCGGCGATCTCGACGTCGGCGACCCTGCACTGCGCCACGCTCTACACGTGGAGCGACGGCAGCTCCGATACGGTCTCGTACTGCAAGGCAAGCCATCAACCGCTCGGCCTCGACTCCGCGAGCGGGATCGACGTGGCCCTCGAGGGCGCCTTGAACGCGAGGCTGACGCTGGACGAGGCGGTGGGAGTCCGCGGGAGCATCTCGGCCACCCTTCACGCCGGGTACCACCCGACCCAGCACCCGATTGCGCAGCTGGACGCACATGCCGACTACGAGCTCCTACGGGTGTCTCGCATGCCTCTGGCGCGAGAGCCCCGCTCAAGTGGAGATCGCGAAAGGGCGGATATTCGAGAAGACTCTCGCCGAGTACGATTACCGACCCGCGATCCCGAAGCATGTGGTCCTCAGCGACGGCGTGGTCGCCCTCGGCGTGAACCCGATGGGCAACCTCATCGTCCCGGGTCAACAGCCCTCTCAGAGCGGCCAGACCGATCTCGGCTTGCGATACCTTCCCACCAACGATGACGCCCTCGCCCCCGACTGCGACTGTGAGGGCTGGGGTGTGGCCGATGCCAAGACTGGCAGGTCCACGGGATACGTCGACACCGACAGCGGGATGTACGGGCTGCGCACCCTCGGGTTCACCTCTGCCGCTAGCACGGCCACGTCGAGGGTGCAGGTGCAGTCCAGCCTCGAGGTTGACCAGCGCTTCGCACCGGCGTCGGAGACGCCCAACCTCTACCAGATCGACGTGACGATCGCGAACATCGGCACCAAGGCCGTCCAGGACCTGCGTTACCGGCGGGTCATGGACTGGGACGTCGAGCCCACGCCGTTCGATGAGTTCGTGACGCTGCAGGCAGGCAGCTCGCCGGAGATCGGGTTCACGAGCGACGACGGATTCGCCTCGCCGAACCCCCTGGCGGGAGACTCGTCCATCGACTTCACTGGAAGCGCCGTCGACTCAGGTCCGGATGACCATGGAGCGCTTTTCGACCTGAAGCTGGGATCGCTGGCACCCGGGGCATCGACTTCTTTCACGATGTTCTACGGCGCCACTGAGAGCGAGGCGTCAGCGGAGGCTGCGTTGACGGCAGTTGGCGCAGAGGCCTACTCGTTCGGCCAGCCGGACACGAGACACGGTGCGGACCAGGGCCTCCCGAACACGTTCATCTTCGCGCTGCGCGGGATCGGTGGGTGACGAACACGACAGGTGAGCCGCCGTCTCCTGATCATGCGGGCTGGTCACCCAGCCAGGGTACGGTCGCGCATTCGTTGTCGCTGCGGCACGACGGTGTACTTCGGGTCCTTGGCTGAGGCCAGCCCAGCTTGAAAGACCCCGAACCGGGTCAGGACGGACGCGGTCTGGAACGCCGCCCCCGCAAGGACGGAGAGCGGTCGCGAGCGACGTCCCACCACGGCGACCGCAACTCCGGCGACGGTCAGATTCCGCGCCGTCTTCATGAACAGCCCGGGTCGACCTTGCTGATAGGGCTCCGCGACCATGCCGAGGCGCTTGACCAACAGCTCAGCGGCGGTGATCTCGACGGCGGCCCCGATGATTGCGAGCCTTCGCGCCGGACCCGCCTGGTCGGGTGGGGTTCCGATGAGTGCGATACCGGCGGCCGCCGTGGAGGCGCTGCCGGCGAAGAGGAACGGCATCTCCCGATGGCCCTCGTGCCAGGCGGGGATCGCTGTATTGCTGATCAACGCTCCGGTGTACGTCGCAAGTGCGGGGCCGAGAAGTCCGGCGCCGACACCAGCCAGCCGGCCCAGCCGCGGTAGTCGCCCCGAGACCTCGGACAGCGCCGCTCCCGCAGCCAGCCCACCGAACGGCGCCAGGATCCACGAGCCGACCGACAGGGGCGACGTTGGCTTGAAGACCCGCAGCATGTTCAGGAAGCGCTCCGGCCGGCCGAGGTCATGCACCAGTGCGACGGTGCCGAGGGCGGCCCCGCCCGCGGCCGCAAGGCGCGATACCCGTTGCAGGGCTGGGAGTCCGGTCGCGGCAGCTCCCTCGGCCAAGACGGCCGACACGCCGGCCACGCCGCCGAGGTAGAGGTAGAGAGGGACGTCGGGTTGCTTCCACACCGGGGCCTTGAGGATCGGACGCCCATAGTAGGAAGAGGGCTGGGCATCCGGCACCATCCTCGGCTCTTTCACCGACGTCTCCCGACGAAGGCTGCGACCCCGGCACCAAGCACCGTCAACGCCGCCGCACCGACATGCCGCCAGATCGACGTCAGGTCTCGTGTCGTCACCACCGGGTCTGGCGGCAGCCCGTAGACTTCCGGTTCGTCGAGCAGCAGGAAGAAGGCGCCGTCACCGCCCACTCCGTCCTCAGGGTCCTGGCCGTAGAGCCGCGCCACGTCGACGCCCTGCGCGTGGAGCTCGGCGACACGTCGATCCGCGCGCTCGCGCAACACTTCGAGCTCTCCGAACTGGATCGACTCCGTCGGGCACGCCTTGGCGCAGGCCGGCTGCTCCCCTACTTTGAGCCGGTCATAGCACATCGTGCACTTGAAGACCCGACCGTCCTCCTTGCGTTGGTCGATGACGCCGTACGGGCAGGCGGGCACGCAGTAGCCACATCCATTGCAGACATCAGGTTGCACGACGACGGTCCCGAACTCGGTACGGAACAGCGCGCCGGTCGGACATACGTCGAGGCACGCCGCATGGGTGCAGTGCTTGCACACGTCGGATGACATCAGCCAACGGATACCCGTGTCATTGGTGTCCGCACCCTGCGGGTCACCGGACCAGATCGACGGCATACCGAGATCGGTGACTGGTTCGGTCACTACACCAGTGACGGGCGCGGTCGTGGGTGCGACTGCGAAGGCCGGCGCGTCCGGGTCAAGCACGGGCACAATCGGCGCCGTCTGCTCGATGAAGGCCACGTGTCGCCATGAGTTGGCGTCCAGCTGGCTGGTGTTGTCGTACGACATCCCGGTCAGCAGCAGGCCGTCCTCCGGGATGTCGTTCCACTGCTTGCACGCGACCTCACAGGCCTTGCAGCCGATGCAGACGCTCGTGTCAGTGAAGAAGCCCATCCGAGGAGGCGGGTCGGCATAACCGGCGTCGGCGCTTACGTCAGGTAGCGCACCATGCAGACGGTTGCGGCTCATGCCTCATCCTCCCGCGTCGTCGGTACGGCGTCAGCGGGGGTGGTGCCGTCTGCCGGCACGGCGAGCCCGGCGCGTCTTCGGTAGCCGGCGACGTACGACACGAGGGCTGGGCCGCGCGGCCGGCGACCGGGACGGATGTCGCAGGTCCCCACCTTGTCCTGGATGTTGACGTTCGGGTCGACGGTGACGCTCACCAGGTCGTTTGCCGAGTCGCCCGTCGTCAGCCCCGAGCCGCCCCAGTGGTACGGCAGCCCGATCTGGTGAACCACGCGGTCTGCAAGGCGAAGCGGCCGCATCCGCTCGGTGACGAGCACCCGCGCCTCGATCGCCGCCCGGGCGGTGACAATCGTGGCCCAGCCGAGGTGCTCGAGGCCGCGCAGCGCGGCGAGCTGTGACGAGACCTCGCAGAAGAACGCCGGTTGCAGCTCCGAAAGGAACGGCAGGGTGCGGCTCATCCCACCCGCGGTGTGATGCTCCGTGAGCCGGTACGTCGTGAACACGAACGGAAAGACCTCGCTCTCCGAGGGGTTCTCGACGTTGTCGGGAGAGTCGTAGTGCTTGGAGTTCGGGCTCTTCTGCTGCTTGTGCAGGATGTTCGCGACCGGTGACTCGGCCGGCTCGTAGTGGGTCGGAAGTGGCCCGTCGGCGAGGCCCTTCGAGGCGAACAGCCAGCCCTTACCGTCCGTCTGCATGATGAACGGGTCGGACCCGCCGATGGCGTCCGGCCCTTGAGCACCGTCAGCCGGCACGTGGTGGGGCTCCCGGTCGGCGATGAAGTCCGGGATGTCGTGCCCGGTCCAGCTGCCCTGGTCGGCGTCCCACCAGACATAGGCTTTCCGCTCGCTCCACGGCTTGCCGTCAGGGTCGGCGGAGGCGCGGTTGTAAAGGATGCGCCGGTTGGCCGGCCACGCCCATCCCCACTCGGGGGCGACCCAGGTCTGCTCGCTACCAGGCTTTCGCCGAGCCGTCTGGTTGACCTCGTCGGCGTACGCGCCGCAGTAGATCCAGCAACCACTGCTTGTCGATCCGTCCGGTTTCAGCTGCGTGTACGACGACAACGCAGCCCCGTCCGGCCCAGTGCCGTTGATCTCCCGCAGTACCGCCGCAGCACTGGGCTCCCGCTCGAGCCCCAGCTCGGGGTAGTCCCAGGCGAGGTCCCGAACCGGCAGGTCCATCACCGCGTCCGACCCGGCCAGCTTCTCCTTGATCCGCCGACCCAGGTGGTAGTAGAACCACAGGTCGCTCGTGGCGTCGCCAGGCGGGTCGACGGCCTTGTGGTGCCACTGCAGGAGTCTCTGGGTGTTGGTGAACGTCCCGCTCTTCTCGGTGTGCGCGGCCGCCGGCATGAAGAACACCTCGGTGCCGATCTCCCCCGGCGCCATCTCACCGGTCTCGATCTCGGGTCCGTCCTTCCAGAACGTCGCCGACTCGATCATGACCAGGTCGCGTACGACGAGCCAGTCGAGCTTGGCCAGCCCCAGGCGCTGCATCTTGCCGTTCGAGGTGCCGACGGCAGGGTTCTCCCCCACCAGGAAGTAGCCCTTCACCTTGTCGTTGATCATGTCGAGCACGGTCTGGTAGGTCCCGTGGTCACCAGTGATACGCGGCAGGTAGTCGAAGCAGAAGTCGTTCTCCGCGGTGGCTGCGTCACCGAAGTACGCCTTCAGCAGGCTGACGGCGTAGCTGCGGATGTTGCCCCAGAATCCGGCGGCACCCTCGTCCAGCTCGACGTACTCGTCGAGCGACTGATGCTCCGCGGCCAGTGGCATCGGCAGATAACCCGGCAGCAAGTTGTAGAGCGTGGGAATGTCCGTCGAGCCCTGGATGCTCGCGTGGCCGCGCAGCGCGATGATGCCGCCGCCGGGCCGGCCGATGTTGCCGAGCAACAGCTGGAGGATCGCGCCGGTCCGGATCACCTGCACACCGTTGGAGTGATGCGTCCAGCCGACGGCGTAGCAGAGCGCCGTGGTCCGCTCACGTCCGCTGTTGCTGGTGATCGCCTCGGCGATCTTGGTGAACTGCTCCACCGGGATGCCGCAGACGTCCTGGACCATCTGCGGCGTGTAACGCGCGTAGTGGCGTTTGAGGATCTGGAAGACGCAGCGCGGGTGCTGCAAGCGTCTCGTCGCGGTCGCCCTTGCGCGGACACCCGAGGACCACCGGAGCCCGGCCTTCTCGGAGTGGCTTGCCTCGTGAGCGGCGTCCTCGTCGATCTGCGCGGCGCCGGACTCGGAGCGCCGTGTCTCCGGGTCGTCGTACCGCCAGAACTCACTGTCGTACGTGCGCTTGTCCTCGTCGTAGCCCGAGAAGAGCCCGCCGAGATCCTCGGTGTCCTCGAAGTCCTCGGTGATGATCGACGGCGCATTCGTGTAGGCGACGACATACTCGCGGAAGTAGAGGTCGTTGCTCAGCACGTGGTTGACCAGTGCGCCGAGGAACATGATGTCGGTGCCGGCGCGGATCGCCGCGTGGATGTCCGACACCGCCGATGTGCGGGTGAACCGCGGGTCGACGTGGATGATCGTGGCGCCCTTGGCCTTCGCCTCCATCACCCACTGGAAGCCGACCGGGTGGCACTCGGCCATGTTGGAGCCCTGGATCAGGATGCAGTCACTGTTGGCGAGATCCTGCTGGAAGGAGGTGGCGCCTCCCCGCCCGAACGAGGCCCCCAGACCGGGGACCGTGGACGAGTGTCAAATACGCGCCTGGTTCTCGATCTGGATGGCGCCGAGCGCCGTGTAGAGCTTCTTCATGAGGTAGTTCTCCTCGTTGTCGAGGGTCGCTCCTCCGAGGCTTGCGATGCCGGTCGTCCGCCGGACGCGGTGGCCCTCCGCCTCCCACTGCCAGTAGTCCTTGCGGCTCTTGATCACCCGGTCGGCGATCATGTCCATCGCCGTATCGAGGTCGAGGTCCTCCCACTCGGTGCCGTAGGGACGTCGGTAGCGGATCGTGGTGACTCGGCTCGGCGACGTGACCAGCTGGGCGCTGGCACTGCCCTTGGGGCACAGCCGACCGCGCGAGATCGGGCTGGCCGGGTCGCCCTCGATCTGGATGACCTGCTCGTCCTTGACGTACACCTTCTGGCCGCAGCCGACCGCACAGTAAGGGCAGATCGAGTCCACCACCCGGTCGGCATCCTCGGTGCGGGCTCGCCAGGTGTCGGGCTTGTTCGACTCCACGGCGGCGCCGCGGCCGAGGTCGTCGGCGCCGGTGACCTGCCGGACGAGCGGCCAGGAGCCGATGAATGTCTTGACCCCCATCGCCGCTCCTCTCGTCCGCGCGGTCCAGCATGCGTCCTGCTCCTGGCAACGCTAACCCCGTACGGCGATACACACCCGTCGACCCCCGGATTCGGCCGACCGCGATCGTCTGCCCAACCCTGGAGCGATTCACCGTCAGGACCTCAGACGAGTCCGCAGGTCGCTTTTGTCTGCAGAGATAGCCGGACATGAGTACGGCGCGGCTTGGGTACGTTGGCGGGATGAGAAGTGTGCTTATCACCGGGACGTCAAGCGGGATCGGCGAGGCGACCGCGCTGCGCCTCGACCGGGCCGGGATGCAGGTCTTCGCCGGGGTGCGCACCCCGGCCGACGGCAAGGCGCTGGCCGCCAAGGCGGGTGGGCTCCTGCATCCCGTTCAGTGCGACATCACCGACGACGGCTCGGTGAGGGCCGCCGCTGAGGAGATCGCGGACGTGGTTGGAGACCGTGGGCTCTGGGGGCTGGTCAACAACGCGGGCGCGGGGTATCCCGGGCCGATGGAGACCATCCCGATCGAGGATCTGCAAGCCCAGCTGGAGGTCAACCTGGTCGGGCACATCCGCGTGACACAGGCGCTGCTGCCTCAGGTGCGCGCGGCCACGGGCCGCATCGTGTTCGTCGGGTCCATCGGTGGACGGATCGCGTTCCCGTTCGCCGGGCCTTACCACATGACCAAGTTCGCCATGGAGGCGCTGGCAGACGTCTGGCGGCAGGAGCTCCACCCCGACTCGATCGGGGTCTCGCTGATCGAGCCGGGGGTGATGGCCACCTCCATCTGGGGCAAGGCCGGCGACCGGGTCGACGCATTGCTGGCCAGCGACGATCCGGTGTTGGACCGGTACCGCGACCGGCTGCGTGCGTTCCGCGACAACCTCGCCAGTGGCGACGACCACGGCAGCTCGCCCGAGGACGTAGCCAAGAGCATCGAGAAGGCGCTCACCTCGCGGCGACCCTCGACCAGGTATCCGGTGGGCCTGTCCTCCCGCGTGGTGACCCAGCTGGCGCCCGTCGTACCCGATCGACTCCTCGACGCCTTGACCCGCCGCGGCGGCACCTGACCCGTCCGCCGTCCGACCGCGCGATTGGTGCGCGCCTCAGGGGAGCTTCTCGTGGGTGCACCGCCGACGAAAGCGCGGTGATCAGGCTGGCTAGGGTGGTCGGCGGAGGCGTACCTCGTCTGGTGATGGGCGCGGTCCTCAAAACCGTTGTGGCCGAGCATCTCGGCCAGGCGGGTTCGATTCCCGTCCGCCTCCGCCATCGTCGTACGACACGCAGATTGGTGAGCCGGCGAGACCGGAGGTGGTCCGGAGGAAGGATGGTCCGACCATGGACGACCCTCGCCGCCAGGTCCCACGCACCGACATGGTGCTCGCCGACCCGCGGCTGGTCGCGGCGGTCGCACGGCTCGGACCGGCACGCGTCAAAGGTGCTGTCGGAGCCGCCCTGGGCCGCTGTCGGGCCGGTGAGCTGAGTCCGACCGAGGTGGTGTCTGCCGTTGTGGACGCCCTGCCAGAGGGTGCGGGCGGGCTCCGGCCGGTCATCAACGCGACCGGCGTCGTGGTGCACACCAACCTCGGCCGGGCCCCCCTGTCCTCGGCCGCGCGCGAGGCGCTGAGCCTCGCCAGCGGGACGACGGACGTCGAGCTCGACCTCGCGACCGGTCGTCGCGACCGCCGGGGGCGGTCCGCGCATGCAGCACTGGCCCGGGCGATCCCCGAAGCGGAGGACGTGCTCATCGTCAACAACGGTGCCGCGGCGCTCTCCCTCGCGGCGCACGCGTTGGCCTGGCAGCAGGAGATCGTCGTAGCCCGCGGCGAGCTGGTCGAGATCGGCGACGGTTTTCGCATCCCTGACCTGCTGACCGCGTCCGGGGCCAGGCTTCGCGAAGTTGGCACGACGAACCGCGTCACCGTCGGCGACTACGCCGCGGCCATCACCGACTCGACAGCCATGGTTCTGAAGGTCCATCCCTCGAACTTCACGGTCTCGGGATTCACCGCGTCGGTCGATGTGGTCGAGCTCGCTGCCCTCCCCGTCCCGGTCGTCGTCGACATCGGGTCCGGACTGCTCTCCGCCCACGCTCGGCTGCCACTCGAGCCGGATGCCGCCACTACTCTCCGGGCGGGGGCTGCGCTCGTGACGGCCTCGGGCGACAAGCTGCTCGGGGGACCGCAGGCCGGCCTGGTGATGGGCTCGGCCGACCTCGTGACTCGGATGAGGAGACATCCGGTTGCGCGTGCCTTCCGGGTCGACAAGCTGACCCTGGCCGCGCTCGAGGCCACCCTCGAGGGGCCACCATCGCCGGTCTCACAGGCCCTGAGCCGCACCCGCGAGGAGCTGACCGCGCGGGCGACGGCGATTCGCGACCAGCTCGACGGGCTGGTTGAGACCGACGTCGTCGAGACCACGGCGCTGGTCGGCGGCGGGGGCGCCCCCGGTGTCGAGCTGGCGAGTGCGGCCGTCGCCCTCCCGGAGTCGCTCGCCGGGCGGCTCCGAACCGGCCGCCCCTCGGTCCTCGGACACGTCGCGCAGGGCCGGCTGCTCCTCGACCTGGTCGCGGTCGACCCGTCGCAGGACGCCGCGATCGTCCGCGCCGTACGTGCCGTCGTCAAGGACTGACCCGTGCAGGTCATTGCCACGGCAGGCCACGTCGACCACGGCAAGTCCACCCTGGTGCGAGCCCTGACCGGTCAGGACCCCGACCGGCTGGTCGAGGAGCACCGACGTGGGCTCTCGATCGAGCTCGGCTACTGCTGGACGTCGATGCCGATCATCGGCCAGGTGGCCTTCGTCGATGTGCCCGGTCATGAGCGGTTCCTGTCGACGATGCTCGCCGGGGTGGGTCCGGTCCCGGCCGTGCTCCTCGTGGTTGCCGCCGACGACCCCTGGATGCCGCAGGCCGCCGAACATCTGGCTGCCCTGGATGCGTTCGGGGTCAAGCACGCCGTGGTGGCCGTGACCCGGGCCGACCTCGCCGACCCGGGGCCGATGATTGCCGAGACCCGCGCCCGGCTCGGGTCGACGACGATCGCCAACGCGCGGGTGATCGCCGTCAGCGCGCGCACCGGGGCGGGGCTCGGAGCGCTGCGCGAGGCGTTGGTCGCCATGTCGACGGAGCTGCCGTCGCCGGATCCCGCTTCACCCGTGCGGTTGTGGGTGGATCGGCGGTTCCACGTCCGTGGCGTCGGCGCCGTTGTCACCGGAACCCTGCCCGCCGGCCGGATCCGGGTCGGCGACGAGCTCCGGCACGGCCGGGAGACGGTGCGGGTACGTGGGATCGAGTCGCTCGGGCAGCCAACCGACCAGGTGGACGGCGTCGCACGCGTCGCGCTGCGGTTGGGAGGCGGGCTGCCCGACACCGTACGGCGCGGAGTCGCCCTCGTCTCGGCCGATCGCTGGCAGTGGACCGAAACCGTGGACATCAGGATGGAGGGCGAGTCCGACGTCCCCGAACGCCCCCTGGTCCACATCGGCTCCGCGGGGTTGAGTGCCCGGTTCCGGCCGCTCGGCCAGGGGCTCGGCCGCCTGACCTTGGAGCGCGCGATCCCCCTCCACATCGGCGACCGCGTGGTCCTGCGCGACCCCGGGAGCCGGACCCTGTGGGGGTCCGTGGTGCTCGATCCGTCTCCTCCGCCGCTCGGCCGTCGCGGCGCGGCTCAGCATCGTGCGGATGCGCTGTCGGGCTCGAGCGAAACCCCTGACGTCGCCGATGAGCTGCGTCGCCGGCGAGTCGTACGGATCACCGACCTGGTGCGGATGGGCGTGGAGGTCGACCCGGACCACGTCCAGTCGGTGGCCGTACAGACGGGTGACTGGCTCCTCGACAGGGCGGAGGTGGCGCGGTTGAAGGGCGAGCTGGCCGCTCTCGTCGACGCCCGGCGCCGAAATGTGCCGCTGGACGCCGGGCTTCCGCTCGGGCTCGCGGCGAAGGGACTCGGTCTTCCGAGTCCGGATCTGGTCACAGCGCTCGTCGACTCCCCGCTCGAGGTGGTGCAAGGCCGTGTCGTCGATGTGCGGGACAGCCTGCCTGGGCGCGTCCTTGAGGCCCTCGGTCGGCTCGAGGAGCAGCTCGGCGAGGAGCCCTTCGCCGCCCCCAACGCGGATCGCCTTGCTGAGCTGGGACTGGACCGGGTGGCTCAGGCGGCCGCCGAGCGGGCCGGGCGGTTGCTGCGCGTCGGCGACGGGGTGGTCCTGCTTCCCGGCGCGGACCGGCAGGCGGCGACGGCGCTGGCCGACCTGGCGCAGCCGTTCACCACCAGCGAGGCTCGGGTCCGGCTGGGCACCAGCCGTCGGGTGGTGCTCCCGCTGCTGGCGCTGCTCGACGCCAACGGGCTCACCCGGCGGCTGCCCGACGACCGGCGGGAAGTGCTTCTGCCGGTTAGCGTTGATCCATCCGAGGCGTCGAGGAGGTGAGCGTGAGCAGCTCCCCTGATGCGATCGTCGTCGGCGCCGGGCCGAACGGGCTGGTGGCTGCGAACCTGCTCGCCGACGCCGGTTGGTCGGTGCTCGTGCTGGAGGCCGAGCACGAGGTCGGGGGGGCCGTACGCAGTGACCGTGAGCTCGACCCCCGGTTCATCCACGACACGTTCAGCGCGTTCTACCCGCTCGGCGCCGCCTCACCGGTTATCCAGCGGCTGCAGCTGGAGAGCCACGGCCTGCGGTGGCTCCGTGCCCCCGCCGTACTCGGAAACCCTTTACCCGATGGCTCCTGGGCCATGCTGTACGACGACGTGGACGCGACCAGCGCTGGACTCGAGGCACACGCGCCCGGCGACGGCGAGCAGTGGCGTGCCCTCTGCGACGACTGGCAGCAGATCGGGCCTGCCCTGATCGACGCCCTGATGAGCCCGTTCCCACCGGTGCGGGCGGGGGTGCGCACCCTCGCCCGGCTCCCCAAGGTCGGCGGGCTCTCCTACGTCCGGATGCTGCTGGAGCCTGGGCGACAGCTCGCCGAGTCGCGGTTCCGCAGTGACGCGGCCCGGCTGCTGATCGCGGGCAACGCTGGACACAGCGACATCCCCCTCGACGCCACCGGCTCGGGCTTGATCGCGCTGCTGCTTGCCATGCTGGCGCAGACCGTCGGCTTCCCGGTCCCCGAGGGCGGCGCCGGCGAGCTGACCAAGGCAATGGCGCGACGCCTCGAGTCACGGGGCGGCGAGATCCGCTGCGACGCTCGGGTCGATGCCATCCAGGTCGCCGATCGGCGGGCCAGGTCCGTCGTCCTCAGTGGTGGCGAGGTGCTGCACGCCGGGCGGGCGGTAGTCGCCGACGTCACCGCGCCGCGGCTCTACGGTGGCTTGGTCGCCTGGAGCGACCTGCCCGCCAGGACCCGGACCTCGATGGCGAGGTTCCAGCTCGACCCCTCCACCGTCAAGGTCGACTGGGCCCTCGATCGCCCCGTCCCCTGGCTGTCGCCCCCTGACCGGTCGCCCGGGACGGTGCACATCGCCGACTCGCCAGATCAGCTGGTCTCGTCCCTCCAGCAGATCGACGTCCACTCCGTGCCCGCGCAGCCGTTCCTGCTGGTGGGTCAGATGACCACGTCCGACCCGAGCCGATCCCCCGCGGGTACGGAGTCGTTCTGGGCGTACACCCACGTCCCGCAGAAGATCCACGATGACGCCGGCGACGAAGGCATCACCGGTGCCTGGGACCATGACGACGCCGAGAAGATGGCGGACCGGATGCAGCGCCAGATCGAGAGGTACGCCCCCGACTTCGCGTCCACCATCGTGGCCCGGCGGATCCTGACCCCGCCGGAGCTGGAACGACGTAACGCCAACCTCGTCGGCGGGGCGATCAACGGCGGCACTTCCGAGATCCACCAGCAGCTGGTCTTCCGGCCGATCCCGGGCCTCGGCCGGGCGGAGACACCGGTCCGCGGCCTGTTCCTCGCATCGGCCTCTGCCCACCCGGGCGGCGGCGTCCACGGGGCGGCTGGCAGCAATGCTGCTCGCGCCGCCATCGCCGCCCACCGACGAGGGAGACTACGACGATGACAAGCACCGTCTCGACCAAGGTCCAGGGCTCCGCGTCCGACGTCTGGGCGGTGCTGGCCGACGGGTGGCTGTACGGCCTCTGGGTCGTCGGTGCCTCGAGGATCCGGCAGGTCGACGAGCTGTGGCCCGAGCCGGGCACCCGGATCCACCACTCGGTCGGCAGCTGGCCCTTCGTCATCGACGACACGACCCACGTCGTGACGGCCGAGCCCGAACGAGAGCTGGTCCTGCAGGCGCGGGCCTGGCCGAGCGGCGAAGCCGCCATCCGCATCACCATCGAGGAGACCCCCGATGGCGCGGTGATCACCATGACCGAGGACGCCTCCCACGGCCCGGCGCTTCTCGTCCCCGGCGTCGTACGGCGGCTCGGCCTCGACTGGCGCAACACCGAGAGCCTGAAGCGCCTCTCCTACCTCGTCGACCACCGCACCGCCTCCCGTTGAGATGCCACGTTGGCTCGGTTGAGATGCCGCCCGGGCTGGCATCTCAACCCGCCCGGGCTGGCATCTCAACCCGCCCGGGCTGGCATCTCAACCCGCCCGGGCTGGCATCTCAACCCGCCCGGGCTGGCATCTCAACCCGCCCGGGCTGGCATCTCAACCCGCCCCGGCTGGCAGCTCAACCCGCCCCGGCTGGCAGCTCAACCCGCCCCGGCTGGCATCTCAACCCGCCCCGGCTGGCATCTCAACCCGCCCCGGCTGGCATCTCAACCCGCCCGGGCTGGCATCTCAACCTGTCAGGGGGACTTGTCGGGGCGGAGGCCGCGCCATCGGGGGTGGCGCAGCCGGCCGTCGTTGGTCCAGCTGCTGTACGCCACCTCGCCGACCAGGGTGGGCGAGCACCAGTGGGCGTCCTTGGCGTCCTTGCGGGGTACGTCCAGGAAGGGCGACGTCTTCCGCTCTAGCCGGGTCAGCCGCTTCTCGAGGTCGCGCAGGAGGGCGTCGCTGAACCCCGTACCGACCTTGCCGACGTAGCGCAGACCCTCGTCCTCGGGGATACCGACCAGCAGCGCCCCGAGGGTGTCACTCCGACGCCCGGTGCCCGGGCTCCAGCCGCCGACGACGACCTCGACGTCGAGGATGTTCTTGATCTTCAGCCAGCTGGCCGTGCGCCGGCCGGGCTGGTACGTGCTGTCGGTGCGCTTGGCGACGATCCCCTCGAGTCCCTGCTCCCTGGTCGCCGCCAGCAGGTCGGTGCCCTCGCCGTCCAGCGCCGGCGGCGTCTGCCAGGCCGGCCCGGAGAGCTCCAGCCCCTCCAGCAGCTCGCGACGTTGCGCGTACGGCAGGCTCAGCGTGGACTGCCCGTCGAGGTGCAGCAGGTCGAACAGGATGTAGACCACGGGATGCTCCGCCGCGAGCCGCCGCGTCTGCGCGGCCGCGGTCACCCCGAGTCGCTGCTGTAGCCGCCCGAAGCTCGGTCGGCCCAGCTCGTCGAAGGCGACGATCTCCCCGTCGAGGATCACCTGCGTCGACCCGAGCGACTCCCCGAGCCGCCGCAGCTCGGGGTACGTCGACGTCACGTCGTGGTCGTTGCGCGACAGCAGGGTCAGCCGCCCGCCATCGACGTACCCGATGGTGCGGACCCCGTCCCACTTCATCTCGTACGTCCAGCCGGCGTCGTCCCCAGGCAGGTCCGCCGTGGTGGCCAGCATCGGCGACACCCGCTCCGGTAGCGGCACCCACCCGGGGTCGGCCTCGTCCATCCGGTGGATCATCCAGTTCTTGGGGTCGGTCCGGAACAACACGTATCGGCCGCGCGCGCGGCTTCCGTGCAGCACCACCTTGACCTTGTCGGGTGTCCACTCCTCGGTCTCGTAGGTGCCGCGATCCCAGATCATGACGTGCCCCCCGCCGTACTCGCCGGCCGGGATGTCACCACCGAACGACGCGTACTCCAGCGGATGGTCCTCGGTCTGCACCGCGAGGTGATTGGTCTTGCGATCGGTCGGCAGTCCCTTCGGCACCGCCCAGGACACGAGCACGCCATCGCGCTCGAGTCGGAAGTCCCAGTGCAGGGCACGTGCGTGGTGCTCCTGGATGACGAACGTGTCGTCATTGCCAGCCGGGAGCGGTCCCGAGTCAGGCACCGGCTCCGGGGTGAGAGACGCATCCCGCTTGCGGCGGTACTCCCGCAGCGGATCAGCCTCATCCCCCTTGTCCGGTGTGCGTTTCGGCACGTCAGCCCTCCTCGCTTCTCGCCTGGCCCGACTCTGCTCTCTCCCAGGATGCTCCACCCGGCAGTGTCACGGCGCGCGCCGCAGCCGCGTTGGCCAGCACGACGGCCGCCCGGAGCGGCTCGCCCGCCGCGATGGCCGCGAGAAAGGCGCCGGAGTGCGTGTCGCCGGCGCCGTTGCTGTCCTGGACCTGAGCGACGGGAGGGGCCGCGACCAGCTCGAGCGCTCCGTCGGGTGTCGCGACCCAGCACCCCTGCGCGCCGGACCGCACCATGACAATCCCACGGCGGGTACGGCGCTGCAGAGCTGAGCACGCCGAGGCCGGATCGTGCTGACCGACGACCCTGGTGGCCTCGTGCGCATTGCAGGCGAGCCAGTCGACGCGCTCGAGGACCGGCCGCAGGATCTCGTGCGACGCCTCGGCGCCCCACGGCCCGAGATCGCAGAACACTCGTTGCCCGAGGGATGCTCGGCCGACCCAGTCCGCCAGCGGGCCGCTCCGATCTCCCAGGCCAAGGCTGTACCCGCTGACGTAGAGCAGATCCGAGAGGGGCGGCCGCAGCGAGCCCAGCACCTCCTCGTCATGGGCGACGACGGCGTCCGGAGCGCTCACGAACGTCCGCTCACCGGTGGCGTCGACCAGCGCGACCACCCAGCCCGAGTCCCTGTCACGCAGGCGCGGCAGCAGCACCTCACAGCCGATGTCGGCCAACGCCTCACGCACCCGGTCACCGAATGGCCCGGTGCCGTGGCTACCGGCGTAGCGGCCGAGCATCCCCGCCTCCCGAGCCGCATGCAGGACGTTGAACCCACCCCCGGGGGTCATGAGGGCGTGTTCGGCCAGCAGATCCTCGCCCGGCATCGGCAGCCGCACGACCCGCAAGGTGAGGTCGACCGGGATGTTGCCCAGCAGCGTGAGCCGCGGACGGTCCGCGGTCGGTCATGCCCATCGGATCTCCAGCAACCGGGTGACGGTCTGGTCGATGTCCAGTCGGTTGACCTCGGCCACCTGCCGGATCGCCCCCTCAGGTAGAGCGCTCCGGCCGCAGGCGGCCCCCAGCATCGCCCCGGTCATGGCCCCGATCGTGTCGGTGTCGCCTCCGAGCTGGGCGGCTGCGCAGAGCGCGCCCCACGGGTCGTCGCCATACGCTGCGACCAGCGCGAAGGCAGCCGGCACGGACTCCTGAGTAGCCAGGCTGGTGCCCACGAGGTCGACGACGAAGTCCTGCAGCGTGCCGTGGGGCATCGCACGGGCGCTGTCGGTGACCCACTCGATGCGCCGCGCGACGCTCGCCCCCGCCACCCACCGTCCCCTTCCGCTGGCGGCATCTGCTGCCCGTACGGCGTAGAGAACCGCGTCGGCGAGGTCCACACCGTCCAGGCATCGCGACACCACCGCGGCCACGGCTGCGGCGCCGGCCAGCGCGACCGAGGTGTGGTGAGTGGCCAGGCTGGCCCCGACCACGCGGTCGACGAGCCGAGCCAGGTCGGAGCTGTCGACGGCGATGCCTACCGGACAGATCCGCATGGCGGCGCCGTTCGTGGTCCCGTTGCGCCCGGACTCCTGCGGCGGGGTACCTGCCTGTAGGGCCGTGATCGCGGCCGCGGTGGACGGTCCCAGCAGGTCGAGCGACCCCCGGGCCCGGGCCGCGACCTCCCAGGCCAGCAGGGCCTTGGCCCAGGTGGCCTGGTCGAGGCGCCCATCCGCGCCAAGCGTGCCGGCCAGCAACAGCGCGTGTTCGGTGTCGTCGGTGACCGTGCCCGCAACAAGCCCCGCCGCCAGGGGGTGGTCCCCGGTCGGGGCGCGGAAACCGTCGATGACGCCGTACCGCTCGAGGATGTCGGCTCGGGACATCAGCTGGGTTGGCATACCGAGCGCGTCACCGATCGCGAGCCCCCACAGAGCTCCGGCGGCCCGGTCGATCTGGTCGGCCCTCGACCCGGTCACAGCGCGCCAACCACGTCCTCTGTGGAGGTCAGGGTGATCAGCGGCGCGTAGAGGCCCATCGCCGCGAGTGCGCGTTCATGGTCGGGCGGGCTCATGCCTGCACACGCATCGGCGACCACCTGCACCTGGATCCCCGCGTCAGCGGCCGCGAGCGCCGTGGAGAGCACGCAGCAGTCCGTCGATACGCCCGTCAGCACCAGGTGTGCCGCGCCGCCGGTGAGCTCGCGCAGCGAGCCGGGCAGGTCATCCCACTTGCCGAAGGTCGTTCGGCTCACCACCGGGCGCCCGAGGTGGGGCAGGGTCTCGACCAGGTCGTAGACGGGGGCATCCTCCGGGACCAGCGCGAACGACCACTCGTCGTAGTAGTCCCGCCACGCACCTTCGGGCTCCGCCGGTGCGACGAAGCGGGTGAACACGACCCGGTCCCCGAAGGCCCGGATCAGCGCCCTGTTGTTGTCGACGATCGCATCGAACCCAGGGGTGCGCCACGGGCTGTCGGCGTTCGCGAAGACGTTCTGCATGTCGATGACGACCAGCCAGGGCGACGGGGCCTTCGTGAGCCCGGCCGGCTCCGTCACGCCCGCTGCTCCTGGGCCGGCACCGTCATCATGCTCACGACCAGCTGGGCCAGGAAGCCGAGCCCGAGCGCTGCCAGCACTCCAAGGTTGGCGTACTGCCATTCGCCGGTCTTGCCGCCGAGGCCGAACGGCTCGAGGAGGTAGCCCTGCCACGTCAGCCAGTCGGCGTACGTGTTCGTCACCAGACCCCAGCCGATCGCAGTCGCGCCACACAGGATGAGCACCGGTACGACCTTGACCGACCCGTATCGCCCTCGGGGGTCGTACAGGTCCGCATCGACATAGTCGCGACGACGCACCAGCAGGTCGGCGAGGAACATCCCGCACCACGCCGCGATCGGCACCCCGAGGGTGATCAGGAACCCCTGGAAGATCGTCAGGAAGCTGTTATCGGAGAAGAAGACGACGTAGATCGTCCCTGCGATCATCACGCAGCCGTCGACGAGGGCGGCGCTCCACCGTGGGATGCGCAGACCGAGCGTGAGCAGCGCCAGACCCGAGGAGTAGATGTCAAGCACGGCTCCGCCCACCAGGCCCAGGACGGCAACGACGACGAACGGGACGAGGAACCAGGTGGGGAGAATGGGGGTCAGCGCACCAATCGGGTCTGCCGCGATCGCATTCTTGAGGTCGTCGCTTGAACCGGCCAGCAGCAGACCGAACACGAGCAATGGCACTGGGGCCAGCGACGCTCCGAATGTCGTCCAACCGATCACCCCGCGGCTCGACGACGAACGGGGCAGGTAGCGGGAGTAGTCGGCGGCCACGTTGACCCATCCCAGCCCGAACCCGGTCGCCATGAAGATGAGTGCGCCGATGAACTGCTGGTTCGTGCCGGACGGCATCGCCGAGACGGCATTCCAGTCGACCTCTTTCCAGGCCAGGATCACATAGCCGATGGTCAGCACGGCCGTGACCACCGTGATGACCGTCTGCATGCGCATGATGAGGTCGAAGCCGATGACCCCAGCGCCGACGATCAAGCTGGCGACGACGACAAGTGCGACCACCTTCGTCGCGTCTCCGCCGCCCCAGCCGAGCTCGCCGAACACAGTGGCCGTCGCCAAGGTCGCCAGCACGGTGAGCACCGTCTCCCAGCCCACCGTAAGCACCCACGAGACAGCAGTGGGCAGCTTGTTGCCTTCGACGCCCAGCACGGCCCGGCTCACGACGAGGGTCGGCGCCGACGCGCGCTTCCCGGCGATCGACACGAACCCGCAGAGCAGGAACGAGAACACGATGCCGAGGACGCCGGCGATCACCGCCTGGTTGAACGAGAGTGGGAAGCTGAACAAGATGAACGAGCCGTAGGCGACCGCGAGGATCGAGACGTTGGCCGCGAACCACGGCCAGAAGAGGTCCCGTGGGGTGCCCTTGCGCTCGTCCTCCGAGATGACGTTGATGCCGTTGAGCTCGATCTGAGTCCCCGAGCCGACGGCGGGTACCCGCTCGCTGGTCGCCATGAAGCTCCTTCCCCACCGGAGGGCCTGACGGTCGCACGGCTTCACCCGTTGAGCGTGTCGACCTCGTGGGGGCAAACCTATCGTGGCGGGTCGTCGAGGCGGGACCTGCCACGGGCGACTCAGGAGAGCCGGTACGCGACGGCGAAGGCGACACACGAAGCAGCGCAGGCGAGCGTGCGCAGATGGTTCATCGCCGTCCACCAGGTGTGGTAGCTGCGCCACGTCGCGGCCGAGTTCGCGACTGATGGGTCGAGCAGCGCGAGCGCGTTGTTCTGTGGGATGTGGAAGGCGAAGCTGAGCACCATCATGGCGAGGTACAGCGCAGCTCCGGTCAGTAGCCAGGCGGCCGGTGGCTCACCCCACCGTCGTACGGCGGAGACGGCCGCAGCGACACACCAGGCAGCCGTGCCGAGCCACAGGGCCATGAACGCGGGGGTCGGGGCCGCCTTGTTGAGCTGCTGCATCGCAGCGAGGCCGTCGCGATCCGGCAACCGGCCCAGGCCGTCCATCACGAAGGTCGAGAAGGCGAAGAAGACACCACCAGCGAGTCCGCTGCCGAGCAGCGCGACGAGGGCAAGGGTCGGCGAGCCGAACGACAGGTCCCGGAGAGTCATAGGACCAGTGAAGCGCCGACTAGTCGAGACGATCCATAGTAGATCGGCTCAACAACATGCGTCTGCGTCTAGGCTGGCCCGCATGGATGCTCTCAGCGGGTTCCTCGACGGTCCTCGGGCGCGTGGCGCGTTCCTGCTCCGCGCCGTGATGGAGCCGCCGTGGTCACTGCGGATCGAGGACCGAGCCCCCCTGTCGGTCGTCGTGGTGGTCAGTGGCGAAGCACACGTCGTACTCGACTCCGGAGAGACGACGCGGTTGGATCCCGGCGACGTCGCGCTGCTGCGAGGTCCCGATCCGTACGTCTTCGCAGACGGCCCGGACACGCCCCCGCAGGTGAAGATCCTGCCCGCGCAGGAATGTGTCTCGCTGAGCGGTGTCAACGTCGCTGAGGCGATGGGGCTGGGGATCCGAACGTGGGGCAACAACCCGGCGGGCTCCACGGCCATGCTGGTCGGGGCGTACGAGTCCGGCGGCGAGATCAGCCGGCGGATCACGGATGCGCTGCCGGCTCTGGTGGTTCTGCGTGCCGGATCGTGGGAGAGCTCGATCCTGCCGCTGCTGCTGGATGAGGTCGTACGGGACCGGCCGGGTCAGCAGGTCGTGCTCGACCGGATGCTCGACGTCCTCGTGATCGACGCGCTGAGGGCCTGGTTCGACCGGTCGGAGTCGGAGACTCCCTCGTGGTACTCCGCCTCGTCCGACCCCGTCGTCGGTGAGGCCCTTCGCCTGATCCACGACCAACCGGAGCGGCCCTGGACGATCGCGGACCTCGCTCGATCGTGCGGGGTCTCGCGGGCCGGGCTGGCCCGACGTTTCAGCACCGTGGTCGGTGAGCCACCCATGTCGTACGTCGCCGGCTGGCGGTTGGCGTTGGCCGCGGACCTGCTTCGCGATCCCGACTCCACCGTCGGAAGCGTTGCGCATCGAGTCGGCTATGGCAGTCCATTCACCTTCAGCACCGCATTCAAGAGAGCATACGGACAGAGTCCGAGCGAATATCGTCGGGCCGGCTGACGCCTCGACACCGACCTGTGACCTAATTGACGATTGCGTCGTGACCGAGTCGTAATCCCTTTGCAACAAGGGCTTTCCGCTTGCCCTTGAGGAGGCGGCTGTCCTTTGTCGGCACGCCGAACAGAGTTTGCCAATCGTTACCGTTCATGCCCCCTTAAGGAAACGAAGCGCGGCCTACCGTCCGGAGTGTGAGCCATAACTCACCGATGGCTTCGTCATCGTGAGCTCGCACAAGCCAACTAAGAAAGGGTGTAATGGACATGCGGTTGAAGAGACCGATTGTTGCCATCTCTGCCGTCGGGCTTCTTGCTCTGGCCGCGTGTGGTGGCTCGAGTGGTACCGGCTCGGGAGGTACCACGTCAGACGGAAAAGGTCCCGTCGATACGACCAACTTCCCCGGCACATCCTCCAACGGCCAGGACCCCACGGCGCAGGGTCCGGCACCAGTGGTTCCAGGGGCCCAGAAGGGCGGCACCCTGACCGTACTCAAGGCTGACACGATCACCACGCTGGATCCGACTGAGGCGTACTACGTCGATGCTGCCTCGATCCTGAGCGGTCTGGTAGTGCGTTCCTTGACGCAGTACCGGTACGACCCGGAGAGCAAGCAGATGATTCTGGTGCCTGACCTGGCCACCAATCTGGGCACACACAACAAGGACTTCACATCGTGGACGTTCACCCTGAAGGACGGCATCAAGTTCGAGAACGGCACGCCCGTCACGCCCGAGGACATCAAGTTCGGCATCGAGCGCTCGTTCGACCGAACGGTGTTCCCCGGTGGACCTTCCTACAGCAACGACTACTTCAAGAACGGCGATACCTACAAGGGGCCGTACACGGACAAGGGCGGGTCCTGCGACTGTGTGACCATCAAGGGGCAGAACATCACGATCAAGATGGCGCAGCCGTTCCCCGATATGCCCTACTGGGCAGCGTTCCCGGCGATGAGCCCCATCCCGCCCGGCAGCGCGAGTGACCCGGCGCAGTACAAGCTGCACCCGATGTCGACCGGCCCGTACATGTTCAAGCCGGGCAGCTACACGGTGGGCAAGAAGCTCACCCTGATCAAGAACCCGAACTGGAACCCCGCCACTGATCCGGCGCGTCACCAGTACATCAACGAGATCGACTTCAACTTCGACGCCGACTCGGCGCAGACCGACCAGATCCTGTTGCAGGACCAAGGTGACGCGCAGACCACCATCACGTACAACAACGTGCTGTCTGCCGACTACGGCACCTTCGTGCAGCAGGCACCTGACCGGCTGGTCAAGGGCCCGAACCCGTGCACCTTCATGGTCTACCCGGACAACCGGAAGATCACCGATGTCGACGTCCGTCGGGCAATCGGTCTGGCGTACCCGTACAAGGACGCCTGGGCAGCCAGCGGCGCCATCGCCGGTGTCACCCGCATCCCGGCAAGCAACATCATGCCGCCCGGAATCCCCGGCCGTACCCAGTACAACCCGCGGCCGGGCATCGCTCCCGGAGACACGTCCGCAGCCAAGGCCAAAGCACTCCTGCAGAAGTCGGGCAACCTCAACTACAAGCTGGAGTTCCCGTACCTGAGCGACGACCCCAACCAGGTCGCCGTGAAGAACGTGCTCGTGCAGGCGTTCAAGGATGCCGGTTTCGACCCGGAGCCGTTCGCCACCACCGGCGCGAACTACACCACGCAGGTCCTGCAGAACCCGGACTGGCCCGGCAACCTCAGGTCGGTCGGTTGGTGCTCTGACTGGCCGTCCGGTGGCTCCTGGTTCCCGCCCGTGTTCCACGGGACCGATGTCGACAAGACCGGCGTGTTCGGCAACAACTTCGCCGCCTTCGACAAGGCCGACGCGCAGATCGATGCCATCCAGCGGATGGACACCACGAAGCAGCCGGCTGCCTGGAACGCGCTCGACCGCAAGATCCAGGACACCTGGTACCCGGTCATCGTGACCGGCTACGGAGCAGACGTCATGGCCCGCGGCTCCAGGGTCATGAACATGCTCAACGACCCGGTGCTCGGCATGCCGGACTGGAAGAACATGTGGCTGCAGTCCTGAGGATTCGCACCCCCGGCCCGAGCCGGTCCTCGTGACCGACCGGTGAGCCGAGGTGGGGGGCGGGCACAAAACCCGCCCCCACACCCGGACCTCATCGACCAGTGACCGTAGTGATGTGTGCGCTGTGACCGAGTCGTAATCCCTTCGTAACAAGGGTTTCAGGCTTCTCTCAGGTCTGAACGCTCGGCAGTCCGTGGTGCCCGCAACAGCGTTTGCCAATCGTTACCTTTCATGCCCCGTAAGGAAACGAAGCGCGACGTACGGTCCGATGGTGGGCCCACACTCACGATGGCTTCGTCGTCGTGAGCTCGCACAAGCCAACTGAGAAAGGGTGTAAAGGACATGCGGTTGAAGAAACCGATTGTCGCCATCTCCGCCGTCGGGCTTCTTGCTCTGGCTGCGTGTGGTGGCTCGAGTGGAACTGGTTCGCCAGGAACCACCTCTGGCGGGAACGGGCCGGTCGACAGCACCGCCTTCGGTGGACCACCTCCCGGCCAGGGCAAAGACCCGACAGCCATGGGTCCGGCACCAGCGGTTCCAGGGGCCCAGAAGGGCGGCACGCTGACCGTCCTCAAGTCCGACACGATCACCACGCTGGACCCGACGGAGGCCTACTACACGGACTCCACCTCGATCTTGAGCGGCCTCGTCGTCCGCTCTCTGACGCAGTACCGCTACGACCCGACGTCCAAGCAGATGGTCCTGGTTCCTGACCTGGCCACCGACCTCGGCCGCCCGAACAAGGACTTCACGTCGTGGACGTTCACGCTGAAGCCAGGGATCAAGTTCGAGAACGGCCAGCCCGTCACGCCCGCTGACGTCAAGTGGGGCATCGAGCGTTCCTTCGACCGGACGACGTTCCCCGGCGGCGCGGCCTACAGCAACGACTACTTCAAGAACGGCGACACGTTCAAGGGCCCCTACACCGACAAGGGTGGGACCTGCGGCTGCGTGAGCGATCAAGGGCATGAACATCACCATCAAGATGGCCCAGCCCTTCCCGGACATGCCCTACTGGGCAGCGTTCCCGGCGATGAGCCCCATCCCCCCCGGCAGCGCGAGCGACCCGGCGCAGTACAAGCTGCACCCGCTGGCGACCGGCCCGTACATGTTCAAGCCGGGCAGCTACACGGTGGGCAAGAAGCTCACCCTGATCAAGAACCCCAACTGGGACGCGGCTAGCGACCCGGCACGTCACCAGTACATCAACGAGTACGACTTCGACTTCAACGCCGACTCCGCCCAGACCGACCAGATCCTGCTGCAGGACCAGGGCGAAGGCCAGACCACCATCACGTACAACAACGTGCTGTCTGCCGACTACGGCTCGTTCGTCCAGCAGGCACCAGACCGGCTGGTCAAGGGCCCGAACCCGTGCACCTTCATGGTCTACCCGGACAACCGCAAGATCACCGACATCTCGGTGCGTCGCGCGATCGGCCTGGCATATCCGTACAAGGACGCGTGGGCAGCTGCCGGCAGCATCGCCGGTGTCACCCGGATCCCGGCCAGCAACATCATGCCGCCCGGAATCCCCGGCCGTACCCCGTACAACCCTCGTCCGGGCATCGCACCGGGTGAGACCTCTGCGGCCAAAGCCAAGGCGCTGCTGCAGAAGTCGGGCAACCTGAACTACAAGCTCGAGTTCGCGTACCTGAGTGACGACCCGAACTCGGTCGCCTTGAAGAATGTCCTGAGTACAGGCGTACAAGGACGCCGGTTTCGACCCGCAGCCGTTCGCCAGTACCGGCGCGAACTACGCCACCCAGGTGCTGCAGAACCCGGACTGGCCGGGCAACATGAGGGCGGTCGGCTGGTGCTCTGACTGGCCGTCCGGTGGCTCCTGGTTCCCGCCTGTGTTCAAGGGCACCGATGTCGACAAGACCGGCGTGTTCGGCTCGAACTACGCCGCCTTCGACAAGGCTGACTCGCAGATCGAGGCCATCCAGAAGCTCCCGCTGGAGAAGCAGCCGGCTGCCTGGAACGCCCTCGACCGCAAGATCCAGGACACCTGGTACCCGGTCGTCGTGACGGGCTACGGAGCAGACGCCATGGCCCGCGGCTCCAAGGTCATGAACATGCTCAACGACCCCGTGTACGGCATGCCGGACTGGAAGATCATGTGGGTGCAGTCCTGAGGGACCGCATTTCCCAGCCTGACCCGGTTCTCGTGACCGGCTAGTGAGTCGAGGTGGGGGCGGGCGAGCGCCCGCCCCCACCGACCAACCGAGGAGATGTGGACAGCATGTTCGGTTACATCGTCCGGCGTCTGGTCGCCGCGTTCCTGGTGATCGTCGTCACGTCCTTGTTCGTCTTCGCCCTGTTCGCCTACGGGCCGTCCAACCCGGCCTCCTTCTTCTGCAGCGCCAACGGCCGCTGCACCCCCGAACGGCAGGCCCTCATCGAGCACCAGCTCGGCCTCGACGAGTCCTTCACCACCCAGTACACGACGTTCGTCAAGGGCCTGTTCGTCGACCGCAAGATCACCATGGGCGCCACCTACGACTGCCCCGCCCCGTGCCTGGGCATCTCCTACGTCGACCAGACCCCGGTCCGTGAGCAGCTCATGTCCAAGTACCCCGCGACCCTGTCCCTGGCCATCGGCGGCGCGGCGATCTACCTGACCCTCGGCGTGACCCTCGGTTCTCTCGCAGCCAGATGGCGGGGTGGCGCGGCTGACAAGTCGCTGGTGACCGGCAGCCTGGTGGTCAGCTCGTTCCCCTACTACGTGGTCTGCCTGCTGGCCTGGATCTACCTGTACCTGATCTGGGGGGTGTTCCCCAAGACGGAGTACGTGCCGCTGCTGTCCGATCCCAAGGCCTGGGCGGCCGGACTGCTGTTGCCCTGGCTGGTGCTCGGCGTGGCCAGCTCCACCCAGTACGCCAGGTACAGCCGGGCTTCGATGATCGACTCCCTCGGGGAGGACTACGTCCGCTCCGCGACAGCCAAAGGCGTGTCGGACAACAAAGCGGTGTTCAAGCATGCGCTGCGCGCGGCCATCGTCCCCATCGTGACGATCTTCGGCATCGACTTCGCCTTCTTGCTGGCGGGCACGGTGTTCACCGAGAAGATCTTCCAGATCGACGGCGTCGGCAACTTCGCCATCAACGCCATACCGAACGACTTCCCGGTCATTGCGGCCACCGTGCTGATCTCAGCGGTGTTGATCGTGATAGCCAACCTGGTCGTCGACATCCTCTATAGCGCCCTCGACCCCCGAGTCCGCCTCCAGTAGTCAGTGGTACCAACGGGTGGCCGCCGCGAGGGCGGGGTCGTCGAGGTCGGCGTACTGCTCGATGTCGCTCTCCCGGATGGCGACCAGCGAGGCCGAGAGGTCGGCCCCGAGTGCCGTCGTCAGCGCCTCGTCGGCGCGGAACGCGGCCACCGCGTCGGCCAGGGTGGTGGGCAGGCGGCTGATGCCACGGCTCGCGCGGACCTCCGGGTCGAGCGTGGCCGGGTCGACCTCGACCGGGTCGGGCAGCGTGCCCTCGTCGTCTAGTCCGGCGGTTCCAGCCGCCAGCAGCCCGGCCAGCACCAAGTACGGGTTGGCGAACAGGTCGAAGCACTTGATCTCGACGTTCGCTGACCGGGACTCGCTGCCCGCCGACCCGGTGACCATGCGCATGGCGGCCTCCCGATTCTCCACCCCCCAACAGGCGTACGCACCGGCCCAGTGGGACGGCACCAGCCGCAGGTAGCTCACGGGGCTCGGGGCGCCGATCGCCAGCAGCGCGGGGAGTCGCTTCAGGACGCCGGCGCAGAATGCCTCAGCCTGTCGGGTGAGGCCGGATATCCCGCCACCACCGGCCATCTGGCTGTCACCGTCTCGCCACAGGCTCAGGTGGACGTGCCCGCCGTTGCCGACTCCCGGCACCGCCACCTTGGGCGAGAACGACGTCCGGAAGCCGTGCTGACGGCCGATGGCACGAATCGTGGATCGAGCCAGTACGGAGGTGTCGGCCGCATCGACCGGGCTCTCGGCTCCGACCGAGATCTCGAGCTGCCCCGCGGCATATTCGGGATGGAACTGGTCGACCTCGATGCCTTGGTCGCCGAGGGCCTGGAGGACGTCGCGGCCGTAGTCGGACTGGTCGATCAGCCGGGCCATGCTGTATCCCGGCCCTTGCACGGCGGGGATGAAGGCGTCATCGAAACCCTGGGAGATGACCCACTCGATCTCGAACGTCGCCCGCATGGTGAGGCCGTACTCGGCGAGCCGGTCGGTCAGGCGGCCGAGGAGCAGGCGGCTGCACTGGGGATGGGGCTCCCCCGACTGCCGGTAGCGCTCACCCGGCGCCCACGCCCACCCGGGCTGACCGGCGAGCGGGACCACCCGACGCATGTCCGGGAGGATCCGCAGGTCCCCCACCGGCTCCTCACCCATCCCGGCGCCCGCGATCCAGTCATCGGCCCGGAACCGGTCGAAGCTCGTGGAGATCCCCACTCCCCAGCCAGCGACATCCGGCAGCTTGGCCAGGGGGAACGCCTTGACCCGGGTGATCCCCGAGTTGTCCACGAACGTCGTCGCAACCCCGATGACACCGCGCTTCGCGAGCATCCCCATCAGACCCGCAGCGACCTGGCTCCGGGAGTCGCGCTCCGCCGCGTCCATGGGCTGCCTCCTTCTCGCCGGCGCTCACCAGGCAAGATCCATAGACATCCGCAGGCGACGCGGCCAGACTTGGTGAGGAGTCTAGCCACCGGGACCCCGGTGGCGGACTCGCGGGAGGGAGGGTCATGACGGCCGCGAAACCACCGTCGTCCGGTCTTCGTCGTGGTCTGTCGGTGTGGCCGGCGATTGCGATCTCGGTGGCGCTGATGGCCCCGAGCATGGCGGCCAACATCAACCCCCAGGGCACCGCCGGCCTGGTGGGGAGGGCCACCCCGTTGGCCTTCTTCCTGGCTGCCCTTGCCGTGCTGCTCATCGCCTACGTGTTCGTCCGGCTCTGCCAGTACTACCGCCACGCCGGGTCCGTCTACGTCTTCGCGGGTGCCACTCTCGGCCCGCACGCGGGCGCGATCGCTGGTCTGGGCCTGATCGGGACGTACACGTTCTACGGTCTGGTGACCTCATCGGCCGCGGGCATCTTCGGGGCCTCCTTCCTCGACGTGATCAACGTGTGGAACGACCAGCCATGGTGGTCCGGCTTCCTGGTGGGCGCCGTCGCGCTCGTGCTGGCGCTGGTCTTCGCGATCACCCCGGCCAAGCGGGCCGGGTCGGTCCTGTTGAGCACGGAGGGCGTGACGGTGCTGCTGATCATCGTCGTCGCCGCGATCGTGGCGATCCGGATCGCGGTGGGACACTCACCCGACGACGCGCAGTTCACCACCGACATCTTCAAGGTGCCCTCCGGGACCAGCAACTCCACGCTGTTCCTGGGGATCATCTTCGGCCTGCTGTCGTTCGCCGGCTTCGAGGCCGCCGCGACCCTGGGTGAGGAGGCCGACAACCCCCGCCGCGACATCCCACGCGCGATCTTGGGTACGGCGATCTTCGGCGGCATCTACTTCACCTTGGTGACGGCCATCGAGATGACCGCGTTCGGGACAGACGACGCGGGTGTCTCGAAGTTCATCAGCTCTCCGGCCCTGATGGGCGACCTCGGCAGGTCCTACGTCGGTGACTGGGTGGGGGACCTCATCACCTTGGGGGCCGCCGTGAGTGCCTTCGCCTGTTGCCTCGCCTGCGTGGTCGGCGCATCCCGGATGGTGTACGCGGTGGCACGTGACCTCTCACCGGAGTCGCCGCTCGCACGTACCGGCCGCCACGGGACACCGGCGGCGGCCGCCTCGCTGATCGTGGGCTTGATCGCGGCCATCGCAGCCTTCTGCGCGGTGTTCTGCGCGGCCAAGCCGTTCGACACGTTCCTCTGGAGCGGCACGATCGGGACGCTGATCCTCCTGGTCGCCTACCTGCTTGCGACGTTCGGCTGCATCAAGCTCGTCTTCATCGACCGCGCGCTCCCCGTGCCGCAGTGGCAGGTGGTCATCCCGGTGGCCGCGGTCGTCGTACTGGGCTACACGATCTACCGGAACGTCTGGCCGTACCCGGACCAGGGCGCCGCCCAATGGCTGCCTGTGGTCGCGTTCGGCTGGCTCGCCATCGTGACGCTGGTCGTGATCGCCGTGCCGGCCGTCCCACGCAGGTTGGGTCGCGGGATGGCGAGCCTGAAAGGCGACTACGAGCGCGAGTCGGCCTGAGTGGCACTCGACGCGGGCACCCCCGCAGAGCCGGCGCTCGTCGACCATCATTGTCACGGAGTCGTGCTTCGGGACCTGGATCGCCTCGAGTTCGAGTCGATGCTCAACGAGGCGGCCGGGCCGAGTCCGCTGGGCACCACCATCTTCGACTCCATGCTCGGCCTGGCCGTACGGCGCTGGTGCTCCCCGGTCCTCGACCTCGAACCGTCGGCCACGGCCGATGACTACCTGGCCCGGCGCCGCGAGCTCGGCATCGACGAGGTGGCGACCAGGCTGCTCCGTGGCACCAACACCGATCGACTTCCTCGTGGACACCGGTTACGCCCCGGGGGCCATCGGGCCGGACGAGCTCGCCACCCTCGGTGGTGGACGAGCCCACGAGATCGTCCGCCTCGAGTCGATCGCCGAGAGCCTCATGTCGTCCGGCACCCGTGTTGACGACGTGCCCGAGCGCGTCGTCGAGACGCTCCACGAGACGCCGGCCGTCGGAGCCAAGAGCATTGCCGCCTACCGCAGCGGTCTGGCGCTTCCACACGCCAAGCCCTCCTTGGACAGCGTCGTCCGGGCGCTCCAGGACAGCCGGATGGCGCGGACGGCTCGTACCGGATCTCCGACCCGACATTGCACGGCTGGTTGGCCTGGACCGCGGTGGACGCGGGCCTGCCTCTGCAGCTCCACGTGGGATACGGCGACAGCGACGTCGACCTGAGCCGCGGCGATCCTCTGCTGCTCACCGGCTTCCTGCGCTCCACCGAAGGCATCGGGACGCCGGTCATGCTGCTGCACAACTACCCGTTCCACCGAAACGCCGGCTATCTTGCCCAGGTCTTCGAGCATGTCTTCATGGACGTCGGGCTCGCCACCCACAACAGCGGCGCACTGTCGCGAACCATCATCCGCGAAGTCCCTGGAGCTCACGCCGTTCGGGAAGTTGCTCTACTCCTCGGACGCGTTCGGCCTTCCGGAGCTGTACTATCTGTCGGCGCTGCTGTTCCGGCGTGGCCTGGCGGGACTTCTCGAGGACCTGGTGAACGCTGGCGAGGCGACCCCCTCCGACGCCGAACGGATCACCGCCCTGATCCTCCACCAGAACGCACGTCGCGTGTACGGTCTCGGTCCCACTACCCCGGCCTGACCGGGCATCCGTCAGGATGGGCCGGTGCACGAACTGACCCCCGCGCAACGCGAGCTCGCCGCGCTCCACGGGGTCGCCGTGGAGTACGTCGACTGGTGGGGACAGACCGTCCCGGTGCCGGTCGACACCGTGCTGGCCGTGCTGGCTTCGCTCGGACATCCAAGCCGACGACCCCGAGGCCGCGGACGTGGCGCTGAGAGCCCACCGACGCAGGCACAGCCTCGAGGCCCTCCCCTCGTGCGTGGTGATCCGCCACGGACGACCCCTCGAAGTCGTGCTGCGGCATCTCTTCGGCGAGTCCGCGGAGGCGTGGGTGGAGCTGGAGGACGGCGAGCGGATCGATGCCATCGTGCGGCCGACCACGCTCAGTGCCACGCGGCCGTCGTCCCCGCTGAAGGACGAGTCGATGCTGACGCTCGCCTCGAGATGTCCCGCTCGGCTACCACCGGATCCGGGCTCGCTGGCCCGGTGGAGAAGCGGTGGCTGTGCTGATCGTGACTCCCGCCTTCCTGGGTCTCCCCGAGCGGCTCGGGGACGATCGTGCCTGGGGTATGGCTACGCAGCTCTACAGCGTCCGGTCGCGCGAATCGTGGGGCATCGGCGACATCGCGGACCTGCGGCGCCCTGGCGAGCTGGTCCGGGTCCGACCTCGGCGCCGACTTCCTCTTGGTCAACCCGCTCTCAGCGGCCGAGCCGGTCCCTCCCGATGGAGCCCTCGCCGTACCTGCCGAGCTCACGATCGTTCGTCAACCCCGTCTATCTCCGGGTC
Source organism: uncultured Actinomycetota bacterium (assembly GCA_963833975.1). Lineage (GTDB taxonomy): Bacteria > Actinomycetota > Actinomycetes > Propionibacteriales > Nocardioidaceae > JAWWPG01. Next base: position 569,912 of record CAWIAB010000004.1, read on the forward strand.
GATGAGATTCCCGAGTACGCCGACCTGCCGCCAGCCGACCGGACGGAGGTCGAGGCGCTGGAGCGCGACGTACACCGCAAGCTCGACGACCTCGACGCGATCGACCGGGACGCCTCCTGGGCAGCGAAGGCGACGGCGCTACGGCTCGTGCACGCTGGTGCCCAGAAGCCCGAAGCGAGAACGGGCCTACCGGCGCTACCTCGACCGGGAGGGCGAGGTCGCTACGCGACTTCGCGACCTGGTGCGCGATATCGGAGCTGCACGGCCCCGACTGGCACGAGTGGCCCGACGAGCTTCGGCACCCCGATCGCAAGCAGGTGCAGGCGTTCCGCGACGACCATCGCGACGCCGTCGACTTCTACACCTGGCTGCAGTGGATGCTCGACGAACAGCTGGCGTCGGCGCAGACCGCCGCCCTCGACGCGGGAATGCGGCTCGGCGTGATGCACGACCTGGCGGTCGGCGTGCATCCGCGCGGCGCGGACTCCTGGATGCTGCAGGACGTCCTCGCACAGGGGATCAACGTCGGCGCACCCCCGGACGCCTTCACCCAGCTCGGTCAGGACTGGAGCCAGCCCCCGTGGCGGCCCGACCGGCTGGCCGCGCTCGGCTACGCGCCCTACCGTCAGCTGATCTCGAGGCTGCTCCGTCACGCCGGTGCCCTGCGCGTGGACCACATCATCGGGCTGTTCCGCCTGTGGTGGATCCCCCAAGGGACGACCGCGGACCGCGGCACCTACCTGCGCTACGACCACGAGGCACTGATCGGGATCCTTGCGCTCGAGGCGCATCGGGCCGGCGCGCTCATCGTGGGCGAGGATCTCGGCAACGTGGAGGCGTCTGCGCGGTCGTACCTCGTGGAGCGCGGGATCATCGGGACGTCGATCCTGTGGTTCGAGCGCGACTCGGACGGCGGGCCGCTGCCGGCCGAGAAGTGGCGCGAGTACTGCCTCGCCTCGCTCACGACCCATGACCTCCCACCGACGGCGGGTTACCTCGCCGGAAGCCACGTGGACCTTCGCGAGCGGTTGGGCCTGCTCACCCGCCCGATCGAGGAGGAGCGGGCCATGGACGAGGCCGAGCGGGCGGCCTGGCTCGCTCTGCTCGTGGAGCGAGGAGCCCTGGAGCCGGACGCGGATCTGGAGGCCACGGTGGCCGCGCTGCACTGCTATCTCGCCTGGACGCCCGCGCGGTTGCTGTGCGTGGCGCTCACGGACGCCGTCGGCGACCGCCGCACCCAGAACCAGCCGGGTACGGCGGACGAGTACCCCAACTGGCGGGTCCCGCTGTCCGGCCCGAACGGCGAACCGTTGCTGCTCGAGCAGGTCGTCGCGTCTCAACAGGTGAGCCGGCTGGCCGCGACCGTGCGTACGTGCCTCCAACGCCCGTGATGTGAACCGCGCCTGTTCGCCGTAGCCTTGTCTTCTCTGGGTCGCCACGAACGTCCCGCCGTCCGAAACACGATCGAAGGAGCACGATGGAGGCTTGGCCCGGAGGCCCGTACCCGCTGGGAGCGACGTACGACGGTGCGGGGACGAACTTCACCTTGTTCTCGGACATCGCCGACGGCGTCGAGCTGTGCCTGTTCGACGAGGACGGCAAAGAGACCCGGATCCCGATCCTCGAACAGGACGCGCAGGTCTGGCACATCTACCTGCCTCGGGTGGGACCGGGTCAGCGGTACGGCTACCGCGTGTACGGCCCCTACGAGCCCAAGAAGGGTCACCGGTGCGACCCGAGCAAGCTGCTCCTCGACCCCTACGCCAAGGCTCTCGAAGGGGCCATCGACTGGGCACCGGCCTGCTTCTCGTACGACTTCGAGAACCCCGAGCAGCGGAACCAGGACGACTCAGCACCGCACACCATGAAGTCCGTCGTCACGAACCCGTTCTTCGACTGGCAGGACGACCGCGCCCCGCGACGGCCCTATCACGAGACGGTGATCTACGAGGCACACGTCAAGGGCCTCACCATGACCCATCCGGACATCCCCGAGGAGATCCGCGGCACCTATGCCGCCCTCAGCTACCCGGCGGTGATCGACCATCTGACGAGCATGGGTGTCACTGCGATCGAGCTGATGCCGGTGCACCAGTTCGTCAACGACTCGACACTCATGGACAAGGGCCTGTCCAACTACTGGGGCTACAACACGATCGGGTTCTTCGCGCCGCAGAACACCTACAGCTCGTCGGGCCAGCTCGGCGAGCAGGTCCTGGAGTTCAAGTCGATGGTGCGTGACCTGCACCGCGCCGGTATCGAGGTGATTCTCGACGTCGTCTACAACCACACCGCCGAAGGCAACCACCTCGGACCCACGTTGGCCTTCCGCGGCATCGACAACGCGTCCTACTACCGGCTCACCGACGAGGACAAGTCGTTCTACTACGACACCACCGGGACCGGCAACACCCCCCTGATGCGCAGCCCGCACGTCCTACAGCTGATCATGGACTCGTTGCGCTACTGGGTGACGGAGATGCACGTCGACGGCTTCCGCTTCGACCTGGCAGCCAGCCTGGCCCGACAGTTCCACGAGGTCGACAGGCTGAGCGCGTTCTTCGACCTCGTGCAGCAGGACCCGGTGGTCTCTCAGGTGAAGCTGATCGCCGAACCTTGGGACGTCGGCCCCGGCGGCTACCAGGTGGGCAACTTCCCGCCCAAGTGGACGGAGTGGAACGGCAAGTATCGCGACACCATCCGCGACTACTGGCGCGGAGAGCCGGGCTCGCTCGGCGAGTTCGCGGCCCGCCTCTCGGGTTCGAGCGACCTCTACGAGAGCGACGGCCGGGCGCCGTACGCCTCGATCAACTTCGTGACGGCGCATGACGGCTTCACGTTGCGTGACCTCGTCTCCTACAACGAGAAGCACAACGAGGCCAACGGCGAAGGACGGCAAGGACGGAGAGGACCACAACCGGTCCTGGAACTGCGGAGTCGAGGGTCCCACCAACGACAAGGAGATCTTGAAGCTCCGGGCGCGGCAGCAGCGCAACATGATGGCCACCCTGCTGCTCAGCCAAGGCGTGCCGATGATCCTGCACGGCGACGAGGTGGGCAGAACCCAACAGGGCAACAACAACGTCTACTGCCAGGACAACGAGCTGGCCTGGATCGACTGGTCGAAGGTCGACACTGGTCTGCTTGCCTTCACGCAGCAGGTCATGGCTCTGCGCGCCAACCACCCGATCTTCCGTCGACGCCGTTTCTTCACGGGAGACACCGCGAGCAACGGTCTGCCCGACATCGCCTGGCTCAGCGCTGACGGGACCCCGATGGACGGCGACAACTGGGGCCATCCGACGGTGCAGCCGATGGCCGTCTTCCTCAACGGCTGCGGGATCACGGAACCGGGCCTTCGTGGCGAGGACATCAGTGACGACTCCTTCCTGATCATGCTCAACCCCGGTCACGAGGACGCCATGATGGCCCTGCCGGAAGCGGTGGCGGGTCAGACCTGGGAGCTCGTGCTCGACACGGCCGCGAACCCATCGACTCGAGCGCAAGGGTCGAGGTGGGGGCTACGGTGCGCGTCGCAAGCGTCAACGCGCGCTCGCTCGTCATCCTCCGGCATGAGTGACCGCCCGGTTCCGACTTCGACCTACCGACTTCAGCTGCATGCTGGCTTCGGTTTCGCTGACGCGGCGGCCATCGTGCCGTACCTGTGGCAGCTGGGCGTCTCACACCTCTACCTCTCGCCTGTCCTGCAGGCCGTCCCGGGATCCATGCACGGGTACGACGTCGTGGACCACTCACGGGTATCCACGGACCTCGGCGGAGAGCGTGCGCTGGTCGACCTCGCCGACCAGGCTCACGAACGCGGACTGGGCATCGTGGTCGACGTGGTGCCCAACCACATGGCGATCCCGGCCCCGCAGCATCTCAACCGACAGCTCTGGGAGACGCTTCGCCTCGGACGTGACTCCAGCACTGCGCACTGGTTCGACGTCGACTGGGCCTTCGGTGAGGGGAAGCTGGCGCTGCCGATGTTGGGTGAGTCGCTCGATGAGGTGCTCCAGGCAGGGGCGATCACGTTCGGCGAGCACGAGGGCGAGCAGGTGCTGCGCTACGGCGACCACGTCTTCCCGCTCGCGCCTGGCACGGCCTCGGACGACGTCAGGGCCACGTTGGCTGGACAGCACTATCAGCTTGCCGGGTGGCGAGAAAAGAGCCAGATTCTCAACTACCGAAGGTTCTTCGACGTCGACACGCTGATCGCCATCCGGGTGGAGCTCGACGACGTCTTCGACGCCACGCATGCCACGCTGCTCGACCTGCATCGACCGAGGCGTCATCGACGGCTTCCGGATCGACCACCCGGACGGCTTGGCCGACCCGCAGGGCTACCTGGAGCGCCTGCGCGACCAGCACCGGAGGTGCGTGGGTCGTGGTCGAGAAGATCCTCGAGCCTGGCGAGTGGCTTCCCACCTCGTGGCCGTGCGCAGGTACGACGGGCTACGACGCCATCCGGGCCGTTCAAGGTGCCCTCGTCCCCGCCGTCGGGCCAGAGCTCGACGCCCGGTGGCAGGCTCTTGGCGGAGAGCCGTCGTACGAGCGCGCAGAACTAGGGAGCAAGCGGCTGGTGGTCGCCGACCTGTTCCAGGCCGAGCTGCGCTGGCTGGCGCGTACGGCCGTCAGCGCTGCGCAGGCCGCCGGGCGAGGACCTGACCGTCAGTGCCGCCCGCGCGGCCCTTGCCGAGCTGCTTGCGCAGGTAGAGGTGTACCGCGCATACCTCCGTCCCGGCTACGCTCCTGACCCGGAACCCCTGGAACGCCTTGCCGCAATCAAGGCTCGGGCGCGTGCGGCTCGGCCGGACCTCGAAGGTCCGCTCACCGTGCTGACGGGACTGCTCGCTGACACGTCGTCCGATGACCCGGCGGGACGAGACCTCGTCGTGCGCTTCCAACAGGTCTGCGGCCCGGTCATGGCGAAGGGCGTGGAGGACACCACGTTCTACCGGTGGCACCGCCTGATCGCCCTGAACGAGGTTGGTGGCGACCCCCGAGTCCTCGACTCACCCGACGTCGCTCTGCTGCACACATGGGCCGCGGAGCAGGTCAGAGACCATCCCGCGGGGATGACTGGACTCTCCACGCACGACACCAAGCGCAGCGAGGATGTGCGCGCTCGGTTGCTCGGCGCGGTCGAGAACCTCGAGGGATGGGACCAGGTCACCCGCGAGGTCCTTCGCGAGGCAGCGACCTGCGACATCGACGTCTCAACCGCCTATCTGTTGGCTCAGACACTCATCGGGAGCTGGCCGATCGAGGCCGAACGGCTGAGCGACTATCTGGAGAAGGCGGTACGGGAGGCCAAGCTGTTCACCACCTGGAACGACCCGAATGACCCTTATGAGCAACGCATCATGGACCTGGCCGACTGCCTGCCTCTCCGGCGCCGTCCCGCAGGTTCTGTCCACGGTGGTCGAGGCGAACTCTCCCGCGACGAGGGCAGCAACCTTGGCCATGAAGCTCCTTCAGCTCACGCTGCCCGGAGTGCCGGACGTCTACCAGGGCACGGAGCTGGTCACGCTCGACGCTGGTCGACCCGGACAACCGACGGCCGGTCGACTTCGTACGACGTCAGTCCCTGCTCGACGAGCTCGACGCGGCGGGTTCGACGGAGGGTACGTTGAGCGCTCTCGATGCGGAGAAGCTGTGGGTCACCAGCCGGGTGCTCCGACTTCGTCGTGATCGACCAGAGCTCTTCGACGAACATTCGAGCTACGCCCCTCTACTGAGCAGATCCCCACATCTGTTGGGTTTCCTGCGTGACAACCGAGTCGCAACGCTGGTCACGCGGTGGCCAGGCCTGCTCGCGAGAGACGGATGGAACGGCGCCGAGGTCGACCTGCCACCCGGCAGCTGGACCGATGCCCTCACCGGCAACTCGTTCATGATCGGTGACGCGCGTCTCAGGTGCGCCGACCTGCTGAAGGACCGACCCGTTGCGCTTCTGGTCCAGGAGGGCGTGTGAGGTTCACCGTCTGGGCACCCCTCGCAGAGAGCTCTGTCGACTTGGTGCTCGGTGATGCGCGTCACCCGATGCACCGTGGTGAAGGCGGCTGGTGGCATCTCGAGGAGGACGCCGCTGCGGGGTCCACGTACGCGTTCGCCCTGGACGGTGGCGAGCCGCGTCCCGACCCGAGGGCACTCGCACTGCCCGACGGACCCGAGGGCGCCTCGCAGGTTGTCGACCTCCAGCAGATCGCGGTGGAGACCGTCCCCTGGCGCGGCGTGCACCTGCCGGGAGCCGTCATCTACGAGCTGCACATCGGCACGTTCACCACTGAAGGGACCCTCGACGCAGCGATCACCCGCCTCGACCACCTGGTCGAGCTCGGCGTCGACATCGTCGAGGTCATGCCGCTCGCTACCTTTCCTGGACGCCACGGATGGGGCTACGACGGCGTCGGCCTCTACGCCGTCCATCAGCCGTACGGCGGAGCGCTGGCCTTTCGTCGTTTCGTGGATGCCTGCCATGCAAGAGGTCTGGGCGTGTGCTTGGACGTGGTCTACAACCACCTCGGCCCTAGCGGCAACTTCCTCCAGGAGTTCGGGCCGTACTTCACCAACCGGTATGGGACGCCGTGGGGTGACGCGCTCAACCTCGATGATGCCGGAAGTGACGAGGTACGTCGCTTCGTCCTGGACAACGCGATCATGTGGCTGCGCGACTTCCACGTCGACGGGTTGCGGCTCGACGCCGTCCACGCACTCTTCGACGATCGCGCCGTCACCCTGCTCGAGGAGCTCTCTGCCGAGGTCGACGCCTGGTCCACCCGCCTAGGCCGCCCGCTCTGGCTGATCGCCGAGTCCGATCGGAACGACCCCTTGACGGTCACAGCCAGGGCCGCGGGCGGCTTGGGGCTCGACGCGCAGTGGGCCGACGACGTCCACCATGCGCTGCACGTGATCCTGACCGGCGAGACGCACGGCTACTACGCAGACTTCGCCGCTCCCGGTGCCCTCAAGAAGGTGTTGGAAGGGATCTTCTTGCACGATGGCACCTACTCGACATTCCGCCAGCGCACCCATGGACGTCGCGTCAACCGGGCATCGATACCGGGGTCGCGCTTCGTGGTCTCGCTCCAGACCCACGACCAGGTAGGCAACCGCGCCCAGGGTGACCGACTCTCCGCGCATACGTCGCCCGGCCTGCTCGCCGCCGGCGCCGCGCTCCTGCTGACCAGCGTCGGCACGCCGATGCTGTTCATGGGCGAGGAATGGGGAGCGTCGACCCCCTGGCAGTACTTCACGGACCACACCGAGCCGCGCATCGCGGCCGCCGTACGGCGTGGCCGACGCGACGAGTTCGCCGAGCACGGGTGGGACCGTTCCGACGTACCGGATCCGCAGTCGACCCAAACCGTGGAGCGGTCCCGGCTCGACTGGGACGAGCTGCGCCGTGAGCCACACGCGCAGCTCTTCTGGTGGTATCGCGACCTGATCCGGGTCCGCCGGGAACGCGGCGATCTGCGGGACCCCCGTCTCGAGAAGGTCCTCGTCGACCACGACTCTGAACGCCGTACCGTGCTGGTACGACGAGCGAGTCACCTCGTTGCCGTCAACCTGTCGGCAGCCGCGCAGGAGATCGACCTCAGCGGGTCCCCGAACTGGGCCTCGCTCCAGGTGGTGCTGGCCTGGAATCCCTCCGAGACCGCCCTGGAAGGCGACCGGTTGACGCTGCCGGCCGAGTCCGCGGTCGTGCTCGGACCGGCGCGGTAGCCTGCTGAGATGCCGGAACGGGTCTTTTTGCACGTCGGGAGCCCGAAGACCGGCACGACGTTCCTCCAGAACGTGGTGTGGTGGGGCCGTCAGCTCGCGCTCGACCATGGCCTGCTGCTTCCGCTCGGGACGTTCCACGACCACTTCCTGGCCAGCGTCGACCTGCGCGAACAGTCGATGTACGAGCAGTTCCCGCCCCGGGCCATCGGGATCTGGGAGCGGCTGGCCGAAGAGGCGCGAGCCTGGAAGGGCGACGTGCTGATCTCGCACGAGCTCTTCGCGGGTGCCACTGCCGAGCAGGCCACGGTCGCGGTCCGGTCCTTCGGGGACGCCGACGTACATGTCATCGTGACCGCTCGAGACCTCGACCGGCAGATCCCCGCGGAGTGGCAGGAGCACATCAAGCACCGCTCGACCGCGACGTTCACGGAGTTCATCGACGACGTGCGGACGATGGCCGAGGACGCAGAGTGGTTCTGGAGCGTGCAGGACTATGCGGACGTCTGCCGACGCTGGGGTGCTCACCTCCCTGCTGGCAACACCCACGTCGTGACGGTGCCCCAAGGGGCGACCGACCCCCATTTGCTGTGGCGGAGGTTCTCGGGGGTGTTGGGGCTCGGGTCAGTGGAGTTCGACCTGGGATCGACGCCCGCCAACACCTCGCTCCACGCCGAGCAGGCCGAGCTGCTCCGGCGCGTCAACAGCCAGCTCGGCGAACGTCTTCCCCTCCCCGGCCCCTACCCGTACGCGGTCAAGGACATCCTGGCCCAGGCGATGCTGGCGAACCGGCCGGGCACCCCGATCGGCCTGGTCGGGGATGACCGGAAGTATGCGATCGCCCGGTCCCAGCAGATCGTCGACGAGCTCAGGGAGCTGGACGTCGATGTGGTCGGTGACCTCGCCGAGCTGGTCCCGCCGCACGACATGCCACCCGGCCGCGCGGTCACGGAGCGCCCCGAGGCGTCGTCCGACTCGGTGTTGCTCGACGAGAGCGTCGAGGCGATCAGCGGGCTGCTGGTCCGGCTCCAGCACGCAGACCGATCGGGTTGGTGTGGCGGAAGGGCAGCGGGAGCGGCTCGATGCTGAGCTGATCCGCTGCCGGGGCGAGCTGGCCGGGCTGCAGAACCGCCACGACGCCCTGCAGGGCGAGCACGACCGGCTCGTCCACGACATGCGATACCGACCCATCCACCACCTGGTGATCGGGGTCAGCGAGAACAAGCCGTGGGCGATGAAAGCCCGAGTGGCCTACTGGCGCTCCGCGAACCTCGCCCGCCGCCTGCTACGCCGTCGCCCTCCCCCGTCCTGACCCCCGTAGCCTCCGGTGCGCCACCGCAGCCTTTCGCGTTTGGCCGGCATGCTGGGCAAGTTCACCGCGTGCAGGCCAGACCTGCCCGGCTGACGGTGCACCTGCCCGGCATGCTGGGCAAATCCGGCCCGGGCGGCCTAGCTCGGCTCCGGTTGGCCGCCCTGTTCGGCGACCTTCATCTCGGCCTCGTAGATGTGTGGCTCAGCGTCCCCCAGCACCGCTCGGGCCCGACGTTCCATGGCGCGAAAGACTTCCCAGTAGTTCTCGTCATAGTCCTCGACGACCTGGAAGCTCCACCGGCCCTCGATGATGTCGCGGCCGACGAGGACCTGTTCGATCTCGTCGGCGATCGAGGAATGTCCGGCGTCGCGCAGCATCCGTACGGCGTCCTGCAACGTCAGATCGGCCATGCCGCAGTGCCGGTGGAAGGCGTACAGCAACCCCCGGGCGTGGTCGACGATCTCGAGCGCCTCCGACACCTTGCCGAGCGCTTCGGTGGTCGCGTCGTCCATCCCGGCGGGCCGCTGGTGCTGTGTCGGTCGGTCCGGATGCTTCGCCGACCCGAACCTGGCTACCGGGTCCGGCCCCGCCAGTTCGCCATGATCATCGCTCACGGGACGACCCTAGAGCGGACAGCCTTCCGCTGCAGCGCGGGGACACGAGACATCGATCACCGCCGAGGCTAGGTTTGACCCGTGTCGCCAACCAGCAAGCCACCAGCGGCGGAGCTCGAGGTCGGTGACCGTACGGTGCGCATCTCCAACCCGGACCGCGTCTATTTCCCGGACGGCGGCCACACCAAGCTCGACCTCGCGAAGTACTACCTGAGCGTCGGGGACGGCATCGTCCGGGCGTTGCGGGAGCGACCGTGCATGTTGCACCGCTTCCCGACCGGCATCAGCGGCGACAAGGTGCACCAGAAACGACTGCCCAGCGGCGCACCCCCCTGGGTCCAGACGGTGCGGGTCCATTTCCCGCGGTACAACCGCAACGCCGACGAGCTGTGTGTCACCGAGTTGGCCAGCGTGATCTGGGCGGTCCAGATGTCCACCGTGGAGTTCCATCCGTGGAACTCGCGACGAGCCGACACCGAACAGCCCGACGAGTGGCGGATCGACCTGGATCCCATGGAGGGTTGCGACTTCGCAACCGTACGACGGGTCGCTCACGTCGCCCACGAGGTCCTCGACGAGCTCGGCGCGGTGGGCTGGCCCAAGACCTCTGGCGGCAAGGGCCTGCACATCTATGTCCGGATCCGACCGGACTGGGGCTTCCGTGAGGTACGGCGAGCCGCACTCGCCTTCGCCCGGGAGGTCGAGCGCCGGGCTCCCGACGACGTCAACACCACCTGGTGGCGCAAGGACCGCGATCCCACGACCGTCTTCGTGGACTACAACCAGAACGCCCGCGACCACACGATCGCCAGCGCGTACTCCGTGCGCGGGGTGCCGGATGCCCGGGTCTCGACCCCGATCCGCTGGGACGAGGTCGACGACGTGACGCCGCAGGACTGCACCGTGGCCACCGTGCCCGCGAGGTTCGCGGAGCTGGGTGACCTGCATGCGGGTATCGACGACGCGGTCTTCTCGATCGAGCCGCTCCTCGAGTGGGCCGACAGGGACGCGCGCGAGGGCGCACCGGATCCTGTCGATCCCGACGAGGCGCCCTAGGAGGATGAGGCGGACGAGGCCCAGCCCATCGGCCACCATTCACATCGTGCTCTCGGGGGGACCGCAACTGGTCGGCGGAGCCGCTCGGAGCTGAGTCGACACAGGTGTGTCTGCGGCCCGCGCCCGTGAGTATGCTCGTCGGCGCGATTGTTCTCCGCACCCGTCAGGAGTCGAGATATGACAGCGCCTCAACCATCCGGTTCGCGGCGCAGCCTGGTTCTCGCCGCGATGATCTTCGCCGTGGCGATGACCTTCATCGACCAGACGATCGTCTCGATCGCCGCGCCGCAGATCCAGAGCGAGCTCGGACTCAGCAGTACCGGCCTCCAGTGGGCCATCAACGCGTACTTGCTCGCCATGGCCGCCCTGTTCGCCATCGGCGGGCGGCTGGCGGACACCATCGGCCATCGCCCGATGGTCGTGATCGGAATCTGTGTGTTCACCTTCGCATCGATCATGTGCGGTCTGACGCCCAGCGGCGGAGCCGCAGAGGCGTGGCTCGTGACCTCCCGGGCGGTCCAGGGTGCCGGCGGAGCCATGATGTACCCGGCCGCCCTGGCGATCGTGGTCAATACCTACGCCGTCAAGGACCGCGGGCGTGCACTGGCGCTGTTCTTCGGCATCGCCGGTGGTCTCACCGCGATCGGACCGCCGTTGGGCGGGTACCTCGCCGAGTGGACCTGGCGGGCGATCTTCTGGATCAACGTGCCGGTCGCGCTGATCGCCCTGGTCCTCATCGCGGTGTCGAAGCCCACCAGTGTTCGGCGCCCCGCACCGCTCGACTACCGCGGAGCGGTGCTGATCGCGCTCGGCGTCGGGCTCAGCGTCTTCGGCTTCCAGCAGTCGGCCCGATGGGGTTGGAGCAACCCGGCAACGAGCCTGTGCGTCGTGCTCGGCTTCGCGATCCTGGTGGTGTTCGTCCTCGTGGAGCGCCGTACCGAGTCGCCGCTGATGGACATCTCCATCTTCCGGAACCGGGCTTTCCTGGTGGACAACATCATCTTGGGCATCGCGATGATGGCATTCGTCTCGGTCTTCTTCTTCGCCAGCGAGTACGCCCAGATCTCGCTCGGGGATACGGCCTCGGAGGCCAGCCTGATCCTGCTGTACTTCTTCGCCGGGTTCGTCGTGGCCGCGCAGATCGGCGGACGGATGCTCGACCGCGGCGGTGCCAGGAGACCGGTCGTGCTGGGCTGTGCCCTGGCCTGCACAGGTTTCGCGCTGTGGGCGAGCCGAACCAGCACGCTGGACATGAGCCAGCAGGTCTGGTTCATCGTGATGACCGGTGCCGGCATGGGACTCATGCTGGGGCAGGCCAACACGGACGCGCTCAACCATGCGCCGAGCACGTCGTACGGCGAAGCGACCGGGATCACGCAGACGGTTCGGAACTACGGCGCAAGCCTGGGACTGGCGATCCTGGGCACCGTCCTGATCTCCGTCCTGCAGTCACGGCTGACATCCTCGTTGATCTCTCAAGGCGTGCCGTCGGCAAGGGCCCACGAGGCGGCGTCGGCCGTCTCACAGCTCTCCGGAGGACCCGGAGGCGCCCATCAGTCGACGATTCCGCATTTCGTCCGGGTCGACTTCGCGCACGCAACCGGCACGGTCCTCTACTTGATGGCGGCGATCATGGCCTCGGCCGGCGTCGTCGCCTTGGTGGGGCTGGCGCGCACCTCGACCCGACACAGCGCAGTGGCGTCGCGGGAAGCGGGTCATGAGCCAGCCGGTGCGTGAGTCCCGGGTTGTCGTCGTCGGGTCGGTCAACCGCGACTATGTCTGCCGTGTCGCCCGAGTGCCCTTGGCCGGCCAGACTCTGCTCGGCGGTGAACTCACGCTCGGCAGCGGTGGCAAGGGCGGCAACCAAGCGGCAGCCGCCGCCCTGCTGAATGCACCCACATCGCTGGTTGCGTGCGTCGGGGACGACCCCGACGGCCAGTCGCTCGTGACCGACCTGGTCGCGACGGGAGTGGACACGTCCGGCGTCGTCACGGTTGCCGGTGTCCGAAGTGGCGCCGCATTCGTCATGGTGGCCGATGACGGGGAGAACTCCATCGTGGTCGCTCCGGGGGCCAACGCCAGCCTCGACGCCGACGCGGTGCGCGACTCCCTGTCCGCGCTGCTGGGTCGCGACGACCTGCTGGTGCTCCAGGCGGAGACCCCAGAGTCTGGTGTGCTCGCGGCCGTCGAGCACGCCGGTCGGGTCGGGGCACGGGTGGTGCTCAACCTGGCGCCGTACCGCGCCGTCCATGCGGACGTGCTCGCCAGGTGCGACCCGCTGGTGGTCAACGAGGGTGAGGCGAGATCCCTTCTCAGGCAGCTGTCTGGCCCGGTCGAGGATCCGGATGGGCTGGCGGCCGTTGAGCTGGCTGCGACCCTCGGTCGGCACACCCGGTCTGCGGTGATCACGCTCGGAGCGGCGGGGGCCATGCTGGCGTACGACGGCACGGTTGAGCATGTCCCGGCCGAGACGGTGCCCGTGGTCGACACCACCGGCGCGGGTGATGCGTTCACCGGTGCCTTGGCAGCCGCGCTGTGCGCCGGTGCCGGGCTGCTCAGTGCCGTACGGCTCGGCGTCGCGGTCGGCAGCCTTGCGGTGGGCAAGGCCGGAGCCCAGTCGAGCTACCCGACGCGTCAGCAGCTCCCCGCCGCTCTCCGCGCCGACCTCTCCTCGAGCACTCCGCGGTAGCCGGTCGTCTCGGCCGCGCATCGTGGCGGGCTACTCGATGGGTGGTGGCGCGGCGCTGGGTTGGCTGTTGGCCCATGGCGACCTCTTCGGTGCGGCCGCACTGGTAGCGCCCGCCGCCTACGCCGAGGCACCGCCCGTCGATTCCTCGGCCCGCTGGTCGGGGGCGTTCAGGCTCGGCGCCGACGTGTTCGCGCTCTGGTCACCGCCCTGGGCCTGCTGAAAGCGGGAACCCTCTAGGTTCCGGTTACCGACTTGCCGTACTGGTCGACACCGACACACAGGCTTGGACTACCACAGGAGACCACGAGGACGCTGTTGTCGATGTCCGCCTTGACCGGCTCGGACCAGTCTCCGCGAGAGTAGGTCACGACCAACCCGTCGACACCGCCGGTCACGCAGGTTGCGGCTCGGCACGACATCGACTCGGTGAAGAAGCTCGGGTCGACCCGCTGGGCGGTGGACCACTTCTTGCCGTCGAAGATGCTGGCGAACCCCTGCTCGTCATCTGCTCCGCAGAACGTCGCCGACACGCAGGAAACCCATTTGCTGCGGGCATCGAGGCCGGAGCTGCCCTTCCGCTGCCAGGCCTTGCCGTCGTACTCGTAGCCCTCGTCGAAGAACGCGATCCCGACGCAGAAGGACTTGCTGGCGCAGCCGAGTCCGTAGAGACCGTCGGTGCCCCCGACCACGTTCGCGAGCTTGGTCCACCGGTCACCGTCGAAGTACGACACCCGGCCGCGGAAGTCGGCAGCCGCGCAGAAGCCGGCCGAAGGACACGAGATGTGGCGCAAGGCCTTGCCAGGTGCAAGCTTCGTCGACGTCCAGCCGGTTCCGTCGTACGTCTCGACCAGACCCGAATCTGTCACCAGCGCGCAGAAGGTCGACGCCGAGCACGACAGCTCGTCGATCGCACTTCCGTCCGGAGTGACCTGCGTCGGTGCGCTCCAGCTGCCGGAGTGGTTGTACAGCGCGTTTCCATGGGCGTCACCAGCCGCGCAGAAGACCGGCGACGCGCAGGAGATCGCCGTCAGGTCACCTTGCGGTGGATCGATCGTAACGGTGTCGGACCATGCGTCACCGTCGTAGGTCGCTGCCTCACCGAGGGCATCGACTCCAACGCACGCATCCGCCCGGGCGCAGGAAACTGCGCTGGCCTCGTAGAACTCGCTGGCGGTGAACACCTGACCCACCAGCCGGAGCGACTTTCCGTTGTAGCGGTAGGCGCGCCCGATCCCGTCCAGTGCTTGACAGGTCACGGGTGTTGCACAGGAGATCGAGTCGAGTGCCCCACCCTCGCCGCCGATGACCGCTCGAGGGCCGGTCCACGTGGTCCCGTTCCACTTCGCCCAGTGCCCGTTGGACGTGAACACACAGGAGGTCTCGGTCGCGCATGAGACGTACCCGTAGTCGTATCGGGTCGGCAGCACCTTCACGAGCGTGTCCCAGCTGCCGTCCCGGTACTCGATGGCCTCGCCATGACTGTCGACGGCCATGCAGAACGACGAGCTGAGGCAGGACACGGACGATCCGTAGTCACGTGAGCGCCACAGATGCGTGAGTGTGCTCCAGGAGTGCCCATCGAACGTCGACGCGCCCCCGAAGCCCACGGCCGCACAGAAGGTGGGCGTGCCGCAGGAGATCGCATAGGGAACCCCGTGCTTCGGGGGCATCCGCTGCACATCGCTCCACGTGGACCCGTCGTACGTCGCGTATCCGCCATCGGCCTCCAGAGCCAGGCAGTACGTCGTGGTCGGACATGACACGCCCACGAGACGAGTCGTCCCGCTGTCACCGAGCACCGGCTCGGCCGACGACCAGTCCTGACCGTCGAACGTCAGGACGTTCCCGAACTCGTCGATCGCCACGCAGAGCTCTGCGGAAGGACAGGACACGCGCTGGGGCTGGCCGGCGGGAGCGTCGATCGTGACGGGATCGGTCCACGACAGCTGACCCGAGGTCTGTGCGGCGCCACCGAGAGTCGCGATCGAGCCGACTGCTCCCGAGGCCGTCACGGGCGCCACGACCGGCAGCGCAAGCGCAAGCGCAGACGAGGCCACCAGAAGTAGAGACGTGGATGAAGTGCGCATCGAGGTCACACCCTCTCAAGAGGTCGCAATTGCTCACTTGATACTGGCCCCACCGATGGCGCCCGGCAATCACGTTTCCTGACATAGCGCGCGACGCGTATTGTCCATCAATCGCATCCGTGAGGAGAACCGTGCACCGGACCCGCCTGGCCCCCGGTTTCCCGGCCGGGGCCATGACCCGGGGGGACACCTGAGCGAACCAATGGACGACACAGGGAAAGGCACCGGCGCACTGACCAGGCGCCGGTTCCTGTACGCCCTGGGTGCGGTCGGTGGTGCGGGCGCCGTGCTCGGGTCTATGGAGGCACTGGGTCTGATGCCGAACGCGGAGGAGCACAAGCAGCCGTTCCGCCCACCCGGCCGATCCGACTTTCACCTGCAGGGCAGGGTCAACCACACGTCCGTGCTGATCCTGGGCGCTGGCGATGCGGGGCTGGCCACGGCCTACGAGCTGGAGAAGGCCGGCTACCGGTGCGAGATTCTCGAGGCGCGAGCCCGTCCAGGTGGACGAGCGTGGACCGTTCGGGGTGGAACGGAGGATACAGACCTCGCCGGGGTCTCCCAGCATGCTGCCTTCGCAGAGGGCCAGTACATGAACGCCGGACCAGCCCGGATCCCACAGAGCCACACGACGTTGGACTACTGCCGCGAGCTGGGCGTACCGATCGAGGTGTTCATCAACGCCAACCCGGACGCGTTCCTCTACCGCGAGTCTGCCGAGGGGGTGGCCGGGCCTCTGACCGGACGGCCGGTGCGCAGGCGTGCGGCCAAGGCCGACTACACCGGCTATGTCAGTGAGCTGCTCGCGAAGTCGACGAACCAAGGCGCCTTGGACGCCGTACTCGGGCCGACCGACCGTGAGGCCCTGCTCGAGTACCTGCGTGCAGTCGGCGTGCTGGGGCCGGGCGACCGCTACCTCGGATCCAGCCAGCGCGGCTACCGGACGCCGCCCGGCGCGGCCAACACCCCGGGTACCGTGGCTCCGCCGTACGACCTGTCGAACCTCCTCACGTCCGGGCTCGGTGCGTCGTTCCCCTTCGAGCTGGAGTGGGACCAGGCCATGCCGATGTTCCAGCCGGTCGGCGGGATGGACCGAATCCCCTTCGCCCTGGCCGCTGCAGTACAAGGGCCGCTGCGTTACCAGGCCGAGGTACGACGGATCACCATCTCGGCGGACGCAGTGACCGTCGACTATCGCGACTCGGGCGGCGCGGACCAGCAGGCGACAGCCGACTACTGCGTGTGCACCATTCCGCCCTCGGTGCTCAGCAAGATTCCGAACAACCTCCCGAGCAACGTCTCCTCGGCATTGACCGACCTGCAAGCGATGTCGGTCGGCAAGATGGGTCTGCAGTTCAAGCGGCGCTTCTGGGAGGAGGACTCCCGGATCCTTGGCGGGATCACCGACACCAACCTCGACATCGGCACGATCTTCTACCCGTCGTACGGCTTCCACGGCGACGGTGGCGTGCTGATCGGCTACTACGTGTTCCTGGACCAGTCCGACCGGTTCGCGGCGATGAGCCCGGCCGAGCGTGAGCGGATCGCAATAGACCAAGGGGCCAAGATCCACGGATCGGCGTACCGATCGGAGTTCGAGAGCGCGTTCTCGGTGCACTGGCAGCAGCAGCGGTTCAGCGAGGGCGGGTGGGTGCTGTGGCTCGAGGATCGTGCCCAGTCCTCGGCGTACCAGACACTCATCGAGCCAGTACAGCGCCTGTACTTCGCGGGGGACCACCTCAGCTACGTCACTGCTTGGCAGCACGGCGCATTCGAGTCGGCCCGCTATGTCGTGAGCGGTCTGCATGCGCGGGTGCTTGCCGAACACGCCACTGGGTGACGGATGCCTTCGAGAGCGCAGTTCGCGGCCCAGGCTCATTGACACACAGGGGTCCCGCGGCTACATGACCAGGAAAGGTCACGCGGCAGGCGGGGCCCACTGTGAAGGGACGGACGATGAACATGCAACAAGAACGCCATACTCGAAGACGGTTGACCACAAGCCTGACTCTCGGCACCGTCGGGATGACGGCCCTCATGCTGGCAACGGCCGGCAACGCCTGGGCGGCGGTCCCCGGCCTCGAGCTCCACCGATCCACCAGCGCCAACAACTCGGTGAGCAAGAGCACCGGGGCGGCCTGCCCGGGCAGCCGGACCTTGACCGGGGTTGGCGGAGACGTCACCGGCGGAGGCGGAGCCGTCGTCATCGACGATCTCACGGCCAACGCTGCACGAACGGAGAACCTCACAACGGGATACGAGATCGAGCCCGACGCGTCCAACTGGTATCTGCACTCCTATGCCATCTGCGCGAACGCATTGCCAGGTGCCGTACGGGTCGAAGCGTCAACCGTCTCGGACGGGACCGACCTGAAGTCGGTGACGGCGCGATGCCCGGCCGGAACACAGCTCACCGGCGCCAGCGGTCGGATCAATGGCGCGGTCGGAAACGTCGTCATGGACGACCTTCGGCCCAACAGCACTCCGCCGAACGGAGTGACGGTGACCGGTGCCGAGATCGACCCTGAGCTGAGCTGGTCCGCCACCGCTATCGCATTGTGTGCGAACCCGTTGCCTGGCCTCGAGCGGGTCTCCGCGACGAGCCCCAGCAACTCGAGCAACAAGAGTGCCACCGCTACCTGCCCGAGGGGCAAGAAGCTGGTGGGCCTCGGCGGAGAGCTCAACGGGGCGTCCGGAGAGGTCGTGATCGATGACTACACGCCGAGTGAGTTCCTGACCAGCGCAACGGTCACCGGCAACGAGGCCATCGACCTCGACGGTGCGTACGCCGGCAACTGGACCGTGACGGCATACGCCATCTGCGCAACCCAGTAGAGGCAGGCCGAAGCGGCTTCGTCGTGCCCGTGCTACGGCGAAGCCGCTGAGGCTGCCGGCCAGGTCACGGTTCGATGATTCTGCTACCGGACGCGTTGACCGTGTGGAGTTCTCGACGGGACGGGTCGAGGTCCGTCGTCAGCTCACTTTGACTCGGCCGACGGCGTTCCCGAAGCCCTCGCAGAACCAGATGTTCCCGTCCGGACCCGCCGTGATGCCGAACGGGTAGGGAAGCGTCGAGTAGGCCTTCCCGACCTGTCCGGTCGGCGTCATCGTCCCGACCTCACCGATGTCGGGCTGGGTGAACCAGAGGTTCCCGTCCGGCCCGGCGGTGATTCCGGCGATCCCCAGCTGTCCTGGGACGGGGAACTCCTTGATCTTGCCTTTCGGGTCTATGCGAGCGATGTTACGGCCGGCCAGCTCGGTGAACCACATGTTGCCGTCCGGTCCCGGAGTGATCTCCCAGGGCAGGGACTGCTCGGTCGGGACCGGGAACAGCTTCAGGGTGTCGAACGCGTTCGGCTTGTTGGCCTTGATCCGGCCGATGACATTGCCGATCTCCTCGGTGAACCAGATGTTTCCTTTGGCATCCGCCCCGATGCCGGTCGGGAAGGTGCCGACGGTGACCGGGTACTCGGTGATCGACCCATCGGCGGTGATCCGGCCCAGCTGGTCGACGTTCTCCTCGGTGAACCACAGGGCGCCGTCACCACCCAGCGCGATGTCCCACGGCTGGGCGTTCACGGTCGCGAGGTCGTACTCGTGAAGCATCTTGCCCGACGTGTTGATGACACCGATCCGGTTGGAGAATCGCTCGGTGAACCAGAGATTGCCGTCGGGTCCGACGGTGATCCCGTACGGCTCACTGTCCGGCGTGGGCAGGATGAACCGCTTCTTCGTCCCGTCCGGAGCGATGCGGCCGATCGAGTTGCCGTCGGACTCCGTGAACCACAGGTTGCCGTCGGGGCCGGTCACGATCGAGTACGGACGGTTGGCCTCGCCCTTCAGCTGGAAGTGCGTGACTTGGCCGGCCGCAAAAGCGCCGGGACCGATGGCTGCCACGATGAGGGCGACCACGCCCGTCGTGGCGATGGCGGCAGTACGACGAAGACCCATCACAGACCCCTCCCCAGGGCTGGCAGATGGCACCGACTGTACTCGTCCGCCGCGGTGCGCCGGGCTCGATCCAGGGTCAGGCTGGCGGTGGGCTCAGCGGGGACGAGCTGCGCATGATGATGTGCGTGTACGGCATCCGAAGCAGGTGGTGGTACACCGTGGCGTCGACGTCGCGGAAGGCCTGTTTGGCCAGGGCTTCATAGCCTTCGGGCGAGAGGATGCTCTGACCCCGGTCGCGACTGACCACGAACCTCGCGGCCTTCGACATGTCCGGCGTGTAGGCGGCGTCCAGCGTCACGAGCCGCCCACCTTCGGCGAGGACGGCAGAGGCCGAGTCGAACAGGTGCAACGCCTCGTCCTCGTCGATGTGATGGAGCAGGCTCTTCGCAATCACCACGTCGAACTGGCCGAGCTCGGCTGGGTCCAGATCGGAGACCCGCGCCGCGTAGAAGCGGCCCCGGTCACCGAAACGCCTCCGCGCACTCGCGATGTAGCTCTCACTCAGGTCGAGCCCGGTGTACTCGACGTCGGGCAGGTAGTTGATCAGGTCACCAGGTCCGCACCCGATGTCCAGAACTCGTAGCCCCGGACGAGGGTGGACGTACTTGTCGATCAGCTCGCGGCGTACCCGGTGCGAACCGACGACCCGCTGGAACGTCTCGTAGACGATCGGGATCGACAGGACCGACCTGATGCCTCGTGTCACCTGCGCCAACGCGTCACCACCTCGATCATGACCATCGCCCAGGCCGTCGTGACCTGAGCCCGCTCCCGGTCGAACAGGCCACGACCCTACCCTTCGACGTGGGCTCGCGCCGCGACGGCGCTCGTCAGCGCCGCGCGCATGGCGTCGACCGGCGCCGGCATGGCCGTCATCAGCTCCACCTGGGCCACGGCCTGATGGAGCAGGACCGCCAGTCCACCGACCACCTGGGCTCCATGCCGGCTCGCGGACACGGAAAAGGGTGTTGGCCATGGCGCATAGACCAGGTCCAAAGCGACCACCGTGGAACCCCGCCCGAACCGCAGACCATCTGCGACCCCTCCCGGCAGCGTGGAGATCACCACCTGGGCTGCCGGCAGTGACCTGGGCGCGTGCAGGCCACCCAGCACCCGCGGTTCGACGCCCAGGCGGCCAGCGGTGGCCCGGAGCTCGGCCGTCCGCTCGAGGTCGCGAACCAGGACGGTGGGTGTCTCCTGACCGAGCTCGCGAAGGGCGGCCAGCGCGGCCTGGGCAGTTCCACCAGCACCCAGAATCAAGGCGCTCTCTATCGAGGACACTCCTGCTTCCCGCAGGGCCCCGACGATGCCTGCGACATCGGTGTTCTCGACCCGACGAACCCCGGCGCTGAACAGCAACGTGTTGGCTGCGCCAACGGCCCGCACCAGCGGGGATACTTCGTCCGCGACGTCGATGGCTTTCCGCTTGAGGGGCATCGTGAGCGACCAGCCGACCCACTCGGGCCCGGCTCCGTCCACGAGGTCCGGGAAAGTCTGCTCATCGCACTCGATGCGGTCGTATCGCCAGTGTGCGAGACCAAGTGCACGATAGGCGGCGGCATGCAGCTGTGGCGACAGAGAGTGCGCGATCGGCTTCCCGAGCACGGCTGCCCGCCGGCGCGGCTCGTCAGCGGTCGCAGTCACCAGTCTCGTCCTCTCGCCGGCTCGATCTGCCCAGCGCACCCTTGCACCGTACGCCGCCCGCCGGGTACCACTCACCGAGCCGCCCACTACACGGGACTCACGGGACTCCACGACGTCGCGGCCGACCCGTGATCGCCCGCCCGGGCTGGAAGCAGCAGAATGAGGGCCGTGATCCAGTTGCGTGCATCCGACGATCCGCCGTCGCAGGACATCGTCGGTCAGCCGACCGAGGCAGCGATGTTTCTCGTGGTGACCGTGGAGGACGGCGCGGAGGAAGGCGTTCGGGGACTCCTGGCCGATGCCGCCGGACTGACCAGATCGGTCGGGTTCCGAGTTCCGGACGGCACGCTGAGCTGCGTCGTCGGGATCGGGTCCGAGCTGTGGGACCGGCTCTTCGGAACGCCGAGACCAGCGGACCTGCATCCGATGCGGGTGGTCGCCGGCACGAAGCACACCGCGGTGTCGACGCCGGGAGACCTGCTCTTCCATCTCCGGGCGCGTCAGCATCGACCTTTGCTTCGAGCTCGCCGGTCAGCTGATGAACCGCTTGACGGGTCTCGGGAAGGTCGTCGACGAAGTGCACGGGTTCAAGTACTTCGACGAGCGCGACCTGCTCGGGTTCGTCGACGGTACGGAGAACCCGACCGGCCGGGCGGCATTCCAGGCGGTGCTCATCGGAGACGAGGACCCGCCCTTCGCCGGCGGTAGCTATGTCATCGTGCAGAAGTACCTGCACGACCTGACCACCTGGAACGCCTTGAGCGTCGAGGAGCAGGAGCGCGTCATCGGCCGTACCAAGCTCAGCGACATCGAGCTGCCGGACGAGGTGTTGCCCGCGAGCTCACACGTCGCCCTCAACACGATCACCGACGAGAGTGGCGAGGAGCGGCAGATCGTGCGCGCGAACATGGCCTTCGGCCGGATCGGTGACCAGGAGTTCGGCACCTACTTCATCGGCTACGCGGCCACCCCCGCCGTCACCGAGCAGATGCTGAACAATATGTTCATCGGCAACCCGCCCGGCAACTACGACCGGATCCTCGACTTCTCCACTGCGGTGACCGGCACCCTGTTCTTCGTGCCGAGCGCCGACTTCCTCGACGACCCACCCGGGTGGTCCGGGACGACCACCCCGCCGAGCGACTCATCCCTGCACATCGGCAGCCTGAAGACCTGAAGAGGAGCGCCCCCATGAATGCTGCGTCGTCATGAACAACCTGCACCGAGAGCTCGCGCCGATCTCGGAGGCCGCGTGGGCCGACATCGAGACCGAGGCACGCCGTACGTTCACCCGGCACGTCGCCGCCCGGCGCGTGGTCGACCTGATCGGACCGGCCGGCCAGACATTGTCGGCGGTGGGTACGGGCCATCTCCATGAGCTGGAGTCGCCGGCCGACGGGGTCCGCGCCCGCAGCCGGGAGGTCCGGCCGATCGTCGAGCTCCGGGTGCCGTTCACCATCGAGCGGCAGGCCGTCGACGACGTCGAACGCGGCGCCAAGGACTCGGACTGGCAGCCGGTCAAGGACGCGGCCCGCCAGATCGCGTTCGCCGAGGACCGGGTCGTCTTCGACGGCTTCCCGGCCGCCGGGATCGTCGGCATCCGGGTAGCTGCGTCGAACCCATCGGTCGACACTGCCCGCGGACGTCCGCGAGTACCCGACCGCCGTCGCGCAGGCGCTCACCTCTCTGCGGCTGGCCGGCGTCGACGGTCCCTACCACCTGCTGCTCTCCGCAGACGCCTACACGGCGGTAGCCGAGACGGCCGACCACGGCTACCCGATCCGCAACCACATCGCTCGGGTGATCAACGACGGCGAGATCATCTGGGCGCCGGCCGTCGAGGGTGCCGTCCTGCTCTCGACCCGAGGCGGTGACTACGAGCTCTACCTCGGCCAGGACCTGTCGATCGGCTACCAGTCGCACGATGACCACCAGATCGAGCTCTACTTCCAGGAGTCACTGACCTTCGTCGTCCAAACGAGCGAAGCAGGCGTGGTTCTCACCTGAAGGGCGCTCCACACGAGCAGAGGACTAGCCCAGCGTCGGGCTGGGTTCGGGTCGGCGTGCGTGGCAGCATGGCAGCAGGCGACCTCGCAGGAAGCGTCGTTCGTGAGCGTCCGCACCGCGTCGCCACCCTCGAAGGAGGTATCCACGTTGCGCAGCACCGGACTTGTGGTTGTCGGCGTGGTCGTTGCCCTGTTCGGTGTGCTGTTCACGCTGCAGGGCCTCGGTGTGATCAGCGGTAGCTCGATGAGCAACTCCTCCTTCTGGAGCGGCGCAGGGCCGGTCGTCATCCTGGTCGGGCTGGTCCTTGCCTCCATGGGGCTTCGCCGAAGAAGCACGTGATGCGGTACGCCGCTACCCGGCCGGTATGACGCGAGACCGACCCGAGGGGAAGCCGGTCGGTCGACGGGTCGTCCTCGGCCTGCTGGCGCTCGGCGGCGCCGGCATCCTGGGCGGCAACCGCCTACAGAACGAGCTGTCCCGCCTGCTCGAACCGGTCGAGGCCGCGCGACCCGACCGGACTGATCGCCCTGTTCCCGCTCGGTGCCGCGTTCCGGTACTACTCCGTCACCGGCTCGGTCCCGACGCCCTCGGCGGCGGCGTACCGGCTCACCGTCTCCGGACTGGTGGGCCGCCGCACGTCGTACACGCTGCGCGACCTACAGGCCATGCCGCAGACCAGCCTGGTCGAGGACTTCCAGTGCGTCACCGGCTGGCGGGTGCTCGAGGTTCCGTGGACGGGCGTCCAGCTGTCGCGACTGCTGGACCTCGCCGACCCGACGGAGGCGGCGACGGCGGTGCGCTTCCGCTCGTTCGACGGCACCTATACGGAGAGCCTGACTCTCGAGGAGGCGCGCCAGCCCGGTGTTCTGGTCGCGCTGCAGATGCTCGGGGCGCCGGTGACGCACGACCACGGCGGTCCCGTACGGATGTACGTGTCGAGCAACTACGGCTACAAGAGCACCAAATGGCTGTCCGGGATCGAGCTCACGCACGGCCAGGTCCCCGGCTACTGGGAGCCTCGAGGCTACGACATCGACGGCCGGATCAAGGAGTAGGAGATCGATGCAGCCCGTCGTCGGACCGACCCCACCGAGGAGCTCGCCCGGTTCAGCCGGGCGCGAGCGAGCGGTGCACTGGACGCTCGCGGTGCTGATGCTCGTCTGCATCGTGACGGCTGCCATCCTCTACAACGGCAGTCTCGGCGTCTCGTCGTCGGGCATCGACGCCTCGTCGAGCTGGTCCACGTCTACAGCGGCTTCGCGCTGCCGGTGCCCCTGCTCGCCGGCCTGGGCTTCGCTGCATACCGAGCGGACCTCACCCGACTCAACCGCTTCAGCCCTGCCGACTGGAAGTGGCTTCGCTCTCGAAACCGTCGAGACGGCTCGACTCGCGGTCGGGAAGTTCAACGCGGGCCAGAAGCTGAACGCGGCACTCACGGCCGGCTCCGTCGTCGTACTGCTCGGTTCAGGTCTGCTGATGTACTTCCCCGACCTGGCCAGGCTGTCCTGGCGAACCGGTGCGACGCTCGTGCATGACTGGTTCGCTCTCGGTCTCGGGCTGCTGATCTGCGGCCACCTCGCCCAGGCGTTCCGAGATCCCGAGGCACGACGCGGCATGCGCACCGGTCGAGTGAGCCGTACCTGGGCGATCGAACAACACCGGGAGTGGGCCGACGAAGCACGTCGCGAGCCGCAGGACTACAAGCGAAACCGGCCGGGAATAGTCGACGAGTGATGCACGTTGAAGGAGGTAATTGAATCGTCAACTACATGTCCTGAACAGACATGAGTCCCTGAGGAGCAGTGCATGACCACCACCACCACCACCACGTCACCCCGAGCACCTTGTCCGAGCTCTCGGGCACGTACACCATCGACCCGGCGCACACGCGCATCGGCTTCGTCGCCCGGCACGCGATGGTGACCAAGGTCCGTGGAGCTTTCAACGACTTCGAGGGCAGCGCCACGATCGACAGCGTCGACCCTTCGAGGTCGCACGCCAGCCTGACCATCAAGACCGCCAGCATCGACACGCGCAACGCCCAGCGCGACGAGCACCTGCGTAGCAACGACTTCCTGGCCATGGAGGACTACCCGAGCATCACCTTCGTCTCGACCAGCGTTCTCCCGACCGGACCGGCGAGCGTCGACCTCACCGGCGACCTCACCATCAAGGGCGTGACCAACTCGGTGACCGTTCCGTTCGACTTCGAAGGGTCCGCGATCGACCCGTACGGCAACCTGCGCGTGGGCTTCGAGGGCTCCGTGACCATCAGCCGCAAGGACTACGGGATCACCTGGAACGCTGCGCTCGAGACCGGCGGCGTGCTGGTCAGTGACAAGATCGTCCTGGAGTTCGAGGTCTCGGCGATCAAGAGCGCCTGACCCCCCGTGGTCGGGGGGCGGGCGATCACGGCCGGCCCCCCGACCTCACTCGGCGCGATCACCGAGGCGTACGTAGGCTCACCCTCGTGAGCGAAACCCGGGTGAGTCCCACCGTCCGCGACAACTCCGTCCAGCACCGATACGAGATATATGACGGGGACCAGCTGGCCGGGTTCACCACGTACCAGGTGAAGGACGGTCGGATCTCCTTCCTGCATACCGAGATCGCGAAGGAGTTCGGCGGGCGTGGCCTAGCCCGACAGCTGGTGACCGCGGAGCTGGAGGACGCCCGCCGCCGAGAGCTCGCCGTCCTGCCGTTCTGCCCCTTCGTGGCCACAATCATCGCCAGGAAGCCGGACCTGTTCCTTGACCTGGTCCCCGAGACGGAACGGAGCCGTTTCGGGCTGCCCCATGTCGCCGGATGACGTAGCCGCGTGGCGACGGCTGAGCGGACTGCGCCTGACGCTGCTCCTCGCGTTCGTGCTCCTGTCGTTCTCCGCAAACTCGCTCATCACCAGGCACGTCGTCGAGAACGACCTGCTCGACGCCGGCCTGCTCAGTGCCGTGCGCTTCATCGCCGGCGCCGTGGCACTGCTGGGCCTCACCCTCATCCGCCGCGAGCGTCCCGTGGTGGGTCGGGCGAACCTGGCTCCGGCGATATGGCTGGGCATCTACGCGGTCTGCATCTCATACGGCTACCGCTACATCGGCGCCGCCGCCGGGACCTTCGTCTTCTATGCGACTGTGCTCGCCACGTTGATGATGTACGACCTCGTCACCCGGACCACGGTGGGAGCACGTCGAATGACCGGGGCAGCGGTCTCCCTCGTCGGGATCGCGGTTCTAGCGCGAGGCTCGGTCGATACCGTCACCACGCTCGGGGTTCTTCTGCTGGCCTTGACCGGTGCTGCCTGGGGCCTCTATACCGCAGCCGGGCGTACGAGCGCAGACCCTCGGGTTGCGACGACTGGCCACTTCATCGTCCTGGCTGCGGCGCTGGCACTCCCAGCGGCTGCCGGCGCAGTCGCGGGCCTGCGGATGACCCCCACCGGACTCGCCTGGGGCATCGCCATGGGCGCCGGCACAACGGCGTTCGCCTACGTCGCGTGGTACGCCTGCCAGCGATCCATCTCGGCGACAACCGCCGGCTCGGCACAGCTCGCCGTGCCGGTGCTGACCGCCGCAGGGGCAGTGGCCCTGCTCGGCGAACAGCTCTCTTTCGGGCTGCTGATCGCCGCCGCACTCGTCGCGTCGGGGATGTGGCTTGGCCGCCCCCGGCGGCCTGCCTGAGACTCGGCCGCGGCTAGCTGTCCTCGAGCTCCAGCTCCAGCTCCAGCTCATCGGCCGCGAGCAGGCCGACGGCGACGAGGTCGAGCGGGTGCACCCACGAGTCGCTGACCGCGACGCCACCGGCGCGCTCGATCGCGCCACGAAGCGGGCCGGCCCACACATGCTCGATGAGGGCGATGGCGGCCGCGCTGCCGGCCGGGATGGCGTCGGTCACGTCGAAGATCTGGCTGTCGTCGATGAGGTGCCCATCGGCGCCCGCCTCCGCGCCCGCGATGGCTCCGGCCTCCATGCCTTCCGCGCCATCGAAGCCGATGCCGATGAGGGCGCCGACCGTGGCGCCCAGCTCCTCGGCCTCTGCAACCGACAGGTCGCTGAACTGGACAGCAGTGACGGAGCCGTCGAGGTCCTTCTGCACGACGAGGACGTCGATCAGGCGGATGAGCTCGTTCTCGCGCAGCCGCGCCAGCTCTTCCAGGATCTCGCCGGTGAAGTTCGGCTGGTCGAAAGCGACGACGAGCAGTTGGACAGGCCCGATGGCCATGCTTGGCTCCTAACTGTGCCGAGCCGTGGCCCGGTCTGGCGGATGACGTGGCGGACGGAGGCTAACCGAGGATCTTGGCCTTCTCCGCGTCGAACTCCTGCTGGGTCAAGACGCCGGCGTCGAGCAGCTCCTTGAGCTTCATCAGTTCGTTGAACGAGTCTTCGGAAGAAGCTGTCGCGGCCGGGGCCGGGGCCTCCTGTGGCGGTGGGGCCGCGTAGGTGGCCTGTTGCTGCGCGGCCATCTGCTGCTCTGCCTTGGCTTGACCGCGATTCGAAGCCACATGGGCCGTGGCCCCCAAAACCGCTGCACGTCGCAACATGCGTGGCATCTTGATCTCCTTCAGCCGGGTGAGTGACTATCGTCGACAATCGTGAGTGTAGTGCCCCTTCGGCCCGCCGGTAACCCGGGGCGACGCCCGTCTTGAAACTGAGAAAACGCCCAACGAACCACCGTGCGGCGGCGCGTTGGGCGTCTCTGCTCGCCTGTCTTGGCAGGCAGCACCGACCTGGGTCAGCCTTGCAGGGCCTTCGACTTCAGTGAGTCGTACTCCGCTTGGCTGATGGCGCCCGAGTCCAGCAGTGCCTTTGCCTGCGCGATCTGGTCGGCAGCCGAGGATGTGGTCCCGGCGGCGGCCCTGATCTGATCATCCATCTGGTTCTGTGCCCGCTGCGCCGCAGCCGCAGATCGACCGGCCATGCCATGTCCGCGCACGATCAGGTACAGCAGGATGCCGAGGTACGGCAGGATCACCACGAGGATGACCCAAAGCGCCTTGACGCCTCCGGATGTCTCGTGGTCGCGGAAAATGTCCGAGAAGATCGCGATCAGCAACCAGAACCAGATGATGAAGAGGAAGAACTCCAGCATCCAGAGAAAGAAATCGCCGTTCCCGAACGTCGTGGTCATTGTCATCGTTGTTTAGTCCCTTGGGTGAGGTGTCGTAACAGCCGGAGCCTATTGCATCCGCGGCTGTATTCGTGGGACGTCCGGCGGGCGAATGTCTTGCCGATCTGCCCGGCGGGGCGAAGCACGGTCCCCCGCCCAGCAGGTGGCGTGTCCGGTATCTGACGCCCCGATCCGCGTTTGGTCCGTGGTTGAATCCCCCTGTGGAGCCCCCTGCGCCACTCGGCGCGCCACCACCCGAACCTTCGGCCGCTCCGGCCGCCGCTCCGGTCGCTCCGGTCGTTGCTTCCGCACCGCCGGAACGGCCCGGCGCGCTCGGACGCACCGTCCTTTGGTCGAAGGCCTCTGCAGAGCGGGCGACGGCCTGGTCAACGCAGGCGCGCGCCAACCATCCGAGCGTTGATCTCGGGTTCCGGACGGCGGACCGTGACAAGCGACTGGCGGCCGGAGTGCTCGCTGGCGGCGTCGCCTACCGCTTCTTCTTCTGGATCCTGGCCGCCTCGCTGCTGGCGAACGGGGCTCTGGGTTTCGTCACTCAGGATCAGGTGGAGGAAGCCCTCCGCGCGCAGGGTGTCAGCGAGAGCGTCACTCGCAGTCTGGAGACGGCGCATCCTGGCGACATGGGTCGCTGGTGGTTGCTGGGCGTTGGTATCTGGTTGCTCTTGTGGACGGGCTACCTGGGCTCGAAGGCGCTGACGCTCGTCCATGCAGCAGTGTGGGGGACGACACCTCCGCGCCTGCGGCACTCGCTTCGCGCATCCTTGATCTTCTCCGGCACCGTGCTCGGTTTCGCAGCGGCGATGATGGCCGTGCGGTCGTTGCGCGACGAGGCGCCGACCGCCGGCTTCATCGTGACCCTCGCAGTGATCGTCGTCCCGTTCGCGATCTGGCTGCTCGTCTCTCGTTCACTTCCGCACCGCAACGTCGGCTGGTGGGGCTTGGTCCCCGGCGCGATCCTCGTCGCAGTCGGGGTGCAAGGGCTTCATCTCTTCACGGTCTTCTTCCTCGGCCCCAAGCTGGCCAGTGCGACACAGTTGTACGGCCTCGTCGGCATCGTGTCGACTGTCTTGTTCTGGCTCTACGTCGTGGGCCGGCTGGTCATCGGTGCGGCGACCATCAACGCGTCTCTGTATGAGCAACGCGAGATGGCCGCCGCCGAGGCCGCCGAGGGTGCGGGCCCAATCCCCGAAGGCCCGTTGCCTCAAACGTAGTCGATGTCGTGGCCGTGCACCGTCAGAGCCAGGATCACCATGATGTCGAGGAAGATCATGATCAGGGCCGCGAACGGGTTGGCCGCGAGGAAGCCGAGGCTGACGATCGCACTGACCAGCGCTCCGATGGTGCCGACGGCGCGTGCCCACCACTGGCCGGCGAACACGCCGACCCCAGCGGCCACGATGACGGCACCGAGGAGAATGTGCGCCCAGCCCCAGGCCGTGTAGTCCACGTGGATGAGGAGGCCGGACTTCGGCACGGCCCAGTAGCCGTCATTGAAGATCGCCACCAGCCCTTGGATGATGTGGAAGCTGCCGAGCAGCACCATGATCACGCCCGCGAAGGCGATCCAGCCGACCCAGGTCGACGTGGCATGCCCGCTGGCCGAGTACTTCAGACCTCGAGGGTCTCCGCCGTCCGCTGCAGGTTGAGCCATGATTTCTCCTTCAAACGGGTAAAAGAGCCGCGACCTGACGAGCCGGCTCTCAGGGAGCGTCGCCTGTACGCCGCACGCTCGTACGTCGTACATTTGCGCAGCCAAAAGCCTAGGCCCGACCGGCAGTACAAAGCAGGCGCCGCGCCGTCAGCGAGATTCCTCGCGGCCGGTGACCTCCCCAGGGATATCGGCGGGGCTATCCAGTGGGCGAGGACCCGGTGGCAAGCGGCATACTGCGAAATAGTGAATCCAGCCGGGGAGATCTCGGCAGCGCTCTGGGACGATGCGGAGGCGTGTCATGGCCACTCAGGTACTGTCGCCGGCCGCTGTGCCAGTCCTGAGCCGGCGCCAGATCAATCTCGTCTTCGGCACGATCATGCTCGGCATGCTGCTTGCGGCGCTCGACCAGACCATCGTCTCGACCGCGCTGCCGACGATCGTCGGAGACCTCGGCGGTGGGGCACACGTGTCCTGGGTCGTGACGTCGTACCTGATCACGGACACCATCGCGACGGTGCTGGCCGGAAAGTTCGGGGACCTCTTCGGCCGCAAGATCATCTTCCAGCTGAGCGCAGGCATCTTTGTCGGGGCTTCGGCGATGTGCGCCCTGGCGCAGTCGATGAGCTGGCTGGTCGCCTGGCGGGCGGTGCAAGGTGTCGGCGCCGGCGGCTTGATGGTGACCGCGACGGCGCTGATCGCCGACGTCGTGCCGCTACGCGAGCGTGGCAAGTACCAGGGTGCGCTCGGTGCGGTTTTCGGCGTCACGACGGTGATCGGCCCGCTGTTGGGCGGCCTGTTCACCGATCACCTGTCCTGGCACTGGTGCTTCCTGGTCAACCTGCCGATCGGCGTTCTGGTCATCGCGATCGCCGCGAAGACGATGCCCTCGATCCGGCCGACCGGTCGGCCGACGATCGACTACGCAGGGATCGCCGCGATCTCGGTGGCGGCCGGTGGGGTGACGTTGGCGACCAGCCTGGGAGGCACCCAGTACGACTGGACGTCGCCGTTCATCATCGGACTGTTCGTGGCGTCGGTTCTCGGGGTCGTCGCCTTCATCCTCGTCGAACCGCGCGCCGCGGAGCCGATGCTGCCTTTGCGTCTCTTCACCAGCGCCGTCTTCTCCCTGTCCTCGGTCATCAGCTTCGTGGTCGGCTTCGCCATGCTCGGTTCGCTCACGTTCCTTCCGACCTATCTGCAGTACGTCAAGGGCGTCTCCGCTACCGCCTCCGGGCTGCGGACCCTCCCCATGGTCGTCGGCCTGCTCGGTGCCTCGGTCCTGTCCGGCGTCGTCGTGGGCCGGACCGGCCGGTACAAGATCTTCCCGGTGGTGGGCTCGGTGCTGCTGACACTCGGCCTGCTGCTGATGTCCACGATGGATGCGCAGACCGGGTTCCTCGAGATCTCGGCGTTCATGCTCGTGCTCGGCGTCGGTCTCGGTCTGTGCATGCAGATCCTGGTGATCATCGTGCAGAACACCTGCGACTACCGCGACCTCGGCGTTTCGACCTCAGGGGTCACGTTCTTCCGCGCCCTGGGCAGCTCGTTCGGGGCGGCCGTGTTCGGAGCCGTCTATTCCGGGCACCTCGAGAGTGCGCTGCCCGCAGCTATCGCGGCGTCACCAGGGATCCCGCCGCAGGACGTCGCATCCCCCGTGGCACTGCACAGCCACCCGGCTACCGCGATTGCTCCGATCGTCAACGCCTATGCGGATGTGCTCCATTCGGTCTTCCTCTTCGCCGCCCCGGTCGGCCTGGTCGCTTTCGTGTTGAGCCTCTGCCTTCCCCAAGTGCCGTTGCGCGATGCCGCTCGGGCCGGCGCCACCGACCTCGGAGAGGGGTTCGCCATGGCGGAGAACTCCGACTCCGAGCGTGCCTTGGCCACGCTCATCGCCCGGCTCATGCGTCGCGAAGGTCGACAGGCACTGCCCGCGGTCCGCATCAGGTCAGGCACGGCACTCGGCGGCGCCGAGACTTGGTGCGTCGCACAGGTCCTGCTCCGTCAGCGGCACCACCTGTCACCAGATCTGGACTCCATCGCACTGGGCACCCGAGTGCCGGCCAGCGTGCTGCTGCCGGCGTTTCAGCAGACCCAGGATGGGGGCTACCTCACAGGTGACGCCGGCGGCTGGGCGGTCACGGAGCAAGCCCGGATCGAGTGGGAGGTGTTCAGCGCCGAGCTGAAGCGTTGGCTGCTCGACCGGCTCCACAACGAGAAGACCGGTTCAGACCACCAGCTCCTCGACGCGGCGCTCGGGCGAGTGACCAGCGAGCTGCTGGGCGAGGAGACCACCGCCGACATCAGCAGCATCGAGCGCCCGGCATTGGAGGCATCCTCCTCCTCCTCTGCCAGCTAGCCGGCGACCTCAGGGCGACGAGGCTTCGTGAAGAGGATCACCAGGCTGAGCAGCAGGACCCAGCTCGGGAAGACCAGCTGGGTCCATTTGTGCTCACCGGACGCCACCAACAGCACCAGCGCGGCCAGGTACCCGAGGTACGAGACCCAGCGCGGGATGGCCGCTGTCCGGAGCCCGACGGTGCTGACCGAGATGGTGAAGACGGCCGCCATCCGCATGGCATACACCGATATCAGGGCTTGGGTGCTGTCTCGACCGTAGGCCCACACATCGGGGTTGACATTCGACCCGCCGAGCATCTGCATCAGGCTGGTCGAGGTGACGGCGCCATTGAAGAGCATGGCGAGGAACAGCAGCCCGCTTCCCAGGAACACCGTCGAGAACAACCTGTCCTCGATGTCCCCGAGCTGCTCGCGTACGACTCCGATGAACCACAGAAACGCGATGCCGGCGAACGGCACCAGATTGAGCGCCAGCCGAATCAGGCCGCGCTGATGCGAGTCTGACTGGAGAGACTCGAAGCTGCTGTTGTCCAGGGCCAGCCTCGTCATCGTCATGGAGGCCAGCAGCAGGACGGCGAAGACGATGCCCGCGACGGCTGCCGACCTCCGGGTCCGCCAGAAGCGCCTCGTCAGCTCAGGAGTCGAAGTACTCATGGATGCACCGTATTCCTCCTGGTCGGCAGGCCTCGGGATCTGAGGTGTTGCGCCGACGTGGCGATCCGCCCTAGTGCAGCAGCGTCTTGGTCCCGATGATGACCAGACCGAAAAGGCCGGCACCGACCGCCTCTATAAGGGCCGCGCCACCTCGGGTCCCGGCGCGATGAGCACCCAGGTATCCGACGACCATCAACATGACGACCGAGAACCACAGTCCGATGAACGCAGCGTCCGAGGAGTCTCTCACCACGGCGTAGGCCAGCAGATAGACAGCGACCCCCGGCAGGCCGCCTTCCAAGATGCCTATCTCATGTCGGGCGGCGAAGCGGACCCGTGCACCGAGCCGGTGCTGGTCGCGTTGGAACCGTACCGAGATCGCGTGGACGTACACATCGGCCAGCCAGTAGACGACGAGGATCGACGCCGTCGAGATCGCCACCCGCGCCGCGTCGTCGCTCTCGAGACTCACGGTGGCCATCACCGCCGCCGAGAGGATGGCGCCGTACAGGAGTCCTGCGGGGTCTGCGCCGGCGGTCCACTTGGCTACTGCCTTGCGGGTGGTCGCCGCGATCGCCCGTGCAGGCATCAGACGTCACCTCCTCTCTGCTCGGCACGCTCGCGCTCGCGCTCGCGCTGTGAGACTAGCGGCAGAGCGAGGCACGTCGTCGATCTGGACGTGCCACTACGGTCGGGGCATACCGGTCCCGGGGATCGATATGCGTCAGACTGTCCTCAATGCCATCGGTCTCGTCGTACGTCAGCCGACCCAGGTGAGCGAGACCGCGGGTCGCTACACCAAACGCGCGCTCGCCCTGACGGTCTGCGGAGTGGGCCTGTACGTCGTTGCCCCGAGCCTGCTCACCATGTTCGACTCATGGCCCCGGCTCGGTGATGTACGTCCCCGCTGGTTCGTGTTGCTGGTGCTCCTCGAGACCGCGAGCTTTGCCAGCCTGTGGCTCCTGCTACGGATCGCACTTCCAGGAGGTCGGCGGCTCGACATCGTGACCAGCCAGCTCGCCAGCAACGCGGCCAGCCGGATCATCCCTGGAGGTGCCGCCAGTGGCGCCGTGGTGCAGGGCCGGATGCTGATCCGATCCGGGCACCCGGCCGGCACGGTGAGCGCGGTCCTGTCGGCGACCGGGCTGTTGACGACGGGAGTCCTGTTGGCGTTGCCGGTGATAGCGGTACCGGCGGTTGTGCTCGGTCAGCCGCTTGCGCATGAGCTGGAGGTCGGCCTGATCGCATCTCTCGTGGTGGCGGTCATCCTGGTGGGTTTCGGGCTCGTCCTGCTGACGTCGGACTGGTTGGTCCGGCTGATCGGGAAGCTGGCCGGCTATCTGGTCCACATCGTGCGGCGGCGGGTGGAGCCGGCACAGGTCGCGGCCAGGTTCCTCGCTGAGCGTGACCAGGTCGCGGAGGCGTTCCACGGCCGATGGCTGCGGGCGCTCGCCTGCGCGGTCGGCAACCGGATGTTCGACTACGCCACTCTCGTCGCCGCGCTGATGGCCGTCGGCGCCCAGGCCCGGCCCTCGCTGGTGCTCGTGGCCTACGTCGCCTCCATCGCGCTCGCCCTGGTGCCCATCACGCCCGGCGGCTTGGGCATCGTCGAGGCCGGCCTGACCACGCTGCTGGTGCTGGCCGGGGTCACGGCCGACCAGGCACTCGTCGGCACCTTGCTCTACCGGCTTCTGTCGTACTGGCTGCCGATCCCCGTCGGGGCGGTCGCCTGGCTCGGCTGGCGACTGCGTCCGCGGAACCGATCAGCCCATCGCCTGACCTGAACGCCAGACCCGGTCTGGCGTGGCTCGATGTGGCAGGGTCGCTTCCATGTCTGCGATCGAACGTCAACGGCTCGCCGTACTCGTCGAGCGCGAACGCGCCACCTTCACGACGGAACATCCTCGGTCGAAGAAGCTCTTCGACGACGCCTCGCATCTCTTCGGGCGGGTGCCGATGACCTGGATGGGGATGTGGAGCGGAGGCTTCCCGGTCTACCTCGACCGCGCGACCGGGAACCGGGTCGTCGACGTCGATGGCCATGAGTACGTCGACTTCGCCCTCGGAGATACCGGGGCGATGGCTGGTCACCGCCCTCCGGCGACCATCGACGCCGTCATCGAGCGGATCGACACCTCGGGGGGCATCACCACGATGCTGCCCACCGCGGATGCCGAGTGGGTCGGCGCCGAGCTCGCCAGCCGGTTCGGGCTCCCCCTGTGGTCGTTCACGCTTACGGCAACCGATGCGAACCGGTGGGCGATCCGGCTGGCCAGGCTGGCCACCCGACGACCGAAGATCCTCACCTTCGCCTACTGCTACCACGGCTCCGTCGACGAGGCATTCGCCGTGCCGGGCCCGGATGGTGAGGCCGTCGCCCGACCAGGCAACGTGGGCCAGCCGGTCAGTCTCGACCAGACGACCCGGGTCGCTGAGTTCAACGACCTGGCAGCCGTCGAGTCGCAGCTCGCGCACGGTGACGTCGCCGCGATCCTCACCGAACCCGCACTCACCAACATCGGCATTGTCCTCCCAGAACGCGGCTTCCTCGGCGGCCTCCGCGAGCTCGCGACGTCGTACGGCGCTCTGCTGATGATCGACGAGACGCACACCTTCTCGGCCGGTCCTGGCGGAGCCACCAGGCTGTGGGGCCTCGAGCCCGACATCCTGGTCATCGGCAAGTCCATCGGTGGTGGCATCCCGAGTGGTGCGTACGGGATCACTGAGGACCTCGCGGAGAAGGTGAACGCCCACCCTGATGCCGACCTGATCGACGTTGGCGGCGTGGGTGGCACGCTAGCCGGCAGCGCCCTCTCGGTCGCCGCGATGCGCGCCACCCTCGAGCACGTGCTCACCGATGCTGCCTTCGCCGGCATGATCGACCTGTCGACGGAGTTCACCGCCGGTGTTCAGCGAGGCATCGACCAGGCAGCGCTGCCCTGGTCGGTAACCCAGCTGGGGGCGCGCACCGAGTACCGCTTCGCCTCGCCCGCACCCAGGAACGGCACCGAGTCGAACGTGGCCAGCGACCCGGTCCTCGACGAGTACCTGCACCTGTACCTGCTGAACCGTGGGGTACTGATCACACCGTTCCACAACATGGCACTGATGTGCCCCGACACGACCCGTGCCGACGTCGACCTGCACACCGAGCTCTTCCAGGCAGCAGCCAGCGAGCTGGTTGGCCCGACCTGATCGGGCCAACCCGGGCGACGACGCCCTAGCTCGACTTCTCTTCTTTCTCGGCCTCTTTGGCAGCGGCCTTGATGTCGCGTGCGGCCACGTCCTCGATGGCGCCTTCGACGATGGCGTCGGCCGCGGCAAGCGCCTTGCGGACCTCCACGACACCGGGGTCAGAGACGAGGGCAAGGATTCCGGAGTGACCCGGCGCGATCGCGTTCTCCAGCTCGTCAGCAAGCTCGCTGCGATGGTGCAGCTCGCGAACCTTGCCGGTCGCTGCACCTGCCGCGCCGATTGCCGCCGCGCTGCCGATGATGGACGGCGGGAAGATCACCCCCAGGGCGATGCCACCGACGATGCCCCATTTGAGACCGGACTTCGTGCTGTGGTCGGTCGCCTTCTGGATCTCGAGCTTTCCATCGGCTTCACGCTTGACGACGACGACGCCATCGATGGCGACGGTGCGACCGTCCTCGATCGACTTCAGGGCTTCATAGGCGTCCCAGGCGGTCTGGGTGTCCGCGAAGTCCGCGACGAGCAGGGTGTAAGCCCCGTCGGACGCGGCCGCGAGGAACGAGTCTCCAGACCCGTCAGTGGTTTGGTCATCGGTCATTTCTGGCTCCTTCTCTGAATCCCGGATGCCCGGACCGGGCAAGCCAGACCTTACTCGCGCCCCAGCACCGGCTGCCAGGCCGGCTCGATCTCGGGACGCCTCGTGACTGTGCGTTGGGACTGCGGCGATCGTCGACGACGCACGACGTATTTTTCGTCAGGGGCTGGCCCGCCCTTGCCCGGAGCGCTGCTGTGCATTGTCAGGCACGAGCCGTCGAGCCGGTCCTTGCGCCTGGCCACCACCACCAGCGCGCTCTCGCTCATGAGGCTCCCGAACGTACCGGGTGGCCGGCTGCCGCAAACCGGCGGCAGAAACTCGGAGGCAAGGGCCGAGTACGGCAATCCCCGGGTGCGAGCAGAATGTCGAAGAGCGCATTCCGCAAAGATGTGCAAAACAGCCAGTTGAGAGAGGACAAGACTGTGCGGCCTGACATCGTGCCTGGTGGGATCTTTCCCGACTACGAGCTCACGGACCATGCGAAGACTCGCCGGAAGCTCAGCGAGCTGCAAGGTCCGGACCCGATGATCCTCGTGCTCTCGCGGGGCCATTTCTGCCCGAAGGAACACCAGCAGCATCTGGAGCTGGCGGCCTTCTACCCGAAGATCGCGGTGAGCTACACGCAGATCGTCACCATCGCGACCGACAGCATCCTCGAGATCAACGAGTTCCGGGCCTCGGTCGGTGCCCAGTGGACCTTCCTCTCCGACGCCGGACGCCACATCCAGAAGGACCTCGACATCCAGGAGTACACCGATCCCCACCACAACCCGATGATCCCGCACACGCTGGTGCTCAAGCCGGGACTGGTGATCCACAGCATCTACAACGGCTACTGGTTCTGGGGCCGGCCGTCCGTCCGGAGGATCTGCGCCGCGATCTGCGCGAGGTGACCCGCGATATCCGCCCGGACTGGGACCTCGCCACGCCGGGCCTCCGAAGCGAGTGGGAGGCGGGGGACCGCTCTCGGTTCCACCCCTACCAAGGCGCGGAGCACCCCGCGAAACAGGATGTCCTGGCGTAGTAGCCCAGCGATGTCGGCGAACGGGTGGGCGGGTCGAGATGCCGTGGTTCTCTGACTTCGCAGGGGCCGTGGAGCTGGCCCGAAAGGAGACCCGCGCCGCAGGCCGCGCGGATCCGGTGGGGCAGTATTTCACCGCGCTGAACGAGGGCGATACTCGCGCTCTGGAAGAGGTGTGGGACGGCGAGGTCGTCGTCTACGACCCCCGCGCCGGCGAGATCCGGGGCCACAAGCAGCTACGGCGGTTCGTTCGGGCGAACCAGATCTGGTTGGCTGATCGGCACGCCCGGATCGAGACGGTGGCCAGCACGTCCGTCAGCGGTCGGGCGGTGGTCGAGCTGCTAGCCTACTTGACGACTGACGCGCGGGAGGTGGCGTGGCCGGTGGCGGTCGTCGCCGAGTCTCACGACGACCGATCCGTGGTCTTCCGGACCTACTGCAGCCAGTGGCCGGTCGACGGGCGCCGCCACCTCCGGGAGCCGATCCTCAACCCTCAGACCGTCGACCTCGGGGGCATCGTCGGGAGCTACCACGCCGCGTTGGGCCGTGGCGACGCCGACGCCATCGTGGGCACGTTCGCGCCGGACGGGTACTTCCGCGAGCCCATCGGTGGCGACAACACCCACCGAGGCCCTCGCGCGCTGCGCGACTTCTTCGCCCACTCCTTCAGCGCGGGCGGCGGCATCGGTATGCAGCCCTGCGTGGTGACCGATGACGGCGTGCGCTGCGCCCTGGAGTACAACTGCACCACCTGGGGTAGCCACGATCTGCCACCCCAGGCGGGAATCGGCGTCTGTGAACGCGGGCCCGACGGACTGCTCGCCGCGGTTCGCGTCTACGACGACATCGAGCCCCCCATCTCTCTTTCCCACCTGCCGCGGCACCAACCCCAGGAGAAGTCATGACCAGCGCACCGTCTCCGGTTCCTTCCCAGCGCGAGCCGGAGCTGCTCGGCCAGACCGTCGTCGTGATCGGCGGAAGTGCGGGCATCGGGCTCGAGACAGCTCGCCGCGCCCGGGCTGAGGGGGCCGAGGTGATCATCACCGGCCGCAACCCAGACCGGCTCCAGGAAGCGGCGACGGAGCTCGGCGCGCGACAAACGGCTGCCTTCGACGCGAACGACACTGCAACGCTGGCCGGGTTCTTCCAGGACCTGCCCGGACCGATCGACCATGTGATGGTCACGGCCGGTGGACCGCGGTACGGCCCCCTACTGGACATGGACTCAGCCGAGGTGGCTCTTGCACTCAGCGATCACATCGTCCTCGGGTTGGAGGTCGCCCGCAACGCCGTCGGCACGATGCGTCCCGGAGGCACCCTGTTGCTGGTGGGTGGCACCGGAGGCCGGCGCATCGGTCACGGGCTGGGGATCGCCTCCGCTGCAACCGCGGCGCTTCCCCCCTTCGTGGCGGCCCTGGCGCTCGAGATCGCGCCGGTCCGAGTCAACCTCATTGCCGCGGGGTTCGTCGACACCCCATTGTCGGCCTCGCTGCTCGGAGACCAGCTCGAGGAGCGCCGCAACGAGCTGCGGGAGTCGCTCCCCATCGGCCGGGTCATCGGCCCGGTCGACGTCGCGGCTCTCGCCGTGCACATCATGAGCAACACCGCGCTCACCGGTGCGACCTACGACATCGACGGTGGACAGCAGTTCACGGTCTGACCAACGCCCGTGCCCCGTGCGCCGTCGTTTGGCGACGGTGGGCACCAAGGGGGAAGTCCGGGCGGCTCAGCGGCACAGCTCACTGTGGTAGCGGCACGCGACCACCCGCGGGGTTTCCACTGGCGCACCAGCGTCGACGGAAGCCGCGAGCCGAAGGAACTCCGCGTGCGTCCAGGCCAGCGGCTGGGCCGAGAACGTCCCCTCGCCAGGCTCGAAGCGGACACCTTCGCCACTGGGAGCCCGCTGGTCCCAGACCTGCTCGGCCAACAGCCCCGTATCGCCATTCGCTGACCTCGCCATCGTGTCCAGGAAGCGCTGAGCCGACCCACCGAAGGCGAGCTGGTACTCGCCTCGCTCACCGGTCAGCAGTGGCCAGCCGCGGCCGAGCGTCTGGCGCGACCCGTCCTCGGTGGGTCGCCAGCGGGATCCGTCCCGCATCTCGCCGTACCCGTCAAAGGACGAGCGATGCCAGAACGACCCGTTGGGGGTCTGGAACTCCAGAGTGCGGTCCACCACCGAGATGGTGTTGCGGATGTCCGGGTCGTTCGCGCGTAGGACGCCGAGTCGCACGAGCTCGAGGAAACTGGGGTCGACGATGCGCCGTTGGTCCACCAGAGGTCCGCCGTCAGGGACCTGGATCTTGCTCGCGGCATCTGCGTCGCCGTGTGCGCTGACGCGGAGGAAGTACGGCCGCGCGGAGAGCGGGCCTGACGACGTACGAGTCCAGTGGTCGAGCTGTCCCCGCCAGCTGTCCGCGGTGGCCAGGTAGTGACTCGCCAGAGCCGTGGCCCCGTTGCGCTTCGCGATGTCCGCCGCACAGACGAGGCCCGCGATCTCCGCGGCGATCGTGGCCGGCGAGTAGCGCCCGAGGTTCTCCCAGCGCTCCTGCGGCGATGCCGGTCCTCGGGCCACCAGGAAGTCGGCCGAACGGCGCACGCGCTCCCAGTCGGCAGACCCAAATCGACCGAGCTGCCAGTCGAGCACGATCGGAAAGGCGACCTCGTCCATCTGCAGACTGGTGAAGACGTCCGACCCGTCCAGTCGGGAGTTCTGCGGGAACGAGCCATTCGGCCGTTGCTGCACGTTCCAGAGGTAGCTCATGGCGCGGTTGGCAGCGGCCCGGTCGCCATCCGCGAGCAGGCCGGTCGCGATCTGGTAGAGATCACGCGACCAGACCGCGTGGTAGACGGGGATGTCCCTCAGCTCATAGGCCCAAGCCCACGGCCGGGCGGGCGCGGCGACGAAGCCGCCCCGATAGGTCTTGTCCTCGCTGGCGGCCAGGACCATCGCCGACACGCGCCACACCTGTTGCCACTTCCCCGCACTTCTCGGTACGGCGTCGAGGCCGTCGAGATAGTGCCGCCAGCCGGCAGAGTATGCCGACGCGACCGCGGGGAAGCCGGCGACCAGCGTGCTGTGGGCGGCGCGGGCTGCTGCGAGCCGACTGGCGCCGAAGCCGACGGCCAGGGTCAGGTGCCGATGGCCGGGCAAGCCGGAGAGCGCAGTTTCCCCTGTCTGCACGACGTTTCCCGGCGTCTGCGCAACGTACGACCAGTCCATCGTGTGGTCGAAGCGCAGGTCGGTCCAACCGTCACTGACGCCTCGGTAACCGGTCGACGTCCGAGTGAAGGCCGGTGAGGCTGCCACCGCTGACGCCAGCCCCTGCTGGCTCGCGAGCATCCGGACACCTGGGCCGCCACCGGTGTCATCAGTGCCGTCGTTGCCGAGAGCCGGATCGTGCAGGACGTAGACCTGGTAGGGATCGCCGGTGAGCGACACGAACCGGATGTCGACCAGCACGGTGGATCTGGCCGGATCCGTGACGAAGGTCTTGACGATCCGGTAGTCACCCGAACGAGCCGTGTTGACGACCTGGTAGGTGAGACCACGGTCGTCGAGGACCTGCGTGCGGTGTCTGGTGTCGACATCCTCCCGATCGGTGAAGGTGGCTCCGTCGGAGACCATCAGCTGCGAGTCGCGGATGCTCGGGGTGTCGATCCGCGGGTAGAACATCTCGGTCGCCTTACCGTTCGCGAGCGTGAACCAGACCTTGCTCGCCACGCCTCGTGCCGTGCCGAAGCCGGTCTTTGCACCGTCGCTCCAGAACGCCAACCCACCCGGGGCGCCAGGCGCCTGACCACTGGGGACCGACGCGTTCGAGGCTGAGACAGCGGGCGCGGCCGCCACGCCCGGCGGCGTCAGCCCGACCGTGCCCACCATGAAGGCCAGGCTGGGGGTCAGCAGCAGGCTGAGAATGCGAGGCGGGCGAGGGTGGCAAACGAGTCCCATTGCCCCGACGTACCCCGATAGGGACCCGGCCACGCCCGTCACCATCAACCGAGGTGCGCCTGGTCCCGGCAGTTGGCGGCGCCTTCAGCAGCCGCGCAGGATCAACGCGGCTCCGGGCTGGAAGTCAGGACCGGCGGCCGTGACACCGACTGCCCAGACGTCAGTACCGGTGGCCGTGACGCCTTCGAGCTGGTCCCCCGCGTCGAGGCTGGGCGTCTTGGCGATGGACCAGGCCGAGCCGTCGAACCGCTCGGCAAGCGTCTGGTACTTCGGAGTCTGGGGACGGACCAGACCGACCGCCCACACGGTGCCGTCCTGCTGCGCGGTCACGCCCGCCATCTCCTCGAACATCCCTTTCTTCTTCATCAGGACCAGCTGCCAGGAGGTGCCGTCCCAGTGCTCGGATATCCCGGCGTTCGGTGCCCCGCCGGTGCCGACCGCCCACACGTCGTCGGCGGCCCGCGCCACCACCCCGGTCAGCGAGTTGCGGGCCTCCCCGGGCGGGTTGGGACTGCGCACGGTCCGCCAGCGGTTCCCGTCGAAGTGCATGATCAGAGTGTCGCGCTCACCGGCCTCGCCGACCGCCCACACGTCGTCGGGGCCGGTTGCGGACACGCCGAGGAGCTCGTCGCCGCGGTCCCCCGCCGGATTCGGGGTCCGGACGACCTGCCACGCCGTTCCGTCCCAGTGCATCGCCAGCGGCGCCTCGAGCGGAGGGCTTCCACGATGGGTGATGCCGACGATCCACGCATCGTCGGGTGCGATCGCCGCGACACCGGTCAGCGAGCTGCTCACGAACCGGCCAGGAGGAGGCGGAACCTGCTGCCAGTGGTCGCCGTCGAAGTGCACAATGAACGGCGTCGTGTTGATGCCGCCTTGGCGGATGTGCGAGCCAACCGCCCAGACATCGTTGGGCCCCGTCGCGTCGACGGCGTCGAGCACGTTCCCGTCATTGACCTGCCTTCGTGGATCCGGCGTGCTGACGACGCTCCATGCGGAGCCGTCCCAGTGTTCCGCCAGGGTGTCCGGGGCGAGGATGTCCCCGGACTTTCCGACCGCCCAGACGTCGTCGGTGGACAGCGCGTTGATGCCGTACAGGATGCTCGAGCCCGGAAGCTGTGGGGCAGCGGCGACCGACCACGGGCAGGCGCTCGTCGGAGCCGCCTCGGGGGGCGCGGATGCGGTGGCGGACAGGGTCGAGAGCGCGAGAACGCCGCCCACGAGGACGGCGGTCGCGGGCGCGTTGCGGAGCTTGTTCATGGGTACTCCTGGGTGCGTCGGAGTCCGGCGTCGATCGACACCGTTTGTCGTGTCACGTTCGGACGGCCGCGCTGGTTCAAGCGATCGGCCGTGCCCCGCAGCAGAGCCCCGAAATCGACGGCTCTCCAGGAAGGAAGACTTGCATCATTCCAGAAAAGGAGCATTATCCTTCCTATGCACTCCCCGGCGACCGCCTTACGAAACGCGGGGCTGCGGGTGACCAAGCCACGAGTTGCCGTGCTGGAGGTGTTGGGCGCGCTGCCGCACGCCACCGCCGAGGACGTGGCGACGCAGGTGCGGGC
Source organism: uncultured Actinomycetota bacterium (assembly GCA_963833975.1). Lineage (GTDB taxonomy): Bacteria > Actinomycetota > Actinomycetes > Propionibacteriales > Nocardioidaceae > JAWWPG01. The sequence goes on from CAWIAB010000004.1 coordinate 613,100, forward strand.
CCGGCTCGGTACCGTATCGGTCCAGGCCGTGTACGACGTCCTCGCTGCGGGGACCCGGGTCGGCCTGGTCCGCCGGATAGACGTGGCGGGATCACCGGCCCGGTTCGAGACTCGGACCGGCGACAACCACCACCACATGGTCTGCCGATCCTGCGGCCGCATCGCGGACGTGGACTGCGGGGTGGGACGCCGGCCCTGCCTGATCCCGAACGACAGCTCCGGCTATCTCGTCGACGAGGCCGAGGTCGTGTTCTGGGGACTGTGCCCTGACTGTCAGCTTGCCCAAGATGCTTGAAACCTTCGACACAAGGAGATTGGTGTGACCAACGACCAACGACCGACGACGACCGACGCGGGGATCCCTGTCGCCAGCGATGAGCACTCGCTGACGGTCGGTCAGGACGGCCCGATCCTGCTCCAGGATCACTACCTCATCGAGCAGATGGCGAACTTCAACCGGGAGCGCATCCCGGAGCGGCAGCCGCATGCCAAGGGCGGAGGCGCGTTCGGCACCTTCCAGGTGACCCATGATGTCAGCGCCTACACCCGGGCGGCGGTGTTTCAGCCCGGAGCCGAGACCGAGCTGCTGATCCGGTTCTCCACGGTTGCTGGGGAACGCGGATCGCCGGACACCTGGCGCGACCCGCGCGGCTTCGCGGTGAAGTTCTACACCAGCGAGGGAAACTTCGATCTGGTCGGCAACAACACCCCGGTCTTCTTCCTCCGCGACCCGATGAAGTTCCAGCACTTCATCCGGTCGCAGAAGCGGCGGGCGGACAACAACCTGCGTGACCACGACATGCAGTGGGACTTCTGGACTCTCTCACCCGAGTCGGCGCACCAGGTGACCTGGCTGATGGGTGACCGCGGGATCCCGCGCACCTGGCGCCACATGAACGGCTACTCCAGCCACACCTACATGTGGATCAACGCACAGGGTGAGCGTTTCTGGGTGAAGTACCACTTCAAGACCGACCAGGGTGTCGAGTTCTTCACCCAGGACGAGGCCGACCAGATGGCCGCAGTGGACACCGACTACCACCAGCGCGACCTGTACGAGCACATCAGAGACGCAGAGTTCCCCAGCTGGACGCTGAAGATGCAGATCATGCCGTTCGAGGACGCGAAGACCTACCGGTTCAACCCGTTCGACCTCACGAAGGTCTGGCCACACGGTGACTACCCGCTGATCGACGTGGGCACCATGACCCTCAACCGCAACCTCACCGACTACCACACCGAGATGGAGCAGGCCGCCTTCGAGCCCAACAACCTCGTCGCGGGCACGGGCCTGTCGCCCGACAAGATGCTGCTGGCTCGCGGGTTCAGCTACTCCGACGCCCACCGGGCTCGGCTCGGCGTGAACTATCGGCAGATCCCGGTGAACCAGCCGAAGGTGCCGGTGCACTCGTACTCCAAGGACGGGGCGATGCGCGTCCAGAACGTCTCCGACCCCGTCTACGCACCGAACTCGTACGGCGGCCCCAAGGCGCAGCCCGCACTGACCGACGACGGCGGTTACTGGCACGCCGATGGCGACACCGTCCGTTCCGCATACACCTTGCATGCCGAGGATGACGACTTCGGCCAGGCAGGCACGATGGTGCGCGAGGTCCTGGACGACGCGGCCCGTGAGCGTCTCGTGGACAACATCGTCGGCCACCTGCTGAACGCCGTGAGTGAGCCGATCCTGCAAAGGGCCTTCGAGTACTGGCGAAACGTCGACAAGGACCTGGGCGACCGGGTCGAGCAGGGCGTGCGCGCCAAGCAGGACGAGAAGGACCCCAAGGCCGCAGAGCAGGCCAACCCGGCCAGGTCGAGCATGCAGGACAAGGCCTGACGGCAGTTTCGCGGCTTGGCCGCGTCAGGTGTCGGGCGCCGCGCCAGTCGGCGCCCGACACTGCTTCAGCGGTCATTGCCCTGTGGACAACGTCATCAGGGCTCAAAACTGTCGGTGGGCCGCGATAGATTCGCTTTTATGTTCGAGCCAGTTGAGCCGCCCTTCGATCCTGAGGACTGTGGTCCTGAGGAGCTCGATTGCTGGCTCGCCTCTGAAGAGAGCGAGGGGTGCGGCGTGCTGCCGGACCCGGCTCTGATCGCAGCGGGTTCCGATGCCCTCGTGGAGTTCGAGGCGTCGCTCGAACGGTCCCGGCTGGCTGAGTTGGATGCCGATGGGACTCTCGCGGAGGCCGCCGCCACGAAACAGGCGGAGCGGCGGGTGCAGGCCAGGCAGCTGCTGATGGCGATGCACTGGGCGGATCTGCATGCGGTGCTGACTCGGCCGGGTGCGGTCGGGAAGGGTCGGGAGCGGCTGGTGCGTCTTGGTGGGGACGGCACCCCGGAGGTGGCGGAGTTCGCACCGGCCGAGCTCGGTGCGGTGCTCGGGATGACCGATGGTGCGGCGAAGGGCCTGATCGGGGATGGTCTGGATCTGCGGCACCGGTTCCCGTTGCTGTGGCGACGGGTACAGGACGGGCAGGTGGAGGTGTGGTTGGCCCGCCGGATCGTCCAAGAGGCCCGGCCCCTGTCGCGGGAGGCTGCTGCGAAGGTCGATGCCCGGATCGCGGACCTGGCCGGGGGGTTGACGTGGCGCCGGTTGAAGGACATCGTCGCTGCCGCGATCTTGGCCGCGGACCCGGCGAAGGCTGCCGATGACGCCAAGGAGGCCGCATCCGGGGTGGGGGTGTTCCCGGACCCGGAGTCGAAGGACGGCTACCAGGGCCTGTTCATCAGGGCCAACGCCGGAGACGTCCAAGCGTTCGAGGCGGCGATCGAGCTGATCGCCCGGGCCTTGAAGACGATCGGTGATACCCGCCCGGTGCAGCAGCGTCGGGCCAGCGCGACAGGGATCCTCGCGGACCCGGCAGCCGCCCAGGACCTGATCGCGCAAGCTGAAGCCGTCCGTACGGCACAGTCTCAGGCGGCCGCCGCACGGAGAGCCGGAGACCACGAGGCAGCCGAACGGATCGCGGCCACCCTGCCGGACGGTGTCACACCGGACGGGCGGTGCGGGCGGCAGTCGCCGTTCGCGTTCGGCACCGCGGTGCTGTACTACCACCTGTCGCGGGAGACCCTGGACGCGATGCTCGCCGAGCAGCCGTACGCCGGTGCCGGGGTGGTGAGGGTCGAAGACATCGGGCCGATCATCCTGGACCAGGTCCAACAATGGCTCGGCCACAGCAATGTGGTGGTGAAGCCGGTGATCGACCTGGCCGGTGTCCAACCCGTCGACCACTACGAGACCCCGCCCCGGGTATCGGAGGCGATCGGGCTGATCCGGACCGTCGACTACTTCCCGTACGGCACCAGCACGTCACGATCTCAAGACTGCGAACACACCGAACGGTTCGTGCCGATGAACCGTGGCGGACCACCCGGCCAAACAGACCCGTTGAAGATGGGCCTGATGACCCGAGGGCATCACAGACTGAAAACCCACGGCGGCTGGACCGTTCAACAACTCAGACCCGGCGCCTGGCTGTTCCGATCACCCCACCGCTACTACTACTTGGTTGACCAACACGGCACCACCGCACTAGGTCGACTGTGACTGAGCCAACTGTGAGTGGGCAACCTGTGACGAGCAAGCCGAGTTAGGCGCGACCCGCGACAGGCATGAAGGGGCCGGGCTCACCTATCGTCGGGTCATGGAGCCGCACCAGCTGAACAAGGCCGATGCGCGTCGGATCGCGATCCAGGCGCAGCTGCTCGACGAGCCTCGCCCCACGGATCTGCTCGAGGTCGTGCGTCACCTGGCTCTGGTCCAGCTGAACCCGACGAGGACCATCGCGCCCAGCGAGGACCTGCTGCTCTGGAGCCGGCTCGGGTCGTCGTACTCGCCGAGTGACCTTCGCGCCCTGGTCGAAGAAGGCCCGCTCATCGAGCACAAGATGACCGTCCGGCCGAGCGACTACATCTCGCTGATTCGCGCGGACATGGCTGACTGGCCAGGGCGCGGACAGCTCCGCGAATGGCAGTACGACAACGCCGACTGGGTGAAGGCCAACGACGCCTGTCGTCTCGACATCCTCGAGCGGCTTCGCCAAGACGGGCCGCTGGCTGCCCGCGAGCTGCCCGACACCTGCCTAGTGCCATGGCGGTCGACGGGCTGGACGAACGACAAGAACGTTCTGCGCATGCTCGAGTTCATGGTCAGCCGCGGCGAGGTCGCCACCGTGGCACGTGAGACTGGCGAACGCAGGTGGGATCTCGCTGAGCGGGTCTACCCTGACGACCCGATCGTGCCAGCGGACCAGGCGAAACGGATCCTCGACGAGCAGCGTCTGCGGTCGCTCGGCATCGCCCGGGCCAACGGACCCCTTTGTGGAGTGGAGGCCAGCTCTGCCGGCGACGCCGGTGAACCCGCCGTCGTCGAAGGCGTCCGCGGCCAGTGGCGCATCGATCCCTCACTGCTCGAGAAGCCGTTCACTGGCCGGGTGGCGCTGCTGTCCCCTTTCGACCGGACCATCTCCGACCGCAAACGGATGCTGGAGCTCTTCGACTTCGACTACCAGCTCGAGATGTTCAAGCCCGCCGCACAACGCAAGTGGGGCTACTACGCGCTGCCGATCCTGTACGGCGACCGCTTCGTCGGCAAGCTCGACGCCACGTCGAACCATGACGCCGGTTGCTTGCAGATCCACGCCATCCACGAGGACGAGCCATTCACCAAGAAGCTCTGGAGCGCGGTCGACGAGGAGATCGCCGACCTCGCCCACTGGCTCGACCTCGAGCGGAGTGACGCGCCGTGAGTTCGAACGCACCTCAGGCAGAGAAGTCTTGACGCAACCAATGGGTTGCGATAATGTAGCAACCATTGAGTTGCTACTACTACGGAGGATCCAATGGGATTTCCCAATCACATCGAACGGACCTTGGACCTGGCTCAACCGCCGGGCGAGGTGTGGGCCGCGCTCACGACCGCGGAGGGACTCGCCTCCTGGTTCGGAAACGAGGCGACCATCGACCTGCGCCCCGGCGGCGCGGCCCGCATGACCTGGGCCGAGGGCTACGCGGCCGACATGCGGGTGGAGCGAGTGGAGGAGCCGACTGTCTTCGGTTACACGTGGCATATCGAGGGCCTGCCGAACGACGACCCACGACGCACCTACGTGGAGTTCACCCTCGAGCCGGCCGGCGCCGGCACCCGGCTCACGGTGGTCGAGAGCGGCTTCGCGCAGCTGCCCGAGGACGCGCACCGCAAGGCGCACGAGGGCAACACTCAGGGTTGGATGAGTGAGCTCAACGAGCTGGCCGCGTATCTCGATGCCGCCTGACATCGAGGCGGTCGCCGAGCAGGTCTTCACGGCCTTGGCCGACCCCAGCCGGCGCGCCATCCTGGCCGCGCTGGCCGAGGGTGGACCTGCCACGGCAACGGACCTGGCGGATCGCCTGCCGATCACCCGGCAGGCGATCGCCAAGCACGTGGCGCTGCTCGCCGAGGCCGGCCTGGTGACAGCCGAGCCCGGCGAGCGGCGCCGCGTGCGCTACCAGTTGCGATCCGCGCCGATGCAGGTCGCCCAGCAGTTTCTGGCCGCCCTCGCCCGCGACTGGGACGGCCGGCTGACGGCGTTACAGGAACACCTCGACCAGCAACCAGCGCGCCGACCTGGCGACCAGGACCGATCCCTGCACAGGGGGGCACCATGACCCAGAACCGGTCCAGTACGAGCACGCCACGATCACCGCGAGTGGTCGACCGAGCGACCTGGCAAGCCGAACGCGACGCGCTGCTCGTTCGCGAGAAGGCGTACACGCGCGAGGGTGATGACCTTGCCGCCGCCCGTCGTCGGTTGCCGATGGTCGAGGTCGACGCGGCCATCCCGCTGGTCGGCCCGGACGGGGCGACGACACTGCTCGCTGCCTTCGAGGGTCGCCGACAGCTCATCTCCTACTTCCACATGTGGTACGTCGGCCGGCCGGCGATCGATCAGTGCGAAGGCTGCACGTTCTACAACTCACAGGTGCGGGAGCTGTCGTACCTGCACTCGCGTGACGTCACGTACGCGACGTTCTGCCAGGGCCCCTATGACGAGAGCGTCGCGTATCGCGACTTCATGGGGTGGGACGTGCCCTGGTACTCGGTGCAGGACTCCGCCGAAGAGCTGCTCACAGGGCGGGTGGCCGGCATGTTCTACCTGGTCTGCTACCTACGTCTCGGCGATCGGGTGTTCGAGACGTACTCGACCAACGGGCGCGGCGTCGAGGCAATGGCACCGACGTACAAGCTGCTCGACCTGACCGTGTACGGACGCCAGGAGACGTGGGAGGACTCCCCCGCGGGCTGGCCGCAGCCGGCCGTCGTGAGCGGCGAGAACTGGCGCACCGACGGCCGACCGACCGCACAGGTCGCTCGACTCGAAGCCGGACACTCCGACGACCACTGATGTCCGTCGGATTCGGATGTCTGTCGGAATCGGAGTCTGGCGTTCGTTGAAGAGGTAAGCGGCGGCCAGCAGAGGCGGCCGGGACGAAGGAGTCATGGGCATGGCGCGGTATCTGATCTCGTTCGACGACGGCGCGATGACCTTCCCCGAGGCGGATGTGCCCGCCGTGGGGGAGGCCGCACACGCGGTGGTCCGGGAAGCCCAGGATGCCGGGGTGTGGATCTTCGGCGGCGGCCTGCAAAGCCAGCGCGCGAGCATCGTGGCGACCGACGGGAAGGTCGTCGACGGGCCGTACCCGGAGGCCAAAGCAGTCATCGGCGGCTTCGCGATCCTCGACGTGCCCTCACGCGAAGAGGCGCTGGAGTGGGCCGCCAAGTTCGCCGGAGCCTGCCGATGCGCGCAGGAGGTCCGGGAGATCATGTTCGACCCGCTGGTCTGACCGCGGGCAGCCGAGCCGAACGGCGTTACCTGCTGCCCTGCACTCGGCGAACCACGGCATAGACCAGCCCCGCGACTGCGATGGCCGCGACCGTCCAGAGCACGATGAGCAGCCTCTCGTGCGGCTCGGCGCGTCAGTGGCCGGTGAGTGGGACGAACTGATCGTGGCACTCGGCCATCCTCCCCCTGATCGAGTCGCGACGCTGCGGCTGACCGATGTGAGCGCGCCTCAGTGCATGTGCAGGTGGCCTCTGTCACCGGTGGTGCGGGTGGAGGGCATGCGCAGCAAGGCGAATACCGCGACCGCTGCGGCCATCGCGGCCGCACCGACGAAGCCGCGGGAGAAAGCCGCGGCTGCGCCTTCGACGGTCGTGAGGGTGCCGGCGGACGAGGCCACGGCAGCCAGGATGGCGACACCGAGTGCGGCTCCGACTTCGTGGCCGGTCATCAAAAACCCTGACGCCATACCGGAGTGCTGAGCTGGGATGCCGGCCATTGCCGACGCGGAGACGGCGACGAAGACGAGGCCGGCCCCCACCCCGAGGACCACGAGTCCGGGCAGCAGGTTGACCGCATACGTCGCGGTGCTGGACGCCGTAGACATCAGCGCCGAGCCGATCGCGGCAATCACCAGGCCGCCGGCTGCCAGGTTGCGGGCCGAGGTGTGACCCATCAGCCGGCTGGCCAGGTGCGTGCCCACGACCAGGGCGAACGCCAAGGGCAGAAACGCCATACCCGCTTGCAGCGCCGAGTATCCCAGCACGGTCTGCATGAAGATCGAGGTCAAGAAGACGGCACCGACGAGCAGTCCGGTCACGCCCAGCATGACCGCCGTACCGGACACCAGGGACTTGACCGACCAGGTATGCGGGGGCACCAGCGGCCTGGGCACGTGGCGTTCGACCACGACGAACGTGGCGAGCAGGCCCGCAGCGACGAGCAGGACCCCGACGGTTCGCGTCGAAGCCCAGCCGTGGGTAGCCGTGCCAGCCAGGCCGAACATCAGCGCGCCCAGGCCAGCGACCACCGTGAGCGCACCGGGAATGTCGAACTGGGCCAGCCGGGCACGGTCAGTGGACTCGCGCGGCAGGATCCTCATGGCCACGAAGATGGCGGCGACACCGATGGGGACGTTGACCCAGAAGATCGCCTGCCAGCCAGCCCACGTCGTCAGCGCTCCGCCTACCATGACGCCGGCGGCGATGCCGAGTCCCCCGACCGCTCCCCACAACGCGAGGCCCTTGGCTCGTTGGGCGCCGGAGTAGGTGGTCATGATCAGCGACAGGGCGGCTGGGGTCATCAGGGCGGCGCCGAGGCCTTGGGCTGCGCGAGCGCCGATCAGCGTCGAGGCGGCGGAGGCGAAACCGCTGAACAGCGACGCCGTGGTGAAGATGGCCATACCCGTGAGAAAGACCCTGCGCCGAGGCAGCAGGTCCGCCACCCGACCGCCGAGCAGGAGTCCGCCACCGGAGATCAACAGGTACGCCGTGACCACCCATTGCAGGTCGCTGCTGCTGAGGCTCAAGGCGTTTCCGATAGTAGGAAGCGCCGTGTTGACCACGGAGATGTCCAGCACGACAAGAACCTGAGCAACGAGGGCCAGGGCCAGAACAGCCCAGGATCGGCGTTCGCCGGGCCCGTGACTCTCGTCGGCGTGCTTGACTTCCGAAGCCGACGGGTCACGTGGCGGATGCAGGGTACTGCGGGAACGTTGCGTGGTATGCATGTCGGCTCCTGGTTGGCTCAGAGGTGGTTGATGTCCACTCTGGGTCGAACAGGTGCCGGTTCGCCCCCGTAGAACCACGGGGTTGTCCCACCGTGCTGCCGGCCAGGTCTCGATGCCGTGCGGTCTCGATGCCGTGCAGTTTCGACCCTGTGCAGTTTCGATGCTGTGCGGTCTCAGGTCAGGGCGAGACCGACAAGCTCCCCGCGCGAGCGGACCTCGAGCTTCTGGTAGACGTTGGAGAGGTGGTACTCCACCGTTCTGGGACTCAGGAAGAGCCGGCCCGCGATGTCTCGGTTCGACAGACCCTGTCGGACCAGCCGGACCACGTGGTTCTCCTGAGGGGTCAGCTCCAGCGCCGTGGACGGATCTCGTCTGCGCGCCGACTCACCGGATGCGCGGAGCTCTCGTCGGGCCCGGTCTCCCCAGGGCGTCGCGCTGAGCTCGTCGAAGGTCACCAGCGAAGCGCGGAGCAGCGCGCGGGCGTCGACACGTCGGCCAGACCGACGCAACAGCTCGCCATACGCAAGCCGGGTACGGGCCTGATCGAAGGGCCGACGGTCACTCTCGTGGAGCTCGAGAGCGCGCTCGAACTGTGCCTCAGCGGCCGCCCCGTCAAGCACCAACGCACGGCCATGGGCGGCGGCTGCAGCGGCCCAGTCGGCGTCTACATCCTCGGCGAACCTCTCGAGCTCCCCTGCCCACTCCGCCACCACATCAGGGTGGCCGGCATGGGCGGCTGCCTCCAACCGGTCCAGGGCCGCCATCCTGCGCATCGCGGGAAGCTGGAGCCGGGACACCTGATGGAAGGCCGCAGCCACCTCACCGGTGATCGCGAAATTGACGCCGCGTGCCCATTCTGCGATGTCGCTGACAGCAACCGCTCCGATGCCGACCGGGTGTCTCGCAACCAAGGCGGCCAGGTCTGCCAGCGCCTGTGCACCGTCGGAACCGCCTCGGAAGGCTGCCAGCAGAGCCCGCCAGGCCAACGGAAGGGCGCTCAGCGCCGGTTGGGCGGTTGCCTGCGCGAGGACCAGCGCCTCGTCCGTCGCCGCGCCTGCCATCGCCCATCGACCTGCCGGTAGGTCACCCATCGGCAGCCGGGACAGGGCAAAGACAGTGCGAGACACGTCACCAGCCGCCCGCGCGATGTCGAGCACTCGTGAGAAGTCGCGCAGCGTCACCTGCCAGTCGCCGAGCTGAAACGCGCCAAGGGCGGTGTTCGACAGCAGATTCGAGTCGTCGTCGATGCCTGGGACCAGGTCGAACGCGAGTCGTAGTTCACCGGCCGCCTCCGTCATCCGGCTCGCGATGACGTGCTGCTGTCCGGCGAGTACGGCGGCCAGGCAGCGCAGGCGCGGCGAGGAGTGGTCCGGGAGCGGTGGGAGGAAGGTCGTCGCGTCGATCCCGGCCGGCCCGGACCCTCCGCCGTACGTCGCCAGTGTGGTGCCCTGCATGGACATCTCCAAGGCGCGGACCGGATCGAACGGCGCCACGTCGCGAGCGGCGTTCATGACGATCCGATGGCCGGTCGCCGCCGACCCGACGCTCCACTCCAGTCGGCCTCGCAGCATGTCCACGTCGGCGGTCAGGATCGGGTCCGACGCCCGTAGTCGCGCCTCGTCGGCGAGCGCGCGCGCTCGACCCGGGTGCCCCGCGACCCAGGCCGACCGCGCGGCCGCGAGAAGCCGCCGGGCCTTGTCCTCGGCTCCGGGCGAGAGTAACGCGGCCCGTTCCCAGGCTGCGCTCGCCGCCTGATGCCCGCCGCGATGCTCGGCGTGGGCCGCGACGCGTTCGAGCTCGAGGGCGACGGCCTCGTCAGGTCCACCGGTGGCAAGAGCCTGATGCCAGGCAGCGCGATCGTCCTCACCGGCCGCCTTCAGGGCCAGCGCCAGCGAACCGTGCGCCTGCTGACGCTCCAGCGCGGTGGCGGCGCCGTACACGGCGGAGCGCACCAACGGATGTCGAAACTGCAGGTCGGCACCGCTGACCCGGATCAGCGCCGAACTCTCGGCCTCACTGAGCGCCTGCTCCTCGACGTTCAACGCGGCCGACGCTCGCTGGATGATCGCCACCCGGCCGGAGTCGTCCGACGAAGCCACCAGCAGCAGGAGCTGGGCCGGCGGGGTAAGTCGCCGGCACCGGTCCAGGAAGGTGCGTTCGACTCCCGCAGTGAGGGGCAGCACGGCCGGCAATGCTGTGACCCCGCTCAGCTGAGGCTGCGAGAGAGCGGAGGGGAGCTCCACCAGCGCCAGCGGGTTGCCGCCGGTTCGTGCCACGATGTCGTCACGTACCTCGTCAGTGACCTCGCCCTCGGCCAGTTCGGCGAGCAAGGCTCCGGCGGCAGCCACGTCGAGCCCACCGATCGTCAGCTGAGTCACGCCGGGGGCATCGAGCCGTCGTACATCGCCTTCGCGCACGCCGAAGACCAGCGCAACCCGGTCCGACTGGAGCCGCCTGGCGACGAACAGCAACGCCTCGGATGACACTGCGTCCAACCAGTGCGCGTCGTCCACGATGACGATCACGGGTTGTGCCTCGGCAGCCTCGACCAGAAGACTCAGGGTCGCGACGAACACCGTGAAGCGATCCGCCGACAGGCCGTCGAGCTCACCGAGAGCGACCAGCAACGCTTCCCGCTGCCTTGGGGGCAGTCGGTCGACGTACCCCAGGATCGGGCGCAGCAGCCGGTGCAAGGCCGCGAACGCCAGCGGCGACTCGGACTCGAGCCCCTGGGTCCACAACACCTGACCGCTGGCCCGCGCAACAGCATCAGCCAGCAGCGCGGTCTTGCCGACCCCCGGCTCTCCACGCAACACCAGAGCCCCGCCACGACCGGCGGCCGCCTCAGCGAACAAGGAGTCGAGTCGGCCACTCTCCACCGAACGGCCGTAGAGCATGGCGTCACCCTACTGCCGGTTCGCGCCGTCGCCCGGTGAACGATTCGGGTCAGAGCCAACCTCGCCGAACGCCTGGATGGTCCGCCGCCTGCCGCACGCGCCGGGTTGCGGTATGAACGATGCATGGCAACCTTCAACCAGTCCGACGACCTGCGGGACGCGGAGTTCGTCGACGCGGACCTGCGCGGCGCTCGCTTCGTCAGATCGGCCCTCTCGGGTGTCGTGATGCGCGCCGTCGACGTGGCGGGCGCGGACATCGACGCACCGTGGCTCTTCGACGGCGAGACGTTCCTGCGGGTGAACGGCGTCGATGTGATCCCCTTCGTCGATGCCGAGCTCAACCGCCGCTTTCCCGGCCGCGCGCAACGGCGCGCCGGAGATCCCGATAGCTTGCGCGCGGCCTGGGCCACGCTCGAGCAAACTTGGGCGGCGACGCTCGCCCGCGTCGCGGCGATGCCGGCCGGAACGGTCGACGTGTCCGTGGACGGCGAGTGGTCGTTCGCTCAGACGCTGCGGCACCTGGTCATGGCGACGGATGCGTGGCTGCGCCGGGCGATCCTGGAGGTCGAACAGCCGTTCCATCCCCTTGGCCAACCGAACGCCGAGTACGAGACCGACGGCAACGACATGGCGGTCTTCACAACGGTCATCCCGTCGTACTCCGACGTGCTGGAGGTCCGAGCGGGCCGCGTCGCCATGGTGCGTGACTTCCTCGAGACCGTCACCGCAAGCGAGCTGGCCACCCCGCGCAAGAACACCTGGGACCCCGAGTACTCGGAGACCACGTTGTCCTGCCTGCACGTGATCCTCGAGGAGGAATGGGAGCACCTCCGTTTCGCCGTACGCGACCTCGAGGCGATCGAGGCGAAGTCCCGCAAGTGAGCTGAAAGGCGACCCGCCCCGCCCCGCGGAGGCTCGTCAGACCGACCGCTCGACGCGCCCCAGCCATTCGGTGATGAGCGCACGGAGGACGCCGGGCTGCTCATGGGGCAGCGCGTGGCCTGCGTCATCGAGTACGGCGAGCGAAGCGTGCGGGTAGTGCTCCTGCAGGTCTGTGGCGGCGGCGTACCCGACCGTCGAGTCCAGCCGTCCCGCCACGATCAGCGTCGGACCGGCGTACGGCGGCCCTTGATCGGGCTCCAGTTCCCATCGCTCCCCGATCCGCTCGAGCGCGGCCTGGTCGACGAGCCGGCCCGCCGGTGCCACATAGCGTTCGTAGCGTTCCAGCATCTCCGGCGTCTGGACCACGAAGTAGCCGCGAAAGTCGTCGTCGCCGATCTGACCCGACCCAACGACCACGCGGTGATCTGGGACGTCGCGCACCTCTGCCAGCAGCGGACAGACCAACGCGAGACCCGCGACCTGTCCCGGCGCCCGCGCAGCCATCGCCCGCGCATAGTAGGCACCGGCCGAATGGCCGATGAGGACGCAAGCAGTGCCGTCAGCGCGGTCCCGGGCGAAGTCGAGCAGCGTCTCGAGGACGTCCTCGGCGCTGTCCATCCCGTCGGGAGCAACCGTCCGCCCCATACCGGGGAGGTCAGGGTAGATCCGCCGGTAGCCGGCAACGCCGTCGAAGACCGGCTCGAAGCAAGCCTCCGGCTCGCGATGATCCACGCCAGAGCCATGGAGCACCAGCACCGGTCGGCCCGTTCCGTGTTCCACGAAGTGCACCGTGATCTCGCCCGCTCGAGTCTCCATTTCGGCAACCTAACCTTGCGACATCGACTTCGCACGGTGGCTGCTCATGACCCGGCGGGGCTCGCCAGGCTTGGTTGGCGTGCCGTCCGCCAGGCCTCGGCGAACGAGGCAACGCTTGCGTGTCGAGCAGCCGGAGCCGACTGACAGGCACGCTGGAGGACCCGAGCGACAGCTGGTGGGCCACAGAAGTCTTCGACCTGTTCACTCAGTCGAGTGCCGAAATGCCAGACCAGACGGCCGAGCGTGAAGACGGTGGTGCGCTCATCGATGACCGCCCCGAGCTCGAACTCCTCAGGCGCCATGAATCGGGTGGCACCGAACATCCGGCCCATGTCGTTGACGCTTGGACCGCGGCGGTAGCTGTCGAGGTCGATGACGGTGAGCGAGCCGGTCGCGAAGTCGACCATCAGGCAGCCGTCGTACAGGTCGCACGCAACCCAGCCGGCCGCGGCGAGGGCCACATGGAGGTCGATCAGGATGTCAAACACACCAAGAAGCTGTTCTGCCGGAAGGTGCGCAAACCGCTGGTACGACGACGACGAGTCTTCGCGGCTGTCTCGGGCGACCCCGACCAGCTCTCCCCGTGCGGCTTCATAGACGAGGGCGGGGCCTGCTGGTGACTCGATGACGTTGAGCAGCCGAGACAAGGCCGGGTGTCGACACGACTGGGCCAGGTCAACAGCGTTTCGTAACAGTCCGACCCGCCCCTCATGGTCGAAGTACGGGACGGCTGCACCGGGTTGCTGGCTGCCAGTCGTTCCCGCCGTCTTCACGAACAGCCGCCCGGTCTCCACCTCGACGAGCCACGACACATTGCCGGAGTCTTGGGTCAGGTGGCCGTACTCTGCGACCACAGTCGCCTGCCGACGGACGTAGGCGGCCGGGTCCTCATCGATTGACGTGCGGCTCAGCAGCTCGGACATCTCCAGTTGCGCAGCGTCTACGACTGAACCAGCTGGTAGATCGCGCTGGAGGAGCTGAAGTACACGCCGCCGTCAGGCGCAGCCTGCATCGACAGCACAGCTTGGGAGAAATCGAGAGCCACGACCATCGAGGCGACGTCCTTGCGGTCCGCCGTGAGCTTGACCTGGCGGATCTCACCGGTGTTGTTCGCTCCGAAGAACAGCCCGCCCTCCGCCTTTGCGATCCCACAACCCTCGCAGAACGCCAGGCCCGTCGGCGCGATCGTCGGCGTGAACCAGCGCAGCGGCAGGACTCGTGGCTCCGGTCCGTCCTGGTTGGTGTTGTTCGGGTCGGTTCCCGAGCAGGTCTCGTGCGGCCCCCAGGCGTGGTTCTCGCCCGCCTGCTCGACGTTGATCTCGTCCACACACTCTGGCCCGTTCTCCGTCTCCCACACCGTGCCGGACTGCGGGTCGAAGGAGAAGCCGAACGAGTTCCGCAGGCCGTACGTGAAGATCAGGCTGTCATCGAACGGGTTGTCCGGGGGCACGGTGCCGTCGCGGTTCATTCGAAGCATCTTGCCCGCGTCGTTCGTCAGGTCCTGGGCGTTCGCCGAGTCGTGGCCCTCACCCACCACCGCGTAGAGCTTTCCGTCCGGTCCGAAGGCGATGTGACCGCCGTCGTGGTAAGTGCCGGCGGTCGTGTCCAGCCGCCAGATGATCGACTCCAACGTGCTCTTGCTCTTGCCGACCCTGATCTTGAGAATCTGGTTCTGCAGCGACTTCACCTGTCGCGTGGCGTACGCGTAGATGAACGGCTTGTTCGGCCACCCCGGGTCGACGGCGAGACCGAGCAGGCCCTGTTCGCCATTCGACCGAACCTTCGTGACCGTGTACATGACCGAGAGGTTGCCGGTCGCCGGGTCCAGGAGCATCACCCGCCCGGTGTTGCGCTCGCCGTAGATGATCCGGCCGTCCGGCAGGAACGTGAAGCCCGCCGGGTTCGCGAGACCGCTCTTCACCGGGACTGCCTCGAGCGTCGGGGCGGACGCGTGGGCAGGTCGCTCCGGGCTCGCACCCGCGGCTACCCATCCGGACGTCGCGGTGGAGAGCACGGCGGCCATGACCGCCAGTACGGCGATGCGCTTCATGGATGGCATCCCTTCGTCGTTCACGGCTGCCCTGTTCGGATCTGGCGGCATTCGGCCCCGGGGCGGCACCAGGGTATCGCGCCGCAACCGGACCAAACCCTCGCACCAGGTGACAGATCATCCGAGGCGTTCGCTCTCGACCTGCCGCGAACAGACGATCCCCCAGCCGACCAGCCCGGCCGCAGCCGTGCGCGTCAGCCCAGGTGGCCTGCCATGCTGGTTCGCGTGATCGATGACTTCGCCAAGGCCTATCTTCACGACAACCTGCGTTGGGTGCGCGAGTCGTTGCTGTTGACGTTGGAGGGGCTGTCCGAGTACGACGTACGGCGACCGCTCACGAGGACCGGCACCAATCTGCTCGGCCTGATCAAGCATCTGACCTTGTGCGAGGCGCGCTATCTGGGAGAGATCTTCGATCGGCCGTTTCCCGAAACGCTGCCCAGCTTCGACGATCCTGGTTATGCGAACCGCGACCATATGTGGGTCACCGAGCAGGAGTCGCGCGCCGACATCATCGGCGGATACCAGCGGGCCTGGCACCACGCCGACGCCACGATCGAGGCACTGCCGATCGACGCTCGCGGTTTCGTCCCCTGGTGGCCACGCCCGAAGGTGAAGCTGTTCAACGTCATGGTCCATGTCCTCACGGAGAGCAACCGCCACGCCGGGCACGCCGATATCCTCCGTGAGGAGCTGGACGGCGCGCTGGCAGCCGGTCCCCCTGCTACGTCGGACGACGCCGACTGGGCGGCACACCGGTCGAGGATCGAGCAGGCAGCCCGGCGAGCCGGTACCGATGCCTGACCCAGAGGTCAGTGGAGAGTGGGTCGGTAGATGAGCTCTTGGATGTGACCGTCCAGCGTTCGATGCTCCAGCAGCTCCAGGTCGAAGTCGGCCGCTCCCCCGAAGATCGGAGCCACCCCGGTCTCACCGGTGATGACCGGGAACAGGGTCACCTGCCGACGGTCGACCAGGCCGGCGGCCATCAGCGCTCATTGCCAGCATCTCCACGAAGTCCCGATAGGTCGTGACCCCGAAGACCATCGCTGCTCCACGTCGTACAGGTCAAGGCGGCGGTCGAGCAGCTCGGGGCCCTGCTAACCCCAGTAGCCGGTCCAGTTGGCGCTGGCGGCGCCGTAGCCGTCGAGGCTGGAAAAGAAGTCGAAGGTGTAGGTAGCCGTCATGTCGATCTCCTCGAGCGCGGGTGATCCGTCAGGGTTATCGACCGGGGACTGCTGCGAGACTCATCGCTGTCGTGACTCGGGCAGACCTGGTCAGCCTTCGGTGGGTGGGGCCGCTACGTCCGCGAGGGTGAGGTAAAGGTCACGACGGGCCTGAGCGAGGATCTGTTGCGCTTGAGCGATCTGAGCGTCGCTGCCGGACTTGGCGACCGCGCGGGCGGCATGAGATAGCTCCTCGACCGAGCTACGTAGATCGTTCGATCCCCCGGCCTGACTGGTGATCGCGGTGAACGGGTCGGCCAGGGTGTCCTGGTTGGCCGTCAGGTAGTTCCGCCCAGCCTCGGTCATGGTGACCAGCTTGCGACCACCATCCGCGGCTACTGAGACGAGCTTCTCGTCCTCGAGCTGGGCGATGGTGGGGTAGATCGCGCCTGGGCTTGGGCGCCAGGCACCCTCGGTTCGATCAGCGATGGCGTGCATGAGCTGGTACCCGTGCATGGGTTGATCGGCGAGCAGGATCAAGACCGCAGTGCGCACGTCGCCGCGCTGTGCTCGACCTCGGCCTCGGCTGCGGCCCTCGCGGTGGCTGTGGCGATCCTCGGATCGTTCGCTACGGCTCTCGGATCGATGGCCGCGCCGGCTACTCCCTGGCTTCTCCTTCTCGTGGCTCTCGTGGCTCTCGTGGCTCTCATGACGATCGCTCGACCGCGCACGGCGGGTGTCTGGACGGCGTTTGCGCCGTTCCTGGTCAGCGTTTCCCGCCTTCGTTGGATCGGTCTGCGACCCGTCGGATGACTCTGGTTGTGGGTGTCTCAAAGTGGTGCTCCTGGTGTGTGCGTGATCCGCGACTCCTGGTGAGTCTTGTGATCACCTGGCAGTAACGATATATCGCGATAGATCTTTCTGCAACTTGGCGTGGACATCGCGGATGTCGGGTAGATTTTTGGCCGGACGGGGGCAGTGGTAGTTCATGGAGGGGACGCCATGGTGGGTTGGGCAAAGGTCAGCGGCATCGGGCTCGGGCTCGCGTGTCTGAGCGGCCTCATGGGAGCGGCGACCGTGACGTCGGCGTACGGATCCGAGACGCCTCCTGACGTCCCCGTTCCTGCAGTCGCAGCCCAACAATGGGCGAGTATCGATGCCGGGCGGTACTTCACCTGCGGGACGACGACCGCCCACACGCTGTGGTGCTGGGGGAAGAATCTGGACGGGGAGCTGGGCGACGGCACGGACACGAACCGCTTGGTTCCCACCCAGGTGGGCTCGAGCACGGATTGGCTCGACGTGTCAGCCGGTGGCAATCACGCCTGCGCCACGCGGCAGAACCATTCGCTTTGGTGTTGGGGATCCAACTTCTATGGCGAGCTCGGCGTCTCCGGCCCAGCTGACCGGCGTTCCCCCGTCCGGGTTGGCGTGGATCTTGACTGGGCGAGTGTGTCGGCAGGCGGCGACCACACGTGTGCGGTCCGCCTGGACCACACCCTGTGGTGTTGGGGCCACGACGGCAACGGCCAGCTTGGTGACGGCGCTCGGAACGACCAGTTCGCTCCCGAGCGGATTGGCTCGGCATCCGATTGGGTCACGGTCTCGAGTGGAACGTCGCACACGTGCGGAACACGAGCGGGACAGGTCCTGCTCTGCTGGGGATACAACGGATTCGGCCAGCTCGGCACCGGAGACTCCGACAGCCGGGACGTCCCGACCGTCATCGGCCGGGCGCACACCTGGACGTCGGTCTCCCCGGGCGCCGCGCATACCTGTGGGATCCAGGAGGACCATACGGCGTGGTGCTGGGGAGACAATCTCGACGGACAGCTCGGCACCGGAAACACCAGCAGCAGATACCGCCCGCACCGCGTCGGAAACAAGACGACTTGGGCGAACATCACGACAGGCTTCACGCACACGTGCGCTGCCCGGCTGGACGGCTCGGCCTGGTGCTGGGGCTACAACGGCGCCGGGGAGCTCGGCAACGGTACGACGGACACGAGCCATGTACCGGTCAGAGTGGCCACCAAGACCGCATGGGTTTCGGTCTCAGCTGGGTACTACCATTCCTGCGGCTTCGCACGGGACAACACCGCGTGGTGTTGGGGTGAGAACACCAATGGCCAAGTGGGCGACGGGAGCACGACGAGCCGGACGCTGCCCGTCAAGCTTCAGCTGCCCTAACGCCTGCTCCGCCAGGTCGCTTGTGACGCCTAGTCGATCGACTCGGCCGCCGACAACGCCGCTCCGACGATGCCTGCCCGGTTCTGGAGCTTGGCCGGCACGATCTCGGTCTGGATGTCGATCAGATGCAGGAACTCGGCGGCATCCTTGCTGACCCCGCCCCCGACGACGATCAGATCCGGCGACAACAGCTTCTCGACTGTGCGGTAGTAGACGGTGAGTCGCTTGGCCCACTGCGGGTAGGTGAGGCCCTCATTCTCCTTGGCCGAGTGGGCAGCGCGTTTCTCGGCGTTGTGGCCGTCGACTTCGAGATGGCCGAGCTCGGAGTTCGGAACGAGTACGCCGTCGTACACGATCGCCGACCCGATCCCGGTGCCGAGGGTGGTGACGATCACCAGGCCGCGACGCCCCGCCGCCGCGCCGTACCTCGCTTCGGCCAGACCGGCGGCATCGGCGTCGTTGATGACGTGCACGTCGCGACCGGTGGCCTTGGTGAAGAGGGCGTCGGCGTCGGTTCCGATCCAGGCGCGGTCGATGTTGGCTGCCGAGCTGACGACGCCGTGCCGGACGACCCCTGGGACCGTGACGCCGACCGGACCGGTGGAGTCCGGGAACCGGCCCAGAAGCTCCACCAGGACGTGAGCGACCGCTTCCGGCGTCGACGGCTGGGGCGTCTTGATCTTGACCCGGTCGGCGGCGAAGTCGCCCGGTCCGAGGTCGACTGGTGCGCCCTTGATGCCTGAGCCGCCGAAGTCGATGCCGAAAGGAAGTGCATCCATAGCGCTCAGCTCCTCACCAGAGGTCACGCGTCGAGGTGTCTAACGATAGGGCGGGCTCTGGTGATACGCCTCACGAGCGGGCAAGCCCTCGGGACGTCAGCGGCTGATCAGCTCATCGGTCTCGGCGGAGAACAGGGCCGCGTCGCCGCCCGGGTCTGCGATCTGGTCCTGAGTCGCGTGGACGGCGACTGACTGCTCGACGGTGACCTGAGGCAGGATCCGGTCGAGCCAGGCCGGCAGCCACCAGTTGGCCTTGCCGAGCAGCGCCATGGTGGCCGGTACGAGCACCATCCGAATGATGGTGGCGTCGACGAGGATCGCGACCGCGAGCCCGAGCCCGAGCATCTTCAGCGAAGGCACCGGGCTGGCCACGAAGCTGAGGAAGACCGCGACCATGATGAGCGCTGCCGAGGTGACCACCCGGCCGGTTCCCGCAAGCCCGCGCGCGACCGACTCGGTGTTGTCGCCGGTGCGGACGTACTCCTCCTTGATCCGCGAGAGGAGGAACACCTCGTAGTCCATGGAGAGTCCGAACAGGATCGGGAACATGATGACGACGATGATCGAGGTGATCGGGGTCGGCCCCTCGAGGCCGATGAGGCTGCTGCCCCAGCCCCACTGGAACACCGCAACCAGGACTCCGTAGGCGGCGCCGATCGACAGCAGGTTCATGGCGGCGGCCTTGAGCGGGACCGCGATGGAGCGGAAGACCAGCATCAGTAGGAAGAACGACACCGCGATGACGGCGCCGATGAACCACGGCAGCGTCGTGGACAGCTGGGTGTTGAGGTCGTCGGTGACCGCGGTGATGCCGGTGACGTACACGTTGTCCGGAATGGCGGCGCGGACCTGGCCGATGGTGGCGGAGGTGTCGGGATCGGCGGGGCCGGTGGTGGGGATGGCGGTGAAGACCGCGGTGCTGTCGTCAGTCGAGAACCGGGGATCACCGACCGAGGTGATGCCGGGTATGGAGGCGATGTCGCGGGTCAGAGCGGGGAGGTCAGAGGCGACGGCACCGGCTTGGTCGAAGTCGACCACGACCAGGAGCGGTGCATTGATACCCGTGCCGAATCCCTTGGCGAGCAGGTCGTACGCCTGTCGGTGGGTGGTCTCGGCCGGCGCATCACCGGCGGCAGGAAACGCGGTCTGTATCCAGATCGCCGGGGCGGCGATGGCGAGGAGGATGCCGACAGACGCGAGCAGGTAAGGCCAGGGTCGGGCGGACACGCGATGGCCGAAGCGCCACCAGGCGGTGTCCTCGGCTGCCTTGTCCGGGCGGTGCCGCCGGGCCAGGCGGCCGGTGTCGATGCGGTCGCCGAGCAGGCTGAGCAGTGCGGGCAGCAGGGTGACGGCGGCGGCGACTGCGAAGAACACCATGATCGAGGTGGCCAGGCCGATCGAGGTCAGCACGCCGACGCCGGTGATGGCGAGGGCAGCGGTGGCGATCACGACAGTGCCGCCGGCGAAGACCACGGCGGCGCCGGAGGTTCCCATCGCGTTGACGAGGGCCTGGGAGTTCTCCTGGCCGGCAGATCGGTTCTCTCGATACCGGGCGACCACGAAGAGCGCATAGTCGATGCCGACGCCGAGCCCTACCAGGCCGGCGACGGGAACGGCTGAGACCGACACGTCCATCGCCGAGGCCAGCAAGGTGATGCCACCGATACCGGCGCCGACCGCCACGATCGAGAGCCCGATCGGGATGACCGCGGACACGAGAGTGCCGAAGACCACGAGCAGGACGAGCAGCGCCACCAGGAGGCCGATGCCCACGTGACCGGAACTGCTGTCCTCGGCATTGAGGAACACGGCATCACCGCCGAGCTCGACCCGCAGGCCTGCGACGTCCGTGCCTGAGACGGCGTTCGACAGCACGGTGAACGCTGGTTTGCCCATCTCGCGTTCAGGAATGTCGAGGGTCAGTACCGCGTAGCCGATGCGTCGGTCCGGGGAGAGCGTGCCGGCTTGGAACGGGTCGGCGACCGACGCGACATGGTCGAGGGCGTCGACGTCGCCCAGGACGGCCGTTACCTCGCCACGCTGATCGTCGAGGGTGCCCTCCTGGGCTTGGAAGACGACCAGGGCAGTGCCCTTGGCGGCGTCAGGGAAGTTCTCGTTGAGCAGCCCCATGGCGCGTGCGCTTTGGCTGCCGGGTGAGGAGAAGTCGTCGGTGAATGTTCCACCGCCGCCGACGGCGAGGAAGAACACGGCGCCGAGCACGAACACCCAACTGGCGATGGTTCGCCATGGGTGTCTGGCACTGACGCCTGCGATGCCGCGGGTGAACCTGTCCATGGCCTTGCCTTTCGGGGATCGGGGATGCTTCTCCTTGACCCCGAAGCTAGGTCCCGATGTGGTGAGCGGTCGTCACCACTCATGGTGAGAGCGATGGTGATCTTGGGTCGCCGACGGCCGGTCAGACTGGCAGGCCACGCCGCAGGTTCGCGACCGCGATCGGCAGATCCTCCTCGACCAGGTCATTGTTGATCGCGATTGCGGCTGCTGAACCCTCGCCCGCCGCGGTGATCACCTGGGCGCGCGGGTTGACTGCGTTCCCGGCGGCCCAGACCCCAGGAACAGTGGTGCGGCCGACGGCATCGGCGGTGACCCAGCCGTTGTCGTGGGTCGCGCACCCAAGACCCACCAGCAGGTCGTCGTTGGGTACGAAGTGCGGTCGGATGAACACCGCGGCGCGGTGTACGACGTGGCCGGAAAGGAGTTCGACCCCGGTCAGTCGATCGACCTCGACCAACAACCTGGTGACCGGCTCGTCGACGACGCCGATGCCGCGGGCGGCGAACTGCTCACGCTGGTCGTCGGTCATGGTGGCCCCGTTGGCGAAGAACATGACGTCGGAGGACCACTCGCGAATCAGGTGCGCGTGGAAGATGGCCTCGGCGCTGCCGCCGAGTACACCGAGCGGCTGGTCACGCACCTCCCAGCCATGGCAGTACGGGCAGTGCAGCAGGTCGCGCCCCCACCTTTCGCGTACGCCGGGTATGTCCGGGAGCTCGTCGCGTAGCCCGGTCGTGACGAGGACTCGCCTGGTGCGCAGCGTGCTGCCGTCCTCGAGCATGACGTCGAACCAGCGCCGGTTGTCGTTGGCCGGCGACGTCTGTCCGACGGCGATGTCGGTGACCCGGCCCAGGACGAGGTCGCCCCCGTAGCCGGCCACCTCCTCGCGTCCTGCCCGCCGCAGGTCAGCGGGCGGGAGCCCGTCGGAGCCGAGATAGCCGTGCATGTGCGCGGCGGGGGCGTTGCGAGGCTCACCCGCGTCGACCACTGCGACTCGGCGGCGGGCGCGGGTCAGGACCAGAGCTGCCGAAAGGCCAGCGGCGCCTCCGCCGACCACCACCACATCGTATTCAGTCATACCCAGAGAGTGACGTAGCTGGACGCTCGCGACAACGGTTGTTGCTGTTTCCGGGAACAACGAGGTGCAATGGAGACATGGCGCCGCTGCGCAACACCCCGACCGACGATCTCCCGACCGACACAGATTCGGGCACCCAGATCGCGGCGGCCCTTGCTGTCGGGGCGGATGCGGCTCGTGATGGGCGACCAGGACGTCGTCTTGGGGATCGGTGAAGCAGCCGAGCTCGACACCAGGATCCCGCACTGGTTCGGGAGCACCGGCGAAGGCCCGGCCGAAGTGCTCAGTATCTTTGGTCGTCCCGGAGAGCGGATGCACACGCGCGCACAGTCTGGGATATCCGAGTCGGCGCACTAGACGACAGCACTGATCGGCGCATGACTGGTCTGGCTCGCGGCCGCTCGCTTCTGCCATAGGCTCGTCTCGTCGAGTCCGACGCTAGTGGTCCCGTGGCAGAGGTTCCTTCAGTGTTGCGGCGAGGACAGGCGGATGCATCGCAAGGCGGAGGAGCGGAGCCGATGCGGGGACATCGTCGACCGACGACAACGCAGCGAGGCGCCGCCTGGACCGGCGCAACGCGAAGATGACCTCTGATACGGGTCACTAGGAAGGGGGAGCGCCAATGGCCGACGCACTGGTCGAGACGAAGCTCCTCCTGCCCAGGCCGCGCCCCGAGGTCGTGCACCGCCAGCGGCTGGCCGAGCTGCTGCTCCGCGGTTCGCGCGGCCCGGTCACGCTGATCTCGGCGCCCGCCGGGTTCGGCAAGACGACGCTGCTGGCCTCCTGGTTCGCCACGCCGTCGTCCACTTCGAACGATGACCAGCGCGTTGCCTGGGTCTCCTTGGATGAGCGTGACCGCGAGGCCACGTCCTTCTGGACGTACGTCCTGCTGGCCCTCGACCGGGCTGTTCCGGGTTCCGGTGCGCTAGCGCTCACGCTTCTGCAGTCCGGCCAGGCGCCGGTGGAGAATGTGCTCGCCGGCGTGGTGAACGAGCTGAGCGTGTATGCGGGCGAGGTCACGGTCGTCCTCGACGACTACCACCTCGCTGACGGTGTCGAGGTCGCAGCTGGGATGACATTCCTCGTCGACCATCTGCCGCCGCAGCTTCGGCTGGTCATCGGCACCCGGGCCGATCCCGCGCTGCCGCTCTCGCGGCTGAGGGCTCGTGGGGACCTCGTCGAGATCCGCGCCGCCGATCTTCGCTTCACCGTCGAGGAGGTATCGAGCTACCTCAACGACCTCAACGGCTTCGACCTCACGTCCGCCGACCTCGCGGCGCTCGAGGCCCGCACAGAGGGATGGGTCGCCGCCCTCCAGTTGGCGGCGCTCTCGTTGCGCGACCGCGATGATCGTACGACCTTCATCGCCGGGTTCGCTGGCGACGACCGGTTCGTCGTGGACTACCTCGCCGACGAGGTCCTCGGTCGGCAGCCTGACGACGTACGGCGCTTCCTGCTCGACACCTCGATCCTCGATCGCCTCACGGGGTCATTGTGTGACGCAGTCAGCCCTAACCCTGAGCATGGGGGTGGCCGGAGTGGCAGAGCGATGCTCGCGGCCCTGGACCGGGCGAACCTGTTCCTCGTCCCGCTCGACGGCCAGCGCACGTGGTACCGCTATCACCACCTCTTCGGAGATGTCCTGCATGCGCACCTGCTCGAAGAACGACCGGAGGATGTCGCGGACCTGCATCGTCGAGCCGCCGGCTGGTACGCCGAAGGAGGGCAGACCGAAGCCGCCGTACGACATGCGCTAGCCGGCGGAGACGCGGAAGTGGCAGCTGACCTGGTGGAGCTGAACTTCCGGAGACTCGGTCGGGAGCGGCGCGAGGACCTCGTCCGCCGATGGGCCCACGAGCTGCCCGATGACGTCGTGCGCGACCGCCCCGTGCTCGCCATCGCGCTCATCGGTGGCCTGATGGCCAGCAACGAGTTCGACGGCGTCGACCTACGCCTCGATCACGTCGAGCGGCTGTTGGCGAAGCCGGCCACGGATCTGGTGGTCATGAACCGCGACGAGCTCTCTCGGGTGCCCGCATACGTCAAGATGTATCGGGCGGCGCTCGCGCTCATCAGCGGCGACACTCCGGGTGCGATCTCGCTGGCGGCGCAGGCCCTCGAGGCAGCGGGCGACGGTGGCGACCTGGTCATCGGCGCGGCAGCAGCGCTGTCCGGCCTGGCGTCCTGGACCACCGGAGACATCGCCGCGGCGCACGCCAGCTACACCGTCTCGATCTCGGCCCTGACCCGCGCCGGGCACATCGCGGACGTGTTGGGCTGCTCGATCGCGATGGCCGACATGGAGCTCAGGCTGGGGAGGCTTGGCGACGCGGAACGCACGTTCAGCAAGGCGCTCGAGCTCGCGGGGGCCAACGCGCCAGCAGAAACAAGTGTCATGCGAGGCACCGCCGACATGCTCGTGGGCCTGAGCCGGATGTCCTGGTATCGCAACGACCTCGCCGCCTCAGCCGAGTACCTGCGCCGCTCCGATGCGCTCGGTGAGGCGGGATCTTTGCCGCAGAACCCGTACCGGTGGAGTGTCGGGATGGCCAGGCTGCGAGCGGCGGAAGGCGACCTGTCGACCGCGCTGGAGCTCCTAGACGAGGCCGAACGAGTGTACGTAGCCGACTACTCGCCGAACGTGCAGCCGGTGCACGCATCCCGCGCCCGCGTACTCGCTGCGCGTGGCGACCTCGCCGAGGCACGCGGCTGGGCCCGCCACCACCAGGTCGCGACGGACGACGACCTGTCGTACCTGCGCGAGTACGAGCACATCACCCTCGCCCGCGTCCTGCTTGCGGAACATTCGATCACCGGTTCCAGGCACCCGCTGCAGGACGCTACTGCTCTCCTGGACCGGCTGCTGGCCGCGGCCGAGGAGGGCGGGCGCTTGGGCACGATCCTCGAGCTCGAGGTGCTTCGGGCCGTCGCGCGCGACGCGGGTGGCGCACGGGACGAGTCGCTGGAGGCCCTGGGGCATGCTGTCGAGCTCGCTCGAGCAGACGGCTGGGTCCGGGTCTTCGTCGACGCGGCTCCCGCCCTGAGCGATCTGCTGCGTGAGCTCGCCACGAGCCAGCCACGGTCCGACTTCATGCAGGAGCTGCTCAGGGCGGTGACCGCGGCCGGCGGCGCCGCCCGGTCAGCCGGCGCAGTCAGTGAGGCCGCACCGGGGCCGGTATTGGTGGACCCGTTGAGCGACCGCGAGCTGGATGTACTGAGACTCCTCGGCTCGGATCTCGACGGTCCGGCCATCGCGCGTCAGCTCGTCGTGTCACTGAACACGGTCCGGACCCATACCAAGCACATCTACACCAAGCTCGGCGTCAACAACCGGCGCGCGGCCATCAGCAGGGCACACCAGCTCGGCCTCTTGTCTCGCTCAGGGAGCCGCTGAGCATCGCAGCTGCGCCCTCCCGGTTGAAGATCACCAGGCCGCTCACCAGATGATGTGACGACCGCTCACCGTTTCGGCTCCTACCGTGCAGGTACCAGGACGAACCCAGCCCCAACGCTGGGCCGTCAGTACCAGGCAAGAGGAGCGCTTTCGTGAACACTCACCCCGCCGCCCGGCACGAGCCCGGCTGCTACGAAATCCGCCTCCAAGGACGCCTCGACCAGCGGTGGTCAGCCTGGTTCGACGGCATGACCCTCACCACCAGCCGTGATCCTGCCGGCGTCCTGACGATCCTTCGCGGCCACGTCGTGGACCAGGCGGCGTTGCACGGTCTGCTGGCCCGGCTCCGCGACATCGGCCTGCCTCTCATCTCGATCACCCGTGTCGACGCCCGTACCAACGACGTGCCGGACATCGCGGCCGACCAGGACGAACGATGACCGGCGTGCCCACCGTCACTAAGAGGCAGGGTCGGGGCCTCGAGGGCCGATCGAAGGCAGGATGGCCGGTGCCCACGGCGCTGATCGCCCTCAGCGCCGTCCCGCTCACCGCCGGAGCGCTCCGGCTGGTCCAGCTGTCCGGCGGACCAGCGGTGATTCCGGCCGACGACCGGTTCGCCGGCTTTCCGGCCCCGCTGGTCGTGCACATCGTCGGTGCCGCGCTCTACGCCGTCGTCGGCGTGTTCCAGTTCGTACCCGCCTTCCGTCGACGCCACCTCACCTGGCATCGGCGCACCGGACGACTCCTTGCTCTTGCGGGCCTGCTGGTCGCCGGGTCTGCGCTGTGGATGACCGTCCAGTACGCCCAGAAGCCTGGCACCGGCGACCTGCTGTTCGGGCTACGGCTGGTGTTCGCGTCTGCGATGGCCGCGTGCCTGGTCCTTGGCATCAGCGCCGCTCGTACTCGCGATATCCCTGCCCATCGCGCCTGGATGATCCGCGCCTACGCCATCGGACTCGCGGCCGGAACCCAGGTGTTCACCGAACCCATCGGCGGTGCCTTGTTCGGCACCGGCGACGTCCGTAACGACCTCGCCAAGGGTGCCGGCTGGGTCCTCAACCTCGCCATCGCCGAGTGTGCCATCCGGCGGCCCGCCAACCCGCTAGCCCAGCCAAGACGGGTGGTTCTGACCTGAACTGATGCCGACTTTCGCCTCGGAGTAGTCACTAGGCTTCGCTGCATGGTGAATCTGACGATCGAGGAGGCTCGGACGCGGGCGGCTTCGATCCACGTACGCCGTTACGACGTTGCTCTCGACCTGGACGCTGGAGATGCGACGTTCGAGTCGACATGCCGGATCAGCTTCGAGAGCGTGGATGGCGCAGACACGTACCTCGATCTCGACGCCGACTCACTGCGCTCCATAGAGCTCAACGGCAGGTCGCTCGATCAGACGCTCTTGGCACATGGCAGGTTCCCACTGACGCTGGCGCGCGGTCCGAACGAGGTGACCGTGCGGGCCACGCTGCCCTACTCGCATGACGGTCAAGGACTGCACCGATCCGTCGACCCTGAGGACGGCAAGGTGTACCTCTACGCCACCGACTTCACGGACACCTGGTTGACGTTCGCCTTGAAGAGCAAGGCATGGGGGCTTGATGCGGATCTACGCTCCTCGACCCATCCCGTGGCCGGCAACGGATCCCCGGATGCACATACGGCCCTCACCAACTTCGACGGGATCTCTTACGCCAAAGGCGCAGTGGTCCTTCGTCAGCTCAACAACTACCTCGGCGACAAAGCGTTTGTCGCCGGCCTCGTCGATCACCTGACGAGGCACGCGTACGGCAACGCCACCATGGCCGACCTGCTGAGCAACTGGGAGCGCCAGCGGGCAGGACTTCTCGGCGTGGACCGCAGTCTGCTTGCAACCTCCGGCGTCGACACCCTGTCCGTTCGCCAGTGCGCCAGCACCATCGTCGAGCGAGAGGACGGCTCATCCGGGAACGTCTCCCGCGCCCACGCGATTCCCGCCATGTCACACTGCTCTCGTGACGGATGCCCGTTCCTCATTGCCGCCGGCACCGACTCTCGAGGCGGTAGCCGCGCGAGCGAAGGTGTCTCGCGCGACCGCCAGTCGGGTGCTTCGTGGCGCCGCCAATGTCAGCATCCAGGCGCGCACTGCGGTCGAGGCAGCGGCCGAGGAACTGTCGTACACACCGAACCGCGTCGCTCGCTCTCTCGTCACGGGGCGCAGCGACTCCGTGGCCTTCTACGTGGACGAACCTGAGGACCGGCTGTTCGCCGACCCTTATTTCCTGGGGGTGCTTCGAGGCACCCAGGCGGCCATCGCGGGAGCCGGAATGCAGCTGGTGTTCAGCGTCGCGTCGACCCCGGAAGATCACGAGCGGTTCGTGCGGTATGCCGCGGGGCGTCACGTGGACGGCGTCCTGCTGCTCTCGCTGCACGGGGCAACCGAGCTGCCTGAGCAGCTCGAAAGCCACCGCATCCCGACAGTTCTCAGCGGCCGGCCCTTGGTCGGCGGCGCCACGTTGTACTTCGTCGATGCCGACAACCTGGGCGGCGCCAGCATGGGCACCCGGCACCTCCTCGACACCGGCCGGCGTTGCGTCGCCACCCTCACCGGACCCCAGGACATGTGCGCTGGGCAGGACCGACTCGCTGGCTTCGTCGACGTCTTCGTGGAACGCGGCCTTGCTGTGCGCAAGGATCTGATCGCCGAGGCGAGGTTCACCATCACGAGCGGGTACGACGCGATGCGGCAGCTCTTGGAGGTGGAGCCCAACATCGATGGCGTGTTCGCGGCCTCCGACCTCACGGCACTAGGGGCCATGCAAGCGATCGAGGCAACCGGCCGCCGCGTCTTCGACGACGTCGCGGTGGTCGGTTTCGACGACATCAGCATGGCTGAGACGGCGAGCCCGGCGCTGACGACCGTGCGTCAGCCGATCGCCGAGATCGGCCGCACGATGGGCGACGTCCTGCTCCAGAGGCTCGCCGGGGAAGACCCGACCAGAGTCACGATCCTTCCTGTCGAGCTGGTCCGGCGCGCCTCGGCATGACGGCAGTTTTCGACCTTCCGTATGGCATCAAACGACATCGCGCATTGAAACATCGTCGGATGCTTGACAGAACACCCTTCCGCCCAGCATTCTGTGAGAGCGCTCTCACAAATCCTCAGAGGAGGACACATGCTCACCCGTTCTCGAAAAACTGCGCGGCTGGTCAGCTTGCATTGTCGCCGGATCCGTCGGCTTGCTCGGCATGGCTGCATGCTCGTCTGACAACCCGAGCAGCTCGGCAGACGACGCCAAGTCCTCCGGCCCGTGCGGTACCACAGAGCCGACCACGGTGACCGTTGGCCTGTTCGGCACCTTCGGATTCAAGGAGAACGGCCTCTACGACCAGTACAAGAAGATCTGCCCCAACATCACGATCAAGGAAGACGTTGTCGAGCAGTCGGCTGACTACTGGACCAGGCTCAAGACCCGGTTGGCGTCCGGCAGCGGCCTGGACGACGTCCAGGCGATCGAGATCGGCTTCGTGGCCGATGTCGTGCAGAATCACGCCGACCAGTTCGTGAACTTCAACGACGTACCCGGCGCGGCCGGCATCAAGTCCCAGTTCTACGACTGGAAGTGGAAGCAGGCGACGACCCTCGACGGGTCTGACACCGTCGGCCTGGGTACAGACACCGGGCCTGAAGCAATCTGCTACCGCTCAGACCTGATCGAGCAGGCCGGGTTCAGCAGCGATCCCAACGACCTCGCGACCAAGTGGAGCACCTGGGAGGACTTCATCAAGTTCGGCAACGAGTACAAGGCCAAGACCGGCAAGCCGTTCGTGGACAGCGCCGCCAGCATCTTTTCGACCGCCGTCTACCAGGGCGATGAGGCCTACAACAACGCTGAAGGCGAACCCGATGTCGAGGGCAGCGATGGGGTGCAGAACGCCTGGAAGTACGCGACCGAGGCAGCCGACGATGGCATCACCGCCGGGCTCTCACAGTTCTCCGACCCGTGGAACAAGGCATTCTCCAGTGGCGAGTTCGCCGCAATCGCCTGCCCCACGTGGATGATGGGCTACATCCAGGGCCAGGCAGGTCCCGGTGGCGCCGGCAAGTGGGCCGTGGCACCCGTCCTCCCCGGCGGGGCGACGAACTGGGGCGGTTCCTGGCTGGGCGTGCCGACGGCAGCGGCCAACAAGCCCGCGGCCATCGCCCTTGTGAAGTGGCTGTCCGACAAGAAGCAGCAGATCGAGATGTGGACCTCCAAGGAGCAGGGCGGCCACTTCCCGTCCAACCAGCAGGCGGCCGAGGACCCCAGCGTCAAGGGAGCCACCAGCGCCTACTTCAGTGATGCTCCGGTGGGAGAAATCTTCGGCGCCATCGCCGACAAGATGAAGATCCCACCGATCGGGCTGTACGACACGCAGATCCAGAACGCACTGACGACGCAGCTGACGAACGTCGAGACGAAGGGCACGCTCGCCTGACCAGGCGTTCAACGACGCACTCGACCAAATCGAGCAGATCACCGGCTGACAGCAGGAGCCGAACACGCGCACACGCGCACCCACAGCCGCGTCAGGTGTCGGAGCTGCAAGGTCTCTGACACCTGACGCCTGCCGGAAGGTGGACTGAGATGGCGGTCAGCAGCATCGACCGGGTGGCTCCCGTTCCGCGCTCCAAGCGCGCGCGGTTCAGAGCTGCCTGGCCGTCGTACCGGGTACGCCTACATCGCTCCGTTCTTCATCGTGTTCTTCGCGTTCAGCCTCTATCCCTGGATCGACACAGCGTGGGTCTCGCTGCACGACGTCCGCTTGACCACGTACGACCAGCAGACCTGGGTCGGCCTGGAGAACTACCGGAACCTGATGACCAACAAGTTCTTCTGGAACGCGTTGAGGAACACGATCACCATCGGCATCATCTCCACCGTTCCTCAGCTGTGCATGGCCCTGGGCATCGCCCATCTCCTGAACTACCGGATCCGGGGTCGCACGTTCTTCCGCGTTGCGCTGCTGATGCCGTACGCGACCAGCCTGGCTGCGGCGACGGTGATCTTCGTCGAGCTCTTCGACAAGAACACGGGCATCATCAACTGGGGACTCCAGACTGTGTTCCACATCCCGCCCATCGACTGGCAAGGCTCGAAGTGGCCGAGCCAAGTCGCCGTCTCGACCATCGTCATCTGGCGGTGGACCGGCTACAACGCGCTGATCTATCTGGCGGGCATGCAGTCGATCGACTACTCGCTCTACGAGGCCGCCTCCATAGACGGCGCGTCACGCTGGCGTCAGTTCCTCCATGTCACCCTTCCGGGACTCCGGCCGGTCATTCTGTTCACGATCGTGGTGTCGACCATCGGAGCGACCCAGCTCTTCGGTGAGCCGCTGCTTTACGACCCCACCGGCCAACCCAACGGCGGCTCGTCGAACCAGTACCAGACCCTGGGTCTGTTGATGTACCAACAAGGCTGGTCGTACGACCGGCTCGGCCTCGCGTCGGCGACCGCATGGACGATGTTCGTCATCATCGTCATCGCGGTGCTCATCAATCTCTTGTTCGCCCGGAGAAGGGCGGCGAGGTCATGAGCGAGCGGCGGGTCTCGCACATCCGAAGCCCGATGCAGGCAGGTTGGGGCGTCTATCTGACCGTCTTCGTGATCACCATCGTCTCGGCCTTCCCGCTGTACTACACGATCGTGATGGCGTCTCACACCAATGCTGAGATGGCGAGTGCGACGCCCCCGCTGCTCCCCACCATGAGCATCTTCGACAACCTGAAGAAGGCCTTGGATCTCGCGCCACTGAACCATGGCTTGTGGAACTCGGTCATCGTCTCCGGCGCGGTCACCATCGGAACCGTTGCGTTCTGCACGCTGGCGGGATTCGCCTTCGCGAAGCTGCACTTCCGGGGACGCAACCTGCTTCTCGCGCTGTGCATCGGCACCATGATGGTGCCGATGCAGATGGGGGTGATCCCCTTGTACATGATGATGGCCAGGCTCGGTCTGACCGGCCATCTGACCGCGGTGATCCTGCCGACGCTGGTCACGGCGTTCGGTGTCTTCTTCATGCGCCAATACATCATGCAGGCCCTCCCCGATGAGCTCCTCGATGCTGGATACGTCGACGGCGCCAACACCCTCCAGGTCTTCTTGTACATCGTGGTGCCAGCAGTCCGGCCCGCCATGGCAGTACTCGCCATGTTGACGTTCCTCACCACCTGGAACGACTTCTTCTGGCCGATCCTGGCGCTCAACTCTCAGAACCCCACGGTCCAGGTTGCGTTCCAGAGCCTGGCCACGGGCTACGCCCCGCAACAATCCATCATCATGGCCGGCACGCTGTACGGGACTGTCCCGGTGCTCATCGCGTTCGCGTTCTTGGGCAAGTACATCGTCGGCGGAATCATGCAAGGAGCAGTCAAGGGATGACCACACAACTGAAGTTTCCGGCTGGGTTCGTCTGGGGTTCGGCCACCGCGGCGTACCAGATCGAAGGCGCGGCGGACGAGGACGGGCGGGGGCCGAGTATCTGGGACACGTTCTCGCGGGCTCCCGGCAAAGTCGTCCACGGCGACACCGGTGACGTGGCATGTGATCACTACCACCGGCTGGAGGAGGACCTCGACCTGATGTCGCAGCTCGCGCTCCCGGCGTACCGTTTCTCGGTCTCGTGGCCGCGGGTCATCCCCGACGCTGCAGAGAAGGTCAACCAGGTGGGGCTCGACTTCTACGAACGGCTCGTGGACGGTCTGCTCGCACGTGGCATCACGCCGCTGCTGACGCTGTACCACTGGGATCTGCCACAACCACTGCAGGACCTGGGCGGCTGGCTGAACCGCCAGACCGTCGATCGGTTCGTTGAGTACGCCGACGTGATCGGAAGGGCCCTGGGCGACCGGGTCCGCACCATCACCACGCTCAACGAGCCCTTCTGCTCCGCGTTCTTGGGCTACGGGTCCGGGAGGCACGCTCCGGGAGTCGCAGACAACGCCTCTGCCCTCACTGCGGCGCACCACCTCAACCTGGCTCACGGACGAGCCGTGACCGCCCTCCGAGCCGTGATCCCCTCCGATAGCTCGCTCTCGATCACCCTCAATCTCGCACAGGTCGAGCCGGCTTCTGACTCCGAACAAGATGGCGACGCCTGTCGGCACGTAGACGCCATCGCCAACGGCATCTTCCTCGAACCGATTCTGCGGGGCACCTATCCCGAGCGGCTGATGGCTGACACCCGTCACATCACCGACTGGTCATTCGTGCACGACGGCGACCTTGAGGAGATCGCTTCACCGATCGACATCCTCGGTATCAACTACTACTCATCGAGCAAGGTGGCGGCGGGCTCGGCTCCCCCGGCAGAGCCGACAAGCGAACGCAGGGGCAACCACCTGGCCCATGTGGGCGACGCGCCTTCGCCGTGGCCGGGCACTGATCTGGCGTACTCCGTTCCGCAGCCGGGTCCCTATACCGACATGGGTTGGCCGATCGACCCGGAAGGGTTGACCAGGCTCCTCACTGCCGTACACCGCAAGTATCCGGAGATGCCGCAGGTGATCACCGAGAACGGTTGCGCCTACCCCTCCACCCTGGGCGCCGACGGCCACGTGCACGATCCCGACCGGATCACGTACCTGAGACAGCACCTGGCGGCCGTACGCGCAGCTATCGACGCCGGCGTCGACGTCCGTGGCTACTACGTCTGGTCCTTGCTCGACAACTTCGAGTGGGCCGAGGGATACTCCAAGCGGTTCGGAATCGTGTACGTCGACTACAAGACGCTGGAACGGATCCCCAAGGACTCCGCCTGGTGGTTCCGGGACGTCATCGAGAACAACGCGGTCGAGGTCCTCGACTGAGGTGGCCCTTCAGCTGTCGGCGGCTGCCGTCTGACCCGCGTCGAGCCGTCCCAGAACAGCTCGAACATCAGCCCCGAGCATGATCGTCCGGCTCACGGTGCACAGCCGACTGTTCGACTGCTCGAGCGCCCGCGGCAGAACCTCGCGAGCTGCAGCACCGGCTGCGCCAGGGTCGAAGCGCATGTCGAACGTGATCACGATGTCGGTGAGGTGGTTCCCACCCTCGTCGCTCACTTTCTGGCCCTCCGACCGGATCGTGCAAGCCACCGGCTCTGCGCGCTTGCCGACGATGTAGTCGACGTCGATCGCGGTGCATCCTGCCATCGCCGCAAGCAGCAGCTCCACCGGGCTGAGAGTGCCGTCGCCACCACCCTCACCGAACACCACGGAGTCGCCGTACTTGTTCGTCGCCCGGTAGCGACCCTTGGACAGTCGGGTCAGCTCAACGGCACGTGAGGCTTCGTCAACCATGAGCCCAGCCTGACATATCAGAGCAGGAGGCACCATCACATGATGGCCTCCGCCGGCCCATGACAAACTTCACCATCGCCAACTGAAGGGAGCTGTCGGTGGCCTCTCCCGAACGATCGGTCCTGCCAGTCCCCGATGAGCATGAAGTCGGCTTCCTTTCCGACATCCTCCGTAAGGAGACGCTCGGCGGTGGCCTCGCCCTTGCGGCCGCCATCGTGGCCGTCGTGTGGGCGAACTCGCGGTGGAGTGACTCCTACGCCGATCTTCAGCACCTCTTCATCGGACCCTTGGACGTCGAGCACTGGGCGGCCGACGGCGCCCTCACGCTCTTCTTCTTCGTGGCTGGCTTGGAGCTCAAGCGTGAGATCGTCGTTGGGTCGTTGCATCGCCCGGCCGATGCCGCCGTACCCGTCGTGGCCGCCATCTGTGGTGTCGCTACTCCGGCACTGATCTATCTGGTCTTCAATCTGGCGAGTCCCCGCGGTATGCCCGCCGGGTGGGCGATCCCAGCCGCCACGGATATCGCGTTCGCCTTGGCGGTGCTGGCGATTGTCGGCTCCAGCTTGCCTACGTCCTTACGAGCGTTCCTGCTGACCTTGGCCGTGGTCGACGACCTGATCGTCATCGTGATCATCGCGGTGTTCTTCACCGACTCCGTGCACCTGTGGGGACTTCTGGTGGCCGCCCTCTGTTTCGTCGCCTGGGCGGTGGCCCAGCGCCGGCGGGTGACGACGCCGCTCGTGTACCTTCCATTGGCCATCGCGGCCTGGTGGTTCACCCACGAGAGCGGCGTACACGCGACGATCGCCGGGGTGGTGCTCGGTCTGCTCACCCGCGCTCGCATCGATCCCGGCGAGACTCAGAGTCCAGCCGAGCATCTCGAGCACCTGCTCAAGCCGGTGGCGTCCACCTTGGCGGTTCCGTTCTTCGCGCTGCTGTCAGCCGGCGTCGTGATCGGGGGTGGCGACGCGCTCGTGAGTAACCCGGTCTTCCTCGGTGTGGCGCTGGGCCTGGTCGTCGGCAAGCCGCTCGGGGTCCTTGGCGGCAGCTTCGTCGTCACTCGTCTCACGCACGCCAGGCTCAACGACGACCTGGCCTGGCGCGATGTCGCAGGTGTCGCGGTGCTGTCTGGTATCGGGTTCACCGTGTCCCTGCTGGTCTCCGACCTGACCTTCGAGGGCGAGGCGCTGGCCGCCGCAAAGACGGCCGTTCTCGCCGCATCCGTGATCTCCGCACTTCTCGGTGGGGTGCTGCTCCACCACCGCGGCCGGGCCATCTCCAGGACCTGAGAAGGCCACGCCCGCCCAGCAGGACCCTTATGTACCTTGACGGTTAAGTAACATACTCGATACATTGAGACCATCGCATGATCACGAGCACGAAGGAGAATCAGATGACCGATCAGGTGGGTCGCCGTACTCGCGTCCTGGGCAGCTTACGATCAGCCGACGGCGCCGGCGTCGTACGCATCGAGGACCGCTACGACACCGACGTCGACGACCTGTGGTCCGCTGTCACCGATCCGCGCCGGCTGGCCCGCTGGTACGGCGAGATCGACGGTGACCTCCGCCTCGGCGGGCGATTCACCATGTACCTCGAAGCCGCTGGCTTGCACGGGGTCGGACGGGTGGAGGTGTGCGAACCCCCACGGCGGCTGCAGGTCGTGACCAGGGAGACCGACGAGTCCTGGCAGCAAGGTGATGGCGCGCCGCCCTTCGACCACACCATCGAGGCAACCCTGACCGCCGACGGAGACCAGACCATCCTGGTCATCGAGACCCGCGGGATGCCCTTGGACAAGATCGCCTTCTATGGGGCCGGGTGGCAGATCCACGCCGAGAACCTGGCGAACTATCTCGCCGGACGCGAGCCTGGGGACACCGAGGCGCGGTGGAGCGAGCTCGTCCCTCCCTACCAGGAGCTGGCCACGACCATCGGCTAGCCCGGCTACGTCGTCGAAGAACCGCAGCATCCGGCGCCGCCGGCGGAGGCGTCGCCGCGGAAAGTCTGGCTGTCGGCGAGCACCGTGTAGATCTCCCAGCTCTCCCCGTTCGGTGTGCCCTGGACCCAGAACTTGTCCTGCTTGGCATAGCAGCACGTGGTCCCCCGTTCGTCGATCGAGGCCAGCCCGGCTTCTGCGAGGCGGGTCTGCTCGGCGTCGACGATGTCGGCATCGGCGACCTCGACGCCGAGGTGGTTGAGCGATCCACCGTTGCCTGGGTTCTCCATCAGCACCAGCTTCAGTGGGGGGTCAGTGACGGCGAAGTTTGCGTAGCCGGGCCGGATCTTGGCCGGCTCGGCGCCGAACAGCTTGCTGTAGAAGGTGATGGACTCGTCGAGGTTGTCGACGTTGATGGCGAGCTGGAGGCGGGACACCTGTTCTCCTTGTGTTAGATATCGACGTCTGTCGATGTATAGAGCCGAGGTTGTCACGGAGATAGACGCATGTCAAGATAGACGTATGTCTAACTCTGTGCTGGAGCTGACGCCTGTCCAGTCGGTGGCGTGCTGTGCACCGCTTCAGCGCGAGCCCATGTCGCTCGAGCGGGCTGAGCGGATCGCGCCGTTGCTGAAGGCGCTCGCGGAACCGGTTCGGCTCCGGCTGATGTCGATGGTTGCCTCGTACGAAGGTGGTGAGGCCTGCGTGTGTGACCTGTCCGCTGGGTTCGCCCTATCACAGCCGACCATCAGCCATCACTTGAAGGTGCTGCATCAGGTCGGTCTGCTGGAGCGTTCCAAGCGAGGTGTCTGGGTCTACTACAAGGTCCGCACCGACGCCCTCGCAGATGTGGCCGCCCTCATCGGCAACGCCACCTGAGCCTAGGCAACCCAGGCCCGTCCATGTCCGACAACCCCACCGTCCTGTTCGTCTGCGTCCACAACGCCGGCAGATCCCAGATGGCCGCCGGCTACCTCGAAGAACTGGCCGGCGACCGGGTCACAGTGGTTTCCGCCGGTTCCGAGCCAGCGGACCAGATCAACCCCATCGCCATCCAAGCAATGGCTGAAGACGGCATCGACATCGCCAGCGGCACCCCGAAGATCCTCACCAGCGAATCCGTCCAGGACTCCGACGTCGTGGTCACCATGGGCTGCGGAGACACCTGCCCCTTCTACCCGGGCAAACGCTACGAGGACTGGGATCTTGACGACCCGGCAGGCCAGACCATTGACGCCGTTCGACCCATCCGTGACGAGATCAAGCAACGCGTCCAGAACCTGATCGCCTCCCTCAACCTCGGGCTATAAGCCGCCGCAGCCTGGACCAGAGTATGCCGGCGGCCGCGAGCTGTCCGGCCGCACCAGATTGGAGAAATGCCCCCGTGAGGCCCTGCGGCCTGTGGATCGGCGTGCGAACAAGATATCTACGAGACTCCGGCAAGTCCGGCGGCGATGCCAAGAACGGCACAGACGCCGATGGTGCGCAGGACCGACCATTTGCGACCGAAGATCAACAGGGCGGCGACCAGCGTGATAGCCAGGGCCGTGGGGTCGAGGCTGCCCGGCACGGGCAGTGAGAGATGGATGATCCCGAAGGTGTGGGTCTGTGACTCGGTGAAGAGAGTGTGCAGGGCGAAGTAGGTGCCGAGGTTGGCGATGACCCCGACAACGGCGGCGGTGATCCCCGTGAGCGCGGCGGCGATCGCCTGGTTGTGGCGGAGTCGTTCAATGTACGGCGCTCCGAGGAAGATGAACAGGAAGCTGGGCACGAAGGTGACCCAGGTGGTGAGCATCGCGCCGATCACCGCAGCGACCCACGGGTTCAGGCCGCCCGGGTTGTTGTAGGCGCCGATGAAGGCCACGAACTGAACGACCATGATCAGCGGCCCGGGGGTGGTCTCGGCCAGCGCGAGCCCGTTGACCATGTCTGATGCGGTGACCCAGTGGAACACGTTGACGGCCCGCTGGGCGACGAACGCGAGTACGGCGTAGGCGCCGCCGAAGGTCACCACGGCGGTGCCCGAGAAGAACAGTCCCTGTTGGGTGAGAGTGGAATCAGTCCCTGTCGACAGCGCCACCAGCACGACTGGGGTGAACCAGACCAGTAGTCCCAGCACCAGAATCTTCAGGGACCTTCGTCCGCTTGGTCTCTCGGCGTGCAGCATGTCATCAGGGATGACCGGTGGCGGCTCGGTGTCATCAGTCGGCTTCTTGGCCGACGTTTCGGAGGTGGCGGATGCGAAGCGTGCGATCAGCCATCCGACGACCCCGGCGGCCAGGATCACCAGCGGGAAAAGGGGTGCCGAACAAGGCCAGCGCCAGAAACGCAGCCACCGCCAGGGCGACGAGTGAGCGCCGGTTCAGGGCTCGTTTGCCGACCCGGACCACGGCTTGGGCGACGATCGCCAGCACCGCCGGTGCCAGGCCGCTGAACAAAGACGTCACCAGGGCGGTGGTGCCGTACTCCACGTAGAGCGCCGCCAGTCCGAGCATGGCGACAGCACCAGGCAACACGAAGAGGACACCGGCCATGATTCCTCCGGGTGTCCCGTTCAGCAGCCAGCCGACGTAGACGGCCAGCTGCTGGGCCTCGGGGCCAGGCAGGATCATGCAGTAGTTCAAGGCGTGCAGGAACCGTTGCTGCCCGATCCACCGTTTCTCGTCGACCAAGGTCCGCTGCATCACGGCGATCTGGCCGGCCGGACCACCGAACGTCTGCAGCGAGATCAGGAACCAGGCACGCACGGCATCCCGGAAGGGGATCAGGTCACGCCCCTGCCCGACGCCCGCTGGAGCGTCACGCCCATCGGCGCGCAGGTCGGCGTTCTCAGGTTCTTGGGTCATTGCACACCTATCTCGGCGCGGGCAGGATCGACGAATTGGCGCCACAGCCACGCACACGCAGCGCGCTCAACGTGGACTCCCGCGCTCGTCGCCCACCTCATTCGCGAATCCCCTGGGCCACCGGCATCTCCGTCAACAGTCGATCGGCTTCGGTCAGATCGCTCGTGGCGGTATCGGCAAGCGCATCGAGCGCCGCCCGCGCGATGTCGCGCTCGCGCGGTGGGAAGTAGTCTCGCCGGCTGACGTCCCGCCAGGTCCTGCGCAGCTTGGCCAAGGACCTGCGCTGTTCGGACTCGCTGGCCGTAGTCACACTGGTTGCCTCCTCGGTGATGGCGTCGTACTCAGCGGCTCGGGCCGTCGCCATCGCGGTCGCCATCGCCCGCTCCTGAGCTAGCGAGCTCGGGCGAGCCAGCCACACCGCGGCGACACCGCCCGCCTCCACCACCTCATCGGCCAGCCATTCCAGCTGTTCGCGGGTCCGCGCATCAGCCGGCAGAGCAACCAACCCGTCACCGATCTGTTGCGCCCCGAGACGACGAAGTCGGCGCCAGAGAGTAATGCGTGGCGTCGACGGATCCCGCGGCAGCCGATAGCTGAGCAACACCCACTCGCGCGCCTCGCTCCGTTCGGCAGGAGTGATCATGGCTCACTGTAACCACGGTTACACACCCGTGTCACTGGGCAGCACGGCCCAGTCTCAGCTGGCTGTCTGGCATCCCCGATCGCCGCACCTCTTCGTAGCAGGTTTGTGGCGGTTTGAATCGCAACGTATGGGGTACCAGGATCTCCAGGCAAAGTATCCAGACGGGTGGCCCCGGTCCAGAATCGAGCGTGAGCGTGAGCGGTGGTCTGGTTGTCGTTGGATCGGGACCGGCCGCGTTGGCCGCTGCGACGGCGTACCGGAAACATGATCACACTGGGCAGGTCGAGCTGGTCAGTGCCGACCAAGCCGCACCCTACAACCGTCCTCCGCTGTCGAAGGACTATCTGCGTGGCGAGTCCGCCGACGACGACCTTTCCTTGGAAGACGCATCCTTCTATGAGGTAAATCGCATCCAACTCCGGCTGAACACTGTTGTCACAGACTTCGACCCGCAGGCTCACGTCGTGACGTTGGCCAACGACGTCGAGCTGCCCTATGACAAGCTGGTCCTAGCCACGGGCGCTCGTCCGAAGCCGTTGCCGGTAGCCGGCGCACGTGATCCGCGGCTCTACAAGTTGCGCTCCTTGGCTGATGCGCGCCGGCTGCGTCAAGCGGCATCCACCGCGTCCCATGCCGTCGTGTTGGGGTCGGGATTCATCGGCTGTGAAGCAGCTGCATCCCTTGCCCTGCGGGGAATCCGGGTCACTCTCGTCACAGATGAGGAGGTGGCCCACGCTGCCCGACTCGGTGACTTCGCCGGCAAACGGATAACCAGATGGTTGGAGGCGCTTGGCGTTACCGTGCTCGGCGGCGCGGATGTCACGCAGATCGAAGGCGGCCGATCGGTGCAGGTGAGCGGTCGCGGAACGCTGCACTCTGACCTGGTTCTGGTTGCCGGCGGTGTCTCGCCTGACGGAGCTCTTGCTGCGTCCGCAGGCCTGAAGATGGACGGTGGCCGCATCGTCGTCGATGCCTCGATGACGTCCAGTGAAGCTGATGTCCTGGCGGCTGGCGACGTAGCCCTTGCGGGCAATAGTACGGCTGGGCGTTCACTCACGGTGGAGCATTGGGCGGATGCAGAGTCCATGGGTGCGGTGGCCGGGACCGTCGCGGCTGGCAACCCTGCCGAATGGGACTCGGTCCCGGGGTTCTGGTCTCAGATCGGCGACCACACGCTCAAGTATGCGGCTTGGGGCGACGGATTCGACCAGGTCCGTCCGGTCGACCATGGACAAGATGCCTTCACCGTTTGGTATTCCCGCGACGACGTGGTCGTGGGTGTTCTCACCCACCATCGCGATGATGACTACGACCATGGGACAGGCCTCATCGCCGCCCATGCATCATCATCGGAGGCGGGAATTTGACATTCAGGCGGTTCGGCTCGCGTCGACAGCAGGTCCTGATGGCTGCCGGCCGCCGCGCCGCGGGAGACGGAGCAGGCTGTGGGAGTGGACCCTGTCGGACGTGCCCAGCGACATCGCCGTACTTCGCATACGGAGTCGCCGCCCCTACCACCTCGAACTTTGTGGATGCGCATGGCGGTCCTGCCGATGCGAGACCGAGCATGAAAACCAATCGTCAGCGAACTGGAGAGCCGTCCGCCTATGGAACCGCTGCCCGAGACCCGCGAAGCGTTGTGGCGAATGTCGTCGACCAGCGAGGTCGATCTGGTGTCCCTCATGGAAACGGAGACCGATCGCCTGGTGGCGGCGGTGCCCGGCTGCATCGGGATGAGCGTGACGCTGCGAGATCATGAGTTGACGTTCACCTGGCTGGCGACAGATCCGGAGCTCCGAACCCTGGACGCGGCGCAGTTCCTCGCGGGTGGTCCATGCGAGCAGGCAGCACACGACGGCCGTTCCCAGATGATCCCTGACCTGATGGACGAGGAGCAATGGCGACTGCTGGCTATCGCGGGAGCCGCCCTGGGGGTGCGCAGCACTTTGTCCCTGCCGCTTCGCGGCGAGCATGGTCTGATGGGCAGCCTCAACTTCTACGGCCGGGACGCGACGACCTTCAGCGGGCGGGAGCGCAACATCGCCGAGATCTTCGGTGCCGACGTACAGGCGGCTGTGATGAACGCCGATTTGTCGATGTCCAGCCGGACCCGGGCCGACCAGGCACTCGACACGCTCGATGCCATGGACAGCACCGACATCGCAACCGGGATTCTGGCAGAACGTGAAGGCATCCCGGTGGAAGAGGCACTCAACCGGTTGCGCGACGCCGCAGCCCGTGCTGCCATCCCGGTCGTGGCGATTGCCGAACTCGTGGTCCGGCACCGCCCGACCTGACGTTCCACTCAGGGCCCCGACGGCAAGCGAGTCATCCCATCCTCAGTCGATGGTCAGAACAACCTTGCCCCCGACGCGGCGCTCCAGTAGAGCGGCTATCGCCGTTCCGGGATCGCGCCAGGAGTGCTCGAGCTCGACCTGCGCGTCGATACGCCCGTCGGCGAGCAGCTGCAGCAGTCGGCTGAGGTCGGTACTCCCACTGGCGTGCCAGGCGAGCTCGTCGGTGAGGTTCAGCGTGTAGATCCGGGCACCTCTCGCGCGGTCGAACGACGTCGCGCGGAACGTCACGGTCTCGTGTTCGGTGTCCGTCGCGAGGTTGACCAGCAGACCGCGCACCGCCAGGTGCTCGATCGATCGGGCGAAGATCTCTCCCCCGACCGCGTCGATGATCACGTCGAACACACCGTCGATGTAGTCCACGACGGTAGCCGCGCCGAGTTGAGTGAGCAGGTCCGCCGATCCGTCTACATCGCGGGTGAGTGCGGTCACTCGCG
The DNA here is from genome assembly GCA_963833975.1 of uncultured Actinomycetota bacterium. Taxonomy (GTDB): domain Bacteria; phylum Actinomycetota; class Actinomycetes; order Propionibacteriales; family Nocardioidaceae; genus JAWWPG01. Next base: position 655,712 of record CAWIAB010000004.1, read on the forward strand.
CACCGCTCTCGCGAGCGAGCTGGACCGCCATCCGCCCGACCCCCCCGGTGGCGCCGGTTACGAGCACACGCCTACCGATCACCAGCCCGGCGACCTCGAGCGAACGCAGCGCGGTCATGCCCGCGGTGGCGACGGCGGCCGCTTGCGTATCGGTCACCTGCTCGGGCACGGCAGCGAGCATCGTCGTGCCCACCGCGACCCGCTCCGCCCAGGCGCCAGCCCTCACCATGCCGACCACTCGCGTCCCGACCGACGGCCCCGTCCCGTTGTCTGCTGAACGCTCCACCACTCCCGCCAGGTCCCACCCTGCCATCGACCCCGGACGGGCATCGGCGAGATCAATCACCTCCCCGCGGTTGAGTGAGCTCGCCCGCACCCTGACCAGCGCTTGGTCGGCCGCCGGTGTCGGGTCAGGCACCTCTCTCAGCTCCACGTACGGAACGGTTGAGGTCGTCGTCAAGGCGAGCACCGAGCGACTTTATCCTTCGACCCCCCCGAACGTGCCACGGCAACCGGATACCCAGGCGCAGCACTGCTGCATCATGAGGTCCGGCGGCCGGCGCCTGAGGGCGATCGAGCCCGATCGCGCCGCCACGCCTTCACCGTCCATTTTGTGATGGTTTGAAGGCACCGCAAAGCGCCTGTGTGCTCCCGCGCCGGTTGCTCGCTACGGTGGAGACCATGGATGTGACCGACGTGATTCTGCGGGACCATGCGTGGTTCCGCGAGCAGTTCATCGCGCTGTACGACAAGCGGACCGCGACGCCGCCGGACACCGACGCGATTTCGCAGATCTGGAACCCGCTGGCGGCCAGGCTCGACGTTCATGCGGCGGGCGAGGAAGAAATCTTCTACCCGCAGCTCCTCGCCCGCGGAGAGGACCCTGAGGAGGAGACCCTCGACGCGATCGGCGACCACAACGACATCCGCGACGCCGTGCACGCCGCGGCGACACATTCCGTTGCTAGCAAGGAGTGGTGGAAAGCAGTCGAGTCCGCACGAGAGGCCAACGACGAGCACATGGCCGAGGAGGAGCGCGAAGGGATCGCCGACTTCCGGCAACACGCCTCGGCCGAGCTGCGCGAGCATCTGGGTAGGCAGTTGGAGGACTTCCTCGAGCGGCACCCGACCACCGCCGGAGTCGACATCGAGGACAAGAATCCCGAGGCGTACGTCGAGGAGATCGAGTCCGAGCTCCAATCCGCCGATGCTGACGATACGGCCCCACGGACCGATGGTTCGCTAGGCGTCGGCAGCCTGAGATCAGACCCGCAATAGCCCGGGGTCCGTCGCAAGATCGCCCGCGGTCATGCGGTGAACGTCGTTCCCTGCCGTCCCAGGGGGTTGCGACCGATGAAGCCGAGCAGGCGGGTCTGCGCGTCAGCGTCGTCCGGGACCAGTACCTTCGGGCCGTACTGACCCGAGGACCGCAGCAGCTCCTCGATCGGCGTCATCGCCGCGAGCAGGTCGGCGCAGGTCTGCGGGTCGAGCTGTTCGTCCTGGGCGGTGGCGCGAGCCAGGTCCCACGTGTGCATGAACACGTCTGAGGTGTAGAACCGGTCGACCGCTTCCGGCAGCGGCATCTCCCCCACCATCGGGTGCCGGAACGGGGTGGCCGCGTCCGGCCCGTCCAGCAGTCCCTGTACTGCGTCGACGTGCACCTGCCAGGCCGCAACCGGGTCCTCCGCCACAGACGGGCCGCGCTCGAGCACCAAGCCGGTCGCGCTCTGTAGGAAGTCCGGGAACCACTCGACCAGGTGACCGACCACGTCGCGGGCGCGCCATCCGGGCACGGGGGCCGGCGCATCCCAATCCGACGCGCTCAGGACCCGCGCGGTGAACCCGTCGCTGACCGCGCGATGACGCTCGGCGGGACTCGCGGGAAGCGTCATGCCTTGGTGCCTTTGAGGGAATCGCCGATCTGACCAGTCGCGAGCAGGGCATCCAGCTTGGCGTAGCCCTGGTCCACACCGGCCTGCATTCCGCTGCGCAGCCACGCGTCCCGGACCTCGAAGCTGTCGCACAGCGACTGCGCGCACAGCCGGGTGCGGCCGTCCCCGAGGTCCTCGAACGTGAGCGTCTCCAGCGCGACTGCGTCCGGTTCACCCTCCCAGGTGAAGGTCTGCACGATCCGGTCCGGCCGAACCTCGTGGAAACAGCCGTGGAAGCCGAACTCCATCCCGTCGCGGGTGGCGAGGTAGCGCCAGCTGCCGCCAGTGCTGGCGTCCCAACGGTCCAAGGTGGTCGTCATCCCAACCGGCCCGACCCACCGAGCGAACAGCTCCGGGTCGGTGTGTGCCCGGAACAGCTGGGCGCGGGTGGCCGCGAAGTCCCGAGTGATGCGGATGATCGGCAGCGTCGCGTCTGCCTCGATCGTCGTGCTCGTCGTCGTGGTTGTCATCGTGTCGTTCATGCCGTCTCCTCGTGTGCCGGGCGATGCCCGGCCTCGTCGTCGCCCATCTCCGCCAGTACGGCGTCCAGCCGCCGGTACCGGGCCTCCGCCCGCTGCCGGTAGCGCTCGATCCACTTCGTCATCAGGTCGAAGACCCCCGCCTCGAGGTGCACCGGACTGCGGTGCCCCGCTGCGCTGCGACTGACCAGGCCGGCCTGCTCGAGCACCTTCAGGTGCTTGGAGATGGCCTGCACGCTCACCTGATAGGGCGCCGCCAGCTGCCCCACGGTGGCGTCGCTGTCGGTCAGCCTCGCCACCAGGTCGCGCCTGGTCGGATCGGCCAGTGCCGCGAACACCTGCGACAGCCGGTCATCCATCGTGTCTCCAGAACCTCAACTACTTGGTTGACGACAGCCTACCGCTGACAACTCTGCAATGTCAACCAAATGGTTGACGATAAGGCGGGAACGTTGGGGGTACGGCCTCTTCGGTGCCGTCCGAGCGACCGGCCCTGGCTACGACACAGGAGGAGTGTCGGAGGCCATGATCTGATCGGCCCGGTCCCAGACGCGGTGCAGGCCGAGCACCTTGGTGAGCTGATCCGTAAGAACCTTGGCCACCGCGTCCCCATGCAGAACTCCGGGGCTGTTCTGGGCGATCCCGGCCGCGGCGAGGGTCTCCGCTCCGGTGCCCCATGACCCCAGAGGCTTGCAGTGCCGATAGGCCTCCTGGAGCAGAATGACGAGCTTGAGGTCGGCGGTGGGGGTAGTGCCGTCGGCGACGAGGACCGCGTCGAACTCGATGGAGCGGGCCGTCAAGAACGTGCGATCGACCGTCTGCGTGCTCCGTCCACGCTTCAGCACACCGCCACTCGATGAGATGACGAGCAATGACACACCGACCTTGTCGAGCGAGGCGCGGAGCTTCTTGATCCCGGCGAGATCCGAGCCCTTGTCTGCGACGACACCCACCTTGCGCCCCGAGACAGGGCCCGGCACGGTTGCGATCTGCGAGAGCGCCGGGGAGATCATCACGTCCTCCGCGGGAGAACCGGCTGGTGCCGGAAGTCCCAAGCCGGTAGCGACGAGCAGGCACAGGTCCGCGTCCACCTGCGCCAGCACGGCGAGCTCTCGCTCTTTGATCGGCTGCTCGTAGCACTTGCCGAGCTCGAAGGTGAACGCCTCGACGACGTGGGCTTGTTCGAGCGGCGTCAGACTCCGGTAGAACATGGTTGCCTGCGAGAAGTGGTCCTCGAAGGAGACCGGTGCGACACGCTCAACTTCTCCGTCGACGGATCGTGGCGTCTGAACGTATCCCCGATCGTCGGCACCGGCCACCTTGGGCTCACCGCCGTCGATGCTGTTCGGACGGTACGGCGCCAGGCCGGTATGGATAGCGGTCTGGTGCATACCGTCGCGCAGCATGTCGTTGACCGGACAGTGCGGCCGGTTGATCGGCAGCTGGGGGAAGTTGGGCCCACCGAGGCGGGTCAGCTGGGTGTCCAGGTAGGAGAACAGCCGCGCCTGCATCAGCGGGTCGTCGGTGACCTCGATGCCCGGCACCAGATGGCCCGTGTGGTATGCCACCTGCTCCGTCTCCGCGAAGTAGTTCGTCGGGTTCCGGTTGAGCGTCATCTTGCCCACCAGCTGAACCTCGGCGAGCTCCTCGGGTACGAGCTTGGTGGGGTCGAGCAGGTCGATCCCCTCGAAGCTGTCGGTGCCGTCGTCGGGCATCACCTGGATGCCGAGCTCCCACTCGAGGAATGCACCGGACTCGATGCCGTCCGCCATGTCTCGCCGGTGGAAGTCCGGGTCCACGCCAGCCGCGATCTGCGCCTCCTCCCACACCAGGGAATGGACACCCGCGACCGGCTTCCAGTGGAACTTGACGAGGGAGGTCTCCCCAGCGTCGTTCACCAGTCGGAAGGTGTGCACGCCGAACCCCTCCATGGTTCGGTACGACCGCGGAATCCCTCGATCGCTCATGTTCCACATGACGTGGTGGGTGGCCTCGGTGTGCAAGGACACGAAGTCCCAGAAGGTGTCATGGGCTGACTGGGCCTGCGGGATCTCCCGGTCCGGATGCGGCTTCGCGGCGTGGATCACGTCCGGGAACTTGATGCCGTCCTGGATGAAGAACACCGGGATGTTGTTGCCGACCAGGTCGAAGGTTCCCTCGCCCGTGTAGAACTTCACCGCGAAGCCACGCGTGTCACGGACAGTGTCTGCGGATCCACGAGACCCCAACACGGTGGAGAAGCGCACGAAGACGGGTGTCGTCGTACCTTTCTCAGCAAGGAAGCCGGCCTTGGTGACCGACCCGGCCGTTCCGTAGGACTCGAAGACGCCATGCGCTGCGGCTCCGCGGGCATGCACCACTCGCTCCGGGATCCGCTCGTGATCGAAGTGGGTGACCTTCTCGCGCAGATGGAAGTCCTCGAGCAGCGTCGGACCGCGCACTCCTGCCTTCAGCGAATGGTCGGTGTCCGGGAGACGCACTCCCTGAGCCGTCGTCAGGTACTCACCGGCCTGGGCTCGGGCGTCCTCCACCCTCGAGCTTGACTCCGGTTGGACGCCGGTGGCACTGGCTGCTTTCGGTGCGGCTTGGTCGGACTTGCGTGCAGGCATGGGGGCTCCCAGGTAGACGGAAAATAGGGCTGGTCAGAAGGCCCGCTCCTCGGTCCGTGGCGCGGGCGGTGGATGTGGTCTCGTGGCGAGCTGCGTGCCCATGGCTCTACCTAGGGATTGAAGACCACCTTCACAGCTCCATCGGTCTTCTTCTGGAACATCTCGTACGCCTGTGAAGCCTCGGCCAAGGGCACGTGGTGGGTAGCAAACCCTTCCACGCCAAGGGTGTCCTCGTCGTCCAACAACGGCAGGATGTCGTCCACCCACCGGCGGACGTTCGCCTGCCCCATCCGGATGGTGATCTGCTTGTCGAAAAGTGTGAGCATCGGCAGCGGGTCGGTCTGCCCGCCGTACACGCCCGAGAGCGAGATGGTCCCACCGCGACGTACGGCGTCGATCGCCGTATAGAAGGCAGAGAGCCGGTCCACACCGGTACGGCGCATGGCCGCTTGGGCGAGGCCCTTGGGGAGCAGCCCGACCAGATCCTGGGCGAGCTTCGGCGCGGCGGACCCGTGCGCCTCCATACCGACGGCATCGATGACTCCGTCGGCGCCACGACCGTCGGTCAGCGCACGCACGGCGTCTCCCACCTCGAACTCACGACCGTCGATGGTCTCGACTCCGTTGGCGGCACACCGCTTGAGACGTTCGGGCACGATATCCACGCCCAACACCCGGCAGCCCTTGTGCATGGCGACTCTCGTCGCCATGTCGCCGATGGGACCCAGCCCGATCACGAGCAGGGTGTCGCCCTGTCGAACGCCGGCGTACTCGACGGCCTGCCAGGCAGTCGGCAGGACGTCCGACAAGAAGAGGAACCGGTCATCGGGCGGACCATCCGGGATCTTGATCGGACCGAACTGGGCCTGCGGGACGCGGAGGTACTCAGCCTGACCACCTGGGATGGCGCCGTACAGCTGGGTGTAGCCGAACAGGGCCGCGCCCATACCCTCCTCGCGAACCTGCGTCGTCTCGCACTGGGTCGGCAGACCACGGTCGCACATCCAGCACGACCCACAGGCGATCTGGAAGGGTACGACGACCCGGTCGCCCGGCTTGAGGTTGGGCACATCACTGCCCACCGCCTCCACCACGCCCATCGGCTCATGTCCGAGGACATCGCCGGGGTGCATGAACGGCCCGAGCACCTCGTACAGATGGAGGTCCGACCCGCACAGTCCCGTGCTGGTGATCTTGATGATCGCGTCCGTGGGTTCTTCGATGCTCGGATCCGGCACGTCCTCGACCCGCACGTCACGCTTGCCCTGCCAGGTAACCGCCTTCATATCCAGCCTTTCGTTCGACTTTGGGCGACCGAGCAGAGCTCGATCGAACCCGCGCGGTCAGTCCTAGTTACCCACTGCTGCTGGAGTCAAACGTCCGCGCGTCAGTCGCGCTCGCCGATGCCGGTGGCGAATTCGTGACCGCGCAGTGGCCCGCTCGTAGCTGGGTCCAACGGCGGAGTGGGATAACCCGCACCCGCGCGGAGTCCGGTGACGAACTCGCTGAGGGCATCTGCTGCACTGACCGTCGGCTGCCAGTCGAGCTCATGCTTGGCACGTTCGTTGGACATCACCGGAAGCTTCATCAGAGCGTCGAAGAGTGCTGGGTGCGCCGGAGCCAGATGCGCCCTCCACGCAGCCTTCAACGCATACGAGAACGCCCGCGGCGACAGGGTCGCCACATGTGCATCGAAGATCTTGCCCAGATCCGTCGGCCGCAGGACGTCGTCGCTGCAGATGTTGAATGCTCCTCGTTGATCTCCAAGGACCGCGGAAGCGAAGGCTTCGCCGACGTCGTTGGCATGAACCGTCTGCAGCAGGAGACCCGACGGCATCGGGAGAACCGGCAACAGTCGCGGATTTGCCATCATCCGCGGGAGCAAGGGCCCGATAAAGAGTCGCCGTTGCTGGGTAGCCGCCCGCTCGTGGAAGACGAACGCAGGCCGGATCCGCACCACCCGACGGCTGCGGTCCGCGGTCTCAAAAGCGTCCAGCAGCCGTTCTACATAGGACTTCTCCCGCACATACGGTGCATCCGAAGCTCCATGAGTCGGCCAGGTCTCCTCCGTCGGGCGGCTGTCAACCCGCGCAGAATATGCTGCGACCGACGAGGAGACCACCAAAGCAGCGACGTCGGCCTGTCGAACCCCATCCATGACCCGAAGCCCACCAAGGACGTTCGACCGCCAGGTGCTCTGCGGATCATGACTGGGATGAAACAGCCACGCTAGGTTGACGACGACGTCCGCGCCAGCGAAGTGCACATCCAGCGCATCCGATCTGATGTCGACGGCTCGCCATGTCACGTCACACCCGGGAACGCTGATCCCTTCTGCTGGCGGTCGGCGCGCCAGCGCCAGGATCTCCACGCCCGCCTGGCGCCGGCCCAGCGCCTCCAACAGGGCTGTACCGATGTTTCCGCTGGCTCCGACCACGACGACGCGCATCTCGACGCGGTACCCAGCCGAACGACCCGACAAACCCAACCACCACGTCAGCTCCGCCTCAGTCTCCAGGAGGTCCTCGAAGCTCGGTCTGCGCGGCTACGTCGCGACACTTACGATCGACAGGAGCCTACCGACGAGAGGATCAGCGACATGAGCGACCAACCTGCCGAGCCCGAAGGCCTCACCGACGACGAAATTTCTCCGGACTCGGACCCCGGGGTTCGCCCAGACACAGCTGAAGCCTCCGATCCCGACATCCGCAACACCACGGTCGACCAAGATGACGTCGACGACAGCGAGTCACCCGGTAGCTAGGAGGTCTGGCGCGCGGATGCACCGGCGGGGCTCGCAGTGATTCCGCCAGGTCCGCTCCCCGGCTTTGACTGCCGGTCTAGGAGCCTGCCGGGTTTTCGGTCGGCGGCGGCGGTTCGGGGTGGGGTAGGTCAGGGTCGCTGACGGCCTCGGCGACATCAGCAGGGGTTACCGCTCCATCGCTCGGAATCGTGCTGTCGCCCTTCGGGCGGTCCTGGGCCGAAGTGTCGCTGTGCTCTTCGTCGCCGCCACCGGCGATCCTGTGCTTCAACGCATGGACCAGGTCACCTGCCTTGCCGACGACGTTCTCGACCAGGCTCTTGGCCGTATCGAAAATGCTCATTCGCGGGCCTCCGTGCTTACTGGGTGAGGGTGCTGCTCAGTCATTCGTGCTCCTCCACTGGGGTATGACGACCATCACAGGACCGCGACAGCCTCTGGGACGTGCCTTGCGATGATGCTTCCTGGACGCTCAGCCGTCGGCTGACCTGCCCAGCTCCGGAACGTCATCGTCCCCGCCCCGAACGCGGACGACCTCAACCGAGGCGTCCCGACCTCCAGGTGCAACATCCAGCTCCCGGTCAGCGAGCCTGTTCAGCAAGACATCGCGAATCTCCGCGAGGTCGAGGTCGGTCTCACCCACCAGGGCGAAATCGGTGACCGGGAACCCCTCCAAAGCACCAAGGCGTTTCACCCCCGCCAGCACGATCGCAGACATTTGGTCCAGCGCGTCATCGGTCATCGTCTTTGTGTACCCCAGCGCCGCACGTTCCGCATCCGGCGCACGTACCCGGCACCACCCCTCCGGCCGGGGTAGTCCCGGCCCTCTTCCCCGTCCCAGAGACGTTCTGCCACTCGTCGGCGGACGCCTTATCCTTTGAATGGTGATCGACGAGGACTTCGGACGCTGTCAAGGGCCATCGGCGAACCACCAGTCTCTTCCCTAGTCTGTCCGTATGCGACGCTTTGACGACGAGGACCTCAGCGGTGCTGAGTTCCGCGAGTGTGACCTCAGCAGGACCCGGCTGGTCGGCGTAGTCATGCAGGACGCCGAGATTGACGGCCTGGTCACCAATCTCGTAGTCAACGGGGTCGAGGTCATGACCTACGTCGAGGCCGAGCTCGATCGCCGGCACCCGGTACGACTGCTGATCCGGTCCGACGAGCCGGCCGACCTCGCAGATGGGTGGCGACAGCTGCGGGACGACTGGACCAGAACCGTGGAGCGGGTCCGGTCCATGCCCGAGGGGAGTGCGCATCGCGGCGTCGATGGTGAGTGGTCGATGGTCGAGACCCTGCGTCACCTCGTCTTCGTCCACGACTCGTGGTTCCGCCGCTGTGTACTCGGGCGGACCGAGCCGTTCACGGCCATGGGTCTTGGACCGCCGTTCGTGTTCGACCAGGGGGACCAGGGGCTCGACCGGTCCGCCCGACCGAGCCTCGACGAGGTGCTGCGCGTGCGCGACCGGCAGGCGGCCGAGATTCAGGCGTGGCTGGCCGAGGTCACGCCCGAACAGCTCGCGCAGACCGCGCCGGTGCCCGACGACGAGCGGTGGCCCACGTACGCCAAGGGGCGGACGGTGCGGCAGTGCCTTGGTACCGTCCTCGACGAGGAGTGGGCTCACCACGGCTTCTGCGTCCGCGACCTCGACAAGCTGTAGCCGGCGCGACCACCCCCAAAAGTGTGTGTGCCAGCGGTCGGCCGCTCTGTCGTCCCCATTGCGCGACTATCCCGACTGAGCTCGTGGCTTTCACCTGGTCCAGACGTGTCCGTTCCAGCGCTCACGCACCGCCACGTCGTGCTCACCTACCGGGCGCATACCGACGGCCCAGGTGCCGGACGTTCCATGAGTCGTGATGGCGTTCAGCTGTGTGTGCTCCGAGCCCGGTCCGCGGAACATCGACCACTGCTGCCCATTCCAATGCAGGAGGAGTGCACGTGAGGACGGGCCGCCGGTCTTCCCGACCGCCCAGACGTCATTCGGCCCGTCACCACTGACCGCCGTCAGGCCGGCACGGGCCGGCATACCCGGTACGGTGACCAGAGACCAGTGGCCGGACGTGAAATGCTCCACGAGCGCATCGAAGTCATTGCCCGTCAAAGAGCCTCCCACCGCCCAGACATCACCCGGTGCGACGACGCTGACTGAGTTCAGTGCGTTGAAGTCGCGGCCGGGGTTGGCGACCGCCACCTGACGCCAGGTCGTACCGTTCCAATGCTCGGCGAGTCCCATGGGAGCTTGGCTCCCGGCCGGATTGGTAGAGCCGACGGCCCAGGCGCTGTCGGCACTGGTTGCCGAGATCCCCGACAGGTAGCGATCCGCGTGCTTCGGAGCCGGGGTACCCACCTCTGTCCAAGCATCACCGTCCCAGTGCAAAGCCACCGGTCGGTCATTCCCATCCTGGCCGTCGGGAGCGTTGAAACCCACCGCCCAGATGTCGTCGGTGGACACCGCGGACACCGAGGTCAGGAAGCTGATGCCGGGAAGCGTCGGCCCGGGCACCCGATGCCACGCGGTGCCGTTCCAGTGCTCGATCAGCATCCGGTAGTCCGTGGTGGGGTCGTAGCTGAAGAAGCCGACCGCCCACACGTTGCTCGGACCGACTGCGTCCACAGCACCCAGCCCGGCCGCGGTCGCGCCCGGCGGGGTGGGACTCGGGACGGTCGACCAGGACGTGCCGTCGAAGTGCTCGACGTGCGTACCCGAGATAGCCCCACGGCCCTGGGTACCCACGGCCCACACGTCGTTCGGGCTGATCGCCTTCACCCCATCCAGACTGACATAGCTGCCGCCGGCGACCGGCGGCAGTCCGGGGTCGGCCGGAGCCGGCGATGCGATCAGAGCCGCCAATACGGCGCTCCCCGCGAGAAGTCCACACGCTCGGACAAGATAGTTCATTCCCTGCTCCTCAGAATGGCGAAGGTGCTCGCCTGGGAGCGGCACCACCCTTAGATACGCAGGGCAGCGCCTCTTCGGAGGTCAGTCGTGCGCGACTAGATCCCCTCCGGGTCTCGTTGGGGCTTTCCTCACAGGGCTTGGCCAACGTCGCGGATGTTGGACTTGGCCTGTTGCCATGCCTCCGCAACGTCACCACTGAAGACCAGGCGACCCGTCGTCAGAGCGAATCCCTTGATCTCCTCGAAGGTGGTGTGCGGAGGTACGGCCAGCGCGCGCGGATCGGTGACGAAGTCGATCAACGCGGGTCCGGGGTGGGCGAAGGCGCGCTCGATCGCCGGGCGGATGTCGGCGGCGTGCTCCACTCGCTCCCCGTGGATGCCGGCGGCGGAGGCGAGCGCCCCGAAGTCTGGGTTCTTCACATCAGTCCCCCACGGCTGGTAGCCAACGACCATCATCTCGGCGCGGACCATGCCGAGGGTGGAGTTGTTGAACACCATCAGCTTGACGGGGATGTCGAGGCCTGCGGCGGTGAGCAGCTCCCCCATCAGCATCGAGAAGCCGCCATCCCCGCACAGTGCGACGACCTGACGATCGGGCGAGCCAACCTTGGCGCCGATGGCTTGAGGCATGGCGTTAGCCATCGACCCATGACTGAACGAGGCCAGGATTCGTCGACCCGGCTTCATCTTCAGGTAGCGGGCGCCCCAGACGTTGCACATCCCGGTGTCGACAGTGAACACCGCGTCGTCGTCCGCCAGGTCGCTCAACGCGGTGGCCACCATCTCGGGTCGCAGTCCCTGTCCGCTGCCCTCGTGGTTGACGTAGGTCTGGATTTCTTTGACCATCTTGTGGTTGTGCTTGACGATGGTGTCGAGGAAGTTGCTGTCCGAACGCACCTCCAGCATCGGGATCAACGCCCGAAGCGTCTCGCCTACGTCTCCGACCAGCCCCAAGTCCACCGCGGCCCGGCGGCCGAGGTGCAGGGGCTTGTCGTCGACCTGGATGATCGTCTTCCCGCTGGGGAGGAACGCGTGATAGGGGAAGTCCGTGCCGAGCATCAGGAGGAGGTCACAGTCGGCGAGCGCCTCCGTGGCGCCACCCCACCCGAGGAGCCCGGTCATTCCGACGGATGACGGGTTGTCGGCCTCCAACACGTCCTTGCCACGGTAGGCGAACGAGATCGGTGCCTTGAGCGTCTCCGAGAGGCGGAGCACCTCTGCACGGGCGTTCCGCGTGCCCTCTCCACCGTGGATCGCGATCTTCTTGGCGCCGGAGATCAGTGCCACCGCCTTCGCGAGCGCGGCCTCATCGGGTCGGATCAGCGGCCGGTCGCTGAGGATCGGGTGGGGCAGCATCGGGTGCTCGACCGTCTGTGCGGCGATGTCGCCGGGCAGGATGATCATGCCGACACCGCGTTCGAGGATGGCGGCCTGTAGGGCCAGCTCGGAGACACGAGGCATCTGGCCCGCGGTGGAGATCAGGGCGCAGTAGTTCGTGCAGCCGGAGAAGATCGCCTCGGGGTTGGTCTCCTGGAAGTAGCCGCTCCCGATCTCGGTGCTGGGGATGTGCGTGGCGATGGCGAAGACCGGTGCCGCGTTGCGCTGACAGTCGTACAACCCGTTGACGAGGTGCAGACTTCCGGGCCCCGACGATCCGAGCACCGCTGTCGGACGACCGGAGATCTGCGCGTCGGCTCCGGCGGCGAAGGCTCCGGCCTCCTCGTTGCGCACATGCACGAACTCGATGTCCGCCTCGTGTCGGCGCAACGCGTCGACGATCGGGTTCGCCGAGTCGCCGACGATGCCGTACACCTTCCGGATTCCTGCCTCGACCATCTGGTCAATCAAGATCTCCGCCACGGTCTGGGCCATGTGCTGCTCCTGTTTCGGTACCGGACGCCGTTGCTAGCGCTGGATCGGGAGATACTCGGGTGACCACATAGCCTCGTGGACCGCCTCGATCGGGTCGTCGACCTGGACCTGAGCGATGCCCTGGGCGGTTGCGGTGTTGATCACGTCCACAGCGACAGTCGCGGAGACTTCCCGGAGTCGGGAGATATCCGGCAGCAGCCCCTGGGCGGGGTCTGTCGGGTTCGCCAGCTTCGCGAGTGCCCGGGCCGCGGCGATGAACAGGGACGGCGGCATGGTGGCCGCGCGGCACACGATCACCCCGAGGCCTAGGCCCGGGAACATCAGGGCGTTGTTTGCCTGCCCGATTCGGTACGTCGTACCCTCGCGTGTGACCGGGCCGAAGGGGCTGCCCGTCGCGACCAACGCGGCACCGTCGGTCCAGGCCAGCAGGTTCTCCGGCGTCTGCTCGGCTAGCACTGTCGGGTTGGACATCGGCAAGATGATCGGCCGCGCGCAGTTCGCGAGCATCGAGCGGATCACCTGCTCCCCGAATGCGCCGGTCACGCCCGAGGTACCGACGAGCATCGTCGGGTGCAGGTGGTCGACCACCTCCTGCAGCCCGAGGGTGCCGTTGGCAGCTCGCCAGGCCGCCACCTGGGCTGGGTCCTTGGCATACGGCTGTTGGTAGTCGTAGAGGTCGGTCATGTCGCTGGTGAGGAGACCCGGACGGTCGAGGAGGTAGATCCGACCGGCGGCCTCTTCGGCGCTCAGGCCGTCCTCGGTCATCGCCAGGGCGATCAGGTCGGCGATCCCGACCCCAGCCGAACCCGCACCGAACACCACGATCTGCTGGTCCACCAGGCGACTCCCGCTGACGCGAACCCCGGACAGAACGGAGGCCAGACCTACGGCTGCCGTGCCCTGGATGTCGTCGTCAAACGTGCACAACGTGTCTCCGTACCGCGCCAGGATCCCCCGCGCTGGAGGGCCCGAGAAGTCCTCCCAGTGCAGGATCGCCTTCGGGAAGTGGGCGGATGCGCTGGCGACGTAGGCGTCGATGAACGCGTCGTAGGTCTCACCGCGGACCCTGGATCGGCGCAGTCCGAGGTAGCGGGGATCGTTCAGCAGCGACTCGCGGTTCGTGCCCACGTCCAGCCCCACCGCGAGGACCCGGTTCGGGTCGATACCGGCCGCGACTGTGTAGACCGCGAGCTTGCCGATCGAGATGTCGATCCCGCCGACCCCCCAGTCGCCGATGCCGAGGATCGCCTCAGCATCGGAGGCGACGACCAGGTCGATGTCGTCCGGTCCGAGTCCGGTGGAGTCCAGCGCCCGGTCGATGCCATCGACGTCCTCGATGTTCAGGAAGACGCCGCGAGGACGGCGGAAGAGATGGCTGAACTCCTGGATCGCCGTCCCCACCGTGGGGGTGTAGACGATCGGCAGCATCTCGGCCACATGCGCCCCGACGAGTCGGTAGAAGAGCACCTCGTTGCTGTCGTGGAGGTTGGTGAGGAACACCCACTTCTCGACATCGCTGTCGCAGGCCGTGAACTGCTCGTAGCTGCGGTTGATCTGCTCGTCGAGGGTCTCGACAGCCGACGGCAGCAGGCCGTGCAGGCCCAGGTGGTCGCGCTCAGCCATGGTGAAAGCCGTTCCACGGTTGACTTGGGGGTCGTCGAGGACCGCCATCCCTCTGGCGTGGATCTGCACGGAACGGACTCCATCAGGGTCTTCGACGATGGTCTGGTTCGGCTCAGGCGTCATGCTCTTCGATCCTCCATGGTGCCGATTGATCGGGACGCCGCCGACCACGAAGCGTGAAGGGGCACGACCTCGGCGCGTCCTGCCGGCATCGACCGGCGGCCCGCGAGCGTCGAAGACCTCGTTGCTGGGCAGCGGTTTCTAGTTCGGACGTCTGCTCGTCCGTGCGTAATGATCGTTGTACACCCTGCGCGGGTGACGAAACTTCACCCACGCGGGATGAAGCGCATGGGGCGGCGACCTGGTTTGCTGCGGGGGTGATCGAGGTGCGTGTGGGTGCAGGTCGTGTTGCTGTCCTCCTCGGTGCCGCGGCTCTGCTAGCCGGGTGTTCGTCGACCCACAGTGCGCAGGAGCAGTCGGATGCCGAGCATCTGGTGTCGGCTGCTCACTCCGCCGGCGTCGCGTCGGGGCTGACGGTGGAGGTGGCGGAGTCGTTGTATGGAACCTCGGCGCCACAGCTCTGCGACCTGCTTCAGGATGGCGTGAGCTCGGCGGAGTCCCTGCTGGCGAAGGGCAACCCCTCCGGCCGTCGCTCCAAGATCATCACTACTGACGCGATCACCTACGAACGGCTGGTCGTGCAGACGTACTGCCCCGACCGGCTGTCCACGTTCGACGACCTGGCGTCCGGCATCGACGCCACCAAGACCACGCGCTGAGTACCCAACGCAGCAGCGCCCCTCCAAGGAAGCCGGCGACATGGCATCACAGGCACCGACGAGCGGAACGCCTTCGACAAGCGGCGACGCTGCCCGGGTACCGATTTCCCTGATCGCCTGGCCGGCCCTCGCGATGATGATGGTCGCCAGCGTCGGCAGCATCGCCCAGCTCTCGGACTCGGCGACGTTCGGTCTGGGCGCCATCACGGTCTACCTGATCCCTGCTCTGTTGTTCCTCCTTCCCGTAGGGCTCGTCTCGGCGGAGCTCGCAACCAGCCACGAGGGTGGCATCTTCGTCTGGGTCCGCGAGGCGTTCGGTGACCGCACTGGTTTCCAGGCGACCTGGCTGGTCTTCATGAACAGCGTGACGCTCTACCCGTCGTTGCTGTCCTTCGGGGCGGCCGCTCTCGCCACGGCGTTCGGCCGGCCGGACCTCGCCGGCAACGGCGCCTACATGGGTGCCGTGGTACTTGTCGGTTTCTGGACGGCGACCTGGGTGGTCTCGAGGGGCATGAACACGACGGCCGGGCTGAGCAACATCGGCGTGGGGTTGGGGACGATCGTGCCGGCCTTCGCGCTGATCTTCTTCATGTTCGCGTGGCTCATCGACAGCAAGCCCTCGGCGACGCCGCTGCACCTCAGCGACGTGACACCGCCGTTCGACGGGCTGTCCAGCATTGCACTGGTCGTCGGCACCTTCGTCGCATTCGCCGGACTTGAGGTCAACGCCGTACACATCAAGCACCTCAAGGGGCGTCCGCGCTCATACTTCAAGGCCGTCCTCTCCGCAGCCGCACTGGTCTTCGTGATGTACATGCTCGGCTCGATCGCCATCTCGGTCGCCGTGCCGGACGCCACGCTCGAGCTCACATCAGGCGCCTCCCAGGCGTTCACCGTCTACGCCGACGGCTTCGGGATCCCGGGGCTGTCCAACATCCTGTCCGGCTTGCTCGTGCTCGGCGCTGTCGCCGCCTCCATCGCCTGGATCGCGGGCCCGAGCCGAAGCATGTGGCTGGTGGGTCGGGCGGGCTACCTTCCGCAACGCTTCCAGAAGGTCAACAAGAACGACGTCCAGATGCCGATCTTGTTCTTCCAGGGAGCCATCGTCACGATCCTGTCCCTGGTGTTCGTCGTGGCCCCCAACACCTCGGCCGCGTTCGCCGTGCTCCAGGCCATCTCGATCATCCTTTACATGGGGATGTACGTCTGCATGTTCGCGTCCGCGATCAAGCTCCGTCGCTCGCAGCCCGACGTCGAGCGCCCGATCCGGATCAAGGGTCTTCCGGTGATCGCTTGCATCGGCATCCTCGCCGCGCTCTCCGCGATTGTCCTGGGGTTGACGCCCCCGGCCGGCTACACCGCCGTACCTGCCGGGTTGTACGCGGTGATCATCGCGGTAGGCGTCGTGGTCCTGGCCGTGCCTGCCCAGTTCTTGCACCACTTCCGGCGACCCGAGTGGGCCAGCATCGACGAAGCCGAAGTGATCGCCGAGACCCAGGAGTAGAAGCCGCATGCATTCCGTCAGCGAAGGGACCACCGCATCATGATCGATCTCGCCACGTACACCCCCATGGGGGACAAGAAGAACTCAGACTTCTTCGAGGAGTACCTCCCCAAGGTCTACGAACGCCGCCAGGCGTCCGGCCTCGAGCAGATAGTCGGGAACACGGCGGCCCTGGTCATCCAGGTCGAGCACGGGGACGGCGTCGACTACATGGCCGAGCTCGCGGCCATGGGGCCTTATCGGTTCCAGTACGCCCGGCTCACCGACACACACAAGGTCTACGTCCTCCAGTCGCAGCCCGACTTCCCGCGACTCATCGTCCTCGAACCGCTCTCTGCGAGCTACGAGGACAACGTGACACGGTGGAACATGCTCTACCCACTGGCCAAGAAGAAGCCGAACGCGCGCTACATCGGCGAGGTGTACAAGACGGAGTCCACGAAGGCGGTCCGCGAAGCGTTGGAGCCGCAGAACATCCGTTTCGCCTACCCGGGCGACACCGTCAACGACTTCTACACGCAGACCCATCTGACGTTCACCTTCATGTCCGACTTCACCTACAACCGGGTCGGGTACGTCGACGTCGACCTCGACGACCCGGATGCTCTCGGCCTCGGAGAGGAGATCAGCCTCACCGCGGACGAGCGCGGCAAGCTCGATCGTGCCGACGCGCTGGCGGCGGAGCACGGCATCAAGGAGCTGGTGCTGGGTGTCGACCATGCGGCCACCCGGATCCTGGCCGGAGACCGGGAGCACGCCCTGCTGGAGTACCTGACCGTGGTGCCTTACTACTTCTGGGGCGCCTACAACATCCACGAGATGAACTCGTCCACCAATGTGACCCGGCATCCTGACATCGGCGACGACAAGAAGTCGCCGGCGCGGGTGTTCACGGCCAACAACACGCCGTCGATCGTGAACTCCTTCGACAACCTGCCGATGCCGACCGAGGACTTCGTGCGCAACTTCGGGCGGCGGATGCATCACATTGCGATGGCCGTCATCGACGGCCATGTGGCGACCGAGAAGAACGTGGACTACGTGGTGCGCCAGCTGGCCGACATGGGCACGCCGTTCCTGGCGCATGTGGTCGGCGAGTGCAAGGACGATCCCAACCTCAAGCAGATCTTCTCCAAGAGCTCGCCGTACTCACTGCTCATCACCGAGTACATCGAGCGGTGTCACAACTTCGAGGGCTTCTTCACCCGCGACAACGTCGCGTCACTCACCGCCGCAGCCGGAGCCGACGAGCGCTATGAGCACGGCCACGTCTTCGACTGATCCGACCGCGGCCATGCGGCCGTCGTCGTCCATGTTGTCCGACCAAGGAGAACCCTGATGATCGAGCGCATTCGCACCAAGGCACTGTGGGCGGTCATCGTCCTCGCCCTGTTGGTGATCCCGCTGGCCCTGGTGGTGAGTCCGTGGTGGTGGCTCTTGGAGATCCTGTTCGTGCCGTTGGTGCTCCTCGGCATCTACGACTTCTTCCAGCCGCGGCACAGCATCCTGCGCAACTATCCGCTCGCGGGACGGATGCGGTTCCTGTTGGAGGGCATGGGTCCGGAGCTCCACCAGTACCTGGTGGAGAACGACACCGACGGCCGTCCGTTCGACCGGGACACCCGCTCGGTCATCTACGAGCGGGCGAAGAACGTCGCGGACAAGAAGCCGTTCGGCACCGAGCTGAACGTGTACGACGCCGGCTACAGCTGGATGAGCCACTCGATCTCGCCTCGGCCGATGGTCGCGGATCCCGAGCGAGGATCTGCGCGTCACCGTGGGCGGTGAGCAGTGCACCCAGCCCTACTCGGCATCGGTGTTGAACATCTCGGCGATGAGCTTCGGGGCTCTCGGCCAGGCCGCGGTCCGGGCGATGAACCAGGGGGCTCTGGCCGGTGGGTTCGCCCACGACACTGGCGAGGGTGGCCTGTCGACGTACCACAAGGAGGCCGGTGGCGACCTGATCTGGCAGATCGGCACCGGGTACTTCGGCTGCCGCGACGCCAATGGCGACTTCGATCCCGAGGCCTTCCGCAAGAACGCAACGCTCCCGCAGGTCAAGATGATCGAGATCAAGGTGTCGCAAGGTGCCAAGCCGGGACACGGTGGCATCTTGCCGGCGGCCAAGGTGACCGCGGAGATCGCCGAGGCGCGCATGGTTCCGCAGGGCAAAGACGTGTTCTCACCGACCTACCACAAGGCCTTCTCGACCCCGCTGGAGATGTGCGCATTCATCGCCCAGCTGCGCGAGCTCAGTGGCGGCAAGCCGGTCGGTTTCAAGCTGTGCGTCGGGGACCCTCGTGAGTTCATGGGGATCGTCAAGGCGATGATCATCGACCGGCATCTACGCTGACTTCATCGTGGTGGACGGGGGCGAGGGCGGCACGGGTGCGGCACCCTTGGAGTTCTCCGACTCGCTGGGTGCGCCGCTCAACGAGGGTCTGATCGCGGTGCAGAACTCTCTGGTGGGCGCGGGAGTCCGGGACCGGTTCAAGGTGGGCGCCAG
Source organism: uncultured Actinomycetota bacterium (assembly GCA_963833975.1). Classification (GTDB taxonomy): domain Bacteria; phylum Actinomycetota; class Actinomycetes; order Propionibacteriales; family Nocardioidaceae; genus JAWWPG01. Next base: position 674,675 of record CAWIAB010000004.1, read on the forward strand.
CGGGAAGATGGTGACCGCGTCGGCGATGGCCCGGTCGATGGCCCTCGGCGCGGACTGGTGCAACTCGGCTAGGGCGTTCATGTTCGCGGTGGGCTGCATCCAGTCGCAGCGCTGCCACACGAACCGATGCCCGGTGGGGGTCACGACGCAGGATCCCAAGCTGCAGCGCGCCCTCATCGTGTCGGACAAGTCCGAGCGCGTGCACAACTACCACCGCAACACCGTGCACGCGCTGGCCGAGATGATCGCCGCGATGGGTCTCGACCACACCAGCGAGCTGCGTCCCTACCATGGCGTGCGCCGGGTCACCCAGTTCCAGGCGCTCGCCTTCAACGAGATCTACGACTTCGTAGAGTCCGGGTCTTTCATCGAGGGCACGGCGAACGCACGGTTCCAAGGGTTCTGGGACCAGGCGTCTGCTGAGTCCTTCCGTCCCTGGTCCGCTGCTGAACAAGCAGCTCACGTCTGAGCGGGCAGATCGGATGGCAGTAGGTGCAGAACACCGGGTCGTCATCGTCGGAGCGGGCTTCGGCGGTCTGTTCGCCGCGAAGTTTCTTCGGCGCGCCCCAGTGCAGGTGACGCTGGTCGACCGGGTGAACTACCACCTGTTCCAGCCGCTGCTCTACCAGCTTGCGACCGGCATCCTGTCGCAGGGAATGGTCGCGCCACCGATCCGCGACGTGTTGCGACGGCACGCGAACGTGCACGTTGAGATGGCCACGGTCACGGCCTTCGACCTGGCTGCGCGCACGGTGACCGCCAGCCGCCCCGACGGCACGATCCGCACCTACGAGTACGACAGCCTGATCGTCGGCGCCGGAGCAGCCCAGTCCTACTTCGGTCACGACGAGTTCTCCCGGTTCGCGACCGGGATGAAGACCATCGATGATGCCCTCGAGCTGCGGGGCCGCATCTTCGGATCCTTCGAGATGGCCGAGATCGAGGACGACCCGGTGGTACGCCGCTCCTGGCTCACCTTCGTGGTCGTCGGCGGCGGTGCGACGGGAGTCGAGCTCGCCGGCCAGATAGCGGAGCTCTCGCGCTCCGGGCTCAAGGGCAACTTCCGCCAGATAGACCCCAAGGATGCGAGAGTGATCCTCGTCGACGGCGGTGACGAGATCCTGGCCGCGTTCGGTGACCGGCTGTCTGAGAAGGCCGCAGCTGAGCTCCAGCGACTCGGCGTCACGATCCGAACCGGGATGGTGGTCAGCGGCGTCGACGCCTTCGGCGTCGACCTCACGGCCCGCGACGGCTCGCTGGACCGGATCGAGTGCCGGACGAAGATCTGGGCCGCCGGCGTCTCCGCGTCACCTCTCGCGGGTCTGCTCGCAGAGGCGAGCGGAGCCGAGACCGACCGGGCCGGTCGGATCGAGGTCCTGCCTGACTGCTCGCTGCCGGGTCATCCGGAGGTGTTCGCGATCGGCGACATGATGGCGCTCGACAAACTGCCAGGGGTCGCCGAGGTCGCGATGCAGTCGGGCATCCACGCAGCGAACACTGTCAAACGCCGACTGGGCGGCAAGGAGCCGGCTCCCTTCAAGTACCGCGATCTCGGCAGCATGGCCACCATCTCGCGCTTCCACGCGGTGGTCAGCTTCAAGGGCATCAGGGCCTCCGGCTTCCTGGGCTGGCTCATGTGGCTCTTTGTGCACATAACATTCCTGACCGGGTTCAAGAACCGGATCTCCGCGCTCTTCCATTGGGCGGGTACCTTCCTCGCCGGCGGCCGGGCCGAGCGGACCATCACCATTCGCCAGGTGGTCGGGCGCGTGGCGATCGACGACGCCGGCGGAGACCGGTTCATGCAGCACATGATTGCGGCACCGGAGTCAGAAAGCGGTGAGCGACCGTGACGGCGCTGGCCTCGCTCCTCCTTCCGGCGCTGACCGTGAACCCGGTTCCGTGGGCTCGGGCTCAGATGGCGTTCACGTTGGGTTTCCATATCATCTTGGTGCCGTTGGGTGTGTCGTGGGCGGTGATGACTCTCATCGCGAACTATCGGGGGATCCGGCACAACGACGCGGACGCGATGCTGTTGGCTCAACGGTGGTCGAAGTATATGGCGGTGACGTTCGCGGTGGGGGCTGTGACGGGGACGGTGTTGACGTTCGAGTTCGCGTTGTTGTGGCCGAGGTTCATGGGGCAGTGGGGTGCGGCGTTCGGGGTGCCGTTCGCGTTCGAGGGGATTTTCTTCTTCACCGAGGCGGTGTTCATCTCGATCTACATCTTCGGGTGGCGACGTCTGAGGCCGTGGGTGCATTTCTGGACGGGGGTGCCGATCGCGGTGGCGGGGGTGTTCGGCAGCATCTCGGTGGTCGCGGCCAACGCGTGGATGAACTCACCGGAAGGGGTCACCCAGGACTCCTCGGGCAACATCACCAGTGTCGACCCGGTGGGGGTGATCTTCAACAAGGCGATGCCGTTGATGGCGGCCCATATGGTGGTCGCGGCGTATCTGGTGGGTGGGTTCCTGATCGCGTCGGTGTATGCGGTGGGGATGCTGCGGGGCCGCCGTGACCGCTACCACCGGCTGGGGTTCATCATCGGGTTCACGGTGGCGGCTATCGCGACCCCGATCCAGATGGGGGTCGGGGACTCGTTGGCGCGGTGGGTCTATGTGAACCAGCCGGAGAAGTTCGCCGCGATCGAGATGGTTCCGACCACGTCCAGCGACGTCCCCGAGACGCTGTTCGGGCATCTGAACTCGTCGCATCAGGTCGTCGGCGGTCTCCCGATCCCCGGGCTGGCGTCGATCCTGTCCGACCCGGCCACCGGCACCAGCACCGTCGTGCAGGGCCTGGACACGGTCCCGGCCGATGACCAGCCGACCATCTCCGACGTCAACGTGGTGCATCTGGCGTGGGACCTGATGGTCGGCCTCGGGACGCTGCTGTTCCTGCTGACCCTGTGGTACTGGGGGTCGTGGATCTTCCGCCGTGACCTGCCCAGAAGCAAATGGTTCCTGCGGGCGGCGGCCGTGTCCGGGGTGTTGTCGGTGGTCACCCTGGAGGCCGGTTGGACGGTCAGCGAGGTCGGACGCCAACCCTGGATCGTGTACGAGAAGATGAAGGTCGACGACGCCGCCACCGCCAACACCGGCGTCTGGGTCACCTTCATCGGAGTCGTCGGCCTCTACCTCGGGCTCGGGATCACCGCGATCCTCGTGCTGCGGGGGATGAGCCGCCGCTACCGTCGACCCGGACGGCTCCGACGACGACGCTGATGTGCCGTACGGCCCCAACGACGACGCCCACGCCACCCCGCAGGTGCCGGTCGGATGAGCACCGCCGCCGCCGTCATCCTGTTCGCCGCGGTGACCGTCTACGCGATCTTCGGCGGCGCCGACTTCGGAGCCGGCTTCTGGGACCTCATCGCCGGCGGCGCGAAACGCGGCCAACGCCCCCGCGAGGTGATCGACCACGCGATCGCCCCCGTCTGGGAAGCCAACCACGTGTGGCTGATCTTCTCCTTCGTGGTGCTGTGGACCTGCTTCCCCACCGCGTACGAGTCGATCGGGCTGACCCTGTTCGTCCCCCTGACCCTGGCCGCCGCCGGGATCATCCTCCGCGGTGCCAGCTTCGCGTTCCGCAAAGCCGTGTTCCGCACCCGAGACCAACGAAACTTCGGCGCCGCGTTCGCCCTGTCGTCGGTGCTCGTCCCGTACTGTCTGGGGACGGTCGCCGGCAGCATCGCATCCGGGCGGGTTCCCTCCGGCGGGCAAGCCGGCGACCCCTGGGACAGCTGGGTCAACCCCACCTCCGTCATGGCCGGTGTACTCGCCGTCTGCGTGGCCGCCTACCTCGCCGCCGTGTTCCTGGTCTGGGACGCCCGCCGGCTCTCCGACCACACCATGGTCACCTACTTCCGAACCCGGGCCACCGCCGCGGCCGTGGTGGCTGGTCTGACCGCCCTCGTCGGGATCTTCGTGCTGCACAACGACGCCCCCTACCTCTACGACGGTCTCACCTCCCGGGCACTCCCCCTGGTCATCATCTCTGCCATCGGCGGCCTCGGGTCACTCTGGCTGCTCCGCAAGGACGCCACCCGCGCCACCCGACTCGCCGCAGTAGCCGCCGTCGGAGCCCTCGTCATCGCCTGGGGCGTCGCCCAATGGGACTACATCCTCCCCCAAACCCTCACCGTCTCCGCCGCAGCCGCCCCCGACGGAACCATCACCGCCGTACTCGTCGCCACCGCACTCGCCGCCATCCTCATCGTCCCCGCCTTCATCCTCCTCTACACCCTCGACCAGAAAACCCTCCTACCCGAAGAAAGCATCACCGAGCCGACGACACCGTCGGCGGGTGGCTGAGATCGCTCCCAGGCTGCGGTTGGTGGGCGAACAGCTCGTGCCTACAGGAGCCCGAGGGCGATCATGCGCTCCACCGCCTCGTCGCGGGATGACACGCCGAGCTTGCGGTACAGCGAGATGGCCTGGGACTTGACCGTGTGACGGGAGATAAAGAGTCGCTCGCCGATCTCGGGCATGGTCAGACGCGTGGGCAACAGTGGGACCAGGCGCAGCTCCGCAGTGGTCAGGGAAGACGCGCCAAACGGTGCTGCCGCGGTGATCCGACTGATGTGTTGGCCCAGTTGGTCAGCGTCGGTCACCAGCGATCCGAGCTCGGGGCGTTGCTGCACGATTCCACGAATCTGGTCCAGGACGGCCCGGACACCGGCGGGGTCGATCAGAGCGAGGTAGGTGCGACCCATCTCGAGCAACGCCTGGACCGATACCACAGGGAGTGCATACGTGAGCAGGGGGCGGAGCCGGGCCGCCCGCCTCACGTACTTGCGTGCCTCTGGCATGTCACCACGATGAGTCGCCGCATGTGCGGCGCAGGCGTACACCAGTGCGCTGGTCCAGTAGACGTCGAAGGGACCCCGGGAGACGATCTCGAGTGACCGCTTGATCAGTGAGTAGGCCGTGGTCCAGTCCTCACGTGCGACGGCAACGATGAACTGCTCAGTCAGGATGAGCGCCGCCACCGGGGGCGAGTCGAGACTGATGGCCGTGTCGTACGCATGCGCGAACGAAGCGTCCGCCTTCTCGAGGTTGCCCTCGAGAAGGTAGGACAACCCTTCCGTGTGGAGCATCGTGGCTCGATAGGGACTAGCCGGGCCGAGACCCTCCAGAGCGATGAGCGAGTCTTGGCGCATGGTGGTCACACCGTCGCGGCACAGGTTGGCCCGCAGGTAGGCCAGTGTTGCCTCGACCGTGCTGCCGTCGGGGAGCATCCCTTCGGCGGGGAGGCTCTCAGCGACCGCGGCCCAGCGCTCCGCATCACCTGCCTGTCCGAGCAGGGCGAAGATCAGCGCGCCATGGGCGATCATCGCCGGCGTGTGTGCCGACGGCGACCGATGGCCGAGTCGTTCCATCCAGTGCTCGACGATGTCGAGGCGGCCACTCGCCCATGCCGGCTGCATCGCCTCGAGGACCAGACGGCCGAATCTCCGCGTGTCGCCGGCGAGCCCAGCATGTTCTATGGCCGCTTCCAGGTCACCGGCAGCCTCGAACCATCTCGACGCGCGGTCGTGCAGCTTCGGGCGTAGATCGGGACTGTCTCTGCGGAGCTCGCCTTGGAGCATCTGACGGAAAAGGTGGTGATAGCGGTACCACTCCCCTTGACTGTCGAGCGGCACCACGAGCAGGTTTTGTCGGCAGAGTCGCTCGAGCAACCGCGTGCCCTTGCCGCTGCCCGCGACGGCGTTGCCCAGCTCGGCATTCACCCGCTCCAGGATCGAGGTCCGGATGAGGAAAGTCTGCTCCGTCCTCGGAATGTGCTCGAGCATCTCTGAGCGAAGGTAGTCGCTCACCGACCGGTCGTTGCCGTCGATGCCGCGGTCTGCGGTCGTATCACCCGCGCGGATGGCGAGAGCCGCAAGGCAGAGTGCCGCCGGCCATCCTTCAGTCTGCTCGAGCAGCCGATCAGTCTCCGCACCGGAGAGTGCGACGTCCGCTTCGCTGAGCAAGAGTGAAGCCTCGGCCTTCGACATGGCGAGATCTGTGGCGCCGATCTCGAGGAGGTTGTGCTGGACCCGCATTCGCGCCGCAGGGACCGGAACCTCGTTTCGCGACCCAAGCCCCAGCCTCGACCCGTGGGAAACAGCCATGGCAAACGCAGAGACTAAGTTCTGACCTTCGCCGCTGGATACGACCTCCAGCTGATCGAACACCAAGGTGACCGGTTGACTGAGCGCGCCGAGCAGATCCATCAGGTGCTGGACCACGCCGCGGGGCTCGGCGACCGCCAGCTCACGTGAAGCGGCTGGCAGCGGCTCGATCAAGGTCAGCGCCGCCACCGCCGCCATCCACAAGGACACCGGGTCGTCGGCGATCCGATCGCAAGAGACCCACGCGACGCGTGCCCCGCGACGGTCTGCCCACTGAGACAGGAGCGTCGACTTCCCATAACCAGGCGGAGCCACGACCGAGATCACCGGCGCCTGGGAGGCGACCAGCCGGTCGAGCAGCTCGACACGCTCCACCATTGAGCCTCAGACCACGGGGCTGCGGCGCGGGTCGGTGAGGAGGGAAGGGCAGCACACTCGAACCCGACACACTGCCAACCAGGTCCCGTTCACGAGGCACACGATACGCGCACCGAGACAAGGGATTGCGCGAACGCCACCGAATACTCATGGAGGGGACTCAATCCCCGCATCACTGAAGCTTCGCTGTTAGACTCCCCGCGAACCCTGAGGCTGAGGATTGAAGGAACCATGGCCGCGTTTCTTGCGCTCGTCTCGGCGGTGTTCTTCGCATTGGCTGCCACCCTCCAGCAGCGTGGTCAATTCACGTTGGCGAATGCAGGGACCGCCGTACAGGGCTTTGCAGGTCTTCTCCGGTTGCTGGTGGTCCCGGTTTGGCTGTTTGGGACCCTGATCCTCCTTGCCGGGTACGCCACACAAGGCTTGGCGCTGGATCGCGGCAGGCTGGTGATCGTTCAGCCGCTCATGGTGACGACCATCGTGTGGGCCCTGCCGTTGGGGTACTGGCTGACGAGTCAGCATGTCGCAAAACGGCAGGTTGCGGGCGCTGGCATCGTCGTGGTCGGCCTAGCCATGTTCGTACTCGTCGGGGACCCGGACTCGGGTGTCGACGACGCACCGCCATTCGGGCTGGTGGTCGCGGCGGTGGCGATCAGTGCACTGGTCGCGCTGCTCATGGTTTGGCTCCGGACGAAGGCCGATCAGACATTGCGTGCGGCCGTTCTCGGTCTATGCGCGGGTCTCTTCTTCGGGTTGTCGGCCACGTTCGCCAAACCGGTCATCGAAGATCTTCACAACGGACTCGCCGCAGCGGCGAGCGACTGGCAGACCTGGGCGTTGCTGGGTTACGGGTTTCTCGCCTTCGTCATCCAGCAACTGTCGCTCGCAACCGGGCAGCTTGCCCCCGCCATGGCGGCGGTGTCCGTGTCCAACCCGGTCGTGAGCGTGGCCCTGGGGATCATCCTCTTCGAGGAGCGCCTGACCCGCCCGGAGTGGCACGTGGTGGTGGCCATCGCGGCACTGGCTGCGGCGCTCGGGGGCGCTGCGCTCATCAGCCTGTCTAATCGTGAGACTCAGATGCCGGGCGGACCAGCACGTACCGGCACAGCGATCGACGACAAAGCACTCGCCTGACAACCCATCGGCCACTCGCCCTACACCACCTACCAGACGTCGACATCGAGTGAGGGCGACATCTTCGTAACCTCCAGCGACCCGGACTTCAGGTACCTGAGCCAACGGCAACGTACGACACGATCTCGGAGTCACACGTCGAGAGCAGACGTCCACAAGGGCTCGTGCTGCTGGAAATAGTCGCTCACCGATCCCCAGTGGTCAGCGTGCCCCTCCCGATACATCCGAGCCCATGGTTGGGTGTTTGTCCGGTGGCCGTCGACGAGCAGCTGGTACATCGACCAGGCCCGTGAAGCGAGCATGGGTACGAGTCTGCGCCGGTCTGCCAGGTCCAGGCCGTACCCGTCAACCAGCGCCGCGATCCGTCGGGCGACAACGGCGGGTTCGGTCCTGGCGCTGGCGAGCGAGAACCCGTGCGCGGCATAGGAAAGGTCCCAGAGGCGCGATCCCGGACCTGAGCCCTCCCAGTCGATGAACGTCATGCATTCGCCGTCGACAACGAGATTCCAGGGTGCGAGGTCGTGATGCACGATCAACTCTCGCCGGTCGGGCTCGATGGCGACTTTCCACTGAGCCCCTTCGGGCGCTTCGAAGCTGGCCGAGACATCGTGGAGCCGGCGGATGATCGCACCCACCCGTTCGAGTCGACCCAGGTCCATCGCGCCCAGCGCATGCTGCACCTTGCCAGGCACCCAGGAAAGCATCTGCCGCCCGGCCTCATCGCTGCCGAGATACCGCGGCGCGTTCGCGAACCCGTTCCGCTCCAGGTGCACGAGGAGCGCGTCGACCGCGGGAGTCGACGGCGTTGCGGGACGACGGACCGTTGCACCAACCTTCACGACGTCGTGGGAGACGTTCCCACCCCGCAACGGCACCTCGCGAGCCGATTCACCGTTCGCCATCAGGTCACCCTCCCAACAGACGAAGTATGTTCCACCGACACGCTCACCAGATGGCCCAGCGCTGCGCGAGGCTGTCCCACTTCAGTCGAGCGGTACGGATGCGCCGAGCCGCCGAACGTGCTGGCAACGGTGAGCCCGATCTATCGGGCGTCGGCGCGCATCGCGTCGGCAAGCACTTCGAGGATGTGTCGGTACTCGTGACCGGTGGCCCGGGTCATGCCGATCTCGCAGGTGCGGTTGCCGCTGACGTACGCCTCGGCCTGACCCAGCGCTGCGACCTCGGCCGCCTCCGGGCGGGTGGCGCTCGCGGTCAGCTCGGGATGCAGCAGACCACGGTCTCCTGCAAACGCGCAACAGCCCCACGACGTCGGTACGACGACCTCCCGGCCGGCGACGGCGGCCAGCCGCAGCAGCGCGTCCGTGCTTCCCAGGGCCGTGCTCGAGCAGGTCGGATGCACCACCACCCGGTCCAGGCCAGGCGTCAGCGTGAGTTCCGGCAGCACCGTGTCGGCGACGAAGTCGAGCGCGTCGACCACCTGGAACCCGGCGTCGGCGACCAGCAGCTCGAGGCCCTCGGCGCAGGAGGACGCCTCCACCACGACCGGCAACCGCCCGTCCTCGGTGGCGGCCGCCAGGGCCGGCACCACGAGCTCGCGCATCCGGCGCTGGCCACTCAGGAGTCCCTTGGACTTCCACGGCGTGCCGCAGCACAGGTCGGCGATCCCCACCGGGGTTCGCAACCGGACCCCGGCCTCGCCGCAGAGCGCGAGGAACGCCGTACCCGCTCCGCCCCCGAACATGGTGCCCACACAGGAGGTGAACCACACCGCCGACGCCGCGGAGTCCACCAGATCGATCCGCTTGCGGCCGCCTCGGCCCAGTCCGGCGTCGTACTCAGGCAGCGTGTCCGGGTCGACCACCTTCCGGAGCAGCCGCGAGGTCGAGGCCGCCGCCCGCGGTGCCCGCGACGCGGCGGTGAGCCCGACCGACGCCGACTTCGTGACCGTCGACCAGTTCTTCGCGGCACCGACCCAGAGCCGTTGCTGGAGCCGAGAGCTGTCCGCCGCCCGCAGCCGACGTACCAAAGCACCGGTGTCGATGTGCACCGGGCAGGCGACCGCGCACATGCCATCCGCCGCGCACGTCTCCACCACGTCATACGTCATGTCGGCCCGGATCGACGCGGCCCAAGCCGCGTCGCCACGCGCCTCGGCGGCGGCCAGCTCACGACGCGAGACGATCCGCTGCCGCGGGGTCACGGTGAGCGACCGCGACGGACACACCGGCTCACAGAAGCCGCACTCCACGCACCGGTCGACCTCGATCTCGACCGGCTCGGCGGTCTTGAGATCGCGCAGGTAGCCGCGGGCGTCGTCGGTGAGAAGTGTCCCGGGGTTCAGCACCCCTGCCGGGTCGAAGAGCGCCTTCACCTCGCGCATCACCGACGTCAGCTCGGGGCCGTACTGGCGCTCGACGAACGGCGCCATGATCCGGCCGGTGCCGTGCTCGGCCTTCAGCGTGCCGCCGAGGCCGAGCACCAGGTCGACCATGTCCTCGGTGAACGCCTCATAGCGCCGCAGCAGCCGCGGATCGTCGAAACGCTCGTTGAGCATGAAGTGCAGGTTGCCGTCGCGGGCGTGCCCGAAGATGACCGAGCCGTCGTAGTCGTGAGTCGACGAACAGCCGGATCAGTCCGCTACTGAGCTCTCCGAGCTGCTCGACGGGCACGGCGACGTCCTCGAGCAGCGCGTTGGTGCCACTCGGCCGGGCACCCTGCGATCGCCGAGTAGAGGCCCTTGCGGGTACGCCAAAGCTCGGCCCGTTCCCTCGCGTCGGTGGTGAGCGCGAAGGGCTGCGCCAGCGGCAGCGCGGCCAGCGGCGCCATGGCCGCGGCGCGGATCTCGTCGAGCTCCGCCGGAGAGGATGCCTGGAACTCGACCAACAGGCCGGCGTGGTCGGCCACCGTCGAGCTGGCGGATCACCTCCGGGGACCCCGAGTCGGCGCCGGCCACCCGCAGCGACGCGGCGTCGAGCAGCTCGGCGGTGGCGACACCCGTGGCGAGGACGTCGGGACCAGCGCGGACGCCGTACGCACATCGGGCAGCACCAGGAGCCCGGTGGCGACGTGCGGCAGCACCTCGACGGTCCGCAGCACCGCCGACGCGATGAAGCCGAGCGTGCCCTCGCTGCCCACCATCAGCTTGAGCAGGATGTCGGCCGGCTCGTCGGCGTCGAGGAACGCGTTGAGGCCGTAGCCCATCGTGTTCTTGATGGAGAACAGCCGGCGCAGCGTGGCGACCGAAGCGGCGTCCCCGCGGACCCGGTCCCGTAGCCGCCGCAGCCCGGCATGCAGGTCGGGCTCGTCGGACGCCAACCGGCGGTCGGCATCGGCGAGCGAGGTGTCCACCACGGTGCCCGAGGGCAGCACGACCACCATCGACTCGACCGTGGCGTAGCTGTTCTGCTGCCGTGCCACACTGCATGCCCGAGGAGTTGTTGGCGATCACCCCTCCGAGCGTGCACGCGATCTCGCTCGCCGGGTCGGGTCCGAGCCTTCGCCGGTACGGCGCCAGTCGCGCGTTGACCAGCCGCACCGTGACTCCCGGCTGGACGCGAACCCGGGCGCCGTCGTCGAGCACCTCGACCCCGGTGAACCCGGCCCGGGTGTCGACCAGAACACCATTGCTCAACGCCTGCCCAGACAGCGATGTGCCGCCCGCGCGGAACGTCAGCGGCACCCCTCGCCGGGCACAGACGCCCATGATCGCGGCCACCTGACCGGCGTCCCAGGCGGTCGCCACCGCCTGCGGGCGCAGCAGATAGTGCGAGGCGTCGTGCGACCGCACCGCAAGGTCGAGCGGACGCTCGCTGACCGTGCAGCCAGAGTCACCGAGCGCCCGACCCAGCTCGCGAGGTGACGGTCAGAGGTCGGCCTTCGCGAACCGGTCCGCGATGTGCTCGGCCTGCCGGATGGCCAGCGCGACGATCGTGAGCGTCGGGTTGGCCGCGGCGCCGGTCGTCATCACTGACCCGTCGCTGACGAACAACCCGGGCACGTCGTGCGCCTCGCCGTACGCACCGATCACGCCGTCCTCTGGCCGCTCGCTCATCCGGCAGGTGCCGAGGTTGTGCGTCGAGGGGTACGGCGGCGTGTGGTGCGTGCCGGTGGCGCCGACCGCCTCGTAGAGCAGGTCGGCCCGGCCGTAGCCGTGCTCGCGCATCGCGACGTCGTTCGGGTGGTCGTCGAAGTTGACGTTGGCCACCGGCAGCCCCCACTGGTCCTTGGCGGCCGTGTTCAGCGTGATCCGGTTCGTCTCCTGCGGCATGTCCTCGCCGACGATCCACATCCCTGCCGTGTTGGCGTAGGCGTCCATGATCTCGGTGAACTCGCGGCCCCAGGCTCCCGGCTCGGCGAAGGCTGCCAGGAACGCGGGACCGAGCGCCAGCGTCTCCATGTAGTAGCCGCCGGCGAAGCCGCGCGAGGTGTCGAGGCGAGCCTCGTCGGCGATGATCCCGGCCATCGTCTCGCCCCGGAACATGTGCACCGGCTTGTCGAAGCGCGCATAGACCGAGCCGGTCGTGTGCCGCATGTAGTTGCGGCCCACCTGACCGGAGGAGTTCGCGAGCCCGTTCGGGTGCAGCGAGCTCGCGCTCATCAGCAGCAGTCGCGGCGACTCGATCGAGTTGCCGGCGACGCAGACCACCTTGGCGGCCTGGCGATGCAGGTTGCCCTCCTTGTCGACGTACAGGACGGCGTTGACCTTGCCCTGCGCGTCGTGGGTGATCTGCACGGCATGGCTCTCGGTGCGCAGGTCGCACTTGCCGGTCGCGAGCGCCCGCGGGATCTCGCGAACGGCGGTGCTCCACTTGGAGGTGTTCTTGTCGCCCTGGAAGTTGAAGCCGTCCTGGATGCTCGCGGGGCGACCGTCGTACGGCTCGGCGTTCGTGCCGTAGGGACCGGTGGCGTAGTACTTGTAGCCGATCCGCTCGGCACCGTTCGCGAACACCTTGTAGTTGTTGCTCGCCGGCTGCGGCGCGCGGCCGTGCCGGTGCGTCGAGCCGATCGCCTTCTCGGCCTGGTCGTAGTACGGCGCCATCTCGTCGAGGGTGACCGGCCAGTCGAGCAGGTTGGCGCCGTCGATGCCGCCGTAGTAGGTCTTGATCTTGAACTCGTACTCACGGAACCGTGGGGTCGCACCGCTCCAGTGCGTGGTCGAGCCGCCGACGGCCTTGACGATCCAGGCCGGCAGGTTGGGGAAGTTCTTCGCGACCCGCCAGCTGCCCGATGTGGTGCGGTTGTCCAGCCAGGCCATCTGCGCGAACGCGGGCCACTCGTCGTTCTCGTAGTCGTCGGGCGTGAGGAACGGCCCGGCCTCCAGCACGACGCAGGGGATGCCGCGCTGGGTGAGCTCGTAGGCCACCGTGCCACCGCCGGCCCCGGAGCCGATGATCACGACGGCCTCGGTGCTCTCGTCGATGGGCGTGCCGAACTGCTGCTTCTGCGACTCGGGGCTGCCGGTCGAGGCCTCGCCGACGACGGTGACGTCCTCGTCGCTGTGGATCGGAGAGCCGGTCTGCTGCTGGTCGTTCTCGGTGCTCATGGCGGCCCCTCAGGCGTTCGTGGGTTGGTCGGCGTCGGCTACTTCGACGATCGCGTCGGGGCCGTCGTACTCTTCGATGCGCGGGTCGGGCAGCCAGTCGAGGTCGTCGAAGCCGCGATGGAGGTAGCCGCCCTTGGAGAACGACTCCCCTTCGTAGCCGAGGATCTCCCAGACCTCGTGGTCGTCGTACAGCGCGACCACCGTGACCGCGCGGACCAGCTTGAAGAACTCGGCATCCTCGATCTCACGCAGCAGCTTCTCGGCGGTCTCGGCGTCCTGGGTGCCGTCGAGACCGGCCTGCTCGAGCGTGTCCAGGCCTTGTTCGAGGGCGAGCTTGAGCCACAGGTCGTCGTCGACCTGCTCGAGGATCTTGTCCGCCACGCGCTCGTAGGGGCCGTCGGGGAAGCTGTCGTGCGGGTAGGCCGCCCGAAGCAGTCTCACGAGGGCTGTCTTGCGATCTGTCATCGAGGTCTCCAAAGAGGTGGGCTGGTGATCGCGAAGTTAGTGTCAGAACGGCTCGGCCGCCAGCGGCGTTCTCGCCGGACGAGAATACGACGACTGTTGGGCTCTGGGTACGGCGGCCGCACGCTCGTCGGCAGTGCGGTAGAACCGGCTGACCCTGGACGCCGTGGCCCGGATGGCCTGTTCGACGTCGCCGCGCCGATGCCGGAACCACGCGTCGGGAGCGGACACCGCGACCGAGCCGACCAGGGCGCCGTTGCTCCCGCGGACCGCGGCCGCCGCGCAGGTGGCGCCGTCCTGGAACTCGCCGAACTCCCAGGCGATGCCGCGCCGCCCCACCTCGTCGAGCTGAGCGAAGAGCTCGACGTACGTCGTGATCGTGCCGGGGCCGAACCGGCGCATGGGCTCCGGCTCGAGGCACTGGAGCCGCTGGCCTTCGTCCATGTTCGCGAGCAGGATCTTGCCGAGCGCGGTGGCGTGCGCGGCCTCGTGATAGCCGAACTCCAAGGGTGGGAGACAGGGGCAGGCCGGCGAGTCCGCGGTGAACACGACGACGATCTGCGAGCCGCGGTGTACGGCGAGGTAGGCCGCGGCTCCGAGCTGCCGATGGAGGCCGGTCACCTCGGCCCGGACTCCGCGGGACACCCCGATCTGTTCGTGCAGGGAGACGCCGAGAGCGTGCAGCTTGTAGCCGAGCTCGAACCGCTTCTCCTCCTTGATGTGCACGAGGTAGTCGCCGTCGAGCAGCTCACGCACCAGGCGGTAGACGGTCGGCAGCGGCAGCCCGGTCGCGTCGGCGATCTCCTTCGCGGAGGCCCCGCCGTACGCCGCTACGACCTCCAGGATGTCCAACGTCCGCGCTACCGAGCCACCCATACAACAGACTCTAGCCACGTTCTCACCTGGTGATATGGACTCCTTCCAGACCCGGCACCCGGCTGGCAGAGTCGGAGGCGCGAACCGTCGTGCCCGAGTCGAAGGAGCCGCCGATGATCCTGATCTGCGTCAAGTGGAAGATCAAGCCCGAGTACGCCGACCAGTGGCCGGAGATCGCCCGCGACTTCACCGAGTCCACCCGGGCCGAACCAGGCAACCGCTTCTTCGAGTGGTCGCGAAGTCTCGACGATCCGAACCAGTACGTGCTCCTCGAGGCGTTCGACGACGACGCCGCTGTCCAGCACGTGACGTCGGACCACTTCAAGCGTGCCCAGGAGGAGCTGCCGAAGTACGTCCAGGAGACGCCGGAGATCCGCAACTGGCAGGACCAGAAGGACGAGTGGGACCGGCTCGGCGAGTTCGAGGTCACCTGATCCTCGAACCTGTGGTTCGGACGTCAATCAGGACGCGCATCGTCCTGATTGACATCTAGCCTCGTTCTATGGACCTCACTCCCAAACTCGACCTGGTCATCCTTGACTGCCCCGATGCCTTGGAGCTCGCACAGTTCTACTCAGGTCTGCTTGGCTGGCCGGTTGAGGACGGCTCTGACGAAACCTTCGCCACACTCGGTCCCCCTGGAGGCGGCGTCACACCTGACAACCCGGACGGGCGGGCCACCCTTGCGTTCCAGCGGATCGACGACTGGAGGGTACCGACGTGGCCGGGCGGCGAGCACCCCCAGCAGTTCCACCTCGACTTCAGCGTCGGCGATATCGATGCTGCCGAGCCCCGCGTCCTCGCCCTCGGGGCACGAGTTCACGAGCATCAGCCGTCGGAGAACGGTGGGTTTCGTGTGTACCTCGACCCCGTCGGGCATCCCTTCTGCTTGATCCGCTGACCACCTGCGCCATCAGCTCGACCTGAGGTCCTGTCGCGCCGCGATGCGTTCGCATCCGGTGGACTTCCGTGCGGGGACTGGTCGGCGCAGATAGATCTGCGCTATGCCGGCGTTGAACACGGACAGATGGATGTCTCGTGTGCACCCGGTGCGAGATGGGCCCGGCTGCCTGCCGGCACTTCCACGATCGTCGCGTCGGCGCGCGGCCGACGCTGCAAAAAAAGTGGGCAGCGTCGCGTAACCAGCGCCCCCATCGTTCGATCACCTCTCTGAGACAACAGCGAGGGAAGGAGGCGTGCTAACTACCTTCAGCAGCGCTCGGCGGCCGGGCACCTTCCGGCCTCATAGCCGACAAGGACTCCCTTCCACGACAGGAGAAACACATGCGACATCTGAAAATGATCGTCACGGGCTTGATTGCCGTCACGATATTCTCGCTCCTTGCCACCACGGTCCCGGCGGCAGCGAGTCCGCGAACGACAGCTGGCCGAGGGACTTCAGTCAGTGCGGTGGCGAATGTCCCCGCGCAGGACCGTCAGGGAACCATCAAGAGCGTGGTCCGCGGCACCTTCGGTAGTGCCGGGAAAGTCACTGGGAGCTTCGAGCCCTCCAAATTTGTGGTGCGCAACGGCAAGGTGTTCGGCACCGGCATGCTGTTCGCCAAGCTCACCCGGGCCGATGGGTCAGTACTTGGTCACGTTCACCGGCAGGTGCAGATTCCGCTGCGCGGGGGCTCCGGCTCGCTCGTCCCCTCCAAGTCCTGCGACATTCTCGACCTGATCCTCGGGCCGCTGCACCTCAACCTGCTCGGCCTCGTCGTGGACTTGAACAAGGTCATCCTGCACATCACTGCCCTGGCGGGTGCCGGACAGCTACTCGGGAACCTGCTCTGCCTCGTGGCTCACCTGCTCGATGGTGGACCATCGCATCTGCTCCGGCTGGCCAACCTGCTCAACCGCATCCTGGGCATTCTGCGTCAGTGACGATGGACGCGTATCGCACCAGGTGAGGATCAGGCGCCGCATCGTGATCGAGTGTCGTGGCTCGGCGCGACGGCGGCGCCTGACTCAGCTTTCCGGCGTCAAAGACGTTGACGCTCCGCGGGTGTGGTGGATGCGCCGGAGTACCAGCACACCAAGATGGGTACGTCCACCCTAGCTCAGCCCTAGCCCTGGGCTAGACGGGTTACCATCGTCGCCCTCGGCGACGGCGTCGAACCGAGAGGAAGCATGATGGCAAAACTGCTGGTGATCATCGTTGTCGTTTGGCTCATCATCGGCGCCATCGCCGCCGGTCAACGTGGGTACTACGGCAGCAGCAGCAAGGCACGCTGCGCTCACTTCAGCGATACGGTGGTCACCATCATTGCAGGGCCGCTGAACTACCTAGGAGTGAACCCGAAGGTCACCTGCACCCTTCCCCAACCCTCGAAGTGAGCGATCCGCGATAGCGGAGACCAGTGGTCGAGGCGTTGAAAAGCAGCCGTGCCGGTTCTTGCCTCAGGTAGTCAAGTGCCTGGAGTTGTGGTTCCCAGGCTAGGAGTTTCCTTCCTACGGCGACGACCCAGGACAGTGTGGAAGACTAAGTGTGGGGCCGGTTTGTTCCGCTGGTTGGCATCCGTCGCGTTGGCTCATCCTTCGCACCGCATCAGATGCTCTGAGTCTCTGATCGCAGGCGATTGGTATGCCGTTCCGTAAGCTCGACCACTCGATGCGCACCATGGCCGAGGCGCTGTCTCAACCCGGTGATCTCGACCAAGCGCTCGACCGGATCGTGCACGCCGCCGCCAGCACCGTCCCCGGCGCGGACTACGCCAGCATCACCGTCAAACGCGCTGGCGGGCAGCTGAAGACCACCACGGCGACCGCCGCCCTTGTCCGCGAGGCCGATGAGCTGCAGTACGAGCTGCGAGAGGGACCGTGTTACGAGGCGGTCACCGTCAACGCCACAACGTACTCGCCGGATCTAGCCCGGGATCCTCGGTGGCCACGATTCGGGCCACGGGCCGCAGAGATGGGCCTGCTGTCCCAGATGGCAGTGCGGCTTACCAACCGCGACGACGAGGTCACCGGCCTGAACCTGTACTCGCACACCCGCAAAGCCTTCGAGGACTCCGAAGGCCTGCCGGAGCTGTTCGCCAGCCACGCCCGGGTCGCCTTGGGATACGCCACCCAGCTCCAGACGCTGCAATGCGCCATCGGCACCCGCGAGACCATTGGCAAAGCCATCGGGATCCTCATGGAACGATACGACCTGACCAGCGAGCGAGCCTTCGAGTTCCTCATCCGACAGTCGCAGAACAGCAACGTCAAGCTCCGAGACGTCGCCGCCGAGGTGATCATCGCCCGCTCCCGGACTGAGAAATAAGGCCCCCGCCCTTGGTCCAAGAGTCGGCGACGTGGGCGAGGGGTCTTTGCGCAAGATGCAGAACTCGTTGCCTTCTAGGGCAGTTGCAAGGAGGACTGGTCGGAGGCCGGGCAACCACGGAAGACTGTCATCGATGCCGACCGTAGACGTTGGGCGCGGTCCTGCGGTTGAGCGGGGCGGTACGGTGGTGCATGGGTTCGATGGCGGGACTCGGAAAAGCACTTCGCATGGGGAGGCACCGCATGACTTGTCGACGTCGATGTCGTCTGCTCGGGGCGGCCACGGCGCTTGTCGGGGCATGCGCCATGATTCCCGTCGGGCCCGCGGGTTCGGTGCCGGTCGTGGGTGGCCCGTCGATTGAAAACGCCAACCAGGTGTTGGCGGACGTCGACGCGATCGCCTCCGACGATGTCTGGGCGGTCGGAGTGCGCTCCTACTCCACTGCCTTCATGCGGCACTGGGATGGCACCAAGTGGCATCCCTACGTCGGACCGGGGAAGGTCCGCGACTTGAACGCCGTCGACCACGTGTCCAGCAGCGATGTGTGGGCCGCCGGAAACGAGGCCATCATCCACTGGAACGGTTCGTCCTGGAGGATGTCGTACAACCCACCAGGGCTCTACCACGTCTTCAACTCCGTGGCGGCGACCGGCGAGGACGACGTATGGGCCGTCCAGTACGACATCGGGACGGGGAGCCGCACGGTGCACTGGGACGGGTCGACCTGGGCGGAGGCGGGCGAGCTGAACCCGGACTCCTATTACACCGCTATAGACGCCGACCAGTCCGACGACGTCTGGGCGGTCGGCACCAACGGATTCGCCGAGCACTGGGACGGGAACGCGTGGACACCGTTCCAGGCCGACCGGGTCGACCTCAGTGCGGTGGCGATCGTGGCGCCCGACGACGTGTGGATGGCTGGCGACAACGGTGCACTCCCGCCGCATTCACCGCAGGCGGCGATGTGGCATTGGGACGGTCATGCCCTCGTCCCAGTCGACGCGCCGTCGCCGGGGCGGAGCTCGGGCCTCAACGCTCTCACCGTCGTGTCGCCGACAGATATCTGGGCGGTGGGCGCGATGACCCCGGCCCATGGCCGGACAAGAGCCCTGATCGAGCACTGGGACGGGCGGCACTGGCACCTTCGCCCCGCACCAAACCTCTCGTACGCCTACGCCCTGAACGGCGTGAGCGCACTGACGTCCGACGACGCCTATGGTGTCGGATCCATCAAGGATCACCGCTTCCATTCGAGCTCAGTGACGCTCCACTGGGACGGCAGCGACTGGACCCGGGTGCCCTGATCTTCGGAGGGCATGGCCTGCGCCGGTCCGCCTCCCCCGGCATCCTGTATGCCGGCGGACGAACGGCCCATGGACCGCGCCATTCGATGAACAACGACTCCGGAGCGTGCTTACCCAGTACCTGCCCCCTACACGCACCTCAAGGCTCCGACGGAGACGATTCCTAGCTGCGCTGCTGGGTACGAGGACCGTCCGGTTTGCGCAGTTCAGCCGCGTCTTGCGGCTTCCGGTTCGCCTCGTTCAGAATCTTATGGGTTCCGTCACACCAGGGTCGGCGGGCCGACTTTCCGCAGCGGCAGACGGCCACCAAGGGGCGCGTTGTCTGATGTTCCTGGCCAGACTCGTCGACGACGCTGTCAGCGCCCCGCACCAGGAAGGGGCCATCGGGGCAGCACACAATCGAGACCGGACGACTTCGCGGGGCTCCAGAGGTCGTCATGCCCCGACCTCCCTGATGACCTTGGGGCGCAGTGCCGTGTCACAGCGACACGTGACACCCTGCTTGCTCTCGGGACACTCAGGTGGCCGCAGGCTTCGAAGCGGATGAGCCGATGTCGAGAGACGTTGCCCGGAGTAGCGGACTCCCCCGCGACCTCCCGCGTAGACGGCTAGCCAGGCGCAAACACCGCGTTCGAGGATCCAGCACGGCGCCCACAGGGCCGATCTCCACGGGAACACCCGACATCCCCCGTGCCTCCGTCGACCGATTTCCGCAATCCCTACGGCGGCTAACGCCAAGGCAGCGATGGCGGCCGGCCCGCCGAGCGCCGCAGCCACCACCGTGCAAGGGAGAATCGCCAGCTCCGCTGCCTGCCGTTGGCGCTGCGCACCGCTGTCGTAGGCCTGCCGCACCCGTTGCCCGAGGAAGTGCCGAAATGTGGGGGGACACCTACGCACAAAGACATCGTCGGCATGCCAGACCCGATGTCCGCCAGCGGTCAACGTCCGGTGCAGCTCCAGATTCTCGAACAGGACGGCACCGCAGTAGCCACCAATGCCAAGCATCGCCAATCGTCGAACCGCGATCGTTCCTGGGTAGTCGTGGCCAAAGGCGCGGTTGACCAGGCTCCGCGCCGAGTCCCACCTGGCATGCCACGGCAGCGGCGCGAAGTAGTTCTGTGGGATCACAGCGTCGTACTCCCCCAAGAGCGACATGACCTCGGCCAGCGCCCGCTCGTCGTATCGGATGTCGTCGTCGGCAATGACGATGAAAGGCGTCGACGCGGCCGCTACACCGTCAGCGACCCCGGCTACCTTGCCGTTGACAGCATGACTCGACACCGCGAGGTGCTGAACGAAGTCCCCCCACATGCCCTGGTGTTGCTTGAAGACCGGGGGCGCAGATCCATCGGCAACGATGACGGGCATCAGCTCCGATAGCCAACGCAGATAGTCGACCAGGTCGTTCGATGCCGCTTCACGACAACGCAACGGCACAACATATGTTGCTCGGTGCCATGTTGGCATCATCATGTCTGGATGAGAGCAGCCGCGGAGGGATGCCGACGCTGTCCGGGGCTTTGAATCGACCAGCGGTCGAGCAGGTACTGTGCGGCGCGATCATCCAACAGAACGCAGGCCGCTGCCCCGAAGGCGACATCCGACAGCAGGCGCGGATCCTCCGCGACCAATGCCCCGCAGATGGTCCGGACGGCGACTTGCTCATGGACAGCATCTGCCTCCACGTGCTCGTCGTAGTACTCGACTGCGACCGCAGAGAACCCCAGACGCCGCAGCCCCCTGGAGATTCGACGTGCTGACAACGAACTGGTGGCCTCGAAGGCCGCTAGATGACCCATGGCCGAGGCACGCAGACGCCGGCGCAGCCCGAACATGCTCATCGCGTTGTTGACGGCTAGCACCACTGCGGGCACCTGGTCGATATAGGCACCGTACTCACCGTCCAGATCGCAGGCTTGCACGGCCTTCTTGAACAGTTCCGCGTGCTGCCGCTGTGGTCGACCTGCCCCGTACTCGTCGTACTGAAGCTCGACGAGGGCGACCTTAGCCGCTCCAGTGAGCCGCGGAATCGCCCATGTATGCGGGTCCGCCTCCTTCAAGTGGTAGATCGTCCGATGAATCAGGAACTCTCGCATCTCTTCGGATGTCGCACGCCGTTGCAAGTACTCGGTCAGTGGGGGTGATTCAAGCGAGCCCACGACCTCGAAGAACCGGTGGGCGAAGTCGTCTCCATCGCCGATCAGGCGGGCCGTCAGCGGTGCAGTCTTCTCACGAAGAGACGCCTCGAAGGTCTGCTCCAGGAGACCCCGCACCTGAATGGTGAACGGCGACCATTCCCACGTCTCGTCCGCGTCAACGAAACCTCCGTAGTGCAGCTCGTAAAGCATCCACAGAGCGACCTGCCGATCGTCGTCGGAGGTCGGGTCGTCGCACGGCGCTGCGCAGAGTTCTTCGGCGACGCTGACGACGGGAGGAGTCGTGCCGGTCAGCCAGGAGCGCACTTCGGCACTGATGGGGCCGCGGGCCGCGGGCACGTGCATAAATTCTCCTCATATGGACGGGGGCTGTCTTCTACCCCCTGCGGCGTGGTTTGAACCAGAGTCAGGTTCTACTAGGGAGAGGTGAAGGCAGCGCTCTCGGGTTCTCAGCACATCCCCATGCCGATGCCGCGGGTCCGCCCGCGGCTCTGCGTCTGGTCAGTCGTCGGGTGTCAGGGGCATGGCGGCCCATGCGTCGGAAAGATCCTTCACGGTAAGGGCACGCTGGAAGCGGTGGGACAGGTCGGTTGCTCCGGTCAGTTGCTGCCAGAACTGCGGATGCTGGTCGCACCTGAGAACGGCGGTCACTAGGCCACGCACCGGATCGTGAGAGTGAGTGGCGGACACCTGAATGTAGTGCGCTCCTGACTCGCCTTGCCAGGCGCGGATCGTGGGCTGAGGAAGGATGTGTGCCCACGCGATGAGCTCAGACGGGTTGTCGGTGGTGGCGGTGACGTCGCCGACGATGTCGAGCTCCCTGCTGAGCCGGAGCAGGATGGACAACTGGCGGGACTTCTCCGATGGGTACATCTGGCTTCACCGAGCTTCAGGAATGGGTTCCAAGGTTGGGCGAGGTGCCCCCGGGCACCGCTCGGGGCCAAGGGGCACCTCGCAATAGGCGTGGTGAAGGCGTTGCCAAGGTCACCAAGCCCCTGGGTAGATTCGACGCGATCACCTCCGTCCTGGCGTCGCTGACCTGGCTGACCGCTGGGGTCAGGTGGTGATCTGGTGAGTAGTCTCGGCGCTACTGATCGAGACCTTGCGAGGCTTCGCCGACTCGTGGACGGGGATCCGCAGCGACAGCACACCACTGGTGTAGTCGGCCTGGATGTTGTCGGTGTCGAGAGTCTCGCCGAGGAACACCTGGCGGGTGAAGACCCCGGTCGGGCACTCGTCGGCGATGAGCTCCACGACCTGGTCCGGCTCAGGAGCTTCTCGCTCGGCGTGAATCGTCAGCACGTTGCGTTCGACGGTGAGGTCGATGGAGTCGGGCTTGACCCCGGGAAGGTCGAAGTTCAGCAGGAAGGTGTCGCCCTTGCGGTAGGCGTTCATCGGCATCGCGGCCGGTCGGGCGACGGTGCCGAACACCTGCTGGGTGAACCGGTCGAGGTCACGGAACGGGTCTGTGCGCATCAGCATGGGGTTGTCTCCTTCCGAGTGTCGGTCGGTCCGGGCTGCGGCCTCGGACTCGACTATTTATATACCTCACGGTACGATGATCGCACAAGTGCATCATCAGATTTTCTAGAGAGAAGTTTGTGACAAGGAGCACACGTCGTGGAGTCGAGTGAGAGACCTGTGCAGCCGTGGTGACCCGTCCCGCCGATAATGCTGACCGGGGGGTGTATGCGATCTCGGTGGCGGCTGAACTGACCGGGCTGCACCCGCAGACGTTGCGGATCTACGAACGCGCGGGACTCGTCATACCAGCTCGCAGCGACGGCGGTACCCGTCGCTACAGCCAGCGAGACATCGACCGGTTGAACGAGATCGCGGTCATGATGGCCGCCGGGTTCAACCTCGTCGGGGTGCGACGCGTCCTCGAGCTCGAGCACGACAACCGCCGGCTCCAAGCCCAAATCGACGCGCACGAGGCCTGAGCGTCCCAGCGGCTCGCACCTTGCCGCCATCCTGGCCCGTGCTCTTCTGGGTGTCACGTAACCTGCGGCCCGGTCGGGCGATCACCCCAGTAGTCAATCGTCCTTCCTCGAGGAGATCACATGGGAACCGGTTCGTCCCTCCCTCGATTGTGGGCCGGCCGTACGGGACATCACATGAGATATCGCGCCGTCACAAGAGGATGCCCGTGAGCGACACACCGCAGGTCCGCATAGCGCTTCATGCCTGCGCCGACTGCGGGGCTGTCGTCGTCGACCAGGAGCGCCACTTCGACTGGCACGCCGCCAGCAAGGACGGCGCCGGCCGCGGGCTCGACCACCGGGCAGACTACGAGCTCATCGGATTCATTGAACCTCCCTCGGAGGACCAGCTACTTCCTGGAGAAGATCTCATGCCCGGAGAGGATCGTCTCGTGACGTGACGTGGAACTGTCAGCGAGAAATCACGACAGATGCATGGCGGCCAGACCCGCCGGTTTACTCGGAGTCCTCGTCGGTGCGCTCAACGCCGAGACTGTCATCGACGTTCGACTCGCCGCCATCACCCTGGGGATGAGGGTGGTGTGCTCATGGCCAGGCCACCGCCCTATCGCGGGCTGAACGTTCGTGACCTCAGGAGATCCGGTTGACGTTGTGCGGGTTGATGCTGGTCTGGTCGCGCAGGGTTCGCGGACGTCTACAGCCGGCCAGCCAGCCGGGCTGTCGCCACCTGTGATGATGGCGACCTTTCCTTCCAGGCTTTCGATTGCGCGAAAAGTGTCCTCACCGCAGTCTGGGACGGGGTCCATGCTCGACTGCAGGCCGGGGACCTGCTGCTGCTGCTGCGCTGGCTGACTCATCGGGCTCCTCCTCGACGGGTGACTCCAGGTACCCCGGTGCCCAAAATCATGCCCACGCTGAACCAGCGTGGAGTGGTGCTGCACACGTTTGAGTGATGCCCTTCCACGGGTACAGGTGCACCTCAAGGAGGACTCACGTTGCTACGACGGCCTACGATTCGCGTCGCCTCGGTTCCGGCGTCGCATGTGTACGTGCAGCATCTGACGCATCCAGACGTACCTGGCGTCGTGCGGTTGCCTGATCCGGTACCTGCGGACGGGCGCACGGTGCCTGGAGGGTGGTGGCCGCCCCTCATGCTCGAGGCGGATTGGGTCGACCAGCATCACGACGAGTTCGACGTCTTCCACGTGCACTTTGGGTTCGATGCCCTGACCAACGACGACATGACGCAAGTGCTCGCTCGCCTTCGGCATCACGGCAAGCCGGTTGTCTACACGGTCCACGACCTGCGGAATCCGCACCACCCCGACAGTTCCGCCCATCTCGGGCTGCTCGACCTGCTCATCCCGGCGGCTGATGCGCTGATCACCCTGACCTCGGGCGCGGCGGCCCAGATTCGGCGCCGCTGGGGCCGGGACAGCCAGGTGCTCCCTCATCCACACGTGGTGCCTCGAACTTGGCTTCGAGCTCCCCGCCCGGCGCATGACGGCTTCGTGGTCGGAGTTCACCTGAAGAGTCTGCGGGCCAGCATGGATCCGATACCCGTCATCGACGCCCTCGCAGACTACGTGAGCGCGCGTCCGGAGAAAACGCTGCAGGTAAATGTCCACGACGAGATCTTCGATCCCGACAACTACTGGTATGCGCCGAACACCGCAAAGTACGTCCGGGATCTCATGGACGCGCCGCAGGTCGACGTGCGAATCCACCCGTACTTCTCCGACCACGAGCTCTGGACATACCTATCATCCCTCGACGTATCAGTGCTGCCGTACCGCTTCGGCACCCACTCGGGATGGCTCGAGGCCTGCTACGACCTCGGTACCGGAGTAGCGGCGCCAAACTGTGGATTCTATGCCGAGCAGCGAGCCTGTTCCGTGTTTTCCTTCAGTGAGCATGCACCTCTCGACCGTGGATCACTCGTCCGAGCCGTCGAGACATTTCGAGTCGCGTCACCCGTCCGCCCTACCTGGCCGGACCGGTCAGCCGAGCGAAAGGTGCTCGCCGAGGCCCATCTCGACATCTACGCTGCGGTGCTCGGATGATGCGGATCGCCGTCATCGCGGACAGCAGGTTCCCGGTGGCTGAGCCCTTCGCCGGCGGGCTGGAGTCTCACGTGTGGCATCTCGTTCGGTCGCTGCGGCGTCGCGGTCACCTCGTTGCGCTGTACGCGGGCACCGGTTCAGATGTCGACGTGGCGTCAAGCGTCATCCCGGTAGCGCCCCTGCTACCAACTCCGGCGTCTCGGCGCGACCTCTCCATGCCCGAGGAGTCGTGGATGAACGAGCACCACGCCTATCTGGACCTCATGCTGAGACTCGGACGCGACCTAGACGGCGCCTTCGACGTCATACACAACCACAGCTTGCACTACCTTCCGGTGGCGATGGGGCCGACCCTGCGCACGCCGATGGTCACCACCTTGCACACGCCACCAACGCCATGGCTCGAGTCGGCGGTCAAAGCGAGCCGACCGTCAAGGATGCAGTTCGTCGCCGTGAGCCAGCACACGGCTGACGCCTGGTCGTCGGTCATCTCCGACGTGGGTGTCATCCGAAACGGTGTAGACGTGACCCGCTGGACCCCGGGACCGGGTGGGGGCAACCTGATCTGGATGGGTCGCCTGACCGCGGAGAAGGCGCCGCACCTGGCTATCGCAGCGGCGCGACGGGCTGGTTTGCCCATCGATCTCGCTGGCCCGATACACGACGTTGCGTACTTCGAGCGCGAGGTCAAGCCTTTGCTCGGGCCGGGGGTGCGATACCTCGGACACCTGACACACGAGGCGCTCGCCACTGTGCTGGGACAAGCGTCCGCCAGCGTTGTGACCCCCTTGTGGGACGAACCCTACGGGTTGGTGGTCGCCGAATCGCTCGCTTGCGGCACACCAGTCGCCGCGTTCGCTCGGGGCGGGATCCCGGAGATCCTGACCGCAACATCAGGAGTCCTCGTCCCGGGCGCAGACGTAGCCGCCCTTGCCACCGCGTTGCCGCACGTGACGCGCCTGTCCCGACAGGACGCACGGGACCGGGCGAGCACATTCTGCGACATCGAGGCCATGGTGGAGAACTACCTGGACCTTTTCCAGGCATCGGTCGACCTGGCGGCATGATCGGCTACTACGCGCACCATCATGGCTCCGGCCATGTCAGCCGCGCGGCCCTCCTCGCCCGATATCTGGACGAGCCGACGACGCTACTGTCCACGGCTCCTTCGTCACAAACGAATACGTTCACAGACATCGTCCAGCTGGCCGACGATGCCAGTGGCAGGACCGATCATTCAGACCCCAGCGCCCATGGGCACCTGCACTGGGCGCCGTACCACCATCGCGGACTTCAGCAGCGGATGGCGCAGATCACTCGCTGGGTAGAGCTCGCTCGTCCCAGCGTCGTGGTAGTCGACGTATCGGTAGAGGTCGCCAACTTGGTCCGTCTACAGGGCGTGCCCGTCATCATGATCGCGATGCCCGGCGATCGGTCTGACCCGGCCCACCAGTGGGGGTACCAGCTGGCCGAACACATCATCGCCCCTTGGACGCGGCAGATCTACGACCCGCCGTGGCTGTGGCCGTTCCTGGACCGCGTTCACTACGTTGGCTCATTCTCCCGGTTCGACGCTGAGCCGCCATCGCCCGCTCCGGCGAGGATGGCGAGGCACGGCCTCGTCTTCGGAGGAACCGGTGGCACCACATTTACTTCCCAGGCCCTCGAGCAGCTGAAAGAAGGTCAACCGAACCTGTCCTGGGACGTCATCGGGGCGGAAACGTGGGTCGACGACGTGTGGGCTCGCCTGTGCCGAGCCGACGTGGTCGTCAGCCATGCTGGCCAGAATGCAGTGGCCGAGATTGCGGCGGCACGCCGCGCAACCGTTCTGGTCGCGGAGCCCCGGCCACATGATGAACAGGTGCACACCGCGCGGGCGCTGGCGGCCGCCGGGGTCGTCCGGTCGGCGACTTCGTGGGAGTCGGTTGGCAATGCCCTGACGGCCCCGCTTGTCGACCCCGCCCAGTGGGCGTTGTGGGCGCCGGCTGGCGCCGTCGAGGTGGCGGCGTGCGTTGTACAGGAGACAGCCGCAGCGGGCGCAAGGTGACACCTCGGGTCGCGATCATCACGGCCGTTGCTGGACGGCACGATCATCTCGTACGTCAACGAGCAGGACTTCAGAGCAGCGACCACGTCCCAGACGAGCACATCATCGTCGCGATGGGAGACCCCGAGATCCGCGCACTCGTAGCGGGCGAGGAGGCCTGCGTCGTACTGGATATCGACACGATCGACCCACTCCCCCTGGCCCGAGCACGAAACCTCGGGGCCGCGGAGGCACGACGTCGGGGTGCGGAGGTACTCGTTTTCCTCGACGTCGACTGCATTCCCTCGGCTTCGCTCGTCGGTCGCTACGCCACCCTGGCTGGCACAGACGCGCATCGGTACGGCGTGCTCTGCGGCACGGTGAGCTATCTCCCGCCGGGTTTCACGGGCCACAACGACGCCGACCTACTCGAGCAGTTCGGTGTCCCGCACTCCGCCCGACCCGCTCCACGCGCATGTGATGTCGTACGCACCGACGAATACGAGCTGTTCTGGTCACTCTCCTTTGCCATCAGCGCACACGCCTGGGAGCAGCTGGACGGCTTCTGCGAGGACTACACAGGCTACGGTGGGGAGGACACGGACTTCGGCCAATGCGCCCAAGCCGCTGGCATGTCGATGTACTGGGTCGGGGGTGCGACCGCATACCACCAGCATCATCCCGTCTCAGACCCACCGGTCGAGCACCTCACAGACATTCTCCGGAATGGCGAGACCTTCGCGAACCGGTGGGGATGGTGGCCGATGCGCGGATGGTTGGATTCGTTCGAGCGTCAGGGGCTGGTCGTATTCGA
Organism: uncultured Actinomycetota bacterium; assembly: GCA_963833975.1. Lineage (GTDB taxonomy): Bacteria > Actinomycetota > Actinomycetes > Propionibacteriales > Nocardioidaceae > JAWWPG01. The sequence goes on from CAWIAB010000004.1 coordinate 702,716, forward strand.
CGAGGTGACACATACGTGGCGCGAGACCGTGGGCGGACAGCGTCCCGGTTTCGCAAGGCTGGCGGTAGATGGGGCCAGGTCGGCGGCGAAGAGAGACTGACCTCGCGCCTTCACGACGTCTAGTTCCCGTCCGGAACGCGGCTCGGGATGTCCAGGTCGTCGCGACCCTCACCGGACGCCTGCTCAGCCTGGCCGTGGAACGCCTGATCCTCCCCCTCATCGCGGTCACCATCATTGTCGGTGATCTTCCCGACGGCCTGCTTGGCCTTCCCCTCCAACTCGTCGAGTTTGCCCTTTATTTTATCCGGTCCCCACATGTGTTCGACCTCCGCTAGTTCACGGTCTCTGGTCGGCTCTGGAGGCCCACTTTCGATAGAAGGCCTCCAGAGCCTACGGTCGGTAGCAGCGCATGTTGACCGGCCGCTGACCTGGGCGTACCCAGCATGTCAACGTCTAAACCGTTCTCGTGCCATCTCTTCCTGGGATGCGGCCGCGGTCTCTGCTCTTGAGTCGGTAGCAGACGCCTTTGAAGGCACTGACAGAGGCGTGCTGAGCAACGGGCGATCATTTCAGCCGCGACGATGTCGTCGCCGGCCGCCCACCGGCCAGCCCATCCGGTTGGAGCGACGCCATGTGGGTACGGGAGTGGGAGGGTTGGCATTTGTTCCGGAGCACCTGCTGACTTAGGTCGGGGCGTTGAACGAACAGCGTCCCGACCCACTCCACCCAGGCGACCAAGGACCAAGGACCGGCAAAGCCGTGTTTGACAGTCGGTAGCATCGGGTGGACTGTTGTTTGGTGGGTGTTGAGCAGCAGCACCCGGCCCGTTTGGGCATCTTTTGCGTTGGCTCCGTGAGCATCGCTTCCGATGCTTGCGTGTACACGCGAAAGGTTCGCTGTGAACTCCTCCGATGTTGATGTGGCGATGCGGTCGATGGCGGAATCGCTGGCCGAGCCGGGGGATCTGGCCGACGCGTTGGAGCGGATCGTGAGGGCAGCGCGCGAAACTGTTCCTGGTGCCGACGATGCCAGTATCACCGTGCGCCACCAAGACGGACATATCGAAACAGCCGCGGCGACGTCGCAGCTGGTCTACCGCGCAGACGAGCTGCAGTACGAGCTACAAGAGGGGCCCTGTTACGACGCGGTCACCGTCGATGAGGTGACGTACTCGCGAGACTTGGCGCGTGACGGGCACTGGCCGCGGTTCGGTCCAACGGTGGCCCAGTGGGGTTTGCTGTCCCAGATGGCAGTGAGGCTATCGCAGCACGGGCGGGCGGTCACGGGCCTGAACCTGTATTCGCAAGCCAGGAGCGCCTTCGACGATCACGAAGGGCTACCTCAGCTGTTCGCCAGCCACGCCCGTGTCGCCATGGGCTATGCCACAGAGCTGCAGTCGCTGCAGGGTGCGATCGGCACCCGGGAGACCATCGGCAAGGCCATCGGCATCGTCATGGAACGCTATGACCTGTCCGATGAACGGGCCTTCGAGTTCCTGATCCGGCTCTCCCAGAACAGCAATGTCAAACTCCGCGACATCGCCGCCGACCTGGTCCGGGTGACCGGTGAGGGGAATGAGTGAGCAGCCCCGGGGGTTGACGGCTTTAACCGACCCAGTGCCGACGCCCCCTGCGCGGTGCCGGGAGTCTGGGAGCATGGCATCGAGCTACGCAGCCGCTGCGGGCCGCCGATCACGCGGTCCCCGACGCGGCCTTGTCGGTCCTGGCGGTCGGGCGTAGCATGCGAAAGCCCGAGGGTCGTTCCGGGTAGCAGATCACACTTTCGCGCACGCCTCGACGGGAGTCACCATGCATCGTCACCTCAACGCCAGCGTCTTGATCTTTGCCACCGCAGTCAGCCTGGTGACCGCGACCGCCGCCGGGTCTGTGGCTGCTGACGCAAGTCCTGGTGGGCATCCGGCGGTGAAGCTGTTCAAGGTGAGCCACGACCCGTACACGGGCGGGAGTGCCCAGCACGCGACGGAAGCAGAGCCGGACACCTATGCCTCCGGCAAGACGGTGGTCTCAGTGTTCCAGACGGGGCGCTATGGCGACGGTGGATCCGTGGACACGGGCTGGGCGACCAGTCAGGACAAAGGTCGGACGTGGACGCATGGGTTCCTGCCAGGGATCACCGTCGCCGAGGGCGGTACCTGGGCCCGGGTGAGCGACCCGGCCGTCGCGTATGACGCCAAGCACAAGACGTGGCTCGTCTCTGGCTTGGTTCTCGACGCGGCCGTCGACGGCCGCGGCGTGGTTGTCAGCGCTTCGTCGGACGCCATGACATGGGACGACCCCGTGGTGGCAGTGGGCGATGACGGCAAGAGCTACGACAAGGAGTGGATCGCCTGCGACAACTCCGCTTCCAGTCCCCACTACGGCAACTGCTACGTCGAGGTCGATGTGACGTCGAGCGGCAACCTCATCGTCATGTCCACGTCCACCGATGGCGGGAAGACGTGGGGAGCCCAGAAGTCCCCAGCCGGATCCCCGTCAGGTCTGGGCGGCCAGCCCCTCGTGCAGCCCGACGGCACGGTGGTGGTGACGTACTCCGCCAACTTCAGCTCTCAACGGGCGTTCCGCTCCACTGATGGCGGAGCAACCTGGGGCGCATCTGTGCTGATCTCGAACATCACCGATCACGAGGTCCCGGGCATGCGGGAGGAGCCGCTTCCCAGCGCTGAGATGAACGCCGCCGGCAAGATCTACGTGGTCTGGGACGACTGCAGATTCCGCAGCGGATGCACTTCTAACGACATCGTGATGTCAACGTCCAGCGATGGCATCACCTGGTCGGCCGTGACCCGCATCCCGATCGACGCCGTCAACAGCGGCAGAGACCACTTCGACCCGGGTATCGGTGCGTCGCCGGATACCTCGGGCAAGGCCACCATGCTGGGCCTGTACTACTACTTCTACCCAGACGCTTCATGTTCGGTCTCCGACTGCAAGCTCGAGGTGGGCTTCATCTCGAGTACTAACGACGGCAAGAGCTGGAGCAAGGCTCAGAAGCTCACCGGTCCCATGGCACTGAACTGGCTGGCACAGGCCGGCGGCGCCATGGTCGGCGACTACATCTCCTGCTCCGTGATCGGCAGCACAGCAACCTCGGTGTTCGCTGTCGGTAAGGCACCGAAGGGCTCGACCAAGAGACAGGACATGTACTCAGCCGGACCGTTGACCATCACCGGCGGCGCGAAGCCAGCGCAAACGTGGACCGGCAAAGATGTCAGCAGCCACCCCCGGCACAGTCGGCTCCGTCCGTCGCGTTTCTAGGGAACCGCAGTTCTCCGAACCAGCCGCGGGTGCCGGCCTTGGGAAACGCCACCCAGCTACCCTGGGCAGCTGGCGCCCAGTGCACGATCGTTAGAGCCGGGTTGGGGCAGCGGTTCCCGCCCCGGATGCTGACTGCTTAACACCCGGGGCGGCCGCTTCCGCGGATGGCGCGAGCCCGGGGTCTAGAGGCTCCACCGGTGAGTCACCGGCGGCTTCGCCGCACTAGGCTATGCCACTGACCGACACGGGTTCAACCCCCGCTCGGGATCGAACAGTTGGAGAATCCCCTTCACCTCGAGAGGTTCCGCCATGGCGTCTCAGCGGATGCGCTGACGGTGATACAGACATGAGTCGGCGACTCGTGCGCGAGCGGCGTCAGCGCAAGATGCAAAACTCGTTGCCTTCGGGGTCCGCCAACACCACGAACGGGTCGTCGGGCTTTTGCCCGAGGTCGATGCGACGAGCCCCTAGCTCCTCGACGCGTTTCACTTCCCCATCGATGTCGCCGCCGATCGGACGAAGGTCAGGGTGGTTACGGTTCTTGTCCGATTTTTCTTCTCCGCACGGTTGGAGCCACATTGTCGGCTCGCCCGGCATCCGGTACGCCGGCGGACGAAGATGCACCGACCCGTCGTCTCCTGTCTCTATCTGGTAATCCAAGACTCCGGCCCAGAAGTCGGCCATCCTGGACACATCGGCGACGTCCAGCGTCCATTGACTGATCCGACTGCTCATGTCCCTTCACTCCGTTCGATGGGGACGACCTCAGCAGGGCCTCTGGTCACGAGACCTTCCTTCTCATTGCTCAGTTGCCCCAGGAGGGGCCTGCGTAAACCTCGCTCCCACCAGCCCGAGCAGCATCCATGACTTCCACCCCGCGATGGCCGCACAGGCAGTGCAGTGGAACGCCGTGACAGCCCCGGCGCTTGGCCGGATAGCGCCCCGCAACACCACCATGTGCCCGGCGTCAGGGGGCTGATGCGTGACGTGACGCACTCTCACGGTGCTTCGGGAGAGTTCAGCTGCCGTTCACAATGAGGGTGACGGCAACGACGCCAAGGGCAAGGCCGGCGATCTGCCGATGGTCGGGTCGTTCGTGCAAAAGGCGGCGAGCAGGACAGTCACGCCCGGCTCCGCGAGCTCGAGGCCGCTCATTGGACATCACCCTATCCCAGGCAGCGCTACGGCCACCCCGACGATGCGCAGCGCCGCCAGCTCTCACCGAGAACGGCACCGACAGTCGCGGCAGGGGTGCGCCGGTGCACTCTGACGGACCACCCGCCAGGCGCGTCCGCCCTGGATTTACTGCTTGACTACGACCGATCTCACAGGTAGTTTTCCTATCAGTTAATTAACTGATAGGAAAATCATGAGCCCAAGGCTGGAGGTGGCGGTTGCCACGGAGGAGCGACTCGACACGATTTTCGCCGCACTGGCCAACTCGACGCGGCGAGCGATACTGGCGCGCCTCAGACAAGGGGAGGCGAATGTGAACCAACTCGCCGAACCCTTTGCTCTCTCGCTCCCGGCCATCTCAAAACATCTCAAGGTTCTTGAACGCGCCGGATTGATCGTGAGAGGTCAATATGCGCAATATCGACCCTGCGCCCTCGATCCGGCACCGATCGAAGAGGTCTCGACCTGGGCCGAGTGGTATCGACCTGTCTGGGAGACCAGCTTCGCCCGGATGGACACCTACCTCCAGCAAGTCCAAGAGCGACAAGAAACGGGCAGTGACAATGAACGGTGACCCCGACGGCCAGCATCTGGTGATCGAGCGGACTCTGGACGCGACTCCGGAGCTGGTTTGGAGGATGTGGACCGACGAACAACACTTTGCTGCGTGGTACGGCCCCATGGGGACCACCATCCCGGTAGCCCGGATGGATGTTCGCGTCGGGGGAAAGCGCCTCCTATGCATGGAGCTGACGACGCCGAACGGCACGATGCGGATGTGGTTCTCCGGCGAGTACCTAGAAGTGGTCGAGAACCGACGTCTCGTCTACACCGACTTCATCTCGGATGAGCACGGAACCGTGCGATCGTCGCAGCAGATGGGCACGTCCCAAGAGCACCCCAGCACGACAGAAGTCACAGTCGAGCTCGAGCCTTACGACGGTGGCACGAGAATGGTGTTGACTCACAGCGGTGTGCCGGCCGAATCACCAGGCGCCGCAGGATGGACGATGGCACTCGACAAGCTCGCCGCACACATCGACGAGGCACAGCGCCATTAACAGCCGTTGGCGGCAACCGCCTGAACGGCGTTGAGCACATCCTGCGTTACGCCGAGTCTCGCTCGGCGTCGGCAAGGGCCTGCGCAGCCGTCACGAGACCGAGGTGGCTGAACGCCTGCGGGAAGTTGCCGAGCATCTCACCTGTGCTCGGGTCGATCTGCTCGGAGAAGAGGCCGAGAGCATTCGCATAGCCGGCGGCTCGCTCGAGGGTCGTGCGAGCCCGTTCGGCTTGACCGGTCAAGGCCATGGCGTGCGCGAGCCAGAACGTACACAACAAGAACGAGCCCTCTGGCGCTTCGATGCCGTCGTCGGCTGAATACCGGTAGATCAAGCCATTGTCGGCTGCGAGCTGCTCCTCGATGGCGTTGATGGTCGCCAGCATGCGTGGATCCTTGGGATCGGCGAACCCGACGATGGTAAGCATGAGGGCCGAGGCGTCCAGCTCGCGTGACCCGAACGACTGCGTGTAGGCGCCGACATCGTCATTCCAACCGCGTGCCTCTATGTCATCGCGAACGGTCTGACGTACCCCCCGCCAGTGGAGCAAGCGCGGAGCGTCGACCCGCAGCCGATCCGCCAGCTTGACCCCTCGGTCCAAAGCGACCCAGCACATCAGCTTGCTGTGCAGGAAGGGCCGTGCTTCTCCTCGGATCTCCCAGATCCCCTGGTCATCCTCCTTCCAACGGGTTGCTGCGGCATCCACCGCGGCGATCAAGAAGCTCCGGTGCGTCTCGTCACCGTCGTCGAGCTGGTCTCGCAGAGTGAATGCGGCGTCGAGCAAGGCGCCGTAGACGTCCAGCTGCCGCTGACCCCAGGCGTCGTTTCCTACCCGGACGGGGCCGCTGTCGCGCCATCCGGTCAGGTGGGGCAGGGCATGCTCGGTGAGGTCACGCTCGCCACCGACCCCGAACATGATTTGCAGGTCCCTCCCGCGGTCCAGCTGCGTCCCGGCGGACCGCGCCAAGAAGGCGAAGAATCTGCTCGCCTCATCCGGACAGGCAGCGACGTACAGTCCTTGCATGGTCATGCTTGCGTCCCTGACCCAGGTGAACCGATAGTCCCAGGTCCGTCCGCTGCCGACACCTTCGGGAAGGCTGGTGGTGGCGGCGGCCACGATCGCCGCCGTATGTGCGTAGGTGAGTCCCTGAAGGACCATTCCGCTGTGCAGAACCAAGTCCCGGAAGGGACCTTCGTACCGCTGATGCAGGTGCGACCAGCTCTGCCACGATGCCTCGGCGCCCGCTATCCGACGACGGATCTTACGAGGGCTCCACCCGTTCGGTCGGTCTCCCCACGCATCGAACTGGGTGAGCGCGAAGGAGAGCTTCTCTCCGGCACGCAGCGTCACCACGGTGGAGGCGATCGCGTCGTGGCTGCACAACCCGACTTCCGTGCTGAGCATCAGGGTTGTCGCGCCACCAACGGCAAGGACCAGCCCAGGTTCACTGAGCAAACGGGGATGGATCAATCCGAATTCTGGTCTGGGACAGAACTCAACGCTGACGGCCACCTCACCTTCGGTGCACCTGACCTGACGCATCACCACGCCGGGGCTGTCCTGACCGAGCTGATGGCCACGCTCGCGGGCACCCAGGGCCATGGCATCGCTGACCACGATCTCGCCCTCGGAGCTGAACCAGGTGGTGTCCAGGACCAGGCTTGACGCACGGTACCGCCACGTCACCGCATAGGCGTCGGCGCGTTCTGGGCGAATCGAGAAGTGCCCGGCATCATCGTCCAGCAGACGAGCGAACACCGGGGCGCTATCGAACCGCGGCATGCACAACCAGTCCATGGACCCGCTGGACGTGACCAGAGCCGTCGATCGACAGTCGGACAACAGGGCGTGCTGCTCAAGGGGAACGAAGCTCACACTTGTATTTCATCGCACAGCAGCTCCGGCGTGGAACAGAAACGATGACCAATCTGTGACGTCTCCGGAGAACAGCGGCTCCGAGCTCGACGGGCAGGCGGCTGGTTGCGCGACGTCACCCTTTGGTAACTATTTCCTGCGCACATCATGCCTAGAGTCGAGGAAACGAGACGCGGAGGCCACTGATGACCCACATGATGCATGATCCACTCGCCCTAAGCCTATTGCTGTTGGTATTGGTCTGCTTGCTTATCGCGCTCTATGTGGCCGTCAGACTGGCCTCGTCGAGGGCCGAAGCCGGGCAACGGCGGGCAGCGAAAACTCCACCTACGCCTCCGAGCGATCGCAAGCTACTGGACTGATTGGCCCACGTAGCGATCTGGCGAGGTGAGCGACCAGCATTCCGAGGTGGCCGTCAGGTCCGGTCAGCCGCTGACATCGGCGGTCGTGATCCGGGCCCAGGCGGCCGCAAAGAAGACCAGCGAGTAGGCCACCGGAAGAACGCTCCAGCTCACCAGAGATCCGAGGTTGGGGTTGCTGCGCAACAGCTCGTCGAAGTTCAACCAGTTGTGGGTGAGGAGCACCTCGCGGAACCGGCCGAGCTGCGGCACTGAATCAAGCACCGCGAAAGCAATCGTCGTGACGACGGTCGCCGCCATCGCACCCGCCGGGACCTCGGTGAGGGTTGAGAAGAAGAGCCCGATCGCCACGAGCCCCACGAGATCGACAAACACGTACGTCGCCACGCCGGCGGCTCTCGCCAAGCCGTTGGCCACCGACACCGTATCTCCGGACAACAGCGTCACACCGTCGGCTCCGAACAAGGCATAGCCCGCAACGAGGCCGCACAATGTCACCAGCAGAATTCCAGCTAGCAGATAAGCAAGTACTCCCAGCGTCTTGATGACCAGGAGCCGGGCCCGCGATACCGGGATCGACAGCAGGTACCGCAACGTCCCGGCACCGGCTTCGCCGGCGACGGCGTCTCCGGACACAACGGCCACCGAAAGCGGGAGAAACACGGGCAGGCATACCGCCATCGCGGTGAAGGCCAAGAACAAGCCATTGTTGGTGAGCTCGCTGACGAAGGGTGGACCCTCACCCGGACGTGGGGTAGAGACTTTGATCGCTATGCCGATGAAGAGCGGAATGGCCACCAGGATGCCGAGCATCGCGATATTGCGTCGGCGCCCGAAGACGAGCCGGAGCTCACTCGAGAACTGGCGGAGCCCGATGCCGCGAAACGTCGAGTTGGTTTGCGGTGGGGTGACGGTCGAGCTAGCGGACGGCATCGTAACCATCGCCCGTCAGCTGGACGAAGAGATCCTCCAGTGCTGGTCGCTCCACCGTGAAACCCCGGACTGGAACGTCGCCGCGGACGAGAGTGGCGTTGACGTGCTCGGGTGCGACGCCGTTGAGCTCGACGACCACCGACTCCTCGGACCGCTCGGTCACGATGAGCCCGAGCGCCTGGAGAATGGGCACAGCGGCAAGGACCTGGGGAGTACGCACCCGCAGATGTGAACCGCTCTCCGCCAAGACTTCGGCGAGGCTGCCCTGCTTCAACAACCGACCTGCACTCATGAACCCCACATGGGTGGCAACCTGCTCGATCTCGCTGAGCAGGTGACTGGACACGAGGACCGTCGTGCCGTCGGTCGCGAGCTCGCGGACCAAGTTTCGAACCTCACGCGTACCGGCCGGGTCGAGACCGTTCGTCGGCTCGTCGAGGATCAGCAGGTCACGCGGACGTAGGAGGGTCGCCGCGAGTCCGAGCCGCTGCTTCATGCCGAGCGAGTAGCGGCGGAACTTCTTCCCGGCTGCAGCAGCCAGTCCGACCCGCTCCAGTGCAGAGCCGATCCGAGCTTTGCGAGTCGACGGGTCAGTGCTTGCATCGAACGCATCGAGGCGCCGCAGGTTGTCCAGGCCCGAGAGGTAGGGATGAAACGCAGGACCTTCGACAAGCGTGCCCACCCGGGGCAGCACAGCGTGGGCGGCCTTCGGCATCGTGCCGCCGAGGATGTCGATCGTCCCCCCGTGCGGCATCATCAGCCCGAGAAGCATCCGTATCGTGGTGGTCTTGCCCGAGCCGTTGGGCCCCAGGAAGCCATACACGGCACCGCGCGGAACCGCCAAGTCGACAGAGTCGACGGCCGTTTGTCCGCCGAACCGTCGGGTGAGTCCCTGGGTGCGGATTGCCAGCGGTCCCTCGGTGGCTTGCTCCTGCCTGACCCGGATGGGGGTGGCCAGATCCGTCACAAGCCCTTCCCAGTTGCGGCGACCCGCTGGATGGCGGCACCGGTGACCGGCCCCACCAAGAGTCGACCATCGTCGGTGAGGAGTACCGAGAGGAGCGACGAGGTGATCAACCGGCCGCCGGGGACCTCCTTCGACAGCTGCCAGAACAGGTGCCCGGTCTCGTCGTAACTCAGCCGGTACGGCATCTCCCGCACCGCAGTCCAGCCACTTCCGAGCGTGGTGCTCATGCCGGTGGACGGTGCCTGCCCAGTGGTCGATGCGTGTCCACGGGACGGTACCTGTGCGGTGGATGACCCTCCACTGGCGGACGGAGCGGGGGTGACGTCGTCGCCCGGGGTGGGCGTCGTACGGGAGTCGTCGCTGTCCTTCTTCACCGTGGCACCAGGGGGCGTCACGAAGTTGAATACCGACGGGCTGACGGCGCTGTAGCTGATGTCGGTGAAGCCGATTTCGATCGCTGGCGTCGTCGTTGAGCTCGCGCCGAAGAGCTGCACGCGGAGCGGGACCGATGTCGAAGCGTCGATGGCGATCCGGACGCTCGAAACCAGTGAGCGGGAGTCGCGAGGCGTGAGCACGATCTGGTATGCCGCTTGGCCGGCGACGCGTGCCGTGTCATCCACCGAGACGACCGTCGTGGGCCCGACCTTCTGCAAGGCCCGCTTGGCGGCCTGCTGTGGAGTCAAACCGATCAGGTCCTGGCTCTCCACCGGCGCTTTCCGCTGGACAGTGCGATGCTCGACCTCGTTCGTCGTCGACGTGTAGATCCACAGGTCTGTGCCGTTGTGCACCAGGTCTCGCTCCGAGAGCGGCGCAAGCAGGGCAAGCCGCTGCTTTGTCGGGCCTGCATACCAGACCTTCATCGTGTGGGAGCCGGTCAACAACGACTGGAATGACAAGTTGTCGCCACCGCTCGAGATCCCCGACGACGGAAGGCTCGGCAGGCCGAGGTGGGCGGTCTCGACGACCGTTCCCGCGAGGCTCGCCGGATGCGCCTGCTGGACGTCAGCCAGCAACTGGGCAGCACTCTTGGACGGCAGCTTCGGTTGCTCGGCTGCGCCCGCCCCGCCTCCGCTGGTCGTAATGGCTGCACCGGCGACGGCAGCAGCGACCAGGGCCGGCACAGCCCAGCGAAGTCGGGCGGAACCCACAAGACGTGTCATGAGTCCACTATGCGACGCACACCCCGCGGGATCGAGATTTCCGGCCGTCGCCCTCAGCCGGGTCACAGGAATCGTCCGGGGTCCGTGACCACAGCAACTACCGTGGGGTTCGGAGGTGTGCCGTGCGACTGCTGATTGTCGATGACGAGGAGCGGATGGCGACCGCCCTCGCCAAAGGTTTCCGTCACGCCGGGTTCCTCGTGGATGTGGTTCACGACGGCGGTTCCGCCTTGGACCTGGCGTCGCAACATGCCTACGACGCCATCGTCCTCGACATCATGCTGCCGGTGATTTCCGGGTATGAGGTGATCCGTCGACTGCGTCGGTCTCAGATCTGGACGCCGATCCTCGTCGTCTCGGCCAAGGACGGCGAGTACGACGAGGCGGATGGACTGGACCTGGGAGCAGACGACTACCTCACGAAGCCGTTCTCCTTCGTCGTTCTGCTGGCACACCTGCGAGCCTTGCTGCGGCGGGGCTCGACACCACGACCGGCGGTGTTCTCGGTGGGCGAGCTCACTCTGGACCCCACTGGCCACACCGTCACCCGGGCTGGTGAAAGCGTGCTGCTCACCAGTCGAGAGTTCGCGATGCTCGAGTACCTGATCCGCAGACCTGGGCAGATCGTGAGCAAGGCTGAGCTTCTCGAACACGTCTGGGCGAGCATGGACACCGATGCCAACGCCGTGGAGGTCTACGCGGGCTATCTGCGACGCAAGCTGGGGCGGGACGCCGTCCGCACTGTCCGGGGAGTCGGATACACCTTGCGACCGTCATGAGACAGCGCCTGGCCCTGTGGTGGGCACGGCGGTCGCTGACGCTACGACTCACCCTGGCCGCCACCGTCGTGCTCGCGATCGGACTCGTCAGTGGGGCCGCCGGGTTCGCTGCCCTCTTCTTCCACAACCGCGTCGACGCAGTGGACCTCAACCTGAAGACGGAAGGCGCGACGATAACGAGTCTGCTGAGGTCGGGACAGCTGCCGAACCCCCTGCCTGCGCCCGCTGGTCAGTCGGTCTTCGCCCAGGTCATCGGCGCTGACGGAACCGTCCGCGCTGCCACCCAGTCGGCCAGCCAGGTGATGCCGCTGCTCTCGCTCACGGCCCTGGAGGCGGAGACACCTGGTCACGCCTTCACCACGGACCAGAGTGCGCTCGGCACAGCCCCGTTGCGCGTCGAGATCGGTACGGCGTTTGTGGACGGGAAACCCGTGAGAGTAGTCAGTGCCGTGCCGTTCACGGACGTCCACAGCACGCTGACCGCAATGCTCCGGGCCTTGGTCATCGCCGTGCCATTGGTCGTGTTGGCGGCTGCGATCGCGACCTGGCTCGCCGTCGGGTCAGCACTTCGGCCCGTCGACAAGCTCCGCGAAGCCGCGGACGACGTTGCGGACGCCCGTGGGCATGCAGCGCCCTATCTGCCTGTTCCCGCAAGTGGAGACGAGCTCGCCCGCCTCGCAGAGACGCTGAACCGCATGCTCCAGCGACTACATCAGGCGACCGAACGGCAGCGCTCCTTCGTGGCCGACGCTGCGCATGAGCTTCGGTCCCCCATCGCCTCCATCCGTACGCAGCTTGACGTGGCATTGGCGACGTCGATCGACACTGCAGAGTGGGTAGCCGTCGCTCACGATGTGCGAACCGATGTCGATCGAGTGGCACGACTCGCCGACGACCTCCTCTTCCTGGCGAAGCTGGACTCGGGAACGCCTGCCCGGCCGGTTCCGCTCGAGCTCGCGGCACTCCTCGACATCGAGTCGCCGCCGGTCTGGGTGACAGCTGACCCGACTGCCTTGAGGCGCGCGGTCGGCAACCTGGTCGCGAATGCTCAGAGACACGCCCGCTCCGACGTCGATGTCGGTGTCGACGTGATCGACGACAACGCCGTCGTCACCGTCGAAGACGACGGACCGGGGATCGCTCCCGCCGACCGGGAGAGAGTGTTCGACCGATGGCTCCGTCTCGACGAGGGGAGAGCCCGCGACGACGGCGGTGCAGGGCTCGGGCTGTCCATCGCACGCTCCGTGGCACGTAGCCACGGTGGAGATGTGACGCTCTCCGCCAGCTCGAAGGGCGGAGTCCGAGCTCAGCTGTGGCTCCCCATCACCGACGCCGACGCCGACGCCGCCGCCGGTGCGGCGTCAACCCCCGAGGGGTAGTCCTTCAGCTCCTGCCACAAACATCGACCGCCGCTCGGGTTTCGGCGCGGACAAGAAAGTTGATCCCAACCCGCCAGAAGTGCAGACGCTCGAGTGGCCTGGAAGCGCCGTACAGTGCCTTGGGACCAAGATCAGGAGGATCGATCTCTTGCCGAAGACTGTGGTTGGGCTGCTCGCAATGGCGTGCGCGCTGAGCATCGTGGGAGGGTGCTCGTCGGACAAGGACGCGGTGGCCCAGCAACCATTGCCGTCCGGCACCTTCGGACACCAACTCGATGCTGCGGCGGCCAAGGCCGGAGCCGAAGGCGAGGGCATGGCGTGTCGCGCGCGGGCATTTGGATTCAGCCCCGCATCGGCACGCAGCATGCCTCAGGTCAAGAAGATCTACGCCTGGATTCTGTGCGGTGGCGTCATTGTCCAACCGGTCATGTCGGGCTCGGAGGTGCAGGTGGCGGTCTCGATGTCCACGCCCCCAGTCGCGGCCGAGCCGCCCGACGACACCGGCCCGGGAGACCCTGAGTTCGACAGGCTGTTCCCGCCCGACGTACTGACGTGGGCAGGCTCGACCCCGCCTTCGGACGCGTGGTTCAGGGCCAACTAGGCGTCTCCGTGGTCTGGCCCGTCCGAGCCGTTGCACGCAGCCAGATGTCTCGAGCGCTCTCGTCGATAGTCTGTAACGCATGCCTATCAAGCTCGAGAACGTCGGAATCGCCGTCCGCGACCTCGAAGCGGCCATCGCCTTCTTCACCGACCTCGGGCTCAGCGTCCTCGGCCGTGACACGGTCAGTGGTGAGTGGACCGACACAGCTGTCGGCCTCGACGGCAACCACGCCAACATCGCCATGCTCCAGACGCCGGATGGGAACGGTCGCCTCGAGCTCTTCGAGTACATCCACCCCGACGCAATCGAGACGGAGCCCACCCGCCCCAACCACATCGGCATGCACCGCGTCGCGTTCTCGGTCGACGACATCGACGAGGCCCTCGAGATCGCCGCTCGGCACGGCTGCCACCCGCTGCGCGGCGTGGCGACCTACCAGGACGTCTACAAGCTCACCTACGTCCGCGGCCCCAGCGACATCCTCGTCATGCTCGCCCAGGAGCTCAAGGGGAGCTGACCCAGGGATCCTGCCCCGGGTGTCGGCGTACCAGGATCTCCGGCACGCACGCGCCTGGCAGGGCGTGGTGGATGTCCGCGGAGTGAGAGGTGGCCGATCGTCCATCACGGTGAGCCAATGTCGTGGTGTATAACAGGTCATGGGTGCAAAGAGCCAGGTCAGAGGGTTGCGGGCAGCCGCTCCCGAGGCACCTTGGGGCACCGCCGAGGTCCATCGCCGAGAGGAACTGACGTCCCATGGTTGATCTGTCCACCGTCACCGCCTTCGAGCTCGGCAAGTGCTTCGACCAGTCGGTTCTCCCGAAGCAGGTCACTGAGGACGAGATCCGCCACGGTTGCCGCCAGGCGGTGAAGTACAACTGCGCGTCCTTCTACTCGTCCGGCGCCTACTGGACCCCCGTCATCCTCGAGGAGCTGGCGGGTTCCGACGTACTTCCGGCGGCCGCGATCGGTTTCCCGTTCGGTTCAGCCACGTCCCAGGCCAAGGCGCAGGAGGCGGCTGAGGCGGTCGCTCGGGGCAACCGCGCGCTCGATACCGTCATGAACATCGGCGCGCTCAGGAGCGGCCACCTCGACGATGTACGGGACGAGACGAGGGCGTTCCGCGAGGCCGCCGGCGATGCGGTGACCAAGGTCATCCTCGAGACGTGCTACCTGACCGACGACGAGATCAAGCGTGCCACGGAGATCCTGGTCGAGGAGCACATCGACTACGCCAAGACGTCGTCGGGCCAGTTCGAGGGGCCGAGCATGGAGCAGGCGCTGCTGATGATCGAGGTCGCACGCGGATCCGACACCAAGGTGAAGGTGGCCGGCGTGAAGTTCCCACGCCCGCAGAACGCGTACGCGTTCCTGCTCGCAGGCGTGGACCTCATCGGCACCCGCGACGCGCCGGGCATCATCGACGCACTCGACCAGATGCGGGAGATCGGCCTCGTCCCCAGCCACCGCGACGCTGTCAGTGACGCAGACGACAAGGAGTCGGTGTCGGCATGAGCGAGGCGGCGGCACAGCCACGCCGGGGTCCATCGCTCACACCTGCGGAGTATGCCAAGCACCTCGACATGGCATTGCACCTGCAGAGCCTCACCGAAGGCGAGATCCGGGCCGCTGCAGGAGAAGCGCGAAAGGCGGGTGTGGCCGCGTTCTACTCGAACTCCTACTGGACGTCCGCGGTGGCTGCCGAGCTCGCCGACTCGGACGTACGGGTCGGTGCGGCGATCGCGTTCCCGTACGGCGCCGTACCCACCGGCGTCAAGCTGGCGGAGATTGACACGAGCCTCGAGGATGGCGCCACGGCCGTCGACATGGTCGTCAACATCGGCGCCCTGCACGACAAGGACTATCCGCTCATCGAGACCGAGATCGAAGGTTTGCGGTCTCGATGCGAGGGCCACGCCATCACCAAGCTGATCTTCGAGGTCGGCTTCCTCAGCGACGACGAGATCATCACGCTGGTGGGAATGTGCCGAGATGCGGGTCTTGATTACGTCAAGACGGCTACCGGCACCGAGGCCTTCCCCGCAGAGCACCAGGTGCGGCTGATGCTCGAGCACACGGCTGGTTACGCCACGCGGGTCAAGGTGTCTGGGCTTCCGCGCACGTTCACGCTGGCCGCCACGCTCTGGATGCTCGACCTCGGCGTCGACCTGATGGGGACGCGCAGCGCGGCGAAGCTGGTCAAGGAGTACGCAGCACTTATCGGGGGTACGCAACACCCGGACTCCACTCCGCCGGAGTGAGCCGGCACGCCAAGAGACAGGAGCCATGTCAATGGCGCAGTACCTGGTGGGGATTGATGCCGGCACGACCGGCTGCAAGACGTGCATCTTCGACCTCGACGGCACCGTCATTGCAACCGACTACCGCGAGTACCAGTGTCGCTATCCCAAGCCAGGTTGGGTCGAACAGACCTCGGAGGACCTGATTCCGCCGCTCTTCGAGTCGTGCAAGGCGGCGGTGCAGAGCTCAGGGCTGGACCCGAAGGAGATCGTTGCCTTGGCGATCTCCAGTCAGGGCTCCATTATCGGTCTGCTCGATGGCGAGGGTACGGCACTGCGCCCGTGGATCGGCTGGCAGGACGTCAGGGGGATGCCGTACATCGAGAAGATCCAGGAGAAGATCAGCCGCGAGCGCTACTACGAGATCACCGGCGACCCCCTGGGCACCGTGTTCTCGTCGACCAAGCTCGCCTGGCTGAAGGACAACGAGCCCGAGAACTGGGCGAGGACGGAGCTGTTCGCCACCGAACAGGAGTTCATCAACCGGCAGTGGGGTGCCACCGAGTACTGGACCGACCAGTCGTCTGCCTCCCGTGAGGGGACTGCGGACGTCGATTCCTTCACCTGGTCAAGGGAGATCCACGACCTGCTGGACATCCCCCTGTCCAAGCGCGCCCAGCTCGCCAAGGGCCCGAAGGTTCTTGGCGAGATCTCCGGCGCAGTGGCCGAGATGAGCGGCCTGGCGGAGGGCACCTTGCTGTGCCTCGGGGCTCACGACCAGAACTGCTCGAGCTACGGCGCCGGCGCGGTAGATGCCGGCGACACCGTGATGGTGATCGGCACCTTCGGGTCATGCTTCGTCGTGCTCGACCAACCGGTCCGCGACCCCAACGCGCGGCTGGTGGTGAAGCCGAACCATGGGCTCGACAACTGGACCATCGAGGCGTTCTCGACGACGTCGGCGTCCGCGTTCCGCTGGTACCGAGACACCTTCGCCGATCTCGAGGTGGCCGTGGCTGGCCCGCTGCGCGAGGACCCGTACGACCTCATCACCCGGGCGGTGAGTCAGGTGCCGATCGGCGCCGACGGTGTGACGTTCCTGCCTTTCCTACAAGGGGCCTCCGGTGCCCGCATCAACGGCAACGCACGCGGCGCGTTCGTCGGCATGTCGTTGGCCTCGACGAAGCCGCACATGGCTCGCGCGGTACTGGAAGGGGTCTGCTTCGAGATGCGAGACATCCTGAACGCGCAGGCCGCGGCAGGGATCGAGATCGGGACGATCAGACTCACCGGAGGCGCGGCCAAGTCGCCCATGTGGTGCCAGATGCTCGCAGACGTCTTCGACAAGCCGATCGAGCTGCTCCAGACGTCTGAGACCGGATGCCTGGGCGCTGCTCTGTACGCCGGTGTCGCCGCGGGTCTCTACTCCGACTGCCGCGAGGCCGCGGCCCGCTCGGTCTCGATCACCCAGCGATACGAGCCGGATGCCGACGCACACCAGTCCTACCAGCCTGCCTTCCAGCGGTTCGTCGACGTCTACGAGGCCTTGGACGGGCGAATCTTCTGATTGACCCTCGGTCGCCGCGCCGCTCGTGCTCGACGACGTTCCTCGTCGACGACACCCGGCCCTCGCCCAAGGCTGCCGTCGAACAGTTCGCATGAGCCGTCGCCCGCATGAAGGGGACTCTCGAGGGGTATGAACTCAACGACCTGCCAGTCTCTGGAAGATCCGGTTAGATCCCAGCCATAAGGAGAACCACCATGCCCGATGCCGAAGCAGATCCGCGTGAAAGGCTTGTCGAGCTGTTGGAGGACATGCCGGTTGCCATGTTGACCACCGTCGCGGACGGTCGTCTCCGTAGCGTGCCGATGGCACGACAGGAGGTCAAGCCAAGCGTACAGATGTGGTTCATCACCGCACGGGACACCGATCATGTGCGCGCTATCAACGCTCAATCCGAGGTGGCCCTGACGTTCTCATCCCGCGACACCTGGGTGTCCCTGCGCGGGCGAGCCATCGTCGTTGACGACCAGGCCAAGCTCGCGGAGCTGTGGAACACCTTCGCGGAGGCGTGGCTCCCTGGCGGACCGGAGGATCCGAACGCAACCCTGCTCAGAGTCGACCTCGAGGAGGGTGAGTACTGGACGACGCCAGGCGGACGAATCACCTCCCTGATCAGCTTCGCCAAGACCCGGCTTACCGGGAACACCTACGATGCCGAGCACGACACCGTCCAGACATAAGGCCACTCTCTGCTTCGGGACATAGCCGATGAGGTGGTCAAGGCGCCTCTGTCCGCGGCCAGACTTCGCGCCGCGCGTGCAGCCAGTTGACTGAAGCGGCCGGCGGTTCACCGGACCTACGCTCCGGATGCAGGCAACAGCCGTCACCTAAGGAGCGCCCATGACACTCGCCGCGGCCAACGACCGCCGAAAGCTACGACTGCCCCATTTTATTGCCATCCTGGTCCTCGCCGCACTGCCGCTGGCAGTGACCCAGTTCGCATCCGCGCACGGCGCCAAGGGACCTCAACGGCATCAGGAAGGCCCTAAGCCGACCATCGTGCTCGAGCACGGCGCATGGGCAGACGGGTCGAGCTGGAGCGGAGTCATCGAGCGCCTTCAGCGCCGTGGCTACACCGTGGCGGCACCCCCGAATCCCCTGCGCGGCTTGGGCTACGACTCCAGGTACCTCGCGGACTTCTTGAGCACGCTAGTTGGACCGGTGATCGTCGTCGGGCACTCGTACGGTGGTGCCGTCATCACCGACGCCGCTACCGGAAACCCGAACGTAAAGGCCCTCGTCTATGTGGACGCGTTCATTCCGGCCGAGGGCGAGAGCCTGATGGACCTGCTCGGTGCCAAGCCTGGTTCGTGCATTGGCGGCGACCCGGCGAAGACGTTCCGCTTTGCGCCGTACCCCGATGCACCTGAAGGGGACGTGGACCTCTACCTGCAGACGCAACCCAACCAGCCGTATCCGGGCTTTGCTCGCTGCTTCGCCAACGGCGTCCCCGCGGATCAGGCGGCCGCACTGGCCGCCAGCCAACGACCGCTCGCTCTGGACGCCACGTCCGCGCCTTCCGGACCTCCTGCCTGGCAGACGATCCCGTCCTGGTCGGTGATTGGTGAGCTCGACCGCGTCCTGCCGCCTGCCGAGCAGCAGGCCATGTCGCAGCGCGCCGGAGCCCACATCACGACGCTGCCGGCCGGTCACCTATCGCTGGTGTCCAAGCCCAGTGCCGTGACCGGTGTCATCGTCCGGGCGGTTCGTGCCACCGACTGACTCGACGGCGCGGCATGCCCAACAGCATCGGGACACCCCAGGAAACTCCATAGATCGGACACTCCCATGATCAACTCCAACACACCCGTCGTCTTCATCCACGGACTCTGGCTGCATGCCACCTCGTGGGCACCCTGGGTCGACCTCTTCAACGAGCGACGGCTACGTGCCGGTCGCGCCGGGCTGGCCCGGCGACCTGCCGACACCGTCGCGGAGACGCGCGCGAACCCGACAGCGTCGCCGGATGTCGGCATCGAGGAGGTCACCGCCCACTACCGCGCGATCATCGACGGCCTCGGTTCGCCGCCGGTGCTCGATCGGGCACTCCTTCGGCGGGATGATCGCCGAGAAGCTGCTCGGGCGAGGACCACGGCGCCGGCGGCGATCGCCATCGACGCGGCGCAGATCAAGGGCGTCCTACCGCTGCCGCTGTCCGCGTTGCATGCGACGTTGCCGGTGTTCAAGAACCCGGCCAACAAGCACAGGGCGGTCACGCTGACCGCCGAGCAGTTCCGGTACAGCTTCGGCAACGCACTGAGCGAGGACGAGTCGGAAGCGCTGTACGAGCAGTGGACGATCGCCGCGCCGGGCCGAGCCGCTCTTCGAGGCCGCAGCCGCCAACTTCTCCCTGCACTCGCCCGCCAAGGTGGAGACGGACAACGACGACCGCGGTCCGCTGCTGCTCATCATGGGCGGCAAGGACCACACGGTGCCTGAGGCGATCACCAAGTCAACGTTGAAGCAGTACCGGCACTCGTCGGCCGTGACGGAACTGCTCGAGTTCGAGGACCGTGGTCACTCCCTGACGATCGACAGCGGCTGGACCGAGGTCGCCGAGCCTGTCTCACCTGGCTGGACAAGCAAGGCCTGTAGCCAAGGTCAGCGGAGTCGAGGGTCGGCTGCGCAGTCATCTGGCGGATACCGCCGAAGGACCGGCGCAAGGCAACGTCACATACAGCCATACATCATCGGGCCTGAGCACTCGGTCTTTACGTTCCGACTATCTCAAGGGGAAACTCATGTCTCATCATCTCGACTCACCCACATCGCGGCAGGACCCGCGGCTCAACCTGACAGACATGTACGTCTTCGACGGCGAAGCGGGGACCGTGTTCGTCATGGCGGTGAACTCATCCCTCGCCGGCGAATCAAGGACTACTGGTCTCCACCCCGAGGCGCGATACGAGTTCAAGGTTCACCGGGACGGAGGCCCGATCGAGGATCTCACCTATCGCTTCTCGTTCGGAGACCTCGACGCCTCATCAGCGCAGCACATTACGCTGACCAAGCTCGTCGGGGCCGACGCCCACGACGACAGCGCGGACGGAGAGCTCATCGCCCAAGGCCGGACGGGAATCCCCTTCGGTGCGGCCGAGCTGGATGGGATACGGGCATGGGCCGGCCCGGCCGCTGACCCCTTCTACCTCGACCTGCACCAGCTCGCCCACATCATCGAAGGGCTCCAAAACGGGAAGCAGATCGAGCTAGGTGAGTGGAGCGCGGAGGACGCCGCGAGCACCTTTGCGGGCTCGCAGGTCTGCGCCATCGTCCTCGAGGTGCCGAGAAGCGACGCCGACCTGGAGGCCGACCGTGATATTGCCGTTTGGAGTGTCAGCAAGCTCGCCACTGACGCAGGTGGCTGGCGCCAGATCAACCGCACCGCGATCCCCATGGTGTGGCCCCTGTTCCGGGCGATCGGAGCGGAAGACGACAGTGACGACTACCGCCGCGACACGACAGCTCATCCGGCAGACGACCGAGCGAACGACGGGGCACGCGTCACTCGGATGGTCGCCGCAGCAGCAGCCGATACCGGTACCGCAAATTCACAGGCGTACGCCGCTGCGGTGACGCAGCGCCTGCTGCCTGACCTGCTGCCTTATCGGGTGGGTACCCCCGCAGCTTTCAGCTTCGCCGCGTTCAACGGGCGAAGACTGGCCGACAATGCTCCAGAAGTGATGTACGGGCTGATCACCAACAGCGGCTTCCCGACTGGGCTGAACTCGTTCGCCGCGACGGAGACGAGAGGCGATGGCTTTCCGTACGTCGTTCCAACCAAGAGCTCTTCCTGATCTGAGGCCTCGGCCTACCGGATCTGCGACCAACCTGCTCGCTGCTGCGCCTCCGAGTTCCGGTAGCAGGCGAGATTCCCGGTCGGTCCCGCGAGACCGACCGCCGTGCCGTCGCTGACCTCGTCGGCGGTCGTCGCGGTGGTAGCACTGGTGGCGCCGCTCGCGGTGCGATTGACCCGCGTCCCGTTGTCGGACATCGTGCTCCAGATCGTCCTGGGCATCCTGATCGGGCCTCAGGTGCTCGGCTGGGCCGACGCCGATGCCGCCGTGCAGGTACTCGCTTTGATCGGACTGGCCTTCCTCTTGCTGTTGTCGGGCCTGGAGATCGACTTCGACGGGATCCGCGGGAACGTACTGCGAGTGACCGCAACCGGGTTCGCGCTCTCGTGCGTGCTGGCCGTGGGTATCGGGATCGTCCTCGGAGCCGCCGACCTGGTGCGCTCCCCGCTGCTCATTGCGGTAGTCCTCTCGGCAACGAGTCTGGGGATCATCCTGCCCGTCCTGAAGGAAGCCGGGCAGCTGGATACGGTTCGGGGAGGTCATGGTCGCTGGCGCGTCGATCGCCGAGGTGGTCCCCATCGTGCTGCTGTCACTCTTGTTCACCGAGGAAGCCTCCGGAGTGCGGTCACGGTTGACGCTGCTCGTCGCATTCCTGGTCCTCACGGTGACGATCGGTTTGCTCATCTTCGGGATCGAACGGTCCGGGTGGGTCTCGCGAACTTCCTGCTGGCGCTCCAGGACACGACGGCAGAGATCCGCGTACGCGGGGCCGTCGCACTGCTTATGGTGCTTTCGGCGCTGGCGACGACCTTCGGTGTGGAGGCGATCCTCGGGGCCTTCCTCGCCGGGGCGACTATCAAGCTGCTGGACCGCAACCAGTCGATGACGCATACGTTGTTCCACCTGAAACTGCAGGCAGTCGGCTTCGGGGCGTTCGTGCCGTTCTTCTTCGTGTCCACCGGGATGGCACTCGATGTACGCGGCCTTTTCGACGAACCGACGACCCTGGCGAAGGTGCCTGTGTTCCTGGCGGCGCTGGTCGTCGTCCGCGCTGTTCCCGCACTCTGCTATGCATCGGTCGCGCGACGCCGTACCCAATTGTTGGCGGCGGGGCTCCTGCAAGCGACGTCGCTGAGCATCCCGATCGTCGCCGGGTCCATCGGGGTCGACCTGGGCTTGATTCGCCCGGAGAACTACACGGCGCTGGTAGCCGCCGGCCTGGTGTCGGTTGTGATGTTCCCGCTGCTCGCTGTCCCATGGCTCGCCGACGACCATCCTTGAGCACCTACCCGAGTGGGTGCTTTTCGGATCGGGTGGCCTATAGGGCCGGTGCATCGCCCTGACGAACGCCACCGGTGACGTCACAGGTGTGCATC
Source organism: uncultured Actinomycetota bacterium (assembly GCA_963833975.1). Classification (GTDB taxonomy): domain Bacteria; phylum Actinomycetota; class Actinomycetes; order Propionibacteriales; family Nocardioidaceae; genus JAWWPG01. The sequence continues at coordinate 725,250 of CAWIAB010000004.1, forward strand.
ACGCGGGTAGGTCCAGTCCGATGAGCTGCCGTCGCGACGTCACGTCGAGCTTGGGGAAGCTGCGGTAGAGGTGCGAGCCGATCGTGCGAGGTGAGAGGAAGAGCCGATCCCCGATCTGCCGGTTGGAGAGACCTTGGGCGGCCAGCCGCACGATCTCCAGCTCCTGCGGGGAGAGTCGAGCGGCGACATCGTCATCTCCACCCGCCAACGTGCTGGCGGTTCTCACGCCTGCCGCCCGGAGCTCATGGCGAACCCGACGCTGCCAGGCGGGGGCATCGAGTGCCGCGAACAGGCGCTCGGCCGACAGCAGATATGCGCGCGCCTGGCTTATCCGCCGCGCTCGGCGCAACCACGTCCCCCACGCAAGGTCCCCGCGAGCCCGCACCCAGGGCCAACGACCCGGGTCCAGACATTGGAGAGTCGCGAAACAGGCTTCGGATGTGTCCTCCGGGGCCAGGACGGCGGTGGCGTACAAGAGGTCGGCCAGCTCGGCCCCTCTAGCGCACGCTGGCGAGCGACCTGCGACTAGCGAGACGAGCGCTCGCCCGTCCTGGACGTGGCGCGTGCGAAGGGCAGCGTCGGCCAGGTGACCGAGGAGACCCGCGGTCAGTAGCTCGGGACACACGGTCGTCCGGTGTGCCAGGCGAACCAGGATCGCGTAGCCGTCCTCCCAGTGGTCGACGCCGAGAAGCGCTACGCCGTGCGCCAGCTCGACCATCGGGCGTAGTCGGCTCTCGCCAACCAGAAGTCTTCGCTCGACCGCTGCCACCTCAAGCGCCGCATCGATCTCGCCGCGCATCGACGCCAACATCGCCTGGGTCAGGGCAGCGTTCCTGGACCAAGCCGGCTGCCCTGTCATACCGGCCAGCTCATCGGCCGCGGCCGCCTCGGCGGTAGCGCTGCCCAGATCCCCGATTCGTGCAGCGGTCTGGGCCAGGAGGGCGCGGGCGTGCGTTTCGACTCCACGCAGCCCCGCCGAGGCCAGGCGCGAGCAGTCCTGCGCGAGCAGTCGGCAGGCCACTGACAGTGGCTCCGACCGACATCTCTACCAGGGCGGCGAGCGCAGCTGACCCGGGAGTGGTACCCCCGAGCACCTCCTTCGGCACCGATTCGCCGTCCCCCGCGAGCAGAACAGAGAAGGACACGGACGAGAGGCCCCAACCGTGCAGAATCCGCGCTCCACGGGCCACGTCAACCCAGCCCCGAGTACTCGGTCGGCGCAACGGCGTCATGAAGGTGTCGCGCAGGAGTTCTGCAAGGTCACTGAGCTCCGGAGGGAGACCACAGCTCTCGGCCTGCGCGAGAAGCACCCGGGCATAGTTGGGGTTCCCGCGGGCGAACGACGTTGCGCCGGCCTCGACCAAGCGAGACGCTCGGCTCAAGGCGGAAGTCGATAGCCGCGTCGCCTCCGTCAGCATCTCCTGAGCCTCGGTGGGCCGACCCAGCCGCTGCAGCGCGCGGGCGGTGGCGACCGCGACCTCGGCTGCTTCGGCCTGCGGGGACTGCGTCGCATGGGTCCGATGCCATGCACTGGCGAGAGGGTCCGTGTGCAAGGCCCCTGCCAGGGCTCGGTGCGCCTCGTGGCATTCGGAGGGAGGCGACTCACGGAGCACTGTGCGCCGTACATCCTCACAGGGGACGGAGATGCGGCCGGACTCGAGCGACGCCAAGCCACTGGTGACGACGAGGTCAAGGACCGTGATGTCCATGGGATGACCGAGTATGGTGCCCACGGCTTCCACAACCGCCCATTGGTCACAGTTCTCGGCAATGATCGCGACCAGCAGCGCTATGCGGCTGGGCTGGGAGAGCGCTTCCACGGCTGATGACGTGGCTGTGATCAGTAGGGGCTGCTCGTTTGTCTGCTGAACCGAGGCTGTGGGCTCCATGCCGACTCGCTTTCCGTCTCATCGGACTCTAGAGATCCGGCTGTGCACCGCTAGTGACACGTTTGTGCACGGTCCGGCAACGATGCAGGTCTGGTCGCCCTCAGGGCGTTCGGCGGCTGGTGGCGAAGCAGTCATCTGACCCAAGCGGTGATGGCCATGCAGCGGCAGAGTCGGACACATCTCCCACCCGATCAGCAAGGAACAGCCCATGACCGGTTCTGGTCCGCGACTCCCGCCCACCATGCGCGTCCTTCGCTCCCACCACCGGGGAGGGCCGGAGTCTCTGGTGATCGAAGAGGTTCCGTTCCGGAACCAGGCCCAGATGAGCTCCTGATCGCCGTCCACGCCGCGGCGATCACGTTTGATGAGCTGCGGTGGGACGAGACCTGGTCACACCTGCCCAGCACCCCGTCCCACGAGTGGTCAGGGGTGGTCGTCGCGCGCGGTGACGAGGCTGGCGGCACGTCTGACCTCGAGATCGGAGACCCGGCGTTCGGACTGGTCCCGTTCGACCGGAACGGCGCCGCAGCTGAGTACGTCGTGGTGCCCGGAAGCTGTGCGGCACGCAAACCAGTCTCCCTATCCCACGTAGAGGCGGCCGCCCTGTCCCTAGCCGGTCTGACCGCCCGCCAAGCTCTCCTGGACCAAGGAGCGGTCAGTTCCGAGGACGACGTCCTGGTGATGGGCGCAAGCGGTGGCGTCGGCGCCCTCGCGGTGCAGCTCGCGGTGGGGTTGGGGGCTCGAGTCCACGCGACGACGTATTCAAAAGGACGCCGAGTACGTTGGCGGGCTGGGCCCGGACCGCGTCCATGTCGTCGATGAGCCCGATGCCGCTGGTCTCCTGGCCGGCTCCTACGACGTCGTCCTGGACACCGTTGGCGGCCCGGCCATGAGCGACGCCGTCGCCCTTGTGCGCCCCGGAGGGACCTACATCCCGCTGCAGGAGCCAGCGCCCCCCGACCTGCTCGCCAAGCTCGACGTGACGGGCAGGTTCTTCATCGTCAGTCCGCGAAGTGCGGACCTCGCGGCGCTCGGTGCCGATGTCGACTCCGGCCGACTTCGGGTGACCGTGGCAGCGTCGTACCCACTCCTGGCCGGCCGAATAGCGTTCGAGAGCGGCAGCAGTCACAACCGGCTGCCGGGCAAGACCGTCCTCGTGGTGCGTGCCGACGACTGAGGTCGGTTGCCACGCTGTCGAACGCAAGACCCTCCGCGAAGGTCGGTTTACCCGGTCCGGGAACTCCTAAGAGAGCTCCGCCTCCACTTTCCGGATGCGATCGAAGGGGTCTGGCTCATTTTCGGCCATCGCCCCGGCGAGCATCTGCTCGACATGGTCACGACCCTCGTCCTCTAGCAGCCGGTGGAAGTCGGCGCACGCCTGTGCAGCCAACGGGAACTCTCCTGTCTCGAGGGCGGCCTGCGCGACCAGCGAATGCAGGATGGCCATATCGTCAGGGTCGTCCTCCGCGAACGGGAGGCCCTGCCGGGCGGCAGCGAGGGCGTCGCGAGGACGCGCCAGGATCAGCAGGATCTCGGAGAGGGTGATACAGGCTCCGGGCATCAAGTATGTCCAGTCATTCTCGAGAAGATCGGGGATGCACTCATTGAGCAAGTGCTCGGCCTCCAGGCACGCATCTCGGTCGCCGTCCTCCTCCTCCCGAACGATCATGAGGAGCCGGGCGGCCAGGGCAGCTCTCAGGACCTGTAGGACCTGCGGAGCTTCCCCGTTCTGCACCAAGTTGATGGCGACGCGCAGGTGGTCGAGCGCGACGTCGGCTGAAACGGCCGGCGATGCTGACAAATTTCGCAACACATTGGCCTCACCAACGCGGTCACCCAGCTGGGCATAGATCGTCCGCGCCTGTTCCAGATGACGCTGGCCAGCCGCGACGTCACCGAGGTGGGAGGCCTTCGGTCCGACGTCGCGGTGGAGTTCCGCCCTCAGCAGGGGGTCACCGGTGCGTTCGGCCGCGGCGAGCGCCGCCTGTGCGTGCGGAAACGTATACGCGTCCGCGTCGACGAGCTGATTCATCGGGCGCCAGTCGATCGCAATGTTGGCCGCGGCGCGATCCCACCCACGAGCGATGGCCAGGTGGAGCGCTGCCAGGAGCCCTGCTCGCTCACGCACGTACCAGTCTGTGGCGTCGCGGCGTGACGAGAAGGTCTCTGCGCAGACTCCGTCGCTTGTGGCGACTTCGTCGAGATGACCCACGGGGGGCGTCCGAAGCCGGTCCAGGTTGCGCTCGTCCGACATAGTGCCCGACCAACCGTGCCTCGGCTTCCCGCCGCTCGGAGTCGTGAAGCCGTGTTATGGCGTATTCACGAAGCAGATCATGCAGGGTGAACGAGTCCGGGTCCCGGCGCTCGAGCAAGCTGGCAGCAACCAGCCGGGAGACGGCCGCTTGAGCCGCCGCCCGGTCGAGACCGCTGAGACTGACGATCACCGGAAATGAGAGCTCGGGGCTCGGGTGGACACCGAGCAATCGGAACACTCTCGCCGTCTCCCTGTCCAGGACGTCGTAGGACCAGTCGAAGACCGACGCCAGATCATCGCTCGGCGCCTCGGTCGACCAGCCGGACAGACCGGATTCTGCTGGCCCGAGACCGCTCGGGCCGGCCAGCTCGTCTGCGACGGCTGCGAGGCTGAGTTGCGGGTCAATCGTCAGCCGAGCGGCGACGATCGCCAGGGCAAGCGGCAGCCCCGCGGCCGCGGCGATGATGCGATCAGCCGCCAACGGCTCCATGCCGAGTCTGAGCACGCCGACCCGACGAGTCAGCAGATCGCGTGCCTGTTCGTTCGTCATGCGGTCGAGCCGTAGGGGGACGGCACCCTCGCGTACGACAAGAGTGGCGAGCTGGTTGCGACTGGTCACGATCACCAGGCATTCCGGGCTTGCTGGGAGCAGTGGCCGTACCTGCTCAGCATCGCGTGCGTTGTCCAGGACCAACAACAGCTTGCGGTCGGTAACCGCGCTGCGGAAGCGCGCAGACCTGGTCTCGAGCGACTCGGGTGTGGTGGCGGCCGGCTCCCCCACGGAGGTGAGGAGCTCATTCAGGGCGTCCATCGGCGTCACCACCTGCCCTGTGGGATCGAAGCCACGCAGGTTCAGGTACAGCTGCCCGTCAGGGAACCGCGGCGCGAGGGAACGAGCCCAGGCGACAGCCAACGTGGTCTTCCCGATGCCGCCCATGCCCCCGATGGAGGTGATAAGGACGGCGCCGGCATCCCCTGACCGGGCCACGTGGTCGAGCAGCGGCTGGACCTCCGGGCGGGGCAACAGGCCGCGCGGTAGAGGGGGCAGCTGGACCGGAGGCCCACCGGATCCACCGCGAGTCGTTGCCGCAGCGCCCGCTGTTTCCGGGGTGCCGATCCCGAGGAGCTCCTGGTGGGCACTCCGCAGCTCCGGTCCCGGGTCGACCCCCAGCTCTTCCACGAGCGCGGTTCGGACCCGGTCATAGACGTTCATGGCGTCCCGTCTACGCCCGGCTTCGGCCAATGCCCGAATCAGGTTGGCCTGCAACGCCTCTTCGAACGGTAACGGTGCCGCGATCTGCTCGACCAATGCAGCGACTCGGTCGATCCGTCCGCACCGACGTGCACTCGAGAGCGCCTCATTCGCCGTCGCGGTTCGGGTGTGAGCCACTGCGGAGAACGCGGGGTGCCCTCCCGCTTGCCACGTCTCGTCTCCCAACAGTGGCGACCGCACGATGTCCAAGGCCCGCACATATTCGTCGGTCGCTGCATCCCACTCCTCGTCGTGTCCCAACCGGCGGGCGCGGGCAACGACTGTGTCGAGGTCCTCGAGGTCGCTGCGCACACGTCGAACGTCCAGCCGGTAACCGGCATTGGAGCCGATGATGAACACCCCGGCATCGCGCGGTGGCAGATCTGGCTCGAGCACTCTGCGGGCTTGCCCGATCAGACGGTGGAGCTGATTTGCGGCACTCGCGGGCTCTCCCGACGGCCACATCAGATTCTTGAGGTCAGCGAAGGGGACCACGGCTCCCCGAGCCACCACCAAAGCTGCGATGAGCACACTCGTCCGTGGGCTGTTGACCGCTACCAACTTCCCGGATGTGCCCACCCGGACTCCTCCGAAGACGGCTACCCGGGCGACCTCACCAGCCAAGGGGGCTCCTTGCACGTCGTAGCGCCTCGATGCTCATGGTGCTAGGCCTCGGGCGGCTGAACCGTTCCTCTGACCGTAGTGCACAGTGGGCTTTTCGGAAGACGGTCGCCCCACACGTTGCATAGAACGCGCGGGATGCCGGGGCACGGCGGTCGAGACACGGAACATCTCGCTGAGATGCAGAAAAGTACTGCCTCGCGGCAACCGACGACTGGAACGGGCCGAACCAGGCACGTGCCCTTAGCACGCACGCTTCGGAGGTGGCGTGACAGCGTTTCATCTAGAGAACTTCCTGCACGCGGGTCAACGGGCTTACCTCGGCTATGGGCTTTGGTCGACGCGGGCCAAGGAGCCGGCGGGTGGCACACCGGACCTGCCGCCACTGGACGCGGCCCGCTCTCGCATCTGCATGGTGACCACTGGGATCGGGTCGCCGAGAAAGGGCTCGACAAATCGGTCGGAGATGGGCCGCGCCGGACACGCCTCGCGGCTCCTGCGCGCCCCGACCGAAGTCGGGCCGTGACGCCGTCACCGGCCGACGAGGCCAGTGTCGTGGCTGCCGCGTCGACAGCGTGAAATCATCCGCCAGGGCCGATGGCTTGCCGTGTCTCGGGTGGGAAGGCAGAGCCGGAGAGGAGGGCGAGCGCGGCGGAGCCGGCCACGATGGCGGCCGAGGCCAAGGCGACCCAGGAGAGTCCTGACTCTGCCATGACGAATCCGCCGAACGCCGCCCCGCCGGCGATGCCTGCGTTGCTACTCGCGTTGATCCAAGCTCCCGCCGTCTCCGGTGTGCTCGCGGTTGTCCGGACCGAGGCCGATTGATAGAGCGATGCCACGGGTCCGAAGGCTGTCAGCCAGAGCATGCCGGCCACCACCACAGGGACGAGGTGTGGGTACGCCAGCGCGACCGCGCTGGCGCCGGCCGCCATGAGTGCCGGGATCAGGATGGCGCTCCCCCGCGGACGGTGGTCGAGCTGGGCCGCGGCCATACGCAGCCCGAGCAGTCCGCAGATACCGAAGAGCAGCAGTGTGGGGGCCACCCATCGTTGGGCGACCCCAGAGTCGAGCAGCAGGAAGCTGATGTACGTGTAGAGGACGTAGGTGCCGAGGTAGGTCAGGCCGTTCGCCACGACGACCGTGGCTAGGTCGCGGCGCCGTCCCGGATGAGGGTCGGCGTCGTCACGGGGGCCCTCGACGGGGGGTAGTACCGCCGCGGCCAGCACCAAGACGAGCGCGACCAGGACGGCCAGAGTGCCGAACGCTGCGCGCCAGCCGAGAGCCGCCCCGAGTGCCGTGGAAAGAGGCACCCCGAGGACCAGGCCTCCGGACACCCCGACTGAGGCGAGCGCCATCGCCCGGCCGGTTTGGGTCTTGGGCACGAGCCGTGCGGCGTACCCGATGCAGACGGAGAAGAACAGTGCGTGGGTGATGCCGCCGATGACCCGACCAACTGCGAGGACACCGAAGGTCGGCGCGATGGCGACAATGACATTGCTGATCACGTACCCACCGACGGTGGCCAGCAGGACCGGTTTGCGAGGCAGTCGCTTCGTCGCGAGAGCAAGCGGTACCGACAGCACAGCAACCATGACGGCGTACGCGCTGACCAGCAATCCCGCGGCACTGGTGCTCACGTGGAACGACGAGCTGATCTGGGGCAGGAGACCGACCGGGACCAGCTCGGTCGTCACCGCGGCGAAGACCGCTACGGCCAGGACGACCAGGCCCGCACGCGCTGACCCCAACCCCCCGTCAGGGATCTGCTGCGGTGAGCTCACCGCAGCAACTTTGTCACTACACCCCCGCAGGGAGCAGGTCCACGTCGCTCTCATCTCCGCCGAGGTCACTGTGATTGCATCGTCATTGTTCCTGGGACCTGGGAACGCCGACGGACAGTCCCGTTTCACGGCTTTCGTAGCGTCCCTTGTCTGGGCAGCCCGCCAAGTTTCTGGCGGTGCCGGTCAGTGCGGGCGGCTCAAAGCTCGCGCTAGCGACCCTGAGGTAGCACGCGTCTACGACGATGACCTTGACACCCTTGCCGAGAAGTTCCTCGACCGACAGCACCAGATGGACACGGCACGCCAAGGGATGGTGACTGCGCTGAAGGGGTCACCCGACATGCCGCTTGAACCGCTCCGGGCTCAGGTAAACTCTGAGACCGCACTGATGAAAATGGGGCACGGGAATGCTTGACCGACGACGACTCATTGTGCTTGCAGCGACCGCTTCGCTCGTTGGGGCTGCGCTTCCAGCGTCGGCTACGGCTGCGTTCCGTCACGCCGATCGCCAACCGATAGAGCGAGTATCCACGGAGCTGGATGGCGTTGACGCGATCGCCCCCGACGATGTGTGGGCGGTTGGCACCTTGTCGAGCTCCACCCCTCTGCTTCGACACTGGGACGGCACCAGCTGGCGATCCTTCCGCGCACCAACGGGCATGCAGCGTTTGCGAGACGTGGATCATCTCTCCAGCAGCGACGTCTGGGTGGCAGGACAAGGGGGCATCATCCACTGGGACGGATCGGCCTGGACGATGTCGTACGACGCCGGATCCGACGCAACCTACATCTCCTCTGTTGTGGCGATCAGCGCCGACGACGTGTGGGGAGTCGGGGTCAATCTGAATCGGGGCAGCATCAAGGTGCACTGGAACGGCTCGACCTGGACCAAGGTCGGAAAGCCGAACCCAAACATCTCGTACGTCGGCGTGGACGGTGATCGGTCGGACAACGTCTGGGTGGTCGGCCAAGATAAGGTGGTCGAACGCTGGGACGGGCACTCATGGCGAAGGTTTGCACATCAGCCGATCAGCCCCCACACCGTGGCCGTCCTCTCACCCGACGACGTCTGGATCGCAGGCGACAAAGGACCGTATCTCGCAGGGATGCTGCATTGGGACGGTCAAGATCTCGTCCCCGTCGACGTGCCGACGCCCGGGACCGATTCAAGCCTCAACGGACTCAGCATCGTCTCTGCGACCGATATCTGGGCCGTCGGCAGGATGGAACGAAGCGGGACGCGAAGCGTCATCGAGCACTGGGACGGTAGCCATTGGCACCTCCGCCCAACACCGCCGATCCCGCGCGCCGACTACCTGAACGATGTCAGTGCTGCGACTGCCGACGACGCCTATGCCGTTGGGTACGTACGCGACCACCGCTTCACCTGGAGCTCGTTGATTCTCCATTGGGACGGAACCGCCTGGACCCAGATGCCCTGATCCCGCCGGTCCCACAAGCCTTCACCCCCTTCGCGAGTGGCCAGATAGGTTGCTGGCGTCTCAGTCATCCAGGCGGCGCGGCGATCCGATCCCTCCAGTGCCAACTCTCTGGGGACGCACCCCAATGATGCGGCCCGGGCGGACCACCGCGCGGTGACCGGAGCCTGGCCCGAGGTGGGTCCACGCAGGGTCACGTCATCATTGGCCGTAATGGCCGGGGCCCGGCGTGGAATGCCCCTTACTGTTGCGGGATATTTCAAGCCCGATCAGAAGCGAGTCACGTCGCGCACGGACCATCCCTTCACGGGCCATGGCGCCGCCGAACAGATGTGCAACGACTACGAACGTCGCCTTGCGGGGCTGGAGCACGACGTCGCTCATGGCCAGGTGAACGATCGACTGAAGCCAGGTCTGCGGACAGCCCATGGAATCCATCGGACACATAACGACTCGATGCTCGCGGATGCCGTAGCATCCTGCGGCTCAGCCATGGAGGTAGCTCAGTAGGACGCACTGTGTGGTGAGGTTCAGCCTTCACCGGATCTGCCGACGAGCAGACGGCAGTTTCGGGCCAGAGGAAACGGACTCTTTTGGGGCCGGGGATGCCGCTAGGGGGCCGCTGGGCGTTCCCGCAACGAAGCATGTGCGGACCCGGAGTTCGATCCAACTTATGCTGCTGGTGTGCTGGTGGGCCGCAATTTCGAGGGGGAGCGCCTCCGCGCTGTCATCGACGATGTGCGAGCGGGCAAGGCACGCTCCCTGTTGATCGCGGGTGAGGCAGGAATCGGGAAGACCGCCCTGGTCGCAGCAGCCTTGGGGCGTGCCGCGGATTTGACGGTGCTTTCGGCGCGGGGCATCGAGACCGAGGGCGAGATCGGCGGAGCGGTGTTGTCGGAGCTGCTCGGCCCGCCGACCCGGCTGCGACCGGAGCTGCAGAAGGGGTGGGCGGCCATGCCCGAGCAGCTGCGCCGCGCACTCGAGGCGGCCTGGAGGCTGCAACCGCTGCCCGGTGAACGATTCTCGGTTGTGGCTGCGTGGGCGGCGCTTGTCGTCGCGGCTGGTGAGACGCGGCCCGTGCTGGTGGTCATCGACGATGCCCACTGGTGCGACAGTGCCTCCCTCGAGGCGGTCCTCTTCGTCGCCCGCCGGCTCCATGACGGCCGAGTCGGCACCCTGCTCACGGTGCGCGAGCCAGCGGGCTCCTCGTCCGTGTTCGACGGACTGGAACGCCTGGACCTCGGCCCGCTCGACGCGTCGGCGGCCCGTCTGTTGGCAGCGCGGGACGGCGAGTTCTCCGCCGAGGTCGTCCGGGCCGCCGCCGGGAACCCGTTGGCACTGGTCGAGCTGGCTCGGCGCGGCTCGGTGTCGGGGTCCCACGACGTGGCGACCAGGCTCTTCGGGGCGCGGGTCGCCGCGCTGACCCCGGAGGGCCGACGTACGCTCCTTGCTGCGGCCCTGGCCGGACCGGTGGAGAGAGAGGTGCTTGTCGCCGCCGGGAGTCCTGAGGGTGTGGCGGAGCTGGTTCGGCTCGGCCTGGCGAGAGCGGTCCCTCCCGGTCCGATAGAACTCGTGCACCCGTTGGTCCGCTCGCTGATCCGCGACCTGGCCGGACCCGCCGAGCAGCGGAGCGTCCGCGGAGCCCTCGTCGCCGCACTTCCTCCCGGCCCGGAGCAGACGCGGCACCGCGCCATGGCGTCCACCGAGCCCGAGGCTGAGCTCGCCGGCCAGGTGGAAGGGCTTGGGCTGGGAGTGCCACCGAAACTCTGGAACCTGGGGAAGGCTGCCGAGCTCACTCCAGCGGGACCGGATCGAGACCGCCGCTTCGTCCATGCCGCGCAGGCTGCGTTCGACGCCCGTGACATTGCCGCGAGCCGTGGGTTCCTCGCCAACGTCACGGGGAAAGATCCGCACCTGAGGCTCGACGTCGACGAGTTGGCGGCACGTCTGGCCATCGTCGAGGGTGCCAGGGTCGATGGGGCGCGTGGCCTGGCGACGGTGGCTCGCCGTACATCACAAACCGATGCGAAGCGCGCAGTGCGGCTTCTGGTGTCGGCCGGCATCGAGCTCGCTCCCCAACCCACGACGAATGAGGCGCGTGCCGCAGTCGACGAGGCTTCCCAGTTCGTCGGCGATGACCCGGTGCTGCGACTTCGGGTCGACTTCGCCCGAGCGGAGATCCTCGGGGCGTCGGGTGAGTTCGTCGCCGCTCAGCGGGCGTTCCGGGCTCTGGCCGAGCGAGGAGATCCGGAGCATGCCGTGCACGAGGACCGCTCCGCCCGGCTGCTGTTGCTCGAGGCGATGTATGCGGGCAGGCTGTGGCAGCGCGGCCGTCAGGTGGCGACCGTCGCCGCCCACGATGCTCGCGCCAGTGGTGGGCTGGGCGTCCTGCACGTCGCGCTGGCGTGCCGGTTCAGCATCGAGCGCGACGCCGCCTGCTTCGACGCGGCGAACGATGCCGCCTCGGAGGAGCTCGAGCTCGCCAGTGGGTTGGGTCGAACGGTCGAGCGGCGCGAGGCTCTGGGCCATGTCGCCTGGTGCGACTCGATGAAGGGTCGGGAGGCGGCCTGCCGACGCCACCTGGACGAGCGCGCGGTGCTCACCGAACGGATGGGCCTGGCGGCGTCGGCCCACGCGGCGCTGGGACTTCTGCAGTTGGGGAAGGGCGACAATGCGGGAGCGGTCACCACTCTGATTGCCGCAGAGGAGCCGGCCGACTCCGGCAGTCCCGGGCCGGCAGCGGTCCTGTGGCCGTGCGCCGTAGATCTGGTCGAGGCCCTCGTTCGTGCTGGGCAGCGCGACCTGGCTGCGGCGACCCTCGACGAGTTCGAGGACGATGCCCGTCGCCTCGACCGTCCCCTTGCGCTGGCACTGGCCAGCCGCGGCCGTGCGCTGTTGGCGTCTGAGGAGGCCGCCGGCGGACTGTTCGAGGACTCGTTGCGCTGGGAGCTCCTGGAGCCGAGCCCGTTCGAGAGGGCGCGCACCCAGCTCTGCTGGGGCGAGCATCTGCGTCGGCGGCGGGACAAGGGCGCCGCCGCCGCACAGCTCGAAGCCGCCCGCAGCGCGTTCGAGCGGTTCGGCGCGGCCCTGTGGGTGGACCGGGCGGAGCGAGAGCTCGCCGCGAACGGAGCGCGTCTCCTGCCTCGCCAGGCGAGCGGCAACGAGCTGACCGTTCAGGAGAGAAGGGTCGCCGACCTGGTGAGCCGCGGTCTCAGCAACCGGGAGGTGGCAGTGCAGATGTTCCTCAGCGTCAACACTATCGAGACGCATCTTCGCCACATCTTCCGGAAGCTCGGAGTCCGCACCCGCACTCAGCTCGCCGCCCGGATTCACGGTAATCCGTGATATCACGACTCGATCGCTCGCCCTAGCGTAGGCCCATCAGACGAGGGAGGCAGTCATGATGCGGAAGCTATCGCGGGTGCTCGTGGCCCTGCTCATGACCGGCGCCGCCACAATCGCGCTGGGCGATCAGCACGCAGGAGCCCACCCGCGTGACCACCACCCCAGCCATCGGTGCTCCCCGAGTATTACCGCGCTCCCGCTCCCCGCGGGGATGGTCAACGGGGACGTCCTGGCCGTTGCCGGCGATCGAGCCGCGGGTCTTGTGTCGGATTCCGAAGCCTTCCAGCACGCAGCGCTTTGGACCCGCACGGGGGACGGCTGGCGGGTCAGGGACCTCGGTGACTTCGGCGTCACCGCGCCCGACGAGCCGCTGTCGGCCACCGGCGTGGACCGGCGAGGGGACATCGCGGTGGGGATCAGCTCCGACCTCTTCGAGGGGTGGCTCGTCACCCGTTCCGGCACCCATCAGCTACGGGACTTCGCCGGCGGCACCAACGCTTACGTGCGGGCCATCAACGCCGACGGACTCATGGTCGGGGAGGCCCTTGACGCCGACGGCAACGACTTCGCGGCGGTGTGGCCGCACTGGTGGTCGCGGCCGGTCCGGCTCGCCCCGGCACCCGGGTACGACGGCTCCTACGCGCAGGGTGTGAACGACCGAGGTCAGGTCGTCGGAGGAAGCTTCTCGTTCGGTGCACTACCCACGTTGGCGATGCGCTGGTCACGCAACGGAACCGCCGAGGTGCTGCCGGCCACCGGCGACGCGGAGGCGATGAGCCTGAATGACCGCGCTACCGTCGTCGGGCGCGCACTCGTCGAACCCAGCACCGCACTCGTGTGGCACGGCTCTCGGGAGCCGGACAGCCTCGGACTGTTCGCGGACTCGACCTTCTCGCGAGCCCTCTCGGTCAACGACCGCGGTGAGGTGGTCGGCTTCGAAGGCGACAACCCGTCCGGACAGGTCCCTGTGCGGCACCTTCTGTACTGGCCCGGGGAGGGGCCCACGATGAGCCTGCTCCCGCTCTCCGGTAACTGGGCCGACGGCGCCCTGTCGCACGTGATCGCTCAGAACGGCACAGTCTTCGGATCGAGCTTTGTCAACCAGGAAAGCTTCCTGGCGCCCACCATGTGGCGCTGCGCGGCGGCCCAGGCCTTCGTGCCCAACCCCACCGGACCCCCGGCGGGCTACCTCGCTCCCCCGGTGTACGGCCTCGCCAACCACTGAGGCGGGGTACGCACGGCGGACCATCGTCCGCCCTACCTCATCGTGCTGCGCAGCCAAACGCCCTGTTCACACCTACGGGGTTCAATTGCGGAAGCCCGAAGTTCGACGTGCACCCACCTCGGTGCTCCAGCGCCGCGTACGCGGATGCTGAGAGGGTGGGTGCGGGGACCGCGCCCACGTCCGGCAGCAGTTGCTCGATCTCGCGGTCAAAGCACACGAGACCGAGGGAGCGCCTCCTTGGGCGGAAGCTGGCTGTGTAGACCCGGTGCGCGTATATGCCGACCGCCGTTGTGCGGTCGTGCGCACGCTCGCGGCCTCGAAACCTTGCGCCCGACGTTTCGACCGTCGACCGGCCGGGAAGATAGCCTCCCCCACGTGAACGACATTCCGTGGTCTGAGGGCCGCTGGACCCACGACCCTGCCCACGTCGAGATCGTCGGGGACGGCCTCGTCGTCACCGCCCGCGCAGGCAGCGACGCCTGGCGCACCACGGCCTACGGCTTCATCCACGACAGCGAACATGCTCTCCTGACCCCTCAGGAACAGGACACAGCGTTCGAGGTGTCGTTCGAGCTCGACTTCTCGAACCAGTTCGACCAAGCCGGCATCTTCCTCCGCATAGAACCCGCGACCTGGATCAAGGCCGGTGTCGAACTCAGCGATGGCGTGGAGAGCCTCGGTGCCGTCGTCACCCGCGGAGAGTCCGACTGGTCGCTCTCACCCGTGCCGAGCTGGGCCGGGCGCCGAGTCACCGTCCGTGCCAGCCGTGCCGGCAACGCGGTGACCATTCGTGCCCGGATCGACTCAGAGCCCTGGCAGCTGGTCCGGGTGGCACCCTTGGACGCATCCGCGGTGGTGCACTCCGGACCGTACTGCTGCGCCCCGTCGTCTGAAGCCCTCACCGTTCACTTCACGTCCTGGCGCCGAACAGGCGCAGACGAGGCCCTCCACCCCGAAGGCTGAGGAAGGACAGCGCGCCCCATAGCCCGAACAATGACACATCTCAGCCGCGACCGGGATCGAGAAGCGAACGCCGCTCATACCGATGAGCGGGCGGGGCGCCTGCGTCGTATCGAGGCCGAAGCGCTGAACATTGTGGCACCGTGGCTGCCATGGATCAGAGTCGGCTGGCGCGAGCCACGTCCTTTGGCGCGTGGGCTGATGAGTATCACGACAGCCGACCCTCATACCCGGCCACCGCCGTGGAGTGGCTTCTCGGCGATGCGCAGCGCGTCATCGAGGTCGGTGCTGGCACCGGAAAACTGACCGACCGACTCGTCGATGCTGACCATGTCCAGCTGATCGTCACCGAGATCGATGGGCGGATGCTCCGCCTGATCGGTATGCGTCACCCCACCCTTCCGCTGCACGAGGTGGGAGCGACGAACCTCCCCGTCACCGATGGCTCCGTCGACGCCGTGCTGGTGGCAGACGCCTGGCACTGGTTTCCAAAGGAAGAGGCGGCCGCTGAGGTGCGCCGTGTTCTTCGCTCTGGTGGCTGGCTGGGGTGCGTCTGGAACGATATCGCCGCAACCACACCGGACTGGCAATGGGACGCCATGCAGCTGAGCGCGGACATCGCTGCCCGAGTACGCGGCATGGCTCCGATCGATCGTCTTGGATTGGCAACCGGTGATGCAGACCAGGCCACCTTCCGCTGGACTTGGCAGCTGACGCCCAGCCAGTTCGGTGACTATGTGGCCACGTTGTCCCACGTCAGAACCCTGCCTGACGCTGAATGTCAGGGAGTGCTCGCCGCAGCGGTGCGGCTCGCTTCCGACGCGCGCGACGCCGACCGCACATCCACGGTGACTGTCGAGTTCGACGCCACGTGTATTCGCTGGCGCGCCTGAGACCGGCTCGCCAGGCCGCACATCAACGTCCGCTCATACCGCGTTGTAGTCCCGTGGTCGCTATTGGAGGTTGAGGTCCGTCAAAGCCTGCGCGACGATCTCGGCCCTTGACATACAAGGTTCATGTCCGCTGCCGGTTGTGGGCACATGGCGCGTGTCTCTTCGTCAGCGTGGTGCGGTCAGCTGGCTGGGCCTGGACGCTGCCACCCGATGGCGTAGGGGATTCCCCGGCCAACCATGGCGAACGTGGCGCCGATGCGTTGCGGCCACGAGGGCTCGGAAAGTGGAGCGGCCAGCTCACGAACATCCACGTAGTGTGACCTCACCTGTCCGATGCCCTCGAGGTCCAGGAGGATCTCGTGCATCGCGAGCTCGGAAGCCGCAGCGCCACCATCGCTGTAGAGCTCGTCGGAGACGAGGAGGTACTCCGGGACTTCGACCGGGTTCTTGAGGAGCCGGTGAACATGGATGACGTCGAGGCCCACGATGCTCTTGCGATGCCTGATCGTCTGGGTGGCGACCTCCCCGACGTGCGCGACGAACTTGAGCGTCAAGTCGCTGGTCCTCTTGCAGCTGCCACACGGGCACATGTTGAGCTCGATGAGCCGACGCTCCGCGTGAAAGGCGCCGTGCAGGGCGACCACCGCGTGCGTGACGACGTTCAGCGTCTCCGGGCCGTTCAGGTCGGTGGCGTCACGCGAGAGGAATGCGGCGTCGCCTTCGATGTCGATCAGGTCGAAACCCCGGGCGGCGTCGACGACCTTGTCGAGCATGCGAGTCGTCGCGGCTTCCGCATGACCGAGGATGCTGCGATGGAACTGCATGTAGTCCGTATAACCGCCGATGTCGGCAATCAGCATCACCTCGCGGCGCGTTGTCATGCTCTGAACGTACAGCACGCGCTCCGGTGCGGAATGCCTAAAGCACGGCTCGACTGCGGAAACGCTCCAACTCTGACACGGGCAGGCGCGTCCCCACGGCGTCGAGCACCGACAGGAGATCGTTGGTGGTCCGACCGAGCCGTTCCGCTAGCACGAATGCGACGTCGGCCACGATCGCAGTGGCCAGACGTTCATGCCGGGCGAGACGGTCCTGGAGGTCTTCCGCGCGCCACTTGATCATCCGCACCGATGTGCTCGCCTTGGCGGTCGCGTTGCGGGATGCGGATGGCACGAACATCGAAAGCTCACCGACAACCATCCCGGGGCCGAGCGTCGCCAGGACACGGCCCCGCTTCAGGATCTCGACATTTCCCTCGACGATCGAGGCGACGCCGTCTGCTGCGTCGCCCTCCTCGAACAATGTCGACCCCGCAGCGGCATCGACCATGGCGATCTCTCGGTCGAGCTGTGCCATGTCTTCGTCCACCACGAGCCGGAAAGGGCACACCGCTCGGATCGCTGCTGACCGCATCCCATCACAATCGCAGGTGATCAGGCACCGCGACAACCAGGATTCCGTGGCATGCTGGCGGCTCGTGGATCGAGAAGCGGAGCTGGTCGAGAGAGCGTCATGGCTGCTGCGGCTTCCGCTGCACACTCCTACCATCCCGTTCCCTGATCACCGGACGGGATGCACGCTCTGGTTGAAGCTCGAGTACCTTCTGCCGAGCGGATGCACGAAGGACCGGATGGCGACCAACATCGTCGCGCATGCCATCGAAGTGGGTGAGGTGCGTGCCTCCACCGTCGTCGTCGAGGCGTCGAGCGGATCGACATCGATCGCGTTGAGCATGATCTGCGCCAGCGTCGGCGTCCGGTTCCGGGCCTACATGCCGAAGACCGTCAGTGGCGAACGAGTCTTGATGATCCGACGGCTCGGTGGTGAGGTGGTCCTCACCCCGGCGGAGCAGGGCATGGACGGAGCGGTCGAGGCGCTGCTCCAACAGTCGGTGACAGAGACTGATGTGTACGCAGTTCGACAGTTCGAGAACCAGCGCAACGTGCTCGCCCATCAAGGCACGACCGGACCTCAGCTGATCGAGCAGGTCGGCCTGCAGCTTGACGGCTTTGTCGCCGGTGTGGGCACCGGCGGCACCCTGATGGGCATAGCGCAGGCTCTCCGTGAGCGTGGCCACGACACAGTGATCGCACAAGCGCTGCCGACGGCCACCTTCACCGCGGAGGGTGACCGAGAGGTGGTGGGTGGGATACCGGGTGTCGTCGAGGGCATGAGCAGGCTGCTCGATCCCGTGGCGGTCGGACTCGAGTGAGCCCGTCAGGGTCCCGGAACCTGAGGCAATGGCCACAGCGCGGGAGTTCGCCCGTCGCGGCCTGGCCATCGGCCCGTCGAGCGGGCTGAACATCGCCGCAGCGCGAAGGCTCGCCGAGCGCCTCGGCCCTGGTCACCATGTCGGCACGATCCTTCCGGACCGGATGGAGAGGTACTTCTCCACCGCGTTGTTCGACGACCTGGCAGCGGAGCTCTAGCGGGTTCGTGGACCCTGGGTCGTCGCGTCCCCGGCCTCGTCATCGAGGAGCGACATGCGGAGCTCTCGCTCCGGCAGGACACGGATGAAGTACTCGACACCGAACATCTCCTGGAGAATGTCTCGTGGGAACAAGGTGGGATCGATCGGGTACTGCGTGCGATGCGCGGCGGTCGCTCGGATCTTGTGGTCGACGAAGTCGGAGACGTCTATGCAGGTGTCCACCCTGGCGTCGACGCGATCCCCTGTGGGGAGACGTCTGGCGTGGTGCAGCGGCGCCTGCGCCCGGGACTCGTCGAGGCTGAGGGGCGCGGATGTCGAGAACGTCAAGGTCGTGACGTCATCAATGGCGACCACATGGGCATTGCGGGGCCGCCCCGTGGCAATGCCCTCTTCTCCGACGAACTGCCCCGCTCTCAAGACGTTCACCGGTCTCACGTCGCCGTCCGCGTCCTCTCGGCGAATCTCGACCTGACCCGACAGGATGAGGTACATCGTCGTCGCGGCCTCTCCCTGCTCGATGAGGTAAGTCCCGGACGGGAACCACTCGACGTCGACGAAGTCGGCCGCGTACCCGAGCGCCGTCGTCTCTCTCGAGAAGACCGACATGGCATGGACGAAGTCCTTCGTGCCCTTGAACCGGGTCGTCATCTCGACGACCCAGCCAGCCAGGCGATCGCGCAGCAACATCCTGCTGTGCGGCCGGTGGCAGTGGAACAGTCGGGTCGAGGAGGAGGATCGCCCGGCGTAGCAGGCTGCGGTGACCGCTGCCCCTACGGCTACGTGATCAGGATGGCCGGAGAAGCCGTCCGGCCCGAACGTGATCACCACATCGGGATCGAGCTCGCGGAGCAGCTGGGACGCCAGCTCGACCAGAACCTGAGCGTCAATGTCTGACAGCTCGCCGTCTGGATAGTCAAGGCACCTGGTCTCGGTGACCCCCAGATGCTTGCCCGCAGCGTGAAACTCTCTCTCCCTCACCGCTGTCAACGTCGCCCGGGTCGCTGCGCCAGCGTCGCGGATCTGGCCGGTTCCCCCTTTGGTCAGCGACACGACCCGCACCTCAGCCCCGGCATTCGCGTACTTGGCCAGCGTCCCGCCAGCGCAGAGAGTTTCGTCGTCCGGGTGGGCGAAGACTGCCAGCACACGCGGGGGCCGCCGGCTGGCAGGGCTCAGTGCCAAGTCGTGCGACACCGAGTCCAACTCATCGCTCCCCGTCCGGACACCATCGCTTCGGCCATCTGCTCAACGTCGAATCCTACCGCTTCGTCGACCTCGAGTACCGGGAGGAGCGGGGTCGTTCAAGCGATCTCGAGCTCGTCGAAGCACAGCCGCGCAGCCGGGGGCGATACCGTCGCCGGGTGAAGCATGGCCGGTCGCCGTGGCAGGTGGAGCGATGCCGTGGGCGCGTTCACGAGCAATGCCCGCAATCGCGACCTCCGACGCGCTCAGCTCAGCTTCCTGGCCGCGTGGACGGCCGAGTGGGCCTTCACCGTCGGACTCGGCATCGTGGCGTTCCGCGACGGCGGGGCCACCGCCGTGGGACTGGTCGGCCTTCTTCGCATGGTGCCGTCGGCCATCCTGGCGCCGCTCCTGTCTCCCATGGCTGACCGAGGGCGCCGGGAGCGGGTGTTGATCCAGGTCTCGCTGCTGCGCGGCCTGGTCACGGGCGCAGCGGCGGTGGTGGTGGGTGTGGGTGGACCGACGTCGGTCGTCTATGTCCTGGCGGTTGTGTCGACCATCGCTGCCACGCTCTTCCGCCCCGCCCACTCGGCTCTTCTCCCGTCACTGTGCCGCAGTGGATACGAGCTCGCCAGCGCCAACGTGGTCCGGGGGTTGTTGGATTCCGCCGCCACCCTCGCGGGTCCGCTGATCGCAGCGGTCCTCCTCGCGCTCAACGGCGTGACCGTGGTGTTCGCCGCAGCAGCGGGCGCTTCGTTGTTGGCTTCTGTTCTCCTGGTCCGGCTGCGGTACGACGCCCCGCCGCGGCCTTCGGCCCCGAAGGAGAGCAGCCTCGTTCAGGATGCGGTCGATGGGATCCGTGCCGTCAGGCGGGACGCCGCTATCGCTCTGATCATTGGCCTGGCGGCCGCACAGTCACTCACGCGGGGAGCCCTCACCGTTCTCACGGTGGTGGTCGCCATCGACCTGCTAGGCACGGGCGAACCCGGCGTAGGTGTCCTGACCGCGGCGATCGGAGCAGGGTGCCGTCTTGGGGTCGCTCGGGGCATCGTTGCTGGTTGGGACCCAGCGCCTGGGAACGTGGTTCGCCGTCGGGGTGGTGCTGTGGGGACTGCCGGTCACTCTGATGGGGGTCGTTCCATACCGGCTCACAGCTTTGGGCTTGCTCGCCTGCGTGGGTGTCGGGAACGCTCTGATCGATCTCAGTGGCTTCACGCTGCTGGCCCGTCTGGCCCCAGATGCGGTGCTGGCCCGGGTTTTCGGGGTGCTCGAGAGCATGGTGGCCCTGTCCATCGGGCTCGGAGCGTTGGCTGCCTCACTGACCGTTGACTGGTTCGGCATCCGTCCGACCCTCGTCATGGTGGGTCTGCTGTGTCCTGTGAGCGCAGTCGCGTGCTGGCGGCGACTTCGCGGGATGGACCGGTCCATCGGTGTGCGCGACCGCGACATCACACTGTTGCGGCAGGTTGCGATGCTGCATCCGCTGCCCTTGCCCTCCATCGAGCAGCTCGCGCGCGGACTCGAACCCGTCGAGGTCTCAGCAGGTCAGGCCGTCTTCACGCAGGGCGAGGCCGGTGACCGCTACTACGTGATCGAGTCGGGCGAGGCCGAGGTGGTCAAGGATGGAAGGGTCGTGGCCACCCTCCTCCGGGGGAAAGGCTTCGGAGAGATCGCCCTGCTCCGGCGCACCGGCCGACGGGCCACGGTGCGAGCCGTCAGCGATCTCCAGCTGAAGGCGCTGCGTTCCGACCACTTCCTGCCAGTGGTGCTCGGCTATACGCCGAGCGCGCGAGTGGCAGAAGTGGGGATCGACTCCATGCTCAACGGGTTGTCGCCGAACTCGGACATCGAGCAGCCGCCCGCGCCGTAGGGGATCGCCCGCTCCGAAGCCACGACTCCTGGATTTCGATCCGTCGCTATCCGTTCGACGACTACCGCCGGAAGCACGGCCGGGAGAACGGGCCTGCCGAAGTCACGGTGCTCGACTCCGTACCCGACATCATCGACCTGACGGTAGAGGTCGAGGAGCATCCGCCCGGCTAGTACAGACGAGTAACTGTAGTTCGATCACGGCAAGCCTCGGCGTCACTCCAACGCGAGCGGCGACGTCACACACGCCGCCGGTCGGGTGCGCGGTGGAGGAGCTGCGTGATTGCGTGGGCTTCGTTTGTGTCAACTGCGGTCGGCCGTTCACGGGTGGCGACGCGTGCCAGCAGGTCGCGGAGCCGTGCTGCCTCCCTAGGAGACAGGTCGGCCAGTAGTTCGCCCTTCGGCCTTCCGACCCTCGGTTCCCACCATCTGGGAAGCGGCCGCCATCGGGATCCTCTGACCGACCAACGCGCACTCCGCCCGCTAGAACGCCTGGTGTCTGCTTACCAGCGTCACTCCGCCACCAGCAGACTCACCCAGCACTGCTGCCTAGGATGGCGTCGGTCCTTTCGAACGCCTCGCCGCGTGGACGGCGAGCGAGGATAGGGCCGAGCCACGGTCGCGGACCCTTAGCGTTGAGACCATGACGGTGCACGTTGGGGCAGCAGGTCAGGGTAGCGACCTGCCGGGTCGCATCGCCCGCCGCGACTCAGGACTGCTGCTATTTGGGATGACCCCTCCGCGCCGCTCCTCGACCTACGAGGAGCGGCAGCGCATCGCCGATGTGACCATGGAGCGGCTGAAGGCCCTGGACCTGGACGGGTTGGTCATCTACGACATTGCCGACGAGGCTGACCGCAACACCAGCGAACGCCCGTTCCCGTACCTGCCCACGGTCGATCCTGCCACCTTCTACGCCGACCACCTGTCTGCCTGGTCCAAGCCGGTTGTCGTCTACCGATGCGTGGGCAAGTACCCGAGCGCAGACATCGAGTCCTGGTTGCTTGCGCAAAACCCTGCGACTGTCGCCAGCGTCTTCGTCGGAGCGCCCTCGCATTCCGCGCCCGTCAAGACAGACTTGGCAAGCGCGCAAGCGCTGTGGTCGAAAGTTCGTCCGGAACTGATGTTGGGTGGCGTAGCCATCCCCGAACGCCATGCCGCCCGACGACAGGAGCACCAACGTCTCATCGCGAAGCAGGCCAAGGGCTGCTCGTTCTTCGTCACCCAGGTCGTGTACGACCTCAACGCTGCAAAGGACCTCGTCTCGGACTACCACTACGGGTGCGCCGAGGTTGGAATGGACCCGGTCCCGATCATCTTCACGCTCTCGGTCTGCGGCTCACTCAAGACGCTAGAGTTCCTGCGCTGGCTCGGCGTCGACGTCCCCCGGTGGATGGAGAACGCGCTGACCCATGCCAGTGACACGCTGTCCGAGTCCTACCACCAGTGCCTAGGCACCGCACGGGAGCTCGCGTCATTCTGCGAGGGGCTCGAGATGCCGTACGGCTTCAATGTCGACAGCGTCTCCAACCGGAGGGCCGAGATCGAGACGACGGTCAGGCTCGCAGCCCAACTCCGGCAGCCCGTCTCCTGACACAAGGGGCCGCGCTCGGCCGACCGATCGCTGTGGTCAACACACGTGCCAAGCTCCCCGGCGTCCGACGGTAGCGTCCTAAAAGCACATTCAGCCCCCTATGCTCTCGAGGCGCTCAACTTCGGTCCATTGGTACCAACAACCGGATCCGTCGGCTATCGCGGTATAGCGGATCACTCGAGTAGGGGTAGCTCAAGGTCGTAGGCCAGGACCACGGCGCGCGCCAGCTGGAACTCTTGCTCGGCGCTGAGGTACCCGACCGTGCGACCGAGCAGGTTCACCGGGACGGTGATGACGTTGTCGAGCGCGACCACGCAGTCGTGGTCCAGCCCGTTGTCGGGTCCCACTAAGATCTCGCTGGACAGGCCCTTGATCGTGGTAGTGATGGGTGCAACGTTCACCTTCGTCATCGCGGCCCGGGCCGCCTCGCGGGTCAAGACCAGTGCCGGCCGAGTCCTGTCGAGACGAACCAGGCAGATCTCGCGCACCGATCAGTCCTCGACCTCGAGGTGGGTGCTGCTCCACCGCACCAGGTCGTCCAGGTCATCGGCTGGGCCGTGCTCGCGCAAGACTTGGGCGTCCTGCTCGGCAGCCTGTCGACGCATCTCACGCTCCACCGCCGCCGCAACCAGCGCGGCCCGGCTGGTGGCCTTGCCCGTCGCCACGGCGCTGTCCAGGAACGCCACCATTTCATCGGGGAGGCGAACAGCGATCTGGGTGCTCATGCCCCCCATCGTACCCCGACGCATCCCACTTCGGGATGCGCACGCACAGGCGGTGCTGCGGGCGATCCTGCCGACGAGCGGACGGCATCACAGGGGCCTTTCCCAGGTGCCTTTCGGTCCTCCTGCCCGTCCACAGATCGGACAGGGACATGCCTCGTTGGCTGTATGTTGTCCCGAGCAGGTCGGGCATCGGAGGGGCGCGAAAATGAGGACTAGGTCAACGGCTCGGGCCCTTGCAGCGACGGGCTGTCTGCTCGCAATGGCGGCAGTCCCACTCCCAGCTGGTGGGGCCACCGATCTCGCTGGCTCTTGGGGTCACCCGGTCAGGATCGACCCCGACTACCCGGCTGCCTTGTCCTGCGCCTCGAGCCGTTTCTGCGTCGAGGTCAACCTCCAAGGCTATGGCTACTGGTTCGACGGTGCCGACTGGCATCGCTTCGACCGCATCAACGACACGAGGCACCATGATCTGATCGCGGTCTCCTGTGTTTCCCGCCGCTTCTGCGTCGCCGCCAATTCCGCCGGCTATGTGTTCAGCTACGACGGCACTCGCTGGAGCGACCCCCTGTTCATAGATCCGCACGCAACCGGCGAAGGACTGTCATCGGTGTCCTGCACGTCAAGACAGTTCTGCCTCGCATCCGACTCCGAGGGATACGCCATCGAGTTCGACGGGGATTCGTGGAACGCGCCTCAACTCATCGACCCGCTTGCAGAAGGCGGCCTCTTCGGAGAGGTCTCGTGTGCCTCTCCCCGGTTCTGCGCGGGCACTGACGCCCTCGGCTACGTGCTCATGTTCGACGGCACCGCATGGACGCCCCCGAAGTACGTCGATCCGTACTTCGGGCTCCGCGCGATCTCATGCTCGACCGCAGGGTTCTGTGCCGCGTTCGACCAGGGGTATGTGCTGACATACGAGCGTGGGCACTGGTTCTCGCGACTCCCCGTCGATCCGGACAGCCCGGTGAGAGCGGTCAGCTGCCCTACGTCATCGTTCTGCGTGTCGATGGACAACTACGGTGTGGTGAGCCTGTACGACGGTGCCGCCTGGTCGACCCCGACCCAGATCTTCGCCTCCGGCGGCCAGGACGTGTCGTGTGCCAGCGCCCATTTCTGCGTCGCCATCGACATCTACGGCGATGTCCGCATCTACCGTCACCCGCGGTGATCGACGGTGGCGATCGGATGTGCACGCGCCTCGCTCGGCGTGGTGTTCGACCGCGGCGGGTTGCCTCGCTCTACACCGACTGATCCTCCATCAGTGGCGTGGCGAGCGGTCCCACGTCCATGAGGTGCCGTCCCAATGCGCCAGCAGGTTGTGGGTCAGCCCGAAGTCCTCGTCGTTGTAGCCGTACGTGCCGACCGCCCACGCTTCGGTTGGTGAGGAGGCACTGATCCCGAACAGGCACTGGGTCGCGTACGGCTGCGGATTGGGGCTCTTGACTCGTGTCCACTGCACGCCGTCGTAGTGCTCGATGACGGTCTGGTGGCCGAGCCGCTCGTCACGTAGCGTGCAGCCGACCGCCCAGACGTCATCGGATGAGGTCCCGGACAGCCCGTACAGGGCGCCGAGATCACCCATATGCAGGCCGTGGACGATGGACCACTCTGCACCATCCCAGTGCTCCATCAGTGGGTTGGTCTGCTGGTCGCCCTCGACGTAGTGCTCCCAATAGCCGACGGCCCAGACGTCGTCAGGAGCGAACCCGATCACCTTGGTCAAGACACCCTCGGATGCAGCCTGCTCGACCAGGCTCCATGAAGAGCCGTCCCAGTGCTCGGTGATCGGGGCGTCGTACGTGCCTCCCACGGCCCACACGTCATCACTGGTGATGGCGTGTACACCACGGAGCGAGTTGCTGTCCGCGGCGTTCGGCGTGGGCACCTGCGTCCAGGTGCTGCCGTCCCAGTGATCCGCCACCGTGATCGTGGTGAAGTCGTCCCGGAAGTAGGCGCTTCCTACCGCCCATACGTCGTCGGGGTCGACCCCGCTGATCCCGCTGAGTCCGTCGAAATCGGTGGGATTCGGATGGTCGATCTGCCGCCATCGGGTGCCGTCGAAGTGCCCGACGAAGCTGGATTGGAACGCCTTGCCGACCAGCCAGACATCGGACGGGCCGAACGACTGGAAGTCGCGCAGCTCGCTGCCCTCCGCCTTGTTCGGCCCGACCCTGCTGTGCCATACCTGGCCGTCATAGTGTTTGAGCAGCTGCAGATGAGACTTTCCCTCGGGATAGAAGAACCCGCCCGCCCACACGTCACCGGCGGACACATCCTCGACCGCCAGCAGACGATGATCTCCGGGTCCGTTTCCCTGCGGATCGAGCACGTCATGCTGAGGGATCGACCCACCTGCGGCGATCGACGTTGACCCCAGCGATAGCAGACACGTGACAGCGACCCCACCCGCCACCCATTTCCACATTCTGCCGACCTCCCCGTCGCCGTGCTTCCTCATATTCGGCGCCTCAGGCTAGCGCGTCAACCCCCTGCTGGCTATATGGTGTGCCGAGAACGTCGGCGGTCGAAGGGGGCGCGATGAGAACTGGGTCGACGTTTCGGATGCTTGTAGCCACAGGCTGCCTGTTGGGGATGGCACTCTCCCCTCCACTCGGTGCGGCTGCCGCGACCCAGGGCGGCTCCTGGAGTGAGCCGGCCAGGGTGGACAACGACTACCCGACAGCAATCTCGTGCACGTCCAGTCGCTTCTGCGTCGAGGTGAACATCGAGGGCTATGGCTATTGGTACGACGGGAGCACCTGGCACCGCTTCGACCAGATCGACACCACCCAGACTCCCGAGCTGATTTCCGTCTCGTGTGCGTCGAGCCGGTTCTGTGTCGCACTCAACTGGAACGGACATGCCTTCAGGTACGACGGTTCCAGCTGGGGTCCGGCAGAAATGATCGACGTCCACGGACGGGACCAGGGCATGGCGTCGGTGTCGTGTCCGTCTGTGCAGTTCTGCATGGCCGCCGACTACAGCGGATACGTGACGATGTTCGACGGGAGGTCGTGGAGCAATCCCGAGCTGGCCAGCCCCCGCGGAACGTTGGATGAGGTGTCCTGCGCCTCGGCCCGGTTCTGCGCGGGAACCGACGTAGGTGGCTATGTGCTCACCTTCGACGGCACCGCATGGACCAAGCCACAGTACGTCGACCCGTACTTCGGGCTTTCCTCGATCTCCTGCCCGACGCCGCGCTTCTGTGCCGCCTTCGACGGTGAGACCTACGTGCTGACCTACGAGGGCCGACACTGGCACTCCCGGCTCCCGGTCGACCCCGGTGGCCGGACACCCTCGGTCTCCTGCCCCACCACGTCGTTCTGTGTGGTCTTCACCCAAGAGGGTGCAGTCAGCCTGTATGACGGCGAGTCCTGGTCCGAGCCCGCACAGGTCGGTGCCGCCTGGGGCCACGTATCGTGTTCCAGCTCGCATTTCTGCGTCGCCATCGATATCGGGGGCGACGCGGTCACCTACCGCGACCCCGACTGACCACCGGATGCGATCGGCCGTCCCAGGTCCGTGATCCAGCCGCTCCACAAGTCGTCCGCCACGACAAGATCGGCCAAGCAGGCACCGTCACCCTCCGCGTCGCCGGACGCCTGCACCACATCGACATCGGCCGAACCCACGCCGGAACCCACGTCATCCTGCTCATCCAAGACCTCAACATCAAAGTCATCAACGCCGCAACCGGCGAACTCCTCCGCACCCTCATCATCGACCCCCGAGGAGACCTTGATCAGCGACGTCAAGTCGACCTGCTGAACGGAGCCATGCAGGATGCTCCAGTGTCCGCAACGACCTGAGGACTGCCGCGGTGCATGGCAGCTCGGTTCGGGTGACTTCGCGGCAAGCCGGTTGTTCCCCAAGCGGGCTTCCATGGCTGACTCAAACCGTGACGTCACACGGCCGAGGATGTCTCAGATGCCAGATCGTTGACAGGAGGGCTAGGCCGGACGGCTAGCGCGTCACCGACACGGACCCTGGCCCGCCGGTTGGTCGCCTCGACCATCTCGGCGCACCCCTCCGGGCGAGAGTTTTCCAGATAGGGTGCGATCGTTCCCCGAAGCTGGAACCTGGTACGCCGGCTGCTGACTGACGTCGGGCCGGGATCGGAGAGTGGCGGATGACATCCCGCAGGCGTGATCGCCGGAGACGGCCATCGAAGTCCGCCGCGACCAAGGAGCTGTCCGCCGAGGCACTTGGCGCGCCGCCAAGCCAGTTTTCCGTGCTTCTCAAGGTTCTCAGCGCGGCATTGTCGGGTGGGCTCGTCGTCCTGCTCATCGCCGTGATCATCCCGGCGCTCGGCGACTTCAGCGGGGTTTGGAGCGCCATCAAGTCGATCCCCCTGACCACCCTGGCGTGGTTCCTGGTGGTTGCGTTGGTTATCCGGGTGCTCCTCGCGGGCTCCTATAACACGCTGATGCCAGGCCTGTCGCTGACCCGCTCGCTGATCGCGCGAGAGGCCGCGTCGGCGGTGGGCAACGTCGTACCTGGGCCGTCGAGCACGGCCACGCAGTACGTCATCCTGCGCTCGTG
Organism: uncultured Actinomycetota bacterium; assembly: GCA_963833975.1. Lineage (GTDB taxonomy): Bacteria > Actinomycetota > Actinomycetes > Propionibacteriales > Nocardioidaceae > JAWWPG01. Next base: position 753,249 of record CAWIAB010000004.1, read on the forward strand.
GGGTGTCAGCACCGACGACTTCGCCGGTGCGACGATCACCGTGAGCCTGTTGACCAACGTCCTCGTCTTCTCCGCCCCAGGAGCCTTGTTCGTCGTCTGGACACTCCTCGGGATGCCCACGTCCGGCGGCTACGACAACGTGTGGCTCATCGGGCTGATCGCGGTTGGCACATCCGTCCTTGCCATCGGCTTGGTGGTTGCCGTTGCAAGCAGTGAACGCTTGGCGGCAATCGCGGGGCGCACCGGGCAGGGCCTCGTGAACCCGCCTCGGCGGTTGTTCCGCAAGGAGCCGGTCACCGATGGGGCGGACCGCTGTGTTGCCCTTCGCGCCGACACGCTCCACCGAGTGAAGGACCACGGAACCGTCCTCCTCGGCTGCATCGCGGGCAGCTATCTGCTCAACGGTGTCCTGCTCGTCTCCTGCCTGTGGGCCAGCGGCATCGCCCGCAGCGACCTGGCTCTCTCCTTAGGGCTGCTGCTCTACTCCGTGGGTCGTATCGCCACCGTCATCTCGATAACCCCCGGGGGTGTCGGGGTGGCGGAGGTGGCATATACCGTCGTCTATGTCGCGGTTCTGGGGGAGTCCGCTCACAACAGTGTCGTCGCGGGCGTGCTGCTCTACCGCGCCTTGACCTACCTGCTTCCGATGTTCACCGGTGCATTCTGCTACGTGCTGTGGCGGATCATGAAGCGCCGCGAGCGACACACCGCCAACCAACTGCCGGTCGACGGACTCGAGGCCGCCGACCTCGGTTGATCCACCCGCTGACTCGATCGGATGGTGGGAGCGCAACGTCTTCGGGCGGCCTTCGATGAGCTCATGCTCGCCACCTGACAGGGCACCGACCGCGCCACCCGGGCGGATCGCCGAGGGCGCCGCCGCAAGACCACCATGATGCACTAGGCCATGCGAGAAGCCGCAGGCCGTGCCACGCAGGAGCCGGGTGGCCCGCGGCTGTGACCTGCATGGACACTGAATTGGGTGCGCCTGGGTGGTTGTCGGTCCATCACATGTAGATGGGCCGACGCCTACTGGAAGAAGTCACCCGATGTGTCTCCGCCGGCGGCGGTCTTCAGTGCCGCTTCATCCGCCTCCTTGCCTCAACATGCCCTAGGGTGCGACTGGTCACGCAAGGAGGGCGCCCACGCCCAACGCCAACACGCTGAGCCCGACCAGCATCGCCAAGAGCGGCCAGACCCACCTCACATAGGTACCGTACGGAACCCGGGCGATCGCGAGACCACCCATCACGACGGCCGAGGTGGGGATGAACAGGTTCATGATTCCCGAGGCGCACTGGTACGCGGTGACGACCAGCTCGGCCGGAACGTTGGCGAAGGACGCCAGCGGGCTCATGATGGGCATAGCGACGGTCGCCAGGCCCGACGACGACGGGATGAGGAACGACAGCGGCAGGAACAGCCCGAACATCACAATCGAGAACCCCGCCTCCCCGACGTCGCCGAGCGCCTGCTCTGCCCAGTGCAGGACGGTGTCGGTGATCTGCCCGTTGTTCATCACCACGGTGATGCCCCGTGCGATACCGATGATGAGAGCCACGCCGAGCAGGTCACGCGCGCCGTCGACGAAAGCGTTCGTAAAGTTCAGCTCTGACATCCGGCCGATGACTCCGATGATGATGCTGAAAAGGATGAAGGACGCCGTCATCTCGGGGAACCACCACCACAAGGTGACCAGGCCGATGTTCAGGTCCTCCCATGGAATGACTCCATACATCATGACGAGGAACGCCAGCGCGAATACGGCGAGTATCACCTTCTGCCGGCCGGTCATGACCGGGTCCTCCTCGCCGGTGTCAACGCTGAAGTGCTGGGCGTTGTCCTCCCTCATATGGGCAACCACCGAACGGGAGGGATCGGCCTTGACCCGGTCGGCATAGCGAAGCACGAAGAAGATGCCCAGCCCGAGGCCGACGACGAGAATCACCAGCCGCAGAACCAAGCCGTCGCTGATCGAGACCCCAGCGAAACCTGAGGCGATCCCGGTGGCGAACGGGTTGATCGTCGAGCCGTAGGTGCCGATCCCGCAGCCCAGGAGGACAACGGCGGCCCCCGTCAGAGCGTCGTACCCAGCCGCGATCATCACCGCGATGACCAGCGAGTAGAACGCCAGGCTCTCCTCGGCCATACCGTACGTGGTGCCACCGAGCGCGAAGACGGTCATGAGGATCGGGATCATCCACCGTTCCCGACCCTGCAGTCGGCTGACCAGTCGGCCGATGCCGGCCTGGATCGCACCGGTCTGCATCGTCACCCCCAGGAACCCACCGATGACGAGGATGAACAGTGCCACATCGATGGCGCCGAAGAGCGTCCCCGAGTTGTAGTAGTTGATGTTCCCCTTGGCGTTCTCGATCCCGTAGAGGCCGTTGATCGGAGCCGTCAGCGAGTCGACCATGATCCGCGCGGGGTGCGAGTCGACGGAGTGGTACGTACCCGGGATCGGTGCCCCGTTCTTGTCCGTCTGATAGGTACCCGCCGGGACGACCCAGGTGGCGATCGCCGTGAGCACGATCAGTCCGAAGAGGATCGTGTACGCCGACGGGAGCTTGAAACCTCGGCGCTTCTCAACCGGCGCGGTCGTGGTCTGGTCAGCCATGGGTGTCTCCTCCGGAGGCTTCAGGGGCTCACGTGAGTTGCCAAGGAGCTCAACGAGCCGACCTCGTCGCCGCGGTGGTGCTCCCCGCCGCGGGCCCACCCGAGCAGGCCCACGATGAGTACCGCCGCGAGGACGAGGACTACCCAGCGAACCGCGGCGTTCATCGGTGTGCGTTTCTCACAGCGGATCCCGCAGCAGCGGACAGGTCATGCAGTGTCCACCGCCCCGGCCCTTACCGAGCTCGAAGCCCTCGATGGTGATCACCTCGATGCCTGCCGCGCGCATCTTCGCGATCGTGTACGTGTTGCGCTCGTAGGCGATGACGACACCTGGTTCAAGGGCAACCACGTTGTTGCCGTCATCCCACTGCTCACGCTCCTGCTGGTAGGTGTCGCCACCGGTCTCGACCACCCGCAGGTTGGAAACGCCGAGAGCATCTGCAACCGTGCCGAGGAAGCTCGTCTCCTCGGTCACGTGGAACTCCGCGCCGTTCACTCCTGGTCGAAGGCTGATCGCCCGCACGCTGTCCATGACGCGTGGGTAGACCGTGACGGCATCGCGGTCGAGCATCGTGAAGACGGTGTCGAGATGCATGTGAGCCCGGTCCTTCGTCATGACCACGGCCACGACTCGCTCGGCGCCACCCGTGGCGAAGAGCGCCCGCGCCACCTGCTCGATCATGCGGCCCTGGGAACGCTCGCTCAACCCGATGAGCACCGTCCCGTTGCCGATCGGCTGCACGTCCCCGCCCTCGAGCGAGGACCGACCGAAGTCTTCGACGTTGAACCGGCCGTCGTCGCCCAGCGGGGGGTACCAGTACTCGAAGTCGGCGTCCGCGAACATCGGGTGGTAGCGATAGATGGCGGCGACGTTGTACGCCTCGAGCCGCCGAGCCGGCCAGAACATCGGGTTGATCGTCACGCCGCCGTAGATCCAGCACGACGAGTCGCGGGTGAACAGCGTGTTCGGAAGCGGCGGCAGGACGAACAGGCTCTCATCATCGACCGCGGCTGCGATGACAGATCGAGAGCGGAGGCTGCCGAGGTCGAGCCCCGACTCGGCAACGGTCAGCCCGCCGATGATGTGCCGGGCCAGCGTCTCTGGGGGCATCTCCCATAGCGCCGAGCGCACCTCGTCGACGAGCGAGACACCGACGGTGAACTCCGACGCGGCAAGGTCGATCAGCCTTCGACGGCATTCGTCGCTCGCCGCTAGCGCCTCCCCGAGCAGGTCCCGGAGCAGAAAGACCTCCACGCCCCGCTCACGCATCTTCGCCACGAACTGGTCGTGCTCGTACTGTGCGCGCTCCACCCACAGCACGTCGTCGAAGAGCAGGTCGTCGTGGTTCGTCGGGGTCAGCCGCTGCAGGCTGAGCTCGGGGCGGTGCACCATCACCTTGCGCAGCCGACCAACCTCTGAATGGACACCCAACGATGTCATGACTCCTCCGTTCCGCATGGCCGGCGGATCACGAGGCCACCACCTGGGTGCCCGCGTCGCCGTCGACGATCTGTGCGATCTGCGTGAGCGCGCCGATGGCGGCCCGCCCTCCGGTTGCCTCCACGAAGCGGCAGGCCGCTTCGACCTTCGGCCCCATGGAGCCGGCCGGGAAGCTTTCTTGTCGTAGCTCGTCGACGGTCACCCGGCCCAGCTCCCGCTGGTGCGGCGTCCCCCAGTCGGCGTAGACCGCGTCGACGTCGGTCGCCATCACGAACAGGTCGGCGGCGACCTCGCGAGCGAGCAGCTCGCTGGCGAAGTCCTTGTCGATGACCGCCTCGACGCCCACCAGTGTCTGCTTCGTCGCGGAAGGCAGGAACATCGTCGGCACGCCACCACCCCCGGCGCAGATGAGGACGACGCCGTTGTCGAGCAGCCATCGGATCGGACGAATCTCGAAGATGCGGCGCGGCGCGGGCGATGGCACGACCCGCCGCCAGCTGTCGCCATCCTGCTTGAAGACCCAGCCCTTCGCCCCGGTCAGCGTGTCGGCCTGGGATCGGGTGTAGATCGGCCCGACGAACTTGGTCGGGTTGTCGAACGCCGGGTCCAACGGGTCGACCTCCACCATCGTCAGGATCGTCGCCAACGGCACGTCCGGCGGCATCGCGTTGCCTAGCTCCTGCTCGAGGACGTAGCCGATCATCCCCTCGGTCTGTGCGCCCAGGATGTCGAGCGGGTACGGGTCGACCTCCGTGTACGCCGCAGCCTGCAGCGCCAAGAGGCCCACCTGCGGGCCGTTGCCGTGAGAGAGCACCAGCTGATGCTCCTTCGCCACCGCCGCGAGAGCGGGGGCCGCAGACCGCACATTGACGCGCTGGTTGTCCGCGGTCATCGGCTCCCCACGCTTCAGCAGGGCGTTCCCGCCCAGCGCCACCACGACGCGCATCGGTTTCTCCTGTCTGACCGGGTCTCAGTCTCCGAGCGTGGCGACCATGACGGCCTTGATCGTGTGCAGGCGGTTCTCGGCCTGGTCGAAGACGATCGAGTGCTCGGACTCGAAGACGTCGTCGGTGACCTCGAGACCATCCATGCCGTAGTGCTCGAAGATGTCCTGGCCAACCTTCGTCTCACGGTTGTGGAAGGCCGGCAGACAGTGCATGAACTTCACCTTCGGGTTGCCGGTCCGCTCCACCACGTCCGTGTTCACCTGGTACGGCGTGAGCAGCTTGATCCGCTCGGCCCAGACACTTTTCTCCTCGCCCATCGAGACCCAGACGTCGGTGTACAGGAAGTCGACGCCCGAAACGCCCTCGTCGACGTCCTCGGTCAACGTCAGCCGGGCGCCGGTCTCCTCGGCGATTCCCCGGCAGGTCTCGACCAGGTCATCTTGCGGCCACAGATCCCGAGGAGCGCACAGCCGGACGTCCATGCCGAGCTTGCAGCCACCGACCATCAGCGAGTTGCCCATGTTGTTGCGGGCGTCCCCCAGATAGCAGTACGCGATGTCGTGCAGGTGCTTCTCGCTGTGCTCGGTCATCGTGAGAACGTCTGCGAGAATCTGTGTGGGGTGGAACTCGTCGGTCAGCCCGTTCCAGACGGGCACTCCTGAGTACGCGGCCAAGATCTCCACGGACTCCTGCGCGAAGCCGCGGTACTCGATTCCGTCGAACGTGCGACCAAGCACTCGCGCGGTGTCCTTCATCGACTCCTTGTGACCGATCTGGGAGCCGCTGGGCTCCAGATAGGTGACGTGCGCTCCTTGGTCCTTGGCGGCGACCTCGAACGCGGTGCGCGTCCGCGTCGACGTCTTCTCGAAGATCAGCGCGACGTTCTTGCCGGCAAGGCGGGGCTGTTCGTAGCCCGAGTACTTCGCCGCCTTGAGATCGGCGGACAGCTTGAGCAGGAACTTCAGCTCCTGCGGAGTGAAGTCGAGCTCCTTGAGAAAGCTGCGGTGGCGGAGGTTGAACGACATCGGATCTTCCTTTGCTCAGGCGAGTGAGGGGGTTACCGGCACGATCTGTGGCTGGTTCGCCGCAGGTTCGGCCGAGCTACGGTGCCGGATGACGAGCTTGATCAGCTCCTCGACCACGACCAGGGAGAGGGCGAGACCCACGCCGATGCACCACTGGGCAAAGCTGAGCTCGGCCGTGGCGAAGATGCGGTGCATGAAGTCGAGCTCCGTGATCAAGATGATGGCCAACAGCGACACACCGTAGCGGCGCAGCTGGACGGCGCCGGGCAAGGCGTCCCGGTCGAAGATCGTGTTCCGCTGGTCGCGGCAGAGCAACGCCGCGGCGACGTGGAACAGCGACAGCGTGGTGAGCAACATCGTCGAGGCCACCAACGCCCCGTCCTGGTGGTCGCCGATCTGGTAGGCGGCCAGCGCACCGACCGTCATCACCGCGCCTTGGACGCAGAGCCGGATCCAGTTGCTCCGCGAGAGGACCGGCGCCTCCACGGGGCGTGGGGGACGGCTCATCAGGCCGCGAGCGGGTCGGTCGAAGCCGAGCGCGATCGCGAGAGGGATGTCGACGACCATGTTCAGCCAGAGGATCTGCAGCGGGTTCAGGGGCGCACCGTTGGCGATGCCGATGATCCCGGCTCCGATGAAGACCGCGATGTAGGCGACCAGGGTTGACATCTGGAAGCGCAGGTATTTCAGCAGGTTGTCGTAGAGTCCGCGGCCGTAGGAGACCGCACCAACGATGGTGGCGAAGTTGTCGTCGGTCAGGATCATCACCGCGGCCTCCTTGGAGACCTCGGTGCCGGTGATGCCCATGGCCACACCGATATCCGCCGCTTTCAGCGCCGGAGCGTCGTTCACGCCGTCGCCGGTCATGGCGACCACGTCGCCCTTCTCCTTGAGCAGGTGGACGAGGCGAACCTTGTCCTCGGGGGCCACCCGGGCAACCACCCCGATGTCGTCGAGCTCGACTTTGAGCTGCTCGTCACTCATTGCGGCGAACTCGGCGCCGGTCACCGCGCGCCCCTCGATGCCCAGCTCTCTCGCGATGGCGGCGGCCGTCGCCGCGTGGTCACCGGTGATCATCCGAACTCGGATTCCAGCCTCGTGGCATTCGGCGATCGCGGCCCTGGCCTCCGAACGCGGTGGGTCGACGATGCCGACCATCGCGAGCAGGGTGAGCTCCCGTACCTGGTCGATGAGGTCGCCACCCGCCTGCAGCACGCTCGGATCGAGGTCTCGCTGGGCGACCACCATGACCCGCTCACCGGCGTTGGCGATCTGGTCGTTGGCGACGAGAGCGAGGTGTCGGTTGTCATCGGTGATGGGGAGCAAGGTGCCGTCCGGGTTTCGGATCGTCGTGGCCCGCGCGATGAGAACGTCGGGAGCCCCCTTGACGTAACAGCGCACGACCGGGCGGCCGTCGTCAGCGGTCATCTCGTGGAAGGTCGCCATGAACTTGTAGTCGGAGTCGAAGGGAACCTCCGCGACCCGCGGGAGCGCCGCGCGGGTCTCCTGGATATCCAGCCCACCCTTCGCGCCCAGCACGATCAGCGCGCCCTCGGTCGGGTCCCCGATCAGCGCTTCTCCGTCGAGCACGGCGTCCGCGCACAACACCATCGGAAGGAGGTACGGGTCGAGGTCGTAGTGCTGGCCGCCGACGTGGCTGATGTCGCCCGTCGTGCCGTAGCCCTCGCCGGACACCGTGTAGCGGTTGTGGCCGGGGATGACCAGCTCCCGAGCAGTCATCTTGTTCAGCGTCAACGTGCCGGTCTTGTCCGAACAGATGGCCGATGTCGAGCCCAGCGTCTCGACAGCCGGGAGTCGCTTGATGATGGCGTTGCGCCTGGCGATCTCGCGGGTGCCCATCGACAGCAGCGCGGTCACCACGGCGGGCAGGCCGGTCGGGATCGCGGCCACCGCAAGAGCCACCCCGGTGACGAAGAGGGTGTCGAAGGACTCGCCGCGAGCCAGGCCGAGCAGCACGACGATGACGAGCGCTACCGCGGCGATGGAGGCGATGATCTTGGACAGCGAGTCGAGCTGCTTCTGCAGGGGTGTCTTGCTGGCCTCGGTGTTGGCCAGCATGTTGGCGATGTGACCGATCTCGGTGTCCATGCCGGTCGCGGTGACGATCAGCTCGCCGCGGCCACGGGTGACCGAGGTGTTCATGTACGCCATGCAGGTCCGATCGCCCAAGGGCACCTCCGCCCCGGGCACCGGGTCGGTGGACTTGCCGACCGGGAGACTCTCTCCGGTGAGCGCGGCCTCCTCGATCTCGAGCGTCGCGGCCACACAGATCCGTCCATCCGCCGGGATCCGGTTCCCGGCCTCGACGAGGACCACATCCCCAGGCACCAGCTCCTGGGCGTCGATCTCCACAGCTTGACCGTCCCGGCGTACTCGCGCGATGGTCTTCATCATCTGCGAGAGAGCCTTGACGCTCTCCTCGGCCTTCGCCTCCTGCCGTAGCCCGATGACGGCGTTGAACACGGTGAGTCCGGCGAGCACCACGCTCGTTCCGGTCTCGCCGGTGACGATCTGGTTCACGGCAGCAGCCGCGAGCAGAACGAGCTGCATGAAGTCCTCGTACTGGCGCAGGAACGCGCGAAGTCCTGACTCCTTCTTGCCCTCCGCGAGCCGGTTGCCCCCATGCGACGCTAGGCGGGCGCTCGCCTCTCCCGCCGTCAGGCCCTGGTCGACGGCGACGCCCAGAGCCGTGGCGACCTCACCCGTCTCCATGCCCGCAGGCTGAGTTGGGCTGGTCGAGGGATCCATCACAGTCATCAGCAAGACCTCCGAGAGCCGCGGCGTCGACGGTAATCGTCCCGTTCACTCGGGTGGGCAGGCACCACCCAGCCGAGGGTGGGCGCAGACCCAGGACTGGCCGGAGAGCCTCACGATCGACGGATCGAGATCATGAGACGGTACTTGGCGTACGGTTGGAGGGTCTACGGTCGAGATCCCGCGGAGGCACGGTGACGGAAGCTGGTGCTTCGAGGCGCGGCAGGTCGTCCACACGGCCCGGCTCGTTCGTCCTCAAGTCCAAGCTGCGACCCATGACCGAGCCCGACCGGCTAGTCGTGAGGTCACGACTCCATCTGCTGCTGAACGACGTGGTGAATAGCCCGCTGACTCTTGTGGTTGCACCCGCCGGCGCTGGAAAAACGTCTCTGCTCGCGACCTGGTGTGCGACGCTGTCGACCCCGCATGCCTGGCTCTCGGTCGACGACGAGGACCGCGACGCGGCGCGGTTCTGGTCGGGGATGGTGGTCGCGCTGGAGACGCTGGCGCCGGGTTGTGGACAGCGCGCTCTCGTTCTTTTCAGTCGGCCCAACTCCTTGCTTGAGGGAGTCGGCGCGCTCCTTGACGATCTGGAGGCAGCACCGGTCCCGGAGGCGCTTCTCGTGATCGACGATCTTCAGCTCGTCGACCAGGACGAGCTGGCAGTGCGGTCGCTCGCGTTGTTCCTCCAGCATCTGCCAGTGTGGCTGCACGTCGTGGTCGCGGCACGTCGCGCGCCACAGCTCCCGTTGGAGCGGCTCCGGGCCAGAGGCCAGCTCGGGGAGGTCCACTTCGCGGAGCTGAAGTTCTCCCAGGAGGAGGCCGTCCAGCTCATCAGGAGGCTCGCGCCCACCCTCGAGGAGGCCAAGCTCGCCGAGGTCGCGGGGTGGGCAGGTGGTTGGGCGGCCGGCATCCAACTCGCTGCGCTTGCTGCTCGGTCGAGTCGTGCGCAACCAGGCTGCTCACCGGCTGGCCGCGAGGGTGCACTTCTGCTCGAGGGTTACGTGCTGCACGAGGTCCTCGGTGCCGAGGACCCCGAGCTCGTGGACTCGCTGCTCGATTTCGCGGTCGTCAAGGTGGTGGATGCCGGTCTCGCGGCGGCGCTGACCGGGCGTGAGGACGCAGGTGTCCAGCTGGGCTTGGCCGAGGACCGTGGTCTCTTCGTGAGCCGGATAGACCCCACAGGGTCGTACATCATGCACTCGCTGATCCGCGACGTGCTGCTCGCCGAGCTGGCTCGGCGTTCTCCTGAACGGCTTTCCGACCGCCATGGCCGGGCTGCGCACTGGTACGAAGAGACTGGACAGGTGTCGCTCGCGCTGGAGCATTGGCTGCTGGCCGCCCGCCCGCGCGACGCGCTTCGGCTGTTGGCGGCTCACGTCACGGCACTGTACGACAGCGGTCGTGAGTCGACCATTGCAAGGGCTCTCGCAGGTATCGACACCCAGCTCGCGATGGCCGACCTGGACACGATCATCGACGTTGCCTGGTGCAATCTGCTGGTCAGTCGGCCGCGATTCCTCGCGGCCGTCGACCAGATGAGTGTCGTTGCCCGCGCATCAACCGTCCTCGAAACGACGGTGCGCGCACGGATGACGATGCTGCAATCCATCGCCGCGACCGCACACGGAGACTGGGACGGGGGCGCGGTACTCGCCGAGCAGGGTCTGAGAGATATCGGCCCACGCTGGTGGCTCGATCCGCTCGGGCCGCTTCGGCTGGAACATGATCGTCCGCGGCTCGTGCCTGTCCGAGCGCTGGGACGACGACGAAGCAGAGATTCGGCAGGCACGGCAGGCCTTGAGCATCGACCCCGAGAGGATGCTCTCATTCGAGGGCATCCGAGCCCTAGGTGAGGCCCTGGCCGGTAGGCCGGTGGACGCCCTCCGAGTGACCGCCGGTGTACGGACCGCTGCCGAGGTCGCGAACATGACCATCCTGCGCTCGGAGCTCGCCATCGCGGAGGCGATGGCGCACCGGGAGATGGGGGATCCGGGGGCCATCGAGGAACTCACATCCGTGGCGGACCGACGCATCGAGGCAGGGGCCCACTGCCAGCTTCTGGCGTGTCTTGAGCTGAGCCAGGCGCGGTGCGACGCGGGCGACCCGGCCGGCGCCAGGAACTGGTTTGCAACGGCGACCGCCATCGCGGAGGACGACTTTTCCGGCTGCGGAGCGCGCGGATGGCTCGCGCGCCTAGGCACGCGTCTGGCCTTGGCCGAAGGGTCGGTCGAGCAGGCCAGAGTCTGGTCAGGCCAGGTTGACGACGGCTTCTGGTCGGGCGTGAGCCTGGCACGCGTGTGCCTGGCCGAAGGGGACAACCCAGGCGCGGTGTCTGCTCTCGAGGATGTGGCGCCACGGTGCGTCCGTCACCAGGTTGTTCGAGACCTGCTCCGCGCTCGGACGTCGCCAACTCGCGAGGTCTCGCTCAAGTGGATAATCGCAGCGATAGACGTCGCGTCGGCAAATGGACTGCTGCAGACGGTTGCCTCCGAGGGTCCCGACGTGGTGCGACTCGTCGAGATCGCGGCGTGGAGAGTCCCCCCGACGTGGCTCGACCGACTACGGCGTGCGGCGACGATCGAGGTGGGCCGGGGAAGAGTCGAGGCCATGCGTGGGATGGTGGACCAGCTCACCGATCGGGAGCGAGATGTCCTCAGGCTCCTTCCGAGTCGCCTGACACTGCGAGAGATCGCCGCTGAGCTCTTCATCTCGATGAACACCCTCAAGTTTCATCTCAAGGTCATCTATCGCAAGCTGCACTGTCGCTCACGCACCGAGGCGGCCGACATCGCGCGTGCACTCACGCAGCTCAAGAGGTCCGATCAAGGGCCGACCACCTTGCGCCGCTGACGCTCGAACTCCTCACCGGTCAGGAGCCCTCGGTCGACCAGACCCACGAGCTCGCGGACCTGCGCGGCGCGGTCGACAACGAACTCGGCCCGCGTCACGGACGTCGTCCAGCTCAGCGGGCGTCTTACCAGCAGGTCGGGACATTCGTCACGTGACCTCGCCATGCGTCGCATGCTCCTCCTCCTCTCCTGCCTTGCCCGACGCGTCGACGAAGCCCGCATCGGCTAGTGCCAAAAGCATCCGACTGTGTGGGACACGCTCCCCGCCGAGCACCCGCCCTCCAGCCGTACGCGCGGCGCGAGAGAGAGGTCCAGCCCAACGATCCTCGACCAGTAGCAGGATGGCGGCGGTGTCCGGGGCAACCGCGTCCGCAGCCAGGATCAGGTCGTGGCTGCTGAGGAAGCCGCCGAAATAGCCCCCAAGCTGGCGCAGGGCTCGCAAGGGGCCCACAGCGTCCACCTCAAGGACCTCCACCGCTCCGTCGCTCTGCTTCACCAGAGTCACCACATCGAGAATCCGGATCACGTGCGAACGAACGAGCTCGCCGAGGGCAGTCGCGACCCGGTCCAGAGCGGAGAGCTCAGGCACCCCCACGACGACGTACTCGACGAGGTCGGGGTCGACGTCGACGTCGACGTCGACGTCGAAAAAGGGGGTCCCGGTCTGAGGCTTTGTCACGTTACCAACGCCCCACACCCAGCACGATGAGCTTGATATCCGCGAACGCCAACCATCGCACCGATACCTATCTCCACAGCCTCTCCTGCGCGAAAGGAGCCCGCCGCTTGGCACTCCCGTGCCCATCGAGATTCCAGCGGCCTAGCGCGGTCGGCTGCTGCTGACAACGATCATCCCGGCGTGGGTGGTCAGGCCCCACCCGAGAGCGGGTGGACCTGGGCGCCGGTCCCGAAATCCCCGGCGGCTAGCCACCGAAGGTCTCGAGCAGGGTTTCGCGTTCGGCATCGGTGAGGTTCGTGGCCACGAGCGTGCTGTGCGTCCCGACGAAGCGCTCGCCAAGGCGGTCGAGGTTTCCATCCTCGGTCACGGCGAACAGGGCGGACGTACCCTCGGTGATCTGGGTCCGGATGGTCTCCAAGTCGTTCTTGTCGATGCCGGCATCCTTCGTGGCCTTGCTGATGGCCCCGATGGCCGCGCCGGCGATACCACCGACCACCGGCACAAGGAACAGAGAGCCCACTACTAAACCCCAGAGGGCGCCCCACCCTGCGCCCCGTCGCTCGTCGTCGTGACTGTGCTTCGTGTCCGGATGGGATGCCCCCACGGGCCAGGACACGACGGCATGGTCGAGGACCTTCACCAGACCGTCGTCGGCCGCGTTGTTGAGGAGATCAGCGGCATGAGCCGCACCCTCTGGACTGTCGAACTTCCAAACCGTGAACGCCGTCATGCCGGGCTCCTTGTATCGGTGGTCGTTGAGGTCGGCGGCGACGCTGAGTCGGGCCAGAACCGCCGCGCTCGTCAGTGGCTGACCCAACGATCCTCGGGCATCGGGTGGTCGCACGCCACCCGGGGATGGGTGGCTGCATCGTGGCCCCTTCGGAACGGTTGGCTACGAGGAGAGGATCCGCGCCTTCTGCGCGGCGAACTCCTCCTCGGTCAAGACACCGGTGGCCTTCAGCTCACCCAGTTTCTGCAGCTGGTCGAGCATGTCCGTTCCCCCAGACGCTTGAGGTGCCGGTGCTGCCTGGGGAGAGGAAGCGTAGGCCGGAGCCTCGTACTGTTGTTGCCCCTGGTCAGCCCAGCGGTTCGCCTGCCGACGGGATACGCGGTTCGACACCGCCGTCGCAGTGCCCGCGACCACCGCTGTCCTCGCCATGCCACCGATGAGTCCCATGTTGAGTCCTCCTTGTCTTCGGTCGGTCTACGTGTCCGCCGACTCCAGTGCGTCCAACGTCGCCAGAACGTCGTCGGCGGAGATCCGCGCGCTTGCGATGACCTCGGCCCCGACGCGCCGCATCGCGGTCACGAATGGTCCGGCCCAGCTGTTCTCGTAGACAATCAGCCCGACCGCGTGACCGGGTTCGATCAGTGAGATCGCCTGGCTCAGATCGTCGCCGTCGAGCAGTCCGGACTCGACACCCTCGAAGATGGCGAGGTCCAGGGTGCCGTCGCCATCGAGGTCGGTGATCTCGAGTGCGGTGTACGACCCGTCCGGGTCCCGCTTCGCGAACCGGAAATCGAGGATCCGGATGATCCCTCGATCGACCAAGTTGACCAGGGCGGCCAGACCGTCACCCTTCATCTCGGCCGTTGGGAACTCCAGAGCCAGGTAGTCGATCGGGCCTATATCCAGCTCGGTCATGCTCCACCTCCTCGCGGCCTGGCCTGGAGCCCAGGCCAGCCACGCCAACTGTTGACGTCACCTGACGCTGTCACACGCGAGGGTGGCTCCGGACCACCCGGTCTGGGGTGGGGACCGGTGACTAGATGTCGTGGAGCTCCGAAAGGGGAGGCCAGGTCATCGGGGCGTCGAGCTGGTGGTAGTGACCGTCGGAGCAGTGCCTGACAGCGACTCCGAGGGTGGGCTACTGGGCACCGAGCCGGTTGGTGTGGTGCTGGGCACCGACGTCGAGGGTGTCTGTTCAGGTTGCTGGGCGGTGGCGATGGCCCGCTCGAGTGCACTGACGGTGGCCGCGTCGACGCTCCCGGTCGGCTTGACACCGAGATCGGTCTGGAACGACTTCAAGGCCGCGGTCAGCTCCGGAGTCCACTGCCCGTCGATCGGGCCGTCCCAAAATCCGGCGAGCCTCAGCGTCTGCTGCACCGCGGCCGTCGCCGCGAGCGAGTCTTGGGCTGCCGCTCCACCCTTCGCCTGCAGATCGTCCTCCAGCGCTGCCGCGGTTGCCTTGTCGACTGTGCCGGTCACCGGCAGGGTATGGGCCTCTTGCAGCGCTTCAACCGCAGCGACGGTTTGCGGGCCGTAGACACCGTCGACGCGACCTTGGTAGTAGTCGGCGTCGGACAGGGCATGCTGCAGGGTGGCGGTGTACTCGGCGACAGCGGCTTCAGCTTGCTTCTGCTGTTCGCCGGTCAGGCATCCCGCGTCTGCGTACAGGGCTAGCCAGGACATTTCGAGCGCGACGGCGGCGGCGTTGAACTGTTGTGAGGCCTGCACCAGCGGAGTCTGTTCGGTGATGCCCCTTTGAGCCGTCTGGAACTCCGACTCTGCTTGTTTCACCCGGTTTACCGTCTCGCTTGGCGGCGGCGGCGGGAGCTGAGATGTCGTCGACAACGCGTCGGTAGCAACCGAAGAACTGCTCGGGCCGCCCGCGCTCGCCTGGATCTTGGCCAATGTTCCCCGGGCATCTGCCAGTTCCTGCTCGGTCTCGACGAGTTGTTGCTGAGCCGCCACCGCGGCTTCCGCCGCCTGTGTAGTGTTCTCTCGAGGTTGCGCCAAGTCCGTCCCCGCCGCTTTCACGTCACCCACGGTGGGCGCGCTGGCGTTGAGCACGTCGCCGTAGCGGTCCAGAGCCACGATGTACGTCTTTCCGGTATCGCAGAACGCCGCGAACGTCGCCGCAGCCTCCGACTGCGCCGCGGTCAGGGCCCGCTCCTTGACCTCGACGCGCGCCTGCGCCCGCTTGACCGAACCGTCGCCATCGCTATCGCTGCACGCCGAAAGGACCAGTACCGATACGACGAGCCCTGCCAGCGTCAGGCGGGTTGTCATCCGGCGACCATCGTGTAGATCCGATCTCACGTGGGACGCTCAACAGCAGTGAGCGGTCTGCAGGCGGACCTCATCACCCACGCTCCTTGACTGCTTTCGTGGCTGCGAATGCGGACCGAGAAGGGTACCGGCGGCCGAATGCTGAACGCTTCAGGGACGCGGCAGCGGCTGCCGACAAAATCCATGGCCCGGACACTACTCCCCGCACACCCGCATTCTGGCGCATTCTGCCGTGTCTGATGTTTCTCCGGACCGAGGAAGCAGCGTCCGTGCACGGTCCGGGATCAAACCGCCGTAGGCAACAACACGTTCCTGGGTCGGCAAGTCTTCGCGAGCCTAGAGTGCTGCGCGGTCCGGTCCTGCCAGCTCGCCCCTGGGTAGCGCATCGGTGTCCTTGGGGCTCGTACTGCGCAGTTGCTGGTAGGCGTTGACCGCCGCCGAGGTCAGTGGCGCCGCCAGGATCGCCCCCATCACGCCGAACAGCATCGCGGCAGTTGTCACGGTCAGCAGTACGACGAGGGGGTGCAGGCGCAGGCGAGTTCCGAAAGCGAATGGCTCCACGATGTTCTGGATCGTGTTGTTCGCCAGCAGGACGATCGCCAACATCGCCAATGCGACGCCCAGCCCGCCTGAGCCGTAGGCGATCAGCACGGCGAAGGCGCCGGCGACGAACGCCCCGAGGTAGGGCACGTAGCTGGTGATGAACGAAACCAGAGCGATCGTAGCGACGAGAGGGAGGCCGAGCACCACGGCGCCGATCGCCACGACCGCCGCGTTGGCCGTGCCGATGAGGGTCAGACCCGCCGCGTAGCCGCGGAACGCACTCACAGTCCCGTCGATGATGGTGCTGCCGACGGCGGTCGGCAGTCCGAGGTGGCCGGCTGTCCATCGGGTGATCTGCTCCCAGTCCTTCAACAGGAACAGCAGCATGAAAATGGCCAGGACGGATCCGACGACGAACCCGGTCGCCGAGCTGAATATGCCTCCGAGGACTCCTGTGGTGAGCAGGCGGACCACGCGGTGTGCGCCGGTGACGAGCTGGTCCGAACCTCCCGCAGCGGAAGTCTCGTCGTCGACCTTCTGGAGCGACGCCTCCAGCTGGGCCCAGATCTCATCGCTCTGGCTGGTGAGACCGCTGACCACGAGGACAACCGTCGCCGCGGCGGCGGAGAGTCCCAGAATGAGGACCAGCGTTGCCCCCAGCCACCGAGGTACGCGCCATTGCTCGAGGCGGTCAGCAAGTGGGACCAGGACCGCCGCCAACACCGCTGCGATCGCCAGCGGAATGGCCACCTCCGCAACGAGCGCGACGAGAAACAGCAGTAGAGCAAGAACTCCAGCAATCCCCAGCAGCAGCCAAGCCCCAACGCCCACGGTCCGGAACCAGGCGGGCGTCTGGAAACCTGTGATCTCCCGCTGTGCAGCCGCCGCGACCCTCCGCTGGGCGGAGGCACCCTCACCACCGCTGCTCACGGGACCTCCTCGCCGTCCGGACGTCAGGCATTCCGAGTCTGACATGCCGTAGGCCATGGACGTCGCGCCTGCGTGGCGCGTCGCGGACTGACATGGTTCAGGGTAGGGCGCCCACAGCCCGAGTCGACCCGGAAAGCATCGCCGTCGGGGCGACCGGTTGGTTCAAGCGGTCAAAGTCCAGCAGATTCGTCCGGCCGTCGTTCAGTCTTTCCGCGGCGACTCTTCCAGATCAGATCGAGGGCGAGGCTAAGCACCACGATCACGCCGAGTGCGATCGCGGTTCCGGGCTCGTTGACCAGGGTTGTGAACGTGAACGAGACCAGTACCGTGACGGTCGCGAGATCGGCAACGATCAGGAGCCACCCTTGTGCGCCGGTCTCGTCTCGGATGCGGAAATGACCGAACGTGACCAGAGTAAAGATGATCAGGGCGACCGCGCTGCCGATCGAGGCAATGGCATTGAGGTCGAAGAACACAGCCATGACGATCGCCGCGATCGCTGTGACCACGATGCCGACCGCTGCGCGCCCGCCGACCCGGCGACCCATCACTGGAGGAAACTGCCCGGCAGCGGCCATCTCGTCGCCCAGCCCGGCCGCGGGGTAGAGCCCCGAGTTGGTCGCTCCGGCGGTGGCGAAGAGCGCTGTGACGCTCATCAGCCAGTAACCCGCCGAGCCGAGCACCGGTTCGGCCGCGACCGCCAAGGCGGTGCCGCCGGAGTCGATCACCTCGTGGACGCTGAGGGTGCCGAACACACCCAGGGCAACGGCCACGTAGACCACGCTGGCAATGGCCAGCGCCAGATAGATTGCCTTCGGCAGCTGACGCTCCGGGTCGGCGAGGTCCTTGGCGGTGAAGGTGATCACCCCGAAGCCCAGGAACGCGAAGAAGGTCAGTGCGACGCTGGAGACGATGTCAGCAAAGGACGGGTAGCCCGAGAACGCGAGCAGGTCCACGTTCAGATTGCTCAACGTCGCGATCGAGAAGACCGTGAGGATGCCGATCACGACCACAACGACCACCGTCTGAACCCTTGCCACAGCCTGCGATCCGACCACGTTGAGGCCAGTCATCACCAAGACGATGAGTACCGCGAAGGGCTTGACCCAGTCTTCATTGTCGGCGACCGCGGAGCTGGCATAACTCCCGAACGACACCGCGACCATCGCGGTAATGATGGCATTGACGGCCAGCAGCATCCACGCGATCACTCCGGTGAAATGGCCCTGTCCCCACCCACGGACGACGTACTCGAGGAACCCGCCAGCCGAGGGATAACGAGCCCCCAGCTTCGCGAAGGAGTAGCCCTGCAGACCGGCGACTCCCCCCGCGAGCAGGAAGGAGATCCAGACCGCCGAACCGGCGACCTCGCCCGCCGCGCCGAGAAGCGCGAAGATTCCAGCGCCGACCATCGCACCCACCCCGATAAACGAGGCCTGACGAACCGAAAGATTGCCTCGCCGTCCGCGCTGCTCTGCCCCCGAAGCGGGTGACCCGGTGTGCTCGATCATCTCGTCGGCCTCCTCAACTCCGCCTTGGGGCGTCGCCCGCGGCCTTCACCGTTGACGCCCTGGCACTCGAATCTGAGTCGACGTCATCTAGCTTCGGATCTGGACTGGGTGACCTCATCATCTCTGGTGATCGACCTCGTCGGCGTCTGCATCGTCGTACGAGGCTGCACTTACCTTGATACACCGGTTGCGGCCGGTCAAGGCCCTCCCGTTCCGGTGCGAGTACGACGCATCCTCAACGTCGAGAGTGGTCTCAACGACGGGCTCGCAACGCCGGTCGTGCTCTTCGCCATCGCGGCCACCGCCTCGGCCGGACCCGAGCATGCTCTGTCCGAAGCGCTACGAGAGATCGGGGTCGGGGCGCTGGTGGGCGTCCTGGCCGGGTATCTCGCGGGCAGATTGATGGAGTGCACGCGAAGCGCCGGCTGGGCGCTGGAGTCCTTGGTCCCGATCGCGGCGCGACCCTACGGGCTGGCAGCAGGTCGCCGTGGCGTCCGACACCGCCTGGCCGAGCAGACCTCCAGGCTCTCGGCGTGCTGATGCCGGCGAGATCAACGTCTTGTAGCTCGAGGACATCGACACCGCCCCGGAGTGTTTGGCTGGCACGCACGGCGACGCAGACGACGAGTTGCCTGCAGCGAGCGTCAGTCGCTGACGGCTTCGCGGACCTGGTCGAGCATCGCCTGTTCCCCGTCGCTGACCCGCTTGGCGTGGAAGCCCATGAACCCACCGTCCTTGGCTGCCTCGGCGGCCGCTTGGGCGCTGGACGTCAGCCAGGTGCCGTACGCGGCAGCCTCTTCCGGGGTGGCTTTGGCCGCGACGAGCGCCTTGGCCGCACGGAGCTCGTCGAGGATCTGGCTACCAGACGCGGGCTTGTAGCCCTTGAGGGGATGCTTCTTGTGTTGCGCCATGGTCTGGACGTCGAGAGCCACCTCGGTCAGCAGCTGTTCGCGGCTGGGCGGGTTGGTGGCGGACTTGAGCGTGGCCATCGTCTCCTTGGCCGCTTCGATCGGGCCGCCGGGATCGGCCAGTGAGATCGCCAGCCCGGCCACGAAGGGTCCGCGCACGATCCTGGTCCATTCCTCTTCGGTGAAGGCGTCCTTTGCTGTCACTGATGTCTCCTCGTGGATCTCGTGGGCACTTCTAGGCGATGGCAGCTCCGATGCCGAGAATAGCGATGATCGCGCCCCCAGCATTGCCAGCAGCGGCCACACCCATCGTAGATGGGTGCCGTCCAAAGGCCGATTGTCGTCGGACAGGCAGCGCTTGGTGCGCCGTGCGGCTACGGCACACTGGCCGCATGCTCCATCTGCGGATCACGACGCCCTCAGACCTCACCGAGAAGGTCCTGGACGTCCTCGCAGTCGACCCCGCGGTCAGCAACCTCGCCATTATGCGCGGGGCCGCTCTCAAGCCCGCCGGCGACATCGTTCTGGCTGACGTGGCCCGCGAAGCGGCCAATGAGATCGTCGATCGTCTCGACGAGCTTGGCATCCCCCAGGTCGGGACCGTTCACATCGAACCGGTCGACACGTGGATGTCACAGGCCGGATTCGACTCCGAGCGAGACACCCCCGGCAGCGGCGCCGATGCGGTCGTTTGGGCAGAGGTCACGCAACGGGCCTACCAAGAGTCCGAACTCAACTGGACGTACCTGTCCTTCATGACACTGGCGACTCTGCTCGCCGGCATCGCGATCGTCGTGGACTCCCAGATCCTCGTCATCGGCGCAATGGTCCTCGGTCCCGAGTTCGTCGCCGTCGCCGCTCTCGGTCTGGCGCTGGTCCGCCGGCGGCGCACCCTGCTCCTGCTCGCCGCGAGGACGTTAGTGCTCGGTTTCGCCGTAGCTATCGCCATCACCACCATTGCTGCTCTGGTGGGGCGAGCACTCGGATGGGTCGTTGTCGGCGATGTCACCGGTGCACGTCCCGGCACCGACTTCATTTACACCCCTGACAAGTGGTCGTTCATTGTGGCCCTCATCGCAGCTGCGGCAGGGGTTCTGTCGCTCACGTCCGCGAAAGTAGGAGGATTGTCCGGGGTGTTCATCTCCGTGACCACCGTCCCGGCCGCTGGGAACGTCGCGCTCGGCATTGCCTTCGCCGCTACCGGCGAGATCTGGGCCAGCGCCTTCCAGCTGCTGTTGAACGTGACCGGCATGGCAATCGCCGGCTGGCTCACCCTCGCCTTTCAACAGGTGGTGTGGAATCGCAAGGCGAAACGCCGTCGACGAAAGCTGTTCCATCGCACGGCCTGACCCGACAGCAATCGTCTGCCGAGGCGGGATCCGTCAGCGATCCACGGATCCGTCCTCAACCATCAAGCCGCCGCG
This sequence comes from uncultured Actinomycetota bacterium, assembly GCA_963833975.1. GTDB lineage: Bacteria > Actinomycetota > Actinomycetes > Propionibacteriales > Nocardioidaceae > JAWWPG01. The sequence goes on from CAWIAB010000004.1 coordinate 773,916, forward strand.
ACCACCGCAGCCCGCCATCGACGTCGACCACGACGGGTTGCCAATCGAGGCCAGACCGGAAATGCGCCGAGGAACACGAGCAGCTGGCCAGCCCCCGGAGCTGCGGGCGACGACTCTGGCTGGAGGATCCTCAACTGCGCGACGACCCTCAACCCTCCCCCACCGACGAAAGCTGTTTGGGGTGCTCTCGTATTGCGCTCTGAGACAAGGTCAGACGACGGCGTTGTCCGGCATCGTGTCGACGAGTGCCCTGAGGGTGTCTTGGCAGCTCACACACGGCTTCATGCCGCTTTCCCGAGTGCGCACCGCCCCCTGGAAACCGCAAAGCGCGGTCGCCGTGTCATCCGACCGGATGACAGCGATAGCGTGCAGCGCTTCTCCTTCGGCACCCATTGGTGCCCATGTCTCCCGCTTCATTTCGACTCCTAGGTTGTCCGGCCGGACCCGCGGCCCGCTGGGCCGGGAGGTGCTGAGGTTGTACGTACCCTTGGGGGGAGGGGCCTGCGCGGGGGATTGCGACGGACCCGTACTCCGGGGGGTTGCTACCACTGTGCAATCGCACGACCTCGCCGAAGGTTACGCGGCTTGAGCCAACTGAGCTGAGCACATGGCGGCTGGTTCGGCTCGACTCGGTAGCTCGGGGCCAGCCGTGAGCGTCTGGGTGCTCGGGAGCCGTGGTGGGCCTCGCCTGAGCCAGTGCCGTCAGGGGCTGTCCCTTCCGATTCGTACCAGGAGACAGGCCGGCTGCAGCACGAACCGTAGCCAGCGTGCTTCGGTGAGCACGTCACCGTCGACTTCGCACAGCTGTGGTGGGTCGACGTGCACCGTGAGGTCACGACCACGATCACGCTGGAGCGACGGGCCGTCGGCCCGGCTGGTCAGCACCCGCGAGGCCACCCCGATCCAATCGGTGAGGTTCTCTGGGCTGATTGTTGCGACGTCCAGCTGGGCGTCGTCGACCTCGGCATCAGGCAGTAGGACCATGCCGCCGGTGAGCTCGCCACAGTTGCCGACCACTACGCTGCGGGCCCGGCCGGTGACTGCGGTGCGCCCGTCCACCACCAGTTCGAGCGAGAACGGGTCGTCGGTCAGGTGCTTGCCGCCGCTGGCGACGTACGCCACCCAGCCGGCCCTTTCTTTCACGCCCTCGGGAGCATCCTTCATGATCTGGGCGTCGAAGCCGACCCCGGCCATGACGATGAAGCAGTGGACGTTGTCCGCTCCGGTGCGCAGATCACCTGCACGCTGGGTCTCGTCCGGGTCGACAACCAACCATCCGACGTCGATCGTGCGGTCTCGACCAGAGAAGGCCGCGGCGGCCGCCTCGGCCAGGGAGTCGATCGGGAGGCGGAGGTTGCGGGAAAGCAGGTTCCCGGTCCCGCCTGGAAGAAGACCAAGCGCGACGCCGGTGTCGACGAGTTCCTGCGCCACCGCCCGGACGGTCCCGTCCCCCCCGAGAGCACACACCAGACGGGCACCGTTTCGAACGGCCTCCCGCGTCTGGCCGAAGCCGGGATCGTCCTCGGTCGTCTCGACCAGCGTCGGCGCCTCGACGCCCGCCGTGGTGGCCGCGTCGTGGAGAAGCTCTTGCGCGTCGGCGGGGTCTACTTTCGTCGGGTTGACGATGACGACGATCTCCGGACCCCTGGCGTTCACTGGCGTACTGTTGCACGGCGCCTGCAGGGCTTACCAGCGGCGGTGGCTGCGTACACACGTAGGTGACGGGAGAACACCATGAACAGCATCAGCAATCGGGCCGGCGACGTGAGCGGTTCGGCGAAGAAGGCTGCGGGCAGGACGGGTGATCATCCTGTTGTCGAGTGGGGGGCGCGTCTCGGCTACGGCGCCAGCGGCGTCCTGCACCTGCTGCTCGCCTACCTGACCGCACAGATCGCCCTCGGCGACGGCGGCACGCAGGCGAGCCAGTCGGGGGCACTGGCGACCCTCGCCGCGGAACCGGTGGGAGAAGTCCTGCTCTGGGTGATCGCGGTCGGTTTCGCCCTGCTCGCCGTCTGGCAGCTCACTGAGCTGATCACCCGCAGTGAGACGTTCGACAAGGCGAAGGCCGGCGGCAAGCTGGTGCTGTACGCCGCGCTCGCCTGGACCTCGTTCACGTTCGCGTCCGGCGGTCGTACGTCGAGCAACCAGCAGACACAGGACTTCACGGTCACCCTCATGAAGGCACCAGCCGGCCGGCTGCTTGTCGGTCTGCTCGGCGTCGCCGTCATCGGCATCGCCGCCTACCACGTGTACAAAGGCTGGCAAGAACGGTTCCTCGAGGACCTGCGGGAGCACCCGGGTCGGTGGGTGGTCAACGTCGCCAAGGTCGGCTACATCGGCAAGGGCATCGCACTGGCCGCCGTCGGCATCCTGTTCATCACGGCCGCGATCCAGCAGCAGGCGGGAACCGTTACCGGTATGGACGGGGCGCTGCGATCGATGCAGGACCTGCCCGCCGGCACTATCATCCTGCTCGGCATCGCACTCGGATTGGCGGCGTACGGCGTGTACTCCTTCGCGCGGGCCCGCTACGCCCGGGTCTGATCCTCGGCATCAGCAGCTGCATCGCGGCGCAGCCAGTACCAGGCGAGCAGGGTCGCGACCGAGCCGTTGGCGATGGCCACCACCACGTCGCTGACGTGGTGCATGCCCCGGTAGAGCCGTGCCGTGGCGACCAAGAACGGGACCGCCAGACACACAGTGACCACCACCCGGCGCAGCATCGGGTTCCTGATCTGCAGGGCCATCAGCGCCAGCGTGAAGTACAGCGCGGTCGCGGCGCCGGTGTGCCCGCTTGGGTAGCTGGAGGTCGGCGGCGAGTCGTCCAGCTTCTCCACGTGGGGACGCTGACGGTCGATCAGGAGGGTGGTGAAGAAGAACACCATCGCCTGCAGGCTGATCGCGATGAGCGGCACGACCGCGTACCACCACCGTCTGGTTCGCCACCAGACCAGCACGACCACGACCAGGCACACGCCGATGATGCTGACCGTCGCACCGGTCCAGGAGAAGAACAGCGTGACGGCGTCCCAGAACGCCGTGCGTGACGACTCCAGGCTCTCGTTGACGCTCTCCTCGGAGGTGCCCAGGTCGGTGAGTGGACCGTCGGTGAGCAGCCAGCCCATCGCGACCACGGCCAGCCACCACACCACGAGGGGGGCCAGTGCGCGGACCACCACGTCCCGGCCAGCCTCCTTGGCGGTGGGTCGGGACGTGTCTTCCTGCCAGCGGGTGAGGAACGCCATCAGTCAGATCCTTTCGTCGTGCTGGCGGTGGGGGTTGGTGGCGTCCAGCCCGCATAGCCGGCGTATGAGGCGGCCGTCAACCCGCACCCGAGCAGCACGCCGGCCATGACGTCGGACAGATAGTGGGCGCCGACATAGAGCCGGTCCGCACAGGTCACGATCACCCAGACCGTACCGACGCCAACGAGCAGCCCCCGGAGCCCGGTCCCCACGAGGGGCCACACAAGCACGACGACCACGGTGACGACGATGGCGTTGTTGGTGGCGTGACCAGACGGGAACGAGTACCCGGCGTAGTGGCCGATCGGGTCGTCGATCTCGGGACGGGCCCGGCGTACGAGAAGCTTGAGCAAGGCCGCGATGGCCCAGCCGGTAGCCATCGTGGTCAGCGCCCACCAGGCCCGCGTCCGCAGGTGCTTGCCGAACCAGACGTACAGGCAGACCGGCAGTCCGACTACCAGGTACATCACCCACGGCTGGCTGATCATCTCCCACGTCTCGACGAACGACCGGAACCCAGGGTGGCCGCGGGTGTAGTCGGTCGTGGCGGCGATAGTGTCCTGGTCGAGGGTCACTAGCGGGTCGAACTGGGTGCGAACCAGAAACGCCAGCATCCCCAGCGGTACGGCGACCACAACCGCGTAGACGACCGCGCGCGTCAGTCGGCGCCAGCGGGGGACGGCGGCGGGATCCATGGCGGCATCCTTGCACTGCCGATGCCCTTGGCTAGCCAAACAGGCCCGCCTCTGCAACGAGGCTGGCATCCCGATCTACGTGCATTCCAAGACCTGCGTCATCGACCACCGTTGGGCCAGCGTGGGGTCCGACAACCTCAACCGGCGGTCGTGGACCAGTGACAGTGAGATCGCCTGCACCGTGGTCGACGAGCGCGGCGATCCGGACGAGCCTGCGCCCGAGGACTCGTTCCCGCGCGTACTGCTGCGCACCCTGGTCGCCGAACACCTGGGGTGTGACGCCGCCGACGTGCCCGAGGACCCGCATGAGCTTTTCGACGCGATGGTGGCATGCGCGGATGCCCTGGACCAGTGGTACGCCGGCGGCGCGCCCGACAAGAAGAGCGGCATCCGCGGGATGTTGACAGGCCGGATACCACACCGAATCGTTCCCGTCCCGAGGCCGATAGCCCGGCACATCCCGGGTCACCGAACGCGCCGTGAGCAAGTGGCTGCCCAGGCAGAGACGACGTCAAGCCGCGGGTCGCAGCGCGCCGCCCGACCGCCCGGACGACTACGACGACTGGCCCCACCGGAGCTCACCGACACGCAGCTACGTTGGGCGCCCCGGCTCTACGACCTGCTGTTCGACCCCGATGGCCGGCCACGCCCCGGAGCCGGGGACTGAACGACGGCCAAGAGACGCCAGTACGCAGAGGACCCGCGACCCGGGGAGACGCTTCGTTGGCGCGACTGCAGCCGCTGCTGGGCGGCACTCTTGGTGACGTGAGGTAGTCCTTCACAAACACCTCCGGAGGTGTCAGGGGGCCGGTGACTCAGTGGGGGTCGTTTCAAGGACCATCTGCTGCAGGGCCGCAAACTGGGCGTTGCCAGGATCGTGCGCCGGAGGGACAAACGGCGGTTGGATGCGGTCAGAAGCCTCCGCTTTGACGTAGCCGGCGAGGACGAGCATCGGGATCGAGGAGTTTCCGATAGAGCGGGGTCGCCCATCGACGCTCGGTCCTGCTGAGATCGGGAAGCGTGTAAGGGCGCAGACGTCCTGGCGGGCGAGGACCGGAGCGTCCGGACAACGTCCACTGCTGAAGCTCTCGGGCGGTGTCCCGAAATGCATCGAACGTCTCGATCGGATCGATGAGGTCGTCGTCATCCCTTTCGGCTCGGTCCAGGTGTTCGCGGGCCAACTCGAGCCGAATGGTTCGCGCGAGGGTGGGCGCTTCTGCTCGGCCTTGACCGTCGGCGGACTCGTCAGAACGGTCATCTGGCACGACTGCGCACGCTACTTCCGAGTCGTGGGTCCAGGAGCGCAGGTTCACGTTGTCGGACCCGATCGAGCACCAGACGTCATCGACAACACACACCTTCGCGTGCACATAGACCGGCGTACCCTCATGGTTCTCCGGGCTGTAGAACGCAACCCGGTCACCACCCGCGGCGCGGACCTGGTCAAGAGCCAGGTGTCGTCCCACGAGGTTTGGCGGGATCGATAGACGACCATCCTGATCCGGGAACCGCGGGACGACTACGATCATCCGCAATGTGGGCTGGGCACGCAGCGCGTCGGCGAAACAGCGAGCGACGTCGGACGACCAGAAGAACTGGTCCTCGACGTAGACAAGGCGACGGGCGCGGGACAGCACCTTGCGGTTGGCGTAGGCAACGCTGCGCTCGCCCTCCGGGGCGAACGGGTAGCCAGGCCGGCGCGGCGGATAGGTTCTCAGCACCTGAACCGTGTGGCTCCCTCGCGCCTGTGGGTCAGGAAGCTGCGCCGGCAGCGGCCCGGGTGTCCGGTCCTCCCCCCGGAGCCGGTCCGCAACCACATTGATCACGTTTCGGGTCAGCGGTGTGGGATCCTCCCAACGCTCACGAAAGACGGCTTCGATATCACCCACCGCCGGGCCTTGGATCGCGAGCTGGATGTCATGCCACGGCGGCCGAGACCCATAGACCTTCGCCATCGGCTGCCGCTGAACGTCGCCGCGATGGTCAGAGTCATCAAGGCGGCTGTGGCACAGGTCGATTCCACCCAGGAAAGCGACGTCGTCGAGCGGACGGCCAGGATGGCGCAGCACCACAAACTTCTGATGATGAGAGCCGCCCGGTCGCACCCGCATGTCGCGCAGGCACTCACCGCCAGCAGCCTCGATCTCTTCTCCCAGGTGTCGGTTCTCCTGTTCGGAGAATGCAAAGCGATCCAGATGCGACCGCCACACCAATCCCTTGACGACAACGCCTCGCGAAGCCGCCTGGCAGAACAGATCCGACACCGTCAGTGCACTCCCCTGTGCGACGTGCTGGTCCGGGTCGCCCCGCCAATCCGTGAACAGCAGCAGGTCTCCTGCCCGCATACTCCCGACTCTCGAAGCGAGCTCAGCGAAGTACCTGCCGCCATGGACGAGCGGGACGACATCGTTGCCGCTGGTCCACGCGCACCCGTCGTGGTGCCGTCGATCGAGCGTCGTCGCGGGGTTTCCTCGCTCCATCGCAGTCAAGAGCCAATCCGTCACCGGCATGACGCCATTGTCGTCGGCGCGGGCACGCATCGGAAACCGGGAGTGCGGGCGTTGGTGACGTCCTCAGTCAGCGCGACCAGGATGGCCGGCCACCAGGTGTCGATGGTGCGGGCGAGCCGGGTCGCTTTGTCGAGGTGGGCGTCGGCGGCGGCGTTGTAGAAGTCGAAGAGCCGACGGCGGATCCGGTGTGGTTCGGCCTCGCCAAGTAGCATCCGGAGACGTTCCTTGACGGCCCGAGCGGCGACGATCTCTTTAGTGGGTCCTCGGACTGCAGGGTTGCCTCGAGCCGTGCCCATTGTTTGTCGCTGAGGTGGTCGGCGCCGTGCCGGGCCAGAGCCGCCAGTGATCCGACCGCCCCGCTGTCACGTCAGCGCGGCGATGAGCTCGGCTTTGGACTTGCGCGACAGGCCGGTCAGTCCGCGGGAGCGTGCTTCCGCACGCAGCTCGACGACGGTCCAGCTGTCATTGGGGGTATTCGTCGGCTGGACGGTCGAGATAGCACTCTCGCTTGGTACGACGGCTGGCACCTCCACGCCAGGTGACGCGTGGGACTGACCCGTCGGGCGCCTCGCCTTCGCCAGCTTGGCTTCAAGCTTGGAGGCACGGGCACTCGACGACGCGGCGGCGGCCTCGTACTGCTTTGCCTTCTTCTTCCACCGGGTTGCCTTCGCGTCCGCGCGCTTGAACTTGGCCTCGAGCCTCTTGACGGTGGCTCTTAGCTGCTTCGCCGAGGACGGCTTCGCCTTCTTCGCGGCCATGGGCCAGCTCCCTTGTCTTGTTGCGATGGTACGCGGAAGGGGAAGCGCGGCCGCCACCCAATCCGGCGCTTTAGCCACTTCATTCGATGAACTCTTCGCCGCGCCCGAAGCCTACCTTCCTCGATCCGCGCCGCAGTTGCAACAGATCCCACACCGACTACCCGCAAACCCCACCACTGCACGGACGCCCTGTCGGAGATGCCCGATCCGACCAAACACTGACGCTCCCCGCTGTCCGCCGTTAGGGGGACTCAGTCAGCGTGGACCCAAGAGGACCGTCCACGTCACCCGCTGCGGGTGATGCAAGCGCTCCACGGCTAGTCCATCGTTGGTGCGAGAGCTCGCGAAAGGAGCGACATGGGGTGCCTGTTCGCTTTGTTGGCCGGATTCTTCCCCCGGTTCGCCCTCTTCATCATCTGGGTGGCACGGCCGGCCAGAGTCGATGCCGCGTTCGATAGTTGGTTCTGGCCCCTGTTGGGCATCATCTTCCTTCCGTTCGCGACCCTGATCTACGTGATCTTGTGGCAAGTCGGCGGCCTGTCAGGATGGGACTGGTTCTGGGTGGTGCTGGCTGGCATCTTCGACCTCGCCCACTGGGGCGGCGGGTGGACTCAACGCCGGCAGGTTCCGGGCTATCCCTCCAGCGTCCAGACGTAACCAGTGGAACCGTCTCCGCATACGCGCCTCGACGCGCTTGTAGTCGGGTAGCCGCTAGCTCGCAGGCCGATAGTCCGTCCTGATCGGGTAGCCCAGAGCTGCCGCTACCGTCTCTCACAACCGAGCGATCACGCTGCGCCCGGGCGTCTAGCCGTCATCGGCCAACTGCCGATGCTGCTGCTCATGACCGGCTACGCGGCCGAGTCGGATCGGTCCGAGACGTGACAGTGAGACATCCCGACCAAATTTAGGCGCCTGGTGCCTTGATGAGGTGGTGCGGGTCAGGGATCACGTCGTCTCCGTGGCGAGCGCATCTGGGCCGTGAGCCCACCTAACGGGTGTTGGAGCCCCCGCCACCCGGGGACAACATGATGGCGGGGTTCCTCTGTGGAGGAAAACCGGAACGTTTCAGGGACCGGTGTTCTGAATCTGACGCTATCCCTCGTTCCCTCCAGAATCTGCGCCCTCAGGAAACCTCTGGCTAACTCTTGGGTTGGCTGCGTTAACGGAGTGAGGTCAGTTGGCCGGGAGGCTCCAGATTCCTCTTCCGTGTGTGGCGGCGAGCAGGGTTTTGGTGGACCCGCTCAAGGTGAGCCCGTAGACCGCGACCCTGGGCAGGCCCTGGGTGGCCACCCAGGTGGTGCCGCCGGCGGCTCGGGTGAGCACCCCGAAGTCTGTCGAGACGAACAGCGCTTTGGTGGTCGGCGAGTAGACCACGTCGGTCACCGGCTGGTCGCCGAGGTCGAAGCTCAGGTCGCGGCTGGTGCCGGTCTGCGTTGCCGGGTTCCACGTCACCTCGTACACGTGGCCGCCGGGTCGGTACGCCGAGTAGCCGGAGTAGGAGATGAACGCGTGGTTCGGGTTGGCGGGATCGACCGCGATACCTGAGACGAAACGCCCTGGCAGCTGCAGCGTCTGGTCGATGCGCTGATAGCTCACATCATCGGGGTTCGCGGCGTTGGCGTTACCACTGACGTACACCGACCCGAGCCGGGTGGCCGCCCACATCGTGGAGGCGTCGCTGGTGGCCCGCTCGACCGAAACGACGTAGTTGCCGGTGTTGCCATCCGACAGGTCGCCGCTGTCGCCGCCCAAGGGGACCCAGTCGCCGCACGGCTGGCTGAAGTCTCCGGTGAGCTCGTTGCAGTGCTTGTCGAGGTACTGCTTCTGGCCACCGTTGTCGGTGCTGCGCCAGATGTGCTGGAGACCGTCGAAGATCGTGCCCCCGGTTACGGGATCGGCGATGAACGGCGTGTAGAACGACGCCGCCTCTCCGGAGCCGAGCAACGGATCGCTGATGAAGTCCCATCCGGTGGGCTTGCCGCCGGCGAAGTTCACGTCGTGCTGCGGGGCGTAGTAGGAGTGGTAGCGGATGTTGACGTTGTCGGTGTTGAAGCCGGACTGTCCACCGTCACCGCCTACGGTCTCCATCCAGCCCTGCGACGTGTCGTTCTCCCAGGTGCCGTTGTCCTGGGTGCCGGCCTGGATGATCTTGGCGTTGTTCGAGGCGCTGACGCTCTGGTACTGCAACGTTCCGAGGCCTTGGTTGATTGCGTTGTTCTCGGTGGGAACGGCGGACAGGAACTGGAGACAGTCCTTCAGGAGGTCACCGCTCAACCCGCGGTCGGCGCACTGGCTGCTGGTGTCCACGAACGGCCCGCGTTGCTGGAACACACCACCGTCGGACGCGGTGAAGAACACCTGCCCGCCGGTGCCGGGCGCGAAGACGAGCGCATGGTGGTCTGGGTGCAGGCCGTTCGGTTGTGGTTGGGCATCGTTGGTCATGTCGGTGAAGTGCACACCCGCGTCGGTTGAGCGGACGACGGCACGACCGTTGGAGTTGCCGGGTCCGCCGAACGCCAGGAGCTCGTCGTAGTTCATCGACCCGGAAAGGAACACCTGGTCGGGTTTTCCGGGTGGGGACGCGACGACCATGTCGTAGTAGCACTGGCCCTCACAGAAGTTGTAGGACCCGTACCCGGGCTGCCCGTCCTGGTCGGTCGAGAGCGAGACCCATGATGGGGTGGACGCCGTTGCGTTGTCGGTCCGCAGCAGACCGGCCGTCGCGTCGCCGAAGTACGTCGAGTCGCCCAGGTAGATCCGGGTCTTGCCGCTGGCCAGAGCTGCCAACGCGAACTCGACCCGGCTGGTCGAAGTGGTCGCCTCGGACCCCGGGTGATGGATCGAGTAGATCCGCTTCCAGCTCCCGGATCCCGACACGCCGATAAAGGCCGTAGTCAAACATGGACGCATAGACCGTGCCGGCGTGTGTCGGGTCGAAGTCGATCTTGGAGATGCCGCCACGGAAGAAGTCGGCGCCGTTCGGGGAGGTCGGGTCGACGGAGTCGGTGCCCTCGGCAAGGCTCTTCTGCCAGCTCTGGCCACCGTCGGTGCTCTCATAGACGCCGACCTTCACCGCGCCCGGAGGCGTGAAGCGGCCACCGTTGACCGACGACGAGCCGTGCCGGGCGACCGCGGTGCCCACGTAGATGTGCTGCGGGTCAGTCGGGTCCACCGCGACACTCGAGACACCTCGGTTGAGCGTGAAGTCCTTGGTGTTCACGTACGTCGGAACCTTGGCGAACGTGGCCCCGTCATCAGTCGACTTGTAGAGCCCGACGCCGGCCTCATTGTCCGAGGAACCGTTCGACTCGCCGGTGCCGACGTAGACGTCACCGTTGGGCGCGATGTAGACCGAGCCGATGGCGGTCGAGGGAATGCTGTGACCGATGGACCTCCACCGCGGCGTGGCTGACCGGGCGCTCGCGGTCCGCCACAGGCCACCACCCGCGGTTCCGAGGTAGAGAGTGCAGCTGGTCGCCGTGCAGCTGTCACCAGCGATGGCCATCGCTGTGGTACGGCCCGACACGATGGTCCGAGTGCCCGTGTAGGTGGTCTCAGCCGCCTGGACGCCACCGTGGGGACCCAGCTCCATCCACATCCGGGTGGCAGCGGTGCCTTGGGCGCTCTGCAAGACCTTTTGCCCCTCCGCGGTCTGAGCCCGCTGGTCGGCGTTGGCAAACGCTGAAGCCGCGCCCAGCTGCTGGGCGGCAGAGATGTAATCGCGCGGGTATGCACGCGCGTCGTAGGCCTCCTGCGACGGACCGTTCAGGATCTCGCTGCTGGCCTCCCCGTCGCCGCTCAGCTTCTCGGCTACATAGGCGATCGGCAGCTGCCGGTTGTTCATCAGCCCCGGATTGTGCTCCAGAGCCTCAGCAACCTCGTTCCCCTCGTCCCCTTCAGACTCCCCCAGATGAACAACCGCGAATGCGATGACCAACCCCGCCACGGAGAGCAGGACCACGCCCGCGAACAGGGACTTCCAGCTGAACCAGCGAGACCTCATGAGGGCAGCCTTTCCTAACACGCCAAGACAGTGAAAGGGGGGTGCGCCCGCGACCCATCATCAACCCAAGGCGCCACAAGCACCAGCCTCAGTAAGCAATTCTTAGCCGACGCATCCATGCGCACCCGAGTTAGGTAAGGCTGGCCTCGCAACCAGAGGTAAGGAGGCTTGTCGCTGGCGGCTCCCAGGGCCTGGCTGCAAGAGTTCGGTAGCCGTGACAGGCAGTGATCATGTGGTGGCAGGGCCCCTTGGGTGTGATCGGCGGGCTCGCGCTGGTCTACTTGGCGCTGCTCTTCGCCCTGTGGCAGGCCAACCGTGACGCCGCGGACACCACACGCCTACGCGCCGTCATGCGCCTTCTCCCCGACATCATCCGGCTGCTGCGTCGCCACGGCCCGCACAGAGTCAATCGCTGCGCCGAGCAGTCCGTAGGAGCAACGTGAACCGGGTTTCGCTCTCCCGCTGGTCCAACAACAGTCGTCCACCCTCTGTTTTAGCCAAGGATTGAGCCAGGGAGAGTCCGAGCCGCGCTTGGCCGGTAAGGCTGATGGGACCCGGGTTACCTTGGTCGACCACGTCGATGGCGACGGCGCCGTGGCTGTCTCGCGCGTGCACCGTCACGGTACCGCGGCCGTGCCGAAGTGCGTTGTCCAGAAGGACGTACAGGACCTGGCGGGCCGCAGACATCGAGGCAGCAGCTTGCAGATTTTCGCTGGAACCCACACGTAGCGGTCGGTCTTGCGCGGCAAGTGGTCCGTGCCAGACCGACTCCAGCTGATCGAGCAGGACGTCCACGTCGAAGCTGGCTACTGGATCTGACCTCCGGGCCAGGCCGAGCACATCATCGATGGTCTGTGACAGCTGGTCGGCCGTGGTCATGGCCGCGGTTGCGGCAGACCGCAAAGACTCACCTCCTCGTTCCAATCCCTGCTCAAGCTCAAGTTGGAGCTGGGTGAGTGGAGTGCGCAGCTGGTGGGATGCGTCTGTGGCGAAGGACCGCTCACGTTCGATCAGTTCCGACAGCCGTTCAGCCGTGTGGTTCAACGAGTCTCCGACGGCATCTATCTCGACCACGCCGCTGGGCTCGGTTCGCACGGTGAGGTCGCCGGCGCCGAGGCCGGCGGCGGTGCGCGCGAGTCTCTCGAGTGGTCGTGCCAGGAGACGACTCTGCCGGGCGGCAAATCCCGCGGCGCAGACGGCGGCGAGAACACAGCCGCCCAGAACCGCTGAATCCCATCGAAGCGTCCGCGCGTTGACGGCCGACTCGGGGGAAGCTGCTCGAACCATGGCTATGACGTGTTCGCCCCTGCTTACCGGAACGACCACGACAAGCTGCTCGTTCCCGTCGAACTGCGCCACGGAGCCGGATGCAGCGGCTTGCGATTGAGCCTCCAGCCTGAGCGGCCCAGAGCCGGTGACGTGGCGGCCCTGCGGGTCGTACACCGCGAGGTCAACGCCAGGCTCGCTCTCGGGAAGCTCAACCGGGTCACCCGTGCGGTAGTCCGGTGACACCGCGACGGCTGCGCGCAGAGCCAGCTGCTCGAGCTCACTCCGCTCGTCGTTGGCAACGATATGGCTCACGGCTAGCGCCAGCGGTAAGCCCAGCACGGTGACAGCGAGGATGACCGAAGTAATCGCGACCCACAGGATCCGGCTACGCACGCAACATCTCCATCCTTGCCGTTCCCTTACCTTTCGCTGTCCGTCTGCTTACGGGCTACCTCCTAGCGTGAAACATGCGGACCCAAACGCAAAAGCGGCAAAGGAAGGACACTCATGATCCTAGGTCCTAGAGTGCTTGCCCTTGGGGCATGCTCTCTGCTGCTCGCAGCGGCCAGCGCCTGCGGCGGCTCGAGTCACAGCTCGGCTGGAGGCACCGGCACTTCGCCCACCACCCCGTCGGGTTCGACGCCAGGCGCTCCGACGACGCCCCCGCCGACACACGCCAGTCACACGCCAACAAAGAACACACCACAGTCCAACCCACCTGCCACCGAGTTCAACCCGCCCGGGGACATCCCCGACAACCAGGTATTCGTCACTTATCACGTGCCGGTCAGCAACGTCGAGATCAAGGTCCCGGAAGGCTGGGCGCGAACGTCCACGTCGGGCGTCACCACCTTCACCGACAATTACAACAGCGTCGGGATCAAAGTCGTCCCAGCCGCCAAGCCCCCGACCATCGCCTCAGCGCAGGCTACTGAGGTTCCCGAGCTCCGGAGATCAGTCGCAAAGTACTCGCATGGCCAGGTGACGATGGTGCAGCGTCAACACGGCTCCGCCGTCCTGATCACCTACTTCGCAGACTCCGAACCCAATCCGGTTACAGGCAGAGTGGTCCGGGATACTGTCGAGCGGTTCGAGTTCTGGCACAACGGCCAGGAAGCAGTACTCACGCTGACCGGGCCGCAAGGGGCCGACAACGTCGACCCATGGCAGCTCGTGAGCGACTCGGTGCAATGGCAGTGAGCGAGACCGCAGCGGTGTTGCGGGCGGACCGCCTCTACCGTTTCTACCGAGCCGGAGACGAGGAAACCCTTGCTTTGCGGGGGGTCTCCTTCGAAGTGAGCCCGGGAGAGATGGTCGCCGTGGTCGGCCCCTCCGGGTCAGGCAAGTCCACTCTGCTCTCGTGTCTCACAGGTCTGGACGAGCCATCCGGCGGCAATGTTTGGGTGGCAGGCGCTCGGATGAGCCACCGTCCGGAGCCGATCCGCGCCCGACTCCGCGCCGACTTCATCGGGCTGATGTCACAGGACGTCAACCTGTTCGCTCATCTGAGTCTGGCGGGCAATCTGCGACTCGCTCAGCGGCTGTCCTCACGCGGACTGGCCGACGCTTGTCAGATACTCGACACTCTGCAGCTCACGCATGTGAAGGACTCATACCCATCCGAGATGTCCGGCGGGGAGGCAGCCAGAGCCGGCCTCGCTGTCGCGCTGGCCAACGATCCGCCCGTGCTCGTGGCGGACGAGCCGACTGGTGAGCTGGATGCTGTGACCGAGGGTGTCGTCCTGCGCCTCCTGCGGCAACGGGCAGAAGCTGGGAAAGCGGTGCTCATCGCCAGCCACAGCAGCGCTGTACGACGAGCCTCCGACCGGGTGCTGACCCTCGATGACGGGTTCCTCAGCGAGTGAATACTCCACTTCTCACCTTCGACCAAGTCTCACGGACATTCGGCACCGGGGCACGTGCAGTCGTGGCCGTCCACGACGTCACCTGCCAGATCGAGCGAAGATCACGAATCGCCATCGTGGGCCCGTCGGGGTCCGGCAAGTCAACACTGATCCATCTGCTCGCGGGCATCGACACACCCACGCACGGCACCATCCAGCGGTACGACAACCTGCCCGGCGGTGAAGCTGCCCGGGTAGGCGTGGTCTTCCAGGGGCCGAGCCTGATCCCCGCCCTCACCGCTCAAGAGAACGTCGCACTACCCCTGGTCCTGGACGGAACCTCACACGACGAGGCCCAGACCGTCGCGCTGGACGCAATGCGCAGGGTCGGTGTCCACTCGTTCGCGAACCAGCTTCCCGAGGAGCTGTCCGGCGGGCAGGCTCAGCGCGTCGCCGTCGCCCGTGTGCTCACCATGCGACCGCGCCTGATCCTGGCCGACGAGCCTACCGGGCGGCTCGACCAGCGCTCGGCCGCCATCGTGGTCGACCTACTGCTCGAGGCTGCCAATGAGATCGATGCCGCCCTTGTGGTCGCGACGCACGACCCCCATGTCTCACAACGATTGGCTACCTGCTGGCGGATGCGCGACGGCAGCCTGGACGTCATGGCCGAGCCGATGATGGAGGAGCTCCGATGACTGTCGCGTGGACGGTCGGACTGCTGCTCCGCAGAACGGGTCGGCTGGTCGCTGCCGCCTTCGGCATTGCCATCGCCGTCGCCTTGATGGCGAGCCTCGGAAGCTTCCTCGCCAGTTCAAAGGCGTCGATGACCCAACGCGCGTCATCGGGGGTGGCCGTTGACTGGCAGGTCGCCGTGCACCCCGATGCCAACGGCGGCACCGCTGCCAGGGTGCTGAAAGCAGTCCGGCGTGAGCCGGGCACGGTAGCCGCCCTCCCGGTCGGCTTCGCGGACGCCACCGGCCTCGCGGCGACCACCGGCGGCACCACACAGACGACCGGACCCGGCAAAGTGCTGGGGCTCCCTGACGGATACGCAAAGACGTTTCCGACCGAGCTACGACTGCTGACCGGGTCCCTGAACGGCCCGCTCGTCGCGCAACAAGCCTCCGCGAACCTGCACGTTCAACCGGGCGACACGGTCCGCATCAAGCGCTTAGGGTTAGCACCTTTCAGCGTCGTGATCAGCGGCGTGGTGGAGCTCCCCCAGGCTGACTCGCTGTTCCAGAAGGTAGGAGCACCGCCCCAGAGCCAGCTCGTCGCGCCACCGGACAACGTGGTGCTACTGCCTCATGGGCTGTTTGAGGAGGCCTTCCAACCACTCGCCGCATCTCACCCAGGCAAGGTGACGACGCAGATCCACGTACGGCGAAGCCACGACCTTCCTCCTGACCCGGCCGCAGCCTTCATCTCGACCAGCGGTGCCGCCCGACATCTCGAGGTGGCCACAGCCGGAGCGGGAGTCGTCGGTGACAACCTCGGCACAATCCTCGATGCCGCGCGCGAGGATGCGTTGTATGCGCAGGTCCTGTTCCTCTTCCTCGCCGCCCCTGGCGTGGTGCTGGCCGCCGCGTTGACCGCAGCCGTGGCACAGTCAGGCGCGGCAAGACGACGCCGGGACCAGGCCCTTCTGCGCGCTCGCGGGAGTACGACCAGCCAGCTATTCCGGCTCACGATTGCGGAAGCCGGCCTGATCGCCGGCATTGGCGGCGCCCTCGGACTCGTGGCCGCAACGGTCATCGGCAGATTTGCATTCGGCTCGTGGCAGTTCGGCGCCACGACCTCTGCATCCGTTTTCTGGGCTGCCATCGCACTCGGGATTGCCGCGATCATCGCCTCGATCGTCATCGTGGTCCCCGCCGGCCGTGAGCTGAGACAGCCTCAGACGAGAGCCGGCAGCTCCCGTCCCCGCTGGCTGTCCTACGGGCTGGACGTCGTCCTGATCGCCGTTGCCTTAGGTGTCTTCTGGGCAGCCGGGCGGAACAAGTACACCCTCGTCCTCGCGCCAGAAGGCGTCCCCACGCTCTCGGTCAGCTACTGGGCGTTCTTCGCACCAGCCCTCGCGTGGGTCGGAGCCGGACTCCTCGGCTGGCGACTGGCCGATCTGCTCCTCGGCCTCGGCCAGCCCTTGGTCCAGGCTCTGCTTCGTCCGTTCGCGGGCAACCTGGCCTCGACCGGGGCGGCCATGATGTCGCGGAACCGGCGGATCATCGCCAGGTCCGCCGTGCTCGTGGGGCTCGCGCTGTCATTTGCCATCTCGACCGCGACGTTCAATGCAACCTATCGACAGCAGGCTGAGGTCGACGCACAGCTGACGAACGGTGCAGACGTCACGGTCACGGAGACCAGCGGCCTCGCGCCATCGACCGGCCTCGCGCACGACCTGGCACAGATCCCGGGTGTCAAGGCCGTTGAGCCGATGGTGCACAGATTCGCCTACGTCGGGGCCGACCTGCAGGACCTCTACGGCATCAACCCAACGACCATCAACCGGGCCACCACCTTCCAGGATCCCTACTTCCAAGGCGCCGGAGCGAACGAGATGCTCCACAGGCTGGCCGCCCGACCGGATGGGGTCCTCGTGAGCGCAGAGACCGTGAACGACTACCAACTGCGTCCAGGCGACCAGCTTCTGCTCCGCCTGCAGAACAGCACAACGCACGCCTACACGCCCATCACCTTCCATTACGTCGGCATCGTCAACGAGTTCCCCACCGCGCCAAAAGACAGCTTCATCGTGGCGAACCTCGACTACGTGGCCAGCCAGAGCGGCAGCGCTGCGATCGGCACGTACCTCATCGACACAGGCGGCTCGAACATCACCTCGGTCGCGGCGAGCGTCCATCACCTCGTCGGAACTACGGCCACGGTTGGAACCATCAACGGAGCCCGCGGGCTCGTCGGCTCCAGCCTCACCTCAGTGGACCTTTCGGGTCTCACCAAGCTGGAGCTCTCCTTCGCCTTGGTCATCGCCGCGGCTGCAGGCGGGCTCGTCATGGCGCTCGGACTGAACGAGCGCCGCCGCAGTATCGCCGTCGCCACACTGATCGGCGCCCGCCGCCGCCAGCTCGCCAGCCTCGCCGTCGGCGAACCGCTGTTCGTCAGCGTGATCGGGTTGCTCATCGGAGTGCTCAGCGGCTGGGGCCTGTCGTACCTCCTGGTGAAGGTGCTCACCGGCGTGTTCGACCCACCCCCCTCGTCGCTCGCCCTTCCATGGTCGTATCTGCTGGCAGTCGCGCTCTTCGCCGTGGCCGCGATCACCGCCGCCGCAACCTACGTCGCCAGCAGGACCAGTCGCCGGGCACGCGAATACCTGCGGGAGATCTGAGGCATACCCTCAACCCATGGGATCGGTGCTGGTCGTCGAGGATGACGACAAGATCGGCTCGCGGCTGCAGGCCGCACTGCAGGCGAACGGCCACGACGCGCAGTGGCATCGCACAGGTGCCAGCGCCGTCATCGCGGCCGGAAACGCGGGCTTCGACCTAGCCCTCCTCGATCTCAGCCTGCCGGACATCGACGGACTGGATGTCTGCCGCGAGCTCAAGCGGACCCAGCCCTCGTGCGTGATCGTGATGCTCACCGCACGCCGTGACGAGATGGACGTCATCGTCGGTCTCGAGTCCGGTGCCGACGACTACCTGACCAAGCCATTCCGGATGACTGAGCTGCTAGCACGCGTCAGAGCCCATCTACGTCGGGTCACCCCCGTGACACCATCCACCGAGCCACTCATTCTCAAGGACCTCACCCTCGACCTCGCCGCTCGCCGTTGCACAGTGCGAGGACGTGCGCTCAGCCTGCGGCCAAAAGAGTTCGACCTGCTCGCCCGCCTGGTCGCCAGCCTCAACGCGGCGATCAGTCGCGAGCGGCTGATCGCCGATGTCTGGGACGAGAACTGGTTCGGCTCCACCAAGACTCTGGACGTGCACGTAGCTGCACTCCGACACCGGCTCAGTGAATCAGCCGACTGGTTCGAGCCCCCCGCCGAACTACCCGTCATCACGACCCTCCGCGGCTACGGCTACCGGCTCGACCTGTGACGGTGCACGACAAAGGATGTGTCCTGACGTGGTGGCAGTCGATTCTCGCGGACTCGCGACGGAACGACCACATAGTGGAGTGAGCCCGTCGGCCGATCGGAAGTTGTCCCGCTGACGGGACTCCATCCATACACGGCCGCTACGGGCCCGCCGCTGGCAGCCGTCGGGTGACCTTGAAGGCATAGAAGCCGGCCAACACCAACGCAACAGGAGCGGCACTCAACCACTGTCCGGCCCCGAACCCTGACGAGGTGACGAATGCGTCGAGTCCCAGGACGAGCGTGCCGACGCCGGCTGCGGCGAACAAGGTCAATGCAACCGTGTCGCGGACGACCCCAGGCAGCATCGTCGCTGACGCCGCACCACCTCGACGCCTGAAGAAAACATGGAGGCCGAGCAGCAGCAGCGCACCTATGAGACCGAGGATGATCCGATAGGCAACCGTCTCGTTCGCCCAGTCGGACACCGCCGCAGTTCGGCAGTCGAGTGCATGCGGATCAAGTCGGAGCCAGCGTGCACAGTCCGAAGCGGCGAGCGTCCCTCCTGCAGGCACGTCGACCAGCGCCTGGGATCCCTCGAACCAGCGGATGACAGCAGCCACGAGGCCGCTGATGCCAACCGCGATCGCTCCGATCGCACCGAGATAGAGACCAGTGACAGTGACTTGCCGGACGATGATCGACGGGGACGACGATGTACGTCGGTGGGCGATCACGATGTCGGAAGTCGCGCCGAACCGACTGACCGCGAGGGATTCGGCTTGTTGACGTGACAGTCCACCCGCCTCCGCAGCCTCGGCAGCATCCAACAGGTGCGCCTCAGCCTCGCTGAGGAGTCTTCGGCGACAGCGAGAAGACAGATCTCCTGACGCTTCGAGGAGCCGGTCGAGATAGATGTCGATCGGGCCCTCAGTGGGTGACGAGTTAGGCGTCGTCATGAGAGCGCTTCAACCACGGGAGACGATGACGCCACGCCCGAACCGATAACCGCATCCACAATGTCCCTGAGCAGGCGCCATTGTCGGCGTTCCTCAAGCAGGCTCTGTTGCCCTGTCGAGGTGAGCTGGTATATCCGTCGCCGGCGCCCAGAGATGGCCGCCCAACTGCTGGTCAACACACCATCGCCTTCGAGACGATGCAACGCGGGATACACCGCTCCCTCAGCAAGATCAAGGTATTGGTCGCTTCGCTCGCGCAGGGCGACGATCACGGAGTAACCGTGTCTTGGGCCCTCAGCGAGTATCGCTAATAGCAACAGGTCGAGATGTCCCCGCACTCCATCGCTCTTCATACCTCGGAAGTTTAGGTACGATGCAGTTCTGCTGTCAACCTCCGACGGTGATACGCATGACCTTGTCGCTGAGGCCCGGAGTCTCCCCGCCCACCAGGTACGCCGTCCCGCCGACGGCAACCACTGCCGAGTCCGCTAACCCCGTCGGAAGGGTTCCCGCGCGGCGCAGCCTTCGAGTCACAGGGTCGAACCACCACATCGCGGCGGTCAGCGTGGACGCACTCGTCCGCCCGCCGATCAGCAGAATGCGACGGCCGAGCGATACCGCGGATGCGTGACCGAGTGCGCGGGTCAGGTGCGCGGCGACGAGCACCTGACCTGTACGGAGGTCGATCCGCTGGATCGCGTCGACCTCGGCACCACTTCGCTCTCCCCCGAACACCCAGAGAGCCCCGCCGGCGCACGCCACTGCCGGGTACCGGACCGGCAAGATCAGTTGTCCGAACACGCGAAACCCCCGAGACGACGTGCTCACCAGGATGTCCGACAGCGCGGGGGTTGTCCCGTTGTAGCCCCCGACAACGAAGGTCCGGTGGCCAACGGTGATCGCCACTAGGTCAGACCGCGGTGTCGGCAACCGACCAGAAACTCGCCATCCCCGGCGTGTGGGAGCAGCCTGCACAACGTCCTGCTCGGTCGTATTGCCGCCGCCGATCACCTCCGGCGAGCCATTCATCACAGCGGCACCGACATCATGAACCGGGATCGGGAGGTCTGGTAGGGGCGCCACATGGCCATTCCCGACATCAAGCTGGTATGTGTGGGCCGTGGACTGGTCGCCGGCGACGAGCCCTCCGGCGATGAGCAGCCCTCCCGGGGTCGGGAGAACAGCCTCGCGGCCCACCGGTTCCGGCAACCGCCAGGGCAGGACCTCGACCGTAACCCGAGTTGGCGTCCGGCTTGTCGAGCCAGAGCCAGCTGTGGGCGTCTGAACAGAGGTCGCCCCACGATGCGCGGTGGTCGATGGCGTAGGGCTGCACGCGACAGAAAGCCCGACGACGCAGAGCAGGAGCGTGCCGACGCCAGTCCGGGTCACCTCATGTTTCCTGTGTGCCCTAGCGAGTAACGCCCAGGCTGCGGCCAGACGAGCAGGCCGTGCGGGCTGCCACCGACCCGGATCCGGGCGATGAGCTTGCCCGTTGACGTGTTCCATCCGTAGACGCAGCCGTCATCGCGACCCGAGAGCCACAGCACCTTGCCGTCTGCGGACACGCCTCCCATGTCCGGCGTCCCGCCCCCCGGGATCGTCCAGGTGTCGACGATCTTGTTGCTGGCCAGGGATACGACGCTCACCTCACCGGCGCCGCGATCCGAGACGTAGAGGTTCTTGCCGTCGCGACTCGGATAGATGCCATGCGGCATGTCCGGCATCTCGGTGTAGCCCTCGAGCCGGAAGCTGTTCCAGCTGATCCGGTCCAGGCGGTTTCGGCCCATGTCTGCGACGTAGAACGTGCGGCCGTCGGGTGAGAGCCGGACATCCTGCGGCTGGCTGAGGAGGCCCAAGGAGAGCCGGCCAAGCACCTGGTGCGTCACCGTGGACACCCTGAGCAAAGACCCGGAGAACTCGCACGACACGACGAAGAACTGGCCGTTCGCGGAGAAGTCGGCGTGGTTGGGCCCCCGGCAGCTCGGGTCGGTGACGACGGCTTTGCGCTTGAAGGTGTGCGGGTCAAGGAAGACGATCTGGTTGTACTCCTCGGACATCACGACAGCTTCGCGGCCGTTGGGCGTGAAGTAGAGGTTGTACGGGCGGCGCACCGCGATCCGCCGCACGACACGGCCCGTATGGGGGTCGACCGCCGACGAGCTGGTTGGACTCGCTGGCTTCGACGTACAGCGTGCGGAGGTCCCACGCAGGGGTGACGTGCTGGCTCAGCAGCCCCGTGTGGAGGACGCGGACGATCTTGTGCGTCCGCTGGTCGATTACCGTCGTGTACGGCGCCCCGTAGGAGTTGGGCACGTAGAGGTAGGCGGGCTCGTTGGCGACCTTGGGAGAGAGCATTCCGGGGCCGTCGGCGGCATACACGTTGTTCGCTATGACCGGCGGCATCCCCCGGAGAGGGTCGCGAAACGGTGGTGTGAGGTCAGGGCTGGGTCCAGTCCGTGTCGCTGCACCGGGAGCCGGCTTCGAAGTCGCGCTAGTGGACCCCGCCGCTCGAGCGGCAGGGTCCGTCGACCCAGTGCTCAACGAGCAGGCACTGGCTGCCAGCAGTACGAGGATCGCGCTCACGGAGCCCAGCCCAACCCTGACCGTCACGATGGCGAACGTAGCCATCGGCTCTGAGAAGGCGCCAAGAAAACGCCGATAGGCCCGCTTTCAGCGGCGATTTTTTGCCGGACGCTAACCTATCGCGCTCGGCACGGGGTCTCCGCTTGGCGGGTCCTCCCCGGGGATCAGGAGGGTCATCCGAGTATGTGACTCATCGAGCGCTTCCACTAGACGGCCCCCTTGTCCGGACGCGGTCGTCTGCGCGAGCGCGAGGCCGAGGCCGTCACCCGTCGGCGGCAGCAACGACCCGGACCGGCCTTCGTCGATCACGTCCAGAGCGAGCGCACCGCTGCTAGACCGTGCTCGTACGGTGACCGTGCCCCTCCCGTGTCGGTAGGCGTTGTCGAGGAGTACGTCGAGCACCTGGCGCACGGCCGCGACGGGCGTGGTGGTTCGTGGCGGGTCGTCGATCTCGATCCTCATGTCGCGCCCCTCAGCGCCGAGGATGCCGTCCCAGCGTCGTCTCACATCCTCCAGCAAGTCGTCCACCGACAGGGACGGACCCTGAGGGGTGCTTCGTCGGGCCAGGCTGACCACGTCGTCTATCGTCCGTGAGAGCGCATCGGCCGATCGGATCGCATGGCGGGCGGCGGCCCGCAGCCCGGCCGCATCGCACTTCAAGCCGGCCTCGAGCTGGAGCCGCAGCCCGGTCAACGGGGTGCGGAGCTGGTGGGACGCGTGGGCTGAGAATGCCTGCTCACGCGCGATCAGTGCACCCAGCCTCGCCGCCGTCGCGTTCAGGGCCTGGCTGGCGCGGTCGATCTCGGCTACCCCGCTCGCCGGTGCCCGGGCACCGAGGTTGCCGTCGCCCAGCTCGGTCGCGACC
Organism: uncultured Actinomycetota bacterium; assembly: GCA_963833975.1. Taxonomy (GTDB): domain Bacteria; phylum Actinomycetota; class Actinomycetes; order Propionibacteriales; family Nocardioidaceae; genus JAWWPG01. The sequence goes on from CAWIAB010000004.1 coordinate 796,686, forward strand.
CGCTCGAGCCGCTGCAACGGCCTGGCGAGCCGGCGGCTCTGGATCATGGCGATCACCCCGGCAACGCCCGCCGCAGCAACGCCCAGCAGGGCAAGCACGAGCCAGTCGCGGTGGACCTGGCGAGCCACCTCCGCGAGTGGCGAGGCCGCCCGGACGACACCGATCACGCGCTCGTGAGCCGAGACCGGAACCGCGACGACGAGAGCGCTATCCGTGGTGGCCTGGGCAATCGCCCCGCGAAGCGAGGCCGCAAGACTCGGCTCGAGCCGGATCGGGCCGGCGCCCTGGACACGGTGACCATCCACGGCGTACAGGCCGACCGGTTCGGACTCCGTGTCCTGTGGCAGTCTGACAGGGTCGCCGGTGATGTCATCGGGGGTCATCTGGACCGCCGCCCGAAGCGCCAGCCGTTCGATCTCGGATCGTTCCTGGCTTGCGACGTTGCGGCTGATGAGCACCGCGAGCGGGACTCCGAAGGTGGTGACCGCCAGCGCTACCGCAGTCAACGCGACGAACAGGATCTTTCTCCGCACGGCGCCTCTCTCGTGTCGACTCGTCGACGTTCCGTCTTCTCGATTGTGGACCCTGACGAGCGCCGTTCACTTCAAAGGTCGTTGGAGCGTTGACCCTACGCTGAGACCATGGCGTCGATCATGCTCGTGGAGGACGACTTCACCATCGGTGGGCTCGTCATGTCGGCCCTCCGTACTGCGGGTCATGACGTCGCGTGGGCGCGGACGGGTGCGGACGCCACGAGAGTCGCAGCCCACGGATCCGTCGACCTGATCCTGCTCGACCTAGGGCTGCCCGACGTTGAGGGTCTGGACCTCTGCCGAGGGCTCAGACGTGCGCAGTCCGAGGCGGTGCTGGTGATGCTGACGGCGCGTCGGGAGGAGATCGACGTCATCGTCGGTCTCGAGTCAGGCGCGGACGACTACCTGACCAAGCCCTTCGGTGTCGAGGAGCTGCTCGCCAGGGTGCACGCGCACCTGCGCCGGGCCGCTCACAACGCGGACCAGCCGGCGTCGTACTCCTGTGGGGATCTCACCGTCGACGTCTCCGTACTGCGCTGCTTCCTCGCCGGGCACGAGGTCGTACTCCGCAGCAAGGAGTTCGATCTCCTGGCAAGGCTGACCTCCGCGGCCGGTCAGGCCGTCAGTCGCGAGACGTTGATGTCGGACGTATGGGGGGCCAACTGGTTCGGGTCGACCAAGACTCTCGACGTTCACGTGGCCGCCGTACGCCGCCGGCTGTCCCTGGCATCGGCTGCCCAGTCGCCTACGCCGAAGGTCCCCGAGATCACCACGCTTCGGCGCTTCGGCTACCGAATGGAGGCAGTCGAGCCGGGTCGCGAACCGCCGAGGTAGCCACAACGCGCCGCTACCCACCGATTTTGCCTGGCCATTGCCTGACTCTTCACGACTGCACAGGTTGGGTTTCTACGCGTCGAAAGCGTGAGCCCAACCGGTCATCCCCTTGACGCGCGCCTCGGCCTGGCCGTCGCCAGCGCCCGGTGCGTGTCCGGGATCAGCCGGGTCCTCGGGATCGGAGGGGGGACCGCCGCTCCCGGCCGGGTCGCGGACCGGCTTGACCCGCGCGCCCTCGAGAAGCTGTCGAGCCGGCTGGAGCACGGCGTCGTGGTGGTAGCAGGCACGAACGGCAAGACCACGACAGCTCGGCTCATGGCTGACATCCTGACGGCTGACGGCCGGCAGGTCGTGCACAACCGCGCCGGGGCCAACCTCGTCGGCGGCATCCTGTCCACTCTGACCGCGGACGCGTCGGTCGACGGGCATCGGGATCCCGGCATGGCAGTGCTCGAGACCGATGAAGCTGCCCTCCCCGAGGTGCTCGCTCGCACGTCGCCGACAACCATCGTGCTCACCAACCTCTTCCGCGACCAGCTGGACCGCTACGGCGAGGTCGACCTGATCCTCGAACACTGGCGAACCGCGCTGGCCGCGCTCCCAGCCGCGACCACCCTTGTGATCAACGGCGACGACCCCTCCCTGGTCGCCCTGACCGACGGACTCGAGGCGCGCCGGGTCCTCTTCGGGATCGAGGAGTCGATCTACCAGTTGGCCTCGGTGCCGCACGCCGCAGAGACCATCACCTGCCTGTGTTGCCATACCCCCCTTACGTACCACGCAATCTTCGTCGGTCACCTTGGTGACTGGTACTGCGCGACCTGCAGCAACTCGCGGCCCCACCTCGATACCGCCGGGTACGCCGTCGAGCTGTGGTCCCACGACTTCCAGTCACTGAAGGTGAGGGGCGCTGGATCCGCCACGCGTTTCGAGGTGGGTCTGCCCGGCCTCTACAACAGCTACAACGTGGTTGCCGCCCTGACGACGGTCCATGCACTCGGTGTGCCGGGTCTCGTCTCCCAGCGAAGCATGGCGCGCTACCGCGGCGCCTTCGGCAGGGCCGAACGAGTGGTCCATCGCGGTCGCAGCCTGATGCTCATGCTCGTCAAGAACCCGGTGGGCTGCAACGAGGTACTGCGGACGATCTCCGGTGTGGACCGAGCGGCCGCGGCATCGATGCTGCTCTGTCTCAACGACGCCGCCTCCGACGGCCGAGACGTGTCCTGGATCTGGGACGTCGACTTCGAGCTGCTCGTCTCGTCGTCCACCGACTTCTCCTGTGCTGGGAGCCGGTGGGCCGACATGTGCAACCGGCTGTACTACGCCGGCATCCGGCCCGAGCGCATCCACGCTCTGGGCACGGACCTGGGCACTGCCGTCGACGCCTTCGCGGACTCCCTCCCCGAAGGGGGTACCGGTTTCGTCCTTCCGACGTACAGCGCGATGCTCGCTCTTCGACGGGCCCTGGGGCAGCGAGACCACCTGGCGGCGTTCTGGAATGAGTGACCTCCCAGGGGGCGTACAGGTCACGGTCGGCTGGCTCTACCCTTCTGCGCTCAGCACCTACGGCGACCGCGGCAACGTGCAGGCACTTGTCCAGCGCGCCAGGTGGCGGGGCCTCAAGACTCGGGTCGTCCCCATCGAGCCGGCGAGCGTGATCCCGGAGGACATCGACATCTACTTCATCGGCGGGGGTCAGGACCGAGCCCAGGCGCAAGTCGCCGAGACCCTGGTTGGAACACACGGCTCGGTGCTCCGCGCCCGACTGGCCGAAGGCGCATCGCTACTGGCAATCTGCGGCGGCTATCAGCTGCTATGCCACGAGTACGTCACGGCGCGCGGCGAGCGAATCGCGGGCGTCGGTGTCTTCGACGCCGTGACATACGGGTCGCGAGACCGGCTGGTCGGCAACGTGCGCGCGAACACGCGTTGGGGCCAGGTCGTCGGGTTCGAGAACCACAGCGGCCGGACCTGGCTGGGCGCCGGGACAGAGCCTCTCGGCCGCGTCGACGTCGGTCATGGCAACAACGGCGAGGACGGCACGGAGGGCGTGACCTCGGGACGAGCGATCGGGTCGTACCTCCACGGTGCGTTGCTGCCACGAAACCCAGCCGTGACCGACTGGCTGCTCCAGTGGGGCCTGCGGCGGCGCGACCCGAATAGCGAGCTCACGACGCTTCCGGACCACTGGGAGCGCGCGACACACCAACCCTTCGCACACAAGAGTGGCTGACCTCTCTCGGTCGGCCCTCACCCCAGTGAGGTCGAATGCCCCCGGTCCGTTTCACCGTCGTCATCCCCGCGTTCAACGAGGCGGCGTTCCTCGGACAGACACTGCAGTCGCTGCGCGACCAGGACTTCGCGGGGGAGATCGAGGTCATCGTCGTGGACAACAACAGCACGGACGAGACGGCCCGGATCGCTCGGTCGTACGGCGCCCTGACGCTCTTCGAGCCAAAACGGGGCGTGTGCTGGGCAAGGCAGCTCGGCACGAATGCTGCCCGCGGTGAGATAGTGCTGTCGACAGACGCCGACACGGTGCATCCGCCGGACTGGTTGACTCGGATCGATCAGCGGTTCCGGGAGAACGAGTGCTGCGTCGCGATTGCCGGGCCCTGTCGGTTCTCGCCGGCGCCGATGTGGGCGCGGCTCTATCCGAGTTTGCTGTTCGGCGTCGTGCATCTGGTCTTCGCTGCCACCAGGCACGTCCTCTACGCCACAGCCACCAACATCGCGTTTCGCCGAAGCGCGTTCCCCGGGTACCAGACCACGCTGACCCAAGGTGGCGACGAGCTCGGGCTGCTTCGCCTCCTACGGCAACAGGGTTCGATCGTGTTCGACAAGACGAACGTCGTCACGACCTCGGCCCGACGGTTGCGTCGCGGGCTGGTCTACAACCTGTTCGTGACGCTGATCTTCTACTACTTCATCGGCTACTTCGTGAACCGACTAGCCGGACGAACGATCCTCGGGACAGCACCGGCGTTCAGAGACAGCAGTCCCAGACGGCCTCGGCTCGCCATGGCCATTGGCCTTCCAATCACCCTGGGCGCACTACTCATCTGGCGGGCCTAGATGGCGCTGACAAAGCTCTTCGGCGTCCCTCACCGAGGCGGGACCCGCGACAAGGTGGTGGCGCTGACGTTCGACGACGGTCCCAACGAGCCGTTCACGTCGCAGTTGGTCGACCTGCTCGGCACCAAGGGGGTGCTGGCGACGTTCTTCCAGGTTGGGAGATGTGTCGAAAGGCACCCTGGCCTTTCCGCCAGGATGGCTGATGCGGGTCACGTGATCGGCAACCACAGCTACAGCCACCGATTTCTGCGGTACCTCATAGAGCCGAGCCTTCGTTCCGAGATCTGTCGCGCCCAAACTGTCCTGGAAGAGGAGCTCGGCCGGCGGCCGGCTCTGTTCCGCGCTCCGTGGCTCTGCCACCAACCGCCGCTGTTGGCTGAAGCTCGGTGCCAAGAGCTGCAGGTGATCTCAGGAACGTTCGCCCATGCGTTCGAGGTCGCGCAGATTCCTGCTTGGCGGATCGCAAGGCGGGCGGTCCAGCATGCTCGCCCAGGCTCGATCCTCATCTTTCACGACGGCTTCGACGCTCGCCGTGGCTTCCGAGGTCAGACCGTGGAGGCCGTCCGGCTGGTGGTCGACGAGCTTCTAGTCGAGGGTTTCCGCTTTACGACTGTGGACAAGCTGTTGAACATCCCTGCCTACCGCATTGCATCAAGATCCGGCATGTGACCTCCCCATCGCTACTTGGGGGATCCTTACGTGGGCGCTTTCCCCTTGATCCACAGTTGGGCCCGGGAAAGAGCCCCGCTGGGTCTCTGTCTCTCCGAGCGCCTCAAGAATGCCGCCAGCGACCTCTGCAACGCGTGGGCAAGATTTGACGCAGAAAGCATCCCATGACTCCTCCCGGGCCGGGGCGGCAGCCAGGTGCCGCTCAGTTCCCGCCCCAGAAGCGGTCCATGTGGCCACTTCTCACCGGGAAGCGACACCAGCAAGGTTCATGACCGGTCGCGCACCACCTGGTGGTGGAGTGCAGTTTGCGACGGGTTTGGGCAGCGATCCGGTCCAGAGCCACCCCGGCGACCGCGGCATTTGTGGCGTGCCCAGCACGCAGCGAGTCGGCGGTGATCCGCTCCGCGCCAGCCCGGCAGCCCTTGCGCGCTTGCGCGCTTGCGCGCTTGCGCGCTTGCGCAGCATGATCGAGATGGCGTCCCCGGAGACCGGCTCGGTCGTGACCGACCCGCTGCACAGGCTGGTGAACAAGCGGCCGGGCTCGGCGCCTCATGGCGTCGACGATGGCCCCATCGAAACGCCCCCCTCGCCGTATGCGGTTCCTCGGCCGGGACGCTCCTCGGGAAGCACGCCAGCTACAGCTGCAAGTGGAGTCGCAGCGCGTCGTCCAGCTGAGCCATGACGTCGGATGGGACCTGTCCGAGGACGGCGCCCAGTCGCTCAACGGCGATCGGGCGGATCTGTTCGGCTTGGGCCTTGGAGTCCTGCCGAAGCCCGGTCGCGGAAGCGGGAAGCAAAGTCTGGAAGGGCAACACCCGGGCCGTACTGCTGGTGACCGGTACGACCGTGACCACCCCACGGCCGAGTCGTGCCGCGACCGAGTTCGCACGATCATTGCTCACGATGACAACGGGACGCCGCTTGTTCGCCTCATTGCCCCGAGCGGGATCCAGATCGGCGAGCCTGAGTTCACCGCGCAGCATCGACGATCCCATCAGCTGCGGTCACGTCCCATGCCTCGTGATTGCCGGAGGCTTCCCACTCGTCCCATGCCGCTTCGTAGTCCTGGTCCAGCTCGGGGAGGCGCAGCATGCGGACGGCGTGATGCAACGCGGCCGATCTCGATCGGAGGCCCGCGGCGCGGACGAACTCGTCGAGGATCGCCACATCTTCATCCGGCAGGCTGACACTGATTTTCATACCGCAATGCTACCCGAGTAGTACTACTTGACGTGCAGCGACCCACCCACTCGCGGACACAACACGCTCGCCCCGAAGGGGCCTCAGCCGACAGTCGTTCGCATCGACCGCGAACCTCGCCTGCCCTGCAAACAATCCCGCGAACCATCAACACCGGAACGGGCGCAGTGTTCATCCTAGAATCATTCACCCTGCTAGGCGGCTCGTCACTGACCGACTTTGCGCTCGCGTCGCTCGTCGGCATCGTGCTCGGAACGTACTCCTCGATGTTCCTGGCATCCCCCCTCGCCATCGAGCTCGAGCGGGTCAACCCGGGAAGGGCCGCGAGCCAGACGACTCGCCGACAATCCGCGCCGCCGAGCCCCGTCCGACGATGATCCACGTCGTGACGGAGCGCGAGAAACAGCCCACAAGGCCGCGGGGATGAGGGTGACCGCCAGAAAGTCATCGCATCGAAGGCTCGTCAGCCTCACTGAGCCGTCCCCGAGGGGACTTCGCTCCGGTCGACCTACACCGCGAATCGACACTTCGGATCAGCCACTTTGCCCTGACCCGCAACCACGACGCTACGTCTGCGGACCACAAGCCGAAAGACCTCCTTGACGTCAGGGCTCAAGGCCACCGGCTTTACAACAGAAGGGAGACGATACGACGCCCCGACGATCTCACCTTCGACAATCGGGCCGCGCACCCCCATCGTCATCGGTCAGCGGGCTGCGAGGTCCTTTCCACGGCGACCACCAGCATGCTTCAGCAACGGTTCTCCGGGCTTACGCTCCTGGTCGTACAGCACTCTCAGACGCCCCTCGGGGTCAAGCCGGGTCAACAGCGCATCTGCGATGCCACCCAGCTGCTCGACCTGTTCCACGGTCAGAGGGTCGAGGACGTAGTGGCGCACGGTCTCGACGTGACCAGGCGCTGCTCCGACGACGGTGTCCCATCCTGCTGTGGTGAGGCGGGCATTCGTGGCTCGACCGTCGTCCGGGCACGGATCGCGCTCTACCAGGCCACGGTCTTCGAGCCGGCGTACGACGTGCGAGAGCCTCGACGGCGTTGCATTGGTGCGTTGCGCCAGCAGCGTCATCCGTAGGGTGCGCTCTGGAGACTCGGACAGCATGGCGAGGACGTAGTACTCGAAGTGCGTCAGGTTTGCGTCGTCCCGCAGCTGCGAGTCCAACAGTCCTGGCAGCAGCTCAACGACGGCCACCAACCGGAGCCACGCGGCCCGCTCATCCTCCGTCAACCATTCAGTAGGCACGACAGCAGCCTAGCGCGTTAGTTGACGCAACAACTAAAGTGTGAGAGAGTTAGTTGAAGCGACAAGTAAAAATAGCCCACCAACTACCTTCAGGAGCACCTCATGACACACGTCTCCATCATCGGCACCGGCAACATGGGACAAGCCATCGCGTCCGTCGCCGGTAAGGGCGGCCACACCGTCCAGCTGCTCGGCCAGGACGACGCCGACACACAAGTCACCGGTGAAATTGTCATCCTCGCGGTTCCTTACCCGGCTATTAGCGCCGTCATCGCGCAGCGCGGTAGCAGTCTGGCTGGGAAGATCGTTGTCGACATCACCAACCCGCTCAACTTCGAGACTTTCGATTCCCTGGTCGTTCCTGCCGACAGTTCCGCCGCGGCCGAGATCGCCAGCGCGCTGCCGCAGTCGCGGGTGCTCAAGGCGTTCAACACCACATTCGCCGCCACCCTGGTCGCTGGCACCGTCGGTGCGCTGACCACGACCGTGCTGATCGCGGGCGACGACGCTGACGCCAAGTCGACGCTAGCCGGCATTGTCACCTCCGGTGGCCTCAAGGCGATCGACGCCGGATCCCTGAGACGAGCCCGCGAGCTAGAAGCTCTCGGCTTCCTCCAGCTCACCCTCGCCGCCGGCGAGAAGATCTCCTGGACCGGCGGCTTCGGCGTCATCGCCTGATCCCACCACCCCACGACCAAGGAGGAGCCCACCGTGACCGTCAAAGCCGTCCGCCTGAACCACGCCGTCCTGTTTGTGGCCGACCTGGAGCGCAGCGTCGCGTTCTATCAGCAAGCCTTCGACATGCAGGTCACAGCCCGCGAACCCCGCGCCAACGCAGCGTTCCTGCGCCTACCCCGATCTGGAAACCACCACGACCTCGGCCTCTTCGCCGTTGGCGCGCAACCGCCCCGCCCGTCGGGGTCGCTCGGGCTCTACCACCTCGCCTGGCAGGTCGACACCATCGAGCAACTGGATGAAGCCCGGCTCACCCTTGCCAAGCTCGACGCGCTCACCGGTGAGTCCAGCCACGGAGCGACCAAGAGCATCTACGCCCGCGACCCTGACGGCAACGAGTTCGAGGTGATGTGGATGCTCCCCAAAGCCAGCTGGGGCGACTACGCCAACGCGGCACCGATCGAGCGACTGGACCTCGATGGCGAGGTACGCCGGTGGGCCGGCGTCCGCACCGCCGCGGAACTTGTCCCGCTGGACGGCTGATCGCAACCACCTTCTCGCGAAATCGTGACGACGTACAGCGCCACGATCTCGCGGTAACCTCGTCGTCGCGGCATCCCGGGACCGCCACTGACTCGGTCCGGACACGATGCACTGCTGGGCAGGTGCTCAACACGCCGCGATCCATGGCCCCATCATCGTCCAGGGGCACCGGAAGGGACATCCGCCGAGGGCAGATCCATGGAGGATGCCGGCGACGGGCCGAACGCAGCGGAACAGCGTGAGTGGCGTACGGCGCATGAGCAACGGCCGCACGGGCATCGTGATGAGCTGAACTGCGGGAGCTCCTGCGGGAGGGATGCACGGCGCAGCCGCCGACCGACCGATAAGAGGAGACTTTGCCTGGGGTCATCAGATTCTGCTTCGGTCGCGCGGCTGCATGGGTGCGACAATCGAATGCAACCGCCCGGCGCGGGCCGGACGTGCCCAGCAAGGAGAGCCCCAATGCGCACCTACCAGGTCGGATACCTCATTGGCAGCCTGTCGTCGACATCGATCAACCGGATTCTCAGCCAGGCGCTGACCAAGCTGGCGCCGCAGGATCTGGTCTTCACGGAGATCCCGATCGGAAACCTGCCACTCTATAGCCCGGACTACGACAGCGACTATCCCGCGGAACCGCTTGCACTCAAGGAGATGCTCGCCGCCTCCGACGCGGTTCTCTTCGTCACTCCCGAGTACAACCGGTCGATTCCCGGTGCTTTGAAGAACGCCATCGACTGGGCTTCGCGACCTTGGGGGCAGAACTCCTTCGACCACATGCCGGCTGCGGTGATCGGGGCGTCACCGGGCGCGATCGGCACCGCTGTGGCTCAACAGAGCCTTCGGGCGGTGCTGAGCTTTTGCAATGCCAGGCAGATGACCGCACCCGAGGCCTACATCAACTTCCGGCCGGGCCTGTTCGGTGACAACGGCGAGGTCACCGACGATTCGACGACCGCGTTCCTTACTGACTTCATGCACGAGTTCCGCGTCCACATCGAGCGGGTCCTCACAGTTCTCCCGCGAGAAGCCCCAGACCGTTGACCCGGGCAGGTAGACAGCCTCGATGGAGGTAGCCGCGCCGGTCTGGGGTCTGACGGTCGCCGCGATCGTCGGGCTTCTGGCCTTCGACTTCGTCTTCCACGTCCGCAAGGCTCACGTGCCTACGCTGCGGGAGGCGGCGCTCTGGTCCGGTCTGTACGTCGGGCTGGCGTTGCTGTTCGGTGTCGGCGTGCTGGTGTTCGGGGGCGGAGACGCGGGGTCGGAGTACTTTGCCGGCTACGTCACCGAGAAGGCGCTCTCGGTCGACAACCTGTTCGTGTTCCTGATCATCATGACGAGCTTCCGGGTGCCGCGTGAGGACCAGCAGAAGGTGCTGTTGTTCGGCATCGTCTTCTCCCTGATCGCTCGGACCGGATTCATCTTCGTGGGCGCAGCGCTGATCAACTCCTTCGCCTGGGTCTTCTACCTCTTCGGCCTGATTCTGCTGCTCACCGCTGGCAACATGCTCAAGCCAGAAGGCGGCGAGGACTCTCACAGCGCCGACAACGTCGTGGTACGGCTGGCTCGCAAGGTCTTTCACACGACCGAGCACTACGAGGGCGACAAGCTGTTCACGATCCTGGACGGCAGGCGGGCGATGACTCCGATGCTGCTGGTCATGGCGGCGATCGGCGGCACCGACGTCCTGTTCGCTCTGGACTCGATCCCGGCGATCTTCGGACTGACCCAGAACGTCTTCATCGTCTTCACCGCGACCGCGTTCTCTCTGCTCGGGCTCCGGCAGTTGTATTTTCTGCTGGACGGGCTGTTGGACAGGCTGATTTACCTCTCGTACGGATTGGCCGCGATCCTCGGATTCATCGGTGTCAAGTTGATCCTGCACGCACTGCACGAGAACAACCTCCCGTTCATCAACGACGGCAAACCCGTCCCCGTCGTCGAGATCAGCACCGGGGTCTCTCTGACGGTGATCCTCGGGGTCCTAGTGGTTACCGTCGCGGCGTCTCTGGTCAGCAAGAAGGGCAAGGGCCAGACTGCGATCGCCAACGCTCGACGCCACGCTGAGGCCTATCTTGACTCCGAGTACACGGCCGACCCACACGAGAGGGAGAGGATCTTCCGGATGCTGCTCGCCGAGCGCGACCAGATCATCGCGCTCGGGACGAAGTACCGCGAGATGGTCCGCGACGAGCCGGCCTTGATGGCGCTGCTCGAGCGGGCCAGGGACAGTCATCAGGCTGCGGTGGACCGCGGGCACGCAGCCCCGGCCGGCGACCCGAAGATCGTAGAACGCCGGTGAGCGCCGACCGGCACCTGCATCAGCACGCCTCGAACCACGCCTCTCAACAGGTCCGCCGCTCTATGAGAAGGAATGGTCGCTTCGACGGCTTCTCGGCGCTGCCGCCCGAATGCAGGACGGTGACTCCTTATATCGGTGTGGCAGGAGATCCACGTGGATGAATCTGCCCAGGCAGGGTTAGGGCGTTGCGATGCGGCCAGCACCGCGGGGCTGAGTTGGTCGGGACGCGGTAGACATGTCTGGTGAGAACCCAGATGTCGCTGTTCCTCGTGTTGGACCTGGCTGGCACGTTCGCTTTCGCTCTCAATGGCGCTTTGACCGCGATTCGGGAGGTGAAGCTCGATGTCGTCGGCGTGGTGACGTTGGGCATGATCACCGCCCTCGGCGGCGGCATCACTCGCGACATCTTGCTCGGCTCCTTGCCTCCATCAACTTTCAGCGACTGGCGCTACCTGACCGTGGCGGCTGGCGGAAGCCTCGTCGCCTTCATCTTCGGCCGCCGGTTGGACCGGTTGGCCTGGCCGATCCTGGTGTTGGACGCGGCCGGACTGAGCCTGTTCGCGGTCAGCGGGGCCAGTAAGGCGTTGGACTTCGGCGTTGGCCCCGGTCAGGCGGTCATCCTCGGGGTCGTTACAGGGGTTGGCGGCGGCACCATGCGCGATGTGCTGATTCGTCGGATCCCCGTGGTGCTGCGCAGTGAGCTGTACGCGATCCCTGCCTTGGCCGGTGCCGTTGTCGTGGCGACGACCGACTGGCTCGGTGTGTACGGGGTTTCGGCAGCTATCGGTGGGGCGGTGCTCTGTTTTGTTATTCGGATGCTGGGTGTCCGTTTTCAGCTGAACGCCCCCTCTCCGCCGGGTATGGATGAACGCTGAACCTGCCTAGGGTGGCGCTTGAGCGCATGATGGGCATGGGGGCGCAATGACGCAGAGGAGTATGCGATGGCACCTGACAGCGTAAGCGCGGTCCTGGATGGTCTGGTCTCGGTCCGGGTCTGGCAGGAGGACTTCTATCGCGACCTCCACAGTCACCCCGAACTTTCGCATCAAGAGCGCCGTACGGCGGCGAACGTCGCTGCGCGGCTTCGCGACGACGGGTGCGTCGTCCACGAACACGTCGGCGGCACCGGTGTAGTCGGAGTGCTCGGCAATGGTGATGGTCCGACCGTCTTGTTGCGCGCGGACATGGACGCCCTTCCGGTCCGCGAGGAGACCGGCTTGGCATACGCCAGTGAAGTCACTGTCGCTGATGGCGACACCGTGGTGCCCGTGATGCATGCTTGCGGGCACGATGTGCACGTCGCCTGCCTGCTAGGAGCTGTTGCACTGATGGCAGGTGCGCGTGACCATTGGTCGGGAACGCTCGTTGCAGTCTTTCAACCCGCCGAGGAGACCGCCGACGGCGCGAAGGGAATGCTCGAGCAAGGTCTGGCGTCCATCGTGGGTGACGTCGATGTGGCCATGGCGCAGCATGTGCTTCCGATGGCCGCGGGCCACGTCGGCACCCGGGTCGGGGCGACCTTGTCGGCGGCCGACAGCATGCGGGTTACCGTGTACGGACGCGGTGCACACGGCTCGATGCCGCAGGCCGCGGTCGACCCGGTAGTGCTGGCGGCCATGATCGTCGTCCGGCTCCAAACCGTCGTCTCCCGGGAGGTGACACCAGGTGAGGCCGCCGTCCTCACTGTTGGAAGCATCGCGTCGGGCTCGAAGAGCAACGTGATACCCGACCACGCGGTGCTGCAACTCAATGTTCGGACGTACAACGAGTCAACCCGATCGGTGATCCTGGACGCGATCGAGCGCATCGTGCGAGCGGAGTGTCAGGCATCAGCCTCTCCTCGCGAGCCAGAGTTCGAACTGTTCGACCGCTACCCCCTGACCGACAACGACGAGGAGGTGACTCGTCGCGTTACCAGTGCCTTCTCCAACTACTTCGGCGACAGAGCCACCCAACTGCCTGCCCAGAGTGCCAGCGAAGATTTCAGTGACATTCCCGCGGCGTTAGGTGTGCCGTACACCTACTGGGGTATCGGTGGCATCGACGCCGACTTGTACCGGACCGCCCTGGAGGCCGGCCGAATCACGCAGGACATTCCCGTGAACCACTCGGCAAACTTCTCGCCCGTCATCCAACCCACCTTGGATACGGGCACCCAGGCACTCGTCGTCGCCGCACTCGCCTGGCTTGGCCTCTGATTGAACGGCCCCGCTGGTCGCACCACGTCAGCCGCCGGTAGATCTCTGAGTTGCCGATGTCCGCCCGTATGGGTGGGACACTGAGTCCGCCCGACTCGCGGTCAGCATCGTGTCCGACGATGCAGTGGGCTTGACAACCGAGATGGCGGCGAGGGGGTCGTGAGACCCACCGCACGCCCTACGACCTCGCCAGCGATTCAGCACCGCTTCATCCCTTCGTCGACGGGCTGGACCGGCACCGTGACGGACTGACCCCCCGGTTACAGGTTCTCTTGTGGCGAGGTCCCCCATCTCACCAGAGGTAGCTCCACGCCAGGTGGGTCGGAGTCTGGTCGGTGGGCTGCCCGGTCGAACTTGAGTGGCCCACGAGACTTAGCCGGCTATGGTTCCCGCCTGCCGCGGCGACTCCCTGATTCGGCGTCGATGTGAACAGCCATGATGAGCGTGCAGGTACCTGCTCCGATCGCTCCGAACCCCACAAGGATGATGCCAAGCGGTTCCCACGGCCTCTCGGATGCACCCCAATATGTGACGCTGATGATGCACATCAATCCGAGGGTGACCACCAGCGTGACGGCTCCAACGATGACGCGGAACATGCCCAGGCTCACCTTTGGAACCTCCCTCGGAACGGACCGCTCAACCGTGTCTCTTCGTCTGGTGCTCCGCCGGCTGCACGGCCGCGATGCGGATCGCAGGCACCATGCTAGTCATTTGGAGACCTTCGCGGGAGCTGGCGCGAAGAAGGCGTCGGCCGCGCCGTAGACCGCAGCCAGCACCATGAGGTGCATCACCTGCGCGTTCCCGGACACCAGCATCAACCCGCCGGCCAGCTGGCAGAGAAACCGAGTGCCGTCCGAGGCTATGAGGATCTTCCTTCGGTCCCACCGGTCTGCCCAAACCCCCGCCGGCAGGGCGAGCACCACAAAGGGTAAGAACTAAGCCGCCGACACGAAGGCTCTGATCTCAGGTAAAGACCGGATCGTCGTCGTCGTCGGGAGCGACCGAGTCACCGAGCCTCGAGACAGCGGGCGCCTTCGCGAACAACCGTAGATCTTCGGCGTCCAGCCAGCGTGACCGGTCGATGCGGACGACTATTCCCACCAGCGCCGAGGCGCTCAGCGCGTCGAGGCTCACGACCTTCGCGAGCTTCCGTTCCGCACTCGCCGCGTCCTCTGACTCGCTCAACCATCGATGTGAGGTGATGTCCTCATGGGCACCCTTGACGAGGGCGCGGTCACTCCACGTCTCTTGGGCCAGTGGGGCCGTGGGAGCCAGCGCGCCTCGAAGAAACTCCGCGTCGGAAGAGGGGACTTCACCGCCGCGGGGATCGAGCGGAGCGACCGGCAGCCGGCGCCCAGCAACTGCGAGCCTGACTCCGCGCATGGAGTCTCTGACCTCTTGCTGGACGATCTCGCCCGCCGCCACCTGCGGACCACCTTCATCGAGGTCATGTCTGAAGGACACCAATGCGCCCGCGCCCCGACCGTCGTCACCATCCACCCGGTCAACCGCCTCAGCCACCATCTCGGCGTCCAGGGCTTCTTCGGCGGGAAGCCGGCTGCTCACCAGTCGTCGATAGGAGAGTTGACGCCAACCCGGGCGGACCAGAGTCTCTTGTGCACCCTGCACGACGGTCGCGCGTGCCCGGTCGGTCAACCTGGGCTCGGCCAAGACCAACGCCGCTGGCACGACGTTCTCTCCGATGAGCGTCGATGCTGGGTCGACGGCTTCTTGGGGGACGGTCCAGGGTCTATGTATCGTCCAGCCGAGTACGTGAATCCAGTCGTCCAGCTGAGACTGGATGGCGTCGAACCGTCTCCGGTCGAGGTTGGCGGCCCGAAACTCCCCAGCGGCGTCGGCTCGCCGCCGCCACCCCTGCCGGGACTCGTATGCGTACGCGAGCACGTTCGTGTACCACCGCCGGATCACGAGGAGCAGGGCGATGGCGCAGATGAGCATCCAGACGACGGCGATCCTCCATCGCGGGGTCGTTTCACCGAGAACCCCGAAGATGAGGACCATTCCGGCCGGCAGGGCCGCAACGACCCCCCAACTCCATGCGAGAAAGCGCCTTCGATACCCCCGTGGAAGGCTCTCATCGATACCGGCAGACTCCAGCGCCCCTGCTCGTGCCGACGCCTCGCGGGACGCGGCCTGGACCCGACGTGACTCTATGCGTTCACTGAGCTGCCACAGCAGGCTCGAGGAGTGCTCCGCAAACCACCGGTCGAAGCGCAGGACCTCCGCTTCGACGGTCGAAGCCCGATCGGCAGCGGCCAGCACGGCAGCCTCGGCCTTCTTCCTCGCCTTCCTGTGCACCTTGGGCTCAGGCGGCTCTGATGGTTCCTGGCCGAGTCCGCGCAGTTGCTCCTCGGCTGCTCGCAGCGCCTCCTGCGCCGACGCCGCGGCGGCTCGGATGGTCTGCCGTACGGCACGCGCCTCGTCGGGAGCACATGCGCCGGCGACCCGGCTCGCTTCAGGTACCGGCGAGGGGATGCGGTCGTCGACCACGAACTCGTCATCCGGAGCGGGTACGACGTCAGTGGGCGCCGGGTAGGTGAGGATGCGTGAACCGTCGAGCTCCCTCGGTGCACCCGATGGCAGGTCTCCGCCGTCCAGGCTCGACAACAGGACATTTCGCAGCTGCCGCCAGAACCCAAGCGTCGGGACCCTCACCCGGACGGCCTCGAACGAACCGAGTGCCGAATCCCAGTATTGGATGTCCTCCAGCTCGAGGGCCACCAGCTCTCGGGAGATGTAAACGTCGGGCGTCGGAACGAACACCAGCCTGCGGCCCGATCGGGTACCGACCATCGCCTTCGTGACCACTCGCTCGGCCGAGGATGTCAGCCCGCCCCACGGCGCCGTGACCATCGTGCGCAAGGACTGGCCGGCGAATCGAAGAAACATCCCGGCGCCACTTCGAACGGACATCAGCTCAAGGACGTCGTCATGTGTCTGATCGTCCGGGTCGGAGGCGGCCAGAATCTTCGAGTCGATCGTTTCGAGCCATTCGAGGATCGCCCGCGTGATCGTCGCTGAACTTCCTCGTGCGTAGCGATCCGGGTGGAGTTGTGCCGGTGTCGTGCCGGCTGGCGGGAGCAGGCATGTCTGCTGAGCCAGCCCGGCGATTGCCGGGCCACCGAGGACGGCGCGAACCGTCGGTCGCACGACCAGGACCTTGCCAAGCACCGCCGAGGTCGCGTCGAAAGCCTCGTCGAACGGCCCCTCGGGAACGGCCGAGATGAGGCCAGCAACGGTGGCTGTCGAGAGCAGTGCCACCGGAACGAGGTTGCTCTCCGCTCGGATGAACCGGTTGGCCCGCGCGGGGTCCGGGCGGTCCTCCGGACTGGTCACCGCGTTGACATCCCAATCCGCGGAGAGGACTTTCCGCGACAACTCGCTGACGCCGGTGGTCCCCGTCATCAGGTTGATCGACCTGATGTCGGTGCCGACTCCCACGTCCTCACCGCGAATCGGGCCCGGAAGCGATTGGGAGATCCACGTCCGTACGGCATCGGCCGCTGCCAGCTGGCCGACGTCGATCGATTCGCGGCTCGGGAGCACCTGACTACGAACCACGCGTACGAGGCCGCGACGTCGTCGACCCAGCACCTCGAAAAGGTCGAGCGGCTCATCGTCGGGGCCAGCGACCTCCGCGCCGAGCAGATGACACCGGATGACGGGTGCGGCGCTTTCGAAGGTTCGGACATCCTCGGGGCGCACCCAGGCCGCCGCAGAGAGGAGGCCAGCGGCGTACCACCTCTCGGCCACTTCGAGGACCTTCGCCCCCCAGTCGCCTGACGGAACGACCACCACGCTGAAACTCTCGTTTCGGTCCTCCCGCACAGTTCCCCCGTCGGTCACGTGAAGACCACATCCTCACCGGACGCCGCGCTCTCGATCCCCCGGGTCAGATCGTCCAGAGCCTCCTGAATGTCGCTGTGCAGCTCGAAGTCTCTCGGCACGGAGACCGGAGCGCGCTGCATCAGGTCAGCATTACGCTTCCGATAGGCGTTGCGAAGCTCCTCGAGCCTGGAGAGCAATCGTGCACGCCGAGTCTCGATGTCATCGCGAGGCGTTCCGACCCGTTCATCGGGATCCGGCGCCCCCACAGTCACCCGCCCTTGGGACAGCCAGTCGGCGAGCTCGGCACCCAATGCCTCGTAGTTCTCGAAACCCTGCTGACTGCCCGCCGCTCCGAGGTCGCGCAGCCGGTGGTACGGACGGAGGGGCTGCAGCTTTCGCTCCGCGTAGGTGGCCATCAACGCGAGGGGCAGGGACTCGAGCAGAGCACCGATCGTCTCGGCTGTATTGGCGGAGGTGCGCAGCAGCGGATGCGGAAAGTTCATCCACCCTCCGTTGCCGCCCGTCGGGCTCGGGGCCCAGATCGAAACCGCGCCCCCCGGTGTGACGTGACCACGCAACTGTCCCAGCAGCAGTGCCGTGAACCAGCCTCGCAGCATGGCCCGTCGGACAGCCGGTGCCGCGGGCACGAACTCCGCCAGTGGACGGGCCCGACGCCAGGTCCAGAAGGACTGGCGAGCGTCGTCCGACTGGCGCACCTCAGCCCACTCATCGACCAACGGCTTCATCAGCGAGCTGAACACGACCGGCTCGTACGGTTCGGTGAGGACGCCGAAAATGCTGACTTCTTGGCCCTCAGCGTCGGTGAAGGGGTTGTTGAGATCTTCCAGGGTCGACCTACTGGTCGCGAGCACGTCGCGAGCAAGCTTGGCCGCCTCGGACGACGAGCTGACCGGGATCGGGCTCATGATCAGGGTCGTCGCGACCTCCTGCTTGTCGTGTACCAGGGCAAGCACTTCCCGGTCGATGTTCACCAGCGGCTGCGCCCGCCCGATCGTCGACTTGAGCTGGCCCGCGAAACGTTGCCGTCGGCGTTTAAGCTCCGCCGGTGACACGTCTTCCTCGTTCAGATGCCGTTCGAGGGACTGCTGCAGATGCCGGCCGAAGGACCGTTGGTCACTGCGGACCCAGCGGTCTGCCCTGACCAGGAGGTCGTCACAACCGATCACGAGCTCGAGGATCGCCGTGTTCGGTGCCTGCAACCCGCCCTGGAGGTCCTGCACTGCTGGAACCCACGTGCGCCGCCTCACCGCTGCGTCTCCGTGCGGCTTGTCGAGCGATGCCCCGTCGCCGTCGACGATGACGTCACGAACGGTCGCCAGCTCGGCATCCAGGGGCGCGTGCTGTCCGGTGTCGCGCATGAGGAGGGCACGCATCGTTTGGGAGAACTCGCTGATGTCGTCTAGCAGAAACTCATTTCGCGCCGGCCTCAAGGGAGCCGGCACGGCGTCCCCCGTGGGCCAGAACTCCACCTTCGATGGCTTTCCAGACTCGCGCCTCGTATCGCTGCGCAGCCCCTCAACGGCATGCTCTACCGCCCGGGTAAGGGGTTCGAGAAGACCTCTGCGCAGGTCTCGGAGAATGCTCTCTACTAGCGCGCGCAGGTCCGCTTCGGCCTGGTATCCGATGCTCGCTGCCGCCCGCCCCATCGCGGTCTCCAGGTTCGTGTTGTCGGCCGCAAGCTTGCCGCGCGCCTCAGGGCTCAACGCCGCCCGGATGTCGGCCCTGGCCCGCTCGGCTCGTTGCTGCTGGTCGCTCTGCTCGGTGGGCAGCTCTCGGACGATATGACCGAGCTCTTGGTCGAGACGCTTGAGGAGCTCGATCGTGACCGGTCCCCCGTGAGTTGCCAAGGCGTGCATCGCATGTTTGGGTAGCGACGTCTGGATCTCGTCGACCCACGCGCGGGCCCGCGCGAGCCGCGCGGCACGCAATTGGTCGCGAAGTGTCGGGCCCTCCTCCCGGAGCCGCCGTTCGATCCGTGACTGCCAGACCTCCATCGCGAGCCCATCGGCCGGGATCGAGCCGCCGCTCTTGATTCCGATCAGCCCTGTCTCGATCCATTGGCGGGCGTACTGAGTCGTGTCGGTCGGTCTGATCTCGACGATGACCTGATTGGCCTCGAGACCTCGCTCATCCAAGCCGCTCGCCGCCAAGAACGACGGCCACGCCTGCTCGGCCAGCGCCGCCACGATCTCCTCGTCGGTCCGCCGATCATCCACGCGGCGTCCTTCGAGGTGGCGGGTCGTGATCAGTTCCGCGGCCTTGCGTGCCAGGTACTGACCCGCGTATCGGGCGAAATAGTCCCTGCCCAATGACATTCGGGCGAACCCGAGTCCAGAGAAAGGAGTCTCGTGGTGTTGCTGCTTGAGGCCCAGGCGATCGGGAATAGCCACCGCGGTCGACTGACGATTTCCCGAGAAGTATGCCCCCATAGCATCCTGCAGCTCGACATTGGTCACCCACTCCGCAATGGCGCGACCCATGCCACGGTAGATTTCATTCTGGGTCCCGTACGAGACGTCGGCGTTGCGCGCGCCGACGAGCACCGGGTAGCGCGGGCCAAGCCGGTTGATCGACGTCGTCTCGACACCCATGCCCTGATACAACCGCGCACTCGCAGCAGTGATGCCTCCATCGCGGCCGTCGAAGCTCCAGCAGCCGGAGATGATCTCGCTCAGTGTCGCGAGTGCATTCGGCCGTACGCCGCGGCGGGCTGCTTCGGGAATGTCGTCGAAGACGTCTGGGGCATAGAGGATGCCCACTGACTCGTCCAGCCACGGTCGGCCGGCTGCTCGAACCACATCGCAGACCTCCACCACCGCGCCGGCGCCGGAACCACCTGCGATCGAAGAGATAACGACGGTCACGGGTGGAGACGTCTCTGGGCGTGGTTCGCTCGCTCCGATCAGACTCGTCAGTCGACCGAGCTGACGGGCCACGTCAACGTCCGTCAGAGCATCCACTGCACGGTCGACGCGTTTCTTGATCTCCGCTAACCGGGTGAGCGCGACCACTCGCCCCAGCGCACGGTACTGCCCAGCGCCACGGGTGATGGCGACCTGGACTTTGTTGGGGTCGGGGCGCCAACCACCCAAGGAGTTCAGTCGATCCGAAGACGTCAACGGATCCGCAAGCGTACTGTCCATGGAGCTGTAGGTGAGTCCGGCATTGACCAGTCCGAGGAAGTCCGCGGGCGGCAACTGCGGTGGTAGGTCAGGATCGTCACCGTCGGGAGCGCTTGCGACGTCGATCTGTAGAAACTGCCATGCCTTCGGAAAACCCTCCTGAGCCGGCCAGCCGGCTTGCTCGAGCCGCCACTGCAGATCCCGCCGAATCACCCGAAGAGTCTTGCCGCCGGAGCCCCCGACGCCGATCAGCAGAAATGGTCGCAGCATCTGCTATTCCTCCCACCGTTGGGTTCCAGCATCACGTGAACGGATCATCCCATTCCCTTTCGCTTGGAGGTAGGTCATTTCCAGTGTCCCGCCGGTCCTGTCGACGCCGGCGCTCCCGCTGGTTCGCTTGCTGCGCCAGGGTCTGGTGCATGTCCGAATGGGTCTTCATACAGGGGGTCCGCCGGCAGCCCACCGGCCGCGCCGCTCGACACGAACGGATCGTCAGCTCCTGGTGCCGGTGAAGCGGTCGGCGATACGGCCGCGCCCGATCCTGAGCCAGTGGGCGCAGAGCCCGCCCGCTTCGCCAAACCGGCACGGCTGCCGTCCCAACGACCGTCAGCGATCGCTGCGCGGAACTTCTCGACGAGTCGGTCCACCTCGACGGCGCCTTCTCCGCGAGTGATGATCGTCAGCCGGCCCTTGACGGGCTCGCCGTCCTCAACGCTCAATAGCGCGTCGTCATGGACGACGAGCAGCCAAAGCCCGTTCAGGCCGGATGACACCGTAGCCGATCGACCATCACCCTCTATCCCACGCTCACCCAAAATCCGGCCATCCGTGGTTGTGGTCTCGAACCTGGGCGATCCGAGTGGACTCCAGGGCGCCCGCGCCTTGAAGCTCAGCCCGGCGTCACCCAGTGACAGTCGCCTCCGGTGCGGATCGGCGACGTGGGTGGTGCCGAGATCCGCTGTGGTGAAGGGATGCGCAGGCGTGACCACCCCGTCGGGATCGATATCGACCTGGGTTGTGGCGTGGCGGACGTCTCCTGGCTCGAAACGTGCCAGCCACCAGTTGACCAGAGCAAGCGCAAGCATCGGGAGGAGCAACGCAATCAAGAGAGCGGCGAGCAGCAGACCCAGGCGCTCCCCCTGGTTGACCTTACGCTCGAGCCGCCACTCGAGTGCCACGTCGTGATGGATCTTCTCGCCGTCGGCGTTGATCAGGGTGACCGGCAATCGGGCTGTGCCGAAGCCGTCTGCCGAACGGCTGGGAGTCGCAGTGACGGTGATCGACTCCGCCTCTCCGCGATCGAGACGACGGCAGCTCGTGCCAGTGGACATCACGGACACCCCTTCCGCTTCGGACGGCGCCTGTACGTCGCGCACCGGACCAACGCAAACCACCGAGGTTCCTCGCTCGGAGCCGTTCACCTCCAAGGCGCCGGACGCAGGATCGACGCCACTGGTGGCCCCCAGGTCGAGCGTGTCCGAGGGCGTGATGCTCGGAAAGGTGTCGGGCGGGGTCACCCCGAACGTCCTGGACCCAGTCACGCGCGCCAACCGCGTGCCGGCGCTGTCGGTCAGTCGCGGCGTGAACGAGACCTTCAGCGTTGTGGAGAGCGAACGCTTGAGCGGCGTAAGGGAGATCTTGACCCTTCCTTGAGCAGGATCGTCGAACGCCGCGGAGACCTTTGTAGCGTCGGTGGCGCTGGCGTCCAGTGGCGGCAGACTTCCTGGTTGGTCGCCCCGATAATCCCGCATGTCAGCAGCTGCGCCGGCCGAGTCCCTCACCACGGCGTACAAGACACTTGGCTGGCCGGCCGCCAGACGTTTCCCAGCGGGTAGCGACTCGATCTCGAGATGCAGGTTGGAGCAGCGGTACAGCGTGACCGCCGAGGTCGCCGTCGAGTCGCCGACAGCGACTCGCCACGTCCCGGGCATGCCGGCCCCAGGCATGGTGACGGTGAGGCTCGTCAACGAGCCGCTGCTCCTCAGCTCAACCTGAGCCGTTCCAAAGGTGGAGGTACCGACCGGCACGGTCTTCGAGGTTCCGTCCGGCTCCGTCAGCACCACAGGCCCGGCTTGGCCCTGCAACGACACGTCGAGTTGGAACCTCCCGACGCCCACCGGGACGTTGACCAGTGCAGGCAACTGCGACGGCACAGACTCAGGAACACACCCGGATGCCTGAGCAGCTACTCCCGAGAAGAGCGCGCCCAGGGCGGTGGGATCATCCGCCGACAGGTAGATGCCGGACCTAGCTCGCGCCGGAATGGGATACGTGCCGCACGTCCGCCCTCCGCCCCGCCCGACCACCATCGCCTGCAGCTCTCCTCGCCGATCCGCGTACTCGGGACGAGCGAGCTGCGCCTGCACGTCCGCGCCCGTGAGAGCGAGAGCGATGAGGCTTACCTGGGAGTCTCGCGCGTGGTCGATGAGCCCCCCCGTTGCGCACATCGCATCGCTGGCAGCGTTCGTGGCCGCGTTGTCATAGGGATCGCCAAGGGAGAAGAGGCCGTCTGTGAACCAGAAGACCGCCTGGCATGCGTTCTTGTTCGAACCTCGCGCTGCAAGGGACGACAGCGCCCCCGTCACCGCAGCGTGGTAGTTCGTGCCCTGATTGCTTCCGGCCTGCTGCCAGGCACGCTCGGCTGACGTACGGAACCGTGCGGCGACCGAGTCCGCATCATCGGCGGAGACGCTGGTCCAGTCCTGGACTTCGCTCGGCCCTCGATAGCTGTCGCCAAAGGTACTCACGGCGGCATATACGTCCATCGCATGCGCGCCCTCGCGTGATGAGAGCAATCCCAACTGGGCAACAGATGACTCCAGTGCGTCGAAGCGACTACCCGAGCTGTCGTTCTGGACCAGGCTCCCCGAGACATCCATGACATAGAGAGCGTCAAGTCGATCGTGCGTCGACAAGCAGTCGTTGAGCTGCGTGAACCCACGCTCGTTGTAGGTGCTCCCGCTCCCGGTTCCACCACCGGAAGCCAGGGAGAACGACGTTCCTGAGAGAGCCAGCACGAGGGCGCAGGCACACGTCACAACGAGAATGAGCGACGCACATCGCCTCATCGCTTGGATACCTCGGTAGCCCAGACAAAGGCATTCGCGAGGCACGAAAGGATCACCAACGCGGCTGGAGCGGTGGCAAGACGGCGCATCCACCTGGGCTCGAGCACGTGATCTGGGCTCAGACTGCGGCGCACCTCTGCGTAGCGATAACCAGCCAGGCACCCGGTCCCCAGCACCAGTACGACGAAGTAGGCGACGAGCGCTCCAGTGGCGTTGCCACCCCACGCGACCAGGAGACCAAGGACGGCCACTGCCAGTGCCCCGGCCAGCAACGCCTTGCCGAACACACACGCCTCCTCGGAGGGCTAGACCGACCCAACTATCGAGAGTAGCGGCCAGAACCGACCGTTCGGCTGAGGTACGGCGGGTTGGCACGGATGAACAGCTCCGTGACTGCTGTGCCGAGGCTCAGAGGCCGGGTCACCCGAACCGGCGCGATGAAGGCGTTGGCGCGCAGCGGGTCTGCCACCCTGCTGGCCATGTCGGATCGGCTCCTGTCCGAGGCCCCGGATGCCGAGCGGCTTGACGACGGCCTTGATCGTCGTGCCGGTCGTGATCGAGGCGGCCCGTACGGTAGCGATGGGAACACCGCTGTCACGCGGCCGAGGCGAATGTAGTCCTCAAACGGTTAGTCGGGGGTCAGTCTCGGCTTCGCCGACACCCGACCTCGCCACGTACTCAGAAGTGAACTCCCGACGCTGTCGTCCCATCGTGAAGGTTCTCTCCTAAGAGGTGTCCGTGATTGAGGATGTGATCACGGACAGGCAGCGTTGACTGGCAAATATCGGGATGGACAAGGCACCGAGTCCACCACCCCCGCGCTTCAGTCCCCCACCCGGCCGGTGTCGTAGGCCCACATCGCGATCTCGACCCTGTTGCGGGCGCCGATCTTGGTCAGCAGGCTGGCGACGTGGGTCTTGGCGGTCGTCAGGCCGATGAAGAGGTCGGTGGCGATCTCGGAGTTCGTGCGGCCGCGGGCGACCAGCGCCAGCACCTCTTCCTCGCGGTCGGTGAGCGGCACGATCGGTTGGGTACGTCGTTTCGACGGTTCCCTGGCGGCCAGAGTGGACAGGAGTCGCCGGGTGATGTTCGGTGCGATCAGGGCATCGCCGCCGGCGGCGGCATGCACGGCCTGGACGAGCAGCTCCGGCCCGGCGTCCTTGAGCAAGAAGCCTCGGGCGCCGGCCCGGAGCGCGCCGTGGACGTACTCGTCGAGGTCGAAGGTCGTGATCACCACCACCGCGATCGGGTCCGGGACGCCCCGCCCGGCGAGGAGCTCGGTCACCTCGATCCCGTCGAGCCCGGGCATCCGGATGTCGACCAGGCACACGTCGGGGCGGAGCCTGCGCGCCAGCTCGACCGCGGCGTGGCCGTCGGCGGCCTGGCCGACGACCTCGAGGTCGGGCTGGGCGTCAAGGATCATGGACAGGCCGGTACGCACGAGATCTTGGTCGTCGGCCACCAGCACGCGCACCGTCATCGACGTACCTCCGTCGGCAGCTCCGCGTCGACCGCCCACCCGCCCTCGGGCGCCGGCCCGGCGCGCAGCGTGCCGCCGAGCAGCTGCACGCGCTCGGTCATCCCCAGCAGCCCGAAGCCGTGGCTCGCCGACCGCGCAGGGTCGATCTGTCCGTCGTCGGTCACGCGTAGCCGAAGCCTCCCTCCACCCTCGGCGACGCGGATCTCCACGCGCGAGGCGTTCCGCGCGTGCCGCAGGGCGTTCGTCAGCGCCTCTTGCGCCAACCGGTAAACCGCCGCGTCGACCTGGAGCGGAAGTTCGTCCAGGTCACCCGGCACCTCCACGTCGACGACCGGCACCGATTCGCGGCGGGCGAGCGACGCCAGGTCGCCGACGCCGCGCTGCGGGGTGTAGTCCGCCGGCGCTCCGTCGCGCAGCACCCGGACCATCGCCCGCATCTCCGCCAGCGTCCGCGATGCTTCACCTTCGATGACCGCCAGCGCCTCGAGTGCCGCCTCAGGTCGCTGCCCGGCCAGCGCCCGGCCCGCCTGCGCCTGCACCGCGATCGCCGAGACGTGATGGGCGACCGTGTCGTGCAGCTCACGCGCGAGGCCGACCCGCTCCTGGCTGCGGATCTGGTCCAACGCCCGGCGACGGCTCTCGGCGCGGTAGCGGAACGCCGCTCCGCCCGCGGCCGCCGCCACCAGGATGCCGAACCCGCCGAAGAGCTCGGCCGGCCCGGTGTAGTCGGTCGCAATGCTGAATACCGCAGCAACCAGCACCACCGCCAGCCCGATCACGATCTGACGCCCTGAACCCCAGCGGACCAGCGCGTAGACGAGCACCAGGATGTAGATCATCGTGTTGAGGCCCACACCCGGGATCCCGGCCAGCTGGCTCGCCAGTCCCAACGCCATGCCGGTGCCGAAGCCCACCACGACGCAGACCAACGGGTGGGTACGCCGCCACAACAGCACCGGCGCAAGTCCGACCGTCACGATCGTCACGACCGGCCGCCAGGTGACGTCGTCCCGGAGGACTCCCTCGAGCAGCGCCGTCACCATCAACGCCCCGACCAGCACCCAGTCGCGCGACAGCCGTTCGGGAACGGCGACTGCGCGGGGCTCGACCCACAGCGACCGCAGGGCGTTGGTGATCACACACTCAGCCTAGGGACCGCCGAGGCGTTGGGGACCGGCCGAAAGAACGAGACCCGCTCCTCCCAACAGCCGAGGAGGGTCCGGCCTCGACGCCGATGTGCGCACGCCGCGACCCGGCCAGGGTTGTCACATGATCACTGTCGAGTCACTGACCCGGAGGTACGCCGGCTTCACCGCCGTCGACAACGTCTCCTTCACCGCTCTGCCCGGTCGCGTCACCGGCTTCCTCGGCCCGAACGGCGCCGGCAAGTCCACCACGATGCGCGTGATGGTCGGCCTGACCGCCCCGACGTCCGGCACCGCGACTATCAACGGAGAACGGTTCGCCGACCTCCCCAACCCCGGCCTCGAAGTGGGCGTCCTCCTGGACGCCTCCGCTCAGCACGCCGGTCGCACCGGACGCGAGATCCTCACGATCGCCGCCGACACCATGGGTCTGCCCCGCCGCCGCGTGGACGAGATGCTCGAGCACGTCAGCCTGACACCCACCGAGGCCAAGCGCCGCGTGCGCAACTACTCCCTCGGCATGCGCCAGCGGCTCGGTGTCGCCGCCGCGCTGCTCGGGGACCCCCAGGTGCTGATCCTCGACGAGCCCGCCAACGGGCTCGACCCCGCCGGGATCCGGTGGATGCGCGACCTGCTGACGGGCTTCGCCAGCCAGGGCGGCACGGTGCTGCTGTCCTCGCACCTGCTCCACGAGATCGAGGTCATCGCCGATGACCTGGTCGTGATCGGCAACGGCAAGATCGTCGCGGCCGGCACCAAGGAAGAGCTCCTCGCCGCGGCCGGGACCCTCGCCCGCTCGACGTCACCGCGCGACCTCGCCCACGCCCTCGAGCAGGCCGGGATCCCCAGCACGCTCGCCGGGGACGGCTCGGTCCGCACCGATGCCGACCCCGCTCGGGTCGGGGCCGTGGCCCTGACCGCCGGCATCGCCCTCACCGAGCTCCGGTCCGCCGAGGGCGCCGGTCTCGAAGACATGTTCCTCTCTCTCACAGCCGACACCCAACGCGAAGGAGTTGCGGCATGACCGCCACGATCGTCCCGCCGGCCACCACCACGGAGGCCGCACCGTTCCGCCGGACCGCCCGTCCCATCCCGACCATTCGGCTCGCCAAGGTCGAACTGCGCAAGATGTTCAACACCCGCTCGGGATTCTGGATGCTCATCAGCATCGGCGTCCTGTCGCCCATCTCGGCCGGATCGCTCCTTGTCTTCGGCCTAAACAGCGACGTCACTTACCAGAACTTCGTGAGGGCGAGCGGGTTCCCGATGTCGGTGATCTTGCCGATGATCGCGATCCTGGCCGTCACGAGTGAGTGGAGCCAGCGCAGCGGACTCACCACGTTCACCCTGGTGCCGAGCCGCGAACGCGTGATCGGCGCCAAGGCTATCGCCACCCTCCTCGTAGGCCTCGGCTCCATGGCCATCACCTTCGCGGTGGGCGCCCTCGGCAACGCGGCCGGTTCCGCAGTCGCCGGCGTCGACACCGTGTGGAACATTCCTATGTCCATGGCGCCCCAGATGGTGCTCGGCGACCTGGTCGGCATGGCCATCGGCTTCACCCTCGGTGTCGTGCTGCGCAACTCCGCGGCCGCGATCGTGGGCTACTTCGTCGTCTCATTCGTCGTGCCGGGCATCCTCGTCCTCCTGGCCCAGGTGCGCGCGTGGTTCGAGGACCTGCAGCCGTGGATCGACTGGAACAAAACGCAGGTGGTGCTCTTCGATGGCGCCACGAACACCGGCAAGGAGTGGGCGATGCTCGGCTCGACCACCATGATCTGGATCGTCATCCCCCTCACCGTCGGGCTGCTCTCCCTACGGCGCTCCGAGGTCAAGTAGCCGACACGTAGACAGGCGGTATCCGGAACTCACCTGTGCGCTCCGGATACCACAGTCTTCGTGGTGGATCGGCTCAGCGTGCCGCGGAGCCACAGCCGGGCATTGAGTGACTTACTTTGGAGGACTGAGGGTTGCGGGGCCGGGAGGAATCAGGCACGGCCTACGTGGTCATCCACGAGCGAAAGTCCTCGAAAGGCCGTCGTGAGGAACTCGGGATAGGAGCACCCCCGGTACGAACTCGGGATTGAGCGCCAACGGCCTCGCGGCGGCAGCCAGGCCGAAGCTCCTCGGAGAGCAGCGCGGGCAGTAAAAGCCGTGCCGTGTGACGGATCCCTTCATAGTCGTCAACGCCCAGCAAGCGCCTCAGGTGGTCTCAACGAGGTCGTCTTCCTGAATGAAGGAACGGTCGTCACAGTCCGGCGACAGAAGTCCCGACATCATCGATGCGCCGCTGGATGAGGCAACGCTGTCGGACTGCGCCGACCTCAGGGGCCACCCACATCCTCAACGCCACGCCGCTCCCTGAAGCCAGTCCAACGGCTTAGCGCCCCGTAGAGCGTCTGCAGACTGACCCGGCCACCCCACTCACACCATCGGTGTTGAACTCCAGACCGGTCGCATCAAGGCCGCGTTGTAGCGCGTCATCGTCGACGACCAGCAGCGCCAGCCCGAAGAGGACCTCCACCCGGTACGGCGTTGGAATACTTGCCAAACTGGAAAGTATCGAGAATACTTTCCACTATGGAAAGTAACTCGGCTCCGCAGAGCCCCGACGATGCCCGCTCCGTGCTCGCCCAGGCGGACCAGGCGCGCCAGCGATTCGCCGACGGCCTGCGACTGCCCACCGGCCTGCACCCGATACTGGCCGCCGCGGTCGCGGTCCAGGTGGGCGCGGCCGCCTACGGGATCGCCGCTCAAACGACCGTCGGACTCGCGGTGGCGCTGGCTGGGGTGGCGGTCTTAATGTGCGTGGCAGCGCTCTTGCTTTATCAGTTCCGGCGGATCAACGGCGTCCGGGTCGATGGTCTGTCCAGCCAGATCGTCCTGGGGACCGGGGGCACGTCGACGCTGGTCTACATGGGCGGGTTCGGGGTCGCGACGTGGGCCGCCTTCGAGTCGCGCTGGTGGCTCGTCGCAGTCGCGGCCGTGGCCGCGGGAGTCGGCTACGCGGTCGGCACCCTCCGGTGGTGGCACTCCTACCGGCATGACCCGGCCGCCCACGCGGGCGGCGTCTCCCCGCGGGTGCTCGTCGCACTCGCCGTGACCGCGTGCCTGGGGCTCGTTGCACTGCTGATCGGCAGCTGATGGCCAAACTCGACCCGCTAATCCATCCTCCTGCCCGGCTGCAGGTGGTCACGATGCTCTCCGCGGTGTCGGAGGCGGAGTTCGCCACGCTGCGAGGCGTTCTCGAAGTCAGTGACTCGGTGCTGTCCAAACACGTCTCGGCGCTGGCCGAAGCCGGCTACGTGCGCAGCCGCAAGGGCGTCCAGGCGGGGCGACGCACCACGTGGATCGGTCTGACCAGCGCCGGCCGGAAGGCCCTGCGCGAGCACGTCGCGGCACTGCGGCAGCTGATCGACGCGGTCGACTGACCCCATGCGCGACCAGGCTTCGATCGGCGCCGTATGGACGCAGTATCTGCGGACAGCATGCGGACATCAAACAGAAGAGCCGGCTTCGTGGTTTCCCACAAGAACCGGCGCTGACCTGCGGTTTTATCTGTAGCGGGGGCAGGATTTGAACCTGCGACCTCTGGGTTATGAGTGCCGTACTACCTATCCAAGTGCCTCACATTCCGGCTCACACCAGGTCGACATTTGAGCCACTGTGAGCCTAAAGTGGCTGGTCAGAGCCGTGTCGAGTTTCCGCTGACCTTCGCTGACCTTCGCCAGCCTTCGGGGCAACGTTTGCGGACACTGTGCGGACATCGACATTCTCGAGTCTCGTGGGAAGGGCCGATGGCGTGGATCAAGACCGGGGTCACCGACGACGGCGACAAACGGTTCGTCCGCTCTTAGCGCTCGGGCACGCGCGAACCGACATCACGGCCGGCGATCGCTGGCATCCCGTGTGTACCTAGCGGCACGCCGCGTATCCGAACGCTGATCGGCTATCATGATGCAATGGCGAGACAAGGACGAACCAAGGCTGCAGACACCGAACAAGTGGCGGCCAGCCTCCTCAAACTCGCCCGCGGTCAGAAGCGGCTTTCCCAGCGAGCGCTGGCCGCTGCCGCAGACGTCCCGCACTCCACCGTCGCCCGAATCGAGTCTGGAGCGATGCAGCCCACCCTCCCCTTGCTGTACCGGCTGCTGGCAGCAGCCGACCTCGAACCCCGCACCCGGCTCGAACCGTACGACGACCACGACGACGTCCTCGACGCCCTTGCTGAGAAGTTCCCCGACCGACAACAGCAGATGGACGAGGCTCGCCAGGAGATGGTGA
Source organism: uncultured Actinomycetota bacterium (assembly GCA_963833975.1). GTDB lineage: Bacteria > Actinomycetota > Actinomycetes > Propionibacteriales > Nocardioidaceae > JAWWPG01. Next base: position 826,942 of record CAWIAB010000004.1, read on the forward strand.
CCGCACTGAATGGGTCCGCACGACGTGCCCGTTGAACCGCCTCCGTTCGATCCGCCGGAGATCTTCGCCGCTCTAGACGCTCATCGCGTGGAGTACGTCGTTGTGGGTGGCTACGCTGCACAGCTTCATGGCTCCAGTCGCCCCACCACCGACATCGACATCACGCCCGAACGATCGACCACGAACCTTGATCGACTTGCCCGGGCACTGCGTGACCTCCAGGCCGGCATCCGCGTCGACGACCTCGAACGAGGCCTGGCGTTCGACACCTCAGCCGAAGCCCTCGCCGGCATGAAGACCCTCAACCTGCGCACCCCGTACGGCGACATCGACCTGACCTTCGAACCCGACGGCACCGAAGGCTACCCCGACCTCATCAAGTCCGCCGAGCGTCACACCATCGGCACCGTGCACGTCCACGTCGCCACCCTCGCAGACGTCATCCGCAGCAAGACCGCAGCCGGCCGACCCAAGGACCTACGCGCACTCCCCGAGCTATCCCGACTCGCCCAACAGCAGCCTCACCCAGACCAAGACACACCGAATCTCAGCTGATGTTTCGGACGAAGGTCCGAGGCTGATGTCGCCGTGGCGCCCGCCCAGGCAAACCCGGATGTCCGTCCCGAGCCGGTTTCACTTCGGCGGCCACATCATTCGCGGCTGTTAGACGATTCCGAAAGGGCCGGTGTCGGGCCAGACTCGGTCTAGGTGTTCGGCGGGACGCTCTCTTTGCGGCTGCCCACCCAGGTCTGGGCGTGGCTCTCTTCCGGTCTGCGTACCGCCGGACGCCGTGTCGAGGCGTGGCTCAAGAGGGGACTGCCCAGCTCGTAACAGCAATGCCCGCCTCGCGATCCAACTGGTCCACGACGAGGCGAGGTAGGACATGGCGAAGGTGTTCATTGGGGTTGATCCCCACAAGCTGTCGGCGACGATCGAGGTTGTCGATGGTCTCGAGAGTGTGTTGGCGACCGGTCGGTTCAGCACCGAGAAGGCCGGGTACGCCGCGATGCGGAAGACGGTGTCGCGATGGTCTGAACGGGTGTGGGCGGTCGAGGGCAGCAACGGCGCCGGCCGGCCGTTGGCGCAGCGGCTGCTGGCTGACGGCGAGCATGTGGTCGATGTGCCGGCGAAGCTGTCGGCGCGGGCCCGCTTGTTCGACACCGGCCACAACCGCAAGACCGACGCCCACGACGCACACGCGGTCGCAGTGGTCGCGGTCCGTACGACGGGGTTGCGGGTGCTGTCCTATGACGTGCGAGCTTGAGGCGTTGCGGATGCTGGTCGACCGGCGTGAGGAGTTGACCCGGCAGCGGGTCCAGACAGTCAACCGGTTGCACCGGCTGCTGTCCGAGCTCACTCCGGGCCAGACCAAGAAGGACATCACCACCGGCCAGGCGAAGGCGGTCCTGGCCTCTGTGCGTCCTCGTGACCTGGCCGGGAAGACCCGGCGCCGGCTCGCGGCCGAGCAGCTCGCGGAGCTGGTCGGTGTCGAGAAGAAGATGAAGGCTCTCACCAAGGAACTGAAGGTGATGGTTCTGGCCCGCGGATCGACGTTGATGGACCTGCGCGGCATCGGGCCGGTCGTCGCAGCACGGATCCTTGCCGACGTAGGCGATGTGGCCAGGTTCGCCGACCGGAACCGGTTCGCGTCCTGGACCGGCACCGCACCCCTGGACGCCTCCTCCGGAGAGCAGATCCGACACCGCCTGTCGCGGGCCGGGAACCGGAAGGTCAACCACATGCTGCACATCGCCGCGGCCACCCAGGCTCGACTCGACACCCCAGGGCGGGTCTATTACCGACGCAAACTCACCGAAGGCAAGACACCGGATGGAAGCCATGCGATGTCTCAAACGGCGGATCTCCGACGCCATCTACCGCCAGCTCGTCGCCGACGCACGACGGGCCACGCTCGAGGCTCCACACGAGGAAGCTGAAGCGGGTCCGGGAGGGCACTGCGGGGCGACTCAAACATCCAGCGCGGTCGACCTACCCCCGCAAATCGACACTTCGGATCAGCCACTTCCCGGACCCGCAACACAGACGGTACTCCCACGCCGGCCACGCGAAAACAACAGCGCGGCCCCGGCAGCCAGCCCGCCGCACCGGCGCGCAGGAGCCGTCAAGGTGGAGCGCCCCACCGGACGAACGACCTTGACGGCGACAAGCGTTGGTGCACCCTGAAAGGCAACGGGACCACGCCCCTTGACAACAGAGGGGAGCCGGAGTGATGGAGTGCACGCGGAAGCACCGGCTGGGCGCTGGAGTCCTTGGTCCCGATCGCGGCGCGACCCTACGGGCTGGCAGCAGGTCGCCGTGGCGCCGAAACCGCCTGGCCGAGCAGACCTCCAGGCTCTCGGCGTGCTGATGCCGGCGAGATCAACGTCTTGTAGCTCGAGGACATCGACACCGCCCCGGAGTGTTTGGCTGGCGCACGGCGACGCAGAGAACAGTCGCCTGCAGCGAGCGTCAGTCGCTGACGGCTTCGCGGACCTGGTCGAGCATCGCCTGTTCGCCCGTCGCTGACCCGCTTGGCGTGGAAGCCCATGAACCCACCGTCCTTGGCTGCCTCGGCGGCCGCTTGGGCGCTGGACGTCAGCCAGGTGCCGTACGCGGCAGCCTCTTCCGGGGTGGCTTTGGCCGCGACGAGCGCCTTGGCCGCGCGGAGCTCGTCGAGGATCTGGCTACCGGACGCGGGCTTGTAGCCCTTGAGGGGATGCTTCTTGTGTTGCGCATGGTCTGGACGTCGAGAGCCACCTCGGTCAGCAGCTGTTCGCGGCTGGGGCGGGTTGGTGGCGGACTTGAGCGTGGCCATCGTCTCCTTGGCCGCTTCGATGGGCCGCCGGGATCGGCCAGTGAGATCGCCAGCCCGGCCACGAAGGGTCCGCGCACGATCCTGGTCCATTCCTCTTCGGTGAAGGCGTCCTTTGCTGTCACTGATGTCTCCTCGTGGATCTCGTGGGCACTTCTAGGCGATGGCAGCTCCGATGCCGAGAATAGCGATGATCGCGCCCCCAGCTGCCAGCAGCGTGCAAAGCCGAATAGGTCTCGCCGAGCGGCGTGCCGCTGCCGAGCACGAGGCCCTCGACGCCGTCGTCGCCGACGATGCCGCCCCACATCGTGTTGTCGAGATCGAGCACCAGCACGCGGCGCGAGCGTCCATTTGGCGCGATCAAGCGCATGAGATCGGCGTAAAGCGGGATCATGGCGGTAGCGAACGGATATTTGGCGGCATACCAGTAGCGCGCCGCCGACCAGGCGGCCTGTCCGACCAAGTTGGCGATGCCGTTGACATCGAGCAGCAGCCGCGAAGCTTTTCGCGCTGCTCGGGCCACCCGCCGGTTGAATTCATCCGTCAGCCAGCGGGCGCTGCCGGGCAGCCCGAGGTCCATGTTGATCTGGGACGCATCCGGATCGCCGGCCAGGTTTGCACAATGACAGGCCGTCCGGTCGCCGCACCCGCCACTTCGGCAATGCGCGCGATCCTCGCGAGCGCCGCATCGATCGTCCGCGATGATGCTTCCTCGTCGCCAGCGGTGTGCGAGCTTCAGCATGCGGTTGTCGGACGCCAGCAGCACAAAGTCGGGACGGTTCTTCTTCAGTGCGTCGGGTTCTCGTCGAGCCACGGTTCGGGCTCCTGATATTCGCCACCGCGACATCAAGCAGAAATCCGAAGCGGATCGCGGTGCCGATCAGCGCATCGGTGATGTGCGAAGCGGTGGAGGCCGACAGGATCAGAAGGCTGACCGGAACAGGCTCTGCCGCCGCGCCTCGGCGGCGAGATTCGCGGGCGCTGATTTCAGGATGCCGCGGACCTGCGGCCGAGCAGCCGAAGGTCGGCTTCGCCCAACCGGCCTGCGCCAGCGATTGCGCGGCTCTGAGCGCCTGCAGCGGATCGGCGGGCAGCGCGCTTGTCTGGTCCCGCATGTTCGCCAGCGGCCGCGGAAGCCACGGCAGAGCGTGCAGCGGCAGTTTCGCAACAGTCCGGCCGGCACCCGTGGAGCTGCCACCGCAGATGTTCCCTCGATTCTCGACGAATTGGCGCACCGAGGTGATCTGCTCGATCTCGGTCGAGGGTGAACTGAATGTCGAATTCGCTCTCGATGCCGCTCACCAGCCGGATGTGGGCCAGGCTGTCCCAGGCCTTCAGATCGGCTGGCGGGTGTCCATGCCGATGACGAGATCGTCGTCGTCGAGTTCGGCACGGAACACATCCTGGACCCTGGCCAGGATGGCGTCGGAGGAAGCCGAGTTTTTCAGACACATGATCCATCAGTTTACCGGTCTCTGCGAAGGAACAAAAAGCTCCGGTTTCGGAACCGGATCGACGTACATCGTGATGCCCTGCGACCAAGGGTGACAGCGTGTTCGATGAAGGGTTGAGCATCCGCCGCGAGCATTCTCAAATTCGAGATTTGCGCGTTAACGCAGATATCTGGCCCGAAATAACGCCTCAACCGCTGGGGCGGATATCGCCGGTCCGCCTGTTGAATTCGTGCTCGCCGGTCTCGCCGCTATTCCTTTCCAGCGATAGCGGACGGTGCCGTCGAACACGCCGGAAAGAACGGAACTTCGTCGTACAGCAGGCATTCGACGGCGTGCAGCGGGGTCATGAAATTGAAGCCGGCGCCGAGGCCGAGCATGCGCGCGTCGAGTTCCGTCGAGCCGGCAGAACGGGCTGTCCTTTCCCCAGGGCATCGCGGTGAGGTGATGATCCCTGATCAGAAAATCCGCGTTAGGACCGATCGCGCAGACCGACGAGCCGAGATGGATGCTGCGCTGGACGCCGGGGGTGCGGCGGAAAATCTCGCACAGCAGGCCCGTATACACCGGTGCCGGTCGACCAGGAAAACCTTGGCGGGATCCTGGTCGATCGGGAATGCCGGCATCGCCAGCGTGCCGTCAGGGCCGAGCATGTCGCGCAACAGCTCGATCACTTCGCTGGGACGCATCGGCACGTTGAAGAACTCGTTCCACGACGATTGCACCCAGAGCGTCCGGCCCGGGGTCACGCCGAGATCGGTCAAACGCTGCCACAACTCCGCAACCGCAATGGGACGGCGATGGATTTTTTTCGACAGCCACAATTGCTGCTTGCGCACGAAACCGCGCACGTCGCCGTGCCCGAGCAGTTTTTGCGCGAGGCGTTTGGCGGTGTCGAAGAACACGAGACATGACGGCATCAACGGTAGTGAGTAAAGCGCCGGCGGACGGATCACGGACGGGCGATCTTTTGGACCTCATACACA
>CAWIAB010000005.1:0-151973 GCA_963833975.1 uncultured Actinomycetota bacterium
TTGTCCGGTGATCCGAGCCTGGTTGTCCGGTGATCCGAGCCTGGTTGTCCGGTGATCCGAGCCTGGTTGTCCGGTGATCCGAGCCTGGTTACCACCCGGGCCTTCGGTTTCTGTCTGAGTTGCCCTGTGTCTACCCCTTGGTTGTTTAGGCCGCTTTGGTGGTGGGGTTGGCGAGGACGTTTTGGAGGGCTCGATGGTGGGTGGGGTCGTAGGGGAGGTTGTCTTGCCAGCAGCGCCAGATGATGTATGTCCAGGCTCGGGCGAGGATGCGGATGGCGTGGGGGTGGTCGTGTCCGCGTGTGATGGCGCGGTCGTAGAGGCCGGCTGCCCAGGCGTTGTCGTGGCGGGAGCCGTCTGCGAAGTCGCAGAGGGCGTCGCGGAGTTCTTTGTTGGGTCCCCAGCGAAAGGTGACGGCTTTGACTTTGCCGGATTGTCGGGTGGAGGGGGCGACTCCGCCGAGGCATGCCAGGGATTCTGCGGTGGGGAACTTGCCTCGGGCGTCGCCGATCTCGGCGAGCAGTCTGGCAGTGCGGAGGGTCCTGACCCGGGGCAGGCTGGCGAAGATGTGGCTGTCGGGGTGGGTGCTGAGCTGGGTGGTGAGGTTGTTCTCGAGAGCGGCGATTTGGGTGTTCAGGACCCGCAGCACCGCGATGAAGGCCTTCGTGGTGGCGGCGTGGACCTGAGCGTCGGGGCCGGTGGTGCCGCGTGGTGCGGCGAGGAGCCTCGCGTGCAGCGCTTCGGGGTGGGTGCGTCCGGAGTAGGAGACCGACGACAGCCAGGCCGCGAGGCGTTTGGGCGAAAGCCAATCTGCCTGGGTCTGGGTGGTGAAGCGGTCCAGGAACTGCAGGCTGACCGGGGAGTCGACGCTGTAGAACAGCCCTGCCCCGGCGGGGAACACGAGGTCCAGGTGGGCACGCAGCTGGTTCGCGGCGGCCACCCGATGCTGCACCAGATCCCGGCGGGCACGGACCGTGGTGCGCATGGCGACGGTTGCTGCGGTATCGCGGACCAGCGGCCGCAGCCGGGCACGGTCGGTGCGCACCACGTCGGCCAGCACGAACGCGTCGAACCGGTCGTCCTTGTTGCCGGCCGACCCGTAGCGCGAACGCAGGTTCTTCAGCTGGACCGGCACGATAACCAGCACCGTCAGGTCGACCTGCAGCAGCGCCTCGACAACGGGGCCATCGCTGCGTTCGATGCCGACCTCCTCGACGCCTGCCTTGAGTAGCCTGCGGACCAAGTCCCTCAGGCCGGCGACATCATGACCCACCACGAACCGGTCGAGAACCGTGCCGTCGGGTTCGATGATGCAGACGGCATGGTTGTCCTTGGCCCAGTCGACACCAGCGCACATTCGCGCCGAGACGGCTGAAGGAGTAAGAATCATCGTTGTTTCCTCGCTGTTGCAGCAGTGAGCAAACACCCGGTGGTCCCGGGACCCCGCAGCCGGTCGCTCACTGATCGGCGCTCATCGGCGCACAGCCCTGTAGCCGGTCTGGGAGTCCTGGACCACCGGGCCCCGCAAAACTCAGACTGGACCTCGAAGGTCGAGTGTGGCTGGCGATGGCCCGGTGGGGACCAGGGTGTATCGGCAGCCCATCGGGAGCCACCAACACAACGATGGTGCATCAGTGAGTGTGGTCCGGTCTCAAACGCGCAGCGGGATGGCTGCCGGGCGCTCGGATTTGCCCAGCATGCTGGGTGAGTACACCGTGTGCAGGGAGTGAAGCGTCCCGGGTTTGGTGCACCCTCGGTTACTTGTGTCCAGCCGGTTGGCTGTCACGGATTGATGCATAGTAGTCGGCCTCTGCCTCGGCCGGTGGCGTCGGCCGAGGCGGTGCATGAGGCGTCGGGTGTTGTACCAGTGGACCCAGTTGGCGGTGATGGCCTCGACGTCGGCCAGCCGGGTCAGCGGGCCGTTGCGGAAGGGTGAGTCGGCTCGGATGGCACTCGTGTTTGTAGAGCCCGGTGGTGGTCTCGGCCAGGGCGTTGTCGTAGGCGTCGCCGACGGAGCCGATCGAGGGCACCATGCCGGCCAGCAGCAGTGTCTCGCCGAACCGGATCGAGGTGTATTGCTTGGGTTCAAGGGGTCGTTGCAACACCGGCTTGGAGAATTGATTGTAGGTGTTGGTCGAGGGCCTCGGCTGGTGTCTTCCATCGGAGGGTCTTGCGGGGCCGGTTGTTGAGGGTGGCGGCGACTGCGTCGAGGTCGTGCTCGCTGTAGCGGGCCAGGTCGGTGCCTTTGGGGAAGTACTGGCGGAGCAGGCCGTTGGTGTTCTCGTCGGTGCCGCGTTGCCAGGGGCTGTGCGGGTCACAGAAGTAGATCGCGATGCCGGTGTCGATGCGCAGCTGGGTGTGCTGGGCCATCTCGGTGCCTTGGTCCCAGGTCAGGGTCTTGCGCAGCTGTTCGGGCAGGGTGGTGATCTTGGTGGCGATCGCGTTGCGGACGGCTTCGGCGCCGTGGCCGGCCAGCGGTGGCCCGTTCTTGACCCGCACGATCGTGGTGTGTCCTTCCATCGGGGGCAGGTGCAGCAGCATCGTGAACCTGCTGGTCCGTTCGACCAGGGTGCCGATCGCGGATTTGTTCAACCCGATGATCAAGTCGCCTTCCCAATGTCCGGGCACTGCCCGGTCGTCGACCTCGGCGGGCCGTTGGGCGATCATCACCTCCTTGGTGATGAAGTTCTTGCCTCGCCCACTGGTCCTGGCCCGCGGCACCCGTAGGGCACGGCCGGTGCGCAGACAGCTGGCCAGCTCACGGCGTAGCCCGCCACGCCCTTGCACGTAGAGGGCCTGGTAGATGGCCTCGTGGCTGATCCGCATGGACTCATCATCGGGGAAGTCGATCCTCAGTCGGTGGCTGATCTGCTCCGGGCTCCACGCCGTGGCCCAGGCCCGGTCAGCCCGTCGTGGTTTGTTGCGGCCCTTCCACAGCGGCACGACCGGGCCGGCGACGTCGGTCCCGTCGCGATGCGTGACCGTCCCCGACAGCCGATCCTGAACATAGTCGCGGAGCCGGTCGTTGGCGGCGAGCTTGGCAGTCTTGGGACGCTTCGCGGCCAGCTCGGCCTTCCACTGCGCCACCGACGCTCGATACCCCGTGTCGTCGGCGCGGGTCGCGGCGTTGCGGCGAAGCTCCCGCGAGATCGTCGACGGGTCGCGACCGATCCGGCGGCCGATCTCACGCACCCCAAGGCGTTGTGCCTTCAGAACGGCGATCTCCTCACGCTCGGCAAACGACAAGTACCGGCCCGACGGCTCGAGAAAGACTGATCGACGGCATCCCGCCACCGTGACGGAACCACCGGGTACCCACCGGCCCAGACACGCCAACCGCGGCCGCCGCGTCCTCACTGGTGAGCCCCTCAGCGATCCGCCGCCAGAACCGTCGCTCGACCTCCCGCAGGCGTTGGCGCCCGTCCCGGCGACCGCATCGCCGGCCGCACCGCCCGATCTGCCCGCCACTGCCGACGTCCTGCCATCGAAGCACACCTCCATCATCGAGGTGTTGCGACGACCACTTGATTTCGCCCTGCGACCCGGCGTCGGAGTGGTGGATGGTGTCCCCGCCGATCGGGTGTCCTTGGCGGGCGCGTAGCGCGGCGGCTTGGCGGATCGCGGACTCCACGAACGCGGTCTTTTTTGACGTGGAGCATTCCCAGCCGACGATCAGGCCGGCGAACGCGTCGATCACGAACGCGGTGTAGGCGAAGACCCGCTGGCCACGGGACGTAGGTGAAGTCGGCAACCAGCAGCCGGTTCGGGCCGGGACGCCCCGAACTGGCGGTCGACCAGGTCCGGTGCCCGGTCCGCGGCCGGGTCGCGCATCGTGGTGCGGACAACTTGGCCCGCCGTCACACCGTGCCAGCCGTTGGCCCGCATCAGCCGTTCCACGGTGCAGCGGGCCACCGGTGATCCCTTGCCGTTGCAGGTGGGCCCACATCTTCACCGACCCGTACAACGACTCCGGCTTCCGGCGGCCGTGCTCGTCGGGCTCGTAGTAGCCGGCGAGCACCTCGGTGATGACCATGTCCCACAGGGCCCGTTTCGACGGCGGCCCGCTGGCCCATGCGTAGTAGGTCCTCGGGGCGATCTGGCAGCCGTGCGCGCTCAGCGCCCGGCAGATCGAAGCGACCCCGAACCGAGCCCTGTGCTCGGCGATGAACCGGCAGATCACCGGCGTCGCGGGTCGCTCTCCCGCGCGAAGAAAGACGTTGCCGCCTTCAAGATCTCGATCGTCTGCTCCAGCTCGGCGTTCTTGCGCTTCAGCTCCCGGATCTCCCGCGCCGACTCCGACGCCACCCCCGGCGCCTGGCCGCCGTCGACCTCGGCCTGGCGCACCCACATCCGCAACGTCTCCGGGCTCATCCCCAACCGGCCCGCCACCGCCTTGATCGCCGCATACTTCGACGCATAGTCATCGCGATGCTCCCGCACCAGCCGGACCGCCTTGGCCCTGGTCTCCTTGTCGTACTCCTTCGGCATAGATGCCACCTTCCCAAGTAAGAAGGCGTGCATCAAACCCGGGACGGTTCACAGACCTGCCCGGTAGACGGGGGACCTGCCAAGCATGCTGGGCAAACCCGCGAGGATGCCTGTTACCTGCGGGACTGGTGGGCTCAGTGGTGCTGCTGGGACACGGACACCGCCTCAATGCCGCTCACACCGCCGAAACAACCCAAAGAATCGGCGTTCAGGCGGTGAGCTCGTCTCGTACGTCACATCAGCCCCTCCTCCCTCAGACCCCAGCCCGAGACCAACGACTCGAGCGCGACCCCACCCGAGGAACTGACTCATCCTGTCACCGTGGTCGCTGCGCCTCTCAACACCGGACCACACCCAGACAGAAACCGATGGCCTAGCGACGACCAGGCTCGGATGGGGGGGACTGTGCAGTAAACGGTGTTTCCGGCCCGACGCGCCGACCGGGTCGGCGGGGAAGGTGCCGTGATGACCACGACACTGAGCGACATGACAGCCAAGAAGAAGAAGCCTGACCCTTCTGCGGAGGAGGTTGCGGCCAAGGAGCTGGTCCGGCAGGCGAAGGAGCAGGGTCTGTCCCTGACCGGTCCGGACGGGCTGCTGAAGCAGTTCACCAAGAGCGTGCTGGAGACGGCGCTGAACGAGGAGATGACCGAGCATGTGGGTCATGAGAAGAACCGGGCCGCCGAGGGTCGGGAGTCGACCAACATCCGCAACGGGACCCGGCCGAAGACGGTGCTGACCCACGCCACCGGCGAGGTCGAGATCGAGGTGCCCCGCGACCGCGACGGCACGTTCGACCCGGTGATCGTCAAGAAGCGGCAGCGACGGCTGTCCGAGGTCGACGAGATCGTGCTGTCGCTGTATGCCCGGGGGTTGACGACCGGGGAGATCGCGGCGCACTTCGCGCAGATCTACGGGGCGTCGGTGTCGAAGGAGACGGTCTCGCGGATCACCGACAAGGTCGTCGAGGAGATGCAGACCTGGCAGAACCGGCCGCTGGAGGCGGTCTACGCGGCGATCTTCATCGACGCGATCATGGTCAAGGTCCGCGACGGCCAGGTCGCGAACCGGCCCATCTACGCCGCGATCGGGGTCAGCCTGGCCGGTGAGAAGGACGTCCTGGGTCTGTGGGCCGGCACCGGCGGGGAGGGCGCGAAGTTCTGGATGGCCGTGCTGACCGACCTGGCCAACCGCGGCGTCAAGGACACCTTCTTCGTGGTCTGCGACGGACTCAAGGGACTCCCGGAGGTGGTCAGCAACGTGTGGCCGCTGAGCATCGTCCAGACCTGCATCATCCACCTGATCCGCAACACGTTCCGGCTCGCCTCCAGGAAGGACTGGGACGCGATGAAACGCGACATCAAACCGATCTACACCGCCGTCAACGCCGACGCCGCCCGGGCCGCCCTGGACGAGCTGACCGACAAGTGGGGCACCAAGTACGGGGCGATCATCCGGCTGTGGAACAACGCCTGGGAAGAGTTCATCCCGTTCCTGGACTACGACGTCGAGATCCGCACCGTGATCTGCTCCACCAACGCCATCGAGTCCCTGAACGCCCGCTACCGCCGCGCCGTCAGAGCCCGCGGCCACTTCCCCACCGAACAAGCCGCCCTGAAGTGCCTCTACCTGGTCACCAGATCCCTGGACCCCACCGGCCAAGGCAGGACACGATGGACAATGCGATGGAAGCCAGCCCTCAACGCGTTCGCCATCACCTTCGCCGACCGCTGGCCAGCAGCAGAAACCTACTAATGACAACCGCCGGAAACACCGTTCCTGTTACAGACCCCGGATGGGCGGCTACCAGGGTCGGATCGTCGGGCAGGACGGCCGGATGGTCGGGCAGGTTGGCCGGATGGTCGGGCAGGTTGGCCGGATCGTCAGGCAGGACGGCCGGATCGTCGGGCAGGTTGGCCGGATGGTCCGGCAACTTGGCCGGATCGTCAGGCAGGACGGTCGGATCGTCGGGCAGGACGGCCGGATGGTCGGATGGTCGGGCAACTTGGCCGGATCGTCGGGCAGGTCGGCCGGATCGTCGGGCAGGTCGGCCGGATGGTCGGGCAGGTCGGCCGGATGGTCGGGCAGGTCGGCCGGATCGTCGGGCAGGTCGGCCGGATGGTCGGGCAGGACGGCCGGATCGTCGGGCAGGTCGGCCGGATGGTCGGGCAGGTCGGCCGGATGGTCGGGCAGGTTGGCCGGATGGTCGGGGGTTAGAGGAGGCCGGCGTCGTGCATGCAGATGGCGATCTGGACCCGGTTGACGGCCTCGAGCTTGACCAGCACGCGGGACACGTGAGCCTTGACGGTCGCCACGCTCATGTAAGAGCTCGGCCGCGACCTCGGCGTTCGACTTGCCCTCGCGCGACCGCCATGGCCACCTCACGCTCGCGGGCGGTCAGCGCGCAGACCAGAGCCCGCGCGCGGTCGGCCGCTCGGGCCGGCTCGACGCCGGCCTGGGCGGCCCCGGTGAGCTGGCGGATCAGCGCGGCCGTGACACTCGGCGACAGCATCGGCTCCCCGTCCGCCACCTTCCGTACCGCCTCGACCAGCTCGGCCGGCGGGGTGTCCTTGAGCAGGAACCCGCTGGCCCCACCTCCGAGCGCGCGTGCGACGTACTCGTCGGCATCGAAGGTCGTGAGCACGATGACCTTCGGCGGGTCGGCGCCAGCGCAGTCAGGGCGGCGAGTCGCCTCGAGCCCGTCCATGACCGGCATCCGGATGTCCATCAGCACGACGTCCGGACGCTCCCGCGCGACCAGCTCGAGTCCCTGCGCCCCGTCGGCCGCCTCGCCCACGATCTCGCACGTCGGCGGCGCCGCCGAGCATCATGGCGAGCGCGGCCCGCACCAGCGGGTCGTCGTCGACGACGACGACCCTGATCGATGGCGCCGGCGCGGTCACGACGGCCACGGTAGCCAGGCCCGGAGCACGAAGTCGCCGTGCGGGGTCGTGAAGTGCTCGAGCCCGCCGCCGCTGAGGTCGGCCCGCTCGGCGAGCCCGATCAGTCCGAGACCAGCACCGGGTACGACGGACGAGGCCGCGGCACCGACCCGGAGCGGGTTGCGCACCTCGACGCCGGAGCGTGCCACCAGGCTCGCCCTCCACGTGGACGTCGACCGTCGTGTCCGGTGCGTGCTTGCGGGCGTTCGTCAGGCTCTCCTGGACCATCCGGAAGGCGTTCCGACCGATGGACGCGGGCACCTGCTCGAGCGGCACCGTGCTGGTCAGCCGGATCCGCGCGCCGGCTCGGCGCTCGTCCTCGATCAGCGCCTCCAGGTCGCGCGAGCGTGGGCTGGGGCCGCTCCCCGACGGGCGCCGAGTCGCGTGTCGCGCAGCACGCCCAGGATCTCCCGCAGGTCGACGAGGGCCTGGTGGGCGTTCTGCTGGATGACATCGGCCGCCTGCCGCGGTCTCCTGCGGGCGTCAGGTCCGCCCGGTAGGCGAGTGCGCCGGCGTGCATGGCGACCAGCGAGATCCGGTGGGCGAGCACGTCATGCATCTCGCGGGCGATCCGGGAGCGCTCGTTGGTGCGGGCCTGCGCGACCCGCATGGCCTGTTCGCGCTCGGCCCGGTCGGCCCGGTCCCGCAGAGTCGCGAGCAGCTCACGCCGGGCCCCGATGTAGAGGCCGATCGCGACCGCGATGCCGGTGGCCAGCACACCGACGATGGCCTCGACCAGACCAGTCGTTGTTGCTGTCCGGGGTGACGACGGAAGTTGACCGCGCCCGCGGCCAGGTTGATCAGCGACACGAGACGATCTCGCGCCATCGCCGTCGCGTCGACATCGAGATGAAGGCGAAGACGCCCGGCCCGGTCGCGGATGCCGAGAGAGCACCCGATCGCAACGGTGAAGACGGCGACGCCGACCGGCCACCGCCGATGGAAGCGGTACGCGACAGAGCCGGCCAGCCCACAGGCGAGGTCGACCCAGAACAGCCAGCGCGCATGCGGACCACTCGCGCTCCGCGACCGCTCGCCCAGGTCGCGCAGGCTGATCAGGCACCGCCACGACGTAGCGCCAGGCCCACTGCCACCGCGTCAGCGGCGGCGGCCTCAGATCGGGCCCGGCGGTGTCCACAGGTCGAGCGTAGGGTCCACCGTCCGTCCACTGGACTACGGCCGAACGGTCGCGTGCACCCCCGACTTTCGGCTAGTCCAGGTCGAGACTCCCGCCCGATGTGGCGACGGTCCCGGCTCCGACGAGGATTGTCTGCATGATCGTTGTCGAAGAACTCACCAAGACGGTACGGCGGGTTCACCGCCGTCGACCATGTGTCGTTCACCGTCGAGCCCGGGTCGGTCACCGGGTTCCTCGGCCCGAACGGCGCCGGCAAGTCGACCGCCATGCGGATGATGGTCGGGCTCACCCCGCCGTCCGCTGGCCACGCCACCATTCTCGGCCAGCCCTACGCCCAGATCCCCAACCCGGGCCGCCATGTCGGCGTACTGCTCGACGCCTCCGCCCAGCACGCCGGCCGGACCGGCCGCGAGATCCTCGACGCTCGGCGCCATGGTGATGGGGCTCGACGACGCGCCGGGTCGACCAGATGCTGGAGGTCGTCGGCCTCACCCCCGACGAGGCCAAGCGGCGGGTCGGCAACTACTCGCTCGGGCATGCGCCAGCGACTCGGCATCGCCCACGCGCTGCTCGGCGACCCGTCGGTGCTGATCCTCGACGAGCCGGCCAACGGCCTCGACCCGGCCGGCATCCACTGGATGCGCGGCCTGCTGCGCGGCTTCGCCGAGCGCGGCGGCACCGTGTTCCTGTCCTCCCACCTGCTCAACGAGGTCGAGATCATCGCCGACCAGCTGCTGGTCATCGGCCGCGGCAAGATCGTCGCCCAGGGCAGCAAGGACGAGCTGCTGTCGCAGGCCGGGATCCTGGTCCGCGCGCTCAGCCTCGCCGATCTTCGGGCCTCGCTGACCCGGGCCGAGCTCACGTTCACCGACAACGGCAGCGACGCGCTCATCGTCGACGCGAGCGCGGAGCAGGTCAGCCGGGCCGCGATGGCCGGCCAGGTCGTGCTCACCGAGCTCCGGCCCGCCGAGGGCGCCGGCCTCGAGGCCATGTTCCTCCAGCTCACCGCAGACGACGCCCGACAGGAGGCAGCGGCATGACCGCAACCACGTTCGACCGCCCGCAGACCGGGGGCCTGGAGACGACGCCACGCGGTCCCGCTGTCCCGCCTCGTCCGGGTCGAGCTGCGCAAGATCACCGACACCCGGGCCGGCAGATGGCTGCTCATCGCGATCGGGCTGCTCACCGCGGCGATCATCGTGATCTTCTTCTTCGCCGGCGACCAAGTCGGACCTCACCTTCGACAACTTCGTCGCCGTGACCGGCACCCCGCAGGGCTTCCTGCTGCCGGTGCTGGGCATCCTGGCGATCACCAGCGAGTGGTCCCAACGCACCGGCCTGGTGACGTTCACCCTCGAGCCCAGCCGAGCCCGGGTGCGTGGCGGCCAAGTTCATCGCGATGGTGCTGCTCGGCCTGGCCGCGGTCGCACTCGCATTCGCGCTCGCCGCCGATCGGCAACGTCCTCGGGCATGGTGCTGCGGGACGGCTCCGGCTCGTGGAACTACCAGGCGGACTGGGTCGGCCGAGATCGCCCTCGGCCAGGTCATCGGCATCGTCGCAGGGTCTCGCGTTCGGCATGCTGCTGATGAGCTCGGCCGCCGCGATCGTCCTCTACTACGTACTGCCGATCGCGTGGTCGATCCTGTTCAATGCGATCAGCGCCTTGAACTCGGCCGCGCCCGTGGGTCGACCTGGGTACGGCGAGCCAGCCGCTGTTCAACCACGACATGGACCTCGCGAGACTGGGAGCACCTCGGGGTGACGCTGCTGATCTGGGTCGGCCTCCCGCTGCTCCTCGGCGCCGTTCGAGCTGCTGCGAGCGAAGTGAAGTAGCAGCCACGGCCGCGCGACGTACAGAAGTCCGGCTCCTCCCTGTCGGGCGGAGCCGGACTTGTTGTCAGCTCGAGGTGCCTCGGAGCTCAGTAGATGATCTCGCCGGACTTGCGCTTGGCGCGCAGCATCTGCAGCGCCTCGTCGAGGATCTCCTGCGCCTCGGCGTCGGAGCGGCGCTCCTTCACGTAGGCGAGATGGGTCTTGTACGGCTCTGCCTTGGGCGGCGGCGGGGGGTTGTCGAGTCGCGGTTGGCCGGCAGGCCACACCGCGGGCAGTCCCAGTTGTCCGGGATCGGGGCATCCAGGGCGAACATCGGAGCGGTCTCGTGACCGTGTGCGCAGAAGTAGGTGATCCGCTGCCTCGGGGCGGCCTCCCCGCGCTCGGCCTCACCCATCGGTCCGGCCCCCACCCTGCTTCCGCGGATCGCGCTTCCACCAGCCACCAGATAGCTCCTATGGGTCAGACCGGGCACGTCTCAGTACCCGGGTGAGGGGATTGTACGTCGAGCGGCTGCTCAGCCTGGCTTCAGCAGCAGGCCGAGCGCGACGATGCACACGGCCCAGAGGACGGCCACGCCGATCGGTGATGCGGTCGAGGTTCTTCTCTGCCACCGAAGATCCGCCGAGGCCACTGGATACGCCGCCCCCGAACATGTCGGACAGACCGCCCCCGCGGCCCTTGTGCAGCAGGATCATCAGGACCAGGAAGGCGCTGCTCAGGACGAGCAGGATGTCAAAAGCTATGATCACAACGCACTATCCTACCTGCTCGGTCCGCGGTCGAAAATACGGCCGGCTGGGATGGCCGATCACAGGATCGGCATGTCGTAGAACCGGCAGATGCCGCCGAACTCGTCGGCCTGCAGGCTGGCCCCACCCACCAGGCAGCCGTCGACGTCGGGCTGCGCCATGATCGCGGCCACGTTGGCCGCCTTGACCGAGCCGCCGTAGAGCACCCGGATGCTCTCGCCCGCGTCGGCGCCGTGGGTCTCCGCCACCAGCCGGCGGATGGCGCCGCAGACCTCCTGCGCGTCGTCGGGGGTGGCGACCTCACCGGTGCCGATCGCCCAGACCGGCTCGTAGGCGACCACCAGGCCGGCCACCTCGTCGGCGTCGAAGCCGGCCAACGAGCCGTCGCACCTGCGCCAGCGTGTACTCCACCTGGCCACCCTCACGGCGCACGTCGAGTCCCTCGCCGACGCACACGATGGGGGTGATCTCGTGCGGCCACCGTCTGGCGCGCCTTGGCGTTGACCAGCGCGTCGTCCTCGTGGTGGTAGCTCGCGGCGCTCGGAGTGTCCGACCGACGACGTAGCTGCAGCCCAGCCTGGCCAGCATCGACGCGCTGATCTCGCCCGTGTAGGCGCCCGACTCGTGCGCCGACACGTCCTGAGCGCCGTACCGCAAGCGGGAGCTTGTCGCCGTCGACCAGGGTCTGGACGCTGCGCAGGTCGGTGAACGGCAGCGAGCACGGCGACCTCGCTCCGGGTCGGGTCGTACTTCTTGTCGGCGAGCGTCCAGGCGAGCTTCTGGACCAGCATGACGGCCTCGTGATGGTTGAGGTTCATCTTCCAGTTGCCCGCCATCAGCGGGAGCCGGGTCGGCTTGGCCATCGGTCAGTCCTCCAGGACGTCGAGACCGGGCAGCGTCTTGCCCTCGAGATACTCGAGGCTCGCTCCGCCGCCGGTGGAGATGTGGCCGAACTCGTCGTCGGCGAAGCCGAGCTTGCCGGACGGCCGCCGCGGAGTCACCGCCGCCGACGACCGACAGGCCGTCGATCTCGGTGAGCGCCTTGGCGAGCACCCGGGTCCCTTCGGCGAACGCCGCGATCTCGAAGACGCCCATCGGTCCGTTCCAGAACACCGTCTTGGCGTCCGACGACGGCGGCCGCGAAGGCCCGTGCCGCTGTCCGGCCCGATGTCGAGCCCCAGCTGGTCGGCCGGGATCGCGTCGACGGGTACGACGGTCGGCTGGGCGTCGTCGGCGAGCGCCGGCGCCACGACCACGTCGGTCGGCAGCAGGATCTCGACGCCGGACGGCCTGCGCCTGCTCGAGGTAGCCGCGGACGGTGTCCAGCTGGTCGGACTCGAGCAGGCTCTTGCCGACCTCGTGACCCTGCGCGGCCAGGAAGGTGAACACCATCCCGCCGCCGATGAGCAGCTTGTCGGCCTTGCCGAGCAGGTTGTCGATCACGCCGAGCTTGTCGGAGACCTTGGAGCCGCCGAGCACGACGACATACGGCCGGGCCGGGTCCTCCGTGAGCCGGCGCAGCACCTCGACCTCGGCCAGCACCAGACCGCCCGCCGCGTGCGGCAGCCGCTGCGCGACGTCGTACACGCTCGCCTGCTTGCGGTGCACGACGCCGAAGCCGTCACTGACGAAGGCGTCGCCCAGCGTGGCCAGCTGGTCGGCGAAGTCGCCGCGAACGGCGTCGTCCTTGCTCGTCTCGCCGGCGTTGAAGCGGACATTCTCCAGCAGCACGACGTCTCCGTCGGCCATCGCCGTCGACCGACGACCTCGCCGACTCGCCGACGGTGTCGGACGCGGGTGCGACCGCGTCGGCCGAGCAGCTCAGCCAGCCGCGCGGCTACCGGCGCCAGCGAGTAGGCGGGATCGGGCTCGCCCTTCGGCCGGCCGAGGTGGGCCATGACGACGACCCTGGCGCCGCGCCGGCTCAGGTCGGAGATGGTCGGCACGCTGGCCCGGATCCGGCCGTCGTCGGTGATCCGCCCGCCGTCGAGCGGGACGTTGAGGTCCGAGCGGACCAGGACCCGCTTGCCCGCCAGCCCGCCCAGTCGTTCGTCGAGCTGCTCGACGGTGATCGGCACCGGACGCGCCTAGAGGGAGGCGCCGACGTACGCAGACCAGGTCGACCAGCCGGCACGAGTAGCCCCACTCGTTGTCGTACCAGCCGACGACCTTGGCCTGGGTGCCGATCACCTTGGTCAGACCGGAGTCGTAGATGCACGAGTGCGGGTCGGTCACGATGTCGCTGGACACGATCGGGTCGGCGGTGTACTTCAGGTAGCCCTTGAGGTACCCGTCCGCGGCCGCCTGGTACGCCGCGTTGATCTCGTCGACCGACGCCTCCCGCTCGAGGTCGACCGTCAGGTCGGTGGCCGAGCCCGTCGGCACCGGCACCCGCAGCGCGTAGCCGTCGAGCTTGCCCTTGAGCTCCGGCATGACGAGGCCGATCGCCTTCGCCGCCCCGTGGAGGTGGGTACGACGTTGATCGCCGCCGCCCGCGCCCGGCGCATGTCCTTGTGCGGGCCGTCCTGCAGGTTCTGGTCCTGGGTGTAGGCGTGGACCGTCGTCATCAGGCCGCGGACGATGCCGAACTCGTCGTTCAGCACCTTCGCCAGCGGCGCCAGGCAGTTCGTCGTGCAGGAGGCGTTGGAGATGATCGCGTGCGAGGCCGGGTCGTAGTCCTCGTGGTTGACGCCCATCACGACGGTGAAGTCGTTGTTGGTGGCCGGCGCCGAGATGATGACCTTCTTGGCGCCGGCGTCGAGGTGCGCCCGCGCCTTGGTGCCGTCGGTGAAGAACCCGGTCGACTCGATCACGATGTCGGCGCCGACGTCGCCCCAGGGCAGGTTGGCCGGGTCGCGCTCGGCGAAGGACTTGATCGTCTGGTCGCCGACCCGGATGCCGCCGTCGGTCACGGAGACGTCGGCGTCGAGCCGGCCGAGGATCGAGTCGTACTTGAGCAGGTGCGCCTGGGTGGCGTCGTCGAACAGGTCGTTGAACGCGACCACCTCGATGTCGGCGCCCGGACGTCGGCGACGGCCCGGAAGAAGTTGCGGCCGATGCGGCCAAAGCCATTGATGCCTACGCGGACGGTCACGCGATCTCCTCATACGAACAGGCGAAATGGGGGGTCGAAGGTGCATTCCGACCCTACCAACAGTCGACCACCGGCTGGCTCGTTCACTGTGAGAGGCACTCCGCCAGCCACCT
This sequence comes from uncultured Actinomycetota bacterium, assembly GCA_963833975.1. GTDB lineage: Bacteria > Actinomycetota > Actinomycetes > Propionibacteriales > Nocardioidaceae > JAWWPG01. The sequence goes on from CAWIAB010000005.1 coordinate 14,356, forward strand.
GCCGGCCCGTGTGCCTGGCAGCTCGGACCCGCTGCCCCGGACCCGGCCGGAGTCGTGGCTCCAGCCTACAGAGCGAGCTGGGCGAGTGGTCAGGGGGCGTCGGTGAGCATGTCCGGAGTGAGGGAGGACTCGGTGTCGGGGATGCCGAGCTCCTCCGCCCGCTTGTCGGCCATGGCCAGCAGCCGGCGGATCCGGCCGGCGATCGCGTCCTTGGTCAGCGGTGGCTCGTGCAGCTGGCCGAGCTCCTCGAGGCTGGCCTGCTTGTGCTTGACCCGCAGGTCGCCGGCCAGCTTCAGGTGGTCGGGCACCTCGTCGGCCAGGATCTCGAGAGCCCGTTCGACCCGGGCTCCGGCGGCCACCGCGGCCCGGGCCGAACGGCGCAGGTTGGCGTCGTCGAAGTTGGCCAGCCGGTTGGCGGTGGCCCTGACCTCGCGGCGCAGCCGGCGCTCCTCCCAGGCCAGCAGGGACTCGTGAGCCCCCAGCTTGCTGAGCAGGGCGCTGATCGCGTCTCCGTCTCGGATCACCACCCGGTCCACGCCGCGGACCTCGCGGGCCTTGGCCGGGATGCCCATCCGCCGGGCCGCTCCGACCAGGGCGAGGGCGGCCTCGGGACCGGGGCAGGTCACCTCGAGCGCCGATGAGCGGCCCGGCTCGGTCAGCGAGCCGTGGGCGAGGAACGCGCCGCGCCAGGCAGCCACCGCGTCGCAGCTCGCGCCGCTGACGACCTGCGGCGGCAGGCCCTGCACCGGTCGGCCCCGGCTGTCGAGCAGCCCGGTCTGGCGGGCCAGCGCCTCGCCGTCCTTGGCGACCCGGACGACGTACCGGGTGCCCTTGCGCAGACCACCGCTGCTGATCACCACGACCTCGCTGTGGTGACCGTAGATCTCCACCAGGTCGCGCCGGATCCGACGGGCGGCGGCACCGGTGTCGAACTCCGCCTCGACGACGATGCGTCCCCCTTGGATGTGCAGGCCGCCAGCGAACCGCAGCATCGCGGAGACCTCTGACTTGCGGCAGCAGGACTTCTTCACGGACGTGCTCGCGAGCTCCGCCTTGAGCTGTGCCGTCATCGCCATGAGTCCGATCCTGCCACGCTTGAGGACCGGATGGCCTTCCTGTGAAGGAGATGGGACGTCAGATCGGACGACTCCGCTGCGTACGGCGTAGGGCCGAGGCGGCTCCGTCCGCGCGTCCATGCGGAGCCGCGGCAGCCTCGCCGACGGGCCTCGGTCATCACGCCATGATCCCGGCGTACGTCGCCGCCAGCCGAGCGGCGTCGTGGCGAGACGTGCCGTCATGGGCGGCGATGTCGGCGACGACCAGCCGACCCCCGAGGGCGTTCACGGTATCCTCCAGCATCTGCGGATCGGGCACCTGGCTCGAGTCGGCGACGACGACATCGATCTGCAGGTCTGGGGCATGGGCGGCCAATACTTCCAAGTAGGTGCTCGAGTCGAAACCGTCAGTCTCTCCTGGTTGCGGAGCGACGTTCAAGGTGACGCAGCGCTTCGCCGGGCTCTTGACGAGAGCGCCGAGCAGCTCCGGGACGAGCAGATGGGGGAGCACACTGGTGTACCACGAGCCGGGCCCCAACACCACCCAGTCGGCGGACTCGATGGCTTCGAGCACCTCCGGACAGGCCGGCGGGTTGCTCGGAACCAGCTCGACGGACTCGACCCGGCCGTGCGTCGTTGCCACCTCGACCTGTCCCCGAGACGATCGTGACGTCGTTCGGGTCGGCGCGGGTCGACGCCCACGCACCCGGGCGGAGATGTCGAGGGGTACGGCGGCCATCGGCAGCACCCGGCCCTCGGCGCCGAGCAGCCGGGCGACCCAGTCGAGCCCCTCGACGTGACCGCCGAGCAGCTCCCAGAGCGCGACGATCAGCAGGTTGCCCGACCGCGTGGTCGTGCAGCTCTCCGGCGCTGGCGAACCGGTGCTGCAGCACGCTGGCCCAGGTTCGGCCCCACTCGTCGTCGCGGCACAACGCCGCCAGCGCCTGCCGCAGGTCTCCGGGCGGGAGCACCCCGAGCTCGCTGCGCAGCCGGCCCGAGGAGCCGCCGTTGTCGGCGACCGTGACCACTGCCGTGAGGTCGGTACAGAACGTGCGCAGGGCGCGCAGCGTCACGGCCAGCCCGTGCCCGCCGCCGAGCGCGGTGACCGCCAGCCGGCTGTCGACCGGGTCGGTGACCTCGGCCCACGGGTCGTCGCGCGACCGGCGAGCGTCATTCGCGACCCAGGTCGCGGTGGACCACGAGGGTCTCCACACCTCGCTTCGTCATCCGCTCCCCCACCGCCTCCGCCATCGCCACGCTGCGATGCTTGCCTCCGGTGCAGCCCACCGCGAGGTTGAGGTAGTGCTTGCGTTCGGCGAGGAACCCGGCATAGATCGTCTCGAGCAAGGCGTCCAGCCGGTCGAGGAACTCGCCGGCCGCCGGCTGACCCAGGACGTACTCGCGCACCTCCGGCGTCGAGACCGTTCTTCGGGCGCAGCAGCGGGATCCCAGTGCGGGTTGGGGAGGAACCGCATGTCGACGACCATGTCGGCGTCGACCGGGAATGCCGTACTTGAAGCCGAACGACACCACGGTGGCCCGGACGACCGGTCGCTGCCCGACCGACGAGCATCGCCGCGACCTTCGTCGCCAGCTCGTGCACGTTCAGCGACGACGTGTCGATCAGCACGTCGGCCGAGCCGCGCAGGTCACGCACCAGCTCGCGCTCGCGGAGGATCCCGTCGAGCAGCCGGGCTCCGCCCTGCAGGGGGTGCGGGCGCCGGGCGGCCTCCTGGCGCCGTACCAGGACATCGTTGGACGCCTCCAGGAAGAGCACCTGCGACCGGACGCCGAGGTGGGACAGCTTGTCGATCGCCCCCTGGAGGTCGTTGAAGAAGCGCCGGGACCGGACGTCGACGACCACGGCGATCTGCGTCACCTCGTCGCGGTCGTCGCTGACCAGCCGTACGACGTCCGGCAGCAGCTGTGGGTGGCAGGTTGTCGATCACGAAGCAGCCCTGGTCCTCGAGCGCCTTCGCGGCGGTACTGCGCCCGGCTCCGCTCATCCCGGTCACGATGATCAGGTCGGAGGCGAGGTCACCCATGGCCAGCCCAGTCCTTCCCCGTCGCACGGCGACGACGGGACGAGGTCGGTGGACCGACCTGTCTCGTCCGGGCCGTCCTCCATGATCTCACCAGTTGCGGTGTTGACCGCGGGTTGAGCAGAACGGGCCTCGGGCGGCGAGCGCGAGGACGATCGCCTCGGCCGTCCGGGCACCGAAGCCCGGGCAGAGCGGCGATCTCGTCGGGGGTCGCGGCGCGCAGCTTCTTGAGCGAGCCGAAGTGCCGGAGCAGCACCTTGCGGCGGACCTCGCCGAGGCCCGGGTACGTCGTCGAGGACGCTCTCGACCATCGACTTGGAGCGCCGGTTGCGGTGATGGGTGATCGCGAACCGGTGCGCCTCGTCGCGCACCCGCTGCAGCAGGTAGAGGCCCTCGCTGGTGCGGGGCATGATGACCGGGTCCGGCTCACTCGGCCGCCACACCTCCTCGAGCCGCTTGGCCAGCCCGATGATCGGTACGTCGTCGATGCCCAGCTCGTCGAGGGCCCGTTGCGCGGCCGCCACCTGGGGCGGGCCGCCGTCGACGACGACCAGGCCGGGCGCGTAGGCGAACTTGCGCGGCCGGCCGGTCTCGGGGTCGATCAGGGTCGGCCCGTCGCATCGCTCGTCGACGCCGAGGTCGGGCTGGGCCGACTCCGCCCGGTCGTCGAGCAGCCGCCGGAACCGCCGGCTGATGGTCTCGTGCATGGCCGCGACGTCGTTCTGCCCGTCGACGCCCTTGATCACGAACCGCCGGTAGTCGCTCTTGCGCGGCAGCCCGTCCTCGAAGACGACCATCGACGCGACCACCTCGGTGCCCTTGCAGGTTGGAGACGTCGTAGCACTCGATGCGCAGCGGCGCCTCGGGCAGGCCGAGCGCCTGCTGGATGTCCTCGAGGGCTCGGCTGCGTGTCGTGAGGTCGCTCGCCCGCCGGGTCTTGTGGATCGCCAGGGCCTGCCCCGCGTTGCGGGCCACGGTCTCCATCAGGCTGCGCTTGTCGCCGCGCTGTGGCACCCGAAGCGCGACCTTGCTGCCGCGCTTGTCGCTCAGCCAGAGCGTGACCGCTGCCGGCGTCATCGGGCTGTCGCGGCAGCAGCACCTCACGCGGGATGGCGTCCGCGCTCTCCCCGTCGTAGACCTGGATGAGGAACCGGCGCAGCAGCTCGGGCAGCTCGGCGTCGTCGACCCGGTCGGCCACCCAGCCGCGCTCGCCCCGGATCCGGCCACCCCTCACGTAGAACACCTGGACGGCGATCTCCAGCGGGTCCTCGGCGACCGCGATCACGTCGGCGTCGGTGCCGTCTGCGAGCACGACGGCGTTCTTCTCCATGGCCTTGGTGAGCGCTCCGATGTCGTCGCGCAGCCGGGCGGCGAGCTCGAACTCCAGCTGGTCGGACGCCTCGTGCATCTGTCGCTCGAGTCGCTTGACGTGCACTCCGGTCTGCCCGGCGATGAACGAGCAGAAGTCCTCGACGATGGCCCGGTGCTCCTCCGCGCTGACCCGGCCGACGCAGGGCGCCGCAGCACTTGCCGATGTAGCCGAGCAGGCACGGCCGGCCGATCTGGGCGCTGCGCTTGAACACGCCGGCCGAGCAGGAGCGCATCGGGAAGACCCGGAGCAGCAGGTCGACCGTCTCGCGGATGGCCCAGGCATGTGAGTACGGCCCGAAGTAGCGCACCCCTTTGCGCTTCGGCCCGCGGCCCACCATCACCCGCGGGAACTCCTCGTTGAGCGTCACGGCAAGCCACGGGTAGGACTTGTCGTCGCGGTACTTGACGTTGAACCGCGGGTCGTACTCCTTGATCCAGGAGTACTCCAGCTGCAGCGCCTCCACCTCGGTCTCGACGACCGTCCACTCGACCGACGCCGCGGTCTTCACCATGCGGGCGGTGCGTTCGTGCAGGTTGGAGACGTCCTGGAAGTACGACGAGACCCGGGACCGCAGGCTCTTGGCCTTGCCGACGTAGATGACCCGCCCGCTGGGGTCGCGGAACCGGTAGACCCCTGGCGAGTCCGGGATCGACCCCGGGGCAGGGCGGTACGACGACGGGTCCGGCACGCTCCCCACCCTAGCCAGGGGTCACGACAGCTCGAGCCGCGATCGCGCCCAGCAGGCTAGGCGCCGCGACGGTAGGGAACCGCGTAGCCGAGGGTGTCGACCACCTCGCAGAACTGTGCCGAGACGCAGGAGACGCTGGTGTCGACGAACCGGTACTGGTCGGGATCCGGGGCGATCGTCTTCGCCCGGGACCAGCCGGTCCCGGTGAACGTGAACGCGTGGATGCCTCGGCCGGTCGCCACGCAGAACCGCGCGGACGGACACGACACCGACCTCAGGTACGTCGAGGTTTCGATCCTGACCGGCTGGGACCATGCCGAGCCGTCATAGGTGAGCGCATCGCCCCACTCGGTGACAGCTGCGCAGAAGTGGCCGGGCGTGCATGAGAGCCCCTTGCCCGCCAGGGTTACCGGCTTCCCCCAGCCTGATCCGTCGAATGTCAGCGCGTGCCGGTAGTCCACCGCGGCACAGAACGAGACTGTCGGGCACGAGACCGAGCTGAGGCCATGGCCGCGAATCGTCTGGCCCGGACTCCATGCCGCGCCGTCGTAGCTGAAGACCTGGTTGCCCTGGTCAACAGCGACGCAGACGGTCCGCGACGGACACGAGACGTCCGCCAGGGCGCCATCCAGGCTGGTGGGTGTGGACCAGGTGTCGCCGTCGAACGTCACCGCGAAGCCCGGATGCTGGCTCACCCAACCCGTGGCTGCGCAGAACGTTGCCGAGGGGCACGAGACGGCCACCGCGTGACCCTGCGTCGCGATCTCCACGGGATCGGACCAGGACGTGCCGTCGAAGGTGAACGCGTTCCGGCGGTCGTCGACGGCCATGCAGAAGGTGCTCGACGGGCAGGAGACCGAGGTCAGCGCAATCCCGGTGCCGAGCCAGTCCGGCGACCCGTGCGGCGACTTGGCCGGAGCAGATCCGCTGCGGCATGATCTGAGTCACGACACGACGATCTCTGCCGGGTTTGCGGAATTTAAGTCGAGTGAATCAGTAGACTTTCATGAGGACGGTCGAGGAAGGACAGGCGAATGACGGCAACTGATGACCTGTACGGCCTCTCGCTGTCGACCTCCGCACCGGCCGCCGCCGCCTACAACAAGGGCGTCAGCGCGCTGCTTCGGGTGCAGGAAGGTGGGCTCCTCGGCATCTCCGAGTCGATCTCCCACGACCCGACCTTCGCCCTCGGTCATGCCGGGCTGGCGCTGCTCGGCCACGAGTACGGCGCCGCCGTCGACGTCCAGGGCCGGCTCGCCGCAGCCCGGCTGCACGCCCGGCGGGCATCGGAGCGGGAGCGCAGCCACGTCCATGCCGTGGTGTCCCACATCGCCGGCGACTCGCGGCCCTTGATCGACCACCTCAAGATGCATCCGCGCGACGCACTGCTGCTCTCGGTCGCCGTACCCACGATCGCCTTCGCCGGGGTCACCGCAGTCCCCGAGGAGTCGTGGGACATCGTCGAGCGGGCCCGCCCCGGCTACGGCGACGACTGGTGGTACGCCGGTCTGCTGGCGTTCATCCGGCAGGAGCAGTGCCGCTGGGACGAGGCGATGGAGCTGGCCTGCGCATCGCTCGACGAGGAGCCGACGGCCGGCCACTCCGTGCACGCCCGCACGCATGTCCACTACGAGACGGGCGACCACCTGGCCGGCCGGGACTGGCTGGACGGCTGGATCTCGGGGCCGGGCCGAACCGCGGACAACCTGGCCCACTACTCCTGGCACGCCGCGCTGCACGAGCTGTCCATGGGCGACTTCGGCGCCGTTCGCGACCGCTACGCCGACCAGCTGGCACCGCCCACGGTCGTCGGCTGTCGCGCCCTCGTGGACTCGTGCTCGCTGCTGTGGCGCTGGGCGATCACCCCGGGCGCCAGCGACGTACCCGAGGTGGACAGCGTGCTCGACACGATCGACGAGCACCTGCTGGACGCGCCGCCCACGCCGTTCATGGCGCTGCACTCGGCGGTCACCCTGTGCGCGCTCGGCGAGGGCGACCGGCTGGCCCGACTTGACGTCTGGTCCCGGGGTCAGGCCGAACCGACGTACGGCGAGGTGGTCTCGCCGCTGTGTTCCGCTCTGCAGGCGTTGGCCGACGGGGACCCGAGCACGGCGGCCGACCGGCTGACGGCGATGATCTCGACGGTCGGGCGGCTCGGCGGCAGCGACGCGCAGCGCGAGGTCGTCGAGGACACCCTGATCGCGGCCCTGCTGGCGGCGGGGCGTATCGAGGAGGCGCTGCCGGTCATCGACCGGCGGCTCGACCGCCGGCAGAGCCCGCGTGACCAGGCATTCCGGCTGGTGGCCGCCGGCTCGACTGCCCGGCCGCCCCGCGGGAACGGAACTGCCCGTTCGCTGATCAAGACCTTCGGCGGCTGTGGTGCGCCTCGGGGTACGCAGCCTCAGCCGCCGAAGGAGCGAACCCCTGTCATCGGCGTGAGTGTGCACCTGGTCAGGCCAGGACGATGTTGCCGCCCTCGTCCTTGACCGGCTTCTTGGGCAGCGGTGCAGGTGCGGGACCTGCCGACGACACTGCCGTCCTTGATCGAGTACATGCTGCCGTGGCAGGGGCAGTTGATGGTGCCGTCGGTGATGGTGGTGACCGTGCACTCATGTGGGTGCAGGTCGGCGAGAACCCTTCGAAGGTCCCCGCGGTCGGCTGGGTGATGACGATGTTCTGGTCGGGCAGGATGACGCCGCCGCCCACCTTGACGTCGGAGGCCTTGGCGAGGACGTCCTCCGAGCCGCCCGAATCGGTGGTCGACGGCCCACTACTGGCGGGCGAGGTTGGCGCGCTGTCCTTGGGCGGGGCGCTGTCCGCCGCCGCTGTCCGAGCCGCAGGCGGCGAGGAAGGGGACGGCCGCGCCGGCGATCGCGAGCCCCTTCAGCATCGTCCGCCGGTCGGGCGCCGAAAGCCGTCTCAGGCGCGGTCAGCTCGTTCGCTTGTGCATCGCGGGTGGTCGTGCGCAGGTCGGCCATCGTGTGCTCCTCGGTCTCGGACGATAGTGCCGCGACCCTAGGCCAGCGCATGAAGCGCCACCCGGGTGCATGGCTGAGTAGGGCGAGTCACCCGGGTGGACCAGCGCGTGACCCTGTCCACGACACCGCATTTTGCGGGTCATCTAGTCATACGATCGACCGGACGGAAGAGTTCGATCCGGCTAACTGGCCTTTGGTCGTAGTACCTGCTTCGCGGCAGTCTTCTTCGCGGCAGTCTTCGCGGCCTTCTTCGCGGTGGCCGTACGCACGGTGGTCTGCTTCGCCGGAGTCTTCTTCGCGACCGTCTTCTTGGTCGCCGGAGTCTTCTTGGTTGCCGGCGTCTTCTTCGCAGCGGTCTTCTTGGCGGCGGTCTTCTTGGCCGCGGTCTTCTTGGCTGCCTTCTTCGCCGCGGCGGTCATCGGTGCGTCTTCGGTCACCCGGTACCCGCCGTGGCCGGTCGACCTCGACCTCGCGACCGGTCAGGATCGGAGCCAGGAACTGTCCCGTGTAGCTCGCCTCGACAGCGACGATGTCCTCCGGGGTGCCCTCAGCGACCACCAGGCCACCCTTGTTGCCGCCCTCGGGTCCCAGGTCGATCAGCCAGTCGGCGGTCTTGATCACGTCCAGGTTGTGCTCGATGACCAGCACCGTGTTGCCCTGGTCGACCAGCCGCTGGAGCACGCCGAGCAGCTTGCGGATGTCCTCGAAGTGCAGCCCGGTCGTCGGCTCGTCGAGCACGTAGACGGTACGGCCGGTCGACCGCTTCTGCAGCTCGGACGCGAGCTTGACCCGCTGCGCCTCGCCCCCGGACAGCGTCGGTGCCGGCTGGCCCAGCCGGACATACCCGAGTCCGACGTCGCACAGGGTGCGCAGGTGCCGGGAGATGGCCGGGATCGCCTCGAAGAAGTCGACGGCCTCCTCGATCGGCATGTCGAGGACCTCGGCGATGGTCTTGCCCTTGAAATGGACCTCGAGCGTCTCCCGGTTGTAGCGCGCCCCGTGACACACCTCACACGGCACGTAGACGTCGGGCAGGAAGTTCATCTCGATCTTGATCGTGCCGTCGCCGGAGCACGCCTCGCAGCGGCCGCCCTTGACGTTGAACGAGAACCTGCCCTGCAGGTAGCCCCGCACCTTGGCCTCCGGGCGTCTGCGCGAACAGCTTGCGCACGTGGTCGAACACGCCGGTGTACGTCGCCGGGTTGGACCGCGGCGTACGGCCGATCGGCGACTGGTCGACATGGATGACCTTGTCGACGTGCTCGATGCCGGTGATGTCGCGGTGCCGCCCGGGCACCTCACGCGAGTTGTAGATCCGCTTGGCGAGCGCCGAGTAGAGGATCGAGTTGACCAACGTCGACTTGCCGGACCCGGACACCCCGGTGATCGCCACGAAGCAGCCCAGCGGGAACGACACCGTGACGTCCTGCAGGTTGTGCTCGGTGGCGTTGTGGACGATCAGCTCCCGCCCGGGCGTCGGTGGGCGCCGGACGGCAGGGAACGGGATCTCCATCCGGCCCGACAGGTAGGCGCCGGTGAGCGAGTCCGGGTGGTTGAGCAGGTCGGAGACCGGCCCGGAGACGACCACCTGGCCGCCGTGCTCCCCCGCGCCCGGGCCGATGTCGACCGCCCAGTCGGCCGTCCGGATGGTGTCCTCGTCGTGCTCGACGACGATCAGCGTGTTGCCGAGGTCCTTGAGCCGTACCAGCGTCTCGATCAGCCGGTGGTTGTCGCGCTGGTGCAGCCCGATCGACGGCTCGTCGAGGACGTACAGCACCCCGACCAGACCGGCACCGATCTGGGTGGCCAGCCGGATCCGCTGCGCCTCGCCGCCGGACAGCGAGCCGGTGGGGCGGTTGAGCGTGAGGTAGTCGAGGCCGACGTCGAGCAGGAACCGCAGCCGCTCGCCGATCTCCTTGAGCACCCGCTCGGCGATCTGCCGCTCCCGCTCGGACAGCTCGAGGTCACTCGAGAGGAACGCCGCCGCCTCGTCGACCGGGCAGCGAGCAGACCTCCGCGATGTTCTTGTCGCCGATCGTGACCGCCAGCGAGATCGGCTTCAGCCGCGCTCCCTCGCAGGCCAGGCACGGCACCTCGCGCATGAAGCCCTCGAACCGCTCCCGGCTGGTGTCGGTCTCGGCGTCGCCGTGGCGCCGCTCGATGTAGGGCAGCACGCCCTCGTACGCTGCGTAGTAGGAGCGCTCGCGGCCGTACCGGTTCTTGTAGCGCACGTGGAGCTTGCCCGGTACGGCCGTGCAGGACCGCCTCACGGGCCTTCGCCGGCAGCAGCCGCCAAGGCGTGTCGGTCGAGAAGCCCATCTCGTCGGCCAGCGCGTCCAGCAGCCGGATGAAGTAGTCGGCCACGTGAGCCGATGCCCAGGGTGAGATCGCACCCTGGGACAGCGACTTCCCCGGGTCGGGCACGATCAGCTCGGGGTCGACGATCATCCGGGTGCCGAGGCCGTGACAGTCGGTGCAGGCGCCGAACGGCGAGTTGAACGAGAACGACCGCGGCTCGAGCTCCTCGAACGACAGGTCGTCGTACATGCAGGCGAGGTGCTCGGAGAACACCCGCTCGCGGTGCGGGTCGGTCGTCCGGCAGGTCGACGAAGTCGAGCGTCACCAGCCCGCCGGACAGCCCCAGTGCGGTCTCGACCGAGTCGGTGAGCCGCTGCTTGGCGGAGCGCTTGACGGCCAGCCGGTCGACGACGACCTCGATGGTGTGCTTCTTCTGCTTGTCGAGCTTCGGCGGCTCGGTCAGCGCGTGGATGTCGCCGTCGGTCCGCGCCCGCGAGAAGCCCTGCGCCTGGAGCTGCCGGTAGAGGTCGACGTACTCGCCCTTGCGTCCGCGCACGACCGGTGCGAGCACCTGGAAGCGCGCGCCCTCCTCGAGCTCGAGCACCCGGTCGACGATCTGCTGTGGCGTCTGGCGGGCGATCGGCCGCCCGCAGACGGGGCAGTGCGGCCGGCCGGCGCGGGCGTAGAGCAGCCGCAGGTAGTCGTAGACCTCGGTGATGGTGCCGACGGTCGACCGGGGGTTCTTCGAGGTCGACTTCTGGTCGATGGAGACGGCCGGCGACAGCCCCTCGATGAAGTCGACGTCCGGCTTGTCCATCTGGCCGAGGAACTGCCGGGCGTACGCCGACAGCGACTCGACGTACCGACGCTGGCCCTCGGCGAAGATCGTGTCGAACGCGAGGCTCGACTTGCCCGACCCGGAGAGCCCCGTGAACACGATCATGGAGTCCCGCGGCAGGTCCAGCGAGATGTCCTTGAGGTTGTGCTCGCGAGCGCCGCGAATCAGCAGCTTGTCGGTCACCGTTCATCCTTCTCGCCGTGAGCGGTCGTCTTGTCGTGCCGGGTCGTCTTGTCGTGCAAGGTCGTCACCGGGGCCATGATGGCACGACCCACCGACAGAGTTGGCGGGCCGCAGGTGCGGGCGCCCGGTCCTGGCGGTTCGAACATACGTTCGCGATCCTACCCACCCGCCCAAGCGTCCGCGCAACCTTCGCGTCGGCGCGTCGCCGCAGAGTCAAACCGAGGGCTCGCCCGAGGACCGGGCGGCCGGGTAGGTTCTGGTCATGAACCGTCAGGTCTCGGCCGCCATCGACGCGATGACGGCGTCGACCCACACGCTGCAGCGGAGCATCGCCGACCTCACCGACGAGCAGGCCCGCGAGCCGTCGCTGCTGCCCGGCTGGACGCCGCGGACACGTGCTCGCGCACCTGGCGCTCAACGCCGAGGCCCTCGGGCAACCTGGTCGCCTGGGCCACGACCGGCGTCGAGACCCCGATGTACGTGAGCCGGGAGCAGCGCGACGGCCGACATCGAGGCCGGCTCGGCACGCTCCGGCCGACGAGCTGGTCCGCGAGGTGAACGACTCCGCACGAGCGGCTGCTGGCCGACGATGGACGCGGTCCCGGACGACGGATGGGAGACCGAGGTCCGGTGGGGGAAGGACGGCCGTCGGTCTGCGGCGGCGCTGATCCCCAAGCTGCGCCGGGTCGAGGTCGAGGTGCATCACGTCGACCTGGACCTGGACTACACCCTCGCGCACCTTCCGTCGGACTTCGTCCTGTCGATGCTCGCGCCGTACGGCGAAGGACCTCTCGGAACGCGACGACCTGCCCGGCTTCGTGATGGTCGGCAACGACAACGAAGGTCAGTGGGTCGTCGGCGCCGGTGGCCCGGAGGTCACCGGCACTCCCCCGTCATTGCTCGGCTGGGTGCTCGGGCGGACCGACGGCATCGGCGTCCACAGCGATATGGCGCTTCCCGCCCTCGGTCCTTGGCGCTGACCTCGCGTTCCTGCCCCTGCATCGAGACATCAGCCTCGGTACGTCACCACCTGACCCGCATCGTCGGAGGCGACACAGAACTGTGACGAAGGGCACGAGACATCCGTGTCGAAGCCGCCGCTGAGCACGCGCTGCGGCGCCTGCCATCCACTCCCGTCGTAGAGAACGGCACGGCCGGCCTCGTCCATCGCGACGCAGAACGTGGTCGAGGCGCAGGAAACGGAGGTCAGGATCTCGGGTCGGTCCGTCCCCAGGCTGGGATCGATGACCTTGGGCTCGGTCCACGCCTGTCCGTCGAACGTGACCGCGGCGGAGTATTGGTCCACCGCTACGCAGTAGGTCGTCGTGGGGCAGGACACGCTGTCGATGCCCTGATCACCAGCGCTGTCGCGTCGGGTCCAGGCCGACCCGTCGTACGTGAAGGTGTCGCCGTTGCCGCCGACCACCAGACAGGAGCTGGCCGTGACACAGGAGACATGCAGCCTGATGTCCTTGTCCATCACGATGGGCGCGCTCCACTGCGACCCGTCGTACGTCGTGAGCTCGCCCTTCGATCCGGTGGCGACACAGAAGATCGTCGTCGGACAGGACACCGAGTCCAGGTGGCCCTTGGCGAGTGCCATCTCCGGGTTCGCCCACTCGTCGCCGTCCCAGACGGTCGCGCTGCCGGTGTAGGTGACGGCGACGCATGCGGAGTCCGATGCGCACGACAGATCCGTCACCTTGCCCGCGCGGAACCCGCTCCGGGCACTCCACTCCACGCCATCGAACGTGAGCCAGTCCCCCTGGAACGTCGCGCCCATGCAGAAGGTGTCGCTCGGGCAGGCGATCTGGACTGCGCCACCTCGGTTCGGATCGACCACCTTGGGCTTGGACCAGGACGAGCCGCGATAGATGACGCCTCTGCCGCCGAACGTCTCGAGTGCCACGCACAAAGCTGCTGTGGCACAGGAAGCGCTGCTGACATTCGGCATGACGCCGGTCTGCGTCGTCCAGGAACCACTGTCGTAGGTGAAGGCGTCGCCACTCCCTTCCTGCTGGTGAACGGTGCAGAAGGCCGGCACCGGGCAGGAGAGCCCGACCAGCTCTCCGGCCCCGTCGAAGTGATGCGACGAGCTCCAGGTCGTGCCGTCGAAGGTCTCCGTGTTAGCAGTGAGATACCCCGACGCCGCGCAGAAGGTCGCGGTCGCGCAGGAGACGTCCAGGTCGCCTCCGGCGTCGATGACGACCGGCTGGCCCCAAAGGGACCCGTCGAAGGTGACGACCTCGCCGGCCAGCTCTCCGACGACACAGTAGGTCGGGCTCACACACGAGACGCTCGTGGGACGTCCTCCCGCGTCGATCGTATGGCGATGCGACCAGCGTTTGCCGTTCCACACGACCGCGGAGCTCGACCGAAAGTCGATCCCCATGCACCAAGTCCTGGACGCGCACGAGAGCCCCGTCACCGAGCCCGCGGCAAGCTTCGTCGGCGCCGTCCACCCCGAGCCGTCGTAGCTGAGCCAGCTGCCTCCCCCGTCCACGGCCATGCAGAACGTCGCAGATGTGCACGACAGGCTTGTCCCGAAGCCGAACCCGGGTGGGTCGACGTACGCAGGCTCTGACCAGGTTCTCCCGTTCAACACAAGTGCGCTGCCCGCGACGTCAACCGCCATGCAGAAGCTTGGTGCCGCGCATGAGACAGCGATCGGACCGCCACTGGGCGGGTTGACCAGCTCCGGTGTCCCCCACCCATCTGGTGACGCTGCTGCCGTCGCCGACAGCGCCGCCAGAAGCAGGGCGCCAGTTGTGATGGCTACGCCGAACGCGCGTAACAGTCCTCGCCGCATGTCTCTCCCCGAGATATCGCTGTTCGGGGCCGCGACGGCCCCTGGCATAGTCGCATGGTAGGCCAGCGCAACCGGCCCGGTACAGAAGACTCGATACGCGCAGCCGTTGTCAGCTTTTCGTCAGTGACAGTGCCTCTCGAACGATGTCATCCTCCGATACGAGGACCAGCGCCGACGCGGGTCCCAACGGCACGAAGCTGTCCAAGGCAGCGATACGCCGCGCTGACCCTCGATAACCCCTATCCGCGAGGCCGGCAAGCACACCTTCGGAGACCCCTCCACTTGCTCGGGTCTCGTCCACCACCAGCAGGTGGCGGAAGCGTCGCGCGTGTTGCATCAGGTCGTCGTACGGCAACGGGGCGAGCCAGCGCAGGTCCAGGACCGTGGATGCGACTCCCTCCCCCTGGAGCCGAGTGGCTGCCCGCCTCGACATCCGCACCCCGTTGCCGAAGGTGACGAGCAGCAGATCCTGTCCCGTGCCGTGCACCGATACTGTTCCGAAGGCGTCGGGTTCATCCGCAGACGGCACTCGGTACGGCGCCAGCCAGCCGGCGTCACCTTCGAAGAGGTCACGCTCGTGGTACAGCGCGATCGGCTCGAGGAACACGCACACCCGGCCCTCTTCGACAGCGAGCCCGACACAGGTCCGCAGCAGACCCGGCGCCTCCGCAGGATGCGAGGGCACGGCCACCACCAAGCCCGGGATGTCGCGGAGTACTGCGACCGAGTCGTCATTGTGGAAGTGGCCGCCGAATCCCTTCTGGTAGGCGAGACCCGCCACTCTGACCACCATCCCGTTGCGGTACTGGCCGTTCGAGAAGAACGCCAGCGAGGCACCTTCCCCGCGAAGCTGGTCCTCGGCGTTGTGGAGGTAGGCCAGGTACTGGATTTCGGGTATCGGCAGCAGCCCGGCCAAGGAGGCGCCGAGCGCCGTACCAAGGATCGTCTGCTCGTCGAGCAGCGTATCGAAGACGCGTAGGCCACCGAAGCGCTTCTTGAGGCCGCGGGTGACGCCGTACACACCGCCCTTCACCGCAACGTCCTCCCCGAAGACCATCGCCTGCGGCCACGTCGCGAGCAGGTCGGCAAGGGTGGCGTTGATCGACGCGGCGAGGGTGACGGACCCTCGTTCTGGGCCGGCTGGCTCGGCGTTCGTCCGGCGGGCAGCGGCCAGCACGGCATCGGCGCGGCGATGCCTGAGCGGGGCCATGACCTCCGCGGCACGTGGTCAGCCGAGGTGACCCAACCAGCTGTGTCAGCCGCAGCCATGACCTCGCGACGGAGCGCCTCGTACCGGTCGAGTACCTGCCTCGGCGTCAGTGCCCCGAGGCTCACCAGAGTGGCGGCGGTAGCGAGCAACGGGTCCCGTGCGTAGTCCCGGACGATCTCTGCCCGCGACCGGTAGCCGAGCTCGACGTCCGATCCGGCGTGACCCATGAACCGGACCGTCCGAAGGTGCAACAGCACAGGCCGACGCCCCTCACGAGCGCGATGAACCGCCTCGTCTGCAGTACGGAACACGTCGACGGTGTGCGCCCCGTCCGCGGAAAGGTAGTCGATGCCCGGCCACCGCTCGAGCGACTGCTCGACCCAGCCGACGGGCGTTGGGGTACTGATCCCGAACCCGTTGTCCTCGCAAACCAGCAGCCAGCGGAACCGGCAGCCCGCGCGAGGTGCAGTATGCGGTCGCGTTGAGCGCGCCCACCGTCGTCGAGTGGTTCACCGATGCGTCACCGAAGCTGGCGACGACGACCGCATCGGCCGGCCACGGAGTCCGATGGCCCAGGGCAGCCGCCCGGCCGATCGAGAAGGCGAGCCCGAACGCACGCGGCAGGTGCGATCCGATCGTGGATGTCTGCGGGATCACCGCGAGGCTGTGGTTGCCGAAGACCTTGTGTCGTCCGCCGGAGATGGGGTCGCTCGTGGCAGCTGCGACCCCGCTGAGCACATCGGTGATCGGCGTCGTACCAGGGACCTGCTGGGCCCGGGCGCAGTAGAAGCCGCCGGAACGATAATGCAGCAGGGCCGGGTCGGTGGGCCGCAGGGCTAGCGCGACGGCCGCGTTGCTCTCGTGCCCCGACGAACCGATCGTGTAGAAACCGACGCCGCGCCGCTGCAGCCAACGAGCCGCCAAGTCGAGATGGCGGCTCTGAGCCTGCGCGTCGAAGCAGGCCAGCAGTCGGTCCACGTCGACGAACCCGCCCACAGGATCGAGCACCGATGCCAGCCTCGCGTCGCCCGGCTGCCAACCGGACACCTGCTGGCCGAAGTGCTCGTCAAGCGGTTCGAACACCTCGTCCACCTGTGAGTGCATCGTCGGTTCGATCCCTTTCCAGCAACGCGGCCACTGGGCGGTCGCCACCCACTACCCTTGCCTCAGATGACGGATATGGCAGGGCCTTCAGAGCCTACGACCCCGGCCGGCTGGTATCCCCTCAACGGGGAGCTCGGCTACTGGGATGGTTGGGCGTGGACCGAGCACCGCCAGCCTTTACCGCAGCAGCCGCAGTTCGCTGCGCAGCCCTCCTATGCTCCGGCGCCGTACCTCGGCGTGGTGACCGATGCACGGACCAACGGGGTCGAGGTGGCGCTCGCCTGGATCCTGACCGTCCTCACGGTTGGCTATCTGCTGCCGTGGGCGATCGCAGCTACCCGCGGGAAGTCGAACAGCTTGGCCGTAGGGCTGGTCAACTTCCTGCTCGGCTGGACCGTGATCGGCTGGATAGTGGCGCTCGTCATGGCCTGCCAGCCCCATCAGGTCGCCACCGTCCGGATGTGAACCTTCGACCAGACGCAGGCGCGCCCTTGACGGCTCTACGATGTGGGGATGAGCTACTGGGGCAAGGTCAAACCGGGCACGCCAGCGGTACGGGAGCTTCCCGAGCTGATCATCACCAAGGCGTCCGTCGGAACGATGGACAACAACGCCTATCTGCTGCGCTGCCGCCGTACTGACGAGCAGGTCCTGATCGACGCAGCCGCCGAACCCGAAACGCTGCTTCAGCTGATCGGCTCGGGTGGCCTCACCCAGGTGATCACCACCCACCAGCACTGGGACCACTGGGGGGCACTCGGCGAGGTAGTCCAAGCGACCGGCGCCAAGACGATCGCCGGCGCCGACGACGTCGACGGCATCCCGGCCAAGATCGACCGACCGGTTCAGGACGGAGACACGATCCAGGTGGGCTCCTGCATCCTCGAGGTCATCCATCTGGTCGGCCACACTCCCGGCTCCATCGCCTTGCTGTACGACGATCCCGAAGGAACGCCGCATATCTTCACCGGCGACAGTCTCTTCCCTGGGGGCGTCGGTAAGACCGGATCGCCCGAGAGCTTCACGTCACTGATCAACGACGTCGAGACGAAGCTCTTCGAGCGCCTGCCGGACGAGACGTGGGTCTATCCCGGCCATGGCAAGGACACCACCCTCGGCGCCGAGCGCCCGCACCTCGGCGAGTGGCGCGCTCGCGGCTGGTGAGCATTGCAGATCAGGGCGTTTGAGATGTCAGTACCCGACCACGCCGTCTATGCGCTCTCGGAGCAGGTCGGCGTGCCCGTTGTGTCGCGCGTACTCCTCGATCATGTGTTGGTACACCCAACGCAAAGATGTCGGACGGATCTCTTTGGGTTCGTGATCGGCGACCCAGTGGGGTAGGTCTATGACGTGATCCAGCGTACGGTCGGCGACGGCGCGGCGCGAGCGCTCGACAGCAGACTGGTACGACCGGAGGTCCCGAGAGACGTGCTCTGGTGCCGGTACGAACGCATCTTCGTCCGGATAGGGGTCCATAGCGGCGCCTTCGTCGAAACGGTGAAACCAGTTCTCCACGCCGATCAGGTGGCGCACCAGCCCGATCAACGTGAGATCAGACGGCGGACATGACGCTGTGCTCAGTTCCTCCGGACTGAGGCCGTCGCACTTCAAGAGAAGCGTCGCGCGATGGAAATCCAGCCATGACTCGAGTGACTGCCGTTCGCTGCCAGGGAGGGTGGGCGGGGTGATCCGAGGCATTCAGGAAGCATACGGTCCGTACGTCCCGGCCCATCTGCTCACCGGCGGCTGCGAGGGCTACGAGCGTGTCTGCGCGAGAGTGGGGGCCAAGGTCGTGACTCTCAGCACAGTCTCCTCCAGCGATAATCCGGACGAGTCCAACCACCAACCGACCGTCCCGAAGCCTTCGCTCATGGCAGCCATCAACTCCTCATAACCGTCGAAGAAGAACTGACTCTCCGGGGGCCGCCCCGCGTTGCGCGCTCGACAAACCTCCTCACTTGGTGCGAGCACGACCAAGAGGACCGGGCGAGGAGCCAGGGTCTCGAGGAAGTAGTTCAACCGATCGCGGTTCGGGATGACTGCATCGATGACAGGCGTGATCGTAGCCCCGGCGAAGTTGGCCGCCAGGGCGCACAGATTCGCGTGCAGGAGGCGTACCTGGCGGGCTGCCTCGTCGGCAGGCTCACCAAGAGCCCACACGAAACCTGACACGGTAAGCGAGTTGATCGCGTCGCCGTCGAGCAGGGCCGAGCGCTGCAGTCGCTCGGCAACCGAGCGCGCGACGCTCGACTTTCCGGCGCCGGGCGGGCCGGTGATGATCAGGCAAGCCCGCCCGTGGTCGAGCTCCACAGCGGGATCGCCACCGACGGTCACCGGGTCGACCCGCCGATGTTGGGTATGACCTGCGTCGTCACCACTGGAATGTAGAACCTTCCGGAACACCCCTCAACAGAATTACCTGCTCGGATCCTGCCGTTGTCCTGACAATGTGGCCGCGAAATATTCACTTGGTGGGAACCTGAACACGTGAGATGGGGTCCCATGTACATGAAACGGTCCAGGCTTGCGGCCGCGGCAGTGTTGTGCGTGTTGGCCGTGTCTTCCTGCACGAGCACCAGCCGGCACGCCGATGGCGACTCGAGTGGCGAGGAGCCATCCGTGCCCCATTCTGAAGAGGCGTCAGGTCGCGTTCTGCACCGCGACGTGGGATCAGAGATTCAGACGCCCTTGGGAGAGATTCGCGCTACGGGAACCGGCCTGGCGTGGAAACCTACGGGGTAGCCACAGATGGCACCGCGGTCCCGTTCCCAAGCATCCGAGGTACCCGAGAAGTCCCGCCCACCGAGGCGCCTGCCTTCTTCTAGCCAGATCATCATTTCGTCGGCAACCCCAACTCGGGATCTGTCGCGAACGCCAGAACCTGGTCGAGACTGGGCAGCGGTGCCTGGCTGGGCTCGTTGTTCGGCCCCCTTCCGAACGGGCTCACGGTCACGCGAGCGGCCACGCCGTCCGGGCGGGTGACGATGACCTCGAAACCCTTCGTGCCGGTGGGATCTCCACCGAGCAGGATCTCGCCGTACGTCGGGTCATCGACCGGCTGGCAGGGCGGGAAGTCGTTACAACCGACCAACCCATGTCCGGCCGGTGCCAGCGCCACGTCGACCCTGCCCTGGCTCGGGTGTTGGTTGGACCAGTTCAGGGTCATGCCGATGTAGTAGTCATAGTCATCACCGGAAGACCCGATGGAGGGGCCGACGCTATTCCCGTTGTACTCGCGTTTGGGATCGGGAATGTACCGGTGATCGGGGTCCAGATGCGTGTAGGCAAGGTTGACCACCTCGTTCGTCCACGGTGTGAGCTCGTTAGGCACCCCCCAGATGGCCCCCGAAAGTGCAGAGCGGATCTCAATCGCCCTGAGGACCCGCCCTGTCGTCGAGGCCGTCTCCGGGTTCGATGTCGGCGTCGTCGTCTTTCCAGCATGCGCGAAGCCACCCTGGTGCAACCGGTCAGCGCCGTTCGGTTGGGCCGACAATCCGACAGCCACGGCGGTCGTACCCAGCAGGGCCACCACGGCCAGCGAGCCTCCAGCGAGCGCCATCTGGCGCCGGCGACGACGGCGTCGTCCTCGGTCGAGGTCGTTGCTGATCGTCGAAGGAGACGGCGGGGTGACGACCGCCGCGGCGAGGAGTCGTTCCCGCAGATCCTGTTCATCCATGTCGTTCACCGGTCCTGTGCGTCGTCGTGTCGTTGAAGGTGGTTGACAGCAGCGCATCGAGCTTGCGCAGGGCGGCGCTGGTCTGGCTCTTGACGGTGCCCGTTGAGCAGCCCAGGTCGCTCGCGGTCTCCTCGACCGAGAGGCCCGCGAAGTAGCGCAGAACCACGGTCCGGCGTTGCCGGGGCGGTAGCTGGGCCAGCGCCTGCATCAGGGCGTCGCGGTCCTCGGTCGACCCGCTCGGAGCAGCCGGTGGATCGAAGCCGTCCAAAGACGACCGCTCTCGTCGCCAGGGTCTCCGTCGCTCGTCCGTGTGGCAGTTGACCACGATTCTCCGGGCGAACGCGTCCACGTTGCCGTCGTGCGTGACGCGCGGCCAGGCGATGTACAGCTTGGTCAGCGCGGTCTGTACGACGTCCTCGGCCCGCTGCCAGTCTCCGGTGAGGAGATAGGCCGTCTGGAGCAGTCGAGCCCGCCGGGTCGAGACGAAGGCCGTGAACTCCTCGTCTCGCTGGTCACTCATCCGAGTCCCCGTCCCTGAGCCGACCCGATCTGCGTCGAGTCGAGCGATGGCGTCGTGCTGTCGTATGTCTTACGTTCCCAGCACGCCGTCGGTTGGACAGCGGAAGCGGCAATTCCGTCAGTCGACGCCCGTCAGTTCTATCTTCCTATGCGCCTCGGCGTGGAGCCTTGGTGATCCATACGCCGGATCGGCCTGTCCGGTCCTGCGGCAGGGGAGCGTCCGGACTAGGAGACGGTCTGCTGATCCATCACCTGAAGGTCTTTCCCCGTGGCTGCACTGGCGAACCGCCACATAACGCACTGCAATGGCGACTCTGTTGGGGTGGGCGGAGCCGGAGACCGGAACGGGTAAGCCGGGCCTGATACACCCTCCGGCGTAGGCGAAGGCCCACACTGGCATCCGATAGGCCGACGGGATTGTGTCGTCCTCACTCAGTAGGCCGTACCGGACTGAGGTGGACGCCGGGATGGCTCTGAGTGCTTGGTGAGCCCTTCGAAACATGGTGTTGTAGGCCCGCTCGGCGGTGACCATCGGTGCGGCCGCGCCGCCCGGCACGTCGACGGGCTCGAAGATGTACTGCGGCGCACCCGACTGAACGTGGATGGGTAAGGTCGACGCGGGTTGACTCGAGGCGGCGGTGGGCTGGTGTGAATCACAGGACGCGAGAACCAAGAGCGCGATGCCCGCGAGAGCAACCCGCTTCATCGAACTACCGGGAGTCGACATGCCACTGAGACGGCCATCTTCTTAGGATAGTTCCGCCCTCCATCCGCAAATCGGATCGGCACGATGGCCCAATTGGCGGCGGATCCTGGCGCAGGGTTCGGGCTTTATCCGAGGTCAGGTCCTGCGTGGGCCAAGGCATGCCAGGCGTCGATGACGTCAGTACGACTTGCGCTGGAGGCGTGCGTTGGGTCAGCCAAGCCTGTTCCTGTCCGGTAAGAGGTGAGGTGACCGGCGCGCGACGGTGGCTGAGCCATCTCGCGGACATAGCAGCGGCGCAACGATATGGCGACGAAGGCGCAGAGCTGGCTCTCTTGGGTCGATCATGTGCGACATGGGACGGATGGGCGCAATCGCAATCGCAATCGCGGCGAGCAGCTGCGTTCTTGTCGCGGCATGCTCGTCGACCCAGGACTCGGCGGACCCCGGACCGGTCCCGGTGTCGCCGTCGAGCAGCAGCGACGCGGTCCAGCAGTACGCCAATGCGGTCAATGCGCTCTGCGATGAGCTCGAGCAGAAGGTCATCGCGCTGAATGGCGCCCAGTTCGACATCCCGCTAAAGGACTTCCTCGCCCAGCTCCCCCAACACACCACGTTGCGCGACGACTTCGATCGCAAGCTCGCCGCGATCGTCGTACCCCAGGCCGCTGCCTCCAAGGCGCGGGCACTCGCTGACTACATCGTGTTCGCCAATAAACTCGACGCGGCTCGACTGCGGGCCGCGCGGAAAGGCGCTGTGGCGTATCAGCGCGAGATCCATGCCGAGCAGAAGTTCGCGGCAAGCGACCCTTCCATCGCCGGCCTGGGTGCCGCCGGATTCCGCGAATCGTGCACCGCGCGCTGATCCGCGCAGACTTATCTGAGATCGTGCGAAGCGACTGACCCGCGATCGGTCAAGTCCAGGCTGCCAACAGCTCCTGGCTCATCGATGCAGCCCAGTGCTGTGCACGACCCACACGTTTGGCTCGATGTACGCCGCGACGCCGTGCTCGACGTCGCAGTGGACCGGATTGAGCGCGTGCGGTACAAGGACCGCGCCGGTCTGGTCGAACGACAGCCCGGTCCACTCGCGCCATTCCTCGAGGGTGCCGGGGACGACCATCGAGCGCGGGGCAACCTTGGTGATCCGGCCACCGGACCGTACGTGCACTCGGAGCCACGGGTCGACGGGCAGGCCGTCCTCACGCACTCGGAACGCGTACGTCGACATCGGCTCGTGGACGTCAGACTTCGCGTTGGGGCGGACCGGCGCGACGAGCTCACCAAAACCCTGCCGCGCGGCGTTGTCGCGCATCGCGGCGAGCAGCTGCCCGGAGAGACCCGTGCCTTGGCGGTCGGGGTGGACGGCGATCTCGACCGCGGAGATCGCGTCGGGTTCCTGGCCGTGAAGGCTGGCCAGCAACCCGTTGCGGATGACGAAATCCCACCCGTTGTCGGGCAGGGCGTCGTCGCCCAGCACGAAAGGGACGGAGTATGCGCACGCGACGACCTCGCCCGAGTCGTCCTGTGCGATGAGGACGTACTCCGCGAAACGCGTCTCGACGTTGCCGTAGTACAACCCGCCGATCGGGTCGTGGCGCATGAACTCCGGCCACGAGTTGGGCATGTTCCACATTGACTCGGCGAGCTCGGGCCGGTCGGCGAGGCGGGAAATCGTCAGCGACACCCTAATATCGTGCCAGGCGCCCGCCTCAGGTCCAACGATTAAATGGCCCGTCCCGAGGACCTCACGTCATGCAGCACGGGGGACAATCCGTGCCCGCACGACCACGAGCGGATCGGGGCAGTTCCGGACGTCTCAACTCCTGGCGCGAGAGTGCCTGAGAAACAGGTCCCGGAGTAGGCAGATCTCGGCGCCATGGTGGAAAACTTCCACGCTCGTGTACAGGACCAGCCTCGCCACAGGTGCGTCGGCGAACTCAGCAGGACTCCTGGAGCCCTGTGGCTCGGCGAGTCCCCGATTGCCGAGGCCGCGCACGCCGGACACCCACGCGTCGAACACATGATCAAGATGCCGCAGTGATTCCCTGGCTGTGCCTGCGTAGTCAAAGGTCTCGACGCTCGTCTGGGGGCCCCCGAAATGGGCGGCGTTCATCGACGCGAGGCACTCGATCAGGTGCCCGAGCCGCCAAGCGATGGTCGTGATCGGCTCCACGTCCGATGCCGGACCGAAGTCCCAGGTGAACTCACCGGATCCGTAGGAGATAGGTGCCGTGCTCTCGCCACGACGGCTGATCGTCCAACAACCAGGAAATGGCTGCCAGAAGTACTCCTCGTCCGACATACCGTCCAGGCGGGGTCGCAACCGTTGGTGCCAGTGCGTCTCGATCTGCTCACGCACCTCGCTGTTCCAGTCCATGGTCATCCGGGGATCCTGCCACGGACCTACGAGCGCCCGGCACGAGCGACCGCCCTGAACGCGACTTCATCAACCGGACAGCGGATCCGGTACTCGCCGCCTCGTGGGCGTTGATACTTGAGGACGTGGCTTGATGCGCCCATCTCGACAGTCGGGGTCGCGGCCTGAGCGGGCAGCGGCTTCACGAGGAACGCAGGCATTGCTCAACGCGGTCGGCCAGCGCTGGGATCGGTAACAGGCCATCGAGTTCGAGAGTTGCGGTCCGGCGGATCAGAGGTTCGACCTCGGCGACGTAACGGGTGATCTCCGCCTGCTGTGCGGCCGTCTTGCCATAGGGATTGTTGGTCCGGAGGCGCACCCGATCGAGCAGCACATCCAGCGGAACTCGCAGGTAGATCACGTGCCCGAACCTGTCGTAGAAGCGGCCTTGGTTCTGTGCCGTCCCGCTGACCGCGATGGTGGTGTGCTGTGCGAGCAGCTGGCTCATACGGGGCTCGTCCCACAGCGCACCGGGCAGTTCCCAGCCGTCGTAGTCGGTGTCGACTGTCGTGAAACCTAGGCGGGCGACAGCGGCGAGGAGGGTGCTTTTGCCTGCGCCCGACATCCCGGTCAGCAGGACTCGCGCCATGCTCACAGCGTATGTCGCAAAACGCTGGAGGTCGGCATCGTCGCTCGATCCGCGGCATAGAAAGACATTCTGCGTGTCGGTCCGCTGATGGGTAGCGTCGGCTCCATGGGAACTGTTTGGGCCGAGAGTGTCCGGCGGAGCCTGAACGAGGCGGTGGAGTTGTTGGCGGTTGCCACAGCGGACTGCCCCGACGAACTCTGGTGCGCTCCGATGTGGCGTGTGAAACCCTCCGAGATCGTCGGAGAGGTGTATGACGACGGGGGCGTCCCTATCAGCGACTCTGCGCAGAGAGACGCACGAATCCAGCGCTGGTCCCAACCATGGAGCGTGGCATGGCATGCCCTGGAGGTACTCGATTACGACCTGGCTGGCGAGATGGTCCCTTGGACCCCACCGCCGCCGTTCGCTGGTCACCCCCACTGGCAAACCTTCACCAGCCTGCCCGTCGGCTGGTCGCACTCGGAGATCGCCGGATACGTCGACCATTGCCGACAGCGGATTCGCGACTCGTTGGGCGACCTGGCTGAGGATGCCGCCTCGACCCTACTGCCGGCGACGCACCGATACGCGGGCAAGCCTTACGCCTGGATCGTCACCAGCCTGATCGGACACACCACCGCGCACGCCATGCAGATCCGGCAATTCACGGAGCCCGTGAGATGCCGCCCTGGCTTACCGGCTGAATGACCGTGCACGACGACGGATCAGACGGTGGGTGACACTGGTGGTCGATGCTACGACGCTGGACCAGACGGACTTCGGCATCGGAGCTAACGGCGTGGACCTGAATCGCCTTGGCAAGGTCATCACCCTGCCTGGGTAGATGTTTGGAGCTGGGCGACGGTTGGACCTGCTGTCGCAAACGCGAGCCGAGGAGCGGCATGAGCGTGCTTCCCGTCAGCCGTGTGTGTCACCTTTCGCATATTGTCAGCGGATGAATTGGGCTGAGGACGCCAGAAGGAGGCTGTCGTGGCCCTGATCACCAACAACTGGGGCGAGTCCGAGAACGGACCTCGACCGACGCCCGACCCTCGAGTGAGCGCCGTCGTAGCGGCCATGGGTGTGACCGTTCAGATGTCGATGGCATGCCAACCCCAGGCATTGTGGAACCTGATCACGAGTATCGAACGGATTGGTGAGTTCAGCCCTGAATGCGCTGAAGCCTGGTGGGTAGACGGCTTCCCCGCGCACGCTGTTGGTGGCCGTTTCGAGGGGCGCAATCGCCGCGAGGCTGAGGGCTACTCCTACGAGTGGACCCGGCCATGCGACGTGGTGGCCTACGACCCGGCGCGCCGCTTCGCCTACACCGTCGGAGACCGCTTCGATGGCACGCCCGCGACGCGTTGGACGTTCCGGATCACTCCGAGCGAATCCGGGTGCGTGGTGGAACAAGAATTCGAGCACTTTCCAGACGGACTCAGCGGGATACGACTGCGGGCCGAGCAAGCCGAAGACGCCGAAGCGCTCATCGCCTGGCGGCGCACTATGCTGCGCGACGGCATGATGCAGACCTTGGAACGCATCCGGAGGGTTCTCGAGGCTTGATCCACAGGCTGAACGACTTCGAGCCCATCACGAGCTGCAGCGAACGCATCGAGTGATTGGACGCGAGAAGCTCGCCTGGCGCTCGAGGAGTCCATGGGTTCATAGTTGACCCAGCTCACAGTCGACCCGCTCAGAGTCGACCGAGTGGGGTGGTGCCGTGTTGGTCGACGAGGAAGTAGTACCTGTGCGGCGAGCGGAACAGCCAGGCGCCGGGTCTGAGCTGCCTTACGGTCCAGCCGCCATGGGTTTTGATCCGGTGAGGAGGGTGGATCGTCGGGTCATCAGGCCCATCTTGAGAGTGGTCGTGGCTGTCTTGGTCGGCGGCCGCCGCGGTTCATCGGGACGAACCGTTCGGTGTGTTCGCAGTCTTGATGTCGTGACGTGAGGTGCCGTAGGGGAAGTAGTCGACGGTCCGGATCAGCCGGATCGCTTCCGATGTCTTGGGTGGGGTCTCGTAGTGGTCGACGGGTTGGATCCCGGCCAGGTCGATCACCGGCTTCAGCACCACATTCGCATGTCCGAGCCATTCTTTGACCTGGTCCAAGATCACCGGGCCGATGTCCTCCACCCGGACCACCCCGGCACCGGCGTACGGCTGGCCGGCCAGCATCGCGTCCAGGGTCTCCCGGGTCAGGTGGAAGTACAGGACCGCGGTGCCGAACGTGAACGGCGACTGCCGCCCGCATCGCCCATCCGGCTGCGACACCGTCCGGCAGCGTCGCCGCGATCTGTTCCGCCGCCTCCATGTCTCCGGCCCGCCGGGCGGCGGCCGCCTGAGACTGTGTCGTTACGGACCCGTTCGGCCTCGGCGATCAGGTCGTGGGCGGCTGCCGGGTCCGCGAGGATCCCGACCGCGCTGGCCCGACGCTGCTGCACCGGCCGGGTATCACCGATCGTCTTCAGGGCCCGGGCGATCAGCTCGACCGCCGCATCGAACGCTGTGACGTCGCCGGCGCGGGCCTTGATGAAGATCCCCTGGTAGCCGTCCTTGGACTCCGGGTCCGGGAACACCCCCACCCCCGATGCCGCTTCCTGGGCGTCATCGGCAGCCTTCGCCGGGTCCGCCGCCAGGATCGCCGCAGCGACAATGGTCTTCAACCGCCGCCACGTCAACCCCCGGCCAGGTCCGCGATCCGCGCATCCACCGCCGCCGCAGCCTCCACGGTCAGCGGCCGGGCCTCTTGGACGATCCGGCGGGCCAACCACACCTCCACCCACCCGTCCTGGACCCGTCGCCACAACAGCGGGAACCGGTGCCGCAGATCCAGCCCATCCCCGATCAGCGCTCTTCGCTGCACCATCCGTCATCGCCTGGACCGCACCGAGCTCGGCCGGTGCG
Organism: uncultured Actinomycetota bacterium; assembly: GCA_963833975.1. GTDB lineage: Bacteria > Actinomycetota > Actinomycetes > Propionibacteriales > Nocardioidaceae > JAWWPG01. The sequence continues at coordinate 41,723 of CAWIAB010000005.1, forward strand.
AACTCCGCCACCTCCGGCGTCCCGTCCCCACCCAGCCGAACCAGCCGCTCCCGACCCTTCCCGACCGCACCAGGCCGAGCCAGCACCGCATGCAGATCCGCCCAATGCATCGCCAGCCACAGCTGCTTGGCCTGCACCCGCCGCTCCACCTGCTTCGTGCCGGCGGCCTCCGCCAGAATCCCGGCCGCATCCAACCCGCCAGCCGCTCCGCCTCGAGCGCCTGCTCGAACTCCGCCAAAGCCAGCGCCCCCGCCGAGTCCAGGTCCGGCAGCACGCCGTACCCCTCACCCTCGACGCCGTCCTCAAACTCGTCCAGACCGGACCAGCCATCCAGATCGTCGACATCGATGACCTCGTCGTCGGTCGGAGGCACCGGCGGCACGAACTCCGCCCACACCTCCGCCTCATCAGACGGATCCATCATCTCGAACATGTGTTCGAGTCTACCAAATCTGCCGGACCGCTTCAACCCAGAATCACGTTATCCACAAGGGATAGTCCGCCGTCACCAACGCGGTATCAGACGGTGCGCGTCCAGGCGGTGCCGTCCCAATGGAGAGTCAGCGGGTCCCGGCGAGAGCCCCCTGTCTCGATGGCACCGACTGCGTAAACGTCGTCGGCGGTCGCAGCACTCACCCCAGACAGGGAGGTCGAAGACAGCATTCTCGGCATCGGGCGGATATGCCAGTGTTTGCCGTCCCAATGCTCGATGAGACCTCGCGTGCCGCCGCCGGCAACGGTTTTCCTGCCAACGGCCCAGATGTCGGTCGCCGAGACGACGCCGAGACTGAAGAGGCTCGAGTGCACTCCTGGAGTCGGTACCTCCACACGGACGAGTTTTTGTCCGTCCCAGTGCAACATCCCCGCTTCCGGTGCATAGCCGCCAGCGATCCAGACGTCGTCGGATGACACGACGGCCACCGCGTAGGCGCTCAGCTGTTGACTCGGAAACCGATCCCAGGTGTCTCCGTTCCAGCGTTCGACCACCCCGCTGTAGCCAACCGCCCACATGTTGTCAGCTACATCCGCGTCGACGTCTGAGAACTCGGTCTCCGATTCCGACTCGCCGACTTGGCTCCAGGTGGTGCCGTCCCAGTGCAGCGTGAGGCTGGCTCCACCCAAGGTGTGCCCGACGGCCCAGACGTCGTCTTCGGAGATCGCCACCACGGAGTTGATCTCCGTCCAATGGCCAGGTGCGTTGTACGACGTCGCCCAAGCCGTACCGTCCCAGTGCAGGATGCCATCGCTTCCGACGGCCCAGACATCGGTGCTGGACACGTGATCGACGGCGCGCAACCCTCGCGGCCTCGCCGGCCCCACAAACTGGCGCCAGCGAGTGCCATCCCAGTGCCTCGACAACGAGGTGCCACCACCGCGCGTGCCGACCGCCCACACATCGTCAGGAGCGATCGCGTCAACGTCGCCCAGCACCTCCGAGGTCCGAACGAGTGGCGGGTCACCCACCCGAGCCGCCGAACCTTCTGCTCCAGCTGGGATGGTCGCTCCGGCTCCGACCAGCGCCGCGGTGGCTAACAGAAGGAGAACCGCTCGTTGATCCAGCATGTGGTGTGTCCCCGTTCGTGATAGCGATGCGAGAACTTTACTCGTCGTCGCCCAGCCATCCCCACGTCGGCGAACGTGCGCTAGGTAGCTGGATGGTCCGGATCCTCCGCTGCGCGTCGTGCGCGAGCGCGTCGCTTGCCTTCGTGCATCGCCGCGACCCTGGCGACCGGAATGGTGTGTCCCTCTTCGACCAGCTCGCGGTCGAGGATCTGGGGAGCCGGCATCAGCTCGGACCACGGGTCGGTGTCGCCGAGCATTCGCGGCACCGTACGAAGGGTGAAGTCTGCCGGTGAAGCCGCGGCCAACTCGTCCCAGGGCAGCGGCATCGACACGGGGACACCGGCTCGCACCCGCGGGCTGTATGCCGCCACCACGGTCGCCCCACCTGCCCTGGTCGCGTCGAGGAAGACCTTGCCGGCGCGGTCAGCCACCACGAAGGCAGTGGTGGTCAGCTTCGGGTCGAGCCGCTCGGCGCGGGCCGCGATGGCCCGGGTCGCGGCCGCGACGTCCATCGCTGACTGGTCGGCCGCCAGCGGTACGACGACATGTACGCCCTTTGCGCCGCTGCTCTTCGCCATCGCCGCCATACCGGCGGCGGAGAGCGCCTCTCGCACGAGCATCGCCGCCTCCACCGCATGCACGAAAGCGTCGGAACCCTCAGGCGGGTCCAGGTCCACGACCAGGTGGGTCGGCGCGTCGAACTCGCGTCCGCGAAAGAGGTTCGGGTGGTACTCGACGGCACGCTGGTTGGCGAACCACAGAAGGGTTTCCCGGTCGTCACAGACGGGATAGTGCACCACGCGCTTACCGTCCTGGGTCGCGACCTCCAGGGTCGCGATCGACGATGGAGCATAGGCCGGCAGGTTCTTCTGCATGAATGGCTTCTGGCCGCGCAATACCCGGACCACGCTCAGGGCGCGCCCGGCCAACACCGGTACCAGTCGGTCGGCCAGCGCATCCAGGTAGTCGACCAGGTCACGTTTGGTGACGCCGGCGTCGGCGAAGAGCGGCTGGTCGAGGTTCGTGAGTCGCACGCCGTTGCGTTCCTCGTCAGGCATACGGACATCCTGCCAACATCTCGTACGTCCCATGCAGCCCGGTTCGGCGAACCGCTTGACCGCCTGGCGCGTCAACCGATCCGCCGCAGGGCAGGATGCGGGTATGAAGACCATCCTCGAGCGCGCGCACCTCCTGGGGCACGACCTGGTCGCCCTCCGCCGAGAGCTGCACCGGGTGCCGGAGCTGGACCGAGACCTGCCCAAGACCCAGGCGCTGGTGATCGAGGCGCTCCGTGGCCTGGACCTGGAGCTCACGATCGGAGAGAAGCTCTCGTCTGTGACCGCAGTACTGCGCGGCGGAGCCCACGACGGCACCGGGCCAGTCGTGCTTCTTCGCGGTGACATGGACGCGCTGCCGGTGCGCGAGGAGACCGGGCTGTCGTACGCCTCCGAGCACGAGGGCAAGATGCACGCCTGCGGCCACGACATGCACGTCGCCGGCCTGGTTGGCGCTGCCAGATTGCTCGACGAGGACCGCGAGACGCTGGCCGGCGATGTGGTGTTCATGTTCCAGCCGGCCGAGGAGACCTCGGCCGGCGCACTGGCCATGATCGATGAAGGACTACTCGACATCAGCGGTCGATCCGTCGACGCGGCCTACTGCCTGCACGTGATGTCGGCTGAGCAACCGCTGGGCGTCTGGTTCTCGCGGCCAGGACCGCTGATGGCAGCCTCGGACGAGTTCATCGTGCGAGTGATCGGGGTCGGTGGTCACGGTTCCGCGCCGCACCTGACCCGCGACCCGATTCCGGTCGCCTGCGAGATGGTGACCGCCCTGCAGACGCTCGTGACCCGCCGGATCGACATCGACGACCCAGTCGTGCTGACCGTCGGGAAGTTCGCCGCCGGCACGAAGGAGAACATCATCCCGGACGAGGCGGTCCTCGAGGCGACTATCAGGTCATTCAGCCCGCAGAACCGAGTGCTCATGAAGGAAGCCGTGCTTCGACTGCTGCAAGGCTTGGCATCCGCCCACGGCCTCCGCGCTGAGATCGAGTGGACGCCGGGCTATCCGCCGACGGTCAACGATCTCGACGAGTACGCGTTCGCTCGAGACACACTCGTCGACCTGTTCGGCGACGAGCGCTACCACGAGGTGCAGTTCGCTGACGCCGGTACGGAGGACTTCTCCTACGTGCTCGAACGCGTGCCCGGTGCCTACCTGTCGATCAGCGCCTGCGCCGGGGAGGACCCAGGTACGGCGCCGGACAACCACTCACCGCGGGCCGTGTTCGACGACTCCGTGTTGCCCGACTGCGCTGCCTTCCTGGCGGAGGTGGCGACCCGACGGCTGGCGCGCGGACGCTGAACGGCCCGTCAGGTGAGGAGAGGCGTCCAGCTCCGGTCGAACCATCGCTGAACGCGATCGGAGCCGAAGGCGGTCTTGTCCGCGGCCAGGTCGATGGAAGGTCCCTCGAGCTGACCCGCTGGCTGCTGGCCGCTGGTGAACGTCACGTCGACCTTGGCGACTGTGTGGTGCCCGAACTCCAGGTAGCAGATTCCCCGACCGTCATACGTGGTTGGCGACGTTCCCGAGTCACTCAGGCCGGCGCAGATCCGCGATGCCACGACAGCCGCCTGACCCTCGGCGAAGACCCCCGCCTTCGGTGTTCCGACGCTGGTGACGTCCCCCACGGCGTACACACCCGGGTATCGCGTCTCCAAGGTCAGCGGGTCGACCGGTATCCACCCGTCCACAGTCATCCCGGACTCGAGGACTACGTGCGGAGCTCGGTGTACCGGAACCCCGAGGAAGAGATCGAAAGGTAGCTCCGTGCCGCTACTCAGCTGCGCGACCCTGCGGTCGGCGTCCAGACCCTGCACCAGCTGGCCAGGGTGCCAACCGATGCCTCGGGCAGCAAACGCGGCGAGAACGGCCTCCGAGGCTGGCGGGGAGGGCGGGATCGGCACGCCGAGGGGCATCACCAACGACACCTCTGAGGAGTCGAGCAGACCCCGGGTCTCGAGAAACTCGTGCATCAGCAGCGCCGTCTCACTCGGCGCCGGAGGGCATTTGAACGGCGTGGACGTCACCCCGATGACCACCCGCCCGCCATCGAAGCCGGCCAGAGCGTCACGCGCCGCGAAGGCACCGGCAACCGTGTAGAACTCGTGGCCCGCTTCGACGAGGCCCGGAGTGGCCCCCGGATCGAGGTCTGCGCCCAACGCCACAACCAGGATGTCAGCCTCGAACGTGCCGTCGTCGGTCGTCACTCGCTTGGCCACCGGGTCAATCGCCCGCACCGTCGACTGAACGAACTGGACTCCTGGGTGGACCACGTCGACGTACGGATGCTCGACATGCTCCGCGCTCACGCGACCGAACATCACGTCAAGCTTCGAGAAACCGAAGATGAAGCTAGCTGCCTTGTCGATGAGCACCACGTTCGCCTCGCGGCCGAGCTCTCTCGACAACGACGCGGCCAGCTCGAGGCCGCCGAAACCCGCTCCAAGGATCACCACTCGCACGGAGCGCATCCTACCGTCGTGCCTGCGGCGAGCAGGCTCGTGCTCGGGTGCGGATTGGCGCTGTGGCTAGGAGCGAGCCGCTATCAGGTCCGCAGCCTGGTAGACCGAGGCGAGGTACTCGCTCGAGTGGTTGTACGACAGCACCGCCGCGGTCCATCCGACAGCGGTGCCCAGATCGCCGGAGACGCAGAGATATCGGGCGGCCGCCAGCGATGCGTCATCGATGTCCTGCGGGTCTTGCCGGCCGTCACCGTCGGCGTCAGTGCCCCATATCCGCCAGGTCGACGGCAGGAACTGCAGCGGGCCTACCGCCCGATCGAGAGTCGAATCCCCATCCAGCAGGCCGCCATCGCTGTCCTGGACTGCTGCGAGATCGCCCGCCCCGGTCAACGACACGCCGATGATCGGCGTCAGCGGCCGGCCGCTCGATGCCAGCCCGCCGCCGTCAGCTCCGTTGAGGGACTCGACGTACCCGATCCCAGCCAGCGTGCTCCAGTTCAGGCGACACCCCGGACTTTCCGAGTCTGCCTTGGCCGATGCCGCAGCGTATGCCTCGAGTGCCCGAGCCGGTACGCCGGTCGGCACTGAGACCCCCTCTGCCCATGCCCGGTAGGCGTCCTGAAGATCGTCGGCTGAAGCTCGGACGTGGACCCGATCGGAGCGGACCAACGGCCGGGAGGGCGCAACCGGGGACGGCGCGACCCCTGACGGCGGTGCACTTGCGATCGGCACGATCTCGACCCCGGAACTCGAGGACGCACCGACCAGCCAAGTTGTGATGCCGAGCGCCGCGCAGAGGCCGACGATCCCCAGCATCGCGACGAATGCCACGGACGAGCCTGCTGTCTTGGAGCCGGTCAGGAGGCTCCTCCCGACGGAGGCTTCGGCGTCTTCGGCTTACGGCGCTGGTCCCACCACTCGAGCGGTGACCGACTGCTGCCGGGTCGGCTCATCAGGACCAGGATGGGAGCGGCCAGCGCGCCTGGAGCTTGAACGAGAGGTGCCGCCATCGGGTAGTGGTAGGTCTCCGTTGAGGGGATTTCCATGATGGCGAGTATGGCTCGTGACCCAAACATCTGCCGGTCGAAGCGCGCCCAGTCGAAAATGCCGTCGCGATATGAGAGCTTGCATTCTGTGTAGTCCAGCTGCTGTCCGTTGATCATCGCGTTGGCGATACCTCCAAGGGCGAACACGAACTTTGCCACCTGCTCCATGACTGTTTCGGGGTGCACTGCCGGATGTCATCCTTGCAGACGTACTGGTCGTGCTGCTCGAGCGTCGCGGCGGCAAGTGCCACTTGTCGACTTGGTACTAGGATTCACATTCATCCTCATGGCGGCGATGAAGCCGGTGATGCGACTGGTGCGTTGACCGCCGCTCGGCCCCCGGATCGTTCACCTACCGTAACCGCCAGTTCACCTTGACTTCGCGTTCTCATCCCTGGATGGCTGGGTCCCGTACATGGACGGCCGCTACGCTTCGCTGGTCGGAGGTCCGCAACGGTGGGTGGAGGTCGGTTGTCAAGCGTGCAGGGAACCGAAGCGATCGATCGCTTCGAGTCCGGCGAACAGCAGCAGGGCGCGGCGGTCGCACAGCTCGAGCGACCCACGGCCCAGGGCAGCAGTCTCAAGGCCGTGGACGTCTCGGCATGGTTCGGCTCGCACCTGGTCCTCGAGCGGGTGTCGTTGGAGATGGCTGCCGGTGATGTCACGGCCCTCATCGGTCCCAGCGGCTGCGGCAAGTCCACGTTCCTCCGGATCCTCAACCGGATGCACGAGCTGGTTCCGTCGGCGGCGATGGCTGGCCGCGTCGAGCTGGACGGCACCGACATCTACGACCCAAGCCAGCGGCTCACCGAGGCGCGGCGCCGCATCGGAATGGTGTTCCAGAAGCCCAACCCCTTTCCAGCCATGACGATTGCCGACAATGTGACGGCCGGACTCAAGCTGACCGGCAACCGGGTGTCTCGTTCTGACCGGAGTGAGCTCATCGAGACCTGCCTGACCAAGGCCGGCCTGTGGCGCGAGGTCAAGGACCGCTTGCACCGCCCAGGGGGTGACCTGTCCGGTGGACAGCAGCAACGGTTGTGCATCGCTCGATCACTGGCGGTGCAACCCGACATCTTGCTGATGGACGAGCCGTGCTCAGCGCTCGACCCGACGTCCACGCGGCGCATCGAGCAGACGATCACCGAGCTGTCCGATGAGGTGACGATCGTGATCGTCACGCACAACATGCAACAGGCGGCTCGGGTCTCCGACTACTGCGCGTTCTTCCTGGCCGAGGAGAACACCCCGGGTTGGATCGTCGAGGCCGGCCCCACCGATCAGATCTTCGAGCAGCCGCTGGATCCTCGCACCTCTGACTACGTCAACGGTCGCTTCGGCTGAGGCCGGCGCCTGTTCGACCGCCCGGTCCCCCCTCTGGGAGCATTCCTTGGGTGAGCGAGGACATCCGGGCTAGCGTCTCGTGGGCCGAAGCGGTCTGGGGTAGGCCGGTTCAGGAGGTCCGTGAGCTGCGCGGTGGGTGGACCTCGACCATCCTCCGACTGTCGGCCGGCGACGAGTCCCGTGCAGTGCTGCGCCTGATCGGCGAAGAACCGTGGCGATCCCACGCAGCAGAGCTGCTCGCCCGCGAGTCGCAAACCCAGCAGCAGCTGGCGCACACGCGCATCCCGGCGCCTGTTTCGATCGCGGTCGACCCGGACGGTCTTGCCGCTGGCACGCCGGCCCACTTGATGTCATGGCTGCCGGGTCATCTCGAGCTGACCCGAACCGACGATGCCTTCCTTAGCGGTCTTGCACGTCTCCTCGTCGATATCCACCGTCACGACCCAGGAACCGCAAGGCCGCGTCCCTATCAGTCCTGGGCGCCTGAGGCCAAGCGGGTCGTACCCGGGTGGTCGAAGAGTCCGCATCTCTGGACGGAGGCCTTCTCGATCCTCGAACAGGAGCCTCCGCCTCACCACAGCGGCTTCCTGCACCGCGACTTCCACGCGGGAAACGTGCTGTGGACCGCCGACGAGACAACCGGCGTCGTGGACTGGGTCGAGACGTCCTGGGGTCCGCCGGAGCTCGACGTGGCGCACAGTACGACGTACCTGGCGATGTTGCACGACACGGACACGGCCGAGCGGTTCCGGGAAACGTATCGCACGCTGTCGAACCAGACCCTGGATCCTGTCGACCAGCCGTACTGGGAGGTGCTGGACATCGTCGGATACCTTCCTGACCCGACCAAGGTGGCCCGGCCATGGCGTGACGTGGGGCGGGACGTCAGCGACGCACGCGCCCGCACGAGACTCGAGCTCTACCTCGACTGGGTGCTGCGCTGCCGCCCTGCCCGCTAGCCTGGCGATCCTCGGGGTGAAGCGGCACCACGGGCTGCCGCGCAAACCAGTGCACAACCCGACAGGAGTCCCAGATTCAGGTCGAGTTCATCATCACCGGGTGAACGACAGGGCGCGAGTGAAGAGGTCAAGCGTTTCATCAGCCCAGCCGAGGGTTCGTAGCGTGGGCGTGATGTTCTGCGGCGGATGCCCCAGCAGGGTGTCTCGACGAATCAGCCGTTCGAAGTCGACACCGACCGGCTGGGGCCGGGCAGCACCGTTCGCGTTGCGGAAGACGACACCGGCGCGGGACATGATGTTGACCATCTCCTGGGCGATGAGGCCGTACCCGACCGTGGTGGGGTGCACCCCGTCGAGCGAGAACAGTCCTCCCGACTGCATGCCGCCCTTTCCGTCGCTGGCGAGGTAGTGCGAGTCCGGTGGTGGAGTGAGCGCGGCCAGTGCGGGCGGCAGCGGGTACGGCGACCACCACGGTGGACGGGCGTTGGGGTCCTCGATATAGCGGCGGGCCGCCAGGCGGTCGAGCAGCCCGGCGATGTCGAGGAGATACCAGTCCCGAGGTGCCGTATCACCGTCCAGGTGTCCGCCTCGGGCGTCGGCGACGACCTTGGCGATCGCATCGTTGTACTGGTCGATCGCGGAGTCGACGGCCCGCGCCTCGGCCCCGGTGATGCTGGGGTCCCGGCCGACGTCGAACTTGCTGGGTTCGATCCATGGCCGGGTGTAGTACGGGAAGTACCGCGAACCCGGCCGGATCTTGCTGCCGACCCCTCGTGAGATCGGGGCGATCGTCACGTGCGGAACGGTGCACCACACGACGTGGCGCGCGTTGATCGTCATGACGGCCTTGAGCACCTCGGACAGCTCGGTCGCGAAGTGCGACGGGCGCCATACGGTGTACTGCGACTTCTTGTCGGGATCCTGGAAGCCGTCGTCCTCGCTCCAGGTCACGTTGAGCTTGGTCACCGTCTGGAGGGCGTTGTTGGCACCGAGGAAGACGACGAGAGTCTCGATTCCGCTCTCGGATGCTCCCGAGTTGGTGTCCTCACCCAGACGCCGGGCCAGGTCGAACACCGTGTCGTCGGCGAACTCCGCTCCGGGCGGATACACCCGGAGTGCAGCGATCTGGCTGTTGTTCTCGACGATCTGTTTGAGGAGATCGTCCTTCGGCTGCTTCACCGACTCCCGAAGGTTCGCTGCAGTTCGCACCAGCGCGTCTCGAAGGTCCCACCCGTACACAGACAGGTCGTGGTTGATGCCTCCGTGGGTCGGCGGGATGCTGCCCGGTCCACGCTCCCAGTAGTCCTCGATCTGGTCCATCAGCTGACGACTGTGGAAGATCGCCCCCGGAACCTCCCACCAGTCCACGCTGCCGCCGTACCGATGTTCGAGATCGCGAAGCAGGTACTCGATGTTCAGCGGAAGACCCCCCGGACCGCCGTACGTCGGATACCGGTAGTGGTCGAACCACCCCAGCTCGTTCGCGATGATCGCCGGGTACGAGATGTCGGTGTTGTAGATCGCGCCGCTCTGGAAGCCGTGTGAGAGGGAGTCGCCGATCACGACGAGCCGGTTGGGTGGCTCGGCGGCGGCATCGCGCGAGAAGTCCGTGTCGACCGGGATACCGAGTGTCGCGTCGAACACCGGCTCCCGCGGCTGGTTCTTGACCTCGACGTCCTCGGGAGTTCCCGGCGCGATCTCCGGCTGGTAGGTCTCTGTCATCGTTGGCCCCCCTCGGCTCGACTGTCACTTCAAGTGTCGCCGCTTCGGCTGGCTTCGCCATAGCGCATTTGGGGGATTCCTCACACCGGCAACCGCCATCGGATCCGGAGCTGATCGCTGTTGCACCATCCAACGCGTGCCGTGACCACTAGTCTGACCCGGTGCCTACGCCTGCTTTGTCGTCGTACGTCGACACCCTGCCTCACGAAGGCACGTTCTCCATCTGGGCCGGGCCTCTCGACGGCCCGGCCGCCGTATCCCACGAGGCGGATCGGCAGCACTACGCCGCGAGCACGATGAAGGTGGCACTCGTCCTCGCCGCCTACCGGCTCGCCGATGCCGGAACGCTGGACCTCGACTCGCAGGTCCCCGTGCACAGCGGCTTCGACTCGGTCGCACCGGGTGCACGATTCGAGATGGACCGGTCGGAGGACAGCGACGAAGAGACCTGGCGCCGCATGGACACTCCGGTTGCGCTTCGCTGGCTGGCGAGCCGCGCCATCGTCAAGTCGAGCAACCTCGCGACCAACCTGCTGCTCGAGTCGGTCGGGCTCCCGGCCGTCGCGGAGGCGCTCCAGGTGGTCGGTACGACCGACAGCATCGTCGCCCGCGGCATCGAGGACGCTCCGGCACGCGAACGGGGCCTGCAGAACCTCGTCACGGCAGCGGATCTTGCCCTGACGCTTCGCCAGCTCGATGCCCATCGGGTGGCCTCACCCCAGTCCTGCCAGGAGATTCTTGCGACGCTGGCGGCCCAGCAGATCAATGACGGGATTCCGGTTGGCCTACCTCCTGGCACCAAGGTCGCCCACAAGTCCGGCTGGGTCACCGGGATCTCACACGACGCCGGCATCGTCTACCCTGACGACTGCCCGCCGTACGTCCTCGTCGTGTGTACGACCTCGGAGCTCACGGAGGACGAGTCGCTCGCGCTCATCGCCAGGGCCGCCTCTGCTTCCTGGCAGGACCGGAAGGAGATCTCGTGACGATCACCGAGGTTCGCACCCACCGGTTGACGGCGGCGCTCCACACGCCCTTCGTGACCGCACTGCGCAGCACCACCCTGCTCGAGACCGTCTTGGTCGAGATCATCGACGGGGACGGTCTACGGGGGTTCGGCGAGGCACCGCAGGTATGGCGGGTGACCGGCGAGTCGCTGGCCGGCGCCGAAGCCTGCATCGCGGGGCCGCTCGCGGAGGTGGTCCGTGGCCGCTCGACTGATGACCTGACCGACCTCGCTGCGGCGGTCGCCAGCGCGGTCGTCGGCAACCGTGGTGCCAAAGCAGCCGTCGACGTCGCACTGCACGACCTCGCGGCGCGCCGGCTCGACATCTCTCTCCCCCGGTTCCTCGGTACCTCCAGGCATCAGGTGGAGACCGACGTCACGGTCAGTGCCGGTGACGACACTCAGCTCGTCGAGACCGCCCGCAAGCGCGTCGTCGAGGGTTTTCGGGTGCTCAAGCTGAAGATCGGGACCGACCCGGAGACAGACGTCGGCCGGGTCCGTGCGGTGCGCGAGGCGGTCGGTCCCGACGTCAGGATCCGCGTCGATGCGAACCAGGGTTGGACTCCACGGGACGCGATTCGGGTGATTCGTGCTCTGGAGGACGCCGGAGCCGACCTCGAGTTCGTTGAACAACCGGTCCCGGCGCCGGACCTACCGGGCCTGGCCCGGGTCACTGCCGCCGTCGACACGCCGGTGATGGCCGACGAGAGCGTCTTCGGGATCAGGGGTCTGTCGAGGCTCATCGAAACCGGCGCGGCGGATCTCGTCAACATCAAGCTCGCGAAGTGCGGAGGCCTCTCGCCCGCGATCGCCATGGCGGCCCTGGCCAAGGCGCACGGCATCGGCTTCATCGTCGGGTCGATGATGGAGGGCCCGATCGGGGTGGGGGCTGCGGCCTCGCTCGTGGCCGCCGTCGGATCGACCTTCGTCGGCGACCTCGACGCCGCCTGGTGGACCGCCGGCAACCCGGTTGCGGGTGGGCTGCGTTACGACGGGTCAACGGTTGTGCTGCCGAGTCTGCCCGGATTGGCGATCCAGGGCCTTTCATGATCTGCGGGACTGCGGCGGTGGTGAAGGTCCAGGTGTGCACCGGCTGGACCGGCCCCGACGCGCCTCGGCCGCTGGACGCCCTGGCGGTCGCGGACGTGCCTGACGTCGCGCGATGGCTCGCCACCCTCGACGCTTCCGGTCCGGATGCCAGGATGGGTCTCCATGGCCGTACCCTGACCCAGCTCACCGCTGGTGAGCCGGTCGACGTGATCGATGAGGGCGACGACGACTGGGTCCAGGTCGTCGCCCTATGGCAGCCCGCGCAGGCGGACCCACGTGGCTACCCGGTATGGGTGCGCCGCAGCCATCTGGCGGATCGAGCCGCTGCCTCACCGCTGCCGGCGACGGACGGGGTGCCTGCTGACCGGCTGGTGATCGCCGACGCCGCCCGCCTCCACCTTGGCCTGGAGTACCTCTGGGGGGGTACGACGCCGTACGGGCTCGACTGCTCCGGATTGGTCCACCACACGTACCGGCGAGCCGGCGTCGTCGTACCCCGGGATGCACACGACCAGTGGCAGGCGGCCGCACCGGTGGCAATCGGCGAGGAGCAGCCGGGCGACCTGTACTTCTTCGCCCGGCCGGACGGCCACGTCTTCCACGTCGGGTTCGTCACCGGTCCGAGAACCATGCTGCACGCCCCCGAGACCGGACGGCACATCGAGGACGCACCGCTCAGCGGGGGAAGACTGGCCACCCTCGTCGCCGCCGGTCGCTTCCTCAGCTGAGCGCCACGGCGCGCCGCTTCGAGACCACCAGGCTGGCCACCGTCGTCACGGCCAGCGTCCCCACGATCACCAGCAGTGAGACCCAGATCGGAATGTCCGGCGCCCACTCGATGGGCTGACCGCCGTTGATGAACGGCAGCTCGTTCTCGTGCAGGGCGTGCAGCACCAGCTTGACCCCGATGAACGCCAGCAGGAACGCCAGCCCGTATGACAGGTAGATCAGCCGCTTCAGCAATCCTCCAATCAGGAAGTAGAGCTGGCGCAGACCCATCAGGGCGAAGATGTTCGCGGTGAGGACGAGGTACGCCTCGTTGGTCAGCCCGTAGATGGCGGGGATCGAGTCGAGCGCGAACAGCAGGTCGGTCGTGCCGAGGGTGACGATGACGATGAACATCGGCGTGATGAGCCGCTTGCCGTTCTCCTTGATGAAGAGACTCGTGCCGTGGTAGGTCGAGGTGGCTGGCAGCCACCTCTCGACGAGGCGGACCAGCCGGTTCTCTTGGTAGTCATCCTGATGGCTGTGCGCCTTGTTACGCACCAGCTGCACGGCCGTGTAGACGAGGAACGCACCGAACAGGTAGAAGACCCAGCTGAACTGGTTGATGGCCGCCGCGCCCACGGCGATGAAGGCACCCCTCATGATGAGCGCAAGCACGATGCCGACCATCAGAGCCGACTGCTGAAGCTCCCGTGGTACGGCGAAGCGGCTCATGATGATGATGAAGATGAACAGGTTGTCGATCGAGAGCGAGTACTCGGTGAGCCAGCCGGCGAAGAACTCCGTGCCGTACTGGGCCCCGGCGAAGTGGTAGACGCCGAGCCCGAACAGGATGGCCGCGCCGATGTAGACCGCAAGTGCGACGGTGACCTCGCGGGTCGACGGCTCGTGTGGACGCCGGCCGATGATCACGACGTCGAAGAGCAGCAGGCTCACCGTGATGATGATCGTGGTCCACCACACCCAAGTGGCGACATCCATAGGAACTCCTCCGGAGCATCGTGCGCGCTCGCGCGCTGACAGGGACGTACGCTCCGGAGGTCTCTTCCGCTCGGTGGATGCCGAGCCCGCTGCGCCGGGGCGGACCCGTGATGACGGCGCAACTGTCGGGGAATACTCCCCTCCGATGGCCCTATTCTCTCAGGCCAGACGGCTCCCTTCCAAACTCATCGCGATCAGACCAGGATCGCGGCGCTCTCCTGGGGCGCGTCGTCCGGCGCGGTAACCGCATGCTCTGCCGTACGGAGGGCGAACCAGGCGACCACCCCACCGGCGGCCACCAGGACCGCGGCGCACAGCAGACCGAGCCGATAGCCACCGAGGAACGCGGTCGTCGGGTCGACGCCGGTGCTCTCCAGCGCGCTCTGCCGGGCCAGCAGGATCACGCCGATGACCGTGATGCCCAACAGACCGGACAGCTCCCGGCTCGCGTTGAAGACGGCAGAGCCGACGCCGGCCTGCTCGGTGGGCATGACCGCGAGGACTGTCGCGGTGAGCGGAATCGTGAGCCCACCACCGATGCCGATGGCGATGAAGCTCGGCATCAGGTCTGCCCAGCTCGTGCTCGCCCCGAACAAGGCCACCGATGCGATGCCCAGCCCCATCAGCGCCATCGCGGCACTCACCGACCGGTGCGCCCCGAACCGTGCCGCCACCCGGTCGGACATCGCCGCGCCGACAGCCATGCACAGGGCCATCGGCAGGAACGTGAGCCCGGCCTCAGTCGCCGAGAAGCCGAGCACGCCTTGCAGGTAGAGAGACGTGAAGAAGTAGATCCCGAACAACCCGAACGCCCACAGCATCAAGGAGACCAGCCCACCCGAGTAGGCCCGCTGACGGAAGATTCGTAGGTCGACCATCGGCTGGGCCGTACGGCGCTCGACCATGACGAACGTGACCAGGGCGAGCAGCGCCACCGCGAACGACGCGACGATCACGCCTGACGTCCAGCCCTTCTGGTGGCCTTCGATGAGGCCGTACGTCAGTGTGGTCAGCCCGACCGCCGACGACACGAGACCTGGCACGTCGAGCCGCCCGGCGTTCGGGTCCCGCGACTCCTGGATCGCCCACCTGGCCAGCCCCATGGTGACGACGCCGATCGGGACGTTGACAATGAAGATCCAGCCCCAGGAGACGTACTCACTCAGCACGCCGCCGAGGATCGGCCCGACAGCCAGCGACAGTGCACCAACCGAACCCCACACGGCCACGGCGGCGTTGCGTGCGCGCGGCTCGAGGAACGTCGCGGAGATGATCGCCAGCGTCGTGGGAGTAACCAGGGCTGCACCGCCGCCCTGCACAGCGCGAGCCGCGATCAGCGCTCCCGCGCTCTCGGACAGCCCGGCGGCCAACGACGAGAGGGTGAAGATCCCGAGGCCGATCAGGAAGATCCGTCGGCGTCCGTACGCGTCGGCGAGCCGTCCACCGACGAGCATGAGTGCAGCGAACGTGAGGATGTACGAGCTCACCACCCACTCGATGCCCGAGGCGTCGAGGTCCAGGCTGCGCTGGATCGACGGGATCGCCACGTTGACGATGTTGTTGTCCAGGTAGGTCATGAACGTCGCCAGCGAGACGGCGACGAGCGCCCAGCGGGAACGATCGAAGGTGGGGTTCATGGAGGGTCTCCTATACGCCGTACATGTATGACGTATAGGAAACCCTCTACGGTGTATAGTTGTCAACTGTGAATTCCTCGAAGACTGGCAGCCAGCTGAGCCGCGAGGCCGTGGTGGACCACGCCTTGCAGGTCGCGGACGCCGACGGCCTGGACGCCTTGACCATCCGCCGGCTGGCCCAGGACTTCGGGGTGACCCCGATGGCCCTCTACTGGCACTTCGCCAACAAGGACGAGCTGCTCGAGGCCGTCGGGGAACGCGTCGTCGCCGACATGAGCATCCCGGGTCCCGGCATCGGGGAGCTCGACGACGATTCCGCCGACGACATCGAGGGGTACCTGCGCCGAGTGCTCCGCGGTCTCGTCGACGCGCTTCGGGTGCATCCGGGAGTGGCATCCCTGGCCGCCTCACGGATGCTGGCCTGCGAATCCGGGCTTACCCTTGCCGACGAGGTCCTGGGCCGGCTCCGGGCCGCCGGGGTCAGCGACCAGCAGGCGTCGTCCATCGCGCGCTCCGCCCTCCAGTCCGCGATCCAGCTGGTGACCGGCTTCCCTGGCGAGGCCTCGCTCGGCGAGTCCGGACGGCTGGTCGACCTCGAGCGCAAACAAGCCAGCCTGAGGGCCATCTCCCCCGACCGCTTTCCCAACATCGCGGCGTGCGCCGACTGGCTGCTGGACTGCTTCGACGAGGACGCCTACTACACCGAAGGCATCGAGATCTTCGTCTCCGGCCTCGCCGGCACCGCCCGGTCGGCCGCGACCCTGAGCAGCAGACCGTCGTGAACATCGCCAGGTAGAGCCTGGCTCCCGGAACCGCTGGTGCTCAGCGGCCTTCGTTGACGGCGAAGGCGAAATCCAGGGGATTCCCTTGGCGGAAACAGTCGGCCAACGGATGGTAGACCTTGCACCCGAGACCGAAGCCGTCGCCACGGTTCTTCCAAACGGCGGGATTGCCGCTCTGAGGTTGGTTCGTGAACCAGAACCATCCGCCCCCGTCGGGGAGGGCCGGCATGCGTACTCGAAACCCGAGCCAGTAGGTGCCGGGCTCGAGGGCGACGGGACTGGCGAGGGGTACGTGCAGGCTCCCGGAGTTGTCGGTGACCTTGTCGGCCGGCACCGTGCTGCGGGCGACAATGGTCCCGGGAGTTCCACCATCGTCTCGGTACAGCACGACCGAGGCATTGATCAACCTGTCCGGACCGAAATAGGTTCCGGCCACATCAAGGGACTCCACCGAGCAGGGCTCGCTCAAGCTGAAGTCGTCCGCGGCTCGATCGTTGAACTCCGACCGATGCTTGAGCTTCTGAGAATTGGTCGCGGTGCCGCTGTCGCCGCCGAGTTGGACGTAACAGGCATCGGAGGCTGCGTGGTTGACTGCCTCGGTGCCGCTGGAGAAGACCATTGCGGGCCGGTCGCCGCTCGCGGTCGCGACTCCAGCGAAGGTAGTCGACACCGCGAGGACCACCGTGGTGACGCCGAGGACGGCGGGGATTTTGAGCGCCACGTGCAGCCTTCTTCCCTGGTTCGAGATGGTCAAAGACTCCGATGCTCGACGCTAGCCCACATCGCTCACGATCGGGTCTGGTACCTCCGGATCGGGCCGAACATCTCACGACGTCCGAGCTCGAGGTCGCCATGGCGCGCATCGCCACGGACATTGTTCGCCGTCGTTCCGATGATTCTCGTCCCTGAGCCCGGTCTACCTTGTTGACAGGATTCGCCGGAGCGGAGGAGACATCATGCGCACACTGACCATCGACCTCTTCAGCAGCCTTGACGGCTTCGGAGGAGCCGAGGGCTGGCCGGGCTACTGGGGCAAGGAAGGTCCCGAGCTCATGGCATGGCTTGATGAGAAGCTCGCGCAGGACCACGTCCTGGTGATGGGCGCGAACACCTACCGAGCGATGTCGCAGGTCGTGGCCGAGCAGCAGGATCCCACGTTCGCGCGGATGGCGGAGATCCCGAAGATCGTGTTCTCCAAGACCCTAGAACCTCCGCTGACCTGGGCCAACACGACGCTGGTCGCCGAGGATGCCGTCACCGCGCTGCGCACGCTGAAGGAGCAGGGATCCGCGCCGATGCGGACGATGGGGAGCATCTCGCTCAACAAGTCCTTGCTGCGCGAGGGTCTGGTCGACTTCCTACAGATCGTGGTATTCCCCGTTGCCACCGGCCAGTCCGGACTGGAACCCATCTTCGCTGACTGGCCCGACCTGGACCTCGAGCTGGTCACGTCACGTACCTTCG
This sequence comes from uncultured Actinomycetota bacterium, assembly GCA_963833975.1. Lineage (GTDB taxonomy): Bacteria > Actinomycetota > Actinomycetes > Propionibacteriales > Nocardioidaceae > JAWWPG01. Next base: position 59,530 of record CAWIAB010000005.1, read on the forward strand.
ATGACCGCATGCAGCTGCTCACCTACGTGCCGACCCTCCATTGATGCGGAGTCGGCCCCTTCGTCGTCGCGATCGCTAGGGCGTCGAAGGAATACGCAGTGGCAGGTCCACCACCAAGATCGTGGTGTAGTCGGAATCCGGACCATGCGTCCAGGAGAGCCAGTCGTCGTTGTCCAGGAAGAGCTTGCGTTCTGGCCACTCCTCCAGCGAGATGGTCCCGTTGTCGTTGTAGATCACGGGGTTGCTCCAGCCGTGCCCCCAGCTGGCGTAGTTGCGGGTTCCCAGACCCAGGTAGCGGTCACCCCCGTAGGTGTCCTTCTGCAGATAGAGCTTGCCGTCATCGAAGCTCCAGATGACCCCATGGGCGTCCTTCTCTTGCCGGGCCAGCTTGGGGGAGTCACTCTCGCTGCCGAGCCAGCCGAGCTCCTTGTTCGTCGCCAGGTCCTTGCACACGGCATGCAGGTAGCCATGGGCTCCGGTCAGGTCGAGGAACGTCTTCCACCCGTACCAGTCCTTCGTCCACGTGAAGTCGTCGGTCTTCTCGAGGTTCGTGCGTTTCGCCACTACACCGTCAACGACTCTGAAGAGTGGGGAGAAGTTCTTGGCCGTGGCCGGGTCTTTCACGCCGTCTGATACATCTGCCACGGCTTCCAGGTCGGGGATGTAGTTCAGCGCCCGGGTCTCGAACTCGCCGCCCTGGAAGGCCCGCCATACGTCGTCCGCCGACTCCTGGACGGCCCTGGTGACCATGTCGGCGTTGGCTTTGCTCTTCGAGTCCCGCAACGCCTTGTCGCCGAATGCGACCCAGGAGTCCTTGTTCTTGTTGGTGACGTTCAGCCCGAGACGCGAGTCCTCATCGTGCATACAACGCACGAGCAGACTCCCGAGATTGGCTCCCGCTCCGGGGATCGGAAGGGTGATGGTGTCGTAAAGCTCCTTACGCGGCGCGCGCAGGTGCCCGGCCGAGAACAGGTCGGTCAAGAAGTGGTCTGCGAATGCATTCATCGCGTACGCCTCCTCGAGCGCGAAGTCCCATTGGTCCTCATGGAACTCAAGCTTGATCAACTTGGCCTTGTCCATGGCGACGTTGTGGCCCGCCTGGTAGGCGTCGACGGCGAAGTGGGTGAAATGGTCCCAGTTCTCGGCGGCCAGCTTCAGGTACCGACCCATCGGGTACATGGCGTAGAAGAAAGTCCCGCCTCCCGTGATCCGGTTCCACTCACCCGACAGGTCGTCTCCGAGGTCCTTGTAGGCGTTGGACGGCTCGATCCCTGCATCCACGAACTTTGCGACGGTTGCGATCTCCTTGTCCAGGACCGCAAGGATCTGCGCCAGCTCTCCCTCGGCCGGCCACACAAGGCTGTTCCAGGCGTTCTCGAACGCGCTCATCGGCTGCTTCGCCGTGCTGATCGGGGCGCCCACAACGCCGTACAGATCTCCACCGAGCGCGATGAGCTGACCGTACGTCAGCCGCCGGTTGCCACCGGTATTCAGCGTAATATCCTTCGCATCCTGTCGACCACGCTCGAAGGTCAGCGTGATCCGGTCGCCGATCCAGGCGTGCTCAGCACTCTCCATGGGACTCTCCAAAGGCGGTTGAGGGATAGCTCGAAACGCGAGCGGTGACTACACAAAACGTCCCATCCTACGAAGTTTGCGTCAAGACCCATTCGCGGCATTCGCGGATAATCTGGCTGCTGGGCAAGCGACGCCCGTGCTGCTGGCCCGGTTTCAGTCGCCGTAAGAAGACCGGCAAGTAAGCAGCTCAGCCGAAGCTGATGCCGACACCGGACGCCCAAAGTCCGATCGCCACCACGAGGGCGAGGACGATGAGACCCACCAGCAGATAGCCGCCGCCCGGACGGTGGTCGTTCATGAACCCAGGGTAGGCCCCACGGACCGTGCCGCGGGGTTCGCCGAACCGGGATGACCGGGTTCGCCTCCCCTGTGGACAACGTCGTCTGGGCAGGAAAGTGTCGATGGGCGGCCGTAGACAACCTGTAAGCACCTCACTGTGTCACCCCACCGGTACTACTACCTCGTCGACCAACACGGCACCACCCCACTCGGCCAACTCTGATTTGGGTCGACTGTGAGGTGGCTCGACTGTGATGGGGCAACTGTTCGTTCAGGCGGTGACCAGGGCGCCGCGGACGTCATCGGTGTTGGGCGAGGTGAGCTCGGGGCGAGCGCCCGCTCGTTCGGCCCCCAACCCGGCTGCCACCACGAAGGCCACCCCGAGCACGGCCCAGGGTCCGGGGACCTGATGCAGGAGGACAAGGCCGATGACGACGGCGATGGCCGGCTCCATGCTCATCAGGGTTCCGAATGCCGACGTCGTGAGCCGCCGCAGCGCCAGCAGCTCCAGGCTGAACGGGACGACCGGCAGCAGAACCGCCAGGCCGAGCCCGACCACGATGATCTGCCAGGACAACAGCGGCAGGGTGCTCGGGCCCGCAACGATCGTCGCGACCACGGCCGCAACCGGTAGCGAGATGGCCAGCCCACGTAGTCCGCTCAACCGGTCCCCCACGCGCTGGGTCAGCAGGATGTAGGCCGCCCAGCAGCCGGCCGCGGCCAATGCGCACAGAACACCGACGGTGTCGATGCCGCCGTGCCATGGCTCCGTCAGCAAGACCACGCCGATCGCCGCGAGTGCCGGCCACACCAGCATCCGGCGATCCCGACCGTGCGCCACGGCGACGGCCAGTGGCCCGAGGAACTCGAGCGCGCTCGCGGTGCCGAGCGGTAGCCGCGCCACGGCGGCCATGAAGAAGAGCGTCAGGCCGGCTGTCGCCACACCCAGTGCGATCGCGGCGGGGAGAGCGCCGCCGCTGAGGTCACGCGGGCGGGGCCGCACGATAACCAGCAGGATCAACCCCGCCCAGGCGAGGCGCAGCCACGCGGCACCGAACGGGCCGACCGTGTCGAAGAAGCCGACGGATGCAGCCAGACCGAGTTGGACGCACAACATCGAGGCAAGCGCCATACCGGTCCCGGTGCGCGCAGCACGCCGTCGGGTGGTCGACGGATGGAAAGGCATTGAGGGAGTCAACCAAGAAATACTGTTCACGTCCACGTGAGAATAGTGGACAGTTTGTTCAGTATTACTGAAGAATGCCGAGCATGGACCCGCGCCGACTCGAGTTCCTCCTGGAGCTGTCCCGCCTTGGCTCCATGCACGAGGTCGCGGAGTCGCTGCACGTCACCACCTCGACGGTCTCCCAACAGATCGCGGCGCTCGCCCGGGACGTCGGGACTCCGCTGCTCGAGCCGGCCGGCCGCCGCGTGCGCCTGACCCCCGCAGGGCGGCGGCTCGCCGAGCACGCGGTCACGGTCCTCGCGGCCATCGAGGCCGCGCGGGTCGACCTCGACCCCGCTGCCGAGCCAGCCGGGGAGGTACGAGTCGCGGCATTCGCGACAGCGATCCGTACGGCGCTGCTACCGGTGGTGCGCACACTGGCCAGCGGTCACCTCGAGGTGAGTGTGCGGATCCACGAGCATGAGCCGTCCGAGGCGATCGCGCTGCTGGCCGCGGACGACGTTGACCTCGCTCTGACGTACGACTACAACCTGGCGCCTGGGGTGGTCGACCGAACCATCGACTCGAGGCCGCTGTGGGAGACCGCATGGAGCCTGGGGGCGCCGCCCACCGGTCGGCGAGGCGAACTCGGTAACGCGCCAGGAGTCTTCGAGCGATACCGCGACGACGACTGGATCGTGAACTCGCGTAACACCGCAGATGAGGACGTGGTCCGCGCCGTGGCCTCTCTGGCCGGCTTCCGACCACGGATAACCCACCGCGTCGACAGCCTCGAGCTCGTGCAGGACATGATCGCCGCTGGGCTCGGTGTCGGTTTGCTCCCAGCCGACCAACGCACCGTCCCCGGAGTCTCCCTGCTGTCGCTGACCGGGCCCGAGGTGCTGCTGCGCGCCTCCGCAGTGACACGACGAGGACGGATCTCGTGGCCACCACTCGCCCTCGTGCTGGACCTGCTGAGCGGGCCGCCGGAGCCGCACCATAGCCGGTTCACAAACGGGTGAGTACTTATTGTGTTGTGCAGCTGCGGGTGGGAGCGCGAACAAAGGCGATAACCACGAGCTGATAGTGGGAAAAGGGATTGTCGCGCCTGCTAAGGTGACAGCTTGGCCGTGCTGGTAGGTGGCCAGTGGCCTTTTCGTGGGAGGCGACTATGTCCGTCCGAAGAATGACAATGGCAGGGACCGTCGTGGTCCTCATGTGCGGAACCCTGCTCGGCCCATCGGCTTCGCACGTCGACGCGTCCACTCAAGGTAGACACGCCGCAGCGCCGGTGTTGAGGAACTACATCGCATATGCGGGCGTCAGAACTCCGGACCTGACCTATTCAGGTAAAGGACTCGATGTCGATCGCGACGGGGATGAAGACCTCTTCATCAGCAACCACACGCGCGGCGGAAGTCTTTGGCGCAACACCGGTCAGGGAAGATTCACGCAGACGGCCACCTATGCCTGGCCGCGGCTGAACAAGGAACACAAGCTCATCGACCGGCACAACTGTGCATGGGCCGACGTCGACCGGAATGGCCGGCTCGACGCGTACTGCTCCACCGGACGCACGATCCAGAACTACGTCAAGCTGGGGCGCGGCAACGAGCTCTGGATTCAGCACCTCGACGGGACATTCGTCAACCGAGCTGCATTCTGGCATGTCACCGACGTGTGCGGACGTGGTCGGGCCGTCAGATTCGTCAATGCCAACGGCGACCAATACCCCGATCTGGTGCTGGCGAACGCCCGTCCCCGGGCAGTCCAGGACCCTTGTGACACCAGCCCCACACTGCCAAACGAGAAGTCGAAACTATGGATAAATGAAGGCGGCCGGTCATTCCACTATGCGCCCGCGAAACTCCCACTGGAAGCGGGCATGGGCGACCGCTGCATCGTCCCCGTCGACTACAACATGGACGGCTGGCAGGACCTCTACCTGTGTCAGCAGTCCGACGAGACCCCCCTGCTGTTCGAGAACCGTCAAGGCCAGGCCTACGTCAACGTGACCGCCCATCATCAGCTCACCGGGACGGTCAATGACGCCGCCGTGGCCGACCTGGACGGTGACGGGGATCTCGACCTGGTCACGGCGACGCTGCGAGCCTTCCAGTACCAGCTCAACGATGCCGGCGTCTTCGGCGGCCCGGTCCAGATCGGCGCCGTCCCTTCGGGCGGTGACGGGTGGGCGGTGGACGTGGGTGACATCGACGGGGACGGGGACAGCGATGTGTACGGGATGATCGGCGACATGGACCTGCTGACCAACCCCGACGACGTGGTGTTCCTCAGAGACGGCCTGAGCTTCACCTCCATGCCGGTCCCCCGCGCCGGCGGCCTCGCCGATGACGTCGCGATGATCCACCCATGGCGCTCCGGGCAGCTGGGAATCCTGGTCATGAACGGGTACGACCATTGCTGCGGGCCAAACGCCCACAAGCTCGGACCGATCGCCATGCTGCGGCTGGAGACCTGAGGCGGCACTCAGGAGACGGCGGCCTTCACCAGCTCGGTAACTCGTTTCTCCACCACGGGGCTCCACGAGCGGAGCGCGAAGGACACGGGCCACATGTCGCCGTCGTCGAGGCTCGCCGCATCCTGGAAGCCCAGCGTCGAGTACCGGTAGTTGAACTTGCCGGCGTCTTGGAAGAAGACGACAACCTTCCCGTCCGCGTTCGCATAGGCGGGCATGCCGTACCACGTCTTCGGCGTCAGATCGGGGGCGGTGCCGGTCACGGTCACATGCACCCGCTCGGCAAGCGCGCGATCCTCGGGTGCCATCTGGGCGATCCTGTCGAGAACCGCCTGCAGGCCGTCGGCCTGTTTGGCGCCTTTCTTTCCCTCGGCTCGCAGCTCGGCGGCACGCTCCTTCATCGCGGCCCGCTCCTCGGCAGTGAAGCCGGCGGACTCGGATTTGGCACTCTTTGCAGGCATGGTCGAACTCCCTTTCCAGGTTCGGAGGCGCGGCGTGCTACCGGCCATGGCAGAAACGCTAGACCGCGATCGCACACCAATGCTTCTCGATTCCTGATCATTGCAGGAGGCGTGCTCACCGAACCTCTTTCGTACGCCGAAGGCCGGTCTGTCGGGGCACCATCGCAGCTGAGCGACCACTACACTCCATGTACCCCCAACGGAGTACAAGGAGACAGTCTGTGGCCCAGCGGAACATCACCATCATCATCGACGACCTGACCGGCAAGGAACTTCCCGACGGCACCGGCGAGACGGTGACGTTCAGCTTGGACGGGGTGCGATACGAGCTCGACGTCGATACGAAAGGGGCCGCCCGGCTTCGCTCGCTCCTGGCGCCGTACATCAATGCCGGCCGAAAGCTGCAGGGTACGCGCCAGACACCGGGCCGCCGAATGAAGACCGGCAACGACCCCGTCGCGGTCAGGGCATGGGCCGCATCGAACGGTCTTCAGGTCAGCGACCGAGGTCGCATCCCGGCGCACGTCATCGCGCAGTTCGAGGCAGCCGGCAACTAGATCCAGCGGGAACGGTGCAGCGGGTTCGATATCACCATTCCGGTTGACCCGGTCATGCGGCGACGGGGGCCTATGACCGAACAGTCATCGACGGCCGAAGGCGCAGTTCGCTTGATCTTCGAATACGAAGGGGACACGGTACGGCTGGTCTCCCAGCGACCCGTGGACATGGCGCCCGCCCCTGGCTAGGCCGTACGCGAGCTGCGATGAGTTCGTGGGCCCGACGCGGTCTTACCTGGCAGGATCACGAGCACCCCTGAGAACGAAGGAGACTCCGATGGCAACGATCACCGCCAGCCTCTTCATGGCCCTTGACGGCGTTGTCGACCCTGGCGTCGGCAACTGGCACTTCCCCTACTTCAGCGAGGAGATGGGGAATGCCGTGGAGAGCACGCATGATGCCGACGTGATGCTCTTCGGCCGAGTGACGTATGACAGCTTTGCCGGCGCCTGGCCCGAGCGGGAGGCGGCCGGAGGGGAGGACGCTCCATTCGCCAAGCGGTTGGGTGACGTGCGCAAGATCGTCGCGTCACGTGGTGCCCTCGACTTCAGCTGGCGGAACTCCGAGCAGCTGTCGGGTGATCTCGTCGAGGCAGTCACGGAGCTCAAGAACGACGCCACGGTACGGCGCGTGGCACTGAGCGGATCGGTGTCGGTGGTGCGTCAGCTGATCGACGCCGGCCTGCTCGACGAGCTGCATCTGTTCGTCCACCCGGCGACAGCCGGCCACGGGCTTCGGCTCTTCGAGGATGACGGGCCGGGTCGATACCTCAGGCTGGTGTCGGCACAGTCGTTCCAGACGGGTGTCGTGCACCTGGTCTACGCGCCAGCTCCCGACGCCTTGCCGCTGGACTGAGCTGTCGGCAGACGTGCTCGTGACGCCAGGTAGCGGGCAGGTCTAGCGTGGTGTTCGTGGTTCTCGACGCCAACACGCATGCGGGGACGGTCACCGACTTCCTCGACCGTCTCGCGGCCCGGAGTCCGACGCCGGCCGGAGGATCCGTCGCGGCTCTGTGCATCGCTCAGGCTGCTGCGTTGGTCGCGATGGTCGCGCGCTACTGCGAGGCCCAGCCTCTGGTCGAGCAGGCCGAGCAGCTGGTCGGCCGAGCCCAGCAGCTGGCGGACGACGACGAGCGGGCGTTCGGCGCGGTGGCTGCGGCGTGGGCGCTGCCGCGCGCCGTGCAGAACGACGACCACGAACGCCGGTCAGCCGTCGACGCCGCGTTGTTGGGCGCCGCCGAGCCACAGGCCCGGGTGGTCGAGACCGCGATCGAGGTGCTGGTGCTGATCGACCAGCTGCGGCCCGCTGCCAGACCCGGACTGCTGGCCGACCTGGTCGCGGCCGGCGAGGTGGCGCGGGCCGGATCCGCCATCGCCCGGATGAACGTCGAGTCCAACCTGCGCACGCTTCCGGACTCCGACCAGCGGTCCGGACTGCTCAGGCGCATGGGCGTCACCAAGGGAAGGACCTGAATGCTGTCGGACATCGAGATCGCCAATGCCGCCGAGCTGTACCCGATCACCCGGGTGGCGCAAGAGGAGCTGGGCATCGATCCCGCCCACCTGGTGCCGTACGGTCACTACAAGGCGAAGGTCGATCTCCGGTACCTGCAGTCCCTGACCGAGCGGCCGCTCGGCAAGCTGATTCTGATGACGGCGTTGTCGCCGACGCCCGCGGGCGAAGGCAAGACGACGACCACGGTCGGTCTCGCGGACGCGCTGCGCGGGCTGGGCCTCCGGTCGATGGCCTGCCTGCGGGAGCCGTCGATGGGTCCGGTCTTCGGCATGAAGGGCGGCGCAGCCGGCGGCGGCTGGTCCCAGGTGGTGCCCATGACGGATATCAACCTGCACTTCACGGGTGACTTCGCGGCGATCGCGGCGGCCAACAACCTGCTGGCGGCGCTCATCGACAACCACATCCATCACGGCAACGCGCTCGACATCGACATCCGCTCGGTCGACTGGAAGCGCGTGCTCGACCTCAACGACCGGGCGTTGCGCGATGTCGTGGTCGGGCTTGGCGGCCCTGCCAACGGCTATCCGCGCGAGGACGGGTTCGACATCGTCGTCGCCTCCGAGCTGATGGCGATCTTCTGCCTGACCGAGTCCTGGGCCGACCTGAAGCGCCGGATCGGCGATATCGTGATCGGCTACAGCCGGGCCAAGAAGCCGGTGACGGCGGGCCAGCTCGAGGCGCACGGGGCGATGGCCGTGCTACTCCGAGACGCCCTCGCACCCAACCTGGTGCAGACGCTTGAGCACACTCCCGCGTTCGTCCACGGTGGCCCGTTCGCCAACATCGCGCACGGCTGCAGCTCCGTGGTCGCAACCAGGGCAGCGCTCCGGCTGGCCGACTTCGTCGTCACGGAGGCCGGCTTCGGCGCCGATCTCGGTGCGGAGAAGTTCGTTGACATCAAGTGCCGCAAGTCCGGTCTGCGTCCCGACGCTGCGGTTGTGGTGGCCACGGTCCGGGCGCTCAAGTTCCATGGCGGGGTCGAGGTAGCCGACCTCGGGCGGCCTGACCTCGACGCTGTCGAGCGTGGCATGGAGAACCTGGCGAGACACCTGCGCAACGTACGTGAGGTCTATGGCATCCCATGCGTGGTCGCTCTGAACAGGTTCCCGGCCGACACGGACGCCGAGGTCTCCCGGGTGGTCGAATGCGTCGACACGCTTGGAGTCCGCGCCTTCCCGGCCACGCATTTCGTCGACGGTGGCGCCGGCGCGACCGACCTGGCCAAGGGTGTACTCGACCTGCTCGAAGAGTCCGACGCGTCGACGTTCTCCTTCACCTACCCCGACGAGCTACCTCTCAGGCAGAAGGCGGAGACTCTCGCGCACCGGCTCTACGGCGCGTCCAGCGTGACCTGGGACGGGAAGGCCAGACGGCGGCTCGCACGGCTCGAGGCGGACGGGTACGGCGAGTTGCCAGTATGCGTGGCCAAGACGCAGTACTCGTTCTCGAGCGACGCAACCCTGCGCGGCGCGCCTACCGGCCACGACCTGCATGTGCGCGAGGTAAGACTCTCTGCCGGCGCGGGCTTCGTGGTGCTCGTCTGCGGCGATGTGATGACGATGCCGGGCCTCCCGGCGACGCCGGCAAGCTCCCGCATCGACCTGCAGGACGACGGGACGATCGTCGGGCTCTCCTGACCTGCAGTGGCTCGGCATCCTTTCGGGCTACGATCCAACGAGAGGGTTCGGCTAGCACGAGGACAGCAGACCGAACGGAGGAGTCCCATGCCAGTGAGCGCAGCGGTCACCCTGGCCGATGGTGGCGGCGGGTTCGACTGGACGCCCCTGGTCACGGCCGGGCTGGTCTTCGTCGCCCTGGTCGTCCTGCTCATGGTCCTCATGGTCGGCACCGCCGTCACCGCGGTTGTGGTCGGGATACGTCGGATACGTCGATCACCGACCCTCACCACCGGTGCCCTCGCCATCCGGGCAGCCGCCCGTCAGGGTTCGAGCCGCGAGATAGCCCGGATGCGGCTCCGGGTGCGCCAGGCGATGTCGTCCACGGAACGTAGCCTGGCTGCGGCCAGGGCAGCCCACGAGCCCGTCGGTGAGCTCCCCGCCATCGTGGCGAGCCTCCGGCACGCCGGCAAGGCCCTCGACCGACAGCTACGACTGGCTCAGAGCGACCCCGACCCCGCCGTCCAACACACCATCGCAACCGCTCTGGCTCCGCAGGTCGAGCAGCTCGTACGAACCGCATCCGACGTACGGCAGGCCGCCGCCCAGACCAGTGCCACCATGAGCGCGGCTGACCTCGACCCTCTCGCCGCCGACCTGACCACAGAGGCGGCGGTGCTGAAGACCTGGCGCCAGACCTACCGAAGGCTCAGCCAGCCTTGATTGCGGACACCAGCGGGCGGGTAGGCAGCATCCTCGGCATCTGGGCGCACCCGGACGACGAGGCGTGGCTCTCGGCCGGGCTGATGATGAAGGCGATCCAGGCCGGCGATCACGTGACCTGCGTGACGGCGACCAAGGGCGAGGCCGGGTTCGCGGCCGACGACCCACGCTCGATCACTGAGCGGATGGCCATCCGCGCGGCCGAGCTGGCGGACTGCCTTGCGCTGCTGGGGGTCAGCGATCATCGGTGGCTCGGGTACGGCGATGGTGAATGTGCCGACGTGCCGGACGAGAAGGTCGCGGCCGACGTGGCGGAGATGATCGCGGAGCTACGACCCGACGCGGTGCTGACGTTCGGGCCGGATGGGGCGACCGGTCACCCCGACCACATCTCGGTATGCCGGTGGACCACCCGGGCGGTCCAGCTCGCGGGGCTGAGTGACACCCGGCTGCTGTACGCGACCAAGACCCGCTCGTGGAACGAGACATTCTTCGCCGGAGTGGATCCGGCCACGGTGATGATGGTCGAGGGAATGCGGCCGGAGGCCACGGACGAGTCCCAGCTGTCCGTGTGGTTCAGCTGTGACGAGGATCTGCTGCCTCGCAAAGTCGCCGCTCTGCGGGCGCAGGTGAGCCAGATCGAGCCGTTCGCCGCGGCGGTGGGAGTCGAGCACTTCTCGGCGTTGGTCCGCGAGGAGTTCTTCCGACTCCCCCGGCTCGACGGATCCGGAGCTCATCGCGCACATGAGCCGGTCGGTGATGTGAAGCCTTGAGCGGCTCACCTGGTGACGACGATTTCCCGCGGGCGTGACCCTCTCCGAGATACGCGAGTGCATCGGCGATATCGGCGAACGCGTACTGCCGGTCGATGACAGGCGTGACTTTCGCCGCGTCCAGGTCGCCTCCGGTTCGAGGATGCGCCTCAGCTGCGACCATGGCCGGCTCCCGGCGTTGTCGAAGATGGCGTCGTATCGCTGCTCCGACCGGGTGAAGTCGTCGCGCGTGTAGTCGATGACGTGGTCGGCGCCGATCGAGCGGGCCGTCTCGGCGTTCCCGGTGCTGCACACGGCGGTCACCCGGGCACCGAGCGCCTTGGCGATCTGCACCGCGAAGCTGCCCACGCCGCCCGAGGCACCGTTGACCAGGACGTGCTGCCCCGGCCCGGTCTTGGCCTGGTCGCGGAGTCCCTGCAGAGCCGTGAGCGCCGCCATCGGCACGGCCGCCGCCTCCTCGAAGGTCAGCCTGGCCGGCTTCAGCGCGACTCCGTCCCTGACGCATACGTACTCGGCAAACGCCCCGCTCCGACCGCCGAATACGTCGTCCCCCGGCCGAAGGTGGGTGACGGCGCTGCCGACGGCCTCCACGGTTCCCGCGAAGTCGGTGCCCAACAAGGGTGACTTCGGCCTCCGGAGACCCAGCTGGGGCCGTCCGACGTAAGGCGCCCTGCTGATGTCACCGCGGCGACTGCGCCCCGCGCGGGTGCGCTACATGGACTCGCTGCTCGGGCGGCTTCGCGCCGCGGGCTTCCCGGCCGAGACGACCTACCACGTGTACCACGTCCTCGACGGGCATATCTTCGGCTTCTCGCTCTGGCAGACCAGCCACTCCTACACCGACGCGGAGGTTTCTGAGCTGGCGGCCAGCTTTGCCCGAACGATCACCGTCGAGGAGTACCCCCACCTCCACGAACACGGCGAGCAGCACTTCACCAGAGCGGCAAACCCCGAGGTCGATGCGTTCGAACTGGGCCTCGACCTGATCCTCGACGGTCTCAGGGAGACTCGCGGCCAGCCGGGCCGGACGTTGAGCCTCCGACGGGGCTAGTATTGGTGCTGCACCCACCGTCGGGAAGTCCCGCTCGAGAGCGACGTCTTCGTTTCGCCGGTTGGTGCGGGCCATCACGTGATGGTCATGGGTCCCACCAACGTGGGCGGGCCGTCGGGCCTCGACACGTCGATCTCTCGCAGATCCGTGGGACCGCGTCGCGGACTGGCTCGCCACTCTGCTCGACGCGGCAGCACATCCGGACGCGTTGGTCGTGAGCCGGGGCACTCTGGAGGAGGGGTTCGTGGTTCGAGGAGGCCAGCGCCAGTCGGGTTCTCGGCGTGCTGCCCCGCGGAGTCAGCGACGGGTCCGCGAGCTCGACAACGACGGCATCATCCCGGTGTTGGCTCGCACCGTTCGGCAGGTGGAGGCCGCCGCCCAGCGGGGGCCCGCCACGCCTTCCGTACGCACGAAGTTCCAGGTCGTCGCTCTGCTGGTCCGGGAGGAGCGGGCTCGGGTCAAGGCCGACCAGACGAGCAGCGAGGCCCACCGGGCGGAACAGCTCAAGCGCCTCGACGGAGTGGCGACGATCCTCGCGACGACCGCCGTCCGCGATACGTCGCTGCTCGCGCTGCTCGCCGAGGACGCCGTCATCTCGGACTCGGCCCGCTCGCTGAGGGCTGACATGCTCACGATGGCCGGCGTCGAGGCGCCAGCAGCCGAGCTCGCGCCCGCATCTCCTGCTCCCTCGGTCGCCAGCGAGCGTCGAGTCGTGCCACAGTCGGTCGTCTCCCGCCAGCTCGCGAACCCGTTCCACGCACCCGAGTTCCGATCTACCGAGCAGAGCCGGACGCGCCCGCACCGACTGGGCGACTGGGAGCTGCTCGGCCCGCTGCTGAGGTCGTTCGAGGAAGCCGCCAGCGGAGCCTCGGCCTGTATGGCCCTTCCCGAGCCGTCCTCGCGGCGCGCACCGCATGGGCTGGAGCTGATGCCGCACCAGGCAGAGCTGGTCGCTGCCGCGGCAGCCGGGCACCGCACGTTCCTGCTCGCCGACGAGCCTGGCCTGGGCAAGACGGCCGAGGCGCTGCTCGCCGCGCAGGCCGCCAACGCCTACCCGCTGCTCGTCGTCGTACCGAACGTCGTCAAGACCAACTGGGCACGCGAGGCAGATCTCTGGACACCCAACCGAGCGGCCACCGTTATCCACGGTGACGGGCACACGATCGATGGCTTCGCCGACATCGTCATCGTCAACTACGAGGTGCTCGACCGCCATGTGGGGTGGATCGGCGACCTCGGGTTCCGCGGCATGGTCGTCGACGAGGCGCACTTCATCAAGAACAAGACGTCTCAGCGCTCGCAGCACGTGCTCCAGCTCTCCGAACGCATCCGGGCCCGTATTGCGCGTCCCCTGCTGATGGCCCTCACTGGCACCCCGCTGATCAACGACATCGACGACTTCCGGGCGATCTGGCAGTTCCTCGGCTGGATCGACGACACGCGGCCACTCGGCGAATTGATGGATGCTCTCGAGGAGACCGGTCTGACGCCGGCCGACCCCGGGTTCTACCCGGCCGCTCGCGGTTGTGTGATCGACCTCGGCATCGTCCGGCGCCGAAAGGTCGACGTCGCAGCCGATATCCCGGCCCGCCGCATCGCCGACCTGCCCGTCGAGCTCGACGACGAGGTCGGCCGCTCGATCCGAGATGCCGAGCGCGACCTCGCTCGGCGCTTGGTCTCGCGGTACGAGAGCGCACTCGCCAGACGCAGCTCGCGTACCACCGTCGAGGGCATCGACGAGGAGCTGGTCCGCCGGGTCGCCGCCTGGGAGCGCAAGGAGTCCACGGCGGCGAAGAGCGACGAGAACGTGTTCAGCCTGATGCGGCGCATCGGTCAGGCGAAGGCCGGTCTCGCGGCCGACTACACCGCCCAGCTCGCCCGAAGCGTCGGCAAGGTGGTGTTCTTCGCCAAGCACATCGACGTCATGGACGCCGCCGAGGAGACGTTCACCAGGCGGGGCATCCGGTTCTCCTCGGTCCGTGGCAGCCAGACGTCGACCTCACGGCAGAAGAACATCGACGCGTTCGTCAACGATCCCGAAGTCTCGATCGCCGTCTGCTCGCTGACCGCGGCGGGCGTCGGCATCAACCTCCAGGTCGCCTCCAACATGGTGCTCGCCGAGCTGTCCTGGACCGACGCCGAGCAGACCCAGGCCATCGACCGGGTCCACCGGATCGGTCAGGAGGAGCCGGTCACGGCCTGGCGCATCATCGCCGCGCAGACCATCGACACGAGGGTCGCCGAGCTCATCGACAGTAAGGCAGGCCTTGCCGCGAGGGCGCTCGACGGTTCGGACGACGAGGTGTCGTCGTCTGCTGACGTCCAGCTCGAGATGCTCGTCTCGCTGCTGACCGAGGCGTTGTCCTCACCGGAGAACACCTAGACCAGGACGCACGCCCCCGGCGGCGTCTCACAGATCGACGATCAGCTCAGTTGCATGCGGCTCGAAGCCGTGACGCCGATAGAACCGGATGGCGCCCTCATTGGTGGCGTAGGCGGAGACCTGCAACCGGGAAACCCCCCGTTCTCGTGCCCAGGCGCTGAACTCGCTGACGAGCCGGGTGCCTACTCCCCGACCGCGTACCGACGACCTGACGAACATGCTGACCAGCTCGGCCCGGGAGCCGGTCCACATCGTCGAGGCCTCGGCGTAGGTGCCGATCAGGTGGCCGACGACGGCGCCGCCGTCCGCGACCAGCACGAGTGCGGACGGGTCCGCGATCAGGTCGGCACACCACTGTGAGCCAAACAGCCTCGGCCAGTCCTGGCTTCGCAGTCGGTCACGTACCCCCGCGTCCTGGGCGAAGAGTGCTGCGCTGGACTGGACGAGACCGTCGAGGTCGTCGGCCGTCGCCCGTCGGATCTCGATCTCGGTCATCCGCCAAGGCTATCCACCTACGTCGTGGTGGGGACCGATGAACGACGGCGCTTGAGCTCCTCGAGGGCGTCCAACGTCCAGGCCTCTGCCGCTCCTTTGGAGATTCCCAGGCCGGTCAGCACCTGTGCGCCCGGCTCATCGCGGGCCTCGAGCAGACCAAGCAGGATGTGCTCGGTGCCGACGTAGTTGTGTCCCAGCCGCAGCGACTCGCGAACGGTCAGCTCGTACACCTTCTTGAGACCGGTGGAGTACGGCACGTGGTAGGCCATCGGTGCTGCCGTCGGCGGAAGCGCAGCGACGACCGCCGTCTCGAGGGTGTCCCGGGTGACGCCCGACGCCTCGATGGCCTGACCGGCGATGCCCTCCCACTCGGCGAGCAGACCGAGGACGAGATGGAGGCTGGTGACCTCCTGATGGCCCCGGTTACGGGCCTCGTTCTGCGCCTTGAGCACCACAACGTGCGCCCGGTTGGTGAAGCGATCCAGGGAGGCGTCACCGGCCACGAAGCGCTTCTGGGCCGCCTGCTTGGACACGCCCATGCTCTGCCCGATCATCGACCACGAGGCGCCGGCCCGGCGCGCCTGGTCGACGAAATGGCCGATCAGATGATCGGAGAGCTCGTCGAGATAGTCCGCTTTGGCGGTAGCCTCCGCCAGATGGTCGAGCGCCGTCCCATCGGGGTGGCTGCTCTTCACGTCGGAGATCAGCTGGTCAAGTGTCATCCGTCAACCTTAGGTTGACGATCGTTGGTTCGTCAACCTAAGGTTGACGATCAGTCCACTGGACGCCGCTTCTTCGGCAGCTTCGACACGACGTAGGCGTACGACTCGTCGACCGCCTCGAGGACCTCGTCGTCCGGGATCGCCCCTCCGAGGCGCAACGTGTTCCAGCCGGAGCGGCCGATGTACGGCATCACGGACGCATCGTCGGGATAGCGCAACAACCACTCGTCGGCCGCTTCGCGGGTGACGCCACATTTGAGGCCCACGGACGCTGACCCGAGGAACGCGAAGATCTTGTCCGCCACCTTGGTGACGGTGTCGCCCTCCCACGGCTGGTCGGGCCAGGCGCCCGGCTTGGAGAGGCAGTAGTCGAGCAGCTGTTGCTGGTTCATCAGTGCGAGATCCGTCGCGCGCCATGCAGGTGCGAGGCGATCTCGGCTATCGCGTCCAAGGACGCGTCGACGTCGGCCTCGGTCGTCCGCCACGACGACATCGAGCAGCGCTGGACGGCGCGGCCGCGCCACTCCCCCGGAGTGATCGCGCAGGTGCCCTCGGCCAGTGCACGTCGACCGAGCTCGCGAGTGGTCTCGTCGTCACCGCAGCACATCAGCACTTGAGTGAACACGACGTCGTTGACGACCTCGAGCCCGTCGATCGCGTGCAGGCCGAGGGCGAAGCGTCGGGCGTTGGCGCAGAGCCGTTCCACCAGCGCCGCCACCCCGTCCGATCCGAGACCCCTCAGGGCGGCCCACACCGCGAAGCCGCGGGCCCGGCGCGACAGCTCCGGGGTGCGCTCCAGCGGGTCGTCGGTCGCGGCGATCAGGTAGTCGGCGTGCACGCCGAAGGCGGCTCGGGTCCAGGTCGGGTCCCTGACGATCGCCAGGCCGGAGTCGTACGGGACGTTCAGCGTCTTGTGCGCGTCGGTCGACCAGGAGTCGGCCCGCTCGATCCCACTCGTGAGCTCACGAACCCCCGGAGCGGCCCGTGCCCAGAGCCCGAAGGCCCCGTCGACATGAACCCAGGCGTCGTGCCGGCGGGCGATCTCGATGAGCGGCTCGAAGGCGTCGAAGGCACCCGTATGCACCTCCCCCGCCTGCAAGCAGACGATGACCGGGCCGGTAGCCGCGTCCAGGGCAGTGGCCAGGGCATCCGGTCGCATCCGTCCCTCGCCGTCGCTGTCCACCAGGACGAGGTTCTCCCGGCCGAGACCGAGGTAGCGCGCCGCCCGGTCCACCGTGTCATGGCGATCCGCGCCGACCACGAGCTCGATCCGGGGTCCGCCGACCATGCCCCGCTCGGCCACGTCCCAGCCGAGCGCCGAGAGCACGGCATGGCGCGCCGCAGCCAGACAGCTGAAGTTGGCCATCTGGCCACCGGTCACAAAGCCGACCGAGCACTCGTCGGGGAGTCCGAGCACCTCGAGCAGCCAACGTGAGGCGACCACCTCGGCGGCCGCCGCCGCCGGAGTCACCGTGGTCAGGCCGGCATTCTGGTCCCACGTCGACGTCAGCCAGTCCGCAGCGAGGGCCGCCGGTACCGAGCCACCGATCACGAAACCGAAGAACCGCGCACCGGGGATCGCGACCAGACCGGGGTCGGCCGCGGCGGCCAGCTCGTCGACAACCTGGTCCGCAGGTCTGCCCGTGGTCGGCATCGGACCGCCGAGGCGCTGCACCATCTCGTCGATGCCGACGCGCGGCCATACGGGACGAGAGTCGAGACCGCTGAGGAACCCGACAGCCTGCGCGTGTGCGGCGTCCAGCGCGGCCAGCGTCTCGTCATCCACCGGGACAGTCTTTCGCCTTCCGGTCACCCGCGCCACGACCCTGGAGTGAAACCTACGACGCGCCCGCGGACACCATCTGACGGAGCTCCTTCTTCAGGTCCGAGATCTCGTCGCGGAGCCGGGCCGCGACCTCGAACTGCAGCTCGGCCGCGGAGGCCTTCATCTGGTCCGTGAGCTGCTGGATGAGGTCGGCCAGATCCGCCGACGGCAGGCCGGCGAGACCCCGGACTGGTCTGTCCGGCCGCCTTGCTGGACAGGCCGGGGAACGGCGACTTGCCGCGGGACTGCTGCCGCCCTCCGCCGCCCAGCAGCTCCTCGGTGTCGGCGTTCTCCCGGGCCAGCATGTCGGTGATGTCGGCGATCCGCCGGCGCAGCGGCTGCGGGTCGACGCCGCGCTCCTCGTTGTAGGCGACCTGCTTGGCTCGGCGTCGGTTGGTCTCGTCGATCGCCTTGGCCATCGAGTCGGTGATCCGGTCGGCGTACATGATGACCTGGCCGGACACGTTGCGGGCCGCCCGGCCGATGGTCTGGATCAGCGACGTGCCGGAACGCAGGAAGCCCTCCTTGTCGGCGTCGAGGATCGCCACCAGCGAGACCTCGGGCAGGTCGAGGCCCTCGCGGAGCAGGTTGATGCCGACCAGCACGTCGTACTGGCCGAGCCGGAGCTCGCGCAGCAGCTCGATGCGTCGCAGGGTGTCGACCTCGCTGTGGAGGTAGCGGGTCCGGATGTTGTTGTCGAGCAGGTAGTCGGTGAGGTCCTCGGACATCTTCTTGGTCAAGCGTCGTGACCAGCACCCGCTCGCCACGCTCGGTGCGGAGGTTGATCTCGCCGATCAGGTCGTCGATCTGGCCCTTGGTCGACTTCACGATGACCTCGGGGTCGACCAGCCCGGTCGGCCGGATGATCTGCTCGACGGTGGTCTCGACCTTGGCCAGCTCGTACGGCCCGGGGGTGGCCGACAGGTAGACCGTCTGTCCGGTCCGGTCGAGGAACTCCTCCCAGCGCAGCGGCCGGTTGTCCATCGCGCTCGGCAGCCGGAACCCGTGCTCGACGAGGGTCCGCTTGCGCGACATGTCGCCCTCGTACATGCCGCCGATCTGCGGCACGGTGACGTGCGACTCGTCGAGGACGAGCAGGAAGTCGCTGGGGAAGTAGTCGAGCAGACAGTTGGGTGCGCTCCCGGCGGAGCGGCCGTCCATGTGCCGCGAGTAGTTCTCGATGCCGGAGCAGGTGCCGATCTGGCGCATCATCTCGAGGTCGTAGGTCGTGCGCATCCGCAGCCGCTGGGCCTCCAGCAGCTTGCCCTGCCGCTCGAGCTCGGCCAGCCGCTCGGCCAGCTCCTCCTCGATGCCCGCGATGGCGTGCGTCCATCCGGTTGGGTCCGACGGTGTAGTGGGTCGCCGCTCCGACGTACAGCTCCTTCTCGTCGGAGAGCACCTCGCCGGTGAGCGGGTGCAGCGTCATCAGCCGCTCGACCTCGTCGCCGAAGAACTCGACCCGCACCGCGAGCTCCTGGTAGACCGGGAAGATCTCGAGGGTGTCGCCGCGCACCCGGAACGTGCCGCGGGTGGCGGCCAGGTCGTTGCGGGTGTACTGCGCCTGCACCAGCGTGCGCAGCAGCGTGTCGCGGTCGCGCTCGTCGCCGACCTTGAGGTGGATCATCCGGTCGAGGTACTCCTGGGCCGAGCCCAGGCCGTAGATGCAGGAGACGGTCGACACCACGATCACGTCGCGCCTGGTCAGCAGGCTCCAGGTCGCCGAGTGGCGCAGCCGCTCGACCTCCTCGTTGATCGACGAGTCCTTCTCGATGTAGGTGTCGGTCTGCGGGACGTAGGCCTCGGGCTGGTAGTAGTCGTAGTAGGAGACGAAGTACTCGATCGCGTTGTCCGGGAAGAGCTCGCGCAGCTCGTTGGCGAACTGGGCCGCCAGCGTCTTGTTGGGCAGCATCACCAGGGTGGGCCGTTGGACCCGCTCGACCAGCCAGGCGACGGAGGCGGTCTTGCCGGTGCCGGTGGCGCCGAGCAGGACGGTGTCCTTGACGACCGTCCCGGATCCGCTGCTCCAGCTCGTCGATCGCGGCGGGCTGGTCGCCCGACGGGACGTAGTCGGACTTGACGATGAACGGCGCGACAGTGCGCTTCAGGTCGTCTACAACTCGCATGCATCCAGCGTACGGCGCACCGCCGACAGTCTCCCTCGGCCGATCTCCGGGTCAGCTCGGTAGGTGGGTGCGGGGGGCCATCCGGGGACCGTGGCGCGGCGCCCCGGGCAACCGGGTCGTGACGACGTGCTGGACGCGGTAGCGGTGCGGCCGCTCGGGCTCGAGCAGCTCGGCCAGCCGCTCGTCGTCGAACCTCTGACCCGTGAGCGCATACCCGACATGGGCGGCGATGTGGTAGTCCCCGAAGCTCACGGCGTCGGCATGGCCGTGCGCCCGCTGTCGGATCTCCGCGGAGGTCCAGACCCCGATACCGGGCAACGACCGGAGCCGGCGATCAGCCTCATCCGGTGGGAGGTCGAGGGTGCGCTCCAGCGACCTGGCGACCTTCGCCGCGCGCACGATCGTGTCGGACCGCTTCGTGTCGATGTGGCAGCGCAACCACTCCCAGGAAGGGATCAAGGCGACCGTCGCGGCACTCGGCAGGGCGCGCATCCCGCGGGCGGCACCAGGACCGGGCGCAGCCGTCCCGAAGCGCCTCAGCAGCAGGCGCCAGCCGCTGCCAGGCCTCCTGGCCGGTGACCTTCTGCTCGATCACCGCCGGCACCAGGGCCTCGAAGACGGCTCCGCTTCGCGTCACCCGCCAGTGCGGGTTGAGCTGCCAGGCCGCGGCCACCCGGGGGTTCCCGGGGGCGAAGTCGCTGACGTCGTCATCGGCACCCAGCAGCGCCGGGGCCTGGTCCACTGCCCTCTCCGCTCCCGGCCCCCACGCCTCCAGCTCGACGTGTCCGAGCCTCGGCCGCGAGCGGATGCGCAACGTGGCAAGGCCCCCTGGTGTCGTGGTGGCCCGCCAGATCGTGCCGTCGGGGTCGAGCTGGAACGACGGGTCACCTGCACCACGCCGTACGACGCGCAGGATGTCGAACGGCTCGCAGGGCCACGCGGGTCGCCACACTCGCGAGATCGAACCCTCGGCAACCACCGACTCAGGCTACCCAGCCGGACCGGCGGAGACCGGCTGCTCGTGGTGACCGCCACGGCCGCGAAGGTCGGTGGCTGCTGACACGATGTGCTCATGCTCCTGTACGACGTTGCCACGGCGTCCTCCGCACTGGGCGCTACCGCCTCTCGGCTGGCCAAACGCCAGATCCTCGCCGACCTGCTGGCCGGCACGGAGCCCGACGACATCGAGGTGGTCGTGGCCTACCTCGCGGGCGAGCTACGGCAGCGCCGTACCGGGGTGGGTTGGGCGACGCTCGGCAGCCTCCCCGAGCCGGCCGCGGTGGCCACCCTGACCGTCGCGGAGGTGGACGCGGAGTTCGAGCGCATCAGCCGGTACTCGGGCGCCGGCTCCGCGACGGCACGCACGGATGCGGTTCGTCGGCTGTTTGCCCGAGCCATGGCCGACGAGCAGCGGCTGCTGCGTGGGCTGGTCTCGGGTGATCTGCGCCAGGGCGCGCTCGACGCGGCGATGCTCGATGCTGTGGCGGCCGCGTCGGGTGTGCCGCTGGCGGCGGTCCGGAGGGCGGCGATGCTGCGCGGCTCGACCGGGCCGGTCGCGGTCGCGGCTCTCACGGCAGGAGTCGAGGCGGTCGAGGCCTTCGGGCTCACAGTCGGTCAGCCGGTCCGCCCCATGCTCGCCGCCTCCGCGCCGGACATGGCCGACGCACTCACGAAGTCCGGAGTGCCGGCCTCGCTCGACGTCAAGCTCGACGGGATCCGCATCCAGGTGCATCAGTCCGGCGACGCGGTGCGGGTCTTCACCCGGAGCCTGGACGAGATCACCTCGCGGCTGCCCGAGGTGTGTGCGGTCGCCCGAAGCTTCGGGCGCGACTCGCTCATCCTCGACGGCGAGGTCATGACCCTCGACGCGACGGGTCGGCCCCGACCGTTCCAGGAGACCGCGTCCAGGACGGCGACCCACGTGGGACCTGACGCGCCGCCCTCGGCCGAGGGGGTGCTGGCCCCGTTCTTCTTCGACATCCTCCATGTGGACGGCGTCGACCTGATCGACCTGCCGCTGTCGCAGCGGCTGACCAGGCTGGACGAGGTGGTGCCCGTCGACTACCGGATCGCCCGGCTGACGACCGACGACACGACAGCCGCCGAGGGCTTCTTCACTGACGCCGTCGCGTCCGGTCAGGAGGGCGTCGTCGTCAAGGCGTTGACCGCGCCGTACGACGCCGGCCGCCGAGGTTCGGCCTGGGTCAAGGTCAAGCCTCGCCACACACTCGACCTGGTCGTGCTGGCCGTCGAGTGGGGCAGCGGACGTCGGCAGGGATGGCTGTCCAACATTCATCTGGGTGCGCGCGATCCCGAGCAGGACGGCTTCGTCATGTTGGGCAAGACCTTCAAGGGCATGACCGACGAGATGCTCGCCTGGCAGACCGCCCGGTTCCTCGAGCTGGAGGAGTCGCGGTCGGGTCACGTCGTACGCGTGCGACCGGTCCAGGTGGTGGAGATCGCCTTCGACGGCCTGCAGCGGTCGACGCGTTACCCGGGCGGGCTCGCCCTCCGCTTCGCCCGGGTCATTCGCTACCGGGATGACAAGAGCGCTGCCGAAGCCGACACCATCGAGACGGTGCGCGGCTTCGCAGGCCTCAGCTGAAGATGCTCACGCCGCCCGGACCCACGAGCAGGCCGACGACGATGAGCACGATGCCCCAGAGCATCTGCTTCCGGAACAACGCCACAATTCCCGACACGACCAGGATCACCGCGATGACCCACAGGATGAAGTCCACGTATTCCTACTTTCTCGCTGTTCCGAGGCAAGGTGCCCCAGACGTTCGTACCCACCTCAGCGGGGTCTCACACCCAAGCGCCTAACCGATCGGCTCGGGCTGTGGCTGTGGCTGTGGTTGTGGCTGTCGCTGTGGCTGTGGCTGTGGCTGGGCATGCTCGTCGACGATCTGCTGTGCCACCTGCCGCAGCTTCACGTTCCCGTCCTGGGACAGCCGGCGCAGCACGGCGAACGCCCGGACCTCATCCAGACCGAACCGCTCCATCAGGATCCCTTGCGCCTGGCCGATCACATGACGGGTATCGATGGCCCGGCGCAGGTTGGCGTCGTTGCTCGAGGCCGCCAGGGCTATCGAGGCGTGCGTGGCGAAGATGCGGGCCAGCGCGACGTCATCGTCGTCGTATGCGTGCGGCTGGCGGTGGTAGAGGTTGAGCGCGCCGAACGTCTCCTGCCGGGTCTGGAGCCGGAGGCCGAGCAGGCTGTTGAGACCGAGCGCGGCCGCCGCGGGGCCCCACATCGGCCAGCGTTCGTCGTGGGCCACATCCTGGGAGTGGAAGTTCCCCTCCTCCTTGACCGCCTGGTAACACGGACCCTCGCGGAACTCGTACTGCAGGGCGTCCGCCTTCTCGACATCGGGATGGGTCGATGCGACGGTCTCGAGACGTCCACCGCCATGGCGCAACGTGATGCTCGCGAAGTCGCACGCCAGTGTCTCCTGCGCCAGCTGCGCAACCTGGTCCAAGGTCTGCTCGTGCGACGGCACGTCCTCGAGGAGCAAGGCGATCTCGGCGAAGACCGAGGCAGACGGATTCGACATCGCACACTTTCGTGAGGGCAAGCCAGCGTGACGGACTCAATAGACGCTACACGCCGCGCTGTGCGCGCATAGCCCGAAACTCGGTCTTGGCCGACGCGAGCACGCTCGCGTACGGCCGAACCCGTTCGCCGAGCGGGCCGTTGCGATGAGAAACCAGGACGTCGACGTGGTCCAGGGCCTGGCGCATCCGGTCGATCTCGGCCGGCTGGGTGGCTTCGACGATCTGCGGCAGCTCCTGGAGCTCCTCCGCCCGGGCATGCTTGCCGATGGTCAGGTGCAGCTCCGCGAGCAGACGCTCGAACTCGCCCGAGTCGACGTCGATCTCCTCCAGGCGGGCGATCAGGTCGGCCGCGGTGGACTCCTCGAGGAGCCGCGGAGCAGGGAGAGCCTCGTCCCCAGGTTCCGTGGGGGCCCACGGGTGAATGAAGACCTGCTCAGCCGCGTCGTGCGCGGCGAGGAACCGCCGCAGCCACCAGAAGACCGCCCGGCGGTCGTCACCCGCGGCACTCGCGACATTGCCCAGCATCTGGTCGATGCGCTCGTGGTGGTCGTGCAGCACGGCCGCCAGGTCGTCTCCCGGGGTCGTCATGAGATGTCTGCTCTCCTCTTCCTAGGGGTCGCAGGTGCGGGGCCCCGGCCGGCTCACCGATCGGATCAGCCCGCGTCGTGACTCACCAGAGTCTCCCTCATCTTCGCAACCGCAAAACCCCACGCCTGGTCGACCCCGGTCTTAGGTGGCAGCGCGACCTCGTTCGCGTTCGTCAGCACGTCGAGCAGAGCCGGCCCCGGGTGAGCGAGTGCAGCTCGAACCGCCCCGTCCACGTCGCCCGCCTCGGTGACCCGGATACCGGTGAGTCCCATCGCCGTGGCGACCGCGGCCAGGTCGGGGTTCTTCAGCACGGTGCCGAACTCCGGCAGTCCCCCTTCTTCCTGCTCGAGCTTGACCATCCCCAGCCGACCGTTGTCGAACACCACGAAGGTCACCGGGAGGTCGTAGGTTACGGCGGTCACGAGGTCTCCGATGAGCATCGTGAGGCCACCGTCACCGCAGAACGCCACAACCTGGCGGGACCGATCAAGTGCCTGCGCGCCGAGCGCCTGCGGCATGGCGTTTGCCATCGATCCGAGATTGAACGAGCCGAGCAGCCGGCGCTCACCTCGCATGGTCAAGAACCTGGACAGCCAGACCGTGGACATGCCGGTGTCGGAGGTGAAGATGGCGTCCTCGGCGGCGTGCCGGTCGACGGCCGCGGCCACGACCTCAGGCCGCACGCGGCCCTCGGGGTTGTCGAGCTTCTTGCGCAGCAGACCCTTCGGCTGGCGCTCGAAGTCCGGGTCGGTGAGCTGTCGCTGTTTCTCTCGCCATTCGCCGTAGTCCGTCGTGACCGCATCGAGATGGCCGGCGGGATGGCTCGTGGTGAGGAGTGGGAGCAGCGCTCTCAGCGTCGGCCCGGTGTGCCCGACCAGACCTACATCGACTGCCGTACGGCGACCGATGTGCTCCCCGCGAGCATCGATCTGGATGACCTGCTTCCCCGTGGGGTACCAGTCCCGATACGGGAAGTCCGTCCCGACCATCATCAGGACCTCGCAACCGTCGAACGCCTGGGCAGCGGCCGGGTTGCCGATGAGACCGTTCTGGCCAACCTGGTAAGGGTTGTCGTGCTCGAGACCCTCCTTCGCCTTGATGGTGAGCACCATGGGCGCCTGCAACGTCTCCGCGAGCTGCAGCACCTCGTCGCGCGCGTCGCGGGCGCCCATCCCCACGAGCAGGGTCACCGCTCCGGCGGCGTTGAGGAGCTCACTCGCGGCCTCGAGGTCGTCGTTCGAGGGCGCCGTCGGGCGTGGAGGCGAGACGAACCGTGGAGCCGCGGAGTGTCGTGGCAGGTCGAGACCTCCGACGTCACCAGGAAGGGTGAGTACGGCGACGCCCTGAGCACTGATGGCGCTGTTGACCGCCTGCTCGAGAAGCTGCGGCAGCTGTTCGACTGCCGTCACGGTGCGGGCGAACACCGAGACGTCGCTGAAGAGCGCATCATTGTCGACCTCCTGGAAGAAGTCGCTGCCGATCTCCCCCACGGGCACTTGCCCGCAGATGGCCAGTACCGGGACGTGCGACTTCTTCGCGTCGTACAGCCCGTTGAGGAGGTGAATCGAGCCGGGCCCGACCGTACCCATGCAGACGCCGATGGTGCCGGTCAGCTGGGCCTGAGCCCCGGCCGCGAACGCCCCGGCCTCCTCATGCCGAACACCGATCCACTCGAGCCGGTCCTCCCGGCGGATCGCGTCGGTCACCGGGTTGAGGGCGTCCCCCACAACACCCCAGATGGTCCGCACCCCGTGGTCGGCAAGGGCCTTCACGATCATCTCGGCCACGGTCGTCACGGGCTCTGCCTCTCGTTGATGGGAACGTGCAGGTCCAGAGCGGTGGTCAGACGGCGACCTGCAGGTCCTCCCGGAGCTGGTCGAGCAGCCTGGAGAGCAACCGCGAGACGTGCATCTGGCTCACCCCGAGCGCCCGGCCGATCTCGGCCTGGGTCGCCTCGTTCTCGAACCGCATCCGCAGGATCAACCGGGCTCGTGGTCCCAGCCGGGCCAGCGACTCACCTAGACACAAGCGCCACTCCAGCGTGTCGATGTCGTCGCCCGGGTCCGGCACCGTGTCACCCAGGCTGAAGCTCCCGGGGTCGTACGCGGGAGCGTCCAGGGAGAGCGAGCGTCGTCCCTGACAGGCCGCGGCAGATGCCTGCACGTCCCGTGTGCTCACGCCGAGCTCGGCGGCCATGTCATCGGCTCGCGGGGTTCGGCCGAGCTCCTGGGCCAGAGCGGACTCACGCTGTGAGATCACCAGACGAAGATCCTGGTAGCGCCGGGGTGGCCGGACGACCCAGTCGTGGTCACGGAACCAGCGCTTGATCTCGCCGCGGACGGTTGCGGTGGCGTAGGCCGAGAACCGGTACGGCGACGTCGGATCGAAGCCGGCCACGGCCTTCGTGAGCGCGAGATAGGACACTTGCACCAGATCGTCCCATTCGACGCCCTTGGCGCGATACCTGGAGGCGATGGCCCGTGCGAGCGACATGTTGATCTTCACGGCGTCGTCGCGGAGCTGATCGCGAACGCGGGTGCTTGTCGCCTCGGACGCTCTGCGCAGCAGTGCCTTGGTGCGCTCATCAAGTTGCTGGAGCGAGTCTGCGTGCGGTGATTCCCCAAAAGACACGGCGAACTCCGATTCGAAGAGCTGCGCCGGCGCTTTGCTGGACCGGACGGACTCCCCAACCATAGCCCGCCGCCGGCGCGCAGGCACGCGACGCAATCTCTGCAATCCCGTGCCCGGCATCTCTGCAACCCGTGCCCGGCCATGGCAACCGAGGAGCACCAGCGGAACGACGGCGGCGCAAAACGTTACGTCGTTCGGCTGACAGCGCAATCTAGCGGTGGCCACACCCCCCGATGGCTACAGTCGGCCACATGCGCATGCTCTTCATCGGCGGAACCAGGTTCGTGGGACGGGGGATGGCCCAGGCGGCGTTGGACGCCGGTCACGAGGTGTCGGTGCTCCATCGCGGCAAGACCGCCGCGGACGAGCTCTCGGAGGCCGAGCACCTGCTCGCGGACCGCGACGAGGATCTCTCGATCCTCGCTGACCGCGAGTTCGACGCCACCGTCGACGTCTGCGCCTACCTGCCGCACCAGGTGAAGAGCCTCCACCATGCGCTCGGCGCACGAGGCGGCCACCACGTCTACATCTCCACCATGTCCGTGTATGCCGACACCGACGAGCCTGGCCTGGACGAGGATGCCACCCTGATCGAGCTCCCCGACCCCACCGTCGACGAGGTCACGAACGAGACCTACGGCGGCCTCAAGGTGCTCTGCGAGCGGGCGGCCGTCGCGGCCTATGGTGAGGACAACGTGTCGATCGTACGGCCGACCTACGTCATCGGCCCTTACGACTATACGTTCCGTTTCCCCTGGTGGGTAAGGCGAATCGCGGCTGGGGGCGAGGTGCTGGCGGCTGGCCCGAAGGCCTCCCCGATGCAGGTGGTCGACGCGCGCGACCAGGGCGCATGGACCGTCAAGCTCGCCGAGTCC
This sequence comes from uncultured Actinomycetota bacterium, assembly GCA_963833975.1. Taxonomy (GTDB): domain Bacteria; phylum Actinomycetota; class Actinomycetes; order Propionibacteriales; family Nocardioidaceae; genus JAWWPG01. The sequence continues at coordinate 86,928 of CAWIAB010000005.1, forward strand.
CGAACGCCCGGAGCCTTCAACGGAGTCGGAACCGGGCTGCCGTTCGGCTTCCAGGACCTGCTCGACGCGACCGTCGAAGCGGTCGCTCCGGCGGGTACGACGCTCACCTGGGTCGACGGACTCTGGCTGGCTGGGGAAGGCGTCACGGGGGTGCACCTGCCGCTCTGGAACGAGGGTCAGGACGAATGGACCCTCGCCGGTTCCAACGCCCGTGCACTGGCCACTGGACTGACACCTCGTCCGCTCACCGAGACCATCGTCGACACCCTTGCCTGGATCGAGTCCAGCGGCGCCGAGCCACCGGCCGGCGCGGGCCTGCCGGCCGGGCGCGAGAAAGAGCTGCTCGAGGCCGGGCGGGAGCACCCCAGCTCCTGAGTGCGCTCGCTCCCTTGCGATGCCCAGTCCACCGTCATCATGTCCCCCCCACGAGGGGACCCGTTCGGACTAGCCACGCATGGCCCCTGAAGCGGATCCACTAGCCCGAAGTGGTCAAATTTCGGGGTTGGGGCTCCGCCGATTGTGAAGTTGTCGTCGACAACCTTTAGTGTCTGCGTCGGTCGAGTCGAGCACTACACCTCGACTCCCTGAGCAGCGATCTCTCCTCGCGATCTTTCTGCGTCCCTCCAGGATGTACCCCGGCACCTGTTCTACGTTCCCGGTGTGGCTTCGCCCTGCCATGACCCGCCAGAAAGGCCCACATGTCGCACCATGGACCAGCGCACGACGATGCCCGAAACACCGTCGATGCCCCAAGCAAGGTGTTCACCGTGTGGGTCAGCTGACCTCCGGTCACAACACCGACGAACGAGCGAAGGACGGGCGCCGACAGGGGTGCGCCCGTCCTTCGTTCGTCACGAGACCACGCACTCACCGTCCGGGCATCAGCCGACCAGCGCCCACAGGGCGAGCGACGAGGCGACCACCCCGACGGTGCATACGGCCAGCACGGCCACCAGGGCCGCCACCACCGACCTCGAGGACGCGAGGATCCGCTCCGAGTCGGAGTCGGGCGACTCGGGGGGTGTACTGAATCGGCGCCACCACAACGCCATCGACACCAGACATGCACCTGCACCGAGTACGGCTACCACCTCGAGCAGGGGCAGTCCATCGAGGGCCGCCACCCGGGCCGCCGCCCCCGCGGATACGAAGACCGAGATCGATGTCCGTACCCAGGCCAATGCAGTCCGCTCAGCGTGGTTGCCTGGCCGCCACTCAGCAGCGCCGGGGGGCTGGACCGCTTCGCTCATACCCGGACCACGACCGCGACCAGACCGGTCACCGCAATGACGACGATCCCGACGGCGAGCAGGGGTCCGATCTTCGGCGGCGGCAGGGGTGCGCCACTTCTGATCGCCTCATCGACGGCCTTCCAGTGCCAGTAGGCCCACAATGCGGTCGCGATCCCCACCAGGCTGCTCACGACAGCCCCGAGGAGCAGCCAGTTCTGGCTGACGCCGACATGTCGCAATGCCACCAGGGCCAGCCCCGTGGCCACGAAGGCCAGCGCGGTGCGCAACCAGGCCAGCAGAGTCCGCTCGTTCGCCAGCAGGAACCGCGGGTCCGGCGGCTCGGGGGGCGGCGGTTCGGGGGGCGGCGGTTCGGCGGGCGGCGGTTCGGGAGGCATCGCCATGGACCTCACCGTACTGGCCCGTCACTCACTCAACCGCGGCGAGTCGTGCGGTGCCAGAGTGGTCACCAGCTTCATGGTGCGGCCCGTCGTGTGGTCCTGTTTCAAAAGAGGCAGCGACAACGGAGGTCAGTTCTGTCGGTCTGCGCCATGCGGATCGGCCGTGGTCGGCGGCCAAAGACTGCGACTTATTTGCGAAATCAGACCGCTGGCAGGTCGGAAAACCGAATCTCGGAACAGATCTGCCACTGAAAGCGGCACTCAGACCTGCATGCGACCCCAACCATCACAGCAGACTCAGACGACCCAGCAGAACGGTGCGTCGAGGCGAACCGAAGCAGTCAGACCAACCAGCCAGCCGTCATCGCTGCGCTTGTAAAACAACACCCCGCTCAGACCGCAGAAGCAGCCGTCGACCCGGCTCAGACCGGACCCGTAAGCCGAAATCCAGGAAGAGCCCGTCGTTGCTCAGGTGCTCAGTGGCTAGGGAGCGGGCAGATGGGTTTTGAAGGCGCTCCGCTTCGGCTTCACGGGGCGCATCATGAACTCGGGACGCCGCCAGCCGTCCGCGTTGGGGCCGGGCCTGGTGAGGGCCAGCCACTCGTGGAAGACCTCGCGGGACTTGGCCGTGTCCACCTCGACATCGCCGTACCGGTCGGTGTCCAGAGCCTTGGCGACGACGACCTTCTGCAGCCAGCAATGCATGCCGGACATCGGGTCGGGCTGGACGGGGAACGCGAGGTTCTGGTGGACTCCGGGGTCAGCCCAGTTGATCCGTGATGAGTCAGGATCGCTGCTGGCAAAGGGCTGCACGCCGTCCGCGTAGCGCAGCCGCCATCGACCCGGGGACAGCTGGGTGATGTCGACCTTGCCGGTCACCCATCGGCTGCCGTCGTTGTCGTGCAAGCCGCCAGCGCCCCATGTGGTGGCTGAGCGCGACGACGCCCGGGCGGATGCCCTGGGTGGCCCATACTCGGGCGACGAAGTGACCGATCCGAGTGGTGACGCGGACCAGGTCTCCGGTCGCCAAGCCCTTGTCTCGCGCGTCGTCGGCGTTCATCCACAGCGGGTGGGTGTTGCTGATCTCGTTGAGGTACTTCGCGTTGCCCGACCGGGTGTGGATCAGGGTGGGGAGCCGGAAGGTCGGGACGAGCACCATCTCACCCGCGGCGCCGTCGATCTCGGACGCGGCGACGTGCGAGCGGATGTAGCCCGGGGTCGCCTGGTCGGGCCAGCCGAAGGACGCCGCGGTGTCGGAGTAGAGCTCGAGCTTGCGCGACGGCGTCAGCCAGCCGGCAACGCGCGAGCCGTCGGCGAGCTCGACACCGACCGACCCGGCCTCTCCGACCAGCGGAGGCGTCGATCCGTCGTCGGTCGGCTTGCGCAGGACGCCTCGCTCGTCGGCCACCGCGCCTTCGAGCTCGTCCGCGGTCAGAGCCCGCTCGTCCTGCCGGTACAGGTCCTTGGCGATCTCGACCACGCCGTACTTCCGCATGTAGGCGAGCGCCGAAAGCCCTTCTGCGGCGGCCTTCTCGGGCAGCCCCGGGACCCGGTTCTCGAAGACCCAGCGGTAGTACTCGTCGACGGTCACCGGCTCCCCCGGCCGGTACGGCGACTCGAAGTACCGTCGGATCCCCAGCGACCCATCGGGGTCGATGCGCCAGGACAGAGCGAACCAGAACTCGTTCTCCTCCCATACCTCGCCGGGGTTGGTGTCGCGGGTGTCGAGGAACTCCTTGCCGAGCTTCTCGAACGCGACCCGTCGTACCGGCTGGCGGAAGCCGAGCCAGCGCCCCGCATGCGTCTCGTAGGAGTGCGTGTCGTGCCGCTCCGTCGAGTGGCCCATCGGCAGCACGTAGTCGGCGAACGTCGGCGGTCTCCGACCAGGTGGGCGTCAGCGACACGTGGCAGCCGACCCGCTCCTTCGAGGTCAGGGCCTCCATCCAGGTGAAGCCGTCGGGGTTGGTCCAGATCGGGTTGTAGACCCGCGAGAAGTAGACCTCGAGCCGACCTCTGTCCTCGTTGAGGAAGATGCGGAAGCAGGATGGACATCTCGTTGCAGGACAACGGGTACTCGGGCGGCCAGAGCAGCTCGTTCCACTCGGTGTGCCCGGCCGGGACGTCGAAGCCGTGGGCGATGAACTTGTTCCACCCGTTCGGGCTGGTGCCGCCCTTCGTGCCGACGCTTCCGGTCAGGACGTTGAGGAAGAACAGGCTGCGCGCCACCTGCCAGCCCCCGAGGTTCCCCGCCGCCGCGGATCGCCAGACGTGCGCGGACAGGGCCGTACCGGCACTCGCGACGATGTCGGCGAGCTCGGCGATCTTGGCCGACGGGGACCTTCGCCTCGGCCGCGGCCATCTCGAACGTGTACGGCGCATAGTCGGCCTCGAGCCGGTCGAGGAACACCTCGAAGGTCGGCTCGGCGTCCGGGTGCAGACGCTCGAGGTAGACGTCCCAGTTGACCCACCTGCGGATGTAGTCCGCGTCGATCTGCCTGGTGCGCAACAGGTGTGACGCCACGGACAGCAGGATCGCCGCCTCGCTCCCGGGCCAGGGTGCCAGCCACAGGTCGGCGTGGGAGGCGGTGTTGGACATCCGCGGGTCGATGACGACCAGCTTCGTCCCGGCGGCCTTCGCCTCCATGATCCGCTGCGCATGCGGGTTGAAGTAGTGGCCGGTCTCGAGATGCGACGACAGCAGCAGGATCGCCTTGCTGTTCGCGTGGTCCGGCGACGGGCGGTCGTAGCCGCCCCACAGGGAGTAGCCGAGGCGGGCGCCCGACGAGCAGATGTTGGTGTGCGAGTTGTGGCCGTCGACTCCCCACGCCAGCAGGAATCGCTCGGCGAAGCCGTCCTCGCCGGGTCGGCCGACGTGGTACATCACCTCGTTGCGCCGGTCCTCCACGATGGCCGACCGGATCCGCGCGGCGATGTCGTCCAGCGCCTCGTCCCAGCTCACCCGCTCCCACTGACCACTCCCCCGCGGGCCGGCCTGGCGGAGCGGGTACAGGATCCGCTCGGGGTCGTCGAGCTGGTTGATCGTCGCCGGGCCCTTGGCGCAGTTGCGACCGCGTGAGCCGGGATGGGCCGGGTTGCCCTCCAGCTTGGTGATCGTGAGGTCGTCCTTGGCCACATGGGCCAGCAGGCCGCAGGCGGACTCGCAGTTGAAGCAGGTCGTCGGGATCAGCATGAACTCGCGTTTGACCTTGCGCGGGATGGGCCTTCGCGTCGTAGGCGACGAAGCTGTCCCACTGGTCGACCGGCGGGAAGTTGCGCAGGCCCTCGTGTGTCCGGTCGCCGGGAAGTACGGAGTCGTTCACGACAGCGGAACCTCCTGACCGGCGCGTACGAAGCAGAACTCGTAGCTCAGGATCGACACCTGGCTGAGCAGCCCCGCGACGGCGACCAGCGGCTGCGCGCCGTCGGCACCCGTCCAGCCGATCGCGGCGAGTACGGCGATCGGCAGCGCGAGCCCGACGGTCAGCCCCCAGTAGACCCGGGCGTAGCGGCCCTGCGTGAGGATCTGGGCGCCCCTGGTGGCCCCGGCCGTGTCATGGTGCCCGAGCAGCTCGACGAGGCTCAGCGCGACCTGGGCCACCGTCGCGACGACCAGCACCTGGGCGACGAGGGCCGCGGGCCGCTCGGGAGCGCCGCCCCACAGCGACAAGACCGCGATCGCACCCGCACCGGCCATCAGGGCCTGCGCGATGAGATGCGGGAAGAGCCAGCGCGACTGCCACAGGTCGCGCCCCTCCGCCTGGGCGAACAGGAACGCCGTGTAGCCGGCCGCCATCACGGCGGCCGGGAGGCTCAGCACTGCAAGGACCACGTTGAGCGGATGCGAGTCGATGCGAGAGGATCTGCGCGAGCAGCCAGACCCCGGACACGGCCGCGATCGCCATCAGGCAGTAGCCGCCCTTGACCAGCCACGAGGTCCGGTTCCCCTTGGTCAAGAGGTAGTAGAACCGCTCGGGGCGCTTCAGGTCCCAGACCAGCAGCCCGCCGGTGACCGCCGTACCGACGACCGCGAGCACGGGTCCGAGCTGGGTCGGGCCGTCCAGACCGATGCCGAACAGCACCGCGAGCGCCGTGACCAGCAGCGCGCCCGCGCCGAGGCCCTTGGTCCACAGGTAGGTGGCCACCCGCCAACCCCAGGGCCGCGCATGGGCCGTGTTCAGCGTGGTCGCCGCCGTGGGGTCGGCGCCGTGCGGATCCTCGGCCATGAGCAGCCGGAGGTCGTCTGGCTGGGCCCAGATGTAGGTGTCGCGGACCGGCGCAGCCAGCGGGTCGAGGACGAGCGTCGCTCGCCCCGACGTAGTGCACGTTGGGCCCGGTGCGCTGCTCCGGTGCGCGGACCGTCGTCTCGTTCGCCGGCAGGAGCTGGCTGATGCCACTGTCCGGGTCCTCGAGGTCGCCGACCCAGATCGAGTGGGTCGGGCAGACGGTCACGCATGCGGGCTCGAGGCCGTTGTCGACCCGGTGCGCGCAGAAGTTGCACTTGGCCGCGGTGTTGGTGTCCTTGTCGATGTAGATCGCGTCGTACGGGCAGGCCTGCATGCACGACTTGCAGCCGATGCAGATCTCGCTGTCGAAGTCCACGATGCCGTCGTCGCGCTTGAACAGCGAGCTGGTCGGGACAGATCTCGACGCACGGCGCGTCCGTGCAGTGGTTGCAGCGCATGACCCCGAAGTCGCGGGTCGAGTCCGGGAAGGTGCCCGAGTCGACGTACTTCACCCAGGTGCGGAACTGCCCGACCGGGATCTGGTGCTCGGTCTTGCAGGCGACTGTGCAGGCGTGGCACCCGATGCAGGTGCGGTGGTCGATGGCGAAGCCGTACCTCACGAGAGGCCGACTCCTCGCCTCGCCGAGCGGCCGGATCAGTCCCTCCTGGGCCACCGATGCGACCAGCCTGCCGTCCCGGCTGAAGATCCGGCCGATGGGCGAACCCGCGCGCGCCCGAGGCCGACGGCGAGTGCTGGTCGTAGAGCAGCCACTCGTCGGCCCGGAACGGCCGGTGGAACCACATCGAGTGGTCGAGCGACGCCGGCTGGATCTGCGGCGAGACGATGATCACCCCGTGCGGCACCAGGCTGACGCCGAGCAGGGTCAGGTCGCTCGCGTAGGCGAGCACGCAGGTGTTGGAGCATCGGGTCGGTCGGCAGCTCGTCGGACGCCTTCAACCAGATCTGCGCCCGGGCCGGCTCAGCGATCGACGGGTAGCCCGCCGACCGGGCCGCGAGTCGCCCGCGTAGCGCACGTCGAGCGCCGCCCACTCCCGCTCCCAGGACATGTCGTCGGACCGGCCGGTGACCCTGCGGAACAGGTCGCCCATCGTCGGGCAGTCCTCCGGCGCCGGTACGTCGGGCATCACGTCCTGGTGGTCGAACCCGATCTCCTTGACGATGGAACGACGCGGTGAGGAAGAAGATCGATCGCCGTGCTGGCGGGCCACGACCCGCCTGGTGGCGAACGACCGGCCGTCGCGGATCCGCTCCACGTCGTAGACGATCGGGATCGCGGTGTCGCCGGGCCGCAGGAAGTAGGCGTGCAGTGAGTGCGCGGACACCTCGGGCGGCACCGTGTGGGAGGCCGCGGCGAGCGCCTGCGCCGCCACCTGCCCGCCGAAGACGCGCTGCCGGCTGGTGTCCGGCTGGCGCCCGCGGAACAGGTCGACCTCGAGCTGCTCCAGCTCGAGCAGGTTCAGCAGCCCGGCGACGGAGTTCGGCACCGGTCGATCATTCCACTGCCGCCGGTATCCCCGACGCTCCCGCCGTGGCGCGCCGCTGGGACGTTCGAGGGTGACCGAGCGTCAGCCACCCTGGGCCAGGGGCAGCGGTGTGCCATGACCCGGGCGGCGCCTTGTTACCAGCGAGTAGCATCGGGGCGACAGGTTCGACGTCAGCTCGCAGACCAGCCAACGATCCACCCCCGGCAAAGGAGCGCTCGTGCCCCGCGAGACTCCGAGACGTCGTCTTCGTCGACGGCGTGCGCACGCCGTTCGGCAAGGCCAACAGCGCGTACGCCGACACCCGCGCCGACGACCTGGTGATCAAGTGCATCGCCGAGCTGATGCGCCGCCACCCCGAGCTGCCGCCGGAGCGGGTCGACGAGGTGGCGATCGCCGCCACCACGCAGATCGGCGACCAGGGCCTGACCATCGGGCGGACCGCCGGCCTGCTCAGCGGGCTGCCCGAAGACGACGCCCGGCTACGCCATCGACCGGATGTGCGCCGGCGCGATGACCGCCGTCACGACGACGGCTGCCGGGATCGCCTTCGGGGCGTACGACGTCGTGGTCGCCGGCGGCGTCGAGCACATGGGCCACCACCCGATGGGTGAGGGCGTCGACCCGAACCCGCGCATCCTCGCGGAGAAGCTCGTCGACCCGTCGGCGCTGGTGATGGGCGCAGACCGCGGAGAACCTCCATGACCGCTTCCCCGCCGTCACGCAAGGAGCGCGCCGACGCGTTCGCCGTCGCCTCCCAGCAGCGGACGGCCGCCGCCTACGACGCGGGCAAGATCCAGCCGCACCTGGTCAGCGTCGCGACCAGGTCGCCCGAGCTCGGCTGGGGTCTGGTCAGCCGCGACGAGCCACCGCGGCCCGGCACGACGACCGACCGAGCTGGCCGCGCCTCAAGACGCCGTTCCGCCCGCACGGCCGGGTCACCGCCGGCAACTCGGCCGGGCTGAACGACGGCGCCACCGCCTGCCTGCTGGCCGCCGAGGAGACGGCCCGTCGAGCTCGGGCTGCCCGGTCCGGATGCGCCTCGTCTCGTACGCGTTCGCCGGCGTCGACCCGGAGGTGATGGGCGTCGGGCCGATCCCGGCGACCGAGAAGGCGCTCGCCAAGGCCGGTCTGACCATCGACGACATCGGGCTGTTCGAGATCAACGAGGCGTTCGCCGTACAGGTGCTGGCGTTCCTCGACCACTACGGCATCGCCGACGACGACCCGCGGGTCAACCCGTACGGCGGGGCGATCGCCGTCGGGCATCCGCTGGCCTCATCGGGCGTACGGCTGATGGTCCAGCTCGCCGACCACTTCGCCGAGCACCCCGAGGTCCGCTACGGCATCACCACGATGTGCATCGGGATCGGGATGGGCGGCACCGTCGTCTGGGAGAACCCGCGCTGGTCGCGTCGAGCCGCCGCCGTGCGGAGCCGGCGGCATGACGACGACCTTCGACGCCGTGCTCGCGCGGGCTGCGGCGCTGGCGGCCGACGACGAGGTGGTGACCCGCGCGCTGAGCCGCGACGTGGAGCTTCCGCTCGGCGCCGGGACGATGGCGCTGATCACGCTGGACAACGGCCACGACCACACGAAGCCGAACACGTTCGGCGCCGCGCGGTCTGGCCTCGCTCAACGCGGCGCATCGACGACGCGCTCGGCCGCGACGACGTCACGTCGATCGGCGTCACCGGCAAGCCGTTCATCCTCGCGGTCGGCGCCGACCTCACCGGGGTCCCGCAGATCGCCCGGCGCGACGAGGCGCTGGCCGATCGCCCAGCTCGGCCACGGCGTGATGCGCAAGCTCGGCGACGGCGGGAAGCCGTCGTTCTGCTTCGTCAACGGCGCGGCACTCGGCGGCGGGCTGGAGCTGGCCCTGCACTGCGACTACCGGACCGTGCTGGACTCGGTCACGGCGATCGCCCTGCCCGAGGTGTTCCTCGGCCTGGTGCCGGGCTGGGGCGGCGCGTTCCTGCTGCCGAACCTGATCGGCGCCGAGCAGCGCGGTCAAGGTCATCGTCGAGAACGCCCTCAACCAGAACACGATGCTCAACGGCCGCAAGGCCTTCGAGCTCGGCATCGCGGACGCGATGTTCGGTGGCGCGGACTTCCTCGAGCAGTCGCTGCGCTGGGCCGCCGAGGTGCTGACCGGTGAGCGTCAGGTACGGCGCGCCGAGGTCGACCGGGGCGACGCCTGGGACGCCGCCGTCGGCCAGGGGCCGAGCAGCGGTCGACGCCCGGCTGCACGGCGCGGCGCCAGCGCCGTACCGGGCCCTCGACCTGATCGCGGCCGCCAGGACCGCTGACCGCGACACCGCGTTCGCGGCGGAGGACGAGGCGCTCGCGGACCTGATCATGAGCCCCGAGCTGCGCTCCGGGCTCTACGCCTTCGACCTCGTGCAGAAGCGCGCCCGGCGGCCCGCGGGCGCCCCGGACAAGAGCCTGGCCCGACCGGTCGGGCAAGGTGGGCATCGTCGGCGCCGGCCTGATGGCCAGCCAGCTCGCCCTGCTCTTCGTCCGCCGGCTCGAGGTGCCGGTCGTCATGACCGACCTCGACCAGGAGCGGGTGGACGCCGGGCGTGGCCGTCGGTCCACGGCGAGGTCGACAAGCTGCTCGCCAAGGGCCGGGTCGAGCACCGACAAGGCCAACCGGCTGCAAGGCCCTGGTCACCGGGCTCGACCGACCTGGCCGACTTCGCGGACGCCGACTTCGTCCTCGAGGCGGTCTTCGAGGAGCTGTCGGTCAAGAAGCAGGTGTTCGCCGACCTCGAGGCGATCGTCGGCGCCGACACCGTGCTTGCGACGAACACGTCCTCGCTGTCGGTGACCGAGATGGCCGGCGGACCTCGAACACCCCGAGCGGGTGGTGGGGTTCCACTTCTTCAACCCGGTCGCGATCCTGCCGCTGCTCGAGATCGTGCGTGGCGAGCGCGACGGACGACGCGACGCTGGCGACCGCCTTCGCGGTCAGCCGAGACGCTGAAGAAGTCCTCGGTGCTCGTGAAGGACGCCCCGGCCTTCGTGGTCAACCGGCTGCTCACCCGGTTCCTGGGCGAGATCACCAAGGCCGTCGACGAGGGCACCGACCCGGAGGTCGCCGACCACGCCCTCGACCCGCTCGGCCTGCCGATGAGCCCGTTCGTGCTGCTCCAGCTGGTCGGACCGGCGATCGGACTGCACGTCGCCGAGACGCTGCACGAGGCCTTCGGCGATCGGTTCTACGTCAGCGACAACCTCCGCGCGCTGGTCGCCGCGAAGCAAGCCCGGGCTGTGGTCCTGGAACGAGAAGGGCCAGCCCTACCTCGCCGACGACACCGCCGCGCTCCTCACCAGCGGCGACTCACCCGTCGACCGCGGAGCAGGTGCGCGAGCGGGCCATGGTCGCGCTGGCCGAGGAGATCAGCCTGATGCTCGACGAGGGCGTGGTGGCCGCCGCCGCCGACATCGACCTGTGCCTCATCCTCGGCGCCGGCTGGCCGTTCCACCTGGGCGGCATCACGCCGTACCTCGACCGCACCGGCATCAGCGAACGCGTGACCGGGAGCCGCTTCACGTCCGCCCGTGATCGACTGATCGTGAGCCTGGAGAGGTTGTCCTGAGGACTCAAGGCCATCATGTTCGGTCAGGCACCGACGAACCCGACGGGTGCAGGGCTCAGCGCAGGGCGCCGAGCAGGTCGAACGCGCCGTGCGCGACGTCGGCCGGACTCAGCGCCGTAGACGGTGCGCAGGACCTGCGGGTGCATTGATCCTCGTACGGCGCGTCGTCGTGCGCGGCGTAGGCCCGCATCGCCTCTTTGACCTTGGCGATGCCTCCGTGGTCGACCAGATAGGTGACGCAGGCCATCGCCAGCGGGTAGTCGGTGCTGGGGTCCTGGCCGTACAGGCCGGACACCGTGAGCACCTGCGGCCGGCTCATCAGCCGGTCATAGGTCTCGGTCGTCATGTACTCGGTCGGCAGCCCGCCATAGGGCTTGTGCGAGACGTACTCGGCGAGGCCCTCGGTCAGCCAGGTCGGGATGCGCCCGCTGAAGCGGTACATGAGGTAGTGCGTCAGCTCGTGCCGGAGGATGCGCGGGTCGTCGGCCAGTCGGCTGATGTCGTGAGGGTTGATCTTGACGCGCATTCCGCGAGCCATTCGGCCGGAAGTCGCGGCGGTAACGCCGAAGGTGACGGCGCCCGGCCGACTCGTTGTTGTCGAACTTCGATACCGAGCCACCGGTGGTCGCGTCCACCAGCACGTGGTCGTTGACGGGAACGGCGAGGACCTGCGCGTCGGCGGCGAGCGCAGACTCGACGGCGTCTGCCACCGAGGTCGCGGCGCCGGACGTCGAAGCGTCGGCTACGACGATCAGGTGACCCCGGCGGACGACGTCGATCCTCGGCTCCGCCCCATGGCCGGGCCGTGACGCCTCCCGATCGGTCGATCGTGCGGTCGGCGGCGAGAAGCCAGTGACCGTCACGCTTGATGAAGGTGTCGGCGACCTGGTTGGCGACGGCCGCCCGGTCCGTGCCGGCGAGCAGGACGTGCTCGACGACCTGCGGGCTGAGCAGGTGGCCCTTGATGCCGGTGGCGTTGGTGAGGCCGTAGTCCGAGACGTCGTAGTGCATCGCGGTCACGGGCAGGTCCTGCAGGTTCTCGAAGAGCACCCGCTGGGCCGCCACGAACGTGGGTCGGTGCGTGTCGACGGTGGCCATGAACGCGTGTTCGCTGCCGGTGACGACGGCCTTGGCGCGGGCGGCCATCAGAGTGCGGATGGTGTCGAACTGGTCATCCCCGGACCCACCGGCAGTCGACGAGGAGGTCGCCGGAGTCGACGACGCCGGCGATCGTGGCGAGGTCGAGGCCGAACCGGAGCTACCGGTCGGACTTGGAGAAGGCCCCGCATCCGCGGAGCCGCTCGCCCCCGCAGCGGCACAGCCGCCGGTCAGCAGTGCTGCGAGCAGGGCGCCACAGCACCCTGCGGCGGCGCGCGCACGCGTCGTCAACATCATTCAGGTTTCCCCTCGGAAGATCGGTCAGCGGCATCGGGTCCGCGCTCGACCGTGCATCGACATTGCTTTCATGACGAATGCCTCCCCGATCACCTGAGGGCCTCACGGGTGCAGTGCAGCGTGCTCGAGGTGAGATCACGGGGATAGGCGCGCCGAGCCACCGGTCGGCGGAAGAACTATTGCATGACGATATGAGAGTTGACTGAAAGCCAATCCCCTTCCACTCGCAGCCTGAAAGTCAGCGGAGGGAGTCGAGGAGGTCGAACGCGCCGTGAGCGACGTCGGCGGGCGTCAGGTCGTAGACCTGGTGCAGCAGCTGCCGCGTGTACTGGTCGCCGTAGATGCCGTCGGTGTGGACCGCGTAGGCCGCCATCAGCTTCTTGAGCTTGGAGATTCCGCCGTGGTCGACCAGGTAGGTCACGCAGGCCATGGCCAGCGGGTAGTCCGTGGCAGGGTCCTGGCCGAAGAGGCCAGCGACCGTGAGCTCCTGGCGGCGCTGCATCAGCCGGTCGTAGGACTCCGACGTGAGGTACTCCGAGCTCAGCCCATCAGGCTGGTGTGAGACGTACTCGGCCAGCCCCTCGGTCAGCCACTTCGGGTTCAGCCCGGAGTACTGGATCATCAGGAAGTGGGTGAGCTCGTGCCGGAGGATCACGTCGTCACTCAGCAGCTCGGTGATGTACTGCGGATTGAGCTTGATCCGCATCCCGGCAAACCGGTCCGCCTCGAAGTCGTTCCCGCCCTCGACCGGGAACGTCACCGCTCCCGCAGACTCGTCGTTGTCGAACTTCGAGACCGACCCGGAGGACGTCGCGTCGACCATCAGATGGTCGTCGACCGGTACGTCGAGGATCCCGGCGTCGAAGTCCAGGTCGGACTCGACGGAGTCGGCCACAGTAGAGGCCCGCCCGGGCGAGGACGCGTCGGCGACGACGATCAGATGCCCCCGGGTGACGACGTCCAGCCGGGTACCGCCCCACGGCCGCGCGGTCACCTGGCTGCCGTCCTCCACACTGGTCTTGTCGGCCGCCAGGCGCCAGTGTCCCGCTCGTTTCACGAACGTGTCGTTGAGCTGGTTGGCCACCGCGTGCTGATCGGTGCCGGAGAAGAACACGTGCTCCACCACCGGTGGGGTGAGAACGGCCGGTCCGGTGATCCCCGGCGCGTTGGTCAGGCCGAACCGTCCGACCTCGTAGCTCATCGAGGTGACCGGCAGATCCTGCAGGTTGGCGAAGAGCACCTTCTGCGTCGAGACGAATGCGGGACGCTTGACGTCGACCGTGGCGAGGAAAGCGTCCTCGTCACCGGCCACGACGGCTCGCGCCCGCGCCGCCATCAGCCGACGGATGGCCGAGAAGTCACGGTCCGTCGGACCGGTCGACGGCAACGTCGAGGGCGAGGGCGACGGTGCCGTCGACGAACCGGTGGACGGGACCGTCGGAGGAACCGTGGCTGAGGGGCTGCTGGTCGGGCTGGGACCGCCGGCCCGCGCGGTCGACGCCGCCAGATGACGGCTTCCACAACCAGTCAGGACGAGGGCCGCCGCGAGCACGGCCACAGCCGTGGCAGTGCGGTGTCCAGCCACTCCCCCGCCCCTCTGCTCGACCGCACCACTGCGTGCGATATCAGCTGAGATGCTACCCGGCCTCAACGCCCGTACGGATGGATCAGGCGGTGTCGGCCGGAGTCGTCGACTCGGTTCGCAGTGCGCGTGCCTGGTCCAAGGCCGCCACCCACGCCGTGATGTCGCGGGCCAGGCTCGGGTCCGGTGAGACCGAGACGCTCGTGGATCTCGGCTCGCTTCGCGGGTGCCAGGAACTCCTGGGGGATCCCGCACACCTTGACCGGCGTATCCACATCGGCATCCATCAGTGCCTGGGCGAGCACGCTGCCACATCCTCCGGTGCGCCCGTTGTCCTCGACGCTCACCACCGCGGAGTGCTGGCGGGCGAGCGTGACCAGTGCCGGGTTGACCGGCTTGACCCAACGAGGGTCCACCACGGTCACGCCGATGCCCTGCGCCTGAAGCCGCTCGGCCGCGGCGATGCATGCCCCGGCCATGGCACCCACGGCGACCAGAAGTACGTCCTTCTCACCTGTGCTCACCAGCGTGTCGACACCGTCCGCGCTGCCGATCGCGGGAATGTCAGGAGGTACGGCACCCTTGGGCACCCGCAGCACGGTGGGGGCATCGGAGACGGCGACCGCCTCCCGGAGCAGCTCGCGGAAGCGGGTCGCGTCGCGTGGTGCCGCCAAGCGCAGCCCCGGGACCAGCTGGAGTATCGACATGTCCCACATGCCGTTGTGGGACGCGCCGTCCTCGCCGGTGACCCCTGCCCGGTCGAGGACGAAGGTGATCCCGCAGCGATGCAGGGCAGCATCCATGAGCACCTGGTCGAAGGCCCGGTTGAGGAACGTCGCGTAGATGGCCACCACCGGGTGCAGACCGGCGAGGGCCATGCCGGCCGCCGACGTGACGGCGTGCTGCTCGGCGATGCCGACGTCGAAGGTCCGTTCCGGGAAGACCCGCTGGAACCCGTCGAGCCCGGTCGGGTAGAGCATCGCGGCGGTCACAGCGACGAGGTCCGGACGCTCCATCCCCAGTGCCACGACCTCGGCACGGAAGACGTCGGCGTAGCTCGGGTCGGGCACCGGGACTGCGCCAGTTCCGGCGTCGAAGGAGCCGAGCGAGTGGAAGTTGTCCTCCTCGTGCTGCTCCGCCGGTGGGTAGCCCATGCCCTTCTTGGTGATCACGTGCACGATCACCGGGCCACCGAAGGCCTTGGCCTGCCCGAGTGCCAGCTCGATGGCCGACACGTCGTGGCCGTCCACCGGACCGACGTACTTGATGCCGAGATCCTCGAACATCCCTTGCGGTGCGAGGGCGTCCTTCAACCCTGTCTTGATGGCGTGGAGCGCGTCGTACAGCGGGGGTCCGACCAGCTTGGTCCGGGCGAGCCGGGCCTTGACCACCTCGAGCGCCGCCTCGTAGCGCGGGCTCGTGCGCAGGCTCGCGAGGTGGACCGCGACACCGCCTACGGTCTCCGTGTACGACCGGCCGTTGTCGTTGACGACGATCACCAACCGGCTCCCCGGTGCTGCCGCGATGTTGTTGAGCGCCTCCCAGGTCATCCCGCCGGTCAACGCGCCGTCGCCCACCACGGCGACGACATGTCGATCGTCGCCCTGGAGCCGGTACGCCTTGGCCAGCCCGTCGGCGTACGACAGTGATGTGGACGCGTGTGAGTTCTCGACGATGTCGTGGGCCGACTCCGCCTGGCTCGGGTAGCCCGACAGCCCACCTTGCTTGCGTAGCGTGTCGAACCGCTCGGACCGGCCGGTCAGGATCTTGTGCACGTAGGCCTGGTGTCCGGTGTCGAAGACGACGCGGTCCCGCGGAGAGTCGAACACCCGGTGTACGGCGATGGTGAGCTCGACAACGCCGAGGTTCGGGCCGAGATGGCCGCCCGTCCTCGACAGCCGGTCGATCAGGAAGGCGCGCACCTCGCCGGCGAGCTCCACGAGCTGCTGGTCGTCGAGCTCACGCAGGTCGCGCGGCTCGTGGACGTTCTCCAGCAAACCCATCTGGCGTCCTTCCGAAAGGTCACGGGCCGATGCCGGCGCAGTCCGCCGAACCCGACAATTGCCCTCGCGAGTCTATGCCGATGACCGCGCCCGGATCTACGCAGACTCCGGAACCCGCCGAACGAGCGACAAGGACCCCCGGCCACTATCGGCAGGATGACTCGTGCTGTGTACTGAACCTGTGCGACACCTCGGTCGACCATCCACCGGCCGGCCGCATCGCTCGTACTCCCGCGTCAGCTGGCCAGCTTCCTCGAAAGGACCACACTGTGACCGACTCCAGTACCACCTCAGAGGTTGTGGACGACGAGGCCGAGTCCGCTCCCCTTGCTGCGCTCGTCGGAGGGATCGTCGTCGGTATGGACGGCTCGACGGGTGCGCTCCGAGCGCTGCGGTGGGCCGTTCAGGAGGCCAAGCTACGGAACGTACCGGTCCGGGCGGTCACGGCCTGGGAGCAGCCGGCCGCGTACGGGTCATCGACGGCGTACAGCCTCGGGATGGATCCGTCGGCCCAGACCCAGGTCGACCTGGCTCTGGCGGAGCGCGTCGAGGCGACCCGGCTCAAGGCCGAGGATGTGGCCGCGCCGCACCAGGACGTCGACATCACGTACCAGGCGATCGAGGGCCACGCGGTGGAGGTGCTGCTGACCGCAGCGCACGACGCCGACCTGTTGGTTGTGGGATCTCGGGGTCACGGCGGGTTCAGGGGCGCGCTGCTGGGATCCGTGAGCCAGCACGTGGTCCAGCACGCACGGTGTCCGGTCACCATCATCCCCGAGCTGGCTGACCTGGACTGAGGCCTCGCGGGTGGGCTATCCGGTCGGCTGCGCGGTGAGTCCGCCGCACTCGCGAAGCGACTCCCAGTGTGAGCTTGCCGAGCTCGCGGCGTCACCCGTGAGTGCCGTCGGCAGACCGTTGACGATCTGGCCCGGTACCCAGCGCGGGTGGGTCACCTTTCGACCGTCCACCGTGAGTACCAGTACGCCGGTCTCGGCGGTTGGGCCGCCGTTCGACACGTAGAACTGGAAGTTGCCGAGACCGAAGTCGACGTATGCGGACCCGTGGTAACCACCACCGAGCACGACATGCGCATGCTGACCGACGACGATGTCGGCGCCCGCGGCGACCAGGTCGTCGGCCAGGTTCCGTTGGATCTCCGTCGGGCAGGTCAGCAGGTCGCTGCCGTAGTGCAGGTCGACCACGACCGTGTCGACCTGAGGGCGGACGTCCTTGACCGCCGCGACCAGCGCGGCGTTGTCACCGTCGAGCGCGGTCGCCACGCCCGGCTGGCTGTCGGTCGCGCTCCAGCTCGAGATGAGCGGCGCGTCCATGACGGCGGTCGCCGCGAGGAACGCCACCCGCTGGCCGTGGCTGGTCACGATCCAGGGCTTGAACGCCTGCGCTGCGTTCTCCCCGATCCCGATCACGGGCATATCGGCGGCCCGTGCGGCGGCCAGCGCGTCGGGCACGCTCACCGGTCCGTAGTCGAGCCCGTGGTTGTTCGCCATCGTGGCGACGTCGATCCCCGCGTCTTTCAGCGCGATGAAGGCACTCGGCGGCGCCCGGAACGTGAACTCCTTGGGCTGCGGCTCCCCTCGCGTCGTGACGGCGGTCTCGAGGTTGACGATCGAGAGGTCCGCCCGGCCCAGCAGCCGGGCCATCGGACCCATGGCCGTCTCGGGGTGATCCAGTCGCGAGGCGAGGTACGACGTGAAGTGGGTGTCACCCGCGAAGGCGATGGTGATCGGCCGACTGGGCGTCACGGGTGGTGGGACGGAAGTCGTCACCGTCTCGGATGGCGGCGTTGCGGATGGGGATGCACTGGTGGTCGCACCACCTCCTGTCGGCCGGGCGGCGTGCGTGCCAGGACCGTCCGCGTCGGGGGTCCCCCCGCCGCCACAGGCCACCAGAGCGAGCGCTCCGGCGACGCCCAGCCACGCGAACCGGCCAGCTGTCCGCACCAAGCCCTCCCTCGCTACGTCGACGGCGCCCTTCGGCGCAGGGCAGGCAGGAATCGTACCTGGTCACGCCTCACGTCAGTCCTGAGTTGCATCCGTCTCCCAGGTCCAGCCGGAAATCGCCGGGTCGTCCTCGCCGTGCTCGCGGGTGTATGCGCGCGCCGCCAGGCGAGCATCGGACATCCGTTGGCGAAGGGTCGCGGCGCGACTGCCCAGGGACGGCACTCGGTCGATGACGTCCATGACCAGGTGGAAGCGGTCGAGGTCATTGAGCATCACCATGTCGAACGGCGTCGTCGTGGTGCCCTCCTCCTTGTAGCCGCGGACATGCATGTTCACGTGGTTGTTGCGGCGGTAGGTCAAGCGGTGGATGAGCGACGGGTAGCCGTGATAGGCGAAGACCACCGGCTTGTCGGTGGTGAACAGTGCGTCGAAGTCACGCTCGGAAAGACCATGCGGATGCTCGGTCTCAGGCTGCAACCGCATCAGGTCGACGACGTTGATCACCCGAACCCCGAGCTCGGGCAGGTGCCTGCGCAGCAGATCAGCCGCGGCCAGGGTCTCCAGCGTGGGAACGTCTCCGGCGCAGGCGAGGACGACGTCCGGCTCGCCGTCCGTACTGCTTGCCCAGGGCCAGATCCCGAGTCCGCGCGTGCAGTGCGCGATCGCCTCGTCCATCGTCAGGTACGTCGGTGCGGGCTGCTTGCCGGCCACGATGACGTTGACGTAGTGCCGGCTGCGCAGACAGTGGTCGGCGACCGAAAGCAGGGTGTTGGTGTCCGGCGGCAGGTAGACCCGGACGATCTCGGACTTCTTGTTGACGACGTGGTCGATGAAGCCCGGGTCCTGATGCGAGAGCCCATTGTGGTCCTGCCGCCAGACATGCGAGGAGAGCAGGTAGTTGAGCGATGCGATCGGCGCCCGCCAGGGGATGTGGTTCGTCGTCTTCAGCCACTTGGCGTGCTGGTTGAACATCGAGTCGATGATGTGGATGAAGGCCTCGTAGCAGTTGAACAGCCCGTGCCGGCCGGTGAGCAGATACCCCTCGAGCCAGCCCTGGCACAGATGCTCCGACAGCACCTCCATGACCCGGCCGTCCGGTGACAGCTGGTCATCACCGGGCAGGACCTGCGCGTCCCACGCCCGGTCGGTCTGCTCGAAGACCGCCGAGAGGCGGTTCGATGCCGTCTCGTCGGGTCCCATGATCCGGAAGCGGTCTGGGTTCTTCACGACGACGTCGCGCAGCATCAGGCCCAGGACGCGGGTGGCCTCGCTGAGCTCGGCTGCAGGACGGTCGACGGCCACTGCGTAGTCCCGGAAGTCCGGCATGACGAGGTCGCGGAGCAGCAGTCCCCCGTTCGTGTGCGGGTTGGCACTCATCCGGCGGTCCCCCGCCGGAGCGAGCTCGCGGAGCTCGGGAACCAGCCGGCCAGCGGCGTCGAACAGCTCCTCGGGCCGGTAGCTCCGTAGCCAGTCCTCCAGCTGCTCGCGATGCCCCGCGTTGGTTCGAGTCTCGGCCAGCGGGACCTGGTGCGACCGGAAGGTCCCCTCGACCGGGAGGCCATCCACCATCTTGGGGCCGGTCCAACCCTTCGGCGTACGCAGCACGATCATCGGCCAGAGCGGCCTGGCCGGCGCCGTACCCGCGTCCGGCCGCGTGGCACGCTGACGCGCCTCGAGCTGGATGTGCGCGATGTCGTCGAGCACCTCGTCGAGCGTGGCTGCGAGCCCACGGTGCACCGCCATCGGGTCGTCGCCAGTGACGAAGTGCGGTGTGTAGCCGTACCCGCGCATCAGGTCGGCCAGCTCGTCCTCGGGAATCCGGGCCAGCACTGTGGGGTTGGCGATCTTGTAGCCGTTCAGGTGCAGCACCGGCAGCACGGCGCCGTCCGTCACGGGGTTGAGGAACTTGTTCGAGTGCCAGCTCGCGGCCAGCGGGCCGGTCTCCGCCTCGCCGTCGCCGACGACACACAGCACCAGCAGGTCTGGGTTGTCGAAGGCGGCGCCATAGGCATGCACCAGCGCATAGCCGAGCTCGCCGCCTTCATGGATGGAACCTGGCGTCTCGGGAGCGACGTGGCTGGGAATGCCGCCCGGGAAGGAGAACTGCCTGAACAGCGCCCGCAGACCGTCTTCGTCCTGTCCGATCGAGGAGTAGACCTCGCTGTAGGTGCTTTCCAGGTATGCGTTGGCCACGAGCCCGGGGCCGCCGTGTCCTGGACCGGTCACGAACATCGCGTCGAGGTCGCGCTGTCGGATCACCCGGTTCAGGTGCGCGTACAGCAGGTTCAGTCCGGGGGTCGTACCCCAGTGCCCCAGGAGTCTCGGCTTCACGTGTTCAGCCAGCAACGGCTCGCGGAGCAGCGGGTTGGCCATCAGGTAGATCTGACCCACGGAGAGGTAGTTCGCCGCTCTCCAGTAGGCATCGAGCAGCTCGAGGTCGTGCTCGCTGGCGGACGGGGCGTCGGAGTGGGAGTCAGTCACGATCCCACGCTGACACATCACCCCCCTCCCCGCGAAAGTGTCGAAGGTCCCGGCCGGGCACTCCGTACGACCCGATCAGCCACCCGGCCGGGCGGACAGTCCGGTACAACCGCGCAGCGCCGCCCAGCGCTGCCGCGCCCCGCCGCGTGCTCGTGCTGGCCCACCACGATGTCGGCACCGGCCCGGGTGAGGTCGTCCGCGAGCGTGCGCTGCCAGGGTGTGGGGCACGACTGGAGCTCGTCGTTGCCCCAGGGCATGTCGACCACGACCGTGTCGACGAGCGGGCGGACGTGCTCGACGGCGGCGACGAGAGCGGCGGCGCGGCCGGGCATGGCCATGGCGAGTCCGGGATGATGCGGACCGGCGGACCACGACGGCACCAGACTCTGCGGAGCGAGGAACGCGCTCGCTGCAAGGAAGGCGATCCGTTGGCCATGCAGGGTGACGATCCAGGGCGCGTACGCCTGCGCGGCGTCCTCGCCGATCCCGATCACCGGCAGGCCACGGGATGCGGCCGCGGACAGTGCATCCGGCGCACTCACCGGGCCGTAGTCGAGCCCGTGGTTGTTCGCCATGGTCACCACATCGACACCGGCTGCCTTCAACGCGGTGAAAGCCTTCGGTGGTGCCCGGAAGGTGAACTCCTTCGGCTGCGGCCGGCCCCTCGTCGTGACGGCGGTTTCGAGGTTGACGATCGACAGGTCGGCTGCCGCAAGCGTCCGAGACATCGGGCCGATCGCCGTATGCTCACGGAGCCAGTGCGCCATCGCTCAAGGGGACCCACCACCGGACCGTGGCACCCGCGCCCGCGGAGGAGATGAACTCGAAGCCGCCTCCGTGGTCCAGGGCTCGGTGACGCATGTTGCGCAGACCGCTCTCGCGAGCGGGGGCGGAGCAACCTCTCCCGTCGTCACGAACCTCGAGCATCAGCCTGGCCTCGTCGCCTCGGCCCTCGATCGCGACGCGAACCTCGATGGTGGAGGGACTCGCATGCCGGGCCGCGTTGGACAAGGACTCCACCAGCACGGCCACGAGGTCGGGCCTGATCTCGTCGGACACCAGCGAGTCGAGAGCCCCCTCGAGGACCAGATGAGGATGGACGCCGAGCGCGGCGTGGGCGTCGGCAGCCACCTCGTGCAGCTGGTCGCGGAGGTCGTCGGTCCGGTTGCTCCCACTCAGCTGGAAGATGGTGCTGCGGATGTCGTGAATGGTCATGTCGAGCTCGCTCACGGCACCGGCCAGCCGCTCGACGACCTCGGGCTGGACCGCCCGCCGTACGGTGCTCTGCAGCATCAGCCCGGTGGCGAACAGTCGTTGGATCACGACGTCATGCAGGTCGCGGGCGATCCGGTCCCGATCCGCGAGCACGGCGAGCGCGGCCCGGTCCTGCTGCGCCTGGGCCCGGTCCATGGCGATCGCGGCTTGCGCGGCGAACCCCTGCAGGGCCTGGACGTCGTCCTCGGCCAGCCAGCGGCCACGACGAGCCGTCTTGGTACCCACGAGGAGGGCCCCTCCCCGATCGCCCGGCCCGGTGAACGGAACGAGCAAGGCGCTCGCCACGAAGTCGAGGCCGGGAATACGCAGCCCCTCCGCGAGCCGTACGGTTGCCCCCTGCTCGACGACGTCGGCGAGGGCGCCCTCACGAGGGAGCGTGGTCGCGAGGAGCTCGGCCTCACCCGCGAGTGCGTGGACCTTGAGGGCGCCGTCGTCCTGCTCGAGGACGAGCACGGCGACGTCGGCGCCCAGCACCTCCTGCGCTTTGGCGGTCACCAGATGCAGTGCGGTGTCGAGGTCCACCCGCCGGAGGAACGCGTGCTGGATCTGCAAGGTGGCGTCCAGCCACTGCTCGCGACGGTTGACGGTGGCGAACAGTCTCGCGTTCTCCACCGCTACCCCGGCCGCGGCGGCCAGCGCGATCACCGCCAGCTCGTCCTCGTCGGTGAAGTCTCCGTCACCGTGCTTGTCCGTCAGGTAGAGGTTGCCGAACACCCGGTTGCCCACACGGACCGGCACTCCGAGGAAGGAGCTCATCGGTGGATGGTTGTCAGGGAACCCGTACGACTTGGGATGCTGTCGAAGGTCGTGCAGTCGCAGCGGCCGCGGTTCGGAGATGAGGAGACCGAGAATCCCGTGACCCGCGGGGAGGGGGCCGATCCGCGCTGCGTCCTGCTCGTCGATGCCATACGTGATGAACTCGGAGAGCCCTTCGCCCTCCTGGTCGATCACCCCGAGTGCGACGTATCGCGCGCTGGCGAGGTCTGCCGCGGCGGCAACGATCCGTTCCAGGGTCTCCCGTACGTCGAGGTTGCCCGCGATCGCCGTCACGGCGTCGAGCAGGGACCGCACGCGAGCCTCGGCGGCGACGGCGACCTCGACCCGGGCCAGCACTCGTCGTAGCAGGGACTCGAGGGGCTCCTCGACCTGGGTCATGCCCGAGTCTAAGCACGGACGGCTCGGCAACCCGCGTTTCTCGACGCCTCCCGGGCAACCGCGCGCAACAGGGCGGTGAACCGGCTGCAGCCGGTTCACCGCCCTGTCGTGCTGTCGTGCTGTCGTGCTGTCGTGCCGGCCCGCTACTTCAGGATCGGGAAGCGACGAACGATCGCCTGCTTCTCCCACCAGGTGCCGACTCCGAGGTACCGACCGGCGGCATAGAAGCCGAGTAGGAGGCAGACCAGGGCGCCGATGATGTGCTCGTCGAACAGCGGGTTGTTCTCGGGGGGCAGGACGACGCTCCACATCATCAGGTACAGGAGGGCCCCGGCGCCTGCGGCGATCCTGGTGAACGCCCCGAACATGAAGGCGATCCCGATGCCGAACAGCGCGGCCATGAACATCCAGTCCGCGAAGGCAGTGCCCGCCAGGCTGTTGTAGAAGCCCTTGAACGGGCCGTCCGCACCGAAGGCCAGGAAGCCGTTGGTCGGGCTGTTGCCGTGGATCCAGGCTGCGTCACCGAACCGGTCGGTCACGCCAGTCTCGGAGTTGACCCCCGTGGAGTAGCCCAGCGCCAGCAGCTTGTCGAAGAAGGCCCACAGGAAGCTGAACCCGACCACGAGCCGAAGGGCTCCCCAGACGTAGCGAGCAGCCGGGTGGACGTGCGTTGTCACGTCATGAGCGGTGACATCGGCGTGACCGACCATCACCGGCGATTTCGGGCTATGGACTGTGGCCATGACATCTCCTGGATGAGTTGTGGGAGCCTCGTGCTCTTCACAAGTCCCACACTCGTCGGTGCCGGCCCTTGGCACATCGGGCCGACGACCCGACTTGACCAGGTCGAAGGACCCGGGTCGTCCGGACCTCCGGCTCTGCTCCCAGAGCGCTCGACGCGCCATGGTGGATGCAGGAGGCCACCATGACCCACATCAAGGCGCCGATCGTCGTCGGTGTCGACGACACCGACGCGGCCAGAGCGGCGTTGTCCTTCGCGATGCGGGAGGCGAGCAGGCGAGGCAGCACTCTCGACGTCGTCACGGCTTGGACGCCGTGGACACTCGTCGACCGCGCCTACGCCCAGGATGTCCAGGACCTTGCCGTCGCGGAAGCACTGCGTGGCTTCGAAGGCTCCCCGACAGTGTCTCGCCTGGTCATCGAAGGCGACGCGGCGACCGTGCTGCTCGCGATGGCGCGTACGGCGGACTACCTGGTGATCGGTGCCGGACGAGGCATCTTCGATGCGAGTGGGCAGCTCGGTTCGGTGACCGAGCAGTGTGTCCGAGCCGCCGGGTGTCCGGTCCTGGTTGTGCCAAGGCCGACGTGTGAGGCCCTGTCCGAACCAACGTCCGAACCACACAAGCAAAGGATTGCGACATGACCAGCCAGACCAGCCAGACCAGCCAGACCAGCCAGACCAGCCAGACCAGCAGATCCCCGGAGCGCCACGCTATCTCGGCGCTGAGCCGTGCGGAGTGCCTGACGCTCCTCGGCACCACTGGGGTGGGCAGAGTGGCCTTCGTCGGCCCGTCGGGGCCGGTGATCCACCCGGTCAACTACTTGATCGACCACGACACCGTCGTCGTGCGCACGTCGCCGTACACCCTGCTCGCGGAACATGCAACGGGGCAGGTGGCGTTCGAGGTGGATGATCTCGACGCCTGGCTGTCACGCGGCTGGAGCGTTCTGGTGACCGGACCGTCTGCCCCCGTGGACGACCCCGAGGAGACGATCGCGCTGCGCCGGGAGGGGCTCCTGCAGCCGTGGGCGGACGGGAACCGCAACCTCTTCGTGCGCATCACCCCACGGGAGATCACCGGACGGCGCGTGGGCTGATCATCCTCGGCCTGCGTCAGCGCAGCAGCTTCGAGGCGAGCACGGCCGCCTGGGTTCGCCGCTCCAAACCGAGCTTGCTGAGCACGCTCGAGACGTAGTTCTTGACCGTCTTCTCCGCGAGGAACATCCGCTCGGCGATCTGCCGGTTGGTGAGGCCTTCGGCGATCAGCTCCAGGATCTTGCGCTCCTGCGCGGTCAGACCGCTCAGCTCGTCGGGCTCGTCATCGGCACCGCGGCGCACCCGCGCCAGCACGCGTGCCGTCACGGCCGGGTCCAGCATCGACTTGCCAGCGGCGATGAGTCGCACCGATGCCACCAGGTCCGTGGACTCGATCTGCTTCAGCGCATACCCCGAGGCCCCGGCCATGATCGCGGCGAAGAGCGCCTCGTCGTCGTCGTACGACGTGAGGATGAGCACGGAGATCGTGGGGTCGACCGACCTGACCTCGCGACACACGTCGATGCCGCTGCCGTCCGGGAGCCGGGCGTCGAGGACCGCGACGTGCGGGCGCAGCGCGGGGATCCTGCTCTGCGCCTCCACCGCCGATCCCGACTCCCCGACGATCTCGAGGTCACCCTCCGCCTCGAACAGGTCCCGCAGCCCGCGCCGAACGATCGCATGATCGTCCAGCAGATAGATCCTGATCGGGGATCCAGGTCCAGGTTCGGGCTCGGTCATGGTGCCTTTCTACCGGAGACGACCCGCTCGCCGGGAATCAGAGCCGCGCCCGGAAGCGCCGGCCACGGAACGCCTCCTCGATCAGGTCGACGGCACGCCGTATCTTCAGCAACCGGGCCCCCTCGCGCTCCCACATGCCGATCGCGCCCTCCACCGCCTCGGTCGGGAGCACCTCCCGCAGGCTGACCCTGGCCTCCGAGATCCCTCGCTGGGCCGCCTGGATGCTCGCCTCCACGTGCAGGGCGGCGAACCTGGCGAGCACGACCGGATGGCGGCGCAGACCGTCGTACAGCCGGTACTCGGGAGGACACTGGTCGAGCAGCCACTTGATCGCGGTGTCCTCCCAGCGCGGCGCGTCGGGCGGCCGCACCGACGGCGGCCAGCCAGGCGGCGTGACCGACCGCTCCCCGACGCGCAGCGGCGGCGGTGCACTGCCTCCGCGCCGTTCGTACGTCATCGCCTCAGCATACGCCTGTCTCGAACGTATGTTCGACCACCTGGTGCATCCGCCCCCGTCTGCCCGAGCAGCGCCCCCGTCCACCCGCAGCAGTGCCAGGGTCAGACCGTGGCGAAGCCGGCGGGACCGCGCCGGCCGTCCACTGCAACCGGGATGATGGCGATCTGCTGGACGTCGCCGGCGAGGGACGCCACGTAGAACGCCTCCGCCGTCGTTGCGCCGAGCCAGCTGCGTGTCTGGTCGGGGTTGACCGCCTCCAGGTCGTAGCGCACACCCGGCTGGCCGCGCCAGTAGACCCGGTAGCCGGGGCTGCTCCGTTTGGCTACCGGGTGACGTGGTGCACGGAGCAACAGACCGGGACCGGGACCGAGCAGCAGCTCCCCCAGCCGCACGTCGACCTGGCCACTCCCCTCGATCCGCACGCCGACCCGGATCAGGGTGCGCCCCTCGTACGACGCGAGCGGTCCGGTCGACAGGCGCTTCCAGCCGGACAGGCCGTTGCCCATGGGTACCGTGACGTCGGTATCGGGGTCGTCGAGGAAACGCAACACGGCGGACCAGGTGGCTCGCCCCGCCACCACGAGCTCGAGCGACGTGTCTGCGTCGACAGCGAGACGCGTTGCGTACAAAGGAATTGTCGTCATCTCCGTCAGGTCGCCGGCTATCCGAACCGATGACCCGCCCTGCCAGACGGTCTGGTAGTCGTAGTCGACGGCCAGGTCCGCGCCGTCGACGAGCCACCGCCAGGTCGGGAGCACGTCCTGGGTGGTGAGGTTGTTCCAGTCCGCGTCCAGCGTCTGCGTCCCCCGATGACACCACTGGTGGCCGTGGCCGGTCCCGAAGAAGCTGACGAACGGCAGCCCGGTCACCGACGTGTGCTCGGCGATCTCGGCGGACATGCCGCGCCAGCCCTCGTCGTCCGGCGTGGAGCTCGACGGGTCGCCGTCCGCACCGACCCAGAAGCGGCTCTCCCGCTCCGGGTACTGCGTCGGGTCCGCCGTACCCGTCAGGGTGAAGTCCGGCCGGTACAGCGCCACCGACACTCCCGAGTCGGCCTTGCCCGGGAAGATCGCATCCATCTCCGACTGGATCCCGAACTGCTGCGAGCCGGTGTCGATCCCTGCGAAGAGCTCGTCCGGCCCGCGGTCCATGCCCTTCGCGTACGTCGCCGACGAGGCGAGACTCGCCGTGGACCACCGGAAGTCGACGAACATCAGGTCCGACTCGGCGAAGAAGGCGTCGTTGTTGGCGTTCAGCGCACCCTGCCAGCCGACCGAGCCGGACTCCGTCATCGCGTCGTACCAGAGCACCCGCGACCCGTGCCGGTGCACATCCGCGAGGAAGGCCACCATCCGCTTCGCCAGGGCGGAGTCCGCGCCGGAGGTCTCCTGGTTGAAGAACCAGCCCTCGAACCCGTAGTGCGCGGCGATAGCAGCCAGCGATCTAGCTACCGGGAAGCCGTCAGAATCCTTCTGCAGCAGGTCCTCTACCCATTGCAGCTGGCCCCCATAGACAGCCGGAGGGAAGTAGAGCGTGCCGTAGACCGGAACGCCGTTGCGATGCGCAGCGTCGACCACCGTCGGGTTCGGCGCGAGGATCAGCCCCTCGCTCGCCGAGCCTCCCCAGAAGATCAGGGTGTCGATGTACGTCCAGAACTCCGACGTGTAGTAGTCGAAGGCGGGCGAGCCCTGAGCGGGGTTCCCGTCGGTGTGGTCGAACACCGAACAGGCCAGCACGCGCCGGCTGCGGGCGTGCGGGTTGGCCCTCGTGAGCCGGTCGACGACCCGCCGCGCCAGTGGGGTCGTACTCCGCATGAAGGGCGAGTCCGGGTCCTTCGCCGGGTCCCACTTCACCAGATCCGCGGGAAACCAGTTGGACGCGTACGGCTGTCCGTGCACCCTCGCCAGCCCGGAAGAGGTCGCGCCCGAGTCGGCCGAGGCGTCGAGCTCCGACGAGACCGACAGCAGGCTCGCCGCACCCAGTGTCACGACGAGACCGCCGAGCTGTCGACGCGTCAGCACCGGCTCGGCGCCTGCCTTGGCGCCGCCGTCTTCGTGATCCTGCATCCTGGGCTCCTTGCAGTACGGGTTCGTCAGCACGGTACGACGACCCCTCCGAAGCCGGTCACCCGGTCCCTGAACCCGTAGGCTGGCTGACCATGAACACGCGCCTGCGAGGACCCTCCTGCGCCGTCCCGAGCGGGGGACCGCGCTGAGCGAGTACCTGGCCACCTGCCTCTTCTGCCGGATCGCGGCGGCCGAGGAGTCGGCCTATGTCGTGTACGACGGCCCTGAGATGATGGCCTTCCTCGACACCAGGCCGGTTTTCAAGGGCCACACGCTGGTGGTCCCGCGACCCCACGTCGACACTCTGCTCGACCTGCCGGCCGAGCTCGGACCTGCATTCCTCGAGACGTTGCAGCGCGTTGCTGCCGCTATGACGGATGCGCTCGGCGCGCAAGGGACGTTCGTCGCCGTCAACAA
This sequence comes from uncultured Actinomycetota bacterium, assembly GCA_963833975.1. GTDB lineage: Bacteria > Actinomycetota > Actinomycetes > Propionibacteriales > Nocardioidaceae > JAWWPG01. The sequence goes on from CAWIAB010000005.1 coordinate 115,196, forward strand.
CGTGGTCAGCCAGTCGGTGCCACACCTGCATGGGCATGTCGTACCCCGCACCAAGGGCGACGGGCTCCGGGGCTTCTTCTGGCCGCGCACGAAGTACGCCGACGACGCGGAGGCTGTCGAGTACACGGAACGGCTGCGCGGTGCGCTGAGCAGGTAGTGGTGACCCCGGGGGCGTGCGGCCTCGATAATGGGGCGTGCCCGTCGAGATCTCGCGTACGCTCCTCGGCTCGTCCCTCGAGCCCACCGAGATGCTGCGTGTGTTCCGCGGGATGGACGGCCTGTTCGGCTTGCTGGGCTCTTGGCATGACTCCCGAACGGTCGTCGGCTTCGACCCGGCACGCCGCCTGCCGGGCGGAGCTGATCCTTTCGACGCCTTGAGCAGCACTCGAGCCTGCGAGAGCCTGAGCGGATTCGGAGGCGGCTGGGTAGGTGCTTTCGGCTACCAGCTCGGCGCGCGGCTGGAGAGCCTGCCGCCACCACCGGACCGCCCTCTACCGCTCGCGGACGTCACGCTGGCCTACTACGACCACGTCCTCGTCCGCGATGGCGAAGGTTGGTGGTTCGAGGCGCTTGTCGACGACCACAACCAGGATCGGCTCGAGGCCCAGCAGGCTCCGGGTCCGGCGAGCCCTCGAGCGGGCCGACTTGCAGCCGCAGGCCTTACGCCTGCACGGAGTTCACGGCCTCCCCGGATGCCGCCCGCCATCGAGCCGCCGTCGCCAGGACCCTGAGGCACCTGGCCGCCGGCGACATCTTCCAGGCCAACGTGTGTCGACGCTTCGAGGCACAGTTCTCGGGAGATCCCCTCGACGCCTTCTGCGCTGGTGTCGAGGAGCTCGCTCCGTCGTACGGCGCCTTCCTCAGCACGCCCCAGGGTGCCATCGCCAGCCTCTCCCCCGAGCTCTTCCTGCGGCGGACCGGCCGCCAGGTCCGGACCTCGCCGATCAAGGGCACCGCACCACTGGACCTGGACCTCGAGGACCTCGTCGGCTCCGCGAAGGACCGCGCCGAGAACGTGATGATCGTCGACCTGATGCGCAACGACCTCGGCCGGGTCAGCGTCCCTGGAACGGTGCGCGTCGAGGACATCGCCCGAGCCGAACGGCGCGCCGGAGTGTGGCACTTGGTGTCGGACGTCGTCGCCACGCTGGCCCCCGGGCAGGACGACGGAACCCTGCTGCGCGCGACGTTCCCACCCGGCTCGGTGACCGGGGCGCCGAAGGTGCGGGCCATGGAGATCATCCACGAGGTCGAGTCCACCGGCCGCGAGACCTACACCGGTGCCATCGGCTATGCCAGCCCGGGCGCCGGTCTCGAGCTGAGCGTCGCCATCCGGACCTTCGAGTTCTCCGGAGAGCAGGTGTGGTTCGGCGCCGGCGGAGGAGTCGTCATCGACTCGACGCCTGAGGGCGAGCGGGTCGAGACCGTGACCAAGGCGAAGCCGCTCGTGCACGCGATCAAGGCCCGGCTCTCCCCCGTGGAGGAAGGCGCTGAGCGGACCCATGGGCTTGAGAACGTACGACAGAAGCCGCCGACGAGGGCTCCCACCCTGGAGCCGAGGGTCGATCTGGCACAGGGCGTCTTCACCACGTGCCTGGTGGTGGACGGCCGAGTCGTCGACCGTGAGGCGCACCTCGCCCGGCTTGCGGCGAGTGTCGCTGACTGTGCACTCGGCCCGATCCCTGACGACCTGGTCGGCCGAGTCGCCGAGCGCGCGTCTAGGCTGGCCGGACGGCATCGACTTCGCGTCGACGTTTTCCCTTCCAGTGAAGGGTTGTGCAGCTCGAGGGATCACCATGTCCACCCTCGAGGCAACCCGCGCCGGGTCTCTGCGCCTGGTGCCCGTCGTCGTCCCCGGAGGCCTCGGACCACACAAGTACGCCGACCGGCGGCGCCTGCTCGAAGTCGAGCCCGCGCCTGGGGCCTGGTCAACGACCTGCGACGCTCTGGTGACGGACCGCGACGGGTGCGTGCTCGAAACCGGTCGCGGCAGCCTCTTCCTGGTCACGGACGATGCCGTGCTCACACCGGCGCTCGACGGGCGCATCCTGCCCGGCGTGACTCGGCAACGGGCCATCGACGAGCTCGACGTGATGGGCATCGCGGTCCTCGAGCGCCGGCTCTCCATGGCCGACATCGCGAACGCGACGGAGGTGTTCGTGACGAGCTCACTGGATCGGGTGCGCGCCGTCGCCTCAGTCGATGGGGTGGGCAGCTGGGATGCCGGCCCGACGACGGCCTGGCTAGCGAGTCGCCTGGTCGCGCATCCCTTACCGCGCAAGCGTTTAGCCCCCCTGCCGAGCAATCCCGCCTGGCGCGACATCAGTCTGCTGCTGATCGACAACTACGACTCGTTCGTCTACAACCTGGACCAGTACCTGCGCGAGCTCGGGGCCCTCACTCACGTCGTACGCAACGATGCGATCGACGTCGACGAGATCAGTCGTGCGGTGGGCAGGGGCGACCTCCAGGGCATCGTCATCTCCCCAGGACCAGGCACGCCGAAGAGCGCCGGGGTGAGCACGGAGGTCGTCGCGCGCCTCGGCGGGTCCGTCCCCATCCTGGGAGTCTGCCTCGGTCACCAGTGCATCGCGGCGGCGTACGGCGCCCGCATCGTGCCCGCCGCGAGCGTCATACACGGCAAACCATCACTCGTCCATCACGACGGCCTAGGCGTCTACGACGGGCTCGACGGACCGCTGCTCGCGGGCCGCTACCACTCGTTGGTCGTGTCCGAGGAGGGACTTCCTTCGGAGCTGGTGGTCACCGCGCGCACCGGCAGCGGCGTCGTCATGGGTCTGCGTCACCGCGAGTATCCCGTCGAGGGCGTGCAGTTCCACCCCGAGTCGATCCTCAGCCGACACGGACATCGGCTGCTCGGCACCTTCGTGGACGGCTGCCTGGCCGCCAGGCCCGGCGGGCGCCGTTCGTTCGCCGGGTCAGGCCTGCGTCGAGGAGGTCGGGAAGACGAGTGACATCGAGGTCGGCCAGGTCTGGTCGATGAGCAGCTCGCCCGCCGTACCCGGTGCGCGTTCGGCGCCTTCGATCGAGAGCACTGCCCGCACGATGGCTGGGACGGCGACCGCGTTGATGTACCTCCCGTAGCAGGTGTGCAAGCCGGCGCCGTAGTGCAGGTAGACGGAGTCCGGCCGGTCAAGGCGGAACTCGTGCGGATCGTCGACGACGTCGTGGTCCATCATGGCGGACTGGGTCGACGCGAACACGATCATGCCCTTGCGGATCACCCGCTCGTGGTGGGTGCCACGAGCGATCGGATAGTCCACGACGGCCTTGCGCAACAGCCCCGGAGCCTGCGGAGCCAGCCGCATCGCCTCCGTGACGTATCGACCCACCAGGGCCTGGTCGCCCTCGACCACGGCCTGGCGGGCGCCTTCGAGCTCGCGAGAACGTGAGAACAGCTCGTCGATGGCGAGTGACGAAGCCTTGGAGATGGTCGGGATCATGCCCACCAGCATGCCGATGAGCTGGCTGCGGATCTCCACGTCCGTGAAGGCGAGCGGACCCAGTACCTGTTGCCGAAGCAGCCGCGTGAGTACGTCGTCCGGCACTGCGTCCCCGGATGCGACGCCGGCCTTCCGCGCGGCCACCACCGAGTCCAGGTGCGCCCTGATCTCCTCGCTGGCGATCCGGGCGTCCTCCTGCAGGATTCTGTCGTCGGCGAGGTCGACGAAGATATGGGTGAACAGGGTTCGGGCCCAGGCGATGAGGGTGTCCTGGTCCGGCCCCGAGGCACCCAGGTAGTCCTCCACGATGGCGGCCGGGACCCGATCGGCGAGATCGCGGACGACGTCCAGCCGACCGTGCGGCAGGGCGCGAGTCACGCTGCTGCGCGCCGCCCGGTCCACCAGGCTCTCGACCACGTCGATATCTCCCTGCCGGAACGCCAGACGCAGTAGCGAGCTGTCCCGCTCGTACTGCGGCCCTTGATCCATGCCGAGGATGAAGTCACCGGTGATCTCACGCATGGGCTCGGCATAGGAAGCGACACTGAACTCGGCGTCATGGGTCAGCACCTCGACCACATCGTCGAACCGCGTCACGATCGCGACGTCGCCCTTGAAGAACACGGGACGGACCTCGCGCAGCAGGGCGAAGACGAGGCTCGGGATTCTGCTTGAGCTTCTCGGTCAGCAGGCTGAGCTGGTGGCTGACCAGCCGTCGGCCGTCGCCGAGAACCTCGTCGGTCAGCTCCGCCAGGTCGATGAAGAGCGACATACCAGCCTCCGTCCTCGTCAGCCGTGCTGCTGGCTCAGATAGCCGAGCCCGTTGATCCCCGGGGCGAAGAAGTACTCCCCACCGAGCACGGTGATGACTCGGCGCAGTGGTGACGCGAAGACCGGTGGAGCTCCGTTAACCACGAGCTTGCCGCCGTCATCCGTCCCGAGCAAGGGGTCTTGGTCCGTCCCGAGCCCGAACGCGTTGCCGTCCCCGAACCACTGTGACTGGATGAACTCGAACTGTCGCTCGAGGTCGGCCTGGAAGCAGGCGAAGACGATTCCCCGCTCAGACCCGTCGTCCGAGACTCCTGGCGGCAGCGGCGGACCGTAGGGCAGCCCACGCCGGACCAGTCGATGTCTGGCCACCAGCTTGCCGTCGAACGGTAACGACAGACGGGGGTTCGCCCGGCGGATGTGCGCGCCGATCGGGCACGCATAGCCGTCGGGGTCGTCGGTGAAGTCGAAGCCGTTGGCCCGCGAGGGGTCCGCGACGACGGCAGGGTCCGGGTGATCCGGAGAGACGGCCAACGGGGTCCCGTCACGCCATCGTCCGACCATCTTGGCGGCCATCATCTCCTCGGTGAGACCCGTCTGCGCGGCCATGGCTGCCAGCTGCTCGCGGAACTCGACGACATGCTGGCGCAGCTTGCGAAAGGCCAGGTAGCTTCCGTTGCGTCCCAACGCGTCGGGCTGCGGGGCCGGCGGGAGAACACCCTCCTCGTCCGGGTAGCCGAGCACGAACTCGCCGGCCCGGACGGGGCGCCACCGGCCGTGGCCCTCGTAGACGCCCTGACCGTGCCGCGACGACTCCTCGAGGCCCTCGATGTCGGGCTGTGAGAAGCCGTCGGCGAAGCCGAAGTGCTCGGTGTTTCCGGGTAGCACCGAGAGGTCGATGCGCGACAGCTCCCGCAGTCCCGACGTGAGGGTGCCGGTCAGCCACGAGTTCTGCTCCGCGAGGGTCTCCGCCGACATGGCTTGCAGGATCACCAGGACATGGACATCAGCCGTGCCCAGGCCGCCCTGCCAGTGCGCGGGCGCGTTGTCGCCGGTGTCACCGAGAAGTGAGGCGCGCGCGGCCATGCCCTGGATGAAGGGAGCAGGAAACGTGGCCACCACAGCGTCGGGCACGCCTAGCGCGCGCAGCCCGGGAGCGGAGAACGCCACGTTCATCGTCCACGGAGGCTTGGCCTCCCAGGGGGCCGCCGAGGTCACCGGCTCGATGACCGAGTCGACCCAGCGTCGTCCCGCCGCCGCGTCCGAGATCGTCAGCAGTACGTACGACGCCACCGGCATGCGGTAGCCCCGGAGGACGAGGCCCTGGATGGCTCCGAGGTCCAGCGACGCGGTGCTCATGCGGTCACCTCACCGAAGTCGGCGCGCCACTGGGCCATCAGCTCAGTCGGGTCGAGGCTCTGGGCGGCGACGGCGAAGTCGGCCATCCGGCGCCGTACCGTGAGGCTGTTGCGCACGTCCAGCACGGTGGCATCCGGGTAGGCCGAGACGAAGAAGGTGGTGTCCACCTGGTTGTGCAGCAAGTAGGCGAGGAGCAGCTCACGGTCAGCCGTGCCGGGGAACCCGACACACAGCCCCCACACCTGCTCGGCCTCATCGGCCATGAGGTCGAGCATCGACTCCAGGTAGGACTCGATATCGCCGTCGAAGTTGCTGACGAAGATCAAGTACGCGGACTGGAGGGAGTCGCGCACCTGGGGCGGCCCTTGGTAGACAAGGTCGTGCAGCACCAGAAAACGCGCGAAGTGTGTCGTCGCCATCCGAGCCAGGGGGCTGCTCTCACCGGAGGCCCAGGCGGCCAGCCGGGCGTCCAGCTCGTCCTCCTGGCCGGCCATGATCGGCGTCATCGCCATGAACGCGTATGCCTGGCCGCTCTGGTTAGCCATCGAACGCTCGCCGTCCCTCAGACATCGTGCTGCACCTTCGTGAGCAGCTCCTGGTACGCCTCGCGGAAGTCCTCGGGAGAGTCGATGGCTGCCGTACGGGCGTTGAACTTCTCGATCTCGGCCTTGACCCGCAGGGCAGCCAGGACCTCTTTGGTGGTCGCGTCCGGATAAGCGGCGTAGTAGTGAGCGATGGGCAGGTCGTTCGCGTGGATGTAGGCCTTGAAGGGCCCCACCGGCTGTGGTCCCGGGAAGCCGAACGAGCTACCCCAGATGGCCTTCATCCGGTCCGGGACGACTTCGGAGAACGCGTCGATGTACTCGTCCCACGTCCCGTTGAAGTTCGTCTCGAAGAAGAGGTAGTCGTAGTGCAGCCGGTCGCGCTTCTGCGGTGGACCGTTGTACGGAAGGTCACCGATGATGGTCCACCGGGCGTAGTGGATGAAGGACAGCTTCACGAGTGCCTCGTTGAGCATCTTCACGTGAGCGCCCAGGAACAGGACGAGTCGCAGCAGCGGGGTGTGACCGGACTCCACCGGGGTGAGCACGGTGATGGCCGTCGCCCGCCCGTCCACTGCTTGGGGGGCGACGACGTCCGATCCCGTCGCGGCAGCGGCGTCCACCATCTCGCACCTCCGAGTCGAGGGCGCCAGTGCCCACACTCGCTGGCCATTGCCGCCATGACCGGTATACCGCACAGCCGGAATCCGTGCCATGCCTTTGACGAACCATGCGGCGAACCGTGTTGAGTACAGTGGACGCGGCCGCTCGCAACAGCCGCGCAGACACTGGGGAACTGTGCGATGAACGAGAACGAACAGCTGATCGAACGCTTCTACCGCGCCGTGCACGATGGCGACCTCGACACCGTTCGGAAGTGCTACTCGCCGGACGTCGAGTTCTCGGACCCGGTGTTCAGAACTCTGCGCGGTGAACGCGCCATCGCCATGTGGGACATGTTCTTCAGTCGAGACGAGAAGATCCGCGTCACCTTCGGCGACATCACCGCGAACGACACGACGGGTTCCGGCCAGTGGGTGGCGGACTACACGCTCGGGCGTCGAAAGGTGCACAACGTCATCACGTCCACCTTTCATTTCCGAGATGGCCTCATCGATCAACACCATGACGACTTCGATGTGCGCGCTTTCGCGTCCCAGGCCCTTGGACCACTGGGCTCGATCGTCGGGTGGGCACCACCCATCAAGGGGGCTCTGCATCGGAGGTCGGCGTCTCTGCTCGACTCCTTCCTGGAACGCCGTGGCTCGGCGAAAGGTCCAGGACCGGCATAGAGCACGGCGCGGCTGCTGGCCAGGATCTGGATACTCTCGTTCGGTGGCGGCCGATGTGATCGAGGGTGCGATCGGTGAGGCTCAACGCCGAGGGGCTCTTTCCGACCGTGACGTTTCGGAGTCGGTCGACCACTTCGCCCGGACGGTTCGATCGGTATGCGAGACGTGGGGACTCACGGCCGAGGGCTGGTTCGACGGTGGGGCGGGGATACCAACCCTGGCCGTGACCAGCGTCGACGGGATGACCGGCGTTCTGAAGATCGCCCAACCGGGCCAGCTCGACGTGCCCGCCCGTGTCATGGCGTACGCGAACGGGCTCGGCTATGCGCGGGTGCTGGCGTGGGACGCCGACCGCGGCGCCCTCCTCACCGAGCGGTTGGGTCGGACCCTGTGGGTCGAGACCCCGATGCTGGTCGAGCAAGGGCCGCTCATCGTCGCACTTCTTCGTGACGCCTGGCGGGTGCCGCTCGACCGCGGCGGGGCGTCTACCGGCAAGGCCGCTGGGCTGTTGACGATCCTCGCCGACCTCGGGCCGCGCTACGGGACGGAGCATCCCCAGGCCGTCTCGCGGGCGATCCGACATGCGCACCAGCTCGCGGTCTCTGAGCGACCAGAGGTCGTATGCCATGGGGACCCCCACCCGGGCAACGTGCTGCGCAGAGGGTCGGGGTGGGCCCTCATCGACCCGGACGGCTTCGTCGGAGAGCGCAGCTACGACGTCGGCGTCGTACTCCGCGACGCGTGTCGTGAGATCGCGGCCGCGGAGCTGTCGCTCGCCGGCTCAGGGGCCGACCTGCTCGGCCGGGAATGCCAGCGTCTTGCCGAGCTCGCCGGGGTCGATCCCGATCGGGTCTGGCGCTGGGCTTTCGTCGAGCGCGTCACGACCGGCCTCTATCTTCGATGGTTCGGCCACGTCGAGGAGTCGACGAGCTTCCTCGACACGGCAGTGATACTCGCAGGCTGAACCTATTGCGCAGATATCGGGTTCGCTGTTAGACATTTCCTGCCCCGCGACAGCAGGTCGCGGTGATCCCCCTTCAAGGAGTTTCCCTTGCGCCACTTCACCTCCTCCCTCCTACGCCGCGGCACCATCGTCGCCGGCGTCGTCGCCCTCGGTGTCTCCGTCTTCGCATCGGGTGCATTAGCGCAGACCGAAGGCAAGAAGACCGTCATCGATACGTTCGGTGCGTGGGACGGCACCACCGCCGCCAACCCGTTCGGGTGCAATGGCGCCACGACGACCTACGGTCAGGTGTTCACCGTCCCCGCGAAGCGGCACCACCTCACCAAGCTCGCCCTCAAGTGGACCGATCTGACCACTGGCTCGATGGTCGTTCGCGGTGAGCTGTACGCATGGGACGGCCTGAAGGCGACCGGATCGGCGATCTACGAGACGCCGCCCCAGACCTTCAGCTCCGGCAAGTCCGGCTTCTACGATGTGACCCTGAAGTTCAAGGGCACGCTCAAGCCGGGCTCGCAGTACGTCGCGTTCGGCAGCATCGACAAGGACTTCGAGGCGTGCACGACCTACTCGGTGGGCTGGGCCCTGGACCTCAGCGACGCCTACACCGGTGGGGACTTCGTCTACCAGAACAACGGTGGCGACGAGTCCCAGTGGACCTCGACGCCGTGGAGCAGCTTCGGCACCGGATGGGACGCCGCGTTCACGGCGACCTTCACCAAGTAGTCCTTCCAGTAGCGCTGACGCAGGCCCGGAGATCAGTCTCCGGGCCTGCGTGCTGAGCGTCTGACCGTGGTTCTGACGCAGAAAGCTACTGCTGACCGATGGTCGTGAACCAATCTGCGTCGGGTGTCCCTACCCCCGTCGTGTTGTCCCAGCCCTTGATCGACGAGAGCTTGCCGTCGGGGGCGTTGCCGAGACTGGCGATCGCCACCACGGTCGCGCCGCCTGCGCCCGACCGCGGCCGTACGGACCGATGCCTCGTGGGTCTTGGCACCGAACGGCTTGTCGGTGACGTCGTGGTAGCTCTTCGACCCGTAGAGCTGGTAGATCGCCGGGTCTGCGAAGCCGATCGCCGTGCCGCCGTCGGCCTGGATCGCGTCGGCGGTCATGCCGGCGAGCAACGGGTGAGGACAGGCTGGTGCCGCCGATGCGGTCCTCGCCGTAGACGAACTTGCCGTCGACCTGAGAGCTGTAGCCCTGCAGGAAGCCCGTGGTCGGGTCCGCCTCGGCCCCGATGTCCGGGGTGGTGCGCATCGGGGTCTTGCCGTACTGCTCGCTGAACTGCTTGGGCACGACGCCCTTCTGCCAGGACGGCTGCTTGTAAGTCGTGCTGGTGCCGCCACCCGAGCCGCTCTGGAACGTGCCGGGAGGCGCCGGGGTCCAGGACTTGCCGTCCTTGGAGAGCGCGGAGTAGTCGGACTCCCAGCTGGTCTCCCAGCTGTAGCCGTTGGACTTCGTGATGCCGATCGAGCTGCCGCCGATGGACGTCGACCAGGGGTCGGAGGACGGGTAGGCGTTGTCGGAACGGCCGCTGTCGCCCGAGGAGAAGTAGAAGCCGATGCCCTCGGTGGCGCCCATCTGGAAGTCCTGCTCGTACGCCGCCGCCTCGCCCGGAGACGTGGTCCAGGAGTCGGTCACGACGTCTGCGAGGTGCTGGTCGACGATCTGGTCGAACGCCCAGGTGAAGTCCGAGGCGATGCCGAAGTAGGCCACCTTGGCATCCGGCGCCATCCCGTGGACGGCCTCGACGTCGAGTGACTCCTCACCGGCCCAGCCTGGGTTGTAGGGAGCGCCGGGCTCGACGTACTCCTTGTACTGGCCCTTCGCGAACGGCTGGACGCCGTGCAGCTTGGACCACTTCTTCGCGTCCTTGGCCATCGTCGGCAGCGCGCCGACGTCGGTGATCGCGACAGTGACGCCCTTTCCGGTGACGACTGTCCTTGACGCCGTAGGCGCCACGCAGCTGGTCGGCCTCGTAGCCGCAGACCGCGTACGGCTGGACCTTGCCGTAGGCCTTCGGGTACTTGGTCGCCTGCTTCTCGCCGAAGTAGCCGGAGCAGGGCAGCGTCGGCACACCCGGCTTCGCCGCCGAGGTGGCCGACTCGAGGGGCCGTTGTCCGTGACGTTCATCGGTCGCGGACCCTGGCAGCTCGCTCGCGAGGCCGTACACGCCGAGCACGTCCGGGCCGATCGTCCTGGGGACGCTCAGTGCAGTCGCCGGCGCGTGAACGCGACTTGCCGGCCACCCGGTAGCTGTCGATCTGCGTCCGGAAGGCCGCGTCGACGGCGGCGGCCGTGCCGCTGAACGCGACCTGGTTCGGGCTGGTCCGGGTGATCGTCAGGTGGGCCGACCTCAGCCAGTCGGCGACCCGCTGCTGAGCCCCGGCGTCGGGGCCGAAGCGCGGTCATCATCTGCGGCGCCGTCAGGTAGTGGTGGTAGAGGGTGTTGCCAGGCGTGCTGACGGCCGTCGCGAACGCGGTCAGGCCGGCAGGGTCCTTCGACCTCAGGTACACACGTCCGCGCAGCGTCGTCGCGTCCGGGACCGCCCCGTCGCGCGCAGCGGCACGGGCCCACGTGGGGACACTGCTGCTGATGACCTGCCGGTCCGACGGATGCGCCTTGCGCCGGGAGGGTCAGAAGACCGGCTGTCAATCCGGTCACTGCGGCCGCCAGGGCGACCGCGGGTACAGCCATTCGACGATTCATTCCTGCTCGCCTCTCGTTCGTTGAATCTCATGAAGGCCGTCCCACCATGCAGTCAGATGACCGCGCCGCGAGCATACGCCGCCATCCCTGCCGATCAACGGGCTCTACCCCACGACTGAGAACCGCGTTCCCTGAACGTCCCCGGTCACAGCCAGAGGACGGCGATCCCGACGACGACGGTGACGAGTCCGAAGAGAAAGGCGATCAGGGGCAGGGCTTGCGCCCGTGGCGGAACCGTCAGGCCGCGAGCGACGGCCATCTCCAGGATGCCGAGCGTGACAGCGGCGAGCCCTCCCCCTTGGACCAGGGCCACCGCACCGAGCATGTAGAGGGTCACCGTGACGATCACGCACCCGACAAGCGGGACGACGAGCGAGCTTGGGTCAGCCGCGGCGTCCTCGGTCCCACGGCGCGCGTCACCGAAGGCGGACAGCCCAAGACGTTCGATCCAGCGTCTTCGGCCTTCGTCGTCCATACCTCTATCTTGTGCTGTCCAGCCGGCTCAAGCCAGCCTTTGCGATGCCGGTTCGGCTCGATGTCCTTCGGGTGCGGGACCGATGGCAACGCCGAGGGTTCAGCCGCTCACCTGCCCACGGCGTACAGCTTGCCGTTCTCGATGGCGTACGAGGTGCCGTCAGGCCCGACCAGCGTCGAGGTGTAGGCCTGTCCGCGGGGAGTCGCGTTCACCTGGATGTCGTCGGTGAGCTTCCCGCTGCTGAGGTCCCAGCGGTAGACGTGTCCGTCCTCGTTGTTCGCAATCGCCACGCCGGTAGCGGGATCGACCGCGATCGAGTTGATGCACCACTCGTAGCGGGTGCCCTTGGGCGTGTGCGGCGGGTGCAGGGGTGACAGCACGGTTTGCACCTCGCGCATGACCCGCACCCGGGAGAACCTGTCGCGTTGTTCGACCCGTGGGTCGAGCAGCGCGAGCTCCATTCGTCCGTCGCCGTGTCGCCCGATGAGGTAGTTGTTGTACTTGCTCACCAGCAGATACGGCGAACTGCCGTCGTAGCTGCTCACCGCGCTCGACGCGATCACGGACACGGTCTGGTCCCACCCGAACGATCCGGGTGTCTTCGGCGTGCGTAGGCGGGAGTCGAAGTGGAGCAGCCAGCCGCGGGCATCGTGGCGGAGCACCGGATTCCCCAGGACGCCGTAGAACACGTCGCCATCCGGTCCGACGGTCGGCGTCGCGGACGATCCTCCCGAGATCGTGGCCGGCCGGCCGGTCTGTGGATCACGCAGACCATGCCGGTACTGCGGCTCCAAGGTGGCGGCGGCGAACCCGACCAGGAGTGGACTGGTGCCAGCCATCACCGCGACATACCCGATCCGGCCGTCCGGAGAAAGAGCCGGGGCACAGCTGAGGGCAACCTCGCTGTCGCTCGAGCTCCCGGCAAGGGCGCGGGCCGATACCCAGCTGCCCTTACCCGATGGAGAGATACGAGCCACACCGCTGGTCAGGTCACCCGGGGCATCCTCGGTGGCGGAGAAGCCGAAGTACAACGACCCGTCAGGCCCGGTGGTCAAAGGCGTGGTGATGTGCACCGCACTCGCGTAGGCGGCGTGGTGACCCTGCCACTCGCGAAGCCCGTAGAACGCGAGGCGCCGAACGGCACCGTGCTCGCGGTCCACGTTCGTGCGCACCAGCACGGTGCCGCCCGCTGCGGCTACGGCCACCTGGTTGTCGTCGATGAGTGAGGCCGGGAGTGGTCCCGGGAACTTCCGGCTGGATCCGGGTGGCACTGTGAAGTCCGTCGGCAGCTGCCAGACCTTGGTACCGTCCGTACCTTCGTACGCGACCAGCTCGAAGCCCTGGCGCTTGCCGATCCTGGTCGGCACGATCACCGTGTTCGTGCTGGTGATCATCGGCGATGCATAGTGGGCGAACGTGCCATCTGGTGGTATGCGCACCGGGTGCAGGTCCACCGCCGCGTGCCAATGAACCCGGTCCAGCGGTTGCGGTGTCGCCGAGGCGGCGGCCGTGTGCTGGGCATCGGCGGCAAATCCCGCCCATGCCGGCTCGGGTGCCGCACTCCCGACGGGTGACCCACCGGCCGTAGCTGGCGTCGTGACGGTCACGGCGATGACGGCCACGGCTGAGGCCAGGCCCCAGGCGGTCCGTCGAGGAAATCCGATGCTCATGGGCGTCTCCGTCTGCAGGTGTACCGCGGGAAGCCTCGCACCACGCGATGTCGTTCGGATAACGCTTGTGTTGCGATGCCCATGCTCGAAGGCAGCGGGCGAAACTGGCAGGCGCTTCACCCATCGATTCGGGGAGGATCTCTCCCATGGACGACAGGACGGAACCACGCTGGCTCGACTCGGCTTGGCTGGTGACCGCGCACGGCTGGATCGGGGCCCAGCTGGCTCGGCTGGGCCTGGCCCGGACCGGCCCGATCGAACAGCCACACGTGTACCCGTGGTCGACGGTGCTGAAGATCCCGACCAGCTCGGGTCTCGTCTGGTTCAAGGCCAACAGCGAGCCGCTGCGCCATGAGGCCGGTCTGGTCAACCTGCTGGCCACTCGGCGGCCGGACATCATCCCGCCGCTGCTGGCAGCTGACGTCGATACCGGCTGGATGCTGATGTCCGATGCCGGCGAGCAGCTGCGGACCGTGATCCCGCGCGAGCGAAGCCTCGACCGGTGGCTGGACGTCCTCAGGCTCTCGGCCGAGCTGCAGCTGGAGCTTTCGGACTCCGTGGACGAGCTGCTCGAGGCCGGAGTCCCGGACCTGCGGCTCGCGGTGCTGCCGGACAAGTACGACCAGCTGATGGTCGAGATCGACGCCGAGCAGCGCTTCCGAGAGGCGGCCCCGCGCATCGTCGAGCTCTGCACGTCGCTCGCCGCCTACGGCATCCCCGAGACGATCCAGCACGACGATCTCCACGACGGCCAGGTGTTCGTCCGCGACGGGCGCCATCTCCTGATGGACTGGGGCGACGCCTGCGTGTCGCATCCCTTCTTCACATTGTCGGTGACGCTGGAGGGTGTCATCGCCTGGGGTCTCGACGACGTCGAGAGCTCGGCGGACATCGTTCCGTTTCGCGATGCCTATCTGGCGCCGTACCGAGCTCGGTACGACGGTGACCTGGTCGCCGCCGCCGACCTGGCGGTGCGGCTCGGCTGGGCCTGTCGCGCCGTGAACGGCCACATCCCCGGAGACAACGAGAAGACGGTCACCCGGTTGACGATGTTCGTCGACGGACGGGTGTGACCTGCTGAGCCTGGCCGCCGCGGGTGCTTTGCTACCGTCCCCAGATGGCGAACCTTCTCACCCCCGAACGTGTCGCGTCGTTATGGACGCCGTCAGACCCGCAGATCTCACCCGACGGCCGACGCGTCGCCTGGACGGCTGCCCCGTTCGGGAAGGCCGGCGAACACACCGAGCAGGGGATCTGGGTCGCTCCCATGGACGAGTCCGGTCCGCCGCGCCGCTGGACGTACGGGGCAGAGGACGCTCATCCGCGGTGGTCGCCCGACGGGTCGCGTCTGGCTTTCCTGTCCGACCGCGAGAAGCGTGGGACCCAGGCCCTGTATGTCCTGGATGCCTCCGGTGGCGAGGCGACTCCACTCGTCGTCCGCAAGGAGTCGGTGGCGGGGTTCGCGTGGGCTCCCGACGGGGATCGGATCGCCTTCCTGGCGCCGGACGAGCCGACCGATGACGATGAGCGGCGTGAGAAGGAGCGGGACGACGCCGACGTCTTCGGCGAGCGCTGGAAGCTGAACCGGCTGTGGTTCGTGGATGCGGCCGGTGGCGAGCCACAGGTGGGCTGGGCCCCGACCGCACACCTGACCGAGCTCGCCTGGGCGCCCGACGGCTCCAGACTTGCCCTGCTCAGCCAGCGACTCCCCACTGAACGAGCACCAGCAGTCCAGACGCGTGTATCTGTTCGTGCCGGGCGAATCCGAGGCCTCGCTGGTCTGCGAGGCGCCGGATGCCGGCGACGTCGGCTGGTCCGGCTCCGACACGATCGTCTACGCGGCACCGCACGAGGTGGAGCCACAGAGCAGCTACACCGTATGGGCCGTTCCGGCTGAGGGTGGTACCCCCCGCGTGGTCGGCACCGGAGTGGATGAGCCGCGCTGCACCATCGGCGTGGCTCACGCGTCAGATGGCACGAGGACTCTGCTTGTCGTAGCCGAGGGCCTGGACACTCGTCTGGAGTGGGTCGACCCGGCCACCGGCGAGCGATCCGTGGCCCAGGAGCTGCCCGGGGAGACGTACGGGCTGTCGGTCGCTGACGATCAGCGATGGACCGGTGATCGCTGCCGTCCAGCTTCACGAGGGCGTGGTCTGCCGAGGTGGTCGCCGGACCACCCGGTGCAGCTGCGCACGCTGTCTCGATCATGGCCGGGAGGCGGACGACCTCGTGCTGGGCCGGGTCGAGGCGCTGCGCTGCACGGCCGTGGACGGGATCGCGCTCGACGCCGTGGTCATCCGGCCGCCCGAACGGCGGCGAGGGCCCGTGGCCGACCGCCGTGCTCGTGCACGGCGGGCCGTACGGCCGGTCGGGGCTGTGGTCGCACGTGCACCCGCTCGACTGGGGGCAGCTGCTGGCCACCAACGGCTACGCCGTCGTGATGCCGAACTATCGCGGTGGCTACGGCCACGGCAACGCGTTCGCGGTCTCGGTTCGCGGCGACATGGGCGGCGCCGAGTGGGGCGACGTCCTCTCGATCGTCGACGCGGCAGTGGACGCGGGCATCGCGGACCCCGACCGGATGGGCATCGGCGGCTGGAGCCAAGGCGGCTTCCTCACCGCCTGGGCCGTCACTGCGACCGACCGCTTCAAGGTCGGCGTCATGGGGGCGGGGGTGAGCGACTGGGGGCTGCTGGCAGCGACCGGCGACCTGCCGGCGTTCGAGGCCGCGCTGGGCGGTGACAACAGGTGGGACGGACCGGGGCCGCATCAGGCAGATGCCCACTCGCCCATCTCGTACGCCTCACGCCGCACGACTCCCCTGCTGATGTTGCACGGTGCCGAGGACGAGCGCGTCCCCCTCAGCCAGGCCAACGCCTTCCGGCTGGCGATGACCGGTCAGGCCGCTCCGCTCCAGCTGGTGTCGTACCCCCGCGAACCGCACGGCATCCGCGAGCGGCAGCACCAGATCGACGTACAGCGGCGGGTCCTCGAGTGGTTCGACCGGTACGTCCGGGCTGAGTGAACGGGCGGCTGGTCACACCAAGAGGCGGCACAGCGCAGTGGCCGTGGCCGCCGCGACGAGGACGAGACTCAGCGGAGCGCGGGCCAGCAGGGCGACGTACGCCACCAGCAGGCCCAGCGCGCGGGGGTCGAGGACCAGCCTGGCGTTGGTGGTGAAGGTGCCCGTCACCACGAGAGCCGAGATCAGAGCGGGCGTCAGGAGCCCGATGACCCGGGTCAGCCAGGGTGGCGGCGTCCGGCCACCCGCAACCAGCGGGCCGGTCGCCTTGAACGCAACCGTTCCGATGACAAGGGAGCCGACCAGCAGCACCGTCATCATCTCCGGACCCCCAGGAGGGCCGCCGCGGTGGCGGCCAGGATCGGAACACCGGGCGGGCTGACGGGCACCAGGGCGAGGGCGACCGCGGCCGCCAAGCCCGCGGCCCACCGGCCCCGGGGGTTCTGGCGTAGGTCGGGCAGCAGCAGGCTGAGGTAGAACACCGGGAACAGCACGTCCAGCCCCCATCGACCGGGATCGCCAACGAGACTCGTGCCCGCGACCCCGAGGGCGGTCCCCGCCACCCAGCCGGCGTACTGCAGAGGCGCCGCCCCGACCAGCAAGCCCCCACTGAACCGACCCTCGCCGCGATGGGCGAGCGCGAACGAGGCATCCACCAGAACAGCACCCGTCCCCGCGCGTCGCCAGGCTCGACCACGGAGCGAAGGCGCGACCGCGAAGCCCATGGGCAGGAAACGCACGTTGGCCAAC
Organism: uncultured Actinomycetota bacterium; assembly: GCA_963833975.1. GTDB lineage: Bacteria > Actinomycetota > Actinomycetes > Propionibacteriales > Nocardioidaceae > JAWWPG01. The sequence continues at coordinate 132,209 of CAWIAB010000005.1, forward strand.
AGCCCGGCCGCCACGGCGACCGGCGCGCCGCCGCCGGTTGCCACCACGCTCAACGCCGCGAACTGGGCGGTCCCCGACCAGACCAGTGCGGACATCACGACCGCCTGCCAGGTCCCCAGGACCGGCCCGGCCAAGAGCCCGAAGGTGAGGCCCACAGCCGCTGTGGGCACCGCGAGCGGCACCGAGGCCCGCAGCCCACGACGCCACTCGGTTCGGGTGTCGGACTCTGGCTCCCCTAACGAGCATTCTCGGTATTGAGTGTTAGCCATGCGGCTACGCTAGAGTAATGTGCATAGTCGCGCAAGAGCATTAGGAGGGACATGTCAGCCACCGGATCGCGAGCCGCCAGCCTCAGGCTCGTCGGCGGGCGCGCGAGCCTCGACCTGGTCAACACCGTGTCCTGGCGAGGCGACGCGTCGAGACGGGAAGACCATCTGCTCAGTGCCGAGGACGCGATCGTCTGGGCAACGCGCGCCGGCGTGGTCACGCAACCTGAGGCCACGAACCTCACCGGGCTCGATCCCGCCGGTCTCGACCTCCTGCTGACCAGCCTGCTGGAGCTGCGCGAGAGCCTGGAAGCGTTCTTCAGCAAGCCGGCAGTGGCGTCCCGCACGTGCTCCAGGACCGCATCAGGGCGGCGATCCAGGCCAGCACCCTCGATGACTCCGAGGGAGGTGGAGCGCGTTGGCGGCCCGACCGAGCTCGGTCCGCTGACGCCCAGCCACCGCATCGTCCTCGATGCCTACGAGCTGAGTCCGCCTGGGCACCCAACGCCTCGGCCGTGCGAGGACGAGACCTGCGGCTGGGTGTTCTACGACACCAGCAAGTCACGCAGCAGACGCTGGTGCTCCTCGCAGGACTGCGGCAACCGCGAACGCGTCCGCCGCCACTACCAGCAGACCCACCCCCGTGAGCGGTCAGTAGCTCGCGACCGGGGCTGAGCGGTCAGTTGTAGATGTTAGTGCTCAGTCGATGAGCGGGCGAGCACCTTGGCGACGGCCTCGGTCTCGATCAGGAACCCGTCGTGCCCGTACAGCGACTCGATGACGTGGACGTCGCCGGCCGCCGGGATCGACGGCGGCCATGCAGCTCGCTCAGCTCCACGGGGTAGAGCCGGTCGGAGTCGATCGCGGCGACCACGGTCTGCGCGGTCACCGGCGTCCAGCGCGCCTGGTGGCAGCCGCCTCGACCGCGGCCGACGTCGTGGCTGTTCATCGCCTTCGTGAGCACGACATAGGAGTTGGCGTCGAACCGGCCGACCAGCTTCTCGCCGTGGTGGTCCAGGTAGCTCTCGACCGCGAACCGGCCGGTGCCGTCGTACGGGTTCTCGCCGCCCTGCGGCGTCACGTCCGAACCGGGTGTTGAGCTCCACACTCGACCGGTACGTCATGTGGGCGATCCGCCGCGCGACCGCCAGCCCGCGGTGCGGGCCCTGGCCGGGCGGCCGCGTCGTAGTAGTCGCCGCCCGCGGAAGCCCGGGTCCGCCTGGATCGCCGCGAGCTGCGGGGCGCACCAGCCGATCTGGTCGGCCGTGGCGTACGGCGTGCAGGCGAGCATCGAACAGCCGGCTGACCCGCTCGGGGTGCGTGACCGCCCACTCCAGCGCGCGCATCCCGCCGGCCGAGCCGCCGAGGACCAGCGCCCACGGTCTCGATGCCCGAGCGCGTCCGCCCAGGCACGCTCCGCGGCCACCTGGTCGCGCGTGGTGAGGTAGGGGAAGCGGCTCCCCCACGCGCGTCCGTCGGGAGCCAGGCGAGGACGGGCCGGTCGATCCCTGGCAGCCGCCGAGGATGTTCGGCGCCACGACGAACCAGCGGTCGGTGTCGATCGCTCGGCCGGGGCCGATCAGCCCGTCCCACCAGCCCGGCGTCGGATGTCCGGGACCCGGCGGCACCGACCACGTGCGTGTCGCCGGTGAGCGCGTGCAGCACGAGTACCGCGTTGTCCCGCGCCGGCGTTGAGCCGTCCCCAGGACTCGTAGGCGATCCGGACGTCCGGCAGCGTCGTACCCGACTCGAGCGGCAGGTCGCCGATGTCGACGAACTGCCGTCGCCCGACCGGGTCGCCGTCGCGCCAGGCGCCGGTGACCGGCGCGTCCGACGTCACGTCGGCGTCACGCTCGGCGTCAGTCGGACTTGGCGGCCCGGAACCCCGCGTCGAGATCGGCCAGGATGTCGTCGATGTACTCGATGCCCGACGGCGAGCCGAACCAGGCCCGGGGTGACGCCCGAGTAGGCCTGCTCCTCGGGCGTCAGCTGGCTGTGCGTCGTCGATGCCGGGTGGATCACCAGCGAGCGCACGTCGCCGATGTTGGCCACGTGGCTGTGCAGCTCGAGCGAGTTGACGAACCGCTTGCCCGGCCTCGAGGCCGCCCTTGATCTCGAACGCGAGCACGGCGCCGGCACCTCGAGGCGCGTACTTCTGCGCCCGCTCGTACCACGGGCTGCTCGGCAGGCCGGCGTAGGCGACGCTCTCGACCTCGTCGCGCGCCTCGAGCCACTCGGCGACCGCCTGGGCGTTCTGCACGTGCCGCTCGATGCGCAGGCTCAGCGTCTCGATGCCCTGCGAGAGCAGGAACGCGTTGAACGGCGAGATCGCCGGACCGAGGTCGCGCAGCAGCTGGACCCGCGCCTTCAGGATGTAGGACAGGTTGGCGCCGAGCGCGCTCCCGACGCCGAGGTCCCGGGCGTACACGAGGCCGTGGTAGCTCGGGTCGGGCTCGTTGAAGCCGGGGTACTTCTCGGGGTGGCGCGCGTAGTCGAACGTCCCGCCGTCGACGATCACGCCGCCGATCGACGTGCCGTGTCCGCCGAGGTACTTCGTCGTCGAGTGCACGACGATGTCGGCGCCCCACTCGAGCGGCCGGACCAGGTACGGCGTCGCGACGGTGTTGTCGACGATCAACGGGACGCCGACCTCGTGGGCGACAGCGGCCACGCCCTCGATGTCGAGGATGTCCTGGCGCGGGTTGGGGATCGTCTCGCCGTAGAAGGCCCGGGTGTTGGGCTGGACGGCGGCCCGCCACGAGTCGAGGTCGTCGGGGTCCTCGACGAACGTGACCTCGATGCCGATCTTCGGGAACGTGTAGTGCAGCAGGTTGTAGGTGCCGCCGTACAGGCTGGAGCTCGCGACGACGTGGGAGCCGGCCTCGGCGATGTTGAGCAGCGCGAGGTGCGAGGCGGCCTGGCCGGAGGCGACGAGCAGCGCCGCCGACGCCGCCCTCGAGGCTGTTGATCCGCTGCTCGACCACGTCCTGCGTCGGGTTCATGATGCGGGTGTAGATGTTGCCGAACTCCTTGAGCGCAAAGAGGTCGGCCGCGTGCTCGGTGTCCTTGAACACGTACGACGTGGTCTGGTAGATCGGCAGGGCCCGGGCGCCGGTCGTGGGGTCGGGCTGCTGCCCGGCATGGATCTGTCGGGTCTCGAACGACCACTCGTTGCTCTCTGTCATAGGTCTGAACCTAGGCAGCCGGCTTCGCCAGTCAACCCTCCCGTCTCATCCTGTGGACGCCCCTGTCGGTGCCCCCGGTCAGGTGGTGACGCGCGTCACGGTGACGTCAGAGACCGACAGCCCGAGGACGGCTCCGACCGCGGCTGCCGCGTCGGTCAGGTCGCCGGGGTCGAGCAGCCGCTCCCCCGGGAACATCTCGACGTCGATGGTTGCGAGCGCTCCGCTCCGGCTCAGCCTCCAGCGGCCTCGCAGCCGCCCGTCGACCAGCACGGTGGGCGAGTGCACGCCGTTGGCCCGGTTCCAGGAGTGCAGGACCGCCCCGTCGTCCGCGAAGCGCATCCGTGCCGCCGGGTCGTAGGCGAGCAGCAGCGCGTCGTACTCGGGAAGCAGCCGCACGCCCGGGTCGCCCCCACCCCGCGCGAGGCATCAGCGAGGTCGAGGTAGTCGTGCCCGTTCGGTCCCGGCCGGGCGGTGAGCTCGTCGGCCAGAGTCTCGACGCCGCGTCGACCTGCCGCAGTCCCGCGCCACTCCACCACGCGAGGTCGCGGCGGGTCACCGGGCCGGACGCCTCTACATGGTGTCGGACCAGCTCCACAAGCGCCGCTTGTGGGTCCATGGCGTGCTCGCCGATCGCGTAGCGGGCGGCCCGGTAGACGACCTCGGCCTGGCTCTGCCACCCGGCCGACGGCACCCGTGGTTTCCGCAACATCGCTCCGTGGCTGCGGTAGGCAAACCGTCCGGCGTCCTTCTCGACCGCCTTCAGGCTTGCGTGCAGGTCATGGCCGGTGAACCACGCACGCAGCCGACTCTCGATCTCGTCATGAGTCACCCAACGATCCGCGCTCAGGGTCTCGACCTCCGCTCGAAAGGCGTCCAGCTGCGGTTGGTCGAGCTTCAACGTACGACGCCACAAGGTCGCCAGCGCTCGACCTGCGACCGCACTGAGCGCCGCGTGCTGCTCGCGGGTCGAGGTGTGCACCGTGCCCCGCAGACTTGTCGACCTGACCACCCGCATCGAATCGTGGGCGGCGGTCACTGCGTCGTACGACGCCCCGGGCAGCCGCGACGCCACGCCGAGGAAGGGCGCCCGAGCGGCCTGCGACTGGATCGGGCCGACCCGCCGGACCAGCTCGACGACGGCGGTCTCGCTTCGCCCGCGAACCTTCGGGAACTGCCGCGGAAGGGTCGCGGCGGCCAGCTCCTCCCACGACCACGGCCGACTCGTCCGCGACCGACCCTCGGGTTTCACCATCAGGACCGCAGACGAATCGGTTCTCAGCGGTTGCGGATGCTGCGCAGGACGTAGTGCATGATGCCGCCGTGCCGGTAGTAGCCGAGCTCGCCCGGTGTGTCGATCCGCACGACCGCGTCGAACTCGACGTCGTCACCGTCGCCGCTGGCCTTGACCAGCACCGTACGGGGCGCCTCGCCGTCGTTCATGGCCTCGACGCCGGTGATCTCGAAGGTCTCCTCGCCGGTCAGCCCCAGCGACTCGGCGGTCTCGCCCTCGGGGTACTGCAGCGGCAGCACGCCCATCCCGATCAGGTTGGAGCGGTGGATCCGCTCGTACGACTCGGCGATCACGGCGCGGGCACCTAGCAGCGCAGTGCCCTTGGCCGCCCAGTCGCGCGAGGAGCCGGAGCCGTACTCCTTGCCGGCCAGGATCACCAGCGGCGTGCCTGCGTCCGCATAGGCCTCCGAAGCCTCGTAGATCGAGGTCACCTCACCGTCCGCAGCGAAGTTCCTGGTGAACCCGCCCTCGGTGCCCGGTGCCAGCTGGTTGCGCAGCCGGATGTTGGCGAACGTCCCACGCACCATCACCTCGTGGTTGCCGCGGCGCGAGCCGTACGAGTTGAAGTCACGCGGCTCGACGCCGTGCTCCGACAGGTAGACGCCAGCGGGCGAGTCGCGCTTGATCGCGCCCGCCGGAGAGATGTGGTCGGTCGTGACCGAGTCGCCGAGCTTGGCCAGCACCCGAGCCCCGTGGATATCCGTGACCGGAGCTGGCTCTTGCGGCATCCCTTCGAAATAAGGCGGTTTCCGCACGTAGGTCGAGTCGGCGTCCCATGCGAAGGTCGCCCCCTCGGGTGTCGACAGCGAGGTCCACTGGTCGTCGCCGGCGAAGACGTCGGCGTAGTCGTTGGCGAACATCTCAGACGTGATCGAGCTCGCCACGATCTCCTCGACCTCAGCCGGCTCGGGCCAGATGTCCTTGAGGAACACGTCGTTGCCGTCGGTGTCCTGACCCAGCGGCTCGGTCAGCAGGTCGACGTCCATCGACCCGGCGATGGCGTACGCGACGACGAGCGGAGGCGACGCCAGGTAGTTGAGCTTGATGTCGGGGTTGATACGCCCCTCGAAGTTCCGGTTGCCCGAGAGCACCGCCGCCACCGCGAGGTCCTTGTCGTTGACCGCTGCGCTCACCTCGGGGATCAGCGGCCCCGAGTTGCCGATGCAGGTGGTGCATCCGTAGCCGACCAGGTTGAACCCGAGCTTCTCCAGGTACGGCGTGAGGCCGGCCCTCTCGTAGTAGTCGGTGACCACCTTGGAGCCTGGCGCGAGGGTCGTCTTGACCCACGGCTTGCTGGTGAGACCCTTCTCGACCGCGTGCTTGGCCAGCAGGGCGGCACCGATCATGACCGACGGGTTGGAGGTGTTGGTGCACGAGGTGATGGCCGCGATGGCGACGGCGCCGTGGTCGATCTCGAAGGTGGACCCGTCCTCGAGCGTGACCGTGACGGGATTCCTGGCCCGCTTCGCCTGCCCGTTGCCGCCCGACCCCTGCTCGGTCGGAGCGGCAGACCCGTTCGGTCCTGTGTAGGACGGTGGGTCGCTTGCGGGGAAGGACTCGGCCGAGGCCTCGTCGTATCCTTCCTGGTCCTCGCTGTGGTGCGCGCCCTCGTGCTCGACGTCGGCGTCGCTGTCGTCGTCCGAGGTCACGTAGTCGCCGAGCACCCGGCGGAAGGCCGCCTTGGCGTCGTCCAGGGCGATCCGGTCCTGCGGCCGCTTCGGCCCCGCGATCGAGGGGACGACGGTCGAGAGGTCGAGCTCGAGCCGTTCGGAGTAGCGCGGTTCTGCCTCGGGATCGTGCCAGAGACCCTGCTCCTTGGCGTAGGCCTCGACGAGCGCGATCTGCTGGTCGTCGCGTCCGGTCAGCCGCAGGTACGTCAACGTGGCTTCGTCGATCGGGAAGACCGCGATCGTCGAGCCGTACTCCGGCGACATGTTGCCGATGGTGGCCCGATTGGCTAACGGGACCGACGAGACCCCGGTGCCGTAGAACTCGACGAACTTGCCGACCACGCCGTGCTTGCGCAGCATCTCGGTGATCGTGAGCACCAGGTCCGTCGCGGTGGCGCCCTCCGGGAGCTGCGCCGGCCAGCTTGAAGCCGACGACCCGCGGGATCAGCATCGACACGGGCTGGCCGAGCATCGCGGCCTCGGCCTCGATGCCACCGACGCCCCAGCCGACGACGCCGAGGCCGTTGACCATCGTCGTGTGCGAGTCGGTGCCCACACAGGTGTCCGGGTAGGCGACTCCGTCGCGCACGTAGACGACCTTGGCCAGGTGCTCGATGTTGACCTGATGCACGATCCCGGTGCCCGGCGGCACCACCTTGAAGTTGTCGAAGGCGCCCTGGCCCCAGCGCAGGAACTGGTAGCGCTCCTTGTTGCGGCCGTACTCGATGTCGACGTTGCGCTGGAACGCCGACGACGTGCCGAACACGTCCGCGATCACCGAGTGGTCGATGACCAGCTCGGCGGGCGCGAGCGGGTTGATCGCGGTCGGGTCGCCACCGAGGTCGCTCATGGCCTCACGCATGGTGGCCAGGTCGACGATCGCCGGGACACCGGTGAAGTCCTGCATGATCACCCGCGCGGGCGTGTACTGGATCTCCTTGCTGGGCTCACTGTCAGCGTCCCATCCGGCGATCGCCCGGACATCGTCTGCAGTGATGTCCGTGCCGTCCTCGGTGCGCAGCAGGTTCTCCAGCAGCACCTTGAGGCTGTACGGCAGGCTGGAGACATCGAGGCCGTCGCCTTCGACGCTCGAGAGGCGGTAGATCTCGTACGACTGGTCGCCAACCTCCAGTGAACCCTTGGCCCCGAAGCTGTCCACGCTGCTCATGCCCGCACTCCTTCACCGAATGTGATCTCAGCTCATCGTTCACCAGCCGTGTCCGAGGCACCACCCCAGGGAGATCCCCGGACACAAACTATCTTGATATCAAGATACCTTATCCAGCCGTCAGCCGCTGCCGTCCCCCTGGTCGCCCTCGCCGCGTCGTCGCCCGCCTCCCTGCTTGCCTCCACCGGACTTGTTGCCACCGGACTTACCGCCGCCGCTCTGGTCTGCCGCCGGACTTGTTGCCGCCGGACTTGTTGCCGCCGCCCTGGTTCCGGCTCTTGCGCGCCTCGCGTCGTGACTTCGCCTGCTCGCGTCGCGCGGCCCGTCGCTCCTGCTGGCCGGCCTGCCGGTCGTCGGAGGCTCGGCCCAACGTCGCCGGCTCCGTCGGCAAGGTCCCGCGAGCGGCCGGCAGGTCTTCCGGAGACGGCGGTGTGGACTCCTCCTCGAGCGGCACCTCGCTGCGCTTCGGGCCTCCTCTCAGCGGCAGGCCGGCCGGTCCTCGCCGTACGCTCCCGACGACTGCGGCACGACGCTCGAGTCGGCGCTCGGCCACTGCCGACGAGCGGAGCTGGAAGGGCACCGACGTCACCATGACGCCCGGGGTGAAGAGCAGCCGACCCTTCAACCGCAGGGCGCTCTGGTTGTGCAACAGCTGCTCCCACCAGTGCCCGACGACGTACTCCGGGATGTAGACCGTGACCACGTCACGTGGGCTCTTGCGCCGCAGCGCCCGCACATAGTCGAGGACCGGCTTGGTGATCTCCCGGTACGGCGAGGCCAGCACCTTGAGGGGGATGGAGATGTCTTCTGCGTCCCAGGTCGCCATCAAGTTTGCGGTCGCATCATCGTCGACGTCGACCGTGATCGCCTCGAGGGTGTTCGGACGGGAGGCCTTGGCGTAGGCGAGCGCCCGCAGGGTCGGCCGGTGGACCTTCGACACCAGCACGATCGCGTGGATCCGCGACGGCAGCGCGATGTCCTCCTCCGCAGCGACGAGCTCGGTGGCCACCCGGTCGTAGTGGCGCTGGATGGCCCGCATCACGAAGAACAGGATGACCATGGCGAGGATGGCGATCCAGGCGCCATGGGTGAACTTCGTGATCAAGACGATGACCAGCACGAACGCCGTCACGGTCAGCCCGATGGTGTTGATGACCCGGCTGCGCTGCATGCGACGCCGCTGATGGGGGTCCTGCTCGGTGCGCAGATAGTCGGGTCCAATGCCGGATCATGCCGGTCTGGCTCACGGTGAACGACACGAAAACACCGACGATGTACAGCTGGATCAGCCGGGTCACCTGGGCGTCGAACGCGTAGATCAACAGGATGGCGAACCCGGCGAGCAGCAGGATCCCGTTCGAGAAGGCCAACCGGTCCCCGCGCGTGTGCAGCTGGCGCGGTAGGTAGCCGTCCCGGGCCAGGATGGACGCGAGGACGGGGAACCCGTTGAAGGCAGTGTTCGCCGCGAGCACCAGGATCACTCCGGTGGCCGCCGCGACGACGTAGAAGGCGAGCGAGAAGTTGTCGAAGATGCCCTGCGCGAGCTGGACGATGACCGGGTCCTGCGGGAAGTCCTTGCCCAGCACCACCCCGCTCGGGCTGACCAGTCGTACACCGTTGTCGACGTCCGCGAGCCGCACCTTCATCAGGTTGCCCAGGATGAGGATGGACATGCCCATGGTGACGGCGATGGTGCCGAGCAGCAGCAGGGTGGTCGCGGCGTTCCTGCCCTTGGGTTTGCGGAAGGCCGGTACGCCGTTGCTGATCGCCTCGACGCCGGTCAGGGCTGCCGACCCCGACGCGAAGGCGCGCAGCACCAGGAAGACCACGACGAAGCTGCTGACGCCGCCGGTGAACTGCGCGAGTGCCTTTGATGCCGTAGTCGGCCAGCTCGGAGTCGGGCAGGGTGCCGGTGAAGTAACGGAAGAAGCCGTACGCCGCCATGGCCAGGATCGAGACCATGAAGATGTACGTCGGGATCGCGAAGGCGGTGCCGGACTCCTTGACGCCGCGGAGGTTCACGGTCATCAGGAAGACGGTGGCGCCGATGGCCAGCATCGCCTCATGCCCTTGCAACGGAGGTATCGCGGCAGCGGCGTACTGGGACGCCGACGAGATCGACACCGCGACCGTCAGCACGTAGTCGACCATCAATGCGCTGGCGACGGTCAGCCCGGCCGTCGGGCCGATGTTCGTGCTGGCGACCTCGTAGTCGCCGCCACCCGACTGGTAGGCCTGCACGTTCTGCCGGTACGACGCCACCACCACGAGCATCACCAGGGCGACCGCGATGCCGATCTTCCAGGACATCGTGTAGTAGGCGAGGCCGGCCGCCGAGAGGGTCAGGAAGATCTCGTCGGGGGCGTACCCGACCGAGGACAGGGCGTCACTCGCGAAGACGGGCAGCGCAATCCGCTTCGGAAGAAGGGTCTCTCCCAGCTGCGTGTTGCGGAGCTTGCGCCCCAGCAACAACCGCTTGCCGACATCTCGTATGCCCACGCAGAGAGGCTAGACCACACCGGCCCCTCTAGCGTGTAGCGTCTGGATCGACGGACCCCGCACGGGGCTCGCCGCCGCTCTCGCCGCCACGACCTGGGAAGGCAACCGTGCACGTCGTCATCATGGGCTGTGGCCGAGTCGGTTCCACGCTCGCGCGCTACCTCGAGGACCGGTCCCACTCGGTGTCGATCATCGACGCCAACCCGGACGCGTTCCGCCGGCTCGGCGCCAACTTCGCCGGAGAGATGGTCACGGGCTACGGGTTCGACCGCGACGGTCCTCAAGAACGCGGGCATCGAGCAGGCCGGCGCGTTCGCAGCGGTCAGCAGCGGCGACAACTCCAACATCATCTCCGCACGCGTCGCGCGCGAGATGTTCGGCATCGAGAACGTCGTGGCCCGGATCTACGACCCTCGGCGAGCCGCCGTCTACCAGCGGCTGGGCATCGCCACCGTCGCGACCGTGCGATGGACCGCCGACCAGATGCTGCGCCGGCTGCTGCCCGAGGGCTCGGAGCCGGAGTGGCGCGACGCGTCCGGGTCTGATCCGCATCGAGGTGCTGCCCGTACCCGATGCGTGGGTAGGCAGCAAGGTTCGTGCCCTCGAGGAGATCGGATCCAAGGTGGCGTTCCTCACCCGGCTCGGTGAGGCGAGGATGGCTGCACCGAACCTGGTCTTCCAGGACGGCGACATGGTCCACCTCGTCATGCCCGAGGCGGACGCGGCGGCCGTCATCGGCGGCCATCGACAAGGGACCCGAGGAGCACTGATGCGTGTCGCGATCGCCGGAGCAGGCGCCGTAGGTCGCTCGGTCGCGGCCGAGCTGCTCGACCACGGCCACGAGGTGCTGCTCATCGACAAGGACCCCAGGGCCATCAAGGCCGACAGCGTCCCGAACGCCGAATGGCTGCTCGCCGACGCGTGCGAGCTCTCGTCCCTCGACGAAGCCGCCTTGCAGCGTTGCGATGTCGTCATCGCATCGACCGGAGACGACAAGGCCAACCTGGTGATCTCGCTGCTCGCCAAGACGGAGTTCGCGGTCCCGCGAACAGTCGGCCGGGTCAACCACCCCAGCAACGAGTGGCTGTTCAACGAGTCGTGGGGCGTCGACGTCTCGGTGTCGACCCCACGCATCATGTCCGCGCTGGTCGAGGAGGCCGTCAGCATCGGCGACCTGGTCCGGCTCTTCACGTTCCGACAGAGCAACACGAACATCGTCGAGCTCACCCTGCCCGACACCTCGCCGTTCGTGGGGAGCCTGGTGCGCGAGGTCCCGTGGCCCTCGGACTCCAGCCTGGTCGCCGTCCTGCGCGACGGTCAGGTCCACCAGCCGGACCCGGAGGCCACCCTCGAGGCCCACGACGAGCTGCTCTTCGTCACCACGCCCGAGACCGAGGAGGACCTCGCCGAGCTGCTCGCCCCGCATACCCGCCCGCATCACGGCCGTACCGAAGACTGAGGCTGGCTCTGCCTCTGGGGTTTCCAGGTGGTTCGCGGCTTTCTCCTGCGGTCCGAGTTTTGGTCCGGTCACAAGGCAACACCAGTCCCAACGTTCACCTCACCGCTTGACCCAGCGAACCACCGTCATCGTGGCCGGCTGGAAACTGGACCAGAAGCAGGTCGCACCGTGAGCCGAGGGGCGGGTCAGGCAGATTCGTCGGCGGCTTTTGCCGGGGTCACCGCGACCTGGGTGTTGTCGCGGCTGAGCAGCCAGACCATGCCGCCCAGCGCGGCCACCTGAAGCGGCCAGCCCATGGCGATCTTCGAGACGCCGAGCCAGCCGGCCTGCTGCGTCGCGTAGAGCGGATACTGCACGATGACCCGGAGCAGGCACGGTAGGGCCAGCAGCCAGGTGAGCTTGCAGCACAGCGATACGAGGTGCCGGTCCTCGTGCCAGCGGGTCAGGTCTCCCGTGACGCCGCCGATCATGAACCCGACCAGCGGCCAACGCACCAGCGCCGACCCAGCCAGGACGAGGCGTAGAAGCGCGTTGTAGATGATGCCCGGCAGGAAAGCGTCCTCGGCCCGGCCCGAGCGCAGCGCGAACACGGCCGCGATGCCGATCCCGATCAGGGAGTTCAGCACGAACTGTGGCGTCGACCGCTGCACGATCCGCAGGAACAGCAGGACATGGCCAGCCCGACCGAGATCACCAGCGAGAGGTTCAGGTTGTGGGACGTGATCCAGGTGACCGTGAAGCCGATGGTCGGGATCGCGCCCTCGACCATGCCGCGCTTGCCGCCGAGCGCCTTCGAGAGCTGGGTGCGAACCAGGGTCTCCAGCGTCACCGTCGGCTCAGTGACGGTGACTTCCTCAGGCTTGGAGCTCATACCGCGGGTTGTAGATGACACGGTGGCCGTCCTGGCAGGAGACCCGCCCCCAGACGACGAGGCCGGCGCCGGGCTTGATGCCGGCGATCTTGCGCCTGCCGAGCCACACCAGCGTCACGACGCCCGATCCGTCGTACAACGACGCCTCCAAGCGACGGCGTGCCGGCGCGTGGGGCGAGCGAGACGTTCTTGAGCTCGCCGTAGAGGGTCACGACCTCACGGTCGGTGACGCCGTTGATCTGCTGGCACCGCTGGACCTGTCGCTCGGTATCGAGCTCGTCTGCCTCGAGCGCATCCGGCGAAGCCGAGAACTTCCGTAGGAAGCGCCCCATCCGGCTCCCTGCCGCTTGTTCTGTCATGACTCAAGGGTACGACGGTTGACCAGAGCCTTCAGCCTCATTGTGGGTCGCCCTCGTCGGTCTGTTCCGCCGCCTCCGCTTCCGCCTCCGCCTCGGCCAGCAGCTGCGGACTGCGCCTGGACGGGCATCTGCATCCGGATCATGTCGCGCGGTGCCATCGGCTCGTTGCCTCGTACGACGATCACATTGCGGAAGGCGCTCTCCAAGGGGCCCTCGGGGTCGGGCTGCGAGCGCGCTCTTGCCGAGGAAGGTGCCGCGCAGCAGCCACCGTGGACCCTCGACGCCGACGATCCGGCTGGGCTGGGTGGCCTGCTTGCCGTCCGGGGTCTGCACCGGGACCTTCAGGGTGAGCTCGGTGCCGAACTCGCCGTCGGACTCGGTCGCGGTGCCGCCGAGCCGGGTCGCCTCGGCGGCGATGTCCGCCCGCACCTCGTCCCAGATGCCACCGGAGCGAGGCGCGGCGAAGGCCCGCAGCTCCAGTCCGGACTCCGGTCCGGCCAGCATGACGGCCGCGATGGTGCCCTGCTGGTCCTCGACCTGGAGCCGCAGCTCGAGCGCCCTCGATGCCCTTCACCACGAGCCCACCGAGGTCGACGTAGCTCGCGTCGTCCTCGTCGACCTCGGTCTCCTCGCGGTCCCATGGGCCGCGCGAGCTCTGGCTACCTCGAGGTCGTCCAGCTCGTCCTGCTCGGAGTCGCGCGGATCGGCCTCGTTCGGCTCGCCCTTGTCGGCCGAGCGCCGGCGAAAGATCACAGTGTTTCCTCCTGGATGCGTAGGGATGAGAAGCGCTCGTCAGCTGCGGTCACGCCGCCGGTCGAGGCTTCCTCCTGGATGCGTAGGGATGAGAAGCGCTCGTCAGCTGCGGTCACGCCGCCGGTCGAGCCGTAGCCTCCGTCGCCGCGGGCCGATCCGGGCAGTCGCTCGACCTCGACGAAACGTGCCCGCTCGACCTGCTGGAACACGACCTGGGCGATCCGGTCGCCCCGCCTGAGCTCGACCGAGCGCTCGGGGTCGAGGTTGATCAGCAGCACCTGGATCTCGCCGCGGTAGCCGGCGTCGACCGTGCCGGGCGAGTTGACGATCGAGACTCCGGAGGCAGCGGCCAGCCCGGAGCGTGGATGGATCAGTGCGACGTACCCGTCGGGCAGCGCGATGCTCACGCCGGTCGGCACCTTGACCCGCTCACCCGGGCGCCAGCGTGACGTCGACAGTCGTGACCAGGTCGGCTCCGGCGTCCCCGGCGTGGGCGTAGCTGGGCAGCGGGACGGCGTCGTCGTGTCGTCGTATCAGCACGTCGACCATCGTCGGGCAGCCTCCGAGAACCTGGGTTGGCGAGCGAACGTCAGCTCGAGGCACAGACTACCCGCGCCGCTCGCCGGCACGTGGCAGGCTGGGGCCGTGAACGATGCCGGCGAACCCTACGCCGAGACCCTGGCGGTCCCGGCCAGCTGGTGGCTGATGGGTGGCGGCCTCGTGCTGGCTGTGTTCTGGGCGTTCTTCGTGGCGACCCCCCTGCTCGTCTCGGCCGTCGCGGGTCTGGTGGCGGCCGGACTCGTCGGTGCCGGTCTCAGCCGGTACGGCGCCGCCCGGGTGGCAACCGACCCCGACGGGTTCAGCGCCGGGCGGGCGCTGCTCCCCTATCGCTACGTCGGCGCAGTCGAGGCGCTCGACGCCGCAGACACCCGTCGCCTGCTCGGCGTCGACGCCGATGCGCGGGCCTACCTGCTGGTGCGCGCCTACTGCCACGGAGCGGTCAAGGTGATGGTGGCGGACCGCGCCGACCCGGCGCCGTACTGGCTGGTCTCGACCCGTCATCCCGCAGACCTGGCCGCGAGCCTCGGCGCGCGTGCCGTGCAAGACTAAGGACGAGTCCTGACACCGGCAGGGACAGTCGACGGCTGAGAGGGAGCGCAAGGGTGGCCAGCATGTCGCGGAAGGAAAAGGCCGAGCAGAAGGCCCGCGCCAAGGCAGCGCAGGTTGCTGACGAGCAGGGCAAGGGCAAGCGTCTGTGGAAGCTGCTGAACACCGGCGCCGCACTCGTCGCCGGAATGCTGACCGCCAAGGCCCTCGACGCGACCTGGAAGACGGCCACCGGCCACAAGCCGCCCAACAAGCCCGAGCATCCCGACCTCGGCGGTCGGGAGGCGCTCGTTCTGGGCGGCGGTCAGCGGGATGGCGATCGGCGTGATGAAGGCGTACGCGAGCCGCAAGGCCGCCACCTACTGGGTCAAGTCGACCGGCGGCTCCCACCCGGCATGCCCGCCGAGGCCTACGAGGAGATCGAGAAGAAGTCCAGCCTGAGTCGCGACGCGCTCGAACGGCGCGTCGACCGAGCTCAGGTCGCCGACGAAGTCGGCGTCGCTCAGGCCGCGCAGTCCATGCAGACCAGCTGACCGTTGCGCTCGCGGCGAGCTGGCTGCGGTGGTGGACCAGGAAGCACTGCGAGCAGGTGAACTCGTCGGACTGACGCGGCAGCACCTGGACCGACAGCTCCTCATGGGAGAGGTCGGCGCCGGGCAGCTCGAACGACTCGGCGGCCTCGACCTCGTCCTCGTCGACCTTGCCCGAGTTCTTGTCGAGTCGCCGTGCCTTCAGCTCCTCGATCGAGTCTTCGTTGAGCTCTTCGTCTGTCTTGCGTGGTGCGTCATAATCTGTGGCCATCGAACCTGTCCTGCTCGTCGTCTGTTTCGTTCACTGTGTCCCGGTGGCCTGGCGTACGTCGCCGGGCTTTGTGAGTAACGCAGACTACCCGCGTTTTGTGCCCGCCCGGCGGCGCGATTGTGCCCGAAAACTCTGCGGAATGCCAGACGGCGCCACCAGCCACTCCGAGACGGGCGCCCTCCGAGTCCGCTTCAGCCGGGCCAGGAGGGCATCGGCCAGTCGCCGTAGCCGGCCTCGAGCAGGGCCGACTCGAAGGTCGGCGAAGAGCCTCTCGGGCGCCCCGACCACGATCAGCTCCGAGGCCTCCGCACCCGCAGACCGGCCACCCTGGCGCCGGCCTCCTGGGCGATCAGGCCGCCCGCCGCCAGGTCCCACGGCTTGAGGCCGCGCTCGACGTACGCGTCGAGCCGGCCGCAGGCGAGGAAGCACAGGTCGAGCGCGGCCGAGCCGAGCCGGCGCACGTCGCGCACGACCGGGACCAGCCGGGCGGCCTCGACCGCCTGGTGAGCGCGGACATCGGCGCGGTAGGCGTAGCCGATGCCCGACCAGGGCGGCGGCCGACGTCCGTCGCATCCGGACACCGTGATCGGCTCGCCCGTTGAGGAAGGCGCCGCCGCCGAGGACGGCGGTGAACGTCTCGCCCGAGATCGGGTTGTGGACGACGCCGGCGAGGACCTCGTCCGCCGACCCGGGCCGCGAGCGAGACCGCGAACTGCGGGATGTCGTAGAGGAAGTTGACGGTGCCGTCGATCGGGTCGGCGACCCAGGTGACCGCACTGGTGCCCGCGACGTCGCCGCCCTCCTCGCCGACGAAGCCGTCGTGCGGGCGAGCGTGTCGGATCTCACGTCGGATGAGCTGCTCCGACGCGACGTCGACGGCCGTCACGACGTCGGTCGGGCTGCTCTTGGTGCTCGGACGACCTCGACGACGCCGCGCCGGCCCTCGGCGACCAGCCGGCCGGCCTTGGTCGCGACCTCGACCGCGAGGTCGCAGCAGCTCCGTCGGGCGACGGCATCACGAGGCCGACCGCGACACCGGCATGGGTGCCTCGCAGAGCGCCGGGCGCGCGGCCGCGCGGGTTGGGGCAGCAGGTCGCCGCGCACAGGTCCCAGCTCGGGCCCAGCGTCGCCGACGGCCGCCCGCCGCACCGGCTCGCCACGCTCGGCCGCGGCTCGCTCCAGGAGCAGGTCGCGCACGGCGGCCACGAAGGCCGGATGGACGCCCGGCGGTCGCGGCGCGGCGCATGGTCAGCCCGAGCCTCGCGGCCGTGGCGGCGGCCTCGGTGTCCAGGTCGTAGACGACCTCCATGTGGTCGGAGACGAAGCCGATCGGGACGACCACGACCGCCGTCGGCGCCGGCCTCGTGCAGCGCTCGCCAGGTGGTCGTTGACGTCGGGCTCGAGCCACGGGGTGCGCGGCGAGCCCGGACCGGCTGCAGTAGACCAGGTCCCACTCGAGCGACCGGCCGGTCGCCGCACGTACCCCGTCGGCGACCAGGCCGGCCGTGCTGCGGTGCTGCGCCTCGTAGGCGCCGCCGTCCGGGCCCGGCGGCGTCGGCCATCGGACGTGGGGATCGAGTGGGTGACGAAGACCAGCCGGGCGCCGGCCCGCTCCCGCTCGGGCAGGCGTCTCGAGGGCCGCGAGCGTCGCGTCGGTGTTGGCCGCGACGAAACCCGGGTGGTTGAAGTAGTGCCGCAGCTTGTCGAGCTGCGGCGGCGCGGTCGAGGCCCGTCGACGGCGTCGAAGAGGTTCTCGCGGTACTGGCGGCAGCCGGAGTACGACGAGTAGGCGCTGGTCACGAACGCGGCCGCGCGCCGTACCCCGTCGGCGGCCATCTCGCGCCAGGGTGTCGCGCAGGTAGGGGTCCCAGTTGCGGTTGCCCCAGTAGACCGGGAGGTCGATCCCGTGCTCGGCGAGGTCGGCCCGCACCGCGGACAGGAACGCCCGGCACTGGTCGTTGATCGGGCTGCGGCCGCCGAACGTCGTAGTAGTGCTCGCCCCACCTCGGCGAGCCGCTCGGGCGGGATGCCGCGCCCGCGGGTCACGTTCTCGAGGAACGGGAGCACGTCCTCGGGTCGCTCCGGCCCGCCGAACGAGACGAGCAGCAGCGCGTCGTACGGCGCGACCGAGCGGGGGTCGGGCATATGTCGATCCTGCCATCCGCCAACACTCTCCCTAGACTCCTGGCATGCTCTCGCCGTACCGAGCCGTCCTGGCGACGCCGGGCGCGAAGCTCTGGTCGGTGGCCGGGTTCGTGGCCCGGATGCCGATCTCGATGGTCACCCTGGCGATCGTGCTGCTGATCGCCGGGCGCACCGGGTCCTACGGCCTGGCCGGCGCGGTCTCGGCCGCCTACATGGTCGACGGCTCGCCGTCTCGGCCCCGGTGCTGGCCCGGCTGATCGACGCCTGGGGACAGGCCCGGGTGCTGCTGCCGGCGGTCGTCGGGCTTCGCGCTCGGGATGGTCGGCCTGGTCGTGGCCGTCGAGCGGTCCTGGTCGACCCCGGCCCCGCATCTGTTCGCCGCGCTGGCGGGGGCCTGCTATCCCGCCGATCGGCGCCTGCGTGCGGGCTCGCTGGGCGGCGGCGCTCGGGGAGTCAGCCGGCCCTGCACACGGCGTACTCGCTGGAGGCGGTCGTCGACGAGGCGGTCTTCATGGTCGGTCCGGTGATCGTGACCCTGCTCGCCACCAGCGTCAACGAGACCCTCGGGGTCGTCGTCGTCATCGTCTTCGCCCTCGTCGGCGGCGCCTGGCTGGCCAGCCATGCGCGGCACCGAGCCGCCCGCGCGCGGGTCGAGCCGGGACGCCGGCGCCCGCGAGTCGATCGGCTGGGGCTGGCTGGCCATGCTGGTGCTCGACCGCGATCTGCCTCGGCACCCTGTTCGGCTCGACCGAGGTCGTGACCGTCGCCTTCGCCCAGGAGCACGGCCATCGCGGCCTGGCCGGTCCTCTGCTCGCGATCTGGGCGGCCGGCAGCATGATCGCCGGGACTCATCACCGGCAGCGTGCAGTGGAAGTCGAACGCGCTGCGTCGCTACCGGCTCGGCGCGCTCGGGATGGCCTGCGTCATGGTGCCGCTGCCGTTCGTCGGGAGCATCCCGGTGCTCGCCGTCGTGCTGTTCCTGGCCGGCTTCGCGATCAGCCCGACCCTGGTGGCGGTCGTCTCGCTCGTCCAGTCCCACGTGCCGGCGACGCGGCTCACCGAGGGCATCACCTGGGTCATGACCGGCGTCGGGCTCGGGATCGCTCCCGGCGCCGCGATCGCCGGCTGGCTGATCGACGAGTACGGCGCCAGCACGGCCTACTTCGTGCCGGTGGTCGGCGGCGTCCTGGCGGCCATCGTGGCCGCCCTGACCCCGGCGCGCCGCGAAACCTCACCTAACACCACCGCCGAGCCGGCAACCGACGCACCCCAGCCCATCCAACGCGCGTCCCGCACCCCCCGATGAGCTGAGCTTCGCCGGCCCATCCGAGAGTTTTCCCCGACCATCCGACCCTGTTACCGGCCATCCGATCGTTGCCGCCCACCCGAGCCTCGTTACCGGCCATCCGAGCCTGGTGGTCGGCGATCCGAGCCTGGTTACCGAGATCGGCCTGGTCACCGCGTCGTCGTGGGTCGGTGATGCGAGCCTGGTCACCGACGATCCGACCCTGGTGGTCGGCGATCCGAGTCTGGTGGTCGGCGATGCGAGCCTGGTCACCGGCGATCCGGGCCTGGTGGTCGGCGATCCGACCCTGGTCACCGGCCGTCCGAGCCCGGTTGCCGGCCATCCGAGCCTGGTTCACCGGGATCCGAGCATCGGTGCCAGCCATCCGAGCCGACAAACCCGGTTGCAGCTGCGGTATGAGTTCGGTCCGGTCTTGAAAGGCGCAGCGACGGCGAGCAGCCTCTCCGGCACCGCTTCCAACTGCCGTTTTGCTGGGTGGGCTGCCGGCGGGTGCGGTCTGAGCGTGGTCCGGTCTCGAACGCACAGCGGCAGGGCGGCCGAGGGCTCGGATTTGCCCGGCACGCTGGGGAAGTACACCGTGTGCAGGGCAGACCTGCCCGGTAGACGGGGGATTTGCCCAGCATGCTGGGCAAATCCGCCAGGATGCCGGTTACCTGCGGGACTGGTGGGGTCGATGGTGCTCCTGGGACACGGACACCGCCTGAATTCCGGTCACACCGCCAAACGGCCCGAAGAATCGGCGTTCAGACGGTGAGATCATCCCGTACGTCACATCAGCCCCTTCACCCTCAAACCGCAGCGCGAAACCAACGACCACAGCAAGAGCGCACCCGAGAAGCCGGCCCAGCCCACCGCCGTCGTCGCTGCGCCTTTCCCAACCCGGAC
>CAWIAB010000006.1:0-455000 GCA_963833975.1 uncultured Actinomycetota bacterium
CCCGACCCAGGTCGGCACCGCGACCAACTGGGTTCGTGTCGGCGCCGGCTACCGGCACTCCTGCGGGACGGACGCCGACGCGATCCTGTGGTGCTGGGGAGCCAACAGCAGCGGCGAGCTCGGGCTCGGCGACACCGTGGACCGACACACCCCAACCCAGGTGGGCCGGACTGAGGACTGGTTCCGGTTCGCCTCCGACTACCTGCATACCTGCGGGATCCGGACCGATCGGACCCTGTGGTGCTGGGGCGCCGGCTTCTACGGCCAGCTGGGTCTCGGCGGCACTGGCGAGCGGCATCGGCCGGCCCAGGTCGGTACCGGTACCAACTGGGCGCGCATCGTTACAGGCCTGGACGACACCTGTGCAACCCGCACCAACCACACCCTGTGGTGCTGGGGATGGAACGAACATGGCCAGCTCGGAGTCGGCGACCAAGACGACCGTCTCGTCCCGACGCGGGTTTGACCCGCTGGGTGCCGCTAGGCAATCTGTGGAAGCTTAGGCAGCGGTCAGTCGCTACTTGATCCACATGACCGAGAACACCGACACCCCGCAGCCGTCAGCCGCCCGGCAGATGCTCGGCGACTTCTCGCCCGGTCTCGTCCACTTCACCGACAACGTGTTGTTCGGCCAAGTGTGGAAGCGCCCGCAGCTGTCCCCGGGCGACCGCAGTCCGGTCACCGTCGCCGCCCTGATCGCCGGCGGCAGGGGTGCCTCCTCCTCGATCACCCGACGGAGCAATAGTCAAGACCTGTGGATCGGCGTGTCACGCGACTTGCTGATCACCTCCTGATTCCGGGCTTGGTTGGTCGTTTCGCTCGATGAGGATGCCCTTCTCGAAGCGGGCGCCGGCTCGGACCAGGGCGACCAGGTGTGGTGCGTTCACGGCTCGCCAGCGTGTCTGTGCGGACTCGATGAGCTTGAACGCCATTGCCACGCCGGCGGCCCTGGATCCCGGGCCGTTGGTGACCCGCTGGCGGAGCCGGACGGTGGCGAAGGTGGACTCGATCGGGTTCGTGGTCCGCAGGTGGACCCAGTGCTCGGCGGGGTAGTCGTAGAAGGCCAAGAGCACGTCCAGGTCATGGGTGATCTTCGCGGCCGCCTTGGGCCATTTGGTTCCGTAGCCGGCGGCGAACGCGTTAGCCGCCGCTGAGGTCACGCCAGGAATCTCTCGCCACGAGGCCGACGGCAGTCGTACACTTCGCAGCGGGGATGGTCTCACTCGCTTCCTGCGAAAGGCACCTGATGAATCTCCGGTCGGCGGTCGTCGTGTCGACTTCCGCGGCAGTTCTTGCCGTCACGCTGTTCAGTGCGGGCCCAAGTAGCGCCGGCGTTTACACCAGCCCCCTCGCTCACCGGCCCGCGGTGCGCCTGGCCCCAATCCCGCCAGTCGAGAAGGACGTCTGCTACAGCAACCTGGTCACGATGTCTCAGGTCGGGATCGTCTCGCAGAACTTCGGGCCGGGTGTGAACGGCCTCGACGCTCAAGGGGCCGACGATTTCAACCTTCCAACGAGGTGCCGGGTGTCGACAATCGGCATCGACGGCAGGGTCTACAACGGAGTCGCCGACACCTTCGACGTCACGTTCTATAAGAACAAGGGCGGCCGCCCCGGAAGGGTCGTTTCGGCCACGACCTCCAATACGGTTGGCGCCTGCCCGTCGGGGGTGGCCTGTGACACTGCGATCACGCTGCCGAGGCCGGTGACGCTCAAGAAAGGCGTCGGCTGGGTCTCGGTGCAGGCCAACCTCGACCTCGGGTCGGGAGAGTTCGTCTGGGTCACTGGGCTGACCCAGAACGGGCAGCCTGCGGTGTGGGAGAACCCCGGCGACGGATGGGGCAGGGGCTGCACGACATGGAACCACCTAGATGCCTGCTGGGGAGACCAACACCCAGGTCGGGACTTTGAGTTCGTCCTGCTCAAGTAGAAGACATCGGACCGATCATCGCCGACCAGGTCAAGCAATGGCTGCAGCATGCGAACGTGGTGGTGAAGCCGGTGATCGACCTACCCGGTATCCCACCCGTCGACCACTACGAAGTCCCCGACCGAATCTCGCAGGCCATCGGACTCATCCGATCCCCCGACTCCTGGCCCTACGGCACCTCGCTGTCTCGACGACAAGACAACGAAAACACCATCCCCTACATCCCGATGAACCGAGGCGGGCGGCGACCACAGACAGGCCACTGCACCACAATCAGACAGCACCGGCGCCCCAACCCGTTACCGCTCCACCCTGATCTGTCATCATCGGTTGAAGACCTTCGGTGGCTGGACGGTCAGACAGGTCAGACCCGGAGCCTGGCTCTACCGGTCACCCCAGCACCACTCCTTCCTCGTCCCCCAACACGGCACCACCCCCCTCGGCCAACTCTGAGAGCAATAGTCAAGACCTGTGGATCGGCGTGTCACGCGACTTGCTGATCACCTCCTGATTCCGGGCTTGGTTGGTCGTTTCGCTCGATGAGGATGCCCTTCTCGAAGCGGGCGCCGGCTCGGACCAGGGCGACCAGGTGTGGTGCGTTCACGGCTCGCCAGCGTGTCTGTGCGGACTCGATGAGCTTGAACGCCATTGCCACGCCGGCGGCCCTGGATCCCGGGCCTTTGGTGACCCGCTGGCGGAGCCGGACGGTGGCGAAGGTGGACTCGATCGGGTTCGTGGTCCGCAGGTGGACCCAGTGCTCGGCGGGGTAGTCGTAGAAGGCCAAGAGCACGTCCAGGTCGTGGGTGATCTTCGCGGCCGCCTTGGGCCATTTGGTTCCGTAGCCGGCGGCGAACGCGTTAGCCGCGGCTGTGGCGTGCTCCTTGTCTTCGGCGTTCCAGATCTCCGCCAGTGCGGCCTTGGCACCCGGCTGTGCGGACCTGGGCAGGGCGTTCAGGACGTTGGTGATCTTGTGGAACCAGCAGCGTTGTTCCCGGGTCTCGGGGAACACCTCGCGGACCGCGGCCCAGAACCCCAGGGCCCCATCGCCGATCGCAAACACCGGGGCGGCCATACCGCGCCGCTTGGCGCAGCGGAGCAGGTCGGCCCACGACTCGGTCGACTCCCGGTGCCCGTCGTCGAGCGCGATCAGCTCCTTGGTGCCGTCGGCACGGACCCCGATCATCACCAGCAGACACACCTTGTCCTGCTCCAGACGGACCTTGAGATGGATCCCGTCGACCCACATATAGACGTAGTCGATGCCGGCCAGCGACCGGGTTTGAACGCGGCGGCCTCATCTTGCCAGTGCCTGGTCAGCCGGCTGATCGTCGCCGCCGACAAGCCGTGCACCGGTCCCCAGGAACTGCTCCAACGCCGGACCGAAGTCACCGCTAGACAAGCCATGCAGATACAGCAGCGGCAACACCTCGACCACACGCGGCGACTTCCGTGCCCAGGCCGGCAGGATCGCCGACGCGAACCGCTTCCGCTGCCCGGTCTCCTCGTCGATGCGCTTGTCGTTGACCCGCGGCGCCCGCACGGCAACCGCACCGGCCGCGGTAGTCACCTCCGCTCCTCGTGATACCGTTTCGGACCACCAGCCGTGACCGTGCTCGTCGACCTGATCGGCGAAAGCCTCCACATAGGCGGCGACCTCGGCCCCCAACGCCACCGCCAGCATCTGCCGGGCGCCGTCACGGACGATCTCGTCCAGCAGCGACCCGCCAGCCGCAACCGGGCTCGCGTCCTTCGAGCCACCTCGACATGGACTACCTTGAGCATGGGCGTACCTTCCCGAGCCGGCGCGCCAACGCCGACCTGATCAGAACTGATGGGCTTCAGGTCTTGCTCGGGAGGTGCGCCCTCTTCACGTCACCCCGCCGAAGGCCATCCACAGGTTCTGATCATTGCTCTCACCCGACGTTTCAGCGCCTCTCAAGGTCAGTTGCATCGACACCCCAAGCCGTGCAGGACACGACGCCGTGCCGTCACCAAGCCGGTAGTCCGTCCGGCCCATGTTCGCGCTCGGCCGGACCCCACCCTCAACCGAGCCTCACCCGTCACTGACGGGTCTTATGCTGCGAATAGGCCTCGGCATATGTACGAGGCACCGGCTCTCGCGGCCGTTTCATGGCGTCACACTCCGGGATCATTCGAATCACGCGGCCTCCCCACGTCGCGGCGGCCCTCTCCATTGTCCTGACAGCCCGGCTGCGGCGGCAAGCTCGCAGACCGTGCTCGCACGGTTGGACTCGCGACATCCGGATCCGACGATGGCTCCGGCTTATGACGACACCGCAACGACCCAGGGGTACCGGACCAGCCTCCTAGGCGTGAGCGCCAGAACGGCCGACGATGTCTTCGCGGTCGGCTTTCCAGTGGGGCGAGGGAAATACGAGGTCTCATTCGACACTGGGACGGTTCGGCCTGGACAACGGTGCCCGGCCCGAACTTCGCAACAGGCCGACATACCTGGAGAGCGTGACCTCGATCTCTGCCGTCGACGCCTGGGCCCTGGCTTCACTCGACAGCCTTTCGGCGTGACCTCACACTGATGAGCACTCGGACGGCGCGCACTGGACGCATTTCGCCAGCCCGATCCTGGGCCTGGGTTCAGCCGAGCCGGATGACGGCGTGTCCGCGAGCAACTCTCTGGGCGGATGGCTTTCGTAACACCGGCATGGCCGCATGGTCCGGTGTCTGACCGAGCATTTCGACGGGAGAGCTGGGCGCCTTCCCGTCCCGGGGACGCATCGGCAGCCACCTCGCCGGCTTCGGCGCAGCCCCGGCGTCGAACGTATGGGCCGTCGGGCCATCTCGAACGCAAGATCGAGAAGACCCTCGCCGAGCATTGGGATGGATCTGCATCGAATCGGGAGCCCTGCCCGAGCCCACCCGGAGTCCAGCACGCCGGCAGTAGGTTCTCCGGGGTCAGCGCACTCTCCCACGGACGACGCCTGGGCGGTCGGCTCGACGGGCCGGCCTGATCGAACACTCGAACGGGCAGAGCTGGGTCCGAGTGCCGTCCGTGGACGCGGGTACGTCCAGCGCGCTGCGGGCGGTGAGCGCCGTCTCTGCGAACGATGCGTCGGCGGTTGGGAGCTACGCGACAGCCACGGCGTTCAAGACCCTGATTGAGCACTGGAACGGCACGAGCTGGGTCCGGGTCGCGAGCCAACGCCCACGGTGCCGACGTGAACACCCTCGACGGAGTCAGCGCCGCCTCCTCGTCGGACGTCTGGTCGGTCGGCTCGCATCATGTCGGACACACCCCGTCGTACCGAGGCCTCGTCGAGCACTCGGACGGCACGGATGGACCTGACCAGGATTCGTTCGTCCGATCCGGGTGAACCAAACGACCGACCTTGGCGCTCGTCGTCGCACAATCTCGGTTGGCGTCGTGGTGAGATCGACCAGGCGTCGCGGACCTATCGCTCACGCCTCAGCGACGATGTCATCTTCCTTGTCCGCTCCTGGCCGCCACGGCTTGCGGGTGGCTTCGGCAGCGACAGTGTCCTTGCCCTTCACCTTCTCCTGGTATTCAGCCCACGCCAAATACGCAATCACCGCAAGGTCCGTGGCCTCGAAGCGTAGGCGTCGCGAGTGACGGTTGAGCAATGCAAGGGCGGCGCAAAGGGTCCGGAGCGCGGATTGTCGATGTCACTAGGGCCGAACGTGTGCCGAAGGTCAGTGGGGACTGCTGTGAACCCTGGGCCGCACGTGAGTCACTCGCGGCGAAGTGGGGCACCTTCGGCGATGACGGGGGTGGATGCGAGCCCCCGTAGGCGGCGATCTGGTCCAGGGGTCGCGCGATGGACAGCAGGGAGGCCAGTTCGCCGGCAATCCGCGCACCCTGCGCCAAGGGGTCGACGATGACTTGTCGACTCTCGTCTGCCCGGGCCCGAAGAACCGCTTCCATAGGCACAATGTAACGGATCGGGTACGTAACCGATAGATGTTGCGCCGTGTCACCCCCGCCACGTCGTTGAATGACCCGTCCGTCGAGTGCGGAACCGCGACCTCCTGCCACCAGTTGCCGTCCCAGTGCTCGGCTAGCGAACCGCAGCCCTCGCCGACCGACCTGCATCCAGGACCCACACGTCGTCATCCCCGAGCAGGCACACTGGTGGTTCATCGAAGCAGCGCGGCGGCCAAGGGCGCGCTGTTGATGGTTCGAGATTATGGACCGGTCTGTCGACGATTGCGTCGCGGTGACCGCGTCGGCGGTGGACTCTGCTCGAAGGGTCCCGCTATGGTTGCAGGCGTTCGGACGGGGAGCGGAGTCATGAGTATTTCGGTTGCGAAGGTCATCGCCGCAGTTGGCGGCGTGGCAGTGCTGCTCTCATAACCCAGCCGGCGCTGGGTCGAGAGCCGCCACCGATCACGGCGGATGGCTCGGCTCCCGCGCGGTCGGCCGGACGGGAGTCGAAGGTCAGCGGGTCCCCGCTTACAACCCGGGCCCGATCCTGTTGGACGTGAGCGCCGTTTCGCCGACCGACGCGTGGACCGTCGGCTATGTCTACCCGGGGGTCTTCCGGTGATGCGGCACTTCGACGGGACGAAGTGGAGCGACGTGGCGGTCCCACGTCCAAAGCAGGTGGCGCTCCTGTTCGGCGTGAGTGCGGACGCCAGCGACGACGCCTGGGCCGTCGGATACTCGCAGGACGGCAGCGGGTATCACAACCTGACCTTGCACTGGAACGGTAGAAGTGGCGTCGGGTCGCGAGTGTTTCCGGCGATGACGCCTACCAATCCTTGTCGGCGGTCAGCGCCGACTCCCCGACCGACGCATGGGCAGTTGGCCAGAATGTGGCCGAGCATTGGGACGGGATGTCGTGGACGCGGATCGGGGTCCCAGCGAAGGTGCGGTGCTATGGCGTGCTGGCGATCTCTCCGACGGACGCCTGGATCGTCGGCGGGATCAGGCGCGGCACCGCAACTCTGCATTGGGACGGCACAACGCTCACCCAGGTGGCCAGTCCCAACGGGAAGCTCCCTGAATCCAGCTTGGGCGCCGTCGCGGCGTCGTCGCCGACCAACGTGTGGGCCGTCGGGGCGTCGTACCAGGGGGACGGGAAGTCGCAGCTAACCGGTGGCGAGCGGGCGTTCGCGAGCGTGTGGGACGGCAGCAGCTGGACCGGCCGGTCACCCGTCCCACATGTGAAGAACCTCGTGCTGAGTGCGGTCGCGGTCTCCTCGCCGACGCTGGCCTGGGCCGGCGGCACCATCGACTCGGCACATCCATATCTGCTTCGCTGGAACGGCACGAACTGGATACCGGTCGACACACCACTGACCGACTACGCGAGCGTCTACGGCCTTAGCGCCGACTCCCCAACCGACGCATGGGCGGTCGGCTACTACCACCATGACCCTGTCGAGGCCCTCATTGGCACTGGGACGAGTAGCTGGTCACAGGCGGAGTGACACACTGCGGCTGCACCTCCCGCCACTCGGCAACCGCATCTACGACGCCCCGGACCCGAACGGGGTCGAGTGCGATCTGGACGGAAGGCTCGCCTGGCCAGAGAATGGCCTGCGCCCGCTTGCGGTGGTTAGACGCGGGTCTACGTCCACGTCAGACTCAAGACGACCATTCCGGGGTGGACGCTGCCGTCGTGGTCAGATGGTCAGCCGTGGATAGTGGGGATCGTCAACGCGCCGCGTTGCCCGGTGGACCGGGTAAGGGTTGCCGGGAGGTGGAAGGCATAGACGCGGCGGTCGTCCGAACTCACGTAGACCGCCCCGTCTACTACCGCGGGCGAAGACTCGACAGAGTCGTCGGTGGAATAACTCCACAGCTTGGCGCCGGTGGCCGCATCCAACGCATACAGGTGGAGCCAGCTCTCGCCGACGTAGACGACCCCATTCGCCACGGCGGGCGAGGAATGGACGTAGTACAAGGTGCCGAAGCGCCATAGTTCGGCCCCGGTGGCCGCGTCCAACGCGTATAAGTTGTGGTCGTCGAGCCAACGTAGACTACCCCGTCCGCCACCGCCGGCGAAGAATCGACGCTGGCCCCGGTCTGGTAGCTCCACAGTTTCGCGCCAGTCGCCACGCTCAGCGCGTACACGTGGTGGTCGGCTGACCCGAATAGACCACCCGCGCAGCCACGGCCGGAGAAGCATAGACCGCATCTCCGGTCTGGTAGCTCCACAGCTTGACTCCGGTGCCCGCGTCCAACGCATACAGGTCGTGGTCCCAGGAGCCGATATAAACCTTCCCGGCTGCCACCGCCGGCGACGAGTCGATGCCGGCCCCGGTCTGGTAGCTCCACAGCTTGGCTCCGGTTGCCGCGTCCAACGCATACACGTAGCCGTCATGCGACCCGACGTAAACCACCCCGTCCGCCACCGCCGGAGAAGAGGTAACGGCGTCCTCGGTCTGGTAGCTCCACACCTTGGCACCGGTCCCGGCGTCGAACGCATAGAGGTTGTGGTCCCAGGAGCCCATATAGACCACCCCGTCTGCCACGGCCGGCGAAGAAACGACAAGGGATCCGGTGGAGCGGCTCCATCGCTCGGCGCCGGTTGCCGCATCCAATGCGTACACCCGTCGGCCAGCGCCGACGTAGACCATCCCCCCCGAGACCGCCGGTGCGGAGAACTCGTCGCGGGAGAGCCCAGTACGGAAGCTCCAGGCCTTGACGAGCCCACCGACGTTGCCTGGACTGAGCACGTTCTCGTACCTGTTGAACCCCCGGTGAACACTAGAGAAGCGGAAGGCGGCCCAGTTGGTCCGCACGATGAAACGCTTCTGGACGCTGAGCCCGGAGCTCTGTCCGGTCGCGGACACCCAATAGGTCCCGGGAACCGCAGATGCCGGCACCCTGACAGTGATCGGACCGAAGGTGCCGGCCCCGGCGGTGTCGGCGGAAACCTCATGGGTGGCGCCAAAGAAGACATCCACCTGCTCGCTTGCACCGAACCCGGAACCGGACACGGAGACCCTGCTGGTCGGCGGGCCGTTGACCCTGGACAGCTGCACCACCGCGCCGACACTGGGAGCGCCGTTCGGCGCCGGTGCCGCCGAATCGGCCAGCACCCCCAGGGAAACGCTATCCACCCCCGGCCCATGCGCCTCACCTGGACTCGCCAGTAGGGCAAGGCTCACACCGAGGCACAACACCGAGCCAACCGACACCAAGAAGTTTGGAACTCGGCGTGACACCCCGTAACCCCCCGTCACCACGATCGGCTCTTTGAACCGGTCGACGTCCCCGGCCCACGATGGCGCAACCTTAGCCACAAACCGCTTGTGCGGCCAGAGCCGAACCCGCACACTCGCTCCACCCTCCTCGATTGAGCCTCGGATGACCGCTCAGAGGAGGGAACCGGAGGAACCCGCACACCGCGGCACAACCGGAAGCCGGCGGAGGCGCGCCCGCCCGAGAGCCCGCCACCGACGCGGTCTGCATACCGGTGATCGTTTCCTGGTCGCGGCGCGTGGCTGCCCGTGCAGTCGGCTCTGCGGTCGCCCCCTCGGACCGGCGAGACGAAGGTCGGTGAATCGAGCACCTACTTGGCTGAGCAACCCGCTCGAAACGTGTCGCTTGTGTCCAGGGCGTAGACATTCCCGGACCGACGTAAGTATCGTGTGCCGGCGGTGACAGGCACTGTCACCATGATGCGGGCGCGCTTCTCTGACAACCGTACGGAAGTGACCCGCTGCGGGGTTGGAGTCAGCGGGAGGCATCTGCATGTTTCGCCATAGAGTTGTTGCCATTTTCGCGTGCTTAACCGCCGCGGTCGGAGGCGCCGTCGTGGTGGCTCCCGGCGTCGCGGGTGCCGCACCGCCGGCTAGTCCGTCCAAGACCGGGCGGGTGTGGGCGTCGATGAGCGCGGGGAGCTATCACACGTGCGGCATCCGCCGTGACCACTCCTTGTGGTGTTGGGGAGATAACGGAGCTGGCGAGTTGGGGGTCGGCGATATCACCCGAAGAACCAGCCCCACTCAGGTCGGCGCGGACACGGACTGGGCGGCCATCAGTGCCGGCGGCGGCCACACCTGCGGCATCCGAATCGACCACACCTTGTGGTGCTGGGGAGGCAACTACTACGGCGAGCTCGGGCTCGGCGGCACCACCGACCGGCACATTCCCACCCAGGTCGGCGGCGATAGCGACTGGGCACGCGTCACCGCCGCTCATGATCGCACCTGCGGTGTCCGAGGCGACCACACCTTGTGGTGCTGGGGCGACAACGAACATGGCGAGCTGGGTCTGGGCGACACGATCGATCGGCACAAACCCGTCCGGGTGGGTACCGATACCGACTGGGCAGGTCTCGCCCTCGGTGCGTCTCACTCATGCGGCGTCCGTGCCGACCACGCCCTGTGGTGTTGGGGGCTGAACGATGACGGCCAGCTCGGGCTGGGCGACACCACTCCTCGGTCCACACCGACCCAGGTCGGTGTGGACACCGACTGGGCAGTCGTCACCGCCGGTGCGTCGCACACCTGCGCCGTTCGCACCGACCACACGTTGTGGTGCTGGGGATACAATTATCATGGCGAGCTCGGGCTCGGGGACACCGTCGACCGGCACACCCCCAGCCAGGTCGGCGCCGACACGGTCTGGACACGCGTCACCGCCGGCCTTTATCACACGTGTGGGACACGTACCGACCACACCCTGTGGTGCTGGGGGTACGGCCGCCACGGCCAACTCGGGCTCGGCGACCCCATCAACCGGAACACCCCAACCCAGGTGGGCGCGGACACCGATTGGGCACGCATCAGCGCAGGCGCCGACCACACCTGCGGCACCCGGACCGACCACACCCTGTGGTGCTGGGGAGACAACCACTACGGCCAGCTCGGATTCCACGACCTAAGAAAGCAGCCAATCCCCAAGCAGGTCTAACCTCGGCGCGCGCGTTGGTGATCGCGGCATGACGTAACGAGTGCGGGTTGATGTGCCGGGGATGTTGGCGGTCTCCGCGATCCGGGTGGCCATCCGGTAGACGCCACGCCGGTCGATCGGCTTGCCGGACATCGGCCGCCGTACGAGCCGACCGTTAGTGGCATGGTGGCTGGCTTGTTACCCTTGCCGACCAGATGCAGCACCCGGTGGCCACGCAGCGTGTCGGAGTCGTGCTCCATCCGTACGGCTGCGCCCTGGCCTACCTGCTCGCAGGGCATTGATGCCGAGCAGGTAGGCCAGGGCGCCGTAGCGGACGGTGATACTTTGCGCGACCTAGTGGAACCGGATCAGCTCGAGCCGGTGCAGACCGTAAGTGCTGGACTCGTCGACCAGTACCTTCGGCACGGTCAGTGTGCCACCGTCATCTGCGTTGGACGCGAGGTTCCCTACCTCCCACACCGCGTTGGCTCAAGGGCGCTACGTCAATGAAGGCAACCCCAGTGGTCCTGTGGCGGCTGTGCGGTTCCCACCGCTTGCCAACTCATCGCGTCCCGGGCCTATGACCGACTCGTTGTCCTGGCATCGTTCCCGGTAGGCCGAGGCGGCGTGGCGTTCCTGACGGCGTCGTTGACATTGCGCACCGCGTCTACCATCCTCGGGTGCAGAACTGGTTGGGATACTGACCGTCAGGGGGCCTGTCGCATGTCTCGTCGTCTTTTGCGCTTGATTGTGCCGACGTTGGTCGCTTTGGTCGCGGCGGCATCCGTCGTTACCGCACCGGCTGCTTCGTCGATGCCTGTTGACCCCACCGCGATGTGGAGGGCGCCGGTCCCGGTCTACACCGGACCGGGGGTGGGGATTCCGGGAGATGTGTCGTGCCCAAGCGCGGACTTCTGCGCCGCAGCGGCGACCGGTGGGGTGTACTTCGAGCGCGCCGGGGCATGGAGTGGTGGTGAGCAGGTCGGCACCTACCTGGACGCGATCTCGTGCGTATCTGAATCCTGGTGCGTGGTCGTCAATCATGACGGGACGGCGAACTTCTACGACGGCACCTCGTGGTCTGTCGGGCAGTCCATCGACCCTGGTAGGTACATCCTGAGTGTGTCATGTCCGGTAACGACGTTCTGCGTTGCGGGCGACTACGACGGGGCGGTCGTGGTGTTCGACGGGTCCACGTGGAATCGTCAGGTCCTCTCAGGATCTGCTGCGTTTGGCCAGGTCTCCTGCGTGTCCGAGACCTTCTGCGTGGCCCAGGACGGCATCCTCGGCCAAATTTGGATGTTCGACGGGACGACGTGGTCCAAGGCGGAGGGGGTGGGGGCGGACACGAGCGTTTCGTGTGCGTCTGCGTCCTTCTGTGTCGTCGCCGGGAGCCAGTACGTCCGCCTCTGGGACGGGTCGGACTGGAGCGACGCCGTCACGATCACCCGGCAGCACAACTACTTGCGGGACGTGTCCTGCTCGAGCCCCTCGTTCTGTCTCGCGGTGGACGATCACGGCCGCGGTTATGCCTTCGACGGCAGCACGTGGGGCCGCGCTCTCCCGAGCGGAGAAAAGGATTTCAGGGCGGTGAGTTGTGCGGTCGACGGGCAGTGTGTTGCTGTGAGTTCCTCGGGCAACGCGGCGGCCTATCAGGACGGCTGGGCCTCAGTGACGACTGTTTACTCACCACAAGGAAGCCCCTCGGCGGTCTCGTGTGCGTCTTCGAGGTTCTGCATGGCGGTCGACTACTTCGGCAACGCGATCAAATATGAGCGCGGCGAGTGGACACTGCCCGTGAAGGTGATACCCGGCCCCTATTACACAGCACACATGCAGGCAGTGTCGTGCCCGTCGGCGGTCTTCTGTGTGGCACTCGGCGCAGATCATAAGGCAGTGATCTATCGGAACGGGTCGTGGTCCAAGCCCGAGCGGATCAACAACAACCTGCTGTATTCCGTCTCGTGCGCATCCAAGTCGTTCTGCATCGCGGTCGGAGCCGCACCCGATCGTGCCCTGCGATACGACGGCTCCTCCTGGTCGCCCGAACCGGTCCCTGGGCACGACCACCTGTTGTCGGTGTCGTGTCCGAGCCGGACGTTCTGTGTGGCGGCAGCGTTGGAGGGCACCGCCTCCATCTACAACGGCCATGTCTGGTCCCGGCCGCATCACGTCGCACAGTCGGCCGGATACCACGTGTCGTGTTCCTCACCCGCGTTTTGCCTGATGATGAGTATCCGCGGCGTGTTCTCGATGTACGACGGCTCGACCTGGTCAGCGCAGGAGCACATCGACGCACATCGTGTGGCGGAGGTCTCGTGCCCGGTGGACGGGATGTGCATGATCGTGACCACCTCCAACCATGCCTTCATCTATTCGGACGGTGGGTGGACGAGGTCCGGCGTCCTGGACCCGCTCGGCGGCTACTTCACCGGCATCAGTTGTCCGACGAGCACCTTCTGCACCGCTGTCGATGACTCTGGCAACGCCGTGAGCTACCGAGGCTGAGGTTGTGGATGATTCCGGTTGCCGATGTCAGGGCGTCGGGGCGCAGATCGGATCGAGCAGGTCTCGATCGCCCCACCGCGAAGAAGCGTCGCAGCTCGGCGGACCGGCCAAGAAACCCACGATCCGTCGAAGTATCTTCGAGTCATGAGCGATTGGAACGACAAGATCATCTCGGAGTTTCGCGCCAACCACGGACGGGTCGGTGGCCCCTTCGACGACGCACCCCTCCTCTTGCTGCACACCACCGGCGCCAGGAGCGGGACAGAGCGGGTGAACCCGATGATGTACCAGGCCGTCGATGGCGGGCTCGCCGTCTTCGCATCCAAAGCAGGCGCGGACAGGAACCCCGACTGGTACCACAATCTGAGAGCCCACCCCGAAGCCCGGATCGAGGTGGGAGATGAGACGTTGGCGGTCACCGCGCGGGTTCTCGATCCCTCGGAACGCGAACCTATCTGGGAGGAGCAGAAGGCCCGGTATCCCGGGTTCGCCGACTACGAGGCCAAGACCGATCGGGTCATCCCAGTCGTCCTGCTCGAACGACGGTAAGACGGCACCAACCGCACAAGCACCCACGTCGCGCTGACGCTCCAATTGTGCAGAACGGGTGACCTGGCCGTGGCTGCCGGGATCGGGCGGCGCGCCCAGCTCCGGGCGGTACCACGCGCCCGGCAAGCGGCAGAAGGACGCGGGTCAGTTTGCCCTGGAGGTTCACGCGGACAGCAACGACGACCAGCAGTTCCGGAAGCCGATCCCGTTGCGGGCCGGGTGCTGCCTTGCAGGCGCGAGTCGTCGGCCATCGTCGATTGACCGGTGGGGGATCGGCATGCGGCACCCGCCCTTTCGCCGTCCGGTTCGCCCTTCCCCAACCTGGGTGTCTCGGTAGGGCGCGTGCGCGCCGGCTGGCGAGAATGCACGGCTCTCAATCCGTATCCGCTGGGACACTGGAGATGAAGGCCTTTGTGGCCGGCGTTGGTCCGCTCCGGCTCCAGATCAGGTGCTCGACGCGGTGCGAGGTATTCACGACCGGCACCACGGTGATTGCGGGCAGGCGCGACGCGTATGTAGCGGCGAGTAGGGCGATGCCGAGCCCTTCGGCGACGAATCGTGCCATGACGAGAGGGTCGGTGACTTCGAAAGCAACACTGCGTTGAAGCCCGGCGTCGCGGAAAGCCTGGTCAGCCTGCACTCGGCCGCCTGGCCAAGAATCGCCCGCGTTGGCACGCGGCGTAGTCCTCAGGGGGCGGTGTAGGGCGTGGCAAACCCGAAGTCGTCGACCGCCATGCAGAAGGTCCCCGGCCCACAGCTCACCGACGTCAGGTCATCGTGGGTGGACGGGACGATGCGCTCGGGGGTCGACCAGGTCGTGCCGTCGTACTCCGAAGCCATGCCATTGGTGTTCACCATCACGCACAGTTTGGTGTTCGCGCACGTCACTTGGTCCGATCCGGACCGGTTCTTGATCGGTATGACCGCCGTTGGACCAGACCAGCTGGTGCCGTCGTACGTGAAGACGTTACCGACACTGTCGGCCACCATGCAGAATCTGGCGGACACACAGGACGCGGACCCGAGCCGCACGAAGCGCGGGAGTTGGGGCACCAGCCGCTTCGCGACCCAGGTCGACCCGTTATAGGCGTAGGCGTACCGGTCTCCGACGGCCACGCAGGCAGTTTCGGATGCACACGACACGGCGTCGAGGTCGTTGGACTTTTCCAGATCCGCAGTCTTCGTCCACGACGCGCCGTCGAACGTGTACACCGCTTCGTCCGGGTAAGTATTGACGGCGACGCAGTAGGTCGTCGAGACGCAGGACACCCCCTGCACCCACGTGGCGACCTTGACGCCAGCCGACCAGTGCGACCCGTCATACGTGTATGCATGTCCACCGAGACCGTCGACGGCGACGCAGAACGTCGATGAGACGCAGGAGACGCTGACGAGAAG
Source organism: uncultured Actinomycetota bacterium (assembly GCA_963833975.1). Classification (GTDB taxonomy): domain Bacteria; phylum Actinomycetota; class Actinomycetes; order Propionibacteriales; family Nocardioidaceae; genus JAWWPG01. Next base: position 15,228 of record CAWIAB010000006.1, read on the forward strand.
CTGGTTCACGACGTGCACCGGTGGTGTCCACTTCCCGCCCTGGTAGGTGACCGCCCAACCGTAGGCGTCGACGGCGGCGCAGAAGCGTTTGGAGGGACAGGAGACAGACAGAAGTTCCCCGGACCACGGCGCGATCTCGCCTGCCGACCTCCACTTGTCGCCGTCGTACAGAAACGCCTCGTCGCCACCGACCGCGGCACACATGCTTGAACTAGTACAGGAGACGCCCAAACCGGAGAGCTCTCCGCTCACGGCCCAGGTCGTGCCGTCGTACACATAAGCATCGAAGTAATCGACAACAACGCAGAACGCCTCAGACGTGCAGGACACATCCTCGGGAGAGGCATCGACTCCGATGGACATCGGGCTCGACCAGCCAGCTCCGTCATAAGCCAGCGCATAGCCGGAGCCAGAAACTGCCATGCAGAACGTCTCAAGCGGACACGAGACCCCACTCAACGGGCTCTGATAGATCCGGGTGGGTTGAGACCACTCGACGCCGTCGTACATCAAGGCGGCGCCGCTGCGGTCGACGGCGACACAGAACGTCGGCGAGGCACACGAGACTCCAGAGATCAAGGTGCTGTCAATCGTGACCGGCTCGGACCAGGCACCCGACTGATAGACAACGACGTTGCCAACCGAATCGACTGCAACGCAGAAATCGACCGTGGGACACGACACGGACAGGGGCTCTCCCGCCGCGTCGATCAGCACCGGCCGGCTCCAGCGGTGACCGTCGTAGCGGACAGCGTGACCAGCCGTGTTCACCAGCATGCAAGCGCGAGCCGATGCACAGGAGACGCTCGACGGACTCTCAAAGTCGGCGACGACGTTGACCGGAGCCGACCACGCGCTGCCGTCATACGTCAGCACGTTTCCGTTCCAGTCCGACGCGACGCAGTACGCGGTCGATGGACACGACACGCTCCCCAAATAGCCAACCTTGGGGTCTGCGACCCGCGGCTTTCCCCATCCGGCGGTGGTTTCGCTAACGCGAAGAGTCCCCTGACCCGTTGCAGGGCTGAGGTCGACCAGTGTGGTTCCGGCCAACGCCAGGATCGCCACGGCCGCTATCGACGCTCCGAAAGTCCGCATGTATCCTCCGCATCCGCCACATCAGCCCGACATGGCAACAAGCATCACACCCCATTCCGCCGCTACACACAAGGCTTGAACAAGCGGGCCACGCTTCGGCCGGTCCGGTTGGTCCAGCTCGTGCTACTCGCCGCTGGACGCCAATGGGCTGACGCTCCGCTGGTTTTAAGCTCGCAGCGACGCTTCGTCGAGTTCGATGCCGATGACCTGGGCTACCCGATCCATGTCGACGTCCCAGGACAGAAGGGCGGCCCCGCGACGATACGCCACCGCAACGATCATGCAGTCGACCATCCCACGAGGCGTGACACCCGCGTGCCGACATCGGCGGTAGATCCTCGCTGCGGCCTCGAAGTCACTGACAGCGTCGAAGGGTTCGAGCTCGCAGCGCAGCAGCAGGCGCCGCAGATCCGACTCTCGTACGTCGCTGCGTGCCTCGGCTAGCACCTCCATCAGAACGGGCTCAGTGACCATCAGCTGCCCATCGGTGGCAATCAGTTCGGCCAGACGCCGGTCCGCGTTACTGTCAGTGGCTCGGTCGTACTCGACCCACGCCGAGGTGTCGGCCAAGATCACGCCGCGCCACGCGGAGAGACGTCGACCGGAACCTCATCGATCGCCCGGGCGCCCCGCATGGAAAGCGCTTGCTCGCGCGTCATCGGCTGACCGGCGAGATGACGCAACGCCAGCTCAACAGCCTTGGTCTTGGTGTGCACTCCGTAGCGGTCCATGATCACCCGGACGTAGTCATCCTCGATCTCGATGTTCGTCCGCACTTTCGCCATACACGTACCGTACACCACGCGTGTAAGGTACGTGTACTGTGTCTCATGAGCGCGGGCCTGGGGGCAGAGTGCTCGTCGGCGATCGGCCGCACATCCGGGAGGGACCTGGCGAGGCGGTCGAGCTTGGTCACCACCAGGGTGTCGCCGGATCGGCAGGCGGCGAGTGCTTCGCGCAGTCCGGGTCGCTCGCGGTTGGTGCCGGTCAGGCCGTGGTCGACGTAGATCCGGTCAGCCTGGACGCCAAGGCTGGACAGGCCGTCACGTTGGGCGGTGAGGTCTTGTTGATCGGTGGAGCATCGGGCGTACCCGACAAGCAGCGCGCTCATGGCGCACCTCCAGAGCTGGGCTCTTGCCGACGACGGGACGTGGCCGGCTCGAGCATCGGGCAGCGCCCGACTCCACCATCAAGACCCTCGCCACCCGCGGCTGCAAGGGCAGCACCCCGCCTGCAACGGGATCCCCATATCGTCGCGGGCTTCGATTTCGACGTCATCCGCGGAGGGGCCGACGCGTCACCGATAGCGGATCTATCGCCCCCGGGAGCAACCGCGCGATCGCGAGGTGCCGCGTGGAGTCCTCGCGGCAACAGCCTGGCAGGGCAGCGAGGTTGGAGTCATGTCGTGTCGGGCCTTCCACGCCTGCGATGCTTCGAACGTGAGCAGGAACGTCGCCACCGTGTCGCGCACCGCGTCCGGCAGTTCTGTGTCGAGCCAGGCGACTGTCCCCGGGTAGCCGGTCTGGTCACGGACCAGGGCGAACGCGATCCGGTTGGCGCGGTTTTCGCCATCGCACACACGATCACGCCGCCGGGTTTGCCAGTGCCCGCATGGACGCTGCGTGGGCTTTTGCTGGGGCGTCGCTCGGCTGCCCACGTCGGGAGCACCGGTGAAGCTTGTCCGGCCGCAGCAGCGGCCATCATCGCGAGGGCCACCATGACGAAGAGGGTCCAAGCGGGTCGCCTCTTCTGCATGTGCCAAGGCAGGACATTTTCTCCGTGGGTCCGAGCGTGGTGATGCACAGCCGCTTGGATGCGCCTTGAGGTCGTTAGACCCGTCTGGGTACGGTGCGGTTCTTTGTGTCGCCGAGCCCCGTGTTCGAGAGAGCACCGGAAGGGGATGGTGCACCGGTGCTATCGGCGTGCGAGCCGGCTGGCTAGTATCGGCTGCCCTGGACCGGCCAGCTCCTCGACGGCACTCTGCCGACCGGCGACCGCCATCAGCACGGCTTCCGCCGGCCCGATGATCTCCGGTCCCGAGCCGTGACTCCAGTCCAGGTCTGTCGGTGTCAGGCGTACGCCCCGGGAGAGGTGCCAACCTGGCAGCTCCGGGCTGCGTACGCTGTCGGCCAGGACGCAGCGCAGCCGTTCAGCCGGGATCTGGCGTGGTATACCAAGCGGGCGCCGAATGTCTTGATGATGAATGGTGACATCGAGCAAGGCGAGCCGGCCCCCAAAGGTTGTGGCCAGCCCCTGTGGCTGAAGATGAGCCCGCAGCCTGTCAAGGAGTTGTTCGGTGCTGAGCGACGCAAGTTCGTCAACGCCGATCTGATTGATGTGTACGATCCGGCCGCGGATGGCGCGGCGAAGCATGTCGAGCAGATTGACGCCGTCGAAGCTCATCACATGAGCGACGACGTCTCGTACGCGCCAGCGCTCACACAGCGATGGCGCCTCCCACTGTTCGAGCGTCAGAGTCGCCAGAAAATCGGCCAGGTTCGTGCGCTCGGCCGTAGTCATCTCAATGCCGTTCACCCATCACCGCCCAAAGTCCGAGGCTCCCAGCCTGAAGAAGTCTGCCGTCTCGTCGAGCTGCCGGTCCATAGATGTCAAGACGGGGCGGCTGAAATAGCTAGATCCTCGGCGACCAGCTCGACGCTTGCCTGGGTGAGTTGGGTCGACCCAGACATCCCAGAAGCGAACCCGCTGCAGACACTTGCCGCGCGGGTCGGATAGGTGCGTCCGAAGATGGCGCCGATTACCGGCAAATTATCCCTCTAAGGAGCGCCGAGGGCGGAGCGAGCAGCGCCATGACAGTGTGGTGCAAGCTGGCGTTCCGGCAACTGGCTCGTTGAGCGCTGCGCCGGACGTCCGCTGCGCGACCACGTGATGAGGGAGCGTGGGGTGTCGCTGGTTTGTCGAATGCGCCTAGCGGACGGGAGAACGGCATGTCTTGGAAGCGAGTGCTTGTCTCGATCGCGCCTCCGGTTGTGGCTGCGGCCATCGGGGGCGCCGCAGCGCGCGAGGCGCCCCGCGTCTATCGGCGCGTCGATAAGCCCGCCTGGGCGCCTCCGGAGTGGGCCTTCGGCCCGGTCTGGACGGCGCTCTATGCGGCCAACGGGGTAGCGGGCTGGCGACTCGCCACCCGCGCGGACCATCGCGTCGCGGCAATCCATGTCGGCCAGCTCGCGCTCAACGCGTCGTGGACGCCGCTGTTCTTCGGGTTGCGCAAGCGCAAGCCCGCGTTGGTGGTGTCGGCCGCCCTCACGGCGGCCGTGGCGGCGGAGATCGTCCTGCTGGCACGACGCGACATGCTCAGCGCCGCTCTGCTGGTGCCGTACTGTGCGTGGTCAGGTTTCGCGACGGCGCTTACGGCATCGGTCAGCGACCCGTCCCGGTGACGAAGCCGGGCGGCCCGTATGTGCGCCCCTGCGGCCCAAGCACGGCCGTGCGTCAATCTGGGCGGTGTGGTTCACCTAGCTACTCCGGAGAGTGTGGGGCTGTCTCGTATACCGATCGGTCTACGGTGACGTGTGATTGACGTCCTAGACATCCCAATTGGGTGATCGGTTGACTTCGCAGGCGGATGGCCTGGAGGGCATGGTGCGTTTCGCGACGAGGGTGGATCATGGGGTTCTCGCATTCTGTTGGCGCGATCTTTGGGGTTCATGATGGTCCGTTTCGGTGTGGTTTTGGTCGGTTCTGTCGCGTTCATCGTGGCGACTGGTCCTCTCGCACAGGCATCTCCGGTGGGAGGCCGTGGGGCCGCCGTAGACCCGACGGCCACAGGTACGTCGGCCTGGGTCACGGTCAGTGCTGGCACCAGGCACTCGTGCGGGATCCGGTCCGACGGTACCGCTTGGTGCTGGGGCTGGAACCGTTACGGCCAGGTCGGCGACGGGACCACTGTCCGTCACCGCCTGGTGCCCGTGCAGGTGGGTACGGCGACGGACTGGGCCACTGTCAGCGCGAACGGATACCACACGTGCGGCACCCGCACCGACGGCACCGCGTGGTGTTGGGGTGATAACGACCGAGGCCAACTGGGTGACGGCACCACCATCGCCAGTGATGTGCCGGTCCAGGTCGGGGTCGCCGCGAACTGGACGGCGGTCGCGGCGGGAGCGTCGCACACCTGCGGGCTTCGCACCGACGGGACGGCGTGGTGCTGGGGCTACAACTGGGTGGGTCAGCTCGGCGACGGCCGACATGGCCAGGACACCAACAGCAACGTCCCAGTCCAGGTTGGTCGCGGGACCAGCTGGGCCACCATCACGGCGGGCAGCAACCACACCTGCGGCGCGCTCGTCAGCGGCGCCGCCCGCTGCTGGGGGCTCAACGACACCGGCCAGCTCGGCGACGGCGGCAAGGGCTATCTGAGCGATGTCCCGGTGAAGGTCCGCACCACGGCAGACTGGGTCAGCCTCGTGGGTGGTGGCTACCACACCTGCGGGATCCGCACCGACGGCACCACCTGGTGCTGGGGCGACAACTCCAAGGGCCAGCTCGGTGTTCGCCACGACCGCGTTCGGAAGCTCCCGGTCCAGGTTGGTACCAGCGTCGACTGGGTCAGCCTCACCGCCGGTTTCGCCCACACTTGCGGCACCCAGGTCGACGGCACCGCGTGGTGCTGGGGCTACAACGCCACCGGTCAGCTCGGAGACGGGACCACCACCACGAGCCGCACGCCAGTGCAGATCGGCGCCGTGGGCGACTGGGTGAACGTCAACGCAGGCTCCAACCACACCTGCGGCACGCTCACCGACGGCACCGGCTGGTGCTGGGGCTCGAACACCGACGGGCAGCTCGGCGACGGCAGCTACATCGACAGCGACCTGCCGACCCAGATCGCCGGTGGTTGGCGATCACGCCACTCGCTCGCCCCAACACCCGATACCCAACAAGGACACTCGGGCTGGAGTCCCCAAGTCTCACGGTGGATTTGTCCAGTTTGGCATCATCGTCGAGGCGACCGGGTGGGAGTTGGGGGTTCTACCCCCAGGTGGACTCGATGCGTAACGGTGTATCCGGCGCTGTCGGCCGCGACGCAGAAGGTGGGCGACCCGCACGAGACTGAGACCATCCGGGTGTGCGGGTCGATCCTTCGTGGTGCGCGGGAAGGTGCTGTCCAAGTCTCTGCTGTTTGACATGGCCCCTGCCGAGGCCTGCACCGACGCTGGGTTGCTCGACTCGGCCGGCAAGGTAACGATCACCGCGCACAGGTTCCGACATATCATCGGCACCAAGCTCGCCGAAGGCGGCGCTCGCATCCGGACGATCATGGCCGTGCTCGGGCACCGGACTCCGAACATGTCGATCATCTACGCGTCCCTGTCCGAACCGACAGTCAAGCAGCAGTACCAAGACGCCCTCAGACGTCACACCGGAACCGACGTCACCCTCGCCGGCCCAGCCGCGGACGCCCTTCGCGAGCACCGGCTCGACCCCGAAGCCGTGTCGTGGCTACAGACCAACTTCCTCAAGACCGAGCTCGAACTCGGCCACTGCCTGCGCACTCCGGCCGAAGGTCCGTGTGAGTGCGACCTCGTACTGACCTGCTCGAAGTTCCTCACCACCAGCGACTACGCACCCCGGCTTCGTGCGCGCCTCGACATGGAACAACAGCCAATCGACGATGCCACCGCCCGCAGCCTGGCCACGCGAGATCGAGCGACACGAAGCAACCAAACGACGCCTGGAGCAGCTCCTCCGCGACCTGGCCTGACGCCCGACGTGTGTCGGTCTGCCCGCGATTCCGGAGCCAGTGCGCGTGCACGGACATGCCGACGTTCGACCTTTACCGGATCTGCTTGTTGTGCGGACGGTCCGTGGGGCTAATCGCGTCTCGGCGGTGCTGGTCGTCTCTCGGCGGTGCTGGTCGTGTCGTGGCACGATGGGAGCCGCGCGTCCGCGTGCCTCACGTATCTCGGTGGTAACCATGGCTTCTCGTCCACGTCTGTTCTTACTGCCGGCGGCGTTCTTCGCGTTGGCCTCCTTGGTCTTGGTCTCCTCGGCCTTCGCGCCGGCCGACGGGGCCTCGATGGCCGCCGGGACGCCAGCCCATCGGCCATCCGCGCCATCGCGCTGGGCCACGCTCAGTGCGGGCTAACACCCATACGTGTGGGGTAAGGCAGGATGACTCCGCGTGGTGCTGGGGGGATAACGGCGCCGGCGACCTGGGCGACCGAGCAATGATCAGAACCTGTGGATGGCCCTCGGCCGGGTGACGTGAAGGAGCGCACCTTCCCGAGGATGATCTGAAGTCCGAAAGCTCTGATCAGGACCGGCGTTAGCGCGCTGGTTCGGGAGGGTACGCCCATGCTCAAGGTAGTCCACGAAGGGTCTGAGCGACGTCTACACGCCTGTGGCGGTCGGCGGGTCGATGCTCGACGAGCTGGTCCGTGACGGCGCCCGGGCGATGCTGGCGGCGGCCTTGCAGGCCGAGGTCGCCGCCTATGTCGACGCCCACGCGTCGACGAGGCCGGGTACCGGCTGGTGGTCCGGGTTCCGCGAGGCGGCCGAGTCGTGGGCCGACCTGCTCCGCGGCTGCAAGCGGCGTGGGATGGCCGCCCCGGTGCTGGCGGTCGGCGACGGCGCACTCGGGTTCTGGAAGGCGATCCGCGAGGTGTTCCCCGAGACCAGGGAACAGCGTTGCTGGTTCCACGTCGGAGGCAATGTTCTGTCCGCGCTGCCCAAGTCGGCGCACCCCGGCGCGAAGGCGACGCTCGCGGAGATCTATAACGCCGAGGACCGCGACCACGCGGTGAAGGCAGCCAAGGCCTTCGCGGACCTGTATGGCGCCAAGTGGCCCAAGGCGACCTCCAAGATCACCGAGCATCTCGACGTGCTGCTCGCGTTTTACGACTACCCCGCCGAGCACTGGATCCACCTCCGCACGACCAACCCCATCGAGAGCACCTTCGCCACCGTGAGATTGCGGCAGCGGGTCACCAAGGGACCCGGCTCCAGGGCAGCCGGCGTCGCGATGGCGTTCAAGCTCATCGAGTCCGCACAAACCCGCTGGCGGGCCGTGAACGCACCCCACCTCGTCGCTCTGGTCCGTGCCGGAGCGACGTTCAAGAACGGCATCCTCGTCGAACGACCCGACGAATCAGGAGGTGACCAGCAAGTCGCGTGACACGCCGATCCACAGGTCTTGACAATTCCTCCAACGTGCGACACTGGCGCACAGGACGCGACGGGTTGCCGCTGCCTTGCGAGGCAACTAGCCTCGGTTGAGGAGCCCCGTCCCGGCATCGACCGGCTCAGGGGAACGAGAGGAGCTCCTATGTTTCGTATCCGTGTACCGGTCGGGGTGTCTGCTGCCGCGTTGCTGACGGCAGGTATGGCGCTTCCGGCTGTGGCAAGTGCGCCGGCCAACGGCCCAGCCAGCATGCATGGGCTTACGTCGTCCGCCGGAGGCGACATGCTGGCCACCGTACGTCTCGGCTCAACAACCACGAGCAAGCTATCGGTCGCCGATGTCGACTTCCTCGCCGCCGACGACGGATGGGCGGTCGGTACTGACTTCCACCCACCGCAAGGCAAGCGCGGTGCTTTCGCGGAGCACTGGGACGGCGACGCGTGGACGCTTGTGGACGTGGCTCAGGTCGGTATAAAGGGGACCGAGCTGTCCGCCGTGTCCGCGACCGGACCGAACGACGCCTGGGCGGTCGGCTACTACGACGACGGCCGGCCTTCCGTGCGTCACCAGTTGGTCGAGCACTGGGACGGGAGCAGCTGGCAGCAGGTCCCGATCCCCAGCGGCACCGGTCGAAGCGAGCCTGCCGGCTTGTTGGAGGACGTGGTGGCAGTGGCGCCGGACGACGTCTGGGCGGTTGGGGACGGCGACCCCGGCCCGGTCGAGCACTGGGACGGCAGCAGCTGGCAGCAGATCGCGCTCCCGGCGGGTGTTCTCGAGCCCGACTTCGGCGCGGTCGATGCGACTAGCGCCAGCGACGTCTGGGTTACCGGCTCGCGTTTCAAGGACTTTGGGGAGACCGTGCTGTACGCGCTGCACTGGGATGGCTCGACGTGGAGCAGCCAACGGCTTCCACGCGGCCGGCCGGCTCACGTGCAGGCCGCGCTCCGTTCGGTCCTCGAGGTGTCTCCGACCGACGTCTGGGCGTCCGGTTATCTGGTAGTGGAAGACGACTGCACCGAGTACTCGATCTTATTGCACTGGGACGGCGTCTCGTGGAGGCAGGTGCACCCACCGCATGCCGGCTGCTCCCTCGGCTGGGCACTCGACGCGTCCGGACCATCCGACGTCTGGTACACGGTCGGCACCAGGAAGGAAGGGGCCCCGCACAACACGCTCAGTGCCGTCGAGCACTGGAACGGCACCGATTGGCGCAAGATGCGACTCCCGGACGCACTGCAGGGGCTGGACCCCGTCAGCGTCAGCGCACTCGCGCCCGACGACGTATGGATCGCGAACGGCGGCTCCGGGATTGCAGCGGGCAATACGTTCGGGCGTTGGGACGGCTCGCAGTGGACCGTGGTGCCCGGCCCGTGACGCATCCCGGATCCTTGAATCGCCTCGGTGATCTACGATCGTCAACGGCCGAGGCGGATGCGCCGGCCAGGACACGTGTTCGGCGTGATTCACGCGCGCGGACCCCACATCGAGTCGGATGCCCGCGAGGCGCCTGATAAGGATCGTCACCACCGCACCCTCGCATCGTTCCTAGGCCGAGGCGGCTTGGCGTTCCTGACGGCGTCGTTGACATTGCGCACGGCGTCCACCATCCTCGGGTGCAGAACTGGTTGGGATTACTGACCGTCAGCGGGCCCGTCGCATGTCTCGTCGTCTTTTGCGCTTGGTCGTGCCGACGTTGGTCGCTTTGGTCGCGGGGGCATCCCTCTTTACCGCACCGGCTGCTTCGTCGATGTCTGTCGACTCCACCGGGATGCGGAGGGCGCCGGTCCCCGTCTACACCGGGCCGGGGGAACACGAAGTCGAAAGTGCGGTCCAGATGGCCCGCATGTCGTCGTGCATCCATTCCACCGCTACACCGCGCTGGTTCGCCTTACGCTGAGCCTCAGCCAGCATGTCTGCCGCGAGGTCCAGGCCGACGCAGAAATGCCCGTCGGACGCGATGGGGGGCGCGCGTGATCTGCTGCCACGCCCAGCACGACGACGCATCGGCGCAGCTGGACGGGGCGTTCGGTGGCGTCGTGTCGTTTGCCATCGGTGGTACGCACCAGGACCGGCTCCGGTTCGTCAACGACCTGCGCATCATCACCCCTGCGGTCTCTCTCGGTCACGACGACACTCACGTGGCCTACGAGGATCCATGGCTCACAGATCAGCGACGATGTCATCCTCTTTGTCGGCTCCCGGCCGCCACGGCTTTCGCGGCGGCTTCGGCGCCCGAGTGGTCTCCTTGCCGTTGGCCTCCTGATACTCAGCCCATGCGAAGTAGCACCAGAACCCGAAGAAGAGGAGCGCGAAGAACAGCCATTGGAAGCCGTAGAAGAAGCTCGGCCCACCGCTGAGGTCAGGCCCACCAACTTTGGACGGCGCGTTCGTTGATGGCGGGGTCTCCTTGGTCAGGTCGAGGAAGCCGTCGTACACCGGGTACGGCAGCGTCGGCCCGATCGCCTCCGCCGAGATGGCCCGGACCGAGCCCTGGGACGGCTTCACCTGACTGGTGCTGCCGTCTGCGTCGGCACGTACCCAGCCGGCGATGGTGACCCGCCCAGCCGCTGGTGACGGCATCGTCTGGCTGACGTTTCCATTGGCGGGGCTCGAGATCCACCCGCGGTCGACCAGTACTGCGGTTCCCGCGTCAGTGATGAACGGTGTGACGACCTCGATGCCCGGGTTGCCGCCCCGGGTTCGATACAGGACGGCGATCTGGTGCTCGGCGTCGTAGTGGCCGGTCGCGGTCACGCTCCGCCATTCGAGGTCAGAGCCGGGCGCGTCCGACGTACTCAGCAAAGTCGACACCGGAACCGGATCGGCGGCGAGGTTCGCCCGCTGCACTGTGTTGGAGTCCTTGCGCTCCTGGTAGCGGTGGAACTGCCACTCGCTCAGCCTCACGCAGGTGAAGCCGAGTACGACGACCACGACGAGGAGGCCTATCCAGCGGGGTGTGAGGAGGAAGCGGAGCACAGCATCTCGACACTACCTGGGACCCCTGTCCAGGCAGCGGCTGGCCGAGCAGCACGTAGGCTGAGCAGATGCATCAGATCGCCACCGCCCTGTCGCCGCTGCGCGACCAGTTCGGCCGGGTGGCGACGGACCTGCGCGTCTCGCTGACCGACCGGTGCAACCTGAGGTGCTCGTACTGCATGCCGGCGGAGGGTCTGGACTGGCTGCCGCGCGACGACATCCTGACCGACGACGAGGTCGTCCGGTTGATCGACGTGGCCGTCACCCACCTGGGTGTCGATGAGGTGAGGTTCACCGGCGGAGAGCCGTTGATCCGGCCGGGCTTCACCGGCATCGTCGCGCGTACGGCGATGCTCAGCCCTCGTCCGATGATGTCCGTGACGACCAACGGCATCGGGCTCGAACGGACCGCCAAGGCGCTGGTCGAAGCCGGCCTGGACCGGGTGAACGTCAGTCTGGACACAGTGCGAGAGGAGACCTTCGCCACGATCACCCGACGCAACCGCCTCGACGACGTGGTCCGCGGCCTCGCCGCCGCGGCTGAGGCGGGGCTCACGCCGGTGAAGGTCAATGCAGTGCTGCTGCGCGGCCATAATGACGACCAGGCAGGTGAGCTACTCGCCTGGTGTCTCGACCGCGGGTACGAGCTTCGCTTCATCGAGCAGATGCCGTTGGACGCACAGCACGGCTGGAGCCGGGCGGACATGATCACCGCCGACGAGATCCTTGCCGCACTCGAGCAGGACTTCGTGCTGACGCCGGATCCGGCTCATCGGGGCAGCGCGCCGGCGGAGCTCTTCCAGGTCGACGGTGGACCGGCCACGGTGGGCATCATCGCGTCGGTGACCCGGCCGTTCTGCGGCGACTGCGACCGAGTCCGGCTGACGGCCGACGGCCAGGTCCGCAACTGCCTGTTCGCCCGTGAGGAGTCAGACCTCCGTACGGCGTTGCGCAGCGGGGCGTCCGACGACGAGATCGCGGAGCGCTGGCGGAAGGCGATGTGGACGAAGCGACCGGGGCACGGCATCGACGACCCGTCCTTCCTGCAGCCATCCCGCCCCATGAGCGCGATCGGCGGCTGACCCTGCGGGTTCGTCTGCGGTCGCCCAGCGGCGACCACCGGGGGTGGACCACAGACGAATCCACCCCCGAGGCGAGATCGGCCGGGTCAGCGGTCCCAGGCGGTGCCGTCCCAGTGGACGGCGTACGGCGCCGTGTGGCCCGACTGGGTCTTCTCGCCGACCGCGAACCCGTCGGACGGACCGGCCATGGATACGGACTCGATGTTGACCGCCGTGTGCAGACCCGACGGCCCGCTCACGACCGACCAGGCCGTGCCGTCCCAGTGCTCGATGAGCGGTCGGTCCGTGCGTTGCGGGAGGATCTTGGACCAGGTGCCGACGGCCCAGACGTCATCGCTCGCGACCACGCTGACGCTGGTGAAGTAGCTCGAGTAGCCGGGGGTGAGCGCGGGCACCTGCGTCCACTGGGTTCCGTCCCAGTGTTCGGCCATCGCAGAGATCGACGGTGCGCCGTCCGCGACGTTCCAGCCGACCAGCCAGGCATCGTTCGCCGAGGCGGCGTCGACACCGTTCAGGCTGACGGTCCGACCGATGGCGGGATCGTCGGCCACGACGGACCACGACGTGCCGTCGAAGTGCTCGACGAGCGGTAGGTAGGTCTGGCCGTGCCGGCCGTGCGTGCCAACGGCCCAGACGTCGTTCGGCGCTACCGCGGACACACTGGTGAGTGTGGTCCCGCGGGCTCGTTCGAGGGTCCCAGGCTTCACCCGTTCGATCCGCTTGCCGTCCCAGTGCTCGATGAACGTTCGCGGGTACCCGCGCGGGTTGGCGTCGCCGGTCCCCACCATCCAGACATCGTTGGGCCCGCTGGCCGAGACCGCGTTGAGCACCCCGAGTCCCGGCCTGTTCCGCAGGACGACCTCTGTCCAGTCGGATCCGTCCCAGTGCTCGGCGAAGGGGAGGACCGTCGCGCCGCCCAGCGTCTCACCGACCGCCCAGGCATCGGTGGGAGACAAGGTCGCGACTCCCCAGAGGAAGCTGTAGTCGCCGGGATGTGCCGACGGCACCGTCTTCCAGCTCGTCCCGTCCCAGTGTCGGGTCAGAGCCAGGGTGTGTTCGCCGGGCGCAGTACGGAAACCGACTGCCCAAGCATTCGTCGGCGACGAGGCGCTGACCGCGTGGAGCTTCGCGGTCGCGACCGGGCCGGGGGTAGCGGGTGTATCGGCTGCGAGCGCGGGATAGGGGTTTGCGAGCCCGCCGAGCAAGGGGACCGCCAAAGTTGATACGGCAAGTGCTGCCAGGGTGAAGCGACGCATGAGCGAGTGCCTTCCTCCGAGACCCCAGGCTGGGGGCTGATCGTCGCTCAGTCTAGGGATCGCGAGGTTCCGCGCGCGCCTGTTCGACGAAGTCCGGTTCGACCGGTTCGCACTCCCGGAACATTCCCCGCACCGACAGGTACTCGGTCAGTGATTCGCGGTGCTCGGCGCAGGCCAGCCAGGTCTTGCGGCGTTCTGGCGGGTGGATCTTGGGGTTGTTCCAGCGCAGGGCGAACTCGGCGCGCTTGGTACATCCTCGGGCCGAGCAGCGCATCGGCTCGGTGGGCTCATCGGCCTGCTGGCTCACGCTCCGCCCTCCCTGCGACGTACCGGCTGCCACGTACCTGATCTTCCAGAAACGTGCCCTCAGAAAGCGCAATGCCAGGCAGCCACGGGGGGAAGCTGCCCGGCATCACATGGCAATCCTGCGGGGGAAACGGAACGCCGTCTTCAAGTGTGACACGCGCCCCTCGGATGGTCCAGAGGCGGTTTGAGGGAGACCCACGCTGCGGATCTACGCGAGACGGGCCGCTCAGGAGGGTGTTCCGGCGCCCGGGTCCGAGCTCGAGGTCGCGGTGATCTGCGGCAGGTGCTCGTCCTCGAAGCTGGCCGGGCCTGGTGACTGTCGCCCGTCGGCCGCATTCGCGATGATGACGGCGAAGTACGGCAGGAAGAAGGCGCCCGTCACCATGACCCAGCGCAGTGGACCGCTGAGCACCACAGCGAGCACGAAGCAGATCGTCCTGATCGCCATCGAGATGAGGTACTTCACTTCGCGCCGCCGGATGTCCTCACTGCGGCTCGACCGTGCCGACGTGATGTTCACGGGTGCCTCGTGCTGCTGGCTCATGACCGTCCTTTCGCCTCCACGGTACGCCGACCTACCGCCCTGGACGAGGTGAGCCTGCGGTTTCGCCCCGATTGCATAGCCGGTAGCGTCACGGCCACACCCAGGTCCGAAGGAGGGCGCGTGAGCAGGTCCGTATTGGTGACCGGAGGCAACCGGGGAATCGGGCGCTCGATCGCGCAGGCGTTCGCGGCCGCGGGCGACCAGGTGGCTGTCACCTATCGGTCCGGAGAGCCGCCGGAGGGGTTCCTGGGGGTGCGCTGCGACGTAACCGACTCGGCCGCCGTCGACGAGGCGTTCACCATCATCGAGCGCGAGCAGGGCCCCGTAGAGGTGCTCGTCGCCAACGCCGGCATCACCCGGGACACCCTCTTACTGCGCATGTCCGACGATGACTGGCAGAGCGTCCTCGACACCAACCTCACCGGCTCGTTCCGAGTCGCGAAGCGCGCGGCGCGCGGGATGCTCCGGATGCGCCGCGGCCGCATCATCCTGGTCTCGTCGGTGGTCGGTCTGCTGGGCTCGGCCGGCCAGGTCAACTATGCGGCGAGCAAGTCCGGCCTGGTCGGGATGGCCCGGTCCATGGCGCGGGAGCTGGGCAGCCGCTCGATCACGACCAATGTGGTCGCCCCGGGGTTCGTCGAGACCGAGATGACCGCTGAGCTGCCCGAGGAGAAGAAGGCCGAGTACCTGAAGGCGATTCCGCTGGGCCGCTACGCCTCGAGCGACGAGGTCGCTGCCGTGGTGCGGTGGCTCGCGTCGGACGAGGCGGGCTATATCACCGGCGCCGTGATCCCGGTCGACGGCGGCCTCGGCATGGGTCACTGAGTCACGGGGCCCCAGCATCACGCCAAGGAGCCAGATAGCAAGCACTGCGAGCAAAGGACGACACCTGATGGGCATTCTCGAAGGCAAGAACATCCTCGTGGCCGGGGTCACGATGGAGTCCTCGATCGGGTTCGCGACGGCCAAGGTGGCGCAGCAGGAGGGCGCCACGGTGCTGATCTCGAACTTCGGTCGGGCACTGGGGATCACCCGACGGATCGCCAAGCGGCTGCCGATCGAGCCGGCCGTCCTCGAGCTGGACGTGAGCGACGCCGACCACCTCGCCGGACTCGCGGACCAGGTGCGGGAGCACGTCGACCACCTCGACGGGGTCGTGCACGCGATCGCCTACGGGAACCCGCAGACGATCCTCGGCGGCAAGTTCCTCGAGGGGCCGTGGCCCGACGTCGCCCAGGCGGTTCAGGTGTCGGCGTACTCGCTGCAATCCCTGGCGGTCGCCTGCCTGCCCCTCATGGACACAGGGGGAAGCATCGTCGGGATGACGTTCGACGCGTCGGTGGCCTGGCCGGGCTATGACTGGATGGGCGTCGCCAAGGGGGCCCTCGAGTCGTGCAACCGCTACCTGGCCCGCGACCTCGGCGCGAAGGGGATCCGCTGCAACCTGGTCAGCGCTGGACCGCTCAAGACCCTTGCAGCCAAGGCGATTCCCGGTTTCGACCAGTTCGAGGACGAGTGGGTCAAGAGGGCTCCCATCGGGTGGGACCTGGAGGACCTCGAGCCGACGGCCCGTAGTGCGGTGGCGCTGCTCAGCGACTTCTTCCCGAAGACGACCGGCGAGATCGTGCACGTCGACGGCGGCTACCACGCGATGGGCGCCTGATACCTCATGGCGATCATCGAGACCGAGCTCACCCGACGGTTCGGCCTGGAGCTCCCCGTTGTAGCCGCATCCATGGCCGGCGTCGCGGATGGCCGGTTTGCGGCGGCCGCGAGCCGGGCCGGGATCCTCGGCACCATCGGGGTCGGCGGCACCGCATCCGGCGCCTCCGTACGACACGAGATGGAGATCGCGGCCGAGGCGGCCCTGCCTTTCGGCGTCGGCCTGATGGCGTGGGCGGTCACTCATCACCGTGACCAGCTGGACGCCGTGCTGGCTGCGCCCCCGGCCCTCGTATCGATCAGCTTCGGGGACTTCGCGCCGTACGTCGACGAGCTGCACGCTGCCGGATGCAGCGTCGTGACCCAGGTGGGATCCGTGGACCAGGCCCTCCGTGCGGAGGACTGCGGGGGTCGACTTCGTCGTGAGCAGAGGCTCCGAGGGCGGCGGGCACGGATTCGACCTGGTCGGGACGCTTCCGCTGCTGCAGGCCGTGCTCGAGCGGGTCGATGTGCCGGTACTGGCGGCCGGAGGAATCGGCAGCTCTCGTGGGCTGGCCGCGGTGCTCGCCGCCGGCGCGGCCGGCGCATGGATCGGTACGGCGTTCGTGAGCTGCCGCGAGTCAGCGACGTCGGACGACGTGGTCGCCAGGCTGGGTGACGCCGACGCGAGCTCGACGGCATACGGGCACGTCTTCGATGTCGCCTCGGCCGTCGGCTGGCCGGCCGACATCGGCGGACGCACCATCCGCAACGCGTTCTTCGAGCGCTGGCAGGGGCACGAGGCGGAGCTGCCTGGGGATGCCGAGGCGATCGACGCGTTCCGCCGAGCACCGGAGGACAGGGACTTTGCGACGATGCCGATCTACATCGGGCAAGGGGTAGGGCTCCTTGACGGCCGACGCCCGGCGATCGCCGATGTGGTTGACGAGCTCGGTGGAGCGGCCGACCTGCTCCGCGCCGCAGCCGCCCTGGTGGCAGATGAGTAGCGTGCCGCGGTGACGTCTTCGCTGGTCGAGCTCCGGGTGCTGGACGGACCCAACCTGTACTTCTCGCAAGCCGCGACGAAGCTGACGCTTGACGTCACCGCGCTGACCGAGGTGAGTGAGGACGTCGCGGGTCGGTTGGCGAAGCGGATCGGGCTCTCGAACATCCGGCCCGGAGAGGCCGGCAGCGGCTTCCGGCAGCGCTTCGCCGCCCGTACCCTGGCTCGGCTGGTACGCCAGGTCGCGGCCGAGGCCGGCACACATCGGCTGGCAGTGCGCGTACGGCCGACGAGTGACCCGGACCAGCTGGTCGTGGCCTACCCGTGGCGCCACCGCGGCCGGGCTGAGGCGCTCGGCCGAGCCGTCGCCGACGTGCTCGATGGGCTCGGCGACCGCGACATCGACGAGCTGGTCAGTGCTGTCGCTCGCGAGGTGCGCAACAGTGATCCCGGCACCCGGCCCACGACGATCAGGCCGCGGATCCCGGTCGTGGCGGTCACCGGAACCAACGGGAAGACCACCACCTCGCGGATGATCGGCCACATCGCGCGGGTGGCCGGCCGGCACGTCGGCTGGTCGTCGACGGACGGGATCTACGCCGATGGCGAGCTCGTGGAGAGCGGCGACTACTCCGGACCGAGCGGTGCCGGACGCGTGCTGGCCCAGCCCGGCGTCGAGCTCGCGGTCACCGAGACCGCACGGGGCGGCATCCTGCTCCGCGGCATGGGCGTCACACACAACGACGTCTCCGTCGTGACCAACGTCAGCGCCGACCACCTCGGTCTGCAGGGTATCGACACCGTCGACCAGCTGGCCGAGGTCAAAGCCGTCGTACCGCGAATCACCAAGTCCACTGGCTGGGCGGTCCTCAACGGGGACGACCCGCGGGTGATCGCGATGCGGTCCATCACCACGGCCCGGCCGTGGGTGTTCTCACGCGACCCGGACTCACCGTCGATCCGCGAGGTCCTCGGAGCCGGAGGTCGCGCCACTACGGTGATCGACGGCTGGATCTGTGTACTGGCATCGAACGGGGATCCGGATCCGCTGGTTCGACTCGTCGACGTGCCGATGACGCTGTCCGGACTGAGCCACTTCAACGTCGAGAACGCGTTGGCGGCGGCCAGTGCCGCGCTGGGAGTCGGCCTGCCGCGGGACGCGGTCGTCGAGGGGCTGGAGACGTTCGAGCCCGGGCCGGAGCACAACCCCGGCCGGATGAACATCTACTCCCTCGGCGAGGTGACGGTGGTGGTCGACCTCGCCCACAACGAGTCGGGACTGGACGCGCTGCTGGAGATCATGCACGGCCTGCGAGCACCCGGCGCCCGCGTGATGCTCGCGCTCGGTACGGCCGGCGACCGCAACGACGAGCTGCTCCAGAGCCTCGGCGCCATCGGCGCGCGGGGGAGCGACGTGCTGGTGATCGTGCACAAGCTCAGCTACCTCAGAGGGCGGACGACCGACGAGCTCGACGTCCTCTACCGGGCCGGCGCAGCAGACGTGGGCGTCGACGAGGTGCCTGCGTTCGACACCGAGATCGCCGGCCTCACCGCACTTGTGGCGCGCGCCCGTCCCCGCGACGTCATCGGGCTGATGTGCCACCAGGATCGCGCCGAGGTCGACGAGTGGCTGCGTGCGCACGGCGGAACCGCCGACTCGCCGGCCGTGCTTCGCGACAAGGTGCTCATGAGCAAGGTCGATGAGGGCGCCTAGATTCGTCGCCGGCGTCGTACGGCGCACCTACGCTCCCACATCGTGAGGAGTCCGCACGCGCTCGGGGCTGGGGCAAGGGAAGATGGCGTGATGGACCTCGATCCTGTCGCCGACGAGCTGTATGCCTTGCTGCCCGAGGAGTTCACGGCCGCCCGGACCACCCGTGAGAAGGAAGCCAAGGCGTCCGGCGACAAGGAGCTGGCCGCGCAGATACACGGACTGGCCAAGCCGAACCAGGTCGCCTGGCTGGCCAACCAGCTAGCACGTCAGCACGGCGACGAGCTGCGCCCGTTGCTGGAGCTGGGTGCGGGTCTACGGGACGCGGAGGGCTCCCTGACCGGGGACCAGCTGCGCGACTTCACCCGGCAGAAGAGACTGCTGGTGTCCGCCCTCGTCCAGCAGGCCAGACAGCTGGCGTCGCGGGCGGGGCGGAAGGTCAGCGACGACACAGCGCGTGGGCTCGAGGACACGCTGAACGCTGGGCTTGCCGACCCCGTCGCCGCGGAGCTGCTGCTTGCCGGACGGCTGACGACAACCCTCCAGCACAGCGGCTTCGGATCCGTCAGTGGCGGGTCGGTCGCAGACTCGAGCGCTCAGAGGCCGAAGCCTGCTGCTGCGCCTTCGCCTCAGCGCTCGGGCAGGGCCACGTCGGAGGAGGACCGGCAGGCCCAGCGGCTCGCTGCCGCGGATACGGCCCTGGACGAGGCCCAAGCGGAGGCGGAGGAGGCCGAGCAGGCTCTCGATGAGGCGCGCCTGGAGATGCAACACGCCGAGGATGCCGCCACCGAGGCGAAGTACGACGTCGAACGGCTCCAGGAGGAGCTCGAGCGTGCCACGGCAGAGCAGACCCGCGCCGAGAAGGAGCATCGCCAGCTGAGAAAAGTCTTCGAGCGCGCCGATCTCGCGGCCCGCGGTGCCGGCCGCCGTACCGAGAAGGCCAGAGAGAACCGACAGCGGATCCTCGACCAGCAGTCCTGAGGCCAGCAGTCGTGAGGCCAGCAAGTTCGGCCCGGGCGCGGTCGCACCTCCTCCGCCGTACGGTCTACTCGTCGGCGACGACCGAGAAGACGTTGCCGGACGGGTCGGTGAACCAGGCGATCAGTGGACCGCCGCCGTGGAAGATGCCCTTGGCGTCCTGGTCGAACCCTTCGTACTCGAGGAAGTCGACGCCGCGTCCGGTCAGGTCGTCCACCGCCGCCTCGACGTCGGCGACCGGGAAGTTCAGCACCGTGTACGTCGCGGGCACGTGGTCGGGTTTGGGGTAGACGAGCACCGCCGCTCCGTGTGTGACCTGCAGACGGAGAAGGCCGTGCTCCTTGCTGACCTGCATGCCGAGCGTGTCGGCATAGAAGCTGGCCGCCTCGTCGACGTCTCTGACCGCGAACCCGCTGAAGGCCTTACTACTGTCGAACATCTGGCGCTCCTCGAAATGGTCGTTGGCTGGTCGGGCGACCGGCCGTATTGAGACTGACCTGGATCGGTTGCGGAACTCATCGCACCCAGAACCGCCGCGCAGGACCCGACGAGCCGAGGAGAGGGTCAGAACAGGACTGGCACGCCCGGATGTGATGACCCGGCCAGGTCAGGGTCGCCGACCTGGTCCTCGTCGACGCTGGAGGCGCCGGCCTGCGCGTGCTTGGACCACGACTCCAGCTCGGCCAGCGCGGCTGCGTGCTTGTCGACGCAGAGGATGACCAGGTCGCCCGGGTTGGCCCGGGACATCGCGTGCCGGATCGCGCCGATCTCGTCGAGCACGATCTCCACCTGCTTGCATCGGGCGCCGGTGGCGATCCTCGCCCGTACACCGTCCGCGACCAGCCCGGCCGTCTCGCCGGCCTGACGGCCTCGCAGCGTGGCGTCCTCGCGGACCACGATGACGTCGAAGTGGTCGGCGGCGACCGTGCCGAGCTCGATCATGTCCTCGTCGCGCCGGTCGCCGGCGGTGGCGATGACGCCGATCCGGGACGGCTTGCCGAGGTCGCTGGTCGCGAGCATGCTGTCGCCGAGCCGGTCGACGAAGTCGCCGAGTGCGCGCATCCCAGGCGCGTTGTGGCAGTAGTCGACGACGACGGTGACGCCCTCGACCTCGATCTGGTTGAGCCGGCCAGGGGACAGGTAGTAGTTCGTCGAGAAGGTCCGCAGTCCTTGCCGGATGTCGTGCAGCGGCGCGCCAGCGGCGAACGCCGCCGCCGCCGCGGCCAGCGAGTTCTGCACGTTCATCAGGGCCCGACCGCCGAACGTCGCCGGCAGGAGATGGGTCCAGGCCAGCTGCATCTGACGGTTGCCGTGTCGTACGACGATCATGTCGCCCTTGTCGCTCGACTCGAGCACGACCGCCTTGCCGCCGCGCCGGCAGTGGGTGTCGATGAAGTCGCGCACCTCGGACCCGGCCGGCAGCATGCTGAACCACACGATCTCGCCGGAGCAGCGGCGACGCATCGCCCGCACCAGCGTGGTCGTCGGCGTTGAGCACCGCATGGCCGTCGCGGGGGACCGCCTCGACCGGCACCGCCTTGACGTCGGCCAGCTGCTCGACGGTGTCGACGCCCCGCAGCCCGAGATGGTCGGCCTGCACGTTGAGGACGACGGCCACGTCGTTGCGCTCGTAGCCGAGGCCCTCGCGGAGGATGCCGCCGCGCGCGACCTCGAAGACCGCGAAGTCGACCCGCGGGTTCTGCAGGACCATCCGGGCGGACTTGGGACCCGAGGCGTCGGCCCGGATGACCAGGCGCTCGTCGATCACGACGCCGTCGGTCGACGTCATGCCGACCTTGCGGCCCATGCCCTTGAAGATGTGGGCGATCATCCGCGACGTCGTGGTCTTGCCGTTGGTGCCACTCACCGCGACGATCGGGATCCGGCTCGGCGTCCCAGGCGGGAACATCATGTCGACAACGGCTTTGGAGATGAACTGCGGGTCGCCGATGGTCGGGTGCGTGTGCATCCGGAAGCCCGGCGCCGCGTTGACCTCGCAGATCGCGCCGCCGGTCTCGCGGACCGGCTCGGTGATGTCGGGGCAGATGAAGTCGATGCCGGCGATGTCGAGCCCGACGACGCGGGCGGCCTCCTCCGCGATCTCGACGTTCTCCGGGTGCGCCTCGAAGGTGCGGTCGATCGAGATGCCGCCGGTCGACATGTTGCCGGTCAGGGTGAGCTTGACCATCGTCTGGTCGGGCGGCACGTCGGTCATCGCGAAGCCCTGCTCGCGGACCAGCTCGATCGCCGCGTCGTCGACCTTGATCCGGGTGAGCACCTTCTCGTGGCCCGACACCGCGTCGCGGGTCGGCGTTGGTCGTCTCGACCAGCTCCTGGACGGTGTGGGTCCCGTCGCCGATGACGTGGGCGGGCACCCGCTCGGCGATCGCCGCGATCTTGCCGTCGATGACCAGGCAGCGGTAGTCCTTGCCGAGGATCAGCGTCTCGACGATCACCCAGCCGCGTCGCGACTCTCCCTCGGCGATCGGGAAGGCGGCGCGTACGTCCTCCTCGTTCTGCAGGTCGAGGCAGACGCCTCGGCCGTGGTTGCCGTCGAGCGGTTTGAGGACGACCGGGTAGCCGATCCGTCTGGCGACCGCCACCGCCTGGTCGGCGGTCCGGATCGACTCGGCGCGGGGTACCGGCAGCCCGGCCGCGCTGAGCAGCCGGCCGGTGAGGTCCTTGTCGCTCGCGACGTCGACGGCGATCGAGGACGTGTTCGACGTCATCGTGGCGCGGATACGGCGCTGGTGGACGCCCTGCCCGAGCTGCACGAGCGAGTGCTGGTTGAGCCGGATCCATGGGATGTCGCGCGAGACGGCCTCGTCGATGATCGCCTGGGTGGACGGCCCGAACGCCGTACGCTCCGCCTGGACGATGTACGACTCCAGCTCCTGCTCGAAGTCGAAGTCCGGCTCCGCCTGGATGAGGTGGTTGATCAGCCGTACCGCGAGCCGCCCGGCCGCGATGCCGACGTTCTCGTCGACGTACCCGAAGATCACGTTGTAGCGGCCGTGCTCGCCCGGGCACCTGACGGGTCTTGCCGCGGCGCAGGTCGTGCCCGACCTCCTGCTGTAGCTGCAGGGCGACGTGCTCGCTGACGTGCCCGAGCCAGGTGCCCTCCGTCGAGCCGCTCGACGAAGCCGCCCTTGCGACCGCGCGAGCAGGAGTGGTTGCGCAGGCCCGGGCAGCAGGTCGAGCAGGCGCTCGGTGAAGGTGGGCAGCCGGTCGGTCGGCCACTCCTCGAGGCACGCCGAGGTCGACGACGAGGTGGATCGCCTTCTCGTACGACCAGATGTTCGCGCCGCGGTAGACGCGCGTCTCGATGATCGCCAGCTCGGGACGTGGACCGTCCGGGGTCTGGACGTCCTCGGTCGGTTGCCTGCGCCTGCGCCGGTCTCGCTCATGCTCGTGCCGTCCTCTCGGTCTGTCTCGTCGAGCTCCGCGTCGTCTGTGTGCACCAGGTCCGAGTCCGACGGCGCGGCGTCGCGGCTCAGCTTCTTGCGCGCCCGCCGCCGGCGCAGGTAGGTCGGCGACACGCCCTCGGCCGCGATGTCGCTCGCGAGCCGGCGCAGGTCGTCCTCGGCCTCGCGCATCTCCTCGGCCGCCTCCGGGTCCAGGTCTGGCGGGCGCACGACGAGGTCGCGCTTGTCGAGGTCGAACAGGGACCCCTCGGGCAGCACGTGCAGCCGCGCTCCGGAGATCATCAGCGGGCGGGTCCGGGTGGCCTGATGGGCGTTCGTGACGATGTGCTGGCCGTCGATGATCGTGACCGACGCCCCGACCGACCACCTCGAGCGAGTGGCCCTCGGTGATCACGGCCGCGGTGTCCTCGTCGATGCCGATGCCGAGCAGGTTGGGGGACTGGGCGACGCACATGAGCAGCCGGCCGTACCGGTTGCGCTGGGTGAAGTGCTGGTCGATGACGCAGCCCTCGACGAGGCCGAGCCCGGAGGCGAGCTGGGTCATCCGCTGCTTGGGCGTGGCCCCGCCGCTGCCGAACGCGACCATGTGCGACGACTGGAAGCTCGCCCCGGCGGACGTGCCGCCGATCGTCACGCCACGGGCGTGGGCATCCTTGATCGCGTCGCCGAACGGTGTGCCGTTGATGATCGCCGAGAGCTTCAGCTGGTTGCCGCCGGTCATGAAGATGCCGGTGACGTCGTCGAGCAGGTCGACGTACGACGGGTCCGAGGCCTGCTCGCGGCTCTCGGGCCGGGCGCCGAACACCTCCGCGGCACCGAGCCGGGTGAACAGTGCGACGTACACCTCGATGATCTCGGGACCGAGACTGGAAGCGGTCGGGACGACGGCGATCCGGGCGTCGTCGCCGCCACACGCCGCGACGAACCTGGTGAGCACCGTGCGTTTCTGGAGCTTGTCCTCCGCGCCGCCGATGACGTAGAGAGCACCGACGCGTCCGTCCGAGTCAGGCATGCCCGAACCCTACGTGCCCGTGCCCGAGGCGGTGTGCCTGGCTCGCGGCGATGGGCAAGACTTGGGGCATGGTCGACACCAGGCTATCGAGAGCTTGATCATCATGCGCCACGCGAAGACGGAGCAGAGCGCAGGGAGCGACCGGGCCCGCAAGCTCACGTCGCGGGGTCGAGCCGACGCGCGTGCCGGCGGTCGCTGGCTGCCGCGACAGGCCGCCTCGAGCCGGTGCTGGTCCTCACGTCACCGGCCGCACGAGCCCGGGCTACGGCTGACATCGTCGTTGCTGAGCTCGACCGACACTCCCGAGATCAGGTCGATCGACGACCTGTACGGCGCCTCCGCCTCGGAGGTCGTCGAGATCGTCGGCGTCGACCGACCCGGAGGTGGCGCAGTCGTCCTGGTGGTCGGCCACAACCCGACGATGGAGGACCTCGCCTATCGGCTGCAGGTGAACCCGACGGATCCGTGGGCTCCGCACCTGCCGACCGCCGGCCTGGTCGTGCTGCGACTCCCCGGCGAGTGGGCCGAGCTGGCGGTCGGGACCGCCGAACTGCTCCAGTCGCACGTCCCTCGCGGTTGACCTCCCACCTCGAGCGGTCCCTTCCGCCCGGGTCACAGGTCGGGGTGGGGCGTCTCGATGCCGTCGAGTCGGTCCTCGGCCTCGATGTCCTCGCGGCTGATGCCGAGCAGATACATGATGGTGTCGAGGTACGGCACGCTGACTGCGGTGTCGGCCTGCTCCCGCACGGTCGGCTTGGCGTTGAAGGCGATGCCCAGGCCTGCGGCGGCCAGCATCTCCAGGTCGTTGGCGCCGTCGCCGACGGCCACGGTACGGCCGGTGGAGAGCTTCTGGCCTTCGGCGAACCGCCGTAGCGCATCCGCCTTGCCCTGGGCGTCGATGATGGGTCCCGACCAGGCGACCGGTCAGTCGGCCGTCCACGATCTCGAGCTCGTTGCTCGCCGTGTCGGTGATCTCGAGCTCGGCCGCGATCCGTCGGGTGATCACGCCGAAGCCGCCGCTGACCAGGGCGATCCGGTAGCCGAGCCGGTTCAGAATGCGCACCAGGGTGCGGGCACCGGGCGCGAGCGGCAGGTCGTCGTACACGCGTGAGAGGGCGCTCTCGGGCAGCCCCGCGAGAAGGGCGACGCGTCCGCGCAGGGCCTCGGCGAAGTCGAGGGTGCCGTGCATCGCGCGAGCCGGTGAGCGCAGAGACCTCGGGCCCGACGCCGGCCTCGGCCGCCAGCAGGTCGATGGCCTCGCCCTGGACGAGCGTCGAGTCGACGTCGAGGACGATCAGTCGCCGCCCGTGCCTGAGCAGCCCGACAGCCTGCACTGCGACGTCGACCCGCTGCTGAGCCGCCTCACGGGCGAGCAGCGTCGCGAAGCCTGGCGACGTCTGCACCCGAGACATCCATCTCGATGGCCGTCACCGGATAGCGGGCCATCCGGACGATGCGGTCGATGTTCGCGCCGGTGTCGGCGATCCGCCCCGAGATCGCCGCCACGGCCCGCGCCGGCAGCCGGTGCCCCAGCACCGTGACGTGTACACGCCCGCCTCGCCTTCGCTCGTTGTCCCCGGTGCCCCGCTGGACCTCGATGTCCATCCCGAGGTCGTGGGCCGACTGTTTGACAGCGAGGGCAAGCGCCTCGGGGTTCGTCGGCGCAGTGACCAGGATGCTCAGCACGAGCCGTCCGCGCAGCACGCTCTGCTCGATGTCGAGGACCTCGACGTTGTAGCCCGCGAGGGTGCCGAACAGCGCCGCGGTCACGCCAGGACGGTCGGGGCCGGTGGCGAGCAGGAGGATCGTGCGGAGCGGTCATGGCGACATCAGGCTATCTGCCGTCGAGTGAGGACGTTGCCGCGACAACCGCCGCGCGAGACGCCCGGTCGAGCGGCTGCAGCGCTGCAGATCGCTGCGCGACCTCGGAGACGGAGACCGCTCCGCCGTCGTCGCGACCGGCGAGTCGCGACGATCCGAGCCGGCGCGAAGCGCGTCGTGCGCCAACCGTGCAGCCTGCGGGGTGGCGAACGGCGCCGGCTCGTCGAGCGTCCGCCGGCTGGCGCAGGTTGAGCAGGATGTCGGCAACGTCAGGGCGCCAGGAGGCCACGTCCAGGTCGGCCAACCGGGCTGCTGCCTCGGTCATCGCAAGCTTGAGCGTCCGGTCCGCCTCGGCCACGGAGGCGAGGTACGTCGGTGGGTGCGCGATCGACACGTGCCACCGGGTGATGTCGCCGACTCGGGCCGGAACCAGCCCGAGGTCGGCCCCGTGCAGGACCACGGCCTCGCCAGCCTCGAGCGCGTCGGCGTTGAAGGCCGGCGGACCGCCGAGGCCCAGCGGGTCGCCGGGCACCGGCAGCGCGGCCGTCGCGTGCCGTACTCCCAGACGCCGCACCTCACCGAGGAACAGCGCCGGCGCGAGCCGGTCTGCCCGCCTCGGGGCCGACGAACTCCGCCAGCCCGCTCCGTCCGTTCAGGCCGGTGATGGCGTCGTCAGCGCTCTCCCGGCCGGCGAGCCAGGCGTTGAGCCAGCACGCGACCCGGGCCGGAGTCCGGGAGAGTCAGCACCCTCCGAGCCTAGAAGACCGTTCAATGGTCAGGTCGGTCCGGTCCATGCCTCAACTGGAGGAGCCGGACTCACCTGACGGCTGAACCGGAGGGGCCGGACGCGGAGGGGACCGGACGGGCATGGCCTAGGTTTGTGGCTGCATTGGAAGCCGGGCAGCGGAGGAGTCGGATGAGCACGGTCATCGAGCTCGCGGGGGTCTCGGTCGTCCGGGGCGGCAACCGGCTCCTGAACAACGTCGACTGGCAGGTCGAGGACGACGAGCGATGGGTGGTGCTCGGGCCGAACGGTGCCGGGAAGACCACCCTGCTGCAGATCCTGAGCACGCACATCTACCCGACCGAAGGCGTCGTCGGGCGTGCTCGGCGAGGTCATCGGCACCGTCGACGTGTTCGACCTGCGCCCGCGGATCGGCCTGGCCAGCGTCGCACTCGGCGACCGGGTGCCCCGCGGCGAGCGGGTGAGCGACGTGGTCATGTCGGCGTCGTACGCCGTGATCGGCCGCTGGAAGGAGGAGTACGACGACCTCGACCGTGCCCGGGCCGCCGACTTGTTGCGCGAGGTGGGGGTGTCCCATCTCGCGGACCGGGAGTTCGGGACGTTGAGCGAGGGGGAGCGCAAGCGGGTCCAGATCGCCCGCGCGCTGATGACCGACCCGGAGCTGCTGCTGCTCGACGAGCCGGCTGCGGGACTCGACCTCGGCGGGCGGGAGGACCTGGTGAACACGCTCTCGGTGCTCGCCTTCGACGAGGGCTCGCCGGCCACCGTTCTGGTGAGCCATCACGTCGAGGAGATCCCGCCCGGATTCACCCACGCCCTGCTGCTGCGGGCCGGTGAGGTCGTGGCCGCCGGACCGCTCGCGGAGACTCTGACCGAGAGCGCCCTTTCCCGCACGTTCGGGCAGTCGCTGCTCGCTCTCCCAGGCAGACGGACGCTACGCGGCACGCAGGCGTTCGCGGAGTCACCGAGGCTGACCGACAATGGTCCGGTCGCAACAGCAGATGGCGTAATCTCGGGACATGGACTGGTTGCGCGAACCACGACTGGGAGACCTGGCTGATCGTCGCCCTGGTCCTGGCTGGCGACCGAGATGGCGACCCTCGACTTCACGCTGCTGATGCTGGCCATCGGGGCGGGGGCCGGCTGTCTGATGGCGGCGCTCGGGCGTCGACCTCTGGGCGCAGGTATGGTGGCCGTGCGTCGTCTGCGGTCGCGCTGCTGGCGTTCGTGCGTCCGAGCATCGTCAAGCGGATGCACGCCGGACCGACGATCCAGAACGGCCCGCAGGCACTGGTCGGGCAGTCCGGTCTGGTGCTCGAGCGGGTCACTGGCTTGACCGGCCGGGTACGACTGCGCGGCGAGGTGTGGTCGGCCCGAGCGGTCGATGACGACGTGAACATCGAGCCAGGCGCCAAGGTCGGCGTGGCCGAGATCGACGGGGCTACCGCCGTCGTGTACCCGTTGTGACAACGGCTTCCCGCTGTAACGGCTACTGCGCCCGGCCGACCGTGATCGACGCGACCAGGAAGATCTCCGGGTCGTCTCAGGTGAGAGGGGACCACCCATGGTGGTGCTGATCATCCTGGGCGTAGTGGTGCTGCTCGCCATCATCGCCTTGGTGCGCTCGGTCCGGATCGTCCCGCAGGCGCGGGCCGGGATCGTCGAGCGTTTCGGCAAGTACCGTACGACGCTGCCGGCCGGGCTGAACATCGTGACGCCGTTCGTCGACCGGGTCCGCTACCTGATCGACCTCCGCGAGCAGGTCGTGTCGTTCCCACCGCAGCCGGTGATCACCGAGGACAACCTGGTCGTGTCGATCGACACGGTCAT
Organism: uncultured Actinomycetota bacterium; assembly: GCA_963833975.1. Lineage (GTDB taxonomy): Bacteria > Actinomycetota > Actinomycetes > Propionibacteriales > Nocardioidaceae > JAWWPG01. The sequence goes on from CAWIAB010000006.1 coordinate 43,800, forward strand.
CTACTTCCAGGTCACGAACCCGATCGCCGCGACGTACGAGATCGCCAACTACATCCAGGCGATCGAGCAGCTCACCATGACGACCCTGCGCAACATCATCGGTGGCATGGACCTCGAGCAGGCACTGACCAGCCGTGACGACATCAACCAGTCGCTGCGCGGCGTGCTCGACGAGGCGACCGGGCGCTGGGGCATCCGCGTCAACCGGGTGGAGCTGAAGGGCATCGACCCACCGCCGTCCATCAAGGACGCGATGGAGAAGCAGATGCGCGCCGACCGCGACAAGCGGGCGGCGATCCTGACCGCCGAGGGAATGCGGCAGTCGCAGATCCTGACCGCCGAGGGCCAGAAGCAGTCGGCGATCCTCACCGCCGAGGGTGACCGGGAGGCGCTGATCCTGCGGGCCCAGGGTGACCGGCAGTCGCGCATCCTGCGGGCGCAGGGTGAAGGGCAGGCCATCCTCACCGTCTTCCAGTCGATCCACGACGGGTCGCCGGACCAGGCGCTGCTCGCCTACCAGTACCTGCAGATGCTGCCGAAGATCGCCGAGGGCGACGCCAACAAGGTATGGATCGTGCCGAGCGAGATCGGCAAGGCGCTGGAGGGTCTGGGCAGCACGCTCGGCTCCATCCAGGGCATCCCGGCGCAGACGTCGCCGAAGCGGCGGGTCGACTACGGACAGGACGAGGTCCTCGACCCGGCCGCCGACATCGACTCCTCGCTGTCGACGACGCACGACGAGGTGGCCGAGGCCATCGCCGAGGCGGCCGAGGCGGCCCGTCCCGGCCACGCCGCGGACCTCCGGAGAACTGCCGCTCAGCCGGACCCGTCGGCGTCGGCCGCGGCCGTCTCGACAGGCCCTGACCAGCCGGAGCCGACGGGTCTGCCGACCCTGCCGATTCCGCCGACCGAGCCGGACTCACCGGCTCCGCCTCCACCTCCGCCCGCACCGCCCGGCCCAGGGTGGCAGCCCTCCGGTGACGACGATCAGCAAGGTCCGCCCGCTCGGTGACCCTGCTCGAGGCGCTAGCCGTCTTCGTCGCGGGCATCGCGGCAGGCACGATCAACACCATCGTCGGGTCGGGAACGCTGGTCACCTTCCCGACCCTGCTCGCGGTCGGCTACCCCCCGGTCCTGGCGAACGTCTCGAACACCGTCGGCTCGGTGCCGGGCTCGGTGTCGGGTGTCGTCGGGTATCGCCGTGAGCTGGTCGGGCAGCGGCCGCGGCTGCTCCGGCTCGGAACCGCGTCCGTGCTCGGCGGCGTCGACCGGCGCACTGCTGCTGCTGACCCTTCCGGCATCGGCGTTCACGGCGATCGTCCCGGTACTGATCGGTCTCGGGTGCGTGCTCGTCCTCGCCCAGCCGTGGATCTCGCGACACGTTCACCCGCCGGAGACGGCTCCGCCGCACGGTTCCTGGACCATGCTGGTTCTGGTGTACGCAGCGGGTGTGTACGGCGGCTACTTCGGTGCGGCCCAGGGGGTGCTGCTGCTGGGCATCCTGGGGCTGGGGCTGTCCGAGACCCTGCAACGGATCAACGCCACCAAGAACGTGCTGGCCCTGCTGGTCAACGCAGTCGCGGCGGTCGTCTTCATCCTCGTGAGCCAGGTGGCGTGGGAGGCTGCGGCGCTCATCGCGGCCGGCTCGATCATCGGCGGTCAGATCGGCGCGACCGTCGGTCGCCGACTGCCGCCGCCGGTGTTTCGTGGCTTCGTGGCGGTTGTCGGCGTGGTGGCGATCATCAAGCTGCTCGCCTGACGCACTTGCCGGCAACCGACAGCGCTGCACTACTCCCCGGCGCGGCCCTTGTCGGCCGCTCCGGACTCGGCCCCGGACGTCTTCGGCTCGACCTCGAAGAACGAGATCTTCCCATCGGTCTCGAGCACTGCGAGGTCGACGTCGGAGAGCCGACGGATGCCCTGCTCGCGCGCGGCGGCCATGACGTCCTCCATCGTGAGGCGCTGCCGGCGCATCACCTCACCGATCGGTTCGCCGCTGCGCATCACCATCACGGGGGTGCCGCGGATGATCGGCCGAAGTCGCGGCCACCTCCAGGAGCTGTACGACAACGCGATCGTCAGCAATGCGAAGACACCGATCGCCAGGAAGGCGGAGGTCAGGGAGTAGTCCTGTTGCGTCACCGCCTGCTGGATGAGGTCGCCCATGGTCACATAGATCACCAGCTCGAAGGTGGTGATCTCGGAGAGGCTGGCGCGCCCGACGACGCGGGTCACGAGCCACAGGAACGTGAACACCACAAGGGCGCGGACGACGATCTCCATCAGCTGACCTGCCTGTCCTGGTGCGTCATCTACGGGAGCACGAACGTGCTGTAGTCGATCGAGGCGACCGGCTTGTCGTGGCGCAGAAGTGCGACGACCGCGTCGTTCCTGAAGAGGTTGGTCGGGGCGATGTACGGCTGCAGGTACGCGTCGAACACGACGATGAAGGTGTCGCCGTGCGGAGGCGGGGTGAACTTCAGATAGACGTACGTGCCGTCGCGAGTCGTTGCCGATGGCGTGGGGTAGAACCCCTGGGTCTCGAAGAGGTCGAAGAAACTGCCGGTCACCGCGACCGTGAGCGGGCCTTTGAAGCCTCCCGGATGGACGACCTTCAACTGCCAGAACGTATCCAGTCCTGGACGCGACGTGCCGGGGTACGAGAGGGAGAGGTCGTACCCTCCACCAGCCGCGACCGCCTTGCTGGTGTGCCCGCCGAGCAGCCCGGCGGCCCCGGCGACGCAGATGGCGAGGAGTCCGGCGACGAAGGTGCGGCTGGCCAGCCGGGAGATGCGGCTGCCATTGCGGTCGGTGATGCCGGCAATGGTGGAGTCTTGGGCCACCTCGGTCACGACCTGCATGTACCCACCTCTGCGTCAGGTCATGCTGGCTGGAGTGCGTAGTCCAGCCAGCGCGCGGTGTGGCCGAACGCATCCTCGCGGACCTCCTTGCGCGACAGGAAGACGTCGTGCATGGCATCCGGAACCCGCACCATGGTCACGTCGTCGCCGAGCCGGTGCGACCACTTGGCGATCTGCTTGACGTCGAGCACGGTGTCGGCAGACGAGCGCCTCCTCGCTGTAGGCCTGGGGGACCAGGCTGCGCTGCGAGCAGAGGACGAGAAGCCGGCGCCGGGACGGTGATCCCCTTGTGCACAAGGCGATGTCCGGCGCGGATGGCGCGCAGCCAGCCGGCCTTGACCGGGAAGCTGAGCAGGGGCTTCCAGGCCAGGTCGAAGTCCCACTCGCCATGGTGGTCGCGGTGCAGAGACTCGACGTACACGCCCGACACCGTTCGCGGCACGGTGGCGTACGGCCGGCGCGACGCCTAGCCGGTTGATCGCCTCGGTTCCCGCCGTACGCACGAAGAACGAGCCCTGCAGGTCGAGCCACGGGCTGTTGAGGACCAAGCGCGTCTGGCGACCAGATCCCCTTGCGACGCACGATCAGCGGCCCACAGCGGCGCGATCAGACCGCCGGTCGAGTGGGCGCTGATCACGACCTGCGAGTGGCCGGTGCGTTCGCGGATAGACGCGAGCGCGGCGTCCAGATCTGCGTAGTACTCGGCCAGGTCGAGGCAGAAGTTCGGCGTCTGGTGGGGGAGCAGGGAACGGCCGTGCTTGCGCAGGTCGAGGGCGAAGAAGTCGAAGCCGAGCGCCGTGAAGAACTCCGCGGTCGCGGTCTGGAAGAAGTAGTCGCAGAAGCCGTGCACGTGCAGGACGGCACCGCGGCTGCCCGGGCGGTCGGCGGCCCGGTGGACCAGGGTGGCGACGACGGCGCCTTCGTAGTCGTCGGGCATCGGGCAGGGTCTCACGCGTGTACGGCGCGCCCAGGACGTCCTGCTCGGTCACGGAGGGCTCAGGCCTGGTAGGTGCCGACGAGGATCGCCCGACCGAGCGTCTTGAAGGCCAGGTTGAACGACACGACCGGCGGGACTTGCGTCGGCGTCCACCCCGAGGCTCTGCTCGCCCACGGCGTGCACGACGAAGTAGTAGCGGTGCGGATCGTCGCCCTCCGGGCGGACCTGCGCCGTCGAACGCCCGACGGCCGACGTCGTTGCGTACATGGAACGCGCCACCGGGCAGCGAGTCGTCGCCGGCCCCGGCGCCGGCTGGGAGCGACGTTGTGTCGCCGGGTAGGTCGACCGCGACCCAGTGCCAGAAGCCGCTCGGAGTCGGTGCGTCCGGGTCGAAGCAGGTGACCACGAAGCTCTTGGTGCCCTCGGGCGCTCCCGCCCACGTCGAGCGCCGGGGACGTGTTGCCTTTCGAACCCGACGGCGCTGTCTGGGAGAACCTCCCCGTCCTTCACGTCTGCGCTCGTCACAGCGAACGCGGGCACCGTCGGGCAGCTTCTGGTACGGGTCTTCGGCGCGGGGTCGGTCAAGTGTCATGTCCCTATCTTGACGGGTCTCGCAGATCCGACAAGCGCCGGGCAACCCTCGGAGCGGTTGCGAGATGGGCGTCGGTGCGCCGAGATCCTGGCCGGCGGATACTGGCGCCGGTGGCGGCTCTGACGCGGGTGACGATGCGGACGACCCCCGGCTCGCCGACTACGTCCAGCTGCGCGACGTCCAGCTCCGCCAGACCCTCGAGGCCGAGCGGGGTCTGTTCATCGCCGAGGGCGAGAAGGTCGTCCGGCGGGCCGTCGAGGCCGGCTGCCGACCGCGGTCGTTCCTGATGGCGGAGCGCTGGCTGGCCGGGCTCGCCGACGTGCTGGACGCGGCGCCGGACGTGCCGTGCTACGTCGTGACCGAGGCGCTGGCCGAGCAGGTCTGACCGGGTTCCACGTGCACCGCGGCGCGCTCGCCTCGATGCATCGGCCGGTCCCGCTCGCCGTCGAGCAGGTGATCGACGGGCGCCCGGCGGATCGTCGTACTCGAGGATGTCGTCGACCACACGAACGTCGGCGCCATCCTCAGGTCGGCGGCCGCGCTCGGCATCGAGGGCGCCCTGCTGTCGCCACGCTGCGCCGACCCGCTCTATCGTCGATCGGTCAAGGTCGCGATGGGCGCAGTCTTCTCGCTGCCGTGGACCCGCGTCCCGACTGGTACGACGCACTGCCGGAGCTGTCTCGTGCGGGCTTCACCACCGTGGCCTTGACGCCAGACCCGGACGGCGGTCGACCTCAGGGTGGCCGCGGCCGACCTCGCCGGGACCCGGGTGGCCCTCGTGGTGGGCTCCGAAGGCCCGGGGCTGTCCGGGCGATGGATGGCTGCCGCCGACGTCCGGGTGAGGATCCCGATGGCGCCAGGCATCGACTCCCTCAACGTGGCCGCCGCTGCGGCCGTTGCCTGTTACGCGCTCTCGGGCGCGTCGTCGTCGCGGTCGCCGTTGGCCGCCGCCCTCGACGCGGCCGAGACGGGCCAGTCGGGCGCGTAGTGGTCGGCGTGCCGGTCGGCCTCCTTGTAGAGCTTCTTGCGGGCGCGGGTCGGCAGCCGGTCTCCGAACACGACCCCTTCGAGGTGGTCGCTACTCGTGCTGGAGACACCTGGCGAGGAAGCCCGTTCCGCTGAACTCGACCGGCTGGCCGCTCTCGTCGACGCCGGTCACCCGCGCGCGATCGGCGCGGGCAAGCGGACGCGAAGGCGCCGGGCAGCGAGAGGCATCCCTCCTCGGCCTCCACGAGCACCCGGTCCCGGCCCTCGGGGACCTCGAGGACCGGGTTGCACACGACGCCCTTGTGCTGCACACCGTCGTCGTCGTGGCAGTCGAAGACGAAGACCCGCAGGTCGACACCCACCTGGTTGGCGGCCAGGCCGACGCCGTCGGCGGCGTACATCGTCGCGACCATGTCGGCCACCAGCGTGGCGAGGTCGTCGTCGAAGCGTCTCGACGGGGCGGCAGCGCGCGTGCATCACCGGGTCGCCCCAGCGCGTCATCGGTCGGCTGGCTGCCACCGGCGGGGAGGTCGGTCACGAGGGGACCGTATCCCATGGCCTCAGGCGAACTGCCACGAGCGCTTGGACAGGCCGTACCAGAAGCCGTCGATCGTCGACGTCGCCGGCGACTGGTCCGTCGTCGGGCCCATCGAGCGGGCCACCGGTCCGCCGCCGACGGTGGCGCCGAGGGTGACGAACAGCGGCGCGAAGTGCTCGGTCCGCGGGTGGGCGACCTGGGCCGCGGGGCCCTTGTGCCCGAAGTCGAGGACGGCGTCCAGGTCCCACGCGGCGAGCGCCTCGGTCGACCCAGGCGTCGAACTCGGCCGACCACGACGGGGCGGGGGCGTCGGTCGCCGCCTGCATGTCGATCAGGCTCAGGTTGTGGGTCGTGAATCCGCTGCCGAGGATCAGCACGCCCTCGTCACGCAGCGGTGCCAGCCGGCGACCGATCTCGAACAGCCGCTGCGGGTCGAGCGTCGGCATGGAGATCTGCAGGGTCGGGACATCGGCCGCCGGGTACATCTCGACCAGCGGCACGTAGGCGCCGTGGTCGAGGCCGCGGTGGGGTGCGTCGTGGGTGCCGAGTCCCGGTACGGCGAGCAGCTGGCGAACCTGCGCGGCGAGCTCGCGGCGCCCCGGGTGCGTCGTACGTCACCTGGTAGTAGTGCTGGGGAAAGCCCCAGAAGTCGTAGACCAGGGGGACCTTCGTCGTGGCCCCGATGGTCAGCGGCGCCTCCTCCCAGTGCGCGGAGATCACCAGGATCGCGCGCGGCTTGGGCAGGTCCGCCGACCAGGCGGCGAGCTCGCTGGTCCAGCAGCCTGTCGTCGGCGAGCGGCGGTGCGCCGTGGCTGAGGTAGAGCGCCGGCATGCGGGTGGTGGCTGTTGTGCTGGGCGAGGTGGTCACGGCGGGCCCCGGCTCTCTGCAGTCGTTGATCCGTCAAGGATAGGTCCGCCGCCTCCCACCCCCTGTCACCCATCGTCAGAGGTGTTTGAGGGCTTCGCGGCGGGAGAGGGGGGAGATGCGGGTGGCTCGCGCCTCCACGAAGGAGAGCACCCATGAAGGATCGGTCCGCGCGTACTCGCGCAACGCCCAGCCGATCGCCTTCCGGAGGAAGAACCGGGTGTCCTCGAGGTTGGCGTCGATGGCGAAGGTCAGCAGGTCGAGGTCGGTGGTCTCCCGATGCCCGAGCTGGCAGATGATCGACGAACGCCGTAGCCACAGGTCGGGGTGGACGGCCCACTCGCGCATCCGGACCGTTGTGGTCGCACGGTCGGCGCACAACACCTCGCCGACCCGATGCGACACCTCGTCCACGAAGTCCCACCAGGCACCATCGACCACGAGCTGCTCATAGAGCGCCAGGGTCTCCTTGGTCTGGTACGGCGCAAAGCGGGGCGCGCCGGCCACGGCGAGGGCGGCGTACCGCTCCTCCCGGTATGACGCCTCGTCGAAGAGCCGACGAATCACCGTGCACCAGCTCGGCCAGGACGTGATCGCCTCTGGAGACTCGCGCAGCAGCCGACGGACTGTCGACCGCACGATGGGGACAGGGACCCCGTAGTACGGCATCGCGGACTTCATGTACGCCTGCATCTGCGGGGCTCGCTCCGGGTCCGCCAGCCGCTGCAGCTCGACTCTGATGCGGTCGACGAAGCCGTCCGGGGTCACGTCAGGGAGCGATAGAGCGCAACGGTCTGGTCCGCGATGGCCGGCCAGCCGAAGGACTCCACGGCGCGCCGGCGTCCGGCGGCGCCCATCAGCGAGGCTCGCGCGGGGTCGCCGGCCAGCGCGTTGACGGCATCCGCGAAGGTCGCCTCGAACCCAGCCGCGTCCTCGGGGGTGTAGGCGACCAGCAGCCCCGTCGTACCCTGCACCACGACCTCGGGGATCCCACCGACGGCGCTGGCGACGACAGCGGACCCGCAGGCCATCGCCTCCAGGTTGACGATGCCGAGCGGCTCATAGATCGAGGGGCAGAGGAAGGCCAGCGTGTGGGTCAGCACCTGCCGAACCGACTCGCGGGGCAGCATCTCGCTCACCAGCACGACCCCGTCGCGTGCCTCTCGCAGTGTCTCGATGGCGGCATCCGTCTCGGCCTTCAGGTCCGCCGTGTCGGCCGCGCCGGCGAGAAGCACCACCTGCAGCGAAGGGTCGAAGGCCAGGGCAGCTCGAAGCAGGTGCGGCACGCCCTTCTGTCGGGTGATGCGTCCGACGAAGGTCACATAGGGACGCGACGGGTCGATGCCGAGCGACTCCACGACATCGGTGTCGGCATCCGGCCGGTAGAAGTCCGCGTCGATCCCGTTGTAGATCACCGAGATCCGCTCCGGGTCGAGCTCCGGGTACGCCGTACGAACGTCCTCGGCCATCCCGTGACTCACCGCGATGACGGCGTCGGCCGCCAGATAGGCCGTTCGCTCGACCCAGGACGAGACCCGGTATCCGCCACCGAGCTGTTCAGCCTTCCACGGTCGTAGCGGTTCGAGTGAGTGCGCGCTGATGACATGCGGTACGTCGTAGAGCAGCTTGGAGACGTGCCCAGCGAAGTTGGCGTACCAGGTGTGCGAGTGCACCAGGTCGAGGCCCTCGCACGCGGCCACCATGGCCAGGTCGGTCGACATCGTCTGCAGGGCCGGGTTGGCGGACGGGAAGCGTGGGTCGGACTCGCTGAAGGCCAGGGCGTCCGGCCGTTCGTCGCCCATGCAGAGCACCGTGAGGTCGACCCTGTCGCGCAGCTGCCGCGAGAGGTAGTCGACATGGACCCCGGCGCCGCCGTAGATGGCCGGCGGATATTCACGAGTGAGAAGTCCGACGCGCATGTTCGTACCCTAGTGTCAACATCGCCACCCGGCTGAGGTGTGAGCGACCAGACATGAACCACGGCGCGGCGGATCGCCGTGTGACTATCGTGTTGAAGATGCGGGGCACCAGGTGGTCCGGCCGTACAACGTCTCGACGGTTCGCACGGCGTGCCGAGGCTACGGCCGGCCATGGCGGTGGCCATCCTGCCGCTGTGTCTGATCGCAGTCGTGGTGGTCGGGATCCAGCTCTTCGAGGGCGGCGACAGCAGTGCCGCGCAGGTGACCTGCACCCAGCCGCCGCCGGCGCCCGCCCGCGCGAGGCACTTCGCGGCACCACCCTCGCCCGACCTGGCCGACCATGCCCTGTGGACTGCTGGGTTGAGGACCAACTGCGGCACCATCCAGCTCGAGCTGGATGGCCTGGAGGCCCCGCAGGCCGTGTCCTCGTTCGTCTTCCTCGCCCGACACGACTACTGGCACGACGGCCCCTGCCATCGCCTCACGGCCGTGCGGACAGGCATCTTCCTCCTCCAGTGCGGGGACCCGACCGGCACCGGGCTGGGCAACCCGGGGTACTCGTTCGGGATCGAGAACCCGCCCGCATCCGGGATCTACCCTCGTGGGTCCGTGGCGATGGCCCGTGGTGACGACCCGAGCAGCAACGGTGGGCAGTTCTTCGTCTTCTACCGAGACACCAGGCTGCCGAGCAACGGCGGTGGCTACTCGGTCTTCGGCAAGGTCACGTCCGGGATGCAGGTGATCGACGCGATCGCCAGCAAGGGACCGGAGGATGGTGTGCAGGACTTCCACCCTTTCCTGTCGATCAGCCTCTTGTCCGTCCGCGCTCACGAGGCTCGAGTGACACAGCGCAAAGTTTCTCATCTCGGCCAGGGCGGCATCAGTGTCGTCACGCGGGCGGCGGCGGTAGCGTGAGCGCATGGCCAAGCCCAAGGTGCTCGGGATCGTGTTGGCGGGTGGCGAGGGCAAGCGCCTGATGCCACTCACCCTCGACCGAGCCAAGCCCGCAGTGCCCTTCGGTGGCACCTACCGACTGATCGACTTCGCGCTCTCGAACCTGGTCAATGCCGGATTCCTGCGGATCGCGGTCCTGACCCAGTACAAGTCGCACTCCCTGGACCGGCACATCTCAGTGACCTGGCGGATGTCGACGATGCTCGGCAACTACGTGACACCGGTGCCCGCGCAGCAGCGGCTCGGCAAGCAGTGGTTCCTCGGTAGCGCGGACGCGATCTACCAGTCGATGAACCTGATCGTCGACGAGCGAGCCGGACATCATCGTGGTGTTCGGCGCCGACCACGTCTACCGGATGGATGCCGCCCAGATGGTGGACGCGCACCTCGAGTCGGGAGCCAGCGCGACCGTCGCCGGTATCCGGGTCCCACGCGCGGAGGCGTCCGAGTTCGGCGTGATCAAGACCGGGGAGGACGGGGTCCGGATCGAGGAGTTCCTCGAGAAGCCGGCCGAACCTCCGGGTCTGGTCGACAGCCCCGACGAGTCGTTCGCGTCCATGGGCAACTACGTCTTCACCGCGGACGCCCTGGTCGAGGCACTCGCCCGGGACGCGGAGAACCCCGAGTCGCGACACGACATGGGTGGCGACATCATCCCGATGATGGTCGGGATGGGCGAGGCGGGCGTCTACGACTTCCGGCGCAACGACGTTCCGGGATCAACCCCCAAGGACCGCGACTACTGGCGCGATGTGGGGACCTTGTCGTCGTACCACGACGCACATCTGGACCTGGTCTCCGTCGAGCCGATCTTCAACCTCTACAACTCGCAGTGGCCGATCTTCACCGAGCACGTCCAGCAGCCTGGTGCCAAGTTCGTCGAGAACGCGTCCGCCGACGATGCGATCGTCTGTCCGGGGTCGATCGTCTCCGGGGCGGCGATCCGGTCCTCCGTGATCGGCAACAACTGCTACGTCTCCACGGGCGCGCTGGTCCACCGCAGCGTGCTCATGGACAACGTGCAGCATCGGTCCGGGGGCCCTGCTGCGGAACACGATCATCGACAAGAACGTGACCGTGCCCGACGGTGTGCACATCGGGTACGACCCGGAGGCCGACCGGGCCGCCGGGTTCACGGTCACCGAGGAAGGCATCACGGTGCTCGGCAAGGGGCAGCACGTCGAAGGCAACTACTCAGGCCCTGCCTGAGGTCGCGTCGTGCCGAGACGCGGGGTGCTACCGGTCTCCGTGGCGGCCGGCAGCGTCTCCGCAGCCGAGGTGGGCGGTGAGATCCTCGGTCGCGGCGGTAGCGCCGGCGGATGCTGCGGTGGCCATGGTGCTGGCGTCGTGTGCCGCGGAGACCGTCTTCACCGGGCTGTCCGGGGGAGGGTTCGCCACCCACTACGACGCTTCCACCGGCGAGACCCGCTGTCTGGACTTCTTCGTCGCCGTCCCAGGACTCGGCGGCCAGGTCCACGGCCCGCCGCAGGAGGTGCTGATCGACTTCGGCGGCCAGGTCGTCCCGTACGCCGTCGGCCCCGGCACCGTCGCTGTACCGGGAGTGCCCGCGGGCCTGGCCGCGCTGCACGAGAGGTGGGGCCGACTCGCCTGGCGTGACGTGGTGGAGCCGGCGCGCCGGCTGGCGGAGTTCGGCGTGCCGTTCGGCGAGCAGCAGGCGAAGGTGCTGACGACGGTCGCTGACGCCATGCTGCTCGGCGACGGTACAGCGGCCTATGCGCCCGACGGCGTCGTCCTGGGCGGCACGTCGACCCTCCACCATCCCGGCCTCGCGCATGCCTTCCAGGTCCTGCGCGACGAGGGCGCTGACGCCTTCTACTCGGGGCAGATCGCCGAGGCGCTGCTGTCGAGGCTCGGTGCAGCCAGCGGGCTCAGCCAGGTCGATCTCGACGCCTACCGGGCGCAGGAGTCGACGCCGCGTGAGGTGGAGCTGAACGGCTGCCTCGTGCAGGCGCGCGGCGACGACCTGGACGACCTGCTCAGCGTGCTCGCGGCCCTGGACCTGAGCGGCGACGACGCGGAGACGGCCGGCCGGCTGGTCGAGTGTCTACGGGCGAACCCGCGTCGAGGCGACACGACGAGCGTCGCCGCGGCCGATGCCGACGGCAACCTGTGCGCCGCGACCACCAGTCTCGGTCTGTCGTCCGGCGTCTGGCTGTCGGAGTTCGGCATGCACCTGAACTCGATGATGGGGGAGGGGGAGCTGCTGCGCGGGGAGCTGTTGCCCGGAGAGCGGATGGGCTCGATGATGACTCCGCTGGTGATGCACGACGAGGCTGGTCCCAGGCTGGTCGCCGGAGCCGCCGGCGGCAGCCGGATCCGCTCGGCGCTGGCCCAGGTGCTCGCGCGGGTGGTGCGCGAGTCGATGCCGGTTGCCGCGGCCATCGCCGCACCGCGCCTCAACCCGGTGCCGGGGAAGGTCCACATCGAGCCGGGCTTCCCCGAGTCGGTCGTGGAGGCGCTCGCGCGACGCGACGCCGTCGTCCGATGGCCCTCACTCGACTCGTACTTCGGCGGGGTCGCAGCCATCGACCGTCATGGGCCGGGCGCCGACCCACGTCGTGGCGGGGACACCCGCAGAGCCCTTGGGGCCGTCTCCTAGGCTGTGCCCATGTCGTCCCAGCGCCCCTCGTCGCCCAAACCCCCACGATCCTCCGGTGCCAACACCGGGGTCGTGCTGATCGTGGCGGCGGTGGTGGTCGCCGTCGTCGTCGGGATCGCCGCCATCGGCCTGCTCGTCGGCAACTCCTCGGACAACTCGAGTGCCGCGGTCCAGCGGGACGCGCCGTCACCGACCCCGACCTTCACGCCTCCGCCGGCCGGTCACACGGTCACCTCACCGGTCAACACACCACCACCGGCAACCAGCCCGTCCAACCTGCCGGCGCCGAACTGCACGAAGCCGCCGGCGCTCCCGGCCAAGCCGCAGCAGTTCGCCCAGCCACCCAGCAAGTCACTGGCGCAGAACGCCACGTGGCGCGCCACGATCAAGACGAACTGCGGCACGATCGTCATGGACCTCGACGGCAAGGTCGCTCCCCAGACCGTCGCGTCGTTCATCTTCCTGTCGCAGAAGGGCTACTACGACGACGTGCCCTGCCACCGGCTGGTCACGACCGGCATCTTCGTCCTGCAGTGCGGAGACCCGACGGGTTCTGGCAGCGGCGGACCGGGGTACGGCTACCAGCATCGAGAACGCACCCGAGGACGGCTCCTACCCCGCGGGCACTGTCGCCATGGCGCGCACCGCCGACCCGAACAGCAACGGCAGCCAGTTCTTCATCGTCTACAACGACACGATGCTGCCGACCGATGGCGGCGGGTACTCGATCTTCGGCAAGGTGGTCAAGGGCCTCGACATCGTCCAGGCCATCGCGGGCCAGGGGCTGGCCAGCGACCAGACCGCGCCGAAGCAGCCGGTGAGCATGCTGAGTGTCAAGGTCGACAAGCTCTGAGCGAGGCGTACGCGGACCTGGTCTTCGCCGGTGGCGTGATCCATCGTCTCGGTGAGGACGAGCAGGATCCAGCCGCAGTCACGCACCTCGCGGTAAGGGGCGGCCGGATCGTGGCCGTCGGCGGTTCGGAGGTCGCCGACCTGGGTGGACCGAGGACCCGGCTGGTCGACCTGGCCGGCGGTCTGCTCGTACCCGGCTTCCAGGATGCCCACATCCACCCGGTCCAAGGCGGTCGGGAGCGGCTGACCTGCGACCTCTCCGACGTCGAGACGCTGCCCGACTACATCCGGACCATCGCGGACTACGCGGCGAGCCGGCCGGACCTGCCGTGGGTGACCGGCGGTGGCTGGATGCTTGCTGCCTTCCCCGGCGGGCTGCCTCGCCGCGAGAGCCTCGATGCCGTCGTAGCGGACCGGCCGGTCGTGCTGCTCAACCGCGACCACCACGGCGCGTGGGTCAACTCCGCAGCGCTGCGGCTGGCGGGCGTCTCCGCCGACACTGCCGATCCGGCGGACGGCCGGATCGAGCGCGACGCCGACGGCTCTCCCACGGGCATGCTCCACGAGGGGGCGATGGACCTCGTCGGCCGGCTCGTTCCCGAACCGACCCTCGAGGACCAGGTCGAAGCACTCCTCGCCGCCCAGCATTACCTGCACTCGCTCGGAGTCACCGCCTGGCAGGACGCGATCCTCGGGTCGTACGCCAACATCACCGACGCATCTGAGGCGTACGCCGCGTGCGCGGATGCCGGCACGCTGACGGCCCGGGTGGTCGGTGCGCTGTGGTGGGACCGCTCCCGCGGAGCGGAGCAGATCGGCGAGCTCGTCGAGCGGCGCCGACGCTGGAGCCGCGACCGGTTCCGCCCGACGACCGTCAAGATCATGCAGGACGGCATCGCGGAGAACTTCACCGCTGGGATGCTCGTCGCCGTATCTCGACGGCCAGGGAGGTACGACGGACAATGCCGGCCTCTCCATGGTGGACCCGGAGGCGCTGAAGAGTCACGTGACCGCACTCGACGCCGAGGGCTTCCAGGTGCACATCCATGCGATCGGGGACCGGGCCGTCCGCGAGGCGCTGGACGCCTTCGAGGCCGCCCGAGTCGCCAACGGCGCGGGCGACCAGCGGCATCACATCGCCCACATCCAGGTCATCCACCCCGACGACATCGGCCGCTTCGCGGAGCTCGGCGTGACGGCCAACATGCAGCCGCTCTGGGCTACCCACGAGGAGCAGATGGACGAGCTCACCCTGCCCTTCCTCGCCGCGGACCGGGCCGGATGGCAGTACCCGTTCGCTTCGCTCGCCGCGCGCCGGGACCAGGTTGGCGGCCGGCAGCGACTGGCCGGTCAGCAGCCCGAACCCGCTCTGGGGAATCCACGTCGCGGTCAACCGGCAGCTGCCGGAGGGCGCGGGTGACGTGCGAGAACCCTTCCTGGCGGCCGAGGCCATCGACGTCGGGACGGCCCTGCATGCGTACACGGCCGGGTCGGCGTACGTGAACCATCTCGACAGCACCGGAGCCATCCGGGTCGGCGCGCTCGCGGACCTGGTCGTTCTCGACGCCGACATCCATGCGTGCCCTCCCGAGGAGATCGGGCGGGCGACGGTACGCGCGACCTACGTCGACGGGGTCGAGGTCTTCGCGGGATAACCTCGAGTCATGGCCTCGGGAAGCAGCGCACCGCCGCGAGACATGTGGGCGCTCGTAGGACTGTTCGGCGTCAGTGGAATCCTGCACCTGGTGCGGCCTCGCCCGTTCGAGGCCATCGTGCCGCGTCGGCTGCCGGCCCGGCGCACCCTGGTTTACGTGAGCGGACTCCTCGAGCTGGGCTGCGCCGCCGGGCTGGCGCTGCCGGCAACCCGACGGTTGGCCGGCCTGGCGAGCGCCGGGCTGCTGGTCGCGATCTTCCCGGCGAACATCCAGATGACGGTGGACATCCTCCGTGGTCGCTCCCGGGTGTACCAGGTGCTGGCCGTGCTCCGACTGCCCCTTCAGCTCCCCATGATCCGGACCGCCCTCCGTACCCGGTCCGCCCCTCGCGGTGACGTGTCGGCCCAACGTCACTGAAAGCGCAACCCACCAACTCGAGAAGGTGAGGGGACGAGTTCACCCGATCTGATCCGGGAAACCCAGCGAAGTTGTTCCTTACCTTCGTCAGGACGGGGGAGGGGGAGGCTGCCCGGGGGGCCGAGCAGGCGCGAGCACCAGCGAGGTCAGGAGATGGTCCAGAATCTCGGCCGGGTCGGGGGAGGCAGCAGTCAGGACGCCCCCGTGCACCGGCCCGGGTTGGACGACGGTGCTCCGGGGCGCCGCCAGGTGACCGAACCGCGCGCCGAGGCCGGCCGAGCCGGCCAGCCCGGCGGAGCCGTCGCCCCGGCACACGGCGGCCACCCCCTCCAGGGCTTCCGATACTGCGTCGAGGTCGAGATCGGGGTCGAGGGCCAGCATCCGCTCGCGGTCCAGGTGGCTGGCGCAGGCCAGGTAGTCGAGCCGCTGGCTGTAGAGGACGACCGCCACGTTCATGAACTCCTGGCGGTCCACCCGGGGCACGCACCTCAGCACGAGGTACTGGTAGGGCACCGTGGCCGGGGACGTCATCGCATGCCCCCGACGGGCAGCCAGGCAGAGCGTTCGCCGAGCCGGGCAGCCAGGTAGTCGACGTATCGGTTGCGTTGCTGCTCCGGAGTGTCAGCACCGGGGACGGGCAACAGCCATTCGTCGGGTACGTCGGCAGCGGCGCTCTCGACCACCTCGCGGGTCACGACGGAGGCCAGTCGCGGGGTCAACCTTCGCCACGACGCCGGAGAACCGACCGAGGATGTGCTCGGACACGTCGTACGGCTGGGCGGCGAAGCGATCCGGGCTGCCGATGCCGTTCGGCCAGCCGTGGTGGAAGTACAGGGCGGCGCCGTGGTCGATGCACCAGACGCGTTCGTGCCACACCAGGAGGTTGGGGTTCTTCCAGCTCCGGTCGACATTCGCGACGAAGGCGTCCAGCCAGATGACGGCTGCCGCCTCCTCCTCGTCGATGCTGCCGTGCGCGTCGAAGCCGAAGGCACCGGGCAGGAAGTCGATGCCGAGATTGAGACCCACGCTCGCGGTGAGCAGCTCCTGCACCTCCTGGTCGGACTCGTACCGGGCGATCTCCGGGTCCAGCCACAGCCCGGTCAGGTCGGGCACCCGGAGGCCGATCGCGCGAGCGATGTGGGCGACGATCACCTCGGCCACCAGTACCCGGGGCCCTTGTCCGGCGCCGGTGAACTTCATGACGTACGTCCCGAGGTCGGCGGCCTCCACGATCCCCGGCAGCGAGCCACCCTCACGCAGCGGTGTGACGTAGCGAGTGGCCTCGGTCCGGGGGAGCACCCCCAAACCCTAGTGGCCCGTGTCAGAGGTCAGCTTCGCGTTGCGCCGGTCCAGGCGGCGCCTCGCCGCGTTGTCGTCGGTCGACGATGTCCCCGCATCGGCTCCGCTCCTCCGCCTTGCGATGCATCCTCCTGTCCTCGCCGCACCACCGAGGGAACCCCTGACCCGGTCCACTCGGTCAACTCGTCGGTGCGTCGCGCGGAGTAATCTCGACACATGCAGCCCAACGTCCCCCTCGCGAAGCTGGATCTCGAGTACCCGCGCTCACTCGGGGTCTTCGACCGCTACGAGGATGCCCAGAAGGTCGTCGACTACCTGTCCGACCACGAGTTCGCCGTGCAGAACCTCGCCATCGTGGGCACCGAGCTGCGCACCGTCGAGCGGATCGCCGGCCGGCTGACCCGCGGCAAGGTCGCGGTGGCGAGTGCTGCGTCGGGCGTGTGGATGGGGCTGTTCATCGGCGCGGCGTTCGCCCTCTTCGGCGATGGCAACCCGCTGGGCTTCATCATCACGTTGGTCGTGCTCGGAGCGGTCTTCGGCGCCGTCTGGAGCCAGATCGGCTACTCGGCAATGACCCGCGGAGGGACTCGCGACTTCGCCTCGGTCAGCCAGGTGGTCGCCACCAAGTACGAGGTCCTCGTGGAGCACAAGGTCGCCGAAGCCGCCCGGGAGCTGCTCGCGACGATGCCCGGCCACGCCGCCCAGGCCTTCTAGGCCGAATCGTCAGGTGGCGGCGCCGAAGTCCTGCTGGCGCAGCGCCTCGTAGACGGCGACCGCCGCCGTGTTGGACAGGTTCAGCGACCTGAGCCCCGGCAGCATCGGTATCCGCACCGTGGTCGTCACGTGCGGATCCTCCAGTACGGCGCTGGGCAGCCCGGTCGACTCCGACCCGAAGAGCAGCACGTCGCCCGGCTGGTAGCGGATGTCGGTGTAGCGAGTGGCCGCTTTGGTGGTGAACGCGTAGACCCGGTTGCCCCCCAGCGCCTCCCAGGCGGCCGGGAGGTCGTCGTACACGGTGACGGAGGCGAGGTCGTGGTAGTCGAGTCCGGCCCGGCGCAGCTTCGCGTCGGACAGGTCGAAGCCCAGTGGCCGAACGAGATGCAGCTCGCACCCGGTGACCGCTGTCAGCCGGATCGCATTACCCGTGTTGGGCGGGATCTCGGGCTGATGGAACATCACGCGGAACACCCCGCGATGCTCTCACGGCTGCTCGTGGAGGGTCTCGCTGCGCAGCAGGAGCACCAGTCCACCCACGAGGCAGAGCGCCAGCACGACGATGACCTCGCTGTCGCCCTGGTCGAGGTGGTGTACGGCGATGCCCACGGCGTAGACGAGGACGGTCAACCCGGCGACCAGGCCGCCCCGGAGCAGCCATCGCCGGGCCAGCTCGGTGCCGATGGAGGCACCGGGCGGCAGGCTGCTTCGAAGCGCTGCCGCCGAGTGGATCGTCAGCATCAGAGTGGCCATGACGACGCTCCACGGTGTGTCCGCGTCGGGGCTCGAGACGACCCAGAGCAGCGCGAGGATCAGGAGTCCGCCGAGGGCGTGCGCGGTGTCGCGACCGGCGGCGACCAGGGCCGCCGCGATGGCGACCCCCGGGAGGATCACGATCCGGAAGTCGCCGGCGAGCAGGATGACCGGGAGAGCCAGGAGCGTCGCCGCCACGGCGACGGCGGTCAGCATTGGCTGGTCCCGCTGGGGTCTCACCTCTCGTTCGCTCATCGTTGGACCATCCTCGGGGCGCCGCTGCGTCGCGCCAGGTCGCGTAGGACATGGTCGAGACTGCCGGGGCCGCGCCAGCCGACGACCGGCACGCCGCGACGCTCGAGCTCGCGCAGCTCGGTAGCGCGTTCCAGCCGGCGGATGCGCCACGCGACGGTGAGTGCCGGGTTGTCGATCCCACCGATCCGCTCCGGCAGGGTGTCCACCACGATCACCGAGAGCCCCCGGGACGCCAAGGTGGCGGCCTGTCGCAGGGCGAGCTTCGACACGCAGGCCGACAGCATGAAGACCGTCGTGTCCCCGTTGAGCCGCAGCTGGAGGAGGGCCCCCGAGATCGTGTCGCGGTTGCCGACCTTGGTGTCCGCGAGCTGGTGGAGCAGCTTGCGCAGATGTGACTGACCCGCGGCCGGTGGGATGCGAAGCAGGCTCGGCCCGAACACGCACAGCCCGACCCGGTCGCCGTGCCGCAGGTAGTGCTCCGCCACCGCTCCCGCCGCCCGCACAGTCACGTCGAGGCTGCTGGCGTACCCGTCGATGCCCTCGCTGGTGCCGAGGTCGGTCGACGCGTCCACGAGAAGCATCACCTCGGCGTCCTGGTCGGCCCAGGTCGAGGTGACGTTCAGGGTGCCGGTGCGCAGGGAGACCGGCCAGTGGATGCGCTTGAGCCGGTCGCCGACCTGGAACGGCCGGATGGTCGCGAACTCGCTGCCTTCACCCCGCCGGGCCGACCGGTTGAGCCCGACCAGGCCGACCGGGTGCGGGGTGGGCGCACCGAGGTCGAAGACCGCCGGGAGCGGGAGGGTCGTCTGGTCGAGCGGCTGGATCTGCGCGGGACCCCACCGGAAGGCACCCCAGCTGCTCGAGGCCGAGACGAGCGACCGGCCGACCTTCTGATGTCCCCACCGCGTCGACCGGGCGAGCACCTCGAGCTCGACCACCGTCGTGGCCTGGGCAGCGGCGTGGGCGTGGGCATCGGCCGAGAGCGCCGGCGGGGCCGGGGCCGGTTCCGCGCACTGCCCGCTCGCCGGCCGCAGCACCTGGAAGTCGGCCCGTTCGAAGACCATGGCGGCGTGGTCCATGCCCGGCACGGCATCCACCTCCACTCGCCAGCGCATGGCCTCACCCTCACGGAGCGCCGGGAGGGCGAGCGGATGCCGCATCGTCGGGATCCGCCGCGGCCGGGTGACCAGGGACCAGGCGGTGATCGCCAGGAACGGGGTGGCGAGCACGGTGAGCGAAGGGGTGTGGAACAACACCGCGCACAACAGCAGCGACACCCCGATGACGCATCGCCCGCAGGTACGCCGCCGTCGGCTTCCACCGCCGGGGCGCGGCGGCTTCTGCCGAGGTGCTAGTCGGACACGTGCGAGCTCACCGACGGCCGGCGCCGGAACCGTCCGCAGCACGTCGTTGACCACCGTCGCACCCGACGCGCTGCTCATCCAGAGCTCGGGCTTGATGGTGACCCGGTGCGCGAGAACCGGCTGCGCGACCGCCTTGACGTCCTCTGGGGTCACGAAGTCACGGCCGTCGATGACGGCGTACGCACGAGAGGTCAGCATCAGGGCAAGCGACCCTCGAGGTGAGGAGCCGACCAGCGCGTGGGCATGTGATCGGGTCGCGGAGGCCACGGCGACGCAGTACTCGGTGATGCTGTCGTCGACGGTGACCGTCTCGACGGCCTCCTGCATCGCGATCAGGCGTCTCGGCGTCGGTCACCGGCTCCAGCGTCTGCTCCTCCTGGCGGCGCGCGATCCGCCGCCGAAGGATGTCGCGCCTCCTCCGGGGCCGGTCGGGTAGCCGAAGGAGACCCGCATCAGGAAGCGGTCGAGCTGCGCCTCGGGGAGCGGGTAGGTGCCTTCGTACTCCACCGGGTTGGCGGTCGCCAGCACATGGAACGGCCGGTCGAGCACGAACGTCTGGCCCTCTACGGTGATCTGGGCCTCCTGCATGGCCTCGAGCAGCGCCGCCTGCGTCTTCGGTGGCGTCCGGTTGATCTCGTCGGCGAGCAGCAGCCCGGTGAACAGCGGCCCTCGGCGGAAGACGAACTCGCTGGTCCGCTGGTCGTAGATGAACGACCCGGTGAGGTCGCCCGGCAGCAGGTCCGGGGTGAACTGGGCGCGGGCGAACTCGAGACCGAGCGTCTGCGCGAAGGACCGGGCGGCCAGCGTCTTGCCGAGGCCAGGGAAGTCCTCGATGAGGACGTGCCCGCGAGACAGCACGCTGCTGAGGATCAGGCTCGAGCGCTCGGCGCTTGCCGACGACGGCCCGCTCGACCTGGTCGAGAATGCGTCCGGCTAGCCGGGAGACCTCTGCGATGTCCGGCTCGGTCACAATGACTCCAATCGGTCGAGTACGGCGAAGAGCTGGGGTGAGAACACGACCTTCTCGCTGCCCGGCCTGGAGTGGAGGTACGACCACACGTCCTCGCCGAGGATCGCCCGTGCTGCCTCCGGGTGGAGCTCGCGGTCGACGTCGTACTTGTCGAACAGGATGCGGTCGGCGACGGGTACAGACTCGTATGCACCGCCACGCGACGCCTCGCGCCGGTCGGACGCCTCGTCGAGCTCCTGCGACAGCCGGGAGAACCGGGGGTCGAAGGTACGAGCGGGGGAGGGGGAGCGGTACAGCGACCACTGCGGCGGCTCGGCGTCCTGGTAGGCGTCGACGCAAAGCCACACCACCGTGAGGATGGCCGCGACCGCGGCCGCGAGCAGCGACCGGATGGGGCTGGCGCTCGGTGAAGACGGCGAAGCCGAGGACGGCCCCCCAGGCACACGACGGCGAGCCCGGCGCGCTTCAGCCAGCGTCGTCATGGTCCGGCCGACCCCGGACGAGGCTGCGTGCCTGGAGGTGCGCAGGCCGACGAGGATCTGCTCGAGGGCGCCGACCGCCCGCTCGCGGTCGGCCTCGGTCATCTCGTGCTCGGAGAACCGGGCCTCGCGGTAGAGCGCGGCGAGGCTCTCGATCGTCGGCGGCTCCCACTGAGTAGCGGGCCAGCACCCGCTGGGTGAACTCCGACGAGGTCTCAGAAGCCGCCCGCGGGAAGCCGCTGGTCCTCGCCGAGGTCTCGAGCTCCCACCAGCACGCCACGATGGCGTTGCGGGGGGTGCCCTGTCGGATCGCCTGCAGCTGCCGCTCGGTGGTGTGCAGCAGACGGCCCGGCACGATCGACGCATCGATCGCGTCCAGGTCGTGGTCGGCCTCCGTCAGCTGCTCGGGACGGTCTCGCCGGTTGCTCCGGGTGGCACTCACGACGAACACGAGCAGGGCTACGACGAAGAGGCCGAGCAGCACGTAGCCGAGCAGGTTCGAAGAGGCCCAGCCCCGCGTTGGGGTCACCGTGCTGCGGCGGCCTGGCCCTCCCGCGGCTCAAGCCGAGCTGGTTCTGGTTGAGACCGTCGGGCTTGGACGGGTCGATGCCCGGTCCCCCGCTGAAGAACGCCACCGAGCCGGCGTTCGTCACCCAGAGGGCCGCCAGTACGGCTCCGGTGACCAGGAGCGTGGCCGGCGCAGCGAGCCGCCTCATCGCCCGGCACCCTCGAGCAGGTGCTCCGGTGTCGGGGTCGGTATGGCGGCCGGCCAGCTGGTCGGCCAGTTGGCCGGCGAGCAGGCGGAGCGACTGCTCAGCGACCGCGCGCTGGCTCTCCATCATCACGTGGTCCGAGAACCGCGCCTCGCGGTAGAGGTCGGCGAGGACGGTGATCGCGGGAGGGTCGAGACCGAGGCCGCGGATGGCGCGCACGAGGTACTCCTCCGAGTGTCTCGGAGGCGATCTCGACCAGGCCGGCCTTGACGGTCGCGTCGTGCAGAGCCAGCCAGCAGGCAACGATGGCGTTCCTGGGGCTGCCGCGGTGGATCAGCGCGAGCTGGGCGGCGGCCGCGTCCGCGAGATCGACTGGTGAGCACGGTCTGCCACAAGGAGTCAGGCACCAGCTCGTCCTCGGATGAGTCGATCGCGTTCCTCCTCGCGTCGCTTGTGCAGGCGAAACACGGCGAGGGCGAGCAGCCCGAGCGCGTAGAGAGCGAGGATGACGGTCAACGTGATCGTGAGCCAGGTGGGGAAGGCGTCGCCCTTGACCGTCCCCCTGACTCGCGGGTGGTGGACGACGGCCGTCGGCGACGTCCCCTCGTCGCTGAGCCGCTGCACCCCGAGAAGTGGTCCGGTGGAGACCCCGGCTGCGACGAAGGTCGCCAGCACCGCGACGCAGGCGAGCCCGACGATGGTGTACGCACGGGGCACCATGACTCGAAGGCTAGGGGAGCCGGCCACCGAAGACGAGACGATCGTCCACATCTTGTCCGCGCTTGTGACGGTCGTAGCAGGAGTCATGGTGGTCTCGGTCTGCCCGGCTCAGATACTCGGCGGCAGCGCGTTGTAGCCGGACGCCCGCGGCTGGCCGGTGAGCTCGGCGATGGCATCCATGATGGAGTCGGTCGCAATCCGGCGAGCGACGCCAGGCGGGTGCTCGCCCTCGAGGGCGTCGAACGTCAACGGGGTGCCGAAGCGGATGGTCACCCGCCGTACCCGAGGGAGCCGACTGCCGACGGGCATGATCGCCTCGGTCCCGATCAGGCCGACCGGCACGACGGGGGCACCTGAGTGGAAGGCGAGCCAGGCGACGCCGGTACGACCGCGGTAGAGCCGCCCGTCGCGCGAGCGAGTGCCCTCCGGGTAGATGCCGAACACCTCGACCCGCCTGCAGGACCTCGAGCGCAGCGTCGAGGGAGTTCTGGGCCGAGCGAGCCGTGACCCGGTCGACGGGGATGGCGCCCAGGGTGGTGAAGAGCGCTCGCGGGGCCGGCTGAACAGGCCCTCGCCGCTGAAGTACTCGGCCTTCGCCAGGTACGCCACCCGGCGCGGGGCCACCAACGGGATGACGATGCTGTCGATGAAGGACAGGTGGTTGCTTGCGAGGATCACCGGCCCGGTGGGCGGCACGTTGTCGGCGCCTTCGATGATGGGCCGGTAGATGAGCCGAGTGAGGGGCTTCAGCACCAGATGCAGGAGGTAGTAGAGCATCGTCACGTCCTCACCCGGGTGTCCACCCGGACCCCGGCGGATGCATCCTATCGACGCGACCGGGCTCAGGTGGCCGTACGGCGCGGCGGACAGGCGCCTCTTCTGCTGAGGCTACTACCGAGTAACATTGAGCACAGAGACCCAACCGGAGGGATCAGATGAGCATCGACGTCAGCCGACCGCAGGCAACATCAGACGCGAACGCCGCCTCGACGGTCAGTGAGAAGCAGGCCCGTGAGGTTGCGGAGGCAGCGCGCGAGACCGAGTGGACCCGACCGAGCTTCGCCAAGGAGCTCTACCTGGGCCGGTTCGACGTGTCGCTGATCCATCCGTACCCGACGAGCAGCGACGAGGAGAGCGCTCGCGACGACGAGTTCCTCGGCCGGCTGCGTGCCTACTGCGAGACGCTGGACGGTCGGCTGATCGAGCGCGAGTCGCTGGTGCCCGACGAGTATCTCGCCGGGCTTCGCCGAGCTCGGCTGCTTCGGGATGAAGATCCCGGCCGCGTACGGCGGACTCGGGCCTCTCGACGTCCTGCTACGGGCGCGCCCTGATGCTCATCGGCTCGGTGCACCCGACGCTGGGCGCCATGATGTCGGCCCACCAGTCCATCGGGGTGCCCGGAGCCGGTACGGATGTTCGGCACCGAGGACCAGAAGCAGCAGTTCCTGCCGCGCTGCGCCTCGGGGGCCATCACCGCCTTCCTGCTCACCGAGCCCGACGTCGGCTCCGACCCGGCACGGATGGCCTCGACCGCGACGCTCACGCCCGACGGGTCGGCGTACATCCTCGACGGAGTGAAGCTCTGGACGACGAACGGCGTCATCGCCGAGCTCGTCGTCGTCATGGCGACGGTGCCGAAGACCGAGGCGAGCCGCGGCGGCATCACCGCGTTCGTGGTGGACACCGACTCCGAAGGTGTGACTGTCGAGCACCGCAACGCGTTCATGGGACTGAAGGGTCTCGAGAACGGCGTCACTCGCTTCCACAATGTGCGCGTGCCGGTCGAGAACCGGCTCGGCAAGGAGGGCCAGGGTCTCAAGATCGCCCTCACGACCCTCAACGCCGGGCGGCTGTCCATCCCCGCCCTCTGCGCCGGAGCCGGCAAGTGGGCGCTCAAGATCGCCCGGGAGTGGTCGGGCGCGCGCGTCCAGTGGGGCAAGCCGGTGGGCGAGCACGAGGCCGTCGGCTCGAAGATCTCGTTCATCGCGGCGACGACGTTCGCCCTCGAGACGGTGTTCGACCTGTCCGCGCGACTCAACGACGCCGGCACCAAGGACATCAGGATCGAGGCCGCACTTGCGAAGCTGTGGGCCAGCGAGATGTCCTACCAGGTTGCCGACGAGCTGGTCCAGATCCGCGGCGGCCGGGGCTACGAGACGGCCGACTCGCTGGCTGCGCGCGGTGAACGTGCGGTTCCCGCCGAGCAGGTGGTCCGTGACCTGCGGATCAACCGGATCTTCGAGGGGTCGTCGGAGATCATGCACCTGCTCATCGCCCGTGAGGCGGTCGACGCCCACCTGTCGGCCGCTGGGGCTCTGGCCGACCACGACGCAGGGCTCGCCGACAAGGCCAAGGCGGCGGTCAAGGCCTCCGGCTTCTATGCCGGCTGGCTGCCGCAGCTGGTCGCCGGCAAGGGCACCGCGCCAGACGGATACACCGAGTTCGGCGAGCTCGCCAAGCACCTCCGGTTCGTCGAGCGTTCCTCCCGCAAGCTGGCCCGGCAGACCTTCTACGGGATGGGCCGCTGGCAGGCCGGGCTCGAGTACCGGCAGGCGTTCCTCGCCCGGGTCGTCGACATCGGTGCGGAGCTCTTCGCGATGGCTGCCGTGTGCAGCCGCGCCGACGGGCTCGCAGTCGCCGACGACCCCCGAGGCGACAGCGCCGTCACCCTGGCCGACGTCTTCTGCCAGCAGTCCAGGCTGCGGGTCGAGGCGCTCTTCGAGGCGCTGTGGAGCAACAGCGACAACGCCGACAAGGACCTGTCCAAGGCCGTACTTGCCGGCGACTTGACCTGGCTGGAGGCCGGCGTCACTGACGGCAGCGAAGGCACCGGCCCCTGGATCGCCACCTGGGAGCCTGGCCCGTCCACCCTCGAGAACGTCCGCCGCCGCTACCGCTGAGCTGATTCGTCCGACTGCCGGATTCGTCCGACTGTCTCGGGCTAAGAACACCCGCGGTGGGTCGGACGAATGCCGAGGGGTCGGATTCGTCCGACTGTCTCGGGCTGAGAACACCCGCGGTGGGTCGGACGAATGCCGGTGAGCCGACGGGCCAAGTCAGCCGAGGGGCGCCAGGGGATAGGCGTGGATGATGGTCTGGCTGACCGAGGCGTCGCCGGATGACGCGTGCGCGGTGACCCGCAGGGATGCGAAGCCGTCGGTCTGGGCCAGGTCGGGTTGGTCGTAGGTCAGCCGCCAGACCTTCCCGTTGGCGCCCGGGGTCGCCGTCACATGCTGCCAGGTGGTTCCTGCGTCGTACGACACCTTGGCCGTCAGCTTCGCGATGGGATCGGCCGGCAGGCCCTGCTGCGGAGCGACCGTGACGCGCACGTGAGCGGTCGAGCCGGCCGGTACGACGCCGTCCAACCCCGCCCCGGTCGCCCAGCTCACCAACAGGAGGTGCTGGAGGAAGCAGTCATCAGGCAAAGCTCCCTTGCCACCGCATGTCCATCCCGGCGGGACCTGGGTGCCGCCTTCCTCGGAGTCGAAGGACCAGCTGGTCGACACGTGGGTGGAGGTCGGCCACCACGCCGCGGCATGGTCGACGTCGTACTGCAGGCGGTAGGACGCTGGGTCCGGGCTGAGCGGGAAGCTCGCGAACCCGTTGGGTGAGCTGCCCACCTCGGTCCCGTCCTGGTAGAGCGTCAGGAGCTCCGTGGTCGCGGCATCGGCCAGCATGAAGTCGCGGGCCCGGTCGACATGTGGGAACACCCCGACGGAAAGCGTGTCATCAGCCGTCCGGCAGACCGGGCAGGGCTGGGTCACGTTGCGCTCCTGCTCGACGCCGGAGCCCATTGGCTGCTGATTCCAGACGTGCTCGGTCTGCTCGCCCTGCTTGAAGACGTCGACGGTTCCGATAGTGCGGCCGTTCCCGCCGGCGGGATCGAGGTCCACTTCCTGGAACCAACGCAGGCGCGGACCAGCCATGACGTACTCGGTTCTCGTGGTCGGCGCGGTGAGGTCCTGGACTCCTCCGCTGATCGACGCCTGCCAGGGAGCCGCGCCGAGGCGATACTCCTGCTCGGCCCGACCCGGTACGACGCTGGCATAGCTGGCCGTCACGGTCGCGAGGTCGTCCTTGCTGACGACGGAGCTGAGATCGGTCGGGATCACCCGCTTCGTCGCGAGCTCCAGGTCGTAGAGGTACTTCGCGATCGACCCGTCGGCGGCCCCCCGGCGCTGGGTCTGGTAGAAGAACATCCGGCCCACGTGGACGGGGCTGGTCGGCGCGGCATACACCGGCGTGTTGTCGAACGTCGTCAACGAGTCGACGAACGACAGACCCACCTCGGGGTCGCGCTGCATGTTCGCCTCGGCATGGATCGGCGTGCTCGGCCGCGGCGTGCGCACCGAGATCCGGTTGCCTTCGCGGGCGTCGAGCGAGACCGTGACGTCCTTGTCGACCAGGAACTCGGGGTTCGATACCAGCGTGTAGCTCGCCTTGCCATCCTTCACCGTGACGATGAAGGACTGGACCGCGTAGTGACCGGGCGGCACGACAAACGATGCCGTGCCGTCCGCAAAGGGCGTCTGGTCGATGAACGTGTCGATGTTGTCGACGTTCATCAGCACAACGACGTCGCCGACCGCCTTCCCGCCGGTCCGGGTGACGCCTTTGACGCTGACCGTGAACGGGTCGGCCGGCGTCGCCGCCGGCGCGTCAGCGCTGGAGCGGCCCAGCGGCTGTGCCGGCTGTCCGAAGGCTCGGGCCGAGACGTCGAACTTCGCAAGATCCAGCCGGCTGCTGGACGCGGATTCCGCTGCCGGCACGACGTACGTGTGGCCGTTGGCGGTCAGAACGGTCATGGGCTGGTGGAGCGCGGCGGTCGCTGGCGGGAATTGCACCGCGGTCCGCCCGTCGACCTTCGAGACGATGACCCGCTGGCCGGTTGGCAGCCGGACCCCTACCGCTCGTGATGCGGAATCCGGGCTGGCCGAACCGGCTCCCGGCATCCCCGCCGCCGATGACGTGCTTCCCGGCGTCGTCTGGATCAGCGCGAGCAGGAGCAATGCTGCGGACACGGTGACGACATGACGGCGCACGGGGACCTCCCGGAAGACGGATGGAGAGGCTCGACCGTAGAGAGCCGATCGATACGAGTCAAGGCCGGGAGCGCACCTGAGGCACTTGCGTCGGTTTGGCCCCGAGACAAAAAGGACGGCAGCCGCGCGCCCTTCTCAGCTGGCGCGCTGCTGCCGTCGGTGTGCCGTAAGTCCGGCCGGGTCAGCGCCCGGCGAGCTGCTCATCTACCCGCTGGATACGTTTGTTCAGACGCTGCTGTCGACGCGCCAGTCGCACTGACTTCCCAAGTGCGGCCTGGTTCGCCTCAGCTTGCCTCGACGCGACGATCTCGCGGGCCACGTCCGTGGCGATCGACATTGCTTCCTCCGATTTTCAGCTCCGGGGAGCCGAGATGTGACGTAAGACACTAATAGCCATAGTGACTCTTACATCATACAACCGTTGAACATTCAACCCAAACCTGGGGGCCGGGGTGGTGGGCTGCGACACCTAAACTCGCCGTCACCCGAATCAGGAGGAGGCACCATGGAGAACGCGCTGGTCGCCGGAGACGTCTGGACGACCGGACATGGCGGTGACGAGATCCCGGCGTATGCAGCCCTGCCGCAGTCGCCTCGTCCAACCGGTGGGGTCGTGGTCATCCATCACATGCCTGGTTTCGACTGGGCGACGAAGGAGATCACCCGGCGCTTCGCTGCGTGGGGTTTCGCCGCCGTGTGCCCGAACCTGCACCACCGGGAGGCGCCGGGCGCGGACTCCGATGACGCGGCCGCCGCGAACCGGGCAGCCGGAGGCGTTCCCGACGAGCGACTCGTCGGCGACGTGGCGGGCGCGCGGGACTACCTGCTCAGCCTGCCGACGAGCAACGGTCGATCGGCCGTGATCGGCTTCTGCTCCGGTGGTCGGCAGTCGGTCCTGGCCTCCTGTCGGCTGCCCTTCGATGGCGCCGTCGACTGCTACGGGGCGTTCGTGCTGAGCTCGCCTCCCGGGGACTCGGGGATGGTGGTGCAGCCCTTGACCGACCTGCTCGGCGAGCTGGGTTGTCCGCTGCTGGGCCTGTTCGGCAACGAGGACTCGCACCCGTCCCCGGTCGAGGTGGATGAGCTCGACGCCCGGCTGACCGCACTCGGCAAGCCGCACGAGTTCCACCGCTTCGACGGCGCGGGACATGGCTTCTTCGCGATCGAACGAGCCGGCTATCGGGCGAGTGCCGCGGCCGAGGCGTGGCCGCTGGTCCGTTCCTTCTTCGATACCCGGCTCGGCCCGCGAGAGGGCTGAGGTCACCGAGATGTGTACCTATGCGACCCATCAGTGCGCTGTCTCCGGTAGTGGCAAGTCCGCGACGGGTTGGTTCCCGATGACGCAGGCGACCGTGTACGTCGACCATCCGGTCCACGCCCAGGCCGGCCACACCCTGAACATCGACTTCGCGGCGCCGGAGCGCGGGCCATCAGCCAGGGTGGCTGTGGAGCTGCACGCGGACTCGGCTCTTCGGTTCCTGTCCACCGTCGCCGCGGCGCTGCTCGCCGCCCCGAGTGACATCTCCGGGCTGAGCCAGGCCGAGTGCGGATGGCTCGCGGACCTCGTCGCGGGCGAGCCGACCCCGGATGGCGAGTCACCCGTCCCGAGCCCTCCCCAGCCTGGCCTGATGCCGAGGGCACCGCGCTGACCTGCCCACCGAGGTGACGCCAGACTCCTGGTCGGGGTCTGGCGCCGTTGAGCACCGTGGATCCCCCTCCGGACCCGCCTGCTCGTTACCTCATGTGGCCACAGAGCTCGCGCTTCGTGGTCGAGGCTTCATCGCCACCGTAGACCCTCATCACGGTGTCGTCCACGACGTACGCCGTCTCGTATCGACGGTCGGACCCACGGTGGTGGCAACGGCCGCGTGACGCTCCGGCGCCTCGAGGTCACTCCTCGGACTGGCTCACCCGGACGTCCAGGACGCCTTCGATCTCCACCAGCTCGGCGACGAGGCCCTCGACCTGACCCCTGCCCTGTACGTACAGCTCGATCTCAACGGCCGGCCGGGCGTCATCCATGGCCACCACCAGCGTGCGATGTGTGAGCACCTCGGCCACCGCGAAGCCCTGCGCTCTTGCGCCGCAGCTCGCGTTCGAGCCCGATCAGGGAGCACAGCACGAAGGCAGCCCCGAGGTCGGCGATCTCGCGCCAGCCCTGTCCGACACCGTGCCCGAGGACCCTCGCGAGCGCGACCTGCTGGATGCCTGAGATGCCGATCGCCTCCTTGGACGGCCGCCGTGGAATGGCCCGACCCGAAAGTATAGCGATTCACTCGACTTAAAGTCGCCCAACGTCGGATGGGGCCGAGCGCACGGTCGGCACCGGATCGGCGGGAGAGAACTTTTCGGACTGTCTGGGACAAGTCTCGGATCGTTGGGGGAGAACTCTCGGATCGTCAGTGGGCGCGGAAGATGTCGCGGCAGAGGAGGCCGATGGACCTGGCGAAGGCGGTGGACGCCGACCGATCGATCGGGGCGTCGGTCTCCTGTCCAGGATGGTCGAGGGTCGTGGCAGCCTCGTTCGACGGTGGGATCACCGTGCACGTGAAGGACCCGGATCGCACGTCGACGACCGTGGGTGGGCCGAAGCCCTGGGAGCCCCATTTCGCCTGGTAGCCGAGCCCGGTCAGAGGCGTGAACCGGCCGTAGGAGATGTCGCCCACGTGGTTGAAGAGTGTCTTGTCACCGTCGTCGAGGCGGAGGTAGACCTTGAGGATGTCGGCGTCCGACGCCGTCCCCCGTGGCGCGAACTGGCAGTCCGACCCACCTCCTGTGGTCATCGGCCCGAGCGGCCTGCTGAACAGGCTCTGCGCGTCGGGTACGGCGATCAGGCGGCACAGCGCCGGATAGGGATCCTGCGTCGGCCTGGGTCCGGTCGGCTTGGAGCTGTGAGGTGTCGACGGATGAGTGGAGTGGACCACGCCCTGGGACGCCCCGGAATCGCTCGAACAGCTCGCCAGGAGGCCGGTGACCAGCACCGCACCCAGCACGATGCTCGCGCGTCCCAGCCCCTGCGACATCGTGCATTCTCCTCCCTGCTCCGGAGACGTCCACGCTAGCCAGCGCAGGTCGCGATTCAGGGCGTGTTTCGGTCACCGTGCGGTGTCAGTGTTGATCCACTGACACTCGTCCCGGTCCACCAGCAGGGACTACATCGCCACCGAGGACCCAGGGCCTCGGCCAGCCGGCCCGTGCCAGGATGCACCTCATGGACGACCAGCCGATCCGCCACCAGCTGCAGCTCACGGTGAGCGCCGCCGTGGCGTTCGACACGTACGCGGCACGGATCGGCGAGTGGTGGCCGCCCGCCTACTCCGCCGGCGCCGACACGCTGCAGACAGTGGTGATCGAGCCCCGGCTCGGCGGCCGGGTGTACGAGCGACATGCCGGAGGCCAGGAGTACGACTGGGGACGCGTGACCGAGTGGGGGCCGGGCGAGGCACTCGCCTACTCGTCGATGATGGCGCAGAACCGGGACCACCCGAGCGAGGTGCGGGTGCAGTTCGTCGACGAGGCCGCGGGCTGTCGGGTGGACTTCGAGCACGGTGGCTGGGTCGACGGCAACCTCGCGGATCGGGTCACGTTCAGCGAGTGGCCGCTGATTCTCGCGGGGTTCGCCGCCGCTGCCGAGGCGCCGCGATCCGACGGTTGAGGTCGTGACCACCTGGCTAGATGTCGAGCTCGGCGCCCATGACGATGGTGCGGTCCCGGGGCAGGTCGAAGAACTCGACCGGGTCGGAGGTCAGGCGTGACGTCGTACGGAACAGGTGCTTGCGCCAGCGGACCATCCCGGGAGCCTTCGTGACGCAGAGCCGTGGAACGGACAGGAAGTAGCTCGCCGAGTCGATGTCCTCCGCGCTGGCCTCGAGACCTTCCTCGACGGCCTCGTGCAGCAGAGTCGGCATGCTCGGGTGGTCGCGGTAGCCGAGGCGGGCCACCACGTGGCTGATGCCATCGTCGGAGAAGCCGAGGTCGGCAACCGTGACCCGGTCACCCGGATGCGCCCGCGGCGACGAGGTCGTCTCGATCGTGAGCAGGATGGCGCTTTCGTGCAACGAGTGGGTGTGTCGCACGATGGCCCGCAGGGCCAGGGGGGCTTTGCCCTCGCCTCGGCTGAGGAACACCGCGCAGCCTGGCACCCGAAGGACCGGGACGTCCTTGCTGTGCAGATCGTCGACGAACTCCTGGAGATCGCCTTCGGCCTTGTCCCGTTGAGCATCGCTGAGCTCGCGTCCTCGATGCCAGGTGGTGAGGATGATGAAGAGCACGATGCCGATGCTCACCGGGAGCCACCCGCCCTCGGCGATCTTCACCAGGTTGGCCCCGAGGAACGACAAGACGATCGTCATGAAGAGGGCACCCAGTACGACGACCCGCCAGCGTGGCCAGTCGCCGAGCACCAGCTGCAGGACGAAGAACAGCGCTGTGCTGGTCGCGATGGTGCCGATGTCGGCGAGCCCGTACGCCGCAGCCAGCCGGGCCGAGCTGTGGAAGCCGATGACGAGGGCGGTCACGGCAACGAGCAACACCCAGTTGACGAAGGGCAGGTAGATCTGGCCGCGTTCCTTCGCCGACGTGTGAACGACCCGCAGCCGCGGCACGTAACCGAGCTGGGTCGCCTGGTGCGTGACCGAGAACGCCCCTGAGATCACCGCCTGCGACGCGATGACGGTCGCAACCGTGGCGAGGGCCACCATGGGCACGAGCGCCCAGTGGGGTGCCAGCAGGAAGAAGGGGTTGTGGACGCTGTCCGGACTGCGCAGCAGCAGGGCGCCTTGACCGAAATAGTTCAGGGTCAGCGCAGGGAACACCAGCGCCAGCCATGAGATCGCGATCGGCCTCCGACCCACGTGGCCCATGTCGACGTACAGGGCCTCCGCTCCCGTGACGACGAGCACGACGCCGCCGAGGGAGAGGAACGCCGTGAGGGGACTGTTCGCGAAGTAGCGCAACGCCCACCAGGGAGACAGCGCCTGCAGGATCGCTGGCTCGCGGATGATCTCGGGTAGTCCGCAGAGTGCGATGGCCACGAACCAGACTGCCATGATCGGTCCGAAAAGCCTTCCCACCTTGGCTGTTCCCCATCGCTGCGCCAGGAGCAACGCAACCAGGATGGCCACCGCGGCGGGAACGACGAAGTCCTGAAGGTTGGGGTCGACGATCTCGAGGCCCTCGACCGAGGACAGCACCGAGATGGCGGGCGTGATCATGCTGTCGCCGAAGAACAGGGCCGCGCCGAAGATGCCGATCGTGAACAGGACCTTGAGTCGTCGGGCCGAGATGTCCTGTCGCTTCAGCAGGGCGAGCAACGACAGCAGGCCGCCCTCGCCGTCGTTGTCCACTTTCGTGAGGAAGCGAACGTACAGGATGGTCACGATCATCGTGATCGACCAGAAGATCACCGAGACCACGCCGTAGATGGACTCCTGGTCCACTGCCACCGGTCTGATCGCGCTGCGCTCGAAGATCGTCTGCAGGGCGTAAAGGGGGCTGGTGCCGATGTCTCCGAAGACCACCCCGAGCGCGGCGACCAGGAGGGTGAGGCCCGCGCCCGGCTTGTCCGCGCGCTCCACTCGGGTCATGCGATGCGCACTGGGGGTCTCGTCATCGGTTGGCAGCCTATGTCAGTGCGGCGTCGGGCACCCGTAGGCACGAAGTGGATGCCGGCTCGTCCGCGTCCCTCAACGTCCGAAGATCTCGGCGAGCCCCGCCCGGGAACGGATGTCGAGCTTGAGGTAGACGTGTCGCAGGTGGTACTCGACGGTCTTCGGACTGATGAAGAGAGCAGCCGCCGCCTCGCGCGTCGTTCGCCCCTCCGCGAGCAGCTGGGCGATCTGGCGTTCTTGCGGCGTCAGCTCATCGACGATATTCGCTGCCCGGCGTCGTACCGTCTCACCCGTCGCCTGAAGCTCCTGGGCGGCCCGGCTGGCCCACGGTACGGCGCCGAGCTGCTCGAACGTCTCCAGCGCGGCGCGCAGCCGGGGGCGTGAGTCCAGCCTTCTTCGCTCACGGCGCAGCCTGGCGCCGAACGCCAGCTCGGTTCGGGCCAGCTCGAACCGGTCCGGAGTCGTGGCGTGCAGCTCGATCGCCGCCTCGAACCTTGCCTCGCCCGCAGGACCCGACTCGCATAGCCCCAAGGCGCGTTGGGCGCGGGCAAGGGACCACGGTTCCGCCTTGGCCCGTGCTCTCTCGTCGAACCGGTTGCTGAGGCGCCGTGCTTCGTCGAGGCGGCCCACGTGGCAGTAGGCCTCGACCAGCTCGGGTGCAGCGGACAGGTCCGGGTCGGCCAGGCTGCTCGCGGCGAGCCGGTCCTCCAGCGCCTCGTAGTGCTGGATGGCGCCTCCGGCGTCGCCGACTCCGGCCGCTTGGTCGCCTCGGGCGAACTCGAGCCAGATCGACCCCAGGCGGATGTTGTTGCGGGTGCACAGCTCCTCGGCAGTGGAGGCGTTCTCGCGGCACTCCTGGGCTCGCCCCTGCCGGGCGTACAGCCACGCGAGTCCCGCGAGTGACATCGCCAGGTCCGTGCTCTGCACGGTCTCACCGGCCAGCCGGATCCCTTCCAGGTAGGCCGCTTCGGCGTCGTCCCAACGATCGGTCGTGGCCGCGTCGCGGGCGATGTGCATCAGGAGATACGGCAGCGACCCGAGGGCGACCTGCTCGCGAAACCGGTCGATCGCCGCCCGCACGAGCGCCCGGTGGGGACCCGAGCTCCGCAGCCAGAGCGCCCCCTGTAGACGCAGCGGAAGCCGGAACGGGTCTGCCGTCTCGTCCTCCGAGGTGGCCAGCGCGGGAGCTGAGTCCCTGATCTTCTCGATCCCTTCGGCGCCGGAGCCACTCAGGATCAACGCCATGCCCGACGCCATCGACCCGAGGGAGGCCGTGTGCGGGTCGACGGTCCGGCCCGTCAACCGTCTCGATCTCTGCCGAGGCCCGCAGTGCGTGGACCGGGTCTCCGAGATAGAAGCACACGTGGATCGCGTCGGCGAACAGCCGGACAGCGGTATCGGGATCGGTGGCTTCGACCGAGGCGGCTGCCTCCAGCAGGGTCGACAGCGCCGCGTCGAGGGACCCGCACCGCGTCTCGACGGCGCCCCGGAGCTCCTGGACATGCGCGCGCAAGGAGGGCTCGGGCGTGCACGTCAGCGCCAGGTCAAGCAGCTCGACGGCGCGGTCGGTGAGACCCGCCAGCCAGGCCGCCTCGCCCGCCGCCGCCAGCCGCCCGGCGCGTTGCCTCGGTGCTGCTGTGAGCTGCGCGGCGCGCTCGTGAGCGTTGGCTGCGATCGCGTAGGCGCCCCGTCTCGACGCACGCTCGCCGACCGCGGCGAGAGTGATGGCGGTGTTCTCGTCCGGGCCGGTTGCGCTCTCGGAGAGATGCCACCCGAGCCGGTCCGTCTCGTCGGCCGGCACGACGTCGGCGAAGGCCCGGTGTACGGCGCGTCGGTAGTCGGGGTCGACGCTGCCGTAGACGGCGGATCTCACCAGCGGGTGCCGGAACTCGAGTCGGTCACTGTGCACTCTGATCAGGCCCGCGTCCTCGGCCTCGAGGAGACCCGTGTGTGGCGATCCCGAGTACGGCGCAGGCGTCCTGGATCGTGGTCACGCTGGTACTGTCCGCGGCCGCGACGATCAGGGCCGAGGCGGCCTCGGGGCCGAGGCTGCCTACCCGCCCGATGAACGCACGGGTGAGCTGTTCGGACACCGTCACCGGCACGTCGTCGGGCAGCGACTCGAGCTGGTCCACACGCTCGCTCAGCTCGAGCATCGCGAGGGGGTTCCCGGCGGTCGCGCGGTGCAGGCGGACGAGCTGCTGGTCGCTGACTCGTGCTCCATGAGCTGCGGTGACGAGCTCATGCGCGGCGTCCAGGTCCAACCCGGCCACAGGAAGTGTCCGCAACCGGCTCCACGGAGCGCTGTCGTCGCTGCCGGGACGGACGCTGAAGATCATCGCGACCGCGTCGGAGACCATCCGGCGAGCGGCGAAGACAAGCGCCTCGATCGTCGGACTGTCGAGCAGATGCGCATCGTCCACCAGCACCGCGAGCGGCCGGTCCTCGGCTGCCCGGCACAGCAGGCTCAAGGTGGCCGCTCCCACAGCGAACCGGCTGGGCTCGCGGCCACCACTCGGCGCAAGCAGCAGTGCGAGGGACAGGGCCTCCGCCTGGGGGCCCGGAATGTGCTCGAGCAACGGGAGCAACGGCCGCAGCAGCTGGAGAAGGCCGCCGAAGGGCACCGACGTCTCCGACTCGACACCTCCGGCGCGAAGGACCCGCATGTGCCCGGCGAGCGACTCCGCATCCGCGAGCAGCGCGGTCTTCCCGATCCCAGGTTCGCCGATCAGCACCAGAATGCCGCTGTCACCAACCCGGGCACCCGCCAGCAGGACGTTGATCGCTCGCCGTTCAGTCTCGCGCCCGACCAGCACGTCTCGAATACTAGGCCCGGCGGCACTGCCGGAATCGCGCGAGAACTAGGTGGGGCACCTGATGCGACCGGGATCGCGAACAACCTACGTTCGGGCCACTCATACAAACAACGACAGAAGGAGATCAACGATGACTGACCTAGCGCAGACCGCCGAGGTCGACTTCGACAAGCTGATGGCTTTCGTCTTCCGGTCGGTCGACGAGGTGGGAGCGGCACTCAACGTGGGGCTCGTTGTGATGGGGGACAAGCTCGGCTACTACCGCGCGATGGCGGCCTCCGGTCCGACCACGGCGAGTCGCCTCGCGGACGACACCGGTACCGCTGAGCCGTACGCCCGCGAGTGGCTCAACGCCCAAGCTGCCGGCGCCATCGTCGACTACGATCCCGCAACCGGGCGCTACAGCCTGCCGCCCGAGCAGGTCGTGGCGTTCACAGACGAGTCGAGTCCTGCGTTCCTGCCGGGCTTCTTCCAGATCGCCCTGGGCACCCTCCAGGACTCATCCAAGATCGTCGAGCTGGCGCGCAGTGGCGCCGGGCTCGGCTGGCACGAGCACAACCACGACGTGCACGAAGGATGCGAACGCTTCTTCCGCCCCGGCTACAACGCCCATCTCGTCGCCGAGTGGCTGCCGGCACTCGAGGGAGTGGTCGCCAAGCTCGAGCGCGGCGCTCGGGTCGCGGACATCGGCTGCGGCTTCGGTGCATCGACGATCATCATGGCTCAGGCCTTCCCTCGCTCGACGTTCCTCGGCTCGGACTATCACGATGCGTCGATCGAGGAGGCGCGGAAGCGCGCCGAGGCGGCCGGGGTCAGCGAGCGGGTGCAGTTCGAGGTGGCATCGGCGGACGCCTTCAGCGGGACCGGCTATGACCTCGTGACCACGTTCGACGCTCTCCACGACATGGGCGACCCGGTGGGGGCGGCCCGCGCCGTACGGCAGCGCGTTGCTCCGGACGGCACCTGGATGATCGTCGAGCCGAACGCAGGCGACCACGTGCAGGACAACCTCAACCCTGTCGGCCGGGCCTACTATGGCTTCTCGACCTTGCTGTGCACGCCTGCCTCGCTGTCCCAGGAGGTGGGCCTCGCGCTCGGAACGCAGGCCGGGCCCGCTCGCATCAAGGACGTCGTGACGACCGGGGGCTTCTCCCGATTCGCCAGGGTTGCCGAGACGCCGTTCAACCAGGTGCTGGAAGTGAGGCCGTGACCACTGGGCAAGCCAGCCGAGCCGTCCAGCCCGATGTGGAGGGCTGGACGGAGCGGGACGGAGTACGGATCGGCTACCAGGTCTTCGGCGACGGTGAGACGACACTGGTGCTGATGCCCGCCTGGAGCATCGTGCACTCGCGGTTCTGGAAGGCACAGCTCGGGTTCCTGGCCCGCCACTACCGCGTGGTGACGTTCGACGGACGAGGCAACGGCCGTTCCGGGCGACCGGTGCAGCCGGCGGCGTACGCCGATGAGGAGTACGCCGCCGACACGATCGCAGTGATGGATGCGACGGCCACCGACCGGGCGGTTCTGGTCGCGCTGTCCTCGGGAGCGACCTGGGCCGTGCACGTCGCAGCTGGTCATCCGGAGCGCATCCTCGGCATCTTCGCGATGTCCCCCGCCTGCGAGTTCCAAGGCCTCGGCCCATCCGGGGAGGAGGACTCCTGGGAGACGCGCTCGCAGGACACGGAAGGCTGGGCCAAGTACAACCGGCACTACTGGCTCGAAGGCGGCTACCCGGACTTCGTGTCCTTCTTCTTCGGGCAGATGTTCACCGAGGCGCACTCGACCAAGCAGATCGAGGACTGTGTGGGATGGGGTCTCGAGACCTCGCCGGAGACGCTCGTGGCAACGGCCGTCGGCCGCAACCAACGAGTTGCGCTCGAGCCGCTGTGCGCCAAGGTGGCCTGCCCGGTGCTCGTCGTCCATGGCACCGACGACGCGATCTGCCCGCCTCAGATCGGGGAACGGCTCGCCGAGCTCACCGGTGGTGACCTGCTCGTCATGGAGGGGGTCGGGCACGGTCCGATGGCGCGGCACCCGGTCAGGGTGAACCTGATGATCCGCGAGTTCGTGGACCGCATCCGCCCACACGTCGGGCGTCTCACCTGGACCAGCCCACCGCGACGACGCCGGCGCGCGCTGTACCTCTCGTCCCCGATCGGGCTCGGACATGCCCGACGCGACCTGGCGATCGTCCAGGAGCTCAAGCGGCTGCAGCCCGACCTGGAGGTCGACTGGCTCGCCCAGCACCCGGTGACCGTGGCGCTCGAAGCCGCCGGAGAGCGCATCCACCCGGCATCCGCCTGGCTGGCCAACGAGTCGGCGCATGTCGAGCACGAGGCGGGGGAGCACGACCTCCATGCCTTCCAGGCGATCCGCCGGATGGACGAGATTCTGGTGCACAACTTCATGGTCTTCCAGGAGGTGGTGGAGCAGCGAGAGCTATGACCTCGTCGTCGGCGACGAGTCCTGGGACGTCGACTACTTCCTGCACGAGAACCCGGAGCTCAAGCGGTTCTCCTTCGCCTGGTTGACCGACTTCGTGGGCTGGCTGCCGATGCCCGACGGGGGTACGGCGGAGGCAGCCCTGACTGCCGACTACAACACGGAGATGCTCGAGCAGCGGGCTCGCTTCGCGCGAGTCAGGGATCGGTCGGTGTTCGTCGGCAACCCTGATGACGTCGTACCCGAGAGCTTCGGCCCCGGGCTGCCCCCGATCAGTGACTGGGTGAGGGAGAACTTCGACTTCGCGGGCTACGTGACCGGGTTCGACCCGGTGGACGTCGCGGACCGAGCGGCTCTGCGCTCGGAGCTGTCCTACCGCGAGGACGAGCGAGTCTGCATCGTGACCGTGGGTGGTTCCGGGGTCGGTGCTCCGCTGCTGCGTCGGGTGCTCGATGCTGCGCCGTTGGCGCGTCGTCAGCTTCCGGATCTGCGGTTCGTCGTCGTGGCGGGTCCGCGCATCGACCCGAGATCCTTGCCGGGCACGCGCGGGGTGAACATCCGCGGTCATGTGCCGGACCTCTACCGGCACCTCGCCGCTGCCGACCTCGCCGTGGTCCAAGGGGGTCTCACCACCACCATGGAGCTCACGGCCAACCAACG
Organism: uncultured Actinomycetota bacterium; assembly: GCA_963833975.1. GTDB lineage: Bacteria > Actinomycetota > Actinomycetes > Propionibacteriales > Nocardioidaceae > JAWWPG01. The sequence continues at coordinate 82,833 of CAWIAB010000006.1, forward strand.
GCCCTTCATCTACGTGCCCCTGCGCCACCATTTCGAGCAGACGTTCCACGTCCCCCATCGTCTCGACAGGTACGGCGCCGGCCGCCGACTCGACTACCAGAACGCGACGGACCCGGACGCTCTCGCCGATGCGATTGTGAAGGAGATCGACCACCGCGTGTCGTACCGGCCGGTTGAGACAGACGGTGCAGCCGTGGCCGCCCGGATGCTGGCTGACCTGCTGTGAGCGGCTGGTCGTGACCACCGTTGGTCGTGACTACGAGGGGCCACTCTCGTCGCCTATGCGTTCGCCCGGTTGCTGTGGCTCCGCGCCAGTGTTGATGGCTGCTGCTGTGCCCGGCCATTCGTCCACGTCGTAGGACTCCTTGGGACTCCCCGCCCAGGCCACAGCGAACAACCGCCAGAACAGCCAGCCGATCCAGCCCAGCAGCCAGCCGACGGCCACCAGGAGGATGCCCACGCTCCAGGCGACGCCGAGCAGGGCGATCTCCAGGAGGAACAGCTGGAGCGTTCGACTCACTCGACCTGCTGCCGGTCGGTCAGCACGACTGGGTCGACGGGCGGCATGGCCGAAGATTACCGCGATGCTCGCCGAGCGCTGATGACCGCCGGGTGCGCGCGCCCTGCGGTGTTGCCGAACGGAGCTGGCGAGCGTGATGGGTTGGGGACCGTGCGGCGGGACGGCATGCTGGGACAGCACGTAACCCAGCCGGTTTCCAGCAATCGCGGAGGAGTATTCTCCGGACTCATCCCGCCGGTGGGTGTGGCGTCCGAGCTCGGCCGTGCGAAGAGACGGACAGATAGCTGTCGACGCTTCTCGATGGAGGCAGGCGTGTTCTTCGCCCTTTCCACCTGGCAGCTCGCGGTGACCCTGCTGATTCTCATCGTCGGGTCCTCGGTTGCCGGGCTTGCCGTGGGCCGGTCCCACCGGCGGCGTGAGACCAACGAGAGGGAGTCCTTCGCCGTTCTCCAGGGTGCGTTGCTCGGCTTCATGGCCCTGGTCCTTGCCTTCGGGCTGTCGCTCGCCCTCGGCCGGTACGAGTCGCGTCGGGCGGCCGTGGTGGACGACGCGAACACGATCGGGACCGCGTACCTTCGGGCCCAGACCCTCGCGGAGCCGATGCGAAGCCAGTCCCTGGCCCTTCTCAGGAAGTATGCCGACGGCGAAATCACCCTGACCCACCAGGTACCCGGCTCTGATGCCGCCAAGCTGACCATCAGCGAGGGGGCGGCTCTGCAGCGCTCGCTATGGGCGCTGCTCGGGCAGGCCGTGGAGGCAGATCCCACCGGGACCGCGCCGCGGCTGTACGAGGACAGTCTCAACGACATGATCGACCAGCAGACCGTGCGCGTCGCGGGTCTCGGCAACCGAGTCCCGGGTGAGGTGCAGCTGCTGGAGGTAGTGGGGGCTGCGGTTGCGATGTTCCTGCTGGGACTGCACGTAGGAGCGCTCGGTCGAAGTCTGATCCCGGTCCTGCTGGCCTCCGGGTTGGTGACGATGCTGCTGTTCGTCTCGTTCGACCTCGATCGACCTACCCGCGGGTTCATCGCGGTCCCGGACACTCCCTTGGCGTCTCTCCGAGCATCGATGGACCACCCTCCGGCCTTCGGTCCAGCCCAGTAGCGCGGCTCTTGCTCAGCGGACCGCGGCCACCTTCCGTTGCTGGAGTCGGACTGCGACGAACGGGAACACGAGCACCGAGAGCACCCCAGCCCCGATGACACTCGCTTGGGCTGCGGTTGTCATGGTGCCGTCCGTCACCCCGACCGCGGTGAGGGCGACGAGGAGGGGCAGTGTCGTGGCAGTGATGAACACCAGCTGGACCCGTTCGACCTTCGGCAGCTCGTTCCGATACCAGAACAACGCCGGCAACCCCCGGATGAGGAACGCGACCAGCAAGAAGAGCACCATCGGCCCGGGGTTGGCGACGATGGCCCGCACATCCAAAGTCATGCCCGAGTACACGAAGAAGATCGGGATGAAGAAGCCGTAGCCCACAGCGTCGAGCTTGGCCTCGAGCAGCTCGATCTGACCGGGTGACCATCGGCGCAGCACCATCCCGGCGACGAACGCCCCCAACACGTTGTCGAACCCGATGTCGTCGGCCGCGAGGAGGAGTACGAACAGCAGCGCGATCGCGATTCGCAACGTCGTCTGCGACGTCGCATGCTCTCGCCGGAGGATGATCTGGCCGACCCGGCTCGTCCCGAGCCGGGACGGCAGCAGGGCGAGACCGGCGGCGGCCGCCAGGAACACCACGAGCGCGGTCGCCTCGACGAGCGAACCCCTGGTGCCGAGGAAGAGAGCCATCGCCACGATTGGCCCGAGCTCACCGACGGCTCCTGTCGCGAAGACGATGCTGCCGAACTGGCCACCGAGCATGTCGTTGTCACGGAGGATCGGCAGCAGCGTCCCCAGGGCCGTCGTGGTCAGCGCGATCGCGGCCACGGCCGGCGAGTGCACCAGGCCGGCGGCGTACAGCAGAGCCAGCAGTACGGCGGCTGCTGCCAGGCTGACGAGCCACGACACCTCGGCGAGCAGTCCGACCCGCTCCCGCAGTAGCACCGGGTCGAGCTCGTAGCCGGCCAGCATGAACAGGAAGCCCAGCCCCACCGAGGAGAAGAGGGAGACCGGGCTCGGGTCCGCCCACTCGGTCACGGACGGGCCGATCAGGATGCCGGCCACGAGGAGCAGTACGACCTGAGGCATCCGGACCCATTCCGGCATCAGGTCAACCAGGATCGGCGCGATCGCCACGACAACGACCACGACGACGAGTGACCCGAACCCGGTTGGCATCAGCACTCCCTCGAGCCCGGCAAGGGCTGGCTCGTCGACGTCCAGCGGCAGGATATCGGCTGTGGGTTATCGTGGATCCGAACCTTCAGCTGACCAGCAGCATGCAGCATCGCGGACGCAGACGTTCGTCAGGTGAATCGGCCACGAACGAAGGAGACTGACATGCCCCTCAGGCCAGCCCGGGTAGGACGAGTCGGCGTGATCGGCCACCCAGTCGCGAAGACCGCGGTTGTTGCGAAGGCCATCACCCCCGGTCCGTCACCGGTAGCAAAGACTGCCGTGGTAGCCGCCGCAGTCACCCCCGGTCGTCGCCGCCGGATCTGAAATACGTCGCCCGCTTCGAAAGGCTGCGTTGGCCGCTGCTGCCGGCGCTATCGGGCGCCCTGCTCGGACACATCACGATCTGGTTCCACAGATCGCGACGTCGCGCTAAGCCAGCGCCTTGGCCTTCATGACGTCGTACTCGGTCTTGGTGATCGCCCCGTTGTCCAGTAGTGACTTGGCACTGGCGATTCGCGCGGCCGGATCATCGGTGGCACTCGGGACGTGCGCAGCCTCGCCGGGGGCGGGCCGACGGAACGGGATCCTCGAGCCTCGGGCGACCAGGTAGATCAGGGCGCCGACCCAGGGCACGAAGATCAGCACCACTGCCCAGCCCGCCTTGCCCCAGCCACTGAGCGTGCTGTCGCCGAACAGGTCGATGAGGCATCGCACCCAGATCACGATCGCGGCAGTCCAGATGAAGAACCAGCAGGTCCAGAGCACGACTTCCCAGAAGTCGCTGGTGATTGCGTCCATGGTTCATCCCCTTGCACTATGTCAAGTACGGAGTCTGCCAGAACCTGTGACTGTGGCCGGCGAACGGGCCGTGGGCTCTATCGTGGGTCCGTGACCCTGCGACTCGTCGGCGCTGGCCTGCCCCGCACAGGCACGTCATCCCTGCGCGAGGCGCTCGGGTACCTGCTTGACGCCCCGATCTACCACATGAGCGAGGCGTTCGCGCATCCCGAGCACGCGCCTACGTGGGTGGCTGCGATCCAGGGCAATCCACCCGTCTGGGACGACTTCCTGGCCGGATACGCCGCTGGAGTCGACACCCCATTCTCGTCCTGCTGGCGCGACCTCGCCGCGGCCTACCCGAACGCGCCGGTCCTGCTGTCACACCGCGGCAGCGCCGAGGTATGGCACCACAGCATGGACAGGACCGTCCTGGCCCGCACCCGCGACATGCTGGCGAGGGACGACGACGCCGACCCGATGGTGCCGCTGTTCCGGGTGATGTTCCACGACGTCTTCACCGACCCCGACCAGCCTGCCGACGTGATGGAGGGTTATGAGCGGCGGCTGGCGCACGTTCGCGCCGAGATCGGACCCGAGCGTTTGGTCGAGTGGCAGCCCGGTGACGGGTGGGGGCCGATCTGCCGCGCCCTCGACGTACCGATACCCGACGTGCCGTTCCCACACAAGAACACAACGGCTGACTTCCTCGCTCGCGCCGAGGCGCGGGGCAGTGGTTCGTGAGGGACTGAGCTCGAGAGAGGCTTACCCCATGCGGAAACTGACTTTTGGCATGAACGTGAGCCTGGACGGCTACATCGCCGCGCCCGGCGACGACCTCGGCTGGGGCGTGCCGAGCGACGAGCTGTTCCAGTGGTGGTCCGACCGGGTGGGGGCAACGGGCCTGGCGCTGTACGGGCGCAAACTGTGGGAGACGATGAGCTCGCACTGGCCGACCGCCGACCAGCAGCCTGGCGCCACACCGGCGCAGATCGAGTTCGCCCGCCGCTGGCGGGACATGCCGAAGGTGGTGTTCTCCTCGACGACCAGCGCGGTCGAATGGAACGCGCGCCTGTTCACCGGTGAGGCTGTCACCGAGATAACCCGGCTCAAGACTGAGGATGGCGGTCCCATGGACGTTGCCGGCGCCACACTCGCCGCAGCGGCCATGCGGGCGGGGCTGATCGACGAGTACGCGATCGTCACCCACCCGGTCCTGGTGGGCGGCGGCACGCCGTTCTTCGCGGCCCTGGACGACTGGGTGAAGCTGAACCTGGTGGAGACCCGGACCTTTCCCGACGGCGTGCTCCTGACCAGGTACGAGACCGGGCGCTGAATGAGCCGCCTCAAGTCCGCGCCACATGGGTACGCTGAGATCCGAACCGAGGGCGAATCCCTCATACACCGAGCGAATCGCGATGTTGGAGGGGTGGCATGAATCGAATTTCTGTTCGATGGTGCGGTGTGGCTGCGCTCGCAGTTTCCGTATCTGCCGTGATCAGCTGGGTTGGGCCGGCGGCTGGCGTTGAGGTGTCCGGTGCGGTGAGTCACAGATCTCAAGCCGAGGCGTATCGCTACCGGATCGTGGACCTGGGAGCGGTTGGAGACGACACGCAGGCACAGGGTGAGACTGGGTCTCCGGGTGGGCTCGCGGCCGGGAACTCTTATGGCGATGGTCCGACGCGTGTCTTCTCCTGGAGCTCGGACGGTGGGCTCGTCGGCCTTCCGTCGGCGCCGGGCCGCCCATGGACCAAGGTTGGCGGAATCAACGACGCTGGCACGGTGGTAGGGACGTCGGCTATCACGCCGTACGGCAGCGACCCTCGGCCCATGCTGTGGCAGGACGGTGTTCGCAAGCGGCTGCCGCTGCCGCGCGGTTTCTCCTACGGACGCGCGTACGACGTCAATGACGCTGGAGTCGTGGCCGGCTCGGCCGGTGGGCAGGGCTCCAGCTACGACGACTGCACGGTGTTCGATGGGACCAAGACGACCGTCATTCGTCGAACGCTGCCCGACGGCAGCTACTGCTCGACGGCATTCGCGATCAACGGAGCGGGCCGTGTTGTCGGTTCCGGCATCGATCCCAACAACGCCGCGCGCAACGTGGCGTTTGTGATCGACACCGCCACGAACACGACCTACACGCTGGGTGGTACGCCGGGTCGCAACGGCGGCATCGCGTTCGGGGTGAGCGAGGCCGGTCAAGTGGTTGGCGTGAGCATGCAGGATCAGGGCGATGGTGTCCCGTTCATCTGGACCCAGGCGACGGGCATGGTGGAGATTCCGTTGCCGAAGGGAACGTCGAGCGGTGAGGCGCGGGGCGTCAACTCGGCTGGGTTGGGTGGTCGGTTACGCCTCGTCCGCCTATTCGATTCCGTGGGTCTACGACGGCAGCCACACCTACCGGCTCGCCCACCTGTTGCCTGCTGGGTCCGGCTGGGATCTCTCGAAGAACACCAGCTCTGCGGCGATGTCGATCAGTGAGGACGGCGTCATCATCGGCTCCGGAGTCAGGGACGGGCAGGTGCGCGCTTTCGCGATGATCCCGCGCACCCGAGGGTGAGTGGCAGTCGGTAGCCGGATTCGAGGTATGGCGCCCGGTGTAGGCGGAAACCGGTGGTGAACCTGGACCGTCGTGTGGTGAGGTGTCGGACATGGCGCTCTCGGTGAAGGAAGTCAGAGCGACGGGGCTGGATGCCGTGACGCTGGCGACGTCGATGCTGCAACGTGCTCGTCTGGCAGATCCTCTGGCTGGCATGTGGGAGGCCGCCGACGTGCAGTGGTGGTGGCGGAAACCGCAGCGGTCCGACGAGGTCGAGCAGCTCTTCTGGCTCGACGACGTCGGGCCGGTTGCCGGTGTCTTGCTGACGAGTTCGTCGAACGACTCGTGGCAGTGTGACCCGGTTGTTGTTCCCGGGGCATCGGGTTGCGAGCCCGACGCGGTGTGGGCTCGGGCGCTGGAGCATGCTGCGGAGCACGCGTTGGCAGGATTCGACGTTCCCGTGAGCGACGGCGACGTGTTCGTGGAGGTTGCTCGGCGATCCGGCCTCACACCTGGCTACCGCGACAGCACGGGTTGGATGGATGCCGCCGATCGGCCGGTCGTCTCGGCGCCCGCCGAGGGTTTTGTTGTCGTGGATCGTACGCAGCGCTTCGACGTACCGCATCACATGCGAGATCGGAGTGGAGACATGGTGCAGCAGCGTCTCGAGCAGTGCTCGCTCTACGACCCGGCCCTCGACCTCGTTGTGGAGTCTGATGACGGGCAAGTCGCTGGGTACTCGTTGTACTGGTTCGACCCGACGACCAAGGTGGGACTTGTTGAGCCCGTCAGGGTCGAGGACGAGTTCCAGCGCCGCGGTCTGGCGAAAGCGATGCTGACTGCCGGGATCGATCGCTTGATAGCGAAAGGTGCCGAGCGGGTGAAGATCTCCTATGGGAGTGAGGCAGCCTCCCGGACGTACCAGGGTGTCGGCTTCCGGCCGACGTCGAGCGCCACCTGGTATCGACACGCGGCCGGATGACGGCCCCGAGGGGTTCAGGACTATGCGCTTGAGGATGATCGTCACGCTTGCGTCTCTTGTCGGGCTCGTGTCCGGCGCGAGGCTCGCGGTATCCCCGGCTACAGCGACCGACCGGGTGCAGGCGGTGGCCTCGAACGGACCTGGATGGGCGACTGTCTCAGCGGGCAACAACCACACGTGTGGGTTCCGCCGAGATCACACTTTGTGGTGTTGGGGGGACAATCGCTACGGCCAGCTCGGAATCGGCGGCACCGATAGTCGGACCACTCCCACCCGCATCGAGGCCGACGCGGACTGGTGACGAGTACAAGTCGGACTGGACTTTTCCTGCGGGATCCGGCTCAGACATGACCGATCGGCACACCCCCACCCGGGTCGGTGCCGCTGCGAGCTGGGTGCGGGTGAGGCCCGGGATCTCCCACACCTGCGGTATCCGCGACAACGACACCCGGTGGTGCTGGGGAATCAACTGGTACGGCCAGCTCGGGCTCGGCGACACCGACACCCGACTTGTCCCAACGCATCTCTGACCGTTCGGACAACGGATCCCATCACCGCTGGCACGGCCGGCGGGCGTGACACTGCCGCTGGCGCGCTCTGGGACATAATCGGCGGATGAGCTTGCCGCTGCTGGAAGACGACTTCGAGTCCGAAGGTCTGCTCCAGCCCGCACAGGTCGTTCCCGACGTCACGCTCCCTGAGTGCGGGGTCTTGTGCTTCTTCGGGGACGTCGTTGCCGAGACGGTTGCGGTCCGACCAGACGCCCGACGAAGGGCGGTGCTGTCGAACGAGGCGGGATCGACAACCGTGTGGGACATCGAGGTCTCCGGCCGCCGAGTGGCCGTGCTTCAACCCGGTGTCGGCGCGCCCCTAGCGGCTGCATTCCTGGAGGAGGTCATTGCGATGGGATGTTGGCGACTCATCGCATGCGGAGGCTCCGGCGCGTTGGTTCCCGACCTCGTGAAGGGCCATGCCGTTGTGGTCAAAAGCGCCTTACGTGATGAAGGCACGTCGCATCATTACGTGCCTGCGAGTCGGACTATTGACGCCGACAGCCACGCCGTAGCAACCGTGGTCGCTGCGCTGCAGCGCGGGGGTGTCGCCCATGTGGTGGGCCGAACGTGGACCACTGATGCGATCTATCGCGAGACCCGCGACCGTGCGGACCGCCGGGTCGGTGAGGGTTGCGTCGTCGTGGAGATGGAAGCAGCAGCGCTGATAGCGGTCGCCAGGTTTCGCAACATCATGTTTGGTCATCTGCTGCTGGCCAGCGACTCGCTGGCCGGAGACACATGGGACGACCGCGGATGGATGTCCGCGCAAGCGGCTCGAGAACGACTGTTCTGGGTTGCAGTGGAAGCTGCGCAATCGCTTTGAGCAGGTCACACCCGTGCTCCGGGTCCCGGCAACACGTCGATGTCAGCTGCGTGCATCGGTTCACCGCAGTGGATGCAGCGCAGGTCGACGCTGCTGACCTCGCCGCAGTGGTGGTGGCGGTAGAGCACCGGCGGACCCGCCTTGCCCGCGAGCCACTTGTCCCCCCAGCCGACCATCACCATCAACACGTCGAAAAGCTCGGCGCCTTTCGTGGTGAGGAGGTACTCGTATCGAGGTCGGTTGTCGTAGGGCCGGCGCTCGAGGACGCCGCATTGGACGAGGTGGTTGAGCCGTTCGGTGAGCACCTTCCGGGAGATCCCGAGGTCCTGCTGGATCTGTTCGAAACGAGTCATCCCGACGTACACGTCGCGCAGGACCAACGGCGTCCAGGGCTCGCCAACGACATCGAGTGTGCGGGCGATCGAGCAGGCCATCTCGCCGAAGTTCGTGCGTTGCATGAAGGCAGCCTAGCAGTTGGGGTTCCCTCAAGGAACTTTAACTGATACGGTCACGGAGTCTCTTCAAGGAACTCGGAAAGGAATCACCATGACTCTCGATCTGCGACCGGATCTGCGCAAGGTTCTCGACGGCACCCCGATCGCTCACGTGGCCACGGTTCTCCCGGACGGCGCCCCGCACTCAGTGCCAGTCTGGATCGGAACCCACGAGAAGTACGTCGTGATCATGACCGGTCCCGGATCGCAGAAAGCCCGCAACCTACGTCGGGACCCGCGGGTCGCGATCTCGCTGACACCGCCGGAGAGCCCATTCCAGCCGGTCACCCTCCGCGGCCGGGTGGTCGATTGGTTCGACGGTGACCAGGCCTGGGCGGTCATCGACCGCATCGCCCACAAGTACCTCGGGGCGCCCTACGGACGAGGACAGGATCGCGTCGTGGGTCTGATCGAGGTCGACCACCAACAGATGGGGATGTGAACAAGATGAGCCCAGATGTGACGGACGACCAGATTCAGGCCCTCGCCGCGACCGCCAAGACTTTCAGTCTGGCCCAACTTCGGTGGACTCCGGGTCGGAACCAGGACGGAGCCGACGCCATAGAGCTCGAACACCAACGTCGGATGGTGTCGCTGCACGCCGCAGGTGTCATCGCGATCCTCTGCCCCGTCCTCACTGACACGGTGGCCGGCGTAGCGATCCTGACCGAACCCCTGGAACGAGCTCAGGAGATCATGGCCGCCGACCCATGCGTACAGGCCGGCATGATGACCTGCGAGGTCTACCCATGCCTCGGTTTCCCGGGCGACACCCTGCCGGAGTAGAGCGGTCCCGTCACAGGACCAAGACATGCGTCACCTCGACCCGGCGAACGGCGCGCCCGCGCCGATTCTCTTACTTGCGGAAATATGCCGTGAACGCCAAGTCGCGGCCGTCCTCGTAGCTGCTCCACGGCGCAGTCGTCCACTGGGACTCGTCACCGTCGTTGTTCTGATAGACGAACTCCCCGCCGGAATAGGCATCTGAGAGATCAAGAGCCCAGCCCGCTTGCGGGTGAGAGGAATAGCAGAGCTCGAAATACGGGTCAATACTGGCGAAGGCCACGTACTGGGCTCCCGGCTGGACGTGGGCGTGCAGCCTGAGAGACACGGGATAGAAAACGCCGGGCTGGTGGTCGGTGTAGCGCCCGAAGAGGCCCCCGGCGAGCTGCGGGCCGGTCGCCTTCGACCCGTCCCATGCGTATACCGATGGGTCGATCTGCATGTATCCAGAGGTCAAGTCAGTCCACTTCACGGTGAGAGACTTCATGAAATGCCTCTTCGGTGGCACCGTGAACACCTGGCCGTACGTTGTCGCCCCGCCGTTGCAGCCGAACGGCTGGGCGTTGCTGATCCCGTCCCAGGCGCTGAACGTGTCGATGGTGGTCCACCTGTCCTGGGTCTGACCGACCGCGACGGGGACACCGAGAGCAACGAGGACAGTGACAGCAGCCGCGAAGGTGATCCCACGAATGAGGGAATCAGAACGTCGTGAACGCATGGCTGCCTCCTGTCTGCAGGGACCCTACACCCGCCCGCAGCTCCGGCCACAGTGCTCCCACAATGCTCGATGACGATGACCGCCTGCGGTGTGACGTGCATGCAGATCTCGAGCTCACTCCGACGGAGACAATGCAGGGGATGTTGACAGGTTTGAGAACTCGTACGACGGTGGGGACCCACGCTGGGACGTCCGACGAAGGGCTACGGGAGGCAGCATGCGAGGTTCACGGGTTGCGGTGCTCGCCGCGGTGTTGACCATCGCGTCCGGTTCTTCGTTGATCGCGGGCGCGGCGGCCGGCGACCGAGTGCCCGCTGCACCGCAGGCGCAGGATGTGGGCTGGCAGCCGCCGCAGCTGATTGATCCACACCATGGGCCCCTCAACAACGTGTCCTGCGTCACCGAGACTTTCTGCGTCGCGCTCGACTACGTGGGCGACTTCTATGTGTTCGACGGCAGCGGTTGGCGGGGCCCGGGGCTCGCCGACCCGCACAGCGGGGCCCAGGATGTGTCATGTGCGACCACGACGTTCTGCATGCTCGTAGACGAAGCTGGCTACGCCATAAGCTATGACGGCCATGGGTGGTCGGCTCCCACGAAGATCGACTTGTCGCTACCCATGTCCGTGTCGTGCTCCTCACCCACGTTCTGCGTCGCCAGCGACGCCCAGGGAGAGGTTGTCTATTACAACGGCTCGGACTGGTCGTCGCACGAGGTCATCGACCAGTCCAACGCGACTCTCTATGGTGTCTCGTGCGCCTCATCGCAATTTTGCGCCGTGGTAGACGGATTTGGCCGGGCGCTGACCTATGACGGCGATTCATGGTCTGCACCCACGCAGCTCACGTCGTCCATCTTGATGTCCGTCTCCTGCCCCTCGCCGCAGTTCTGTATGGCGGTGTCGTACGTGCTCTCACCCGGCCAACCGTCTTTCGCCTATACCTTCGACGGCGCGACCTGGACCAAGATGCAGGTGCACTTCCCCGAAGCCCGCAATGACGTGTCATGTACGTCGGCGGACTTCTGCGTGACCACAGGCGGGAGCACAGCCTGGCGCTACCTGTCTGGCAAGTGGCTACGGGCGAACGTCGGCTCCAAGAAGAACCTGCATGGTGTGTCCTGCCTGAGCGAGACCTTCTGTATGACTGTCGACTACGAGAACGGCTTCGCGTTCCAGTACGACGGCGCGCAATGGACCTCGTGGGGCCGGGTGGCCCATCGCGGACTTCCGAGCTCGGTGTCCTGTCCGACGACCACGTTCTGTATGGCGGTCGACGAGAGCGGCTGGGTGTTCTCCTATGACGGAGACACGTGGAGTCGGCCCGTTCGGATCGACCGGCGAGGCTCGGGATTCGTCGACGTGTCCTGCGCGTCGTCGACCTCTTGCATCGCCATCGACGGCACCGGCGTCTCGTTCAGGTACGACGGCAGTAGCTGGTCCCAGCCGACGCCGATCAGCGAACACCGGCACCTCGGGCTGACGGCGCTGTCGTGCCCGACAACCGCGTTCTGTGCCGCGATCAACCATCGCGCTCGGGTATGGATGTACGACGGAGACGAGTGGTCCACCTCGGTGCAGGTTGACCCCAAGGCCGACGGTCCGGCCGAGATCTCCTGCGTATCGGAGCGGTTCTGCGCGGCCGTTGACTATCACGGCGCCCGCATGATCTGGGACGGCCGAACCTGGCAGACTCAGCCGGTCGTCCGTCGGTATTTCACTGCGGTCTCATGTGCCTCGCCGACTTTCTGTGTCGCGGCCAACCGGGACGGGAAGGCGACGCAGTACGACGGCACGAAGTGGTCCGCGCCGTTCGATCTCGGCACCGACGGCGACGAGGTGCTAGCGCTGTCATGTCCGTCATCGCAGTTCTGCACGGCAGTGTCCATCAATGCCCGGGCGGTCGAGTACGACGGCTCGACCTGGTCGAGGTACCAGGTCATCGACCCTGATGGCAACGTGCCTCAGGCTGTCTCATGCGCCTCGCCCAGGTTCTGCATGGTGGTGGAGATATTGGGCCAGACCATCGCTTGGCAGTAAGCACCGCCCGGGTCGTCCGTGAGACTCGACGGGGATGGTGTGCACGGTCGAGGATGTGCATCGTAGGCTCTCGAGATGCTGATCCGACCTCTGTCGATCGACGACGACGGTGAGTTGCACGCGCTGTATGTGGTGTTCCGTGAGGCGACGGAGTCGGTCGCCGAAGGCATGACTCCGCCGGAGGAGGTGGTGGTCGGTCAGCTCCGAGAACCCGGCTCGGGCGTCCAGCGCGAGGTCTGGGCCGGGACCGATGGCGATGGGCCCCATGCGCAGTTCGTGGGCGGCGCGACCCTGTTCCTGCCGCTCACTGACAACCTGGACAAGGCACATCTGGGAGTTGTCGTGCATCCCGGCTTCCAGCGCCGCGGCTATGGTACGCAGCTGGCTCAGCACGTCATGACGCGTGCGGTCGAGCTCGGGCGTACGGTGCTGCTGGCCGATGCGGTCGCGTCGTTCGCCGAGCGCGACGACAACGGGCCTCGCCGCTTCGCAGAAGGTCTCGGTTTCCGCGCCGCCTCGACCGAGGTCCTGCGCCGGCTCGACCTGCCGGTCGACGACCGACGGCTCCTCGAGTGGATCGATGAGGCCGCCTCGCACCACCGCGGGTACCGGATCGAGACGTACGATCGGCTTCCCGACGATCTCCTGGCGTCGATGGTGCATGTCCACAACCAGCTCGCACTGGACGCCCCGAGTGGCGAGATCGACTTCGAGGCCCAACGGGAGACGCCCCAACAGCTCCGCGAACGCCGCGAACGCGATGCCCGCTCGGGAGAGGTCACGCTCGAGTCGGTCGCCATCGACTCGACGGGCCAGGTCGTCGCCGCTACCACGCTTCACGTGCACGCCGACCGCACCGAGCCAGCCCATCAGGGCGCGACCCTCGTGCTGCGCGAACACCGGGGCCACCGCCTCGGGCTCGCAGTCAAGGCGGCCAACCTGCGCGAGGCGCAACGGCGCTTCCCAGAGTGCGCGGCGATCGTCACCGCGAACGAGGAGGCGAATGCCAACATGGTTGCCATCAACGAGCGACTCGGCTTCATCGGTCGCGGACTGCACGTCACGTTCATGCGCCAGGATTGAGCCAATGACCATCGTGATGCCGTACAGCCCTCTTCCCATCGACCAAACGGAGGTCCGGTACGCCCACGGTCCCGACTCAACAGTCAAGGAAGGCGTATCCGCAGGCGTGACCACCGCGTTCGACTGGAACGACAGCACCGCCTACCCGGGCACGTCGCGGAAGTTCTGGGTTCACGTACCGGCGCAGTACCAGCCGACACAGCCAGCGTCGTTGATGGTGTTCCAGGACGGGCACTTCTACCTGAACCCCGACGGGGAGGTTCGCGGCGCCATCGTGCTGGACAACCTCATCCACCGCGGAGACATCCCCGTCACCATCGGCGTATTCGTGGACCCGGGTGTCTTCGAGGAGGTCGAGGACCTAGACGACCGGAAGAACCGCAACGTCGAGTATGACGCGTTCGACGACCGCTACGTCGGGTTTCTGATGGACGAGATCCTCCCCGAGGTCACGAAACGATGGTCCATCAGTGACGATCACGACCGCTGGGGCATCTGTGGGGGTAGCAGCGGTGGCAACTGCGCCTTCACGGCAGGGTGGCTTCGACCCGACACCTTCCGCCGAGTCATCTGTTACCTGTCCAGCTTCGCGCAGATGCCTGGCGGCAATCCGTACCCGGCGCGCATTCCTGAGGCACCTCGCAAGCCCCTGCGCATCTTCATGCAGGCCGGCCATCGCGATCTGGGTTGGAACGAGCCGCAGTGGAACTGGCTCGCCAACAACCTGCGCGTCGCAGCCGCTCTCGCAGAAGCCGGCTACGACCTCCGGCTTGTCCTCGGCGATGGCGGCCACAGCCCCAACCACGGTGGCGTCCTGCTGCCGGACGCCCTGCGCTGGGCGTTTCGGCGGGCCGACGACGAGCAAGCGGACACGTGAACCCGTGCCAGACAACGGCCGGAGCTGCTCGCCGGTGGCTCGCACGCCTGACGGGACATATCAACGTCAGCGTTTTCGGGCCGGTCGTCGGCTTGGAGATGCTGAACCGTAGGCTCGGCCAGCAATGATCAACGAGGCTGACATCTCTTTGGCCGATGGCCGGATTCTGCACGTCTATGACACCGATAACGACGGGATCTCTGGCAGCGCTGGCATCTCAGACTCGCCAATCGCGGTGTTCTGGCTCCACGGCTCGCCCAACATCGGGTCACCACCTGAGCCGCTCTTCGCGGCCGCCGAAGCCAACGGCCTGCGTTGGGTCTCCTACGACCGGCCCGGGTACGGCGGCTCAGATCCGCATGATGGCAGGACCGTCGGGTCGGCTGCAGCCGACGTGGATGCGATCGCGGAGTCGCTCGGCATCGGCCGGTTCGCGGTGCTCGGCCATTCCGGCGGCGGCCCCCACGCGCTAGCCTGCGCTGCACTGCTGCCCGAGAGGGTGATCGCCGCGGTCAGCGTCTCGGCTCCGGCGCCATTCGACGCCGACGGGCTGGACTGGTTCGCGGGCTGGTCGCCGGGCATCGCTGCGGAGAACCGGGCGGCCGCGGCCGGCCGTGCGGCACTCGAGGTGCACTGGTCTGAGGCAGAGCCCGAGGACATGGATGCCTTCTTCACCGCGGCCGACATGGCTGCCCTCGGCGGCAGCTGGTCCTGGCTGGCGGGAGTCGCGGGCCAGGCCATGGAGCAGGGTACCGAGGGATATCTCGAGGACACTCTGGCAAGTGTCCGGCCGTGGGGGTTCCGGCTGGATGCCATCGATGCTCCGGTCCTCATCATGCATGGCGCGAACGACAAGATGGTCCCGCGTCGCCACGGTGAATGGCTGGCCGCTCGCTGTCCGACAGCCAAGCTGAGGATCGTCCCGGACGCGGGCCACATCACCGTGCTCGACAGCGCTCCGGAGGCGCTGGCCTGGCTGGCCGCCCACGTTCGTGGGTGAACACCTGCCAGTCCCGCTGGTGGGTTCGCCCGCAATCGCCGGCAAGCCGACACCGACATCGGCACCTGACATACCGACGGCGCCGCTCGCCTCGCCTAGTGGCACGCATCGACTGATCGGCGCCGACGCACGATGACCAGGACCATTGGCTCGTCGAGCGCTGAAAGGGCTCAGCTCGGACGCGTCAACGCTGGCCTCACAGATGACAGCGAAGGACATAGACGCTTGACGTGCATGCATCGAGGAGCCGAAGCGAACTCCCACGACGCGATACGACACTCGAGCCACACCACAGCGCCCCGTACGGCCGTGTCGCGTGGCTTGACCGCCCTGCAATCACGTGGACTCGCAGATGCAGAGTTGAAGAGGCGAGTCCCCAGCAAATGGCTCGACCGGACCAGGCGCCGAACCGCTCGACGAGCCGCAGGCCGCCGAGCGAGACGAGCAGTGGCAGCTCCTGCGGGAAGATGCTCCTGATTGCAAGGGGTGCGACGACGAAGTCGGGCTCCGAGACAGTCGAGAGGTACCACGTCCCGCGGGTAACTTGCGCAGACGCATCGTAGGTCTCGGCGACATCGACGCTGCACGTCCCCACGGTCGGGGTCGATGAACGACAACGACTCCCGAGTGCGCCTCACCCCATCGGCCTCGGCAAGTAGGCGCACGCTCGGGTTGAAGACATCGAAGACGAATCGAGCTCCAGGTGCCAGGTGTCGGCGAACCGACTGGAAGCAGCTCACCAGATCCCCAGCCTCATGCAGATGCAGTAGTGAATTGGCTGTGATGAACACGAAGTCGAAGGTGCCGCCCAGGTCGAACGCCCGCATGTCACCCTTCGTCCATTGCACGGCTACGCCGCGCGACTTCGCCTTACGCTGAGCCTCAGCCAGCATGTCTGACGAGGAGTCCAGGCCGACGCACGGATGCCCGTCGGACGCGATGGGGATCAGCTTGTGCCCGGTGCCGCACCCGAGTTCCAAAACCCTCCCGCCCTGCCGATCGGCCTCGGCCCGAAAGAAGTCGACCGCGGGACCACCGCCCGGGAACATGAGGTCGTACAGCCCTCGCGTGCGAGTAGAACGCTTGGGTCATGGTGCGCATCCTTCCCTCTGGCCGGGAACCTCGCCCAGCGCACTCAACCTGTTGGCTGGGCTCTGAGCGTAGATCGTGGTTCGGCTACCTCCCGTTGGCCACCGTACCCAGCGCTTTCCTGTGCCTGGTTGTCGCGTGGAGGCGTGCGACAGCAGCCGCGCACCCGGACTGGCGGCAGCGGACCGAGTCGGGTCTCAGGTTCCCGTACGCTCCAAGATGTGCCCGTGATCGGAGTCTGTGAGGACGATGCTCCGCTCCGCTCCGTTCTCACCAGAGCGCTGCGGATGATGGGACATGAGCCTGTGGTCGTCGCCACGGCGGCCGAGGCCCTCCGCGCGTTCGTGTCTCGGCAACCGCACGCGCTGGTGCTCGACATCGGTCTCCATGACGCAGACGGGCGGGATCTCTGTCTGGCCCTGCGTGCGGGCGGCGTCGAGGCGCCCGTGCTGTTCCTGACTGCTCGCGACGGGCTGCATGACAAGATCGCCGGCTTCGAGGCCGGGGGAGACGACTATCTCACCAAGCCGTTCGAGATCGACGAGGTGCGCGTCCGGCTGGACGCCCTGCTCCGGCGCACGCCGGCTTTGACGCCCAGGGAGAATGGCGGCCCGGTGCTCGACCCGGCCCGTCATGCGCTGGTGGTTGGTGAGGTTGAAATCGGGCTCACGCCGACGGAGTTCCGGTTGTTGGGTCGGCTGATGGCCGAGCCCACCACGGTCGTACGGCGACGCGCCCTGATCGCCGCGGCTTGGCCGCACGGCGCGATGGTCAGTGAAAACACTCTCGACTCCTACCTACGTCGCATCCGCAAGAAGCTCGAGCCGCTCGAACCCGAGGCGATCAGCACCGTTCGAGGTGTCGGTTACCGATGGCGTTGAGGTCGCCCTCCCTCCGGGCTCGCATGGCAGCGACCGCCTTGTTGCTCTCGACAGTCACAGCCGGCTTGTTGGTGATCGGCGTGCAGGTGCTTCTTGCAGCCAGCAACGACACGACCGCCCACTCGAGACTGAGCTCACGGGTCCATGCCTCCGCGGCTACTGTGGTGCGGACGAAGCACGGCGTCCGGGTTTTGGAGCGGCGATCACCCGTACTCGACCAGAACGTCTGGATCTTCGACGATACCGGCAATCTCATTGAGGGAAGCCTCTCGCAGCCCGCCCTGGACAAGACGGTGCGGGGCCTCGCGGCCTCCCCAGCGCAGCGGCAGGTCACGTTGGGGGACACCGCGTTCCACGTCCTGCCGGTTTCGCGCGGGGGCGACCAGTTGGCGACCGTCGTGGCGGCGGAGTATCTCGAGCCCTATGAAGATGCCCAACAGCATTCGTTGTGGCTCTCGTTGCTACTCGGGGCCACGACCGTCGCGGTGGCGACCTCGGCCGCGTGGGTCGCGACGACCCGCGCGCTCAGGCCGGTGCAGGCGATGGCGGAGCTGGCCGACGACTGGCGTGAGCACGACACCGGCGCCCGCTTCGATCTGGGTCCCGGTGGCGACGAGATCGCGCACCTGGGACGGACGCTCGACCTGATGTTGGATCGCATCGTGGAGGCGTTCGCTGCCGAACGGCGCCTGACTGACGAGATCGCCCATGAGCTGCGCACGCCGCTCTCGGTCGTCCTCGCTGAAGCCGACCTGGCTCGCCGCACCGCGAACGGTGAGTCTCGCGAGGCGCTCGACGCCATCCATCTGGCTGCGGTCCGGATGCGCGACTCGGTCGACGCCATGCTCGCCGTCGCCCGGGCTCATGCGACCGGTGGCGACCGGGTCACCGTCGGCGACCTCATGTCGACGCTCGGTCTTCGGCCCACGTCGTACGACGCCGTGGTGCTGGCCGCGCCGGCGTCGCCGCTCGCCGCGGCGCTGCGCCCGGTGCTCGACAACGCCGAGCTGCATGGCCCGGGCAGCAGCCGGGTCGAGGTGACGTTGGACGGCCGCACTGTCGTCCTCGCCGTGCTCGACGATGGTCCCGGCGTTACGGTCGAGAATCTCGAGACCGTTTTCGAGCCGGGACACACGACTCGGGCCGACGGCTCGGGGCTCGGTCTCGCACTCGCCCGCCGCATGGCCCGCATCGCGGGCGCGGAGCTGGTCGCTCGACCCGGACCGGGCGGACGATTCGAGGTGCGCGTCCCGACTCCATGACCGCTGCGACTGCGCGGCGACCATGGGACGAGTGAGGCGGTTCGCCTACGAACTCCGGTCGACGAAAGCACGCCCGCTCTCTCACGCAGCGGCTGCCGTCGTACAGGCGTGGACCGGCGGCCCTGGCACCATGGACTCCAAGGTCCTGGCTCATCCCCGCGATGGTGGATCGTCCTGTCCGTGGCGGATGGTCAACACTGGGGTGTGGAAGTGGGCCAATCGGTGCTCGAGGTCCTGGTGGAGCCACGAGGAGAGGTGGTGGGGTGGCACGTCGAGGATGATCTCGTCGACCGGCTCCGCGAAGAGGGTCTCCTCTATCGCGTCCATCGGATCGTGACGGACCGACACGGAGCCGATGACCGGGGCGTGGGCCGCCAGCTCGAGCTGCGCGAGGGCGGAGCGAAGGATGCTCTCGGCCTTGGCGGCTTTGTCGTGGCGCTCCGGGTGCAGCAGGTGGAGCTCGGCCCGGGCGGGGTTCAGCACGATCAGGCGGAACTGCACATCACCATTCTCGGCTCGGTGTCGGATCGCGTCACGGAGTGACGGGCTGGGCTCGGCGGTATCGGTCACGACCAGGACGCGGTGGGTACGGGTGTCGGACACGGGGGTCTCCTCAGGCGTCATGGTTGATCGGTGTGCGATGCCGGCTGGGCGTCACGGACTCGGTTCGGTCCTTGTCAGTCACTGTGAGGTAGACGACGACCGCAAGGATCGTGCCCAGGAACACCACGCTGGTGCCCAGGGTGCCGAGGCCGAGGCCGCCGTCCGCGCGCGGCGAGGCGAGGTAGTCCCCGATGTTGGCACCGAGCGGACGCGTGAGGATATAGGCCAACCAGAAGGAGAGGACCGGTCCCATGCCCAGCTTCCAGGCCACCAGGACGGCCAGGATCAGCGCGAGGGGGAGCAGCACGGACTTGCCCGGCGACCACCCGGTGAGTTCGAGCGTCCAGTCGCCGACCGCCGTACCCAGGGCGAAGGTGACGAGAACCGTCAGCCAGTAAAACGCCTCCCTGGGGGTCGTCACAATGGTATGGATCGACAACGTGTGCTCACGGGCGTACCAGATCGAGAAAACCGCCGCGAGGAGCACGGCGAACACCGTAGAGCTGATCCACAGGGGGACCCCGTGGCCGTCGGTCAGGTTGTCGGTCAACAGAGTGCCGACCACGCTGATCAGGACCACCGAGAGCCAGTAGACGCCAGGCACGTAACGCCTGAGTCGGAACTGAGCGGCCAAGGCGATGAGCAAGCCGGCCGAGAACAACAGCGTGGTTCTGGTAAGCCCGAACCCGAGGGTCTCGTTGATGTAGTCGGCGAAACTCTCGCCCACCGTCGTACACAGGATCTTGATGATCCAGAAGTAGACGGTGACCTCAGGCACCTTGTTCAACATGATCCGGCGCGCAGTCAAAGGGGGAACTGTCATCATGCGTCCACGATAGGTAGGCCAATCTGCCATCAACCTGACTGACTGAGGCACGTTCGAGACTCTGATTTGGGCGTCGCCACGACCGCCTCGGCCACGCGTCCGCCGGTCGTCACGGCCGCTAGGGCTGAGTGTTCTACCAGGTCGTCATCGTCAGCCTGCTAGCGCGCGTGGTGGGTGAGAGGCGAACGCCCGTCCCGTCTCAGTCGAAAGTCCCGCGTCCACGAAATGACGGGCCGCGGCATCCTAGCGGTCGTTGTGGGACCGTACGGTGAAGGTATGAGCGCACCCGCCTCCGCGGTGATCTCGGTTCACGGCCTGGTCAAGAGGTTCGGCAGTTTCCATGCCCTGGAAGGGCTCAACCTCGACGTGCAGGCTGGTGAGGTTCACGGCTTCCTTGGTCCGAACGGCGCGGGTAAGTCCACCACGATCCGCGCGCTGCTCGGACTGATCGGTATCGACGAAGGAAGGGTGAGCGTCTTCGGTCTCGACCCGTGGGCCGACGCCGTCGCGATCCACCACCGTCTCGCGTACGTCCCTGGCGACGTCGCCCTGTGGCCGAACCTCAGCGGTGGAGAGATGATCGACCTGTTGATCCGGATGAGGGGGGCAGACCCCATCGGCTCGGACTCGCGTCGAGAGGAGATGCTCGAGCGTTTTCAGCTCGATCCGACGAAGCGTGGCCGCGCGTACTCCAAAGGCAACCGGCAGAAAGTTGCACTGGTCGCGGCATTCTCGACGAAGTCGGACCTGCTGATCCTGGACGAACCGACGTCGGGCCTTGACCCGCTGATGGAGCAGGTCTTCAACCAGTGCGTGGCCGAGCATACGGCTGATGGTGCGACGGTCCTGCTGTCCAGCCACATCCTCAGTGAGGTCGAGCGGCTCGCCGACCGGGTGACCATCATCCGCGACGGTCGAACGGTCGAGACCGGCGCGCTGGAAGAGATGCGTCATCTACGCCGTAACAATGTGCGGGCCGAGGTTACTGGGCCGATACCGGACCTGTCGGTCATCGCCGGGGTGCATGACACGATCGTTGCCGGGCAGGTGGTGACCTGCTCCGTGGACCAGGAGGCGATGGGTCACGTTCTCGGTGCGCTGACCGTCGCCGGAGTGCAGTCCCTCACCAGCACCCCACAGACCCTCGAAGAGCTCTTTCTCGACGTGTACCGCACCGATCCGGAAGGCGGCGTTCGTCGATGACCGCCACCGTTGCGACGTACACCTCTCGCCCGGTTGGGCTGCGGCTGTTGCTCATGCTGGCGCTGCGGCGCGACCGAACGATGGTGCCGATCTGGTACGCCGTACTGCTGCTGGTCACGTACGCGTCTGCTGCCTCTACGTCCAGCCTCTACACGACTGAGGCAGATCGGGTCAAGGCCGCGGAGGCGATCAACGCCAGCCCGGGACTGGTGGCGCTCTACGGTCCCATTCTCGACGTGCACAGCACGGGCGAGCTGGCGATGACGAAGATGACCGTGCTCTACGCCGTGTTCGTCGCGATCATGCTGCTGTTCGTCGTACGGCGACACACCCGGCTGGACGAGGAGGGCGGACAGGCGGAGCTGATCGGCGGCGCGGCGATGACGCGTAGAGCACCGCTGGCCGCGGCGATCACCTTCGGGGTCGCGGTGTCATCGGTCCTGGGCGTGCTCGCGGCTGGCGCCAATGTCCTCGGTGGACTCCCGGTCACCGGCTCTGTCGCCTTCGGGGCATCGTGGACCGGTGTCGGACTCGTCGCAACGGGGCTTACCGCGGTGGCCTGTCAGCTTTCGTCGAGTGCCCGCACTTGCGCTGCGATCGCGTCGTCGGCGATCGGAGCACTGTTCGTCCTGCGGGCGGTCGGGGATACGACGGAGGCGTCATGGATGAGCTGGCTCTCGCCCTTCGGCTGGAACACTCAGCTGCGCGCCTACAGCGAAACCCGTTGGTGGGTGCTGTTGCTCTACGTCGCGCTGGCCGGTGCGTTCGTCCTTGCGGCCGAGGCGATCGAGAGCAGGCGTGACCTTGGCGCTGGTGTCGTCGGCCCCCGGCCGGGACCTGCGACCGGGTCCCCGCGACTGGCGGATGCGATCACGCTGAGCCTTCGCGTGCATACGCCGATGCTGGTCGGTTGGACCGCGGCGATCGCGGTCCTGGGGCTGGTGTTCGGTGCCATCAGCCCGAGCTTCGATGCGTTCGACTCTGCAGGCATTCAGGACTTGCTCGAGCGGCTCGGCGGCACCGGCGCGTTCCGCGACATTCTGCTCGGCGCGGTGGTCTCGGTGATGGCGCTCGTGGTCACCTGCTTTTCGGTCGCCGTCGTCGGCCACGCCGGGAGCGATGAGCACGACGGTCGCACTGAGCAGGTTTTGGCGACGGCGACCTCACGTTCGCGGGCGTTCCTGGCGACCACGGTCGTGGCGCTGGTCGGGGCGACCTGGCTGCTCTTGGTCGCGGGAGTGATGCTCGCGCTCGGGGTCGGCAACAACACGGACCACTCGTTCGGCTGGTTGGTGGCGTCGGCTGTCGCTCAGGCGCCGGCGATGTGGGTTGTGGTCGCGCTTGTGGTCCTCTGTTTCGCGGTGCGCAGTCGATGGGCCGTGTTGGGTTGGGGAATCGTGGTGCTGTTCGCCACCCTCGGCCAGATCGGCGAACTGCTCGACCTCCCGCGATGGGTGCTCAACCTGTCGCCCTACAGCCATGCCCCGCGGATGCCCCTGGCCGACTTCGAGATCCTCCCCGCACTCGTGCTCACCGCGATCGCGGCGGCGCTCCTGACGGCATCGTGGCTGCGATACGGCTCTCGCGACATCGGCTGACGGTCAACGCGAGTCGTACCCTCCGCCGTCTACGGCCAGGCCGAAACCTCATCCGGGACTTCAGAGTCCAGGCGTAAGAGCGCGGGGTGTCTCCGCGTGCGTCGCTCGGCTCGTGGTCGCCGTACGGACTGGCGGGACACAGGTCGTAGGTGTCGCCCGGTGTCGGGTCAAGCCAGCCGATCTCGGGTGCCTGGACGATCTCAGAGTGACAGTAGCGGCAGCGGGCATGTGGGAGTGTCGTGCCGTCCACGCTGCGACCAAACTTCTTCATGCTGTCAACCATGCCGCTCGAACACGCGGCGAGGCAGGGGCGGCTGACCCCACTCAGGGGGTCTAACGTCCCATGACGACAGACCCTGCTCGGTTCCGTCAGCCCCACCCCGTGTCGGCGTGGACCAGGAGGAAGGCTAGGCCGATTGCGGCAGCGATGACGACTCCGCTGAGGATGAGTCGGGTCGTTCCACCGGGGAGTCTGGCTGATGTGGCGGTTCGACCAACGATTCGGACCGCGGGGACGATACGGCCGACCAGATGGATCCCCGTCGCGGTAGCCCAGACGGCGAAGGCGCCTTGGTGGATGGCGAGCCAGTTGATCCGGAAGCCCGCGAGAGAGACCAATGCGACCTGGCTGCTCTGTTGCCCGATGAGGACCAAGGCGACGCCCGACGACAGAAGCCCCAGCGTCGAGACGACGACGAGTGGACCGAGGAGTCGAAACAGTGTCGGGGGTGGGCCCGCCCTCGTGTACGGCTCGCTTCCCAGGTAGTAGCGCGTCATCCGCCAGCTTGTGGTCGCCGTCTTCATGAGTGCCGGCGGTACCAGGAGTGCGCCGATCGCGATGTGCCAAGAGATCAGCCCACGGACGTTGAAGAGGGTGAGCAGCTCCGCGACGGATAGGACGAGGAGGACCAAACCGGTCCAGGCGGTGAGAACGGCGTTGCCTGCGGGCCCAGCCGTCGTTGGCAGCACTGGGTTCTCCCGCTCCCGTCGACCGGTGGCTTCGGCCAGCGCCCCGGCCAGCGCCACGGCCATGGCACTTCTCGGAGATTCGGGATTCGGCATGACTCGAGGATGTCGCCAGTTTCTGTGAGGTCTCTGGGTGACCTCGATGGCAGTCGCAGACGATGCACGGCGGGCTCAAAGACTACGCACAGAAGCACGAGGGAGTCTGGGTGACATGACCGTTGAACGTGAGGCCAGTGCTAGCCGGGTTCGCCGAGCCAAGCAGGGGATCGTGCTGGCCGCGATCGCCAGCGCAGTGGGCGTGGCCACCTCGATCGGCCTCCACACGCCCGCTAGTGGCAGTACGGCGCCCCAGCCCGCTCAGCGGCCCTCGGGGACCGGCTCGGCTCCGCTTCACCAGGGCGAGACGCAACGCCATCATCGCCTCGACTGGCCTCGTCGGCATCGCCGTCAGGTGGCGGCCGGGCGACAGGGCGTTCGCCAGAACCCAGCGCCGGGCGTCACGCCGCCAACGTCCGGTTCAAGCCACGCGACCTCGCGTGGGTCCTGATCAAGCGGAGGAATAGAGACTCATGTACGGCAGAGGAAGGGCCATCCGACGAACCCAGCAGTGGCGGGTCTGCTTGGTTGGTGGAGCTGCAGGGATCTCGTTGGCAACCGCTGCCGGGCTCGGCGTATCCGCTGCGAATGCACCCGGCACCACCTCAACCCACTCGGCCACGCCGACGACGACTCATGGGGGCAGCTCTGTCGACGACAGCAACGGTTCGACGTCCACGAATGACCACTCGCCGCTGGTGTCGGCTGGCTCCGGTGACTCTCACGCCCAGAGCAACGGATCCTGATGAGGACGAGCGACCTGGCAGCGGCCGACTGGGAGCTGTGGAGCACGCAAGCGCGGATCTGCCTCACAGATGCAGCCGTCCTCCAGAAGGCGCGGTTGATCGCCGACGATCTTCTTGGTGCGGTGGACCAAGCGGCGAGCCGTTTCCGGATGGACAGTGAGGTGGCGCAGCTGTCTGCAGGCTGGTCGACCGTCTCACCCATGCTGGCTGCGCTTGTCTCGGCTGCCTTGACGGCGGCGGAGCTGTCCGATGGTGCGGTGGATCCGACCGTCGGCATGGCGATGCGGGGGATTGGCTACGACCGCGACATCAACGAAGTGCTGGCCTCGCCGCAGCAGATGCCGCGGCAGACCCGGGTCGTGGGATGGCAGTCGTTATACCTCCAGGGAAGGCGACTCTTCTTGCCTCGAGGCGTTGAGCTCGATCTCGGTGCGACGGCCAAAGCGGTCGCCGCCGACTGGTGTGCGGAGGCAATCGTCAGGGAACTGGATGCCGGAGTGCTGGTCAGTCTCGGGGGCGATATCGCCACGGCTGGCGAACCTCCTGCCGGAGGCTGGCAGGTCAAGGTCCAAGACACCGATGACGATCCGGGCTGCCAGGTCACGCTGGCGGCGGGCGCTGCGATCGCCACGTCGAGCACGGTGCGTCGATCCTGGGGCTTGGGCCTGCACCATATCGTCAACCCGGTGTCTGGCCTGCCCGCCGACCCGGTCTGGCGCAGCGTCTCAGTGGTCGCTCCGACCTGTGCGGAGGCCAACACGATCAGCACCGGAGCCGTGGTGAAAGGCACCCAGGCGACTACTTGGCTCGCCCGGCTCGGCCGTCCAGCCCGTCTAGTTGCCAGCGACGGGCACCTGGTTCTGCTCAACGGCTGGCCGCGGGAGCAAGCCGAATGACGGCCCAGCTCGATTCGGCGTTGTGGGCACTGGGCCGCGGGACCGGCCTGGTCGCCCTGGCGATGTTCACCCTCACTCTGGTCCTGGGAATCGCCACGCGATCGGGTCGGCCAGTACTCGGCGTCGGCCGCTTCGGCGTCGCCGAGCTGCACCGCACCGCAGCACTCACCGGCACTGCCCTGATCACGTTGCACATCGGCACACTGTTCTTCGATCCCTTCGCGCAACTCCGCGTGATCGACTTCGTCTTCCCCTTTCTTGGCTCTTACCGGCCGGTGTGGCTGGGGCTGGGCACGCTGGCGGTCGACTTGCTCGTGGTGATCACCGTCGTCAGTCTGCTTCGCGAACGCGTCGGGCCCCGGGTCTTCCGGGTCGTCCACTTATCGACCTACATCCTGTGGCCGTTGGCCCTCGTCCACGCGATTGGCAACGGCTCGGACAACGGTGCTCCGTGGTTCCGCGCCTTCGCGGGCGTGTCCGTGGCGATGGTAGCGGCCGCGCTCGCCTGGCGCCTGAGCACCGGGTACGTCGAGCGGGGTCGCGTCCGCATCCCGAGATCGGTTTCCCGGTGACGACGGCGACGCTCGCGGCATTGAACGGCACCCGACGTGTCCTCGGAATCCCGGCGGCAACGCTGCGCGAGCATGTTGACGCCCTTGGGCCTGCTCCGAAGCTGAGCGCCGATGAGCTCATCGCGCTGGTGGCCGCCTCCGGTCTCACCGGTCGAGGCGGTGCCGGGTTTCCGCTGGCCAGGAAGATTGCCGCGGTCGCGGCTTCACGTCGTAGGCCAGTCGTGGTGGGGAACGCGATGGAGGGTGAGTTCCTCAGCTACAAGGACCGGACCCTTCTCGACATCTCGCCGCACCTCGTCTTGGATGGCCTGGAGATCCTCGGTCATGCGCTGGGTACTCGCCGGCTGGTCCTTGCCGTCGGTGAACGCATCAACTCCACCAGAGCGCGAAGTGCTGCAGCAGAGCGACCAGGTCGCAGGACAGACGTCCGCGACCTGGTCGGTGGCTTCGTCGGTGGCCAGGAGAGTGCGCTGGTGAGCCAGCTCAACGGCCGCGCCCCGATCCCACAGGACCCACACACGCCGGTCTATCAACGCGGCGTCGACGGCCGCCCCACTCTGGTCTCCAACGTCGAGACGCTGGCTCAGCTGGCCCTGCTCGTGAGGTTCGGACCGAGTTGGTTCCGCAGCCAAGGCACACCGACGGATCCGGGCACCTTCCTGGTCACCGTGAGTGGAATGGCGCGCACCCGGGTGCTCGAGGTCTCCCGCGGGGTAGCCCTTCGTGAGGTGTTGAGAGAGGCGGGCGTCGGCCTCGACCGGGTTGGCGGCGTCCTGCTGGGTGGCTATCACGGGACGTGGCTCCCCTCTCCGGCTGGGGACTTGCGACTGTGCTGCGACGATCTTGCGGCGTATGGCGCCTCGACCGGCGCTGGGGTCATCTATGTGATGAGTGAGGATCGCTGTGGGCTTCGGATCAGCGCGGAGATCGCGACGTACCTCGCCTCGCAGGCTGCTGGCCAGTGCGGACCATGCGTCAACGGAATGCCCCGGATGGCAGACACACTCACCCGACTCGCCGTGCCTGGCGCGAGCCCGCGCCTCGCCACAGAGGTGGACAGGCTGCGCTCACTCGTCGTCGGCCGTGGCGCCTGCGCACACCCGGACGGGACCGCACGATTCGTCGAGAGCACGATGCGGGTCTTCGCGGGCCATGTGGATGCTCACCTGAGAGGGGAGTGCCATGAGACATCTACTTATTGACCGGACAAGGTGCGACGGTCACGGCTCGTGCGCCGAGCTGCTCCCCGAGCTCCTGTGCCTGGACGAGTGGGGGTTCCCGATCAGCCTGACCGGTGAGCGCGACCCGGTTGTTCCGGCAGGTCTCGGGGGTCATGCCAGGCGCGCGGTCAAGGCGTGTCCCTTGATGGCGCTCAGGATCGACTGACCACTCACCGGTGGGCGGGTAGCTCGAGCGAGATCAGGGCTCCCTCGGTGCTGTTGGCCGCGGTCACCTTTCCGCCATGCGCGTTGGCGACCTCCGAGACCAGTGCGAGGCCGAGTCCGTAGTGGCGACGGGTCGCGAGATCGTTGGGTGCTCGGGAGCTGGCGAACCGCTCGAACATGCGGGGGATCACGTCGGGGCTGATCCCGGGCCCGTCGTCCGCGACCGTGACGATCACCTGGCGTCTGGTCTTGTGGACATGCACCTCGACGCGGTGGGCAGCATGGTCAAGGGCGTTGTCGAGAAGCGCGACGAGTGCGCGTCGGAGTGCGGGCACGGATGCGACAACCGTCGTCACCCCGCCTGAGTGCAGGGCTATCTCGAGGCCGAGCGTCTGTGCCTCGGCCTGGGCCGAGTGGACCACCTCTCGCGCTAGCACTGCGAGATCGCAAACCTCGCGGGCGGTGCTCTCTCGGGTATCCGCTGCCAGCAACAGCTCATCGAGCAGCGAAGTGAGATTCTTGGTGTCGGCGAGCACGCTGTGGACATCACCGCTGACGTCTTCGCCGCGTCTCTGCGGGTTGTCGACCTTCCGGGCGAGCAGCTGTACTCGGGTGCTCAACAGGGTCAGGGGAGTC
This sequence comes from uncultured Actinomycetota bacterium, assembly GCA_963833975.1. Taxonomy (GTDB): domain Bacteria; phylum Actinomycetota; class Actinomycetes; order Propionibacteriales; family Nocardioidaceae; genus JAWWPG01. Next base: position 111,063 of record CAWIAB010000006.1, read on the forward strand.
CGGAGCTCGTGGCTTGCGTCCGCAACGAACCGCCGTTGAAGAGCGATGGTGCCAGCCATCGGTCCAACCGCGCGTCGCGCCAACCAGAAGGCCAGCAGGGCCGCCAGCACCACTCCGAAGAGACCGGCCCACAGTAGTCCGGCGATGAGACGTCGGCTCTCATCCTCGATCGGCTGCCTGTCAAGTGCGGCCTGGACGACACCCGTGCCAGACCGCGCGGTCCGGACCAGGTACTCGTGCCCTTCTATCGACAGTGAACGCTCGATGGCTACCCCGGTGCGGCGTACAGCTGTCAGATCGTCCTCTACGGGAAATCCAGCCGGCAGGTTCGGCGACGAAGTGGTCCCGCGGCTGTTCACGATCGTCACGAACACGTCGCGGGGCGCCTCCGTGGGTTTGTCGATGCTCGCGGTGACGTCGCCGAGGCGGGAGCGTGCAGCCGATGAAGCCGAGCGTTCGATGAGCACCCACTGAACCAGCGCCACCGCAAGCAGGCAGATGACGATGAGCGCGCCCGCTTGCAGTCCGAGTCGGCGAGCGGTGCGCTGGAGCTGCTGGTTATCGCGTTGAGGACTCACGGACGGCCACCGCGATAACCCAGGCCTCGAACAGTCTCAACCACATCGCGCCCCAGCTTCCGACGCAGGTAGTGGACGTAGGTGTCGACAAGGTTGTCCTCTCCAGCACCCTCGAAGACGAGGTCCAACAGGTCTGCGCGGGAGAACACTCGGCCGGGGTTCCGCGAGAGGACGTCGAGCAGCGTGGCCTCCCGATCGGTCAGGGCGACCTCAGCGCCGCCCACCAACCTCACCGATCGGGTCGATCGCGCAAACTGTCCCCCAGGGATGGCGACGATGTCGGCGTGGTCCGCATTTCGACGAAGAAGCGCTCTGATCCGGGCGAGCAGCTCGTCCACGTCGAACGGCTTGCCGAGGTAGTCCTCGGCTCCCGCATCCAAGCCATCCACACGGTCGGCGGGATTGCTCAAAGCCGAGAGGATCAAGGTCGGTGTGTGTACACCCGAACGTCGCAACCGTCCCAAGAGGTCAAGGCCCTCCACGGCGGATAGGCCACGGTCGAGGACCATCACGTCGTACTTCCTCGTGAGCCCGAGATGAAGCCCGCGCTGCCCGTCGCCGGCAACCTCAACGACGTACCCCTCGTCACTCAGCAGACCCACCAGCATCTCACTGAGCTCCGGGTCGTCCTCGACGAGCAACACGGCGAACGCAGGCATCATCCGTTGATTGTCCCTAGACAGTCGGGCGTCGACGAGCACGACGGGCAGACCTCCATCCTCGGCGACGATCCTTTGCGTAGTCTGAGAATCGACCGACCCACACCGGAGTACGTCCGGGACCTCCCGAGTCAGAGGCCGAGAATTCGGGAACTCGGCGCCGACCGAGTCCGGGAGTCCTTTCAACCCGTCGCGGACCTTGACGTAGATCGCGTCGGTGAACACTGCGGCGTAGACCTTCTCCAGCGGCCGGCTCGGGGGACGATGGAACGTTCTTACCCCCTCGTGACGATGAGTGAGTGAGGCGACAGGCGCTCACGGATGGAAGTGGCCATGGTCGAACTGACAAGGTCCGACACGGATGATCCGGCTCCGGATGATGTTGGGTTCCGCGAGTGGATGGTCGTGCGGTACTCGACTCTGCGCCGAAAGGCGTTCTTGATGTGCGGGGATTGGTCGTCGGCTGACGACTTGGTGCAAGACGTCCTGGTCGCGATGTACCCACGATGGTCGCGGATCGTCCGCGGCGGACGAGTAGATGCATACGCCAACCGGGTGCTGGTCGGAAAGCTGGTCGACGCACGGCGCCGTCCGTGGCGACGGGAACGATCCTTTGACACAGTCCCGGACTCGGTCGACTCCACCAGCGAACGCGCTATCGCCGCGGTCGACGAACGCGACGGGCCTCTCGTGTCAGCGCTGGCTGCACTCCCGGCGGACCAACGCGCAGTCTTGGTCCTGAGGTTCACCGACGACCTTTCCATCGAGGGGATCGCACAGACCCTGGGGGTTCCCGCCGGCACGGTGAAGAGCCGCCTCTCGCGTGGCACCGAGGCCCTACGGGCCCAGCTTCGCGCTTCGGGTGACCTAATCGGGCGAACGGAACCTCTCGATCCGACCCCTACGTTCAGTCCCGATAAGGAGGACCGGTCATGAGCGCGGACCTGCAAGAGTTTTTCGATCAGGCAGGTCGAAACCCGCCCGCCCAGGCCCTGGACGCTGACGCAGTCCTGCTTCGCGCCCGGCGCTCCCACCATCGACGCATCACCGGCGTCGTGACGGCGGCCGTGGCCGCGATCTTGGCTCTGGCGGTGGCCCTGGGGAGCCAACGAGGTTGGAGCGCGGCACCCGATCCTGCGGCGCCCCACCCGACGGCGCCGGCACTGGGCACCCTGGGTCGCCTCGCGTTCGGGCTCAACGGAGACATCTACCTGGCCGACGGGGACGGCGAGAACCGGGTGCGGATCGCGGACGGCACGGAGGACGATTGCGGGGACTATTGGAGCGAGGGACCCGTCTGGTCCCCGGACGGGCGGTACCTCGCCTACCGGGGAGCAGGCGAAACCGGTGGTGGCACCACATCCACCGGTTGTTCGCCGAGCTCGACGGTCAACATCAGCGACTCATCGGGCCACCGTATTGCATCGTTCCCTGGCGAGGGATGGTGCGTCTCGTGGTCGCCTGACTCCACCAGGGTCGCGATCTGGGTCCACTTCGGGAGCACGCTAGGAATCTTTGGGCTGGACGGGGTGCGCCAGGCGCTGCTCACCGTGCCGGCCGGAGGCGGGCTACACGGCGACCTCGACCCTGTGTGGTCACTCGATGGCGCGTCACTACTGCTGCCTGGCGGCGTGGAGGTCCCAGTCGATGGCTCCACGCCGCGGCTGTTGCCATTGGACGACCCCCGGTCGCAGTGGCCGTTCACCTACTCGCCCGACGGAACCGAGGTCGCCTACCTCTCCAGCGATGGGCTCTCGGTCGCCGCGGCTGATGGCGCCCGGACCCGCGTGCTTGTTTCCAGTGATCACCTCCTCCCCACGTCCTTGTTTGGCCCCGTGTGGTCCCCCAAGGGTGATCGGATCGCCTTCGTGTCCCGGCAGAACGGGCGGTCGGCGGGCCAGGGCCACGTGAGCAAGCTCGCCGTGCTCGACGTGGCGAGTGGAACCGTGGTTCCGCTAGCTGATCTGGGTAGTGCCCACATGGCGGATTCCATGCTCACGTTCTCGCCCGAGGGTGACCAGATCCTGTACACGCGAACGGACGCAACAGGCGCGAAGTCGCTGTGGACCGTTCACACCGACGGTTCCGACCGCCACCAACGGGTAGCTGGATCTGATTGGGGCGATTGGCAAACGCTCACCCCGCGGTCCTGAAAGCGTGCACAGTGAACCGCCTCGGCAAGTCCGGAGACTTCGTTCCTTGGGAAGGATGGAGTCAGGTCAGGACGAACGTCGAGGAGGTACCCGGCCGAGCTGCGCGAGCGGGCGGTTCGGATGGTCGCGGAGATCATCGATGGGCGTCGTCGGATCGTCGTATGACAACGCACTCGCCGAGACAATCAACGGGCTCTACAAGACCGAGCTCATCAAGCCACGAGGCCCCTGGCGCACCGTCGACCAGGTCGAGCTCGCCACCGCCGATGGGTCGACTGCTTCAAGCACCGACGCCGACGGGGAGACCTCGAAGTTCAGCCTGAACAGGCAACCGCGACTGCGAGGGCTGCGCAGATCTCGCGCATCCGACCTTCGGCCACTCGTCCCAGACGTTCGACGAGGATCGCAATCGAGACGCTCTCGATGGAGTCCAGGTTGACCGCCGAGCGCAGCGGCACCGGGTCGTGTCCGGGCTCGAGGAGGACTTCGCTGGGGAGGTTACGGATGGTGGTTGTGCAGGGAGCGATGAGCGCCCGGCGATGTCGCGGGATGACGGCGTCGCGAGACAGGATCACGACGGGCCTGCGGCCGATCTCCGCCATCTCACACCACCACACCTCCCCGCGGGCAGGGAAGTCCGTCATGAGGCAGCAGCCGCCCGTCGAAACGTTGCCAAGTCTCCCCACTCGTCGGGTTCGTTGAGCGGGTGCTTGTCATAGACGGCGTAACTGGCGTCCACTTCCGCTGCGCGATGGCGGGCAAGCAGCGCAGTCAAGGCTTCGTCCACCAGCGCTGAGTCGGGCTTTCCGGACGCCCTGCGGGCGCTCTCGAGAAGGTCGGCGTCCACTGTCGTGCTCAGGCGTATGCGACTCATGCCACAATCATGCCACATAGGGCTGGGTCACGAGTGGGCGGGACACCATCGTTGAGCACATGGACTCTTGCCAGGGACCGTGCGCTGGCATGACCAAGTGATGAGATGTGCCGTGCCGGCGCTTAGGGCTGGATCAGCAGCGGGACGCCGGCATGCAGAGCGGCCTCGGTGAGCTTGGCGTCAAGGGTCGTGGGCGTTCTTGGCTCACCTGCCGAAGCGCCGGATGACGGTGGGAGCCGCCATCCAGTGCTTGCGCAGACGCTTAGAACGGGCAGTTGCCCGGATCCGCCGCGTCCACTCGTGTCGGACCATCCCCGGGAACCAGCTGCACTGCGATGGCTTGGGCAAGAGCGCCGGTCTCGTCCCGAACGATGTGGACGTGTCCATCGCCGGGGTCGACGAACGAGTTGGTCGCACTATCCGCCGAGTAGACATGTGGTGTGCACGTCGGGTCGTCTCCGTCGTAGACGGTCACGCTGCCCACCGTCACAGTTACGAAAATCGGGCCGGGATGTGTGTGCCACCCCGTGGTCGGGATGCAACCACCGCAGGCGCTCGGGTCCCAGGTGTTCTGCTTGACGTAGAAGTCGGTGGACCCCTTCGTCTTGATGCGCTCACTCCACTTGGCCTGTGAATCCTTCACGTGAGAGAACACCGGACCGTACGTGGTCATCGAGAGCGGTGTGGAGGTGAAGCCTTGCGGCGCTGTCGCCACGGCGTTGTTTGTGTAGGCCGAGAGCCCGACGATCGTGAGGAGGGCCGCCGCGACCCACGTGACTTTCGCCCTTCTCGAATATGCTGACTTCATTCTTCCTACTTTCTGTATGAGATCGCCTGGTGACTCGCACGGAATCGAGGCGTATGGGCGTGCCCGCTGCTCAGTTCCCTCACGCCGCATGGGCGACGAGCGAGGCCGAACGCGATAAGACACCTGGGCGGTGGCTCATTGCGATTGAGCGTGACCTGGGGGGCCACCTGAGGAACCGACGCGCTCGACACTACGGCCGGAACTGCCCCATGGAATCGTCAGAACGTCTGGGCTTTAGCCTCCCTGCTGCGTCGAGCGACGTGGGCAATGCCAGAAGGGATCTCCCCATCGCCGTCTCAGTTGCCTCTCTTGTCACGCCAACCATGCGTCGGGTCTCCCCCTTGCGCGTCAGGTTGTCGATCCTCCCCGCGCAAATCGTCAGCCTCCTTGGCGCTTGATACTGCGGACCCATACGGTGGTCGTAGGAAGTGCCCGGCTCCGGAGGGTATGCGCGTCACAATGCAGCCAGAGATCGTCGGCCGAGACGAGGAGCGCGAAGCTGTATCGGCGTTCCTAGGCCAGGTGCCCGACGCTCCGACCGCATTGGTGCTGGAGGGTGAAGCGGGCATCGGCAAGTCGACGGTGTGGCTTGAGGGTGTATCGCTCGCCCACGCCCTCGGCTTCCGGGTGCTCTTGTCGCGTCCGGCAGAGGCCGAGCAGGGACTGGTCCACGCGGGGCTCGGTGATCTGCTCGAGGACATACTCGACGAGGCACTGCCGGAACTGGCTGCCCCGCGCAGGAATGCGCTCGGGATCGCGATGCTGCGAGATGACGCGTCAGGAGCTCCAGTCGATCACCGTGCTGTGGCGCTGGCAGTGCGCGACGTCCTCCAACACCTGGGCGAACGTGAGCGGCTCGTGATCGCCGTGGACGACGTGCAGTGGCTCGATGCGTCGTCATCCGCCGCACTCAGCTTTGCGTTGCGCAGGTTGCCGACGAGTCAGCTGCTGGTCCTGCTCACTCGGCGGCCGACCCAGGGGACGCACTCGCAGGCTATGGAAGACGCACTTCCGTCCGTCAGGGTCCGCCGCGTATCGATGGGGCCGCTGAGTGTCGGTGCCCTGCACCGGTTACTGCTCGACCGGCAGGGCACCACCTTCGCCCGGCAGACCTTGCTCCGGATCCGCGAACAGTCCGGCGGGAACCCGTTCTTCGCGATCGAGCTGGCCCGCGCCATCGGCACGAACCCTAGGCCGCTGGACCCGTTCCCGGTCCCCAAGACCCTCGAAGAGCTGCTGGGCGCAAGGATCGATGGCCTCCCCGGGACTACCCTGTCCGCGCTTGCATTCGTCGCAACGCTCGGCACGCTTCCGGAGTCGCTGCTCCCGCGGGCCGGGATCGAGCCCAGCGATATCGGACCCGCGGTCGAAGCGCACGTCCTCGAGCGGGTCGAGGGCATGATCCGTTTCACCCACCCTCTCCTGGCGTCGGTCGTGTATCGCGACCTCGGTGAACGCCGATGGGGTGTCCACGCGACGGTCGCCAGAGTGTCGGTTGATCCCTTGATCCGTGCCCGCCACCTTGCCCTGTCGAAGCAGCAGCCGGATGCTGATGCTGCAGCCACACTCGACGAGTCGGTGCGCCTGGCCGTCGAACGTGGGGCCGTGGCCGCCGCGGCGGAGCTCGCCGAGCTCGCCCTCCGGCTGACCCCGACAGATGCATGCGAGGCGCGATGTCGCCGTACCCTGGCCTCTGCTCACGCCCATCAAGTCGCCGGCGAGTGGACGCGAGCGCGGACCTTGGCAACCGACCTGTTGGCGCAGACGAACATCGGCTCGTGGCGCGCACAGGCGCTTCTCCTTCTCGCCGAGCTCAGCGTCGACAGAGTCGCCGACTACCTCCAAGATGCGCTGCTGGAGGTGACTTCCCCTGAACTGCAGTCGGTGATCCACTGCCGCCTCGCCTGGGCGACGCGCTTCCGTACGGAGTTCGACCACGCCGCGGTGGCTCTCACACTCGCCAACGGACTGAACGACGCCGGCCTCCGAGCGCGTGCTCGCGCCGTCAAGGCGATTCTCGACTGGTTCGCCGGCAAGGCGCAGACGGCGAGCGATGTGGCCGCACTCACCGAGCACCTGCCGAGCTCCCTGGGAGGCGAGCGGCTTGTGCAGGAGGCCACGCAGGCCATGGTGAACACCTTGGCGCCGGCCTCGATGCGAGGCCATGCCCGCGACCTGCTCGAGCGCGAGTATGTCGAATGGTTGCAATGGGATGAGCCGCGTAGCGCCCGTGCACTGTGGGGCCTCGCCTGGGTGGAGTTCTGGTCCGGGCGCTGGGCGCTCGCGGGGGAGCATGCCGCCCACTCGCACGAGATCTCCACTCAGTACGGCCACGAGGTGCCGCAGGATCACCTTCCGATCGCGGTCATCGCCGTCCATCGCGGGCAACTCGGCCTGGCGCGTCATCACTCCGAGCGCGCCCTGGCACTGGCCGATGAGCAGGTCGGCTTCCACCCGCCCCAACATGTGGCGGTGCTCGCTCTGGTCGCGCTGTGGAGTGGAGATCAGCCCGCTGCCCTCGACAGCTTCGCCGAGGCCGACCACCAGGTCGCCACGTTGGGCTGGGGCGAGCCGAGCCTCCGGTGGTGGACGCCGGACCACATCGAGCTTCTGCTCGAGCATGGCCGCGTCGACGACGCTGTCCACCTTCTCGACCGGTGGTCGGCCGATGCGGTTCGGACGGCCCGCGAGTGGGTGCTCGCCCACGTGACCCGGTGTCGTGGACTCGTCGCTGCGGCGACGGGTGACGTGCAGAGTGCACTCGAGCTGTTCGAGGAAGCCGTCGGTGCACACGGCGCCGTGGGGGATCAGTTCGGCAGTGCGCGCGCGCACCTAGCCCTGGGGACGGCACGGCGGCGCGACCGGAAGAAGAGCTCCGCCCGCGCGGCTACAACCAGCGCGCTGACAGCATTTGAGTCGCTCGGCGCCCCTCGCTGGGCCGAGAGAGCGCGGGCCGAGCTGGGCCGGATCGGCGGACGTACGCGAGCCTCAGGACTGACACCGGCGGAGCTGCGCGTGGCTCTACTGGTGGCGGAGGGCCGGACCAACCGGGAGATCGCGGGAGCGTTGTTTCTGGGCGAGCGCACAGTCGCCACCCACCTGACCCACATCTACGCCAAGCTCGGCGTCCGTTCACGCACCGAGCTCGCGCACGCGTTCCGATCCGGTGCGCCACCGGGTGCCGGCAATGTTCGCACGTTCTGACGATTCCTCCGACAGAACCGTGCCATAGCGTCCGATTATGCCGCGCTACGTCGTCGAGACCTACCTCACTCACGGACAGGCAAGCGACCACCTTGTCCACGAGGCGCGGGCGGTTGCAGCAGAGCTGACGCGAGCAGGTGAAACGGTCCGGCTCGAGTTCGCGCTCCATGTCCCCGAGGACGAGATGTGCTTCTTCGTCTTCGAGGCGCCTTCGGCTCACCAGTCTGCGCTCGCCGCGCAGCGCGCCGGGCTCGAGCCGATCCGCGTGGTCGAGGCCTTCACTTCTGGAGTGACCGAAATATGACAACGGAAACCGATGCCGGCTCAAAGCGCCTGCGGCTCACCTACCAGCCAGAACGCCGCAGCATGACTGCCGAGCGCGCCGATAACGTCATGTGCGCATGTTGGTGTCCGAGGGGGGACTTGAACCCCCATGCCCTAATACGGGCACTAGCACCTCAAGCTAGCGCGTCTACCTATTCCGCCACCCGGACCTGGGTGCGCCCGACAACGTCGGAAGCCAGGCAACTCTAGCAAAGTCGCCCTCCCGGCCCGCAACGCGACAGGGCAGGATGGGGCGATGACCACGACCTACCGCCCCGAGGAAGACGTCGTCGAGATCTGCCGAGACCTGATCCGGATCGACTCGACCAACTACGGCGACGGTTCCGGCCCCGGTGAGAGACAGGCGGCGGAGTACGTCGCGGAGAAGCTTGCCGACGTCGGGATCGAGTCCGAGCTCTTCGAGCCGGCCAAGGGCCGTACGTCCCTGATGGCCCGCTGGGGCGATCCGGCGGGCGCCGACCGGCTGCTCGTGCACGGCCATCTCGACGTCGTACCCGCCGCGAAGCAGGACTGGAAGATCGACCCGTTCGCAGGCGAGATCGCCGACGACTACCTCTGGGGACGAGGGGCGGTCGACATGAAGGACTTCGACGCCGCCATCCTGTCCGTCGTCAGGGCACGCACCCGGGCGGGGGAGCTACCGAAGCGTCCCGTCACTCTCGTCTTCACCGCCGACGAGGAGGCAGGTGGTGTGCAAGGTGCGCACTCGATCGTCGACCAGCGGCCCGAATGGCTCGAGGGGTGCACCGAGGGGATCGGCGAGGTCGGAGGCTTCTCGACAACCATCGCCGGCAAGCGGATCTACCTGGTCGAGACGGCCGAGAAGGGCATGGCCTGGTTGCGGCTACGCGCCAACGGTACGGCCGGGCACGGCTCGATGCGCAACACCGACAACGCCGTGACCGCGATCTCCGAGGCGGTCGCGATCATCGGCCGGCACCAGTGGCCGGTACGGCTCACGCCGGCCATGGGGCAGTTGCTCGAGGAGGTGGCCCGGCTGACCGGACAGACCAGCGTCGAGGACAACGTGGACGCGCTGATCGAGCACTTCGGACCGGCCGCAAGGATGCTTGCCGCCGTCGTACGCAACACCGCGAACCCGACGATGCTGGCGTCCGGGTACAAGCACAACGTCATCCCGGGCGAAGCCACTGCCAACATCGACGGCCGCTTCCTGCCCGGGTACGAGGACGAGTTCTTCGCCACCCTGCGCGAGCTGCTGCCGGACAACGTCACCTATGAGCTGCTCGTCCACGACACGGCCTTGTCGACGCCGTTCGACGGCCCGTTGGTCGATGCGATGGTCGCATCGCTCCTCGCGGCGGACCCAGAGGCAACGGTGCTGCCGTTCCTGATGTCGGGGGGGACCGACGCCAAGGCGTGGAGCCGGCTCGACATTCGCTGCTTCGGCTTCTCGCCCCTCCGGTTGCCCGCCGACCTCGACTTCACCGGCCTGTTCCACGGTGTGGACGAGCGGGTCCCGCTCGATGCGCTCGAGTTCTCGGCCCGGGTCTTCGATGACTTCCTCGATCGCGCCTGACCTGGAGTGCGCTGTCGCGGGCGGGGTGCGCTTGGGTGGTGAACCACCCAAGTTGTCCTCAAGCCACTCAGATCTGGGTGGCTTGAGGGGCATTTGAGTGGTGCACCACCCAAACACCCACCACCTCGCCGATCTGCCCGGACGGAACGACCGAGATCAGGCGACGTTCAGACCATGGGGAGGGCGTCGGTGTACAGCTGGCGCCGTACCCGGATGATCCGGCGTCGGAGCTCGACCTTGCGGGAGCCGTCGGCATACAGGCGCAGCCGGGCGAGCTCCCAACCGCCGTACTCGGCGCGCTCGGTCAACAGACGCCGTACCGCCGCGCGTGAGATCGTGCCGGGCAGCTGAAAACGCTGGAACTCGTATTCCATTCCACCTCCTGCGTGGTGCCACGATACCCGCGCAGGCGGCCCGTGACAGTGATCCCCACTAACCTCGGGGGCGTGGCTCTTCCCATCGAGCAGTACGCGGTCGTCGGCGACACCGGCACCGCAGCCCTCATCGGCCTGGACGGCTCGGTCGACTGGCTGTGCCTGCCGCGTTTCGACTCGGCGGCGTGCTTCGCGGCGCTGCTCGGCGAGCCCCGGCACGGCAGGTGGCTCATCGGCCCTGTCGGCGCTGCCCGGTCGTCGCGGCGCTACGTGGGTGACTCGTTCGTGCTCGAGACGGTCCACGTCACGGAGACCGGGGTCGTCAGGATCACGGACGTGATGCCGTTGGCGGACGACCGGGCCGATCTCGTCCGGCGGATCGAGGGCGTCTCCGGGACCGTCACGATGCGGCACGAGTGGATCGTCAGGTTCGGCTACGGGAAGATCAGGCCCTGGGTCTCCCGCGGCAAGGACCACGACGGACAGCCGATCATCACGGCCATCGCGGGACCCGACAAGCTGGTGCTGCGCGGGACGCGGCTCCCCAAGGCCAAGGACGGGGCACACGTCGACGAGTTCGACGTGACGGCAGGTGAGACGCTCACGTTCACCAGTACCTGGCTGCACTCGCACTACCCGGTGCCCGGGATGATCGACGTCGACCGCCGGATCGCCGAGACGTTGTTCCTCTCCGAGCGATGGGCCGGCGTGTGCGACTACCAGGGGAGATATCGCGAGCAGGTGGTGCGGTCCGTCCTCGTGCTCCGGTTGCTCACCCACGGCGGCACCGGCGGCATCGTGGCCGCGCCCACGACGTCACTACCCGAGGAGATCGGTGGCGAGCGCAACTGGGACTACCGCTACTGCTGGCTGCGGGACGCCTCGCTGACCCTCGATGCGCTCCTCTCGAGCGGCTACCACGACGAGGTGGAGCTCTGGCGGGACTGGCTGCTGCGCGCGCTGGCGGGCGACCCGCAGGACGCCCAGATCATGTACGCCATCGACGGTGGCCGTGACCTACCCGAGCGGGTGCTCGACCACCTTCCCGGGTACGAGGGGTCGGCTCCGGTCAGGGTGGGCAACGGCGCGGTCGACCAGCGGCAGACCGACGTACTCGGCGAGGTCATGTCGGCGCTGGAGCACGCGAGGGCCGCCGGAGTGGACGACCCAGAGGTGTCCTGGCGGCTCCAGCGGGTCCTGGTCGACGACATGTGCGCGCACTGGGACCAGCCCGACAACGGGCTCTGGGAGATGCGCGGCCCGCGTCGGCTCTTCACCCACTCCCGGGTGATGGTCTGGGCGGCGCTGGACAGCGCGGTCGCGGCGGTGGAGAAGCACGGGTTTCGCGGAAACGTCGCCCAGTGGAGTCAGCTCCGTGACCGGGTACGGGCCGAGATCCTCGAGAAGGGGTTCAACCAGGAGCTGAACACGTTCGTCCAGCACTACGACACGACCGAGGTGGACGCGGCGTTGCTCTTGATCCCCGTCGTGGGCTTCCTGCCGGGCGACGACCCACGGGTGCTCGGGACGATCGCCGCGGTCGAGAAGGATCTGATGCGTGACGGGCTGCTCCTGCGCTACCGCACCGAGGGGGCCCCCGACGGGGTGGCGGGAGGCGAGCATCCATTCCTCGCGTGCTCCTTCTGGCTGGTGAGTGCCTACGCGCTGGCCGGGCGGCAGCGAGACGCGATCCGCCTCATGGACCATTTGGTCGGCCTGGTCAACGACGTGGGGCTGCTCTCCGAGGAGTACGACCCGTCGACGGGACGGATGATGGGCAACTTCCCCCAGGCGTTCTCGCACCTGGCGTTGGTCAGTGCCGCCATCTGTCTCGAGGGACAGGGTGACGGAACCGGATAAGGCGCAGGCCAAGCGCCGACGCTGGGCCGTAGCCCGGGCGTGGCGGATGTTACCGTCCCGGGATGAGCCGAGTGCCGTACACCGCCGGCGAGAAGGAGAGCTTGCACGCCAGCCTGAACCGCCATCGCGACGTGGTGCTCTGGAAGCTGGAGGGTCTCGACGACGAGCAGCTGCGGCGCCCTTTGGTGCCGTCCGGCACCACCATGCTCGGCCTGGTGAAGCACCTCGGGTGGGTCGAGTACGGCTGGTTCTGCGAGACGTTCGGTCGCGAGACCGAGCCGCGCGAGTACGACGAGGCTGACCCTGACGCCGACCTGCGGATCGAGGCTGGTGAGTCGACGGCCGAGGTGCTGGCCCTCTATGCCAGGGCTCGCGCGGCCGCCGATGCGGTGATCGACGAGGTGCCGGTCGAGGAGCGCGGCACAGCCTGGTTCGGATCGGCGGTCACGATGCGCTGGGTGCTCATCCACATGATCGAAGAGACCGCGCGGCACGCCGGGCATCTCGACATCCTGCGCGAGATCGTCGACGGGTCCACAGGCGACCACCAGCCGAGTCCCGAGTCGGCCTAGGACTCTGGATAGCCCGTCGGGGGCGCGGACACGTCGTCGAGAGCGTCCACGATCTCCTCGGGGAGGGTGACATCCTCCACCCTCAGCGCCGAACGCAGCTGGTCCGTCGTGCGCGCTCCGACGATCGGCGCGGTGACGCCCGGCTGGTCGCGAACCCACGCCAAGGCCACCTCCGCAGGCGTCAGGTCCAGGCCCTCGGCGGCTCGCCACACCGCCTCGACCACCTGTGCCGCGGCTGGGGTCAGGTGCTCTGCGACGTACCGCTCGAAGAACTTCGACGCCGCGCGCGAGTCCGCTGGGAGACCGCTCCGGTACTTGCCGGTCAGGACCCCGCGCCCCAGCGGTCCCCAGGGCAGGATGCCGAGGCCGAGGGAGATGGCCGCGGGAACCACCTCGCGCTCGATCCCGCGCTGTAGGAGGGAGTACTCCATCTGCGTCGACGCGAGGGCGGCCCGGCCCGGCGCCGCCTGCTGGTACGTCGCTGCCCGGGCGGTCTGCCACCCGGCGTAGTTCGAGATTCCGACGTAGCGCGCCCGACCGGAGGTGACCGCGTAGTCCAAGGCCGACAGGGTCTCCTCGAACGGTGCGTCGTCGGACCAGGTGTGCACCTGCCAGAGGTCGACATGATCGACACCCAGGCGCCGCAACGACATGTCGAGATTGCTGACGAGGGCACGTCTGGAGACGTCGACGACGCGGTCGCCGTCACCCTTGCGGGTGATGCCCCCTTTGGTGGCGAGGACCAGGTCGTCACGGTTCGCCACCGACCCGAGCAGCGTCCCGATCAGCCGCTCCGTCTCACCGCCGCCGTACGACGCCGCCGTGTCGAGCAGCGTGCCGCCCGCGTCCATGAAGAGCCGGAGCTGTTCGGCCGCGTCGTGCTCATCTGTCTCGACACCCCACGTCATCGTGCCGAGTGCCAGTCTCGACACCTTCAGCCCGGTTGCGCCCAGGAACCGATTGAGCATGCCCGAACCCTAATGCCCGCCCGCCCCGGCGCCCGGTGCGGGCGGTTGCGAGTCGGCCGACGGCTACTGTCGAGCCGTGAAGCTCGGGCTCAACGTCGGCTACGTCCTCGGTCACGACGTGTCGCGCTACGTGACGCTCGCCAGAGCCGCCGAGGACATCGGGTACGACGTGTTGTGGGCCGCCGAGGCCTACGGGTCCGACTCGCCGACCCTGCTCAGCTATCTGGCCGCCAAGACGACCCGGATCGGCATCGGCGCCGCCGTCATGCAGATCCCGGCCCGCAGCCCGGCCATGACCGCGATGACCGCGGCCAGCCTCGACCTGCTCAGTGCCGGCCGCTTCCGGCTCGGGCTCGGTGTCTCCGGGCCGCAGGTCTCCGAGGGCTGGCACGGGGTCGACTTCGCGCGGCCACTGGCCAGGACGCGTGAGTACGTCGACATCGTCACGATGGCCCTGCGGCGCGAGACCGTGCGCTACGACGGCGACTTCTTCACGCTTCCGCTGCCCGGCGGTCCGGGAAAGGCGCTCAAGCTCGCCGTACACCCGACCCGGGACCGACTGCCGATCTACCTGGCCGCCGTGGGGCCGCGCAACCTCGAGCTGGCCGGTGAGATCGCCGACGGTTGGCTGGCGATCTTCTTCTCACCGGAGTACGGCGACGAACTGCTCGCCAGTATCGGAAAGGGTCAGCTCTTGGCCGGGCGTGAGGGCGCTGCGTTCGACGTCTCGGCCACGGTGCCGGTGTCACTCGGAGACGATCTCGAGGCCTGCGCCGAGCCGATTCGAGGCTATGCGGCGCTGTACGTCGGCGGCATGGGCAGCCGCGAGCAGAACTTCTACAACGCGCTTGCCCGCCGGATGGGCTACGAACAGGCCGCCCAAGAGGTGCAGGACCTGTTCCTGGCCCGTGAGCACCGCGCCGCGATGGCCGCCGTACCGTTCGAGCTGATCGACCGGACCTCTCTCCTCGGCCCGCGCGAGCGAGTGATCGAGCGGATGCAGGCATTCGCGTCGGCGGGGGTCACGACGCTGAACGTGTCGCTGTTCGAGAGCGACACCGCGAAGGCCGTCGAGACACTCCAGAGCGTGGCAGACGCGCTGGAGGCGTCCGGTCTAGCAGACTGACGGCGTGGACTTCCTCCAGGCCTTGATCCTCGGCATCGTCGAAGGGATCACGGAGTTCCTGCCGGTGTCGAGCACCGGGCATCTCACGATCACGGAGAAGCTGCTGGGCCTGAAGATCGACGACGAGACAGTCACGGCCTTCACCGCCGTCATCCAGATAGGGGCGATCCTCGCGGTCATCGTCTACTTCCGGCAGGACATCTGGCGGATCGTCTCCGCCTGGGTGCGCGGGATCGCCCGACCGGAGGTGCGGGGATCGTTCGACTACCGGATGGGCTGGTACGTCATCGTCGGGACCATTCCCGTGGGCATCGCCGCCATCTTGGGGAAGGACCTGGTGACGGGCGCCCTGCGCAACCTCTGGTGGGTAGCCGCAGCCCTGATCGCCTGGAGCGTCGTCATGGTCCTGGCCGAGCGGGTCGGGACGCAGCGACGCCATGAGCGGGACCTGACGCTACGCGACGCGATCGTCATGGGCGTGGTGCAGTGCATCTCCCTGGTCCCAGGGATCTCCCGCTCGGCAGCCACGATCTCGGCCGGGCTGTTCGTCGGGCTCGACCGGGTGGCGGCCACGCGGATGTCGTTCTTCCTGTCCATCCCGGCGCTGACCGCGGCCGGCCTTTTCGAGCTGCCGAGCGCGGTGAGCGGCGATATCCCGCTCGCGTCGACCCTGGTGGCCACCGCGGTGAGCTTCGTCGTTGCGTACGCCGCGGTGGCCTGGCTGCTCAGGTTCGTCGCCCACCACCCCATCACCTGGTTCGTCCCCTATCGGGTGGGCCTCGCCGTCGTCCTCATCGTCCTCCTCGCCACTGGCACCCTCTCACCCACCTAACGGCCGGATGGTCGGGCAGGTCGGCCGGATGGTCGGGCAGGTCGGCCGGATGGTCGGGCGGGATCGGGGAGGGGGTCAGAGCCAGCCGGAGCGTTTGAAGATCCGGAAGAGGGCCGTACACACGACGGCCATCAGGGCGAGCACGAAGAAGTAGCCGTAGTGCCAGGAGAGCTCTGGAATGTTCTGGAAGTTCATCCCGTAGATACCGGCGAGCACCGTCGGGGCCGCGGCGATTGCCACCCAGGCCGAGATCTTGCGCATGTCGTCGTTCTGCTGCACCGAGATCCGGGCCATGTGCGCATCGTGGGCGCTCGAGAGGAGGCCGTCGAGCGTCTCGACCTGCTCGTTGATCAGGATCGCGTGGTCGGCGACGTCCCGGAAGAAGGTGCCCGCCCGCTCGTCCATCTCCGGCAGCCCCGCGTGCGCGAGACGGCTGAGCGGCTCGCGCAGGGGCGCCACGGCCCGCCGGAACTCGGAGACCTCGCGTTTCAGCGTGTAGATGCGCTGGGCGTCCTGGGTGCGCTCATCGGAGAAGACGGAGAGCTCGATCTCGTCTACGTCGATCTGCAGCTCCTCGACGACGTGCTCGTAGTCGTCGACGATGTGGTCGCAGACCGAGTACAGCACGGCGAACGGGCCGTGCCCGAGGACGCCGGCCTGTCGCTCGAGGCTGCGGCGCGTCATGCTGAGCTCGGCGCCCGACCCGTGGCGCACTGTGACCACGAAGTTCTCCCCGACGAAGATCGCGATCTCACCCGTCTCGACGGCGTCGCGCTCATCGACGTACCAGAGTGTCTTCAAGACCATGAACACGTGGTTGCCGGGATAGCGCTCGAGCTTCGGGCGCTGGTGCGCGGCCAAGGCGTCCTCGACCGCGAGCGGATGCAGGTCGAACGTCGTGGAGACCTTGGTCATCTCCTCCTCGGTGGGCTCGTGGAGCCCGATCCAGACGAAGCCACGGTCGTCCGTACAGGCTGCTTCGAGCGCCGACGCCATGTCGTCGGCGTGGTCGGACAGGACGATCCGGTTCCCTTCCCGGTAGACCGCGCAGTCGACAATCACCCCCCCATTGTGGGGGGTCGGCGCCATGGCACGTCTAAGGTGAGCGCGTGGCGACTGTTCTGCTTGTCCGGCACGGCCGCACGTCCGCCAACGCGACCGGCGTTCTCGCGGGCCGGACGCCAGGGGTCCGGCTCGATGACGTCGGCAAGCGCCAGGCCGATGACCTGGCGGCGCGGATGTCGGCGCTGCCGATCGCTGCGATCGTGTCCAGCCCGCTCGAGCGCTGCCGGCAGACCGCCGCAGCCCTCGCCTCTGCCATGGCTGCGCCGGTCAAGGTCGCCACCGACAAGAGGCTCACGGAGTGTGGGTACGGCGACTGGACCGGGCGACCGCTGAAGGACCTGGCCAAGGAGCCGCTGTGGAAGGTGGTCCAGGGCCAGCCGAGCGCGGTCGAGTTCCCGGGCGGTGAGTCGATGCGGGCGATGCAGGCACGAGCGCTCGATGCCGTACGGCACTACGACGCGGCCGTCACGGAGTCGCACGGCCCGACGGCCTTGTGGGTGGCGGTGAGCCACGGCGACGTGATCAAGGCGATCCTGGCCGACGCGGCCGGCAGCCACCTGGACAGCTTCCAGCGGATCGTGGTCGACCCCGGCTCGGTGTCGGTTGTGTCCTATACGCCTCAGCGACCGTTCGTCGTACGGCTGAACGAGCATGGCGACCTCTCCGGGCTGGTCCCGAAGGTCAGAGGCGGCCGGCGCCGCCGGTCGGCTCCCGCAGGGGATGCTCCGGTCGGTGGCGGCGCTGGCCCCGACACGTAGGCTCGATCCATGCCGACGGTCGTACACAGCTTTGACTCCCCGGAGAGGTTCGTCGCGGGCACGGTGGGCCCTCCCGGGCAGCGCACCTTCTTCCTGCAGGCCCGCGAGGGAAGCCGGATCATGAGCGTCGCGTTGGAGAAGCAGCAGGTGGCGATCCTGGCCGAACGCCTCGACCTGCTCCTTGACGAGGCGCTGCGGCGGCTCGGCGGAGATCCCCGAATCCCCGCGCTCGCGCCCACCGGCCTTGCCGACAAGGGCCCGCTGGAGCAGCCGATCGATGAGGAGTTCCGCGTCGGTACCATCACGCTCGGCTGGGAGGAGGACTCCGGCTTGGCCGTGATCGAGCTCTTCCCGGTAACCGACGAGAACGTGACGTTGGAGGAGTTCGACCCCTCAGACCCCGATGTGCTGGCCGAGGAGGACGACGACGGTGACGACGAGACGGTGGTCATCGAGGTCGAAGTCGAGGCGAGCGAAGTCCTGATCGTGAAGCTCCAGCCCGGCTACGCGCGCTCCTTCGTCCAGCGGGCCCAGTCCGTCGTCTCCGCAGGTCGTCCACCCTGCCAGTTCTGTGGTGGCCCGATCGACCCGGAGGGGCACATCTGTCCGCGCGCCAACGGCTTCAAGCGCACCTCGGTCTGAATGGCGTCCGACGGGCCTGAGCAGGCAACCACGTCGTCAGGGGAGCGCCTCGACCCATCCGCAGTCGAGGAGGTGCTCCGGAAGGGGTCGCTCGAGCTCGAAGGGCGACTCGTTGTGGCCTCGAACGCCTCGTTCCTCGGCCGCGTGACGCTGGACTCGGTCTCCCTCGCCTGCATCTACAAACCGGTGGCGGGGGAGCGGCCACTATGGGACTTTCCCGAAGGGACCCTGGCGGCCCGAGAGCGGGCTGCCCGAGTCGTGTCCGAGGCGGGCGGGTGGCACGCCGTACCTCCCACGATCGTGCGGGACGGCCGTTTCGGCCCCGGCATGGTGCAGCGCTGGATCGACGTCGACCCGGACGGTGACCTGGTCGGGGTGGTCGCCGACGACGAGCAGGAGGCCGGCTGGATCGCCGTACTCGAGGCCGAGGACGAGGCCGGTGCTCCGGTGCTGCTCGTCCACGCCGACGACGAACGGCTCCGGCGGCTGGCCGTCCTGGACGTCGTCATCAACAACGCCGACCGCAAGGGCGGGCACGTGCTACCCGACCTCGAGGGTCATGTCTGGGGATGCGACCACGGCGTGACCTTCCATGAGGAGGACAAGCTGCGAACGGTGCTGTGGGGGTGGGCTGGCGACCCGCTCCGCGCCGAGGACATCGTGGCACTCGAGCGGCTGCAGGTCGCACTCGACGGCCAGGTCGGTCGCGAGCTGCGGCCCTTGCTGCGCCGCCGCGAGATCATGGCGCTACGTCGTCGGGTGACGGCACTGCTCGAGGACGGGACGATGCCGTCGCCGGGCCGGTCATGGCGGGTGATCCCCTGGCCGGCCATCTGACGACCCGCCGATAGGGTGACCGCCATGCGATCGTGGCCGAGTCCTCCCTTGTCGACGGCCGCCTTCGAGCGGCTGGGCTCCGCGCCGCCACTCGAGCTGTTCGATCGTCGCGTCGGCGGACTGGTGGCCACCGAGCCCGACGGCCCGGCCCGGTTGTACGTCTGCGGAATCACGCCGTACGACGCCACCCACATGGGGCATGCGGCGACGTACGTCGCCTTTGACCTGATGATCCGAGCCTGGCGGTCCGCTGGCTTCGAGGTGGTGTACGTCCAGAACGTGACAGACATCGACGACCCGCTGCTGGAGCGCGCGGCTGCAACCGGCGAGGACTGGCGCGCCCTGGCGGAGCGCGAGACGCAGCTCTTCCGTGAGGACATGACGGCTCTCGCGGTGATCCCGCCCGACCACTATGTCGGTGCCGTCGAGGCGATCCCGCTGATCGTCGAGCTCATCGAGCGGTTACGTGACAACGGAGCGGTGTACGACGTGGACGGCGACCTCTACTTCGCGGTGCATGACGACCCGGCCTTCGGAGAGGTGTCCGGTCTCGACCGAGCGGCCATGCTGGAGGTCTTCCCGGACCGCGGCGGCGACCCCGAGCGTCCCGGCAAGCGCGATCCGCTCGACTGTCTGCTGTGGCAGGGCCGGCGGGAGGGTGAGCCGAGCTGGGACACCGAGCTCGGGCCTGGTCGGCCGGGTTGGCACGTGGAATGCGCGGCGATCGCCATGCACTACCTGGGTCGGACGTTCGACGTCCAGGGCGGCGGCTCGGACCTGGCGTTTCCCCACCACGAGATGTCGGCCGGCGAAGGCCACGTCGCTTTTCCCGGTGAGCGGTACGCCAAGCTCTCCGTCCACGCCGGCATGGTCGGGTACGACGGACACAAGATGTCGAAGTCGCGCGGGAACCTGGTCCTCGTCTCGGCGTTGCGAGCGGAGGGGGTCGACCCGAGAGCGATCCGGATGACGCTGCTGGCGCAGCACTACCGAAGCGACTGGGAATGGACCCCGGACCTGCTCGCGGCGGGAGAGAAGCGGCTCCAGGCCTGGATGAGCGCCGTACGGCGGGAGTCCGGTGACCCGACCGAGGTGGTGACCGCGGTCCGGGCGGCGATGGCGCACGATCTCGATGCGCCGGCGGCACTGGAGGCAGTCGACGCCTGGGCGGCTGCGGTGGCAGAGCACCGCGAGCCGCAGACCGGATCGAGCGAGCTGGTGGCGGCCGTTG
Organism: uncultured Actinomycetota bacterium; assembly: GCA_963833975.1. Taxonomy (GTDB): domain Bacteria; phylum Actinomycetota; class Actinomycetes; order Propionibacteriales; family Nocardioidaceae; genus JAWWPG01. Next base: position 131,489 of record CAWIAB010000006.1, read on the forward strand.
TGGAGGAGTCGCTGGGGATCTCGCTGCGGTAGCAGGTAGCGGGTAGCAGGGAGTGAGTAGGCGGTCAGGCCTCGTCGGTGCGTCGGCGCAGGTAGCGCTCGAACTCGCGAGCGATCGCGTCACCGGTGGCCTCTGGGAGGTCGGCCGTGTCGCGCTCCTCCTCCAACGACCTGACGTATTCGGCCACGTCCGTGTCGCCGCTGGCCATCTCGTCGACCCCGCGCTCCCAGGCCTTCGCCTCCTCGGGCAGGCCGCGCAGGTCGACGCTGGCGCCGAGCAGGTCCTCGAGCTGGCCGAGCAACGCCAGCGTGCCCTTCGGGTTGGGCGCCTGCGCGACGTAGTGCGGGACGGCCGCCCAGTAGGACAGTGTGGAGAGCCCTCGCCGCTGTGACGTCTCCTGGAGGACCCCCACGATCCCGGTCGGCCCGGTGTAGCGAGACGGCTCGAGGTGGTGGCGCTCGGCGAGGTCCGGATCGGAGGAGATTCCGGTGATCGGAACCGGCCTGGTGTGGGGTACGTCGGCCAGCAAGGCGCCCAGGGTGACCAGGGTGCTCACGCCGATTCCTTGGAGGTAGTCGAGCACCTCGTCGGTGAACGACCGCCACCGCAGGTTGGGCTCGATCCCGGTGACCAGGACGATGTCGCGCTCGACAGGGCCGCCCGTGCAGTGCCAGAACGAGGTCGTACGCCAGGACACCTCTCGATTGCCGTCATCGTCGAAGCCGACATGGGGCCGGTTGACCTGGAAGTCGTAATAGTCCTCCGGGTCGACCGTCGCGAGGAGCTCGGCCCGCCAGGCCGTCAACAGGTGGGAGACGGCATCGGTCGCTGCCTCGCCGGCGTCGTTCCACCCCTCGAAGGCAGCTACGGCTACGGCGCCGGACAGCCGCCGCTCCACCTCGATGTTGATCACGTTCCTAGACTACGGTCCCAACCCCGGCCAACCGCAGATCCTGGAGCGACGATCCGGCCGTTCTTGTCGACGATCCGGCCGTTCTTGTCGACGATCCGAGCCTGGTTGTCGCTGATCCGGCCCTGGTAACCGGCAATCCGACCCTCATTGTCCCGCGATCCGACTCTGGTGACCGGCGGTCCGAGCCTCGTCGCCCGGCCATGCAACGCTCGTTGCCCGGCGATCAGGGTCCGATGGTTGGTCGGTACGGCCGGATGGTCGGTCAGTACGGCCGGATGGTCGGTCAGTTCGGCCGGATGGTCGGTCAGGTACGGCCGGATGGTCGGCAGTCGGCCGGATGGTCGGTCAGGTCGGCCGGATGGTCGGTCAGTTCGGCCGGATGGTCGGGCAGGTCGGCCGGATGGTCGGTCAGTACGGCCGGATGGTGGGGCAGGTCGGCCGGATGGTCGGCGTGGCGGGTGAGACGGAAGTCCAGCGAGTGGACAGGGCGGGGTAGCGTGAAGGGATGCCCTCTGCTTCGAACACCCTCCGGCAGGCCTTGCGCGAGCGGGTCGTGGTCGCGGACGGCGCGATGGGCACCATGCTGCAGCAGCACGACCTGAGCCTGGACGACTTCGACGGGCTGGAGGGCTGCAACGAGGTCCTCAACGTCACCCGCCCCGACGTGGTCCGGGCGATCCACGAGGCGTACTTCGCGGTCGGCACGGACTGCGTCAGCACCAACACGTTCGGGGCGAACTTCGCCAACCTCGGCGAGTACGACATCGCGGACCGGATCTACGAGCTGTCGCGAGCCGGCGCCACCATCGCGCGCGAGGTGGCCGACGACGTGTCCACGGCGGAGCAGCCGCGCTGGGTGCTCGGCTCGGTCGGTCCGGGAACCAAGCTCCCGACGCTGCTGCCAAGTCACCTTCGCGACCCTCCGCGACGCCTACCAGGAGCAGGTGCGCGGGATGCTCGACGGGGGGATCGATGCGGTCCTCATCGAGACCGCCCAGGACCTGCTGCAGGCGAAGGCCGCGATCATCGGCGCCAAGCGGGCCATTGCCGACCATGACGGGCGTGGGGACGTCCCGCTCGATCGTCAACGTAACGGTCGAGACCACCGGCACGATGCTTCTGGGTAGCGAGATCGGTGCCGCCCTCACCTCCCTTGCTCCGCTCGGCATCGACCTGATCGGGCTCAACTGCGCCACCGGCCCGGCCGAGATGAGCGAGCACCTGCGCTACCTGTCGAGGACCGCCTCGATCGGCCTGGCCTGCATGCCGAACGCGGGGCTCCCTCAGCTCACCTCCGACGGCGCCCACTATCCGCTCACCCCCGTCCAGCTGGCCGATGCCCACGACACGTTCACCCGCGAGTTCGGGCTCAGCCTCGTCGGCGGCTGCTGCGGTACGACGCCGGAGCACCTCGGTCTCGTGGTCGAGCGGGTAGCCGGGCGAGGGCTCGCCAAGCGCAAGGCCCGCACCGACCCGGGGGTCTCATCCCTGTACCAGCACGTGCCTTTCCGCCAGGACACGTCGTACCTGTCGATCGGCGAGCGGACGAACGCCAACGGCAGCAAGGCGTTCCGCGACGCGATGCTGGCCGAGAAGTGGGACGACTGCGTGGAGATCGCCCGCGCCCAGATCCGCGACGGGGCCCATCTGCTCGACCTCTGCATCGACTACGTCGGCCGTGACGGCGTAGCCGACATGCGCACCGCGGCCTCCCGCCTGGCGACGTCCTCGACGCTGCCCGATCATGCTCGACTCGACCGAGCCCAACGTGGTCGAGGCCGGTCTGGAGGCGCTGGCCGGACGATGTGTCGTCAACTCGGTCAACTACGAGGACGGCGACGGTCCGGGTTCGCGGTTCGCCCGCATCATGCCGATCGTGCGAGAGCACGGGGCCGCCGTCGTCGCGCTCACCATCGACGAGGAGGGCCAGGCCCGTACCGAGGAGCACAAGGTCGCGGTCGCCAGCCGGCTGATCGACAACCTGACCGGTCAGTGGGGAATGGACACCAGCGACATCATCGTGGACTGCCTCACGTTCCCGATCGCGACCGGCCAGGAGGAGACCCGCCGGGACGGCCTCGAGACGATCGCCGCGATCCGCGAGGTCAAGCGGCGCTACCCGGAGGTCCAGACGACGCTCGGCGTCTCGAACGTCTCGTTCGGCCTCAACCCGGCTGCCCGCGTCGTGCTCAACTCGGTCTTCCTCCACGAGTGCACCAAGGCCGGGCTGGACTCGGCGATCGTCCATGCCGCGCGGATCGTCCCGCTGTCGCGGATCCCCGAGGACCAGCGCCAGGTCGCCTACGACATGGTCTACGACAAGAGGCGGCCCGGCTACGACCCGCTGGAGAAGCTGCTCGACCTGTTCGCCGGCGTGTCGACGAGCGAGACCCGCGAGACCCGGGCAGCGGAGCTGGCCGCGCTGCCGCTCGGCGAGCGGCTGCAGCGCCGGATCATCGACGGCGAGCCGAACGGGCTCCAGCAGGACCTGACCGAGGCGCTCGACACCGGCCGGCCGGCCCTCGACATCATCAACGAGGACCTGCTCTCCGGGATGAAGACCGTGGGCGAGCTGTTCGGGTCCGGTGAGATGCAGCTGCCGTTCGTCCTGCAGTCAGCCGAGGTGATGAAGACCGCCGTCGCCTTCCTGGAGCCGCACATGGACCGGTCCGACGACCGCGGCAAGGGCACCATCGTGCTGGCCACCGTCAAGGGCGACGTCCACGACATCGGCAAGAACCTGGTCGACATCATCTTGTCCAACAACGGCTACACGGTCGTCAACCTCGGGATCAAGCAGCCGGTCAGCGCGATCCTCGACGCCGCCGACGAGCACGACGTCGACGTGATCGGCATGTCCGGCCTGCTGGTCAAGAGCACCGTCGTCATGCGGGAGAACCTCGAGGAGCTCAACCAGCGGGGTACGGCGAAACGTTGGCCGGTGATCCTCGGCGGGGCCGCCCTGACCCGGGCGTACGTCGAGCAGGACCTGGCCCAGCTCTTCGACGGCGAGGTGCGCTACGCCCGCGACGCCTTCGAGGGGCTGCGGCTGATGGACGCGGTCATGGCGGTCAAGCGCGGCGAGGCCGGGGCCACCCTGCCGGCGCTGCGCGAGCGGAGGGTGAAGGTCCAGCCGCGCCCGTACCGTCATCGGAGCCCGACGTGGTCGTCCCGGCCCGCTCCGACGTCTCGACGACCAACCCGGTGCCGACGCCGCCGTTCTGGGGCGACCGGATCGTCAAGGGCGTGCCGCTGGCGGACTTCGCCGTCCTACCTCGACGAGCGCGCGACGTTCATGGGGCAGTGGGGGCTGAAGGCGTCGCGCGGCGACGGACCGTCGTACGAGGAGCTGGTCGAGACCGAGGGCCGACCGCGGCTGCGAGCCTGGATGAACCGCATCCAGACCGAGGGGATCATGGAGCCGGCCGTCGTCTACGGCTACTGGCCCTGCTACAGCGACGGCGACGACCTGGTCGTGCTCGACGCGGAGCAACCAGTCCGACGAGGTGGCCCGGTTCACCTTCCCGCGCCAGCGGCGGGACCGGTTCCTCTGCCTCAGCGACTTCTTCCGGCCGAAGGACGCCGGCGAGCTCGACGTCATCGCGTTCCACCTGGTCACGATGGGCAGCCGGGTCAGCGAGGTCACCGGCGAGCTGTTCGCCGCGAACGCCTACCGCGACTACCTCGAGCTGCACGGCCTGTCGGTGCAGCTCACCGAGGCGCTGGCGGAGTTCTGGCATGCCCGGGTGCGCGACGAGCTCGGCTTCAGCGGTGACGACTCGGCCGACATGTCCGATGTGTTCCGGCAGGGCTACCGCGGCTCGCGCTACAGCTTCGGCTATCCGGCCTGCCCCGACCTCGAGGACCGTGCCGCGCTGGTCCGGCTGCTGCGTCCCGAGCGGATCGGCGTCACGCTGAGCGAGGAGCTGCAGCTCCACCCCGAGCAGTCGACCGACGCGCTTGTCGTCCACCACCCCGAGGCGAAATACTTCAACGCCCGGTGACACGTGCGGCCGTCTTCGACCTGGTCAGACGGCAACGGTGACCATGTCGTGACCGTGTCAGGCTGACACATCGGCATCAGAGCAACTAAGGTCCAGTCAATCAGTTCTGGCGACAGCGCCTCTTCGGACGGGAGCACGACAGTGCAGAAACTCAACAAGATCCTGGCAGTAGGGGGCGCGGCGGCCCTGGTCGCCGGGCTGGCCGCCTGCGGATCGAACCGCGACGACGACGGTGGCTCGAACGCGAGCGGGAGCTACACCATGGGCACGACCGACACGGTGACCGCCGTCGACCCCGCCGGCTCGTACGACCTCGGATCGTCCACCTTGCAGTACAGCATCTTCCAGACGCTCCAGACGATCCCCGCGGGCAGCACCACTCCGGTGGGTGATGCGGCGAAGAGCTGCAGCTACAGCGACCCGAAGACGTTCACCTGCACGCTGAAGCCCGGCCTCAAGTTCTCCAACGGCGACCCGCTCACCTCCTCCGACGTCGCGTACAGCTTCAAGCGTGCGCTCGACATCGGCGATCCCAACGGTGCGGCGATCTACCTGCTCGGCGACATCGCCGCGACGGACAAGAAGGGCAACGTCACCGGTCTGGCCCCGGGCGCGATCGAGACGCCCGACGACACCACGGTCATCTTCCACCTGAGCAAGCCGGACGTGACGTTCCAGGCGCTGCTCACCTACCCGGGCACGGGTGCGATCGTCGACGAGGACGTGTTCCCGCCGGACAAGAAGCTCGCCGACGACCAGGTGATCGGCTCTGGCCCCTACAAGCTGTCCCAGTACAAGTCGGGTCAGCAGGCCGTCCTCGAGGTCAACGACAACTACACCGGTGACCGCACGCCGAAGTCGGCCCAGGTCTTCATCTCCTACTACCAGGACTCGTCCGGTCTGAAGCTCGCGATTCAGAACGGCGAGATCGACGTGGCCTGGGACACCCTCGGTCCGACCGACCTGACCGCGCTGTCGAAGGAGAGCGACCTGACGGTCGCCGAAGGGCGCCGGCGCTGCGATCCGCTACTGGGTCTGGCGTGTCGACAAGGGCGCTCGGCAAGAACGTCGCCGTTCGCCAGGCGGCGGCGCAGATCATCGACCGCGAAGCCATCGCGAAGGACGCCTACGAGGGCACGGTCACGCCGCTGTACTCGATCGTGCCGCCCGGCATGAACGGCTCCGTCGAGTCGTACAAGGACGCCTACGGCGCGGCACCGAACGTCGCCGCCGCGAAGCAGACCCTGACCGACGCCGGTGTCACCACTCCGGTCAACATCACGATGGGCTACACGCCGACGCACTACGGCCCGAACGCCGTCGACGAGGCGACTGAGTTCAAGCGCGAGCTCGAGGACAGTGGACTCTTCAAGGTGACCCTGAAGAGCACCGAGTGGGAGCAGTACCAGACGATCTACAAGGAGGGCGCCTACGACCTCTGGATGCTCGGCTGGTTCCCGGACTACCCGGACGCGGACGACTACCTGTCTCCGTTCCTGGTCGACGGCGGCTTCTTCCAGAACGGCTACCAGAACGACGAAGCCAACACGCTGGTAGCGCACGAGCAGGCGTCTCCTGACCAGGCGACGCGCAACGCCGACTTCAAGCAGCTCCAGGACATCGCTGCGAAGGACGTGCCGTTCATCCCGAGCTGGGTCGGCAACAACACTGCCGTCTACACGGACGGGATGCAGGGCGTCAAGGAGACTCTCGACGCGGCCTACATCTTCCGGCTCTGGACTATCTCCAACGGCAGCTAGCTCCATGCTCGAGCGGCTGGGGAGGGGTCGATGCGGCCCCTCCCCAGTCGGCTGCCATGAGTCCGCTGGGCGGCGTCACCGGAAGAGGTCGCGGTGCCCTGCCGAGATTTCCGCAGACGCGGTGTGTAGAAAGGCGTTATGAGCGCTTCATCGGGCTCGCTGCCTCGTTACATCCTGCAGCGCCTCCTCCTCGTGATCCCGATGATGTGGATCCTGATGACGATGGTGTTCCTGCTCATGCGGGTGGCCCCAGGTGACCCGATCTCGGCGGCCCTCGGCGGCAAGATCAGCCCGCAGGCGCTGGAGCAGGCCAGGCACAAGGTCGGACTGGACAAGCCACTGATCGTCCAGTACTGGGACTACCTCTGGAACACCTTGCACCTCGACTTCGGAACCACCTTCACCGACAACCAGCCGGTGATCGACGTGGTCCGGGACAACGGCGGTGCGACGCTCTCGCTGACCATGGCCGCCTTCCTCATCGCGCTGGTGGTCGGCATCCCGCTGGGGCTGCTGGCCGGTCGGCTGCGCGACACCGGCTCCGACGTCGTGATCCGGATCTTCGGGATCATCACCTACGCCGCGCCGATCTTCTTCGTCGGCCTGCTCGTCCAGATCTACGTCGCGCCGCCGCTCGGACTGCCCACCGGGGGAGAGGCGACACCGGAGACGTTGTTCGTCGTTCCGGAGCGCACCCACATCCTGCTGATCGACGCCTTCCTCAGTGGCGACCGGCAGGCGATCAACGACGTGCTCGAGCATCTGCTGCTGCCGGCGCTGGTTCTCGGCATCGGTATCTGCGGCGTCTTCATCAGGCTGGTTCGGGTCAACATCCTGCAGACGATCCAGAGCGACTACGTCGAGGCGGCCCAGGCCCGCGGCATCGACAGAGGCAAGGTGATGCGCAACCACGCCTTCCGCAACGCGCTGGTGCCGGTGATCACCGTCGTCGGACTGTACGTCGCGCTGCTGCTCTCCGGCGCCGTCCTCACCGAGACGACGTTCAACTGGCCGGGGCTCGGCCAGAAGCTGATCAAGTACATCAACGGCCGCGACTACGGCGCCGTCCAGGGCATCATCACGATGTTCGCCCTCGTGGTGGTCGTGGTCAGCGTGCTGATCGACGTGGTCAACGCGCTGATCGACCCCCGGGTGAGGTTCTGATGCGCACGTCTGCTGCAGCGCTCTGATCTCGCCGTTCTCCAGAACCACGGGGTGGCGCGCTGGATGCTGGTCATCGGTGCCGTGATCACCGGCGGTCTTCCTGATCTGCGCCATCTTCGCGCCCTGGCTCGCGCCGTACGGCTATCGCGCAGTTCCAGGACTCCGAACGGCAGGTTCCCGAAGCTCGGCCACCCGGACCAGCACCCACTGGTTCGGCACGACGGACCTGCAGACCGACGTGCTGTCCCGGGTGATCTGGGGCGCCCGCACCGCCCTGGAGGTCGTGACGCTTCGCCGTGTTCGCCTCGCTGATCATCGGGCTGGTGCTCGGCCTCGTCTCCGGCTACGTCGGCGGCTGGCTCGACCGGATCCTGGTCCTGATCATGGACGCGCTCTACGCGTTCCCGTCGTTCCTGCTGGCCATCGTCTGCGCGTTCCTGTTCCTGAACATCATCGGCGACAGCGTCTGGTTCGTGTCGGGCGGCGTGGTCGCGGCGGCCCTCTCGCTGACCGTCATCTACATCCCGCAGTACTTCCGGGTGGTCCGCAACACCACGATCAGCGCCAAGGAGGCGACGTACGTCGAAGCCGCGCGGGCGCTCGGGGCGAGCGGACCGGTGATCATGCGGCGCTACCTGTTCGGCAACGTGATCCAGAGCGTGCCGGTCATCGGCACCCTCAACGCCGCGGACGCGATTCTGCACCCTGGCCGGACTCGGCTTCCTGGGCATCGGCATCCAGCCCGACCAGGCCGCCGAGTGGGGCTACGACCTGCAGCGCGCGCTGGACGACGCCGGCGTCGGGGTCTGGTGGACGTCGCTCTACCCCGGTCTGGCGATCGTGCTGCTGGTCACCGGGCTGACCCTGGTCGGCGAGGGCCTCAACGAGACGGTCAACCCGATCCTGCGGCGCCGGCGACTGCTGCCCGGTCGTGCTGCCGCCGCGGGTCCCGCACTGCCGGCGCAGCGGCCGATCACGCCGCGCGGCCGACTCCCGTCGACGAGTCGACGGCCGAGCCCTTGACGAGCGAGGAGCCAGCCGTGACCGTGGACGATCGGCCACCGGTCGACCGCGACCAGCCGGTGATCCACGTCGACGACCTGCGCGTCTGGTACGGCACCGTGCGCGGCGCCATCCAGGCCGTCGACGGGGTGAGTCTCGACCTCTACCCGGGGGAGACCCTCGGCCTGGTGGGCGAGTCCGGGTGTGGCAAGTCGACGCTGGGCCGCGGTCTGATGGGCCTGCTGCCGCAGGGCGCGAAGCGCGACGGCGAGGTGCTGTTCAAGGGCCGGGACATCCTGCCGATGTCCGACAAGGAGGCCTACGCCCTGCGCGGTCCGAGCGTCGGCATGATCTTCCAGGAGCCGCTGACCCGCCTCAACCCGCTGATGCGCATCTCGCAGCACTTCGAGGAGACCATCACCCAGCACGAGCCCGATCTCAGCAAGACCGAGGTCCGGGAGCGGGCGCTCGAGATCCTGCGGCTGATGGGCATCCCGCCGACCCGCTACAAGTCCTACCCGCACGAGTTCTCCGGCGGGATGCGGCAGCGGCTGATGATCGCTCTCGCCCTGGTGCTGCGGCCGGCCTTCGTCGTGGCGGACGAGCCGACGACCGCGCTCGACGTGCTCGTGGAGGCGCAGATCGTCGCGATCCTCAACGACCTGCGGCGCAACTTCGACACCGCGCTGCTGCTGATCACCCACAACCTCGGCATCGTCGCCGAGGCCTGCGACCGGGTCGCCGTGATGTACGCCGGGCGGATCGTCGAGCAGGGCAGCGTGCGTGACCGTCTTCGGCAACCCGCAGCACCCCTACACCCGCGAGCTGCTGCGCTCGACGATCAGCCTGTCCACCACCGGCCTGAACTTCATCCCCGGCGCACCGCCCGACCTGGTGTCGCCGCCGCGGGCTGCCGGTTCCACCCGCGCTGCCCCGACGCGATGGTGGTCTGCGCGTAGACCAGGACCCGGTGGAGACGGTGACCGCGACCGGCGGCACGGTCGAGTGCTGGCTGCACGGTCCGGACGAGCTGATCCCGCCGGGTGGCACGCGAGCCCTTGGAGAGGGAGGTGATCGGCGTTGCAGACGAAGCCTGAGAAGCCGGTGCGCAGCCGAGGACACGGTCATCGACATCCATGACCTGTCGGTCCACTTCGACCTGGGTGGCAGCACGTTCGCCCGGCTGTTCGGCCGGAGCACCGGCACCGTGAAGGCCGTCGACGGCGTCAACCTCAAGCTGCAGAAGGGCGAGGTGATCGGCCTGGTCGGTGAGAGCGGCAGCGGCAAGTCGACCCTCGGCCGGTCGCTGCTGGGACTGACCCCGATCACCACGGGATCGGTCCGGATCCGCGACGACGAGATCGACGAGGACATCTCGATGCTGTCCAGGCGCCGGCTGCGCGGCCTGCGCCGGCACGTGCAGATGGTGTTCCAGGACCCCAACGCGGCGCTCAACCCCGCGATGACCGTCGAGCAGGCGCTGCGCGACCCGCTGCGCATCCACAAGGTGCCGAAGGCCAAGCGCCAGGACATGGTGATCGACGCGCTGGAGCGGGTCGGACTGTCGCCGGTCGAGCTGTTCCTCACGAAGTACCCGCGCGACCTCTCCGGGGGCCAGAAGCAGCGCGTGGTGATCGCCCGAGCGATCATCATGAACCCGAGCATCCTGGTGGCCGACGAGCCGATCTCGATGCTGGACATGAGCGTGCGGGCCAAGATCCTGCAGCTGATGCTCGATCTGAAGGCGCAGCTCGACCTCAGCTACGTCTACATCACCCACGACCTGGCCAGCGCGAAGTTCTTCTGCGACCGGATCGCGATCATGTACCTCGGTCGGATCGTCGAGCTCGGCGACACCGAGCAGATCTTCCGCGACCCCAAGCACCCGTACACGAAGGCGCTGCTGGCCGCCATCCCCGACCCGGACCCGAGCCGGGCCAAGACGGCCGACCTGCTGAAGGGCGAGATCCCCGACGCGGCCTGGCCGCCGCAGCGGCTGCTCGTTCCACCCGCGTTGCCCGGTGGCGCTTCGACAAGTGCGGGTGGGAGGCCCGCGACCTGGTCGCGACGCTCGAGAGCCACTGGCTGCGCACCCGCGCGTCGACGTACGACCTGGAGCGCAGCCGGATCGCCAACCTGGACGAGCTCGCCGAGCAGGAGGGCGGCCCGGCCACGTTGAGGCCGTCGAGCGACGCCAGCCCGCACGACCTGATCACGTTGCTCGACGAGGTCCGATCGGAGGCGCCGAACGCCCGGTTCTGGACCGGCGTCGACGGTATCGACGAGGTACCCGACGGTGTGACGGTCCACTTCCACCAGGGCGAGGACGTCGCCCTGCGACTCGTCGACGGCGTCGAGGTCGCCTGCCACCTCTACTGAGTGGTGAGCACCGCGGCTCGGTCGGGGTCGACGTGATCGTCGACCGGCTCCGGGAGCGGCGGAGGTGTGCCGCCCCAGGCAGGGCAGATCGCCTGGTGGTCGCACCAGGCGCACAACTTCGACTTGTTGGGACGCCACTCGCCGGACTCGGTCGCGCGCCGGATCGCCTTCCACAGCGCCTCGACCTTGCGCTCGGTCGCCAGCAGGTCGGCCTCGTCCGGCCGGTAGCGCAGCATCTCGGCGTTGCCGAGGTAGATGAGCTGGAGCAGAGTCGGGATGACGCCGCGGGTGCGCCAGACGACCAGCGCATAGAACTTCATCTGGAACAGCGCCTTCGCCTCGAACCACTCGCTGGGCGAGGCGCCCGGTCTTGTAGTCGACGATGCGCAGCTCGCCGGTCGGGGCCAGGTCGACCCGGTCGATGTAGCCGTGGATGGTCAGCCCGGAGTCCAGCGTGGTGACCACGTGCACCTCGCGCTCGGCGGGCTCGAGGCGCTGCGGGTCCTCGAGCGGGAAGTAGCCGCTCGAGCAGGTCACGGCACTGCTCGAGCCAGGCTCGGCCAGGTCGGCGTCGGTCGCCTCGGAGCCGGGACGCGGTGAACATCTCGGCGAGCTCCGGCTCCTCGGCGAGCAGCGTCTCCCACACGGGGCCGAGCATCAGTGATGCGCGGTCGTGGGTGCGCTCTGCGGCGGGCAGGTCGAAGAGCTCCTCGAGCACCTTGTGCACCACTGACCCGCGAACCGCGGCCATGCTGGGTCGCTCGGGCAGCCGGTCGATGACCCGGAAGCGGTAGAGCAGCGGGCAGGTCATGAAGTCGCTCGCCCGGCTCGGCGACAGGGAGGTGCCGCTGTCAGGCGGGGACCCTCGACGGCCGCCGGACCGGCTCGAGCTGGCCGTCGACGCCGCTCGTCATGACCGAGCCCAGCGCCTGGTCCACGACCGGGGTCACCACCTGTGTCACCGGCTGGAGGGCACGCTCGGTCATCATGCCGGTAAGGCTAGGCCACCCCACCGACAACACGCGCTAGCGTGGAGGCGTGAGCGACCAGCGCGAACGGCGGCCCAAGTCCGCCCCGGCCGATGCCCCCGGGCACGCTTCGGCTGGCCACCGTGTCCGGGATCGACATCACCGTCCGGCACTCCTGGTTCCTCATCGTGCTGCTCATCGCCGTCCTGACCGGCTCCCGGCTGAGCGAGATCGAGCCCGAGCTCGGCGGGCATGGCCTACCTGGTCGGCGTCGCGTTCGCGGTCCTGCTCTACGTCTCGGTGCTGCTGCACGAGATCTCGCACGCGGTCGCGGCGCGGGCCTTCCAGATGCCGGTCACCTCCATCAACCTGCACTTCCTCGGCGGCGCGACCGAGATCGAGGGCGAGGCGAGCACGCCGTGGCGCGAGTTCGTGATCGCCGTCGTCGGTCCGCTCACGTCGCTCGCGATCGGCGGCATCGCCTACCTCGCGATCGACTCGTCCGGGGACGGGCTCGCTCCGGTATACGGTGGCGGCGCTCGCCTGCGCCAACCTGGTCGTCGGCGCGCTCAACCTCGTGCCCGGGTCTGCCGCTCGACGGGGGCCGAGTGCTGCAGGCCGCGGTCTGGGGCGTCACGAGGCGCCGCGGACTCGGCGTGACGGTGGCTGCGTGGGGCGGCCGGGTCGCCGCCGTCCTCGCGGTCTTCTACCCGTTGATCCTGCTGCTGGCCGGCCGACAGCCACAGATCATCGACTACCTGTTCGCGTTCATGATCGGCGCGTTCCTGTGGGCCGGCGCCACCCAGGCGCTGATCGTGGCGAAGGTCCGCACCGAGGCTGCCCGGCCTCCGGGCGCGTTCGCTGGCCCGGCCCGGCCATCGGCGTACCGGCCGACCTGCCGCTCTCCGAGGCGATCCGGCGCGCCCAGGAGGCCAACGCCGGTTCGCTCGTCATCGTCTCGAGCCTCGGCCAGCCGGAGGGCATCGTCAACGAGGCGGCGGTCGCGTCGACGCCGATGGAGCGCCGGCCGTGGATGCCCGCCGGTGACCTGGCCCGCCGGCTCGAGTCCGGCCTGATGATCTCGGCCGACCTGTCCGGCGAGGACCTGCTCCGTGCCATGCAGACGACCCCGGCCACCGAGTACGTCCTGGTCGAGCCGACCGGGTCCGTCTACGGCGTCCTCGTCACCAAGGACGTCGACAACGCCTTCCGGGCCGGCTGACGCGGCCGGTCTGCGCTGACACCTGATGAATGCTGTCTCACGATGACGACGATCGAGCACCCTGCGAGCGAGCCGGCCGACCCGTCCTGGTCAGGAGTACGGCGTGGTCCGCTGCGGCCGGGCGAGCGGGTCCGGCTCACCGACCCGAAGGGGCGGCGCCACAGCGTCCTGCTCGAGGCGGGCAAGACGTTCTTCACCCACAAGGGCGGCATCGAGCACGACGACCTGATCGGCGGCCCCGACGGCGTGGTGCGTCACGTCGACCGGCGGGGTCGAGTTCCTCGTCCTCCGCCCGCTGCTCCCCGACTTCGTCGTGTCGATGCCGCGCGGCGCCGCCGTCGTCTACCCGAAGGACGCCGCCCAGATCGTCACGATGGCCGACATCTTCCCCGGGGCGCACGTGGTCGAGGCCGGGGTCGGGTCGGGCGCGCTGACCTGCACTCTGCTGCGCGCGGTCGGCCCGGACGGCCGCGTCACGTCGTACGAGCGGCGAGCGGAGTTCGCCGAGATCGCCGAGCGAAACGTCACGGCCTTCTTCGGCGGAGACCACCCGGCGTGGCGCCTGGCCGTCGGCGACCTCGCGACCGACCTGGTCGAGCGCGAGGTCGACCGGGTCGTCCTCGACATGCTCGCGCCGTGGGAGTGCGTCCCGGTGGTCGCGGAAGCCCTCATCCCCGGCGGGCTGGTCTGCGCCTACGTCGCCACGACCACGCAGCTCAGCCGGTTCGTCGAGACGCTCCGCGAGCACGAGGGCTTCACCGAGCCCGAGTCGTGGGAGTCGCTGGTGCGCGGCTGGCACGTCGAGGGCTCGCCGTACGACCCGAGCACCGGATGAACGGCCACACCGGGTTCCTCGTGACGGCCCGTCGGCTGGCGCCCGGGGTAGCTGCTCCGCGCCGGAGCCGACGCCCGTCGCCGGGCGCGTACGGCGACGACTACCGCGGTCCCCGACCGCGCCGAGCACCAGGCCGACCGGACCGATGCCCGAGGTCACAGACTGATATCGACACTCGGATGCACCGGCGAAATCCAGCGTGACCGCCCAGGTAGGGTCACATCAGAGGCTGCAGTGGAGGTGGTATCCGTGCCAGGACAGGACGACGGTCAGCGTCGCCGAGCCCAGGCTCACGAGGACATGGTCGCGCAAGTGGGATTCCTCGAGGCCGAGGTGTCCGAGCTGCGCCGCCGGCTCTCGGATGCGCCACGGTCGGCGCGCTACCTGGAGCAGCGACTGGCCGAGACCCAGTCGGCGCTCGCGTCGCTCACCGCGCAGAACGAGCGGCTCGCCACGACCCTGCGCGAGGCCCGCGACCAGATCATGACGCTGAAGGAGGAGGTCGACCGGCTGGCCCAGCCGCCGACCGGCTTCGGCACGTTCCTCGGCCGCAACGACGACGACACCATCGACGTGTTCACCGGCGGCCGCAAGCTCCGGGTCAACGTCAGCCCGACGGTCGACACCGCGAACCTCCAGCGCGGCCAGGAGGTCATGCTCAACGAGGCGCTCAACGTCGTCGCCGCTCTCGAGTTCGAGACCGTCGGCGAGGTCGTGCTGCTCAAGGAGGTGCTGGCCGACGAGGACCGCGCCCTCGTGATGGGCAACGCCGACGAGGAGCGCATCGTCCGGATCGCCGAGCCGCTGCGCGGGACGACGCTTGCGTTCGGGCGACTCCCTGCTGCTCGACACCCGCTCCAACTACGTCTACGAGCGCATCCCGAAGACCGAGGTCGAGGAGCTCGTCCTCGAAGAGGTGCCGGACATCGACTACGCCAACATCGGCGGGCTGATGCGCCAGATCGACCAGATCCGCGACGCCATCGAGCTGCCCTACCTGCACCCTGAGCTGTTCAAGGAGCACAAGCTGAAGCCGCCGAAGGGCGTGCTCCTGTACGGCCCTCCCGGCTGTGGCAAGACGCTGATCGCGAAGGCGGTCGCGAACTCGCTGGCCAAGCAGGTGCGGCAGAAGACCGGCGAGGAGGGGAAGTCGTACTTCCTCAACATCAAGGGCCCGGAGCTGCTCAACAAGTACGTCGGCGAGACCGAGCGTCATATCCGGCTGGTGTTCCAGCGGGCCCGTGAGAAGGCCAACGAGGGCACCCCGGTGATCGTCTTCTTCGACGAGATGGACTCGCTGTTCCGGACCCGCGGCTCGGGCGTCTCGTCAGACGTCGAGAACACCATCGTGCCGCAGCTGCTCAGCGAGATCGACGGCGTCGAGGGTCTGGAGAACGTCATCGTCATCGGCGCCTCCAACCGCGAGGACATGATCGACCCCGCGATCCTGCGACCGGGCCGGCTGGACGTCAAGATCAAGATCGAGCGCCCGGACGCGGAGTCGGCGCGCGACATCTTCACGAAGTACCTGACGTCGGACCTGCCGCTGCATGCCGACGACGTCCAGGAGTTCGCCGGCAACCGCGACGAGTGCGTCGTCGGGATGATCCAGCGCACCGTGGAGCGGATGTACACCGAGTCCGAGGAGAACCGCTTCCTCGAGGTCACCTACGCCAACGGCGACAAGGAGATCCTGTACTTCAAGGACTTCAACTCCGGCGCGATGATCCAGAACATCGTCGACCGGGCGAAGAAGATGGCCATCCGCGAGCTCCTCGACACCGGTCAGCGGGGGCTGCGCGTCCAGCACCTGCTGCAGGCCTGTCTCGACGAGTTCAAGGAGAACGAGGACCTGCCCAACACGACGAACCCCGACGACTGGGCCCGGATCTCCGGCAAGAAGGGCGAGCGGATCGTCTTCATCCGGACGCTGATCTCCGGCAAGCAGGGCACCGAGCCCGGCCGCTCGATCGACAACGTCGCCAACACCGGCCAGTACCTCTAATCCTCGGCTCTACCTGCTGGCTGGGTCAGCTCGGCGCGATCTATGTCGGGGGCTGCGTGCTTCAGGGTGCGGTCTGAGTCGGGTTACGTGCTTCACGGGCGTGACGGTCTGCAGTCGGGTGTTACGTGCTTCACGGTGCGGTCTAGAGTTCCGGGTTACGTGCTTCACGGTGCGGTCTGAGTTGGGTTACGTGCTTCACGGTGCGGTCTGAGTTGGGTCACGCTTCTAAAGGCGCAGCGATGACGGCGGCCGGCGCGGTTCGGCTGTCGAGTGCGGATAACGTGGCTCTCTTTGGTCCCGTGCGTGACGTCAGAGACGCATGTGACGGTTGGGATGGCCTCACGCTCTGAATGCTGCTCCGCGGCGCAATATGCCCGTTTCTGAGCGGCTTTCAAAGCGCAAGACGATCGTTTGAGGGTCGGGCGCCATCTGTTATGTCTGGAATGCGACCACTGGCAGGTTTGAAAGCCGAGCTACTGGCTCGGATCGGGCCTCGGCTCGGCTTTCAGACCTGCCTGCGCTCGCAAACTCGACATTTCACTCAGACGTCATTCAGGAAGGGTCGGGAATCCACGCGAACCGCCGGAAGGGAGCCGAACCGCGCCCTCCACCGTCATCGCTGCGCCTTTAAAAGAACGTGACGCGACTCAGGCCGCATCGTGCAGGGCGCAACTTGGCTCAGACTGCACCCTGCGGCGCGCAACTCGCCGCAGACGGCAACGCACAGCCGACCGGGCGGCGCGGCGGCAAGCCTCAGTCCTCGAGGTTCTCGTCGTCCCAGGGTCCGACCCGCTCGGGACGGGGTGGCTCCGGCTCCTGAACCCGGTTCGGGACCGCGTCCGGGTCCTGATCGAGATCCGCCGCCTCCTGCGCGGTGTCCAGGTCTTCGCCCTCGGGGACGCCGTCGGTCAGCGCGCGCTCGGTCGGCTCGTCGCTGACCGGGTCGACCCGACCGGTTTCCGTGGATTCCGTCATCGTCCTCATCCTTCCGCGGGTGGTGTTCTCGCAGCGTATGCACCAGATGGAGGTTCGGCCACCCGAGCCGATCGGGGTCAGGTGGCCGTCGAAGGCGCATCCGGAGAGGACCGCCCGGCCGCCGCTCGTACCAGCACCGAGGCCCAGGTACGGAACGGCCGCCACGCTTCGGCGATCTCGCCGAGCTGCTCCGCCGTACAAGGACTTGTCAGACCGTACAGATCGGTGATGAGACCACGCAGCATCGGCTCCTCCAGGGGGAGGACATCCGTGAAGCCCACAGCGCGGATCGTGATCAGCGAGGCGTAGAAAGGCCCGATGCCCTTGATCGACTGGAGATCCTCACCAGCGGCTCCCGGTCCTAGGGCAACCAGCCGGTCGACGTCGAGCTGACCCTCGATCGCGGCCCTGGCCACCCCGTGCATCCGCGCGAGCTTCTCCTCGGGGACACCGGGCAGGTCTGTGACCTCGAGCAGCTGTCTCGGGGTGGGTACGGCGAAGCGCCGCTGGCCGGCGAGGGTGAAGCCGGCGCCGTGCACCTCCGCCAACCGGTCGCGGACCTCCGCCATCTGACGGGCGGGCCGCCGCGCACTGAGGACGGACCAGAGGGCCGCTTCGTACGGCGAGTGGAAGAGCGGCGGCCTGAGACCTGGCGCCACCCGCAGGAGCCTCGCCAGCACGGGGTCGCTGCTGCCGAGGGCGTCGAAGGGCCGCCCGTCGTGGTCGAGTGAAAGGATGCGGGCCACCTGCGCGCGCGCCGCGCACAGGTCGTCGGTGCCACTCACCCGGCCATGGACGCCGTCAGAGTCCTGGGTCACCTCGACACCCGCGTGGCTTCGCAGGTCGTCCATCACGAAGGCGAGCCGCATCGTGCCGTCGTAGCGCTCGGCATGTCGCTGTCCGAATCCGAACTCCACGGACTCCTGGAGCGAGAATGCGCCCCGAGGGACCAGGGTGAAGGTGTTCACACCCGACAGTCTGGCGGCCGCCACCGACAGCGGCGTTGGTGGACATACTGGGGGCATGAGTCGACGAACCACGGCCGTCCTAGGCGCCTGCGTCCTGACCCTCGGGTTGACGTCGGGCGCCGCTCTGGCGGGTCGGCCGAGCCAGGACCTCGTGGTCACCGGTTACGCCGAGGACGGTACCGGGGCAGCCGTCATCGCCCGCGAAGCACATGCGCTGACTACCGTCGGTGTCGACGGGGTGACGCTGCGAGAGTCCGGCGCCTCGTTCCACGGGGTCAGCTCTGGCGTCCGCTCGCTGGAACGCGCGGCTCATCGACAAGGACTGCGCGCTGAGCTCCTGGTGAGCAACTACGACAGTCGCACCGGCGACTTCTCTCCCGAGATCGGCGCCCGCCTGCTCCGCGATGCCGGGCATCGGGCCGCCGTTGCCGACGCCTTGGCCCGGGTGGTTCGCACCCAGGGCTGGGACGGCATCACCGTCGACCTCGAATCGCTCTCGGCGGGAGACGGTCCGGGCCTGGTGCGGTTCGTCCAGCTGCTGGCAGTTGCCCTCCCGGGCGACGCCTCGGTGAGCGTTGACCTCATGTCGGCGACCACGGCTAGCGGCTATCGGTACAACGGGTACCAGCTCGCGGCTCTGGCGAGGTCGGCTGACGTGCTCGCGCTGATGGCGTACGACCGACATGGTCCGAGCTGGTCGAGGCCGGGTCCGGTAGGCCCGCTCGGCTGGCAACGAGCCAGCCTGCGAGCGCTGCTGAGCCAGGTGCCTGCCGACCAGGTCGACCTGGGGGTGGCGGGGTACGGGTACACCTGGCCGGCGGCCCCCCACCGCCACGACGGCCGTACCGTCACTGATGCCCGGGCGCGCCAGCTCGTCGAGCGAGACGGGGCCACGGCGCGATGGGTCGGTGCGAAGGGTGAATGGACGGCCACCCTGCACGACGGCACCATCCTCTGGTGGTCGGACGCCCGGTCGTGGCTGCGCCGAGTCGAGGTCGCCCAGCGGGCAGGCCTGCACGGCTTGGCACTCTGGCGCCTCGGGTCCGCTGACCCCTTGCCCTGAGGTGGTCCCGCGCTCACAGCGTAGGCTCGGCACTCGTGACCGACCCCGTAGGCGTCGATCTGAAGGTGGGACGTCGCAGCTGGCCCCCGACCAAGCCCGCTAGGGAAAGGGTGCATCCATGACCGTTCGGCGCATCATGGGGACCGAGACGGAGTTCGGTGTCTCGGTCCTCGGCACGCCGTCGGCCAACCCGATGCTCGCGTCGTCCCAGGTCGTCAACGGCTACGCGTCCCGCACCGCCCGCACGCGGCGGGCGCGTTGGGACTTCGAGGAGGAGAGCCCGCTGCGCGATGCCCGGGGCTTCGACCTCACGCGCAGTGCCGCCGACCCGAGCCAGCTGACCGACGAGGACGTCGGGCTGGCCAACCTGATCCTCACCAACGGAGCCCGGCTGTACGTCGACCACGCACACCCGGAGTACGCGACCCCGGAGTGCACGAACCCGCTCGACGTCGTGCGCTGGGACAAGGCAGGGGAGAAGGTGATCACGATCGCCGCGGGCAACGTCGACATCCCCGGCCAGAACCCGATCGTGATCTACAAGAACAACACCGACAACAAGGGCGCGTCCTACGGCAGCCACGAGAACTACCTGATGCGCCGGGCGACGCCCTTCGCCGACATCGTCCGGCACCTGACGCCGTTCTTCGTCACCCGGCAGGTGCTGTGCGGGGCCGGGCGGGTCGGCATCGGGCAGGACGGTCGCGGCCACGGCTTCCAGCTCAGCCAGCGGGCCGACTTCTTCGAGGTGGAGGTCGGGCTGGAGACCACCCTGAAGCGCCCGATCATCAACACCCGCGACGAGCCGCACGCCGACCCGGAGAAGTACCGGCGGCTGCACGTGATCATCGGGGACGCCAACCTGGCCGAGATCTCGGCGTACCTCAAGGTGGGTACGACCGCCCTCGTGCTCGCGATGATCGAGGACCGCGCCCTGACCGAGGACCTGGCAGTCGACGGGCCGGTCGTGCAGATGCACGAGGTTTCCCACGATCCGACGCCTCACCCACCTGGTGCCGATGCAGGAGCGGTCGCCGGATGACCGCGCTCGACATCCAGGAGGCCTACCTCGAGGCCGCCCGGACGTACGTCGACGACACGCTCGGCGACGACGCCGACGACCAGACCGTCGACGTCCTCGAGCGCTGGGCGTCGGTGCTCGACCGGCTGCGCCGGGACCCCTTCGAATGCCGCCGCGAGCTGGACTGGGTCGCCAAGCTCGCGCTGCTCGAGTCCTACCGGGACCGGGACGGGCTCGCCTGGGACGACCCCAAGCTCGCGCTGATCGACCTCCAGTACGCCGACCTGCGGCCGGAGAAGGGCCTCTACGCGCGGCTGCTCGCCCGCGGCCAGATCGACCGGCTGCTCGACGACGCCGACGTCGAGGCGGCCGTCGGCTCACCGCCGGAGGACACCCGCGCCTACTTCCGTGGCCGTTGCCTTGCGCAGTACGCGGAGCGCATCGCGGCCGCGTCCTGGGACTCGGTGATCTTCGACCTGCCGGGCCGCGACTCCCTCCAGCGCATCCCGACCATGGAGCCGAGCCGGGGCACCAGGGCGCACGTCGGCGACCTGCTCGACCGGTGCAAGACGGCGGAGGAGCTCTTCGCGGCGCTGACGTCGTGAGTGATGCGGGTACGTCGCAGGTAGGGTTTCCTGGAAGGCAACGGCCGAGCGGGGATGACAGGGCGGATGACTAGGGCGGCAACGTTGAGGACGCAGGAGGTGGCAGATGGCGCGTGAGGGTGGCCAGCAGCACAAGACCACGCGGAAGTCGACGGAAGAGGATGCTCCTCCCGAGGTCGCGCCCACCGACGAGGTGGCCGAGCGCAAGGGCAAGCTCGACGACGACGTCGACGCGATCCTCGACGACATCGACGGTGTCCTCGAGGCCAATGCGGAGGAGTTCGTCCGCGGCTTCGTCCAGAAGGGTGGGGAGTGACTCGATGATCGAGTCTCGCCTGCCGGCTGCCTACCTGACGCCGGGCAGCTCATCGTTCGCGGACTTCCTCGGCCAGCAGGCGCCTGATCTGCTGCCGGGTCGCCGTCCCGTGCCGCAGTCCGCGACGCCGCTGGAGCTGCCCCACGGCACGACGATCGTGGCCGCGACGTTCACCGGCGGGGTGGTGATGGCCGGTGACCGACGCGCGACGATGGGCAACATCATCGCCCAGCGTGACATCGAGAAGGTGTTCCCGGCCGACGAGTTCTCGTGCGTCGGCATCGCCGGCGCGGCCGGCCTGTCGATCGAACTGGTCCGGCTGTTCCAGGCCGAGCTCGAGCACTACGAGAAGATCGAGGGCATCACCTTGTCGCTCGACGGCAAGGCGAACCGACTCTCCGCGCTGATCAGGGGCAACCTGGCGATGGCCATGCAGGGGCTCGCGGTCGTCCCGTTGTTCGCCGGCTTCGACCCGGACCTCCGGGCGGGACGGATCTTCTCGTACGACGTGACCGGCGGACGCTACGAGGAGCAGGCGTTCCACTCGGTCGGCTCGGGATCGTTGTTCGCGCGTGGCTCGCTGAAGAAGCTCTACCGCGAGGACCTCACCGCCGACGAGTCGGTGACCGCGGTCATCCAGGCCCTGTACGACGCCGCGGACGACGACTCGGCGACAGGCGGGCCGGACGTGACGCGGCGCATCTTCCCGATCGTCGCCATGGTCACCGAGGCGGGCTACTCCCGGCTCCCCGAGGAGTCGGTGGCCGCGGTCGCCGACCGGGTGATCGCGGCCCGCATGCAGCCGACCCGACGGCCCCGCCGCCGCGCTGACCTGAGACGAGGACCCCGACATGTCGATGCCGTTCTACGTCTCGCCCGAGCAGCTGATGAAGGACCGGGCGGACTTCGCCCGCAAGGGAATCTCCCGTGGACGGTCCGTCGTGGTCGTCCAGTGCGCCGACGGACTGCTCTTCGTCGCCGAGAACCCCTCCCAGGCACTGCACAAGATCTCCGAGCTCTACGACCGGCTCGCCTTCGCCGCGGCGGGCCGCTACAACGAGTACGAGAACCTGCGGATCGCCGGCGTGCGGCTCGCCGACATGCGCGGCTACTCCTACGACCGGACGCGACGTGACGGGCCGCGGACTGGCCAACGCCTACGCGCAGACCCTGGGCGCGATCTTCTCCTCCAGTGGCGAGAAGCCTTACGAGGTGGAGCTCTTCGTCGCCGAGGTAGGCGATACCGCCGCCGAGGACCAGATCTACCGGGTGACCTACGAGGGCTCGGTGGCCTACGAGCAGCGGCTTCGCCGTCATGGGCGGCTCGGCCGAGCAGGTGAGCAACCACCTCAAGGAGCACTACACCCGCGGGCTGGATCTCGAGTCCGCCCTCACGCTCGCCGTCGCGGCCCTCGGCCACGACGGGGCGACGCCACGGACCCTGACCGGTGACCGGCTCGAGGTCGCCGTACTCGACCGGACCCGCACCAAACCCCGCAAGTTCCGCAGGCTGAGCGAGTCCGCGCTCGTCTCCCTGTTCGGGAGCTCGAACGGCGCGAACGGCGCCGGCGGCCAGTCGGCCGACACCGCCGCGCAGACCGGTCGGCCCAGCCGCGGACACGAAGTCCGAGCCGGCGACCCCGGCACCGCCGGCAACGACAGACGCTGCTGTCGAGCCGAACGCGCCGGCCTAACGGCCTCGTCTCAAAGGTCTGCGTTCGATCGGTGGCATAGGCTGGCCACGTGGACCGGCGCATCTTCGGCATCGAGAACGAGTACGGCGTCACGTGCACGTTCCGGGGGGCCCGTCGGCTGTCGCCGGACGAGGTCGCCCGCTACCTGTTCCGCCGGGTGGTCTCATGGGGGCGCTCGAGCAACGTGTTCCTGCGCAACGGGGCCCGGCTGTACCTCGACGTCGGAAGCCATCCCGAGTACGCCACCCCCGAGTGCGACTCGGTCACCGACCTGGTCACCCACGACAAGGCGGGGGAGCGGGTGCTCGAGGGGCTGCTCGTGGATGCCGAGCGACGGCTGCGCGAGGAGGGCATCGCGGGTGACGTCTTCCTCTTCAAGAACAACACGGACTCGGCCGGCAACTCCTACGGCTGCCACGAGAACTACCTGGTCGGCCGGCACGGCGAGTTCGCCCGGCTTGCGGATGTGCTGATCCCGTTCCTGGTCAGCCGGCAGATCATCTGTGGGGCCGGCAAGGTGCTCCAGACGCCGCGCGGGGCGATCTACTCGGTGAGCCAGCGGGCCGAGCACATCTGGGAGGGCGTCTCGAGCGCGACCACGCGGTCACGGCCCATCATCAACACCCGCGACGAGCCACATGCGGACGCCGAGCGCTTCCGGCGGCTGCACGTGATCGTCGGCGACTCGAACATGAGCGAGACGACCACGCTGCTGAAGGTGGCGAGCACCGACCTGGTGCTGCGGATGATCGAGGCGGGCGTGGTCATGCGGGACATGACGATGGAGAACCCGATCCGGGCGATCCGGGAGATCTCCCACGACATGACCGGGCAGCGCCAGGTCCGGCTGGCCAACGGGCGCGACGCCTCGGCCCTCGACATCCAGAACGAGTACCTCGGCAAGGCCCGAGACTTCGTCGACCGCCGAGAGCTGCACACCCCGGTCATCGACACGGCACTCGACTTGTGGGAGCGCACGCTCAAGGCGGTCGAGTCCGACGACCTGTCGCTGGTGGAGCGCGAGATCGACTGGGTGATCAAGTACCGGCTGATCGAGCGCTACCGGCACGCAGCACAACCTCTCGATGACCTCGGCGCGGGTCGCCCAGCTCGACCTGGCCTACCACGACATCCATCGCGGACGCGGTCTCTACTATCTGCTGGAGAAGCGTGGAGCGGTGACCCGGGTGTCCAACGACCTGGCGATCTTCGAGGCGAAGTCGGTGCCTCCGCAGACGACGCGGGCCAGGCTTCGCGGCGAGTTCATCCGCAAGGCTCAGGAGCGCCGACGCGACTTCACCGTCGACTGGGTGCACCTGAAGCTCAACGACCAGGCCCAGCGCACCGTCCTGTGCAAGGATCCCTTCCGGTCCCACGACGAGCGGGTCGAGCGGTTGATCGATTCCATGTGACGGCTAGGCTGGGGGCGCCCGTGTCGTTGGTGTCCTCGTGAGGTGTGATCGTGCGTCGTCGTTTTGTCGTGGGGCTGGCTGCTGCCCCTCCTGCTCGTGCCTGCCGCGTGCAGCGGGTCCGATGACTCCGCACCCGTCAAGGTCGGCACCGTCAGCTCCGTCACGGTCAGCGGCCCGACGACGGCCACTCCCGACGTCAGCTTCAAGGCGCCGATCAAGTTCACCAAGACCGACAGCCAGGTCGTCAACCCCGGTCCCGGGACGGGTCCGGCGATCGAACCGTCGTCCCTGGTCACGGTCCAGTACGTCGGAATCAACGCCAGTGACGAGAACCCCTTCGGCAGCAGCTGGCCGGCAGACACCACCACCGGAACCACCAACGGGACCGGGCCGACCACGTTCTATGTCAACTCCGTGGTCAAGGGCTTCACCGACGGCCTGGTCGGCAAGCATGTCGGGTGACCGCGTGCTCATCGTGCGTTCCGGCCGAGGAGGCCTTCGGGTCCACGGGCAACCTGCAGGCGACCGTCCGGCCGGGCGACAGCGTGATCTTCGTCGTCGACGTCCTGAACATCGCCCCGGTGCAGTCGTACCCCGCCACGGTGCCCAGCCTGGTCTACGACGCCAAGGGGAACCCGTCCAAGTTCACCGCAGATGACAAGGTGACGAAGAACCCGACGGAGCTCGGCGTCTACCCGGTCATCAAGGGCAGCGGGCCGGTCGTCAAGTCAGGTGACCGGATCAGCGTGGAGTACTTCGGCCAGCTCTATCCCGACAAGGCCGTGTTCAACCCGTGGACCGGTCAGCCCTTCGACCTCCAGCTCGGCGCCGGACAGGTGATCAAGGGATGGGAGCAGGGCCTGGTGGGGCAGCGCGTCGGCTCCCGCGTGGTCCTGGTCGTGCCTCCGGACCTGGGGTACGGCAAGAAGGGGCAGGGCAGCACCATCCCGCCCAACAGCCCGCTCATCTTCGCCGATCCAGATCCTGTCCCTGAACTGACCTCGTGGACCGGCGACGTTCGTCGCGTGACCGATAGGGTGTCCGCTGTGACGGCGCGCAAGGCAGAACGCCTGATGAACCTGACCATCTGCCTGCTGGTGGCCCGGACCTACATCACGAAGGACCGGATCCGGCAGGCCGTCGACGGCTACCACGACCTCACCGACGAGGCCTTCGACCGGATGTTCGACCGCGACAAGGACGAGCTCCGCGTCCTGGGGATCCCGATCGAGGTCGGCTCGGTCGTCCGCGGGTTCGACGACGAGGTCGGCTACCGGATCCACCGGGCCAAGTTCGAGCTGCCCGAGATCACCCTGGAGGCGGACGAGGCTGCGGTCATCGGGCTGGCCGCCCGGGTCTGGCAGCACGCCAGGCTGGCGTCGGCGACGTCTCAGGGGCTCCGCAAGCTGAAGGCCGGGGGGGTCGAGGTCGACGAGTCGGCGCTGGCGATGCTGGAGCCGCAGCTGGTCAGCGACGAGCCGGCCTTCGACGACATCCTCGAGGCGGTCACCGGTCGGATCCCGGTGCGTTTCGACTACCGCGCGGCGGGGGCGATGGAGACCACCACACGGACGTTCGAGCCCTGGGGGATCGGGTCCTGGCACGGACATTGGTACGTCGTCGGACACGACCGGGACCGGGACGCGCCGCGGATGTTCCGGGTGTCACGCATCGTCGGCGGTGTCGAGCGGTTGGGTCTGCCTGGCGACTTCGTGCCGCCGGCCGACCTCGACGTGCGTCGGCTCGTCTCCAGCCTGGCGCCGGCCCGGCCCAACAACCGGGCTGTGGTCCGCGTACGAGCCGGCAAGGGTGGCTCGCTGCGGCGCCGGGCGACCGGCGGCCGAGCCGGTCGACGACGTGTGGACCCGGATCGAGGTGCCGTACGCGTCGGGGTCGTCGCTCGCCGAGGAGCTGGTCTCGTACGGGCCTGACGTCATCGTCATCGAGCCGGATGACGTGCGGAAGTCCGTCGTACGGCGGCTGACCGCCCTCGCCGAGCTGGCGAGTCGGGTGAGGTGCCCGAGATGACGATGCGAGCGCAGAGCCAGGTGGCCCGCATGCTCGAGCTGGTGCCGTACCTGCAGGCCCGGGACGGCGTGCCGGTCGCCGACGTGGCGCGTGACTTCGGCGTAGCGCCGACGCAGATCATCAAGGATCTCAACGTGCTGTGGTTCTGCGGGCTGCCGAACTCGGTGACCGGGGACATGATCGAGGTCGACATGGAGGCGCTCGAGGACGACGGCATCGTCCGGATCTCGAACGCGGAGTTCCTCACCCGACCGCTGCGGCTGACACCGTCGGAGGCGCTCGCCCTGATCGTCGCGCTGCGCGCGCTGGCGGAGTCCGCCGGCCCCCGGCAGCGCGAGCCCGTCGACCGTGCACTGGCCAAGATCGAGGCGGCGGCCGGCGAGCGGTCCGCGCAGGCAGCCGCCGTCGACGTCCAGCTCGACACGGGCGACCCGGAGATCCGCGAGGCCGTCGACGAGGCGCTGCGCGAGGGGCGCCAGCTGCACCTCACCTACTACGTCGCATCCCGCGACGAGACGACCGAGCGGGTGACCGACCCGCTGCGGCTGGTGTACTTCGAGGGCCGGCCGTACCTCGAGGCGTGGTGCCACCGTGCGAACGAGACCCGGCTGTTCCGGGTCGACAGCATCACTGCGGCGAAGGTGCTGGAGACGCCGGCGGACCCGCCGGCCGACGTGTCGCTGCTCGACGTGACCCAGGGCGCCTTCCGTCCGGATCCGGACGACCCCGTCGCCGTGCTCGATCTCGACCCGGCCGCCCGCTGGGTCGCGGACTACTACCCGGTCGAGTCGGCCATCGAGCTCGACGAGGGCCGACTGCGCGTCGAGCTGCGGTACGCCGACGCCCGGTGGCTGCAGCGCCTGGTCATGAGGCTCGGCGGAACGGCGCGCGTGATCGAGCCTGTCGAGCTCGCCGACGCTGTGCGCCAATCCGCAGCGGCGTCGCTGGCGAACTATCCACGGCCGCCCTGATCGACGGGGGCCGAACGCCGAGTGCTGGTTTGCGCTGGAATGCGGCGTACAGTGACCGTGAAGAGGGACCTACGACGGCAGAAGAGGCAACATGAACCTCGCACTTCCCGGGATAGCGGGTCTTGGTTGGCCCGAGCTGATCATCATCGTGCTCGTCGTCCTCTTGCTTTTCGGGGGCAAGAAGCTGCCCGAGATGGCTCGGGGCACCGGCCGGGCGCTGCGGATCTTCAAGGCTGAGACCAAGGGCCTGATGGATGACGACGACGACGACAAGCCCGTGACGGAGGCGCCCGCGCAGTTGGCGCAAGCGCCGGTCGTGCAGCCGCAACCGCAGCCCCAGCCGCAGACACAGCCGCAGGCGTGGCCGCAGCAGCAGCCGGTCCAGGGACAGCCGCCGCTCCAGCAGCAGTGGCCCGATCAGCAGCAGCCTGCTCAACCGCAGTGGGTCCAGCAGCCCGTGCAGCCGGCCCCAGTGGACGAGCCGCCCAGGTCAGACACCCCGCGCTAATCGCGGTCGGATCGCAGTGGCCATCTCTGTTCGCGTGCGCAAGGAGAAGAAGCGTCCAGCACACACGCCTGACGGGCGGATGGCGCTCACGGACCACCTCCGTGAGTTCCGCAACCGGCTGGGCATCTCGGTGCTTGCCGTCGTCGTGGGCTTTGTCGTGGCCTGGGTCTTCTACGGCCAGCTCCTCGACCTGCTGACCGGCCCCGTCATCCATGTTCAGGAGCAGCTGAAGGAAAAGCAGAACACTGACACGGAGATCGTCATCAACGGGGTGGCGAGCTCCTTCCTGCTGCAGACCAAGGTCTCGCTGGTCGCCGGGATGGTCGCCGCCAGCCCGGTCTGGCTGTACGAGCTGTGGGCGTTCATCATGCCCGGTCTGCATCGCAACGAGCGGCGCTGGACGATCATGTTCGTCTCGGTCGGCCGGGCCGCTTGTTCTTCGCCGGGGTGCTGCTCGGCTACTACGTCCTGCCGAAGGGTCTGCTGGTCCTGATCGGTTTCACTCCGAACCAGGCGACGAACCTGATCGAGCTCAACGACTACCTGATGTTCGTCATCCGGGTGCTTCTCGTCTTCGGGATCGCGTTCGAGATCCCGCTGTTCGTCGTGATGCTGAACCTCGCGGGCGTCGTCCGGGCCCGGCACGCTGGCGAAGTACCGCGGGTGGATCATCTTCTTCACGTTCGTCTTCGCCGCCGTCGCGACCCCGTCGACGGACCCGATCACGATGCTGCTGCTGGCCATACCGATGGTCATCCTGTTCCTGATCTCGGAGGTGATCGCGCGGATCATCGACCGCCGTCGCGGACGCAACCTGGACCCTGACTATGCTGACTTCGACGACGACGAAGCTTCGCCGATCTAGTCGCCGCGGCCCGCCAGCTGGGAGCCCCCTGACATCGAGACGTTCGACGCCTTCGACCTGCCGGACTGGCTGGGCACCGAGCACGTGACGTGGCGGGCCGAAGGCATCCTCACCGAGGACCCGCTGGTCCCTGGCTGGCTGAGCTCCGACCAGCGCAGCCATCCGCTCGACCTGCTCGCCGTCGACGCCGCCTACCCGCGCACCGTGTGCACTTCGCGCGCAGCGCCACGACGCCCACCAGTCCTGGCATTTCGGCGAGGTGCTGCTGCTCGAGGATGCGGGTCGGGTGGCGGCGGCGGTGCCCACCGTGGCTTTCGACCCCAACCTCGCGGTCGACACCATCCGGCGGGTGGCCAAGGCACTCGGTGCGCCGAGTGCCAACTTCAACGTGTCTGCTGCTGCTCTGACCGCGCCGCCCGGGGGGCAACCAGGCAGTATTCTCGGCCGAGTGACCCGACGACTTGCCTTCCTGGTGAACCCCACCTCCGGGCGGGGGAGGCTCGCCGGCAGCGCTGGTGCCGTCGCGGCCCGGCTCGCGACCGGTGGCTACGACGTGACGTCCATGACCGGTGCGGATGCCGCCGAGTCGGCCGAGCTGGCGCAGGTCGCTGCGTCGCCGAGGGGTACGACGCCCTCGTCGTCATGGGCGGCGACGGCATGGTCCACCTCGCCCTGCAGGCGGTCGTGGGCTCGCAGACCATCCTCGGCGTCGTCGCGACCGGCACCGGCAACGACGTCTCGCGTGCCCTGCGGCATCCCGCTGCGCAAGCCGGTGGCCGCCGCGGACGTCGTGGTGGCCGGCGCAGACCCGGCAGATCGACGTGGCCAGGGTCGGCACGACGTACTTCGCGACCGTGCTCGCGGCGGGCTTCGACAGCCTGGTCAACGAGCGGGCGAACGCGATGCGCTGGCCGAAGGGTCAGATGCGCTACAACCTCGCGACGCTCGCCGAGCTGCGAGTGTTCCGCCCGCTCTCCTACACCCTCGAGCTCGACGGCGAGCCGCTCGCCTGCGAGGCGATGCTGGTCGCCGTGGGGAACTCCGCATCGTACGGCGGCGGGCTGCGGATGTGTGAGGGTGCCGAGATCGACGACGGGTTGCTCGACGTGGTCATCATCAAGCCGATCAGCAAGCTGGAGCTGGTCAAGGTCTATCCGCGGCTGTTCAAGGGGACTCACGTCACGCATCCCGCGTACGTCCATCATCGGGTACGCACGGTCACGGTGGCCGCCGACGGGATCGTGGCGTACGCCGACGGCGAGCGGCTGGGCCCGCTCCCGGTCACGGTCGAGGTCGTGCCGTCGGCGGTCAGCGTCTTCGCGCCGGCGACATGACGGTCCTCGACGAGTTCGCGGCGCTCTACGACTTCCCGCTCGATGGGTTCCAGCGCCGCGCCTGCGAGTCCCTTGCCGCGGGCCGCGGCGTCCTGGTCGCGGCCCCGACCGGATCCGGCAAGACGCTGGTGGGGGAGTTCGCCGTCCATCTGGCCCTCGCCAACGGCGGCAAGTGCTTCTACACCACGCCGATCAAGGCGCTCTCGAACCAGAAGTTCGCCGACCTGACCAGGCGGTACGGCGCCGACAAGGTCGGCCTGCTGACGGGCGACAACTCGATCAACGGGGACGCGCCCGTCGTGGTCATGACCACCGAGGTCCTGCGCAACATGCTCTACGCCAGGTCCGCCACCTTGCTCGGCCTGCGGTTCGTGGTGATGGACGAGGTGCACTACCTCGCCGACCGGGCCCGCGGTGCGGTGTGGGAGGAGGTGATCATCCACCTTCCCGAGTCGGTGAGCATCGTGTCCCTCTCGGCGACCGTGTCCAACGCCGAGGAGTTCGGCGACTGGCTGCGGACCGTGCGCGGGCAGGGCGACATCATCGTCGAGGAACGCCGTCCAGTGCCGCTGTTCCAGCACGTCATGGTCGGCCAGCAGATGTTCGACCTCTTCGCAGACGGCACGAGCAGCGGCGCAGGCCGAGGTCGACGTGAACCCTGAGCTCACCCGGGTGGCCCGCGACGACTGGCACCGCACCCGGGCTCGGGACCACCGGGCCAAGCGCGGCGGCTACCGACGCCCGGCCGGGCGGGCGCTGGTGCCGAGCCGGGTGGACGTCGTGGATCGACTCGACGCCGAAGGACTGCTGCCCGGCGATCATGTTCATCTTCAGCCGGGCCGGCTGCGACGCGGCCGTACAGCAGGCTCTCAACGCCAACCTCAGGTTGACCTCCCCGGCCGAGCGGCGAGAGATCCTCGAGTACGCCGAGTCTCGGGTCACGTCCCTGCCCGAAGCCGACCTCGACGTGCTCGGCTATCACGAGCTGGCTCGAGGCCCTGGGGCGCGGGATCTCGGCGCATCACGCGGGCATGCTGCCGGTGTTCAAGGAGTGCGTGGAGGAGCTGTTCTCCCGTGGTCTGGTCAAGATGGTGTTCGCCACCGAGACGCTTGCCCTGGGCATCAACATGCCGGCCCGGTCCGTAGTCATCGACCGGCTGTCGAAGTGGAACGGCGAGACCCACGCCGACGTGACGCCCGGGGAGTACACCCAGCTGACCGGGACGCGCCGGGCGCCGCGGGATCGACGTCGAGGGGCACGCCGTGGTGCTGTGGGCGCCGGGCTTCGACCCGAAGGCCGTCGCCGGGCTGGCCTCGACCCGGACCTATCCGCTGCGCTCGTCGTTCCGTCCGTCGTACAACATGGCGGTCAACCTGGTGCAGCAGTTCGGCAAGACCACGGCTCGGGAGCTGCTCGAGTCGTCGTTCGCCCAGTTCCAGGCCGACCGAGCGGTCGTGGGGCTGGCCCGCGACGTCCGGCGCGCGGAGGACGCGCTTGCCGGCTACGCCGACAACATCACCTGCAGCAAGGGCGACTTCATGGAGTACGCCTCGCTGAAGCGCCGGCTCACCGACATCGAGAAGTCGGCGCTGCGCAAGCAGCGCGGTGACCGGACGGCCGCGGCGGCCAGCTCGCTGGAGCGGCTCAGGGTCGGCGACGTGATCTCGGTGCCGGCCGGCCGATGGGCCGGTCCGGCGCTCGTCCTCGACCCGGGGGTGCGCTCGATGCGTGACGGCCCACGCCCGCTGGTGCTCACGCTCGACCGTCAGGCCAGGCGGCTGTCCTTGGTGGACTTCCCGACGCCGGTCGAGCCGGTGACGCGGATGAGGATCCCGAAGACGTTCAACCCACGAAACCCGCAGCAGCGCCGCGAGCTCGCCGTGCGTCCTGCGCGACCGCACCCGTGACCTGCCGGCGCTCGGCGACACGAGGCCGGCCAAGCGCGGTCCGGGCGCAGAGGACCCGGAGATCGCTCGGCTGCGCGAGCAGATCCGCGCGCACCCGTGTCACACCTGCCCGGACCGGGAGGGTCATGCCCGGTGGGCCGAGCGGTATCTCAAGCTCGACCGCGAGACGAACGCGATCCGCCGCCGGATCGAGCAGCGCACCAACACGATCGCGCGCGAGTTCGACCGGGTCTGCGAGGTCCTCGAGGAGCTCGGCTATCTGGACGGTGACACGGTCACGCCGGCCGGTGGCTCGCTCTCGCGCCTGTACAGCGAGCTCGACCTGCTGGCCGCCGAGTGCCTGCGCCGGGGGACCTGGGCAGAGCTCGAGGCGCCTGCGCTCGCCGCGGTGCTGTCTGCGCTGGTGTTCGAGTCGCGCAAGCCCGACGAGTACCAGCGGCCACGGGTGCCTGGGGGCGCGGTACGGACGACGCTCGAGGCCATGACCCACATCTGGGCCGAGCTCGACGCGGTCGAGCGGTCCCACGGGGTGAGCTTCCTGCGGGAGCCCGACCTGGGGTTCGCCTGGGCGGCCTACCGTTGGGCCGGTGGTGCCGAGCTCGACGACGTTCTCGACGACGTGGATCTGGCGGCGGGCGACTTCGTGCGCTGGGTCAAGCAGGTGCTCGACGTCGCCGACCAGGTGGCGCGTGGCCACGACCGACCCCGCACTTCGCCGGACCGTTCGCGAGCTCGTGACGGCTATGCGCCGCGGCGTGGTCGCCTACTCCGCCGACGTCGACTGAGCGTCCCCGCCCCATCTCCCCGTTGAGATGCCACTTTAGCCGGGTTGAGGTGCCAATCCAGTTGGCATCTCAACGTGACCTGGGTGGCATCTCGACGCGCCTCAACTGGCATCTCAACGCGACATGGATCGTCAGGCGGTGGCGGCCGCGAGGGCGGCCAGGACGCGGGGAACCGAGCCGCCGAGCCCCCACTGCTCGCCCGCGGCGATCGACGGTCTCGCGCATCTCGTCGTCCAGTGGCCGGAGCTCGGCGTCGAACTCCGGCAGGTCCACGTCCTTCGCCACGGCCACCACGGTGGGGGCCACCTCGAGGTACGACGCGGCAGCGATCAGCTTGCCGCGAAGGCCGCTGGCCAGCGAGCTGGCCGGATCGGCCGCGGCGGCGAGGATGGCGTCGAGGTCGCCGTACTTCTGGAGCAGCCCGGCCGCGGTCTTGTCGCCGACGCCGGCGACCCCGGGCAGCCCGTCCGACGGGTCGCCGCGCAGGGTGGCGAAGTCGGCGTACTGCTCAGGCAGCACGCCGTACTTGCTCACGACCACGGAGTCGGTGACGATCTCGAGGTTGCCGACCCCTCGCGCGATGTACAGGACCCGCACGTCGCGCTCGTCGCTCACGAGCTGGAAGAGGTCGCGGTCACCCGTCACGACGTCGACGGGCCCGGTGGCTCGGGTGGCGAGGGTGCCCATGATGTCGTCGGCCTCATAGCCGGGTGCGCCGACGACGGCGATCCCGAGGGCCTCCAGCATGGTGCGGATCATCGGCACCTGCACGGTCAGCGGGTCGGGCGTGACCTCGATGTCCACCCCGTTCGGCACGGCGCGCACCACCCGGTGTCCCTTGTACGTGGGAATCAGGTCGACCCGCCACTGCGGGCGCCAGTCGTCGTCCCAGCAGCAGACGAGGTCTGTGGGGTGGTACGTCGAGACGAGCCGCGACACGAAGTCGAGCATGCCCTTGACCGCGTTGACCGAGGTGCCGTCCGGCGCCTGCAGCGTGTCGGGAATGCCGAAGAACGCGCGGAAGTACAGCGATGCGGTGTCCAGGAGCATCAGCCGCCCGGAGTCCTTGCGCTCAGCTGCCACGAGGGCAGGTTATCTCGGTCACGGCCCTAGAGGCCGGGGTGGGGCGGCGGCGCCCCTCCTTCATCCGAGCAGCCGGACGGCGATGGCTAGAGTGTGCCAATGACGGCCGACGTGACCTCGCGCATCCAGCGTACCCAGGCCGCGATGGGGCGCGCCGGTCTCGACGCGCTCCTCGTGGCTCCGGGGTCCGACCTGCGCTACCTGACGGGGTACGACGCGCAGCCGCTGGAGCGTCTCACCGCGCTGATCCTGCCCGTGGACGGGTCGCCGGTGCTGGTCGTGCCGGTCCTGGAGGCTGCCGAGGCCGAACGGTCTCCCGCGGCGCTCGCGGGGATGACGCTCGTGACCCACGCCGAGACAGACGATGCGCATGCGCTCGCGGTGGAGCCGGTGCAGGGCGCCACCCGGGTGGCCGTCGACGACCACATGTGGGCGATCCGCATGCTCGCCTTCCGGGCGGCTCTTCCTGACACCGAGTTCGAGGTCGCCGGACGGGTGATCAGTGACCTGCGGATGCGCAAGGGCACGGACGAGATCGCGGCGCTCCGGCAGGCGGGTGCCGCGATCGACCGCGTCCACTCCCGGATGGCGGAGTTCCTCAAGGTGGGTCGTACCGAACGCCAGGCCGGCGCGGCGATCGCCGACGCGATCGTCGAGGAGGGCCACGCGACGGCTGACTTCGTGATCGTCGGCTCAGGACCCAACGGCGCTTCACCCCACCACTCGCTGTCGGACCGGGTCATCGAGTCCGGCGACTCGGTCGTCGTCGACATCGGCGGCCGCACGCCGAGGGCTACTGCTCCGACAGCACCCGCACCTACGTGGTCGGACGAGATGCGCCCGCTGAGGTGACCGAGTACTACGACGTGCTGCTCGAGGCCCAGCGCGCCCAGTGCGACTACGCAAAACCGGGTGTCTCCGCTGAGTCCGTCGACCGGGTCGGTCGGACGATCATCAGCGACGCCGGGTACGGCGACAACTTCTTCCACCGCACGGGGCACGGCATCGGTCTGGAGACCCACGAGGAGCCGTACATCGTCGAAGGTAACGACCTCGTGCTCGAGGCCGGCATGGCCTTCTCGATCGAGCCTGGCATCTACCTGCCGGGGCGCCACGGGGCGCGCATCGAGGACATCGTGGTGACCACCGCCGACGGGATCGAGCGGCTGAACACGACGTCGCGCGGCCTGACCGTCGTACCCGGCTGATGGAGGATGTCGACACGGCGATCTGCAAGCTGCTCGCCGAGGACGGACGGATGTCGTTCACCGAGCTGGGCAAGCGCACGGGACTCTCGACCTCCGCGGTCCATCAGCGGGTCAAGCGGCTGGAGCAGCGCGGCGCGATCAAGAGCTACGTGGCCAACATCGAGCCCGGCGAGTTCGGCCTCACCCTGACGGCTTTCGTCTCCATCCGCCCGATCGATGCCTCGCAACCCGACGATGCTCCCGAGCGGCTGGCCCACATCCGTGAGATCGAGGCGTGCTACTCGGTCGCCGGCGACGAGTCGTACATCCTGCACGTCCGGGTGACGGAGCCGAAGGCGCTCGAGGACCTGCTGGCCGCCATCCGGCGGGCGGCGAACGTCTCCACCCGTACCACGATCGTGCTGTCCACCCCGTTCGAACGCCGGCCGCTCGCGTTCTGAGGCAGCGCCCGGCTCAGGTCGGCGGGCATCCGGTGCGAGCCGTGAGTGCCGTGTCGAGGAAGGAGGTCGGGGCCGTCGCCGTGAAGGGGATCCAGCACTGGGACGGCAGACTCCTGGACGGTCGCCCAGATCCGACAAGCAGCTTCCCCCGAGGAGTCACAGGCGGCCAGCGGCTGAGCTCCTGCGCACCCCTCGGCCTCAGACGACGAGGCTGAGTAGGAGGACGCAGAGCAGCCCCATCACCGAGACCACCGTCTCCATCAGTGACCAGGACTTGATCGTCTGACCGACGGTGAGTCCGAAGTACTCCTTCACCAGCCAGAAACCTGCGTCGTTCACGTGGCTGAAGAACAGCGACCCGGACCCGATCGCGAGCACCAGGAGGGCGTCGTGGCTCTCCGTGAGGGACGTCGCCAGCTGGCTGACGATCCCGGCGGCGGTCAGTGTCGCGACGGTCGCCGAACCGGTCGCGAGCCGGATGCCGACGGCGACCAGCCAGCCGAGGAACAGTGGCGACAGGCTGGAGTTCTCGGCCCGGTCGGCGATCACGTTGGCGACCCCGGAGTCGACGAGCATCTGCTTGAAACCGCCGCCGGCCGCCACAATCAACAAGATGCCGGCGACCGCAGGGAGTCCCGCGCCCAGCGACTGCTGGACCCGCTCCCACTTCATCCCCGAGCCGAGACCGAGGGCGAACATCGCGACCAGCACAGCCACCAGCAGGGCTACGACAGGAGTTCCCAGGAAGTTCGTCACGGAGCGCACCTGGCTGTCGTCATCGAGGAGCAGGTCCCCGATAGCCCCGATGAGCATCAGCACGACGGCCAGCACGATGCTGATGAGCGAGGCGAAGAACGTCGGCTGGCGCACCGGCCCGCCGTCCGTCGCCGGCGCTTGTTGCTCGCTCTGCGATGTGGGCGTCGCCTCGTCATGGTCGGTGACGTCGGAGCCGGCGCCCGATCGCACGATGGCACCCTCGCGGGCGTACACCGGGACCCAGCGAGCGACCGGGATCGCCAACAGCGGCCCGGAGACGATCAAGGTGGGAACGGCGACGATCAACCCGAACAGCAGCGTCAGACCGAGGTTGGCGTGCAGCAGGTCGATGGCGGCTACCGGTCCGGGATGCGGTGGCACCAGGCCATGCAGGATCGACAGCCCGGCCAGTGCGGGTATGCCGACCCGCATCAGCGGGTTGTGAGTGCGCCCCGCCACGAGTACGACGATCGGGACCAGGATCACCACGCCGATCTCGAAGAACATCGGCAGGCCGAGGATCGCCGCGATCAACGCCATCGCCCACGGGAGCATCCGGTTCCCGACGCGGCCGATGATCGTATCCACGATCTGGTCAGCGCCGCCGGAGTCGGCGAGCAGCTTGCCCAGCATCGCGCCGAGGGCCACCAGCACGCCGACGCTCGCGAAGGTCGCGCCGAGGCCGGCGAGGAAGCTGGTCACGATGTCCCCCGCGGGCACCTCCGCAACCACCCCGAGTGCGGCCGTACCGAGAATCAGGGCCAGGAACGGATGGAACTTCGCCACGACGATGAGCACGACCACGACGCCGATGCCCACCAGCGCCGCGATCAGGAGCTGGGTGTTGCCGGCGTCCGAGAGCGGCGGGGTCGTCTCGGTCAGGACAGCAGCGGGCAGACCGGTCATGGCGCAGTCTCCTTCGGGGTGAGCAGCAGCTTGCGCAGCGCGTCTCGGACGATCTCCTCGGGGAGGGGAGTGGTCGAGACCACGACGCCTGGTTCGTCCGGCTGTAGCGGCTCGAGGGTCGCCAGCTGGCTGGGTAGCAAGGAGGGAGGCATGTAGTGACCCTGACGGTGCTCCAGCCTGGACTTGATCACGTCGGCGTCGGCGGCCAGGTGGCAGAACCGCACCCCGTCGCGACCCTCCCGCAGCAGGTCGCGGTAGACCCGCCGCAAGGCCGAGCAGGTGACGACGGCGCTGCGTCCGGCCCGCTCATGCTCGTCCAGCCAGTCGCCGATCGCGCGCAGCCACGGCCACCGGTCCTCGTCGGTGAGCGGGGTGCCCGAGGCCATCTTGGCCACGTTCGCCGCCGAGTGGAAGTCGTCGCCCTCGGCGTACTCCCAGCCCATCGCCGCGGCGATGCCGCGCCCTACGGTCGTCTTGCCCGAACCAGAGACACCCATCACGACGATCAGGTCGACGTCCACCGTTTCACCCTGGCACAAGGTCAACGAGTTGGCGCGCGATGGTCAGCGCCCACGTCCTGCCGGGCAAACCCCAAGGCGGCGGCGCGGGCCGGGGTGGGTCAGTGGACCAGCATGTCCTTCTGGGCCTCGGCGGCCTCGCGCGACGCCTTCGCGGCGACCTCCGCAGCGGCCAGGTGGTCGCCGGCGTGCTGCTCCCACCACTGCTGGCCCTCGGCCGGCAGGGTGTGGATCGGGTCGTAGTACTCGTAGGTGCGGGTCAGCGCCTCGGGATCGGCGCTCTCGATGGACGTACGGTAGTTCTTCGTCCAGTAGGAGATACCGCGCTCGCGGTCGTACGACTCGAGCTGGTGGACCCAGCGCTTGCCGACGAAGGGTACGTCGCAGACGATGCGAGGTGTCGCGAAGCCGGGCAGGTAGCCCATCAGGCTGTGCTGGAGCTCCTGCGCCCGAGCCACCGAGACCCGCCAGTGCTCGCTGAACGGGATCATGTCGCACATGTAGAAGTAGTACGGCATGATCTGCGCGCCGTCGAGCAGCGCGAAGCAGAGGTCGAGCAGCCGATGAGTGTCGTCGTTGACGCCGCCCATCAGCACGCCCTGGTTGCGCACGTCGCGGACGCCGGTGTCGAGCATCGCCTGGGTGGCCTTGCGCCACCATCGGGGTGATCGAGTTGGCGTGGTTGACGTGGGTGTGGATCGCGATCGAGGCGCCGCGCTTGCGGGCCTTGGTGTTCAGCCGCTCCATGCCGGCCCGGACCTCGTCCTGCAGCCAGTGCTGGGGAAGGCCCATCAGGGCCTTGGTGGCCAGCCGGATGTCGAGGATGTTCTCGACGTCGAGCACCCGGTCGACGAATGACTCCAGGCGGGCCCACGGCATGTTGGCCACGTCGCCGCCAGAGACGACCACGTCGCGAACGCCGGGGTTGCCCTGCAGGTACTCGATCATCTTGTCGATCCGGTCGACCGGCTTGAGGTCGAACTTGAGCTTGTCGATGACCGGCGTCGAGTTGCCCACCAGGTCCATCCGGGTGCAGTGCCCGCAGTACTGCGGGCAGGTCGGCAGCAGCTCGGCCAGCACCTTGGTCGGGTATCGGTGGGTGAGCCCCTCGGCGACCCACATGTCGTGCTCGTGCAGGCTGTCGCGGGTCGCGTGCGGGTGGCTCGGCCAGTCGGTACGGCGGTCCGAGAAGACCGGGAGCATGTAGCGGCGGATCGGGTCGGCGTACATCGACTCGGTGTCCGGCACGGCGTGGGGCACCATCGTGTTCATCATCTGCGGCGGCACCAGCATCGACATGGTGGCCCGCTCGGCCTGGTCCCGCTCGAGGTCGGCGTAGAAGCGGTCCTCGACGAGGTCGCCGAGGAGTGCCCGCAGCTGCTTGATGTTCTTGACGCAGTGGGCCCGCTGCCACTGCACCGATGCCCAGTCCTCCGCGGTCACGTCGGTCCACCCCGGGAACCGCGTCCAGTCGGGCTCGACGAGCTCGACACGCGAGTACGGATAGGGCTGTTCGAGGCCGGTCGACGGCTCGGTCACGTGGTCCTCCATAACAGGCTGCGCGGCTGCCGTGCCGCGTAAACGTCTCCTGCCAGAGTACGGGAGAATGTACGGTTAGGGCAAAGCATTGCCGTAAGTCTTGCGGTCATGTCCCCCTTTGATCAGGAGGTTTCCTTGTCCAGCGGTCTCGCTACCCCAAGCGACCCCAGCGATCCCACCGGGCTCCATCGAGTTCTCGAGCCGGTGGGCGTCCTCCCGCAGGCGGCGCTCCGGCTGGACACCCGGCCGGAGCTCTGGCCCGACGAGGTGCGGATCGACGTCACCCGGCTCAACCTGGACGCCGCCTCCTTCCGCCAGCTCTTCGAGAAGCACGGCGGAGACGGTACGGCGGTGCGCGACGAGGTGCTCGACATCGTGTCGGCCCGGGGCAAGATGCACAACCCGGTGACCGGGTCCGGCGGGATGCTGACCGGGACCGTGGCCGAGGTAGGTCCCGAGTCGCCCCTCGAGCCTCGAGGCCGGTGACGTGGTCACGACCCTGGTGTCGCTCACCCTCACGCCGCTGGTCATCACCGACTGCGCTGGCCGACTGGGACGGGACCAGCGAGCAGGTTCCGTGCCGGGGATACGCGATCCTGTTCGGCCGCTCCATCGCCGCGGTGATGCCGAGCGACCTGCCGTCGCCGCTGGCGCTTGCGGTGATGGATGTCTGCGGGGCGCCCGCGCTGACCGCCCGGGTCGTCGGCCAGTACGTCGACCGTGGACAGCCGCCCGTCGTGTGTGTGATCGGCGGTGCCGGCAAGAGCGGCTCGTTGTCCCTGGCCGCCGCGACCAGGGCCGGCGCTCGACGCACCATCGCGGTCGTCCCTGTGCAGCGCGAGGTCGACCTGCTCGCGGACAAGGCTCTCGCCGACGCGGTGACACTCGCCGATGCCCGGGACCCGGTGGCTCTGTCTCGCGCCGTACTGGAGGCGGGCGGCCCGGCCGACATCGTCGTGGTCTGCGTCGACGTCCCCGGATGCGAGGGAGGGGCGATCCTGTCCACCGCGCAGGGCGGCACGGTCATGTTCTTCTCGATGGCCACCTCTTTCACGGCAGCCGCGCTCGGTGCGGAAGGCCTGGCATCGGACGTCACCATGCTGGTCGGCAACGGATACGTCCCGGGGCACGCTGCCTACGCCGTCGACCTGCTGCGCGGCCATGACGGCGTACGACGGCTGTTCGAAGCCAGGGTCGCCCACGAAGCGGGAGGATAGGGGGATGGCCCAGCTGTCCCAACGCGTCCTGCTCCGCGGCGGCGTCGGTCTACTCGCCGGCACATCCGACCGCGACCGCGATGCTCACGGTCGGCGACACAGTGGTCTGGGTCGGCGACGAGGCCGAGGCGATCGCGCATCGGGAGCACTCGGACGTGGTTGTCGACCTCAGGGGCCGCCTCGTGACCCCAGGCTTCGTCGATGCACATGTCCATCTGTCCAAGACCGGCTTCGCCCTGCAGACGGTCGACCTCGGCGTCGCCGCGACCTTGGGTGAGGCCCTCGACCTGCTGGCCGCGCAAGCTGCCGCGGACGACGGAGCGGTGCTCTTCGCGCATGGGTGGGACGAGACCCACTGGCCGGAGGCTCGGCCCTTCACGGGCGCTGAGCTGGACCGCGCGGTCGGCAACCGGATCGCCTACGTCAGCAGGGTCGATGGTCACTCGGCTGTCGTCTCGTCTGCGCTCGTCGAGCACGAGCGCGACCTGGTCGACCTCGACGGTTGGCGCGGGGACGGCGTCGTCGAGCGCGATGCCCATCACGCCGCACGAAACGTCCTGGACGCGTTGCGCACCATGGACGACCGCGAGCGGGCTCTCCTGCTGGCGCTCCGCCAGGCGGCCAGGCTCGGGATCACCTCGGTGCACGAGATCAACGCGCCGCACATCGCGCCCTACGACGATGCCGACGTCATCGCTGCCCTGCGCGCCGAGCATCCGCTGCCTGATGTGGTCGGTTACTGGGGGGCGCTGCTGGGCGGCGATCACCCGGACACGACCCGGGTAGCGGGCTTCGCAGGTGACCTGTGTGTCGACGGGGCGCTGGGCTCGCGCACCGCCGCCCTGTGCTCGCCCTACGCGGATGCGAGCTCCAGCGGGCACCTCTACCTCGACGACCTGCAGATCCGCGACCATGTGGTGTGCTGCACCGAGCGCGGCATCCAGGCCGGTTTCCACGTCATCGGCGACCGCGGGCTCCAAGCGGTGACCTCCGGGCTTCGCCAGGCCGCCGAGAAGGTGGGCGTCGACGCGATCGTGGCCGCGCGCCACCGACTCGAGCATGTGGAGATGCCTGCTCCCGCGGATCTCGCGGCGATCGCGGAGCTCGGCGTCGTGGCGAGCGTCCAGCCGGCCTTCGACGCCGCCTGGGGAGCTCCCGGCGAGCTCTACGAGCAGCGGCTCGGGCTCGCGCGGTCGCCGCCCGATGAACCCGTTCGCCAGCATGCATCGCGCCGGCATCACGCTGGCCTTCGGGTCCGACAGCCCGGTGACCCCGATGGACCCCTGGGCCGGGGTCCGCGCCGCGACCCGCCACCACAATCCCGACGAGCGACTCAGCCCGCGGGTCGCGTTCGCCGCCCACACCCGAGGCGGGCACCAGGCCCGCCGTGACGACGAGGCCGGGACGCTGGTGGCCGGAGCGACGGCGAGCTACGCCGTCTGGGAGGTCGTCGAGCTGACCTCGGACCGCCTACCCGACCTCACCTCCATGGACCGCCCACTGCCCATCTGCGTCCGCACCGTGGTCGCCGGTGCGGTTGCCTTCGACGCCGAGGACCACTGACATGACGACGCGCACGCGCCCCAGGCTCGACCTCGACCCGGCAACCGTCCGCACGGCGAGAAGCCTGGCCAAGAAGGCCGGCCGGCCCATCGTCCGGCTGGCCCGGCAGCACACCACGGTGTCCGTCGAGCGGGCCACGCTGCGGCTGGCCGGGCTCTCCGGCGCCGACCCGGACGGCACGCCTTGGGTCAACCGGCTGCTGGACGCCGTACGCGGAGATGTCGGTCTCGAGCACGGCGCGGCGCTGCCGGTCTGGGATGCCTTGCGCCGCTACGACGGCCTCGACCTCACCGAGCTGGCCAAGCGCGCAGCATCGGGGCAGGTCCGGTTCGAGCTGCCGACCGGGCGCAACGCCACCCGCGCCACGGCAGCGGCACGCAAGCAGGTCGCGGGAGGCATCCGGCAGGTCGACGCCCGGCGGCGCGAGCGGGAGCGGCTGATCAAGAGGTGGGGAGACCCGAAGCAGAAGCCCTGGATCTACCTGATCGTGGCCACCGGTGACATCTACGAGGACATCCCGCAGGCGCAGGCGGCCGCCCAGGCCGGCGCCGACATCATCGCGGTGATCCGCTCGACGGGGCAGTCGCTGCTCGACT
Source organism: uncultured Actinomycetota bacterium (assembly GCA_963833975.1). Classification (GTDB taxonomy): domain Bacteria; phylum Actinomycetota; class Actinomycetes; order Propionibacteriales; family Nocardioidaceae; genus JAWWPG01. Next base: position 174,020 of record CAWIAB010000006.1, read on the forward strand.
ACGTCCCGGAGGGCGCCACCCGCGAGGGCTTCGCCGGCACCTACGCCACCCAGGAGAACTTCCGGCTGATGCGCGCCGCGCTCGACGAGACCAGCCGCCAGCTGGGCCGCTACGTCCGGCTGACCAACTACGCCTCCGGCCTCTGCATGCCGGAGATCGCCGCGCTGGCCGGCCTCGAGCGGCTCGACATGATGCTCAACGACTCGATGTACGGGATCCTCTTCCGCGACATCAACCCGATCCGCACGTTCGTCGACCAGCGGTTCAGCCGGCAGGTCCATGCCCGCGCCGGCATCATCATCAACACCGGCGAGGACAACTACCTGACCACCGCGGACGCGGTCGAGGCCGCGCACACCGTCACGGTCAGCCAGCTGCTCAACGAGTACTTCGCCAAGGAGGCGGGCCTCGAGGACTGGCAGCTCGGGCTGGGACACGCCTTCGAGATCGACCCGGAGCTGCCGGACAGCTTCCGCCTCGAGCTCGCCCACGCACTGCTGGCGCGCACCCTCTTCCCGAAGGCCCCGCTCAAGTGGATGCCCCCCACCCGGCACATGACCGGGGACGTGTTCCGCGGCTACCTGCTGGACGGCTTCTTCAACCTGGCCGGTGCCATGACCGACCAGGACATCCTGCTCGTCGGCATGATGACCGAGGCGGTCGTCACCCCGTGGCTGTCCGACCGCGACCTCGCCCTGCAGAACGTGCGGTACGTCGTCAACGCGGCCGGACGGCTCGCGGAGGACTTCCATCCGAGCCCGGACGGGTTCATCGCCCAGCGGGCGAACGAGGTGCTCGCGGAGTCGATCGACCTGCTCGACAAGATCCTGGGGCATGACGGCGCCAACTACGGGGCCGGGCTGCTCGACGCGATCGCCGACGGCACGTTCGGGCTGATGAAGCGGCCGGCCGACGCGGGTCGGGGCCTCGAGGGCGTCGCCAAGAAGGCGGCGGGCTACTACAACCCCGCGACCGAGATGCTGGAGGCCACATGACATCTCCCGAACGACCACAGCCCACGATCGTCCGGCCGTACGGCGACACGACCGGTGATGGCATGGTCCAGATCTCCTTCACGCTGCCGCTGAAGCACGACAAGCGGGCCGAGGGGGCGGCCGCCCAGCTGGCCCAGAAGATGGGGCTCGACCCGGCTCTCGTCGTCCACGCGAAGGCCATGGGCCCGGACTTCACCTTCTTCGTCGTCTACGGCCAGGTCAGCCACCTGGTCGACGTCAGCAAGGTGGAGGTCATCGAGCGCGACTATCCGCTGCTGACCCCCAAGGAGGTCAACGGGGCGGTCAAGAAGGCGCTCCGCCGACGTCTGGTCGTGGTCGGCGGCTGCATCGGGACCGACGCCCACACCGTCGGCATCGACGCGATCCTCAACATCAAGGGCTTCGCGGGCGAGAAGGGCCTCGAGTACTACCGGGAGCTCAAGGTGGTCAACCTCGGCGCGCAGGTCTCCGTTCCCGCACCTGGTGGCAAGGGCGCGCGAGGAACGGGCCGACGCCGTCCTGGTGTCGCAGGTCGTGACCCAGAAGGACGCCCACATCCTCAACACCAAGGAGATGTCGGCCGCGTTCAACGAGGCCTACCCACGGGCCGCTCGGCCGCTGCTGATCATCGGCGGGCCGCGTTTCGACGAGTCCCAGGCATCCGACCTCGGGCGTCGACAAGGTCTTCACCCGAGGCACCACGCCGGGCGAGGTGGCGAGCTACCTGGTGAGCCGGATCGCGCCGGACCGAGCCACCCACGAGCGAGCCGAGCAGGACTCAGACAGGGAGCCAGCATGAGCGACGACCCCCGCGTCGGACTGACCGTCACCCACCGCCGCTATGTCCCGTACTCCCACGCCCACTACGCCGGCAACCTGGTCGACGGCGCGTACAGCCTGGGCCTGTTCGGCGACGTGGCGACGGAGGTGTGCATCCGTACCGACGGCGACGAGGGTCTGTTCGCGTCGTACTCGGATGTCCAGTTCCGCGCGCCGGTGCGCGCCGGAGATGTCCTGGAGGTCACCGCGGTCGTGACCCGGGTCGGCACCCGGTCGCGGACGCTCGACCTCCGCGTCGACGTCATCTGCCGCGGGCGGCCGGACCTGGGGGAGTCGAGGGCCGAGGTGCTCGAGGAGCCGATCATCGCCACGACCGCCACCGGTACCGTCGTCGTGCCTGCGCGTTCCTGAGAGAGTGCGGCGTGTCGAAACGAACACGCCGCAGGCAACCGGAACGCAGCGACAACCCGAGGTGAACGGAACCCGTCCTTGACCTGCTTGTTCGGAGATCACCGCAGGTCAGCGCCGGGTTGACAGGGCGGTGCCGGGCTTGGCAGAGTTCCGCGAGTCTACCCCAAGGTCGCCCGGATGACCGGAGTCGGGAGGTCGCGGCAGCTGGGTTCCTGATCCAAACCCAGCCTTGCCTCGGCTGACCGGAAGGCAGTTCGCCGAGCGCGGTGGACAACGCAGAGACCCGGTTCCCAGTAGACAACGGAACCTCGGCCACCACCGCCAGTGGGGCGGGTCCGGTCCGAAGGGGATCGGGTTCTTCTGCGGGGGGCTGGTTACCAGTCCGCGGCCGTACCGTGACCGCGTCGCGGCGTGACGGCCTCCCCGGTTTCCACTCGCAGCGTAGGCTCGCGACATGCTCGCGCCGCGCTGGTTCGTCGCGGCGCGCGCCCTCCTCGCTCTGGCTGCGGGCTGCGCCGTGGGTGCCTCCTTCCCGCCGTACGACCAGGTCTGGTTGATGCCGGTCGGGATCGCCGCCTTGATGGTCCTGGTGCACGGACGTCAAGGCCGAGCCGGGCTGGGCTACGGCTGGGTGTTCGGCATCGGCTTCATGCTCGTGCTGATGCCGTGGCTCCGGGTCATCGGCACCGACGCGTGGATCGCGCTCAGCGTTATCGAGGGGTTCTTCTACGCGCTGATGGGCCTGTCGTGGGCGGTCCTGATGACTCGCCGGTGGTGGCCGCCGGCCGTGGCCGCCGCCTGGGTGGGGGCGGAGTTCCTTCGCGGCACGGTTCCGTTCGGCGGGCTGCCGTGGGGTCGGCTGGCCTTCGGGCTCGTCGAGACCCCGATGGACCGGTACGGCCGTATCGGAGGGACCGGCCTGGTCTCGTTCGTGGTCGTTCTGGTCGTCGCGTTGGTCGTCGACGTTGCGCTGCGTCGGGATCTGCGGTGGCGCGGGCGTGGTGCAGGTGGCGGTGGCACTGGGGCTGGTGCTTGCGGCGTTCGTGCTGCCGGTCGGCCTCGCCGGGGCGCAGGGACAGGTGACGGTCGCCGCGGTGCAGGGGAACGTCCCGGGGGAGGGGCTCACCGCGTTCGACGAACGGCGGGCCGTGCTCCACAACCATGCGGCGGCCACCCGGGACTTCGCCGCGAAGGTGGACGCCGGCCAGGCACCCAAACCGGACTTCGTGGTGTGGCCGGAGAACTCGACCGACATCGACCCGTTCCAGGACCGGTCGGCCTTCGAGGAGATCGACGGCGCGGTCAAGGCCATCGGGGTGCCCGTCCTCGTCGGAGCCGTGCTCGACGGACCGGACCCCGACCATGTCCAGAACATCGGCATCGTGTGGTCGCCCAAGACCGGGCCGGGGGAGCAGTACGTCAAGCAGCACCTGGTGCCGTTCGGGGAGTACATCCCGTTCCGTGGCGTCCTGACCCATCTGATCGGACGGCTGAAGGAGATCCCCGAGGACTTCGCGCCCGGCGACAGGGTCGGGGTGCTGCACATCGGCGGCACCACGATCGGCGACCTGATGTGCTTCGAGGTCGCGTACGACGACCTGGTGCGCAGCATCGTGCAGGACGGCGGCCAGGTGATCGTCGTCCAGACCAACAATGCGACGTACGCCGGGACCGGCCAGCTCGACCAGCAGTTCGCGATCTCGCGGTACCGGGCGATCGAGAGCGGGCGTCAGGTGGTCGTCGCCTCGACGGACGGGATCAGCGGGTTCTTCGCAGGCGACGGGACGGTGCTCGTCACGCAGCGCGGTGCACACCCAGGTCGTGCTGGAGCGACCGGTGACGCTGGCCACCGGGATCACCCTCGGCGTGCGCCTGGGCTTCTGGGTCGACCTGCTGCTCTCGCTGGCGGCTCTTGCGCTCACCGTCGGCGTGGCCTTGGGCAATCGCAGCGAGACCTGGCAGGATAGCGACATGACCGACCCAACGATGCCTGGTGGTGATCCCGACCTACAACGAGGCCGAGAACATCGAGCTGGTCCTCGACCGGGTGCGAGCCTCGGTGCCGGCCCTCGACGTGCTGGTCGTCGACGACGGCTCGCCCGGACGGCACCGGTGAGCTGGCCGACAAGGTCGCCGCCCACGACGACAGCGTTCACGTCCTGCACCGTGAGGCCAAGGCCGGGCCTGGGTGCCGCGTACCTGGCCGGCTTCGCCTGGGGGCTGGCACGTGGGTACGACGTGCTCGTCGAGATGGACGCCGACGGCTCGCATCTGCCGGAGCAGCTGCCGCGCCTCCTCGAGGCGCTGCCCGAGGCGGACCTGGTGCTGGGTGCCCGATGGGTGCCCGGGGGGCGGGTCGTCAACTGGCCGCGACGGCGCATGCTGCTGTCCCGCGGCGGCAACCTCTACGCCCGGCTGGCGCTCGGCCTGCCACTGCACGACGCGACCGGCGGCTTCCGAGCGTTCCGCCGTAGCGTGCTGGAGAAGATCGGGCTGGACGAGGTGACCTCGCAGGGCTACTGCTTCCAGGTGGACCTCGCGCGGCGCACGATCGCCGCGGGGTTTCGGGTCGTCGAGGTGCCGATCACGTTCGTCGAGCGAGAGTACGGCGAGTCGAAGATGAGCGGCGACATCGTCCGCGAGGCGCTGGTCAACGTGACCCGGTGGGGAGTCCGACACCGGGTTGGCCAGGTCACCGGTCTGGTACGGAGGCGCAGCCGATGAGAGGACCGCTCCGGGTCGTTCTCCTGCTCGCGATCTTCGTCGGGCTGCCGATCCTGGAGATCTACCTGATCATCCAGGTCGGCCAGGCGATCGGTGCGGCTCCGACGATCCTGCTGCTGATCGCGGAGGCCGCCCTCGGCGTCTGGGTGATCAAGCGGGAGGGCCGGCGCGCCTGGCTGGCCCTGAACGACTCGGTCGCGTCCGGGACGCTGCCGGGCCGTGAGCTCGCCGACGCCGCGATCATGCTGGTCGGTGGCTTCCTGCTGCTGATCCCTGGTTTCGTCACCGACATCTTCGGGCTGTTCTGCGTGCTGCCGTTCACCCGCCCGATCGCCCGCCGGCTGCTCGCCGTCGTCGTTGCCCAGCGCATCATGCGGTACGGCCGTGGTCGCTACTCGTCACAGACCCGCGACGGCGTCCACCAGATCTACCGCGACCTCCCCCCCGACTGACCCGACGGTTGAGCTGTCACTCCGGTCGGGTTGAGATGTCCCTGCGGTCGGGTTGAGATGTCCCTCCGGTCGGGTTGAGATGTCACTGCGGTCGGGTTGAGATGTCACTGCGGTCGGGTTGAGATGTCACTCCGGTCGGGTTGAGATGTCTCCGGCCGGGTTGAGATGTCCCTCCGGCCGGTACGTCGTACCCGGGAGGCACGTCAACCTGGCCCAAGGGAGTCCCCATGCGGGTTGGGGCGAAAGAGCTGGATGGAGGCGACGGGGCGAAAGCCGGCCGCGAGGAAGGATCGCAGGCTGGCGGCGTTGCCCGGGGCGACCGCGGCCACGACCAGCCGGCCTGTGGGGATGGTCGCCAGGGCGTCGGCGACCAGGGTCGTACCGGCTCCTGACCCGCGACGGCTCGGCTCGATCTCGATGCTCAGCTCGGTCAGGCCGGCGATGCCGCGGGCGACGACCGCCAGGTCTGACCGCCTTGGATCCGGGTAGCCCAGCACGCGGAGGTCGTCGCGAAGCGAGCAGGCGAATCGCGCCCGTGGATGGTCGGTCAGGTCGGGACGCTCGATGAGCGGGCCGGCTGACGGACCGGCTCGGCCGACGAGCAAGGCGTCCAGGCTGTCGATCCAACCGTCGGGTCCGGCCAGGCTCGCCACGACCCGCGGGTGATGGGCGCCGCCGTACCCATCCATGCCCAGGGCAACGAGCCGTTCGTCAGAGACCCACGGTGACACCGCCAGCACGGCGTGTCCGGTGAACGCGACGACCGCCTGGAGATCAGGGCGCCAGGTCAGGCACCAGCTGCCAGCGACCGTCGGCGGTCGGGTAGCGACCGGCGGCGGCCTCGACGATCATGGCGGCGAGCGGGTGCTCGCGCGGTGCGACCTGGCGTCATCCGTCGACCCTGGCACAAAGAACGAGGCGCCACCCTCTGATGAGGATGGCGCCTCGTTCCAAGGCGATCTCAGGCGGTCTTCTGGGCCTTCGCCTTGGCGGTCGCACGCGCGGCGCTGCGGCGGTGCAGGTGGGCCGGGCCGATGTCGCCGTTGCGCAGCAGCTCGAGCCGCTCGGACAGGATGTCCTCGAGCTCAGGGATGGACCGACGCTCGAGCAGCATGTCCCAGTGGGTGCGGGCCGGCTTCTCGGCCTTGACGTCGGGTGCGCTGCCGTCGCGCTGACGCGACTCGGCGCCGCAGCGCGGGCACTCCCAGATGAACGGGACCTCCGCCTCCTCCGCCATCGGGATGTCGAACTCGTGCCCGTTCGGGCAGTCGTAGACGACCCGCTGCCGTGGCGCGAACTCGATGCCGCTCTCGTCCTCGAAACTTGTGCCGCCGAGGCGTGACCCTCGAAGTGTCGCTCGTTCTGACATGATCAGCTCCCCGCTGTGTTGGTGGAACCCCGTGAGATGATGCTCAGGACGGCCCGCGCCGCTGGTCCTGGGCGCCATCATGCCGACATGTGAGTCAACGTGTCTCCTTCAGCAATGATTCCCGGGCCGACTGAGATTCGCGCTGAGACGCACCGGTGACCTTCCAGAGATTATTCGGCGCCCGGCAGACTCTTGGATGCCCTCGAGAGTCGCCGGGGTGTTGCCGGCCTCGGCGATCGCCGCGCCGGGTGTCCACCCGGCTCAGCAGCACGATTCCGACCGCGAAGAACGCGACCAGCGCGAAGATCGCGGGCCGGTACGAGCCGGTGACCTGGTGAACGAGCCCGAAGACGAGCGTGCCGAGCCAGCTGGTGCCGCGTTCGCACGGCCTGGTAGAGGCTGAAGTACTCGGCCTCTCGACCGCGCGGGATGAGCTGGCTGAAGAAGGAGCGGGAGAGCGCCTGGGTGCCGCCGAGCACGAGTGCCGATGGCGACCGCAAGACCGAGGAACGGCAGCAGCCGATGGGCCGGCAGCACGAACGCTGTGACGACAATCACCATCCAGCCCACCAGTCCCCACATGATCGTGCGATGGGTGCCCCACCGGGCCGCGAGCCGACCGAACAGCAGCGCGCCGCCGAACGCGACGAACTGCACCAGCAGGATGGTCGCGATCAGCACGGACGTGGAGAACCCGAGCTGCTTCTCCCCGTACGTCGAGGCGGCCGTGATCACGGTCTGGATGCCGTCGTTGAAGAACAGGTAGGCCACCAGGAACAGCAGGGTCATCGGGTAGGCGCGCATCCCGCGCAGCGTCGCCCAGAGCTGGCCGAAGCTCTGCCGCACCAGACCCGCCGGGCTCCCTGAGCCGGTCGACCGGCGCGCCGGTCGCGGATTCCGCGGTAAGGGATGATCGTGAAGAACGCCCACCACAACCCGGCGCTGAGCAGGCAGAGCCGGACCGCAAGCGCCTTGTCGAGCCCGAACGTCCCGTGCATGCGAACGACCACCAGGTTGAGGGCCAGCAGCAGGCCGCCACCCAGATAGCCCAGGGCCCAGCCGCGCGACGACACCTCGTCGCGCTCATCGGGCAGAGGCGATGTCGCACAGGATCGAGTCGTAGATCACCAGGCTCGACCCGAGACAGATGTTCGCCAGGAAGAGCAGCAGCGGCGCCGAGCTGCCAGTCGGTCCCGGTGACGAGGAACATCGCGCAGGCGAAGCCGCTGCCGGTCCAGGCGAACGACGCCATCAGCAGCTTCTTGCGCGGCGACCGGTCGGCCAGCGCGCCGACCACCGGCAGTACGAGCGCCGACACGACCGTCGCCACGGTCACGACGTAGAACACCAGCGAGCCCGGGGAGACGTGCAGCCCGGCCACGGACAGGTCCGTCGTACACGGTCGCTCGTCCGTGCCGACCCGGCCGCACGCGGACCGTTCGGCAACGGAGATCAGGTAGGGCGCGAACAGCACGGTGCCGACCGTCGTCACGTATGCCGAGTTCGCCCAGTCGTAGAAGTACCACGAGCGCCATTCGGCGCGCCGCGTCGTCGCTCGGGCGCGGTCCCGGCCAGATGCTCCGGGCGATGTAGACCTCGCGCAGCAGGTCGGTCCGATCCGTGATGATCCCGTCGACGCCGAGGTCGAGCAGCTCGTTCATCTCGCGCCGGGTCGTCGACCGTCCACACGTGCACCTGCTTGTCGCAGGTCGTGCGCACGTTCGACGAACGACGGCGTCACGATGCGCAGTGGCCCGGCGGAGCTGGGCACCTGGGCGGCCAGACCCGGATGCCCTACCGCCAGCCACCGCAAGCGATGCGTCGGCAGCAGGCGGAGGGCGGCGATGCCGATGCGGCGAGTACGACGTCGCTACCCGCCGCCCCAACCGGGCGCGCAGCCGGCTGAGGCGCCATGGCGAGAACGACGCAACGCAGACCCGGTCCCAGGCACGATGTTCGGCGATGACCCGGGCCAGTGGTTCGATGGCGCCCCGGCCTTTGCAGTCGATGTTGACCTTGAGCTCCGGCCAGGAGGTGAGGATCTCGCTCAGCAGCGGGACGGCCTCGCGCCCCCCGATGAGGGCCTGGCGCACGTCGCTCGTACGGAAGCTCCGCGACCGAGCCGGTCAGGTCGGTGACCCGGTCGAGGGTCGCGTCGTGGAACGCCACGACGACCCCGTCCGCCGTCGCGTGGACGTCGGTCTCGACGTACCGGTAGCCGAGGGCAACGGCAGCCGCGAAGGCGACCATGGAGTTCTCGATGCCCGCGTTGCCGTCGGTCAGCGCCCCCCCGCGATGTGCCATCGCGAGCGGCAGGCCTCCGTTGTCGAAGAACGCGTAGTCGTCCGCGCCGCGCAGCCAGCTCACACGCAGCAGTATGGCGGGTGGGTCAGGCCGCGTCGTCGACGTGAACCGGCCGCGCTCCGCCCCGGGTCACGATGTAGACGCCGTACGGTGTCAGGCCGCGCTGGTGGCAGATCCGGTGGTAGGCGCGGAACCAGGTCCGGTCGTAGGGCTGGACCTCTTCGCCTCCGGGGCGGGTGAGCCCGAGGGCGAGCCCGGCGACCGGCGGCCAGTCCGGCATGCGCACCAGGAGCCGGTCGAGGACCTCGGAGCATTCGGTGGGGGAAGCGTCGACCGCGCAGCCGACCACGTGAACGTGGCTGGTCGGTCGCGCGGCTGCGTCGCAGCAGATGAGCAGCATGGTGGGCGACGCCAGGTGGTCGCGGTCGATCATGGCGCGGAAATGGGCCTCGGCCTGGTCGGCGTCGGCGAGGTATGGGGATCGTGGTGGCATCGACATGTCACCAGCGTGTTCGAACGGGCCTGTGGACTGCAGAAATGTTCCACAGGCAGGTTGTGATACAGCTCCTGAAGCGGCCGCTGTCGATGCCCGCCCTTGGTCCACCGTCACAGAGCCTGCGCTCAGGGCGTTGGGGGGGACGACGACGCCGAGTGCGCGATGCCCGCATGCGGCTGACCTGCATGTCTACTTGCCGTCTGCGTGTTGTGGTACAAGATGTCTCCAGGAACGCCTGCCGGGTATTACCGTGGGTGGATGCCCGTTATGACCTGCCCTGAATGCGGTTCCGAGATGGTCACCCACGAGCGCGCCGGCGTATCCGTCGCGCAGTGCTCGTCGTGCGAGGGCCTGTTCCTGCGCCGTATCGACCTCGGTCTGCTGATCGAGCAGGAGAACGAGTGGCACCTGTCGTCCGGCCCGACGACCCAGCCGATCCCGCGGATCACGGCCGGCATGGAGGTACCGTCGATCATGCTGGAAACCCGGCAGTCGCGGTCGTTCGTCGACGAGCTCTTCGGCTGACCACGCGGCCGGCCGCCGAGAAGAGGGTGACCGCGAGGGTCAGATGTCGCGGAAGGTCTCGATCTGGGCGCCGAGCCGGTTGAGTCGCTCGGCCAGGTCCTCGTAGCCCCGGTTGATGACGTAGACGTTGCGTAGGACCGACGTCCCCTTCGCCGCGAGCATGGCCAGCAGGATCACGACCGCGGGACGCAGCGCGGGCGGGCACATCAGCTCGGCCGCCGACCAGTGCGTCGGGCCCTCGACGAGGACCCGGTGCGGGTCGAGCAGGGTGACCGAGGCGCCGAGCTTGGTGAGCTCGGTGAGATAGATCGCGCGGTTCTCGTAGACCCAGTCGTGGATCATCGTCTGCCCGTCGGCGACCGCCGCGATCACCGCGAAGAACGGCAGGTTGTCGATGTTGAGCCCGGGGAACGGCATCGGGTGGATCTTGTCGATCGGCGCGTGCAGCGTCGAGGGGCGGGTCGTCAGGTCGACCAGCCGGGTACGGCCGTTCTCGGCGAGGTACTCGTCGGTGCGGTCATAGCTGAAGCCCATCTCCTCCAGCAGCGCCAGCTCGATCTCGAGGAACTCGATCGGCACTCGCCGGATGGTGATGTGCGACGAGGTCACGATGGCGGCGGCGATCAGGCTCATCGCCTCGATCGGGTCCTCCGACGGCGCGTAGTCGACGTCGACGTCGATCTCGGCCACACCGTGGACGGTCAGCGTCGTGGTGCCGATGCCGTCGACGCGGACGCCCAGCTCGGTCAGGAAGAAGCAGAGGTCCTGCACCATGTAGTTCGGGCTCGCGTTGCGGATCACGGTGACGCCCGGGTGGCGGGCGGCGGCGAGCAGCACGTTCTCGGTGACGGTGTCGCCGCGCTCGGTCAGCACGATCGGCCGGGCGGGGTGGATCGACGGGTTGACCTCGGCGTGGTAGCTGCCCTCGGTCGCCTTGACCTCCAGCCCGAACGGCCGCAGGGCAGTCATGTGCGGCTCGACGGTACGGCGCCCGAGGTCGCAGCCGCCGGCGTACGGCAGCTCGAAGCTGTTGCGGTCGTGCAGCAGCGGTCCGAGGAACATGATGATGCTGCGGGTACGACGGGCGGCGTCCTCGTCGATCGAGCTCAGGTCGAGCCGGTCCGGGGGCTGCAGCTCGAGGTCGTTGTCCTCGCCCTGCCAGCTGTAGCGGAAGCCGATGCTGGCCAGCACCTCGAGGATCCGGTTGACCTCCTCGATGCGGGCCACCTTGCGCAGCGTGGTTCGGCCCTTGTTGAGCAGGGCGGCGCAGAGCAGGGCGACTCCGGCGTTCTTGCTCGACTTCACGGTGATCGAGCCGGACAGCGTCGTACCACCGACGACCCGCAGGTGCATCGGGCCGGAGACGCCGAGGGAGACGATCTCGGAGTCGAGGGCCTCGCCGATCCGCGCCAGCATGTCGAGGGTCAGGTTCTGGTGGCCGCGCTCGATCCGGTTGATCGCGCTCTGGCTGGTGCCGAGGGTGTCGGCGAGCTGGGCCTGGGTCAGGGCGCGGTGCTTGCGTGCGTCGCGGATGAGGTGGCCGATCCGGCGGAGGTAGTCATCAGGCATCCGCCGAGGATATCTCATATCTGAGATACGCCGAGCACCCCACGCTGGTGACACGCCGGAACTCCGTTCGTCGTCCCCGAGCAAGCGTGGCCTCACAGACCGTCAGACGCACCAATCGTCGCCTCAGCGTTGCACGGCTTGCCCGAATTCACCCGTTGCGCCATCGTGTGAGACGTCCCGCCGTCAGCAAGAACAGGAGGATCGCCATGGCGCCTCGTACGCTCGTCCGGATCGGCTCGACTCTCGTCTGCGGAGCTTTGATGCTGGTCGCCGGCTCCGCGGCAGCCGGGGCAACCCCGGCGAGCCCGGTGATGGTCGGTCTGGGTGACTCCTACGCCTCGGGGCTCGGCACCGGCGACTATGACGGGAGCTCAGGGGACTGCAAGCGATCGCCGGAGGCCTACCCGGTCCTCGACAGTGAGCTGATCGGCGCCTCGCTCTCGTTCGTAGCGTGCTCGGGCGCGACGACGACCGACGTGGACGCGAGCCAGCTCGGGGCGCTGACCGCCTCGACGACGGACGTGACCATCACCATCGGCGGCAACGACATCGGCTTCGTCGACGTGATCAGCGAATGCGCCCTGCCGTCCTGGGCCTCGCACTGCTTCGCGCGCGATCAGAGACGCCCGGCGGTTGACGAAACACGTCCTGCCCGGTCGGCTGGACGCGCTGTACGACGACATCTCCGCCGGCGCACCGAACGCAAAGGTGGTCGTGGTCGGCTACCCGCGCCTGTTCTCCGGACGCGACTGCAGCTCGTTGACGTTCTTCTCGAAGAAGGAGCTGGCCAGGCTCAACGAGTCGGCGGATCTGCTCGACAAGACGATCGGCAACCGCGCCAAGGCGCACGGCTTCGACTTCGTCGACCCTCGGTCGGCCTTCGTCGGCCATGCCGTGTGCGACGCAGACCCCTGGCTGAACAACCTCACCTTCCCGGTGGAGGAGTCGTTCCATCCCAACATCGCGGGTCACGTCGCCTTCGCCGCCCTGGTTGCGGGTCACCTGTCGAAGCTCACTCGACGGTGACGGACTTGGCCAGGTTGCGTGGCTTGTCGATGTCGTGACCAAGGACCCGCGCCGCGTGGTAGGCCAGAAGCTGGAGCGGGATGGTCAGCAGGATCGGGTCGAGCTCGGGCTCGCTCTTGGGTACGTCGATGCGATCCGTCACCAGGTCGCCGAGGTCGACGTCGGGATGGGTGATCACCGTCAACGGGCCTCCGCGGGCCGCGATCTCGTGCAGCGCACCGAGGTTGCGGTCGGTCAGCTCGTCCGACGGCACGATCGCGACGGTGGGCAGGCCCGGACCGATCAGGGCGAGCGGCCCGTGCTTGAGCTCGGACGTCTCGTACGCCTCGGCGTGCCGGTAGGAGATCTCCTTGAACTTCTGCGCTCCCTCGCGGGCCACCGGGTAGCCGCGGACCCGGCCGATGAAGAACAGCGACTCGGCGGTCGCGAGCCTGGCGGCGACCTCCTCGATCTGCTCCTCGAGCTTCAGTACGTCGGAGATCTGCGCGGGGAGGGCCTGGAGACCGCGCAACATCCGATGGCCCTCTGCCACCGACAGGTCCCGCACCCGGCCGAGCTGCACGGCGAGCAGCGCGAACGCCGATCGACATGTTGGTCAGCGCCTTGGTGGAGGCGACGGACGCCTCCGGACCCGCGTGCAGGTAGATGCCGCCGTCGCACTCCCGGGCGATGGTCGAGCCCACGACGTTGATCAGGCCCGACGACCCGGCCACCCTTGCGTTTGATCTCCTGGACGGCGAGCAGGGTGTCGGCGGTCTCGCCGGACTGGGTGGTTGCGACGTACAGCGTGTCGGGATCGATCACCGGGTTGCGGTAGCGGAACTCAGACGCAGCCTCCGCGTCGGCGGCACCCGGGCCAGCCCCTCGATCATGCCCGCGCCGAGCTGTCCGGCGTAGTAGGCCGAGCCACAGCCGAGGATCTTGATCCGCTTGATGCCGCGGGTCTCATGGGCGTCCAGGTTGAGGCCACCCAGGTGCGTCGTGGCGAACCGGTCGTTGAGCCGACCTTTGATGACCCGTTCGGCGGCGGCCGGCTGTTCGAGGATCTCCTTGTACATGAAGTGCTCGTGGTCTCCGAGGTCGTACGACCCGGACTCCATGTCGACCGAGGTCGGGCTCTTGTGGGTTGCCAGCCGGTCGGACGTGAAGGTGGAGAATCCGGTGCTGGTGATCGTCGCGAGCTCTCCGTCGTCGAGGTGCACGACCTGCGTGGTGTAGCGGACGAGGGCGGAGACGTCGGAGGCCAGGTGCATCTCGCGGTCGCCGATGCCGATGATCAGCGGGGAGCCGTTGCGTGCGGCCACGATCCGATCGGGGAAGTCCGCGTGCAGGATCGCGAGACCGTAGGTGCCCTCGATCTGCAGCAGGACCTCGAGGACCTTCTCCTCGAGGGTGTCGGCCTCGGATCGGCCGACCAGGTGGGCGATCAGCTCGGTGTCGGTCTCCGACAGCATCTCGACGCCGTCGTCGACCAATCGCGCGCGCACGGTGGCAGCGTTGTCGATGATGCCGTTGTGTACGACGGCAACCCGGCCGGTCGCGTCCAGGTGGGGGTGTGCGTTGACGTCGGACGGCGCGCCATGGGTGGCCCACCGGGTGTGGCCGATCCCGACCTTGCCGACGAACCGCTTGGGCATGACGGCGACCAGGTCACGGACGCGGCCCTCCTGCTTGGCGACGCGGATGCCGGAGCCGCCGAGCACGGCGATCCCGGCCGAGTCGTACCCGCGGTACTCGAGCTGGGCCAAGCCCTCGAGAAGGAACGAGGCGGCGTTCTGCCGACCCAGGTATCCCACGATTCCGCACATGCACTGGCTCCTAGCCGTAGACGATGCGGCGGAGCTGCCGCTCGGTGAGCACCGGTGGCGCAACGACGCGGCCGGTGAGCTCGGTGGTGATCTGGGCGAAGATCTCCGGGTTCCGCATGCCACGGGCCTGCAGCCAGCTGTGCCGGCGGCGCACGAAGACCTCGGTCGGCTCGGCGTAGTACGCGACCACATCAGCCACCACGCGAGCCGCCTCGCCTTCGCTGAGGCCCGTGCTCTGCGCCACCCGCGTGACCAGCTCCGCCTCGGGCATGCGGCATCATCATGCCAACGAGGACGGTGAAGAGCAAGAAGCCTGCCCGAATCCGGGCACATTTAATATTGTTGTTTACCATCTACCAGATCCCAAAAATCGAAGAACATCATCTTCCTGGACAACTCGAATGTTCCTCGCATGACGCCCGATAGTGAGCCAACTCCACGTGCCTCCACCCGCGTCCGGCCAGGTCGCTAGGCTCGCCCGGTGCGTGAACACTGGACGCTCGACCCGGACCTGCGCTACCTGAACCATGGCTCGTTCGGAGCCGTGCCTCTGGTCACCCAGCAGGCCCAGCGGCGCCTGCACGAGGCGTGCCGAGGCCAACCCGATGCGCTGGTTCCGCGACCTGGCCGGCCGGCTGGTGGCGACGCGAGACATCATCGGGGACTACCTCGGCTCGCCCGGGCGCGACATCGCGCTGGTCGCCAACGCGACCAGCGGCGTCAACCTCGCTCTCCGGTCGGTCGCCCCGAAGGCTGGCCAGCGCGTCGTCGTGACGAGCCACGGGTACGGCGGCGTCGCCGTCGCGCTGCGTCGGATGGCTGCCGAGCGAGGCTGCGAGGTCATCGTGGTGCCTATCGACCTGGACGCCGACGACGACGGGATCGTCTCGCTGATCGCCGAGGCGGTGGATACCGGGAGCGAGTCTGGTACGGCGTGCATCGTCATCGACCAGATCACCTCGTCGACAGCCAAGCTGATGCCGGCCGAGCGGGTCGCCGAGCTGGGCAGGAGCGCGAGGCGTCCCGGTGATCGTCGACGGCGCACACGCCCCGGGTCTCATCGACAATCCGGTCATGGGCGACTACTGGACCGGCAACCTGCACAAGTGGCCGTGTGCTCCCAGGGGGACCGGTGTCCTCTACGTCGCGCCCGGGCGCCAGCAGACCGTCGTGCCCTCTGTGGTGTCGTGGGCCGACCCGTTGGGATTCCCGCTCTCGTTCGACACTCCGGGCACGATGGACGCGACCGGGTGGCTGGCCGCTCCGACGTCCCTCGACCTGATGACGACCCTCGGGTTCGCCGACGCGGCGCAAGGACCTGGGGCTGCTCGTCGAGGCCGGGCGCGGAGATGATCGCGGCCGCCATCGGGGGAGTGGTGGTCGACGTCGGAGCTCCCGGCTCCCACGATGCGCCTGGTGGCGCTGCCCGAGGGTCTGGTGACGGACGAGCCGAGCGGGCTGAGGCTGGGGGCGTTCCTGGCTGCGAGGTCGGCGCGGAGGTCGCGATCACGAGCTGGGGAGGCCGAGGCTTCCTGCGGCTGAGTGCCCATCTCTACAACACGATCGACGACTACGTCGCGACGGCCTCGAGGTTCGAACGACTTTTCGCCGACGCGGACCTGGCAGACCCACCTGCACCAGTAGCCTCGCGCGCTCGACCGTGGACGGGTTGCGATCCGGCCGCCGTACGCGAGGATGGACGGGTGAGACGTGAGCAGCGGGAACTGCCTCTCGCAGGCCACGACCACGGACTCACCGTGATCGATCTACGGGCAAGCCGGCCGGCCGGTCCTGGTGTTCCCCAGCGAGGCCGGCCGGGCGTGGGACTTCGAGAACAACGGGATGCTCGACGGGATCCGCGAGCTGCGTCGACGGAGGGCGGGTCACGCTGTACTGCGTGGACTCGATCGACGGCTACACCTGGTCCGACCGGACGGCGTCCATCGAGGAGCGTGCTCAGCGTCACGGGATCTACACCCAGTGGCTGGTGGACGAGGTGCATGCCGTTCATCGAACGGGACAGCGAAAGCGACCGGGAGCCGCTCGCGCTGGGCTGCAGCCTCGGCGCCTACCACGCACTGCACTTCGCCCTGCAACGCGCAGATCTGGTGCCGTTGGCCCTGGGGTTCTCGGGGAACTACGACGTCTCGACCTGGCACGCCTGGGGTGAGCATGGCGATGCGACGTACTTCGCCAACCCTGCCGAGTACGTCCGCAATCTGAACGGCGACCACCTGCGGTGGCTCCGCGACCGGGTGTCGGTGTTGCTGGTCTGTGGACAGGGTGCGTGGGAGACCAATCCGACCGGTTCGCTACCGTCGTCACGTGCGATGGCCGATCTGCTCAAGGAGAAGGGGATTCGCTGTGAACTGGACCTCTGGGGGCATGACGTCAGCCACGACTGGCCGTGGTGGCGGCGGCAGCTCGCCTTCCACCTGCCGCGGTTCTGCTGAGGACCTGGCATGAGCGGGCCGAACCGGTACCTCGTCGGTCTGCTCCTCGGCATGGAGGAGGACTGGCCGCGCGCCTTCGAGACCCTGACGCAGCGGATCGGCGCCTTCAGCTACAACGGAGGCGACCACGCGATCGACACCGAGCGGGTGCGGATCGAGCCGTTCAACCTGCGCGCGCCCGCGCGACACGACCTGGTCATCGACCGGCTCGCGCACTGGTACTACCACCCGCGGGAGTGGCTCAAGAAGATCGCGTTGATGGACGACGTGTATCTCCTGAACTCGCCGTTCACCTTCCAGTCGATGGAGAAGCATTCGGCGTACTGCGCCCTGATGCGGCTCGGCATGAAGGTCCCGGAGACGGTTCTGGTGCCGTACAAGAACCCGATCGACAACGTGCGCTGGGCGTACACCTCGCAGCGCTACAACGAGGAGTTCAACCTCGCGGACGTGGCCCATGAGATGGGCTACCCGATCTACATGAAGCCGTTCGACGGCGGTGCGTGGCGCGGGGTGTCACGCATCAACAACGACGACGACCTGTGGAACGCCTACAACCAGTCCGGCGAGATGCTCATGCATCTGCAGAAGGCCGTTGAGCCGTACGACGTGTTCGCGCGCGCCCTGACCATCGGGCCGGAGACGATGGTGATGAACTTCCGGCCGGACGAGCCGATGCATCGGCGGTACGCCGTCGACTACGGGTTCCTCTCGGCGGCCGGAGGTGCCGAGGCGATCACCATCGCGCAGACGGTGAACGCCTTCTTCCGTTGGGAGTTCAACTCCTGCGAGATGCTCGTCCAGGGAGACGAGATCCTCCCGATCGACTACGCGAACGCCTGCCCGGACGTGGCGGTCACCTCACTGCACTACTACTTCCCGTGGGCGATGTCCGCGCTCGTCAAATGGTCGACGTTCTGCCTCGCTTCGGGCCGTCGAGGACGTCCTCACATCGACACGACGGACTGGTTCGAGGTCGCGGACAACCCTGACCTGTCGTACGGCGACAAGCTCGGCGTCTACCAGTCGATGGCCGACCGCTACTTCGAACGCGACAAGTACCAGGACTTCTGTGCGACGGCGCTGCCGGACATCGACGAGATCGTGCTCGACTGGGTGTCGTCGCCGGACTTCGACAACATGCTCGTCGAGACCGTCGTGTCGACGTACCCGCAGCATGAGCACGACATGTTCCTCGCACACTTCCGGGGACTGATCTCCCTCTGGGTCCGCGACCAGCAGGCCGACCTCGTGAGCATGTCCTACCGTCAGCTCGGTCAGTCCGGGCTCACCGTCAGCTCCGTCGGTGTGGGCTGCAACGCCTTCGGGACGCGGATCGACGCGCGAACGCACGCACGACCGTGGTCGACGCGGCTCTGGACTCCGGGGTGACCTTGTTCGACACCGCGGACATCTACGGCACCGGAGCAAGTGAGGAGCTGCTCGGCAGGTCGCTGGGGTCGCGTCGCGGCGACGTCATCGTGGCCACCAAGTTCGGCATGGACATGCAGGGGGCGAACGGCCCCGACTGGGGGGTCCGGGGGTCTCGACGCTATATCCGCAAGGCGGTCGAGGCGAGTCTGCGGCGTCTCGGCACCGACTGGATCGATCTGTACCAGATGCACGAGCCCGACCCGAGCACCCCGATCGAGGAGACGCTGGCGGCCCTCCACGAGCTGGTCGGCGAAGGGCAAGGTCCGGTACCTCGGCTCGTCGAACTTCACCGGCTGGCAGGTCGTGGATGCGGACTGGGTGGCGCGCACCAACGGGCATCCGGCGTTCGTCTCGGCTCAGAACAAGTACTCGCTCGGTCGACCGGTCGGCCGACGACGAGCTGATCCCGGCCTGCGAGCACGTCGGCGTCGACCTGCTGCCGTTCTTCCCACTGGAGTTCGGGCTCCTGACCGGCAAGTACCGCCGCGGCGAGGCGGCGCCTGAGGGCAGCCGGCTGGCAGCGCAGACCCAGCGCCTCCAGAGCGCGGACTTCGACATCATCGAGGCGCTGGAGGCCTTTGCCGCCGCGCGTTCCGTCAGCATCCTCGACGTGGCCATCGGCGGTCTCGTCGCCCAGCCGTACATCGGCTCGGTGATCGCCGGAGCGACCAGTGCCGAGCAGGTGGTGGCGAACGTGAAGGCGGGGGAGTGGGAGCCGACCGACGAGGACCTGGCCGCGCTCGACGACCTGACCGCCGGCTGAGTCGAGAGCATCGGAGTGACTGAGCCGTTCGGCCCCGGGCCGACGCTCGCAGACCAGATGCGGCGCCACGCTGGGGACTCGCAGCACCTCTACGGCCACCTGATGCGGGCGATGGCCGACGACTGGATGCGCGGCGGGCCGGTTCGCGAGATCTGCCTCGGGTGGGAGGAGTCCCCGCCAGGATGGGTGATCCAGCTTCGGCTGCTTGCCGGGCTGTTCCGGATCGTCTTGACCGGCCGGGCACCGGAGCTCGAGCCGTACTATCCCTGCCTCGGCGGAACCGCCGACCCCGCTGCGGCCTGGCCGATGGTTCGGGAGGTGCTCGGAGCCCATGTCGAAGAGCTGCACGACGCGCTGAACATCGCTCCCCAGACGAACGAGGTCGGGCGGGCGAACGCCCTCATCGTGGGGATCTTCGCCGCGGTGGAACGGACCCAGCGGCGGAGGGTCCGGCTGCTCGAGCCCGGCTCGAGTGCCGGGCTCAACCTGCTGGTCGACCGATTCCGATTCGTCAACCCCGACTGGGTCTACGGCCCCTCGGACTCTCCCGTCACCCTGACCGGGGGAGTCACGGGCGAGGTGTGGCCCGTCACCTTCGACATCGTGGAGCGGCGTGGATGCGACGTCTCACCCGTCGACGTGAGCACGGAGGAGGGCCGACTTCGGCTTCGGTCGTTCGTCTGGCCGTTCCACGTGGAGCGTCACGAGCGACTGACCGGAGCCCTACACCTCGCCCAACAGCTGCCGCCCCGGGTAGACCGGGCGTCCGCGGCCGCGTGGCTCACTGACCGGCTGGGCGAACCCACCGCGGATGACGTGGTGAGTGTGGTGTGGCAGTCGATCACTCGGCAGTATTGGCCGACGGAGGAGGTCGAGCAGGTGGATGTCGTTGTGAGGAAGGCTGCTGAGCGATCCTCAGTGGCCCACGTGAGCATGGAGTACCCGAACGGAGGGACCACCCGAGGAGCCGAGCTGACCCTTGCATGCTCGGGTGGGGCTGGTGCTGACGGCGGCGACCAGTTCATCTACCAGCGGCTCGGCAGGGTCGGCGACCACGGCTTTCCGGTGACCATCGACTCCGTCTGAGGGTTCGCCGTCCGACGAACCGCTGGACTCATGCCGCTTCGTCGACCGCCTTGGCGTACCCCTCGATGAGATCGCCGAGCGCCGGCAACGCGTGCTCCACATGCTTCTTCGCCTGTGGCCGCAGCTTCTGGTACGCCTTCTTGACCGTCTCATGACCGGACTTGCGAGCCCGGCTGTCGGCGACGCCGAGCAGGATGTCGGATACGGCGGATGAGTTAGCCACCAGGAACGTGGCAAGCGAGCCGTCGCTCGCGGGGTCGTACCGGGCGTAGTAAGGCTGCAGCTTGTGCGCGAACTCCGGCAGCATCTGGTCGATGGCGTGCGGGATGAAGCCTGACTTGAACTTCTTGACCACGGCGAAGCTGCCCTTGACCGCGAAGCCGGACATCCCGCTCTTGGAGGCGACCTCGCTGATCAACCAGAACCTGGAGGTCGGCAACGACCGCTTCGCGTCGCTCGGGAGCGAGCAGGATGTCCTTGAGTGTCGCAGCCACGGCACGGGCCCTTCGGTCAGCGGCAGTTTCGGTCGCTGTCACTGTAGATCATCGGGGGATAGTGGCGTATCCGGCGGCTCAGCCGGACTGGGCGAGTCTTGGCGGGAATCCGCCGGTGGCGATCGGGCCTGAGTCACGCACCGTGAGCCTGATCAGGCACTTGCCCTGGCGCACCATCGCGGCGCGGTACTCGCTCCAGTCGGGATGCTCGCCGGAGATCGACCGGAAGTACATGACGAAGTCGTCGAGGGCGTCGGGCAGGTCGAGGACCTCCGCCGTCCCGTCAACGTGCACATAGGGACCGTTCCAGTCGTCGGACAGGATGCACGCGCTGACCTCGGGATTGCGCCGTACGTTGGCGACCTTCGCTCGCTCGGGGTACGTCGAGATCAGCAGCCGACCGACCTGGTCGATCCCGCACGATACGGGGGAGGACTGCGGTGAGCCGTCTGCGCGACGAGTGATCAGCACGCAGCGGTGCCGCTCTCGCAGAAAGGTCGTCAGCTGATCAGCATCAGGGTTCACGGCGGATGCGTAGGTGGGCGTCATGGTCCAAACCTAGGCGCCGAAGCCGTCAGGAATCGAGAAGAACGGCCACCGCGCCGCGGCTAGAGTGACCGCCACGGAGAGATCACGACCACGCTGGGGTGACCGCAGAAGCGGACCCGCCGAACGGATGGAGACCGATAGGCATGGCCGAGCAGAGCGGCACCCAGTCACCCGCACGGCACGCGGCCGATCACTACGACCTGATCCGCGTACACGGCGCGCGGGTCAACAACCTCAAGGACGTCAGCGTCGATCTGCCGAAGCGCCGGCTGACCGTGTTCACCGGGGTCTCCGGTTCCGGGAAGAGCTCGCTGGTGTTCGGGACGATAGCCGCGGAGTCACAGCGGCTGATCAATGAGACGTACAGCACGTTCGTGCAGGGCTTCATGCCGACACTGGCGCGGCCGGAGGTCGACGTGCTCGAGGGGCTGACCACCGCGATCCTCGTCGACCAGCAGCGGATGGGTGCGGACGCGCGTTCCACGGTCGGCACGGCGACCGACGCCAATGCGATGCTGCGCATCCTCTTCAGCCGGCTCGGGAAGCCACAC
Organism: uncultured Actinomycetota bacterium; assembly: GCA_963833975.1. Classification (GTDB taxonomy): domain Bacteria; phylum Actinomycetota; class Actinomycetes; order Propionibacteriales; family Nocardioidaceae; genus JAWWPG01. The sequence goes on from CAWIAB010000006.1 coordinate 195,809, forward strand.
ATCGGGTCCCCGCAGGCGTACTCCTTCAACGTGGCCTCGATCAGCGGTGCGGGGGCGGTCACGATCGAGCGCGGCGGCCGCTCCACGAAGGAGCGGCGCAGCTTCCGGATCCTCGGCGGGATGTGCCCGCGGTGTGAGGGCCGCGGCTCGGTCAACGACATCGACCTGACCCAGCTCTACGACGACACCCGGTCGCTTAACGAGGGTGCGCTCGCGATTCCCGGCTACACCATGGACGGCTGGTACGGCCGCATCTTCCGCGGCTGTGGCTTCTTCGACCCGGACAAGCCGATCAAGAGCTTCACCAAGAAGGAGCTCGACGCTCTTCTCTACAAGGAGCCCACGAAGATCAAGGTCGAGGGGATCAACCTGACCTACGAGGGCCTGATCCCGAGGATGCAGAAGTCGATGCTCTCAAAGGACGTCGACTCGCTCCAGCCACACATCCGCGCCTTCGTGGAACGGGCGGTGACGTTCACGACCTGCCCGGAGTGCGGTGGCACCAGGCTCAGCCAAGAGGCCCGGTCGTCGACGATCGACGGGATCAACATCGCCGACACCTGCGCGATGCAGATCAGCGACCTGGCCGGGTGGGTGCGCCAGGTAGATGAGCCGTCGGTCGCGCCGCTGCTCGCGGCACTGGGGGAGACCCTCGACTCGTTCGTGGAGATCGGACTGGGCTACCTCAGCCTCGATCGGCCATCGGGCACGCTGTCCGGTGGCGAGGCACAGCGCACCAAGATGGTCCGCCAGCTGGGATCGTCCCTGACCGACGTGACCTACGTCTTCGACGAGCCGACGATCGGGCTGCACCCTCACGACATCGAGCGGATGAACGACCTGCTGTTGCGACTGAGGGACAAGGGCAACACCGTACTGGTCGTGGAGCATCGGCCGGAGACGATCGCGATCGCCGACCACGCGGTCGATCTCGGCCCCGGCGCCGGAACGGGCGGCGGCACCATCTGCTTCGAGGGCAGCGTCGACGGGCTGCGAATGAGCGACACCACCACCGGTCGTCATCTCGACGACCGCGCCGAGCTCAAGTCCGAGACCCGTAGGTCGACCGGTGCATGGGAGATCCGTGGTGCGGACCGGAACAACCTGCGCGACGTCGATGTCGACATCCCACTCGGTGTGCTCGTCGTGGTGACCGGAGTGGCCGGATCCGGCAAGAGCTCCCTGATCAACGGCTCGGTCGCAGGACGCGACGGAGTGGTGGTGGTCGACCAGGCGCCGATCCGAGGCTCTCGACGGAGCAACCCGGCGACCTACACCGGCCTGCTCGACTCGGTCCGCAAGACGTTCGCCAAGGCCAACGGCGTGAAGCCCGCTCTGTTCAGCGCCAACTCCGACGGCGCCTGCCCGACGTGCAACGGCGCCGGCGTCATCTACACCGACCTGGCGATGATGGCCGGCGTCACCAGCACCTGTGAGGAGTGCGAAGGAAAGCGGTTCCTGGCCGAGGTGCTGGAGTACAAGCTCGGCGGGAAGGACATCAGCGAGGTGCTCGCGATGCCGGTCACCGAAGCGGCCGCGTTCTTCGCCGAGGGCGAGGCGAAGACGCCACCAGCACACAAGATCCTCGACCGGCTCATCGACGTCGGCCTCGGCTATCTCAGCATCGGCCAGCCGCTCACGACCTTGTCGGGGGGCGAACGGCAGCGGCTCAAGCTCGCCATCCAGATGGCCGAGAAGGGCGACGTGTACGTCCTCGACGAGCCGACCACTGGCTTGCACCTGGCCAACATCGAGCAGCTGCTCGGCCTGATCGACCGGCTGGTGGACTCCGGCCGTTCGGTCATCGTCATCTCGCACCACCAGGCGGTGATGGCCCATGCCGACTGGATCATCGACCTCGGACCCGGTGCCGGCCACGACGGTGGCCGGGTCGTCTACGAGGGGACTCCCGGCGACCTGGTCGCTGCCCGCTCCACCGTCACCGGCGAGCACCTAGCGGCCTATGTCGGCAGCTGACTCGATAAGGGTGCGTGCGTCCTGCCCTCCGCGTTGTTCGGTGTGGCACGATCACTGAGATGGCAGGTACATCCGCGGCGCAGCACGACCTGCGCGACCTCGCGGTGCTGCGGCGAGTCCGCGATCGCATCGACCGGGAGTATGCACAGCCGCTGGACGTCGAGGCGCTCGCCCGCGGTGCGCACATGTCGGCGGGGCACCTCAGCCGGGAGTTCAAGCGTGCCTACGGCGAGTCCCCGTACAGCTATCTGATGACGCGGCGCATCGAGCGCGCGATGGCACTGCTGCGTCGTGGCGACCTCAGTGTCACCGAGGTCTGTTTCGAGGTGGGTAGCTCGTCGTTGGGCACCTTCAGCACTCGTTTCACCGAGCTGGTCGGAATGCCGCCCAGCATCTACAAACGGCAGGCGACGTACGCCGCGTCCGAGCTGCCGCCGTGCGTGGCGAAACAGGTGACCAGACCGGTCAGGAATCGAGAAGCGCGGGCCGCGGAGCGGCAGCTAGCCTGACCGGCATGGACATCACCATTCATGCAAGCTTCCTACCCCACGACGATCCGGAGGCCTCGCTGGCCTTCTATCGAGACACCCTCGGCTTCGAGGTGCGAGGCGACGTCGGGAAGGGCACGATGCGCTGGATCACGGTCGGCCCCGCCGACCTGCCCGGGACCTCCATCGTCCTGCATCCGCCCGGCGCCAATCCCGGCATCACCGACAGCGAGCGTCGTACCATCGCCGAGATGATGGCCAAAGGCACCTATGCGACGCTGCTGCTGGCCACCAAGGATCTTGACGGCGCCTTCGAGCGAGTACAGGCCGGTGACGCCGAGGTCGTCCAGGAGCCGACCGAACAGCCGTACGGCATTCGCGACTGCGCGATCCGCGACCCGGCGGGCAACCTGGTACGTATTCAAGAGGTGCGCTGAAAGCGCCATGAGGAATGCTCACCCGGAGCGCCCTATGCAACGCCCCTTGACACGCGTGGTTCCGTCCGAGTCCCGCCGGCACGTCCACCCGGCAACCCTATAGGCGGTTCGCCGATAAGCAACATTATGTCAACTTATAGGTCCAACTCCCCGCTCCTTGCTTCTGGGACACGTGGCTGACGACGTCCCATCGAGGTCGTCAACGCGGAGAGAGCAGCTTCGCGAGCAGCACTCGCAGCCGTTGCTGCTCCGCGTAGCCCAGGGTGTCGGTCATCGACGCCAGTGACGAAGCGACCTGGTCGAAGCCGCGCTCGGTGAGCGCGGCGCCAGCCGGGGTGAGGAACACGTCGACGGCGCGGCCGTCGGTCGGGTTGGGGGCTCGCTGGACCAGCCCACGCTTCTCCGCCCGGTCGACCAGTCCGGTCATCGTCGACTTGTCGAGCCCCAGGTAGTCGGCGAGTGCGGTCATCCGGAGCCGCCGGTCGCGCAGGATCGCGAGCACTCGCAGCTGGGTGAGCGAGAGATCGTGGTCGGCGCCGACCCGGTTCAACACGGCCATCGTGACGAACGACGTCTGCACCAGGACGTCGACCAGGTCCTCATCCGGGGTCGCTGGAGACGTACCTTCCTCGACCACCATCCGCACACCCTACCTTGATTCTATTTGTAGTACCAACTAGTTTATTGGCACCGCAAACTACTCAGCTCAGGAGCCTCCGCATGTACGCCGCTGTCGTCACCTCCTTCGACACAGCTCCTCGGTACGAGGAGTTCCCCACCCCGGTGCCAGCCGGCGACGATGAGCTCCTCGTCGACGTGCTCGCAGCCGGCCTCCACCCCCGGGTTCGTTCGCAGGCCAGCGGAACGCACTACACGAGCACTGACGAGCTGCCGCTGGTGCCCGGGATCGACGGTGTAGGTCGCGGCCCGGACGGGCTGCTGCGGTACTTCATCCTGCCGGACACCGCGTTGGGCTCGATGGCAGAGCAGACGGTCATCGACAGCCGACGGAGCATCGTGCTGCCCGAGTCCTCCGACCCGGTCGCCGTTGCTGCGGCGATGAACCCGGCGATGTCCTCCTGGGTCGCGATGCGCCAGCGCGTGCAGCTCCGGACCGGGCAGAGCGTGCTCGTCCTCGGTGCCACCGGGAACGCCGGCCGACTGGCCGTGCAGATCGCGAGGCTTTTCGGCGCGGACCGAGTCATCGGCGCCGGGCGACGGGCCGACCGGTTGGCCCGGCTCCGTGCCTTCGGCGCCACAGACACCGTGCTGCTCGAAGGCGACGCCGGTGACGATGCCCACCGACTCGGCCTGGCCGCGGCCGACGTTGACGTCGTCCTCGACTATCTCTGGGGCGAACCCGCGGTAGCCGCCATGACCGCCATCGTCACCGCGCGGGCCGACCGCGCGCGGCCCCTGACCTGGATCCAGATCGGGTCGGTCGCGGGACCAACCGCGGCGATCCCCTCGGCGGCTCTGCGGGCCGCTCGGCTCCAGATCGTAGGTAGCGGACAGGGCTCCGTCAGCACCAGCGAGATCCTCGCGGAGCTGCCAGATCTCGCCCGGGAGATCACCAACGGCACGTTCGACGTCGATGCCCAGCCGACGCCGCTCACGGAGGTAGAACGGGCGTGGGCCGATGACTCAAGCGTCGATCGGCGCGTCGTGCTGTGTCCGAGCTCCAACGGATCGCCTGGCCCACGTGGGTAGCGCTCACTGGCTGAACGACACGTCCAACGCGTCGGTGACCGCGGCGGTGCGACCCGGAGCCGCCTGGTACTGCCAGTACAGGTTGGTGTGTGCGATGACCATCTCCGGCGCAGGGGCACCCCAGGCGCTGGTGTCCCCCGTCGTGTGCGCATCGCCGACCAGGGTCACGTCGTAGCCGCGGGTGAAGGCTCCGTGGCTACGACCCCCCACCGACAAGTCGTAGGCCCAGACGAGTGGCCCTGGGGGCATATGGTCTCCTGCGTGGAGACCTGGAGCCTGGCCGCAGCCGACCAACCGGCCGGCTGACCATGGGCGTCCTGCTCGGGCTGTTCGCCGCCATCGCGTACGGCGCCTCGGACTTCGCGGCCGGAGTCGGGAGTCGCCGGGCCAGCTCGGAGGCCATCGCGATCTTGTCCATGCCGTTCGGGCTGGCCGCCGCCGTCCTTGCGGTCGTGGTGCTCGACGCGCCCTCACCCACACCAAGCGTGTTGGCGTGGGGGGCATTGGCGGGGATCGGCGGCGGTGCCGGCACTCTCGCTCTCTATCGTGGGCTCACCGTCGGCCGGATGAGCGTCGTCGCGCCGCTCTCCGCCGTACTCACGGCCGCGTTGCCGGCGGTCGTCGGTATCGCGACCGGCGACAGCCTCTCATTGCTCCGCCTCGCCGGGCTGGGGTTGGCCTTCCCGGCGATCGCCCTGGTATCCCGCCAGGCCGGTGACGCCGGTGGCGCCCTCGAGTCCGGAATCTGGGAGGGGCTAGCCGCTGGCGCGGGATTCGCGCTGCTCTTCATCGCGCTCGCTCGCGCGGGGACCGACTCCGGAGCCTGGCCGTTGGTCCCCTGCGAGGTCGTCGCCGTCGCGGCCGTGGTGCTTGTGGGACTGACGTTCGGGAAACCCAGCGGCACCTGGCGCGCGGCCTGGTGGCCGGCCGTACTGACGGGCATCGGCGGCGGGAGCGCCAACCTGCTCTACCTGGCCGCGACCGGAGTCGGTCAGCTTTCCGTGGTCGCTGTCGTCACCGCCCTGTACCCGGCAGTCACCATCGTGCTCGCCCGGATCCTGCTCGACGAGCGGTGGGCGCGGCTGCAAGCCGTCGGCCTCGGCCTGTCTGCCGTAGCCGTTGCGCTGATCAGCCTCAGCTGACACGGACCACTAAACTCCTCGGGTGCCCCGCTTCATCCTGCTGAACGGTCCCCCGGGCATCGGCAAGTCGACGATCGCGCAGCGGTACGTCGACGGGCACCCCGGAGTGCTCAACCTCGACATCGACCGGGTTATTGCGCTGATCGGCGGCTGGCGTACCCACCGCGACCGCATCGTGGCCATGGGGCGCACCGACGCGCTGGCAATGTGCGCCGCGCATCTGCGGGCCGGCTCGGACGTCATCGCACCGCAGCTCGTCGGACGCCTGCCGGAGCTCGAGCGCTTCGAGGCAGTGGCTCGCGACAACGGCGCCACGTTCTGCCACATCGTGCTGATGGACAGCCAGCCGGGTGCCGCAGCACGATTCGTTCGCCGAGGCGAGGAGACCGACGATCCCTGGCTGCGCGAGCTGCATGCGCACGTCGACCGGCACGGTCGAGACGCCATGCTCGCCCACATCTACGAGGACCTGTCCGACGTGGTTCGTGCCCGGCTGACCTCGGTCCTGGTCACCAGCGAGGACGGCGCGCCCCAGCAGACGTACGACCTGGTCGCTGCCGTCCTCGCACGGGCCCTGCCCGCCGCTCCCCCACGGGCGGTGGCCGTGGTGGCCGACGGTCAACGGGTGCTGGTGATCAACCGGCGCCGTAAGGGAATCGAGTACTCCGTGCTCCCGGGCGGAGGCGTCGAGCCCGGCGAGTCAGCAGCGGCGGCAGCGCTTCGGGAGCTGCAGGAGGAGACGTCCCTGACCAGCCGGGTGGGCTCCGAGCTCTGGCACCGGCACGACGACGGCCGGGAGGCGACGTACTTCCTGATGACCGAGGTGCGAGGCTCCCCCGTGCTGTCCGGAGAGGAGGCATCGGAGCACTCGCCCGACAACAGCTTCGTCCTCGCGTGGGCGACCGCCGACGAGCTCGACGAGATCCGCCTTCAGCCGGCCCAGATCCGTGGCCCGCTCGCGGCGCTGCTCAGGTCGCAGACTGCGGCTCAGGACCGATGAACCACGACAGGCACGGATCCAGCCCGGCGATCTCCACCCGCGGGCGCGCGGTGGCGCGCCAGTCCGCCAGGTTCATCCGCAACCGAGGCATCTCCGTGGCAACACCGTCGCGCTTGTGTCGAACGCTGCCGTTCGGCAGGTAGCCGAGCGAGCGGGACACGCCGAGCGAGGCCTCGTTGTCGCTCCATGCCTCGGTCAGCGCGATCTCCGCACCCAGCCCCTCGAAGGCGAGTGCCAGCACGGCTGTCCGCATCGACTTGCCGAGGCCGCGACCTCGCGCGCTCGGCACGAGGAACGACGCGCTGTCGACGGTGCGGAGTGCCTGAAAGTCCGCGGCCTCCAGCTCCTGGACGCCGATCACCCTGTCCTGGTGGTGGACCAGGAAGTCCAACGTCCACGAGTCGGGAGTCCATCGACCGAGCCGCAGCCAGTGTTCCTGGCGGATCGCGATGCCACGGGCGACCTGGTCGGTGGCCCGGAACGGCCTCGGGGTCGCCGGGTTCAGCTCCAGATCGAGCGGCAGCAGGTCGCCGAGCCCGTCGAGGTCGGCCTCGGTGACCGGCCGCAGCACCATCTCGCCGACGGTCAGCCGCAGGCCGTCCAGAGGCCAGTACGGCGACACTTCGGCGGCCATGGTGGAAGTCTAGCCAACCCTCAGGCTGAGCTTGACCGTTGTGCTGGCTCGGATACGGCTGCTCGCTCGACAGTGAGCAGGCTCTCGGCGTGGTGCTCGGCATGGAAGGCGGCCGCTCCCCCGCGTATCCCGAACAGCCGCTTGGACCAGACCAGCCAGACGACGGCGGCGACGTTGACGGCGAGCAGGACGATGCGCAGTGCGGTGACCTTCTCGGTCAGCTCGTAGACCTCCAACGGCAGGAAGATGCTGGTGGCCACGACCGCGAAGTACTCTCCCCACCTCTTCATCAACCACAGCCCCACGCCCTCGACGAACTGCACCCCCGCGTAGGCGAGCAGGGCTACCGAGATCCACACCAGTGTCGTGGGCGACAGGGAGAGGGCCTGGTCCACGCTCTGTACGACCTTCGAGTCGTCGATGTTCCAGCCGATCTGGTCGGCCAGGGGGCGCAGCAGCGGCAGGTCGCGGTTGAAGGCGTCCTGCAGGTTCTCGCGCGAGTTCTTGAACTCGAAGACCAGCACCGCGAGCGACACCAGACCCAACCCCCGCAGCACCCGCTCCACGGCGAGCAGCCGCAGGATCCTGCGGTCCCTGAGCAGCCGGCCTCGCGGCACCTCGGGAGCGTCGGCGGCCGGGCCGGCCCCCTTCGCCGGGCCGACGACGTACGTCGCACAACGCAGGCAGCGCCAGGCCTCGCCGGCCGGGGTATCGACCCGGAGCCGGTCCCGGAGCTCGACCTCATCCGGGGCGTACGTCTCGTGGCCGCTGCGCCCACACGCCCCCAGGTTCCAGTCCACCTGCGCAGACTAGTGCCAAGTAGGCTGCCGCCATGGTGAACCTGACAGTGGATGAGGCACGCACCCGAGCAGCGTCGGTCCGGGTGTCGCGCTACGAGATAGCCCTCGATCTCGACACCGGGGACTCGACCTTCGAGTCGACCTCGCGAGTCTTCTTCGAGAGCCTGGACGGCAAGGCCAGCTTCTTCGAGGTCGTCGCCGCAGAGCTGCACAGCGTCGAGCTCAACGGGGAGATCCTCGACAGCGCGCTCCTCACCGAGAGCAGGTTCCCGCTCGACCCGGTCGCAGGCTCCAACGTGCTCACGGTGCGCGCGACGATGGCCTACTCCCACGATGGTGAGGGACTGCATCGCACGGTGGACCCGGAGGACGGGCGCGCTTACGTCTACGCGATGACGTTCCTCGACGCGGCGCCTCGGGTCTTCGCCTGCTTCGACCAGCCCGACCTGAAGGCCGAGGTCAGCCTCCGGGTCAAGGTCCCCGACGACTGGACGGTCATCGGCAACGGCCGCGCGATCCGCGATGCTGGGGAAGCGGGTGACGAGCCGACGTCTCGTGGCTGGTGGACCTTGACCGACACGCTGCCGCTGTCGACGTACTTCGTCACGCTCGTCGCCGGGCCGTACCACTCCGTCACCACCGAGCACGACGGAATCACCCTCGGTCTGCACTGTCGGGAGTCGCTCGCTGCGCACCTCGACAAGGACGCGGAGGAGCTGTTCACCCTGACCGGCCAGTGCTTCGACGAGTACCACCGGCTGTTCGGCATCCGTTACCCCTTCGGCGACTACCACCAGGCCTTCGTGCCGGAGTTCAACGCCGGCGCCATGGAGAACCCGGGGTGTGTCACGTTCGCCGACGAGCATGGTGTTCCGCGCCCAGGCGACCGCAGAGCCAGCGCAGCGACCGGGCGAACGTCGTCGCCCACGAGATGGCCCACCAGTGGTTCGGTGACCTGGTCACGATGCGGTGGTGGGACGACCTCTGGCTCAACGAGTCGTTCGCCGACTACATGGGCCATCGGGTGTGCGTCGACGCCACCGCGTTCACCGACAACTGGCTGCTCTTCGCCCTGAACAACAAGGCGTGGGGCCTCGACGCCGACCAGCGCGAGCTCCACCCATCCCGTGGCGGGCAACGGCTCTCCGGACGCGCACTCGGCGCTCACCAACTTCGACGGCATCTCCTACTCCAAGGGCTGCGTCGTCCCTGCGGCAGCTCAACAACTACCTCGGCGACGACGCATTCCTCGGCGGGATCATCGACCACCTGACGACGCATGCCTACGGGAACGCCACCCTGGCCGATCTGATCTCGAGCTGGGAGAGGGCGAGCGGCAAGGACCTCACGGACTGGACGCATGCCTGGCTCCGCACCTCCGGGGTGGACACGCTCTCGGTACGGCAGGGCGTCACCACGTCCATCGAGCGCCTGAACGGCGCACCGGAGGACGTGTCACGCATCCACGCGATCAAGGTGACGTCGTACGACCAGGCCGGGGGCGCGACCACGGTTCCGGTCGTCTGACCGAGGCCAGCACCGAGCTCGCTCTCGACTCCTCGGCTGTCGGGACGCTCGTGCTTCCCGACAGCGAGGACGAGAGCTGGGCCAAGACTCGGCTCGACCCGGCCGCCCTCGAGCTGCTCCCGGACCTGCTGCCGAAGATCGGCAACCCGGTGAGCCGCGCGGTGGTCTGGGGCGCCTTACGGGACGGGCTGCTGGATGCCCGGGTTGCGCCGGACACGTATGTCGACATCGCCTGCGCCGCCCTCCCCCACGAGTCCGACGACCTGGTGCTCGGCCGGGTGTTGACGGAGTCGGCGTTCCGGACCGGCACGTATCTCCACACCGAGCGGGCAGCGTCGACCGACTGCAGACTCTCATGCACGAGCTGCTACGGACCGCGGACGCGGGCAGCAACCGACAGCTGGTCGTGAGCCGTCAGCTACTGCGGGTCAGCACCCACGTCGACGAGCTCTGGTCGTGGCTCGACGGCCACGCGCCCGACGGTCTGCTCGTCGACTCCGACATGCGCTGGCGGGTGCTCGAGCGACTGTGCGTGCTCGGGGCTGCGGGTCGCGACGAGATACTCCGGGAGCAGACGAACGACCCGTCCTCGCAGGGAGCGCTCGCCGCGCTGAGGTGCAGCGCCTCGCTCCCGACCGTCGACGGCAAGAGCGCGACCTGGGAGCGGATCATCGGCGACCCCGACATCAGCAACCACGACCTGTACGCCCTCTGCGAGTCGTTCTTCAGAGCGTCGCAGGAGTCGGTGACCCACCCCTACTACGCTCGCTACTTCACCGACCTGCCGGCGACCACGAAGCTTCGCAACGGCTGGGTGCTGGAGCTGTCCTGCATGGCGGGCTATCCGCGCTTCGCCGCGACCGACGAGATCGTGGAGCTTGCGGACAGCGTCCTCGCGCGGGACGACCTGGACCACTTCGTACGGCGTGCGCTCAGCGACGGGACCGACGATCTGCGGCGGTTGCGCGCGAGCCGAAGGGCGTTCGGCGCACGCTGACCGAGCCGCGGGCCGCAACAGGTTCCTGGGCTGGAGCCGGCTCCGGCGGCTGAGCCGGTTCCGCGTCAGCGGGCACCGGCGACGGTGACGGATCCGGCGTCTCGTCGCTCCCCTGCGGGGGTTCGGGCTGTGCGGCTGCCGGCACGACGACCAAGCGGTGTGACCGGAACGGCAGCGCCGCGTCGATCCCCACGGTGAGCGCGAGCACCGCCCCACCGATCAGGAACCCTCCGATCAGGTCGCTGAACCAGTGCCAGCGCAGGGTGAGCGAGGTCACGAACATGATCACCGAGAACGCGCACACGGCCCACAGCAGCAGTCGTTTGGTGCGGGCCGAGATGTCTCCGTAGTGGGCGATCAGGTGGAAGCAGAGCCCATAGACGAGCAGGATGTTGGCGGTGTGGCCGCTCGGGTACATGTCTCCGGTGGAGAAGAATCCGCGGTCCGAGATCGGTCGCCCGCGAGCCATGGCCACCTTGCCGATCAGCACCAGCAGGTTGACCGAGAAGACCGCGATCGCGGCGAGCATCGCCGGCCGCCAGCTGCGGTGACGCCAGCCTGTGACGGCGACGACGATGGCCAGGATGGGCAGACACACCGCCCGCTGACCGATCCGGTCGACCCTGGTGAGCACCGGCCAGAGGGACTGCACGTGGTAGTTGCGGTCGAGGAAGTGATCCAGGCGGATGAACGGTCCCCAGTTGATGACCAGCCAGGTGTAGACGACGAACGTGCCGGCCAACACGGCCGACAGGATGAGACTGCGGCGGAGCGGGCGCGTATGGCGCCGAAGTCGACGGGGGCGGGTCGGCGTATCCGTCCCTGCGGTCGTGTCAAGCATCGTGTCCACAATCTATCAACCAACCCTGGGAATGCTCTCAGCCAACGCCTGCCCATCGGGCGGTAGCCTGCGAGGGTGAGTGACGCGACGCGACCGGGACCCGTCACCGCGCGCATGGTGCACGAGGTAGTCGACGGGTCGATGCGGCGCCGTCCCGACGATCTCATCACCGAGGAGCCTCTGGAGCTCCGGGTCTCCTGGCCCGGTGAGCCCCCGAGACGGCTCGCGGTGACGATGCGCACGCCGGGGTCCGACTTCGAGCTCGCGGCCGGCTTCCTGCTCAGTGAGGGGCTGCTCCGGTTCGGCGAGAGACCGCACACCATCACCTACTGCCTCGACACGACGCTGACCCGAGACCAGCAGTACAACGTGGTCAGCGTCGTCCTGGATCGGCCGCCGCGGCGCACACCGACCGCCCGGCTGACCGCCATCTCGTCGGCCTGTGGCGTCTGTGGGGCGCAGAGCCTCGATGACATCTTCTCCCCCGACGACCCGGCGCTGCCGGTCGACGACCTGGTCGACTCGTTGCTGCTCGACGCGTTGCCCGGCACCCTGCGCCGCGCCCAGCCGATCTTCGAGAGGACCGGGGCCGTCCACGCCGCAGGCGTCTTCACCTTCGACGGCGCACTCCGCGTCGTACGCGAGGACATCGGTCGCCACAACGCCGTCGACAAGGTACTCGGGGCTCGAGTGCTCGGGAGCACGTCGTACGACCAGAGCTCGGTGCTGTGCGTCAGCGGCCGCATCGGCTTCGACATCGTCTCGAAGGCGGTCGCGGGGCGAGTCGCGGTGGTTCTCGGCGTCGGCGGACCCTCGAGCCTGGCGGTCCGGCTCGCCGACCGGGCGGGGCTGACGGTGTGCGGGTTCGCGCGCGACTCGCGGTACGTCGTCTACACCCACCCCGACCGGATCTCGACCTCGTAGCCGGGCCGCGCAGTCTGGTCGCCTCGGCGTGTGTGACGCGCATGTGTCGGCGCCGCCTCGTACGTTGACAGGCATGCGGCTCCTCCACACGTCCGACTGGCACCTCGGCCGGTCGTTCCACCGGGTCGGGCTGCTCGACGCCCAGGCGGCGTTCATCGACCACCTCGTGGAGACCGCGGTCGCCGAGCGGGTGGATGTGGTCGTCGTGAGCGGCGACGTCTTCGACCGCGCGCTGGCCCCCGTCGACGCGGTCTCGCTCGGCAGCTCGGCCCTGCAGCGGTTGCTCGGTGCCGGAGTCCGGGTCGTGATGACCAGCGGCAACCACGACTCGGCACCGCGGCTGGGCTTCGCATCCGAGCTCATCGACGCGGCCGGTGTCCATCTGCGCACCGATCCAGCGACGGTCGGCACGCCGGTGGTCATCCCCGACGACCACGGTGATGTCGCGATCTACGGAATTCCCTACCTGGAGCCTGACCTGGTGGTGACCGGGTGGTCTCTCGACAAGCGCACGCATCAGGCGGCCCTCGACGAGGCCATGCGTCGAGTCCGTCACGATCTCGCCACCAGGCCGTCCGGCACACGTTCGGTCGTCCTCGCGCACGCCTTCGTGACCGGGGCGCGGCCCAGTGAGAGCGAGCGCGACATCAGCGTGGGTGGCGTCCAGAGTGTCTCGGTCGAGACCTTCCGCGGAGTGCGACTACGTCGCGCTCGGCCACCTGCACGGCCGACACACACTCGCCCCCGGGGTGCGCTACAGCGGCTCTCCGCTGGCGTACTCGTTCTCCGAGCGTGACCAGGTCAAAGGCAGCTGGCTGGTCGAGCTCGGCGCTCGCGGGCTCGCGAGTGTCGAGTTCGTCGAGGCACCGGTGCCGAGGCGGCTGGCCGTCATCTCCGGGACCCTCGACGAGCTGCTGCGCAACCCCGCGCTGGCCGGTGTCGAGCAGTCCTGGGTCCAGGCGACGCTCACCGACGCGCAGCGGCCCAAGCGTGCGATGGAGCGGCTCCAGGATCGCTTCCCGCACGCTCTCGTGCTGTCGTTCGAGCCCTCCGCCCGCGACGAGCGCGACCATGCCGAGGCCAGGCGCAACCTGGTCGGCCGTACCGATGCCCAGGTTGTCGCCGATTTCTTCCTCGAGGTCGCCGGCCGCGCCATCACGCCCGCCGAAGCCGATCTGGTCCAGGAGGCGTGCGAGGCCTGTCGGGTGACGCAGGACGCTGCGTCATGAGGGTTCACCGGCTGGAGATGACCGCCTTCGGACCGTTCGCAGACACTCAGGTCGTCGACTTCGACCCACTCAACGCAGCCGGGGTGTTCCTGCTGACCGGGCACACCGGCGCCGGCAAGACGAGCATCCTCGACGCGATCTGCTTCGGGCTCTTCGGTCAGGTCCCGGGCGTTCGCGACCGGGCGAAGGCGTACCGGAGCCAGCACGCGCCGCCGGACGTTGCGCCCCGAGTGGTCCTCGAGGTCACTCTGCAGGGGCGCCGGTTGCGGTTGACCCGCCATCCGCAGTGGTCGCGACCTTCGCGGCGTGCCAGGTCTGGCCGGGTCGACGAGAAGGCCCGCGCCGTCGCCGAGGAGCTGGTCGACGGATCTTGGGTGGCCCGGTCGACCCGGGTCGACGAGGTGGGTCACCTGGTCAGCCGGCTGCTCGGTCTCAACCGGGACCAGTTCTGTCAGGTCGTCATGCTGCCGCAGGGCGACTTCCAGGTGTTCTTGAGAGCCGGCGGCCGCGAGCGTCAGCACATCCTCGAGACGCTATTCGGGACTCAGCGCTTCCAGGCCGTCGAACGGTGGTTGGCCGAGCATCGCCGCCTGCAGGCCCGTGCGTGCCGGGTGCATGAGGAGCGGGTCGGCAACGTGGTTGCCCGTCTGCACGAAGCCTGCTCGCCGGCAACTCTGGGTCCGGAACTGGATCTGGACGACCTGAACGCGGATCAGCCCGACCTGGTCAGCCGGGTGCGGGTGGTCACCGAGTGGGCGGCGGCCGAGGTGCACAGCACGCGCGAGCAGGCTCTCCGCGCGGCGACTCTCGCCAAGCAGGCGGTTCACGCCTACGACGAGGCCAAGACGCTCGCCGAGCGACGCGAAAGACACCGCGAGGCGCGCCGTCAGCACGCGGCATTGCTGGCCATGCAGGACGTCGCAACGGCACGTGACACCGTGCTTCGGCTCGCCCGAGCGGCCGGACCGCTCTCCCCGCTGGTATCCATCGCCGAGGAGGCCCGGCTGGTGCACGAAGCCGCCGAGGCGGAGCTGGACACGGCACGCTCGTGGTGCGCCGACATCCCCGGTCTGGGTGAGGGGGACGGGTCAGACGCCGAGGCAGCGGGCCGGTTCGTCACCCGGCTCACCCAACGGCACGCCCAGCTCGAGTCGCTCACCGAGATCGCTCGGGAGTGTGCCGACCTGTCGCAACAGCTCGCGGCAGAGGACGCGAGCACCTCCGCGCTGGTGGTCACCGTGGACCAGCTCAAGGCCCTGCTGGCGGCTGCCCCAGGCCACCTCGCCGACCTCCGGGCCGAGCTCGACCGAGTCACCGAGGTCGTCCGACACGGCACCGATGGGGTGAACCGGAGAGCCGAAGCGCTGAAGGTACTGGCCGCCGCACGGGAGGTCGCCGAGCTCGAGCGGATCAGCGAGACGCTCGACACGAGGCTCCTCGAGCTGCGCGAGTCTGCGACTCGGGCGACCGAGGACTGGCTCGACGCCCGTGAGCGCCGGTTGGCCGGCATGGCCGCGGAGCTTGCCGGCGTGCTCGTCGAGGGAGCTCCATGTCCGGTGTGCGGGAGCGAGTCGCACCCGTCGCCTGCGCGGCCGAACGATCTTCAGGTCAGCTCGCGGGACGAGGCCGCGTTGCTCGACCGGGTCACCGATCTTCGCCGCGAGCTTGCCTCGGTCGAGGTCCAGCGAACTCAACGACTGACCGCCCGGAGCGAGGCGATGGCCAGCTCGGGTGGTCTCGAGGTGTCGGTGGCCGAGAGCCTGGTCGCGCGCGCGGACGCGGAGCTTCGCGCGGCTCAGGCCGCCGCCATCGAGCACGTCGACCTCACGGCCGGGCTGGACGAGTCCGAGCAGCAGTTGGAGCGTCACCGGGCGGCTCTCGAGTCGGCCGTCAGTGAGGTCGCGCGCGCCGACCAACGGACCGCGGAGTGGCGGCGCCGGTTGGCCACCCTGCGAGGGCGCCTTACCGACGAGCTCGGCGACGCGACGCGACTCCCGGACGCGGTAGTGACCGCGAGAGAGCACATCACCCGAGCCAGGGCGCTCGAGTCCGCGCTGCACCGTCGCGACCAGACCGAGCAGGCGCGGGCCACGACCCACCAGCGGTTGCTCGAAGGGCTCGAGCCTTCCGACTTCGCCACTGTCGAGGAGGTGGTCGCGGCCGTCCGCACCCCCTCCGAGATCGCGGCCGAGGAGGCCTTGGCGCGCGCCCACGAGGTCGAGGTGACCGGCTGGTCGCGGGTGCTGGGCGACCCCGTCCTGATCGCGGCAGCCGCGGCACCCGCACCTGAGCTTGCAGAGCTCGCGACCCGGGCCGAAGCCGCGGAGCAGGCGACGGCCGAGGCGTCGGCAATGGCCGCTGCGGCCGAGCGACGTCAGGTGCGGCTCGACGCTCTGCGGGTCGAGCTCGAAGGCCTGCTGAGGGCTCTCGAGCCTTTGCGGGCAGCTCGCGACCTGGCGGCTGACGTCGCCGGCCTGTGCGCCGGTTCGTCCACCGACAACGCGACCCGGACGGCACTGTCGCACTATGTCCTCGCCGCCCGCCTCTCGCATGTCGTCGCGGCCGCGAACCAGCGGCTCGAGGCCATCGGAGGCGGTCGCTACCAGCTCGAGCACACGATGGTTCGGGGGGCCGGTGACACGCGCGGCGGTCTTGGCCTCGTCGTGCGCGACACCCATACCGACCAGGGTCGTGACCCCGCCACGCTGTCCGGCGGCGAGACGTTCTACGTGAGTCTGAGCCTTGCCCTCGGTCTCGCCGACGTGGTCACGGCGGAGGCGGGTGGCGCCGAGCTGTCGACCCTGTTCGTCGACGAGGGTTTCGGCAGCCTCGACGACGACACCCGCGACGAGGTGCTCGACGAGCTCGACGCGCTGCGCTCCGGAGGCCGAAGCGTCGGCCTGGTCAGCCACCTCAGCGAGCTGCGGGCCAGGTGCCCCGCTCAGCTTCACGTGGTGGCGACGCCGCATGGTTCACGCTGCCTCCCGGCGCATGGCACCGCTTGTTAGGCTGCCCGGCATGTCCGACGACCCGCAGGAGATGACCCCGTCGTTCGTCGCGCTCCCCCGGGAGTCGCTCGCCTCAGCCGCCTTGAACCGCGCCGCGGACTTCGGCGTCAGCCACTGCGACGTTCGCATCGAGCAGATCCGTGCCCAGCATCTGCAGCTGCTCGACGGTGCACTGGTCGACGCCTCGGTCGACACCGACCTCGGCATCGCGGTCCGGGTCGTCCTGGATGGCACCTGGGGATTCGCCGCCGGCAGTCGCGCTCACCGTCGACGAGGCGGTGCGGGTGACGGAGCAGGCCATCCGGGTGGCCATGGTGGCCAAGCCGATCTCGGTCGAGCAGATCGCCCTCGCCGAGGAGCCTCGCTACCCAGGGGCGACCTGGTCATCGCCGTACGAGATCGACCCGTTCGCGGTCCCGACGGCCGACAAGGTCGCGCTGCTCGCCGAGCTGGAGCAGGCGGCTGCTCCCCCACCCGGCCGTCGACCATGTCAGCGCCGGTCGTCTCCCAGGTCAAGGAGAACAAGTTCTACGCCGACTCCGAAGGCACGTCCACGCTCCAGCAGCGGATTCGCCTGCAGCCGGTTGTCGAGGTCCATGGGGTCGACAGCGAACGGGGTGTCCTCGACTCGATGCGATCCGTTGCGGCCCCGGTGGGACGCGGCTGGGAGTACCTCATCGGCGACAGCTACGACTGGGACGCCGAGCTCGATGGGCTGGCCGGGCACCTCGCCGACAAGCTCGCCGCGCCCTCGGTCGAGGCCGGACGCTACGACCTCGTCGTCGACCCGTCGAACCTCTGGCTGACGATCCACGAGAGCATCGGCCACGCCACCGAGCTCGACCGGGCACTCGGCTACGAGGCCAACTACGCCGGCACGTCCTTCGCCACGATCGACAAGCTCGGCACCCTGAGGTACGGGTCGCCGTGCATGAACGTGACCGGCGACCGCACCGTCGAGCACGGCCTGGCCACCATCGGGTACGACGACGACGGCGTCCAGACCCAGTCCTGGGACCTGATCCGCGACGGTGTCCTGGTGGGCTACCAGACGGACCGGCGGATGGCCGAGCTGATGGGATGGGGACGGTCCAACGGCTGCGCGTTCGCCGACTCCCCCGGACACACCGCGATCCAGCGGATGGCCAACGTCTCCCTTCAGCCTGCAGCCGACGACACCACCACGCAGGATCTGATCAGCCGGGTCGAACGTGGCCTCTACGTGGTCGGCGACAACTCGTGGAGCATCGACATGCAGCGGTACAACTTCCAGTTCACTGCGCAGCGGTTCGTGGAGATCAGGGACGGCGAGCTGCGCGGACAGGTCCGCGACGCTGCCTACCAGGCGACCACGACCGACTTCTGGGGGTCAATGGAGGCGGTCGGGGGTTCGGGGACCTGGCAGCTTCAGGGTGCGTTCAACTGCGGGAAGGCGCAGCCCGGCCAGGTGGCACCGGTGAGCCACGGCTGCCCATCGGCACTGTTCCGCGACGTACGAGTGCTCAACACCGGCACGGAAGCGGGCCACTGACATGACCACTCCACAGATCCTCGTCGAGCACGCCCTCGAAGCCAGCCACGGCCGACAGCTGCTCGCGTACTGCTGCGCTACACGTCGTCCGCCAACCTGCGGTGGGCCAACAACACGCTCACGACGAACGGCGTGATGACCGGCTGCCAGGTCACGGTTGTCTCGCAGGCGCCTGGTGGCCGGCGGCACCGCGGCCGGGGTCGTCACCGGACCAGCGTCGACGCTTGCCGAGATCGACGAGCTCGTCGCGCGCGCGGACACTGCCGCGCGCACCGCCTCTCCGGCCGAGGACGCGAACGACATCGTCGTCGGCGCCGAGGCGCCAGACTGGGATGCCACGCCAGGCACCACGAGCATCGCCGTGTTCGACACCTTCGCGGCCGGCCTGGGCGACGTGCTCGAGCGGGCGAGACTCGAGAGTCGCCTGCTCTACGGGTACGTCGAACATGCCGTGGAGACGACCTACCTGGCCACCTCGGCCGGGCTGCGACTGCGGCACGAGCAGCCGGCCGGCAACATCGGCATCACCGGCAAAGCCAACAGACCTGTCGACGTCGGCCTGGGTCGGCCAGCCGACCGACGACTTCTCCGACGTCGACGTGCACGCGCTCGATGCGGAGCTGGTCAAGCGGATCGGCTGGGCCGCTCGCGTCGTGGACCAACCAGCCGGTCGGTACGAGACGCTGCTCCCGCCGACCGCGGTGGCGGACCTGTTGACCTACGCCTACTTCGTCTCCAGCGGTCGCGACGCGCACGAAGGCCGAACCGTGTTCAGCGCTCCTGGCGGCGGCACCAAGGTCGGCCAGCAGATCGCCCCGCGCGGCGTCCGGCTGTTCTCGGACCCATTGCACGCCGGGCTCGGTGCCATCCCGTTCGTCGCCGCCCGGGGCAGTGACTCGTCGACCAGCGTCTTCGACAACGGGCTGCCTATCGGCGCCGTCGGACTGGATCCTCGACGGCACGCTCAATGCGCTGCCGACCTCGCGACACACGGCGGCGCTGACCGGCCTGCCGCTGGCACCCGCTGGTCGACAACCTGGTGCTGGAGGTCGACGGCGGGGCTGGCTCCGTCGAGGACCTGGTCGCCTCGTCAGAACGGGCGTTGCTGGTCACCTGCCTCTGGTACATCCGCAAGGTGGACTCCCAGGAGCTGCTGCTGACCGGCCTGACCCGCGACGGGACGTACCTGGTCGAGGGCGGTGAGGTGGTGGGCGTCGTCAACAACTTCCGCTTCAACGAGAGCCCGATCTCGCTGCTCGGACGCTTCTCGGAGGCCGGTACGACCGGCTCGGTCGTGGTCGCGCGAATGGGGCGACTACTTCCCGCGCACCGCGACTCCCGCCGCTGCGCATCCCCGACTTCAACATGTCGAGCGTCAGCCAGGCCAGCTGAAGCGCTCGAACAATACGGAGCGTTGAACCTTGGTTCTGATCCTGCGCCGGTTCGCCTTCGATATGTCAGCTATGGAAATTTATCCCGTAGTTGATATGTCGAAGCTGATGTTGCGCGCGGAACTGAGCCACGCTTCGAGGACGAGTCTTCTCAGTGCTGGAGCCAGGTGGCATCAGTCAGCACGAGGTGAGTGCGTGGGCGCGCAGTGATCTGGATGAGCGGCTGTATCACCTGCTGCCGCTGCTGGAGCTGTTGAGTGGGTGGGAGTTCGTGCTGGTAGGGCGGCAACCTCGCGGTTCGCGCGACTCACCTTCAACCAGGCTCGGATGACCGGTAACCAGGTTCGGATGGCCGGTAACCAGGCTCGGACGAGGGACCGGCACTTAGCCTCCGGGGATGGGCGCGTCGGGGTCGTACGGCACTCGGGTGAAGATGAACGTGGCGCACTCGAGGTGGCTCACCGACCCGTCAGGTCGGCGGACGACCTGCATCGCCTCGCCGGCGAAGTACCCGGTGACGCCGACCAGGCGTTCTCCGCCGACGACTCCGACGGTGAACCAGGTGGCGCGGTCCGACAGGAAACGACCGATCAGCTGGTCGCCGTGATAGCTCAGGGTGAACGCCATGTTCCCCCAGTACCAGAGCCCGAGCGCATCCCGCGCCACCGACGGCAGCTCGACGGTCGGGGTCCACGTCCTGGCAAGCGTGGGCTCGAGCTCCTCCAGGAGCCGCATCAGCTGCACCGGTAGACCCTGGGCACGTACTCCGGAAGCCGCGTTGGCCAGGCACACGCCGGCCGTACCGCGAGCCCGGTCGACGAACAGGCCGGCCAGGAAGCCTGGCACCGAACCGGTGTGACCGAGATACGAGCGGTCACCTGCCACGGCCAGCTGGAGACCGAGGCCGTACGCCCCGGCCGCGACGGCATCCGGGCGGCCGGTCTGCCCGGCGGTCATCTCCGACACGGTGGCCGGAGCCAGCACTGCGGGATCGGGCGAAGCCAGGAAGGCGGCCAGGCGAGCGAGATCCGCCACCGTGCTCCAGAGCTGGCCGGCCGGTGCCATGGCCTGTGCGTCATGAGTCGGCTCTCGGGTGACCGTCCCGGTGAACGGGTCGACGCTGTACCCGCTGGCCGCCGGAGGTTCCGCCAGGTAGGACGTCCGGTTCATGCCGAGTGGGTCGAGCAGTCTGCTCTGCAGACTTGCCGCCCAGGATGCGCCGCGCTTTCGGGCCACGAGCTCGCCGAGGAGGGCGTAGGCAAGGTTCGAGTAGTGGTACTCGCGTCCGGCGGGGAAGGGAGCATCGGCTTCGTCGAGCTCGGCCAGCAGCGCCTCGATGGGGACGCCCGGACTCCGCTCCCACCACGGACCTGGCGGCTCGGCCTGCATGCCGGACGAGTGCGAGAGCAGCTCGCGCAGCGGTACGGCCGCCGTACGCGACCCCGGGCAGGTGCTCGTCGAGCCGGTCGGTGAGCTCGAAGGCTCCCTCATCGCGCAGCTGCATCACGAGGATCGCCGTCATGGTCTTGGTGATCGACCCGATCCGGTACTGGGTGTCGATGGACGGTTCGAGTCCGGGCTCGTCCACGTCCACCAGCGAACCGCGGGCCGCGGACCAGACCAGCGACCCGTCTCTCACCAGACCGGCGACCAGCGTGGGTGCGGGCGCACCTGCCTGCTCCGCTGCGAGCACGGCGAGCAGCCGTCGCGCCGTCGCGTCCTGGACCGGCCGTGCTCCTTCGACCGTGGCTGATGTCGTCCGTGGCTGATTCGTCCGAGGCGGAGCTCACTGCTCGAAGGCCTCGGGCGGCGGGCAGGAGCAGACCAGGTGCCGGTCGCCGTACGCCTGGTCGATGCGGGCCACCGGTGGCCAGTACTTGTCGGGCGTGTGACCGGCTGGGAACGCGGCCACCTCCCGGGAGTAGGTCTGCTCCCAGTCGCCGGTCAGCGCGCTGGGTGGTGTGCGGTGCGTGGGTGAGCGGGCTCTCGGCGAGAGCGACCCGACCCTGCTCGATCTCGTCGATCTCCTCGCGGATGGAGATCATCGCGTCGCAGAACCGGTCCAGCTCCGGCAGACTCTCGGACTCGGTGGGCTCGACCATGAACGTCCCGGGCACCGGGAAGCTCATGGTCGGCGCATGGAAGCCGTAGTCGACCAGCCGCTTGGCGATGTCGTCGACCG
Organism: uncultured Actinomycetota bacterium; assembly: GCA_963833975.1. GTDB lineage: Bacteria > Actinomycetota > Actinomycetes > Propionibacteriales > Nocardioidaceae > JAWWPG01. Next base: position 217,627 of record CAWIAB010000006.1, read on the forward strand.
TGACGCCGCTCGTCCTGGTCAGGCCGCGAACGTCGATGATGCACTCGTGAGCGACCAGGTCGCCGTGCCCTCGGTAGAGCACCGGAAAGTACTTGTGCAGCCGCTGGGCGATGTAGTTGGCGGACAGGATCGCGACCTGGGTGGCCTCGGTCAGCCCGTCGGCACCCATCATCGCGATGTACGCCCAGGAGATCGGCAGGATCCCGGCCGAGCCGAAGGGCGCCGAGCTCACCGGTCCGATGCCCTCGCGCCGAGCCGGGTCGGGGTGACCCGGATGGCTCGGCAGGTACGGCACCAGGTGGGCGGCCACCGCGACCGGCCCGACGCCCGGACCACCACCGCCGTGCGGGATGCAGAACGTCTTGTGGAGGTTGAGGTGTGACACGTCGCCACCGAACTGCCCTGGCTTGGCCAGCCCGAGCAGGGCGTTCAGGTTCGCGCCGTCGATGTAGACCTGACCTCCGTGCTCGTGGACGATCGAGCACAGGTCGGTGATGGTGTCCTCGAAGGCGCCATGGGTGGAGGGGTAGGTCACCATGATGGCGGCGAGCTCGCCCGAGTGCGCTTCGCACTTGGCTCGGAGGTCGTCGAGGTCGATCGCCCCGTCGTCGGCGGCCTTGACCACGACGACCCGCATCCCGGCCATGACCGCGGAGGCGGCGTTGGTGCCGTGTGCGCTCGAGGGGATCAGGCACAGGTCGCGCTCGGGCTGACCGTTCGCCAGGTGGTAGCCGCGGATCGCGACCAGCCCGGCGAGCTCGCCCTGCGACCCCGCGTTCGGCTGGATGGACACCGCGGCATAGCCGGTGATCTCGGCCAGCCACGACTCGAGGGTGGCGATCAGCTCGAGGTAGCCGGCGGCGTCCTCTGCCGGGGCGAACGGGTGGAGGTCGGCGAAGCCGGTCATGCTGATCGGCTCCATCTCGGCTGTCGCGTTGAGCTTCATCGTGCACGACCCGAGCGGGATCATGCCGCGGTCCAGCGCGTAGTCGCGGTCGGAGAGCCGGCGGAGGTAGCGCAGCAGGTCGGTCTCGGAGCGGTGGGCAGTGGAACACCGGATGGGTCAGGAACTCGGTACGGCGCCGGAGGTCGACCGGGATCGCGTCGGGCGTCTCGGCGTCGACCGCGTCGATGTCGACGGCATCTACGCCGAACGCGTCGAGCACCCGCGACGAGGTGGGCGCGGGTCGTGACCTCGGACAGTGAGACACCGACCCGATCTGCGTCGGTGACCCGAAGATGCAGACCCAGCTCGCGAGCTCGGCCCGCGACGGCCGCGGACCGCCCCGGAACCACCGCCGTCACCGTGTCGAAGAAGTGCGTCGTGCTCGATCTCCACCCCACCTGCGCGCAGGGCCGAGGCCAGCACGGCGGCGTAGCGGTGAGTGCGCATCGCGATTCGGGTGAGCCCGTCCGGGCCGTGGTAGACGGCGTACATCGATGCGGCGACGGCGAGCAGCACCTGGGCGGTGCAGATGTTGGACGTCGCCTTGTCCCGGCGGATGTGCTGCTCCCGGGTCTGCAGCGCCAGCCGGTAGGCCGGGTCGGCCCTCGGCGTCGACCGACACCCCGACCAGTCGACCGGGGAGATGCCGCTCGAGGCCGGCCGCGACGGCCATGAAGCCCGCGTGGGGACCGCCGTAGAACAGCGGGACGCCGAACCGCTGGCTCGACCCGAGCACGACATCGGCCCCCAGGGAGCCAGGCGACTCCAGCACGGTCAGCGCGAGCAGGTCCGCCGCCACCACGGCCAGCGCGCCGGCGTCGTGGGCACGCTCGATGATCTGACGAGGGTCGGTGATCCGCCCGCTCGCGCCGGGGTACTGGATCAGCACGCCCGAGTAGTCGGCCTCGGGCAGGTCCTTCGAGAGGTCGGCGACCACCACGTCGATGTCCATGGCGCGGGCCCGGGTCGAGACGACGGCGATGGTCTGCGGCAGGCAGTCCTGGTCGACGACGAACCGGCGCGACGTGTTCGACCGGTTGGCCCGGCGCACCAGGGTCATCGCCTCCGCCGCCGCCGTACCCTCGTCGAGCAGGGATGCGTTCGCGGTTGGCAGCCCGGCCAGGTCGCTCACCATGGTCTGGAAGTTGAGCAGGGCCTCGAGGCGTCCCTGGGAGATCTCCGGTTGGTACGGCGTGTAGGCGGTGTACCACGACGGGTCCTCGAGCACGTTGCGCCGAACCACCGCCGGGGTGACGGTCCCGGAGTACCCCAGCCCGATCATCGGGACCAGCGGGTTGTTACGGGCAGCCAGCCCGCGCAACGCCTCCAGTACCCCGACCTCGCTCATCGCGGGGGGCAGGTCGAGGCCGTCGTGGGCGCGGATGCGGTCGGGCATCGCGGCCGCGACCAGGTCGTCCAGCGACTCGAAGCCCAGCGCGGACAGCATGGTCTGCTGCTCGGCACCGTCCGGGCCGATGTGACGGCGCGCGAAAGGGGCTGCGTTCTCAAGCTCGGAGAGGGTGTTCTGGGTGGTCACGTGGAGGCTCCCGGCGTCGGTTGACGAGCCTCCCCCTCTGTCGCGTGCTCACTCCAGAGATGCCGGTCTGCACGGTCCGGTGGCCTGAGAGGTTCCGGGGAGGAGTTGCCCCTTCGGCGCCGGCTGGTGTCCGGTCTCTCCCGTGCGACTGTGGCGGCTGTCCTACCCTACCAGCGGATGGCGCTGAGCACGGGACGGCGAAACGCGGGCCTCAGCTCGAGATTCGGGCCTGCCGGCGAACCGCGAGCTCGTCACCCGGGTGAGGCTGGTCGACCCGCTCGGCCCGCTCGCCGGGCAGCTGCGCGAGGGACCCCTCGATCTCACGCCAGACCCCACCGATGGCGATCCCGAACACGCCCTGGCCGCCTTGCAGCAGGTCGATCACCTCGTCGGCGGAGCGGCACTCGTAGACGCTGGCGCCGTCGCTCATCAAGGTGACGCCGGTGAGGTCGTCGGTGCCGCGCTCGCGCAGGTGGTGGACCGCGCTGCGGATCTGCTGCAGGGAGACCCCCGCGTCGAGCAGTCGCTTGATCACCTTCAGCAGCAGCACGTCGCGGAAGGAGTAGAGCCGCTGGGTCCCCGAGCCGCCGGCCGTGCGGACCGTCGGCTCGACCAGCCCGGTGCGAGCCCAGTAGTCGAGCTGGCGATAGGTGATTCCGGCCACGTGGCATGCGGTCGGCCCGCGGTAGCCCGACGTCCTCGGGCATCGGGGCGACGTCGTCGTCGAACAGCAGGCCCTGCCGGCTGGCCCTTCGCACGCTCTGCGCAGAGTCCGCCGCGCTCGGCGCATCCAGGGGACTGTTCTTCTCCGGCACGATGACCTCCGTTGGTCAGAGTCCTCGATGCGGCACCACACTGGTGAAGTTACAGCGAGGAAGTTCGTCTCTGACGGTACGGCCATGGCCCTCGCGGGGTCAACGACCACCACCGCGTGTCGTATACCTCAACCATCAGTTGAGGGTGAGACTTACGGCTCACGCCAACGCTCAACCTCGATGCTGCGTCGAGAAACAGTCGCCGTACGAGGGTTGCGGCCACGACGAGGGAGGCTAGGTCACTCCGCTTCGGGGACGAAGTCCTCCGGGGTGATCTGGTCGAGGAACTCGCGGAACTTCTCGACCTCCTCCTCCTGGTCGTCCGGGACGGCCAGCCCCGCCTCGTCCAGCACATCCTCGCTGCAGACGATCCGGCTCCCGGTACGGAGCGCCAGGGCGATCGAGTCGGAGGGGCGGGCGCTGACCTCGATCGAGTCGCCCAGGACCAGCGTCGCGTAGAACACGCCGTCCCTCATCTCGGTGATCCGCACCTCGCTGAGCGTGTTGCCCGTGGCGTCCAGGATGTCCTTGAGCAGGTCATGGGTCATGGGGCGGGGCGGCACTACGCCCTGCTGCGCGAACGCGATCGCGGTCGCCTCGACGGCACCGATCCAGATCGGCAGATACCGTTCTCCGGTCGCCTCCCGCAGCAGGATGATCGGCTGCTGGGAGGGCATCTCCACACGGACTCCGACGACCTCTACCTCGAGCACGTTGTCAACACTACCCCGCTCCACCAGCGGCGTCGGTCAGCCGTCGGTCCTCAGCGCCCGGGTCACCAGTGCGTCATGCAGCTGCGCCGCAAGGGTGGTCAGCTCGGCGCGAACCGCCTCGGCGCGCGCCGCCGCGTCGTCGTCGCGCCGGCGCGCGACGGGTGCCATCACCTGCTGGATCAGCCCGGCCTCGACGGTCGGCGGCGGTCTTGAACGTCCTGAGATGGCGTGGCTCCAACCCATGCCGCGCCAGCGCAGCCGCTGTCGACGCGATGGTCAGTGCCACCCGGTCGTAGTGGTCGCCGTCCGGCGACGGCTGGACCAGCCCGTACTCCTGCAGGTCGGCCAGCTGACTGTCGGCCAGGCCGGAGTTGGCGAGCAGCTCCGTTCGAGACAGCTGGATCTCCGTCGCAGCCTGGACCGGCCGGGTGCGCGACGCGATGTCGTCGGCATCGGGAGCCCGCGGAGACTCCCCCGCCGCAGCCGGCGGCTCGAGCCCTCGCGCGATGGCGTCCAGGTGCTCCTTGATGACGCGCAGCGGGAGATAGTGGTCGCGCTGGGCCGCGAGCACATAGCGCAGCCGGTCGACATCCGCGTGGCTGAACTTCCGGTAGCCCGAGGGGCTGCGCTGCGGTTCGACGAGACCTTCCGCCTCGAGGAACCGGATCTTCGAGATGCTGACGTCGGGGAACTCGTCACGGAGCCGACGTAGCACCTCGCCGATGCCCATCCGGCCGAGCGGCCGTGCCGTCACGTTCGACGACATCACGCCCCGGCGAAGTAGACCAGTCGGTACTTGCCGATCTGCACCTCGTCACCGCCGGACAGGAGGACCTCGTCGATCCGGTCCCGGTTGACGTAGGTGCCGTTCAGGCTGCCGACGTCTGCCACCAGGTAGCCGTCGGAGGTCCTCCGGAAGACGGCGTGTCGACGGCTCACCGTCACGTCGTCGAGGAAGATGTCGCTCTCCGGATGGCGACCGGCGGTCACCTCGTCGGTGTCGAGCAGGAAGCGGCTGCCGGCGCTCGGGCCGCGCTGGACGACCAGCAGTGCGCTGCCGTCCGGGAGTGCCTCCACGGCGGCCTGCTCCTCCGCCGTCAGCCGACCCTCCTCCTCGGGGTCGCCGCGGTCGGGGCCGCCGAGGTTCAGGGTCGACGTCGAGTCACCAGGCCGCTCGACGGGCATCCGGTGCCCGCAGCTCGAGCAGAAGCGCGCACCCTCGGGGTTCTGGTGCCCGCATTCGGTGCAGTACGGCATCGATTCCTCCTCAAGCGTCCACGGCCGTGATGACGAACAGGGAAACGACCTCAGTCTGAGGCTACCGTGGCCTGGTAGTCCGTCGAACTGAGCAGCGACGTCGCATCGGCTCCGTCGGCGACCGTCAGCTCGACCAGCCAGCCGTCGCCGTAGGGGTCGCTGTTGCAGAGCTCGGGGTTGTCGTTGAGCGCCTCGTTGACGGCGGAGATCTTCCCGTCGACGGGGGCGAACAGGTCGCTCACGCTCTTGGTCGACTCGAGCTCGCCCATGACGCCTCCCCCGGTGACGTCGCTGCCCACCTCCGGGAGGTTGACGTACACGATGTCGCCGAGGGCTTCCTGGGCGAAGTCCGTGATGCCGACGCGGACGGACTCGCCGGGCTCCACGGAGCCGCGCAGCCACTCGTGCTCGGCGGTGTAGCGCAGGTTATCGGGGTACACGAGGGGCTCCTTCGGGGCTGTGCTGAGGGGTGACGCTACTGGTCGGTGGGGTGAGAGTACTGAGGCTGCTCGGCGGGATGCAACGCATCGACCTCGACCGACTCGTTCTCCTGCACCGTGACCTTGCCACCGAGCGAGGAGATCTCGTCGGCGAGACCACCCGGGAAGCCGACCGCGTCGCTCAGGGTGTGGGCGGACCCGATCGCTTGGATGACGTACGGCGGCTGCACCTGGTGGCCGTCGATCGTGATCGCGCCCGGGGTCCCGCCGATCCAGCTCGACTGGACCAGGCGGACAGCATGGTTGACCTGGATGGCTTCCGCGCCGGCATCGCGCAGCTCCTCGATCGCCGTTCAGCAGGCTGGCCGACGTCACCGACCGCTCCGGGTCCTCGATGGTGATCGTGACGCCGGGACCGACTGCAGCGACGGTGCCGGCGAGGATCTCCAGGTCCTCGAGCCGTTGCTGGGCCTCGGCGATGGCCGCGGCCCGGCCGCTCGAGCTCGACTGGAGCTCGTCACGGGAGCTCTGCAGGTCGTCGATCTGCTGCTCGGCCCGGTCGGACGCGCCGGACAGGGAGTCGAGCAGCTCGACGAGGTCCTGCCGTCGCTGACCCGCGAAGTCGTTGCTCGCGTTGGTCAGCTGGATCTGGACCGCAGCCGCGTATCCCAGGAGGGCCAGCAGGGCTGCGGCGATCAGCTGACTGCGACTAGGGCGGCGGTGACCGCAGCCCAGAGCCGGCGGGCACCGGACCGGGTGGTGTCGGGAGGCGGGTCAGGCATGGAAGATGTGCCTTCTGATGGCTGCGGCGTTGGAGAAGATGCGGATCCCGAGGACGACGATGACACCGGTGGACAGCTGCCCGCCGACCCCGAGCTGGTCGCCCAGGTAGACGATCAGCGCCGCGATGAACACGTTCGAGAGGAACGAGACGGCGAATACCTTGTCGTCGAAGATCCCGTCCAGGTAGGCGCGGAGCGCCCCGAAGACCGCGTCGAGAGCGGCGACGACCGCGATCGGAAGGTAGGTCTGCCAGGCGTCCGGGACGGTCGGCTCGAAGATCAGCCCGAGCACGATGCCGACGACCAGTCCGAGGACGGCGATCATCGGGTGCCCACCGCTGCGCGCCTGCCGGAGCTGGGTCGTCGGGTCGGCCGGGAGCACGAGGTTGCTCGACGTGGAGGTGTCGAACCTGATGCCGTAGTTGGACTTCAGCCCCATCCAGGCCTGGCCACCGGGCGTCTCGAGCAGGCGCGCGGGCAGCGTGTCAGGGTTGCCGATCAGCGTCGATCACGTACGGCGGAGTGAGCGAACGGTAGTCGACGGTGATGGCCTGGCCCGCGAACCGGATGGCCGACAGGCTGGTCAGCCGGTGGCCGTTGATGGCGATGGCCTCCGCACCCGGCGGTCCAGAGCGCGTTCACGAGGGACTGCAGGTCACTGTCGAGGATCACGCCGCCGTCGGCGCCGCCGACCGAGTCGGGCGCGTCGTCGGCGATGATCTCCAGCCCGGGTCCGGTGACCGCGCCGGCGCCCGTGACGCCGGCCACCTCGGACAGCGCGGCGGCAGTCTGCCGCTCCAGCGCCCGTGCTGTGGTCGGAGCTGCTCTGCAGGCTCGGCGACGGCGCTCTCCAGCGCGGCCAGCTGCGCGTGCAGCCCGTCGAGCCGGTCCTGGCGCTGGTGGATCTGGTCGACCAGCTGGTCGCGCTCCGCCTGGGCGACCGGGCGCTGCTGCTCGGTACGGATGGCCGAGATGCCGATCATCGCCGCCGAACAGCGAGGACGACGACGGCCACCGTCAGGCGCCCGGCGCCGCGCCCGGTCGGAGGGCGATCCTTGGCCCGGTCGGCCGCGACCCGGTAGTCCTGGTCGAGCGTGTTCGACATGATCTCGCGTGAGCAGGCTCGGGTGGGCCGCGTCCTCACCGCGCTGCAGCTGGGCGGCGTCCGGGCTCATGAGGCCACCTGCTGCGCGCGGCGTGCGCATGATCGTGACGACCTGGTAGGCAGTAGAGGAGCCCGGCCCACCAGTAGAGCGCCGGTTCCCCAGATCGCGAACGCCCACCCGAACACCTCCGCGAGCCTGGCCAGGTCACCGGTGCCGTCCCCGAGCAGCAGCAGCGGGAACGCGTAGAGCAGGTTCGCGGTGGCTGCCTTGCCGAGGAAGTGCACGGGCAGGGCACTGTAGCCGCGGGTCCGCAGGAACGGGACCAGCGAGAACAGCAGGACATCCCGGAGCGGCGAGGATCACGGCCAGCCAGATCGGGATGATGTCGCGGATCGCCAGCCCGACCACCACCGCGAGGATGTAGAGCCGGTCGGCCACCGGGTCGAGGATCTGGCCGAGCTTCGACGTCTGGTTGAGGGTGCGGGCCAGCTTGCCGTCGAGCCAGTCGGTGAAGCCGGCGACCATCAGCACCACCAGCGCCCAGCCGTCGGCCTCGGGGCCGAGCACCAACCAGAGGAACAGCGGGACGCCGAACAGCCGAGCGATGCTCAGCAGGTTGGGCAACGTCGCGACGCGGTTGCTGACAACCACATCCGACTCAGCCACTCTTCTCCGCCGACCTTCCGCGCCACTCTGCCGCGCTGACACTCTGCTCTGACCCTCTGTGGGCTCCCAGCGAGCCTTACCGAAACCCTAGTCGACCATCTCTAGCCGACAGGGTAAGCGTGCCGGACGTCCCATTCACAGCGGGCACACAGCGCGCTCCCAGGTGCTCGGCGGGCCGACCAGGCATGATCGGCCCATGACGACGTCCGCGCCGGCGCCCTGGCCCACCTTGACCCGCCCCGACGGCTCGCCGGTGCGTGTCCTCGTCGTCGACGACGAGCCGACGATCGCCGAGCTGCTCAGCATGGCCCTGCGGCTCGAGGGGTGGGACGTGACCGTCGCACACACCGGCGCCGCTGCGGTGTCCCAGGCGGCCAAGGCGTCGCCGGACGTCGCGGTCCTGGACATCATGCTGCCGGACTTCGACGGGCTCGAGGTGCTGCGCCGGATCCGCACCCGGATCCCGAACCTGCCCGTGCTCTTCCTCACCGCCAGGGACGCGGTGGAGGACCGGGTCGCGGGGCTGACCGCCGGCGGAGACGACTACGTGACCAAGCCGTTCAGCCTGGAGGAGGTGGTCGCGAGGCTCCGCGCGCTGCTGCGCAGGTCCGGCGCGGCGCTGGCCGCCCAGTCCAGCTCCGTCCTCACGGTCGGGGACCTGACGCTCGACGAGGACAGCCACGAGGTGATGCGCGCGGGCACCGAGATCATGCTGACGGCGACCGAGTTCGAGCTGCTCCGCTACCTGATGCGCAACCCACGACGGGTCCTCACCAAGGCGCAGATCCTGGACCGGGTCTGGAACTACGACTTCGGCGGCCAGGCCAACGTCGTCGAGCTGTACATCTCCTACCTGCGCAAGAAGATCGACGCCGGCCGGACGCCGATGATCCACACCATGCGTGGGGCCGGATATGTCCTCAAGCCCACCTCCTGAGCCGACCGCTGCTCGAGCTCGGCCGGGTTTCGGCCGCTTCGTGCCGCACACGCTCACCGCGAGACTCATCGTCACCACGCTGGCTGCTGGTGGCGCTGGTCAGCATCGTCGTGGTCACGGTCACGACGCTGGCGCTGCGAGACTTCCTGCTGGCTCGCCTCGACGACCAACTGGTGTCAGCCGCCCAGCGCGGCGAACGGGCCGCCGGCGCCCCGCTCGGAGATGCCCCGCCGGGCTCGTGCGCGCGCTACACCCAACGAAGCGAGGATGGAGGGATCGTCGGCTTCGGTCAGGCGGACGGAACTCTGATCGGGCTGGTTCGACGCCGATGCCAGGTTTCGCGGTGACCATCTCCGGCACGTCCCTCTGTCTGGTCACCAGTTCCGACGCGGCAGCTCTCGCCGCCCTGCCGGTGTCCGAACAACCTCGAACCGTCGAGCTGAGCAGTGGCGAGTACCGAGTCATCGTGCGTCCCGGACCACGGCCTCCGGTCGGTCGACCGGGCTGCCGCACCGACGACGTCACCGACACGGTGAACCGGCTTCGTGCTCTGGGAGATCGTGGTGGCGCTCGGCGGACTGGTGCTCGCGGGGGTCATCGGCCAGGCCCTGGTCCGGCGTCAGCTGACGCCGCTCAAGCGGGTCGCCGCGACGGCGACGGAGGTCACCCGCCTGCCGCTCGAGTCGGGCGAGGTCGGCGTCATCCCTCGCGTGCCGGAGGAGCTGACCGACCCGACGACCGAGGTCGGCCAGGTCGGAGCCGCGTTCAACTCCATGCTGGGCCACGTGGAGCAGGCGCTCGACACCCGACAGGAGAGCGAGCAGCGGGTACGGCGCTTCCTGGCGGACGCGTCGCACGAGCTGCGCACCCCGCTGTCCACGATCATGGGCTACGCCGAGCTGACCCGCCGTACGGCGGATGACCCGACGGCCATGACGCACGCCATGAGCCGGATCCAGGCCGAGTCCGGACGCATGGCCGAGCTGGTCAACGACCTGCTGCTGCTCGCCAGGCTCGACTCCGGCCGGCCGCTCGAGCGCGGCGACGTGGACGTCTCGCGGCTGCTGGTCGAGACCGTCAACGACGCAAGGGTTCTCAGCGCCGACCACGTCTGGCGGCTCGACGCTGCCGCCTGACTCGCTGCATGTCGAGGGCGACACGCGACCGCCTGCACCAGGTCGTGGCCAACCTTCTCACGAACGCGATCCGGCACACCCCCGAAGGAACGACTGTGTCGGTCTCTGCTGTCGGCGTACCTCGAGCTGGCGACCGGCCGCACGGCGTGCTGGTCACGGTGCACGACGACGGCCCAGGGATGCCGGAATCCGTTGCCGGCAAGGAGTTCGAGCGCTTCTCGCGAGGAGACACGTCGCGAACCCGAAGCTCCGGCGGTGCGGGTCTCGGCCTGTCGATCGTCCAGGCAATCGTGGCAGCACACTCGGGCACGGTGGACATCCGCAGTGCCCCCGGCGACACCACCATCTCGGTGCGGTTGCCGTTCCGTGCGCCGGCTCCGACCTGAGGTAGCCGCGCTCAGGCGAGTGCAGCCGACCCCAAGCGGTGCCGTCCCAATGCTCGATGATCGACGTGCGCTGCAGATCCGTGTGCCCACCTACCGCCCACGCGTCATCTGTGCTCGTCGCGGCGACACTTCCGAGGAAGTTGTTGCCCCGGGCGTGGACATTCGGACTGTGCACGCGGCTCCAGGCGGTTTCGTCCCGATACCCGCTTGTGATGCTCATGTACTCCGAGTGAGACTCGACCCGGTACCGGAGCTCAGGTGAGACGCACAGCACCAGGTTTGACCCCCGACCTAGTCTGTGGAGCATGACCCAGGCGACCTCGTTGCCCGCCACGGTGGGCACACTCAGGGAGAGCGGCTTCGAGAGCCGCTCGGTGAAGGCGGAGATCCGCGCCAACCTGCTCAGCCGGCTGCGTGCCGGAGAGACGGCGTTTCCCGGCATGCTCGGTTTCGACGACACGGTCCTGCCCGCAGCTGGAGGCGGCCCTGCTCGCCGGCCACGACTTCGTGCTGCTTGGTGAGCGCGGCCAGGGCAAGACCCGGCTGATGCGGTCGCTGGTGGCCCTGCTCGACGAGTGGAGTCCCGTCGTCGAGGGCTGCGAGATCAACGACGACCCCCTCGCTCCGGTGTGCGTGCGCTGCCGACGGCTCAGCGCCGAGCTGGGCGACGACCTGCCGGTGACCTGGCGGCATCGAGACGACCGGTACGTCGAGAAGCTCGCCACGCCCGACACCAGCGTCGGCGACCTGGTCGGGGACGTCGATCCGGTGAAGGTGGCCTCCGGGCGCACGCTCGGCGACCCGGAGACGATCCACTACGGGCTGCTGCCGCGCAGCAACCGCGGTGTCTTCGCCCTCAACGAGCTGCCCGACCTCGCGGAACGCATCCAGGTGGCGATGTTCAACGTCCTCGAGGAGCGCGACATCCAGGTTCGTGGCTACTCACTGCGACTGCCACTCGACGTCCTGGTCGTGGCGACGGCGAACCCGGAGGACTACACCAACCGAGGGCGGATCATCACCCCGCTCAAGGACCGGTTCGGCGCCGAGATCCGTACCCACTACCCGTTCGAGGTGGAGGAGGAGATGGCGCTCATCGCCCAGGAGGCGGAGCTCGTCGCCGTCGTTCCCGAGCACCTGCTCGAGGTCGTCGCGAGGCTCACCCGCGGTCTCAGGCAGAGCTCCGCGGTGGACCAGCGCTCGGGAGTCAGTGCCCGGTTCGCCATCGCTGCCGCCGAGGCGGTGGCGGCCTCCGCCCTTCGTCGTGGCGCTCGGGTCGGCGAGGCCGAGCCGGTCGCCAGGATCTGCGACGTACCCCCCGTCGTCCCCACCCTGCTCGGCAAGGTCGAGTTCGAGATGGGCGAGGAGGAGCGCGAGGTCGAGGTGGTCCAGCACCTGCTCCGGGTTGCGACGGCCGAGACGTTCCGCGCCAGGCTCTGCGGGACTCGACCTGTCCGGCTTCACGGATCTCTTCGCCGAGGGCGCGACGGTCGAGACCGGGGAGCTGGTGCCGGCGAACGAGCTGCTCGACCAGGTCGGCACCGTCCCCGGTCTGTCCAAGGTCCTGGACCGGCTCGGACATGGAGACGATGCGAGCCCCGGTCAGGTCGCAGCGGCCATCGAGCTGGTCCTCGAGGGGCTGCATCTCACCCGGCGGATCGACAAGGCGGCGTTGGACGGCCGCGCGGTGTACGGGGCCTGACCATGGCCGCCGGCCGGTATCCGCTACAGCCCCTGGCGTGGTGGGCCCGACCCACTCGCACCGCCGTACGACGTACGGGCGGCGCTCGACGAGGTCGGTCGTGACGTGCTCGCCGGGGGGTCGCTGCAGGCAGCCCTGCGGGATCTGTTGCGTCGAGGGATGGATGGGCACCGCGGTCTCGACGACCTCGCGGCGAAGGTCCGGCGACTGCAGGCCGCGGCACGTCGGCGGGGCGACCTCGGCGGAACGCTCGACCAGGTCCGGGCCGCTCTCGACCAGGCGCTCGCCCAGGAGCGGGACACGTTGGCCGGCGAGGACACCGATGAGGCCCGCTGGAACGAGATGGAGCTGGCGACGGTCCCGGACGAGACGGCGAGTGCCATTCGCGCCCTCAACGACTACGACTGGCATTCAGACGAGGCCCGGGCGACCTTCGAGTCGATCAAGCAGATGCTGCAGCGCGAGGCCCTCGACGCCCAGTTCGCCGGGATGAAGCAGGCGCTGTCATCGCCGGACCCGGCTGCGATGGATGCGGTCAAGGACATGCTCGCCGACCTCAACTCGCTGCTCGCGGCGCATGCCCGTGGCGACGACACAACGGACCAGTTCCGGCGGTTCATGGACAAGCACGGCGACCTCTTCCCCGACAAGCCGGAGAACGTCGACGAGCTGATCGACTCGTTGGCCCGCCGGCAGGCCGCAGCGGACCGCATGCTGGCGTCCCTCTCCCCCGCCCAGCGCGAGCAGCTCGGCCAGCTGATGAGCGAGGCATTGTCCGACCCCGACCTGGCCAGTGAGATGGCGCAGCTGTCCGACAACCTGCGCGCCCTCCGTCCGGGTCTCGGTCGCGGGCCGGTGCAGATGCGCCGAGGCGGCGAGCCACTCGGCTACAGCGACGCGGTCGAGGCGGTGGCGGAGATCTCGGAGCTCGAGGCGCTCCAGCAGCAGCTCGGTCAGACCCACGCCGGTGCCACCCTCGACGATGTCGACGTCGACACGCTCGAACGACACCTGGGTGCGGGCTCGGCGGCGGATCTGCGAGCGCTGCGCGAGCTCGAGCGCGAGCTGGAACGACAGGGCTACCTCACCCGCGGTGACGATGGGCTACGGCTCACCCCGAGGGCCGTTCGCCGGCTCGGCGAGACCGCGTTGAAGCGGGTGTTCGCCCAGATCGAGGCATCCGGTGCGGGCGACCACGAGGACCATCGGACCGGTTCGGCCGACGAGCCGACCGGGCTCACCCGCGAGTGGGCGTTCGGCGACGAGCTCGCCATCGATGCGGTGCGGACGGTCTCGAACGCCCTGCGACGTGGCGCCGAGCTGCCCGCACGCCTCGACGTCGAGGACTTCGAGGTGGTCGAGACCGAACGTCGTACGACGGCGGCCGTGGCGCTGTGCGTCGACCTCTCCTACTCGATGGTGCAGGAGGGTCGGTGGGGTCCGATGAAGCAGACGGCGCTCGCCCTCTCCCACCTGATCTCGACGCGCTTCCGGCACGACGCCCTGGAGGTCGATCGGGTTCAACCTGACGGCTCGCCGGCTGTCGCCGGTCCAGCTCGCCGAGGTCGAGCCCGACTGGGTGCAGGGCACCAACCTCCAGCATGCGTTGGTGATCGCCGGTCGGCACCTGCGGCGGCATCCGGACGCCGAGCCCGTCGTGCTCGTGGTCACCGATGGCGAGCCTACCGCCCATCTGCTCGGCGACGGGACGCCGTACTTCCACTGGCCCACGACGACGGAGACCCTGCATGGGACCGTCGGGCAGGTCGACGAGCTGGCCCGGCGGGGTGCGGCGGTCAACTTCTTCATGCTCGGCGACGACCCGGGACTCGCCCGCTTCGTCGACGCCGTGGCGCGGCGGGCGGGCGGCCGGGTCTTCACCCCGGATGTCTCGAGGCTCGGCGAGTACGTCGTGGCCGACTACCTCCGAGCCCGCCGCGGCCGCCGCTGACCCCGGAGGACTCGTGGGGACTCGTCCCGCGGGTCGCGGAGATGGCCTCAGCTGATCGGCATCGTCTCGTACACCGGGCAGAGCTCGGTCCATCGAGGCTTCCACACGGACGACTCCCCGGTCAGCGAGCGCCCGAGATCTTCGAGGTGCGCCTGCCAGCCGGCACCGTGGTAGTGGATCCGGTCAAGCGGCAGGCCACGCTCCTCAACGGTCAGCCGCGTTCGTTCGCCGTCCTCGGTCAGCCACGCCTCGATCTCGGCCTCGTCGTCCGTGTCAGGCTCCATGGTCAACAGCAGGTGGTGCGGCCGGTCGCAGATCTCGATTCGCCCGGGGCCGGTCCAGGTGCTGGTGAAGGTCGCGTGGATGGTGCCACCGACGCGCAGGTCGCCGGTGAGCTGGGCGATCCAGCGAGCCAGCCGTTCAGGGGTTGTACAGGCCTCCCAGAGGTCGTCGATGCCGGTGTCGTAGACGTCCTCTACGCGAACCGTGCCGCGCTTCTCGTCAAGGGCTTGCATGGTGGCGATGGTCTTCATGAGCGGGTCCTTTTCCCTCGGGTGATCTCGGTGTGTAGGGCATCCAGGCGGCCTTGCCACAGCGCGCGGTAGTCGCCGAGCCAGGCGTCCACCTCGGCCAGCGGCTCCGGGCGCAGCGTGTAGATCCGCCGCTGACCCGCTGGTTGTACGTCGACCAGGCCGGCCTCGCGGAGCACCCGCAGGTGACGTGAGACTCCCGGCCGGGCGATCGGCAGCGCGTCCGCCAGCTCTCCGGCGGTGGCCGAATGGTCGCGGAGGATCTCGAGCAGCGTGCGCCGGCTTCCGTCTGCCAATGCCTGCAACACCATGTCCATGCAGTTAGCGTACCCAATCAGTTACGTATCCGCAAGGGTACAGAGAAGCTAAGCGGTTCGGCCGACCTCAGGCGGTTCGTTTGGCGAGGTCGTTCCAGTGGATGGTGGTGACGGGTGGGTGTAGCGGTTGTCGGTCGGGTTGGTCGGTGGGTGGTGGTGGGTGTTGTCCGGGCAGGGGTGGTGGTCGGCTCTGGTGGGTGTGTCCGGTGGGGGTGGTGATCTGGATGGTTCGTCCGGCGCCGTCGGGTCCGGGGGTGCTGGTCCAGGCGGGGGTGTGGTCGTCCCCGAACAGGGTCTGGTCGGTGATGATGAGCTGGATCTCGACGGGGGTCTGCCCGGCGGTGGTTTGTCCGGTGACTCGTTCGACCAGGGTGTCGGCCATCACCTGGCTCTTGCTGCGGGGATCTCCGGCGGCCCGGGCGGTAGCGGCGGCCGTGGTCAGGGCGGCCATCACGGCGGCACCCTCGACGACTGGCAGCAGTCCGTGGATGTTCATCATCGTCTCCGGTGCCGGCGTCGATGTGACCCTGCGGTCGGCCTCGGCTTTGGCGGCGCGGGCCACGAACGCCGCCGGGTCCAGCCGGTAGGCGATCCGTCTGGCTTCGGCCTTGATCTGCTTCGTCGACATCCCGACCAGCCGGCGGCCGAGCTGCCGGTCGACCTCGATGCGGTGCTCGCGGGTGAGGCAGCCGGTCTCGGCGACCATCAACGTCGCCCCGTACTCCGACACCACCCCACCGGTCAGAGCAGCGAGCGTGTGGGGCATCTCGTGGACCAGGGCGTCGGAGAACCCGACGAACCGCGACCCCCACCACGGCGACTCCTGGCGGGCCAGCGCGATCTCCGACCCGATCCCCCTGGTCAGATCCCGGACCCGCACCCCCGCCGTCCGCCGGGCCTCGACCCTTGACTGCTTGAACGCCACCGTCAACCGGGCCTGCTCAGCGGCGGCCGCGGCCTTGATCTGCTCCAGCACAGTGATCCGGTCCAGCCGACTCGCCTCATCCCCGGTGGGGGCCGGTTGGCTGAGCGAGGTCAGGAACGACGCCAGGTCGGCCGTCGAAGGCCCCACCATCATCGACGCCTCGTTCTCGCTCATACATATGAATATAGGCAGCCCACCGACACTTCCTGACGATGCTCAGGTCCCTGTGGATAGACCGTGGAGCGGAGGGTGATGTACCTGCGGCTCGCCTTCCGCAGGGTCGAAATGCGTCACAGGGCGTTCATAGACGGACCACACAGTCCTGCCAGAGCAGCCGACCACAGTGGCTGGCATGACCACCGAGACGCTATCGCGCCCTTTAGCCACCACCCCGGCACCTGAGGTGTCACGATCCCGTTTGACCCGCGCCTGGCAAGGCCCAGCTGAGCAGGAGCGGTGGGTTCGCCCCGCCCTGTTCGGCCTCTTGATTGCCACGGCGTCCCTCTACCTGTGGGGGCTCGGGTCGTCGGGGTGGGCCAACTCGTTCTACTCAGCGGCAGCGCAAGCCGGCTCGGAGAGCTGGAAGGCGTTGTTCTTCGGCTCGTCCGACGCCGCGAACTCCATCACCGTCGACAAGCCGCCGATGTCCTTGTGGATCATGGGTCTGTCGGTTCGTGCCTTCGGTCTCAGCTCCTGGGCGATCCTGGTGCCACAGGCGTTGATGGGAGTCGCGTCGGTCGGCCTGCTCTACTCGACCGTACGGCGCACGGTCGGCTCGGCAGGTGCAGGCTTGCTCGCCGGTGCTGTGCTCGCGACGACGCCGATAGCCGCCCTCATGTTCCGGTTCAACAACCCCGACGCCCTGCTGGTCTTGCTGATGGTCGGCGCCGCCGCCGCGACCATGCGCGCCATCGAGGCGAGCCGTACCCCTTCCGTTGCTGGGCACGCGATCCGGTGGCTCGCCCTGGCCGGATCCCTGGTGGGCTTCGCCTTCCTCACCAAGATGTTGCAGGCGTTCCTCGTGGTTCCCGGCTTCGGGCTGGCTTACCTGGTGATGTCGGGTGCCAGCTGGGGTCGGCGAATTCGCGACCTCGCGGTGGCGCTGGCTGCCTTGATCGTCAGCGCTGGTTGGTGGATCGCGATCGTCGCGCTGTGGCCTGCTGGCTCGCGGCCCTACATCGGCGGTTCGCAGAACAACTCGATCCTCGAGCTGACGTTGGGCTACAACGGCTTCGGCCGGCTCAGCGGCAATGAGACCGGCTCGGTCGGAGGCGGGGGCGGCGGCGGAGGTGGCGCCTGGGGCAGCACCGGATGGCTGCGCATGCTCAGTAGCGAGGTAGGCGGCCAGGTCGGCTGGTTGCTTCCGGCCGCGTGTCTGCTCCTGGCTGCGGGAGTGTGGATCGCTGTTCGCGAGCGCCTCGCCGGGCCGCTCGCCGGACTCATCGTCTGGGGCGGCTGGCTGCTGGTCACGGCAGCGACGTTCAGCTTCATGCAGGGCATCTTCCACGCCTACTACACGGTTGCGCTCGCGCCCGCCATCGCCGCGGTCGTGGCCATCGGCGCCACGCTGCTCTGGCAACGTCGTGAGCACTACCTGTCAGCCGTGGTGCTGGGGATCGCGATCGCCGTGGCCAGCCTGACCTCCTTCATCCTGCTGGGGCGCAGTGCGGACTTCATGCCCTGGCTGCGCTGGGCGGTACTCGTCCTCGGGCTCGGCAGCGCGGTCGTCATCGCCGTCAGTCGCCATCTGCGTCGTCCGGTGCAGCTCTCCATCGCGGCCGTCGCGCTGGCCTCGGTGCTGGCCGGCCCCACGGCGTACTCGGTGGAGACCGCGTCCACACCGCACACCGGCTCCATCCCCACGGCCGGCCCCACCGTCGCCGGCTCCTTCGGCCCCGGTGGTGGCGGCTTCCCCGGCGGGATGCGCGGCACCCCACCCACCGGCGGAACCTTCCCGGGCGGCGGAACCCTCCCCGGCGGCGGTACGGCCCCAGGGGGCACCTTCCCGGGCGGCGGAACGCCTCCGGGCGGCAGCACCCAGACCGGCGGTGGCACGTTCCCCGGTGGGACGTTAGGCGGCGGCCGCGGCGCGGGTGCTGGCGGCGGTCTGCTCGACGCCAGCACCCCGTCGGCTGCTCTCACCAGGCTCCTGGAGACGGACGCCGGCTCCTACACCTGGGTGGCAGCCACCATCGGGTCCAACAACGCCTCGGGCTACCAGCTGGCGACGCAGCTCCCCGTGATGCCTGTCGGCGGCTTCAACGGCAGCGACCCGAGTCCGACGCTGACGCAGTTCAAGGCCTACGTCGCGGCCGGCAAGATCCACTACTTCATCGGCTCAGGCGGTGGCGGCCTGGCGCCCGGCGGTGACGGGAGCTCGGCGATCACCAGCTGGGTGACAAGCAACTTCAGCTCCACCACGGTGGGCGGGGTGACCGTGTACGACCTCTCGGGCGGTGCCCGATGACCGGCACCTGGTCCAGCACCGGGGTCGGCCGCGTGAGTGTCGACATCGTGATCCCGACGTACAACGAGGAGCACACCCTCGAGCGGTGTGTCCGGTCTCTGCTCGACTACCTGGCCGACGTTCCCTTCGAGTCCCAGATCACCATCGCGGACAACGCCAGCACGGACCGAACGCCTCTCGTCGCCGACCGGTTGGCTCGCGAGGTCGCAGACGTCCGCGTCATCCACGTCCCACGTCAGGGGCGCGGGCTGGCTCTCAAGACGGCGTGGTCGGCGTCGACAGCCGACGTCCTGGTGTACATGGATGTCGATCTCTCGACGAACCTCAATGCCCTACTTCCCTTGGTCGCACCGCTGCTCAGCGGCCACTCGGACCTGGCCATCGGCACCCGGCTCGCGCCCGGGGCACGCGTGCTGCGCGGGTCGAAGCGCGAGCTCATCTCGCGTAGCTACAACGTTTTGCTACGAGGGACCCTGGGTGCCGGGTTCGGCGACGCTCAGTGCGGCTTCAAGGCGATCCGCGCCGATGCCGCACGCTGGCTGCTTCCCCTCGTGCAGGACGACAGCTGGTTCTTCGACACGGAGCTCCTCGTGCTCGCCGAACGTGCCGGCCTGCGGATCTACCAGGTCCCGGTCGACTGGGTGGATGACCCGGACAGTCGCGTCGACATCTGGCGCACGGCTCGGGACGACCTTCGCGGCATCGCCCGGGTGGGCTGGAGCCTGGCCAGAGGACGGGTCCCACTTGTCAGCAAGGGTCCGTGGCCCCCGGGCCGGACGACGTCACTGCCCATGCAGATCATCCGTTTCCTCGGCATCGGAGTCCTCTCCACGATCGCCTACGCGCTCTTCTTCCTCGCCCTGCGCAGCCAGACCACCGCGGTCCAGGCGAATGTGCTTGCGCTCGTCGCGACGACGATGCTCAACACCGCGGCGAACCGGATGTGGACGTTCGGCGTCCGGGGACGAGCCCGGGCAGTCACTCAGCAAGCACAGGGTTTGGTGGTCCTCGGCGCTGGCCTCGTGGTGACGACGACCGCACTCTGGCTCGCCTCGGATGCCGGAGTGCGCGGCACCTGGCCCGAGCTCGTTGTCCTGACCGTGGCCAACCTGCTGGTCACCGTCGGCAGGTTCGCCGCCTTCAAGCTCTGGGTGTTCCGGCCACCACGGGTACGGTCGGCCGCGACGGAGACGTCTCGCGACCTGCCTGTACGTCTCCCGGTCGTGGGTCAACCGTGTGAGGGTGGCTCGTTGACCGCCACGACGCCTTTCGCCCAGGACCAGGCATAGGCGCCGTCGTCGCTCGCCAAGCCGGCCTCGCCGAGCTCGAGTGGCCGGAACGTGTCGACCATCACCGCGAGCTCGTCGAAGTAGTGGACACCGATGGACCGCTCGTAAGCCCCGGTCTGGGGCCCGTGGGCATGACCGCCGGGGTGGACACTGATCGAGCCCTTGCCGATCCCAGACCCCTTGCGAGCCTCGTAGTCACCGTCGACGTAGAACATGATCTCGTCACTGTCCACGTTCGAGTGGTAGTACGGCACCGGGATCGACAGCGGGTGGTAGTCGACCTTGCGGGGCACGAAGTTGCAGACCACGAAGTTGTAGGCCTCGAACACCTGATGGACCGGGGGCGGCTGGTGCACCCGGCCGGTGATGGGCTCGAAGTCGGACACATTGAAGACGAACGGGTACAAGCACCCGTCCCAGCCCACGACGTCGAAGGGGTGGAACGGATACGTGAGGACGGTGCCGACGACACCGCCAGGACCGTTGCCGCGATGCTTGATCAGCACCTCGGTGTCCGCGGAGGGGTCAAGGTCCACGGCCTCGGCCAGCAGTGGGCCGTCCGGGACACGCAGGTCTCGCTCGCAGTACGGCGAGTGCTCGAGCAGCTGCCCGAACCTGGACAGGTAGCGCTTCGGCGGCGCGATGTGTGAGTTGGCCTCGATGCAGTAGACCCGCAAGGGCTCGCCCTCGCCGCTGGGCAGCCAGCGGTGGGTCGTGGCTCTAGGGATGACGACGTAGTCACCGGGACCGACGTCGAAGGCGCCGAAAATCGTCTCGACCCGTGCGGTTCCCCGTTCGACGAACAGGCACTCGTCGCCGATGCCGTTCCGGTACAAGGGCGACGGCGCGCCGGCCACGACGTACGAGATGCGTACGTCCCCGTTGCCGAGCACCAGGCGACGCCCCGAGACCACGTCGACGTCACCTATCCGGTCGACATCGAAGAGGTCATGCAGCTTCAGATGCAGGGGCTTGAGCGGATGGTTCGGCGTCGTCGTCAGATCTCCGGGCTGCCACTCCTGAGCGTCGATGATCCGCGACGGGAGGTTGCGGTGGTAGAGCAACGACGAGTCCGACGAGAAGCCCTCCTCCCCCATCAGCTCTTCGAACGCGAGATCTCCGGACTCGAGCCGGTGCTGGGTATGCCGCTTGGGCGGCACGAACCCGCTGGACATGTAGTGCGTGATGGCGCGCTCCTCGGTGGGTCTGAGCGTCCGAAAGGGGGACGCGGCCGTACCGGTAACCTCAGAATTACAGTACCGTGCAGGCGTGTCAACGCCGCCGAGAGCCCTGTTCGCCGGGCTGCTCGACGATGCGGCGATGTTTCCGCCCGGCAACGCCGCAGCGGACGTCGCACTCGTCGAGCACCTGCGCTATCGAGGGTCCTGGTTCACCGACCTCGTCGGTCCGCTGCTGGTGCCGGCCCGGGCGTTCGACACCTTCCTGGAAGCCCATGATGCCGCCGGGGCGCCGGAGGTCGCAGTCGTGCTGATCGGTACGACGACCATGCCGACCCGCGTCGCCCCCGGAGTCACCGTTGCCGGGTTCGAGACGGCCGTCGGCGACGTACCCCTCCCGCAGGTCCCACCGGGGACGACGCTTGCCGCAGAGATATCGGCGGGGGCCGCGGGAGGCCGGGTGCTGGCCGCCGTCTCCGAGCAGGCTCACGACGGGTCAGCAGTCACCGCGAAGTTCCGCACCGGAGGCACGACCGCGGATGCCTTCCCCGCTGAGGAGGTGCTGGGCGGCGTCATATCGCTGGCGGTCGCCGCGGAGGCGCCCATCAAGCTGACGGCCGGGCTGCACCACGCCATTCGGTTCACCGACGGGGCGACCGGCTTCGAGCACCACGGGTTCCTCAACGTCATCGTCGCCGTGAGCAGGGCACTGGCCGGTGGCGACCGGTCGCGTGTCAGTGCGGCACTCACGGTCCGGGACAGCGAGGCGCTCGTCTCCGAGGTTCGGGATCTCACCGCCGACGACATCGCCGGTGTCCGCAGCCGGTTCGTCTCATTCGGTTGCTGTGGCGTCGAGGACCCGATCAACGACCTGGTAGCCCTCGAGCTGGTGGAGCCGCGATGACCTGGATGGATCTCGACGACCAGCACCCGTACGGGCTGGCCAGCCTGCCGTACGGCGTGTTCAGCATCGGCGACGGCGTCGCGTCGGTCGGGGTACGAGTCGGTGACACCGTGCTCGACCTGGCGGAGGTGGCGGAACAGGCGGGCCACCCGCTGGCGGGGGTGATGGCCACCTCGTCACTCAACGCCCTGATGGCCACGGGGCCTGCCGGATGGTCCGACGTCAGGCGGTGGATCGTCGACCTGCTCACCGACGAAGCACATCGTGACCTGGTGACGGCCCACCTGCACGACCTGTCCGATGTGACGATGCATCTCCCGGTCGAGGTCGCCGACTACGTCGACTTCTACGCGAGCGAGCAGCACGCCACGAACGTGGGCAGGATCTTCCGTCCCGACTCCCCCGGCCTCCCGCCGAACTGGAAGCACCTGCCGATCGGGTATCACGGTCGCGCCGGCACTGTCGTGGTCAGTGGCACGGACGTCGTACGACCTTCCGGGCAGCGGCGGCCCGAGCCCGGGGCACAGCCGCCGTTCGGCCCGAGCGTCAAGCTCGACATCGAGTGTGAGGTCGGATTCCTGGTCGGTCCCGACAGCCGGCGCGGCACACCGGTCCCGCTCGCGCGCGCCCGCGAGCACATCTTCGGCGTGGTGCTGCTGAACGACTGGAGCGCGCGGGACATCCAGGCCTGGGAGTACGTGCCGCTGGGGCCGTTCCTCGGCAAGTCGTTCGCCACCAGCATCTCGGCGTGGGTGCTTCCGTTCGAGGCGTTGGACTCGGCGGTCATCGCGTTGCCCCGTCAGGACCCCGCGGTACTCCCCTATCTCGACGGGCCGGAGGCACTCGGGTTGGACCTGCAGCTCGAGGTCGTCCTCAACGACACGGTGGTCTCTCGCCCTGACTATCGGACCATGTACTGGTCTCCCGCCCAGATGCTCGCCCACCTGACGGTGAACGGTGCCAGTCTGCGCACCGGTGACCTGTTCGCGTCCGGCACAGTCAGTGGCGACACTCCTGACACGTTCGGCAGTCTGTTGGAGATCACCTGGAACGGCGAACGGCCGGTGGCGCTCACCGACGGCACAGTGCGCGGGTTCCTGGAGGACGGCGACCGAGTGACGCTGCGCGGCACCGCACCCGGTGCGGACGGAAACGTCGTGACCCTAGGTGAGGTGACGGGCACCATCGTCAGCGGTGAGTAGCGTCCGCGGTTTCGGCGTGCTCTCATCGGGGTAGTTCATCGGCTCATGGACATCGCTGATGAGGAGCACTTCTGATGAGCAACGAGCTACAGGGCAAGACGATCGCATTCGCCGTCGCCACCGAGGGAATCGAGCAGGTCGAGCTGACCGAGCCGTGGACGGCGGTCGAGGCGGCCGGAGGTACGCCGAAGCTGGTCTCGAGCGAGACCGGCAAGGTGCAGGCGTTCAACCATCTCGACAAGGCCGACACGTTCGAGGTCGACGCGACCTTTGCGAACGCCTCGGCTGACGACTTCGACGGCTTGGTCCTGCCGGGCGGGGTTGCCAACCCGGACGCGCTGCGAATGGATGAGCAGGCGGTCGAGTTCATCGGCGCGTTCGTCAAGGGCGACAAGCCGGTTGCCGTCATCTGCCACGGTCCCTGGACCCTCGTGGAGGCAGACGTGTTGCGGGGCCGTACGTTGACCTCGTGGCCGAGCGTCCAGACCGATATCCGTAACGCCGGTGCCACGTGGGTCGATGAGGAGGTCGTCGTGGACGGCAACCTGGTGTCCAGTCGAAAGCCCGACGACCTGCCCGCCTTCTGCGCCAAGCTGGTCGAGGTCTTCAGCTGACGGTCACGTGAGTCGGGTCAGCGGCTCTTCCAGTACACCCGCTGACCTTCGAACACGAAGGTCTGCTCGACGAAGATCTTGCTCCGCGCAATCGCAGTGACCGGTACGTCCCAGCAGACCTGGTAGCGCGCCCGGCCACCGCGCTCGAGCGTGGGCACGAAGACGCCAGGGTGCGCGACGACCGCTCCGCACGCATTGGAGTCGTACTGCCGGGCGTCGCCTCCCACGAACTTCGTGGTCAGGTCGATCCACGGATTCCCCTCGTCATGGCCGAGGTAGACGACGTTGAGCTCAGCCAGGATGTACCGCCCGTCTGGGGGGTCGTTGAACGAGTTGGCCTCCTCGAGCTCTCGGTCGGCGTTGAGGTCGACCGCCGTGACCGAGACCCGGAAGTCCTTGCCCAAGACGTGAAACGTGCCGAGGCCGAGTGGTGAGCTGGAGCTGCCCGAAGCCGACGGGGGTGCGTGGGTAGGTGTGGCCGGTGGTTTGGCCGACGTCGGGGAGCTGGGTCTCGGAGTCGTCGGGCGGGCGGAGGTGGGAGCGGCGGTCGTCGTGGACTCTGTGGTTGTAGGTGGGCTCGTCGGGTGCGGCGAGGGTGACGTCGACGCAATGCTCCCGGTGCTGTCGTCGGCTTCGGCCAGGTGAGTGCTGTTCTCACACGCGCTCAGCGCGAGCATCGCCAACGCGGCGAGCGGCATCAGTCCGACTCGCCACCTCATCCCTGCACCGACGGCCACCTCCGGAGCATAGAGGAGCCGGACTCCAGTTCCCTCACGTACATGCTGATACAGCATGCATGACATCGGACTCAGTCATTGGACGCATGGGTAGTCGGCCGCGCAGACTGTTAGTCATGCAGCAACATCCCACTGAAGGAGACACCATGCACACCACCGACACCCTTGTTCACGACGCAGACCGCTCCGAGTCCGTTGCCCTCGCCGCCCGTATTCGCTCCGACGCCCCGGGCCGTGGGACATCAGCCCCGCAGACGCACCTGCTGGCAGCGGACGAGTTCTCTGAGGTCATCCGCGAGAACGCGCCGGGACGCCACTAGAGCCTCATGGAGGCCCCCCGAGATACCGGGTGAATGACTCATTTCGTCTGCAGAAAACAATGCAAGAGGTCGCCGCAATTCGAACTCGTTTCGCGGTAGTTCGGCCGCCTTCTCGGCCTATTGCGACCGGGCGATTACCGCATTCGTCACGTCGAGCTGCAACCGCTCGTAGCTCTCGATCGCCAAGGCCTGACGGGGCGTGAGGATGTCGCACAACCAGTCCCAATGGACGGAGACCAGGTCACCGACCTCGACCCTGTCGAGCAGCGAGCGCCCACCATCGGTCCAACGAACAACGACCCGCTGCGGCTCTCCGATACCCAGGGCCGAACCATCCCACGTCAGGGCTCGTATCTCGACCTCGGCCCGCGGCCCGACCACGGCCCGAACCACTCCGGTACGGATTCGGCACTGGTCCAGGATCGAACGCGCTACATCGCTGTCTCGGTTGAGCAAACCAACCCACGGGTAGATCGCGAACACGTGGAACGCGTGGTGTGGAAGCACCTTCGCCTCGAGATCGGGAATGCCGCCAGCCCACTGCCCGCCGGACTGGCCGCGGAACCGCGAGCGGAGCTGGTCGAGGAACCACACCGGGTCGATCGACTCGAGCAGGTCGTTGCCGAGCCAGTACGCCTGTACGACCCTGGCGTCCAACGGATCGCTGATCCCGTTGGCTTGCGCGATCAGCTCCAGGTAGACCCATGCCCCCTCGAACTCCCTGGCCCGGCGAGCGATCTCGGCCGCAGCCTCGGGAGTTCGCCGTACCAGCAGCCCTCCAGGGTCCGCTGGCCCGCAGTAGCCGAGCTCGTTGGGCGGATATGCGTAACGAGCGAAAAGATCCGGCCCCGACGTGTCACCTCTGAGCGAATCGATCACAACGTCAGCAGATTCGCGGCAGCTGTTCGCCGATCGGCAGATCGACCACGCGGGTGCCGCCGAGCGCGGTCCTGGCTACGACCATGCCCGGATGCTCGTCGACACAGACGCCGATCACACAGGCATCCCGGCCGTACTCGTGGCGCCGCATCGCCTCCAGCACCCGGTCGGCGTCCTCCGCTGGTACGACGGCGAGCAGCTTGCCTTCGTTTGCGACGTACAGGGGATCCAAGCCGAGCAGTCCACACGCGTCCTTGACCGTCTGCGGGATCGGCAGATCCCTCTCCACCAGCGAGAAGCCGACCTTGGCCGCCTTCGCGATCTCGTTGAGCGATGCCGCTACACCACCCCTGGTGGGGTCGCGCAGCGCGTGCACGTCACCTCCGGACTCCAGCATCGCTGCCACGAGGCCGTGGAGAGGGGCAGAGTCGCTGCGGACCGTGGTCCCGAACTCCAGACCCTCCCGGCAGCTCATGACTGCCACGCCGTGCACTCCGATATCTCCACTGACGATCACGACATCGCCGACGCTCGCCCGCTCGGGACGGATGTCGACGTCCTGTCCGACGATGCCGATGCCGGCCGTGTTGACGAAGACCCCGTCACCGCTGCCGCTGTCGACCACTTTCGTGTCCCCGGTCACCAGCTTGACCCCAGCCCGGCGCGCGGCCTGGCCCAGAGCCTCGGCGACCCGGCCCAGCTCGGCGAGCTCCGTGCCCTCGGCGACGATGAACGCGGTGGACAGGAAGAGCGGTGTCGCGCCCGACATCGCCAGGTCGTTGACCGTACCGTTGACCGCGAGGTCGCCGATCGACCCGCCAGGGAAGAACATCGGCTTGACGACATAGGAGTCCGTCGAGAAGGCGAGCCGGACACCGCCGACCTCGACGACAGCGGAGTCACCGAGCTGGGCGTCGGCCGCTTCCCCGTATGCGGGCAGGAACAAGTGCTCGATCAGCTCGGCCGACATCGCTCCCCCACCGCCATGGCCCATCACGACGGCCGGCGTGTCCCTCAGCGGCGTGGGACAGACCCAGGAGCCGAAGTCGAGACCGGTCCCGCCGCCATCAGGGTCGCCCATGTCAGCTGCCTACCAGCTCGAGGCGACGGTAGAGGTAGTACGCGGCACAGGCGCCCTCGGACGAGACCATGGTCGCGCCGAGTGGGTTGCGCGGTGTGCACTCCTTGCCGAAGGCCGCGCACTCGTGGGGCTTGATCAGGCCCTGGAGGACCTCTCCGGAGCGGCACAGGGGCGACTCGTCGGTGTGGATCTCGGTGACGGAGAACCGTCTCTCCGCGTCGAAGTCGGCGTACGTGTCCGACAGCGTCCACCCGCTCCGGGGAATCATGCCGATTCCCCGCCAGGACCGGTCGGTAACCTCGAACACGTCGCTCAGCATCTCCTGGGCGGCCAGGTTGCCCTCCGCCGACACGGCACGCGGGTAGGCGTTCTCGAGCTCGTGGCGCCCTTCCTCCAGCTGGGTCACCGTCCTCCGGATGCCCTCAAGGATGTCCAGCGGCTCGAAGCCCGTCACGACGATCGGCACGTGGTATTTCTCCACCAATGGCGGGTACTCTCGGGTCCCCATCACCGAGCACACGTGGCCGGCGGCCAGGAACGCCTGCACCCGGCAGGTCGGCGACTCCATGATCGCGGCGATCGCCGGCGGGACCAGTACGTGCGAGACCAGCAGGGAGAAGTTCCCGATGCCGAGACGCTTGGCCTGGTAGACAGTCATCGCGTTGGCTGGCGCGGTCGTCTCGAACCCGATGCCGAAGAACACCACCTCGCGGTCAGGGTTCTCCCGGGCGAGGTTCAGTGCGTCCAGCGGGGAGTAGACAACACGTACGTCGCCACCCTCGCTCTTGATCCGGAACAGGTCCATCGTGCTGCCCGGAACCCGGAGCATGTCTCCGAACGAGCAGAAGATCACTCCCGGACGGGCCGCGATCGCTAGCGCCTTGTCGATGATCTCGAGCGGCGTGACACACACCGGGCAGCCCGGCCCATGGATCATCTCGATGCCCTCGGGCAGTAGCTGGTCGATGCCGTGACGGATGATCGAATGGGTCTGTCCGCCGCAGACCTCCATCATCGCCCAGGGTTGCGTCGTGACCCGGTGGATCTGGTCGAGCAGCTTCTTGGCCAGGTCCGGGTTGCTGAACTCGTCCAGATACTTCACTGTGGCACGCCCTTCCCGGCTTGCTTCGCGGCGAGGGCGAACCCGTCGCCGAACTCCTCTTCGAGGATCCCGAGCTTCTCGAAGTTCGCCAAGGTTTCCAGGGCCGCGGTCTCGTCCATCCGCTGGATCGCGAACCCCACATGCACCATGACGTACTCACCGATTCCGATGTCGGGGATGTACTCGAGGCACACGTCCTTCTTGACCCCCCCGAAGTCCACCTCGGCCATCCGGGTCTGGTCCCGGTCCTCGATGCTGATGACCCTCCCGGGTACTGCCAGGCACATGTGAGCCCCTTCCCTTCGTTCCAGTTATACGCCTCATCCGATACTCCAGTGCGGAAACCTCTGCCTCGTAGCCTCGACCGGCTACCGGGCGCTGGCCACCAGGATCTGGCCGAGCGCGATGCCGCCGTCGTTTGGCGGGATCCGGGTCGGAACGAGCACCTCGAAACCGTGCGCTGTCAACCCACGTTCGCATTCGCGGACCAGTCGGGCGTTCTGAAACACGCCGCCCCCGAGTGCCACCGTGCTCAGGCCACGGCCGTCCGCAGGGGAGTCCCGCACCACCCTCGCCAGTCCCACAACCACATCGGCGACCGCCGAGTGGAACCGGGAGGCCATGCCGGCCACCGGCTCACCAGCCCGCAGGTCACGTACGACTGCAGCGAGAACCGGCGCCGCTTCGACGGTGACGCCGCCGTCCGCGCCATGACCGAGGCCGAAGCGGTAGTCGCCGGCACCCGTGGTCGTGTCGGCGACAGACTCGAGCGCCATCGCCGCCTCTGCCTCGTACTCCGCGACATGCCGTACGCCGGTCACCGACGCGACCGCGTCGAAAAGCCGTCCCATGCTGGACGTCCTGACGCACCCGAAACCCGTTGTCAGCTGGTGGTCGAGAACGGATCGCTCGTCGGACGGACACGCCGCGACCGGGGGCAGGTCGTCGGACCACTCGATCCCTGCAGCGCGCAGGTGGGACAGGGCCATCCGGTAGGGGCGCTGCACGCTCGCGTCGCCTCCGGCCAGCGGAACGTACGCCAGGTGAGCGAAACGCTGGAAACCCTTGTAGTCGGCGATCAGCACCTCCCCGCCCCAGATCGCATGGTCGGGCCCGTAGCCAGTTCCGTCGAAGGCGAACCCGATGACCGGCGTCGACCCGTCCAGGCCGTGCTCACCCATGACCGAGGCGATGTGGGCGTGGTGGTGTTGGACCGACCGCATCGGACGTCCCGCGCGGTTGGCCGAGGCCCATCGAGTCGACCGGTAGCCAGGATGCTCGTCACAGACCACCACTGCCGGGACTACGCCGGTCAGCTGCTCCAGATGTCGCTCGGCGGCGGCGAAGGCAGCGACTGTCGCCAGGTCGTCCATGTCGCCGATGTGCTGGCTGAACCAGAGATGTCGCCCCTCGGCGACCGCGCAGGTGTTCTTCAGATCGGCTCCGACAGCCAGCGTGGCGGGCACGTCGAAAGGCAGCGCGACGGGCAGCGGTGCATGGCCACGAGACCGGCGGATCGGCAGCTCCCTGCGCTCCACCACCCGGGTCACCGAGTCGTCACAGGGCACGTGGATGCGTCGGTCGTGACGCAGCCAGCCGTCGACCAGCGGCGCGAGCCTGGTTCGGGCGTTCTCGTCGTCGGTGGCGATCGGCTCTCCGCCCCGGTTGCCTGAGGTCATGACGAGAACCCGGGGGGCGGCAGCATCTCCGGCCAAGCCGAACAGCAGGACATGCAAACCCGTGTACGGCAGCATGACGCCGAGCTCGTCCGTGTCCGGTGCCACCGCCCGGGCCACGCTCAGGACAGGGTCCGGGCGACGCCTGACCAGGACGATGGGACGCCGTGGATCGGTCAGCAACGCCGCCTCGGGTGAGTCCAGGTCCACCAGCTGCCTCGCTGTAGCCAGGTCGGACACCATGATCGCGAACGGCTTGCCGCCGCGCTGTTTGCGCCGCCGAAGCTCGCTGACGGCCTCCTCGTCCTGCGCGTCGCAGACCAGGTGGTAACCACCGATCCCCTTGATGGCAAGGATCTTGCCTCGGGACAGCTGATATCGCGCGAGCGCCAGACTCTCGCCGTCGCCGTCAACCGTGCCGTCGGAGTCGACGTACTGCAGGCGCGGTCCACACTCCGGACATGCGATCGGCTGTGCGTGGAAGCGCCGGTCGGCCGGATCCTCATACTCGCGCCGACATCGGTCGCACATGACGAAGTCGACCATGGTGGTGCTGGGCCGGTCGTAGGGCAGGTCCGTGATGATCGTGAACCGCGGTCCGCAGTTCGTGCAGGTGATGAACGGATGCCTGAACCGGCGGTCGTGCGGGTTCCCCAGCTCAGCCAGACAGTCGTCGCAGGTCGCCACGTCGGGGCTCGCCAGCGTACGGCGACCCTGGCCGGACCGAGACTCCTGGATCGTGAAACCGGTGCTTCCGGTGGTCGGCAGCTCCGTCTCCAGAACGGACTCGATGACCGCCAGCGGAGGGGTCTTGGAACGCAGCCGCTCGGCGAACAGGTCCACGGAGGGGGTTGGACCCTCCACCTCCGCGATGACCCCCGAGGAGTCGTTGGCGACGGACCCGGACAACCCGAGGTCCGCTGCAGTGACATAGACGAAGGGCCGGAAGCCCACCCCTTGAACCAACCCCCGGACGTCGAATCGCCTACGGCTCCGAGCCTCCAGGCTTCGGCGCTCCCTCGGTCGGCCGACCAGCTCCAGGCCAGCCATCGCCTCCTCCGCGCCGGCCCGGCTCACCCGCTCGACCGCGAAACCCATGTGGATGACCACCCAGTCATCGGCTTGGAGATGCTGATCCTCGAGCATGCCGATGTTGACCTTGCGCTCCGCCCCGGCGACGTCGACCAACGCGAGCTGACCGTGGTAGCCCTCCAGGAGAGAGATCACCCGGCCTGGGATTCCGAGACACACCGGGCGCCACCTCCTGTCGGGAGCTCGGCCGCCAGCAGCGCGTCGACGACGCGCGCCGTCATCGACACCGCGTCGTCGATGACGGCTGAGACCGTCTGGGTGAGCGCCATCTCCTCGTCGACGCTCTCCGGGCAACAGCCGACGACGTACGTCGGAGGGAGTGAGCCGCCCAGCGAGCCCAGACTCGCCAGGACAGCGACCGGGTTCATGCCATGAGCATCGAAGTCTTCGTCTCCGAGGTCATCCGGGCCGACGGCGAGCAGGGTCAACGTCCCCGGGGCGGCGTCCTGCGACGGCATCGCATCGACGAGCACCAGCGCGTCGTACCCGTCGAGCAGGTCGTAGGCGAGGTGCATGCCACGAATCCCGTAGTCGACGACCCGCACGCCCTCCTGCTGGGAGCGAACGGCTGCGAACCGGCGGACAACCTCGGGTCCGAAACCGTCGTCACCGAGGAAGATGTTGCCTACTCCGGCCACCAGAATCCGTCGAGGGCTGCTCACATCTGACGCATCCTGAGATATCTGCGGATATCGGGGATCGAACGTAGTCCCGTGACCACGACAACTGCCGTCAGTGCGGCGATCAAGACTGCGCTGAACGTGCCCAGTGCCTTCATGGTGCCTCTCCTTCTCGTATGTGCGTTCGTTCGACTCCCGCTGGAAGAGGTTCGAGCTCGTCTGGCGCGAAGTAGAGATACCGGCCGTACCACTCGTGCAGGTCGGCCGCCGGGTCGTCGACAAGGGTCACGGCGACGTGCGTGTCGCCGTCGACATCGCTGAGAACGGCGGCCACCTTGCCCACCTTCCCGGCGAAGAAGATGTCCTGGGCGTCGGCTCGCCGGGTCGGGCGTACGACGACCAGGCTGCCCTTGCTGACACTGACTCCGGCGATCCTGACGACGTCGGTCCCCGGGGCGACGTCGGCATCCGCCTCCGGATCCCACCAGGGGACGTCCGCCTCGAGCCACTGGTCCCCACCGTGCGGGTTGCGAAGCGCGCCATGCAGGCCTTGTAGCTCCTCGGGGCTCATCGCGTCGCAGCGGTCGATGATCTCGGCGGCTCGCGGGTCGGTGGCTCGGGCGTCGGCCTTCTCGGCGTCGGTCATCGTCATCACTCGGAGGGTGAGGATCTCGTCGATCTCTGTCGAGTCGAAGAGGGCGCCCGCGCTCTCCGGTGCGAGCTCGGCGTGGTCCTCGACGATGATGGGCGACACCAGGAGAACCCGTGACTCGTCGGCCGGCCCGGCGAGGATCGGCCACCAGCGCTGCCGCCGGCAGCCTGCTGCGGCGGCCATCGCGTGGTCCGGCGGGTTGACGATGGAGACGAACTCCCCGCGGTCGACCTGGAGCAGCAGGTGTGCACCGATGAAGGAGACGGCGACGGCCTCGGTCTTGTCACCCGCCGGCGGGGCGGTGTTCGACATCGCGATCGAGAGCCGCGTACAGCCATCGATCCGGGTTGCCTGGAGGGTCAGCTCAGCGTTGAGCGCCCGTCGCTCGCGAACCAGCCGGCCCGCGGCGCCCTCGCGCAGGTTGGGGTCTGGGAGGAGCTCGATGTCACGCCCGCCGGGGATGCTGACCACGAGGGTGGTCGGCGTCCACAGGTCGCGCAGCTCCAGCGGCCCGAGCTCCTGCTCGACCTGCACCGCCTCGTCCCAGGTCAGCCACCGGCTCGCGCCGACGACCAGCTCGGCGACGGGTCGGAACCCGCCTTCATGGGCGATCTCCGCCGTACGCGACTGCAGCTGGAGGAAGCGCACGTGGATCGTCAGCCCCGCGGTGGCCTCGCTGAGCAGGCAGTCGACGGACATCGTCGACTCCTCGCCGATGCCCGCCTCGGCCGCGCCCGGGGGCCCTAGGACGCCGAACTGCCACCGCACCTGGTTCTTGCTCGAGCTCGCGCGGTACGGGTAGAGCAGATAACCCTCGAAGAGCAGGGCGTCGGCTACTTCGCGGGCGTGATCGAGGCCCGGCTGTGTCATGCGACGGTCTCCCCAGACCTGACGAGCAGAGACCAGACGGCCTCGTCCCAGCTGACGAAGCCGCCTGCGGACTTGAAGTTCGCGAGGGCGCCGAGCGTGTCGCGGTCGAGCCGCAGCCAGCCGCTGTTGGGGAAGTAGAGCTCGACCAGGTCGCGCCAGACCTTCACCGGCATGGCGAACCTCGCCTCGCGGTCCCATGGCACCTGCTCGACCCCGAAGCCGTTCAGCCCGCGGGTGAAGACCGTTCCGGAGAAGAGCACCGCGATCGGCACGCTGCCCTCCCGGAGGGAGTGCAGGTACTTGGAGGCCGTCACCTCGAAGTCGTAGGTGACCGGAAGCGCGACGTCGACCTCGGCGGATCCGCTGAAGCCCTGGACCATGGTGCTCGTCTGCATCCACTGAAAGGGCTTCAAGGTCATCGACCATCGGTCGCGGGACCCGAACTGGTCAGTCATCCCGAGCGTCTCTTCAGGCTGGTATCCCCGTCGCTGCGGTTCTATCTGGATCTGGCAGCGGAGCGCGATCGCATGGATCACCGACTCGGTGGACTCTTCGATCCGCAGCTTGACGGTCAGCTGTGGGGCGGCGGCGTACGGCTCGACGATGATGTCCGTGACCGAGAACGCCAGGTCGGTCACTGCGACGCCCGAGCTGTCTCAGTGGTGACCGCAGGTGCCGGTCGGCTCCTTGCGGCGACGGCGTCGAAGAACGCGTCGAGCTCGGCGTGGGCGTCCTGTCCCCCGTCGAAACCTCTCCAGACCCGCCGCAACCGCCCGGCCAGCTCGTAGCAGGTGTCGATCGGGACGAGGTGACAGTCGTAGCCGGTGCGTCCTCGCTCCGGGGCACGGATCAGCAGCGCCTCTACGTCAGGCTCCAGCTGCGCGACCCTCGGGTTCGCAGCCGCCACCGTGTCCCATGCGTCGAGCGACAGCTCC
Source organism: uncultured Actinomycetota bacterium (assembly GCA_963833975.1). Classification (GTDB taxonomy): domain Bacteria; phylum Actinomycetota; class Actinomycetes; order Propionibacteriales; family Nocardioidaceae; genus JAWWPG01. The sequence goes on from CAWIAB010000006.1 coordinate 251,391, forward strand.
GACTCCGTGACTCCCGCGGGGCCGGGGTAGAACGCGATGGTCTTGGCCAGCACCGAGTTGTTGAAGAAGAAGGCGAGGCCGACCGGGATCTCGAGCCCCTCCCACTGTGCTGGTCCCATCGCGAAGTCGTCGAACGAGAGGTACCGCTCCGGCACGGCGCGGTAGCGCAGGTCCGCCTCACGGGCAGTGAACAGGAGGTAGCACCCGCGGCAGGTGCACATCAGGGTTCGGCTCTCGATGTTCACCACATGCTGGTGGGTCTCCGCGATCGGCTCGCCGCACATGTCGCAGACCTCGGGTCGGGGCGCAGAGGGTGGGCGGTTGGCCAGCTTGTGAAGTGTTCCGAGCCGGCTCCGGGACGTCATGCCGACACCGCGACGGGAATGGCGATCCGCCATTCCCCGCTCGACTCCAAGGCGGGCAGGGGGTCGAGATGCTCTGGCCCCCCAGCGATGTTGGCTCCGGCCCGGCGTACGTCATAACTCGTCCCGCAGGTCGGACAGCGCACCGAGAGCTGCTTCCCGGTGCCGGTCATCGCGGTGCCGGCGAGGCTTCCTGCGCATCGGGGGCAGACGTCGCGATAGACGTAGCGGTCGCCGTCGACAGCGCAGGCGAAGACGTCGTACCCGCCGACGGTGAAGCCACCGATCTCACCGGTCGCCATCCCCGCCAGGCCGGGCAGGCTGGTCCACTCGACGTCGGCGGATCCACCGTCACCGAGCCGGCTGCGCAACGAGTCGATCGAGATCAGCCCCGGTGTCTTCTCCGTGGTGGGCGTCTCCACCTCGATCCCGGTGATCTCGGGTGCCGCGTCCTCGACCGCTCCCTCGACGGCAAGCTGCAAGGTCACCGCCGAGGACGGGCAGCCGTCACAGCTGCCGAGCAGGCGGAGCTTGACGACACCCAGGTCGTCGACGCCGACCAGCTCGACATTGCCGCCATGGGAGCCGAGGTAGGGCCGTACCCGGGTCAGTGCAGCTTCGATGCGCTGCTCGACCGGGTACGGATGGAGGCCGTGCACGATCAACAGCCCGGACACCAGGTCATCTCCGGCCAGCGCGGCGATCGCCTCGTCATCGAGAATCCCCATGCCGTCGAGGATGTGCAGGATCCGCTCGATGCCGTTGCCGTACAGGTCGGTGACGAGCCCGACGAGCTCCTCCGCACGCTGTCGCTGTGCGCCGCCGCCGGCCGAGCTCGCCTCGAGCAGCATCTCGATCCGGTCGCTGGCCGCCCTGAGCTGCTCAGGTCCCGAGTCGTCGGGCCTTGCCCCAGGTTCTGGATCGTTCACCAAAGCGCCCACCAGGGACCGATCAGTCGCCGGTCACGGATTGAGTGGGTGAGTGCAGCAGCTCGAGCTTCTTGCCGCCGCCCAGGTACATGTGGACGCCGCAGGGCAGGCAGGGGTCGAAGCTGCGCACGGTGCGCATGATGTCGATGCCCTTGAAGTGCTCGCGGTCGTTCTCCTCGAAGATCGGCTGACCCTGCACCGCGTCCTCGTACGGGCCGGGGGTGCCGTAGCTGTCGCGCGGGTTGGCGTTCCACGGCGTGGGCGGGTACGGGTGGTAGTTCGCGATCTTGCCGTCGCGGATCACCATGTGGTGGGAGAGCACCCCGCGGACCGCCTCGGTGAACCCGCAGCCGATGCCCTCATCGGGCACCGTGAACGGCTCCCACGTCTTGGTCCGGCCGGCCCGGATCTCTTCGAGCGCCTTCTCCGCGAAATAGAGTGCGCAACCTGCGGCGTACGCCTGGAAGTAGGTGCGAGCCCGGTTGCGCTCGATGGTGTTCGACCCGTGCTCCGGGATCGTCCACTCGAAGCTGACCGGACCCTTGAGGGCGGTCTTCGGCAGGTTGATCTGCACGCTGTGGCCGGTCGCCTTGACGTAGCCTCCGCAGTCGACCAGCCCGGAGAGCGCGGTCGACCACAGGCGGGCGAGCGGACCGCCGCCCGTGTCGAGGGCCAGGTGGTCCTGTCCGTCGTACCACCGAGGGCTCATCACCCAGCTGTACTTGTCGTCCAGGTCGCGCTTCTGGGGCTTGGGGTTCGTGTGCTGGTTCCACGGGTGACGCCGGTCCACCGGGTTGCCCAAGGGATCCTTGGTCACGAACATCTCCTGGTGCTCCCAGTCCTCGTAGTACGAGGAGCCGAGCAGGATCCGGATGCCGAGGTTGATGTCGACCAGGTCGTTGGTGACCAGCTTGCCGTCGACGACCACGCCCGGCGTGACGAACATGGCCCGACCCCACGCGGTCATGTCCTTGTAGTTGAAGTTGCAGACGTCGGGGTCCTGGAAGGAGCCCCAGCAGCCGAGCAGGGTACGGCGCAGGCCCACCTTCTCGTAGCCGGGCAGGGCCTCGTAGAAGAAGTCGAAGAGGTCGTCATGCATCGGGAGGACTTTCTTCATGAACTCCACGTAGCGCATCAGCCGGGTGATGTAGTCGGTCATCAGCTGGATCGTGGCCACCGTGCCGACGCCGCCGGGATAGAGGGTGGAGGGGTGGACGTGACGTCCCTCCATCAGGCAGAACATCTCGCGGGTGTAGCGACTCACCTGGAGTGCCTCGCGGTAGAACTCACCGCTGAAGGGGTTCAACGAGCGCATGATGTCGCCGATGTACTTGTACCCGTGGGTGCCTGCGTTCGGCGCCTCGGTGCGGTTCGCGAGCTCCAGCACCCCAGGGTTGGTCTCGCTGACCATCCGCTCGCAGTAGTCGACCCCGACCAGGTTCTCCTGGAAGATGTTGTGGTCGAACATGTACTCGGCGGCCTCGCCGAGGTTGACGATCCACTCCCCGAGGTTCGGTGGCTTCACGCCGTACGCCATGTTCTGCGCGTAGCAGGAGCAGGTCGCGTGGTTGTCGCCGCAGATCCCGCAGATCCGGCTGGTGATGAAGTGGGCGTCGCGCGGGTCCTTGCCCTTCATGAAGATCGAGTAGCCACGGAAGATCGACGACGTGCTGTGGCACTCGACGACCTCCTTCTGCTTGAAGTCGATCTTGGTGTAGATCCCTAGGCTGCCGACGATGCGAGTGATCGGGTCCCAAGCCATCTCGACGAGACCGTCACGGTCCTGGTTCTGGGTGGGATGGGGAATCGTCGACGTCATCGCGCCGCCCCTTTCACGAGGTTGGAGAGGGAATGAGGGTCGTTAGGGCTCGCGCCGGCGCCGGTGGCCATGACATCACCAGGTTCGCTTGGCGCCCGTCGTGAGCTCACTGCCCCGCGTGCGCCACTTCGGCTCCTTGTCGACGGTCGCGGTCGTCATGGCCCGCAGCCGGCGAATGGCGGTGCCGTAGATCCGCGAGCCCGCAGTCGAGAGCTTGCCGCCGGGTGGCTCGTCCATGAACGGCATGAACTTGTCGGGGAAGCCGGGCATGGTGCAGCCGATGCAGATCCCGCCGACGTTCGGGCAGCCGCCCATGCCGTTCATCCAGCCGCGCTTGGGGACGTTGCACTTGACCACGGGCCCCCAGCAACCGAGCTTGACGATGCACTTCGGCGAGCCGTACTCGGTCGCGAAGTCACCCTGCTCGTAGTACCCCGCCCGGTCACAGCCCTCGTGAACGGTCCGACCGAACAGCCAGGATGGCCGCAGGGCGTCGTCGAGCGGAATCATCGGGGCTTGGCCGGTGGCCATGTAGAGCAGGTAGGTGAGCGTCTCCGACAGGTTGTCGGGCTGAATCGGACAACCTGGGACACAGACGATGGGGATGCCTGCTTTGGACTTCCAATCCCAGCCCAGGTAGTCAGGGACACCCATCGCGCCGGTCGGGTTGCCGGCCATCGCGTGGATCCCGCCGTACGTCGCACAGGTGCCTACCGCAACCACGGCTGTGGCCTTCGGCGTCAGCCGGTCCAGCCACTCGCTCGTGGTCATCGGCTGCCCGGTCGCCGGGTCGTTGCCGAACCCGCACCAGTAGCCCTCGTCCTTGATGGCCTCGTTGGGGATCGAACCTTCCACGACGAGCACGAACGGCTCGAGCTCGCCACGGTCGGCCTTGAAGAACCACTCGAGGAAGTCGTCGGCACCACCGTTGGGGCCGCACTCGAAGTCGATCAACGGCCAGTGGACAGCAATCTGCGGCAGTCCCGGAAGCGCGCCGAGCGCGATCTCCTCGATGCTCGGCTGGGTGGCCGCCGTGAGGGCGACCGAGTCACCGTCACAGCTCAGCCCGGCATTGATCCACAACACGTGGATGAGAGTTTCCTCGGCCTTGATCGCTTCGGCTGTCGGCATGATCGCCCACCCTCTGGAGCCGCGGCTCCACCGTCAGCGGGCCGACCTGTTCAGCCCACCATGTGACCTAGGTCTCTGTATACGCCCTGCTTAGACCCGTGTAAAGCACCTTGCGGAGGCGGCTTTGCTAGCCCGTCGAAGACCGGACCCATTCGTACCATTGTTGGATTCCGTCACCCGTTGCAGCCGAAAGCACGAGAGATGAGACACCCGGTCTCACCTGATTGGCATAGGTGATGCACGTGTCGACGTCGAAGTCGACGTACGGCAGCAGGTCGGACTTGTTGATGACGACCAGGTCGGCGGCCGCAAACATGTGCGGGTACTTGAGCGGCTTGTCCACCCCTTCGGTCACCGAGATCACGACCACCCGCGCGTTCTCACCGAGGTCGAAGAGCGCCGGGCAGACGAGGTTTCCGACGTTCTCGATGAAGAGGACGGATCCCTCCGGAGGAGACAGGTTGTCCAGACCTCTGCCTAGCATCTCGGCGTCCAGGTGACATCCCGCGCCGGTGTTGATCTGGACTACCGGGGCGCCCGTGGCGCGGATCCGCTCGGCGTCGAGCAGCGTCTCCTGGTCACCCTCGACCACGGCGAACGGCCTGGCGCTCTCCATCCCCGACATCTCGCTGATGGTTCGGGCCAGCAGCGTGGTCTTACCTGACCCGGGCGAGCTCATCACGTTCAGCGCGGTGATCCCACGAGTCGCGAGCCAACCCCGGTTCCGGGCCGCCAGCAGATCGTTCTTGGCCAGGATGTCTCGCTCGAGAACGACCGTCTCGGTCTCGTGGTGGCCGACGTGGGCGTGTTCGTGTCCATCCTGGTGAGGGTGCGCGTGCCCGGGTGCGTCCCTGTCGGTTCCGGTCGAGAGCGTTGTCACGCGGGCGCCGGCGTCGTCACTGCAGCCACAGGTCGAGCACATGTCTCACACCACCTCCACGGAGCTGACCAGGAGCTCCCGGCCGGTCGTGACCTCGACGTCGGCGCTTCCACAGGGGCAGAGCAGGATCAGGTCGGCCAACCCGAAGTCATCGCCGCAGGCGCGGCAGTGTGCACGGCCCGGTGGCTGCTCGATCTCGAGGCTGGCGCCCTCCAGCGTCGTTCCCGCGGTGACGAGGTCGAAACAGAACCTCATCGCGTCCGGCACCACGCCGGCCAACCGGCCGACCTTCAGTCGGACGGTCGTCACGGGGCGGTCACCGGTCCGCTCCAGAACGGCGTCCACCACGCTCTGGGTGATCGCGAGCTCATGCATGAGTGCTCCTTGTCCGCCCGTCCACCGTAGGACGTCGGACTCGCACACCGCAACGATCCCTTGTGTGGCGTCGATACACCCGCTTGATATCGCATGGACGACGCCGTCCATCACCTGTGAGACGTGGCGTTTGCGGTCCCAACTTGACTCTGGAGTCAGGAGTGGCGTTGAAGACCGACATCAACCGACATTGGGGGTATCGTCTCGCCCGGGGAGTAAAACAACGGGAGGGGAAGCAACATGTCAAGATCGGCCTTTGCGGTGCCCAGTAGTGGTATCGCCCGCAAGATCATCGACGCGGCGCCAGCTGCGGGGATGTTCGGCAAACAGCACGAAGCAGGTTCGGGGATGTATGTCGTCATCGATCACGACGAGGCCTACCAGGAGAAGGCGGAGAGCCTGGTCAGGAGCTTCGTCCCGAGCGCGATCCGGCGGGCCGTCCCGGTCCTGTCCGGCTGACCGCTCCACCGTCGGTCGGCGGAGGCCCGCGTCCAGTAGTTTCGGTTCATGCCGAAAGGGACGCGGGTCTTGCTGACTGCCACGGCGGTTGTGGCGTGCCTGCTCGTCGCTGGCACGCTCCCGTCCGCGGGATCGCCGTCGCCGTTGTCCTCGCCGGTTTCGGCCGTACGCCCGTGCAGTCGGGGGGATGCCGTTCACGTCAACCCGGGAGACAACCTGCGGGCGGCACTCGCCCGAGCGGGCCGCGGTGGAACTGTCTGCTTCGCAGGAGGGCTCTACCGGCTCCGGGCCGCCCTTTCGCCCTTGGCCGGGCAGTCCGTGGTCGGTCACCAGGCGGTGCTGTCCGGGTCCCGTGTACTCGAAGGATTCCACCGCACGGCGAACGGCTGGGCCGTTGGGGGGCAGCACCAGCAGGGCGAGCGCAACGGCGAGTGCGAAGGCGGCGGCTCCGCCTGCACCTACCCCGATGACGTCCTGCGCGACGGGACCCCGCTGCAGCGCGTCCTGCGCGCCCGCTCCCTTCGGCCGGGGACCTTCTACTTCGACTACAGGCACGATCGCATCTACGTCTTCGACGATCCGGCGGGCCATGACCTCGAAGCCATGGTGGCCAGCAGCGCCATCACGTCCCGCGAGGGCGCTGCGGGTGCCGACGTGACGGTCCGCGGGTTCGTCGTCGAACAGGTAGCCAGCCGTGCACAGCACGGCGCCATCGAGACCAGCGCGCCAGGCTGGGTGATCACGCACAACATCGTGCGGATGAACCACGGCGCGGGCATCACCTCGGCCGGGCACGTGCGGATCACCGACAACGCGGTTCTCAGCAATGGACAGCTGGGCATCGGCGGCACGGGTGACTCCACCTACGTGGCTGGCAACGAGATCGCCTTCAACAACACGGCGGGTTTCGACCCGGGCTGGGAGGCAGGTGGCGCCAAATGGGCGGTCACCGATGGTCTCGTCGTACGTCGCAACCGAGTGCACGACAACGACGGTCCCGGCCTGTGGACCGATATCGACGCGCAGGACACGACGTATGCGGAGAACACCGTCCGTGACAACTCCCGGGCGGGAATCTTCCATGAGATAGGCGCGGATGCGGTGATCCGCAACAACACCGTCACCGGGAACGGTCACGGGTTCGACACCTGGCTCTGGGGGTCGGGCATTCTGCTCGCGGGGTCGCACGACGTCGATGTCAGTCACAACCTGCTGCGGGGCAACGCCGAAGGCATCAGCCTGATCCAGCAGCGACGAGGTCGCAGCGAGGTCGACGGGAGGCCGCGACGACTGCACGACATCGCCATCCATGACAACCAGACCTGGATGGCCTCCGGTGAGTCCGGAGCCGTGGAGGACAACGGCTACCAGCGTCTGTTCACCGACCCGACGATCACCTGGTCGAGGGACCGCTGGTTCCAGACGAGAGGCACTCCCTTCATGTGGAACGACGACTACCTCACCCTCCGGGAGTGGCACGACATCGGTCATGACGCACGCTGACCCCTGCAGGTCTGCAGGTCAGGCCTTCGCCACCATTTCCACCAGGTCGGCGAAGGCGGCCAGCGAATGCCCGGCGACGAAGTCGTCGACATGCGGCAGCGCCGCCGCCATCCCCTGCTGGACCGGCTGGTAGCCGGCCAGTCCCCGATGCGGGTTCATCCAGACGACGCGGTGCGCCAACCGGTGCAACCTGGCCATCTGGTCGCCGAGGAGGGCTGCGTCACCGCGCTCCCAGCCGTCGCTCATCATGACGACGACCGAGCCGCGGGCCATCCCGCGCTGTCCCCAACGGTCGAGAAACGCCCGCAGCGTCTCGCCGAGTCGGGTACCTCCCGACCAGTCCGGCACCGTCTCCCCGGCCAGCAGAAGTGCCCGGTCAGGGTCGCGGAGGACCAGAGCTCGGGTTATCCGGGTGATGCGTGTCCCCAAGGTGAACACCTCCACCGATCCGAGCCGCCCGCCCGTGGCCCGGTCCGACACCCCGTGCTGGAAGCGGTGCGCGAGCCGCAGCATCGAGTCCGCGTAGGGGCTCATCGACCCCGACACATCGACCAGCAGCACCACCCGTCGAGGACGGGTTCCGCGGCGTCGCCAGGCCAGCTCACCCGGCTCGCCCAGGTTGTGCAACATCCGACGCAGCGTCTGGTGAGGGTCGAGGTCGCCACGGTGCCACGACCGCCTGCGATAGGCGGCCCGCCGTGGGGCACGCGGAACCAGCGAGCCGAACAGGCTGGCGTGCCTGGCGCGGTCCTCCGAGCTGAGCTCCGCGATGTCCCGGTGCCGGAGCACCTCGATGTCGCTGGCCACCGCGCGGACGTCCGGGGGCTGGTCGTCCTCGGCTGACTCCCCGGAGCGCCGGTCGTCCTCGAGAGGCGCCTGCCGCACTGCGACCCGGCGAGGACTCTGACCACCTTGTCGTGCCTCCTCGCCCTGGAACCATGCGTGAAACACCTGGTCGTAGGCCCGGAAGTCGTCGTACCCGGAACAGAGGGTGGCCCGTCCAGCCCAGTAGGTCGCGTGCTCGTCGTGGAGGCCGACCGCAGCGACCGCCCGGAGGTAGGTCTGTGCGCGGTCCTGTGTCACGGGCACGCCCGCGGCGCGCAGCGCGCGAGCGAACCCGAGCAAGAGCTCGTCAGCCTCATGGGTGACGACGGACATCGTCAGCCGGCCAGCATCCGGTCAAGTGACGCACGCACCCGGTCCGCATCCTCGCGGTACTTCACGACCGCACCGAGAGTGGTGGCGGCTGTCGCGACGTCGATCTGCGCGACGCCCAGACGATGCAGGGCTCGAGCCCAGTCGAGGGTCTCGGCCACCCCGGGCGCCTTGACCAGATCCGCCTTCCGCAGCTGCTGGACCAGCGCGGCGACCTGGCGGGCGAGCCCCTCCGATACCTCCGGCGCCCGAGTCCGGACTATCTCGATCTCCCGCTGGAGGGTCGGGTGCTCGACCCAGTGGTAGAGGCAGCGCCGCTTCAGGGCGTCGTGCACCTCGCGGGTGCGGTTCGACGTCACGATCACGATGGGTGGTGTGGCTGCCGAGATCGTCCCCAGCTCGGGAATGGAGACCTGGTACGTCGACAGCACCTCGAGCAGGAACGCCTCGAACTCGTCGTCGGCGCGGTCCACCTCGTCCACCAGCAGCACGGCCGGGCTCTGTTGCAGCGCGCGAAGCAGCGGCCGCGCCAGCAGGAATCGCTCGTCGAACAGGGACTTTTCGAGATCGCCCAGCTCCTGGCCGCCCCGGCCGGATGCGCTGGCGGCCTCGACGGCCCGAAGGTGCAGGATCTGCCGCGGGAAGTCCCAGTCGTACAACGCCTGGCTCGCGTCGATCCCCTCGTAGCACTGGAGGCGGATCAGCGGGACCTCGAGAGTCTCGGCCAACGCCTCGGCCAGCGCGGTCTTGCCGGTGCCGGGCTCACCCTCCAGGAGCAACGGTCGCTCCAGCTCGAGGGCCAGGAATCCGACCGTGGCCAAGGCCTCGTCACAGAGATACCCCGTCGTTGCGAGCCTGGCCGACAGGTCCTGTGGCGAGGCGACTCCCTGCGTCATCCTCACAGGCTAACGGGCCTTGAGCGGGGGCAGTCGCATAGCGTTGGGATACGGCAGTGTGGGCTTGACCCGTTCGGCGAGCGGCTCCAGCATCTCCTGCAGAGCGTCCAGATCCGTGTTGTCGAAGACCGAGAGCACCAGCCGGTCGGTCTCCGCGTCGATCTGGTCGACGAGTGACCTCGCGGACACGGTCGCCAGCAGTCCCCGAGTACGAAGGTCATCTGCCGCGCTGCGTCAGCGCAGCCGGCTGCGAGCCTGCAACTATGCAAAACAGGCCCGGCTGGCGTTGACGGCAAAGTCACCTCGCCGAAGACTGTGGATACCGCAGCCCGAATGCCGTACCCCCGTGTAGCATTGACCTTCACGGCACCCCTTGTCGAACCCCCGAGCGGCCGGGGGTGCCGTGCTTCTTCGAGAAGACGCCTCAGCTCCGCGCTCTCAGATCAGCCCAGACCACCTTGCCTCGCGCAAGCGGCTCCGAGCCCCAGGCCTGGCACACCTGTTCGACGATGACCACGCCCCTCCCCCAGGTCGCATCGCTCCTGGGTTGACAGAGCGCCGGATGAATCCTCCCCACGTCCTCCACCGCAAGTCGGATGGCGGAGCCGGACCGGTCGAGGGAGACCCGGAAGGGCGAGTGAGCGTGCCGGAGTGCGTTGGTCGCCAGCTCAGACGCCACCAGCGCCGCATCGGCGGTGGCGTCGGTGCGACCCCAGCTGGCCAGCACGTCCCGCACGAAGCGGCGCACGGCCGGAACCGCGGCCGGGACGCACACGAAGATCTTGGCGGCCCGTCGCGCTTCGGAGCTGTCGACAGGTGTACCGGCGCGCCCGCAGGTGTAGCTCCGAGGCGGCACCAGCCGTGAGTGCCGTTCGCAGACGAGGTCCAGGTCCTCGAGCGATGCCTCGCCGACCACATCGAGGGCGTACGCACAGAGCAGGGTGAAACGACGGGTCTTCGCGAGGTCGTTCCAGAGGGACTCGAGGGCGATGGCCGCCGCGAGATTGCCCTGGTGCCAGAGCAACGCAACCATCTCACCGAAGATGCGTACCGGCAGCCCGTCGCCGGCGGCCGCATCGATGAGGGCGCCAACGCTGGACGCCATCTGGGACGCGTCCGGGGCGCCGTCGCTCATGAAGGTCGACAGCGTCTCCTCGGCGTCGAGCGTCAGCAGCCGCCCTGAGGTCCGGGCCGCCATCGGATCAAGCCCGAGAAGGGGAAGGGACTCGTCCAAGAGCGCTAAGTGAGCTGCGGTCGCCACCACGATGACGCGCTCACCGAGAGCGATCCCGTCCATGACGAAGTCACCGACGCAGTCCACCCAGTCGCCATCGTCGTCATAGAAGCTGACCGCGTGGTCGTACGACATCGGGGTCGACCGGACGTACACCACCTCACGACTCTACGCGCGCCTTCCTCAGGCGTCGACTCACGAATCCGCCACCGGTATCTACAGCTGACCCTCTCGTACGATGAGTGAGAAGGGCATTCGGGCTTCCCGGCTAACGGCGTCTGATCAACCTCCACATGACCAGCAGGGCCAGCAACGCGACGACAGCGCCGGCAACCTGCTTGCGGTAGCTCTTCAGCAGGATCGGGATGACCGTCGTCCCGAGGTCGAGCGCATCGTTGTCCTGCACCACCGGCGCCGCCCCTTCGGACGTGACGGTCGCGCTGGACTCTGGCCCGGTCCCGCTGACGACTTCCGCTCCCACCGGCTCCGGGACCTCCTCGACCGGCGCCTGCGGCGGCTCGGCGCCGACCTTCGACTGAAGACAGGTGACGAACTGCTGGAGCAGCTTGTCGGAGACGTCCTGGATGACACCCCGACCGAACTGGGCGGGCTTGCCGGTGATCTGCAGGTCCGTGAGCACGTCGACCTTGGTCTCGCCACCACCGGCATCGGTGATCATCGCAGTGACCTTCGCGCCGGCTGTGCCGTTGCCGCGCTTGTCCTTGCCCTTGGCTTCGACCACGAGCCGGCCGGTCGACTCATCCTTCTCCAGGAACGTTCCGGTGCCGGAGTACAGCAGCGAGATCGGCCCGAGCTTGACCTTCACGTTTCCCGCGAACGTGTCGCCCTCGACCGAGGTGACGACGCCGCCAGGGAAGCACTCGGCCATCGACTCGATCTGGTTGAACGCCTCCCACGCTTCATGCGTCGATGCCGGGACGGTGAACGAGTGGTTCAGATCCACGGGTTCAGACCCCCGCCGCCGCGAGCACCGCACGGCGGGTGAGGACGGGCGCGAGCACCCTACGGTAGTCGGCGTCGCCGTTGAGATCGGTCACGGCGGGTCTGTGCCGTCCGCAGCGGTCGCGGCGGCGGCTCGTACGGCGTCATCAGTCGCTGGCTGACCAACCAGGGCGGCCTCGACACTGGTTGCGCGGAGCGGCGTCGAGCCCATGTTGGTCAGCCCGATGCGTGCCTGCGTGATGGTGCCGCCAGCAGCCTGCACGGTGGCGGCGACGCCGACGATCGACCACTGATGTGAGACCCGGACGAACTTCTCGTAGTGGGCTCCCCAGCCGGTGTGCTTGCGAATGCGCACCTCGGTGAGCAGCTCGCCCTCCCCGATCGCTGTGGTGAAGAGGCCCTCGAAGAAGTCGGCGGCGGCGCACCGTTCGGGTCTTGCCGCCCGGGCCGGCGATGACGAGGTCGGCCTCGAGCGCCAGCACCGCGGCTCCGACGTCGCCGGCGGGGTCGGCATGGGCGAGGGAGCCGCCGAAGGTGCCGCGGTGGCGTACCTGGCTGTCTGCGACGGTCTCGGTCGCCTTGGTCAGCAGCAGCGCGTGCTCATGCACGAGAGCGTCTGCGAATAACCTCGTGGTGCGTGGTCATCGCTCCGATCACCAGCGAGTCGCCGTCCTCACGAACTCCGCGAAGGGACTCGATCTTGCCGAGGTCGATGAGGATCGATGGTGCGTTGAGTCTCAGCCGCAGCACCGGAATGAGGCTCTGCCCACCGGCGATCACCTTCGCGTCATCCCCACCGTCCGCCAGCGCGGTCAGCGCATCCTCCAACGTGGCGGGTGCGACGTAGTCGAACGACGTCGGAATCACTGGGACCTCACTCTCATCGAAGTGCGGCTGGGTCTCGGCCTCGGTGGGCTTGGCTCCGCCCCGGCTGCCCGCGTCATGGATGGCTCGATATACCCGCTCCGGTGTGCAAGGCATGACGATGTCGTTGACGCCGAAATGCCGGATCGCGTCGACCACGGCATTGACGACGGCCGGGGTGGACGCGATGGTGCCGGCCTCTCCGACGCCTTTCGTGCCGAGCGTGTTCGTGGTCGAGGGCGACGTCGTGTGGTCGATGTCGAAGCTGATCGTGTCCGCGGCCGTCGGCAACGTGTAGTCGACGAACGACGCGGTCACCAGCGTGCCCGACTCGTCGTGGACGGCCTCCTCGAAGAGGGCCTGCGCGATGCCCTGCATGAGGCCACCGTGCACCTGCCCGGCGACGATCAGCGGGTTCACGATCACGCCGATGTCGTCGACGGCGACGTACTTGCGCATCTTCACCGCGCCGGTCTCGGTGTCGACCTCCATGGCACACAGGTGTGTGCCGTGGGGGAAGGAGAAGCTGACCGGGTCGAAGGTCGCGTCGGAGTCCAGGGTCGGCTCGACGCCGTCCGGCATGTTGTGGGCGGCGAACGTCGCCAGCGAGACCTCCTGGATCGAGAGTCCCTTGTCAGTGCCCTTGACGGTGAAGGTGCCGTTGGCGAACTCCAGGTCGGCTTCGGACGCCTCGAGCAGGTGTGCCGCGATGACCTTCGCCTTGCCGATCACCTTGTCGGCGGCCTGGACGAGCGCCTCGCCACCCACGGTGAGGGAACGCGATCCGTACGTGTCCATGCCACGGGCTGCGACCTGCGTGTCGCCGTGGAGCACCTCGACGTCCTCGAAGGGGACCCCGAGACGATCGGCGATGATCTGCGACCACGCCGTCTCGTGCCCCTGGCCGTGCGCCGACGAGCCGGTGACCACCTCGACCTTGCCGGTCGGCAGCATGCGGACCGTGGCGTGCTCCCACCCACCGGCTCCATAGTTCAGGCTGCCGAGGATCCGGGAAGGTGCGAGGCCGCACATCTCGGTGAAGGTGGAGATGCCGATGCCCAGCTGGACGGGGTCGTTCGAGTCGCGCCGCCGTTGTTGCTCGGCGCGCAGCTCGTCGTACCCGAAGCGGAGCTTCGCCTTCTCCGTGGCCGCCTCGTAGTTGCCGGAGTCGTACTCGAGGCCGCAGACCGTCGTGAAGGGGAACTCCTCGTGCTTGATCCAGTTCTTCTCGCGGATCTCGAGCGGGTCGACCCCGACCTCGACGGCCAGCTCGTCCATGAGTCGCTCGATGGCGTACGTCGCCTCCGGACGGCCGGCACCGCGGTAGGCGTCGGTCCAGGTCTTGTTCGTGAGCAGCGTCGTGCAGTTGAACTGGTAGGCCGGGAACTTGTAGATCGAGTTGAACATGAAGGCACCGAGGACGGGTACGCCGCCTCCGACGAGTGCGACGTAGGCGCCGAGGTCGGCCAGCAGGTCGACCTTGAGGCCGGTCACCGTGCCGTCCTTGGTCGCGGCGAGGGTGAGCCTCTGCCACTGGTCCCGCCCATGGTGGGCGGCCATCAGGGACTCCGAGCGGGTCTCGGTGTACTTGCAAGGCTTCATCAACCGGCGAGCCACGATGAACGTCATGAACTCTTCGGGGGTGGTCTGCAGCTTGCCGCCGAAGCCACCGCCGACATCGGGGGCGATGACCCGGATCTTGGCCTCAGAGACACCGAGGACGGCGGCGAGCAGGAACCGGAGGATGTGCGGGATCTGGGTCGCGGACCACATGGTGATCTGCTCCCCCGTCGGGTCGACGACCGTCGAGCGGGGCTCCATGAACGCCGGGATCAGGCGCTGCTGCCGGTACTCGCGTTCGATGACGATTCCGTTCGACCGGGCTTCGTCGATCGCCGCGTCGACGGGTCCGCCGGTTCCGGCCGTCGCGGAGTCGAACTGCCAGAAGGCCGAATGATTGGTGCCGAGGTCGGGGTGGGTCAGCACCTCGTCCTTTGCCGCCTCCTTGAGATCGAGGACGGCCGGCAGCTCGTCGTACTCCACATCGACCAGCTCGGCGGCATCACGGGCCTCGGCATGGTCCTGGCCGCCACCACGGCGACGATCTCTCCCGCGAAGGCGACCCGGTCGACCGCGATCGACGGGTGGTTGGGCGTCTTCTGGTCGGTGGTGATCGCCCATGCGTTGGGCAGACCCACCTTGCTCGTCAGCGATATCGGCACCAGTGAAGACCGCGACCACGTTGGGCGCCGCCTTGGCCGCCGTGGTGTCGATCGACGTGATCATGGCGTGGGCGAACGGACTGCGTACGACGGCGAGATGCAGCATGCCGGGAAGCTGGATGTTGTCGGTCCAGGCGGTTCGACCGGTGATCAGCCGCAGGTCCTCCTTGCGCCGACGCGCTGCGCCGATCTCCTTGGCGGGTGCGTCCTCGGTGACGGTCATGAGGCGGTCCCTTCGAAGGCGGGGTCGTCGGCCGGTGCGTGCCCAGCGGCGGTCTGTACGGCCCGGACGATGTTGTGGTAGCCGGTGCAGCGGCACAGGTTGCCTTCGAGCCCCAGTCGGATCGCTTCCTCACTGGGGTCCGGATTCTCGTTGAGCAGGTCGATGGCCTGCATGATCATCCCCGGCGTGCAGTAACCGCACTGGAGGGCGTGGCATTTCCGAAACGCCTCCTGCATGGGGTGGAGCACGCCGTCCTGGGCGAGCCCTTCGATGGTCGTGACGTCATGTCCGTCGGCCTGGACGGCCAGGACGTTGCACGACTTGACGCTCGTACCGTCGAGGTGGACCGTGCATGCTCCACAGTTGCTCGTGTCGCATCCGACGACGGTCCCGATCTTGCCGAGTCGCTCCCGGAGGTACTGCACGAGCAGCATCCTCGGCTCGACCTCATCGGAGTAAGACGCCCCGTCGACAGTGACGCTGATCCTTGCCATGCAGAACCTCCGGTTACTCGCGACCGAGTGTGTCCGATCCCCGTCTGAAGGCTGACTGTAACAAGGGCAAAGTGTGGTGTGTGAGCCACGTGACACCGATTTCTCAACCGGGCTTGACCGAGGTCCGCGGCTCCGCATCTGCGGAAGTCGGCACGTCAGGAGCGTGTGGTGGATGCGGCCGTCCTGCTGGGCGAGCCGCTGGCCCCGTCCGCCCCACTGCAGGGCGATGATCTCTGCCGCGATGCTGATGGCCGTCTCCTCAGGTGTCCGCGCACCGAGGTCGAGCCCGATGGGCGACGACAGTCGCGCCAGATCCTGCTCCCCGATGCCGGCGTCGCGCAGGCGCTGGAGCCGGTCCTCGTGCGTGCGACGAGACCCCATCGCCCCGATGTAGCCGACCTCGGGCACTCGCAGGGCGACCTCCAGCAAGGGGACGTCGAACTTCGGGTCGTGGGTCAGTACACACAACGCGGTGCGCTCGTCGACCCGGCCGGCTTCGACCTCCCCGGCGAGGTACTTGTGCGGCCAGGCGACGACCACGTCGTCGGCGAACGGGAAGCGGGTGCGGGTCGCGAACACGGGACGGGCGTCGCACACGGTCACGTGGTAGCCGAGGAAGTTCCCCACCTTGGCCATCGCCGCCGCGAAGTCGATCGCGCCGAACACGATCAGCCGAGGCTGGGGCGCGAAGGCCCATACGAAGACCTTCAACCCTTCGCCCCGGCGCTCGCCGTCAGGTCCGTACTCCAGGGACGCACTGCGTCCCGCGGCGAGCAGTCCGCGTGCGTCGTCGATCACGGCGGCGTCGGCCCGGGCGCTACCCAGGGACATCTCCGGTGTCGGCTCCGTGGAGAGCTCGGGGTGTACGACCAGCCGTCGGCCCCGCCATGCCCGGTCGGGGTGGTCGATGACGGTCGCGACGGCGATGGCCTGATCGCGGGCGATGTGTTCCGCGACCAGACCCAGCTCAGGAAACGAGTCCCGGTTGACCTTCTCGACGTAGACGTCGAGGATGCCGCCGCAGGTCAGTCCGACAGCGAACGCGTCGTCGTCACTGACGCCGTACCGCTGGAGCACCGGGTCACCGGACTCGACCACCGACTGGGCGAGGTCGTAGACCGCGCCCTCGACGCATCCGCCCGACACCGAGCCGACGGCCTCGCCGGCCGGCCCCACCAACATGGAGGCGCCGGGGGGTCGTGGAGCCGACTGGAAGGTCGCGACCACGGTGCCTACGCCGACAGTCTCTCCGGACTCCCACCACGCCAGCAGCTCCGCGAGCACCTCACGCATGTACGGAGTCCCTCGCCGTGTCGGGGACCGGGACGGCATTCATCCATCCAGGCTATCCGCTCGCCGCTGGTGGGGTCGGCCACCAGCGCGCTGCCTACTATTCAAGCGTGACACCAACGCAGCTGCGCGCCTTTGCCAGCGTGGTGCGGCTTGGTTCGGTGAAGGCGGCCGCGGCCGAGCTCCAGGTGAGCGAGGCGGCCATCTCGATGCATGTCGCGCAACTTCGCAAGGAGCTGGAGGACAAGCTGTTCACCCGGACGGCCGTGGGCCTGGCGTTCACACCTGGCGGACTGCGCCTGGCCAGCAGAGCCGTCGAGATCCTGGGCCTGCAGGACCGTACGATCCGGGAGGTCAGCCAAGCCGGCCATGGGCGTCGGCTGCTCCGGATGGCTGCGTCGTCGCTCTTTGCCGAGCATGCGGCTCCCGGACTGATCGAGCTCTTCGCGGGGCGGGCAGACGACCTCGACGTCGAGCTGAGCGTCCGGCCGACCGCGCAGTTCGCTGGCATCCTCGCCGCGCGTACCGTCGACATCGCGATCGGTCCGTTGCCGAGCGGCCTGCCGGAAGGCCTTCACCACAAGCCGTTCCTGAACTACGAGGTGCTCGCCGTAGCGGGGCCTGAGCATCCCTTTGCCGGGCAGACCATCGGGCCGGCCCAAGCACGTGCCCAGATCTGGATGCTCGGCCCTTCCGCCGCCGGAGAGGGCGTCGTACCCGCGATGCTTCGACAGCTCGGCGTGCCCGAGCAGAACCAGCGGATCTTCCAGAGTGACGCGGCGGCGCTGGAGGAGACCAAGCGCACCAACGGCATCGCGCTCGCGGTTCGCTTCGCGGTCGCCGGTGACCTGGCCCAGGGACGGCTGGCGCCGGTAGACGGTCGGGGCATGCGGGCCGGCGGAAGCTGGGCCGCCTTGGCGTTGGCACCGCATGCCCAGCTGGCTGCCACCGCCGAGCTGTTGCGGTTCATCACGACGCCCCGAGCGACCCAGGCGATGGTTCGTGGCGCCGGCGTGAAGGTGGGGCGCTTCAAGCCTGCGGTTCACGTGACCCTCTGGAGCTAGCGACTCCGGGTGCCGGCGTCCGCGATCGCATCCAGGACGTCAGCCATGGCGCGGACTGTGTTCGCAGGCAGGAAGTCGTCGCAGTACGGCAGGGCCGCAGCCATCGACCCGACCAGCGGAAGGAATCCAGGTGTCGCGGCGCGCGGGTTGAGCCAGATGACGCGATGCGCACGCCGGTGCGCCCGCGCCATCGTCGCCGCGAGCTGCCGGGGGGCGTCGCTGTCCCAGCCGTCAGACGCGATCACCAGGATCCCACCACGCATCGCGTCGCCGTGTCGCGAGTTCAGGAGGGACCGCAGACTGGTCGCCAGGTGGGTGCCGCCGTACCTGTCCGTGACTCGCTCGGTGGCCTGGGCGATCGCGACCTGCGGTGATCGGTGGGCGAGTGCCGGTGTCAGCCTGGTCAGCGAGGTCGAGAAGGCGAACGTCTCTGCCCGACCGGTGCGAGCGAAGGCCCGCATCAGATGCAGGTACGCGGTCGAGTAGCTCTGCATGGACTGGCTGACGTCTCCGAGCATGACGAGGGGACGCGGACGTTGCACCGGCCGTCGGCGGCTCAGCTCGAACGGCTCCCATCCGGTACGACGCGACCTGACCAGCGTCTCCCGCAGAGCGACCCGCCGGCCATGGAGGTGCAGCTGCTGACGCCGGCTCGCCCGCATCGGCCAATGCCTCGCGGTCTGCTCCAGCCACGCCCCGAGCTGGTCGAGCTGCTGCTCGTCGAGGTCGTTGAACGGGATGTCCGCGAAGTGCTCGACACCGCTCGGGAGCAGGTCGGGAAGGACCGGTCCGGCGGCTTGCTCGACTGGCGTCTCCACGGTTCTCGGCAAGGTGTGCCAGGGCAGCCCACCCCCCGCCTCTTCGCGACGGCCCGAGGCATCCACCGGCACCATCATGTCGTCTTGGTCACCTGCTGGGGAGCGGCGTCGCGACACCGGGTCCACGCCCAGCACGGTGGCGTTGAACACCGCTGCGAAGACGGCGTCGAAGGTAGCCAGGTCGTCCTTGCGCTGGACCAGGGTCAGCCGTGCGAGCCAGTACAGCTCGCTGGTGTCCCGAGGTGCCGAGCTGGCCAGGGCATGCGTGAACGCGCCCAGGGCCGAGAAGGGCACGGAAAGCCCCGCGATCCGCAGCCGGTTGCCGAACGGGACGACGAACGCCGCCCGGTCGACGCCGGCCAGGAGGCTGGACGCGGCCCCCATCCGACCCGTCATGGCGGTCAGCTCAGGACGTAGGTGTCGAGGGACGAGACGACCAGGTCGCGATCATCCGGCGTCTTCGCGATCGCACCCAGGGTCAGCACTACGTCCTCGCGCACCAGTGCCGTGGCACCGAGCACCGAGAGCGCGGCGACCCAGTTGATCGCCTCCGCGATCCCCGGAGGCTTGTCGACATCGAGGGATCGGACGTGCCCGACGAACTGGGTCGCCGACTCGACCAGGGGCCGGTTGGCGCTCGGGACCGACCGCCGCAGGATCTCGACCGCGCGGGCGGGCTCGGGATACTCCAGCCAGTGGTAGAGACAGCGCCGACGCAGGGCGTCATGCAGGTCCCGGGTTCGGTTGGAGGTGAGAACGACGACCGGTGGCTGCTTGGCTGTGAAGGTGCCGAGCTCGGGCACGGTGACCGAGCCTTCGCCGAGGAACTCCAGCAGCAGCGCCTCGAACTCGTTGTCGGCCCGGTCCACCTCGTCGATCAGCAGCACCGGCGGACGAGGACCGTCGTAGCGGACACACCTCAGAATCGGTCGTTCCTGGAGAAACTCGAGGCTGAACAGGTCCGCCTCGCTCAGCTTCTCGTGCTGCGCCTCGGCCAGCCGGATCGCGAGCAGCTGACGCTGGTAGTTCCAGTCGTACAGGGCCTCGTTGACGGTCAGTCCCTCGTAGCACTGGAGCCGGATCAACGGAGCGTCGAGCGCCTTGGCGAGTACCTGGGCCGCGGCCGTCTTGCCGACCCCCGGCTCACCCTCGAGCAGAAGGGGCAGACCCAGCTGAAGTGCGAGGTAGACAGCGGCGGACGTGCCGTGGTCCGCGAGGTAGTCGTGCCGGTCGAAGCTGCGCTGGACATCCTCGGGGCTGGAGAGCGGCGACGGGGCGGATGGGCTCACGCCTGCTGGGCCCGGAGGTAGGCGTCCCGGCAGGTCGAGCTGCAGAACCAGCGGTCTGCGCCGCCGACCTGCGCGTGCGGGGTGTCGGAGGCGATCGTGACCGTCATTCCGCAGACCGGGTCGAGGACCTGCGTGGCACGAGCCGGAGAGTCCTTCATGGGTGGCGCGGTGAGACCCTCGAGCCGGACGCTCCGCACGATCGCCGCCATGATCGAGAGGGCGATCTCTGGAGCGGTTCGGGCCCCGATGTCGATGCCCACGTGCGTGTAGACCCGGCGCAGCTCGTGCTCGGGCAGGTCGAGCTCCTCGAGCAGCGCTTCTCCTCGGGTATGACTGCACACCAGGCCGACGAAGCCGACTCCGGCGTCGAGCGCGGCCCGGATCGACCCGATCTCGTCTCCGCCGTGGCTGGACACGACGGCGGCCAGCGCCCCCTCGGGTGTCGAACCTTCGGCGGCCCGTTCGACTTGAGAAGCCAAGCGTGGGCGCCAGCGCCGCGACGGCCTCGGCGGTCGGCGAGGTGCCGACCAGGTAGAGCGCCGGGGACGGGAGCAGCGGCTCGAGATAGATCTCCAGTGCGCCACCCGACAGGCAGGGGTTCACGACGACGCTCGCGCCCGGCGACTCGGGAAAAGCGGCGTTGTGGTCGGGCAGCACCCTGAGCAGAATGCTCGTTCCGGAGTCCAGGACGCCAAGCGCCGCGGTGCGAACGGATCCGGCTGCGCAGTGGCCCCCGATGAAGCCCTCGATGGAGCCGTCGGCCAGCACGATCGCCTGGTCGCCCGCTCGGGCGGAGCTCGGCTCCTGCGCCCGTACGACGGTGGCGTGCACGAACGGCACCCGCGAGCCGGTCAGTTCGGCCATCCGGACCAGGATCGGCGTCGTGGTCATCCCTCAGTGTCCTCCCGCTCTTGTCATCGAGGCTGTCAGATCGGTGGTGTCGCGCGACCCTGCATCGCGTCCCAGACGCGTGAAGGGGTGAGCGGCATGTCCGCGTGCCGGATGCCGTACGGCTTCAGCGCGTCGACGACGGCGTTGACGATGGCGGGCGGAGACCCGACGGTGGCCGACTCCCCCACGCCTTTGGCGCCGATCGGGTGATGCGGCGACGGCGTCACGGTATGCCCGGTCTCCCAGTGCGGCACCTCGAGGGCGGTCGGGATCAGGTAGTCCATCAGCGAGCCGCTCAGGCAGTTGCCGTCCTCGTCGAAGGAGATCATCTCCATCAGGGCCATGCCGACGCCGTCGGTCAGCCCGCCGTGGATCTGTCCTTCGATGATCATCGGGTTGATCCGGGTACCACAGTCGTCGACCGCGATGAAGCGGCGGACCTTGACCTCGGCGGTCCCTGGGTCGATGTCGACCACGCAGATGTAAGCCCCGAAGGGGTAGGTCAGGTTCTCGGGGTTGTAGCAGATCTGCGCCTCGAGACCTCCCTCGATCCCGTCCGGAAGGTCGCCCGCACCGTGCGCCCGCATCGCGATCTCCTGGATGGTCACCGACCTGCCCGGATCACCCTTCACGTTGAAGGAGCCCTTCACCCATTCGAGGTCGGCGACGGACACCTCGAGCATCCCGGAGGCGATGATCTGGGCCTTGTCCCTCACCTTGCGAGCCACCAGGGCCGCGGCCGCGCCGGACACGGGCGTGGATCTGCTCCCATAGGTCCCGAGCCCGAACGGGGTGTTGTCCGTGTCGCCGTGCACGACGTCGATGTCATCAGGAGGGATGCCGATCTCCTCGGCGACGATCTGCGCGAACGTCGTCTCGTGGCCCTGACCCTGGCTCTGGACGGAGAGCCGCACGACGGCCTTGCCGGTCGGGTGGATGCGAAGCTCGCACCCGTCGGCCATGCCGAGACCGAGGATGTCCATGTTCTTCCGCGGTCCCGCGCCGACCGCCTCGGTGAAGAAGGAGACGCCGATCCCCATCAGCTCGCCGCGGGTCCGCTTCTCCGCCTGCTCGCGTCGCAGGTCGTCGTACCCGGCGATCTCGAGCGCGACGTCCATGGCTCGCTCGTACTCGCCGGAGTCGTAGACCCAGCCGGTCTTGCTGGTATAGGGAAACTGGTCGGGCTGGATGAAGTTCTTCTTGCGTAGGGCGACCGGGTCCATCTCCAGCTCGTAGGCGAGACAGTCCACGATCCGCTCGACGAGATAGACGGCCTCGGTGATGCGGAACGAGCAGGCGTAGGCAACTCCGCCGGGCGCCTTGTTGGTGTAGACCGCGGTCATCTTGCAGTAGGCGGCCTCGATGTCGTAGCTGCCAGTGAAGACGCCGAAGAATCCGGCGGGGTACTTGGTGGGAGCCGCGGTGCCGTTGAACGCGCCGTGGTCGGCCAGCACGTTGGTGCGGATGGCGAGGATCCTGCCCTCCTTGGTGGCCGCGATCTCGCCGCGCATCACGTAGTCGCGGGCGAAGCCGGTGCTCACCAGGTTCTCGGTCCGGTCCTCCATCCACTTGACCGGCTTGTTGGTCAGCAGGGACCCGACGATCGAGCACACGTAGCCGGGGTAGATCGGCACCTTGTTCCCGAAGCCGCCACCCAGGTCGGGCGAGATCACTCGGATCTTGTGCTCCGGCAGCCCGGCGACGATCGCGTACAGCGTCCGGTGCGCGTGCGGTGCCTGGCTGGTGGACCACAGGGTGAGCTTGCCGCTGACCCGGTCGTAGTCGGCCACCGAGCCGCAGGTCTCCATCGGAGCGGGGTGCACGCGCGGGTAGACGATGTCCTCGGTCACGACGACGTCGGCCCGGTCGAAGACAGCCTGGGTCGCGGCCTCGTCGCCGGTCTCCCAGTCGAAGCAGTGGTTGTCCTTCTTGCCGTCGAGGTCGTCACGGATCACGGGTGCGTCCGGTGCCAGGGCCTTGCGTACGTCGATCACGGGCGGCAGCACGTCGTACTCGACATCGATCAGCTCGATGGCGTCCCGGGCGGAGTAACGGTCCTCGGCGACCACGAACGCGACCTCCTGACCCTGGAACCGAACCTTGTCGGTCGCCAGCACGGCTTGGACGTCGTTGGAGAGGGTCGGCATCCACGCCAGCCCCTTCTCGGCAAGCATCGCGCCGGTGACGACGGCCTTCACCTTGGGATGCGCCTGTGCGGCACTGGTGTCGATGCTGACGATGCGGGCGTGAGCGACGGGTGAGCGCAGGATCGCGAGATGCAGCATGCCGGGTAGCTGGACGTCGTCGCAGTACTTCCCGAGACCGCGCACGAAACGGGGATCCTCTTTGCGAAGCATCCGGCCATGACCGATCGGCTTCTGGTCGTTGTCGGCGTGCTCGAGATCCTCGCGATCTTCCATCAGCGTCATGACGGGCTCCCCACGGTCGCACTCTCGGCTGGCTCGAGCGGCTGTCTCCTGGTCCGTGGCAGCATGCGCGGCCGCCCATTGGATCGACCGCACGATCGTCGTATACCCGGTGCAGCGGCAGATCTGGCCGGAGATCGCCTCGCGGATGGTGTCCTCGCTCGGGTTCGGGTCGCGGTCCAGCAGGGCCCGCGCCGTCATCATCATGCCTGGCGTGCAGAAGCCACACTGCAAGCCGTGGCACTGGATGAAGCCTTCCTGGATCGGGTCGAGCACTCCGTCGACCTCCAGCCCCTCGACGGTCCTGACCTCGTGGTCACCGGCCATCGCCGCCAGCACGGTGCAGGTCTTCACCGGCTCACCATCCAGCCAGGCAACGCAGGTGCCGCAGTTGCTCGTATCGCATCCCCAGTGGGTGCCGGTGAGCCCGAGCTCGTCCCGCAGGAAGTGCACGAGCAGCATCCGTCCCTCGATCTCACGGGTGACCACCTCACCGTTGACCGTCATCGAAACCTGCATGTCAGCTGTTCCCTTCCCAGCACGGAGTGGCCGTTGCCCCTGGCCCGGATTCGCTCGACGGCACGACGCAGCGTCCGCCGGGTCAGCTCGTCCGCGAGATGGCGTTTGTACTCGGCCGTGCCACGGTTGTCGGTCGCTGGGGTGCAGCTCTCCGCGGCGATCGCCCCGGCTCGGGCATACAGCTCGTCCGAAGGCTCCTGACCGCGGAGGGCATCCGAGATCGCGGGGATTCCGGCGGTGTTGGGTCCGACGGCGGCCAGGCCCACCCTCGCGTCGGAGATCAGCGCTCCGTCCATCCAGACAGCGGCCCCGGCGGAGGTCACCGCCCAGTCCCCCGCCCGGCGCTCCACCTTGGCGTATGCGCTGGAGCCGTTGGGTCGCACGGGGATGCGCACCTCGATGAGCATCTCGTTGTGCGCGACCGCGGTCTCGTACGGCCCGCGGTAGAAGTCCTCCATGCTGACGACTCGCTCGCCGTCGCCACTTCGGATCACGCAGCTGGCGTTCAGGGTCGTACACACAGCGGACAGGTCCTCAGAGGGGTCCGCCTGGCACAACGAGCCGCCTATCGTCCCGCGGTTGCGCACCACCGGGTCCGCGATCACCCGCTCCGCGTCGCCGAAGATCGGGAAGGTCGATGCCAGGTCAGCGGACTCGAGCAGCTCGCGATGCCGCGTCATCGCGCCGATGCGGACCTCGCCCGGCGCGACCCGCACATAGGCGAGCTGGTCATGCAGTCCGTTGATGTCGATCAAGTACTCCAGATTGGCCAGCCGGAGCTTCATCATCGGGAGCAGGCTGTGACCGCCCGCGACCAGCCTGGCCTCCTCGCCGAGCCGATCGAGCAGACCGATCGCGTGCTCGATGCTGGTGGCCCGTTCGTACTCGAACGGAGCAGGAACTTGCATGGCAAAGCCCCTCACGTGTGACGGTGGTACCTGTCACTCTGAGCGTCGGTGACCGCTGCCGTCCATTGCTTCCTAAGCAGTTTGTTGATTCGGGCGGTGGTCAGGTGAGATGTCAGACCAGGCCGACCAGCATGTAGGCCATCGCGCCGGCCATGACCAGCTCGCCGGTCGCCTGCGGCCTGCCAGACCTCCACATCCAGCGGGAACCCGACCACCGCGTGGGATCGATCATCGCGCTTGACCAACCGAGTCCCGCTGCACATGATGACGACCAGCAGCGCGCCGGCCAGGACTACGGAGATGTGCTGAGGGTCCCGCTCGCCCTCCGGCCGGTCAACCACAACTTCAGGGAACCCTTGTTACAGCAACCTCACGACCTGCTGAGGTTGGTCTCGACAGATCAGCCCACAGCCTGCAGGATCGCGGAGTCCTATCCGCGACCTCCCGAAACGAGACCCACCATGGGCAACGACGATCCGAACCAAGAGGACTCGGACAATGACGTCGTGGGCGCGGCCGAGCACCAGCGAAGTGGATCCACGGTCGACGAGGCCGTGGCCACTGCTGAGGAGGGCAGCCAGGTGGAGGGGGTGCACACGCCCTCAGGGCAGGCTGCGTCTGGCGAGTCACGCGTCGAGCAGATGCCGCAGGTGCAGGGTGTCGACGAACCTCGGGTGGAGTCTGCTGACGATGACTCCACCAGCTAGCTGGTCGGCCCCAGGGTGAGCGCCCGACACCGGCCGCGGTGGTCGGAGCTGCGGCTCCTGCTCCGGACTCGGCCGATGGGACTCAGCCTCACCGACCGTCGACTGGCCCGAGCAGCATCGATCTCCGACCTTCGACAGCTGGCGCGACGTCGAGCTCCCCGAGCTGTGTTCGACTACACCGACGGGGCGGCTGGTGACGAGGTGAGCCTGCGACGCTCCCGGCAGGCCTACGCCCGAGTCGAGTTTCAGCCGAACGCGCTTCAGGACGTGTCCACTGTGGACACCTCGACGACGATCCTCGGGAGACCGGCGGCCGCTCCCCTTGTCTTCGCGCCCACCGGCTTCACCCGCATGATGCACACGGAGGGAGAGCCCGCAGTTGCTCGCGTCGCAGGTCGCCTCGGCATCCCGTATGCCCTTTCGACGATGGGAACCACGTCCTTGGAGCGGCTGGCGACCACCGTCCCGGACACTCGTCGCTGGTTCCAGCTGTACCTGTGGCGCGACCGCGCGGCGAGCCGCGAGCTGGTCGAGCGGGCCCGGCAGGCGGGGTACGAGGCCTTGGTGCTCACCGTGGACGTCCCGGTGCCGGGTCGACGGCTGCGCGACGTGCGCAACGGCCTCACCATCCCGCCGTCCCTGTCACTGCGAGCAGTCGCCGAGGGCGCCCGACACCCGTCGTGGTGGTTCGACCTGATGACCACGGAGACCTTGGAGTTCGCCTCCCTCAACCGGTTCGAGGGCACTGTCGCGGAGCTGGTCGGAGGGATGTTCGACCCCAGCATGACGTTGGACGATGTCGCCTGGCTACGGTCGGTCTGGGACAGACCGCTGGTCGTCAAGGGGGTCCAGAACGTCGCCGACGCGTGTGCCGTCGTCGATGCAGGCGCCGACGCGGTCGTCGTGTCCAACCACGGCGGACGCCAGCTCGACCGTGCCCCGACCCCACTGGAGGTGCTTCCGGCAGTCGTCGATGCCGTGGGAGACCGCGCCGAGGTGTTCGTCGACGGCGGGATCCTGTCCGGCGGCGACATCGTTGCCGCCGTCGCATTCGGCGCGCGTGCGGCTCTGGTGGGGAGGGCGTATCTCTACGGACTGATGGCGGGAGGCGAGCGTGGCGTGCAACGTGCCGGCGAGATCCTGACCGACGAGGTCACGACCACGCTCGCACTGCTCGGGGTCACGCGGATCACCGATCTCGAACGAGACCATGTACGGCTGCGGACGGCCTGAGGTAGTTTCCGGCCATGGAGGTCATCGAGTACACGCCAACCCGCGACCAGTACGCCTACACCTTCGGCGGAGTCGCACCGGTGATGCGGGTCAGACCAGGAACCGCCATGCGGCTGTGGTCGGACGACGCCTTCGGAGGCACCCTGCGAAGTGTCGATGACCTGTCCAGCGCGAAGGTCGATCTGCGGTTCGTCAACCCGCAGACAGGCCCCTTCTACGTCGAGGGCGCCGAGCCCGGCGACACTCTGGCCATTCATTTCGTCGCGCTCGAACCGGCCCGCGACTGGGCGGCCTCGGCTGCCATCCCGTTCTTCGGTGGGATGACCAGCACGGACCGCGTCGTCACTCTGCAGGACGCTCTGCCGGACACGACCTGGATCTACCAGCTCGACCGCGAGCGCAACACCGTCACCTTCGCGGCTCGGCACAGCGAGCACCGGATCGAGCTGCCCGTCGAGCCGATGCTCGGCACGGTCGGCGTCGCGCCGGCTGGGGGCGAGGTGCGCTCCTCCCTGGTGCCCGACCGGTTCGGCGGCAACATGGACACGCCGCAGATGCGGGCCGGCGCCACCGTCTTCCTGGGCGTCAATGTGGAGGGTGCCATGTTCTCAGTTGGTGACGGGCACTACCGGCAAGGCGAAGGAGAAGCCTGCGGTACGGCGGTGGAGGGCGCGATGACCACCACCTTGATCGTCGAGCTGATCAAGGGCGGGGCGCCGGCCTGGCCACGGATCGAGGACGACACCCACTGGATGACCGTCGGTTCGAGCCGCCCGCTGGAAGACTCGTGGCGGATCGGGAACGCCGAGCTCGTGCACTGGGTGGGCGAGCTGTACGGCCTCCACTCGATGGACGCCTACCAGCTCTGCTCACAGATCGCGCAGGTGCCCATCGCCAACGTGGTCGACGCAAACTACAGCGTGGTCGTCAAGGCGGCCAAGGCCCTGCTCCCCGCGGCTGACGCCTTCGGCGGCATCCACTCCGACCTACGTGAGCGGGCTCGCTCGCTCGGCTCCACCTGAGCCGACGCCGTACCAGACCCTCGTAACGCAACGAAAGGCCAGCGCCATGGATCTGCAGCTCCGCGGGACCCGCGTCCTTGTCACGGGTGGTACGCGCGGCATCGGTCGGGCCATCGTCGAGGCGTTCCTCGATGAAGGGGCGATGGTCGGGTTCTGTGCACGCGACGCAGATGAGATAGCCGGCAGCCAGGATGCGCTTCGCGAACGAGGCAGTGTCCATGGGGCCACGGTCGACGTCGGCGATGCCGCTGCGCTGGCGGACGTGGGTGCAGCGATCGGCCGACGCGTTCGGCGGCCTCGATGTCGTCGTGGCCAACGTGAGTGCTCTCGCGATTCCCGACACGGAGGAGAACTGGCTGGCCAGCCTGAATGTCGACCTCATGCACACCGTGAGACTGGTCCGGGCCGCAATGCCGTACCTCGAGCGCAGCGAGGCCGCGTCGATCATCGCGATCTCGAGTGTGTCCGGCCGTGAGTCCGACTTCGCCTCCGGGCCGTACGGCACCGCCAAGACCGCCATCGTGGGCTATATCAATGGCTTGGCGATGCAGCTGGCCGACAAGGGGATCCGGGCCAACACGGTGTCGCCCGGAAACACCTACTTCGAGGGTGGTGTGTGGGCGAGCATCGAAACCGGGAACCCTGAACTGTTCCAGACGGCAGTCGGGCTCAACCCGACCGGTCACCTGGGCACGCCCGCGGAGATCGCCGCGCCGGTGGTTTTCCTCGCAAGTCCGCGGGCCAGCCGAGTCAGCGGCACCAACCTCGTCGTCGACGGCGCCTTGACCCGAGGCGTCCAGCTCTAGTGAGATGTCTAGCTGCCCCGAAGCAGCAGGACGAGGACGAGACCCGCTAGCAGCCCGACGAGCATGGCGAAGAGCACCCCGGCGGTGACGAGCCCGAAGGCCGTTGCAGCCGCGCCCACTCCCACCACCGGGATGGCGATGCCGACGTACAAGGCTACGAAGAACGCAGAAGCGATCTCGGCGCGCTGCTCTGCGGGGCTGGCACTCGTGACGGAACCGAGGCCGGCTCGAAAGCTCATGCCCTGCCCGAGGCCGGCGACCAGACCACCAACCATCAGAAGGGCGAGCGAGCCGACCGGCAGACTCGCGCCGACCATCGCCATGCCGATGATGAGCCCCACGCAGCCGACGATCAGCGCGCGAGAGGTCTCGAGTCGGGCGGATGCGAACTGCCCGACAACAGAGGCGGCGAACACCGAGGCAACGACGACTCCGGTCACCGCCGGGCTGGACTCATTCAGTACCTCGCCGAGGAAGGCAGGCGAGACCGCAGCGAAGACGCCGAGCACGGCGAACCCAGCGAATCCTGCGATTGCGGCTCGGACGAACACCGCCCGAATCTCCCGCGGGATCCGGATTCGCTGCACCTGGAGGCGGAACGGCGACTCGCGCTGAACGGGCTCCGGGACCGCCCATACACAACCAGCTGCCGCGACCACCAGCAGGAGCTGGACCACGAACGGAAGGGTCAGTGGGTAGCTGGCCCACGCTGCCAAGGTCCCAGCAATCAGCGGACCGAGTCCCAGCCCGCCCATGTTGGCGGCGGCCGCGACCAGGTCGGCACCCGACCTGGCCTGGTCGCCGAGGAAGTCCACGATCGTCGCCGTTGCGGTGCCGGTGAAGATGCCTGCAGAGAAGCCGGACAGCAGACGTGCCACGAAGAGCCAGCCGAGTGAGCCTCCGAGGATGAAGACGACCGCCGAGCAGGCAGAGAACAGCAGCCCGACCTCCAGCATGGGCTTGCGTCCCAGCTGGTCCGACCAGCGTCCGAGGATGAGCAGAGCCGCCGTGACCCCGAGTGGGTAAACCGCGAACAGCACGGTGGTGAGCAGCTCGCCGAAGTCGTACTTCGCAGCCAGGGCAGGATAAAGCGGTGTCGGCAGAGTCGTGCCCAGCATGGTCACCGCGAAGGCGAAGCTGACGGCTACCGCTGCCCATACACCGACTCGGAGGTCCTCCCGAGTTGAGCTCATGGCTCCGCACCGTACCCCGACTCGACCATCGCCTCGCCCATCTCAGCTGCGGTCTATCTCACACTCTGCTCAGCTCATAGTCGACCGATCTCAGAGTTGGCCTAGTGCGGTGGTGCCGTGTTGGTCGACGAGGAAGTAGTACCTGTGCGGCGATCGGAACAGCCAGGCGCCGGGTCTGAGTTGGGTGACGGTCCAGCCGCCATGGGTTTTGATCCGGTGACGGATTGAGGTGGATACAAGTTGGGTCGCCGGTCCGTTCTGAGAGTGGTGCAGTGGCCTGTCTGTGGTCGCCGGCCGCCGCGGTTCATCGGGACGAACCGTTCGGTGTGTTCGCAGTCTTGATGTCGTGACGTGGAGGTGCCGTAGGGGAAGTAGTCGACGGTCCGGATCAGCCGGATCGCTTCCGATGTCTTGGGTGGGGTCTCGTAGTGGTCGACGGGTTGGATCCCGGCCAGGTCGATCACCGGCTTCAGCACCACATTCGCATGTCCGAGCCATTCTTTGACCTGGTCCAGGATGACCGGGCCGATGTCCTCCACCCGGACCACCCCGGCACCGGCGTACGGCTGGCCGGCCAGCATCGCCTCCAGGGTCTCCCGGGTCAGGTGGTAGTACAGGACCGCGGTGCCGAACGTGAACGGCGACTGCCGCCCGCACCGCCATCCGGGTGGACACCGTCGGGCAGCGTCGGCTGCGAGCTGTTCCGCTGCCTCCATGTCTCCGGCGCGGCGGGCGGCGGCAGCCTGAGACTGTACGTTACGGACCCGTTCGGCCTCGGCGATCAGGTCGTGGGCGGCTGCCGGGTCCGCGAGGATCCCGACTGCGCTGGCCCGACGTTGCTGCACCGGCCGGGTATCACCGATCGTCTTCAGGGCACGGGCGATCAGGTCGACCGCCGCATCGAAAGCTGTGACGTCGCCGGCGCGGGCCTTGATGAAGATCCCCTGGTAGCCGTCCTTGGACTCCGGGTCCGGGAACACCCCCACCCCCGATGCTGCTTCCTGGGCGTCATCGGCAGCCTTCGCCGGGTCCGCCGCCAGGATCGCCGCAGCGACAATGGCCTTCAACCGCCGCCACGTCAAACCCCCGGCCAGGTCCGCGATCCGCGCATCCACCGCCGCCGCAGCCTCCACGGTCAGCGGCCGGGCCTCTTGGACGATCCGGCGGGCCAACCACACCTCCACCCACCCGTCCTGGACCCGTCGCCACAACAGCGGGAACCGGTGCCGCAGATCCAGCCCATCCCCGATCAGCGACTTCGCTGCACCATCCGTCATGGCAAGGACCGCACCGAGCTCGGCCGCCGCGAACTCCGCCACCTCCGGCGTCCCGTCCCCACCCAACCGAACCAGACGTTCCCGACCCTTCCCGACCGCACCCGGACGAGTCAGCACCGCATGCAGATCCGCCCACCGCATCGCCAGCCACAGCTGCTTGGCCTGCACCCGCCGCTCCACCTGCTTCGTGCCGGCGGCCTCCGACAGAACCCCGGCCGCATCCAACCCAGCCAGCCGCTCCGCCTCGAGCGCCTGCTCGAACTCTGCCAAAGCCAGCGCCCCCGCCGAGTCCAGGTCCGGCAGCTCGCCGTACCCCTCACCCTCGACGCCGTCCTCAAACTCGTCCAGACCGGACCAGCCATCCAGATCGTCGACATCGATGACCTCGTCGTCGGTCGGAGGCACCGGCGGCACGAAATCCGCCCACACCTCCGCCTCATCAGACGGATCCATCATCTCGAACATGTGCACCAATCTACTATCGGCCACCGACAGTTTTGGGTCCAGACGGTGTTATCCACAGTGATGACGAGGGTGCCGCCACCAGGCCATGATCGGCGGAAGTCTCCGCACCGCTGACCCGGTTATCCACTGGCGATGCTGCCCTTGCCTTGATCTGTCACCGTGCGGAGGCGCACGCACCGGCCGGACGGAACGTGACCTGATAGGAGCTTGGCCGCGCCCTGTCACCGTGCTGTCCGCCCGACCGGCGGTGCGTGCCATCCCTATCGGCTCAACAGAACGGCGGTTCCCTCATGGTAAACAACACAGCCCAGATCACTGGAGGTGTCGACACCCACGCCGACACCCACACCGTCGCGGCACTAGACCAGGTCGGACGGTAGCTGGGCCACGCCACGTCCGGCACCACCGGAGGTTGTCGAGATCTCAGCGGTGGTTTCGACGACTCGGTGACGTGGTCGCCGTCGGGGCGGAAGAACCGGCTCGTACGGTGCCGGGCCGGGCAGAGCCCTCACCGCGGCCGGGATACAGGTGGTGGAGGTCGACCGGCCGAATCGGCAGGCACGTCGCCGCAGCGGCGAATCCGATCCCGCCGACGACCACCCCACCGCCGGCACAGCGCCGCCGCCTTCGCTGCCCTGCGCGGCTCATCCCCCGTCTCAGCACTATCAGGCCGCACCAACCGTCACCGGCTCAACCGTGGCGGCGACCGAGCCGCCAACACGGCTCTCCACACCGTCGTCCTGGTCCACATGCGCTACCACCAACCCACGTGCGACTACCTCACCCGCCGTCGAGCACAGGGGCTCACTACCAAAGAGATAATCCATTGCCTGAAACGCTACGTCGCGCGCGAACTCCTCCCACACATTCGCCGAGC
Source organism: uncultured Actinomycetota bacterium (assembly GCA_963833975.1). Taxonomy (GTDB): domain Bacteria; phylum Actinomycetota; class Actinomycetes; order Propionibacteriales; family Nocardioidaceae; genus JAWWPG01. The sequence goes on from CAWIAB010000006.1 coordinate 283,685, forward strand.
CCTCCATACCACCAACCACCTCCCGTTCCAACAGCGAACCCAGAACATCGCATAGCGGCTTGACGATCTATATAGGAACATCAAGAAAATCTTCACAAGCGCCGGTCGGTCAGTGCACGGTGAGCACCGACTCGAGCAGCTGCTCGGAGGTTGGCTCGACGGCGTCGTCGCCGGCGACGATGGCGATGCTTTCGATCGTGCCGGTGTAGGCGTTCCCGCCGTTGCGGCCGTACTCGTCGGTCACCGGCGATCCCCGGTCGATCCCGACGTTGAACGTCTCGTCCATGGAGAAGAAGAACGGGATGGTGCGCTCCAGCCGTCCAGATCCCACGACAGCGCCGTCGATGAACAACGTGCCGGTGCCCCCCTTTCCGACTCCTCCGCCGTCGTAGTCGAATACGTACTCGACCGTGTGACGCCCGGCCGGCACGGCCGACTCTCCGCGGATGTGGGTCACCTCCAAAGCGGCCAGGTTGTGCACGTAGACCGGTCGGCCCTCCTTGAGAAAGAGTGACCATCCGGCATACGCCCCGCCTTGGGCGACGAGCACTCCGTCCGAGTACTCAGACGTCGCGTCGATGACCGCTGTGACGCGGAACGAGGTGTTCTTGACGTTGGGTACGGCGTCCTCGCGCAAATGGCCGCTGTGCGGACCGAAGACCGCGGACCTCGCCGTCGCCAGCCGCTTGCGCCCCGCCAGATCTGCGTTCATCCGCTCCCCGACCCGGTCGTCCAGCGGCAGGACGTGATATCTCTGTGCCTCTTGGAGGAACAGCTCTTGGAGCTCGGCGAGCTTCTCGGGGAAGTGCTCGGCCACGTCACGGGCCTGCGTCCAGTCGTCGCGGGTGTCGTACAGCTCCCACATGTCCTCGGCGAATGGCCGGGTCTGGATTCGGCCGACCGTCCACGGGGTCCGATGTTTGGTCACCGCCGTCCAACCCTCGTGGTACACACCCCGGTTGCCGAACATCTCGAAGTACTGCGTGGTGTGTCGCTCCTCAGCGGAGGCGTCGTCGAAGGAGTAGCGGAACGACGTACCCTCGATCGGGTCCTGCGGGATCCCGTTGATGGTCGCGGGCACCGGCACACCCGCCGCCTCCAGGATCGTCGGCGTCACGTCGATCACGTGGTGCCACTGGTTGCGCACCTCGCCGTGGGCCTGGATCCCTTGGGGCCAATGCACGATCATGCCGTTGCGGGTGCCGCCGTAGTGCGAGGCCACCTGCTTCGTCCACTGGTACGGCGTGTCGAGGGCGACCGCCCAACCCACCGGGTAGTGCGCGTACGTCGCGGGTCCCCCGATCTCGTCGAGGTGCTCGCGGATCCGCTCAGCCGTGTCCTCCATGCCGTTGAGGCGAAGCGTCTCGTTGAGCGTCCCCTCCAGACCACCTTCGGCGGATGCGCCGTTGTCGCCAAGGATGTAGATGACGATCGTGTTGTCAAGCTGGCCACGCGACTGCAGGTTGTCAACCAGTCGACCGACCTGGGCGTCCGTGTGCTCGGCAAACGCGGCGTACGTCTCCATCAGCCGCTTGGCGACGACCTGCTGGGTCTCGCTGATCTCGTCCCAGTGGGGGACGCCGGGCACCCACGGCGCGAGCTCCGCGTCCTCGGGTACGACACCCAGCTCCTTCTGCCTGGCAAAGGTGATCTCTCGCTGAGCGTCCCACCCGTGCTCGAACTCGCCCCGGTGGCGGTCGCGGAGCTCGCGCGGTAGGTGGAACGGTGCGTGTGTGGCGCCGAACGCGAGATAGGCGAACCATGGCTTTTCGGGATCGAAGGTGTTGACGTCCTCGATCCACCGGGTCGCCTGGTCGACCAGGTCCTGCGACAGGTGGTAGCCCTCATCCTCGGTGGCGGGCGGGTCGATGAAGGTCGTACCGTCGACCAGCGTCGGAGTGAACTGGCTCGACTCGGCGGCCAGGATCCCGTAGAACTTCTCGAATCCCTCGCGCGTCGGCCAGCGGTCGAACGGGCCACCAGCCGTCTGCTCCCACGGCGGCGTCTGGTGCCATTTGCCGAAGGCACCTGTCGCGTAGCCGTTGGCGTTGAGCGTCTGAGCCAAGGTGCCGGAGGTCGGGGGTCGCATGCCGTCGTACCCGGGCGCCGCGGTCGCCAGCTCCAGGACGTTACCCATGCCGACGCTGTGGTGGTTGCGTCCGGTGAGCAAGGCCGCCCGCGTCGGTGAACACAGGGCAGTGGTGTGGAACCGCGAGTATCGAGGCCACCGTCGGCGAGTCGCTCGGCCGTCGGCATCGGGCAGGGGCCGCCGAAGGCCGACGATGCCCCGAAACCCATGTCGTCGATGAGAACGACGAGCACGTTGGGCGCACCCTCGGGCGCCCGCAGCACGTCACGCGAGGGGAAGTCAGCCTGCTGGTCGCGGATGTCGAGCTCCGCCTCGACGTCGGCTCGTTTGCCGGCAACCGGGATATGAGTGCGGTCCATGGGTCCTCCTGGGGCATCTGTCATGGGTGGGGATGGGAGATCGTCAAAGGGTCCTCAGGAGACGAGGCGCGCCTCGGACAGGCTTGACGAACGTCGGGATCGGACCGTCGGGTCCGGCACCGGCACGGCCTCGAGCAGTCGCCGGGTGTACTCGTGCTGCGGGAGCGGCGAAGACCTGCTCGACCGGCCCGGTCTCGACCAGCTCACCGGCTCGCAGCACCGCGACCCGATCGGCGACTGGTGCACGACCGCGAGGTCGTGGCTGATGAACACGCAGGCAAAGCCGAGCTCGCGTCCTGCAGCTCCGCGAAGAGCGCGAGCACCTCGGCCTGGACCGAGACGTCGAGCGCGCTCGTCGGCTCGTCGGCGATCAGCAGCCGCGGCCGCAGCGCGAGCGCCCGTGCCAGCGCGACGCGTTGCCGCTGACCGCCGGACAGCTCCTGGGCACGCCGTCGAGCGTAGTCGGCGGGCAGCCGCACCGCGTCGAGAAGGTCCTGCACGCGGGCTTCCCGGTCTCGCCGGCGTCCCACCTTGTGGACGTCGAGCGGCTCGCGACATGCTCTGCGCCAACGGTCGCAGCGGGTCGAGCGACGCCGCCGGGTCTTGCTGCACGAACGCGAGGTCCCTGCGGATCTCCCGCAGCCGCGCGGCCGAGACGCTGGCCAGGTCGTCGTCCCTCGACGAGGACGCGTCCGGCCGCGACGGGCACCAGGCCTGCGGCGGCACGGCCGAGCGTGGTCTTGCCCGAGCCCGACTCGCCGACCAGGCCCAGCACCTCACCCGGCGCCGACCGCCAGGTGAACGTCGCTGACGGCCGTGAAGGCCGGGTGGCCTGGCGGCCCGGGTAGACGACGGTCGCCTCTTCGAACGCCAGCGTCGCCGTCGTCGGGCGTCGGCCTCGCCGTCGCGGTCTGACGCTCCGCCCGGTCTCGGGCAGGCGTGGCACGGCAGCCGAGCAGCTGCCGGGTGTAGGCGTGCCGTGGGTCGAGTGAAGATCTGCTCGGTACGTCGCCCTCCTCGACGACGTCGCCGGTCCTGAGCACGACGACCCGGTGCGCCATCTCGGCGACGACGCCCATGTTGTGGGTGATCAGCAGGATGCTGGTGCCGGTCGTCTCGTTGAGGCGTCGAAGCAGCGTCGAGGATCTCGGCCTGCACGGTCACGTCGAGGGCGGTCGTGGGCTCGTCGGCGAGCAGCAGCGTCGGGCTCGTTCGCAAGCGCGAGCGCCAGCACCACGCGCTGCTTCTGACCGCCGGACAGCTGGTGCGGGTAGTAGTCGCAGCCGCGTCGCGGGGTCGGGGATCTCGACCTGAGCGTCAGCAGCTCGACGGCGCGAGCCCGCGCCTCGCGCCGGCGAGATCTTGCCGGTGGGCGCGCAGCGCCTCGCCGAGCTGCCAGCCGACGGTGCGCACCGGGTTGAGCGCCGTCTGTGGCTCCTGGAACACCATCGCCGACCGCGCCGCCACGCACCTGGTCAGCTCGCGTCTCGGGACGCCGAGCACCTCGCGGCCCGTCGACCGTGATCGAACCGGTGGCCGGCGCCGGCGGGGAGCAGGCCGAGGACGGCCCGGGCGGTCATGGACTTGCCCGAGCCCGGACTCGCCGACCAGCGCGACGATCTCGCCCCGTCCGACCTCCAGGCTGATCGCTGTTCACGGCCGGCCGGGGCTGCTCGAAGTCGATCCGCGAGGTCCGTGCACACGCAGGAGCGGTTCGGGTCATGGTTCATGGTCCTTCCCGGGGTATGGCGGTCAGCCACGGCGCTCCGCCGACAGCGCTTGCGAGATCAGCAGGAAGCCCGAGGACCAGCATGGCCACGACCACGAGCGGGCCGACCGACGAACCAGCGGGCTCTGCCAGACGTTGCGGATGCCGTCCTTGATGAGGGATCCCAGGGACGGGCTTCGGCGGCCGGACGCCCAGACCGAGGAAGCTCATGGCGCCCTCGATGAAGACCGCGACAGACATCGAGATGCCCAGCTGGATGGTGAGCGGCTCCAGCGAGTTGGGCAGCAGGTGCTTGCGCAGCAGCCAGCCGTTGCCGGCGCCGATCACGCGGGACGCCTCGACGTACGGCAGCTCGCGGATCGTCAGCACGCGAGGTGCGCACCAGCCGCCCGAAGACCGGGCAGCTCGGCAATGCATGATCACGACCGCGATGGTGCGGACGCCCGGGTCCCATGATGGCGGTGAGCATGATGCCGAGGATGAGCACCGGGAAGGCCAGGACCAGGTCGAACATGCCGCTGGGCGACGACGTCGGCAACGGTGTACATCGTCGAGACCAGCCCGACGAGCACGCCGAGCGCCGCACCGAGCGGAACCGCGACGAAGACGACGACGAGGTCGACCCGGATGCCGTAGAGCAGTGCGCGAGAAGATGTCGCGGTTGACCTCGTCGGTGCCGAGCCAGTGTGCGGAGCTCGGTCCGAGCAGGTTCGCGCCGGGGATCTGCTCGTTCGGCGCCGTACGGCGCGAGCAGGGGGGCCAACAGCCCGGCGAGCACCACCAGCAGCGACCATGATGAGACCCAGCAGGCCACGGCCGCGAAGCAGCACGGACCAAGCGCGAGCGCCGCGTCGTCGATGCCGAGCGCCGGGTCGCGACCTCGGCGAGCGTCATGCTCCACCTCCCAACCGGATACGCGGGTCGAGCCAGGCGTTGACGACGTCGCTGACCAGCTGTGTGATCACGAAGACCAGGACGGAGAGCAGCAGCAGCGCCTGGACCAGCGGATAGTCGCGCGACGAGATCGCCTGCTCGATCAGCAGCCCGAGACCGGGCCACGCAAAGATCGCCTCGACCAGCACGGCCCCGCCGAGCAGTGCTCCCACCTGGACGCCCGAGCACGGTGACGGTCGACGGGAGCGCGTTGCGCAGCGCCTGGGTGAGGACGATGCGCCGCCGTCGGATGCCCAGTGCCCGCGCCGTCATCACGTAGGGCTGCTCCATCTGCGTGCGCAGGGCCTCGGTGAGGAACCGGGTCAGCGCGGCAGCCACCGGCAGGCCGAGACACAGCGCCGGCATCAGCAGGTACTGCGCCGCGATGTCCGGCCGCGCGACGAACCCGTCCGGGGGCGTGCCGCCCGCCGGCAGGACCGGGAACACGACCGCGAAGAGGAGCACCAGCAGCAGCGCCGGTGACGAACGTCGGCAACGCGACCGCCAGCGTGTTCGCCCCCGCCAGGAGCGAGTCCAGCCAGCGCCGGTCGACCAGACAGCGCGCCGAGGCTCGCCACAGGCGCGAGCGCGATGGCGATCAGCAGGGCCGCCATGGTGAGGACAGCCGTGTTGACCAACCCGTCGACGACACGAGGTCCGTGATGTTGCCGCCGATGATGTACGAGCGTGCCGAAGTTCGAGCGTCAGCATGTTGCCCGATCCAGGTGCAGGTACTGCGCGACGAGCGGGCGGTCCAGGCCCGAGGTCGCGACCGGATCGCCTCCCGCGCCGCCGGCGTTGCGTCCGGGCCGGCCAGCGTCGCCACCGGGTCGCCCGGCACCAGCCGGATCACCAGGAAGATCAGGACGGACGCCAGGAACAGCACCAGCAGGCCGGACGGCAACCGCCGCAGGAGATAGCGGGCCATGCCGATCAGCTTACCCAGCAGACACGTCGCCCGAGCGGGAGCTCGCTGCGCTTGGTCCAGGTGATGCCCATGAACGTCGTTCGGACGGCCGCCTCCATGTAGGTGGTCGCGGCCTCGATCAGGAACTGGTTGTTGAGCAGGTCGTCGTTCAGAGCGCTTGTACGCCGACTCGGCTTCGGCGCTGGTCCCGTCGGGCACCGTCCAGGCGGCGTCCGCGTCCTTCTTGTACTTCGCGCTGAGTCGTAGTTCGAGCTGTTCTGGTCGGCGTTGAACGGGTAGGCCGAGACCGCCAGGGTCGACGGCGTGTACTGCGCGTATGCGTGGTCGAGGATCCAGAGAGCCGGGAACTGTGCCGCCGATCAGCTTCTGGATGTGCTCGGCGTTCTCGTTCGGCTGGAGCTCGACATTGATCCCGACGTCCTTGAGGTTGGCCTGCACGATCTGCGCGATCGCCTCGCAGTTCGGGCTTGCAGTCGAGTACTCGAGCGGGAAGGTCGGGAGCGTGGCCGACCTGCTGTGACGAGCGCCTTCGCCTTGGCGACGTTGCGCGAGTACTGCTCGTTGGCCTTGCGTCGTACGCCGGTGAGTACTTCGGCCAGGGCAGCACGATCGGGTAGCCGACACCGCGGTAGACCTCGTCGACGATCCGGTTGCCGGTCCAGGGCGTAGGCGATGGCCTGGCGCAGCCGCGACGTCCTTCGAGGTAGGGGTTCTCGACGTTCGTGCCGACGTACGTCTGGCGCTCCGATCCCTTGAACGGGAGCGCCTTGAACTGCCCGGACTTCGGCCAGGGTCTCCAGGTCGCGGTTGCCGGCGCCGAGGATCACGTCGAGCTGGCCGGAACGGAGCTGCGAGACCAGGGACTGTGCGTCGGGGACGATGTGCAGGTCGATGCCGTCGAGCTTGGGACGCGCCGCGCCAGTAGTCGGGGTTGCGCTTGAAGACGATCTCCGACTGCGGCGTCCAGGACACGAACTCGTAGGGTCCGGTGCCGACGTACCGCTTGCCGGTCTCGAGGTCCGCCGAAGGTCGTCCTGGTCGATGATCGGCATCACGTCGAGCAGGTCGAAGATGTTGCTCAGCGGGTGCGTCGAACTTCAGCACGATCTTGTGCGGGTCGGACGTGTCGAAGCCCGGTGACCGCAGCCGCGGTGCGCTGGAACTGCACGGTCCACTTCGGGTCGGCCCAGGTCTTGATGCTGAACTCGACGTCCTTGGACGTGAAAGGCGCGGCCGGTGTGGAACGTGACGCCGTTGCGCAGGTGGAGGGTCAGCGACAAGCCGTCCTTCGGCAGCTGCCACGACGTCGCGAGGCTCGGCTGCGGGCTCGAGGCTGTTGGTCGGGTAGTCGATCAGGCTGTCGTAGACCTGGCCGATGACGTGTTGATCGTGTCGTTGGAGTTGGTGAAGATCGCGGCCGGCACGAGGTCGACAGTCGTGCCGACCTGGAGGGTGCCACCCTGCTTGGCTCTGCCCGGAGGATCCGGTATCGCTTCCGCCGTGCTGCTCCTGAACAGCCGAGTCGCAGGCCGTGGCCGCGATGAGCACGGCGACGACGGCGGCGCGAGCGAGAGCCCGACGCCGGGCTGAGAGTGGACGGAGTGTTCATCGGTGTCGGGTGCCTCTTCTGGGTCAGGTGGTGCAGACGTGGTGGTGTGCCGATGGCGCTGCGGACTCAGCCGATGGCTCCGTCGGTCGGCGGCTCAGTCCTGGATGGCATGCGGTCGGCTGCTCGCGCGCCGACTGACGTCGAGCGGGTCGTCGTACACGCGGCGAAGGGCGACAGTGCCGGCCGCGACAGCTTGGACGCCGGCGCCGAAGCGGGTGAACGAGACGTCGATCGGTCGGAGTGCGGTCGAGCTGTTGAAGCTCTCGAGGGTGACGTCGAGCGCGGGTCGGTAGCCGGTGAAGCCCTGCCCGCACAGGATCGACCCGGTCGGGGTGGACCATGTCGCGCACGATCGCCGCGACCCGGCCGAGCGCCTGGCGCGCTCGGCGCAAGCAGCCGGTGGGCGGCCTCGTTGCCGCGGCCGGCCGCCCGGTGGACGAGGTCGATGTCTGGCGTCGCGACGATGCCGAGCCGCATGCGCCCGCGCGGCGACCGACTCGTCGCTGACGACCGCCTCCAGGCACCCGGTACGGCCGCACCGGCAGCGGATGCCGGAGCCGGTCGGGAAGTGGCTGAGCCGGCCGACGCGCGAGATCTCGGTGCCGGACGGCCGCTCGTTGGCCATCGCGAAGCCGACCGTGTCGCGCGCAGTAGACGTAGACGCGTGGAGCCGGGCAGGGCCTGCGGGCGGGCGGGGTACTCGGCCGCCGCGATCGCGGCGATGTGGTCGCCCGTCTCCACGGCGAGGCCGAGGACCTCGCTCAGCGCGCTGGCCGGTCTCGTCCATCTGGTACGTCGATGTCGCCCCAGGGTGCGACCAGTCCGGCGGCGAGCGACCGCCCTGGTCGGGCGCCTTCGCCAGCAGGCCGGTCGCAGCCTGGGCAGCGACCTGCGCCAAGGTCGGCGACGTCTGCGACCGGAGTGGGGACGCCGGTCCGGGCGACCAGCGTGCCGCGCAGGTCGTTGAGGCTGACCGTGGTCGTCCGCCGGCCGATGTGGCAGCCGATCGTGACGTAGTGCTCGGGGTCGAGCTCGACCGGGATGCTCGGGCGGCCGACGCGCCGTCCGACGACCAGGTCGGGCCGCTCCCGCAGCAGGCCGACCTCGACCAGCGTCGCGATCGGCGCGGGCCACCGACGACGCGCTGAGGCCGGTGTTGCTTGGCGATGTCCTCGCGGATCACCGGATCCCCCCGGCCGGGCCTGCGTCAGCACTCGGCTGATCGGCGGCCCGAACCTGCCGCGGCCGAGCACGATCATCACGTGACGGTCCAACCTAAAGTAAGTTGACTCGATCTAGTGGACTTAGCGTAGACCATCTAAGCGGACACCCGCACGCGACCGTCCGAATTTCGGCCGCGGGTTGTCGTCACGCGTGGGAGAAACCCTTGCGATCCGTGGCCGGACGACTGAGCGTCGACCGCCCTTCCTGGTCACGGTTTGCGTACCGTGACCGGTGACCCTGTTCGCACCCAGACGCCCAAGGAGCCACGTATGAACCGTGAGGACCTGACCGTCGACCCTGAGCGCCCAGGCGCCCGCAGGGCGCGCCGAACGTGCTGGTCATCCTGCTCGACGACATGGGCTTCGGCGCCTCGTCCGCGTTCGGCGGGCCGTGCCGGATGCCGACCGCCGAGCGGCTGGCCGAGGACGGCCTGCGCTACTCGCGCTTCCACACCACCGCGCTGTGCTCGCCCACCCGCAGCGCCCTGCTGACCGGCCGCAACCACCACAGCGTCGGCATGGGCACGGTGACGAACCTGGCCGTCGACGAGCCGGGGTACGACGCGATGCGCTCACCGCGAAGGCGACGCTCGCCCGGACGCTCAACCTCAACGGGTACGCGACCGGCGCCTTCGGCAAGATGCACCAGACGCCCAACGCCGAGATGCGACCCGTCAGGCCCGTTCACCCACTGGCCCACCAACGAGGGCTTCGAGAAGTTCTACGGCTTCCTCGGCGGTGAGACGGACCAGTTCGTGCCCAACCTGGTCGACGGCACGACGTACATCGACCCGCCCGGGGACCGAGGAGGACGGCTACCACTTCTCCGAGGACCTGGTCGACCAGGCGACGGAGTGGATCCGCGGCGTCCGCACGTTCGACGGCGACCGGCCCTGGTTCTGCTATCTGCCCGTTCGGCGCGACCCACGCGCCGTTCCACGTGCCGCGAGACTGGCGCGACCGCTACCGCGGCGAGTTCGCCCACGGATGGGACGGCAGCGGGAGATCACCCTGGCCCGGCAGCAGGAGCTGGGCATCGTGCCGGCGGACGCCGAGCTCGCGCCATGGGCCGAGGGCGCACCGCACTGGGACGAGCTCTCCGACGTCGAGCGGCAGGTCGCCGAACGACTGATGGAGATGTACGCCGCGTTCGCCGAGCACACCGACGCCCAGGTCGGCCGGCTCATCGACGAGCTGCGCGAGTCGGGCGAGCTCGACAACACCATCGTCTTCTACATCCTCGGCGACAACGGGGCGTCCTGCCGAGGGCGGCATCGAGGGCACGCTCAACGAGATGCTCCGGCTGAACGGCCTGCCGGACACCACGGAGCGGATCGCCGAGCAGCTCGACGAGATCGGCGGCCCGAGCACTGCAGTCCACTACCCCGTCGGGTGGGCGCTCGCGATGGACACGCCGTACCAGTGGGCCAAGCAGGTCGCGTCGCACTACGGCGGCACTCGCAACGGCCTCGTCGTCCACTGGCCGGCCGGCATCGTCGGTCGCGGCGAGATACGACAGCAGTGGCACCACGTCATCGACGTCACGCCCACGATCCTGGAGGCCATCGGTCTCCCCCACCCGGTCAAGGTCGACGGCGTCGGCCAGGACCCGATCGAGGGCACGTCCCTCCTCTACAGCCTCAACGACGCACAGGCCGCCGAGCGGCACACGACGCAGTACTTCGAGATGCACGGCAACCGAGGCGTGTTCCACGAGGGATGGACGGCGGTCACGAAGCACCGCACACCGTGGACGGTCGGCCAGATCGAGCTCGGCTCCTTCGAGGACGACACGTGGGAGCTGTACGACACCACGAGCGACTGGACACAGGCCCGCGACGTCGCGGCCGAGCATCCGGACAGGCTCGAGGAGCTCCAGTCGCTCTTCCTCGCTGAGGCCGAGAAGTACCACGTGCTCCCGCTCGACGACCGGTTCCTCGAGCGGCTCATTCCCGAGCTGAGCGGCCGGCAAGAGCCCGACGTCGATGGTGCTCGACCCGACGATGCGCCGGCTGCACGAGGATGCAGTGCCGAACGTGAAGAACCGTTCCTTCCAGGTGTCAGCCGTGATCGACGCACCGGATGACAAGAGCGACGGGGTGCTCATCGCCCAAGGCGGCCAGTTCGGCGGCTGGGCCATCTATCTCGACCAGGGCCACCCGACCTACGTGCACAACTACTGCGGGGTCGAGCGGACCCACATCGCGGCCGTGGAGCCGGTCGCCGCCGGCGAGCACGTTGTCGAGCTGCGCTTCGACTACGACGGCGGCGGCCTGGGCAAGGGCGGCACGGCGCGGATCTACATCGACGGCCAGGAGAGCGGGTCGGGCCGGCTGGAGCGGACGGTCCCCTTCGGCTTCTCCATCGTCGAGTCGCTCAACGTCGGCCTCGACTACGGCACGCCGGTCTCGGACCGGTACTCACGCAACGGCGGCAACCCCTACACAGGCAATGTCAGGACAGTCACCATCACCACCGCTGACGACGCAGTCACCCCCTCAGAGGCGGAGACGGAGCGGGCCGCTCTGACGACGCACTGAGCTCTCCCCCCATGACAGCTGAAAGGACTCTTATGACAATCAACCTCGAACGGACCGACCGGCCAACAGGTGACGTAGAGCAGGTACGCGTGGCCAAGCTCGGCGGCCGCATCGGAGCTCAGATCGACGGTGTACGCCTTGGTGCCGACCTCGAGCCAGGTGTCGTGGCGGCCATCAGGGCCGCGCTCCTGGAGCACAAGGTGGTCTTCTTCAGGGACCAGCACCATCTCGACGACGCCGGGCAGGTGGCGTTCGCGCAGCAGATGGGAGAGCTGACGATGGCCCACCCGACGGTGAACACGGGCAGCGCCCAGGTGCTCAGCCTGGCAGCGTCCAAGGGCATGGCGGCGAACAGCTGGCACACGGACGTCACCTTCGTCGACCGGATCCCCGCCATCAGCATCCTGCGCGGCGTCACCATTCCTGCCTATGGCGGCAGCACCAACTGGGCGAACACGGCGACCGCCTATGAGTACCTGCCTGCGCCGCTGCGGGCCCTCGCCGACACCCTCTGGGCCGTACACACCAACGACTACGACTACGCGGCATACACCGAGACCATCCAGCAGGACTCTGACGAGGCACGCGTGTTCACTCGCGACGAGTTCCGCTCGACCGTCTACGAGACCGAGCATCCGGTCGTCCGCATCCACCCAGAGACGGGTGAACGCACTCTGCTGCTCGGACACTTCGTCAAGCGACTCGTCGGGCTGAACTCGGCGGAGTCGAGCGCCTTGTTCCAGCTGTTCCAGACTCGCATCACCAAGCTGGAGAACACCTATCGTTGGACCTGGCGGCAAGGTGACGTCGCGATGTGGGACAACCGCGCGACTCAGCACTATGCCGTTGCCGACTTCGACACCCAACGGCGTGAGGTACGACGGGTCACCGTCGCGGGCGATGTGCCCCGGGGCATCGACGGTCGATCCAGCATCGTGCGCCAGGGCAACGCGGAGGCCTTCTCGCGGATCGACCAGCTGATCAGCTGACCGCTCACTTCCGGGCGGGCCGACGACGCTCCGCGGAGGCCCGCCCGGAATCCGCCCTGGTGGTCGGCGAGCCGTAGACATGCGCGCGGGCTTGGGTGCAGGATGACGGTGAAGCGACAGACCTCATCACTGATGCTCGGCCGAGACCCCGCCCTGCAGAGGTGGCACGTCCACAAAGGGGCCTCATCATGACCACAACCGTCGAGCGAGCGGCCGGGGAAGCGGCAACGTCAATCCGGGAGCCCATGGTCTGCTATGCGCAGGTGTTCCACGCGACAGAGCATCCGGGCGTCGGCTTCGTCTGGCCCTATCACGCCCAGTCGGTGGACACCCCCACCGGGAGCAGCGGCTTCACCGTGCCGATGATCATCGTCCGCCCCGGCACACCCCCGGAACAGGTCTTGAGCGCAGCAGAGGAGTTCGGCCGGTCCTTGCAGCTGGTCGAGCCTCTGCGGGCGGCCGTGAACGCGTGGCTCACGTCCTACGACGCGGACCACGATCCCGCGCTCACCCACGACGAGCTGGTCGCACGACGGCACGGCCGACCCGAGGTCGAGGGATGACAAGGGAGGGTCCCGCCAACCGGCGGGACCCTCCCTTGTCATAGTGGCGACGCTCCTGGTGCTAGGCCGCCTTGACCAGGAACGCTGGCTGGAGACCGGTCCAGCAACCCGCATCGAGGCGGAAGGAGCCGGTGCCGTCAGCTCCGCCGTCGCAGTACACCCCATCCTGCGATGAGTTGATGTAGGCGTCGTCAGGCAGCGGCTGTGAGCCGGCCGTTGGGCTCGAGTCGCTCGTCCCGACGTTCAGGGCGTCATAGGGACAACCCCCACTGCTGGTGAAGCATTCGGTGCTCTCGCCGATCGGGTCGTAACCGGAGTGAGTCGTGTTGTAGGCAACGGAAAGGATCACCCGGTCCGGAAGGTCTGCGCTACCCAGCCGCATCGACACGGTGAAGGCCATGCCGTTGTAGCAGGTGGCGGTCCCCTTGTCGTACCACTTGCCCGCATCGCCGGCAGTACACTTCGTGTAGTTCGCCGAGGGCCGGTAGGGCATCGCGAACGTGTGGGTGACCGTCGTGATGAGGGCGCCCGGTGCGTCGTCCTCACCCACCGCATAGACGTTCAGCGTGAGCGGCGCGTTGAACGTCGAGTGCTTTGTCGACGAGCAGTTGCCCGCGGACCACGAGCCGTTCTGGCAGCCCCAGCTGCTCATCACGATCTTGACGTTGGCTCGCGAGCGGGCGCTGCCGCCGAGCTCGACCTGTCCGCCGAACTCGGACGCCGCGTTGGCCTCGAAGCCCACGCTCGGCACGTTCCCGGGCAGGGGGGCGGGGACATTGTTGTAGACCGTCGACTTGGCCGCCGCGGTCGCGGAAGGCGCAGCTATGAACGCAGTCGCAGCTAAGATTGCGGCAGTCATTCCCACCGCCTTCGTCGCTACCCGAAGCCGGCTCTCTCGGGCATTCGTATTCGCACTTCTCAAGGTGCGTCCTCCTCATATCTACCCGCCCCCGATGGGACGCGCTAGTGGTTTGTCGCATGGAGGTTACACGGCCTTCCGCATATACGTACATTCCATGAAAAGCAGCGGACACCAGCAGGTATGGCCTGGTCAGACCGTATTTCCGGACTTCGCGCCGATGGATGCGCGGAGTCGTTTGTACCCCAGACTGGGTACACGAAATATCTCTTGTCCCGCGATATATCCAACCCATTGGTCAGGGTTATGTGATCTCTTTGCATGAGATTCAAACAGGTATCTTAGAGATGTTAGTCCGCCACTATAATTAGCGCTGTTTGTCCGGAATCTCCTTTTAATTCGGGCACCCAACTTAACGTCTACGCGCCGACCGGCGCGACCGGCGCGACCGGCGAACCGTCGCTCGCGCTCATCCACGGCGGTGGGGGTTGCGTGCCGGGTGACTGCGCCGGAACCGACGTCGATGTACCTCTGCGAGCCAGTGACCGTGCTCGGCCACACCAGCACGGTGATCGACGCGACGGTCCGCTGGCTCGGTCAGTACCTCACCGGCGTCCCGACGACCCCCACGGCCACGGTCTGCCGCTGAGGGCCGGACACCTCTCCCCGAGCTCGCGAGCGTCCGCTATCGTCCGGGTCATTCCGACCGATCAGATTGGGCATCCTCATGACCGACTCGACCACTCCCGTTGTCTTCATCCACGGCCTATGGCTGCACGCAAGCTCGTGGGATCCCTGGGTCACCCTGTTCAGCGATCGCGGGTACGCGCCGGTGGCCCCCGGCTGGCCCGGCGACCTGCCGACCGTCGCCGAGACGCGAGCGAACCCGGACAGCGTCGCCAACTACGGCATCGAGGAGGTCACCGAGCACTACCGGTCCCTCATCGGCGGTCTGGACGCGAGTCCGATCCTGATCGGCCACTCCTTCGGTGGCATGATCGCCCAGAAGCTGCTCGGGGAGAACCTCGGGGTGGCCGCGATCGGCATCGATGCCGCGCAGATCAAGGGAGTGCTGCCCGTCCCCTTGTCCGCGCTGCACGCGACTCTGCCGGTCTTCAAGAACCCGGCCAACAAGCACAAGGCGGTCACCTTGACCGCGGACCAGTTCCGCTACAGCTTCGGCAACGCGCTGACGGAGGAGGAGTCGCAGAGCCTGTACGACCAGTGGACCATCGCCGCTCCGGGGCGTCCACTGTTCGAGGCCGCCGTTGCCAACTTCTCGATCCATTCACCGGCGAAGGTCGAGACCGATAACGAAGAGCGCGGCCCCCTGCTGCTGATCATGGGAGGCAAGGACCACACGGTTCCGGAGAAGATCACCAAGTCGACACTCAAGCAGTATCGCCACTCCTCAGCCGTGACGGAGGTTCTCGAGTTCGACGATCGTGGCCACTCCCTCACCATCGACAGCGGATGGACCGAGGTCGCCGGCGCCTGTCTGAGCTGGCTGGAGAAGCAAGGGCTCTAGTGAGCCCAAGCCCAAGTCCTGTTTCAGCGCTCCATCGCGCCGGCGATCCGCTCGAGCTGGTCGGCGTCGAGCCGAAGCGAGACGGCTTTGGCGGAGTCGGTGATCGACTGCGGCCGGGAGGCACCCGGGATCGGAATGACGTGACGGCCTAACGAGAGCTCCCACGCAAGCACCACCTGCTGAGGGCTGACCCCTAGCTCGGTCCCGATCTCTTGGAAGACCGAGTGGCTGTCTCCCACGGTCTTCGCCGCGCCGCCAGTCCCTCCCAAGGGGCTCCACGGCAAGAAGGCGACGTCGAGCTCACCGCAGCGGTCGAGCTCGTCGCGTGAGGAGCGGAACCGCGGCGAGAACTCGTTCTGCACGCTTGCCAAGCCGTTCGCACCGAGCACCTCGACCGCGATCTCGATCTCCTCGACGTTCGCGTTGGAGAGGCCGATCGCCCGGATCTTGCCCTCGTCCTGAAGTGTCTTGAAGTTGCCCACGACGTCCGCGTAGACCATCGAACGGTCCGGCCGGTGCCACTGGTAGAGGTCGATGACCTCGCGATCAAGAGCCTTCAAGGACGCGTCGACCGCCCTACGCAGATACTCCATCGACCCGTCGCGACCCCAAGCCTCATCAGGCCCGCGGGTGATTCCGCCTTTGGTGCCCACGATGATGTGGTCCGTCGAGCCGCCGTACGAGGCGAGTGCACGCGCAACGATCCCCTCGTTGTGACCCATCGTGTCCCAGCTCGGCGCGTAGATGTCGGCGGTGTCTATGTACGTGACGCCCGCGTCGAGCGCAGCGTGCACGGTCGCCACCGCCTGCCGCTCGTCGGGCCTCTCGTTGTCTCCCATCGAGAGTGGCATCGCACCGAGCCCGATCGGGTAGACCTCGAAGGGTCCGAGATTCCGTGTCCTCATACCGGCAATCCTGTCATCCCGGCGCCGGCTGGCTCTGCGCACCGGCGACGACGGCTTGAAGTCGGCGGACGGCATCCAGGTAGTCGCCGGTCCAGATCATCCTGGCCGCGGTGGCGCTCCCTCCGCATTCCGCGGCGAGCAGATCCTGGCGAAGAGCCTCGACCAGTCTGGTGTCGGCCTGCTCATCGTGTGCAAGGGGATCCGGCGGCGGGGCGCCGTCGACCAGACTGGCCGCCAGGTCGTCGTACCAGCCCACGATGACCTCGGTGCTGGCGAGCAGCACGGCGCGGGTTGCCGCGCGATCACCGTCGACGGCATCGTCATCACGTTGCCAGAGGTCGAGGACCGCATCCCCGGCGAGGCGCAGCACCACCACCCCGTTGACCAGCCGGGTCATCTCGGCCAGCGAGGTCGGCTTGGCGCCTCGCTCGGCGAGATAGCTGCGGAAGGCGTCATCCAGACGTCGTGACGCCGCTGCGGCGCGGGCCGCCTCGTCTGCCGGCGGCCGAGGTGACTCGGCGTGCAGCGGATCGACAACACAGCGCTGCATGCCGAACGCGACCGCCTCGGCGAGGTACCCGGAGCTGTCTCGATAGGCGTCGGCGAGCGTACGGCCGAGTGCGGCGGCTGCCCCCCGGGGCCAGAACAGCACTCCGACCAGCAGACTCACGGCACAGCCCAGGGCAATGTCCTCGACTCGAAGCAACCCGACCTGCCACCCGGTTGGCGCGATGATGTTGAACAGGATGACCAGGGTGACAGTGAACGCCGCCTGCCCGGCCGCGAACGAGATGACGGCCGGAAGTGCCCCCGCGAGCAGGATCGCCAGCGGGAGCAGGAACCAGAGAATGGTGGAGTCCGAACCGATCGGCACCAGGAGAGCCGCCCCGATGATGAAGCCGACTGCCGTGCCCAGGAGTCCTCTCACGGCGGTCTGGCCGGTGCTCAACGCATTGGAACGGAGCACCGACAGCGTGCCGAGCACCACCCAGAACGAGTGCTGCGCACCGGACAGGTTGGCGACCAGGACGGCCAGGCCCAGACCGATGGCGCCACGCACACTGTTGTGGAGCCAGACCGAGCTGCGCTGGATGTGCGCTGCTGCCCGCTCGTGTGCGGCGGTGAAGGTACCTGCGATGCCTTCCGGCTGACGACCCAGCATCCGATCGACCCAGCTTCGCCGCTCCGCAGCCGCCGTGAGGTCGATGTTGTTCGCGATCTGCGAGACAGCGAAGGCGAGCTGCTGTGCGCGAAAGGTCGGGTCGAGTGCGGACACCAGGTCGCCGAGCCCGGCGGGTGGAACCCGTGATAGGCCTGCGCCATCCTGCTCCATCTCAATGACCGCGTCGCGTAGCCGAGCCACCGCTTCCCTCAGGTCGCGCGGGGAGGCGCCAGACCCGGCAAGGACGACCGCCCCGCGCTCGAGCACCGCCGCGGCCGCCAGCTTGACCGCACAGGCAGCCGTGTTCGGAACGATCCGCCGCCGCCGAGGGCTCGACTCGATCACCGCGCTGAGCCACCCCAGCTCGTCGACGAGTCGGACGACCGTGCGGGTCGCCGTACCAAGGCCGGTCGGTCGGTACGGCGTCGCGAGGAAGGCCTGACGGAGCGCAAGGAGCGCCGCGTCGGAGGCGGCGATCGCCTGCTCGTACTCGGCCTGCGATGGTCGGTCAGCCTCATCCAGCACGAAGGAGACTTCTGTGCGCAGACGCCCAGCAGCTGCCCGGCAGGCCGCCGTCGCCGGACCCCGCAGGGGGTCTTGCGTCGGCGTCGGCCATAGCACGGCTACTGCCACGAGCGCCGCCAATGATGCCAACCCCCACCCGGCAAGACGGTCCGGGATCGCGGAGGCGGGACCCGGTAGCGAAACCGGCAGGATGAAGGCCAGGAGTAGGGCCGGAGTAGCGCTCGCCAGCACTGAGCTGACCACGCCAGCGAAGAGAGCGGCGAATGCGACGCAGGTCATCGCGACGGCAGCGAGCCACGGCGTGCCGGCGGTCAGGGTGCCGAGGGTGACCAGCGCAGCCCCTGCCACAGCAAGCGCCGTCTGTGCCTGCAGCCGGTCTCGCATCGGGCCGGTGAAGTCCACGAGCAGCAGCATCGCGAAAGAGCCGAACGAGGCGAACGTGGCAATCTCGGCGTTGCCCATCACCTTGTCCCCCAAAGCGAACAGGCCAGGCATGACGATCGCCGCACGTCCGCTGCGACGCAGGGCGGCCAGGCCGCGATCACGCGCGCGGAGCCACTCCAGAGCCAGCATCACCGAAGCGTCTCACCATCGCGGCCCACCAGCCTTCCCCGGTGTCTCGCGAACCGACACGTTTAACGACGCGCACCCGGCTGAGATGACGGCCGCCAGTGACGCCTGAGCAGCCCGTAGACCCACGAGTCCGAAACATCGCCATTCACGATGCAGTCTTCGCGCAGGGTTCCTTCACGCTCGAACCCGAGCTTCTCCAGCACATGAGCGGAGGCGACGTTGCGTGTATCGGTCTCGGCCTGGACTCGGTTCAGGTCCAGCGTGTCGAATGCCCACTGCAGCACGGCGCGTCCGGCCTCCGTCGCGAAGCCGTGACCCCATGCCGCGTCGTCGAGGCAGTAGCCCATCGACGCGCTGCGGAACTCCGGGTTCCACCGGGTCAGACTGCACCATCCGATGAACGTCTGGTCCGAAAGACGGTCCATGGCAAAGCGTGCCCCGCTGCCTTCCTCCGCGATCTGCTGGCACGTCTCGATGAAGCGCTCGGCTCGTGCAGGTTCGCTCCACGGCGGCGCATCCCAGTAGCGCAGCACGAATGCGTTGCTCTGCAATGCGAAGAGGGCATCCGCGTCTGCGCTGGTGAACGGGCGCAACCGCAACCGGGTGGTCAATAGTGTCGGGGTGGGCAGAGACATGTCTGTCATCCTGCCTTGTTGTGAACAAGGGCCGGAAAGCGCCGGGCCTCTTGCACGATCCGGCGGGCCAGCCACATCTCCACCAGCCCGTCCTGTGCCCGTTGCCATAGCAGCGGGAACCGGTGCCGCAGATCCAGCCCATCCCCGATCAGGCTCTTCGCTGCACCATCCGTCGTGGCGAGGACCGCGCCGAGCTCGGCCGGTGCGAACTCCGCCACCTCCGGGGTGCCGTCCCCACCCAGCCGAACCAGCCGTCCACGGCCCTTCCCGACGGCACCAGGCCGGGCCAGCACCGCATGCAGGTCAGCCCAGTGCATCGCCAGCCGCAGCTGCTTGGCCTGCACCCGCCGCTCTGCCTGCTTCGTGCCGGCGGCCTCCGACAGAATCCCGTCCGCATCCAGCCCGTCGAGACGCTCCGCCTCAAGCTGCTGCTCGAACTCGCCCAAGGCCAGCGCCGCCGCGGCATCCAGAGCCGGGTCCGACAGCACGCCGTACCCATCGCATTCTTCAGCGTCGAGCCACACATCGAGCTCCTCAGGACTACAGTCCTCAGGATCGAAGGGCGGCTCTACTGGCTCGAACATAAAAGCGAATCTACCGCAGCCCACCGACACTCTCGGGTCGAGAGCCCGTTGTCCACAAGGCCTCCCCTGATTCCCCGCATGCGCGCGGCCGCGACGGTTCAGGCATTCCTGTGTGAGCGGCAACACCTGCCGGCTTCGCTCGTCGTGAGAACCGATATGCGCGCGCACCGCGTACTCGTGAGCGGTTCCGGAGCCGACGTCCTGCGGCCCGCGGACCTCCTGGTGACCGACACGCTCGGGGGCGATGACACCGTCGACAGCTCGGGCCTCGAGGCCGGTCTGGTGCAGCTGCGGGTGCTCTGACGGCGTCAACCTGCCGAAACGGTAGCGCAGGAGGCGAATCCCGATCAGACTGCGACTATGACGTTGACACCGGAGACGTCGACACCGAAGGTTCCGGAGTTTTACGCGCGCTCTGTCCAGCACTTCGGCGAGCTGGTTCACCAGGTCCGCGACGACCAGTGGGAGGCCTCGACCCCCTGCGCGGAGTGGTCGGTGCGTGCGCTCGTCAACCACGTCACCGGGGAGAACGCGTGGGCAGCACCGCTGTTCGCCGGCCGGACGATCGCCGAGGTCGGCGACGCGTTCGACGGCGATCTGCTCGGAACCGACCCGATCGCCAACTGGGACAAACACGCCGCGACCGCGGTGGCGGCAGCTCGCGCACCGGGTGCGATGGACCGTACGGTGCACCTCTCTTTCGGTGACTTCCCGGGTCGCGAGTACGCCATGCAGCTCTTCGCCGACATGCTGATCCACAGTTGGGACCTCGCGCGCAGCCTCGGTGCCGACGAGCAGCTCGACGTGGAGCTCGTTGGTTCCCTGGCTACCTGGTTCACCCGAATGGCTGACGCCTATCGGGCCGCTGGAGCAGTCGGCCCACGGCCCGGTGTGGCGCCGGACGCGGACGCTCAGACGCTGCTGTTGGCCGATTTCGGCAGGCTGGCCTGATCCGCCGTCTCCAGGGCGCTTCTTTCCGGCGGAGCCGAGGAGCGTAGGGTCCAGATCGAGCATGTGAACAGACTCTCGAGCTCCCCCGTTATGAATACCAGCCGAACAGGAGGAGCGGCAAGGCATGAAGCCGATCCATCTGAACGCGCTCATCGCGTGGCTGTTCATCGTCGGTTCCGCCTGCTTCGTGCTCGGATCGGTACCTGCTTATCTGAACGCCGTGGGGGGCTGGGCGGACGGCATCACCTACTTCGTCGGCTCGATCTTCTTCACGACCGCCTCGTTCTCGCAGCTCGTACAGGCTCAGACGCCGGCAATGACGCAGGTCGACGATCGAAGCCAGCATGTGTCGGTGCCGGTCACCTTCTGGGCGTGGCTGCCGCATGACCGCAACTGGCTCGCGGCCGTCACGCAGTTCCCCGGAACGCTGTTCTTCAACGTCACCACCCTGCTGGCTCTGGTCCAAATCGCCACCGTCCAGCAGGAGGACCGCCACGTCTGGCGGCCGGACTTCTTCGGATCGACGCTGTTTCTGGTGGCCAGCGCCTTCGGCATCCTGGCCCTCGGAAAGTTTCTCAGCGTCCAGGCCCGATCGATACCCTGGCGCATCGCCTGGCTGAACATGGTGGGGTCGATTCTCTTCATGGCCTCAGCCATCGCAAGCTACGTGCTGCCCAGCACGGGTGACGTGATCAACGTCCGGATCACCGTTGCCGGCACGCTGCTCGGGGCAGTGTGCTTCTTGATCGGCGCCGCCTTGATGTTCCCGGCCTGGACGTCAGCGGTCCAGGCTGCCAGCGGGGCCGTCGATCACCGCGAGATGACTCGACCCGACAGCGCTGTTGACCCATCACCCACAGAAGGAGCCTGACATGAGCACCGAATCCACATTGGACGCTGACGGAGCGCTTTTCGGAAATCGCTGGATCACCCAGGAGGTACCGACCAGCAAGTTTCCGGAGGCTGGCATGACGGCACAGGACGCCATGCGTCTGGTGGGCGAGGACCTCGCGATCGAGGGCGATCCGGCCCGTAACCTTGCCACGTTCGTCACGACCTGGATGGAGCCCGAGGCGCAGCGGCTGATCGCGAGCAACCTGCACCGGAACTTCATCGACCACGCCGAGTACCCCCGAACCGCCGAGATCGAGCAGCGGTGCATCCGGATGCTGGCCGACCTGTTTCATGCACCCGGTGAGACGACCGGCGCCCGAACCCAAGGATCGTCCGAGGCGATCATGCTCGGCGCCCTGTCGTTGAAGTGGAACTGGCGCGAGCGCCAAGCGGCCGCCGGCAAGCCGACGACCAGCCCGAACCTGGTGTTCGGCGGGGACGTCCACGTGGTCTGGGATAAGTTCTGTCGCTACTTCGACGTGGAGCCGCGGATCGTCCCGCTCGCGCCCGGCAAGTACACGATCGGGCCGGACGACGTCGCCCCGCACATCGACGAGAACACCATCGGGGTGGCCGCCGTGCTCGGCACGACGTTCACCGGCCATAAGGACGACATCGTCGGCATCAACGACCTGCTGGTGCGGGTCAAGAGCGAACGGGGCCTCGATGTCCCGTTGCACGTCGACGGCGCCAGTGGCGGATTCGTCTGGCCATTTCTCTACCCCGACTCGAAGTGGGACTTCCGTCTCGAGCAGGTGCGGTCGATCAACGTCTCGGGGCACAAGTTCGGGCTGGTCTACCCCGGCATCGGCTGGCTGATCTTCCGGGAGAAGTCCGACCTCGCCCACGACCTGGTGTTCGAGGAGAACTACCTGGGCAAGACCGACGCGACCTTCACGCTGAACTTCTCGACCGGCTCCGCGATGGTGCTGGCGCAGTACTACAACCTGGTCCGCTACGGCCGACCGGGCTACACCTACATCATGCGCAACATGCAGGCAGAACGCCAGGCTGCTCGCCGAGAAGCTCGAGGCCATGGGTCGGTTCGAGGTGATCGGCGCGGATGAGGAGCAGCTCCCGCTGGTGGCATTCCGGCTGGCGGGGGAAGAGGCGTACGACGAGTTCGACATCGCCTGGCAGCTGTCGGCCGAACGCAACTGGATGCTGCCGGCGTACACCCTGCCGCCCAACGCCCAGGACGTCACCATCATGCGAGCACTGGTCAAGGAGACCATGAGCCGCGAGCACGTCGACACCCTCGCCCGGGACATCGAGGAGGCCTGCGCAACGCTGGCGAAGAAGGGTGGCGCCCACGAGTCGGAGCGCAAGAAGATGGTGGTCGGTCCCGGCCACTGAGCGCCACACCCACTCCTACCCTGATCGGATGGACCTGGAGCTCACCGGTGAGATGTGGTTCTGGAAAGGGCCGTCGCCGTGGCACTTCATCACCGTGCCGGACGAGGAGTGCGGTGAGCTGGCAGCGACGTCTACGTTCGTGACGTACGGCTGGGGCATGATCCCGGTCACGGCGCAGATCGGGGAGACCGAGTGGACGACATCGCTCTTCCCGAAGGATGGCCGCTACCTCGTGCCCGTGAAGGCGTCGGTGCGGAGAGCCGAGCAGATCGAGCTGGGCGACCTGGTGACTGTTCGGCTCGCGATCGGCGGTTGACCAGGCTGCTCGGCGGTCGGATCCGCCTCGATAGGCTCGGCCGATGTTTCGCACCCTTGGACGTCTCGCGACCCGTCATCCCTGGTACGTCATACTCGGCTGGATCGTCGTATCCGTCGTGGTCATCGCGACCGCGCCGAAGCTGAGTGCGACCAGCGACCAGTCGGAGTTCCTGCCGTCGCACTACGAGTCGATCAAGGCGGCGAACCTCGAGCAGGAGGCGTTCCCCACCCGTTCCAGCCCGGGCGCCATCTTGGTGTTCGACCGTACCGACGGGGGGCCACTCACGGCCGCGGACAGCGCTGACGTGCAGCGGGTCGTGAAGGCTCTCGCTCCCGATCTCGACCCGATCTTCAGTGGGATCGCTGCGCAGCCGCCGTCGCCCAACAAGCTGGTGCAGATCGCCGTCGTCGGCATCGAGCGGGACCGTAACGCGTACGACCAGGCGGCGACCGATGCCGCCAAGAAGCTGCGTGAGGACGCGCAGCCCCTCGTCGCTGGCACGGACCTCCACCTCGGCATCACCGGCCCGGCCGCTCAGGCACTGGACTCCCAGGAGGCGTCCGCCAACGCCGAGGCGATCGTCGGCATCGCGACGGTTCTGCTGATCCTGGTCCTGCTGTCCCTGATCTTCCGAAGCGTGATCCTCGCGCTGATGCCGATCTTCGTGATCGGGCTGGTCTCCCAGGTCGCGACCGGTCTGGTGGGCTTCGCCAACGACGTCTTCGACCTGAAGACGGACAGCTCGATCCAGGTCATCCTGATCGTCGTGCTCTTCGGGATCGGCACCGACTACATCTTGTTCTTCCTGTTCCGCTACCGCGAACGGCTCCGAGCCGGAGAGGAGAGCCGTACGGCCGTGGCACAGGCCGTCGAGCGCGCCGGTGAGGCGATCGCCTCAGCCGGTGGCGCGGTGATCGTGGCATTCATGGCGCTGCTGCTCAGCTCCCTGGGCATCTTCCGCTCGATCGGCCCGGCCCTGGCGATCGCGGTCGCTGTCACGGTCGTCGCCGCCCTGACCCTTGTCCCGGCGATCGTTGCCCTGCTCGGCACCCGCGTGTTCTGGCCGTCGAAGGCCTGGCGGGTCGAGCCCGAGAGCGCCAGGTTCGCGGCAGTCGGTCGCGCCCTCGGCAAGCGACCGGCCGTCTTCGCCGGGGTCTCCGGGGGGCTGCTGGCCATCCTGGCGCTCCTGGCGTTCGGCTTCAACCCGAACTTCGACCTCGGTGACTCCGGCGCGCCGAAGGACGTCGAGTCATCGGTCGCCCTCCGTACCCTGCAGAAGGGTCTCCCGCCCGGCTCCACCGATCCCACCACGGTTCTGCTCACCTCGACCGACGGTCAGCCGCTCGACCCGGAGTCGCTGCCGACGTTCGCCAGTGCGCTCGGCGAGGCGCAGGGCGTGGCGACGGTGGCACCAGGGGTTCCGAACGCTGACGGCACGACCGCCGTGTTCAGCGTGGTTCTGGACCAGGACCCCACGTCCGACGCGTCGCTGGCCAACGTCAAGGGCTCGATCCGAACGACCGCCCACGAGGCGGCGCCGCCGGGCTCGGAGGCGTTCGTCGGCGGCACGACATCGGTATTCGTGGACTTCCAGGCGGCGATGAACCGTGACTACGCGGTGGTCTTCCCTGTGGCAGCGCTGGTGATCATGGTGATCCTGGCGCTGCTCCTGCGCAGCCTGGTCGCACCGTGGTACCTGATGGCCTCGGTCGGCCTCGGGTTCGGTGCCACGCTCGGCGCCGCCGTGCTGGTCTTCCAGCACATCCAGGGCAAGCCGGGTCTGATCTTCCTCCTACCGATCTATATCTATCTGTTCGTCGTCGCGCTCGGTACGGACTACAACATCTTGATGATCGCGCGGCTGCGTGAGGAGGCGCGCGGCGGGAAGTCGTCGCGCGACGCCGCCGCCGAGGCTGTCAAGCATGCCGGACCGACCGTCGCCGCGGCCGGACTGATCCTGTCCGGCACCTTCGCCGCCCTGATGCTGGGCGGCAACGCATTGCTGGTCGCCCTCGGCTTCTCGATCTCCTTCGGGATCTTCGTCTCGGCCTTCGTGATGGCGATGTTCTTCACACCTGCGCTCACCGCTCTGATCGGACACGCTGCCTGGTGGCCGGGCCACGGCGACGAGGATCGCGTCACGAGCCAGTAGGAGGGGGCGGCCCAGCAGCCGCGAGGATCCGCTCCCCGAGGGTGCGCGCGGCCTTCTGGAGCTCAGGGCACCGCACGATCTGGTACGACGCCGGGATCCTGGTGAGCTGCTCGGCGTACCACCTCGGGTCGCTGGTGCTGCCGAGCAGGCGGGTGGTTCCGGCATCGAGCGGCTCGAGCACGCCGACCGCGCGGGACAGGCAACGCCCCACGATGTCGAGGGGCGCGTCGATAACGACCTCTGTGTCGTACTCCCATCCCACAGCCAGATGCCGCTCGAGCATGGCCACCGGGTCGAGGTCGGCTGGCGGGCTGACGCTCTCGTCGAGCTCCACCACGTCGCGGACCCGATCGATCCGGTAGGCCCGTACAGCGTCCGCGGTAACGGAATGGCAGAGCAGGTACCAGCGGCCGTGACGGACGACCACAGCCCACGGGTCGACGTCCATCACCCACTCCGAACCGGCCTCGGAGCGGTAGCCGATCCGCACCCGACGGCGGTGCGAGCAGGCCTCGACCAGGGCTGTCGTCGTCCCGGGATCCGGCCGGGCAGCGGCGCGGTCGGGAGCGGGCGCAGCGTTGCGACGGACCACCTCGGCCTGGGCGGCAACCGGCTCCGGGAGGGCCCGCACGATCTTGCCGAGCGCGCTGCCCACCGGGTCGGTGGGGTCGCTCGCATCGTGGTGGCCGTCGAGCACGGCCATGACCAGGCCGAGCGCCTCGGTGGCGCTGAACATCAGCGGCGGCAGCCGTAGGCCACGGCCGAGTCGATACCCGCCGTACGGCCCGCGCGCGGACTCGATCGGGATGCCGGCCTCACGGAGGATGCTGACGTAGCGCCGCGCGGCGCGCTCGGAGACGCCCAGCTTGTCGGCCAACCGGTCAGCAGTGATCCCCGGGCTGCCCTGAAGCAGCTCCAGCGTCAGCAGAGCCCGTGCCGTGGGACTTGCGTCGGGTCTCACCGCGCCCCTCCATCCGGAAGCAGATCATCCGGAATGGAGCATAGTCCGAGGAGTCGCGGCGCACGCGGAACGGTTGACATCTGAAGGAGCTGCGACCTGTTCTGATGTCCAATCAAGTGGCGGCCGCGTCCGGTCGCGGGTCCTATCTCCGCATCCCGAGGTTCAAGGTGCCCTTGATCGCGATCGGGTCGATGGTCTCTCGGGCGCTGTGGGCAAGCATCCACGACCCGGCTGTCCCGGGCGGGGTTGGAGTCCGTCGGGCTCCAGGCTGCGCGCCGCCTGGGCGCCCGGGGTCAAGGGGACACAGGGAACGACACGCTGTGCGTGTCCATGAACTCGCGAAGACCGAGGAGACCCATCTCGCGACCGAGACCGCTGCTGCGCAGTCCCCCGAACGGTGCCCGCTCATCGAGGAACGCAGCTCCGTGGTTGTTCACCCAGGTGTAGCCGCTCGAGAGCCGGCCACCGACGTCGGCGGCCCGCTGTGGATCCGCGGTCCAGACCGACGAGCACAAGCCTGCCCAGGTGTCGTTGGCTGCGGCGATCGCGTCCTCGACGTCGTCGAACGGCAGGATCGGCACGGTCGGGCCGAACTGCTCCTCGGTGACCACGCGCTGCTCGGGGCCCGGGTCGAGGACGAGGCTCGGGCGTAGGAAGTTGCCGTTCTCGAGCCCCTCGGGCAGCTCGCCGAACTCACGGACCTCGGCACCGCTGGCCCGCGCTTCGTCGACGAGTCGGGCGACGTAGTCCCGCTGCTCGCGGCTGTGCAACGGGCCCATCGTGGTCCGCTCGTCGAGCCCGTGCCCGAGCACGGTGCCCTCGAGCAGGGCGGACAGACCTTGGACGACCTCGTCGTAGCGGGATCGGTGCACATAGATACGTTTCGCGGCCATGCAGATCTGGCCGGTCGAGTCGAAGACTCCGGAGAACAATCGGCCAAGGGCGGCCTCGTCGAGCACCGCATCATCGAGGATGACCACCGGGTCGTTGCCACCGAGCTCGAGCGCCACCCTGGTGAGCGTGCCGGATGCCAGCTCCATGATCGTGCGGCCGGCGCGCGGACTGCCCGTGAAGCAGACCTTCGCCACGTGGTCGTTGCGGATCAGTGGCTCACCGATCTCGGCGTCCAGACCGGTGACCACGTTGAGCACTCCTGGCGGGAGCGCCTCGGCGACTCGGCTGGCGACGCGGGTGGTAGCCAGCGGAGCGGTTGGTGGCGCCTTGACGACCACCGTGTTCCCGGCCACGAGGGCATACGGAAGTGCGGCCGCCAGGATGGCCAGCGGCCAGTTGAACGGGATGATGATCGTCACTACCCCGAGAGGCTGATAGGTCACCTCGGTTCGGTACGGCGGGCCGTCGAGCGTTGTGACGGCCTCGACTTGGCCGGCGAGGGCACACGCCAGCTCGAACCGGTGGTTGAAGACCCACAGGTCGATCTTGGACTCGATGCGGATCTTGCCGTTCTCCCGGGTGAGGATCTCGGCGTCGCTCTCGTGGTGGGTGGCGAGCTCTCCCAGGCTGGCCAGGACCAGGTCGGCGCGCTCCTGAGGGGTGCGGGCCGACCATGCCGGGAAGGCCTGGCTGGCTGCCTCGACCGCCGCCAGTGCCTGGTCGCGGGACCCCGCTGCGGCGTGACCGACCACCTCGTCCGGCCGCGCCGGATCTCGGACTTCGAGCCGGTCGCTCGCCTGCACCGACTGGCCGTCGATGTAGAGGTCGGTGCTGACCTCCGGCCGGACCGCAGTCTCGACCCGAAGCGCGGTTGTCGACGACGTCACAGCTTCCTCCCATGGTTAGGTGCCTCGCGGAGCTTCAGGTCCGGGTCGTCGGAATCGCCGTGCACCAGCCAGCCGAGGACCTCATCGAGCCGCCCGGCGCGGACCAGCCCGCCGATCAGGTGGTGGGACTCGCAGTCCGCGAGAGCTTCCACCGTGATGCCCGGCAGGCCGGCCATCCGTACGGACTGCTGACGGTCACCCGCGTTCTTCTCGCCGTACATGATGCGGGCTCGAACACCGGTGCCGCGGCGGTAGGGCGGCACCAGGTCTCCCCACCACATCACGCCGTCGGGCGGCAGGTGTGGTGCGATCTTCTTGGAGTACTTCGGCCCACCGGTGATGGGGGCCAGGGCGAGGACGCGTTCGGCGCCGAGCGGACCGGCATAACGCAGTGCGCCCGAGGCTCCGGCCGAGTTGCCCAGACACAGGACCTGGCTGGCGCCCAGGTCACGCACCAGGCCCGCCATGCCTTCGATTGTTCTCGCCTGGTCCTCGCCGAGCGCCTCGATGCCGCCGGTGTACCCGATCTTTTTCCGGTCCCGTACGTAGATGATGTGGCAGCCCAGCCGGGCGAACCAACGGTCCACGAGATTGAGGGAGATGCCGAGCTGATGGGTGGCGCCACAGAACGCGATCACCACCGTGTCCGCGCCCGGTGTCGTCACCACCTGGACGTCGCTGGTCAGGTCGTCGACCAACGGCTCGCGATCGTTGCACGCCGACGAGGGCAGGTGCCGGAACACGAAGACCATGGACTCGAAGTAGGGAATGTGCGGAAACATCACGTTCAGCTTGGGCACCGCGTACGCCGCCGCGTCGAGCCGTCCGCTGTCGATGAGCTCGTGCAGGCCGGGAGCCCACCCCCGGGCATACGAACGGCCGAGCCGAAGCTCGCCGTCCGTCGCGTAGGCCAACTGGAGGGCCGCCGCATGCACCACCGGATCGCTCGATCGCCGGCGCAGTGCCGCGTCGATCGCCTGCCGGGCAGCTGCGTCGACCGCCTCATCGCAGTCGAGCAGGTTCCGGGCGAGCTCATGAACGGACCGCGTGTCCGATACGGAGGTCGCCGTCATGACTTCGTGGCCGGCTCAGTGAATTCCAACACGGCCTCCCTCAGCGTCGCGTGACGCTTCGTGTCCACGGCTTTGCGCACGCCCCTAGCCATGACCACCCCCACTCTTGGTGACCTCCCCGACGGAGACCAGGAATGCCCGGATCCTACCGCGAGAGCTCCCGACATGCAGGTGAGAACCCGGTCGCGGACCCGCTGACGCTAACATGATGGCCGGCTGAGACCTGGCGTATCGAGCGACTCGGAGGAACCAGGAGTGAACAAGACGGACGAAGCACTCACCCTGAATGACGAACAGGTCTTCGAGGCCGTTCGCGGAGCGGTCATCTGGGCGAAGGCCGAGGTGGTGACATTGGCGCCGGGTCAGGTCGTCATGACCAGCCTGCTCGACGAGGCGCCGATCTGCCTCGACTCGCTCGAGTCCATCGCCATGGTCACGCATCTCGAGGAGGCGCTCGGTCTGGTGGCCGAGGACGAGCACTTCTTCGCCGGTTCGGTCCGCACGGTCGCTGACGTGGTGAGCGCGGTCAAAGCGTGGATTGCCGGAGCCGTGACAGCTCAGCAGTGATGTCCGCAGCCGCAGCCTCAGCAATCGTGACGGGCGCCCGGTCGATCGACCGGCGTGGGCTGGCTGACCTCGCCGGGATCGTTCAGGCCGCCTTGTCGAGGACCATTCGCCCGGGAATGCCGCTCGGCGTCTGGGTCGACGATGCGGTGGACTTCGCCGCCTGCATCCAGGGCGCGCTCGCCGTGCGCGCCGAGGCGTTCATCATCGTTCCCGGTGCCTCGGTGGAAAAGGCCACCGAGCTGTGCGCGATCGAGGGAGGCTCCGCTGTCCTCTGTGACACGTCGCGGGCGTCACGCCTGGCCGGAACGCGGCGCGCCTGCGGACCCGGCCTCGTGCTGGTGCTGCTGGCAGGCCGCTCCGAGCCGGCGCCGGGAGATCACGACCAGGGTGGAGTTCACTTCTACACCTCGGGGACCGATGGCAGACCGAAGGGGGTCGCTCGGACGAAGCAGTCGTTGGAGCTCGAGGAGTCGACCGTGGGCTCCCACCTGGGCATGTCGCCGGGCTGCACCGTCCTCTGCGCCCTGCCGGTGACGCATGGGTACGGCTACACCGCGGGCCTGTTCGCTCCCTTGTCGTTCGGCGGCAGCGCGATCGTGGCCCGCCCGCGGATGGCCGCGTCCCTCGCGAGGCTGCTGAGGGAGCATCAGCCCGAGATCGTCGTGGCCGTCCCTGCGCAGTATGCCGCGTGGTCCGCCCTGCGACAGACCTACGCCGGGCCGTTGCCGCGGGTCTGGTTGTGCGGAGGTGCACCCCTGCCGCCGGCTGTGCGCGACAGGTTCCAGACCGCATGGGGAGGAACGATCGCCGAGCAGTACGGGATGACCGAGACCGGTGCCGTGTCCGTCGACCTGGACGGCACCGAGACGCTCGGCCGGCCGTACCCCGGTGTCACCGTCTCGATCGACCGTTCCAGCGCGTCCGACGACCTGGGCGAGGTCGTCGTCGACGCCCCGTACGGCCCGCGCGGATACCTCGGTGATCCGGCCGGTAGCCCGTCTGGCCCGTTCACACCCGACGGCTTCCGCAGTGGCGACACCGGCTGGCTCGATGCCGAAGGCCGGCTGCATCTCCTCGGGCGCCGTGCCCATCAGCTCAATGTGCGTGGGAGACAGGTGGATCCCGCCGAGGTCGAGCGCGCGTACTGGAGGGTGGAGGGGGTGCTCGACGTCGCGGTCCTCGGGGTCGACCGGGCCGGGGGTGACCAGTGGATCGCGACGTTCGTGGTCTGCGCGGACATCGTCACGGATGACACGTTGCATCAGGCCACAGCGAGCTTGGAGAGCTTCAAGAGGCCGCAACGGCTGATCCGGCTTTCAGCGCTGCCGAAAACTGCCACCGGAACCGACTTCGACGCCCTCCGGTCCATCGTCGGATCAGGGACCCCGCAAAGCTGACCCGGAACAGGTCGCGCAGCGGGTGGCGCGGCGTTTGGCGCCACACCCGCGGACGCGGCAGAGTGCAGCACTATGACAGAGATACGTCCGGTGATGCCGGAATCGCGCCGGGCCGCCTGGCGGCTCGGTGTCCTCGTGATGATCCGGGTGACCGTGTCGGTGATCGTGCTGTTCGGGGCCTACTTCCTGATTCCGACCAGAAACTCGAGCGACGGTTCCGATGTTCCGTGGCTGATCCTGGACCTGTGCGTGTTCGCGGCCGTCGTCGGCTTCCAGGTCCCCGCCATCGTCAACGCCAAGCACCCCATCGTGCGTGCGGTCGAGTCACTGGCCGTCCTTGTCCCGCTCTACCTGCTGCTGTTCGCCCGGATCTACCTGTCGAACTCGCTCCACGACCCGTCGGGCTTCAACCAACCGCTCGACAACATCACTGCCCTCTACTTCACGGTCACCGTCTTCGCCACGGTGGGGTTCGGGGACATCGTCGCCCGCACCGACAGCATGCGGCTACTCGTGACGGTGCAGATGTTGCTCAACCTGGTGGTGCTGGGGGTGGTGATACGTCTGATCGCCTCGGCGGCGCGACGTGGCATGGCCAAGAAGGGTGAGCCGCAGGATCTCGGCGAGTTCGATCCGCCTCTACCTATGGACTGACTGCGGGTCAGGGCGGGATCGGTGCCGGTTCCTTTGGACCCGGGACCGGGAGGATGTTGGTGAGGACGAAGGCGACGGCAACCGCGACCACCACCTCGGGAGTCACCGACACCCCGTCGGCCCCCAGCAGCAGGGTGGCCAACAGCGTTGACGTCAGCGGCAGCCGCAGCATCGCCGTGCACATGGCTCCGATACCGATGCCGATGGCCGGCGCCATGTTCATGCCGGGCAGACTGCTCGCGGCGATGCCGAGCACCGCGCCGGTGAACATGGCGGGGAAGACCGGTCCGCCGCGAAAGGCGCTGAGGGACAGTCCGTAGACGAAGATCTTGCAGAGCGCGAGCAGGAGCAGGACGCCGACCGAGTAGTCGGCGGCGTGTTCGACCACGCCCGGCAAGGCATCCTGACCCGAGAACAGCACCTGGGTGAAGCTGTTGTCGGAGATCAGCTGGTACGCCATGGCGGTGAGGCCGATCACCAGGCCGAGGACGGCCGTCACCAGCACCCGGTTGACGTGCACAACCGGTCGCAGCGAGAGGCCGATCCAGCGGATCACCCAGCCCAGCAGTGCCCCGGCCGCGCCCAGGGGTACGGCCCACGCCATGGTGGCGACGGTCGGCGATACGTCGGGCGGAACCGAGGTGAGGGCCAGCGAGAACGTGCCGAGGCCCGTCCAGTTGTCGAGGCCGACGAAGACCAGGGCGCCGACGCCGGAGGCGAGCAGACCCGGCAGCGCGACCAGGCTCAACGTCGCTCCGCCGATACCGGCGGCCTCCATGATCAGGAAGGCGCCGAGGACGGGTGACCCGAGCAGCGTGCTGATCGCGGCGAAGCTGCCGGCCGACGCCATGATCGTCAGCGCCATCGGCGGCGCGTCCTTCTTCGCGAGGTGCAAGGTCAGCGCCGCCAGGCCGCCACCGATGGCGATCAACGGTGCCTCCGGCCCCAGGACAGCGCCGAGGCTGAGCGTGAGCAGAGCGCCCAGGATGATGCCGGGGAGCTCCAGATCCACGGGCGGACCACCGCCGACGTGGAAACCGAGGGCCGGTGAGTGGCCCCCGTTCCCGGGGAGATGGCGGATGCTCAACCCGGTCAGCAGACCACAGAGCACCAGCCATGGCACCGGCCACCAGGCGGGTATGCCGCCGGTGAAGATGTCGTTCGGCAGATCGGCGAACAGGTAATCCTGGATCTTGGTGACCGCGGCCAGGAAGCCGTAGGCGACCGCCGAGATCGGGATGCCGAGGACTGCCGCGAGCACCAGCGCCAACAGGTACGGCTTCGACCGGATCACCGCATTCGGGTCCATCGCCAGCGGCGCAGCGACCGGATGGCCGGGTGATTCGGTCAACGGATGTCCTCCCAGCCAGATCGGGCCAAGGCCGAGACAAAGATAGCGCGTCGGGCCGGTTCAGCACCCTCGACAGCCCGGAAGACCCAAATCACCCGTTGCGGGCGAGGCGCGGATGAGGTTCATGCGCAATGGTGGGTTGCATCAGGCAGCAGACCATTTGGGAGATCGAGGGATCGATGACAACGATCGACAGTTTGCAAGCGCGGCCGGCCGACGTCCTCGTCGTGTTCGGGATCACCGGGGACCTGGCGAAGGTGATGACCTTCCGGTCCCTGTATCGACTCGAGGCCCGCGGCCTGCTGACCTGTCCGATCGTCGGCGTTGCCGTCGACGACTGGGACGTGAAGCAGCTCGTCGAACGCGCCCGGCAGTCCATCGTGAGTGCGGGCGAGCAGCTCGACGAAGTCGTGTTCCAGCGGTTCGCCGCCCGGTTGTCGTACGTCAGCGGCGACTTCACCGACGCGGGCACCTACCAGCGGGTCGCGGCGGCGATCAAGGGCAAGGAGTGTCCGGTCTTCTATCTCGAGATCCCGCCCTTCCTCTTCGGTCCCGTCGTCGGAAAGCTCACCGAGGCTGGGCTCACGGCGAAGGCTCGGGTCGTCGTGGAGAAGCCGTTCGGCCACGACCTCGAGTCGGCTCGTGCATTGGCCGCCGAGCTGCACCA
This sequence comes from uncultured Actinomycetota bacterium, assembly GCA_963833975.1. GTDB lineage: Bacteria > Actinomycetota > Actinomycetes > Propionibacteriales > Nocardioidaceae > JAWWPG01. Next base: position 317,541 of record CAWIAB010000006.1, read on the forward strand.
GTACATCAAGGAGTCGCAGCTGTACCGGATCGACCACTACCTCGGGAAGATGGGCCTGGAGGAGGTCCTCTACATGCGGTTCGCCAACACCATGCTCGAGCCCGTGTGGAACCGCAACTACCTCAAGTGCGTGCAGATCACCATGGCAGAGGACTTCGGGGTCGAGGACCGCGGCCACTTCTACGACCCCGTCGGTGCCCTGCGCGACGTCGTCGTCAACCACCTCATGCAGGTCGTGTCAGTGGCCGCGATGGAGGCGCCGTCGAACCGCGACGTCATCAAGGACACCCAGGTCGGTGTGTTCCGGTCGATGCACAGCGCCGAGCCGGCCAACTATGTTCGTGGTCAGTACGACGGCTACCGGGCGATCGACGGGGTCGCTGACGACTCGACCACGGAGACCTACGCCGCGCTCCGGCTGGACATCGACAACTGGCGGTGGTCGGGCGTCCCCTTCTTCATCCGCACCGGCAAGCGACTGCCCGTGACCCAGACCGAGGTTCGCCTGGTGTTCAAGAACCCGCCACGGCTCGGCTTCTCCTTCGAAGGCGACCGAGCGCCGAAGCCCGACCAGCTGGTGGTCAAGCTGGATCCTTCGACGGGCGTGCGGATCACCGCGGATGCGCGTCGAGCAGATGCTGACTCGCCCCAGACGGTCGACCTCGACGTGGAGTTCTCTGAAGCAGGTGGAGAGGCTCCGACGCCGTACGAGGTGCTCCTCGACGCAGCCATGCGCGGCGCGTCGACCCGCTTCACCCGGCAGGACGCCGTCGAGGAGGCGTGGCGGGTGATGCAACCGCTCCTGGACGCGCCACCGCCGGTCCATCCCTACGCGCCGGGATCGTGGGGGCCTGAGGCGGCGGACGACCTGGTGGCGGACGTCGGCGGCTGGCAAGGGCCGTGGATCTGATCACGCCCAGGTCGCGCGCAACCCCCAGCTCCCTCGCCAGGTCCCGCCGGGGTCGAGATCTACCAGGTCGACACCCGACGCGAGCGCGTGCGGCGGACAGGTCATGGGCTCGATGGCCACCGCAGTGCGACGACGTTCGGGCTGCCCGACGCGGTCCGCGGTGTAGACCATCAGGTACCGGTATGCCTCGTCGACCCACAGCTCGACCGAGCGGCCCTCCACCGGGTCGGTCAGCCTTGCGACTGCCAGCCGCCTGTCGTCCCGGGTGAGGCCGCCGTACGCCGTGTCCAGCGCCGTCCCTGCGATCTGACGCGGACTGGTGAAGTCCATGGGCGTGCCCGTGACCGGCGCCATCGACGGCTGCTCGCCAGGCTGGGCGGGGTCCAGGGAATGGGTTGCCGGCACCGTCAGCTCGAGCCGGTCGATCGTAGGGGCACCGAGCGTCAGGTACGGATGGAAGCCGACGCCGAGTGGGGCCGGCTCCAGGCCGGCATTCGTCGCCTGCATCGACACGGTGAGACCGGCGTCATGCAACGCGTAGGTGACCTCGAGGTCCAGTAGCCACTCGTAGCCGGGTTGGGGTCGTAGCGAGCACGCCATCGTCACCGACGCGGGCCCGTGCGCGACGGGCGACCAGTCAAGCCACCGCACCAGCCCGTGGATGGCATTGCCCCGGCTCGGCTCGTTCAGCGGTGCCTGGCAGTCACGGTCGCCGTACCGGTAGCGACCCTCGGCCAGCCGGTTCGGCCAGGGCGCCAGCACCTGACCACGCCCGTCTGAGGCCCGCTCGTCGACGGCGAAGCCATCGAGGACGTCCACACCGTCCACGGTGCAGCTCCGCAGCGTGGCACCGACCTGGGTGATCTGCGCTCGGGTGCTGCCATGCGAGATTTCGTACTGCGTGCCCGAGGGTGGCCTGGTGTCCGGCACGTCAACCGAGCCTGGCGAGCAGGTGGTCTCCGACCCGTAGCGCGTTGGCCATCGCGGTGAGCGCCGGGTTGACGGCCCCGATGCTCGGGAAGAAGCTCGTGTCGACCACGTACAGGTTGTCGAGCTGATGGGCCTTGCAGTCGGTGTCGAGCACCGAGCTGGCCGGATCTGCACCGAAGCGCACTGTTCCGGCCTGATGGGCGCAGCCCGCCACTGGGATGTCGGTCTTCATGTACGCATCGCGCGGGATCAGGTGGTGGGGATGCATGCCCAGGTGGCTGAGCTGCTTCTTGACCCGGCGGTAGAGCTGTTCCATCGGTTCCTGGTTGTTGCGGGTGTAGCTCAGGATCACGCCGCCGGCCGCATCCAGGGTGACCCTGTTGTCGGGGTCGGGCAGGTCCTCCACCGACAGCCAGAAGTCGATCGCGTGCTCGGCTACATCTCCGAGGACGAACATCGGCGCCAGTCCGGCCTCGATCGGCTTCTCCCCGCGATACATCGGGGCGGACGACTTGCCGACCATCTGCAGGTTGCCCATCGGGAACTCGAACTCGTCATCACCGAAGTAGTAGTCGTTCAGCCCGAGTGTCTTCTGGAAGCGGGTGTCGTTCTTCTCGGTCGACACCGCCAGGAACGCTCGGCTGTTGTGGAAGACGAAGTTCCGCCCGACCTGGTCGGAGGCGTTGGCCAGACCGTTCGGGTGCTGCTCGTTGGCACTGGAAAGCAACAGCTTCGCCGAGTTGACCGCACCCGCTGAGACGACCACGACATCGCCGCTGAAGCGCTGGTCGGCTCCATCGACCTCCGCGACGACCGCGGTGACCGAACGCCCGGACGGGTCGGTCTCCAAGCGTCGTACCAGTGCGTTCCGGATCAGGGTCACGTTGTCGTGCTGAAGGGCAGGTCGCATCGCGATCACGTCGGCATCGGACTTGGCGTGCACCAGGCAGGGAAACCCGTCGCACGTGGCGCACCGGATGCACCGGCTGAACGCGGGGTTCGCCTCGTCGAGCATGATTCCGGACGGGGAGTGGAACGGATGCAGGCCGGTGGTCGCCATGTCGTCGAACAGCTGCTGGATGCGCGGCTCGTGCGAGACGGGCGGATACGGGTACGGCGCTGAGGCGGGCGGCTCCGTGGGATCCTGGCCGCGCTCACCGTGCACCTGGTACAGCTGCTCGGCCTGGGTGTAGTACGGCTCCAGCGTCGGCGTAGTCGATCGGCCAGGCCGGCGAGATCCCGCCGTGGTGCTTCAGCTCGCCGAAGTCGCGCTCCCTGAGCCGGTAGAGTGCGGCACCATAGAACTTCGTCGCACCGCCGACGAAATAGTGCACCTGGGGCTGGAACGGCTTGCCCTCCTTGTCGTGCCAGGTGTCTGCCGAGACGTAGCGGTTGTCGACGAACACCGCCTCGGCGTCCCAGTTCGCCGCCTCGCGCGGCAGCCAGTCGCCGCGCTCGAGAACGAGGACCCGCTTTCCGGAGGGGGCGAGCCGGTGCGCCAGGGTGCCACCTCCCGCCCCCGAACCCACGATGATGACGTCGTAGTGGTCAGCCACGGGAGACTCCTTCGGCAGCGGTCGGCAGGTGGACGTTCACAGCGACAGCTCCTGCCGGAGGTCCGTCAGGACCAGCCGGCCCGCTGCCTCGATGAGAGCGAGATGGGAGAACGCCTGCGGCATGTTGCCCAGGTGTCGGGCAGACCCCACCTCGAACTCCTCGGCGTACAGGCCCAGGGGGGAGGCGATTCGCAACAGGCGTTCCATCAGATCGCCGGCCGCACCTGTCTCACCCACGATCGAGAGCGCGGACACCAGCCAGAACGAGCAGATCAGAAAGGTGCCCTCCTTGCCCGAGAGGCCGTCGTCGGTCTCGTCGGTCCGGTAGCGGAGGACGAAGCCGTTCTCCGTGAGCTCCTCGGAGATGGCCTTGACCGTGTTGCGCATGCGCTCGTCGGTCCCAGGCAGGAACCCGAACAGTGGGGCGAGCAACGTGGAGGCGTCGAGGGCGTCGGTCTCATAGTGCTGACGCAGCACCCCACGGTCGCTGACTCCGTGGGCCAGGATGTCGGCTCGGATCTCCTCGGCGACGGCACCCCACTCCCGCTCGCGATCCTTGTCGTGTCGGATGGCTGCCAGCTTGGCGGCGCGGTCCATCGCGACCCAGCCCATCAGCTTCGACGACACATAGTGCTGGGCCTTCCCGCGGGCCTCCCAGATTCCCTGGTCCGGCTCGCGCCAAGCGGCAATGGCACCTTCTGCCTGCGACTGCACGAGCGGCCACAGCCGCCGCGGCAGGTGCTTGCCCCGCGTCGTGTGCAGCAGGATCGAGTCGAGGACCGCACCGAACACGTCGTTCTGACGCTGGTCGAACGCACCGTTGCCGATCCGAACCGGCCGGGCGCCCTCGTAGCCAGACAGATCGTCCCGGGTCGTCTCCGTGAGGTCGCGACGACCGTCGATGCCGTACATGATCTGCAGACTGCCATCCTCATTGGGCTCGACGTCGGCCACGAACTGGATGAACTCGTCGGCCTCCCAGTCCAGGTTGAGGTAGTGCAGAGCCTGAAGGGTGAACGTGCTGTCGCGCATCCAGGAGTACCGGTAGTCCCAGTTGCGCTCGCCACCCGGCGTCTCGGGGAGGGACGTCGTCAAGGCGGCGACCGTGGCGCCTGTCGGCATGTAGGTCAGCCCCTTGACGGTCAGCGCCGACCGTTCGAGGGAGTGCCGCAGCCGATGGTCGGGTATCCGGGCACGAGCGAGCCAGCTCCGCCAGAACCGCACGGTCACCTCGATGCGGTCGGCGGCGTCCTGGACGTCGGCCGGCGAGGCGAGCCCGTCGGCCCACGAGAGCGACGCAAACACTCGCTCACCCTTGGTCAGGACGTGACGAGCACGGGCAGAGCTGCCCTCGATACCGATGGACAGATCGGTGCTCAGCCGCATCGTCTGCCCGGCGCCTGACGCATCCGCGGCATGGCCTTCGTCGTCGACCAGCGACCACGCTGCCGGTTCTCGGCCGTAGTCGAAGGCGGGTTCGCAGACCAGCTCGACCTCGACGGAGCCCTCCAGGCACTCGACCGTCCGCACGAGCACGTGCTCGGCGTCATCATCGCTGGGCGGCCTGGTGTGCGGGGTGACGACGTCGGGCCCGTGGCGCGGGCCCATGGTCAGTGCGTCATGCACCAGCAGCCAGCCACTTGGCGTGTGCCAGGTCGTCGTCATGACGTTCGTTCCCGGCACGTACGACCGTGCGTTGGGCACGTGGATGCCGTACGGACCGAATCGGAACGACCCTGCGCCGCGGTCGAGCAGGTTCCCGAACGAGCTCGGTGAGTCGAAGGCGGGAACGCACAGCCAGTCGACCGAGCCGTCCGGAGCGATCAGGGCGCCGGTATGACAGTTCGATAGGAAGGCATAGTCGGCGATCGGGGGAAACGGCGACGTGGTAGGGCTCATACCCTGGCTCCTTTGGCGAAACTACTGCTTGCTCATGGCGACCTGCAGCCGCTGTTCGGGGGTGATGAGGTGGTCATGGTCGTCGTTGCCGAGATCGATCTGGACCCAGTCGATGGTTCCGTTGAACACACTCTGCTGCGGTGTGTAGTCGTCGCTGACCGGTGAGGCGGTGTCGACCCCAAGGTCTGTGGTCTCGTCGCCGGAGAAGAGCATCGGCACCGTGGCATCGACCCGTCCCTCGCCCACGGCGTCTCCGTCCACATAAAGGGTGACGGTGCCGCCCTTGCCAAGGCCGCCGCCGTCGTACGCGAACTCGGCCCGGACCTGATGTGCCCCACTGGGGACCGGCGCCGTACCGACGACCGTGAACCGCTGAAGCCCGAGGACGTTATAGCAGTAGCGCGGGACGCCCTCGATGACATAGAGCGTCCAACCGCCGAACGCACCGCCCTGGGCGATGATGACGCCCTCTCCCCCGCCCTCGGGGATCACCAGCTGCGCGGTGACCGAGTGGGACTTGTTCTTAATGTTGATGACGACGTTCTCCGACAGCCTGGTCATGCCGCCGTACAGGATCTGCGAGGAACCCTTGACCAGGCTCGGGCGGCCGGCGACGTCGCTGTTGAACCGCTCCACCCGTCGATCGTCCATGGGCAGCACGTTGTACTTGGTCGCCTCGATCAGGAACAGGCGTTGCAGATGGTGCAGCTGCTCCGGCTGCTCCTTGGCCAGATCGTGAGCTTGGGACCAGTCGGTCGTGGTGTCGTAGAGCTCCCAGTTGTCGTCGTCGAAGTCGGGTAGTGCCTCCACCACCCAAGGCGTGCTGTGTCGGGTGACCGCGGTCCAGCCCTTGTGGTAAATCCCGCGGTTGCCGAACATCTCGAAGTACTGCGTTTCGTGGAACTCCGAGGCGTCCGCGTCGTTGAAGCTGGGGCGCATGCTCGATCCCTCGAGTGGGCGCTGCTGGATGCCGTTGACGAAGTCCGGCTCCGGCAGCCCAACGACGTCGAGGACGGTGGCGGCAACATCGATGACGTGGGAGAACTGGTGACGTGTCTCTCCTCGGGCCGTGACGCCCGCCGGCCAGTGCACGATGGTGCCGTTCCGAGTCCCCCCGAAGTGCGAGGCGACCTGTTTGGTCCACTGGTACGGCGTATCCATGGCGTGCGCCCAACCCACCGCGTAGTGGTTGTAGCCTTTGGGTGTGCCGAACTCGTCGACGTGCGAGGCCATGAACTCGGGGGTCTCCAGCGCCGCGGCGCCGTTGAGCATGATGAGCTCGTTGAACGAGCCGTGGACGGTGCCTTCGGCGCTCGCGCCGTTGTCACCGACGATGTAGTAGACGAGGGTGTCCTCGAGGACGCCCAGGTCTGCGATAGCGTCGATGACCCGACCGACGTGGTGGTCTGCGTGCTCGAGGAAGGCCGCGTAGATCTCCATCTGCCTGGCGAGCACGGGCTTCAGCACCGCGGGCATGTCGTCCCAGGCCGGGATCTCGGCCGGCCTGGCGGTCAGCTCGGCCTCGGGTGGGATCACCCCGAGCTCCTTCTGCCGAGCGAAGGTCTGCTCGCGCAGCACGTCCCAGCCCTCGTCGAACTGGCCGCGGTACTTGTCGCGCCACTCGTCCGGCACCAGGTGCGGCGCGTGTGTCGCACCGGGTGCGAAGTACATGAAGAACGGCCGGTCGGGAGCCTGCGACTTCTGCTGGCGCACCCAGGTGATCGCCTGGTCCGCCAAATCCTCGCTGAGGTGGTAGCCCTCCTCCGGCGACTTCGGCGGCTCGATTGGCGACGTGCCCTGATAAAGCGCCGGGAAGAAGTTGTTGGTCTCCCCCGCGATGAAGCCGTAGAAGTACTCGAAGCCGCTGCCGGTCGGCCAACGGTCGAAGGGACCGGTCGGGCCGGTCTCCCATACCGGCACCTCGTGAGACTTGCCGATCTGAGCAGTGCTGTAGCCGTTGAGGCGCAGCGTCTCGGCCAGCGGTGCGCAGTCCAGCGGCCGGATCGAGTTGTTGCCGGGTGCCGACGTCGCGATCTCGGTGATGCCGCCCATGCCCACGCTGTGATGGTTGCGCCCGCTCAGCAGAGCCGCCCTGGTCGGTGAGCACAGTGCAGTCGTGTGGAACCTGGTGTATCGCAGACCTTCAGCGGCCAACCGGTCGGCGGTGGGCGTCAGGCACGGCCCACCGAATGTGCTGGACGCGCCGAATCCACAGTCGTCGATCAGCACGATGAGTACGTTCGGAGCACCCGGGGGCGGTCGCAGCGGCTCGATCGGCGGGTAGTGGGTGTCGGGATCCTTCGCGTCGTACGTCGTCAACCCGGTGTGTCGGCGCGGCGGGATCGGCAGCACGGTCCGCGCGAAAGACTCTGACATCGCTGACTCCTCTGAACGACGTATGGTGTTTGGACGGTACCGGACGGACGCAGCGTTGCTGACCCCGCGCTGTCAGCCGAGCATCTCGTCCACGGCGATCCGGGCGGCCGACGGACAGCCCTTGGTGAAGCCGTAGAACGGCCCGAAGTCGCGCGTCGATGCGAAGCCGGTGATCGACAATCCCGGCAGTGACGTCTCGAAGCCAGGTGAGAGGTCGGGAAAACCGTCGGTCACGGAGATCTGGTCCATGACGCCGGAGAGGTACGGCACCCGAGCCAGGTCGCTTCGGTAGCCCGATGCGAAGACGACATGGTCCGCCGTCAGGGTCGAACCGTCGGACAAGGTCAGCCGTACCTCGCCGTCACCGGAGTCCACGGAGCGGACATCTCGGTCCGGGTGACTCGTCACGATGTCCGGCAACAGCCGCGGGACGAGCCAGTGCTCGAGTGTCAGTCTTCCCACCTGCCAGAACTCCAGCACGATCCGGGTCTGTTCCGCTGCGGACAGCCCACGCCACCAGCCCCGCTCGGCCACGGTCTGTTCGACGTAGGGGTCGACGAACGCCCAGCTCACCTTTGCGAATTCCGGGATCGGGTGCCGGTGCACCACGTCGACCTTTGCTGCGCCGTGGTCACACAATAAGGCCGCCCACTCGTAGGCGCTCTGCCGCCCGCCGATGACCACCACACGAGCACCCCCGAGGTCATCGAAGGTCACGAGCTCGCTTGTATGCGAGCGACGGTGAGCGGGTACGTCGTCGTACCAGTCGGGCAGGTTGACGAAATGCCGGATGCCCGGCGCCGCGAGCACCCGTTCGCTCGTGATGACAGATCCGTCCTCCATCGTCGCCACGAACGACTCGTCGGTCTTGGTGAGCGTGTCGACCAGCCGTGCATCGACGTCGAGACCTTTCCGCTCCGCGAACCAGTCCGTGTGGTCGAGGAAGACCGAGATCGGGATGGGATCGACGTCGGTCGCCAGCAGGCCCCGATCCTCCAGATAGGCAGCGAACGTGTCCACCCGGGCCACGTCGAGGTGCCAGTCCGTGCCGGACCTGAGATACATGTCCGCCGGCATCTGGTCACGCCAGAAGGCCATCGGGATTCCGACGATGTGGGTGCTGATTCCGCGGTCCAGGGCGTAAGCGGCTGCTGCGTACGCATAGGGTCCCGCGCCGATCACGAGCAGGTCGCTGCGGTCGGACATGACTAGGACGGGTCCAGGAACGGCTGGTGGTGGTAACCCGAGGAGTCGAGTGTCGCGACGGTCGACTCGGGAACCTCGATGAAGACTCCTGGCAGGTCCGTGAGCGGCTCGGATACGACGACCTGGGCATGTTCGCCGAACGCGCGCAGCCTCTTGGCCTCCGGGTACAGCTCTTCGAGGGTGGCGATGTCCGCGGAGTGGAACAAGGTGCGTGAGCGACGCTGCGAGGAGTACCGAAACGCCCACAGGGTCGTGCCGTCGGAGACCGCGATCGTGCCCTGCATCGGGAAGCGGATCCCGTGCTCGTGCCCAACCGACTCGACCAAGCGGATCGCCCGCCCCAGGCCGTCCACCGGGTCTGTCCGCAAGCCCAAGGTGAGGGCCAGGTAGAACAGCACCTCGGAGTCCGTGGTCCCCTTGATGTTCGGGTACAGGGACGGATCGACCGCGAAGGTCAGGTCCCGCTTGACGGACTGGAAGTCGGCGAGGGCGCCGTTGTGCATGAACAGCCAGTTCTCGAAGCGGAAAGGGTGGCAGTTGGTCTGCTGGATCGGTGGGCCGGCCGCAGCGCGGACGTGACTGAAGAAGAGGCTGGACTCGACGGATTGGGTGAGCTCTCGCAGGTTCAGGTCGTTCCACGCCGGCTCGGTACTGTGAAAGACACCAGGGATGCGCCCACTGCGCTCGTGCACGGGATACCAGCCGAAGCCGAAGCCGTCACCGTTGACCGTCTCGGCCCCCAGCGGCGAGTCCAGCGACTGGGCGATGAGCGAATGCTGGGTGTCCAGGATCAACTGGGACGGCTGCAGCGGCTCACCGGAGTACGCCAACCAACGACACACAATGCCACCTCCTCGATCTCGAGGCTAGCGGCTCCCGGCACCGCGCTGCCGGGAGCCCAACGAGTCAGCTGACCGGACGGTGGGTGGCGGTCCGGATTTTCACCTCGCCGGGCCTTACGATGCGAGGGTCCCGATCTGAGGAGCTCTCGTGAACATGGAGAAGGTCGTCTTCGGCTTCTTCGTGCTGCTCGCGGCGACCCTGAACTTCGGCTTCTTCATCGGCGATCTCGGAAACCCCGAGCTGCACAGTGTCTGGGAGCTGTTCGCGGCGGTCGTGGTGAACCTGATCGCGACCGTGATGAAGTTCGGTGATCGCACTCAGATAGGAGCCGTGCACCTCTCCACGAGCCTGGTCGCCAGCCTCCAGCTCATCGCCGCAGCCGTGGTGTGGACGTACGCCGCCAACGTCCTCACCGACGGCACCCTCACGGTGGAGCAGACCGCCGCCGTGGTGTCGCTCTCGGGTGGAGCGCTCTTCGCGAACATCGTTTCCGTTGTCCTGCTGGTGGTCGAGACCGTCTCCTTCCAGCGCCGTTAACGAGGCCGACGTGGCGAATCCGCCCCTACCCGAGCTCGGTCCTCACCTGTCATCCGCCGGCGTCTTCTTGGTGTTGCGCCGGATGCGGGCGCCGCTCATCGTGCTGATCGTGATCTTCGCGGTCAGCGTTCTGGGGCTGTCGCTGATCCCGGGACAGGACGGCCACGGACGTCCCGACCGGATGGGGATCTTCGACTCGTTCTACTTCATGAGCTACACCGCCACGACGATCGGCTTCGGGGAGCTTCCCCACGAGTTCACGACGGGCCAGCGGATGTGGGTCACGTTGACGATCTTCCTGGCGGTCAGTGGATGGGCATACGCGATCGGCTCGCTGCTCTCGCTGTTCCGGGACCAGGGGTTCCGTGAGGCGCTGGCCCGTCGGAGCTTCACCCGAGCAGTGCGCCGGATGCGAGAGCCGTTCCTGTTGCTGGTCGGCTACGGGAACGCGACCAAGCTGCTGGCGCGGTCGCTCGACGACATGGGTCGCCGGTTCGTCGTCATCGACAAAGTGGACACCCGGGTGTCGTCGGTCGAGCTCGACTCCTACCGCGCGGATGCGCCGGCGTTGCAGGGCGACGCCCGAGACACCGGGCTGCTGACCCTCGCGGGCCTCGGGCACCAGACCTGCGTGGGCGTCGTGGCATTGGCCGGTGACGACGACACGAACCTCGATGTGGCGATGACGACGGCTCTGCTCCGACCTGACCTCCCGGTGATCGCCCGCTCCAACTCGCGAGACGTCGCCGCCCGGATGCACGCGTTCCACGTACAGGAGGTCGTGAACCCGCTGGACCGGTTCGGCGACCACCTCCGGATCCTGCTGCGTTCCCCGGCGGCCTATCAGCTGATGATCTGGCTCACCAGCGCCCCTGGCTCGCCCCTGCCGAAGGGCTTCGATCCGTTGCCCGACGGTCGCTGGGTGATCTGCGGAGAGGGCCGATACGGCGACGAGCTCAGCTCCGACCTGCGCGCCGAGGGACTGGACGTCACCATGGTCCACGTCACCGGAGGTACCGTGCTGGCCGGCGAGGGCGACAGTGAGTACGTCGTGCAGGCCGGCCACGTCGAGGGCGCCGTCGGCTTCGTCGCCGCTACCGCCAGTGACACCACGAACCTGTGGCTCGTCGAGGCGGCGCGACGGGCGAACCCGGACGCGTTCATCGTGGCGCTGCAGAATCGGCGGTCGAACGCGCCCCTGTTCACGGCGGTCGGAGTTGACTTCGGCCTGGTCCCAGCCGAGGTCATCGCACACGAAGTGCTCGCCAGGTTGGCGAATCCCGCGCTGATGGAGTTCCTACCTCGGGTGCCGCACCAAGGCGACGAGTGGGCCAAACACCTGGTCGACCGGTTGGTCGAGACCTGTGGGACGGGAACGCCGGAGCTCTGGCGCGTACAGCTCGACAACGACGAGGCACCGGCGTTGTTGGCCCGCCTCGACGGGGACTCGATCCGACTGGACGATTTGCTGCGTGACCCCTCCGATCGCGACACTTTGCTGCACATCGTCGCGTTGACCCGCGTCCGGGACGGCGCGTGCGAGGTCGCACCGGCTGGCGACGAGGAGCTGAGGCCGGGCGACCGGCTGCTGCTCGCCGGCCGGCTACGGCATCGGGCCGCTCTGGACTCCACGCTGACCGACGCGGCTACGGCGTCGTACGTCCTCGACGGGACCCACCTGCCGTCGAGCTGGATCTGGCGTCGGCTCGCCCGCACCGACCTCGCCGACCGAGTGCCCTAGCCCTGCACCTTTGAACGGCGCGAACGCCGCGATCGTGTTGCCTGCATGACACTGGCGAGATCGCTCCGGTGAGGCGACCTCACCTACTCGCCGGCTGGGCAGCGCTGGCGATCAGCCGAGAATGCCGAGCTCTCGACCCTCGCGGGCCGCCAGTCGGCGATTCCCGACCTGAGGCTTCGCCGCGGACTCCTCCATGATGAGCAAGTTTGACGCGCGAAACCTAGGGATCTCACCGCCTTATATAGGGAGCGGCTCCCGATGACCGGGACGCAAAAGTCCGCGAAGGTGAGAATCACGGCGATCGATCCCACCTGGAATCGGTTATCGAGGACACCCTGTCCGAGCTTTTCATCCAACTGGAGGTTGTTGTGTCTGAGTTTCCCGCGTTTGCCCACGTCGCCGTCACGGTCACTGACCTGGAGCGGAGTACACGGTGGTACAGCGCGCTGTTCGATGCGGCGCCGGTCCTGGACGAGGACGAGGAGACCGGTGGCTTCCACCACACGGTCTACGTCATCGGCGGCGGCCAGCTGTTCGGTCTGCACACCCATCCCCGCGGCGTCGGCGACACGTTCTCCGAGCTGCAGACCGGTCTGGACCACGTCTCCTTCGGGTGCCGTGACCGCAACGAGCTACAGGACTGGGCGGTTCGCCTGGAACAGCTCGGGATCGCCCACGGCGGCATCGTCGACGCGCACTACGGATCCGGCGTCTCGTTCCGGGATCCGGACGGCATCGCGCTCGAGTTCTTCGCGCCGCCGGCCTGACGCGCTGATGATGGGTCAGCGGGGGTTGGACTTGCGGGGGTCCCCGGAGCGGGCAGCGGCCCGGTCTGCTGCGGTCGGCTTGTTCCGGTTGTCCCACCAGCGCCACGCCAGGGTGACGACGATCGCGCCGACCAGAGACCCGATGATCCCGCTCGGCTTCAGTGCGATGCCATCACCGGACAGCAAGCTGATCAGCAGCCCACCGATGAATGAGCCGGCGAGACCAGCCACAATGGCCATCGTCCAGTCGATGCTGCCGTGTTTGCGTCCGAGGATCAGCTGCGCACCGGCACCGATGATCATGCCGAAAAGGATGATGGCAAGGATGAGCATGCACAGAGCATAGCCACGTGCCTGCGCTCAGAGCCGCAGGGTACGCGCCTGGCGAGGCTGAGCAGCCTTCCTTCGTCGTCAGTCTCACTGATCTCGGCGTTGAGCCGGCCCAGTCAGCTCCGACGGGCGAGCGCGGCGACTCGCTCCACGTCGTCGGGTCCGTCGAGGTCGGGCAGGGCGAGGAACACTGTTTGCACTCCCGCGTCGAACAGCCGCTGGTGGCGTTGCCGGTGGGCCGCGACCTCGCCGGCATGGTGACGGGTGGCGAAGTCGGGTGCTTTGGCGCGGCCGCGGAGTCGTTCGACACGAGCCCAGGTGTCCTCGCGGCTGGTGCCGACGACCGCGACGTCGAGGACGCTCACCTGAACCTCGTCATGCGGTCGGCCGAAGTCGTCGCAGTGCCGGCGCAGGACTGCCGTCTTGTGGCGCACGGTCTCGAGGTCGGCGCGAATGTTGCAGGCATCGCCCCACTGCGCGGCGATGCGCAGAGTACGGCGCTCCCCGCCACCGCCGACGATCAGCGGCATCTGGCCGATCGGCCGGGGGTAGCAGGTCGTCTCGGGCAGCGTGACGCGGTCGCCGCGGTACTCCTTGGTCCCCGGCGCCCAGAGTGCCCGCAGTGTCTCGGCGGCGACCGCCAGGTCGTCGAGGCGCTGTGCCGTATCGGGGAATGGCAAACCCCACGCGGCGTGCTCCCGGGCCCACCAGCCGGCGCCGATGCCGCAGAAGGCCCGGCCGCCGCTGAGCACATCGAGGGTCGCTGCCGCCTTGGCGATGATGCCTGGTGCGCGGAACGTGGCAGGGGTGCAGAGGGTACCCAGCTCGAGGTCGGTACCGAGCGCAGCCAGTGCACCGAGTGTCACCCACGGCTCGGGGATCGGGTCCCATGCCCGCCCTACCTGCGGGATCTGGATCAGGTGGTCCATCAGGGCAAGGCCGGCGAAGCCCGCTGCGGCGGCCGCGAGAGCGATGCCACGCAACCAGCCGAGCGGGTCGTCACTCCAGGGGAACCGTCCGATCTGGAGCATCACTCGTGGGCCGTCGCTCGAATCGTTGGCGACTGGGGCGGCCGGGGCCGCGAGGGCAGTCACTTCGGCTGCCTCGTCGGCTGACTCGACCCGGACGTCCCAGCCCTCCCGCTCGAGCTCCGCGGCGACCTCGCGCATACGGCGCAGCTGCGCCGAGAGCACCGCAGCAGGGACCGGCCGCTCACGAGAGGCGTTGCGGGCTCGGCACACGGTTGCCGGGGTATCGAACACGATTGCCACCAGCGGGAGACTGAACCCGCGAGCCAGCGCTGCCCACGCGGCTCGTCGTGCCGGATCCAGACCCAAGGTGTCGACAACCACCGTGAGACCACGCCGGGTACGCCCCTCGACGATCTGGTCAAGCAGCCGAAAAGCGTCCTCGGAGGCCTCGAGGTCGGCAGTGCCGCTGCCCACCACCGCCCGCAGTGCGTCGGAGGACACCACCTCGACATCGCGGTAGCGCCGCGACGCCCAGGTGGACTTACCCGATCCGGCTGCGCCGACCAGCAGCACCAGAGCCGGGTCGGGAACCTGCACGCTTGCAGTGTGGCACCGCGGGTCCTCCGGAACCGACCCGAGGCCCAGCTCCCCGCCCGGGTATCAGCGCGCCCGCGCCGTCTCTCCTCACAGGAACTCCCCAGGAGACCCCGATGTCAAACACAACCCCTGAGCACCAACCCTCCCATCCGGGCCGCGCCGGCGGCCTCGCGGTGAGGTAGCGATGATCGCCGCGGCGGCGACCTTCGCGCTGCTCGGTGGTGCGTTGGGTGCCGTGGACTCAGTGCCCTACCTGCGCGACACCTGGCGCGGCTCCACCGTCCCGCATCGTGGTTCCTGGCTGATCTGGGCCGTGATCGAGGTGGTCGCCGTAGAAGCGCAACGTGCGGACGGTGCGGGATGGAGTCTCATCCCGCTCATCACCCAGGCATTCGGCACCTGCCTCGTGTTCGTCCTCTCCATCAGGCTCGGGAGCGGCGGACTGAGCAGAGTCGAGCTGGCTTTGATCGCCCTCGCGGGGGCCGGAGTGCTCGGCTGGTTCGCGGTGGACGAGCCGGTCGTCGCCACCGTGTGTGTCATCGTCGCCGACTTCATTGCCGCAATGATGATGCTGCCCAAGACCTGGCGCGAGCCGCACTCCGAGACGATGTCCACCTTCGTGTTGGCCTCCCTCGGAGGGGTATTGGCAGTGGGCTCGGTGGGAGGGCTTTCGGTCCGGCTGCTCATGTATCCGGTCTACTTCGCTCTGATCAATGCACTCCTGGCTGTTGTCATCTGCCACCGGCGCAGCTTGCTCACACGTCATCGGGCGGATCCTATGGATCCCCTCCGCGTTCCCCTCGAGGTCGCGCGACAGCCTTCCTGACGAAGGCCCGCCGGGCTGTGCCGCCCGGCGGGCCTTCGCGCGATCCTTGCGGTTTTCGGCTACTTGCCGACTGAGTAGGCGTCGACGATCTGCTGTGTCACGGTGCGACCGGCGGCGTCAGCGGCCACGACCCGTAGGCTCGCGTGTCCTCCGGCGCGGTTGACAACCTGGACCTGGCAGGACGTGTCGCCACATCGCACCATCGGGGCGTTTCGCCAGTGCGCACCCCCATCCCACGAGATAGCGATCCGGTGCGTGACGACCTTCTGGGTCTTCACCGTGTCGGGCATCGAGAACCTCACATCGAACCCGTACCGTCCCGCCGGCGCGGCGTTGATGGACGACAGCGCCAGCTGGTAGTCGATGCCCAGCATCGGCAGCACTTCCGGACCGTCCGGCGCAGTGCTCGAGTCGAAGGTCCAGCTGGTATGCACGTGGGTGGAGTCCTGCCAGAAGAGGTTCTCCCGCTGGGTGTCGGTGACGACGCGGAAGTGATGCTTGCCTGCGGGCACCGTGGTGTTCATGAACACCGACGCGAACATGTCGAGCACCAGCTCGTCGTCGGCATATATCTTGCCGTCGAACTCGGTGCTGAAGATGTCGGAGTTCGTCATGTGGCCGGCTGCATCGGTGAAGGCACCAGTGGTCACGAACATCTCGTCCCCTTCACGCGTCGGAGGCGGCGAACCATTGTCGACCTTGAACAGTGGCGAGACGCGCGAGCCGACCGGCCCGCCGAACCACGAGTCGCGGGTGGTCGACCCGCCTCGATAGAGAGTGCGCGGCGCGTACAGGCGGGCGTACTCTCCACCGAACTGGGCATCCAGGATTGCGACGGTGCGTTCCCAGACCGCGTTGGCTGACACGTAGTGCGTCACCGTGCTCGGGAACGGAACGGGGTGGACCAGACCGATGTTGGCGACACCGCCTCGGCTGGGAACCCAACCGATCAGCTCCTCGACCGCCTGCATGCCGTCGGCGCTCGTGCTGCCCATGCCGTTGTAGTGCTCGACCAGCGCCGCGACCGACTTCCCGGTGCCGGACACGGTGCCACCGTTGGGCACGCCTTTGCCCCAGAACCTCACCAGGTCGTACATGTATCCAGGGGCAGCCACCGACTTTCCCTGTTGCGGGGTGCGAAGCCCCTCAGGCTCGCTGAGCAGCCAGTTCGATGCCACGGTGGCGTGCCCGCCAAGCCCCGCCGACGGCCGTGCGTAGAGACGGTCCACAGAGCCGAAGAAAGTGAAGCCGGTGTAGTCGTCGCCTTCACTCCATCCGACGTCGAGGATGGCGCCGTCGTTGACCACAGGTTTGTCGACCTGGTAGTCGAAACGGCCGGTCTGGTTCTCGTCGAGCACGATCTTCGTGTCCTTCGTGACCGTGAACGAGGGCTCGTAGGTCACTACCCCTTCCTTCGCCCCGTCGGCTGCCTGCCCGAAGGAGATCGCACCGGTGGAGTAGGTGCCAGGCGGCAACCGGAACGTCGCGCTCTGCGCACCGGGTAAAGCGTCGAACGAGCGCTGCTCGTAGATCCCGGCGTCGCCGTAGCTGCTGAGCCCGAGCTGGTGCGAGACGCTCTGCGAACCGGCGCGCGGCTTGATGGTGACGGTCACGTCATAGTGCTCTGACTCGAGCAGGTACGCCAGGCCGGTGCGCACCGTGCCGCCGCCGTCGTTCGGGGTGGCCGTGACGACCGCGGAGTAGGAGCCGGGTTCGGCGACCGTCGGGTCGAGGATCACGTCGACAGAGGAGGTTCCCCCGGCCGGGACCCGGAGGTGCTGGGCGGCAAGCGTCATGGAGCCGGTCGGCTCGGCCGACCCGTCCTGGCCGGTCAGGGCGAGAGTCAGCCTGACGGGCTTGGTGCTGGTATTGGTGTACGTCAGCGGCGTGCGAGTCGTCTCGAGGTCGGAGTACGGCCAGGCATAGGAACCCAGCGACAGCGAGGCCGGAGCGAGAACCTTCTCGCGGATCGCGGCCAGGGCGTCAACCCTCCCGGTGCCGGCGTCGAACGCCGTGGCGTCCGCCACCGGAACGGCGCTGTTGGCGATGGCCGCCTTGAGCATCTCGCCGTCCCAGTCCGGGTGCTTCTCCTTGAGGATGGCGGCCAGGCCGGCTACGTGCGGCGTTGCCATGGAGGTGCCGCTGATCGTGGTGTAGTAGTCGTCGACGATCGGTCCGAGCGCGGTGCCGGCCGCCCGGGCCGCGGTGACATCGACGCCAGGGGCGACCACCTCGGGCTTGAGCACGCCGTCTCGGAGGCGCGGGCCTCGGCCGGAGAAGTCTGCCATCACGTTGTTCACGTCGACGGCGCCGACCGTGAGAGCCGCGTCGGCCGCGCCCGGCGAGGTGATGGTGGATGCGCCCTGGGCGCCGCCATTGCCTGCGGCGATGACGAAGAGGCTGTCGGACGAGGCGGAGAGCTCGTTGACGGCCCGTGACAACGGATGGGTGCCGTCATCGACGTCGCCGCCCAAGCTCATGCTGATGACGTCTGCGCCCTGGTCGACGGCCCAGACCATACCGGCGAGAACCCAGGAGTCCTCGCCGTATCCGCCGTCGGTCAGCACCTTGCCGACCATCAGGTCGGCGCCCGGGGCGACGCCTGTGCGCAGCCCCTGCGATGCGGCGCCACTGCCACCGACGGTCGAAGCCACGTGGCTACCATGGCCGTTTCCGTCGGTCACGGTGGCGTCCGTGGTGAAGTTTGCGGTCTTGACGACCCGGCCGGCCAGGTCGGGGTGGGTGGGGTCGTACCCGGTGTCGAGCACGGCTACCGTCGTACCGGTTCCGTCATAGCCCGCGGCCCAGGCTTGCGGCGCGTGGATCTGCGGAACGGAGTCCTCGAGGGTGGCCTCCACCCGGCCGTCGAGATCGACGCGGGTTGCTCCGTCCGAGAGTGCGGTCGGGTTGCCGGCCGCATCGGCCCCGGTGGTGAGGTCTGCCCAGAAGGCACGTGCGTCCTTCTTCTCGGCCTGGAACGCGGTCACTCCGAGCCGAGGCACCGTGAGGGTCCGTTCGGCACCCTGCAGCGATGCGCTGCCGCGCCTCGGATGCGGCGACGGGTCCGGTGCCGTAGTCGACCATGACCGGGAGCGTGGGACGCGATGCATCGTCGTACTCGGATGCGAGCAGCTCGGTGACGTCGAAGAGCCCGCGGTCCAGGCGATGCGCGGCCAGCAGCCCGAACGCCTCGGTCGGCACGACATAGACATGGTCCTGGACCTGGTTGATGGCCGCCTGCGGGATGCGTCCCATCGGGCCTGGGTCGGATCGTGACGGACTGCTTGCCGTCGGAGCCGGTGGAGACCTGGACGACATCACCGGTCACCAGGGTGACCGTCTTGACCGTGGGTGCCCCAGCCGGGAGCGGCTCGGCCGCGGGCTGCGCCGCGTCTGCGGGGACGGCTGCGGTCACCGCGAATCCGGTCATCAGGGTAAGAGCGGCGACGCAGACTGTGGCGCGAGTGCCTCGCGACCGGGTACGGCGAACAGGTGGAGATGAGGGCATGCAGGAATCCTCTCGGGGACTGACCAGGGTTCGAGATCTGCTAGAAGTCAGTCAGTCGACTGACTGAGTTAATATATCGGTGGTCAGTGTGGATTGCCAAATCAAAGCGTGGCAGACTCGGTCAACAACTGAGTTGTGAGGTGAGTGCCGTGGTCTACATCAAGGCGTCCGAGCGTCGCGAGCAAGTCGTGTCGGCTGCGAGGCGCGTGCTGACCCGCGATGGGGTGGGCGGCACCACCCTGCGGGCGGTCTCCGCCGAGGCGGACATACCCCTCGGCACCCTGCAGTACGTCTTCCCGTCGAAGGAGCTTTTGTTCCGCGCGGTGATCGAGGACCTCATGGAGCAGATCCTGGAGGTCCTTCAGGCTGCCGCCGATCTCGCTGACGGGCTCGAGCACGCCATCCGGCAAG
This sequence comes from uncultured Actinomycetota bacterium, assembly GCA_963833975.1. Lineage (GTDB taxonomy): Bacteria > Actinomycetota > Actinomycetes > Propionibacteriales > Nocardioidaceae > JAWWPG01. The sequence goes on from CAWIAB010000006.1 coordinate 336,949, forward strand.
GCCTGGCGACGTACTGGACTCAGATGGTCGAGGACGACCCGCAGCAGCGGCTCATGGCTTATGAGCTGATGATCTACGCCCTGCGGACACCGGGTCTCGAGAACCTGGGACGGTGGCAGGTGGAGGAGTACAGCCGGATCGTCGGCGAGTGGTGTCACGAGGCCGCCAACAACGCAGGCGAGATCTGCGGCGTTCCCTTCGACACGTTGGGCAGGGTCCTCGTCGCCAGTGTGTTCGGGCTCGTGCTGCAGTACATCAGCGACCCGAACCAGGCCCGTTCTCGGCGTGACCTTCAGGCGGCCACTGACATGCTGGTTCAGTTCGCGGGGATCCGAGCTCCGCGTGCTCCAATCGGTGGCTGACCGCGTCACAGAGGAGGCGCCAGGTAGAGTCCCCCACGTCTGTCAGGTCCAGCCTTCCAGGGGGAGATCCATCGTGTTCGTCCGGCGTTCCGTTCTCGTTCTGCTCGCCTCTTTGGCCACCGTCGGGGCAATGACACCCGTCGCATCGGCTGCCACCGCGCCAAGCGTCTCCGGCAGTCCGCAGTCCATCACCGCAGACAACCGGGCCGGGTACGCTGTCAGCCCGGAGCAGGTTCACCGCATCGCGGCGTCCTGGATCCAGCCTCAGGCGACCTGCGGGGCGAAGGCCACCTACACCACGTTCCAGGTCTCCACCCAGGGAGCGAGCTCACCATTCCGAGTCGGTACTGCCTTGGAGTGTCACGGGGGCCGAGCGGTGTCCTATGCCTTTGTCGGTGGACCGGGCGGCAAGGTGTCTGAGTCTGTCGAGCCGGGCGATCGGGTCAGCGCCAGCATCCAGGTGCAGAGCCACGGAATCTCGTACAGCATCGAGAATGACACGAAAGGCTGGGGAGTCGGCGGCGGCAGCGCAGGCAGCGGACCAGGCCCCAAATACTCAACGGCCGCGGTCCTGGTCCAGGCACGCACCAACAGCGCCGGTCAGGTACTGCCGGTGACCCGCTTCTCCCCCGTCACGTTCCGACTCTGCCACGTGAACAGCCAGCTGATCGGTCTCCAGCACCCCCGACGTATCGTGATGCACACGCCCAATGGCGGTCTGGCCCGTCCCAGCGGTCTCGTCGACCACCAGCAGTTCACCGTCACCAGGCCCGGCAGCTGACAACAGCTAGCGGCGCCCATGGCCCGCATCTGCGATCAGTGATCAGTGCCGGTCCACCATCCGACTCATGACGCAGTTCTTCTGTCCCTTGGCGCGCTGGTGGGTGAAACCGGCCTCCTCATACATCCTCCGGGTGCCGTTGTAGAGGAAGGAGGACGACATCTTCTTGCCCTCGGGCTGCTTCGACATGTCGTGCGGGTAACCCTCGACCACCCCGCCTCCCGCCTGGGCGATCAGGGCCAGAGCTCCTCGAAGTGCTAGCGCCGCGACACCGCGCCGCCGGTAGCGTCGGTCCACGAAGATACAGGTGATCCGGTAGTCCGGCGCCTTGACCAGTCCCGCCTCATACTCCTGTCGATGGTGGATGTTGGGCAGTTCCTCCGGCGGCCCGTACTCAGCCCAGGCAACGGCCTCGTCGCCGGCGAAGACCAGGGCAGCGTGCGCCCGGCCGCCTTCGACCAGCTGGCACTTGAGGTCACGGTTGCTCTCATAGGTGCGGTCCTTGTCGCGAGACAGCGAGTGGAACCAGGTGCACCAGCACCCGCCGAACACGCCGTTGTGCCGCTCGACGAGGTCGGCGAAGGCACGCCAGGTGTCCGGCGCGAGGGGACGCACGGTGAGGTCGTCCACGGAGAGGTCAACAGGCATACGGTCAGGCTAGAACGTGATCCGGACGATTGCCGTCCGGATAACGATCTAGGTCTCGCATGAGCATCAAGGGGGCGGTTCCTCGGTACGGCCGCCCGGCCGCAGTTGACCATCACCCCACTCTCCGGACCGATTGCGTCGGACTCCCTTTTGTGGTTAACGCCGTCTGGACTACAAAACTGTCGGAGGCAGATAGTAGATTAGTGCACATGTTCGAGATGATGGATCCGTCTGATGAGGCGGAGGTGTGGGCGGGGTTCGTGCCGCCGGTGCCTCCGACCGACGACGAGGTCATCGATGTCGACGATCTGGATGGCTGGTCCGGTCTGGACGAGTTTGAGGACGGCGTCGAGGGTGAGGGGTACGGCGTGCTGCCGGACCTGGACTCGGCGGGGGCGCTGGCTTTGGCAGAGTTCGAGCAGGCGCTCGAGGCGGAGCGGCTGGCTGGGTTGGATGCGGCCGGGGTTCTGTCGGAGGCCGCCGGCACGAAGCAGGTGGAGCGGCGGGTGCAGGCCAAGCAGCTGTGGCTGGCGATGCGGTGGGCTGACCTGCATGCGGTGCTGACTCGTCCTGGTGCGGTCGGGAAGGGTCGGGAGCGGCTGGTTCGGTTGGGTGGGGACGGGACGCCGGAGGTGGCGGAGTTCGCGGCGGCCGAGCTCGGTGCGGTGCAGGCGACGACGGATGGTGCGGCGAAGTCGCTGATCGGGGATGGGCTGGATCTGCGGCACCGGTTCCCGCTGTTGTGGCGACGGGTCCAGGACGGGTGGGTGGAGGTGTGGTTGGCCCGCCGGATCGTCCAAGAGGCCCGGCCGCTGACCGTGGAGGCTGCGGCGGCGGTGGATGCGCGGATCGCGGACCTGGCCGGGGGGTTGACGTGGCGGCGGTTGAAGAACATTGTCGCTGCGGCGATCCTGGCGGCGGACCCGGCGAAGGCTGCCGACGACGCCCAGGAGGCGGCATCGGGGGTGGGGGTGTTCCCGGACCCGGAGTCCAAGGACGGCTACCAGGGGATCTTCATCAAGGCCCGCGCCGGCGACGTCATAGCGTTCGATGCGGCGGTCGAGCTGATCGCCCGGGCCTTGAAGACGATCGGTGATACCCGGCCGGTGCAGCAACGTCGGGCCAGCGCGGTCGGGATCCTCGCGGACCCGGCAGCCGCCCACGACCTGATCGCCGAGGCCGAACGGGTACGTAACGTACAGTCTCAGGCGGCCGCCGCCCGCCGCGCCGGAGACATGGAGGCGGCGGAACAGCTCGCAGCCACCCTGCCGGACGGTGTTCAGCCGGACGGGCGGTGCGGGCGGCAGTCGCCGTTCACGTTCGGCACCGCGGTGCTGTACATCCACCTGAGCCGGGAGACTCTGGACGCGATGCTGGCCGGCCAGCCGTACGCGGGTGCCGGGGTGGTCCGGGTGGAGGACATCGGCCCGGTGATCTTGGACCAGGTCAAACAGTGGCTCGGACATGCGAATGTGGTGCTGAAGCCGGTGATCGACCTGGCCGGTGTGCAACCCGTCGACCACTACGAGACCCCACCCGAAGACATCGGAAGCGATCCGGCTGATCCGGACCGTCGACTACTTCCCCTACGGCACCAGTACCTCTCGACATCAAGACTGCGAACACACCGAACGGTTCGTCCCGATGAACCGCGGCGGCCGGCGACCACAGACAGGCCACTGCACCACTCTCAGAACGGACCGGCGACCCAACTTGTATCCACCTCAATCCGTCACCGGCTGAAAACCCACGCCGGCTGGACCGTCAGACAGCTCAGACCCGGCGCCTGGCTGTTCCGGTCACCGCACAGGTACTACTTCCTCGTCGACCAACACGGCACCACGCCACTAGGTCGACTGTGAAGGAACGGGCGGCCAGCCGATCGTCGGATCGAGGCTCAGGGGTAGCGGAGCCGTCATGCCAATGCTCGTCACCATCGCGGACTCAGGGCGTCACGTGGATGTCGCAGCTAGGGTCAGAGATGTACGCCTTGTGCGCAGGGCCTGGGTCGAGTTCCACGACGGGGTTCTCGGTCGTCGCCACTTTGCGGTCCACGACGTCCCCCGTCGCGATGTCGTTCAGATAGACGGTGCAGGTCGCCGCGCCCTGGAAGTCCGTCACCTTGACGGCGACCGGGTCCTTTGCGTCGAAGGCTTCGGAGTCCCCGTGCGTGAACTCGGGCTCGAACGGCGAGGACTTGACATCCACGGTGCTTGATCTCGGGAGGACGACGCAGGACGTGTCGTTGACCGTCCACCGGAAATTGCCGCCCTGGTGAATCTGCCAGAGCGACGTCTCCTGCTCGGGGCCGTGCTCGCCGTTGGGGTACGCCGTCGACGCGCCGGTCTGCGTGTCCGTCAGCATCACCTGACAGCCGTCAAGCCCATCGAGGCGAGGGGTGGCGTCGACCAGCAGCGTCCAGGGTCCGGGGAAGGTGGCCGTACCCGACTTCGGTGTGCCTGAAACAGAGGCGCCGTCACCGGGAGGGTTTGCTGCGCCGTCGAGAGTTCCCCACAACAACGCTCCCAACGCCACGACCCCGACACCGACAGCCAGACACCCAGCCAGCACTCGGTGTCCGGCGATGAGAGTGCGAAGTCGAGAAGCCCATGACGGAGCCTGGCGTCGCCGACCGCGCACGGCGGGACGTTCGTCGTGGGTGACTGGTGATCGTGGCGGTTGGCTTAGGGGTGCCGCGGACGCGGCCGGGTTCCGGGCCAGCAGGATCGACCCTTCGGCGCCGTACAGCCATCGCTGCGGTGTCTGTTCGGCACCAGCGACCCGCATCTCATCGAACGCGTACGTGTAGGCGTCGTCCACCGAGATGTACCCATCGCGGTCCACGTCGGCGGCACCAGACCGGATCCCCGCTACTAGCGCGTTGGTGAACACAGAGCCCGGGATTGCCGAGCCGGGAACGGGAGAACCCTCGAAGGAGTACTCGGTTCCTCGCGACGCGGTCAGGACGACGCGGCCGCGGCCCTGTCCCAGGAACCGCTCCCCCAGACCCAGGTCGGCGTCTCCTTTTGCCCCGCGGGCGAATGCTCCGCTGAAGCAGCAGTCCAAGATGACGACCTGGCGGCGTGCGCGACACTCCTCGAGCTGGTCCAGTACCCAGTGCGACTCGATCCCGGTAGCCGGCAGCCGGTTCTTGAGGGTGTCGGCAGCGGCGAAGTACAACCGGCGGCGGGCGTCTATCAGCCCGTGGCAGGACAGGTACACCAAGGCGACGTCGTCGGGGCGTCGATCCGTCAGGAACTCCACGATCGCAAGCCGTACCTCATGCGCATTGCCGTTGACCAGCGAGATGACCTCGAACCCACCGAGGTCGGGCTCACCGAGCACCTCGCCGAATGCGGCTGCATCGCGCGATGGCGCGCGCAGCTGCCGCAGCTCCTCGTCGAGGAAGGTGTCCACGGCGATCATCAAGGCCACCCGCCGACCAGAATCAACAGGCATCGGTGACCTCCTCGCGGCGACGGAGTGGTGACGTCGACGGGGAGGGAACCCCTTCGACAGGATCGCGCCGTGCCGGTTCGAACCAGGCGGCCACCCACGAGCCTCCGGGCGCCGGTCAATCCACACTGCAGTGATGAACGCAGGAGCGATAAGACGAGACATTGATACTACTCGCGTCCTCCGCCACACTGGCGATGACAGCGAGAGAGGACCGGCCATGACCGACGAACAGATGGTCCGGCTGGTGGTCGCGCTCCGCGATGGGGATAAGGGCGACGCTGACGATCTCGCCGAGCAGCTTCGGGAGGAGCTGCACGAGACTGGCTTCGACGTACGACGACCAGCGTCCGATGACGCTCCGCCCGGATCCAAGGGCGATTCCCTGGCGTGGGCCCAGCTAGCCGTGTCGTTCTCCGGGGGGCTGCCGGCGCTCGTCGCCGCGATCCGCGCCTTCACCCAGCGCGGCGAGACGCGCAAAGTCTCGATCACGCTCGGCGATGACACCCTCGAGCTAGCCGGGGCGACGTCGCAACAACAGCAGGAACTCGTCGACACCTGGCTCCAGCGCCACCTTGCCTCCCCCAGCTGATCCGCACCACACGAACGCCAGACGTGGGAATCAACGGAACCCGGATTCGTTACCGACTTGTGAGTAACGTCGGAGGGCCGGGAAGCGATGTCCATATGAGGGCCCGAGATCGATCTTCTCGAGTCGTCGAGGCGCCGTCACACCCTATGACGCTTAGTCCGACGCGCCTCGTTTGTGGTGCCCCTGGTTTGTGGTCCTGAGAGCTCCGCTCGCCAGGGGCTCTCCGCCGTTCAAGGTGACCTGTGCTCGTCTGTCCAGACATCCCTCAAGAACAGCGCCGCACTCAGTGGCCCGGCACGTCGGGCACACCGTCCGTCCGAACGGATCCGATTGCGTCTGAGGGCACGGACGTCACGGGCTACGGCCACCGGGAACGGCCCCGATGGCTTCGCAGCTGCGCTGTCGGGTCACATGTATGCCTGATCTGAGGATCTTTCGTCTGATATAGAGTGGTTCGTCGGGGGCCACGAATGCTGTCAGGAGACGACGTTGAAGGCTACCCACAGCACGTCATCCGCCCCAGATCGAACGACGGGCTGAGATGGCTCCGGACCGAAGGATGCCGCGAGCGTTGCCTGCGGAACCCCTCGGGGTGCACATCCGTGAGTACAAGAACCTCTCGAACGTCTGGCTGCCCTGGAGCGACGGACTAGCACTCTTCGGAGCCAACGGCTCGGGGAAGACGAATATTCTCGAGTGTCTTGCACTGCTGATGGGGAGCGACCAGACCGTCGGGTTGGCCGGACCTCGGCTGGTGATGCCGTCGCCGGGGGCAATCTCCTTGGTGGCCCTCGTCGACTACGGGTTGCTCCCCCTCCCGGCAGATCTGGTGCTGGCCGAGGAGCTGGCGCTGCCGCTCGAGACCCACTGGCCGATATCGCGTCGAGTTCGTGACGACGCCACGTGGTGGAGGGATCTGGGCTGCGATCATGGCGGTGATCTGCGGGCGGGCCTGGCATCGGTTGGGATCTCAAGTGACCTGCTGAACTTCGTTGTCGAGTCGACCGCTCGCCCGATCGTCCGCTACACGCTGGCAAGCATCGCCGGAGACGATCCGAGTGATCCGTGGGCCCCGCCGATCAGTCGGATCTTCACCCGGACGCTGATGGCCACGTCGGTACCTGAGGTCCTCCGCACCACGGCGGCAAGGCTGCCGCGGATCTTCGGGCCACTGCGAGCCTATTTCGAGGCACCAGCGCCACCTCGAGGGTCCTATATCGATGTGATGCACCTACCCCCGACAGCCGAGCCTCCCGGCACTCTGCAATGGCTTCCGCAGATGCGGACCGGTCGGCAGGCCAATGATGAGCTGTTCCGGTCCTTCGAGCAGGCGTCTGAACCGGCCGCGCTGTTGGCGGAGCAGCTCGGGAACGTGGGGCTTCAGCCCGGGCCGATCGGCGGAGACGGGCACCGTTGGCTACGCAGGCTCGGGGAGACGTACGGCCAGGAGGAGCTCGCGTTCACGGTGCCGTACGTCAGCATCAGCAGCGTCGGAGACGGAGCGGACTACAAGCTTCAGGACATGCGGGTTGGCGACGGCCTGACGATCGGCCGGACCGGGGACAAGGACGTGTTCGAGCACTTCTCCGCAGGCGAGCGCCGATGGGTGGACGAGGCGTTGGCCACCGTGTCGCAGCGGCTGAACCGGTTCACGTTGCAGGCGCGTCTGCATGCCCAGCTGTTGCGGCTTGCCGACCGCGAGGATCTGCGAACCGGTGTACTCCAGTTCGCGGCCCGTTTCGAACGGATACTCAGCGGCGACGCGTACTGGACCGCCGAGACTTTCGACCTTGTGCTCCAAGGCCTGGAGCCTGTGCTGGCGCGCGCCGGCCAGGAATGGCTGCAGGCTCCCGACCCGATCACGAAGGGTCTGCTGATGGCTGTCATACCTGGGCTTTCGACCCTCCAACCCAACCTCACGGTAAGGGTCTTCGACGAACCGGAGGCCCACCTTCACCCGCTCGCCCAGCGAGGCGCAGCCCGGGCGCTGGAACATCTGCGTCGGGTGGGCAACCACGTGGTCGTTGCGTCGCACAGCCCCCACTTTCTCGACCTGCCCGGTTGGTCCCTCGTCCATGTCCAACGGACCGTGGACGGAACCAATGTCGCGCGGCTCTCGCTCGACGACACGAGAGCAAGGGGAGGTCTGGCCGAGTCTCTGGGGGTGAACCGGGGCGAGCTGCTCGCTGGGATGAGCTACCTGCTCATCGTGGAGGGGCACCACGACCGGCTGGTCCTCGACAGGCTGTTCGGTCAGGTGCTTCGCGAAGCAGGGGTGGCCATCCTTTGCATGCACGGCACGCACAACCTGCTGGCCACAGCCGAGCTGGACTTCTTGGACCGTTACCTCGACGTTCCGATCGGCGTGCTCCTGGACTACACCAACAGCGACCGAGCCCTCCCCGGGTGCACGGAGACGAACGAGGAGCGCGAGCTGACCAAGCTGCGGCTGAGGTGCGCGGAGCGTGGTCGGCGATACGACGTGTTCGGGTTGACCAGACCTGACATCACGGCCTATCTGAGCGAGGCTGCGATCCAAGCCCGACGGGCCGAGTTCCCAGGATGGAAGGACGCGCTGGACGTGTTCCAACACCTGGATCACCGTCAATCATTCAAGCGTTGGCTCCTGACGACCTACCGCGTTGACGTGACGAGCACCCGCCGGGTGGGCAGAATTCTCGAGCAGATGATCGCCAACGACCAACACTGCGACGACGAACTGGCGCAAAGAGTCGACGACATCCTGATCGCGGCGCAAAGCCGCGGGCTCAGCCAGGACGACGGAGCAGTGAAGATCAGCGGGTGAGGCAGTGAGCCTTGCTCAGGCGGGCTGCCACAGCTCGATCCGATTGCCTTCGGGATCGGTGACCCAGCCGAATCGCCCGACACCCTCCATGTCCTGCGTCTCGCTGGCTACGTCAGCACCCGTGGCGCGTAGCTGTGCGAGCATGGCGTCCAGGTCGCTTACCCGGAAGTTGATCATCACCTGCTGGGTAAGGGAACCGAAGTAGTCCGTCTCCGACTCGAAGGTCGCGAACACCGTCGGCCCGGCTTCCTGACGCCACAGGCCGTCCTTATCGGCATCCAGGCCCAGACAGTCTCGGTACCACGCGCCGAGCGCCACCGGGTCGGCAGCCCGCAGGAAGTATCCACCGACTCCCAGTACACGTTCCATGTCGTCATCCTGCCAGGTGGGACCACCGGGGGCGATCAGTCGTGTCTATGGCCTTCCTCTTCGATGACCCGGGGTTTCGCCGCAGGCCGGCAGGGGTACCTGTTCACCCAACGGTCGGCCGGGAGAAGATTCCCACCCGATCCCGGCCGGCTACCCGCCGCACCGAGGCGAGCGGGGTGGGCGCCTCGTCCTCGAGGGAGTAGGGCGAGGCGCTCCTCGGTTCATCTCGAATATGTCGCTTGTTGGACTACCCGACTCACAAACGGCGTAGTCTCAGCATCGAGCGGTCGGTGCACCGGCCGGCACGGCGGACGCCCCCCAATACAGGATTTCCCCTCTTTTCCTGCACGGGGGCGTTCTACCGCCGCGGCATCGTCCACCCTGTGGTTCGCTGCATCGTCGTCGCCCGCAGCAGCTAAATGCGAGGCTGAGCAGACGTCGTTGGCATTACGCTCGCCTCGGGACTGAGGCTGCATGATCGGCTCGCCCAGGAGTCCGATCTCGATCTCGTTGAGATTGCGCCAATGGCGCAGCCACCAGTCTGCAAGCTCATGGACTACGGCAAGTTCACGTACGAGACTGCGCAGAAAGCCCGTGAGACGAGAGCGCACCATGATCGTCGTGCTCGGACCGCGCAAGAAGTAGGGCTGACCTGCGTGGGCTACGTCGTGGCGCGATCGCGGTCTTGCCACGTGCAAACACAAACCTCGTTTCCCTCGACATCGGCAAGCACCCAGAAGGACCGGACGTGCGCGTCGCTCACCAGCTGTCCGCCGGCCTGGAGGGCGGCAGCCACCCGAGCCTCGGCCTCGTCGTGGGCGACGGTGATGTCGAAGTGGATCCGGTTGCGTTGCGCTCGCGGCTCGTCCATCTGCTGGAACCAGATCGTCGGCCCCTGCCGGACCGGGTCGATCAGCCCGTCGTCTGGTTCTCCGTTGTTGCGTTCGTCGACGTACGCCATGACCGCCTTCCAGAACGGCCGGATCGCGGGTATGTCTATTGCGTCAATCGCGATCTCCAGGACTTGCACCGGACGCCCCGGGCTGGTCGCCGCTGAGACTCCCCCGGTGTCCAGGCCAAGCCGCCGAACGACATCGGTGAGCACCCGCGCCAGCTCAACGTCACGCGTCGTGGTGGCGACCAGAGCGCGGTCCATCAAGGTGAGGTCGACACGGTCGGGACGAACATCGGCTCGAAGGTGAGCATCGGCGTCCGCGCCGCAGGCGGCAACAACCTCGGTCGCGACCGACACTGCCTGCGCCATCGAGGCAACGGCGACACTGGTCGAAAGAGCTCCCAGCAGATACCGCCAACCGATCTCCTCGACCGCGGCCGACGCTTCGCTACGGGTCAATGTAGATGTCATGACGGCAGCCTTGCAGGTACCACCGACACCTCCGAATCCCTTTGCCCCGACGCGGAGGTCAGTACGACGGCCAGCAGGGGTTGATCTACTCCAGCGGAGTCAGCGCTGAGAGAGCGGGCGCGGCGGACTGTGTCTGCATACGCTGACCATCCCTCCCGGGAGTAGGGTCGGCGCGACACCGACCTAGGTGATCACTCCCGTCCATCTACACCCTGGCGGGAGCTCGTCTCTGCTCCATGTCTCCAACACCGAGCTGACCATCCCTGTTGTCGCCCCAGCACCACAGGGTGATCGGTGTCCGGATGCCGCAGGAGTAGTTCCCGCCAACGTTGATCTTGGTCCAGTCGTTGTGGCTGCCGACCTGGTTCGGCACCAGCCTGCCTCGCAGGTCGTGGAGGCCGAGTTGGCCGTACCCGTTGAATCCCCAACACCACATGGTGCGGTGGCCGCGAATCCCGCAGGTATGGTCCTCACCTGAGCCGACGTGCTTCCAGTCAAGATCGCCCCCGACCTGGGTCGGGACGCTTCTGTCGGTGGTGTCGCCGACGCCGAGTTGACCATGGGTGTTGGATCCCCAGCACCACAGCGTGTGGTCGGCGCGAGTCCCACACGTGTGCAGTCCCCCGGGGCTGATCTCGCGCCAGTCCAGGTCGACACCGACCTGAGCGGGCACCTGCCGCTCGGTGGTGTCGCCGACACCCAGCTGTCCCAGGCGGTTGTCACCCCAACACCACAGGGACTTGTCAGCACGAGTCGCACACGTGTGAAAGTCACCACCTGCTACGGACGTCCATATCGCGTCGCTGCCAACCTGGCTCGGGAAGTGGCGGTTGTGGGGGTCGCCATCGCCGATCTGACCTCGGTCGTTGAGTCCCCAGCACCACAGGCTGCCCCCGCCCCGGATGCCGCACGAGTGATAGCTGCCAGAGCCTATGCTCCGCCAGTCCGCACCGTCACCCACCTGTGTCGGAACCGCACGACCGGTCGTCCCGCCGATGCCCAGCTGGCCGTACTCGTTGTCGCCCCAGCACCACAGTGTGTGGTCGGCCCGGATCGCGCAGGTGTGCTGGGCGCCCGCGCTGACCAGCCGCCAATCGTTCTGTACGCCGACCTGGGTGGGCAACGACCGGTCGATGTCGTCTCCGAGGCCGAGCTGTCCGTAGTCGTTGCTTCCCCAGCACCAGAGGGTGTCATCACGCTGAACTCCGCAGCTGCTGACGTCACCAGCAGAGAAATCGATCCAAACGCTGCCGGCCGACGCTGCGGCAGCGGTCTCAGGTTGCGACGCAGCGGTAGCCGCTGCTCCAGGCAGCACCGACAGGCACAACACCGCAATCATCCAACCGTGGTTTCTCATCTCGACCCCTCAATCCTCAGCAGCGGCTCGGCCGACCCGGCATCAAACGCCTCTACGACTGTCCATCTTTACCCGGCACCGGGCGTTCGCGCACCCACACCCGGTGGTGGAGTCGCGTTCGACGGGTTGGTCAGCCTCCGAACCTGTGTTGCACGATGGTCCAAACGCTGCCGTCCCAGTGCTCGACGAGCGGCTCGTCGACGCCCCCGTGCGTACTGAGTCCCACGGCCCAGACGTCGTCACTGCCATTGGCATCCACGGCATTCAGCCGGGTATCACCATTCGGCGGGCTCGGAGTCGTCACCTGCGTCCACCGGGCACCGTCGAAGTGGCTGGTGAAGGCAAGGTATCGCGCGGCGTCATGGGTTTGCCCAACCGCCCACACGTCGCGGCCGGCGGCGGCGACAGCACCGCGGAGGTAGGTCCCGGGCGGCACGCCCGGGTCGGGCACCTGCCTCTCCTCCCACCGTTTGCCGTTCCAGAGCCGGGCCAACGTGAGCTCGTCCTTGCCGTCGTTCTGCGTGAAGTCGCCCAGAGCCCAGACCCGCTTCGGGGACACGGCCGCGATGCTCCGCAGGTAGTGGTCGTCGTACGACGCACCCGGCGTGAGACTCGTGACAGCCCAACGCTGGCCGTCCCAGTGCTCGGCGAACGGTAAAGCGCCCGCTTCGTCGTCCTTTCGCCCCCACCCAACGGCCCAGACGTCGGTGGGCGACAGCATCTCGACGTCAAGGAACGACTGGTTCGACCATGGGTTCATAGGCGCGGTGGCAACCTGTGTCCACTTCGTTCCGTCGTAGTGGTAGGCCACGGCCTCGGCGTACCACAAGTTGTGCGTGGTGTAGCCAACGGCCCAGATGTCGTCGCTGGCATACGCCGAAACCGAGGTCAGCCGCACATCGGCCGCGTCGTTGACCGGGTACCTCGACCAGGATGAGCCGTCCCAATGCTCGATCAGCGGGCGATCGTAGGCCAAGGAGTAGCTACCGACCGCCCAGACGTCCCGGGCCGAGACCGCCGCGACGTCATTGAACGACGAGGCGTCTCCGAAGGCGACCGCTGGGAGGCGCTGCCACGAGCTCCCGTCCCATCGCTCGACCCACGGCCTCGTCGACGTACGCCGAGTCTCACCCACTACCCACACATCATCGCTCGTGAGGACATCGACCGCCGATAAGGAGTACGAGACCAGCTTCGGGTCGTCCTGGAGCCCCACCTGGATCGGGACCGCCGTGTGGAGGGTCCGGTTGCCTACCCCGAGCTCACCACTAACGGGCAACCCCCAGCACCACAGCGTGTGATCCGACTGCACCCCGCAACTGTCCATGCCCCCAGTTGCGATCGCCGTCCAAGAGCTGGTGCCGACTCGGGCTGGAGTCAGCTGCCTCGAGGGCGACCCACCGATCCCGACCTGTCCCTCGTCGTTGTCACCCCAACACCACAAGGAGCCGTCGACGCGGGACGCGCAGCTGTGTGCGTAACCGGTGCTGACGTCAGACCAGTCTGTCCTGGCATCTACCGGAACCGGAGAGTACTCGGTATCGGTTCCACCATTGCCGAGCTGTCCGGCGCCACCCCACCCCCAGCACCACAACCCGCCGTCTTGATGGATCCCGCAAGTGAAGTCGCTGCCGGGCGCCACGGTCCGCCACACAGACCCCGGGTCCACCTGTGCCGGGACAAGTCTGGGGTCGTCGTCTCCGAGCCCGAGCTCCCCCTCGTAGTTGGAGCCCCAGCACCACAAGGAGCCGTCGGTGCGTACCCCGCACGTGTGCGTGATCCCGGCGGCAACACCGCGCCAGCCGTCACTCACCTTCGTGGGTTCCGACCTGTCTACGAGGTCGCCGAGGCCCAGCTGCCCTGACGAGTTGTCGCCCCAGCACCACAGCCCGCCATCGCTGCGTATCCCACATCTGAAGTTGTTCTGGAAGTTCGGGTAGAGATAACCCCCGGCACTGATCGACACCCAGTCAGTCGCGGCCCCCACTCTGCGTGGAACAGCAGTACCGAAGGACAATCCCCAACACCACAGCGTCCCGGGCGTCTTGATAGCACAGGTATCGGACTCCCCGACGCTGACCGACAGCCAGTTCGTGCCCGTGCCGACCTGAGTCGGGCGGTAACGATAGTTCGAGTCTCCGAGGCCCAGCTCGCCATGCGAGTTGAGGCCCCAGCACCAGAGCGAGGCGTTCTCCCGAAGGCCACACGAGTGGGTAGCGCTACCAGCGTCGTACCCCCCATAGTCCGAGTTCGCCGCGGCTACCGAGACCCAGTCATCGATGACGCCCGTCCCCATGCGGACCTGAGCCTGACCAGCTTGGGCAGAGACGGCTGACATCCCCACGGCCGCCGCGAACACAGCGCCGCACACGATCCATCGTGACATCCCCGTACCTCACCAATCCCCGGCATACTCGAACAGCGACAGGACGGCGGAGCCGTGAAAAGCCCAGGAACATCCACCCTTCCGCTCTGGCGACAACACCCTACACAGCATCCCCGCACCAGAGTAAGAGTCGCGGACAGCCGAGCAGATGGTGAAATGCGCGCGCGACAAGGCCTAGAAGAGATCCGGGGTCGCCGGCTGCTCATCATCGAGAAACGCGCTCACCATCGGCACCAGTACGGCTGTCTGGTCCGAGAGGCCGATGTGCGACGTCGCCGGGAGGATCACCAAGCGGGCGGCTGGAACCCTCTGCAGCATCCCCGAGGCGGCCGCTTCCTCGTCGCCGCCACCACGCAGCCTGAACATCGCCAGCGCGTGCTCCGGTCTGACGGAGTCCGCATCACCGATGATGATCATGGTTGCCGCAGAGATCGAGCGCATCTGGGCGTCGCTGATGTTCTGGTCATCGATGTTCAACACCTTCACCTTATCGAGGTAGGCGTCGAACGCCGCGGCGTCCGGTGTGTGCGCCTTGAACGCCGCCTCGACCGGGGTACCGGCGAATACTGCCGCACTGACTCCCTCGATGCCCGTCATCACGGACGGGTACCAGCCGTCCTTGCGGTAGGTGGCGGACATCGAAACCAGTTTGCTCACGAGCGTCGGGTGACGGATCGCGAGCTGCAACGCGACCCCGCCACCTTGCGAGTAGCCCATCACGTCCGCTCGCTCGACCTGCAACGCGCGCAGCAGTTCCGCGGCATCGTCGGCGAACTGTTCGTACGACATCGGGCGCGACGTATCCGGGGTGCGACCGTGCCCTTGCTGATCGAAGACGATCACCGTGCGCCGGGCTGCGAAGGCGGCTGCCCACGACCTCATGGATTCTGTTCCCATGAAGGCGCCAGGGATCAGCATCAACGGGTACGCCGGCGACTCGCCGAGCTCGCCATACACCTCGTGGTAGAGGCTCAGCCCGTTGATCAGTAGGTGGCCACTGTGCGACGGCATTGTTGCCGCCGCACCGACCTCATGGGCGCACATCGTTGGTGGCATCTCCGTCAGGACCGTAGAGCCGAGCGACGTCGGGAGAGTCAAGCCAGTTGGAGTACGTGGGCGACTTCGGCCATCCCTCAGGCGAGTCCTGCCATTCCTCCTGGCGACCCCACGGCAGGATGTCGACCAGCGCGAACGTGTAGCTGAGCTGTTCGGTGCCGCGGCCGTCGGTGTGCCACGTGCGGTAGACCGTGTCGCCATCGCGGAGGAACACGTTCACCCCGAACCCCCCACCGGGCGGTGCGCCGACATCAGCGCTGAACGAGCTCTCCGCTGACGAGTACCAGTCCATCCGGTTGCCGACTTTGGTCCTGTAGGCGAGTGCTTCCTCGATGGGTCCATTGGTGACGACGACAAAGCGTGCATCGTAGTTGTCGAGAACGCCGAGCCGGACGTACTGCGACGTGAGGCCGGTACAGCCGCCGCACTGCCATTCGGCGCCATCCGACCACATGTGGTTGTAGACGATGAGCTGGGAGCGCCCGCCAAAGACGTCGACCAGCCTGACCGGGCCATCCGGACTCATCAGCGTGTAGTCCGGGAGCTCGACCATCGGCAGTCTGCGGCGTTGGGCAGCGATAGCGTCGAGCTCACGAGTGGCGGCCTTCTCTCGCACCCGCAGCTCGTCGAGGGCAGCCTGCCAGGCCTGCTGGTCGACGATTGGGGGTAGGGCGATGGCGGTCTGCTCGGTCACGGTTCCTCCAAAGGCTCGGGTGGTGTCTGCTCCGATGTACTGACCGGAGCGAGCTGCTAGAAATCATCGCGCAGACGTCCAGTTTTTCGCACTGTGCCAGGGTGAAGCACGATCGCCGCGAGATTGTCGGATGGCGGTCGACCTGTTCGTAGCACTGGTGAGGACCCGCCGACGAGGGCGCCGTCACGACCACAGGAGATGACACAGATGCAGCATCCGGAGCCCGTCGCCCGCCGTCTCTTCGAGCTCACCGAGCCGATCTCGCTGGTCAACTTCTTCTCCCCGGAGCCCAACGACTCGATGGCGGCGCTCGGCTTCCGCAACTACTGGGACGGCTACTTCGCGGGACGCTCTGCGCCGCTCGGCCGGGTCCCGGCCGAGGTGGTCCACGCGGCCTTCTACAACTTCGCCGACGGTGAGGTGGCCCGCCACATCCCCAAGGTCTGGGACACGACCACACCCGAGGCGGCGCACGCCGCGCGTGCAGCAGGGCTGCGTGGCGGCGCTGCGGCGGATCCTCGGCGACCTCGTCGAGACTCCCGGGCTCGCGCGCGCCGCCGAGCTCCTCGCCAAGGCTTCGACCAGCGCCCCGACCGAGGGACGGGTCATGTACGCCGGGCTCCGCGCGCTCCCGATGCCCGAGGAGCCCGTGGCCCGGCTCTGGCACGCGGCCAACATGCTCCGCGAGCACCGCGGGGACGGCCACATCGCTGCCCTGGTCTCCGAGCGGATCGGCGGGACCGAGGCCCACGTGCTCAGCGCCCTCGACAGCGGCATCTACCCGGCGGAGTCGTTCGGCCGGATCCACCACCTCCCCAAGGCCCGCCTGGCCGAGGTCATGGACGGCCTGCGCGACCGCGGCCTCCTCGATGCCTCCGGCCGCTTCACCGACGCCGGGCGTGCGACCAAGGAGCCGGATCGAGTCACTGACCGACGCCCTCGCCGAAGCTCCGTACGACGGGCTGGAGCCGCTCGAGCTCGACGAGCTGATCGCTCTGCTCGAGCCCATCTCCAGAAGGCTCGAGGCCACCGGGTCGAACTCGGAAAATGTCGGGCTGACCGCCACGCCGGCTAGGCGCTCCGCGGTCGGAGAACCACCGAGCCGTCGGCCGGTCGGTAGCAGCACCGCACCCCCGTCTCGATGCCGGCGCGCAGCTCCGCGCCCAGAACCTCGTCGCCGTCACCGATGCGGGCAAGGGCTCGGCGGATGGCTTTGCCGACCGCGATGCGGGCCCGTTCGGCGTCACCGGGGAAGGACCGGGGCCTTCCGCCGAGACCGGTCGTGGCCTGGACCTCATGCAGGATCCAGTCCACCTCCGCCTGAAGGGTCGCGACCCGCGCTGCGCCACCGAACTGCTTCTCCTCGTCGATCTCCTCAGTCAGCTTCTGCAACCGACTCCGATACTGCCGCAACGCCTCTCTATCAAGTACGGGCTGCGCCGTCTCCCGTACGGCACTGCCCTGCTGGTCGGCCCGGACCAGCTCGATGGCCGGGATGTCGGTCCCGGGGTTCGCGACCAAGGTCGCCAGGTGGTGCATGCCGACCATGTCCTCCACGATCACGGACCGCCCGAACATCTCGATCCGCCACCGACCACCCGATCGGGTCCATCGAGGCGGCGGGCACGGTGCCGCCCGTCCCCAGACCGCCAAGGGTGGCAGCTGCATGCCGTACGCCGCCGCCTCAGCGGTCGATTCACCATGCAGACGCTTGGCATCCGTGGCATCACCGGGGGCGCCCCGTGCCGCGAGCGCCTCGCCCAGCCGATGACGCGACAGCGTGGTCGCGGGCCAGTGGCTCAGGCCGGCGTTGTGATCGACGGCCGCCTCGAGATGCTCGATCGCCAGGTCGTAGTCACCGGTGACCAGGCAGGCCACCCCCAAGGGGTGCTGGGCAGACCCGAAGCACGCCACGCCCATGCTCGCCATCACCGGCAGGTGGGCGTACGGCAGGAGCAGCTGGTAGGCGCGCGCCGCCGCAGGTGCGTCGTTGAGGAGAGCGGCGGCCTCGATGGTGGCGGTCATCGCGGCGAGCCACGAGCTGGAGGACGCCGGCCCCTCGAGGTCACTGCCGGTGATGCGGGCTAGGGCTCCCCTGGCCTGCTGGATCTGGCCGGCTGACGCGTACGCCACCGCCTGGGCCGCGACGAACGAGCTGTCGACGATGCTGAGGTTCGGGGAGTTCACCAGGGTGGAGATGGGATCGACCAGATCGCCGATACGCCCTTGGAACCATCGCACGGCGACGAGCTGGGCCATGTACCAGGGCGTCCCGTCAGCGTCACCGGCCGCCGCACCCGCGCGCAGGCAGGTCTCAGCGAGGGCCTCAGCCTCGCTCAGCCTGCCGTCACGGATGGTGAGCATGACGCGGATCGCCTGGGTGACGAAACTGGCGGCAGCGTTGCGGTTCGCCGCCGAGTGGCCGACAAGATCCTCGTACGCCCGCCCGGCCTGCCGAATCCCGCTCAGCAAGAGGTCGCTCGCCCGCCAGAGCAGGCCCATGACCGTGTCGCTCGGACGACCTGACGAGGCCGCGACGCGGAGCAGTTCATCGGCGAGAGACAGGCGCAGATTCCCGTGCTCGGGACCCAGCAGGCAGTGGTGGGCGAGGCTTAGCCCCTCAGCGACGGCGACGGGATCCTCCGTCCGTCTGGCCTCGTCGAGAAGTCGCATCACCTCGGTTGCACTTCCCGACCGATAGTCGGCCTCGGCTGCGAGACGCAACCGCAGACGCAGCCCGACTGCGGACTCATGCTCGACCAAGGACAGGGCACGCCGTTGCTGGGCCTCGACCCTCGCAGCGTCGACCGCCCAGCGGTGTTCGTGGACCCACATACCCCCTAGACCGATCGCGGCTCGCGCCATGACGAGTGAGTCTTGGCGAGAGTCGGCCAGGTCGTAAGCCCGACCGAATGCCGCACGGGCTGTGAGCAGATCCCCGTCGACGTGAAGCGCGGCCTCGCCCAGCGCCAGCTCGTGGGCCGAGTCGGCGTCGCCCGTCCGCGCGCCGCCTCGCTGAACCGGCGGCGTCTCGTGCCGACTGGTGGCAACCGTCAGCGCGGCTGTCGGCGTCAACATCGACCTCACTCCACACGTCGGTTCGATCCAACGTATGGATCGGGAAGAACCTGACCTGAGACTCGTAGGCCGACCGTTTTCGTGCATCGGGGGAATCCACCACATCCTCGACGATCAGGGGTGAGTCCCAGGGCGAGCAGGTGCTCGCCCTGGGACCAGAGATGGCGCCCCGACCTCCCGTCAGCAGAAGACGATGTCGGAGGGGTCGAAGGTGCAGGAGTCGTCTCCTGGGCCGCCGGTGATGGTGTCGTTGCCGGCGATGCCATCGGCTCCGAAGATCTCGTCGGAGCTCTGTCCACCGATCAACGTGTTGGCCTGGACGTTGCCGGTGATCACGTTGTGGCCCGTACCCCCCCTGATGATCTCCAGGTCGTTGAGCAACATGTCACCCTCGCCCGGCTCTCCGTCGTTGCGGATGTTGTCCAGGCTCAGGCTCAACACCGTGCCGGAGCCGAGGTTGTTGCGGCCGCTGTAGTTCGCCGTGTCGACGCCCGCTCCGCCCGAGAACTCGTCGATGCCGTCCTGCTCGATCGAGGCGACCAGCTCGTCGTTGCCGTCTCCACCACCGACTTCGTCATTGCCGAACAGACCGATCAGTACGTCGTTGCCGGCGTCGCCGAACACCCCGTCGTCTCCATCGCCGCCGACGACGCGGTCGTTACCGTCACCGCCGAAGAGGTTGTCGCCTCTGTTGCCGCCGGTGACCTTGTCGACACCGGCTTCACCGTCCATGAACGCGCGCGCGCCGCTTCCAGGGTGAGTGAGCGTGTCGTTGCCGTCCCCGCCGGAGACGAGAACACCAGAGTTTGCCCCGGTCAAGGTCAGCGTGTCGTTGCCGGCCCCGCCGAAGAGATTGCCAACGCCGGTGATCTTGTCGTCCCCTGGTCCGCCGAACAGCTGCGCGCGGCCACTGGCGTCGGTGCTGGTCAAGGTGTCGGCGGCGGCACCGCCGAGGACGTCGGAGGTGCCGATGTCGTCCCGCTCCCCGGGGCGCCGTCGTTTGCCACCCCGTCCAGCGAGATGGTCACCGGGGCCTTCCGCGCGGAGTACACGGCAGTGTCGAAGCCCTCGGTGGTGAACCGGTCGCTGCCGTCGGCTGTCGCCCCGGCGACGAAGGTGTCATTGCCCGGCCCGCCGATGAACCGGTCGTTGCCGGTGCCAAGACAGGCCACGTCGTTGCCCTCGAGGCCGATGACCAGGTCGTTTCCGGCGCCGGCGGAGAAGACGTCGGGACCTTCGGTGCCGACGAGTTGGTCGGCACCCGCGGTCCCGACCATCGTCACCGGAAGGCCGTTGCAGGTCGCCACTAAGGTGGCCGTCGCCGATGCTGCGGATGGTGCGTTGTGAGCAGAGGCGGGCGCAGCCAGCGTCACGGCTGCCAGGCCCGCCATCATCAGACCGTGAAGTATCGGTCGGTGTTTCATGCTTCCCCCTGAAGGTAAAGGTGTTTGTGCTGTCGAAGGGGGGCGTTCCGTCGCGGTTCCATCCCGTTCCATTGAGTCACGCGCTCGGTTGACGTGGGGACCGCAAGCGATGGCACATGCAACGCTGACCGATTGACGTCAGCGTGACTTCGGGTCACTCAACGCGGTTCGCGGCCCGGACGCTCACACCGTGTCGATGATCGCCTTGCGGCGCTCGTCGTACTCTGTCTGGGTAACCAGGCCCTGCTCCAGGAGCGACTTCAGCTCCGTCAAGCGTTCGGCTGCAGTCAACACGACGCGTTCCTGCGTGGGCGACGATTCTTCTCTCAAGCCTGAGGCGGACGGTGTCATGGGAGCCGGCCGCAAACTGGCTGCGAGGTAGGTCGCATCCAATCCGTCATCGGTGAGCAGCGTCATCTGGGTTGCCAGGCCAGGATCCATGCCGGACTGCCGGGCGAGTCTCTGGGCCGTACTCACCTTCCACACCGTGATCCCAAGCGCCACCAGCAAGCCGATCACGAACAAGAAGACAAAGACCCCCATACCGCCTCCGCCAGAACCAGCGTCGCCTGGCCACGAAGGGACCCAGGTCCCGTTCACCTGCGTACACGTCGGAAGCTCACCGTTGTGGTTCACAGCCTTGTTCAAGCACTGCTGAAGGGTGCCACCAGCGTGGGCGGGCGCGTCTGCACCCAGCATCCAAGCGACGACCGCACCACCCATGGCGACCACCCGACCGAAACGCGACATGGCGCGAATGGTACTCACCCCATAATCTTCGCACCGAATCCTCAGGATCCGCGGATTAGCGCCCCCTCGGACTGGCTCCATCGGCGGGAGCTCTGGTCCGGCAGCGACGACGTGGGGCAAACGTGGAGCTTGACCTTCACCTTCCTTGAGGGTCCAGTCTTGTCACGTGAACGACGAACCCTTGCTCATCGGGCAGTTGGCCGCCCGATGTGGCCTGTCAGCCAGCGCCTTGCGTTTCTACGACGAGTGCGGGCTGCTCAACCCGTCTCGGCTGGATCCCCAGACCGGATACCGACGCTACGAACCGGCGCAGGTGGACATCGCCCGGCTGATCCGCGATCTCCGGGCCGCCGGGATGCCCGTGGTCGACATCCGCGGATTTCTCGCCGCCGACATGACTGAACGACGGAACCTACTGCGGCGGCACGAGGCTGTCCTCAAGCAAGACGCCACCACTGCCCGCGAACACCTGCGTCGGGCAGCCAACACCCTCAATGCTCAGGAGACAAACATGTCCACAACCTCCATCACGGTCCAAGGGGCTGACCTGCTCAGTGCCATCGAGCACCTGCTTCCCATCTGCAGCTCCGACGACGAACGGCCCCTCCTGCAAAGTCTGTTCGTGGAAGCGGCCGAAGGCTCCCTGCGCCTCGTCGCCACCGATCGCTTCCGGTTGGCCGTGCGCGACCTACCCCCCATCGAAGGCGGCCACGCCACGTTCAAAGCGCTCATCCCCAGTGCCAGCGCCCGTCGCGCCGTGATCGCGCTTCAGTCCTCAACCGGGCCGGTTGAAGTCTCCGCCAACACGGAGCACCTGAGCCTGCGAAACCCAGACGTCGAGATGCCGCTCATCAAGGCGGACTACATCGACTACGAACCCCTACTCACGGCCCACCCTGTCGAGCACGTCCTCCTCGCCGGGCTGGACGATCTGATCTCCACCGTCACGCACAGCGCTGGTGAGCGCGTCATCCTCACCTTTCAACCTGACGGTCTGCGGATTGGTGACCTGGTAGTGGCGGCGTCCTATGAAGGGCCCGGAGTGACGCTCGCGGTGAACCGAGGGTTCCTGCTCGAGGCACTCAACGGGGCGAGCGGACCCGAGGTTGCGCTCGAAGCGAGCACAGCCCATGAGCCGCTGGTGATCCGCTCCGCGGATAGCGGCGCTCAGGTACACCTCCTGATGCCCATCCGACTCGAAGCAGAGTGAGTCGCCAGCTAGAAAGCGCCCACGGCGTTGACGCAATTCGCCGTTTGGAAATCGACGGACTGTCAGGCGTTGTTCGCTGTTGGTGAACCTAGGGAGCAGAGCTGCCGTGGCCGGAGCATAGTCAGAGTGGTGGGCAGCGATTTTGCAGGGTCGACGGCGTCGCACTATGCGGCCTTCCGGCGTGACGTGCCCGCTACGTTACTCGATCAGGTGGTAGGTCGGCTGGCGTTGTCTGCCCATGATCGGGTGCTCGATCTTGGCTGTGGAACCGGGCAGGTTGCGGTGCCGATCGCTGAGCAGGTTGGCGTTGTCGTCGCCCTCGATCCGGAACCGGACATGCTGGCCGAGTTGCGCGTCCGCGTTCATGCCGCCGGTGTGACGAATGTGCTCCCTGTGCTCGGCGCGGCTAGCGACCTTCGCCCCCTGACACAGCCGTTCAGGTCATGCTTCGCAGCAGTCACGATCGCCAATGCTCTGCACTGGATGGACACCGATCAGGTGTTCTCGATGTCTCGTGAGCTGCTGCGACCCGGCGGCGCACTCATCGTCATCAGCCAAGGTCCACCGATGTGGCTGTCGGAGCTACCGTGGGCGCGCGCGGTGCGCGGCTACCTGGAGCAGTGGATCGGTAGCCCCATCATCGCGACGTGCGGCACCGACATCGCCACCGCCCACGAACGCCGCGATGCCTTGGCTCGGCACGGTTTCAGTCCCGTCGAGCTGCTCGAGCACACCTACGACAATGACATCGAACCGGGGTATGTCGCCGGCCACCTGTATTCGGCGATGTCAGAGTCCGCCGTGCCACTGGAGCACCGCCAGGAATTCGAGTCCGGGCTCCGCGACGCACTTACTCCACACATCGCGGCAGGCCCGCTCATCGAACGAATCGCGGCCACCGCACTGATCGCTGTCCGTCCTTGAAGGGGTGGGTCAAGATCACTCCCCACCTAGCCCAGCGATTTCATCCGTGGCGGGGTTTCGACCTCGGCAAGATTGTCGCTGATCTGGACACGACGTGGCGCACACGCTCCTGGGCAGGGCACTCGTGCCCGCTTACTGACTGGACAACACCACTGCGATCATGAGAGCGATCAGACAGGCTGCAGCAATCGAGAACAAGTAGCGACGCCAGGCCGGACCCTCGTAGCGGAAGCGGCGATATGCCAGGTACCAACCAGGCTCATCTTCTGATGACGGGTCCGGTTTCGACGTGTCGATCACGCGTCCATCCTCCCACCGCGAGCACATCGTTCAACGGCGGCACCGGGGGTGTGCGGAGTCGCCGGCTGGGCAGTTGGTATCAGAGGTAGGTGTCGGATACCAGGCCGACGCGAACTAGCGGATACCCTGATGCCCGTTTCTCCAGATCTGAAGCGAGTCGATCTACGACGCCGACTACGGCGCAAGGAGGCTCGCTCGGGGAAGCGATCCTCTGCCTCTCAGCGCCAGCATGTCCCAAGACTCGATCTCTACCGGATCCGCCCATGACAGTGCGCGCGTGGTGAGGCCCAGCGAGTCTCCTGGCCGGGTTGTCGGATCTGGAACGTAGTCTGCATCGAATAGGGGAATGGCGGCCATTCGAGGCCCACAGCTCGAGACAAGGAGTCAGCGATGATGCTTCCGCGGTGCCTTCGTCACACGAATCCGTTGCACCCAACTCGGGAGGAGTCGTGAAGCTCCTTCTCACATCCGGGGGCGTTACGAACGAGAGCATCCGCGATGCTCTGGTCGATTTGCTGGGCAAGCCGATCTCCGAGTCCCGTGCGCTCTGCATCCCCACGGCTCAATGGGGCCACCCGATGCTCGGGCCCGCCTCGGTACGAAGCTCCGTCGCCGGCGAGCCTCCCTTCCACAGGATGACCAGCCTGGGCTGGGCGTCTTTGGGCGTCCTGGAGCTCACGGCTCTGCCCAGCATCGGTGAGGAGCGGTGGGTGCCGTGGGTCCGAGAGGCCGACGTCTTGCTGGTGGACGGTGGCGACGCGACGTACCTGTGCCACTGGATGCGGGAGTCGGGGCTGTCGCGGGTCATGCCATCGCTTGCCGCGACGGTCTGGGTAGGGATAAGTGCCGGCAGCATGGTGATGACACCGCGCATCGGTGACGCCTTCGTCTCGTGGGCGTCTGCCCCGGACGACCGCACGCTCGGGGTCGTCGACTTCTCGATCTACCCGCACCTGGACCACGAGCAGATGCCGGGAAACACCATGGCCGATGCGGAGAGATGGGCGACCGACATCGCAGGCCCGGCGTACGCGATCGACGACGAGACCGCCATCAAGGTGACCGACGGCACCGTCGAGGTCATCTCCGAAGGACATTGGAGGGCATTCCCCGCATAGCCGTTGACCCATCGGCATCCTTCGATGAAGATGGCGAGGACCCGCCCCCGGTCGCCACCGGGATCCTCTCGCTGTACCACGGTGACACGAAGGTGGGCGAGGGCCGCATCAAGACCCAGCCGGGCGGTTACAGATCGCCAGCGAAGGGCTCGCCATCGGCCGCGACGTCGGCGATCCCGTCACCTTGGACTACCCCTGTGAGCGCCCCTACCGCTTCACCGGCACGATCAATCGAGTGGCCATCGACGTCAGCGGCGAGCCCTACATCGACCTCGAGTGCGAAGCCCAAGCCACGCTGGTGCGCGAGTAAAACGCCCCGACGGCGCCACGTCGACCTCTACATCGGCTTCCATTGCGTCCGTGACAGGGGTCGAGAGAAGGAACGGAGATCCACCATGACAGACCCCATGTCCGCGACTTCATGCGACCGATCAGCGACGAGGTCTACGGCATCCCCCGAGAGGCCGTGATCGGCAGCGCAACACCGAGACAAGCCCACCCTGCAGATCCTGGTATTGCATGACGACGCCGACCGCGAGTTCGACTACGTCTCAGGAGCCGAACGGGCACTCCACCTCGCAGGTGACAGCGGTTGGACAGTCGTCAGCATCAAGAACGACTGGGTAGAGGTGTTCGAAGGACGCTCGCCACGCCGGATGCGGTGAGTCATGCCGCCGCTAGCTGGGCGAGACTCGTCGCACGTCGTCATGGGCGCGCGCACCCTCTTCTCATCGTGCGGGTTGGCGCTGCCCATCATCGTGCCTGACGCGGCGCGACCGGCACCAGCATGTGAGAGGCGCGCCTTTCCCGTCGGCAGCAGACGCACCCGAGCTAGTGCCTCGACGTAGTCGGGTTCCCCCACCGTGACACCGGCCGTCACTGACTTATCCCGCCCGGACGGGACCCCACACCCTCCAAGACCGAGTGATGACCACCCTTCCCTCGATCTTCACCACCTCGTCATCGACCAGCTCCGTGGCTGGCTCATCGAGCGGTGCGAGCCTCCGCTCGGCAAGATCAGCGAACCAGGCCGCGACCGCTTCGGATCTCGTCCGCTGGACCTGGACCTCGTCCGCATCAACCGGCACCGGACGAGCCTTCGTGTAGGAACTGTTCACCCACTCATCATCCCCACGTCGTCGACGGCTCCGCAATCGGGTCCATAGCCTAAGACAGTTCCACGGAGGCGATCTCACCTGACCCCAGCCGGACCGGTAACCGCTGCTCAGCTACGGGCGCCCGGAATATCCACCGAGCAGGAGAGGACCAAGCCGCCGCAAACACAGGGGCCTCCACCATCGTCCTCCACCGTCCAGCCCCTCCGCGGACGGTGGAGGCCGTGTCCCTGTGTCACGTCGATGGGAAGTGACAGCCGCGAGTTAATCCCGCTTCCGCAACCAATCGATCCACAACAGAGCGTCAAGCGGAACAGCAAACGTCAACGACACCAACATGAGCGTCATGACGGAGGCTCTTCCGCCAAAGTCAACGTTCATCATCACGATCACTCCGACCAACAAGGTCAGGCTCAATACCAGGCAGGAAGCTGCGTCAAGAAGCCTGGTTTTCGACGGATCAAGGGTGGAGCGGATCAGGATCACCGGCAACTCTCCTTTACTTCCAAGGCCGCGCGGACTTTTCCTAACACACAGCCTGGCATGCGATACCCGACGCCGCTCGAGGCGCACGGTCTTCGACGACCATCTGCTCGAGCCGTTGCCTGGGTGACCCCGAGAACCCGGCCGCTGGCCGCGGACAACCCAGAACGCCTCCGGTGTACGGCGACGTCAGGGGTATATCTGTCGGGCGATCTGATCGACGACCGCCTGAGGTAGGGTGCGATGCTCGTACCGGCCGCCGTACTGCCCAGCAGGTAACCTAATTTGACCAACTCGCAGGATTCATCTTTCGATGAAGACGAGGTGCTCTGGCGCGACAGTGAGCCGGATGTGCTGGCCCTGAACCTCGACAGCCGTCTCGAGCGTGCTCGCTGTGGCGGAACGCGGCAGGTATACCTGATCTGCTTTGGCGCTCAAAAACCGACTGAATTCTGCGAGGTCGGCGCCGCCGGCTGGATCCGCGGCGAGGTACTCCCCAAGACGACGGAACAACCTCGGCAGCAGCACGATCTCGTCCATCAGCTGACGATGGCTGCGCAGGTGAAAGCCGAGTACGGTGACATCTCGGTCCCAGACACCTGCGCGCGACGCCCGAGCGGCGCCAGCAGCCGACGCAAGCACTCCCCGCAGATCAGCGGGCAGCCGAGAGAAGAACGTCGGGTAGACCACCCCGGCCGCTAGCAGCTGATAGTTCACCGAGCGCAGCAGCTCGGGGATGCCGAGCTCGACCTGGTCTCCGTCGAGGCCGCTGCCGGTTCGCATACCCGTGAAGACCATGGCGGTGGCCCGGCCAAAGCTGTCGGCGGACCGGGCCAGGATGTACCCGTAGGTGGCATCGGGGATCGCCGCCACTACCTGTCCATCCGCGTCCCGATCGATCTGGTCAAATCCCAACAGTCCCAGCAGCGATGCCGGCGCATCGAGGCTGAGACTCGCGGGCTGGTGCCATCGCGGCCCGCCACCTGAGGGCACATAGTTGCGCTCAAGCGCATCTATGCCTTCAAGACGTATCTGGACCGCGCCGCGGGCCTTCAGGTCGACCGCGAGACCTGCCTTGACGAACGCAGCGGGTTCGATCGGAGTGAACCGGACCGAGCGACCGTCCGGCGTGGAGCCGAGGATCCGGAAGCTGCCCTTGATGTAGGTGACAGGCACCAGCCCTCCAGTACGTGGCGGACACGGTTTAGCCGACGTAGCGACTATGGCACCCACCACGTGTTTGTCGCCGTGAAGTCACCAACTGTTCACCTCGGCGAAATGGTAGACAGCGCCGACGCCGCCCTTCACGGCGTGCTGACGGCCCTCATCTGGGAGGAATACTGAATCTGCGTGGATCCCTCACCGACTGGGAGTCGAGGACGTCCCCATCCGGAGCGAGGAAGTCCGAAGTCCAGGCTCGCGAACCACCTCTCCTGCACACACAACAAGACGACCCGGTAGGACATCTCACTGTCCGTTGTTGCGTTGACGGCCGGCCCACCGGGGATCTCCCGGCGGGCCGCCTGTTGTTGTCTTGCGCCGCCTGTCAGGCCTGTGTCACTGGGACGGTGTCACTCACCATCCTGGCCTGGCAAGGCTGCGCCAGGAACTTCGTCGGGCAGGTAGATCTTCGGGTCACCTGGGTAGGGCCGGTCCCAGTTGTGGGCGCCGTACCAGGTGTAGCGGTTCATCTGCTCCGGGTTGGCGAAGTCGGGGCGTGCCCATGTGCCGCTGAGGTGCTGCTTCTTGGCCCAGTTCGCCCATGCCGCGGCGTAGGAGGTGAACTCGCCCGGAACGGCCGCTGCCGAAGCCGCGGCGTTTGCGCCGTGCGGAGCGTCGTAGTCACAGTCGGGTGGGTCCGCGATGTGCTCGGTCAGCGAGATCTGGTTCGGCAGCGCCGTGTACGGCGTGTTGTCCGGCTTATTCTGGAATGCCTTGAACATCGGCGTGGCCGCGGCGACCTTCTGGTTCAGTGGCTCCGCGCCGAGGATCTGCTCGATCGTACGCACCATCGAGATCTGCGAGTAGTAGGTGGAGATGGTCTTGCCGTGTACGGCCCATGGGCTGATGACCTGGATCGGGGCACGGTGGCCGTCGACATGGTCGACGCCGGCTTG
Source organism: uncultured Actinomycetota bacterium (assembly GCA_963833975.1). Taxonomy (GTDB): domain Bacteria; phylum Actinomycetota; class Actinomycetes; order Propionibacteriales; family Nocardioidaceae; genus JAWWPG01. The sequence continues at coordinate 365,341 of CAWIAB010000006.1, forward strand.
GCTGTCATCCTCGACCACGAAGATCGCGGAATCCTTCCAGTAGGGGCTGTGCGAGATGGTCTGGACGATCTTGCCGAGCGCGAGGTCGCCGCCGGCGACTTCCGACCGCGGGGTCACGGGGCCACCCGTGTGGTCGTCGGACAGCCACATCATGTTGAAGTCCGCGGGGCCGTTCTTCTCGAACTCCTGCTTCCAGATCTCGTAGCGGTAGAGGTCCGGGATCGACAGGTCGAAGGGCGGGGAGGTCGGGTTGGTGATGTCATTGAGCGACGGGATCGGCGAGCCGTAGTCGCCCTTCAGCTCGGGCGTCGTCAGCTCCGCGGGGTCGCCGCCGTGGTCGACGTCTTGGGCGGCGCAGTAGAACTGCTGCCAGGTGCCGGACGGCCTGCCACTCGAGGCGTAGAGGTACTCGCCGTAGTTGTTGGCGGTGTGACCGGCTGCCTCGATGGCAGTCCACAGGAAGCCGGAGCGCTGATGGCCCAGCACGTCCTCCTCGGTGTCGTAGCTTCGGATGTACTCTCCGGCACTGGACTCGGTGTACTCGGGGTCGTCGCCCTGCATGAGCCAGTTGTGGCCCTCGGCGGAGTTGGTGCCAACGTCGTAGGTGTTGTCGTACAGCCCGAACTGACGCGACAGCGCGTGGATGTTCGGGGTGACCTGCTCACCGAACTGGGCGAGCGACGGGTCGCCGTTGCCCTCCGGCATGTCGCCCTGGATCTGGTCGTAGGTCCGGTTCTCCTTGACCAGAAGGAAGACGTGCTTGATCGTCGATGGGTCGCCGATTCGCCTCGGCACAGGGACGGCCTTTGCCTGAACACCCTGGACGGACTTGACGTCGGTCGTCCAGTCGTTCTGGGCGAAGACGGTCTTGGTGTACTGCTTGATGTTGTTGTCGGAGGGGAGGGTGAAGCGGGTCAGCGACGCCGTCGTGCCGTGTGTGCCGTGACCGGTCGCCGGTTTGGTGCCGTAGCCCTGATCGGACGTGAGGAGCGGTCCGCGCGCGTCGATGCCGCGGCGGTTGGTGACCACGACCTGGCTGCCGACGGTGACGACATCCTCTGGATAGTAGTCAGTTGGGAGCAGGCCGATGTAGCTCACCGGGTCCAGCGCGCTCTCACCCAGTTTGTAGACCGCGATCGCATTGGCCCGGCCGAGGCTGACCAGAAGGCGCCCGTCGACGACGGTGATGGCGTCGGGCTCGTAGCCGACCTCTGAGCCCTGCCAGGGCTGGGTGGTGATGGTCTGGACCACGTCGTCTGTGGTCGTATCGACCACGGAGACGGTGTCGTCGTTGGTGTTGGCGACGTACAGGGCATCGCCTTCGAGGTGCATCGCGGTCGGATGCAGCCCAACGTTGATCTGGCCAACGGGAGTACTTGAGTCGGCGGTGTGGATGACGCTGAGCACTCCGGTCGTCGACGTGCCGAGGAAGGGGTCGGCGGGCACCTTGGTGCCGTAGGACCCGATGGTGTCGTCAGTCTTGCGTGCTCTGCGGCCGCCTTCGTCGCTGACGTAAAGCTTGGTGCCGACGAACGTCAGCTGGCGTGGCGCGATGCCGACCTTCCAGGTCTGCTTGATGGTGCCGGTCGTTGGATCGATCGCCACCACCGTGTTCTGGCCGTTGACGGCGGCGTACAAGGTCGACCCGTCCGGCGAGTAGGCCATGCCCGCGGTCAGCGCCAGCCGGCCGCCCACGGTCGGGATGCTGATCGTCGTGCCTGCCGCCAGGGTGCCGTCTGCGTTGACCGGGAACCTGGTGATGCCCTTTGCGTTGGGCATGAACAGGAACGAGCCGTCTGGAGAGTAGAGGGGGCTCTCCTGACCGACGGTGTTGTCCGACAGCTGCATGTCGACGCCGTCTGCGGTGCCGGCGCGCCAGATCAGCTTGTAGGACTTCAGATCGAAGATCTGGAGCGCAACCGATCGGTCTGTGGAGGTGGTGACGAGGAAGCGGCCATCGGGGCTAACCGTGGATCCCATGAACTTGCCGTACGGCGTCATGAGCCGCTCGCCTAGCGGTTTCAGGATCTGGTCGGAGGAGATCTGCAGGCCGGCCTTGTATTCGGTGCCGACCAGATGCTTGCCGAAGCCCTCGGTCGAGCCGTAGGCGACACCTCCCGTGACGGCGAGGGCCAACCCGGCGGCGACCACTCCTATTGTGCGTTGACGGGAGAAGCGCCGACGATCGGGCTTCACCACGCGGTTTCGTGTGACATTCATTCCTGTCCTTTCATCCCTTAGCCGAGCAGCCCGACGACGCCGTCGAACTGCCACAACGGGTTCGGTTCATCACCCGTGGGAGTGCGCACCTGGAAGAACCCGTTGACTTCTTTGGGGCCGTCGCCGTCGGCGACGTACCGTCCGTCCGCACTGACATCGAGCTGGTAGATGGCGTTGCCTTTCGAGGTCGCACCCGGCAGGGTCCAGGTGACGAGGCAGCGCCAGTCCGCACCTGGACCCATGTCCTCCACTCGCTCGCCGCCCTTGTCGCACCTGACCGTCGTATGGAGTTGTTCCTCGGTGACTGCCGGGCGGTTGAGCCGCTCGGTCTGCAGCACGTACAGGTGCGAGAACGACGTGGCGACCGCGGACTCGAGCTTTGGCCGCTCGATGCCCGACCCGGTGGCGTCGGTTGCCATGGCGACGACGACGGTGGTGGCCGTCGCCAGGCCGACCAGCGGTGCCAGGCCCGCGACGACGAAGCGGCGGCCGGAGCCGTCGTACGCCGGATCCGTGAAGTCGCGGCGCACGAAAAGCCGGTAGGCCAGGTACGTCGCGAGCACGGCCCAGGAGAGGCTGACGACGAGCCCGATCCACAGCGCGTCCAGCTCAGCAGGGTGCGTGAACAGACCCCGGTAGGAGATGAAGGCGTTCATCGGCAGCGCGACCCGGACCGCGACCGGCACCGGCATCAGCTGGATGCCGGTGAGCACGAGCGCGAGCCCAACCGGTAGCAGCAGCCCCAGTGGTGAGCGGCCGAGCGCGACCGACCCAAGCAGGCCGACCGCGGAAAACGCCAGCGTCGGCGCAAGGATGGTCAGCCACGCCAGCACCACTGTTCGGCTGAGCCCGCCAGAGCTCATCAGGTGCCCGTCGAGACCAGGCAACGGGTGGCTGCCGATCGAGATCATGCCGCCAACGATCGAGGAGACGGCGAGCGCGGTCACCAGTGCGACGGTCACGGTGAGCGCGGCGAGCGCCTTCGAGGCGAAGATGCGGCGGGGCGAGCGTACGGCGACCAACAGGTGGCGCCAGGTGCCGAGCCGGTCCTCGACCGCGAAGATGTCCCCGGAGACGACACAGGTGAGCAGGGGCAGCACGAGATTGCCGGCGAAGCCGAGGACGGCCAACGAGCCTGCCCACCCGGACTGTCCCATCATGCGGCCGAACAGTGCGTCGGCCGGCAGCGAGGTCTGCCGGCTGACCACCGCGACGTAGATCCCGGGAGCGAGCAGGCAGGCGAGGAACGCCAGCCGCAGGCGCCACTGAGCGAGCAGCTTGACCAGCTCGAAGCGATAGCCACGGCTCAGGGCCACCGGCTTCATGCGTGCCGGCGCAGCGTCGACGGTGGCCGCGGTCATCGGGCCGGCACGTCGTGAGCAGGGTCGGCGTCGGTGCTGGTCAGCGCCAGGAACGCGGCCTCCAACACCGGCACGACCGGTCCGAGCTCGCGGATCGCAATGTTTTCGCCGACCAGCCGCACGACCAGCTCGTCCAGGGCCGCCTCAGACCCGCGTATGACGAGAGCCTGGTCGTCAGCCCGCGACGTGCCCTGCCTACCGGTCACCTGGATCAGATCCGGCGCACCCTCGGCTACCCGGCGAGCCCCTCCAGGGTCGGAGGTACGAAGCCGATATTCGAGCTCTCCGCTTTCCGCGGCCAGCTTGCGCAACGGTCCGGAAAAGACGACACGACCCACGGCCAGCAGGGTGACCTCGTCACAAAGCGCAGCAAGGTCATCCATCCGGTGGCTGGAGAGAACCACGGTCGCGCCTGCATCCGCGAGGGCGGTCAGCACCTGATGGATCTGCCGCCTGCCCGCGGGGTCGAGGCCGTTGGCGGGCTCGTCGAGCACCAACAACCGTGGCTCACCGAGCAGCGCGGCAGCCAGGCCAAGACGCTGCCGCATCCCGAGAGAGAAGCCGCGTACCTTGTCAGCGCCCACCTCCAAGAGCCCAACACGGTCGAGCAACTCGTCCACCTCGACCGATCCGACGTCCGCGCCGCGAAGCGCCGCCAGTGCCAAGAGGTTCTGGCGCGCCGACAACGTCGGGTAGAGGCCAGGGCCATCGACGAAACCCGCAACCCCATCCGTCACGGCGAGCGCTCGGCCAACCGGTATCCCGAGTACCTCCAGCCGCCCGCTGTCGGCCACTGCGAGGCCGAGGAGAAGACCCAGAAGGGTCGTCTTCCCCGCACCATTGGGTCCCACGATGCCGTGGATCTGGCCGGCTGCCACGTCAAAATCGACGCCATCGAGGGCGATCACATCGCCGAAGGTCTTCGTAATACGACGCGCCCGAACGGCATCGATCTGGTGCAAAGGAAGGCTCCCGATCCCCGAGATAGGCGCCGAACAAGCGGTCAGTACGTGGCAATCTGCGACAGGTGAAAACCTAGGCACCGCAGGTTTCCTCATCGCGACCGTGAACCGAACCCTTTGCGAACGCAAGCCAACCTATGGGGTGTATCGGCCGCGTCGCGGAGGGCGGTCCATGGTGAGGGACGCGTCCGGCTTACAGCGCGGCCTCCACCGAGCGTGAGTAGCCAGCACAGTGGAGGCCGCGATGGAGAGGCCCTTCACGGTGGCGGACGGCCAGGGCCTCTCCGGACTTCGGGCGGTACTGCCGACGACTCCCGCCGACGGGATGGAGAGTTAAGGGGCACCTGGAAGGGAGGGGACAGGTGCCCCGTCCGGTATAGTCCCCCGACACCACCGGACACGTCCACGGTATCGGTGCAAGGCACAGATGCAGATGACGAGGTGATGATCTCGCGATGAACAGTTTCGAGCTTCACGCGACGGAAGACTTTTCCGTCACGTGGCACAGCCCTGAAGCAGCACCGCGGCTCGGATACGCATACCCGGATGGGATCTACCGAGCTCGTCGGCCACGCTCACATAGCTCCACTCGTCACAACCTTCCGGCGTATACGCATCCCCGCGGCCACAACCACACCGATGTGTGCTCAGATCGTTGCTCACATCGATGGAGACACGATGCCTCACAGCGCAGAACGACCCATCGAGGGCGACGCAAGCGCCAGTGAGCCGAGCCGCGGCGCACTCCCCCGACCGACACGGAGACCGGGGACCGTCGACCCAATTCGTTCGGCCAAGATGGGTCCGTGCTCGGACTCGAGATGGTGGTGTTGCTGGGGGTCGCCCTGGTCGCATGCGGCCTGCTCGCCCACCGATATCCGGTCGCGCCCGCCATCCTGCTGGTGCTGGTCGGCGTGTTCGTTGGGTTCGTGCCGCGGCTTCAGCACATGCAGTTGCCGCCGGAGGTCGTGCTCCTGCTCTTCCTGCCAGCGTTGCTGTACTGGGAGAGCTTGACCACGTCGCTGCGCGAGATCCGCAACAACCTGCGTGTCGTCGTCCTCAACAGCACCGCCCTGGTCCTCGCCACCGCGGCCGCCGTGGCGGCCGCGGCGCACGGGCTCGGGCTGGAGTGGGGGCCAGCCTGGGTGCTCGGCGCCGCGCTCGCCCCGACTGACGCAACCGCAGTTGGCGTCCTGGCCCGGGATCTGCCGCGGCGCACGGTAACCGTGCTGCGCGCCGAAAGCCTGGTCAACGACGGGACCGCCCTGGTGCTCTATGGGTTGGCCGTCGGCGTCACCGTCGGCGAACAGCACCTGGCGGGCTGGCACATCACCTGGCTGTTGGTACTTGCGTACGGCGGAGGCGTGCTGGCCGGCGGGCTGGTCGGCCTGGTCAGCTGGCAGCTGCGTCGCCGCATGGACGACCCGATGCTCGAGGCCATCGCGATGCTCGTGACCCCGTTCGCAGCGTTCCTGCTCGCGGACGCCATTCAGGGGTCTGGCGTTCTGGCGGTCGTCTCATGTGGGCTGTTCATGAGCCAGGTGGCCCCGCGGATCACCGGGGCAGCCACCCGGCAGCTGATCACCCCGTTCTGGACGTTCTCCACGACCGTCCTGAGCAGTGCGCTCTTCGTGCTGGTCGGCGTCTCGGCGCAGTCGGCGTTCCGTGGTCTCACCAGCACCTCGCTGCTGAGCGCGCTGGCCGACACGCTCGTGGTCACTGCTGTCGTGATCGGGGTGCGGTGGGCGTGGACCTACTCCACGCCGTACCTGATCCGGCTCGTCGACCGTCGTCCGGAGCAGCGGTTGCGGCGGGTCGGGGCTCGTCAGCGTACGGTGAGTGCGGTGGCCGGCTTCCGCGGCGCGGTCTCGCTGGCCGCGGTGCTCGCCGTGCCGCACACGTTGGACTCGGGTGCACCATTCCCGGACCGGGACCTGATCGTGCTGATCACCTGCGGTGTGATCGTGCTGACCTTGCTGCAGGCGCTGCTGTTGCCGGCGGTGGTGCGGTTCGCGCGGCTGCCTGACGACAACTCGGTCGCCGAGGAGCTCCAGTTCGCCGAGGAGTTCACCCTCGACGCCGCCATCGAGGCCATCGACACCACGGCCGCCGAGCTGGGCAGCGGCGAGAAGGTCGTCGAGCGAATCCGGCACGAGCTGGACAAGCAGCGCAAGCTGCTCGCAGCCTCCGGGTCCGACGGCGACCCGATCGTCCAGCACGACGACCAATACACGAGCCTCTCGCTGGCCCTCATCGGCCGCCGACGCGAGGCGCTGCTCGAACTGCGCGACGAGCAGCGGATAGACGACATCGTGCTCCGCCAGGTCCAGGCTCGGCTCGACATCGAGGAAGTCCGCATCTCCCGGACCAACCCCGTCGAGTGAGGGACGCAGCCCTTACAGTGCACCCTGGTTGGGAGCAGGTGAAGCCAGCGCTCAAGCTAGGTGTGTGGTCGCCGCGTCACGGCCGCAGGTCACTTGACGACGAGCACGCCTGTCATTGACGGATGCACGATGCAGTGGAACTCGTACCGACCTGGCTCTGAGGGAGCCTTGAAGTGCGCGGTCCCACCGCTATGTGCCGCGCCGACCGAGAAACTCGAACCGTCGTCTGACGTCACAGTGTGGAAGACGTCGTCCAAGTTGACCACCTTCACCCTCGCACCGGGGGCGACCGCCTTCGGTGTCGTGAAGGCGTAGGTGTGGATCGTGATGGTACGCGCTTTGCTCACCGCGGCGACCGTGTGTGAGTGGACCTGGGATTGCGCTCCGACCGGCGCGCCGACGAGAACGACCATCATCGCAGCGGCGAACAGAGCGCGCGGTGCCAAGTGCTTGATCATCTGAGACCTTCCATGCAACCGCCCCCCGAATGCGGGCGCTCACCGAAGATACTAGGCGTTGCGGCTGCCAAGCCACCAGCATGCTCTCGAGCGGTCGCCCAGCAAGGAGCGTTTATCATGAGTGACATGCCTGGCCGAACATATGAAGATTGCGAGCGGGACAAGAGACGTACGGCATGAGCATCTACGGTCCGAGTCCGAGGCGGCGAGTCATCCGCGCCGTCTGGCTGATGGTCGCGCTAGCCCTGCTCGTGTATGTCGTCTACACCCTCGCAACTCTCACGCTGTTCCATCCCCCTGCGCCAGATTTCACTCTCTAGTGCCGACGTTTGGCGTGGTCTTACGGTTGGCTTTCCTGAGGACTGGTTGGCGGTCGGCCGGGACAGGTCAACGAGATAGCGGCGCCGCGGCTGGTATGCCTCGCGGGCCTTAGAACAGTCGGAGCCGTTCCGGGCCTCAGATGGTGTTGGGTTGCCTTGCGTCCAACGACCTGACCACCGACCGGCTTTACGGCCACGTCGTGTCTCGCCAGAGCCGCGCACCCTCTCACGACCCCAGACTCCGGTCGCCACCCCCACAGGTCGGATCGGACCCGTCATGCCCCCGCGACTCCCCCAAATCCACCAACGGTGCACTCCGTAATCACCGAAGAGCGCCCGTTCGTGGCCAGCTGCTCGACATCCGCCCAAGGCGCCTTGCAGCGACTGGAGCTGGTTGGCGTATCCGAGGGCGACACTGGCGTGGCTGGCAAAGAGTTCCGGGAGTCCATCGGTGTCATCGAACGCCTCGCGGCTGCGTGAGTACAGATTCAGACCGGACTACGAGCCAGGCGGGGTATAGTCCACGGTCGCGTTCATCGCCTTGTCCACCTCTTCAGGCGACAGCAGGACTACGGTCTCGTAGCGGCTGATACCGCCCGACGTTTCGACTGCCGCGGCCATCGCGATGGCTGCCGAGTGGTCAGGCACGTCGACGATGAGGATGACGTCATCGCTTCCGAACGCGAAGTAAAAGGAGTCGAGCGAGCCCCCGACTCCCAACAGCGCGGTTTCCACGGCCCTGACCCGGCTGGTGCCGCCAGACTTCATGACGCCCTTCATCCCGTCCAACGAGTACGACGCCTTGATCAGGTACTTGGCCATTCCGGCCACCTTCCGGTTGTGAGCGACGCGCCTTCTCCTGGAGGACGTCGGCGATCTGTTCCAACTGCGAGGCTAGCCGACCGGAGGTGGTCACGGATTACTTGCCGAAACCGGCATCAGCCGCATCTACTGTGCGGCGATTCGTCACCCCCGTCCGCAGCCAGCAGCCCGTGGGGCCGGGCACCCGTGCCCTGCCCTATCTCGTGTTACGGCAGCCTCGGGTCGACGAGACGCACGGCGACCCTTACAACCGTCCGTCAGACCCCGACTTCCCGGTCGTGTCGCTCACGCCACGCGGCAGCGAGGCGAGCTTGTTCGTCTACTTGCGCCAGCACCCCGACTACCGCGACGCAAACCTCCGCATCGAGGATGACACGCTCCGGATCGTGCATCTACAGCCTCACGTGGACGCTGGACGAGGCGGCAGGACTGAGCGAGCGCATATCAGTCCCGGTCACAAAGGCGGGTTCGTGCTTTCTGATGAACGGGACGCAACTCCTCCACAACCATCGCCTGGGTTGGGTGGAGGCGGCCGGGACGCGTGTCGTCCTCGATCAGCTAGGCGCAGCCAAAACTATTCGACCATAACGGGAGAGAGTCGTTCGGTCAGGTCTCCGAGGCCCAGCTGGCCACTCGCGTTGTCCCCCCAGCACCACAGGGTGTTGTCGGCCTGGAGTGCGCACGAGTGGTATCCGCCGCCGATGTAGGAGATCCACGTGTTCACCTCGCCGACGGGCACGGGTGCGCTCTTGTTCTGCTTGTTGCCGAGCCCCAGCATTCCGAAGCGGTTCCACCCCCAGCACCAAAGGGTGCTATTGAGAGTGACCGCGCACGTGTGATATCTGCCAGCTCCGGACGTCACGGAAGCTGGTGCCGGCGCAAGCACGACCGTTGGCTCCAGGAACGTGTTGTTGGCGTCGCCGGTCCCGAGTTGTCCATGGAGGTTGTCACCCCAGCACCACATCGAGTTGTCGGACTTGATGGCGCATGCGTACCTCAGACCCTGGATCACCTCGACCCACGTGACATCCGCACCAACCTGTACGGGCACATCCCGGTCCGCCGTATCCTCGACACCTAGTTGGCCGTACCTGTTTGAGCCCCAGCACATCAGCGCTCCGGAGACCAGGAGCCCACAGGTGCTGAGCTCACCAGTCGCGACCTGGCTGAATTCAGCGTCGCTAGCCACCCTGACAGGTACCAATTGCTGTTCGTGCCCCCCGATACCAAGCTGGCCATCGTCGTTACGCCCCCAGCACCAGACGAGGCCGCTGGTCTTCAGCCCGCACGTGTGGAACCAGCCAAGAGCGACTGCCTTCCAGTTCGTCGAGCTGTCGACCCGGGTCGGTTTGAGTCGGTCCTCTGTGTCTCCGACGCCAAGTTGTCCGTGGGCATTGTCACCCCAACACCACAAAGTTCGGTCAGTCTTGACCGCACAGGTGTGGTTGCCGCCCGCGGCGACGGACTTCCAGTCCGTCGCGTCCCCGACCGTGGTCGGCACATCCCTCAGGTATCTGTCGCCCAGCCCTAGTTGGCCCGAGTCGTCGTGACCCCAACATTTCAGGGTTTCCTTCTTGGTGATGCCGCAGGTGTGACTGAGCCCGGCGCTCACCGACTTCCACTTCGTCGGCGCGGCCGATTGAGTCGACGCCTCAGTCTCGGTCGCCACCGGAATCAGGATGACGGTGAGGGCAACGCAGGTGACGAGTCTTGAGAGGTGGTAACGCATGTGCGGCCCCTTATCCATGTCACACAAAACGAGTCACTAGCCGGGATCATTCGGGAATGACGATGACGGACGAATACTTCAGTCGGTACTCGATCGGGCTTCCGTCGCCGAGCTGTCCGACCGCGTCGTTCCCGAAGCAGAGCATGAACGCCTTCTGGGCACAGGTGCGATCGAAGAACGCGGTGACCTGCAGCCATGGATCACCGTCCTGGAAGGCCAACTGGGTTGGCACGTCGAGCTGACCCGAGACCTCGCCGTTGCCAAGGTCGCCGAGCCGGTTGTGTCCCCAGCACCACACCGTGTGCTGCGGCTTGACTCCGCAGGTGTGGTCGAACCCCACGCTGATCTGCTGCCATGAGGTCTCGCCGACCGCGGTCGGCTTCGTCACGTCGTTGCCACTGGTGCCCAGGCCGAGCTGGCCGTACTGGTTGGTGCCCCAGCAATACAGGGCATAGGTGGTTGACTGGATCCCGCATGTGTCGTCACCACCAGTGTCGATCTGTTGCCAGTCCGCGTTGCCGATCTTCACGGGCGCGACCTGTTGGGTCGTGTCACCGGTTCCGAGTTGTCCGTGGTCGTTATCGCCCCAGCACCACAGCTTCTCGTTGGCGGCGATAGCGCAGCTGTGGGTCACGCCGGCGCTCACCTGCACCCACTGCTTGCCCTCGCCGATCACGGTCGGAGAGAGGACGTCCGTCGTCGTGCCGTTCCCGACCTCCCCATTCGCGTTCTGGCCCCAGCAGTACAGCGCGGAGTCTGCGATACCGCAGGTGTGACCATTTCCGGCGGCGACTCTGCTCCACGTTGAATCGGCATTCACCTCGGTCGGCTCATATCGATTGGTCCGGTCGCCGGTGCCGAGCTGGCCATATCCGTTGGCGCCCCAGCACCACAGCGTGGCGTTCTGCTGGATGCCACATGAGTGGAGCCGGCCGCCCGTCACCGACAGCCATTTCGCGATGCCGATGGTCTCGGGCAGTGTTCTCCCGATCGTGGTGCCATCCCCCAGTTGTCCGGCTCCGTTTGCCCCCCAGCATTCGAGCTGTGACTTCTTCTCCGCCACTGCACATGAGTGATCGGCACCAGAGTCGGTGACCGCCGACCATTTGCTCGTGATGGCCACCGGCGTGGGCAGGTATCGGTCTTCTCGCCCTCGGGTGCCGAGCTGACCTACACTCCCGTTGCCCCAACACCAAAGCGTCGCGTCGAGCCGAACAGCGCATGTGTGGTTGCCTGCCGCGCTGCCGACGCTGTAGCCGAGTCGGTCGTCAACCAAGAGCGGCTCCTTACTCAGGACTCTGTTGCCCTGACCCAGCTGGCCGCTGTCGTTGATGCCCCAGCACCAGAACGTGTTGGCCGACCTGATGGCGCAAGTGCTATCAGCCCCGGCGGTCACCTGGGACCAGGTCGTGTGGTCGCCGATCTGATGCGGCTCGAAGACCGGCGAATGCACGCCATCAGTGCCCCAACACCACAACGTGCCGTCGGTCTGAATACCACAGGTGTGGAAGGCACCAGATGAGACGGAGCTCCACGAGGCGTCGCCGACCTGAACCGGGCTGGTATGCACGACCCCCTCGACGCCGAGTTCCCCGTGGGAGTTGTCGCCCCAGCACCACAGTGAGCCGTCGGTCTGGATTCCGCAGGTGTGAGTTCCCCCGGCGGCTACGGAGGACCAGGCGTTCCCGGTGCCGACCTGAGTGGGCCTGGTCCGGTTGGTCAGTGTCCCATCGCCGAGCTGCCCGAGCGAGTTGTCGCCCCAGCACCACAGGGTGCCATCCATCCTCGTTGCGCAGGTGTGCACGAACCCGGCCGACACGACGTCGGCGTTCGCCGCCACGCGTTCGGGAGCCAGGCGCTCGGTCTGGGTCCCGTCGCCCAGTTGACCCTGGTCGTTGTTTCCCCAGCACCACAGGCTGAGGTCCTCGAGCGTGCCACAGCTGTGATCAGTATTGACGACGATGGTCTGCCAGGTGTGCTTGCTGCCGACGGGGAATGGCACCGACACGGGGTCGTCGTTGCCGAAGCCGAGCTGTCCCCGCTTGTTCGCGCCCCAACACCACAGACCGCTGCTCGTGTCGATGCCGCACGAGTAGTCGGCCGAGACGGCGACATCCGTCCACAGGTCAGGCACCTCTGCGGGGGTCGCCTTCTGATCTCCCGCCTGACGGGCCAAGCGGCCGCCGGGTGAGATGGCATTCGGTAGCTGGGAGCGCGATGACTGCTGGGCTTCCGCCGTCGCCGCCAAGGGTGCCACGAGTCCCCCCAGCACTGCGGTGACGAGTAGCCAACTCAACAACAGACAGAGGCTGATGCGGGGCGAGCAACGGTTCATGGAGACTCCAGGGCATGTTGCGGCAAGCCGACCGAAAGTCAATATATCTGCTCCTACCCCTCATCCGAAAGGGGTATGTGCCTGGAAGTCCGATCTTTCGATTGTCTCAACACGGGAGATTAGGCCAAACCCATATAAACTACCTCTTGTGTCAGGATGCTCCGTTCAAGCCTCTTTAGGGGCCTGACGCCGTGGGTCCTTGGATGTTACAGTCCGACAAAGTGTCCTAAGTTAGAACACCCCACTCGACTTGGTCATTGAGTGCAGAACGGAGTCACAACATGCGCAGACGCGCTCTCCCCGTCATCGGTCTCAGCCTCGCGGCGTTGGCAGTGGGAACAGCATTGGCACCCAGCGTAGGAGCGAGTATCGCGGATCGGGGGACTCTCAACGGCTCCGCTGGCATCTCGTCTGGCGTACAGCCGAGCGCCGCCTGCGTCTCGCAGCGCGACAACGACAACGGGAAAGCTGTCGTTTCGCAAAACTTCGAACATGAGCGCATCAAGTTCGACACCTGGGCGGCTGACGACTTCACACTGGCAAAGCCTTGCACTGCGAACGAGATCGACATCGACGGCCAGTACCTTGGTGGTTCGACGAAGGCGCGCTCGTTCAACGTGACGTTCTATACCAATTCGAAGCAGAACCGGCCCCGCAGCATCTTCAAAGTCATGCGCGACCAAGCGTATACCAACTCGGACGACACCTTCCGGATCACCTTCGGAGAAGCAGTGCTTCTGCCGGAGGGTACGTACTGGGTATCCGTACGGGCAAACCACCACTACAGCGGTGGCGGTCTGTGGGGCTGGCTTACTAACAACACCGTTCGCGGCGCTGCGTCCCTCTGGCTGAACCCGGGTGACGGATTCGCCACTGGGTGCACCACATGGACCAAGACCACGACCTTGCATCCCCGCGGGTGAGGGTGGCGACTTCTCCTTCGCGATCCGGTAGCGCAAGATCCATCCTGGCCCGCCGTTTCCAGGGCTGCGAGTGGCTATCATGCCTGCGACCCGGTGCGAGGAACCGCACGCGCCGCTAATGCGCGACCAGCACGCAAGGAGCCCCCGCACGCGCGGCCCTACGCTGAGATGCATCAGGTCCGGGTGGAACATAGGACCGACGGATCACGAGTCGGATCTCGCGGTCGACAAGATCTTCCCAACGGCGATCACAGGTGCCCGAAGATCAGTACGACGCCGTAGATCATCGCCTGGGCGGGGTGACGCTGCTTCCCCCAAGTTGATCGGTGGCTTGGCGTTCTACCGGCATCGCTACGCAGGCGGGGGTTGAGATCATTGTGTAGTAAGTCAATTACGTTATCAGAGAAAAGGTCAAGGAAGGTCGGTTCATGAAGGTGAGAAGGCGAGAATTCCTGAAGGTGGCCGCGACGGCGCTGGTGTCGTTCCTGATACCGGGCAGGGTGGCCAACGCCAGGGACCGCCTCACCGAGAGGGTCAAGCCGGCGTACACCCTGGCCGGCGGCGCCTCGACCGAGGGCACTCTCGTCCACTCGACGCTGTCCGCGCAGGATGCCTATACCTACGTCGATCTGGCTGTGTCGACGAACCCGTCGATGTCGGGAGCGTCGTTGGTGGGTGTGCAACGCGCAGACCGAGACTCCATCGTGCGGCACACGATCAGTGGTCGCGCACCGGACACGACGTACTACGCCCAGCTGTCGTCCGAGGGCAAGCCGGTCGGCGACACACTCCGGTTCAAGACGTTGCCGACCGGCACCGAGTCATGGTCGCGAAGCATCGCGGTGGTGTCGTGCATGGGCAACGCATCGGATCGGTCAACCACTGAGCTGGCCTGGTCCGACATCCTGGAGTGGGCCCCGGACGACATCTGGCATCTCGGGGACTGGGGCTACTGGGGCGGGCTGATCGGACCCACGGAGTCGTACCGGAAGGACCTTTACCACTACCTGCGTACGATGCGGCACTTCGAGACGATGAGGGCGGCCTTGCGCTGGTCGGCGTTGAACGTGGTGGCTATCTCCGACCACGAGCTCACGGCGGGTGGCGACCCGGGTGACGGAATTCTCAACTCTCCAGAGTCCATCCGCGAGCTGGTCGCGTTCCAGAAGCTGATGCCGGTCCGGACCTACGGCGACACGCGTTCGCCTCGGCGCGGCCGGTACTACCGCTACGACATCGGCAGCCAGGTCCGGGTCATCGTCACCGACTTCCGGAGTCCTGACCGGTCGGACAGCAGGGACGACGATGGGCCCAACAAGACGATGTTCGGCGCGACGCAGCTATCCTGGCTGCTCTCGACGCTCGATTCGACGAAGGTGAACCTGATCGTCAACGAGACGTCGTGGCTCGCCACGCCGAACCAAAGGGGCAGGGGCCACGACAAGCCGTGGTTCTACAACTACGAGCAGAAGGTCATCGCCAACCACATCACCTCGGGCGGCTACAAGGTCGCTTGGATCGGGGGCGACCGGCATTACGTCGGCTACCTCGCTGGGGAAGGCGATCCGCACAACACGCTCGGAAACTTCCCGTGCTATATCAGCTCCGGTCTCTCGAAAGACTCGTTGGAGCTGCAGGACGGCGAGTTGATGACCTGGCAGCATGGCGCCGACCAGACGCATCCCACGCTACCGGTATGCGGCTACCTGCGCATCACCCTGTCGTACGACTCGGCGGCCAACGAGGTGACAATCCACGGGCTTGGCCGAGCGGTGCTGGACACCAGTCCCCACCGGTCCGCATGGCACATCAGTGACATCCCCGGCGGCACGGCCACCGACAGGTGGAGCTTGTGAGCTGAGAAACGCCGTACTCGGATCGCCGGCTCATCGAGTCGCTAGACCATACGATCCGAGGATGCACTGTTGCATTGTCGGATTGCGTGGTCGCGTGAGGCATAGGCCTGGCCCCGACCGGGCTCGATCAGATGGCAAGCATGAACTCGTCGAAGGCGGCAGAGAGACGGTCTCGTGCCGGCCGGTCGACGGCGATCTCGTAGTGGCGGTAGGCGGGCGTCTCGTGCAGACCGTTATTGACGCCACGGGGCAGGAACGTGGAATGCGGTTGGATCAGGCTGACATCATGGTCCAGGTTTGGCCGTCCCAGTGCATAACGATGGACGTGTCTCCGGTGCGCGTCGTTCCCACAGCCCAGGCATCAGTCGATGAATCCGCGCTGACGCCGTACAGGATCGGCGTGTCGAGGCCATGGCCGGATTCGTCGGCGACCCGCCATCGGGTGCCATCCCAATGCTTGATCAGGACCGTGCCGGCGTTGAACCTTTGGCCGACGGCCCACACATCGGTCGGGGAGACCCCGTCGGCGTCGAGCAGCTGGGGCCGGCTGCCGGACGGCCTGGTGGGGCACGGCACCCTGGTCCAGGAGCCACCCCGCCAGATCAGGGAGTATGTCTTCTGCACAGCCGCGTCGAAATACCCGACTGCCAACGCCTCGGCCGGTCCAAGGGTCACCACCGACTCCAGTGCGCATTGGCGGGTCGTCGTGCAGCGGTTCGGTACCGGGGTGCGGGTCCACGACGAGCCGTCCCAGTGCAGGATCACGTTGTGCATCACGCTGCCCCGGTAGAGGTGCCCACTCGCCCAGGCGTCCGTCGGCGACAGCACGCTGACTGAATCCAAGGTGATGTCTCCGGCGGGGGCGGGAAAGCTCGTCCACGACGTGCCGTCCCAGTGCATCGTGAACGCCCCGCCGCGTGCACCACCCACCGCCCAGATGTCCGTGGCGGAATCGGCGTCGACATCGCTCAGGTCGGCCGCGGGAGAATCCACGAGGCGCCACCTGACACCGTTCCAGTGCTCCACCAGACCTGCCGAGCCGGAGTAGCCGACCGCCCACACATCGTGGGATGAGACTGCCGCGACGGCCCCAAACTGGTTGGACTCCGGATCAGGATCGACCGTCGGGACCTTCGACCACATCGTTCCGTCCCAATGCTCGGCGAGAGTCCGGAAGGAGTGGCCGTCCCAGTACGAGCCGACGCCCCAGACATCGTTCGGCCCGAGTGCACTCACGTCGAAGAGAGACGCCTGCGGCGCGGGCGAAGAGGTGCGCGCGTTCACCGCCGCGATGGGAGTCATCCCACCCGCAAGCGAAAGACCCACAACCCCGAGCACGACGAACAACCGCCTCACCACATGCGTCATGACTGCACGCTAGCCTCTGACGACCGGTACGTCCGCGATATCGAGTGGCCACCCGGCCCGTGTGCGCCGAGGTCGGACGGCACCGGATCGGTTCTGCGAGCCAGCTGCGTGCGTTGGTGGAGTCGGCTGGACAGGCATGCGCGGCTGCGACAAGGTTGCGGTGACCGTGAGACGCTGCGAATCGCCTGCGTTGTCGGGGTTGGGGCTCAGCGAATCCTTAGGAACGAGCCATACGATCTGCTCATGGCTACCGTAGATGTGGCCGACGACGATCTCGTCGTTGAAGTTTCCGGACGGGACCGGTTCTACGCCCTCACCAAGCGTGGGGTCACGGTTCCCCTCGAACACGTCGTCTCCGTTGGCGAGGGCGTGCAAATGGGCAGGCCTCTAATGCCCGGTCTTCCGTGGCTGGCCAACAGTTTCCCCGGAGCGTTCACGGTCGGTTCGTACCGGCGTCGAGGCACGTGGACTTTCTGGGTTGTGCACGATCCCCAGCAGACCGTGTTGGTAACCCTGCGAAACGAACACTATTCGCAACTTGTGATCGAGGTGGACGATCCACGGACGACCATCGCGTTGGTCAGTGAAGCACTCGACAGTCGTGGATTGACTGGGAAGTGAGCGGCGCGGCTTCCGATGAACCCACAGATTGCCGGCGGAATCGTCTTGACCCTCTGTGGGCTCCTTACCCTCTTTTTCGGCGGGAACGACTTGAAGACGTACGGGTGGGCAGCCTTCTTCCTGGCGGCGGCGGCGTTGGCATTCGCCGTCGGCATAGGTCGCTGACTACCGCCCGCTCCGCATACTCCGAACGTGAGGTTGCACCGCCGACTCGACCGTTTTCCGCTCATGGACGGATCCGGTAAGAGCCGAACCGCAGGTGGACGGTTGCCCAGAGATGCCCTGAAAACGCAGGCGCCGCCACGCCGGTCCCGCGCACCACCGAGCACGACGATCCAAGCCGCGGCAACCCTGACCGACACGCCGTCCACTTCCTGACCGCGTACATCGCCGGCACCACTTGCATCAACACGTGCCGGTGCGATCTGATGGCTGCTGCGTGGCTTGGGTGAAGCCTTCAAACACAGGGGGATGTCAAATGAGTAAAATCCGGAGTTTGATGGCTGCGGCGGCAACACTGGCATTGGTGAACGTGGGCCTGTCGAGTGTCGGGCAGGCGAGCGTCTCGCCCACACCTGTCGTCCAAGGGGTCGACAACACGCCCTCCTCTATGGTTGATGGCTGGGGCCGGCCGATGATCGCCGAACCGTCCGGCGGCGACCTCTCCAGCGTGTCGTGCGTGTCGCAGACGTACTGCGTGGTCTCCGATGACATCGGGTACGTCAGCACGTACGACGGCGGCACCTGGTCCGGCAGGGTCCGCGCCGACACCGACTACAACAGCGTGTCGTCCATCTCCTGCGTGGCGACGCGGGTCTGCATGGTGGTGAACGCCGCAGGTCACGCGGCCCGGTACAACGGGGAGCGCTGGCTCCGGCCGGTCCAGATAGACACCAACGGCTCGCTCACGTCAGTCTCGTGCGCCACCGCCAGGTTCTGCATGGCGGTCGACTCGGCGGGCAACGCGATCGCCTACCGGTCCGGTGCCTGGTCAGAGCCGGTCCAGGTCGACCAGACGTCCCTCAATGCCGTCTCGTGCGCCTCGCCGTCGTTCTGCATGGCGGTCGACGAAAGTGGTTCCGTCGTGTCGTACGACCAAGGGACGTGGTCCACGCCGACCTCGGTCGACGTTGTTGCCCTGACCGGCGTCTCTTGTGCGCTGGAGGCGTTCTGCGCTGCGGTCGACCAAGCAGGCGACGCATTGACCTACAGGGATGGAGGTTGGTCGACCCCAACCGACATCGGCGACTTCGACGACCCGCTGCACAGCGTCTCCTGTACGTCGGACACGTTCTGTGTCGCCGTCAGCGACATCGAGGCCATCAGCTTCGACGGTACGAGCTGGTCACACATGGACTACCTGGATGGCTGGGTCGTACTGGCATCCGTGTCCTGTTCGGCTCCGACGATGTGCGTCGCCGTCAAGAATTCCTTCGGCCAGGGATACCTGTACGACGGCAGCGAATGGTCGGACCCTGAGAAGGTCCTTCCTGCCACCGGCCAGGTGACGGCCGTCTCGTGTCCGTCCAGCCGCTTCTGCGCGGCTGTCGACTACAACGGCAACGCGGTGACGTATGACGGGTCCATCTGGTCGCCGGTGTCGTTCGTCGACAAGTACGGGTTGTTCGGCGTTTCGTGCGTCTCCTCGGACTTCTGCGTAGCAGTCGGTTCCGGAGCTGCGTTCATCTTCGACGGGTCGCACTGGTCACCCCGGGTCTCACTCGGTGGCAACCTGGCAGGGGTGTCCTGTGTCTCGACCACTTACTGTGTAGCCGTCTCCACCACCTACCCTCGCAACGTCTACACATTCGACGGGACGTCGTGGACGATCACCGGGCAACTCGCGGCCAACGACATCACAGCCGTGTCCTGCGCCTCCGAGAAGCGCTGCGTCGCTGTCGGTGACAGGTGGGCGTTCGTGTTCGACGGCACAACATGGGCCGCCACCCGCCTCGTCCCGGACAAGCCGCGATTCGTACGCCTCACGTCCGCCTCCTGCCCCTCGGTGAGCCTTTGCTTGGTGTCCGACGACACCGGGAATGTCTTCACCTATGACGGCAGCGGCTGGTCTGGGCCGACGGCGGTGATCCCGAGCGAACCCAGACACGATCATGACGTCATGACATGCGCGAGCACACATCTGTGCGTCATGGTGACCGGCGACGGCCTCGCCGCATTCAACCACGGCGCGAGGTGGTCGAAGCCGAAGCAAATCAACCCGCCCTTCCAGGGAACGAGTTCGGTGTCGTGCGGGCCCGGCACGTTCTGCATGGCCGTCAGCTACGACGGTCCTGCCCTCCCGTACAACGATCGCTGAGCAGACGACGACCGCCGATCAGACGAGACCCACGCGAGGCAACGGGCGAACTCCAGTCTCTTTCGGCTCTCCTGACTGACCTGTGGGTCATTTTCGGCCGGGGATGGGTCGGTGGCCGCCGAGGCTGATGAGGGCGAGGACGATCCGGGCTTCGGTCGTGGCGTCGTGGTCCATGGTGAAGATCAGCCGTAGGGCCTCTTTGAGCAGGTAGGCCCGATACAGTTTCGGGTCGGTGGCGGCGATCCAGGTCAGCTTTGCCTGCTGGTTCTCTTTGAGGTGCTCCGGGTTCTTCCACAACGCGTAGCGGGCTCGCTTCAACGCGGTGGAGCGTTCGTTTCCCGGTCGTGGCGGCGCATCGGCTCGGGGACGTCCACGGCCACGTTTCGGTTCGGTCCGGGCCAGCGCTGGGCGTCGTTCCAGGCCTCGCGGCGCACCTCGTCGAGCGTTGCGGCTGGTCTTGAGTCGGCCTGTTCGGGTCCACTCCTGCAGGGTCGATCGGGCGACGCCGAGGATCCGGGCCGCCTGCGTGAGCGTGACGGGGTCGACCGGATGGGAGAACGCGGTCATCGCGTCTCAGGGGATGCTGGTCTGCACCGCGTCAGCGTATGCAGCCAATGCGGCGGGGTGGTTGTGCAGGCGCCAGTCGCCGTCGACCTTGTGGGTCTCGAACCAGGTGACAGCTCGGGCGGTGCCGTCCAACAGCTTGATCGCGCCTTTGGTGTAGTCAGTCCACTGTTTGTCGGAGAAGCCCTTGCCGCCGGCGCCCTTGGCACCTAGCGATGTTTCGCAGATCAGCAGCCGTTTACCCTCGGACTGGGTAACGGCGATGGCCGGTCCGTACACGTCTTCGGGTTCGTGTGCCATGTTCGGTCGGAAGTACGCATCCCAGCCCAGCGCGTCCACGTACTTTGGTCCCGGGTACCACTGCCGCCAGGCGTCCTTGCCGAGGGTCAGCGTCCAGCTCATCAGGATGGTGGTTACCTTGATGCTCGACTCGCCCAGTAGGTCGCACTCGTCGCGCACCACGTCTGAGAACCGTCGAAAGCCTGCTACCTGGTCGGCCGGGGAGTAGTTGCGGGTCGTTTGGTCGCACTCGTGGTTGAGGCACAGCCACCATGTCTGCGTGATGCCGAGTGCGTGGACGCCCTGCACGAAACGGCGGATGTGCGCGTCGTGGACACCGGCGGCGACACGGGCGGGGTTCTGTGCAAACGACACGATGCCGGAGGCACCGGCCAGGTGTGGCACGTCCCAGCTGCTCTCATTGAAGATGCGTTCGACTGCGAGCGCGCCACCCATGCGGTCACGCACAGCGGCCTGCATTTCCCGCTTTTCCTCGGTCGGGTGGTCATTGGGGTACCGGTCGGGTCCACAGAACGCCCCGAACAGGGTGCGGGTGGTTACGGGTAGCCTGCCAGCCCGTGCGATCAGCGTGCGGTTGGTGACCGCCAGGCCGACGCCGGCGAGGGCGCTCAGGATGAGGGTGCGGCGGGTGATGGCAACCAACGGGCTCACCTACTTGATCAGCGGCGGATCAGGCCATGGGTCAGGTCATCCCAGCCGACGCTCCGGGCAGCCGCATGGAGTCGTTGTGGTTGCCGGGCAGTCACCGGCACGGCCATCTGCGAGTGAGTGGTGAGTACGCACGCACCTGCTCGAGCAGCAGAAGGTGAGGAGGTTCACCCGCTCGGTCAACGGCAGCCCGTCTCTGTCCGCCTAATATTGGACATCAGACTTCATCCGGAAGTTTACGTCTCATCGTCGTTTGCGTACATAGTCCGTTTGGGCCTTTTATACGCTAGGCCATTCGGGCTTCTATGACGCGGCACCGTCCCGGCCACCGCTCGTCTCGGCGTCCGGACCAGCCTTAACCTGGACGAGCCGGGGGCTTGATCGAACGCGATCTCGTAGTGGCCCCGTTGGATGTTCTGAACGATGGCTTGATCCGGTGATGGTATGCGGCTCGCCGCTCAACCGGCGTCGGTCCGGATATGAACGAGACGGGGTGGTTGGCGTCTAGCGGCTGGTGAGCTCGTTGAACCGGTTGCGAAGCAAGGTGTCAAGGTGTGCCCGGTCGAACGGTTGTTCCCCATGCTTGGCGATGGCAAGCACCACCAGGTGAACGGTGATGGGCTGTCCGGGTGCCGGGTATTGGTCAACGACGCGCCAGCTCGAAGGGTCCCACACCTTGCGCATCGCCGTGCGGCGCATGACTGTCATAACGTCGCTTTCCGCAACATCCACGGTCACTATGCACAGTCCCAGTGTCTCGGACAGCGACTCGGCCTCGTCGAGGCGTCTCCCGGTGAACATGTCGGCAACTTGCGGAACACGGGGCTTCGCCGAGCCTCGTGGCTGCGGCTCCGGCTGCGGCGTGATCGATGCTCCGGCCATCTGGTCTGTTGTCCTTCTCGTTGACTGCGGCGACGGCTCTCGCCTATTGCCCCTGATCAGAGGCAGAGCAAGACTCTCCCGCTGTCATCAGCGGGCCCCTCATCCAGAGTCGCCGAGCGAGGGGTGGCGTGACATCCGCCGATTCACGGGTTTGGTTACCTGCTTTCGGAATCCGAGGCCGTGCGACGGGTTTGTCCGTCGACAAATCTCTCTTTGCGATCGAGAGTTGCGAACAATCGCCGCATTAGGCAAAGACGACCTGGACACCCTGCGTGGGTCGAGCCCTCCGAGGCGGTTGCGTGGCCGAAACGGTTTGCCGTCAGCACTCGTTGAGGATGTCGCGGTGTACAGGTCCAGCCGGGTTGACGGCGGTCTCCCCGTTGTGTGAGTAGGCCAGCTCGGTGGTGGTGAGGGACTTGATGTGGCCTGGTCCTATGGATGCGCTGACTGGGCGAGTCGGCGTTCGGTGACCCAGCTAGCGATGCGGGTTCGGGAGTTGAAGCCGAGCTTGCGCAGGATGTTCTCGACGTGACCTTGTGCGGTGCGTACGGAGATGAACAGCCGGGCGGCGATCTCGGGGTTGGACAGCCCTTCGGCGACCAGGTCGGCGATTTCCAGCTCCCGTCTGGTCAGGGGCGACGGTTCGACGGCCGCCGGAGGTGGAGCCGCGTCGGCCGTGGCTTCCAGGGCGAGGGCGATCATGTCGTCGAAGGTGAGCTGGGATCCTCGGCGGAACAGGTCACGGAACTGCTGCTTTCCCAGCAGGGCGCGTGCCTGCTGAAGGCCGTCGGAGCGCGACGGCGCGAACGCGAACGGGTTGCCCGGTCTGGGACATGCCGACGACATCCCAGATGCTCTCTGCGGCACCCAGCAGTAAGCGCTGCCCGGTCGCCGCGACCTTGGGCGGTCGCGACTCGCCCGAGGGAGTCCAGCCCGACCGCGATGCCCATCCGGTCCCGAGGTCGCGTTGCATCACGATGGCATCACCGAACAGGACGGTGGCCTCGTCGAGCTGGCCCGCGGCCAGCTCCTGCTCACCCAGCCCAGCCATGGCGAGTGCCTTCAAATGGCGTTCGCCGACCTCGTCGGCACGGGTGATGCATTGGCGATGCCGGGCTGACGCCTCCAGGGGGTTGCCGGCGAAGCCGTGGCAGACACCGGCAACGAACAGGGCCAACAGCTCGCCGGGCAGGTCGGAGGCGGCCTGCAGCATCGCCACTGCCGTATCGGCCTGCTCTGCCCCGGTCCCAGGAGCACCGTCCCAGACCGCCAGCATCGCGTCCGGAACCAGCAGGCGGCCGAGTGCCAGGATGTCACCGATCTGGGCGGCCACGGCGGTGCCCTGGTCGACAAGGTGTCGGGCGTTGGCCCGGTCGTTCTGTAGGACCGCGAAGCGCGCCGCCACGGCCATCGCTGCTGGCGCGTTCCTGCGGCGTCCCGGCGCCTGAGGCCAGCGTCAGCTCCAGCCAGTGGCGTGCCTCGTCGAGGAGCCCGCAGGCCGACCAGTACAGGTCGAGCCTTCTCGCCATCACCAGAGCGGCCGCGGCACCCTCAGCCGAACCAGCGAGATGGGTCAGCGCTGCCCGCAGGTTCGCCTGCTCCAGCCGAAGCCGGCGTAGCCAGTCGGGCTGCTTCGGCCCGCATGACCTCGGCGTCGAACCGGCCGACCAGCTCGCCGTACCAGGTGGCGTGCCGCTCCTGCATGCCGTGCAGCTCGCCATCCTTGTCTGCCCGCTCCAGGCCGAACTCCCGGATGTCGGCGAGCATCCGATACCGGGTGCGGCCGTCTGCGGCAGTCTCGGCCAGGATCACGGACTGGTCGATCAGCCCACCGACGAGGTCGAGA
The DNA here is from genome assembly GCA_963833975.1 of uncultured Actinomycetota bacterium. Taxonomy (GTDB): domain Bacteria; phylum Actinomycetota; class Actinomycetes; order Propionibacteriales; family Nocardioidaceae; genus JAWWPG01. The sequence goes on from CAWIAB010000006.1 coordinate 389,257, forward strand.
ATCTCGCCAGCAGGCAGATCGTCGCCCACACACACGTCCGATGCTGCTGTCAGGTCAAAGCCGCCGGCGAACACCGATGACCTCGCCCAGAACCGCTGCTCAAGCGAAGTGCACAGGTCGTACGACCACTCCACACATGCGCTCAGCGACCGGTGCCGGTCGTCGGCGTCGCGGTAGCCCCGGTTGAGCAGCTGGAGCCGCTCGGCCAGGCTGTCGCAGATCTCCTGCGGCGACAGCGTCCGGATCCGGGCGGCGGCAAGCTCGATGCCCAACGGGACCCCGTCCAGAGCCCGGCACAGCGTGACAACAGCAGCTGCGTTGTCCAGCGGTCAGCTCGAAGTCCGAGCGTGCCGACCGGGCACGGTCCACAAACAGGTCAACCGCCTCGTAGTGGATGATCGCCTCCGGCGCCACCACAGCAGCCTCCGCCGGCAGGCTCAGCGGTGGCACCATGACCACCTGCTCGCCGCTGAGCCGCAGCGGCCGCCTGCTGGTCAACAGGAACCTGACATTCGGACAGACCGTCCGCAGCCCCTGTACCAGGTCGCCGACCGCGGACAGCAGCTGCTCACAGTTGTCCAACATCAGCAGCAGCGTGCGGTCGGCGAGATAGTCGGCCAGCGTGTCCACCTGCCACGGCAGGTCGCCGCCCTGCAGACCCAGCGCTTCTGCAACCGCCGTGAAGAGGAGCTCGGGCTTTGCGATGTCGGCCAGCGACACCACCCAACATCCGTCCCGGAAGCTCCGCCGAGACTCCTCCGCGCAGCGTACGGCGACCCGAGTCTTCCCCACCCCACCAGGCCCCACCAACGTCACCACCCGCGACGACGCAAGCCGATCCCGAACGGTGGCCAACAGTTCCCTGCGGCCGACGAACGACGTATAGAAGACAAGAGGCTCAATCCAGCCACCCTAGTGGCGACGCACACCACCCGGCGAGTCGTCGGGCTGTTGTGCATCAACCCGAATTTGAGGGGAGACCGATGCGTGGGCAACGTCGCCGTTCATCACCTTCGAACGCTGGACGACCTGGGCGACCGAAGGCACACGCCTGTGGGCATAGGTCGTACCGGGCACCGACGCAGCCTGGCAGCCATGTCCCTCAGCCGCCCGGCACGGGTGCATGATCGGCCGGTCTCGGTCGTACGTTGACCGCGTCCACCCAGGTACAAGCTGGTGGGCCGGCCTTGCCATGCCGCCAGGTCACCAGCTGCACGAGGAACTCGGTGGCCGTGGCGAATCGTCGCCAGGCGAACAGTTGCGCGGGACGCCAAGCCTCGTCAAGGTACACCCAGACCAGTCGGGGCGGCCAGACACGCCCCGTCTCGAACGTCACGGCATGCTCACGCGATCGCTGACCGACAGCGGTTGGGAGCTCGCCTGCATTGCGCTGAGCAAAGCCACCGAGGCGGCCGCTGACACGACTACCAGCAAGCCGACGACCGTCGTCACCGTAGTGCCTCCTCATCCCATCGAACTGGTTCGTACAAGCGGGGAGCCGCCCACCCTCGCTGACCCAGTCGTCGTTCGGTGCCCCCTGACCCAGGAGATCCGGGGCGAAGCTGCCCCCAGCGCGCCGTCAGCAGATCGCCGGTCCGCGCTGACACGTTTCGTCAGATGCCCTGCCCACGGCTCGCCTGCCGCCATGCATCCGACCGGGTGCACGGCCCCCGAGGCTCCCCGTTACCCCTGATCACGGAACACCCCGAATCTCTGCCTCCGTGATCAGGGGACCGTCATCTACCTTCGCCGATGAACCGCCGTGAGACATCCGCCGATGTACGGGTATGGCTACCTGCTTTCGGGATCCGGCCTCTGGCGATGACGCCAGCGACATTCGCCGGCACCAAACTCCCTGCACCAGGAGCTGGAGACAGATCTCACGCCACCGGGTGCTGGTGGACACCAGCACATCGACCGGGCGACGGTGTTGGCTCACCCCTTCACGGGCGGCGGTGGCCCACGGCAACAGGTCTCTATGCGCCGGGTAGCCGCTCTCGATGTAGGTGACTGTCTCGTGGACGGCGACCCGATACCTCTTCACCCACCCGCTACCAGACCCAGCCCAAAGCCCTCCCCGCCGGCACCCGAGACCTCGACACCCACGACCGAGTCCGCCACGGCCGCATCGATAAAGCCGGCTCCGTGACCCTCCGCCACAACGGCCGACTCCACCACATCGGCATCGGCCGAACCCACGCCGGAACCTGCGTCATCCTGCTCGTCCAGGACCTCCAGATCAGAGTCATCAACGCCGCAACCGGCGAGCTCCTCCGCGACCTGACCCTCAACCCCAACCGCGACTACCAGCCCACCGACTCTGATCGACACACCCGAGTCGCAGCCCGCGGAATCCGTGCGACTCAGCAGGTACCGGCCACACCGTGTGGTGCTGGGGAAACAACGACCAGGGCCAGCTCGGGCTCGGCGACCGTGGTCGAGTGTGGCGCCGTGCAGGTTGGCGCCACGCAAGTCTGCGCCTCGCAGATCGGCCCCTCCCAGGTCCGCACCAGACATGTCGGCGAATGTCAGCTTGGTGCCGCGTAGGTTCGCGTCTCGAAGGTTGGCTTCTCGCAGGTTGACACCCCGCGCGTAAGCACCCCTGAGCGAGGCGCTGCTCAGATCTGCCATGGCGAGTTGGGTGTCGTTCAACTACGCGCCATCGAGATCCGCTCATTGGAGATCGGCGCCGGTCATCGTGGCCGCCGTCAGCCGGGCCTCTCGTAGTTTGACGCCAGGCACTACGACACCGGCTAGCAGTGTTGGTTGGGTGACCGCGATTGCCGTCCCGAGATCGCGGGTCGTCGCTGCGAGGCCCACTGCGGCTAGATCGGCACCCTTCTGCACTGCCTTGACGAGAGCGTCTCGTTGCGTGTTTGCCTTCTTGGCGGTGAAGAGGACCCTGCCCTTCACGTCCTTCAGCTCGATCGACTACGAGCTCTGCTTGTCCGTTGAGTCTTCTCCGGCGCCCATGCTAGTTGGGCGATCTACCTGGCACAGTGGGTGTTCCCGCCCAGGTTGCCGGGGCAGGATGTGATGCCTGGATACGGACAGAAGAGTCCGTGATTCATGGGTGGCCGAGGAAGGCTGAGGAGCGCACCCCCGACGCACGGGTTCGGCTACCCGTTTCCTCGCGTGTGCTTGAGGCGGGACGAGCGAAGAGCTACGGGCGCGTGTTGACGCGCTCCCCCGGGGCAGCTGTATCAGTGGCGGATCACGGTCAGGTTCGTGTCCTCCGCGGTCCAGTAAGTTCACCAGTGTGCTCTGCCGCTCAAGTAGCGAGGCGTCCGCGCGGGTGTGCGGGCCCCGGCTGGCTGGGCTTCTGGTAGGGCTCAGCTGGCTTCGCGCTTGCGACGCATGATGTCGAAGAACGCGATGATCGGCAGCCATGCGATGAGTACGGACGCGCCTGCGTAGAAGCCCGCCGTGCCGTTGAACGATGAACCCACGGTGACGAACGTCACGACAGTGAGCAGCCCGGTCAGTGCAACGAAGGCGACGAACCAGCCACCGGCTTGGACTCTCGAGTCGGTGCGCGGGGGCTTGGATCATTGGATGGCGGGCGCGGGCTCGACGGGGTTGCGTCGCATCTCGCGCAGACTGGCTGCAGTCCACGGCTTTCTCGGCTCTGCTTGTTCGGTGGTCATGTTTTGTGCCCTTCGTCGTTGTGTCGTTTGGGTTGTGCTGCGTTACGCCAACTGGGGAATCAGGGCCTTCGGCGGGCGGCTGTGTCAGCAGGCGCGCGTGTGGTGCGCGCCGTAGTACGCCTGCGGCTTGGTGAACTTGTCGTATCGCAGTTGGCCGATCAGGCCACTGCACGAGAAGTGCATGATCCGCAGGTACGCGTTGCCCTTGCGGGTCGCCTGCACGTTCCAGTTGGCTCCGGAGTGGTTCGCGCCGTAGAGCGCGAGCGTGCGGCTGAATCCGTCGTACTGCAACTGCCCGGCCAGACCGAGTCGGGAGAACGCCATGATGCGCAGGTAGTCGTGCGCCCTTGCGACGGCCTGGTGCTGTGGGCCGGTCTCCGCGCTCGCGCTCTCGGCGGCGACAACCGGGGCTGCCATGGCCGCGACGGCCATGAGGGTGATGATGGTCTTGCGCATGGTGGTGACCTTTCGTCGTTGTGTCGTTGTGTCGTGGTGTGGTACGCCCGCCGGGGCCGGACCACCGACGAGTGGTCTGGATTCTCGAGCCGGGCAGCTCGGGTGACGGTTTCGTCGTCGTTGGTACTTCTCCCTGAGGCTTTCGGGCCATCGTGGTCAAGCGAGATACGGACAGACTGGTCCGTGGTCCAACTGTCGTCGAGGAGGCGGCGGGGCACACCCGCCGACGTACGGGTTCGGCTACCTGCTTCCCTCGCGATGGTTTGAGCCGGGCCAAGCTACGCAATACTCACCGTGCGGCTATCACTAGGCTCTCGTCGCTCGCGCCGGCCCATTCACCGTAAGAACGACCGAAGTGGCCGCTGAAGGGCTAGTGCCACCGTGCGTCCCGAGCATTGGCGATGGTCAGCAGTTGCTCGCGCCGGTACAGCCGTACGCCGTCACGGTGGCGCACGAACGGCACCGATCCCTTGTCGCCGAGCTGTCCCAACCGCTGCCGTGGGACGCCGAGCATCTCGGCGGCTTTGTGGCTCCCCATCCAGTAGCTGGCGGGGTTGTCGGTATGGCGGCGCCAGTCGTGAACAGGGATCCCAAAGCCCTGGGCAAGGCCGCCGGCAAAACCCAGCCCCAACGAGGCCGCGAACTTGGCAGCCACGACACCGCCGCTCTCAGCGGCCCCCACCAGGAATTCCACGATCTCCAAGTAGCGCCTGGACTTCATGCGCGCAGAAGTCGGTTTCGAGGATGTCGTAAATGGCGTCCACGCAGCGATGCAGTGCCCCACCAGTCAAATCATCGTCTGACTTCTGTCGGTCATATGTCATGTCCAAGCGTTGATGGGGATTAAGCTTCAGATACTTGCTGAGATCCAAGTCTCGGATCGGGCGTCCGCCATAGCCGTATGGTCATCACGGCGGACAGCCGGCGCGGTAGTGACCACTGGTGGCTAACGGCACCGACCCATGAACGTTCTTGGTCAGCCCCAAGGCCGTCACCTCGATGACGGGCATGCCGGTCAACCAGAACGTGCCATCGAGGCAGCCGCTCGCATTGAAGACCAGCCGATACGTCAACTCGAACGCTGCGCCTGCGGCCAGGTCCCGGTCGAGGTGCTCCGTTGCGGCAAGCGCGTAGGCCGGCACACCGTCCCCCGAGATCCCGTCCCGGGGGGACACGACACCCGGACCGGTCATCAGCAAGAGACCCTTGCTGCCCCGGCCGAGGAGGGGCCAGGTCGCCGTGCCCAGGTGGAGCGTGACCGGGGAACTGTTGACGTACCGCACCGTGAGTGTGCAGGACAGACCGGGCTTGGCCGCGATCACGTCAAGCCGCGGCGGTCCGACTTCGTTCTCGAAGCGACGATGCACCACGCCCCCGGTGCATTCTGGTGGATGGGCCAGCGAGACCTTGAGGTCATCGCGGTACGACGACGCAAGGCGCGTCCACATCACCAGGCCGACGACAAGGGCCACGACCAAGGCGAGTGCACCCACGACCAGCCAATTGCGCGATCGATGACCAGCGGGTGTGCCTGGGGGTATCGCCGTGTCGCTCACCCCGACAGTCATGGCTCAACACTGTACGAGCTCCGAGCCGCGACGGCGACCATCTCAGCCTTGCCCGACGGCGACGCGGGTTGGGCTGATCGGGAGCGGGAAGTCCGAGAGGTTCGACATGCACAGCACACTCGCCTCGGCTGCGCCTGGGTGTTACTGAGCGCCTGGGAATCACGGTGCTCGCGCCTGACGGCGCCGACGCCACGGCGATCCATGAATCCAGCGGACATCCAGGCTCCCGAACGTCGATTCGCTGCTCACGGCAGCGACCCTTCCCTGCTTCCGTTTGTGCGGACTTGACCACTGGTCCCGTCCGGTTCGGCACCTCTCTGGTCCTGCTCTGGCCACGGGGTTGACAGCGAAGTGACCCAGGCATACGGTGCCCCCACCGGCGAGGGGCGGGTCCTTGTCATGTGCGAAGTGGGGTGCACCATGCGCGGGCGGCGAATCAGCCTTGTCGCGGCTCTTGCGCTGATCTGGGGATTGATACTGGTTGGCGGGTCCCAAACCACCGCGCTGGCGAGTTCTGGCTCGTCCGACGCTTCGTGGCTGGCGAGGCAGAAGCTTCACGGGCCGTTGTACGCGGTCGACGCGACGGCCTCCGATGACGTGTGGGCTGTCGGCGGCAAATACAAGGTGGACCCGGTCAGTCACTGGAACGGCAAACGTTGGAAGACCTCCGACCCGTTAGGCGCAACCCAGCTGGTCGACGTGGACGCCCTCCCCAGCGGAGACGTTTGGGCGCTCGGTACCGAGGGGGTGCTGCACCGCGTCGACGGGCGTTGGAGCATCGCTCTCACAATGTGGGACACAACCCTGTGGGCCCTGTCAGCGACGAGCACCGACGACGTGTGGGTTGCCGGTGAGCAAGACCAGGCGGGGGGCTTTCCTGCGATGGTCCTGCACTGGGATGGCACGACCTGGTCGGAGCAGGACTTCCCATTCCGGGCGGGAGGATCTGGCGATGTCGATATCAACGCACGTGCTCCCGACGATGTCTGGATGATCAACTCGAATTACCCGTCCATCAACATCGAGCATTGGGACGGCACCACGTGGCAGGATGTGCCGAGCCCCGACCCCCAGTTCATCGCGCGAAGTGTCATAGCCCTGTCGCCAACCGATGCCTGGATCGTCGGAAATCTTGGCGGCACTGGAGAGGCGCTGCATTGGGACGGCACGCAGCTCAGCGCGGTCCCGTTCGAGCCACCGCAAGTAAACTCGCAGCTGGGGGATGTGAGCGCGACGTCCGCAACAGATGTGTGGGCCGTCGGAGACCTGAACCCCTTTGAGCCGCAGGCCCTCATCATGCATTGGGACGGCGAGTCCTGGTCGGTGTTTCAGTCGCCCTTCACGGGCAGTCACAGAACCTGGCTGACGGGAGTCACCGCCATTGCCGCCGATGATGCCTGGGCGGTGGGATACCACATCGTCGGGAAGGGGCCGGCATTCCAAATCGCGGCTCACTGGGACGGGAACAACTGGACCCGCGTGCTGTAGCCGTGATTTTGCTGGTCCAAGGGACCGCTTCGGACTCGGCAAGGTCCGAGTTCACTTCCCGCAGGATGCAGGTCGTTGCCCGCGGATCGCCAGGATCGGAGCCCCGGGGCTGGTTCTCCGGCGGTCGGCTCCGTGACCCTCCGCCACAACGGCCGTCTCCACCACATCGGCATTGGCCGAACCCACGCCGGAACCCACGTCATCCTGCTCATCCAGGACCTCAACATCAGAGTCGTCGCCGCCATCCCCGGCGAACTCCTACACGACCTCACCCTCAACCCCAACATCGACTACCAACCCACCGGAGCACCCAAAGGACCCACCCCCACACCAAGAAAACCGGCCAACCCGTAGGTTCGCCGGCTTCCTATGTCTTGAGAGATCACAACGGTCGGGCTGACAGTGTGCTGGTTCAGGACATCGGCGACACATGTCTCACGACATAGGCGACACGTCTCTCAGGTCATCGGCGACAGGTCTGGGTGGCTCGATGCTCAGCCATGCCGCAGCCCACGTCGAAAGCCCGCCTGGTCATCACTGCCCTGTTCGTCGACCACCAGAGTCCGGCGGAGGTCGCCGCCCGCTACGGGGTGCACCGCGCCTGGGTCTACAAGCTCAAGGCCCGCTACGAGGCCGAGGGCGAGGCTGCGCTCGAGCCTCGCTCCCGACGGCCGAAGACCTCCCCGGCCGCCCTCACACCCGAGGTCGTCGACCTCATCGTCCGGATTCGCAAGGAACTGGCCGACGGCGGTCTGGACGCCGGCCCTGAGCCCATCGGCTGGCACCTCGAGCACCACCACCAACACCGGGTATCCAGATCGACCATCAGCCGTCACCTGACCGCGGCCGGTCTGGTCACCCCCGAGCCGAAGAAGCGACCGAAGTCCTCCTACATCCGGTTCGAAGCCGCCATGCCGAACGAGACCTGGCAGTCGGACTTCACCCACTACCGCCTCACCCGCCCCGACGGCCGACCCGGCGTCGACGTCGAGATCATCAGCTGGCTCGACGACTGCACCCGCTACGCCCTGCACGTCACAGCGCACCCCCGGATCACCACACCCATCGTCTTGGCCACGCTTCCGAGAAGCCCTTGCCCAACACGGGATCCCGGCCTCGACGCTCACCGACAACGGCATGGTCTACACCGTCCGCCTGTCCGGCGGCCGCGGCGGCCGCAACGCCTTCGAGCAGGAGCTCCACGACCGACACGTGGTCCAGAAGAACTCCCGTCCCGGGCACCCCACCACCTGCGGCAAGGCCGAGCGGTTCCAACAGACCCTAAAGAAGTGGCTACGCGCCCAACCCGTCCAGCCGACCACGATCGCCGAGCTCCACGACCCTCCTCGACCTCCTCGTCGACCAGTACAACCATCGACGACCGCACCGATCACTACCCCACCGGGCCACCCCGGCGACGCTCTACGACACGATGCCCAAAGCCGTGCCAGGCGAGACCACCGACCCAGCTCACCCACGACCGCATCCGACACGACATCGTCGACAAAGCCGGCTCGGTCACCCTCAGATACCGCAGCCGACTCCACCACATCGGCATCGGCCGAACCCACGCCGGAACCTGCGTCATCCTGCTCATCCAAGACCTCCAGATCAGAGTCGTCAACGCCGCCACCGACGAGCTCCTCCGCGAACTGACCCTCGACCCCAACCGCGACTACCAACCCACAGGCGCACCCAAAGGACCCACACGACAAACCCCGAAATGAACAACACCCGGACCTGCAACAGCAGGTCCAGGTGTCGCCGATGTCTTGAGACATCACATTGGTCGGGCTGACAGGATTTGAACCTGCGACCCCTTGACCCCCGCCGTTCGGCGCTTGCGACTGTGCGCTCGCTTGCCAAAATGGGCCCTGACCTGCGAGAACCCGATTCTTGTTCATGCTGCACTTTGCTGGCTGATGCCAGGTGCAGCGGACTTTCGACCCAATAAATGGGGAATAAGTGCGGCACCGGTCAAGTCGACACACACCGAGCTCGCACCCCATGGACTGGGCGACTCCACCCGAGACGCTACCAAACATGTGGCTCGCCGAGGCCTAGGATCTGCCCCACCCGGACCTCATCCGGTGCGTGTATCCACGCAGCGGCCGGTCCCGAACGGCGCCGTGTCAACGTGCAGCCCCGCGCGGACTCGCCCACCTCGCACCATACACAGCACTCGCGGACCAGCCCTCTGCAAACTGAATCGCGGAAGACCCTCGAGGTTCGATATTTACCGGATCAGCCGATGAGCGGTCTGTTGGTAGGCGCTGGGCCTGGCCCCTGCGGGATAGTGATCAGATGCAACCAGAGCCGTCGCCGCCGGTTACGTTCAGCGGTTTCGCCGAGCCCGCGCCCTACCTGTATGAGTTCTGGACGAGCGAGGGTCAACACGTCTATCTGCACGACATGGAGTGCGTGAGCATCCAGTTCGCCCCCATGAGCCGACAGCTCGACCTGACCTTCGAGCGCATCGAGTCGGAACTTACGGACCACCCCCTCTCGCTCACGTTGAGTTTCCAAGAGGCGAGGGTCTGCCAGTGGCACGACGATGCAACAGATGATGGTTTGTTGAGCGCCGCACCTTCGCCGGAACGAGTTCGGGGTCAGGTCACTGAACTCATCCAACGCGAAGGGGCGGCATTCAGTCTTCTGCTCCTCGACGTCGGTGTCGAGTTCGAGGCCCGCTCTGTTCGCCTGCAGCGTCCTTGCCGGTCCGACGACAATGCCGTCGTCCGCCGAATAGTGCGATCCAAACGACCGCTCATGCCGCGATCCGCGCTCTCCTGCCGGTGAGCGTATGTGCCGCATCGCCCATGGGTCCCCTGGGCCCGGTCCGGGACCGACACCATTGCGCAGTAGACCGCCTGAGCCTCATCCCACCGCGACCGGCCACCATACTGACCAAATGACCACAAGTTTGGAGCCGGTAGACGACAACGACCCAGCCGAAAGGAACAGGCCAAGGGACAAGTCGAACCGACGGCCCCGGAAGGTCAAGCTGATGACGACCTACTTCGGTACCGGCGTCTGGCATGACGGCGACGGCACCGGGGTGGGGCCAATGGACCTTGAGGACCTCGGGTTGTCCGCAGGGCTCGCCCGAGATATCGCGGAGTGGCAAGAACACTTCGATCTTCACGCGGGCACGGGGGACGGATGGGACAGTCCCGAGGCAGAGACATGGAATCACCGAACCGGCCGACTGCTCCTTGAACGGCTGCGCGTGGAACTCGGACCGGATGTGCGGGTGCGCTTCGATCCCTAGCCCCGCTGCCCGTCTCAGCGAGCCGTCCCCCGGGCGCCTCCGGCGACTAGTAAAGCGCTCTGTGTCACGGGTTCCGTACGGCATTGGAGTGACTCATCCTACGTTCGACATTTACCGGATCTGCGGGCGTTGCGATCATGTGCATAGTGCCGATGTGCGGAGGTTCGCTCATCCGGGTTATGCACGTGATCTTTCGGACATGACTGGGGACGTTCGCGCACTCTCTCGTCGATCCGCGGCTGATCGGGCGGGAACAGTTGCGGGCCATGGGATCGACTTGGGTCGGACTCTGGGACTACCGGTGTTTTCGTTATACGATATGTGTGTGGTGAGCGAGGGGCAGATCCAGAACTGGGTCGACGAGGCCGAAGCGGGATACGACGTTGAGGAGCTGAAGCGTCGGGGTCGTGGGCGTCCTGGTCGTGGGGCTGAGCCGATGCAGGTTGTGGCGGTGCGCCTGACCGTCGAGGAGCTCGAGGCTCTTGACGTGGCGGCAGCCAAGAGCGACATGAGCAGGTCCGAGGCGATCCGGGCTGCGGTGGCCCACTTCGCTGCGTGAGGATCCACCCGAACGCGCTCAAGCACGGAGTCTCATCGGAGGATGCAATCCAGGCGGCAGAGTGGTCGCTGTGGATCGAGCCTGTCGACGAGGGCTGCCCACCCGACCGGGAGTTGCGCCTGGGTTTCGACACCAGTGCCCGGCTGCTGGAGACGGTCGTCCTGGTATTCGAGAGCGGCGACGAGATGGTCATCCACGCCATGCCGGCTCGCAAGAAGTACCTGGACCTCCTACCCTGATGACCGAGATCGGCACGGAGTCACCGCGTTGGGGGTGGCTACGCTCGCCCGGGTCTGCCGCGCCGCGATCACCTGCATAACGTCGATGAGCGGAAGGGGTTCACCCCTTGGTGGTTAACCGACAAGATCGCTCTATGGAGTGCGTGTTCTGCCGGATTCTTGAGACTGGAGAAGCCCGTTGGGTCGCCCAGCATGACGAAGCGGTCGCTTTCCTACCGCTGCCGGACGGAGAGATCGCTCCCGGGCACACCCTCGTGATCCCCCGTGAGCACGCGGTCGGAGTTCAAGACGTTTCCCCGAGAAGCTTGGCCGCCACCGCAGCGCTCCTCCAAAACGTCAGTCAGGCGATGAGGCGGGCAATCGGCGCGTCCGGTGTCGTCGTCCTCAACGCCAGCGGGGCACACTCGGGACAGGGTATCGACCACCTGCACTTCCACCTCATCCCCTGCTGGGAGGACGACGAGGCGGTCTTCTGGCCCGAGGAACGAAGCGCGCACACGCCCATCCCAGAGGTTCACACTCTCCTCGCTGCCGAACTCGACTAGCTCAGCATCCGCATTTGCCGCGAGGCGCGCGGTCGTGCCGAAGGCGGGGGCCAGTCGGCTGGGGTGACATTGGCCAGAGACGCTGGTAACGACGTTCTGCCACTGGTCACAGACCACTCGACGTGGAGCCCGCCAAGCACAACCCGCAGTACCCCGGTCTGTCCGGGCTGCACAATACGATTCGGGAGTGACGGAAGTGGCTGCGTGGACGTGTGGACGTGTGGACGTGTGGACGTGGGGACCCAGCCAGGTTGCCTCCCCCGCCGACCGGTGGGTGCTCTGAGCGCGGAGTCGTGACGACAATGACCCTTCGTGACGTCCCAGGCGTGCGAGGATCCGGACCGCCTCGCGCCGACTTCGCCGCACAGCCCACGACGATGCGTTCGAGCGCGGAGCTCGCGTGCTGAGCTGGGGCGCTCTGGACCCCGGCCGGACTGAGCGAGGGATTCAAGCCCTCCTCCGTCAACTTCACCCGGGTCTGCGATCGCTCGACGGAGCAGGCGGCGACGGCGGCCGAGACGCTCAGCTCGTCACGGCCGACGGCAAGACCGTCTTCGAGATCAAGTCGTTTGGCCGGCTCAACTCCTCCGCACGCCGCCAAATCGGGCAATGACTTACTTGACTCACCAAGGGCGGGGGTCAGAGCGGCACAGGGGCGTAGGGCAGCCCCTTGACCAGCCGGACAGGCATGCCCGCGATCTCTACGTACTTTGCTCTCATGCCTCTGGCACGCTCAAGATCAACAGGCTTCATCTCGATCCTCAACCCTGAATGGTCGGCGAGGGAGCCGATGACATTGGGGTCAGGGACTTGCTCAGCGGCGGCGGCAAGGAATACCTTGCGGCCAGACGCCAGGGTCTGGGCCTCCGTAAAGAGCCGCAGTTGTGTCCCTCCATGATCCGGTCCGTGTCGAGCGACGAGCGCCGCGCCTAGGGAGACCGAGACGACCAGCGCCCCGGCAACTGCGGCACGAATGACCAGGCTCACGACTTGGCTCCTCTACGCTGTACGGCGCTTGTCCTGGTCGCGGGCCTCGGCCTCGCGCAGTTCGTCCTTGGAGACGTGCAAGAGCCGCTTCGTGAGCGACTGACAGCGCTCGAACGGGGAAGGCTCGGGCTCGGCCCTCTCGGGCTCGTCTGTCCTGTCATGATCGGACATGGAATCCACGCTAGCATGGTAGAGGCCTCCCGCCGTGGCTGTAACCACGACGAGAGGCCGAGCGGATAGTTAGATGGGGCTATGCCCTGGCCCGCCACCCTGACTCTTTCCACGGGGCTTCCGGTGGCGGGCTAACTACCTCCTCATGACGTTCACACCTCGTCCTCGATCGGGTCGCCCTCTGCGGCGCCCGCAGAGGAGTCCGTGTCGACCGGGCTACGTCGCGACTGGGCGCGGGCTCGGGCAACCATCCCCAACGCCCCCCAGACGGTGGCGAACTGGTCGTCGGTGAGCACTCCAATGTCGTCCTCGGTTACCCCGAAGTGTCGTCGGGCCTCCTCACAGGTCACCGGCGTTCCAGGGCTGGCCCGATCTGCCGACGTCGGCCGCAAGTGTCGCCCAGGCGTTCGACTGGATCTGCCGCAGGTCGAGCGGACATGGCAATGAGCGGAGACACTCAATCCACACGCTGCGTGAGGGTTGTCACCTGCTGACGTCAGACGTACTTCGATGATGATGGGCCCGAGGGACGGTCAATCAGCACCGCGACAAGGAGCGCTTGGCATTCGGCTAACCGCACCGTCGTGAATGCTCTCGCCCACGCACGACAGCGAGTGCACGGTCACCCGCCGGTCAGCGCATGCCATGCCCTGCGCACTGCACTTCCCGCGGAAGAAATCTCCCAGTCTTCAGACCGGCGACGGTCAGCGTGATGTAATCGCATCGGTCCAAGCATCTCGAGAGGTTGACTGTCATGCGCAGACGTTCGCTTGAAGTGGGATGCACACCGCTGGCTGTCATCTCTTGCTGGACAACGACAACCCGATGCCGAGCTTGAGTCAGCAGCGGCGAGGTCTTGGATGACTGCTGGCTTTCAGGCATCCCTCCATGGCCAATAGACCAGAGAGCTCTTCTTCGGCTCGTTCGTGGGGGACGAGCTCAAATTTAGCGGCAATTGATATTGGTCGCGTGTTCGCTTGCGCAAAACACAACTTCATAGGGAAACGTCAAGGTGTTGGCATGCCCTCCAGTCTCGTAACGGATGAGAAATCCACTTGTGCTAGCCCGGTCAGTAATAGCAGGACTCTGCAGTTCCACGCCGAGTTCATACCCTCGTCCGGTCGACGCGTCGCAACTCACGTTGACCGTTCTACCGCCCTCGAAGCCCGCGTCCGCGAGAGTGCCGTCATGTTCCCCAAGGCCGTTCCCGTCTCCCGTCCAAAACGGGCTCTTGCGCACAAGCCAACGGTCGACAGTCATGCTACCCGTAGGCCGGATTGTGGATACGCCCAGGATTCTCGCGAACCCTGGATTGTTCAGGCAGATTATCATGGCACCTAGAGAGATGTGTCTGTCATTAGTCATTGCGGGCTGCACGTCACTGACATTTGGCGCTTTCCCTAAGATATCTAGGGTAAGGTCGGTGCCGCCGCCTTGGCAGGCCGTCAGGCATAGCAGGACGATAAAGACTGTACCCAGAATGCGAAGCGGCGCGCCATCGAAGCGTCTCAGAGCCGTGCCGTCTCGACTTGTGAGGATTGGAGCGGGCCGGCAACATTATTGCCGCAAACCCAGCTAATCGAGGTGAATGTGAATTCTATGGTCGTGCCCTTTGTGTAACCCGACTGAGCCGAGACCGAGATTGGCCCTAGGTCGATACCATACCGATAGGTCGCACTGGTAGCTTGATTCGCGGACCAACTACCGCTGTCATGCTCAACGCAATTTCCATAGTACGCATGTTGGACACTCTTCTCGCGTCCATCGTCCAAGAAGTCGTATGCGGAAACTCCCCGGCGTTCCCACTTGCAGAGTGAACCCAGGGGCTGGAAGTCGCGAAAATTGACGTCATTAGAGACGCCCTTATCGATCTTCCATCCTGTTCGGATGATATGGGTTGTACCATTGCCGTAGGTCTCGCCGATACTTCCTCCGAAAGTCATGTGGGCGAAGGTTGAGTCTGCGCTGAGAGCATACCCGAGGCTGTGTGTAACCGTAGCTGACTGTGTAATCTTTGCCTTGCCCCCGGTCCATGCATAGGCGTTGACGAAATGCTCGCCGACATCATAGTGCCAGGTGTCAGTCGGTGTGTAGGTGCAGAGAGGGCCAGCGTTAGGTGCCTGAATCTCCACGGTCGCTGCAGTGGCTCGCCCGGTTAATCCAATTGGGACGCCTTGTTCATCTACCCAGTTTGCAGGATCATTGTTGGTGTCCCACACCGTACCCGCGCCAAGGTCGACCTGCAGATCAGGCGACGGCGATGGGTCATCAGTTGTCGTGTTGCTAAGCGCCCAGTGACTATCGGCACTGGGCGTGGGATCAAACCGAGCACTGTACCCCCATTGTACGGCCCTCGTGGAGTCAGCGACATAAAGTTCGACGGAGACACTGCCGTCGTTTTCCTTGTAATCCGACGAAATAGATGTAGGACTTATGTCGACTTCAAATGTACCATTTGAATTTGTTGCCACGGATCCAGCGTTCAGCCTGGTCACGGGCGCGCCAGCACTTAGATTCGCCAAGATCGAGGATTTGGGCCAAATTACCGCCGTGACCGTAACACCGCTCTCTGGCTCCCCATTGCTGAAGACCTGGCCGAACGTGATTCCATTGCCACTGCTGATGGAGTCGGCGAACGCCGCCTGGTGCATGGTTCCAAGCAGTGTCACAACCAAGGATGTCGCCGCGAGCTTGGCGACGGTCGCGTGTCGCCGATTAACCCATCTCTTCATGGAGCTCCCCAATTCGTATATAACACATGGCGGTCGATAAGTACGCGTACAGCGGCATGTGGCGTCGAGGTAACGCGCCCGAGTAGCGGTCCTGCGTGGCCGACGGAGACGGATTCCGGCCCGTTTCCTGCTGAGGGTCTTTCCCGATCATGAGAGCCCTCGGTTCGTTGGGCTGTTGCACTTTACACTCGAACGACTTCTCAGGCTAGCCTCCCTCTTTCACGCGGTCGGGAGATCGGCCGGTTTTTGACGCGTTGCCGGGCTGGCTGTGTTTCTTGGGGTGAGGGCGTGACGGTTGCCGGACTGGCGCGTCGGGTTGCGGGTTTCCGGTCCTTTGGTCGTCGCGGGAAGTGTCTCCCGGGGTGGTCAGGTGGCGAACGCGGTGCGTAGTCGGGTGAAGCCGTTGGCGATGTGGGTGGCCCATCGCCAGGTCTTGTCGATGCGTAGGTGGAGCTGGCGGGCGGTGCGGACGAGTCTGGCGGCGACGTGCAGGACTCGGTAGCGGAAGGTGGCGATCTCGGCTCGGGCGTCGGGGCGTGTAACGAACGAGAGGAGCGCTCCCGACCCATCATGAAGCCCGCGGCTACGACCAGGGCCACCGTAATCAGTAAGCAGCCACAGCAATCCATGGATCAAGGCTCCGAGCAGGCCGGTCGCGACAGCGAGCACCAGAAGCACAATCACAACAAGCGTCACAACGACCTCCCTATCTCGGATCAGACTGGTCCGGGGAGCCTAGTTAGCGGGCTGGTTCGGGAAGGTACGCCTACGCTCAAGGAAGTCCATGAGGAGCTCGAGCCCGACGTCTACACGCCTGTGGCGGTCGGCGGGTCGATGCTCGACGAAGTGGTCCGTGACGGTGCTGGGGCGATGCTGGCGGCGGCGTTGCAGGCCGAGGTCGCCGCCTATGTCGACGCCCACGTCGACCAGGTCGACGAGGCCGGGTCGCCGCAGGTCCGCAATGGCCACCACCGGGCCCTGGGAGGTCGCCACGGCTGCGGGAGCGGTCCCGGCGCGGGCACCAGGCGCCGACGTAGAGCGCACCGACCAGGCGACCGGTGAGCGTCGCCGGTTCGCTTCGGCGACCTCGCCGGCGTGGGCCAGGGAGTCGCCGCAGGTTGCGGAGGTGCTGCCGTTGTTGTATCAAAAGCGTTGGAGCAGTTCCTGGGCTCCGCCGCGGGCCTGTCGGCCTCGACGGTCACCCGGCTCACGACGCAGTGGCAAGACGAGGCCGAGGCGTTCAACAAGCGCCCGCTCACCGAGTCCCGACCATGTGTACTGCTGGGTCGACGGGATCCACCTGAAGGTCCGCCTCGACCAAGACAAGGTGTGCCTGTTGGTGATCCTCGGGGTTCGCGCCGACGGGACGAAGGAGCTGGTCGCGTTGGCCGACGGTTTCGCGAGTCGGCCGAGTCGTGGGCCGACCTGCTCCGCGGCTGCAAGCGGCGTGGGATGGCCGCCCCGGTGCTGGCGGTCGGCGACGGCGCACTCGGGTTCTGGAAGGCGATCCGCGAGGTGTTCCCCGAGACCAGGGAACAGCGTTGCTGGTTCCACGTCGAGGCAATGTTCTGTCCGCGCTGCCCAAGTCGGCGCACCCCGGCGCGAAGGCGGCGCTCGCGGAGATCTATAACGCCGAGGACCGCGACCACGCGGTGAGGGCAGCCAAGGCCTTCGCGGACCTGTATGGCGCCAAGTGGCCCGAAGCGACCTCCAAGATCACCGAGCATCTCGACGTGCTGCTCGCGTTCTACGACTACCCCGCCGAGCACTGGATCCACCTGGACGACCAACCCCATCGAGAGCACCTTCGCCACCGTGAGATTGCGGCAGCGGGTCACCAAGGGACCCGGCTCCAGGGCAGCCGGCGTCGCGATGGCATTCAAGGGCGCTGTTGCGTTGTGTGATCGCGAGATCGCGAGATCGCGTGAGGCGTAGTTCAGCGGCACTGTTGCGTTGAGGGCCGGCGGTAGGCGCGGGAGACTGGTCTGGTGACTTCTTCTGGTTCGGTGTCGGCGTTCGCAGGGTTCCGGTTCCCGCGTGAGGTGATCTCGGTCGCGGTCCGGTGGTACCTGCGCTACGGCTTGTCCTACCGTGACGTCGAGGAGCTGCTCGCCGAGCGTGGCGTGGACGTCGATCACGTCACGATCTACCGGTGGGTGCAACGGTTCACCCGGAGTTCGTCGAGGCCGCCCGGCCGCGCCGCCACTGCCCTGGTGACCGGTGGTTCGTCGACGAGACCTACGTCAAGGTCGCCGGCCGGTGGACGTACCTGTACCGGGCGATCGACCAGTACGGCCAGGTCATCGACGTCTGGCTGTCCCGCAGGCGTGACCTGCCGCGGCACGGGCGTTCTTCAGCCGGGCACTCGCCTTGGGGACGGTGCCGGTCGAGGTCACCACCGACCGGGCGCCGGTCTACCCGCGGGTCCTCGACGAGTTGGTCCCATCGGCCCTGCACACCACGGAGCAGTATGCGAACAACGCGGGTTGAGGCCGACCATGGCCGACTCAAAGCCGGCTTCGACCGATGCGCGGTCTCAAGCGATTCCGGTCGGCTCGCATCCTTGCCGCTGGTCATGCTTCGTCCAGAACCTGCGACGCGGCCACTACGAGATCGCCGTCGATCAGCCGGCAGAGACCGTCTTCGCGCCGCCTTCGATGAGCTGGTGCTTGCCATCTGACTGAGCTCGGCTAGGGCCGAGCCACGCTAACACGGCCGACCGAACACGCAACGCAACAGTGCGATGTAGACGACGTACAACTGCTGACTGACCGGGATCGACGTCTCGCGCCAGAACTCGCCTTCGGCACTTAGCGCCGTCAGCAAGAAGTCCAGATCCTTGAAGATGATGTCTCCAGCCAGGATGCTGTGGTTCGACTTCCGATCCAGGCCCGGGAGTACGGCTTCTGCCGCTTCGCCGCCGTACCAGCCGTTCATAACGGTGGAGTCGAAGAGGAGGGCAAGCTCCCTCTTGTCGACCTGCGGCGTCAGCGCAGTACGCAACTTCGCATACTCCACCCCGCGATCACTGAGTTGCTTTATCGCCGTATCGAGAGCCATCGTTATCTCTCGCCGAATCTCTTCGCCCCGGCCCTCAGGATTCTCGAAGGTGACGTCGAGCATGGCATTGTCGCGGGCCTCGACTGTGTGGATCGAGATCATCTGTTGGTTCCCCTTGCCCGCTGTCGCCCCTTGCTTCTGGCAAGTGTAGGTAGCGGCTAGCCGGGCGCGCGAACGAGATTCCGGGTGCCCGTCCGGGCTTTGTCCCTAGATCTATCCTAACGTCAGCGACGCACCCTCGGCGGGGTTGCACGGTCCGCGGAGCAACTGGATATTCTCGGGCTGATTGGTCTGACATGGCCGGTTCCCGATGAGGTCGAACTGACTCGACTCAGCCGCCGTCGATGCGACGAGCCCTTGAGAGCCACCGTAGAACTACTGGAGCGGACCACTCGCGGCGGTATGACGCATCTCGTGAACCGCGCGGATCGCCTCATGAGCGCACGTTTCCGATCTCTGTGATGATGCGCTGCCGCAGTACCTCATGTCATACAGTCGGCGAGAGGTTGCTTCGTTCAGTGTCAGTAGTGACGCCGTCCGCGTGGAGCGCCTCCACCAGACTGTGGAGGTCCGAGTAGACGTTGATCCTCTTGCCTTGCTGGCGCTGAATCTGCTGCAGGTGGGTGGCCGTCTTGACCTCACCGACGACGTAGTCGCAGTAGCCCGCGGCGCACGAGAGGTAGAACATGTCGACCAAGTCGTTGGTCGTCCACTTCGTCGTCTGATCGATGAACCGAGTAACGAACAGCTCACTGATCAGAGAGGTCATCGGACCCTCTGCCAGCAAGCTGCGGAGTTCTCTGTCCGAGAACGTTGGAAAGTCCACCGTTCCGAAGACCTTGGCAAGCGCCTGGCGATACATACCGGCGTTCTCATTCCAGAATCGACGTCGTGCCAGGGCACGCTTCTCATCCTTGGACGCCTTCAGGGCCTTGAATTGGCGAGTGATGCGCTCGTGATTGTCGACCCAAGTCCATATCGGTGTCCGCCGCCCTGCCTGGGGCTCGATCAGTTGCTGGACGACCACGCTTGGAGCACTGAGCATGGAGAAGAACAGCTCCATGCTCCCCTCCGGCCGAGGCCCTAGACCCATCGAGGAGGTCCGCTGCATCCACGCGTTGGGTTCCGTCGTGATGACCGGCCGATCGGTCTCGATCGTCGTCGTGTGACCCATGCGCGACGCCAGAGCCTCGATCGCTTCCTGCTCGAACACATTCCAGGGATGCCTCATCTCCCAGCCACCGGAGAAGCTGGCAATCGTGACGCCGACCTCATACCTGCGCTCACCATGTAACCCCGAGGTCTCAAGTAAGTGAGCAGACGACAGTGGCAGAATCGTGCCGTCGTCGGCGGCGAATCGAATGATCTCGGACGCCGCGTACAACTCTTCGTCGGTACGAATGCGTTCCGGGACCAACACGGCGGTCGCCAGCTCACTCCATTTGTTCTGATCTAAGTAGACGGTCGGGCGATGGGGTCCCTCGCTCGTGCTCTCGGGGTTGTAGCCCATGGCGAAGATGGTGTGGTGGCGGCGGGTGATCGTCGTGATCCACCACTTCTCCCAATCGAAGATGGAGTGAGCGATGTCGGGGAGATCGGCGATCGGCTGTTCTTCCATCGTGCACGTGAAGTTCTCGCCCGCCTGCGGGACGATGGTGATCTGCTTGTTGACGTGGTCAATCGCCCAGAACTGGTACTTCTCGGCCGACACGATGAACACCTCACTATCGCGCATGCCGCAACAGTACGGCTTTCATCCGACGCTACCCTGTCCTCGACGTCAGCGCCGCAAGCCGGTCGTAGGCCCTCAACTATTGACTCAGCAACGACGCCCGCCTCGGCGTCATCCGCGGGCTGTTGCAATGCTCGGATGAAACTGCCGAACGGCAATCTCTCGATAAGCAGACGTGGGATGTCGGTGCTGCGGTCTATGGTCATAGCCATGACCGAGCCTGCAGCGTGGCCGCCGATTGACGTTGCGGCATGGCAGCGGCGCATCCGAGATGCTGATCTCGTCGGGCAACGCTGGGCGCTCCCCGAAGGCACGGAAGCAGATGACGAGCAGGCGGAACGCTGGTTAGCCTCGATCGACCCGAGTGCCTACGTGGGCTCACGCCACCACACTGTCCCGCGGTTCCTCCTGGAGCGGTGGGCCGACGGAAAGAGCCAGGTCCGCATCACCGCCGCATCGAGAAGCGGCAAGGCTTTGAAAACATCACCAATCTCGCCATCCGAGACTTTTACACGGTCATCAACGAGGACGGGACCAAGAGTTCAGCCCTAGAGTCGCTCATGGGTCACATCGAGACCAATGCGAAGTCCTACCTGGACCAGATCCTTGACCCGTTCACCCGTCCGACGCCCCTCGGCGTCGATGCGATCGTCGCCCTCGTCCAGTTCGCAACGTTCCAGTCGACTCGAACGAGCCGCCGTCGAAAAGAGTTCGAGCTCCATGCAGAGTGGTATGCCAAGACGATGGCTGCCGGCCACGTTGCTGACGATGAGCTCAGGCGCCTGCGGGTGACACCGCACCAGAACGAGACGGCGACCATGGCCGCTCAGTCAGCTCGGGAACTGATGCCGTACTTCATGTGCCGGCCGCTGGCGATCGTGACCCTGAACCGCCCCGCGCTCTACGTGTGCGACGAGCCGGTCGTCCTGAACGCACCCGACGGAGAGTTTCATCTTCCCGACTGCGCCCTGACCGACGCCGAGATCGAGGAACGCGTCCAAAGGCAGTTGCGGAAGGTCAAGCTGCGCAGAAGGGGCCGAGCGAAGGTCCGCGGCCGAACCGTCCACTTCTCTTCGACAATGCCGACCGGGCACGGGGTCGCCGATGAGATCCTGCTGGCCATTAGCCCCGGCACCGCACTCCTGTGGGGTCCGCTCACCGAGGTCCCGCAAGGAGGCCCAGTCGAACGGGTCACATTGGGCGAGAGGGAGTCGACGCGCTTCGCCGAGATGGCCAACCGGGCGATGTGCGCTCAAGCGCTCGATTGGATCATCACCCGGACGGATGACGAGGCGTTCAGTTCCAGGGACTTCCCGCCGACCGGGCCGCTGATGCGAGTGTGTGACGGCACGAACGCTGCGGCTGCCGCCGTCAACGAACCCCCTGACCGCTTCAGGCCGAGCCGTCTTTGGACGCCTGCGCACTAGAACGAGCACGCTGCACGCAGAGCCGTCGTGAGTGGCGCTCGGTGAACCCGAGTAGCAGTGGGTGCGCCGCGGTCGCGCACGCGTGTACGGAATGGAGGCGGTCACCTCCGGCATGATCGTGCCGATCTCGCCTATCCGGGCGTCTGGAAGGCCGAGTAGCCGCGTCCTTCTGGGCGGAGTGCAGCGCCAGGGGCGGAGGGGCGCAACGGGCGCTTCACCTGCCGTCAGCCACACCCGGAATCGCCTTCCGTCCATGGCCCGCTATGCGACGGCCCCGGCGTCTGGATCGTCGTCCGCCATGGCCAGTATCTTGTCTTCGCCCTCCGCGGGAGGCATCGCGAGCAGTGCACCATCCGGGCGGCGGGGGCGGAGGGTTCGTTCCAGGTGCGACGCAGGTGTCGGGTCGATGGTGCGATCGGGCTCGATGTAGTGGCCCTCGGTGATCGCGGTCGAGGTATGGCCGAGAAAGGTGGCTGCCGCATCGCTACCCATGCCGCGAGCGATGACTGTTGCTCCTGTCCGCCGATACCAGCGCAAGCTGATAGTGGTGTCGCCCAGCCCAGCGATCTTGAGGAAGTCTCGGAAGGTGCGCCGCACGTTGTACGGGCTGAGCGGGCCACCGCTCGGTTGGCGAAGATCGTCCGCTCAAGATCGTCGACGCCTAAGGCGGCGAGCCGTCGCCGCAGCACGTCTGCGGCGAAGGCCGGTACGGGGAGATGGCGGATGGATGCGTCGGTCTTGGGTCGATCCTGACGCACCGTGCCAGCGCCTTTGCGCTGGACAACGGTGCCGTTCACGTGGGCCACCATGCCGGTCGCGGCTCCGTGATGTCGCAGGGGCGCAGCGCCAGTGCCTCACCGGTCCGCATGGCGGTGCCGAGCAGCACCTCGATGATGTCGCGGACCTGCCCGTCATTCTTCGGGCCGCGCGCCTTGGGGTCTGTTCGCCAGGTCGCCGCCGCCTGACGGATGGCTGCGATCTGCTCCAGGGTCAGCGCCTGCGGTGCGCCCTTTTGCCGGGGAAGCGGTGAGGTCCCCTGCACGGGGCTGCGGGTTATAGCGTCGTGACGCAGCGCGAACGAGAACATCAGGTTCAGCAACGTTCGAGACTGCTTGGCCCGGGAGACTGACAGCTGGCGCTCCGCCTTGAGGAACCACTCGACCCGGCCGGTGGTGATCTCGGCGAGCGTGTAGTGCTCGAACGCGGGCAGGACATGCAGCCGCAGATTGTCACGGTAGTTCTGCCTGCTGCCCTCGGCGAGGTCACGGAGCTCGAGGTCGGCCAGCCACAGTGGGCCAGGTCGACGAACGGGCTGGAGCCTCGCAGTGACCTTCCACTGATCGGCTCGGGCCGGTCCGCGAGCCGCTCCTTGAGCCGATGGCGGGCGGCCGCGGCGGTGCGGCCGGCGACCCGGATCTGTCGGACTCTGCCGTCCTCGTCGCGGATGCGGGTCTCGGCAACCATGCTGCGGCCGCGGCGACGGACGTTGATCGACCCGTACGCACCGATCGGGGTCTTGGGCCGACTCATCTCAACGACCGAGACGCTGGGTGCCGCTCGGCGTCGGCATCCTCCATTCGGGCCAGCCACGCTTCGATCTCGCTGACCCGGAACCGTAACTGGCGGCCAACCCGGAAGCCGCGGGGTCCACGCCCCTGGCTACGCAGGTCGTAGATGGTCTGCACACTGACAGACAGACGGGCGGCCAGCTCCGAGAGGGTCAATGCGGGCTCGAGCGCCTCATGGGTCCCGGCTGTACTACCCGTACGAGAGATCTTGGTGTCCATGCCCAGCAGGTGTCCAAGCCACTCCGCGGTGCGCCGAGACGGACCGAGAACCGGCGCAGAACGGGCGAGGCTGACGTCCAAAGTGCTGACTTTTCGCTGACAATGCATACCGAACTCCTGGCTAGGGACTTCGGGTTAGGCGTCTGACCTGGACGTTTGGTGGAGCTGAGGGGACTCGAACCCCTGACCCCCTCATATGAGGTCAAGCCACAGCAAGCACGATCACGATTGAACGCGCCAGATCAAGTCACAGCCGAGATGGTCATTTCAACTCCCGTTGGGTCTGGCGGTTCCTCTCCATAGCTCCCGGTTGGGTCATGGCTGTCCACAGTCACAGCGGTTGTCGCTGCACACCTCCGGTAGCGAGGGCAAACCTGTTCTCGTGACGACGAAGGAGCACACGATGAGCGCGACTATGGACACCAACATGGAGGGCGGCATCCTCACCATCGACCAGGCGGCGGCGTACCTCTCAATTCCCAAGGCCACGCTGTACACGTGGCGCACTCGACGGACCGGTTTCGGACCACCCGCGGTCAAGTTCGGCGGCTGTCTGCGCTACCGGCGTTCTGATTTGGACGCCTGGGTCGCTGACCACGTCGAGAGCTTCGACGATGGCCCGGCCACCTCGGACCAACAGGCGGGGGACGGCATCTCGTTGTCTCGCGCGAGCCGGCCGCGCTAAGGCAGGGCTCGCGACATGGGAGCCGGACGTCCACCAACCTCTGTGGGCACCTGGGGCGAGATCCGGACCAGGCGAGTCCGCGTGGGTGCCTACCGCGCTCGCACCCGTATCCGGGACCTCGATGGTGTCACTCGAGAAGTCACAGCAACCGGAACCACGATCGCGGCCGCAGAGCGAGCGTTGCGGGCGAAGCTCGTTAAACGGGCGACGCCGACGCAGCACGCGATCACGGCCGCCACGACCATCGCGAGCCTTGCAGCGCTGTGGCTCAAGTTTCTGCGCGAGGAAGGCAGGATCGAAGCAACAACGATCAACGAGTACGAGCGCATTGTCACCACGATCGTCCTCCCCGAGCTGGGTGGACTCCGGTTGCGCGAGATAACGACCAGCCGGCTCGACCTGTTCCTGGTGCGACTCCGAGCGACGAGCGTCAGCCGGCAGCGCAAGGCCAAGGTCGTGATCAGCGCGATGCTCGGCCTTGCGGTCCGCCACGACGCGCTCGCGGTGAATCCCGTCCAGCAAACCTCCCGCATCCACCGCGAGAAGACGCAGGCACGGTCACTCACCCGTGAGGACCTCGACACAGTCCGCAGTGCACTGCGGGAGTGGACGGCCAAGCGACGGCCGGGGCCAAAGGCGTCCGACGACATGGCCGACATGATCGACCTGATGCTGGCCACCGGCGCCAGGATCGGCGAGACTCTCGCACTGCGCTGGACCGATGTCGAACTCGACACCGACCGTCCCAACCTCACGATCAACGGGACCATCAAGACCGAGCCCGGCAGGGGCACCTACCGGAAGGCCAGCCCGAAGTCGGACTCCAGTGTCAGGACCGTGGCTCTGCCGGACTTCGCGATCGCGGTACTCCGGCGGCGGCGGGACGACAACGGCAGCGAACCCGATAGACGCGGTCTTTCCGACACGCAACGGCACCTGGCAGCAGGTCACCAACGTGGAGCGTCGCTGGCGGCAGATCCGCAAGGACACCGGCCTTGACTGGGTCACCCCACACACGTTCCGTAAGACAGTGGCGACGCTCATCTCAGAGCGAGTCGACGCTGAGACGGCGTCACAGCAGCTCGGGCACTCCTCACCCGCCATCACCCGTGAGTTCTACATCTCCAAGCCAGCCATCGCCGCCGACGTTGCCCACGTCTTGGAGGAATTCGCAGAGCCTGACGCGTCGCGGAGACCTAATACTTCGGGAATAAGTGGGGAATAGGGCCTCCGAGTTCAACCAACCGCCGACCCCGCCCCGACGTTTTCCCTGGTCAGAGCCGGTTTTTCGGTCGGGCTGACAGGATTTGAACCTGCGACCCCTTGACCCCCAGTCAAGTGCGCTACCAAACTGCGCCACAGCCCGTGAGCCTGCAGGTTCGCAGACGCCACAACGATCGTGCTCCCGATGAGGAGCCAGGTCTGGCGCCTCGTGACCAACGGTCCGTCCGCTCGTCTCGGTTCGCACGACCAGCGTGCAGTCTAACTGAGTCGATCGCGGTCTCGCGCAGGCGCGACCCCTCATGAGCCCGCCGTGCGCTTGGCGGGTCCGAACAACGTGTGTACGGCCCCGGCTCGACTGCCGACCTCGAGCCGTGCATAGACGTTGTTGAGATGCGTGCGAACCGTCCCTTCGGACACCTCGAGCCGTTCGGCGATCTGCGCGTTGCTGAATCCTGCTCGGACCATCCCCATGATTTGTAGCTGCCGCCCGGTCAGCTCCGCTGGCTCATGGCTCGGATTGCCGTCAAGGGTGCGCCACGGTACTGGCTTCGCCTTCCGATACACCGCGGGGAGCGGGCTCACTCGCGCCACGGCCGCAGTTCTGCTGCTGACCCCAAGGCGTCGGTAGATGACGTTGAGATGTGTTCGCACGGTTGCCTCGGACACCTGCATCGCCCTCGCTACCTGTCTGTTGCTCATACCTCGAGCGACCAACCGAAGGACATCCAGCTGCCGACAGGTGAGCCCAGCGCGCGCATCACGAGATCCGCCCGGGCTCCTTCGAGTGCCCGCCAGATGAGGGCGTAGGAACATCAACACGAAGCGCTACCGCTCGCTGAAGACGCGCCCAGAAGATCGACACCACTGGAGACCCAGCTTGGACTCTGGGCCTTCGGGGCAGCGCCCGACATCTCGTGCTGGTAGCGGCGGCCCGACATGATCCAGAGAAATTTCCGGTCGGCTACCGTCCGTCGGTGACCAAGCAGCCTCTCGATGTGGAGCCGCTGCACGATTTCGCCGAAGACGCGGCTGTCCTGGTAGGCGGCGCCGTATTCGTCGCAACCGACCAGGACATTCAACGCAAGCATCTGGTCAGGAGCAAGCCCAGCAGACGGCGTGGCCGTCCGACGGGCACCCATCACGGCCTGATCGCTGCGACATCGCGTTGCGATAGGTCTCGGCACGACCACTCCGGCACCTCCCGTCAAAAACGGTACTCCATACGACGGTTGGGGATTGGTGAAACGTACGCAATTCCGCGTATGGCACCTGCGGAATCAACGGTCGTAGGCTACGAAAAAGAGGCGCGCGCACGATTACTAGCCATTGACAGGAGATAAGCCATGAATACTCCTTTCCTGCGCTCGCGGCACTGGTCGCCCTACCTGTACGCCATCGCTATTCTCGGCCTCGCATCCCCGGCTCTGGCGGGGCCCGGCGCCGCATCGACATCGGTTCCCAGCGTGGCCGGGGCTCGTACCTCCGTACATTCCGCTTCCACAAGTCCTACGTCGAATACGCATCCCGACGCAGTCCTGACGTGGAACGCAAACGCGGGCGCGGCTGCCGTGGCTGCCTGCATCGCCCCAAACGGTAACCCGATCATCGAGTCGCGGATGTACGCCATCATGCAGCTCGCCGTTCACGACGCCCTCAATGCGATCCATCGGCGCTCGCAGCCATACGCCTTGGACATCCACGTGCCAGGTGCCTCACCGGCAGCGGCGGTGGCGTCGGCCGCCATGCACACACTGGTGCCTATTATCAGATCGTTCCCCGACCCAGTTCCTCCGGAATGCATCAGCGCGGGGGTGGCTCGGGTGCTCGCGGACTACGGTACGGCGATGTCCGCGATTCCGAACGGCGTGGCCAAATCGCGCGGGCGCGCCCTTGGACAAGCGGCCGCCCACGTCATCCTCGCCGTCAGGGCCGGCGACGGGTCCCGAACCCCCATGGTGGATCCGAACTATCCTCAGGGAACGGAACCCGGCGAGTGGCGGTTCACACCGGGGACTCCGTTCGCGTTCGCGCCCGGCTGGGGAAACGTCACGCCCTTCGCGCTGCGCTCGAGCCGCCAGTTCGACCCGGGTCCGCCGTACTCGGTGAGGTCGGACAAATACACCAAAGACTTCAACGAGGTCAAGCGTCTCGGGGGCGACGGTGTCACGACGCCGAGCGATCGGACCCCTGATGAGACCCAGATCGCACTGTTCTGGCTGGAGAACTCACCGCTGATGTGGAACGCCATCGCGCGCACCGTGTCGCGCAACCAACACCTGGGGATGTGGGAGAACGCCAGACTCTTCGGATTGCTTGACGCTGGGCTGGCCGATGGCTATATCGCGTCGTTCGCCGACAAATACCACTACCTGTTCTGGCGACCAGTCACCGCCATCCAGCTTGCCGACACCGATGGCAACCCTGACACGTACGCAGACCCGACGTGGACGCCACTCGTGACCACTCCCCCGATCCCTGACCACGAGTCGGCGCATTCCGTTGAAGGTGGAGTCGCGGCGGCGGTGCTGCGGCAAGTCTTCGGGACGGACCACGTGTCCTTCACGGCCTGTAGTGAGACCCTGCCTGCCGGACAGAACTGTAGCGACGACGACGCGGTGACCCGGCAGTTCCACTCCTTCAGCCAGGCAGCCGCTGAGAACGGATGGTCGAGGGTTCTGATCGGGTTCCACTTCCGGCACGCCGTCGACACGGGGATCGCCAGAGGGCGCAGAATCGGGACCTATGCGGTTGCGCATCTGATGCGCCCAGAGGAGTGACGGTAGGCGTCACAGGCAACCGACCGTCCGCGAAGCCAGTCAGCGACCGGCCGGTTTCCTCGTGACGAACACTGGGCCGTGAGCAGGTCGCCGCATCGAACACCGTGGGATACCTACACTGTGACGATGGCGCTGCGCGTCGTCTTCGCCGACGACAACTACCTGGTACGAGAGGGTGTCGCCGCGCTGTTGACCGAGGCTGACGAGATCGAGCTCGTCGACACGGTGACCAACCCTGCGTCGCTGCTCAAATCCGTCGCCGAGCACCAGCCGGACGCCGTACTGACCGACATCCGGATGCCGCCGAGCTTCACCACGGAGGGGATAGACGCCGCCAAGCAGATCCGCGCCGACTACCCCAACACCGGCGTCGTCGTGCTCTCGCAGTACGTCGAGGAGGACTACGCGTTCGACCTGCTCTGCGACGGCGTCGAGGGCCTCGGCTACCTGCTCAAGGAGCGGGTGTCGCAGGTCGATGAGCTGGTTCGCGCACTGCATGACGTGGCTCGGGGCGGGTCGGCCCTAGATCCGAAGGTGGTCGAGGGTCTGATGGCCCGCAAGTCGACCCAGGCCCGCTCTCCCCTGCTCGGCCTCACCGAGCGCGAGCTCGAGGTGCTCCAGATGCTCGCCACCGGCCGGACCAACTCCTCCACCGCCAAGGTGCTGTTCATGAGCGAACGCGCCGTCGAGAAGCACGTCACCTCCGTGTTCCTCAAGCTCGGGCTGGTCGACGAGTCCGACGTCAACCGGCGGGTCATGGCCGTACTCGCGTTCCTCGACGCCACCGGCGGTGTGGCCAGGTCGAAGCCGTGACCCGCAGATGAGCGACGTCCGGGTGCTGATCGTCGATGACCAGGAGACCTACCGCCGGGCGATGGCGGCCGTCGTCGGGGAGACCGAGGGGTTCGTCGTCGTCGGCTCGGCCGCCTCCGGCGAGGAGTCGATCACCGCCGCCGAACAGCTGAAGCCCGATCTCGTCCTCATGGACATCAACCTGCCAGGCATCGACGGGATCGAGGCGGCCCGTCGTCTCCAGGACTCAGCGCAGGCTCCAGCGGTCATGCTGCTGTCCACGTACGCCGAGGACGAGTTCGAGCTCGAAGGCTGCGGAGCGACGGCGTACGTCGCAAAGGCAGCCCTCGGACCCGATCGGCTCGTCGAGGTCTGGGCAACCCGCGACAAGGCATAGCCCAGAGCCCAGAAGCCTCGACGCGCCGTCCGGCCGCACAAAAGAATGCTCAGCTCAGGTGGTGGGTTTCCGCCAAGGCATACACCGGCGTGGGGATTCCCGCCTCGCGAGCCTTGAGCTGGAGCGCGAGGTAGAGCGAGTAGTGCCGCGACTGATGCAGGTTGCCGCCGTGGAACCACAGCGCCTCCTGCTGGGTCGGCTTCCACATGTTGCGCTGCTCACCCTCCCAGGGACCGGGGTCCTTGGGCGTGTCCGACCCGAGTCCCCAGACCTTGCCGACGCGGTCGGCAACCTCCTGGCTGATCAGGTCCGCGGCCCATCCGTTCATCGAGCCGTAGCCGGTGGCATAGACGACCAGGTCCGCCTTCAGCTCGGTGCCGTCGCTCAGCACCACGGAATCCACGGTCAGGTGGTCGACCTGTCCCTTGGCCAGCTTGACGTCGCCATTCGCCACCAGGTCGGCAGCACCCACGTCGATGTAGTAGCCGGAGCCACGCCGCAGGTATTTCATGAAGAGACCCGACCCGTCCGGCCCCCAGTCGTGGTCGAAGCCCGACGCCTCGAGCCGGTCGTAGAAGTCCTTGTCCCGTTCGCGCATCTGGTCGTACAGCGGGATCTGGAACTCGTGCATGATCCGGTACGGCAGGGACGCGAAGATCAGGTCCGCCTTCTCGGTGGTTACGCCGGCGGCGACGGCCTCCTCGGAGTACAGCGACCCCAGACCGATGTCCATGAGCGTGTCCGACCTGACGATGTGCGTCGACGAGCGCTGCACCATGGTGACATCGGCGCCGACCTCCCACAGGGCACCGCAGATGTCGAAGGCCGAGTTGTTGGACCCGATGACGACGCACTTCTTGCCCACATAGGCGTCCGGTCCCGGATGGGCCGAGGAGTGGTGCTGGTCGCCACGGAACACGTCCATCCCCTCGAGCTCCGGCAGGTTCGGCTTGCCGGACATACCGGTGGCCAGCACCAGCTGCTTCGGTCGCAGCACGAGCGGCTGACCGTCCCGCTCCACAGTGACCTTCCACTCTTCTGTTGCTTCGTCGTACGTCGCACTCTTGGCCTCGGTGTTGCCCCAGTAGTTGAGCTCCATCACCTTGGTGTACGACTCCAGCCAGTCCGCGATCTTGTCCTTCGGCGCGAACACCGGCCAGTTGTCGGGGAACTTGAGATACGGCAGGTGGTCGTACCAGATCGGGTCGTGCAGGCACAGCGACTTGTAGCGACTGCGCCACTGGTCGCCGGGGCGGGACCGCTTGTCGATCACGATGGTGGGGACGCCGAGCTGGCGCAGCCGGGCCGACAGCGCGATGCCACCCTGTCCCCCGCCGACGACCAGCACGTAGGGCTGCGTCTGGTAGCCCAGCTCCGTATCCTCTCGGGTACGGCGATCGAGCCAGGTCTCACGGCCGCGATGCGCGCCGTGCTGGGCGCCGAGCTGACGCCGCGGCCCCTGGGGCTCCTCGTGGCCGGTCAGCTCGTAGAGCGTGGTCAGCAGGGTCCACGCGCCCTCGCCGGTCAGGCGAAGCAGGCCCTTGCCGCGACCCACGGCGGTCTCGAAGGTGATCCACGCGGTGGTCACCCCACCGGCCTCGTCCGGCGGCTCCGACGTCGCGAAGTCGTGGGGGTCCGTCTGGTCCAAGGTCGCGCGCAGCAGGTCGGCGACGCCGTCACGGTTCTCGACCGTCGTGAGGTTCCACGAGAACGCGATCAGGTCCCGCCAGAACGACGTCGGAGCGAACATCGCGGCCGCGCCGTCGACATCGCGGGCCTTGAGGGCCGCCTCGAAGCCAGCCAGCCAGGCATCGACCTGCGACTGCGGGTCGTCACCAGCCGGCGCAGGGCCTGCGGTCTCGACGTCAACGGTTTGGGTCATCAGCTTCCTTTCGTCGCCAGTGGACCCAGCACACTCCCCTTCGAGGCTGCGCGCAAGACTTCGGAGGACGCTGGCACCCTGACGCTCAGCCTCCGGACCCCGTCGTCCAGGACCGATCCACCAGCCGCCTCCACCCGGTCGCGGATCACCTGAAGGTCGATCTCGTCGAGGCCGACCCCCTCGACCTCCAGAAGGAGCTCGTCGCCGGCCAGCTGCAGGTCGATCCGCGAAGGTTTGGCCGAACGGCGCAGCATCTCCACGCAGCAGAAGTACACGGCGGCCTCGACCCGCGCCGAGTACCGCCGCTCGGCCTCCGGACTCATCGCGAGTACCCCGTCCAGACCGTTCCTCGCCAGCAGCGTGCGCAGCGGTGCTCCGAGTCCGACCCGCGCGAGCTGGGTCGGGAAGACGCCGCGGGTGATGTCGCGCAAGGACTCCAAGGCCCCGTTCGTCTCCGACACCAACTCGTCCAGCTCGCTCTGCGCGCCGTTGCCTCCGGCCATCGCCCTGACTTCCGAGAGCCGTGCTGGCAGTGCCGTCAGGCGCGGGAGCACCTCGCGCGAGATCGCGGCCTCGAGCCGTACCCGGGCCGCGTCATCCGCCTCGATGATCCGCCGACGCGAGTCGGCGAGCTGCCGGGTGGTGCGATCGAGAGCAGCCACTTGGTCTGCCAGCCGGCTCTCCGTCGCAATGTTCCTGAAGGCATGCGACGCCTGGTCGGCCAGATCGTTCAGGAGTGCCACGTCGGAGGCCCGGAGTGCCCGTCCCTTGCGCGGGATGACGGCGATGCCACCGAGAACGACTCCCCCGTCGCGAATGAGCACCTCGAGCTGGACCTGTGGGTCCTCGTCGCTCCCGCCGGGCGCCCATTCGGAGCTGGATAGCTGGTTGCCCTCCAGCGCGAGCGTCGCCGTTGCGCGAGCCGCCCCCACGGCGCGGCCAGCAGCTTCCGCGACCGCCGGCAGCAGGGCGGCCGCCGACGGGGTCTCGGCCAACTTGCGGTTGAAGTCCGCGAGGGCTAGGTACGGCACGGCGCGGTCGCCGTACGCGAACCTGTTCGCCAGTCGCACCACGCCTTGCCGTAACGGCTGAAACGCCAAGGCCACAACGGCGGTTGCTCCGAGGGATACCCAGAAGCCACCTGTGGTGGAGCCGACGGCAGCGCCGATGCCGACGACCAGCACGATGTAGCCGATCCCGGCGAAGACGGTGCCGATGGCGAGTACCACCGCACGGTTGATGATCACGTCGATCTCGTACAGCCGATAGCGCAGGACCGCGATCGCAATCAGGAGCGGCATCGCCGCGTAGGCAACGAACAAGAGTCCGGTCGACAGCAGGGTCTGCTCACCGCCGTTGATGAGCTGGACCACGAAGAGGAGCAGCACTCCGGCCACCAGGAGCCCAGCCGCCGCGGCCACGAACCTGAGCTGACGATGCTCGTCGCCTTCGCTGACGCGCAGCCGTCGCAGCATCGCGACGAGTGACACGACAAGACCAACCGAGATGAGCAGGAAACCAACGCCGAACAGGAATGACCCCACCCGGCCCACGGTGCTGCCGAGGGTCGTGATGTCGTAGCTCGCCGGATTGATGGTGAGCAACGCCGTGGTACAGAAGGCAGTGCCGAGAGCGGGGATCCAGATCGCCACGCGCCACCGACGCGACATCAGCTGACCATTCGGGGCCACCAGGAAGAGGACGGCAATCAGCGTGATCGCCACCTGCCCTCCGAACAGGCTCGAGAGCCATCCCGAGACACCTGCCATCGCTCTCGACCCCGGACCGCCATGATCGAGGACCCAGACGCCGTACGTCTCTGTCACGAGGGATATCGCGCTCGTGAGGCCGACCAGGGACAACAGCCAGCCGATGATGTGACGCGGGTAGCGGGAGAGGATCAACGCACCCATCGCGGCGGACCCGAGAACAGCGGCATGAACAAGCGGGAAGCCGTGGATCACGAACGCGTGGTTCGAGGTCAGTGACTCGAACGCGGCGGTCAACACTATGTCGGCGGCGACGAGGACCCCCGTGAGGATCGCCAGCGCCCATGCGACTCGGGCTGACATCAGACCACCACGACGGCTTCGGTCGGGGCCACCGGAATCCGCAAGGAGATCCGAGTCCGACCGGGGACGCTGGACAGGTCCAGGGCACCGCCAGCCGCTTCCACCCGGTCGCGCATGTTGGCCAGACCGGTCCCGTACCCGGTGGACTCGGAGTCAAAGCCGACTCCGTCATCCTCGATCGTGAGGCAAAGCGCATCCGATTCGCGTCCCAGCGTCAGGCTCACGCTCCCCGCCGAGGAGTGCTTGGCCGCGTTCTGTAGCGCCTCCATCGCACAGAAGTACGCAGTGGCCTCCACGCCCGCCGGAAGCCGACCCACCTCACCGGCGACAAGCCTTACCTGGATGGGACTGCTCACCGTTACCGACTCGAGAGCCGCGACCAGCCCGGCCTCGGTGAGCCGACGCGGGTAGATCCCTCGCGACAGGTCGACCAAGGTCTCGACCGTGGCGGCCACTGCGCCGTCCAGATCGGCGAGGATCCGATCGGCCCGCTCCGGCGACTTCGGCAGCAAGGTATGGGCGAGCCGCAGGTTGACCGCGAGTGCGACCAGGTGCTGTTGGGCACCATCGTGAATGTCGCGCTCGAGTCGACGTCGCTCCGCGTCGTGTGCGTCGACGAGGCGCTCCCGAGACTCCCGCAGCTCCGCCTCCAGCGCCGACAGCTCGCCTGCCCGGCGGGCGAGCTCCGCCCGCAACCGGACGCCACGGAGAGTGAGGCCGGCTTGGTCGGCCAGGCCGGCGAACAGACGCTCCTCGACCGAGGTGAGGGGCTCACCCACTCGCTCCTGTACGACGAGCACACCGAGCAGCTCGCCCGCCTGCCGTACCTCGAGCGACCGCCGACCGATGGGGACGGATGCCTCGCTGCCCAGCTCCGCCGCGTCAGCCGGCCAGGTGGCCGCAAGCATGAGCCGATCCTCGACGGAGAGCCAGACCTGCGCCCATTGAGCACCGACACCTTCGGCGAGCAGTCGCGCCATCCGGGCCGGCAGCTCCTCGACCGGGAAACGCCCCGTCGCGGCCTCGGAGAACTGCCGGAGCACGTCGTACGGCGCCACCCGGCCACCATGCACGACCCGCGACGCCTGCCGCTCGACCCAGGTCTGCACCGGCCCGAACCCGAGGGCGACGACCGCGGTGGCCGCGACCGACAACGCGACGTCCGGCGACTCGGTCTGACCGATCAGCACGCCCCCGCCGACCACTATCACCACATAGACCAGAACGACATACATCGCCAGCCCCACGACCACCAAAACCGCCGAGGCGATCTCGCGGCGACTCCTGAGTCGGCCGATGGGCAAGCGGAGCATGCCTGCAGTCTGCGCCCTGAGCCGGCTTTTGGGGAGGAGCCTTCCCGTACCGGGGGGTGCGGTTAACCGCACGGGAAACCTCCCTCGGTCACGGCGGCCAGCGCCCGACGAGTGTGCGCCTGACCCGATGGGCGGGGACCCCGCATTCGGGTTGGCTGATACCTGCCGCTCGACCGGGTGGCCTCAACAGTCACAGGAGATCCACATGTCTAGTTCCACCACCACCGTCGGCGGCGCTCAGCACCAACCCCTCGTCCGGTACGCCGGCGATCGCCAGCACCTTCGCCGCCCGCGCCGAAGGCGTCTCCAAGCGCTACGGAAGCGGAGACGCAGCCGTCACCGCTCTCGACAACGTCAGCGTCGGCTTCGACGCCGGACAGTTCACGGCCATCATGGGTCCGTCGGGGTCCGGAAAGTCGACCCTGCTCCACATGCTCGCCGGACTCGACCGCCCTACGTCTGGCGAGGTCTACCTCGGTGACACCGAGATCACCTCCCTGAACGACAAGGCACTCACGCTGCTGCGGCGCGACAAGATCGGCTTCATCTTCCAGTCGTTCAACCTGCTTCCGACGATGACGGCCGCCGAGAACATCGTGCTGCCGATACGCATAGCCGGGCGCAAGCCGGACGAGCAATGGGTCAGACAGATCGTCGACATCGTCGGTCTGACCGAGCGGCTCGGACACCGTCCGGCCGAGCTTTCCGGCGGTCAGCAGCAGCGGGTCGCGGCAGCCAGGGCGCTCGCCTCGCGCCCACAGATCGTCTTCGCTGACGAGCCGACCGGTGCACTGGACTCACGATCGAGCGCCGAGCTGTTGTCCTTCCTGCGAATGGCGGTCTCCGAGCTCGGCCAGACCGTCGTCATGGTCACCCACGACCCAACCGCTGCCGGGTACGCCGACCGGGTGCTCTTCCTGGCCGACGGTGCCGTCTGCGACGAGATGCACGACCCGACCCCCGACGCCGTACTCGACTTTATGAAGCATCTTGGAGGTATCTGACATGTTCACCGCGACGCTACGAGGAATGCTCGTACACAAGCTCAGACTCGTTCTCACCACCCTCTCGATCGCGCTGGGCGTGGCGTTCATGGCCGGCACGTTCGTGCTGACCGACACCATGCACACGGCGTTCCATCAGCTCTTCACCAAGGTGTCGTCCGGCACGGACGCAGTGGTCCGTACCCGGTCGGCCTTCACCCAGTCGACCGGCGTCGGCACGAGCCACGCACCCATCTCGGCCTCGGTACTCGACCAGATCCGCACCGTCGACGGCGTTCGCGCCGCGACGGGAGACGTCAGCGGCTACGCCATGCTCACCGACAACGACGGCCACGCCGTCATCACCGGTGGCGGCGCCCCCACCATGGGGTACAGCCTGCCGTCCGACGAGCAGCTGCGCGGCGACGTGCGGTTGCTCTCGGGTACGGCGCCGGCCGGCCCCCACCAGGTGGCGATCGACGCGACGAGCGCCGAACAGCACGACATCGCGATCGGCTCGACCATCAAGGTGCTCTTCCGCGGTCCCACCCGCGAGTTCACCGTCGTCGGAACCGTCGGCTTCGGTGACGAGAAGGACCTCGGCGGCACCACGTCGGCCTACTTCGACGTACCTACAGCGCAACGCGTCCTCGGCACGGCCGGCCAGTACGACGCCATCGACGTCAGTGCGGTCGACGGCGTGAGCCAAGCGGAGCTCGCCAGCCGGCTCAACCTGGTCCTGCCCCAGGGCGACGAAGCCGTCACGGGTGCGACCGTGGCCAGTGAGAACGCCGAGGCGGTTGACGAAAGCCTGAAGTTCTTCAGCGTCCTCCTGATGATCTTCGCGGGGATCGCCTTGTTCGTCGGGTCATTCATCATCTGGAACACCTTCACGATGATCGTCACCCAACGTTCCCGCGAGATCGCGCTGCTCCGCGCCATC
This sequence comes from uncultured Actinomycetota bacterium, assembly GCA_963833975.1. Classification (GTDB taxonomy): domain Bacteria; phylum Actinomycetota; class Actinomycetes; order Propionibacteriales; family Nocardioidaceae; genus JAWWPG01. Next base: position 425,994 of record CAWIAB010000006.1, read on the forward strand.
GGGGCCACCCGTCGCCAGGTCCTGCGCAGCCTGGTCACCGAGGCCCTCGTGGTCGGCCTCGGCGCATCGGCACTCGGCATCGCCCTCGGTGTCCTGGTTGCCAAGGGCCTCAACGTCCTGATGGCGGCGGTCGGGCTCAGCCTGCCGAGCACCTCGTTGCAGATCGAGCCACGCACGATCTGGGTTTCGCTGCTCGTCGGAACTCTGGTAACCCTCGTCTCGGCGCTGGTCCCGGCCAGGCGCGCGACGAAGGTGCTGCCGATCGAGGCGCTGCGTGAGTCCACGCCAGGTGCCGAGCGACCCTCGGTTCGCCGTTCGGTGGTCGGTACCGCTCTCACCGCTCTCGGGGTCGCCGGCATCGTGTCGGCCGTGTACGGCGGAGCGGACATGAAGGTGTTCGGGCTCGGGCTGGTCGCAACCCTGGTTGGTGTGCTGACCGCGCTACCAGTCGCGGTGCGTCCTCTCGCCGCCCTGATCGCCAAGCCGATGCAGCTGCGCGGCCTTCCGGGCGAGCTGGCCAAGCAGAACGCCATGCGGAACCCACGCCGTACCTCGGCCACCGCTGCGGCGCTGATGATCGGCCTCACGCTGGTGGTCAGCATGGGTGTCTTCGCGTCCTCGCTGAAGGCCTCCTTCGGCGACGTGCTGGCGGGTCAGACCAACGCCGACCTCTTCGTCACGACGTCGAGCACCCAGGCCGAGGGCTTCAGCCCCCAGGTGATCAAGGCCGTCGAGACCGTCCCCGGCGTCGCCGAGATCGCGGCAAGCGGTTGGGGAGAGGCACGCTTCGGCGGTCAGAGCACGTCGTACTCGGCGGTCGACCCGAAGACTGCGACCGACCTGATGAACCTCGACGTCTCAGCCGGTTCGGTGTCGGACTTGGCTCGCAACGGTGTCGTCGTGTCGAAGGACTCGGCCATCGCGAACGGCTGGCAGCTCGGCGACGACGTCACGGCGGAGTTCGCCGCGACCGGCAAGCACGTGCTGCACGTCGTAGGAATCTACGACAGCAAAGGCTGGATCGGTGACGACTTCGTCATCAGCATGGCGGCCCAGAACGCGTTCGCGGGACCGCAGCTGGTGCGAACCGGACTGGTCAAGCTCGAGTCGGGTGTCGACCAGGGCACGGTCCAGGACGCGATCGCTACCGCCTTGGCCGACCATCCGGATGCCCAGGTCCTCGACGAGAAGGCCTTCGAGAAGCAGGCCAGCGGGTTCATCGACCAGCTGCTCACCTTCGTCACCGTGATGCTGCTCCTGGCGGTCGTGATCGCGCTGCTCGGAATCGTCAACACGCTGGCGCTGTCGGTCTTCGAGCGCACCCGGGAGCTCGGCCTGCTGAGGGCCGTGGGGATGACCCGCGGTCAGGTCCGGGCGATGGTGCGCTGGGAGTCCGTGGTGATCTCACTGATCGGCGCGGTCTCCGGGGCGCTCCTCGGGATCGGGCTCGGTTTGGCCCTGTCACAGGCGCTGAAGGACCAAGGCATCAAGGCGATCTCCGTGCCCGTCACCCAGGTGGGACTGTACGTCGTACTCGCCGCGGTCGCCGGAGTGCTGGCCGCAGTCGGGCCGGCGCGTTCGGCCGCGAAGGTCGACGTGCTCAGGGCGGTGGTCACCGACTGACCTCCCGTGGCATGCCCCAGCGAAGACTCGGCAAGCCGCTAGACACCCCCTCAACCACCCAGATCTGAGTGGTTGAGGGGGTGTTTGCGTGGCATGCCAGGCAGACCGCGCACGCGGGCGGCGGGAAGCGAAGAGTGTTTGGCTGGTGCACCACCCAGATTGCCCTCAAGCCACTCAGATCTGGGTGGCTTGAGGGGAGCTTGGGTGGTGCACCAGCCAAACACCCCCGCTCGGGGCACCTTGGCTGGCGAACCTCGGTGCGGGGGCTACTTCCGCTTGCGCTTCTCGCGCGGCTTGACGGTGATGTGGATCGGCGTGCCCGCAAAGCCGAACTCTTCGCGCAGCCGACGCTCGATGAACCGGGTGTACGCCGGCTCCAGCAGCCCGGAGGTGAAGAGCACGAAGGTGGGCGGGGCCGTGGAGGCCTGGGTCGCGAAGAGGATCCGGGACTGCTTGCCACCCCGCACCGGGTGCGGGTTCGCCGCAACCAGCCGCCCGAGGAACGCGTTCAGCTCGCCGGTCGGCACCCGGGTCTCCCAACCTTCGAGTGCCTTGTCCAGGGCCGGCACCAGGCGGTCGACGTGCCAACCGGTCAGCGCCGTGATGTTGACTCGAGGCGCCCACTGGACCCGCACCAGCTCTCGTTCGATCTCGCGGGTCAGGTAGTAGCGCCGTTCCTCGTCGACCGTGTCCCACTTGTTGAAGGCGATCACCACGGCGCGACCCGACTCCTCGACGCTGCCGATGATCCGCTGGTCCTGTTCGCTCAGCGGCTGGCCGCCGTCGACGACGACAACGGCCACCTCGGCGCGCTCCATCGCGGAGGTCGTGCGCAGGCTCGCGTAGAACTCGTGCCCGCTCGCCTCCCGAACCCGGCGGCGGATCCCTGCCGTATCGATGAAGTGCCACTCCCGGCCACCGAGCGTCACGATCTCGTCGACCGGGTCGACCGTCGTACCGGCAACCGAGTCGACGACGACCCTGGACTCTCCCGCGAGCTGGTTCAGCAGACTTGACTTGCCGACATTCGGCTTGCCCACGATCGCCACCCGACGCGGGCCACGCGGCGCGTCGAAGACCTCAGCCGGCGCCTCCGGCAAGGCGGCGAGGATGGCGTCGAGCAGGTCGCCACTCCCCCGGCCGTGCAATGCCGAGACCGAGTAGGGCTCACCGAGCCCCAGGTTCCACAGCCCGGCGGCCTCGGCCTCGCCGCGCAGGTCGTCGACCTTGTTGGCGGCGACGATGACCGGCTTGCCCGAGCGCCGCAGCACCTTGACCACCGTCTCATCGGCGTCGGTGATCCCGACCGTACTGTCGACCACGAAGAGCACGGCGTCGGCCAGAGTGACCGCCATCTCGGCCTGGAGACGGATCTGTTCGGCCAACCCCCGGGCGTCCGGATCCCATCCCCCGGTGTCGACGACCGTGAACCGCCGTCCGTTCCACTCGGCGTCGTACGGCACCCGGTCACGCGTCACGCCCGGGATGTCCTGGACGACCGCCTCGCGACGGCCCAGGATCCGGTTGACCAGGGTCGACTTGCCGACGTTCGGCCGACCGACCACGGCGAGCACCGGAACCGGTCCCGTCGCCAGCGGGGCGGTCGAGTCGTCAGACGTCATGAGCCATCCTGGTCGGCTGAAGGATCCGGCTCGGGCGGTTGCTTCGCCATCGGCTCGGGTGCGGGGAGTGTCTGCCCGGTGAGCTCGCACGCCGCGGCGACGTGCGCTGCGAGTGCCTGCTGGATGGCCGCCTGCACCTCGGCGACCTGGTGCTTGGTCCGAGGCCACGGTATGGCGTCGAACCGCATCGCCTCACCGATCACCAGGTCCAGCCTCGAGCCGTACGGTGGCTTCGACTCGAGCGACTCGCCATCCAGCCGGGTGCCCAGACAGGCGACCGGTACGACGGGCGCGCCCGTGACCAGCGCGAGGTAGGCCGCACCGCCCTTGGTCCTCGCCACATCGCCCCGACCGCGCGCCCCCTCGGGGTAGATCGACAGTGCTCCGCCGCCGCCGAGGACGCGCAGGGCCTTCTTGACGGCCAGCGGGTCGGTGCGGAAACGGTCGACGCGGATCTGGCCCATCATTCGCAGGCCGAAACCCATCGGCCCTTGGAACATGGACTCCTTGACCATCGCATGCACCTTGCGATGGGCAGTGCCGAACAGCATCGGCCCGTCCAGGTAGCCCACATGGTTGGAGGCGAGGATCACCGGCCCGGTCGACGGAATCAGGTCCAGGCCCACCGCGTGCACGTCGTACCGCGCCAGCAGGCGCCGTACCAGGAAGTGACCGAACCACATGTAGCGCGCCGGGGGCATCGCCACACCGTCGAGCATCGGGATGTCTCGCCGGCCGATCGCCTCAGCCACCATGGCGCACCGCCAGTCGCTCTCGGGTCAGCCCGACGATGGCCTCGACCACGTCGTCGAGCGACAGGTACGTCGAGTCCACGGTGATGGCGTCGTCGGCGACCGCCATCGGCGACACCGCCCGAGACGAGTCAGCCGTGTCACGCCGAGCCAGGTCGGCCTCGACGAAGTCGAGATCGCGGTTGTGGGTAGCGGTGAGCTCCGCCGCCCGGCGACGAGCCCGTGCGCTGGGATCCGCCGTGAGGAAGACCTTCAGGTCGGCGTCCGGGGCCACCACCGTGCCGATGTCGCGACCCTCCACCACGATGCCGCCGTCACCGATCTCGCTGCGCTGGAGCGCGACCATCAGCTGCCTGACCTCGGGCACGGCACTGACCTGGCTGACCGCGGCGGTCACCCGGTCGGTGCGGATCTCCCGGGAGACGTCGACGCCGTCCACCGCGATCGTCGGATGATCCGGGTCGGTGCCGGAGTCGAGCGTGAGCAGGGCGGCGCGCGACGCGACCGCCGAGGGCTGGCTCACCGGTGTGCCGGAGCGGACCATCTCCCACGTCACAGCGCGGTACATGGCCCCCGTGTCGAGGTAACGCAGCCCCAGCCGGCGGGCCACGCCTCGGCTGGTCGTCGACTTGCCGGCTCCCGCAGTGCCGTCCATGGCGATCACGACGTGCGCGAGCGACGGGTCTGCGATGGCCATGGCACCCAAGGTTACCGGTGCGCGGCCCATCCACCTGCACGCAGCGACTAGGCCAGAGCGCAATCGCACCCAAACGGCCCTGTCGAATGTTATCGTCCACGCGTGTTCGGCCCGAGGCGAAGTCACGGAGGCAGCCCCTGGTCCCTGGCCGCCATTCTGACGATCGTCATCAGCCTCTGGGTCGCTCTCGCCGGCTGTACATCCAACCCGCCTGAAGAAGGGCGGCCATCCACGCCAGCCGGAGAGCCCAGCGATCGAGAAACCCCTTCCCCCTACCTCCGTCGAAAAGACCGGGCGGTTGACCTGGGGTCCGACATCCATCACGGCGCCAGGGCATGTCGACCAGCGGCTCGTTGTAGCCGCTGCGGCAATGCCGCAGCCTGCTCAGGTTTCGCTCGCCTCATGGCTGAACCTCGGAGCCGTCGTCGGTACGCCGATCCATATAGATGCACCTGGCCTGCCGGCTGGTGGCAGGATCCGTCTCCAACGGACGTATTCCGCGCCGCTTCCACGGGGCGCGACGGCGACCTGGATGTTCTACAACCCCGAGCTCGGCAGCTGGCAGGCCGCTCTTTCGCAGATCTCAGCGGACCGGATGACGGTCACTGCCCTGGTCACTCACCTGTCGATCTGGGATGACCTCGTCTCCGGCGCGGACGCCGCATGCACGCCTTCAGGGACGCGATTGACAAGGTCGGCGGCAAGATCAAGGACGTTGGGGCGGACATCGTCGAGAATGTCTCGCGACTGAACGACGCGGCGCAGGACCTGTTCTCGGATGGGGCTGAGTGGCTGTCTACGCGGTTGGGTCGTTGTTCGATACGCGAGTCTCAGCGCCCTCATGCGTCGGTGATGTCCCTGCCTGGGTAGACGACACCGTGTTCATCGCCAGCGATAAGGTCAACCCCCTCCTGTGGTGTGTCGGGCACGATGCGAAACATCCGACCTTCTCGTTGTGAAGGCGCGCGTGAACCGCGGCTACGGATATGGGTTCAACACGACCGCTAATGCGGAGTGGACCTACAACTCCACCTACAACCAAACGGCATCAGCCAGGCTCTCGACGCCCTCGCACAAGTGGACCAGCAGTTGGCCAGGTCGGTGCTCGAACTTAACTTCAACGGTAACCTCGTCGGTCCGGGCGAGGAGATCTCTTTCGGTTTCAGTGAGGCGGAGGTGCGGGCGCGCGACTCATCGGACGACCCGCTGGTGTCTTTTGAGCTACCGGATCCGGTCGGCTTCCTGTTCTCTGTTGCCGGGACCCTGGCCTACCGTCAGCTCGGCATGCAGCTCGAGGGATGGCTTGCGACCACCATCACGTTCGGCATCTGCGCACAAGGGATCTCTCGCAGCGCCGGTCCACTCACCATCGCGCGCGCCATCCTTGACTGCGTGTCTCGGGCGGATGAAGACATCGCCCGGACGCTGGCCACCACATTGACCCGCGGCGGTATGGAAGCCCGAGAGGCCGGACGACAGCCGGGACCCTGGTCGGCCGGATATCCGTCATCCTGGCGATCATCGGACCCGTGTTCAACACGTTCAACTATTTCGCCGACCGGTTGTTCGACCCAGCGGTCCGAGCCCTGCACGTCTATCCGAGGGTCGTGGCGCCCACCGCCACGCAGATCATCAAGGTCGACCCCTTCACGTCGAATGGTCAGCTGCGCGATGGGTGGAGTCTCGACGGGCCCGAGCCAGGCGGTTATCCGGTTGACTGCAGTTTCGACAGGGGCGCTATCTCGGGTCTCACCCGGAATACTCACTGGTGCGGGGGCACGGCGGACAACGCCCACTCGTGCTGGGCTCCTCCGACGTACCCCGGGCAGCTGTTGTGTGTTTTCGACCCACGCACGCATGAGCTACGTACCTACGATGCACTGAACGTACGGCCGACTCCGGTACCGACATCGCCGCGGCCACTCCTCATTCAGCTGGAGGACGGCAGCGTCTGGTGGGTGAGGATCGGGGGCGCCTGGGGTGGCCGGGACGACGGGTAGTCGGCGCCTACGGATGCGCCAACAGCGTGTGCGATGCACGGCCGGGCGACTGGGCCGTCGTCAGCCAGGTCGACTCGGACATCTTTGACCGTTCTCAAGACTCTGGACTGTGCACGTGGGCGAGCTCGGCGGACCTACCCAGCACTTCCCTCCGCCTGAGGTATACGCGTCACCAAGGCTTGGTACATCGTCTCCAGCTTTCGCTGAGGCTTTGCAAGGTTACCGGTGCGCGGCCCATCCTCCTGCACGCAGCGACTCGGCCAGGCGGTCGCCGGCCGGCTCGGCGACGTCGATCTCCACCAGACCGAAGGCACGCGCCGGGTCGTGGTCGATGCGAACATCCTCGATGTTGACCCCGAGCGCCCCCACATCACTGAACAGCTGCGCCAGCGCCCCGGGCCGGTCGGGGATCGCGACCGACACGGCGACCAGGTCAACAGCCGGTCCGCCGTGCTTGCCTGGCACGGCAGCAGCGCCGGCCGCGCCGCTGAGCAGCACGTCCTCGATTCGTAGCGAGTCCCCTGAGCCGAGGGCCGCGAGCAGACCGTCCACCCCCTGTCGTACGTCGCTCAACAGGACCTGCAGCGCCTCAGCGTTCGCGCTGACGATCTGCCGCCACAGCACGGGGTCGCCGGCCGCGATCCGGGTGACGTCGCGGACGCCCTGGCCGCTCAGCGCGAGGTGGGCCGCCGGGGCGTCTCGAAGCAGCCCCGCGGTCAGCGCCGCCATCAGGTGCGGGAGGTGGGAGATGCGAGCGACCGCGAGGTCGTGCTCCTCCGGGGTCAGGTGTACGACGACCGCGCCGCAGGACGAGACCAGGGCCTCGACCATCGCGACAGCCGCCGGATCGGACGCCTCATGGGGCGTCACGGCCCAGGTCCGGCCGTCGAACAGGTCGGCGGCGGCCGCCAGCGGGCCGGAGCGCTCGCTACCCGCCATCGGGTGGCTGCCGACGTACCGGGGCAGGTCGACCCCGGCGCCGGACGCGCGCAGCTGGGCCAGCGGCTGCACCTTCACGCTGCCCACGTCGGTCACCACCGCGGTCGGATGGGTGAGCAGGGCGGCCCCGATCGCCTCGGCGAGGTGGTCGGGCGGAGTCGCCACCACGACCAGGACCGGTGCATCCGCGGCTGCGTGCACCCGACCCCGGGGCGCTGCCAGCGGGGGTCAGGCGGGATACGGCTACCGCAGCGTTGACCGCGTCCACGTCCTCGACCCGAACGGAGACCCCCCGTCGGCTCAGGGCCAGGGCGACCGAGGTGCCGATCAACCCCGCTCCGACGACCAGCACCGGGCCGGCCGGCAGTCCGGCCGCCGGCGCCGTACCGTCCGCGGTCACAGCCCGACCGCATCGAGCAGGGTGCCGAGCTCGGTCGGCGTGAGGTCGCGGACCTGGCCGGACCGCAGGTCGCCGAGTCGCACCGGCCCGATGGCGGTGCGCGACAGTCGCTGGACACGGTGTCCGACCTCCGCGAGCAACCGGCGGACGATCCGGTTGCGTCCTTCGTGGATGACCAGCTCGACCAGGGTTCGGCCTTGGTTCTCGCTCATGTTGCGGACCGAGTCGACGGCGATGATCCCGTCGCTGAGCGTCACGCCGGCGAGCAGTGTGCGGCGAGTCTTGGCCGTGACCAGTCCTTCGACTTGGGCCAGGTAGGTCTTGCTGAGCTCGAACGACGGGTGCGCGAGCCGGTGCGCGAACTCACCGTCGTTGGTCAGGACGATCAGCCCGTCGGTGTCTGTGTCCAGGCGGCCGACATGGAAGAGCCGTTCGGACCGACCGGTAAGCAGGGTCCGGAGGTCGGGTCGGCCCTCCTCGTCGGCCATCGAGCTGACCACTCCACGCGGCTTGTTCGCGACCAGGTAGACCTTGCTGGCCGCCACCGGCAGCCGCTTCCCGTCGACCCGGATCACCGCCGACTCCGGGTCGACCCGGGCTCCGAGCTGGGTCACGATCGTCCCGTCGACCTCCACCCGGCCGGCGGCCATCAGCTCCTCGCAGCGACGGCGGCTCGCAACTCCGGCCTGGGCAAGCACCTTCTGCAGCCGTACCCCGACCGGAGCAGCGTCGGCGGCGTCGGCGGGATTCGTCTCGGTCATGGGTCGAGAGCTGCGCCGGACAGGTCGAGCTCTCCCTCGATCTCGGCCATCTCCGGCAGGAACGGCGCGATCTCCGGCAGCTCGTCGAGGCTAGCTCAGGCCCATCCGCTCCAGGAAGTACGTCGTGGTCCGGAACAGATGAGCGCCGCTCTCCGGGTCGACCCCGGCCTCCTCGACCAGACCGCGGGAGGTCAGGGTGCGCACCACGGAGTCGACGTTCACACCACGGATCGCCGATACCCTGGCCCGGCTCACCGGCTGCCGGTAGGAGATCACGGCCAGCGTCTCCAGGGCCGCCGTCGTGAGCCGCGCCTGCTGGCCGTCGAGGACGAAGCGCTCGACGAGCTCCGCGTAGTCGGGTCGGGAGTAGAAACGCCAGCCGCCTCCGACGTCACGGAGCTCGAATCCCCGACCCTGCTCGGTGTACTCCGCGGCGAGCTCTCGGAGCGCTGCCGCGACCTCGTGGGCCGGCCGCTCGACGGCTTGGGCCAGCCGCAGCTCGTCGAGCGGCTGGTCGGTCACCATCAGCACGGCCTCGAGGGCGGGCCTGAGCGCGACCGTCTCGCCGTCGAGGCGAGTGCTCGGTCGCTCAGGTGGCTCGGGTGGCTGATCCTCTTGCGACGTCATGGACTGCTCCGCGGTCACCTGGCGGTCTCCTTCGGTACGGCGTCGTGATCGGCGATTCTCGCGATGTCGGCGTCCGTCACCGACTTCCGCAGGCGGCGGGTCGTCGGCCGGTGCCCGGCTCTCGTCGTACTCATCGATGCACGTCGATCGTCGCCCTCGTCGGTGCCGGTCCACCGCACGCTGAGCTCGCCGAGCGGGGTGACCTGCTCGAACGCGACGGCTCCTTCGCGGAACAGCTCCAGCAGCGCCAGGAAGCGCGCGACCGTCGTGAGGGTGTCGGGTGAGTCGGCCGACGAGCGAGCGGAAGGTGGCGCTGCGCACCCGCCGGAGCCGGTCGACGATGGTGGCCGCCTCGTCGCGCACGCTCACCTGGGCTGCATGTAGGTGGTCGAGGGCCAGCACGGGTTGTTCGCGCGGGGTAAGCGCCCGGGCGGCGAGCCGGGCGAACTCCTCGCGGTCCGATCGTGATCAGCACGTCCGGCAGCAACGACGCGAGGCGGTCGTCGAGGGTGACCGGCGCGCGGCACCCGGGCGGACTCGGCCTCCATCCGGGCGGCCATCAGCGCGGCCGCCTGCTTGAACGCGCGGTACTGCATGAGTCGGGCGAAGAGCAGGTCACGCGCCTCGAGCAGCGCCAGGTCGGCCTCGTCCTCCAGCTCCGCGGACGGCAGCAGGCGCACGACCTTGAGATCGAGGAGCGTGGATGCGATGACCAGGAAGCTGGTCGTGGCGTCCAGCTCCCACTCGGAGCCGAGCGACTTGAGGTGTGCGATGAACTCGTCGGTGACCCGCGACAACGCGACGTCGCCGATGTCCAGCTGGTGCCGGGAGATCAGCTGGAGCAGGAGGTCGAATGGTCCCTCGAAGTTGTCGAGGTGGACCGCGAAACCCGCGACCGGCACCTCGTCGACGGCTTCGAGCGCTGCCTGCGCGGGGTTGGTGCGGGGGGTCACTGCTCTCGCAGCCGTCGTACCAGGGCACTCTCGTCGCCGCGCTCCGCTACATCGCGGAGGGCCAGGTGGATGGCCTCCCGCACGATCCGGCCGCGGTCGACCGCGAGCGCCATGGTGAGCGCGCAACGTCAGCCGCGTGTGCTCCAGGGTGAGCAGCTCGTCGGCGGTGACGTAGATGGTGATCTTCTCGTCGTGGCGGACGCGACCGCTGGGCTTGCTGGTGTGCGTTCGCTCGCCGTTGGGGGCTGCGTCCGGGTCGTCCAGGCCGTCCGGGCCGTCCGGACCCTCCGGGAACCTCGTCTCGCGGAAGAGCTCCTCGGCGCCGGGCAGGCTTACGCGGCGTGGCACCGGGCGAGCACCTCCTTGGCGAGCTGCCGGTAGGCGTCGGCGCCGGCGCGAGTTGCTGGCGTACTCGGTCAGTGGCTCACCCGCGACGGTCGCCTCGGAGAACTTCACGGTACGGCGGATCACGGTGTGGAAGACGTCGTCGCCCCAGCCTTCGACCAGGGTCCGGAGCACCTCACGGCTGTGCAGGGTGCGGCTGTCGTACATCGTGCCGAGCAGGCCGATCATCGCCAGCCGCGGGTTGAGGCGCTCCTGCACCTTGTCGATGGTGCCCTTGAGCAGGGCGACGCCGCGCAGGGCGAAGTACTCGCACTCCAGCGGCACGATCACTCCGTCGGAAGCGGCGAGCGCGTTGACGGTGAGCAGGCCGAGCGACGGCTGGCAGTCGATGAGGATGATGTCGTAGCGGTCCAGCGCGGGAGCCAGCGCGCGGGTGAGCACCTGCTCGCGGGCCACCTCGTTGATCAGCTGCATCTCGGCCGCGGCGAAGTCGATGTTCGACGGGATGAGGTCGACACCCTCGACGCCGGTCGGCAGGATCACCTCGTCGATAGGGACGCCGCTGCCCATCATCAGGTGGTAGATCGTGGTGTCGATCGTGTTCGGGTTGAGCCCGAATCCGACGGTCAGTGACGCCTGCGGGTCGAAGTCGACGAGCAGCACCCGGCGACCGAGCTCGGCCATGGCGGCACCCAGGTTGATCGCGGTCGTCGTCTTGCCCACCCCGCCCTTCTGGTTGCAGAGGGTGATGACCTGGGCGTTGCCGTGGGATGTGAGGGGCGCCGGGTCCGGGAAGTCCGGTAGCGGTCGACCGGTCGGGCCGATCGTGGACGTGGCCGCCGTGAACAACCCGTCATCTCCGGTGCGTGGCTCCGGTTCGATGGACGAGACGAAGCCGCTGCTCGTGGCCTCGCTCGGCTGGCTCGGTCGGTCCGCTGCGGGGCTCTTGGGCGGCATCTCCAATGTCGGCTCGCTCACGTCGGCCCCTTCATGTCTACAGATCGTCAAATCCCCTAGCCGCTGCGACTCTAGGCGCTCGTCAACGAGCGGGACAAGCCGTCGCGGACATCTGTGCAGCGATGGCCGAACTCTGTGGAGAGAGTGTGTACGACGTCCAGCCGCCCATGCACAGACCCAGGCCTCCGGGGGACAACCCTGTGCACAATCCCCGACCAACCATCCGGCCAAACTGACCAACCATCCGGCCCCAACGGCCAACTGACCAACCATCCGGCCGGATGGTCAGCCAAGTCGGCCGGATGGTCAGCCAAGTCGGCCGGATGGTCAGCGCAAGTCGGCCGGATGGTCAGCCAAGTCGGCCGGATGGTCAGGCAAGTCGGCCGGATGGTCAGGCAAGTCGGCCGGATGGTCAGGCAGGTTGGCCGGATGGTCAGGCGAGGGCGCGGGGGTGGGAGGTGGCGTAGACCTCGCGGAGCTTGTCGACGGTGACCAGGGTGTAGAGCTGGGTGGTCGTCACCGATGCGTGGCCGAGCAGCTCCTGGACGACGCGAACGTCGGCGCCGCCGTCCAGCAGATGGGTCGCGTACGAGTGCCTCAGCGTGTGCGGGGACACGTCGGCAGTCACGCCCGCTCGCTCGGCAGCCTTGCCGAGCACCAGCCAGGCCGACTGCCGGGAGAGCCGACCCCCGCGGGAGTTCAGGAACACGGCGGCCACGCTGGGGCGGGTCTTGCTCGGGGCGCGAACCAGGTCCAGCCGGGCTCCGCCCAGGTAGTCACCCAGCGCGCGCACCGCGTAGCTGCCGATCGGCACCAGCCGCTGCTTGCCGCCCTTGCCAGAGAGCCGTACGACGCCGCCGTCGAGGTCGAGGTCGTCGATGTCGAGCCCGACCGCCTCGGAGATCCGGGCGCCGGTGCCGTACAGGACCTCCAGCAGGGCCTGGTCTCGGCGGGCCAGCGTCGTACCCCCGTCTCCTGCGGCCTGCAGGATCGCCTCGACGTCGGCAAGTGGGAGAGCCTTGGGTAACCGCTTCGCCGGCGCAGGCGGTTTGACCGGCCTCGCGGGATCCGCCGTGCTCAGTCCCTCGCGGAGCGCGAACTTGTGGAAGCCCCGCACCGCCACCAGAGTTCGCGCGGCGCTGCTCGCACCCAAGGGAGGATGCTCGGGGTCCCCCTCCCGAAGGCTCGCGAGGAACCCCGCGATGTCGTGTTCGCTCACGTCCGCCACCCGTACCAGGCCGTGTCGGTCGGCGAACAGCAGGTAGCGCTGCAGGTCGCGCCGGTACGACGACAGGGTGTTCGCCGCCAGACCGCGCTCGACACTCAGATGGTCCAGGTACGTCTTAGCCGCCCCGGCAAGATCGGTCGGCCCGGAGTCGAATCAGGCGAGAACCTCCTCGAGGGTCCGGAAGCCGAGTCCGAGCGAGTCGGCGACCGGCTGGTAGGTCAGCTCACCGGCGTGCGTGTTCAGCCCCAGCGCGAGCGAGTGGTCGGCTCGCAGCGCGTCGCGCCAGCCCTTGTCCGCGATCGACACGGCGTACGGCAGCGTGACGTTGGTCAGCGCGTACGTCGAGGTGTGGGGCACTGCGCCGGGCATGTTGGCGACGCAGTAGAAGATCGAGTTGTGGACCTGGTAGGTCGGGTTGTCGTGGGTAGTGGGCCGCGAGTCCTCGAAGCAGCCGCCCTGGTCGATCGAGATGTCGACCAGCACCGAGCCCGGCTTCATCCGCGACACCAGCTCGTTCGAGATCAGCATCGGCGCCTTTGCCCCGGGCACGAGTACGGCCCCGATGACCAGGTCGGCGTCGAGCGACGGCGCGCTCGACCTCGAACTTGTTAGACGCGATCGTCTGCAGGTGGCCCTGGTAGATCCGGTCGGCCTGCCGTAGCCGCTCGATGTTGCGGTCGAGCAGCAGCACTTCGGCCTGCATGCCGAGCGCGATCGCGGCCGCGTTCATCCCGGAGACGCCAGCGCCGATCACGACGACCTTGGCCGCATAGACGCCGGAGACGCCACCCATCAGCACGCCACGCCCGCCGCCCTGGCGCATCAGGTGGTAGGCGCCGCACTGCGGAGCGAGCCGTCCGGCGACCTCGGACATCGGAGCCAGCAGCGGCAGCGCGCCGTCCGGGGTCTGGACCGTCTCGTAGGCGATCGCGGTCACACCCTGCTTCAACAGCGCATCGGTGCACTCGCGGGAGGCCGCCAGGTGCAGGTAGGTGAACAGGGTCTGGCCGTCCCGCATCCGGCCGTACTCCTCGGCGATCGGCTCCTTCACCTTGAGGATCAGGTCCGCGGCCTGCCATACGTCGTCAGCGGTGGGCAGGATCTTCGCGCCGGCGCCGATGAACTCCTCGTCGGTGATCGACGACCCGAGACCGGCCTCGGCCTGCACGACCACCTCGTGACCGTGGGCGACCAGCTCGTGTACGCCCGCAGGCGTGATCGCCACCCGGTACTCGTGGTTCTTGACTTCCTTGGGAACGCCGACCAGCATCTCGCGCCTCTCTCCGGACGGATGACACCCGCGTGTCGCGGGCGCCTGAGGATCCTATCGGCCATGGTCTCACCAGGTAAGACAACCTGGACCTACATTCGCCGGAACGCTAGCGGTGACGACCGTCAGGTGGCGAGCTCGCGAGTGACCACCGCGGTCGCCAGTACCCCGGCGACCAGAGCAGCGTTGGTCACCCGGCCGGCCAGGATCGGCCTCGACCAGCTCGGCCAGTGGAACCCACTCCCGGGTCATGCTCGACTCCTCGTGGTGGGCGACGAAGCCGTCAGGTACGTCGCTCAGGCTGATGTCCTCGGGCCAGGTAGATCGTCATCACCTCGTCGCTCATCCCCGGCGACGGCATCAGCCGCAGGAGCATCGACCAGTCGTCCGCGCGCACGTGGCCCTCCTCGGCCAGCTCCCGCTTCGCCGCGTCGAGCAGGTCCTCACCGGCCTGGTCGAGCAGTCCCGCAGGCAGCTCGACCAGCCGCCGTCGCGCCGGATGCCGGTACTGGGTGACGATGAGCACCCGCTCGTCGTCGTCCAGCGCCACGATGCCCGACGGCACCGGGGTGCACGACGACCTCGCGCACGAACGTCTCCCCGTCGCCCTGGCTCAGGGTGTCCCGGCGGACTGCGATGACCCCGCCGGTGAGCTCTGTCGTGCTCTCCACCACCGGCCACGACATCTCACTGTCGCCGATCGGAGAGGCGGGCGCGTCGGAGAGCCTCCGTCATCAGGCCGATAGCCTCGACCGGGGTACGGCGCAGGCCGGTCTCGTCGACGGGCAGGCGTAGCTCGCGCTGCCGGTCGAGCGCGGCCGCGATCAGGCCGCGGAAAAGCGGGTGTGGCCTGGTCGGTCGCGACCGGAGCTCGGGGTGGGCCTGCGTGGAGACGTAGTACGGATGCGTCTCGCGGGGCAGCTCGGCGAACTCGACCAGCTCGCGGTCGGGCGACAGTCCGGAGAAGACCATGCCCGGCCAGCTCGAGCTCGGCCACGTAGGCGTTGTTGACCTCGTAGCGGTGCCGGTGCCGCTCTTCGACGCGAGTGACGCCGTACGCCTCTCGCGACCACGGTGCCGGGCTTGAGGTCGGCCGGGTAGAGGCCGAGCCGCATCGTGCCGCCCATGTCGCCCTCGCCTTCGACGATCGCCTTCTGCTCCTCCATCGTCGCGATGACCGGGTGGGTCGTCGCCGGGTCGAACTCGGTCGAGCCCGCATCGTCCAGGCCGGCCACGTGCCGGGCGAACTCGATCACCATGCACTGCAGGCCGAGGCAGAGACCGAGCGTCGGGATCTTGGCCTCGCGCGCGTAGCGCAGAGCCCCGACCTTGCCCTCGATACCGCGGACCCCGAACCCGCCCGGGACGCAGACCGCGTCCACGTCGTCCAAGCAGCGCCGCCGCACCCTCACGGGTCTCACACTCGTCGGAGGCGACCCAGCGGATGTTGACCCGCGCGGAGTGCGCGAATCCGCCCGCGCGGAGCGCCTCGGCGACCGAGAGGTAGGCGTCGTGCAGGTCGATGTACTTGCCGACCAGAGCGACCGTCACCTCCTCGGCCGGGTGGTGGACGCGGTCGAGCAGCTCGTCCCACTGCTGCCACTCGACGTCGCGGAACGGCAGGGTGAGCCGGCGTACGACGTAGGCGTCGAGCCCCTCGGAGTGCAGCACGCGCGGGATGTCGTAGATCGAGGGCGCGTCGACCGCGGCGACGACGGCCTCGTCGTCGACGTCGCACATCAGCGAGATCTTGTTCTTGACGCTCTGCGGGCACCTCGCGGTCCGACGCGGCACACGATGGCGTCCGGCGCGATGCCGATCGAGCGCAGCGCCGCGACCGAGTGCTGGGTCGGCTTGGTCTTCAGCTCGCCCGACGGACCGATGTACGGCACCAGCGAGACATGCAGGAAGAAGCAGTTGTCCCGACCCACGTCGTGCCGGATCTGGCGGGCCGCCTCGAGGAACGGCAGCGACTCGATGTCGCCGACGGTGCCGCCGATCTCGGTGATCACGACGTCGACACCGGGCTCGGCCATCGCCCGGATGCGGGTCTTGATCTCGTTGGTGATGTGCGGGATCACCTGGACGGTGTCGCCGAGGTAGTCTCCGCGGCGCTCCTTGGCGATGACCGTCGAGTAGATCTGGCCGGTGGTGACGTTGGCCTTCTGCGCGAGGTCGACGTCGAGGAACCGCTCATAGTGGCCGATGTCGAGGTCGGTCTCGGCGCCGTCGTTGGTGACGAACACCTCACCGTGCTGGAACGGGTTCATCGTGCCGGGGTCGACGTTGAGGTAGGGGTCGAGCTTCTGCATGGTGACGTTGAGACCGCGGGACTTCAGCAGCCGTCCGAGCGAGGATGCGGTGAGACCCTTACCGAGGGACGAGGCGACGCCGCCCGTGACGAATACATGTCGTGTCGGTGAGACAGCGCCCACAACCAACTCCCGCGGAGGTCAGTGCGGCGGGAGAACCCGCCCGTCCACGGGGTTCGAATCTATCAAGCATCCGGCCAGTCGCGAAAACAACCACGCCGACACGAGCGGTCGGCCCCGATCTTTCAGTCGGCCTGCGAGTCCCGGCGGCAGGACGGGAACGTCGCCGTTCATGCCGAAAGTGCCCGGCTGCCCCTGGATGACGGCCGCCAGCGCGGCGGCCGCGGCGGTCTGACCGGCCGGCGTGTCCACCACGTTGAGCGTCGCGATCGCGTTGGTCATGTCGGGGCTGGCAGTCACCGTGTCGATCAGGCCGCCGGGCTGGCTGGCGGACGTCGGCGCGGCGAGCAGGAGTCCGTCGCCGTTGCGTCGCGAGCTCGTCCACGACCTGCGACTCGATCTGGTGCATGGCGTAGACGTCGTTGCCACCACCGTGGTCGCCGGCTGCCAATACGATGACGGCACTTGCCCGGCGCTGCAGCGGATCGTGCAGCGAGACCAGCTTGGCGCCCTTGGAGCTGCGCATCGATGCGGGTCGCCTCGTCGTCGACCGCGAGCTTGTTCCGGCTGCCGGTGTAGGCGCGGGCCAGCAGGATGCCGAGCCGCCGATAGGTCGGCAGCGCCGCGCTCGTGTCGAGGTCCTTGAGTCCCACCAGCGAGTTGGTGGCGACGCTGTCGACGTACGTCTTCTTGCCGGGGTCGACGAGCGTCGGGGCTGAGGTGACCGGTGATGACGATGTCGCCGCCGGCCGCGGAGACCGCCCGGCTGACGCCGGAGACGGTGGTCCTGGCCACCCCGGGCAGGACGAAGATCGCGACCGAGGTGTTCTTCAAGGTGCCTGCGAGCAGCGTCGGGCCGGCCGCCTGGCCGAGCGCCTGGCTGAACGCCTGGTCCTGTCGCAGCGCGGCGATGTCCTCGCTGAGCCGAGAGTTCGCGTCGGCCAGCGAGACGTTGTCGTGCACCTTGGTGGTGCCCTGCAGCGGACCGTTGCCGAGGGCGATGCCGCCGGCGAAGGCAAGACAGACAGCCAGGAAGGCGAAGACGTAGCGGCGAAGCATCGTCACGAACCCAGCCCGCTGGCCCAGTCGTACTGGTCATGGACCCAGCTGCTCAGCTGGTCCCACCAGTCCTGGCCGACCGGGGTCGTCGCGATCGCCGCCCCGACGGCGACCAGGGCGATGATGACGGCGAGGAACACCAGCCAGCCGCGGATCCGGGTCCGGTAGAGCTGGGAGACGGCCTTGGCATCGGCCACGTGCGAGCCCACGGCGGCGCGGGTGAGGAACGAGCTGGCCATGCTCGACCGCCCGGTGTCGAGGAACTCCTCGAGCCCGGCGGGCATGCCGACGGTGACGATGAGCGAGGCACCGTTGATGTGCGCGAGCAGCATGGCGGCATCGCCGGCCGGACAGCTGGTCTGGAAGGTGAGGTGCCGCAGACCGAGTCGCTCGATGCGTTCACCCTGGCTGACCCGTCCGTCGTGCCCGGCCTTGAGGATCACCTCGGCGCCGCACCGCAGGGCCGCTTCGGAGATGTCGTCGCCGTCGCAGATCACCACGTCCGGTCGGTGGCCGGCTGCGATGAGGGCGTCGGCGCCCGCGTCGACGCCGATCAGGACCGGCGAGTTCTCCCGCAGATAGGCCTTCAGGGAGACCAGGTCTCGGCGGTAGTCGAAGGCGCGTACGACGACGAGCACCTGGCGCCCCTGGATGGGGGTGCTCAAGCGTGGAACACCGACTCCGTCGAGCAGTAGGGCGCGCTCCTGGCGGAGCTGCTCGACCGCGTTCGCGCTGAGTGCCTCGAGCCGGTCGGCAATGCCGTCCTTGGAGGTCTCCATCGCGGCGGCGACCGAGCGCGCGTCCTGTCTGACCCCGGTGCCGACCAGCTCATCGCCGAGGTAGATGCGGTCGCCGTCGACCCGGATCGTCTCGCCATCGCTGACTGCGGCCAGCACCTGTCCGCCGACGTCGTCGACCAGGACGACTCCGGCTTCGACCAGGTGGCGAGGGCCGAGGTTCGGGTACCGGCCCGAGATCGAGGGTGCCGCGTTGACGACGGCAACAACGCCCGCCTCGACCAGGGAGACGGCCGCGGCGCGGTCCATGTCGATGTGGTCGACGACCGCGATCTCTCCAGGTCTGAGGCGTTTGGCGAGGTTTCGGGTACGTCGGTCAACCCGGGCCACAGCGGTGATCCCGGGAGGCGACTTGATGTGTGACCTGCGCAGTGTCGAGAGCTTCATCGCGTTTCATCCTCGCCTACGGACCTCGCGGATCCGCGGATCTGACCCGCGAGTCGCCCTGTCGCCCTGCGAAATGCGTCTCGGGGTTGATCCGCGCATGCCGGCTGCCGGTTGGCGGGCCGCACATCCGACGGCGGGAGCTGCGCGTTTGCCCGGCATGCTGGGCAGATGCACCGCTCACCGGGCAGGCCAGCCCAGTGAACGGTGTCGTTCCCTAGCGTGCCGGGCAAACGCGAGCCCGCGCACTCGGCAGGTTCGCCGTACCAGCCATCCCCGGGGTGGTCAGCGGGCGCGGTCGGCCTTGGCCAGCTCGAGCAGCTCGCTGGCGTGGGCCAGCGCCGTCTCGGAGTCCTCGAGGCCCGCGAGCATGCGGGAGAGCTCACGGAGCCGGCCACTCTCGTCGAGTGCCGTCACGCCGCTGGTGGTGACCGAGCCGTCCCCGCTACGCACCACCACGTGGTGCCGGTCGGCGAAAGCGGCGACCTGCGGCAGGTGGGTGACGACGATGACCTGGGACGACGTGGCGAGCCGGGCCAGCCGGCGGCCGATCTCGACGGCAGCCTTGCCGCCGACTCCGGCGTCGACCTCGTCGAAGACCATGGTGGCGGGTGGCGCGCTGCCCGCCAGGCAGACCTCCAGGGCCAGCATGATGCGGGAGAGCTCGCCGCCAGAGGCGCCCTTGGCGATCGGCACCGGGGTCGCACCGTCGTGGGTGGCCAGGGTGAAGACCACCTCGTCCACGCCGTGTGGACCGGGTGCGGGCAGGTCGGTGCGAGCCACGGCGAACATCGAGTGCCCCATGGCGAGGCTGGCCAGCTCGGCCGTGACCAGACGGGACAGCTCCGCGCCGGCGTCGTCGCGCAGTGCGCTGAGCGTGCTGGCCGGCCGCGGCAAGGCGACCCTCGAGCTCGGCCTGCTCGGCGCGCAGCTCGTCGACGCGCGACTCGTCGTCGGTCAGCTCCGCCAGCCGCTCCGTCGCCTGCGCTCGACCAGTCGAGGACGTCGGCCACGCGTGTCGCCGTACTTGCGGGTCAGTCCGGCCGAGCACCGACCGTCGCTCCGACACCGCCGCGAGCCGTACCGGGTCGGTGTCGATGGTCGCTGCGTACGACGCGATGTCGGCCGCCACGTCGGCCAGCGCGTAGGAGGCGCTGGCCAGCGCGTCGGCCAGATCGGCGAGCGACCGGGTCGTTGCCACGCTGCTCGTCGAGGGACTTGCGCGCCGCCGCCACCAGGCTGAGCGCGTCCACGCCGTCCATGGCCGACTCGTCGCCCGCGAGCGCCGTACGGGCGTGCTCGGCCGCTGATCGCAGGGCGTCCGCATGAGCGAGCCGCAGCTCCTCGGCGGCCAGCGCGTCGTCCTCGCCGGGGCTGCGGCCGAGCCGCGGCGATCTCGGCCAGACCGAACCGCAGCACGTCTGCTTCCTGCGCCCGCTCTCGCGCGCGGGACACCACTTCGTGAAGCTCGTCACGCACCTGCTCGAGGCGCTGGTACGTCGTCTGGTAGCTCGCCAGTGCGCTCGGCTAGGTCCGAGCCGCCGAACGCGTCGAGGCAGCCGCGCTGCCGACTCGCGAGCAGCAGCCGCTGCTGGTCGGCCTGGCCGTGGACGACCACCCGCTCGCCGGTCAGCCGACTCGAGAACCCCTGCCGGGACCGACGCCCCACCAGCCGTGGCCCGCGACCGGCCCTCGCTCGACACCGTCCGGCTGACGAGCAGCACACCGTCGTCGACGACCCCGCCGGCCTCCTCGGCCTGGGCAGCGACGTCGAGGCATCCCCCGCGATGTCGAGGACACCCTCGACACGGGCCCGCGCCGCACCTTGGCGGACGACGGACGCGTCCGCCCGGGAACCCAGCAGCAGGCCCAGTGCCGTGACCACCATGGTCTTGCCGGCGCCGGTCTCGCCGGTAACGACGTTGAGCCCTGGCCCGAACTCGAGCAATGCGTCGTCGATCACCCCGAGCGACGAGATCCGGAGCTCCTCAAGCATCGCGATGAACCGGCCGCGTCCCAGTCCTCGCGGCGGCGCTCTGCGGCACCGCGCCAGCCGCCCGTGGGCAGGTCGAACTTGGCCACCAGCCGGTCGGTGAACGGGGCGGAGCGCAACCGGGCCAGCCGCACCGCCCGGTCGCTCTTGGTCACCTCGATGCGCGCCCCGGGCGGTAGGTCGAGGGTCCGTCGGCCGTCGCACCACAGCACTCCCCCGCCCTTGGTCCCCCGCAGCACCTCGACGGCCAGCCGCGAGGTCGGGGCGGTGACCAGCGGTCGGGCGAAAAGTGCGTGCGCGCTCAGCGGCACGAGCAGCAGCGCGTCGACCTGCGGCCAGACGACCGGCCCTCCGGCGCTGAACGCGTAGGCGGTGGAGCCGGTGGGCGTGGCGAAGACAACGCCGTCGCACCCCCACCGCGACAGCGGTCGGCCGTCGATCTCGACGACCACCTCGAGCATCCGCTCGCGGGCGGCCTTCTCGACGCTCGCCTCGTTCAGCGCCCAGCCACGGTCGGCGACCTCGCCGTCGAGTACGACGGCGACGTCGATCGTGAGCCGCTCCTCGACGAGGTACGAGCGGGCGGCGACCGCGTCGCACGGTCGCCTCGAGGTCGGCGCGCTCGGCCTCGGCAAGGAAGCCCACGTGACCCAGGTTGATGCCGAGCACCGGGGTGCCGCTCGGCCGGGTGAGCTCGGCGGCGCGCAGGATCGTGCCGTCACCACCGATCGCCATCGCGATCTCGCAGCCGGCGGCGGGGTCCTCGCCGTCCGGTACGGCGTCAGGCGGCCGCGACCCCGATGACGCTGCGCCTCGCGCTCGAGCATCCGGACCTGGATGCCGGCCTCGGTCATCCGCTTGGTGATCTCGCGGGCGACGTCCACGCCGGCCGGGCGGCCGGTGTGCGTGATCACGAGGACGCGGCGCTCGCCGGTCGGCGGGGGCGAGACGTCGTCGGGAGAGCGGGGCACGGCTCTAGCCTCTCATTGAGGACCCGCCGAGACGACCCGAC
Organism: uncultured Actinomycetota bacterium; assembly: GCA_963833975.1. Taxonomy (GTDB): domain Bacteria; phylum Actinomycetota; class Actinomycetes; order Propionibacteriales; family Nocardioidaceae; genus JAWWPG01. Next base: position 447,845 of record CAWIAB010000006.1, read on the forward strand.
GGATCGTCCGCCGGGTCGACGTCGGGACCTCCGCGCCGCAGCCAGAGGAAGTACTCCACGTTGCCGGCCGGGCCGGGCAACGGGCTCGCGCAGCATCCGCAGGACGCCCAACCCGAGGTCTGCGGCCGTCGCAGCGACGGCCGAGGACGGCATCGGTGCGGGCCTGCGGATCGCGCACGACGCCACCCTTGCCGAGCCGGGCCCGGCCGACCTCGAACTGCGGCTTCACCATCAGCACCAGGTCGGCGTCGGATCGTGCGACGGCGACCAGCGCTGGCAGCACCAGACGTCAGCGAGATGAACGACAGGTCCGCCACGACCAGCTGGGGGGCCGGCTCGACCGAGCCCCGCTCGAGGTCACGCACGTTGGTCCGGTCCAGCACCGTCAACCCGCGGGTCCTGGCGCAGCGCCCAGGCGAGCTGCCCGTAGCCGACGTCGACCGCAGTGACCGACGCCGCTCCCGAGCGCAGCAGGACGTCGGTGAAGCCGCCGGTCGACGCCCCAGCGTCGAGGGCGACCCGCCCGGTCGACCTCGAGGCCGTCGGCTTCGAACACCTCCAGTGCCCGCGCCAGCTTGTGGCCGCCACGCGAGGCGTAGTCGGGCGAGCCGGGATCGTCGGCGACGACGAGCGGCGGCATCGGTCGACACGCCGGTGGCGGGCTTGGTCGGCGGTCGATCCCGCGACGGTGACCCGGCCGTCGAGGATCAGCTGGGCGGCGTGGTCGCGGCTGCGCGCCAACCCTCGCCGGACCAGCTCGGCATCGAGCCGCTGACGGCGTGGCATGGGCGGTCAGGAGGCTGGCGGCTGCGGGCTGCTGTCGCCGACCTCGCGAGTGACTGTCTGCCTCGACATCCTCCGGGTCGTCGAGGATCTCGGCCAGCGTGGCCTGGAGGTCGGTGAAGACGGCCAGCTGGTCGGCCAGGTCGAGGCCCTCGAGCTCACCGGAGCCTGGCCACCGCGACGTCGACGCGCGGGTCGCCCGGTCGTCACGCGGTGCTTGCACGGTCCTCACCGTCGGTCACCGGTTCTCCTCCTCGTCGGCTGGTAGCCAAGTGTCGCATGCGAGAGCGCCGTGACTAAGGGAGCCGCAACGCGTCGACGCCCGCACTGAGATCGAGCTCTTCTGCCGACCGGTCGGCGGCCGCTGCGTCGTCGTACCAGGCCCAGGCATGCCGCCGCTACCGCCCGCAGGCCGGCTCCACGATCGCCGCCTTGCGACTCGATCCGAAGTCGCCCCTCCCCGGTAGAGACCGACCAGTCGTCGAGCGTCGACGAGCCGGCCTCACGCGTCGGGGTCTCGTGGGGGGCGAGCAGCCCGTCCAGGGTCCAGGAGACGTACGACGGACGGCGATCGGGGCTGGCCCGGCACAGCGCCTCGACGTCGGTCACCCCGGTCATGACGAGCAGGGAGTCGGCGTCGCACCGGTTCGCCCCCTCGATGTCGGTGTCCAGCCGGTCGCCGACGACGAGCGGGCGCTCGGCGCCGATTCGGTGCACCGTCTCGTCGAACAGCGGACGGAACGGCTTGCCAGCCACCACGTCCGGTCCGTGGCCGACGACGGCCTGCGACCGCGGCGACGAGGGTGCCGTTGCCCGGTGCGATCCCGTCGGCGGTCGGCACCGTCAGGTCGAGGTTCGAGGCGACCCACGGCAGCCCCGGCACCACGGCATAGGCGCCTTGAGCCAGCTGGCGCCAGCCCACGTCCGGATGGAAGCCCTGGACCACCGCGAGCGGCTGCGTCGGCGATGTCAGATACGGGCGCGAGGCCGCGCTCGCGGAGCGCGACCTCGAGCCCTCACCGCCGACGACCAGGACCGCGGACCCGGCGGGACCAGCCGGGCGACCTCACGAGCCGCCGCCTGGGCCGAGGTGACGACGTCGGCAGCCTCGGCATCGACACCGAGGTCTCGCAGGTGCTCGGCGACCGCATCCGGTGTCCGGGCCGCGTTGTTGGTGACGAAGGCCAGCGTCATGCCACCGGCTGCCGCGCACTCGGCGAAGCAGGCTCGGGGGCACCGTCGACCGCGCGATGGCCGCGGTAGACCACGCCGTCCAGGTCGAGCATCGCGCAGTCGTAGCGGCTGCTCAGCGGCTCAGCTGGACGACAGGAGCGTCGCGGGGGATGCTGTCACGTGTGCCTCACTCGTGCCCGGGTCTGCGGTGGCCGTACCATGCATCGTGGCCGAAGCCGACGCAACACCGAGGGCGATGCTGCGGCTGCGCCCGTTCGCGGCCATGCGGTTCAACCCCGTCGATGGTCGACGACATCGGCGAGGTGACCTGCCCACCGTACGACGTGATGGACCGCGCGATGATCGAGGACCTGCTCGACTCGCACCCGCGCAACATCGTCCGGCTGATCCTGCCCCGCCTGGTGCACGAGCCGCTCGGGCGCCGACGACCCCTATGTCACAGCGGGCAAGCGGCTCGCCCGGTGGCGCCGGCAGACCACCCTGGTCACCGACCCGGAGCCGGGCCTCTACGTCTACGAGTACGGCGACAGCCGAACACCAGGTCTGCGGGCTCGTCGGCGCACTCGAGCTGCGCAAGCGCGACAGCGGGGTGATCCTGCCGCACGAGGGACGTGATCCCAGCGATCGTCGCGGACCGGCTGGCGATGATGGTCGCGGCGCAGGCGAACCTCGAGCCGATCCTGCTGGTGTACGACGGCGACCCGGCCGCCAGCGAATGCGTCGCCCGGACCCGGGAGACGGCACCGCTGACCGACGTGGTCGCCAGCGACGGCACTTTCCACCGGCTGTGGTCGATCACCGATCCGCGCCATGTTGCAGCAGATCCGAGCAGCCCTGAAGCCCCATCAGGCGCTGATCGCGGACGGCCACCACCGCTACGCGATGTATCAGCAGCTCCGGCGGCGGCACCGCGCGATCGGTGACGGTCCGGGCCCGTGGGACCGCGGGCTCGCGCTGCATCATCGACCAGTCGGAGTTCCCGCTCCAGCTCGGCGCGATCCACCGCAGCATCGCCGAGGTGACGCTGTCGCTCGCTGCCGGTGCCCGCCGGGTTCACGATGCTCGAGCCGAGTCCGCTGGGAGGCCGAATGCCTCGGCCACCGCGGCGCTCCGGCGAGATCGTCCTGACCGACGGTGTCGTCGAGCAGATCGCTGCGGCTGCCCCAGCCTGCCGACCCGGCGGTGACCGACGTGGAGCAGCTGCATGTCAGCCTGCTGCCCGACCTGGTCGGTCACCGAGGACCGGATCGGCTACCACCACACCGTCCCGCAGACCATGCACAGTGCACATCAGGAAGGCGGGGTCGCAGTTCTGCTGCATCCGACCACCGTCGCCGAGGTGATGGCGGTGGCCCGGGCCGGCAAGATGATGCCGCGCAAGTCGACCTCCTTCGGTCCGAAGCCGCGGATGGGCCTGGTCATGCGCGCCTTCGACGACGAGATCTGACCACGCACGGTCAGCCGGTTTCGGCTCGCTGGGCCGGGTCTGCTGCGGACAGCCGCCGGGCCTCGGTGATCTCGACCTCGACCCGGCTCACCGGTCGGCCGTCGATCCGGTAGAACCGCCGCCGGATCGACCCCTTGACCAAGACCTGGTCGCCCGGCTGCCAGCGTCGGATCGGTCTGCCGGACCCGGGCCGTCCAGGCCACACAGTCGATCGCGTCGACCGGTTGCCTGGTGCGTCCGGACCCGGCCTTGGCCCGGCGTGGCACCGGGCGATCCACGATGACCCGCGTGGTCAACACCGTGTCTCCGCTCGGCAGGCTTCGCTCGTCGGCTGCCATCGATACCCGCCCGCACAAGATCACCTCGTTGCGCGGCGACGAGCTCAGCCGCCACCTCGCCGGCTCGGATGCTCGCACAGTTGTCATCCGCCTCACCTCCGCGCCCGATCGTGCCAGCGACACGCGGTCTGCGTGAGGCGATGGACGGCGAGCCTGTGGACGCAAGCCGGCCATGCATGTGCCTGTGGACGACACCCGGCTCGGACGCGCTTCAGCGGGCGGCTTCCTCGTCCAGCTCCGCGACCCGGTCGGCCGCGTCGGTGACGTCGTTGACGTCGACGCCGGCGGCCCGCTCGAACCACTCGCGCGCCAGCGTCGCGCTGGCCGTCGGCGAGCAGCGCCTCGGCGTAGGCGTAGCGCAGCCGCGGCGACCAGTCGGCTCGGGTTCGGGAGCGGAGCTCGCGACCTTCGAGCGTGCGGACGGCGGCTGCCGTCTCGCCGAGGTCGCGCCGGGCGCCGCGACTCGACGATCCGCATCTCGATCTGGCCGGCCTCGTCCAGCGTCTCGACGGCCGGATCCTTCGCCATCGTGACCGCCCGGCCGGGACGGCCGAGCGCCCGTTCGCAGTCGGCCATCATCGGCAGGTACAGGGCGTCGCCGCTCAGCCGCCGAGCCGCCTTGAGCTCGGCCAGCGCGTCCTTGAAGTGTCCGGCCGCATACGCGGCCTCTCCGCTGGCCTCCCGAACCACAGCGACCCGGGCCGCCCTGGCTCGCGCGGCGACGGTGTGCTGGTAAGCGGTCTCCGGATCGGTGTCGATCAGCCGGGCAGCGGCGACCAGATGGCGGGCCACCCGCACGCGCCAGCTTCTCCGGCAGCGACTTCAGCTGGTTGCGACGAACCGGTCAAGCTCCTTGCCGGTGATGTCGTCGGGGATCGGCGGGCCCGTCGTAGGCCCGCTGGACGTCGGTGCGCTCGGTGACCGGGAGCTCGTCGCGCCGCCACCGACCCGCCGTGCTGCGCGGACGCGCTGGGCGATCGGCTCCGGACGCACGGTCCGGAGCCGAGCCTCGGCTCCCGCTGGAGCGGGGCTGACCGGATCGGGGTTGGCCAGCTCGCGGTGCACCCGAGCTTGGCTGCCCCGATCGGGACGCCGATCGGCCCGGACCGGGACGCCGGACTTCGGCTGGCTCGAGCTGCCGGTCGGCTTCGAGCCCGACTGTGGTCGACTGCCGGACTGACCTTGGTCGCGGGAGCGGCCGGGCTTCGAACTACCGGAACCACTGTGGCGATCGCTCACGGACACCTCCTCAAGGACCAGTTCGAAAATACCATTGGACAACGCAGTACGGGCCGCCCGAAGGCGGCCCGTACCGAAAGAATGTCCGGCGACGTCCTACTCTCCCACACGCTCCCGCATGCAGTACCATCGGCGCTGAAGGGCTTAACTTCCAGGTTCGGAATGGAGCTGGGTGTTTCCCCTTCGCCATGGTCGCCGAAACTCTCTTGAGATGTGGTGGCCGGCGTCTACGAGCCAACACTCAGACACCGCTCCCGACCGTATCTCGGGAACCGCACAGTGGACGCGAACAAACAGTAGAAAGATTGTGTAAAGAAGACAAGCCCTCGGCCTATTAGTACCAGTCGGCTCCGTGCATTACTGCCTTCCACCTCTGGCCTATCAACCCAGTGTTCTGCTGGGGGCCTTACCCGGTTAACCCGGTGAGAAACCTCATCTTGAAGCGTGCTTCCCGCTTAGATGCTTTCAGCGGTTATCACTTCCGAACGTAGCAAACCAGCCGTGCTCCTGGCGGAACAACTGGCACACCAGAGGTTCGTCCATCCCGGTCCTCTCGTACTAGGGACAGCCCTTCTCAAGTTTCTTACGCGCGCGGCGGATAGGGACCGAACTGTCTCACGACGTTCTAAACCCAGCTCGCGTGCCGCTTTAATGGGCGAACAGCCCAACCCTTGGGACCTACTCCAGCCCCAGGATGCGACGAGCCGACATCGAGGTGCCAAACCATCCCGTCGATATGGACTCTTGGGGAAGATCAGCCTGTTATCCCCGGGGTACCTTTTATCCGTTGAGCGACGCCGCTTCCACATGCCAACGCCGGATCACTAGTGCCGACTTTCGTCCCTGCTCGAGATGCCTCTCTCACAGTCAAGCTCCCTTGTGTACTTACACTCAACACCTGATTGCCAACCAGGCTGAGGGAACCTTTGCGCGCCTCCGTTACATTTTAGGAGGCAACCGCCCCAGTTAAACTACCCACCAGGCACTGTCCCTGATCCGGATTACGGACCTAGGTTAGATAGCTAATACGATCAGAGTGGTATTTCAACGTTGGCTCCACACGAACTGGCGTCCCTGCTTCAAAGCCTCCCACCTATCCTACACAAATCGAATCAACCACCAATACCAAGCTGTAGTAAAGGTCCCGGGGTCTTTCCGTCCTGCCGCGCGTAACGAGCATCTTTACTCGTAGTGCAATTTCGCCGAGTCCACGGTTGAGACAGTGCCCGAGTCGTTACGCCATTCGTGCAGGTCGGAACTTACCCGACAAGGAATTTCGCTACCTTAGGATGGTTATAGTTACCACCGCCGTTTACTGGCGCTTAAGTTCTGAGCTTCGCAACCGAAGTCACTAACCCGTCCCCTTAACGTTCCAGCACCGGGCAGGCGTCAGTCCGTATACATCGTCTTGCAACTTAGCACGGACCTGTGTTTTTAGTAAACAGTCGCTTGGGCCTGGTCTCTGCGGCCATCACCGCTTCGTAGAGCAAGTCTACTAACGGATCCGGCCCCCCTTCTCCCGAAGTTACGGGGGCATTTTGCCGAGTTCCTTAACCATGGTTATCTCGATCGCCTTGGTATTCTCTACCTGACTACCTGTGTCGGTTTCGGGTACGGGCGGCTCTAAAGCTCGCTAGAGGCTTTTCTTGACAGCATAGGATTACCCACTTCGCCTAAATCGGCTCGGCATCGGATCTCAGGCTTATGAGACACGGATTTGCCTATGTCTCGCCCTACGTCCTTACCCGCGGACTACCATCGCCGCGGTTGGGCTACCTTCCTGCGTCACCCCATCGCTTGACTACTACCAGTTCGGGTCGCGCGCTCCCCCGACTCCGTCCGAAGACATTGTCAGGTTTGGGCGCTTAGCATCACTGGGCTCGTCATGGTCGCGTAAAAGCCGGTACGGGAATATCAACCCGTTGTCCATCGACTACGCCTGTCGGCCTCGCCTTAGGTCCCGACTTACCCAGGGCAGATTAGCTTGACCCTGGAACCCTTAGTCATTCGGCGGAGGAGTTTCTCACTCCTCTTTCGCTACTCATGCCTGCATTCTCACTCGTGTGGCGTCCACGACTGGGTCACCCCGCCGCTTCTCTCGCCACACGACGCTCCCCTACCCATCCACACACCTGGACCCGCACCCGAAGGTGGG
>CAWIAB010000006.1:460000-775923 GCA_963833975.1 uncultured Actinomycetota bacterium
CGCCCGCCGGGCGGCTCCCTTGCTCGCCACCAGCCCGCTGGCGGCGAACAGGTCCACGTAGGTCGGCAGCTCGTCCGCACGGTCGATCTCGACGTGCGGAGCCTCGGCGAGCGCCGCCTCCAGGGTGCCGGCCTCGATCTCCCGCAGCTCCCCGCCGCCGAACAGGGCCGCCGCCGCCGCCCTCACCCGCCCGGTCTCCTCGGAGCCGTGCACGAGAGTCGTCACGTGCTCCGCAAGCAGCCGCTGCCCAGCGCGGAGCGAGGGCTTCTCCTTGGTCTGAACCTCGAGCGACTCGATCTCGTCATGGTCGAGGAAGGTGAACGCGCGAAGCATCTCGCCCACCTTCTCGTCCTCGACATTGAGCCAGAACTGGTAGAAGCCGTACGGCGACAGGAGTGCGGGGTCGAGCCACAACGCACCGCCCTCCGTCTTGCCGTACTTCGTGCCGTCCGCCCTGGTGAGCAGCGGCGTCGCCAGCGCGTGCACCTTGGCCCCTTCGGCCCGGCGGATCAGCTCGACGCCGGCGGTCAGGTTGCCCCATTGGTCGCTGCCGCCGAACTGGAGCGTGACGCCGTGGTCGCGGAACAGGTTGAGGTAGTCCATCGACTGCAGCAGCACGTAGCTGAACTCCGTGTAGCTGATGCCGTCCTCGAGCCGCGAGCGGACGATGTCACGCGCGAGCATCCGGTTGACCGGGAAGTGCTTGCCGACGTCGCGCAGGAAGTCGATCGTGGACAGGCTGGCCGTCCAGTCGTAGTTGTTGACCATCGTCGCGGCGTTGGGTCCGTCGAAGGACAGGAACGGCTCGATCTGGGCGCGGACCCGTTCGACCCAGCCCTTCACGACGTCCAGCGAGTTCAGGACGCGCTCGCTGGACTCACGCGGGTCGCCGATCATCCCGGTGGCACCGCCGACCAGCGCGTACGGCGTGTGACCGGCCTCCTGGAGGCGTCGCGCGGTCAGGATCTGGACCAGGTGGCCCATGTGCAGGCTCGGTGCGGTCGGGTCGAAACCCACATAGAAACGAACCGGCCCGTCGGCCATCTCGGCGCGCAGCGCATCGAGATCCGTGGAATGCGCGATGAGTCCGCGCCACGCGAGGTCGTCGAGGACCGATTCGGTCACGTGCGGGTCCTTCCGGTCTAGGAGGTACGGCGGGCACCCCCAGCCTGCCGCATGCCAGGGGGCGTCGTACAACGGGATTCGTCGCCCCGTGACGCGACCCGGTCGCTGCTGTCACGCCAAGTGCCCCCGTGCCAGCGCGATGTGCGCGCCCTGCCAGCGGACACCGGCAGCATCGGAGCAACACCACGGATGGATGAGGAGGCCCGATGATGCTCACGATCGAGACCGAAGGACTGACCAAGAGGTTCGGCGACACCCAGGCGCTGGCGGGCATCGACCTCGCTGCCAGGGAGGGCACCGTGCTCGGCGTCCTCGGACCCAACGGCGCCGGCAAGACCACAGCCGTGCGGATCCTGGCCACGCTGCTTCGGCCGGACTCCGGTACGGCGCGAGTGGCCGGTCTGGACGTCGTACGAGACGCCCAGCGGGTACGGCAGCTGGTCGGCCTGACCGGGCAGTACGCCTCGGTCGACGAGGACCTCACCGGCACGCAGAACCTGGTGATGATCGGCCAGCTCCTCAACCTGACGACGGCCGACGCGAAGTCCCGCTCCCGCGAGCTGCTCGAGTGGTTCGACCTCTCGGAGGCCGCGGGCCGGATGGCGAAGACCTACTCGGGCGGCATGCGCCGCCGGCTCGACCTCGCCGCCAGCCTGGTTGGCCGCCCCGCCGTCATCTTCCTCGACGAGCCGACGACCGGACTCGATCCGGCCAAGCGGGAGGACATGTGGGACGTCGTACGTCGGCTCGTCTCCGACGGCTCCACGGTGCTGCTCACGACCCAGATGCTCGAGGAGGCCGAGGCCCTTGCCGACGAGATCACCGTGATCGACCACGGCCGGGTCATCGCCCAGGACACACCGGACGGGCTCAAGCGGGTCGTCGGGGGCCAGCGGCTGACCGTGCGGCCGGCTCGGACCGAGGACCTGTCGCGAGTCTCCGAGATCCTGCGCCGGGTGACGGGACGGTCCCCTGGGAGCACAGGACACGGCGCCGTGAGCGTGGGCGTGGCCGATGACGCCGCCCTGACCGCGACCGTCCCAGCGCTTGCGGCGGCGGGCATCTCCGTCACGGAGCTCTCCCTCCACCTCCCGAGCCTCGACGAGGTGTTCTTCTCCCTGACCGGCCAGCGCACGTCAACCAACGACGAGGAGGCAGCATGACCACGCAGACCCTCACCCCGACCGCAGTCACCGGTGTCAGCGAGCACCAACCCGACCGGCGGCGCGTCACTCAGGACCAGCCTCCGGCACGCGTTCGTGCTCGCCAAGCGGAGCCTGATCAAGACCTGGCGCACCCCCGAGGCCCTGATCGACGTGACGTTGCAGCCGGTCATCTTCCTGCTGCTCTTCACGTACGTCTTCGGCGGCGCCATCTCCGGCGGCTCACAGCACGACTACCTTCAGTTCCTCCTCCCCGGGCTGCTCGGCCAGTCAGTGGCGATGGCCGGGATCGCCCTCGGCCAGAACCTCAACGCGGACATCGGGAAGGGCATCTTCGACCGGTTCAGGTCGCTGCCCATCTCGAGGTCGGCGCCCCTGGTCGGCGCCGTGTTCGCAGATTTCGCGCGCTACCTGATCCTGTGCGTCGTCTTCCTCGGGTTCGGCTCGATCATGGGCTTCCGCATCCAGACCGGTCCGACTGATGCGCTGGCTGCGCTGGTCGTCACGATCGCCTTCGCGCTGTGCTTCTGCTGGGTCTCGGTGTTCGTGGGCATGATGGTCCGGACGGCAGGCGCCGTACAGGGCATCATGTTCTTGATCGTCCTGCCGCTCAGCTTCGGCAGCAACACCTTCGTCAACACAGACACGATGCCGGGCTGGCTCCAGACGTTCGTCAACGCCAACCCCATCACCCACCTGGTCGACACCGTTCGCGGCTTGCTGCTCGGCGGCCCGGTCGCCGGACCATTGGCCTGGACCGTGGCCTGGATGGCTCTCCTGCTCGCCGTCTTCGTTCCCCTCGCGCTGCGCGGATACCGCCGCCACGCCTGACGCCTTCGCCACGAGCGCCGATCTCCCACGTGGGAGATCGACGCTTCGCGCTTCGCCGTCAATACGGGCAGAGTCGGAGCTCAGCGTGGTGGCAGTGTGGCGGGACCGGTGAGCAGTGCCGGATCCAGGACGGACTGCGCTTCCTCGTGAGTGAGCGTCTTCCCAGAGGCGAAGGACTCGTCGAAGTCCTCGCCCAGCTCGAGCCGGAGCCGGTCGGCAACCCGCCGCTGCATCGGTTCGGTCGGATCGTCACCACCGCGCAGGACGGAACACGCGCCGAGCACCTTCGCCGCATGCCCAGGACACGCGAGACCAGTCGCCACGGCTGCCACGGCAACACCCACCATCGCGAGGATCGGTTGGTCGTGGGTGCCTCAGCGCGACCGGGTACGCCGGTACCAGCCAGCGCCTCGCGGTCTCCAGATCGCCGTCCTCGGCGTACAGCTGCGAGACCGTCGCCATCGCGATGGCCCGACCATGACCGCTGACCGGATGCGTGCCCGCTCTCAGGTCGAGCTCGGCCACGACCTCGTCGCGGAAGCGCCGCATGGACTCGAGATCTCCCTCGAGCAGCGCGATGCTCGCCAGCATGGCTGTGGCGAAGGCGACGACCTCACCGGCCCGGAGTCCCCCCGTCCCGATGACCCGGTCGACGTGCCGTCGCGCGTCCTCGAAGTCGCCCTGGCGTAGCCGCAGGCCGGCCAGTCGAAGCCGCATGAACCCGCCGTCGGCGGCGGCCCCGAGCTGCTCCATCAGAGCAGCCGCCTCCGCGTACGCCTCGCTGGCCTGTTCGAGCTCCCCGTCGAGGGTGCGGATGTAGCCCAAGGAGGCGAGGGTGGTCGACAGGCCCCAGCGGTCGCCGATCGCCCTGAAGTCCCTGAGCGCGACCTCCGCGTCGGCGCGCATCTGCTCGATGTCACCGCGGTTCTCCGCGACCGCCGCGCGGAACATGCGGGTGGCTGCGCGGGTCCACGGGTCCGAGGAGGACAGTCCGTAGTCGAGCAGACCGGCCAGGCTCTCATCGTCGTTGGACATCAAGGCGGCACCGACCTGCATCAGGCTCCGACCCGGCTCGAACCGCTCCCCCAGGTCAGGCAGCGCGCGCAGCTTCAACGCCGCGGTCGTCAGGCGCTCGACCGGCTCGGACCCACCACCTGGGTCGAAGGACTCGAGGTTGGCCAGCTCGTTGAGCACCATCCCGGCTTCGGCGAGCACATACAGGTCGAGTTCTGCGCCGCCGGGCACCGAGCAGGCGAAGGAGAGCCAGGTACGAGCATCGGAGTGCTCGTTACGCAGCATCCAGTACCAGCTCAGCTCGATCGCCAGCTCCAATGTCGCTGGAGCCTCACCCGAGTCACCGAGAAACCGCAGCGCCGCGATGATGTTGTCGTGCTCGCGCTCGATGACCGCGAAGGCTGCGATCTGGTCAGGTCCGCGTAGCCGCGGAGCCGCGTCGGCGACGACCTCGGCGAAATGACGTGCGTGCCAGTGCCTGACCTGGTCCGCCTCACCTCGCTCGGCGAGCCGCTCGATGCCGTACTCGCGGATCGTCTCGAGCATCCGGTAACGCAGCCCGCCATCCTCGCTGACGTGCAGCAGCGACTTGTCCACCAGCGAGCCGAGCAGCTCGGGGACTGCGTCGATGTCCAGGCCCTGGCCGCCACAGACCGCCTCAGCGCTGAGCGGGGACGCCCCGGCCGGGAACACGGCGAGTCGCTCTGCGAGCAGCCTCTCCTCGGCGGTCAGCAGGTCCCAGCTCCATTCGACGACGGCACGAAGCGTGCGGTGACGCGGCATCGCCGCCCGGTTGCCACCGGTCAGCAGCCGGAAACGGTCACTCAGCCTGGCGGCGACCTCGCCCACCGGAAGGACCCTGAGCCGGGCGGCGGCGAGCTCGATCGCGAGCGGCAACCCGTCGAGCCTGCGCACGATCTCCACGACGTCGTCGACGTTGTCGGCAGTCACCTCGAAGTTGGCCCGCACCGCCGCCGCTCGGTCGACGAGCAGCTGGACCGACGGGATACGACAGCGCCGGCTCGGGGCCCGTCCCCGGCGAGGGAAGGGCCAACGGGGGTACGACGCACAGCGACTCACCGTCGATCCCGATCGGCTCACGGCTGGTCGCGAGCACCCGCAGGTGCGGGCAGCTGCTCAGCAGCCGAGCCAACAGCTGGGCCACGTCGTCGATCAGGTGCTCGCAGTTGTCGACCACCAGGAGTCCGTGCAGGTCGCGCAGCGACTCCAGCAGACGTGTCATCGGCTCCCGACTGAGCGGCCGGTCGGTCGGACGCTCGATGCGGCGCGCCTCGCGTACCCCCAGCGCAGTGAGGAACGCCTGCACCAGGTTGGGCGCCTCGCTGATGGGGGCCAGCTCGACCAACCAGTCGCCGTCCCAACGAGTCGGCCGCACCCAGGTCCGTACGGCCTCGGCGGCCAGTCTCGTCTTCCCGGCACCGCCCGGCCCCACGATCGTCGTCAGCCGCCCCGATGAGAGCACCTCGTGAATGCGCTTGAGCTCGTCCTCACGGCCGACGAACGACGTGAGCGAGGCTCGCAGCATCGGGGGCGCCGGCTGGTCGGGGGTCTGCGCCGCGCCCTCGCCACGCAAGATCGCGAGGTGGACCTCCTGCAGGGGCTGGGATGGCTCCGCCCCGAGCTCGTCGCCCAACCGCTCCCGCATCCTGGCGAAGACGACGAGGGCCTCGGGGGACCTGTCGGCCGCGGCGAGAGCCCGCATCAGCTGGCCGGTGACCCGCTCCCGCAACGGCATTGCGGCGCTGAGCGCTTCGAGCTCGCCGATCAGCTCGGCCGACGCGCCGTTGGCCAGGTCGGCGTCGACCCGGTCGCAGAGCACCTCCATCCGCGCTTCGAGCAAGCGGAACGACGAGACCCACGGCGTACGGCGCATCCCCCGCGTCGACCAACGGCTCCCCTCGCCACACCTGAAGCGCGGCGCGCAGCCCGTCTGCTGCCACGTCGGTGTCGCCGCTGGCCAGGGCGGTCCGTCCCGCCTTGGCGGCCAGCTCGAACTCGGCCAGGTCGGTGTCGCAACCCACCAGGCGGTAGCCGGTCGGCACCTGCTCGACGAGCCGTGCATCCCCCAAGGCACGACGGAGACGCGAAACCAAGGACTGCAAGGCATTCGCGGTCTCGCGAGGCATCTCACCGTCGAACCAGACGGCCTCCTCGAGCTCGCCTGTCGGCACCGAGCGAGGCGCGTCGACCGCGAGCCGGACCAGGAGCCGCCGTACCCGAGCCCCCGAGACGGCGACGAGCCGTTCGCCGGCGCGCACCTCTACCGGGCCGAGCACGGAGACCTGCATGCGCTCAAGCCTGCCAGACACCATCGGCCGGACGACCGCTTCCACCTGCGTCTTCGTGCCCGCCCCCGCCTCCCGACTGTTCAGGACGATGGCGGCTCCGCCTTCGGATGACGCCGGTATGTCGACACGCTGGGCTCGCCGTCGAGCCACAGCCGCCAGGCGGCGTCGGCGGCCCGGCTGACGCCGACCCGAGGGCCCGACCGGAGTCTCTTGACCGCTGACTGAGCTGCCGACGCGGACGCCGGCTTCCACCGCAGCGGTCCGTCCCAGACCGTCGTGCCGGTGTCCGCCAGACTCATCCCAAGCGCCTTGCCCAGGTTCCCGGGACCTCGGGCCAGCGCCGCTTCAGGAACCTCACCTCGTCGCTGACGGGCCTGGTCCGTCCCACCCACGACCCGGCCAGCCCGAAGCAGTACGGCGGAAGGACTGCCCGGCTCAGCGCAGACGAGGTTGACGCAGATGTGCATGCCGTAGCTGAAGTAGACGTAGACCCGTCCGCCCGGGCCGTACATCACAGCGTTTCGAGGCGTCCGGCCACGGTAGGCGTGCGATGCCGGATCAGCCTCTCCTGCATAGGCCTCGACCTCGGTGAGCTCGAGGACCACGTTCCCGCAGCAGACCCGGCTGCCGAGCAGGTCGGCGGCGACCTCCAGTCGACGGTCGCGAGAAGAACGCCTCCGTACGGCTCGGCGACCAGTCAGCCCTGCCCACGTGCCTGTTCGAGCAGCCAGGTGAGGAGCGCCTTCTGGGCATGCAGCCGGTTCTCCGCCTCGTCCCAGACCAGGCTCTGCGGCCCGTCGATGACCTCGGCGGCGATCTCCTTGCCCCGGTAGGCCGGCAGGCAGTGCAGGACGACCGCGTCCGGGGCCGCGAGCGACATTGCCGCCTGGTCGACGGCGTAGTCGACGAACGGTGAGAGGCGGTCGGCGGACTCGCCCTCCTGCCCCATCGAGACCCAGGTGTCGGTGACGACGACGTCCGCACCCTCGACGGCGGCCTTGGCCGACGTCTCGTGCTGGACCGACCCGCCGGTCCTGGCGGCGATCCGCTCCGCCTCCGCGAGGATCTCGGGGTTCGGGGCATAGCCGGCCGGAGATCCGATCCGGACGTTCATGCTGGCCAGTGCGCCACCGAGGAGGTAGGAGTGGGCCATGTTGTTGGCGCCGTCGCCGAGATAGGTGAGGGTGAGACCCGCGAGGGCCCCCTTGGCCGCGCGCACCGTCTGGAGGTCGGCCAGGATCTGGCACGGGTGGAACATGTCGGTGAGCGCGTTGACGACCGGAACCGCCGAGACCGCGGCCATCGCCTCGATCCGGTCCTGGCCGAACGTGCGCCAGACGATCGCCTCGACCTGGCGGTCGAGCACGCGCGTCGTGTCCTCGATCGGCTCGCCTCGACCCATCTGCGACGACTGCGCGTCGATCACCAGGGGGTACCCGCCGAGCTCCGCGATGCCGACGGAGAACGAGACCCGGGTACGGGTCGACGGCTTGTCGAAGATCACCGCGACGGCCTGCGGGCCTCGCAGCGGCTGCTCCGCGAAACGGTCCGCACGGAACCGGTCCGCGAGGTCGAGGATCTCCCACTGCTCCTCGGACGTCAGGTCGTCGTCTCGCAGGAAATGACGCATAGCAGCGGTTCCTCCAGATGCGGTCCGATGACTCAGAAGAGGATAGACGCGACGTACAGGATGAGACCCAGCGCCATGACGGTGAGACCGGCGAAGGCCACCCGCCGTTGTTCGCGCTCCGCGGCGGAGGCGTTGGCGGGGTCGTACCGGTAGTCGTCTTCGGGTCTGTCGAGTGCCACGCCCGCGATGAGACCGCCGCCGACGGCGATGACGGCGAGCCCGGTGCTGGTCGAGTCGAACGCGAAGCTCTTGATCGAGACATCGAAGGCGCTCGCACCGGCGAGGCCGAGCACCGTGATCAGCACGCCCACGGCGACCACCACAACACCAAGAAGCAGGAGCCCCGTCGTGATGGCTGAGCGGTTGTCGTCGTTCACCGGCGATGCCGCCGCAGAATGGGTGCTCACCGTGCAAGGGTAACTGAGGAACGGCGGCTAGTCGGGCGATTGCGACACTCGAGGCGCGGACTGCTGACGTTCCGCTCGGCTGACTCAGGTGCGCTGTACGGCGCCGACCCGACTGGCCGCCTCGGCCACCGCCGCATCCCGCGCGACCTTGATCTCAGCCTCGGTGAGAGTCCGGTCCGGCGCGCGGAAGCGCAGCGAGTACGCGAGCGACTTGCGGCCCGGACCCGCCTGCTCTCCGACGTACACGTCGAACAGCCGGATCGACTCGAGCAGGTCGCCGGCCCCCACCCGCAGAGCCTGCTCCACCTCTGCCGCCGGTACCGCTTGGCTGACGACGAGTGCAACGTCCTCCTTGCCGACGGGGTACGACGAGAGGCGGGGCGCCCGGACGATGCCTCCGGCGTGGGCCAGCAGGGCGCTCAGGTCGAGCTCGGCCGAAGCGGTCCGAGGGGGCAGCCCGTAGGCCTTGGCCACCCTCGGATGCAGCTCGCCTGCTCGACCGACCGAGGTCTCCCCGACGAGGATCTCAGCGCAGCGACCTGGATGCCACGGCTGCCCGTGGGACGAGACCACCCGGACCTCCAGGCCGAGGGCGCGACCCACGGTACGGGCCGCCTCGACGGCATCGGCCCAGCTCGCGGGCTCGGCGCCTCCCCACCAGCCGGCCAGGGTCCGGTCGCCGCAGAGGGCGACGGCCAGATGCAGGGGCTGGTCGGGAAGCGTTGCCTCGAGGGCCTTGAGCTCATCGACAGTCGGCGCCCGGTCGACGCCGAGAACCGGCGGCGGTAGACGGACCGTCGGCGGCAGGCAGGAACACGCTGCCGGTCTCGAACAGCCCGACGTCGCCCTGCGACCGCGCCACGTTGCGCGCCAGGGTGCGCAGCAGGCCTGGCAGCAGCGTCGTACGCAGCAACGGGAACTCCTCGGAGAGCGGGTTGGTGATCCGAAGTGTCCGGCGCCGCGCGTCGTCGAGGGCCAGCCCGAGGTTGTCCCAGTCCTGTTCGGCGACGAACACGCTGCCCGGAGACTCGACGTACCCGGCGGCGGCGAGCGCGCGACCCGACGCGGCGTCTCAGCCGCTGATGCTTGGTGAGGCCGCGTCCGGCTGGGGCGGCGGGCAGGACGCTCGGCACCTGGTCGTAGCCGACGACCCGCACCACCTCCTCGACGAGGTCGTTCGGGTCGGTGATGTCGTGCCGCCACGGCGGTGGAACGACGGTGAGCCTCAGGTCCGACGCGGTGACGTCGCAACCCACCAGCATGAGCGCACGGGCCGAGACGTCGTCGTCGATGGGGAAGCCGGCTACCCGGGTCGGAAGCTGGCTGTCGATGGTGATCGACTCACGCGGCTCCGACGTGCCCGTCACCGTCGCGGTCGGCGAGACCTTCCCACCGCCGAACCGGACCAGCAGGTCGGCTACCCGCCTGGCTGCGGTCGGCCCGATGGTCGGGTCGACGCCCCGCTCGAAACGCTTGGACGCCTCGCTCGGCAGCTTGTGGCGGCGAGCCGTCGCGGGCGATGGACACCGGGTCGAAGTGGGCCGCCTCGATCACGACGTGTGCGGTCGTGGGGCCGAGCTCGGTCTCGGCGCCACCCATCACACCAGCCAGGCCGATCGGGCCGCGGTCGTCGGTGATCAGCAGGTCCTCGGGGTCGAGGGTTCGGGTGACGTCGTCGAGCGTCGTCAGCCGCTCGCCCGGCTCGAGCCCGGCGGACGCCGATCGGCCCGCGCAGCTGCATCGCCGTCATAGCCGTGGATGGGGTTGCCGAGCTCGAGCATCACGTAGTTCGTGACGTCGACCGCCAGTGAGATGGGCCGCATCCCCGCCAGCTGGAGCCGCCGCGCCATCCATCGTGGAGTGGGGGCACTCGGGTCGAAGCCCGTGACCTCGAGCGCGGTGAACACGTCGCATCCCACGGGATCCTCGAGACGCACCGGGTAGCCCGCGCCCGGCTCCGCCGCCGGCAGCTCCAGTGCGGGGTCCTGGAACGGCACGTCGCAGGCGATGGCAGCATCTCGCGCCACCCCGCGGAGCGACAGCGCGTAGGCCCGGTCGGGGTTGATCTCGAACTCGATGACGTCGTCTCGCAGCTGCAGGACATCGGCGGCGTCGTCACCAGGAGCCCCCTCGTCCGGCCCCGAGAACCATGATCCCCGTGTGATCGTCACCGAGGCCGAGCTCGCGGGCCGAGCAGATCATGCCGTCGGAGACGTGCCCGTACGTCTTGCGCGCCTTGATCTCGAACCCGCCTGGCAGCACCGCCCCAGGGAGGCATACGACGACGAGGTCGCCGGCGGCGAAGTTGGCCGCCCCGCAGACCACGCCGCGCGGCTCCGCCTCGCCCACATCCACCTGGCACCAGCGGATCGTCTTGCCGTTGGAGTGGGTCTCCTCCTCGATGTCGAGGACCCGACCCACCACGAGCGGTCCGACCAGGTCGGCCGCGACGGCTTCGAGCGCCTCGAGCTTGAGCCCGAGGAACGGTCAGCCGGTTGGCGAGCTCTGCGACCGAGAGCTCGGTCGGCAGGTCGACGTACTCACGCAGCCACGAGACGGGGACGCGCATTCAGAGCTCCATCCCGAACGCCCGGGCGAAGCGGACGTCACCTTCGACGATGTCGCGCATGTCGGGGACGTCGTGCCGGAACATCAGCGTGCGCTCGATGCCCATGCCGAACGCCAGCCCGGAGTAGATCTCGGGGTCGACCCCGCAGGCCACCAGGACCCGCGGGTTGACGACCCCGCACCCGCCCCACTCGATCCAGCCCTCGCCGCGGCAGGTCCGGCAGGACGCGACCGCCGGCTGCAGCCCCCGGCACACGAAGCACACCAGGTCCACCTCGGCGCTCGGCTCGGTGAACGGGAAGTACGACGGACGGAACCGAGTGCCGATCCCCTCCCCGAACATCGCCTCGGCGAAATGGTCGAGCGTGCCCTTGAGGTGCGCCATGGACAGGCCCCGGTCTACAGCCAGCCCCTCGACCTGGTGGAACACCGGGGTGTGCGTGGCGTCCAGCTCGTCGGTCCGGAACGTCCGACCCGGGCACACGACGTACACCGGCATGGGTCGCGACAGCAGGGAGCGCGCCTGCACCGGTGACGTGTGCGTCCGGAGTACGACCCCTGCCTCCTCCGGCTCGATGAAGAACGTGTCCTGGAGGCTGCGTGCCGGGTGGTCCTTGCCGAGGTTGAGCGCGTCGAAGTTGAACCACTCCGCCTCCACCTCGGGTCCCTCGGCCACCTCCCATCCCATGCCCACGAAGAAGTCCGAGATCCGGTCGCTCATCATGGTGATCGGGTGACGAGCACCGCGCTGCTGCCGGTCGTACGGAAGTGTCACGTCGACGGTCTCCTCGACGAGCATCCGATCCTCGTGCTCGGCGGTGAGCTGTTCGGTCCGCTCCTGGAGAGCCTGCTGTACGGCCGTCCTGGCCTGGCCGACGCGCATCCCGGCGTCCTTGCGCGCCTGCGGTGGCAGGGCACCGATCTCGCGGTTGGCGAGCCCCAGCGGCGAGCGGTCTCCGACGTGGGCGAGGCGGACCTGCTTGAGCTCGTCGAGGTCGGCTGCGGCCGCGATCGCGGTCAGCGCCTCGTCCCTCATCCGCTCCACCTCGTCCGCGCGCAGCGGCGTGACCTCGACCGGGTCGTAGCTGCGTGTTCGGGCCAGACATGGGATCGACTCTCTTTCACGGCTTTGTGGCGTGGGGGTCACAGCGGGTGGGCGCAAGTCTAGGAAGTCTGCCACTGCCCCGGCCAACCGGTTTCGGCCGTCTCGCGTGGACCCTGCCGGTCTCACGACGAGCCCGGTCGCCCACTGCCTCGCGTGTGAGGGGGTTTCGTTCTTCAAAGGCGCAGCGACGACGGCGTACTCAAAACCGCAGCGAGTCGTCAGTCCAGGCCGGGCGGCTCGCCGGACGGCAGCACCACCCGCATCCGGGCACCGCCACCGGGTGAGTCCTCGACGCTGACCGACCCGCCGTGCGCCGAGACCAGACCGGAGACGATGAACAGCCCGAGGCCGGAGCCGCCGGCTCGGCCGTGACGCCAGAACTTGGTGAAGATCCGCGGCCGGATGTCCTCGGCGATCCCGTCCCCCTCGTCGTCCACGACGAGCTCCGCCCCTGCGCCGGGCAACTCCCGAAGCCAGACGGTGACCTCGCCGTCGCCGTGGGCGAAGGCGTTCTCGACCAGGTTCGCGAGCACCTGCGCAAGGCGGTCGCGGTCGACCCAGACGGTCGGGTCACCCTCGAGCATGAAGGTCAGCTTCCGCCCACCCGGCGGCTCCATGGGCTCCAGGAGACCGGTGATGACCGGTCCAAGGCGAACGGGCTGCCTTGCGGACCGAGAGGCGGCCGGTGTCGATGCGGGCGACATCGAGCAGCTCCGTGATCAGCCGGGTGAGGCGGTCGGCGTCGGCGTCGACGGTGCTCAGCATGAGCAGCTTCTGCGAGTCGGTGAGCCGGTCCCACTTCGCAATGAGCGTCGAGGTGAACCCTTTGACCCCGGTGAGCGGTGAGCGCAGCTCGTGCGCGACGGTCGCGACGAGCTCCGATCGGTTTCGGTCGGCTCGCGCACGCGCCCTCGCCGTCCGCAACGCCAGCGTCACCCCCGACACCGGACCCGCGGGATGGTCGCGGTTCAGCTTCGCCGTGACCAGGACCTCCCGTCCCGAGGTGGTCCACCAGGAGGACTCCACGAGCTGGGTGCGCAACCGGAAACCGCTGTAGGGGTCGACGCAGCTGAACCAGTCGTTGCCGTCGAGATCCTGCAGTCGGACGGCGTCCGCGAGCAGGTCGCCCGGGTGTACGGCCTTCTCGAGGAGCCGACAGGCTTCCGGGTTGGCCGCCAGCACGGCGCCGTCGCGGCCCGCCATCAAGGCCCCGTCCGGCAGCCGGTTGAGGGCGAGCTGAACGAGCGCGGCTCCTGGTTCCTCTCCCACAATGCGTCACACGCTATCGCGAACGCGGCGAGGCTAAGAGTCCGCTGAGTCTTGAGTCGCCGCGCTGCGCACCGGTGAGGAGGACAGGGTCCCTGTGGTTACGATTGCCCAATGCCCCGAAAGCCCCTGGCCACTGGCCTCATGCTCGCTGTCGCCCTGCTGACTGTCGCCGCCTGCAGCTCGGGCGACGACAGCCCGTCACCGGGAGACAACTCTCCGAGCAAGACCGACACCAAGGGGACGGACGCTCCGAGCACCAAGCTGGTGAAGCTCAAGGGCAAGGACGACATCAAGAACGTCATCATCAAGACCGACGACGCCGGAGCCAAGATCTCGCTGTCCGCCAAGGCGCCTGGGCACGAGCTCACGCAGCAGACCTACGACCCGACCGCCAAGACCTGGTCGGAACCAACCTCGGTCTACAAGGACGACGCCCGGTTCTGCCACTCCATGAAGGTCAAGCACAAGGGCACGACCATCGCCGCCACGGTCACGTGCTCCATCTCGGCGAAGGACACCAGCGGCACCCAGTCGAGCTATGTCCTGGCAAGCACCGACGGGAAGACCTGGAAGCGGTTGGACCTCGATGGTGCGAACGGCAAGCCGATCCTGTCTCCCAGCGGCAACGTCGTCGCCTGGTCCTCGCCGACGAGCTATCTGCTCTGGAACGCCAAAGCGGGGACGTTCAAGTCGGTCAAGTACACCCAGTCGGCGGACACGCCGACCGTTGCCATCATGCAGGACAACGGCCTGCTGCTGTTGGTCAAGGCCACGCCCGGCAAGAAGGACACCTGCGTTGTCTCGTTCTCGAGCGCGAGCGCCTCGGCACCCACGGTGAGGGCCATCAGCTCGACCCTGCCCCAGGCCGACCACCCCAAGTGCGTGGCCACCTCGGCGAAGCTGACGGGGACCGAGCTGATCGCCAACTTCGACTCGACGTCGACCACGAAGGACTCCAACGGCAAGAAGGTCACCAAGACGACCCCGTTCGCGATGGCATTCACCAGGCTGCCGACAGGCAAGTGGGTCATCAAGACCCCGTAGGGCCTACCCCCGCTGGGCCCACGCCGTGGCGTAGAGACAGACCGCCGCAGCCGTCGCGACATTGAGGCTCTCGGCCCGGCCATAGATGGGTACGGCCACCTCCCGGTCGCAGTGCATCAGGTCCTCGGCGGACAACCCCCAGGCCTCGTTGCCGAACACCCAGGCGACAGGGTCACGCAGCCCGCCGGCGGCGAGCACTCCGTCGAGCGTCTGTTCGGCGGCGCCGCTCGCCGCCACCACCGTGAAGCCCCGCGCGTGCAGCGCGGCGACGGTGGCCTCCAGCGTCGTACCGACGACGAGGGGAAGATGGAAGATCGAGCCGACCGAAGCCCTGACCACCTTGTCGTTGTAGGGGTCCACGGACGTCCCCGCCAGGATGACCGCGTCCGCGCCGGCTGCGTCGGCGCAGCGGATCAGGGTGCCTGCGTTGCCTGGATCACGGACGTGAGCAGCCACGGCGACCAGCCGCGGACCACCCGCAAGAGCTTCGTCGAGCGCGAGGTCGACGAAGGCGCAAACGGCCACGATCCCTTGTGGGGCGACGCTTCCGGCCAAGGCGGCGATGGCAGAGTCGTTGCAGAGCCGGGTCGCGATCTGGCGACCGCACAACAGCGCGGTCACATCCTCGTGCCGCTCGAGCGCGTCCTGGGTGACGAAGACCTCGCGGACCCACCCTTCGACAGCCAGCGCTTCACGCACGGCTTGCGGCCCCTCAACCAGGAACTCCCGGCGCTCGGAACGAGCCGAGCGCCGGGTGAGCTGCCGCGCCTGCCTGACCCGCGCCGAGCGCGGAGTCAGCGGCGGGTCGACCGGTGTCAGGAGGCGGCGGCCGCGGACTGCGGGGTCTGCTGCGCCGGGACGTTCGCCTTGGCGATCTCGACGAGCTGGACGAAGGCACCGGCGTCGTTGACGGCGAGATCCGCGAGGATCTTGCGGTCTACCTCGACGCCGGCCAGTCGCAGGCCCTGGATGAAACGGTTGTAGGTCATGCCCTCGGCGCGGGCCGCAGCGTTGATCCGCTGGATCCAGAGCTTGCGGAAGTCACCCTTCCGGGCCTTGCGGTCGCGGTAGCTGTAGACCATCGAGTGCTGGACCTGCTCTTTGGCCTTGCGGTAGAGCCTGGACCGCTGGCCGCGATAGCCGGCGGCGAGCTCGAGCGTCTCCCGACGCTTCTTGTGGGCGTTGACTGCCCTTTTGACGCGTGCCACTTCTACTCCTCGTGAATCGTCTTGATGTCGCGGTGGTCGGGCTGACGGCTACTTGCCAAGCAGCTTGCGGAGTCGCTTGACGTCGGCCTTGTCGACCTCGACCACGCCGGACATGCGGCGGGTCATCGTCGAGGGCTTCTTCTCCAGGTTGTGGCGCTTGCCCGCCTTCTGGCGCACGAGCTTGCCGGAGCCCGTGAGCTTCACGCGCTTGCCGGTACCTGTGTGGCTCTTCATCTTCGGCATGGGGGCCGTCTCTCCGTCTCTTCGGCACGCACCCCGGGGTGCGTGCACCATCGTTGGTCCATCGGTGTCACTGCGCGGTGTCACATATCGCTGTCACATGTCCGGGTCGAGGCTCTCCGACCGTCGCCGTTCCTTGCGCGGCTCGTCGGCAGCCTCTGCCGACCGGGCAACGTGGGCGGCTTCCTCCAGCTCGCGGTCGGTGGCCCGTTCTGCTGCTCGCCGGTCACGCTCTGCCTTCGCGTCGGCCTTCGCCTCCGCCTTCTTCTTGTGCGGTCCGAGCACCATGATCATGTTGCGTCCGTCCTGCTTGGGCGCCGACTCGACGAAGCCGAGTTCCTCGACGTCGCCGGCCAGCCGCTGCAGGAGCCTGAACCCGAGCTCGGGTCGCGACTGCTCGCGGCCGCGGAACATGATGGTGATCTTGACCTTGTCGCCCTGTCGGAGGAAGCGCACCACGTGACCCTTCTTGGTCTCGTAGTCGTGCGCGTCGATCTTGGGGCGAAGCTTCATCTCTTTGATGACGGTATTGGTCTGGTTGCGCCGGGTCTCGCGGGCCTTCTGGGCGTTCTCGTACTTGAACTTGCCGTAGTCCATGAGCTTGCAGACCGGCGGGCGAGCCGTCGGTGCGACCTCGACCAGGTCGAGATCTGACTCCTGCGCGAGGCGGAGCGCGTCGTCAATGCGAACGATGCCGACCTGCTCACCGTTCGGCCCGACGAGCCTGACCTCCGGAACCCGGATTCGGTCGTTGACGCGTAGCTCTGTTGTGATGTGTCCTCCTGTTGTCGTACACCTGGTTGTGAACCGGTCACGCGCTTCAGGGAGAACACAAAATGGCCTCCGCGTCTGCACGCCAGGAGGCCACCACGAGACGGCTCACCTGAGTGAGCCGCGACCGTGACCCGACGACTTCACGTCGATGCGGGTGGGAGATGGCCTCCACTTGTAGCCGGGTCGATCGCCGACGATGACGCTGCCGACGGTCTACCGACCGGTCCGAAGTCAAGTCTACCCGCTGACCTCAGCCCTCGGCCAATCTGTTCCACCAGCGACCATCCGAGAGTTCTCCCCGCACCATCCGATCGGACCGTCGGGGGAAGGTCTCGGACCGTCGGGGGAAAAGTCTCGGATGGTCAGACGTGGGCGAACCAGGCGTAGCCGACGGAGGTCTTGCGTAGGTGGTGCCCGGCGGCCAGCTCGTCGAGCTCGGCAGACTCGACGACGAAGGTCACCGGGCCGGCCAGGTCGATCAGCAGGGCGGCGGCGTCCTGGGCGTGCGCCGCCTGGGCGGCATCGCGGCCCGAGGCCGGGACGGGACGGGCCTGCGCGTTCCAGCGCTGCATGCTGTCCATCCCGGTGAACGCGAGCAGCGCCAGCCGGCCGTCACGGCCACGCATCAGCACCGCCGAGACGTCCGTGTCCTTGTCGCCCTCCGTCGGCTTGGTCGCGGCCGCCACAACGGGGACCAGCAACCGAGCGCTCGACAACAGGCTCAGGACCGGGTTCTCGGCACCATCCTCGGCAAACTGGGCAAGGGCGGCCACCAGCCGGCCGTCCGGCTCCCCCGCGTCTGCCGAGGCACCGTACGACGGGAGGGTGGTCACCGGCCGAAGGTTATCGGACGCTATCCCCCATCCGCCTTCCGCTGTGTGTCACGCTAGACAGGTGAGCTACAACGACGTGGTCTGGCTGCCCAACGCTTTGATCATGACTGCGCTGCTCGGCGCACTCGCGGTCTGGCGCTGGCGAAGCAAAGGCCCCCTCATCGGTCTGCGCTGGGTGGGCGTGGCCATGCTCCCGTTGGCGCTCTACTCGGTCGGCCTGTTTCGGCTGGGCTGGAAGGTCGGGCTGGCTACGTCGCAGTTCCTGACCGGGTTCGTCTTCCGGCCGTCGGTGTGGATCGGGCTGCTGCTCGGCATCATCGCCGTGGTCTTGATCGTGCTGCCCTCGAAGGTCGCGGGCCGGGTCGGAGTCGATCAGGGTAAGTCCCCCAAGGCCGTGACGGCATCGAAGAAGCGCAGCGGCGACGATGACGACATGAGCGAGATCGAGGACATCCTCAAGAAGCACGGGCTTGGCTGACGCCGAGCGCCTGGTCAAGGAGCTCAGGTCCCGGCCGCCGACGCTGGGCGGTGCGCGACTGCTGGCGATCGACGGACCGGCCGGCTCCGGCAAGACGACACTGGCGCGGGACGTCTCCAAGCGCCTCGCCGCGTCAGGGACGCGCGTCGATGTGTTGAGCCTCGACGACATGTACGACGGATGGGGCGGTCTGGATCCGGCGCTCTCGGCTCGAGTCGTCGCCCAGGTGCTGAGGCCACTGGCTGCGGGCCGCCCGGCGCGCTGGCAGCGGTACGACTGGGCGGCCGGGGACTTCGGTGAGTGGCGTGAGCTTGCTCCGCCGGACGTACTGGTTCTCGAGGGCTGCGGGTCCGGCGCGCGTGCTCAAGCGCCGTACACGACGTTGCTCGTCTGGCTAGAGACCACGCCGGACGAGGCTCTGGCGCGCATGCTCGAACGCGACGGCAGTGAGGTCCTCGACCACCTGGCTGCCTGGAGGCTCTCGGAGCAGCGTCACTTCGCCGTGAACGACACTCGTCAGCGCGCCGACCTCATCATCGTGAGCTGAGAACCGCGCGGCCGTTGCTAGCCTTTCCAGCGTGAGCTCCCTCTTGGTGACCGGCGCGGCAGGCTTCATCGGATCGCGGTTCGTGGAGCACTGGCGCTCCGGGCATCCCGACGACCGCATCGTTGCGCTCGACGCGCTCACCTACGCCGGCACGCTGACGAACCTGACCGATGTCCTCGACTCGATCACCTTCGTCCAGGGCGACATCGGTGACGGCGAGCTGGTCGCCCGGCTGCTCCGTGAGCACGACATCTCCGTCGTGGTGAACTTCGCCGCCGAGTCACACAACAGCCTGGCGCTGCTCGACCCGGCGCGGTTCTTCCGTACCAACGTCCTCGGCACCCAGACGTTGCTGGACGCCTGTCGGCTGGCCGGAACGCCACGGTTCCACCACATCTCCACGTGCGAGGTGTACGGCGATCTCGACCTCGATGCGACCAACGCGTTCGACGAGAGCAGCCCGTACCTGCCGCGCACGCCTTACAACGCCAGCAAGGCCGCGGCCGACCACGCCGTCCGGGCGTACCACCTCACCTTCGGGTTGCCGGTGACGATCACGAACTGCGCCAACAACTACGGCTCGCACCAGTTCCCCGAGAAGGTTCTGCCGCTCTTCGCCACCCGCGCGCTGGACGGCCAGAGCCTCCCGCTCTACGCGTCCACCGAGAACCGGCGCGAGTGGATCCACGTCGACGACCACTGTCGCGCCATCGAGGCAGTGCTCGAGCGCGGCCGCATCGGCGAGACCTACCACGTGGGGACGGGGTCCGAGGCGAGCGTCGAGCAGATCGCCGACCTGGTCCTCGGCACCCTTGGCCTGCCCTCGTCCCTCAAGACCATCGTCCCTGACCGCCCCGGCCACGATCGCCGGTATCTCCTCGACTCCTCGAAGATCCGCCGGGAGCTGGGGTGGTCACCTGAGGTCGAGTTCGACAGCGGGATCCGGGACACCGTCCTCTGGTACGCCGACAACCGGTCCTGGTGGGAGCCGCTGCGTGGACGCAGCCCGATCGCCGAGGACGCGTGGGTCTCGGTCTCCTAGCCGAAACCGGGCCGGAGCCTCAACCGGTCGCCCCGGACGGCGGGGTGAACTGGCTGGCCGTGAACTCAGCACCCTGCGGGTCACGGATCAGCGCGGTGCGGGTCCACTCGCTCTCCTCCTGGGCCAGGATCTGGGCGCCACGTCGTTCGGCGTCGGCCGCCGAACGATCCCGGTCCGCGACCGAGAACGACACGTGC
This sequence comes from uncultured Actinomycetota bacterium, assembly GCA_963833975.1. Classification (GTDB taxonomy): domain Bacteria; phylum Actinomycetota; class Actinomycetes; order Propionibacteriales; family Nocardioidaceae; genus JAWWPG01. The sequence goes on from CAWIAB010000006.1 coordinate 479,785, forward strand.
CAATGGGCCGGTTCGCCGGGGCCCGCGGTTGCAACCCAGCCGATGGCGTCCGCGAAGCCTGGGGGTACCCGGGCGCCGGCCTGCCGCGCCCTGATGTCCGGGTCGACGGTCGCCTGCAGATGGTCGCCGTAGCCAGGACGGCGGAGCATCGTCGCGAAGCCGAGATCGTCGACCTCCCAACCGAACGCCGCTTGGTAGAAGTCGGCCGCTGCCTCGGGGTCCACGGCGTGCAGGTCACTGAAGTTCCAGGCACCCGGCAGGTTGACCGCCTGTGCTCCCAGTCGTCGCCGCGCCTGCCAGATGCGGAACTCGGCATCCTCCGGATCCACCAGTACGGCGCCGCGACCGCCCTCGCCCGCATCGGCCGGCGCCGAGCGCACCGACGCACCCGCGGAGACCAGCCGGCGTACGGCCCCATCGGCGTCGTCGACCGCGATGTAGGTGTTCCAGGCCGCCGTACCGTCCCGCGGGCCGGTGATCGCCCCGACGTCCTGCCCGTCGAGCTGGGCGATGACATAGCGGGTTCCGGCGCCGGGCGGCAGGACGTCCTCGAAGGTCCAGCCGAACAGGCCGCCGTAGAACTCCGTGGCCGCGTCGACGTCGGGCTGGTCGGTGTCGACCCAGCAGGGCACGCCCTCGGGATAGGTCCGACCCATCTGGTCGCGCTGACTTCCCATCGGGAAAGCCTAGCCAAGCCCCTCCGGCCGAACGTGCCCATTGGCGGGGCCGAGGTCGACGATCGCGGCAACCGGTCCCCCGCCGTCCGGGCCTTGGTGGGCGGCGGAGACCGACACGAAGACGGCCGGGTCTCCCGTGACGGCGGCCGCAACGCCGCCTACGCAGGCCTTGATCTGCCGATGCCAGTGCACGTCCGAGTCATCGAGCATCGCATTGCGGCGACCTCGCACCTGACCGTCCTGAGAGACCTCGCACTTGAGGAACACGTTGACCAGCCGGCCCGCGAGGTCGTCCGCTCGTGGGCGGTCGGGAAGCTCGAGCCCGGCGTTCTTGATCGCTGCCCAGATGCCGTCCTGGTCGAGCGCGTCGCGCATCACGCTGTGGCCGATCCGGTAGCGCCCGCCGACACCGCGGGCGTTGCCGACGACGACGACCTGGGCCCGGTCGAGCTCCACGCCGGAGGAACAGGACGCCACGCTCGAGTACAGCGCGCGGTTGTGCAGCACGTCGGCGTCGTCGGGCATCTCCAGCTCGCCAAGTGCGACCGCGACACCCAGCGCCGTACAACCGTTGGACAGGTCCATGGACTGGTGGGTCTCCTCGGTCCAGACGGTCTCCCCACGCGCCTTGGCGTCGCGAATCGTGTGGATCGTCAGGAGCGGGGTCTTGGTCTGCACGTAGTGGACGTCCGCCGGGTCGTCGATCCCGGCCCGGGCCATGGCGACGCCCACCGCATCGGCGACCTTCTCGATCATCGGTCGGCGGCCGATGTCCTCGGGCCGCAGCTGTTCACTCATCGCGAAGCCGACCGTCAGGCGAGGTTCGTCCGTCGGCTCGACCTCGTCGGCGGGGAGCGTGGCAAAGATCGTCGCGTGTGGACTCAGCACCCCATCCGTGCCACCGGACCAGACGATCGGCACCGCCCGCACCTCATCGTCCGGCCGAGTCCCCATCGTGATGAGCACCTCGCGGAAGGCACGATCCGCGATGATCCTGGTGTAGTCGTTGACCCCGCCGTTTCCCTCGGTCTTGCCGATGACGGCCACCACCCGGTCCGCCTCGATCACCCCTGCCTCGATGAGGTCGGCCAGCCCGCTAGCATCGGACACGTTGGCGATCGGTACCTTGCGCACCTCGATCGGGTCTGGCATGTGCGACCTCCCTGCTGAGCCTGCGTCGTGGCCGGTGGCTACACCGACGGGCGGACGATCGTCCCGACGGTTCCAGCCGTACCGGCCACGATGTTGTCGAGACTCGTGATGACTCCTACCTTGCCGGTCTGCTCCACGAACCTGCACACGGCATCGACCTTGGGTCCCATGGAGCCACTTCCGAACTGGCCTTCCGAGAGGTACCGCCGCATCTCGGCGACGTCGACGTCTCCGATCGGCTTCGCCGACGACGTCCCGAACCCGAGTACGGCGTGGTCCACGTCGGTGGCGATGACGAGTCCATCTACCGCGATCGACCGGGCAAGCAGCGCGGCACCGAGGTCCTTGTCGATGACGGCTTCGACCCCACGCAGGGAGCCGTCGGGCTCGCGGACCACCGGCACCCCGCCGCCTCCGTTCGCGACCACGATGAACCCCGAATCCACCAATGCCGAGATCGCCGCCGCGTCGAGGATCTCGCGCGGCTCCGGCGAGGCCACGACCCGGCGCCAGCCACGTGCCCCGAAGTCCGAGAAGGTCTGACCGTGGTCGATGAGTACGGCGGCGTCCTCCCTGGGCAGGAATCGTCCGATCGGCTTCGTCGGGTTGGTGAAACCCGGGTCGCCGACGTCGACCAGCGTCCTGGTCACCAGCGCGCAGGTCGATCGCCGTACCCGCCGCTGCGCCAGCGCGGCATCGAGAGCGTCCAGCAGGATGAAACCGAGCGTCGCCTGGGTCTGGGCCACGCACCAGTCCAGCGGGACCGGAGGTACGACGGACGCCGCCACCTCGTTCTTGACCAGCAGGTTTCCCACCTGGGGACCGTTCCCATGCGTGATCACGACATCCGACCCGGCCGCCACGAGGTCGACCACGGACGCCATCGCGATCTGCGCCGCGGCAATCTGCTCCTCCGGGCGTGCACTGCCCCCAGGCCCGGTCATGGCGTTGCCGCCAAGGGCCACCAGGATCCTCATCGGGCAGCTCGCAGGCTGCCGTCTCGCGCGTCGTACACGGGTCGATCCTTTGTGTGGGTGAGCGTCGGCCGCGACCTCGGGCGTCAGCAGACTCTTAGGAACCCTTTAGGTCGGGCTGTCACACTACCCGCGTGAAGCGCTCGGATCCGCCGATTGTCGGCCGACACCTGGTGATCGTGCACAACGTGGACAGCGGCCTCCGCAACCGGCTGGCAGCGACCTGGAAACGACTGCGGCATCCGCACGAGGCTCCGTGCTCGCTGTGCGCACTGACTCGCGGGGTGCGCGGAGTCAACCCGACCTGGCAGGCCCACCTGAACACGCTCTCCGAGCCCGTGCACACCCTGACCCGCGACCAGTTCCGCGCCGACCACGCCTCGTCGTCCTGGCGCAACATCGGCCTGCCGATCATCCTGGTCCAGACCGGCAACCAGATCGACCGGGTCGTGTCGGCCGGCGAGATCCGCAAGAGCACCACGGTCAAGGAGCTCATCGCAAAACTGGACGCCGGCCTGGCCGCCCACCCCGCATCGCCCACCAAACCCCGCACGTAGGGCACTTCTGACTCTTCCGCGCTCCGGCTCCTCCGCGGGTCAGCAGCTGCGTATGCGGTTCCGCGGACGCCTCCGTCGGCCTTGGCTCGGGGTGACGGCAGCGGCCCCCTCTTGGGTGATGTCTAGGTGCGGAGCTAGCGCGGTGCGGTTTCACAGGCGCAGCGATGACGGTCGAGCGGTCGAGCGGTCGAGTGGCGGCTCAGGCGTCGCCATTCCTACCAGCCCACCGCGGCCAGGCGGGCCGGTTTGCCCAGCATGCTAGGCAGGTGCACCGTCAGCCGGGCAGACCTGCCCAGCAGACCGTGGATCTCCCCAGCAGGCCGGGCAAACCCCGGACACCGGGAGCGCGTGGGCTGCGGCCGTACGGATCCACCGCCCTTCGGATAGTCCTGGCGACCCATCGACCGCATCTTCCCTGAGGCAGTCGGGCGGCCGGACGGATCTTGAGCCTGTGGGGTCGCTCTGGCGGCCCAACCCCATCGGCACACGTGAAGCGTCAGCGCCGCGGAACCACAACTGCTCGAGCTCCGTGGCAAGCGTGGTCCCGAGCCGCATCGGACCGCACCCGGAGCCAGCATGTCGTGACAGACCCAGCCGGCCGCCGTCGTCGTCGGTGCGCCTCTCACTCGACCGGACCGTACTCAGACCGCGACCGAAAGCGGCCGACCACCCTCAGACCGGCCTGAGAACGCCCGACCCCGACCCACCCGTCTGCGTTTACGGCGCGCGGTAAGGCGGCAGGTCGAGCCTCGCGGTCATCCGTCGCATGGCCAGCTCCGCCGCGCGTCGCACCATCGATTCGTCGTCCTCCAGGACGGCCTGCACCACCTCGACGTGCTCGGTGTCTCCGACCAGGCCGAGGGTCCGTACGGCATTGGCTCGCACCCGCGGCAGCTCGTGGTCGGTGAGAGCCACGGCGCGATCGCCTGCCTCGGCCAGCTCGCGCAGCGAGGAAACCTTCAGGCACATCTCCGCGACCCGCCAGGCGGGGTCGCCGAGTCCCATGATGACCGCAGAGGCGGCCGTGGGGCTCCACACGTAGAGGAGACCGCGAGCGCCCCAGACCCGCGTCCAGTACACCGGCCAGACGCCATCGAGCACGCCCTGGACCGCCTGCCCGGCGAAGAACTCGAACTCCCTTCGATGGTCGTCGGGAGCCGCCCCCGACAGGAAGGCCGAGCACAGATCCGCCGCCCGGTCTTCGCCGACCAGGTCTCGTAGCTCGGCGAACAGGACCCCCGGCGCAGCAGTCGGATCTCGCGGCGGCGGCAGCGCGTCATCCTCGAGCGGTGGTGTCATACGCCAAGTCAACACCGCGGCCACCTCAGCGGATCAGGTCCTCGACGCGAGCGGCCTGTCGCTCCACGGTTCCTTGGGGGTTACGGCGATGGGCAGGGTTCCCGGGCAACAGCATGAGCAGCCAGAAGACCGCGAAGAGCCTCCGGCACATCCGAAATCGCAGGATTTCCTCTGGCGTCAAGCTCAGGTACGGCATGAGATCCTCGGCGGTCAACCTGCTATCGAGCCAGACGGACACGTGCTCGACCAGATCGGCCACCTCGTAGGCGATGTCGCTGGATCCCGCATCCTCGAAGTCGACGAGATAGCAGCGCCTGCCGTCCCAGAGGACGTTGCCCAGGTTGCCGTCGCCCAGCGCGAACACCCGACTCCCAGCCGACTCAGCCACGGCCGACGCCTCCGGCCCGGCCAGCCAGCCCGACCCCAGTGACAGCGCGTGCTCGACCGGCCGGCTGATCTGGCCCCATGGCTCAGCGATCCAGTCTCGAACCCTGGCCACCATCTGGTCTGCACTCCAGTTTCGCTCGGGTACGTCGGCCAGAGCCACGTCCGGGACGCAGTGGTACATCCGGTGCATCGCCTCCCCCAGACCGGCGACCTGCGACTGGGTCAGGGCCTGCCCGCCAAGGGGATCTCCCGGCAGCCGAGACATCACCACGTACGGCCTCCCCTCAGTGGAACCTCGGCCCATCGGTTGCGGTGAGAGTCCGGTCGCGTGCTCGTGGAGGAGCATGAGGGCCCGCCATTCCCGTTCTGGCTCCCCGCGGGACCAGTCGACATACGTCTTGACGACCTCCTGGTCGCCGAGCTCGAGGCGATGGGTGCTGGCGACCATGCGGCCACCCTAGGACCCGGGTAGGTCGCCCCCCGAGTCCATCAGGTCGACAGCGGGAAAGGGGTCTCCGCCCGACAGCCGGGCGTAGCCTGGACCGCGGTCGAAGAAGGGACGCTCGGCTTGGGCTGACGCGTCCTCTCGGGCTCGACGCAGCCGTTCTCTCAAGGCGTCGGAAGCCGCCTCGTCCACCTGGCCATCGGCTATCACGACGCCGTACGACGTCGCGGCGGCGCCGACCGACACCTTGCGCCAGGCGACATCGCGCGCCACGTCGTCATACGGACGGTCGAGGGGGTCGCCCCATCCGCCGCCACCCGTGGTCCGGATGACCACCACTTCGCCGGCCCGCACCGGTTCGGCGTCGACCAGGGCGTCGACGACCCGCTCGGCCGGTCCTCCCGGGTCGATGGTCACCTGGAACGGCTGCCCGGCGCAGGCCCCCCTTGACCCCCCAGCAGGCGAGGATCGAGCGGTCCGCGATCGACATGAAGTGGGCATCCTTCAACAGCCGGATGTGCTTCTCGTACCCACAGCCACCACGATGCAGGCCCGGCCCGCCGGAGTCGATCGCGAGGCCCAGACGCTCGACCACGAAGGGAAAACGGGCTTCACTGAACTCACTCGGCAGGTTTCGGGAGTCGGGGACGACGTGGATCGTGTCCTCTCCGTCCGCGTACGGCCGACCTCCCGACCCGCCGCCGAGCACCTCACGCATCAGGTACGGACTGCCGTCGAGCGTCCTCGCCGTACAGACCCGTGTAGCGGATGGTCTCCTGGTCCGCGGGCATCTCACCGTCGATCGCCTTCGCCAGGGTGCCGGCGAACACGCCGAGCAGCCGCAGGATGACGAAGGTCCGTGCGTTCGTCGGCGCAGGGAAGACCGGAGTGAGCAGCGAGCCCGGCGGCGGGAAGCGCATCTCGATCAGGGGTACGACGCCCTCGTTGACGTCGAGCTCGGCCATCCGAGCCGGGCTGTCCGCCAGGTTGCGCAGCACCGGGGCCAGCCACTTCTTCAGGAAGTTACCGCCGGCGTAGTCCCCGCAGTGGTTGATCGGCCCGCGCGCCTGCGGGCCGGTGCCGGTGAAGTCGATGACCAGGCGACCGCCCTCGTCCGGCAGCTTGGTCAGGGTGATCCGCTGGGTGTGCAGGCGTGGCGGGTCCACGCCGTCGTGCTCCGCGTAGTCCTCCCAGACGTAGGTGCCGTCGGGGATCCGGGCGAGCAGCTCACGCTGGAAGGTCTCGTGGTGTTGTCGAGGATCGCATCGAAGCACGCCTCCACGACGCTCGCGCCCGTAGCGCTCGAAGAGCTCGGTCATCCGGCGCGCGCCCATCAGGCAGGCGGCGCACTCGGCATCGAGGTCGGCGGCCAGCGAGTCCGGCATCCGTGAGTTGCGGGTCATGATCCGGAGCGCCTGCTCGCAGGGCACGCCCTTGTCCCACAGGCGGATCGGCGGAACCATCAGCCCTTCCTCGAACACCGACGTCGCATGTGAGGGCATGGAGCCGGGCACCGAGCCGCCGATGTCGTCGTGGTGACCGAACGCCTGGACGAAGCCGACGACCTCGGGACCGGTGCCCGCGTCGTGGAAGACCGGCGCCGTGACGCAGAGGTCCGGGAGGTGGCCGATCCCGCCCTCGGACAGGTAGACGTCGTTGTGGAAGAACACGTCGCCGGGGTACATGGTCTCCAGCGGGTAGTCCCTGACGACCGGGTGCACAAGTGCCGAGTAGGAGCGCCCGGTCAGCTTGCGGAGGTGCCGGTCATGGATCCCGGCGCGGTAGTCGTGGGCGTCGCGGATCATCGGCGATCGCGAGGTGCGGCCGATGGCCGTCTCGACCTCCAGCTCGACCGACCGCGAGGTAGCCGGCGACGATCTCCACCAGGATCGGGTCGGCATCCGTGACATCGGTCAGTCGGTACGGAGGTCGATTCGGGACGTCTTGGTTCATGCGCTGGTGCTCGCATCGTGGCTCCGGGTCACCAGGAGGTTGCCGAGCCGGTCGACGTCCGCGCGGTAATCCCGGGTGGATCGGCACCGTCGACGAGAACTCCTGGATGACCGCGGGGCCTCGCACCAGGTCCCCGGCGCCCAGCCGGGTCCGGTCCACGATGTCCGCGTCGAGCCAGCCGTCGAAGTGGACCCGCCGGCGACCGACCATCGCCCCCTGGGCACCTGAGCCGCGCTCGATCGTGGACAGTTCGGGCCTGCGGACCGGCCCCACACCGGTGGCGCGGAGGTTGACCCACTCGACCTCCTGTCCGGCGGACTCGCGCAGGTCGTAGCCGTAGAGCCCGTGGTGCTCGTCGTGGAACGCCGTCGCGACGTCGTCGAGCAGGGCTTGGGACGGCTCCCGGTCGGGAACCGGCACCCGCACTTCGTAGGCCTGGCCGAAGTACCGGAGGTCTGCACTGAGCTCGAACACCTGGTCCGCATCGTCGAATCCCTCACGCCGCAAGGCGGTTCGGGCGCGCTCACGGAGATCGCCGATGATGGCAGCCACCGCGTCCGCCGTCTGTCGGGAGTGCCGTACGACCGCCGTCTGCACCTGGTCGACTCGCACGTCCACGGCCAGCAAGCCGTACGCCGACAGGTTGCCGGGGTTCACCGGAACCACAGCCCCCCGCGCGCCGAGGATGTCCAGCAACCGGCAGACAAGCAACGAGCCGGACCCGCCGAACGTCACCAGGTGGAAGCCCCGGATGTCCAGGCCGCGCTGCACGGTGATCTGCCGGATGGCGTTGGCCTGGTTCCACGCCGAGATCTCCAGAACACCCGACGCCGCGGCGGCCGGCTCGAGCCCGAGGGAGACAGCCAGCGCCTCGATGCCCAGCCGGGCGAGTCCGACATCAAGCGGGACCTCTCCGCCGAGCAGGTACGGCGGGATCCGGCCGAGGTAGGCGTGCGCGTCGGTCACGGTGGGCCGGTCACCGCCGGTCGCGTAGCACATGGGACCTGGGTCGGCGCCGGCCGAGGCCGGCCCGACCTTGAGTGTGCCCTCCGGGCTGAGCTGCGCGATCGACCCGCCGCCCGCCCCCACAGTCACCACGTCGATCATCGGGATCTTGCAGGGATACCCGCCGATGCTGCCCTCGGTCGTCATGGTCGGGTGACCGTCGACCACCAGCGCCACGTCGGTCGAGGTACCCCCGCCATCGCAGGTGACGACAGCGTTGAAGCCGGCCGTCGAGGCGACCAGCGCCGCGCCCAGTGCACCCGCCGCAGGTCCCGACAGGACGGTGGTGATCGGATGGGCCACGACCTCGGCGGCCGAGAGCACCCCACCGTTCGACTTCATCACCGAGAACGGCACGGTACGGCAGGCTCCGCCGCCCGAGGACCGAGCCCAGGAGCCCGAGACGTAGTCCTCGAGCTGGGCGCTGATCGACGCGACGTAGTCGCGGATGCTCGGCTTCACGGCGGCGTCGACGAGCGTCGTAACCGAACGTTCGTACTCGCGGTACTCGCGCAGCACGTCCGAGGAGATCGAGACCACGGCCTCAGGGTGTACTCGGGCCAGGACGTCCCGCATCGCCTGTTCATGGCCTGGGTTGGCGTAGGAGTGCAGGAAGCAGACGCCGACCGCCCGGATGCCCGCCGCCTTGAGCCGCTTGGCGGCCGCCGTCGCCGACTCGAGCTCGAAGGGCCGGATCTCGCTGCCGTCGGCGGCCAGCCGCCCGCCGACCCCGTGGACGAGGTCGGCCGGCACGATCCGCGGCGGCTTCACCCAGAAGTAGGAGTTGCCGTACCCGTCGGGAACCGACTGCCGGGCGATCTCGAGGATGTGCTCGTAGCCTGCTGTCGTCACGAAACCGAGGCTGTCCACCCTCCCCTCGAGCAGCCGGTTCGTGGCGACCGTCGTACCGTGCGACACCGACGCCAGCGACTCCGCCCCGGCGCCACCGGCCAGCCCCAAGGCCTTCGTAAGACCCCTCATGAACCCCACCGACGGGTCGCCCGGGGTGGTCGCCGTCTTGGTCGTGACGACCTCGCCGGTCTGCTCGTCGACCACGACGACGTCGGTGAACGTCCCACCGGTGTCGATGCCGACCCGGTACCGCCGGTCAGCCACCGGCGCCCGGCTCACCCGGCGAGGTCGAACGGCGGTAGGAGAACCTGGTCGCTCCCGGACCGCAGAGGGTGTCCCGGTATCTCTCCAGCAACGCGAGGTTGCGGTCGGCGAGGTGGTCGAAGCCCTGCGCCACGCTGCTCCCCGGGGTCAGCGAGGCGAGGGCCGTCTCCGGGTTCAGTCTCGCCGTGACCCATTGCTCGTACGACGACCCGCGGGCCACCACCTCGGCAACCGGCGTGACGATCATCGAGTTTCCGAAGTAGATCGTGCCGTCCGGGTCGACCCCGGTGGCGTTGCTGGCGACGACGTACACGTGGTTGTCGTACGCCCGGGCGCGGTTGGTCAGCTCCCAGATATCGGCACTGCGCAGCAGCGCCGAGGGCCGGACCAGGATCTCCGCCCCCAACAGCGCGCAGATGCGTGACAGCTCGGGATAGTCACCGTCGAAGCAGATGATCAGGCCGATCGCTCCCAGGTCGGTCTCGACGACGCACGCCTCGTCGCCGGGTGTCACCCACCCTCCCGCGGACACGATCTCGGTACAGAACGGGTGCGTCTTGCGATAGCGGCCCAGGATCTCCCCGCTGGGGCCGGCCAGGATCGCCGTGTTGAAGACCACGCCGGGCTCGGGGCCACGCTCGTAGGCGCCGTACACGAGATGGATCCCCAGCTCGGCCGCCGCGGCTTCGAAGGGTGCGGTGAGCGGACCAGGCAGCTCGTCGACGACGTCCCAGAGGGCCTGAGCGGTCAGACCCGGCGCGAACCCGGTCGTGCACGACTCGGGGAGGACGACCAGGTCTGAGGCGGTTTCCGCGACGCATCGCCGCAGCCACTCGACGCAGTGGGCGACGTTGGCCTCGACGGACTCGCGGGTGAGCGGCGCCGAGCGTGGCCGGACCTGCAGGGCGGTCGCCGTGAGTGCTCGCATGGTTGGTCGCTCCGAGTGTGTGGGTGGGTACGGTCAGGTCCGCCGGCGTCCGGCCAGCCAGCCGCCGACGACGGCGCCGAACAGGGCGGCGGCCGCCCCGACGAGAGCGCCGCTGCGGAAGGAGGCTGCCCCCGACACCGCGGTGGGTGGCGGCGCCGTGAACACGCCGCTCGAACGGGAGGTCGGCGTACCCGACCGGGAGGTCTCGGCGCCGGCAGCGGCCGACGCGACTGCCGGCGGCAGCCCCCGCCCGCTGAGGGCCGAGTCGACGGCCCCGAAGAACTCGGCTGCGGTCTTCTTGGCGACCCCGGAGATCATCCGCTGCCCGACCCCCGCGATCAGGCCACCGACGACGGCGTCCGCGTCGTACGTCACCGCCGTCGTGGTGGCCGCCACCTCGGACAGGGTGACCAGCACGTCGGCGGAGACCGTCCCCGGGGTGCCGGCGCCGGACGCATGAAGGACGAAGTGCTCCGGGTGCTGCTTGTCCCCGAGCTGTACCTCTCCCCGGTAGACCCCCTTGATCGAGCCGACACCCGCTGAGAGGGTCATCGTGTACGAGTCCGTCGCGATCTCCTCCAGGAGCTGGCAGCCCGGAATCGTCGCGACGAGCACGGCTGGGTCGTTGAGTGCGTCCCACACCTCGAAGCGTGAGGCGTGCAGGGTGGCAGTGCCGGTGATCCTCACGGGGTCCAACCTAGTGGGCCGTGTCAGAGGTCATCTTCGTGAAGGAACCCCCGACACGGACCACGAGGCGGGCCGACACCGGCCCGCCTAGCTCGTCCCTGCTCAGGGCAGGTAGTACATCGGGTTCGGGATCTTCACCGTGGTGTCGGTGAAACCGCCCTCCAGGTCGCTGTACTGGTCACCCATGTCCATCACGACGTCGTACCCGAGGCTCTCGATGTGCTGACGGGTGAGGGACTTGTACTGGATGGTCGTGCAGGTCGGCTCGCACGGCAGGTAGGCCGGTGGGTTGTCGCGGTTGCGCATGAAGAGCGAGGCATCGGTGACGTTGGGGTATCCCGCCGCGAGCAGGTCGCGCTCGGTGTCCGCCCGCTGGGTCTCCGGCCGACCGGTGATGTAGTAGACGGTGGCGCCCTGCGTCGTCGCGAACTGCGAGAGGTCGACCATCCCGAAGATCGGTCCCATGCCGTGGTCGTGGATGTACTGGGCGTTCTCGACCGCGTCGTAGCCGAAGTCGTGGGTGACCTCGTAGTTGTAGGTCGAGAGCGTCGTGTCGTCGACGTCGAGAACCAGGACCGGGCTGGCGTCAGCGGCCTTGATCACTTTGGGGAGACGCTTGAGGGCCTTGCCCTCGACGCTCGTGACCTCTGCCCAGTAGTCGCTGCCCACCGTCGGCTCCTTGCCACCGGTGTCGCCGTAGTAGGCCTTGATCTGGTTCTTCACGATGCCCAGGTTGGGAATCTGCTTGGATGTCACGTCGGGGTTGGCGGACGAGCCGATGGCGGTCGAGCCGGCGAGTCCGCCGATGCCGAGGGCCAGCCCGAGCCCGGCGAGGACGGCCGTCGTCTTGAGAGCGCGCTTACGGTGCAACATGGAGCCTCCTGTGAGAGGGACGTGGTGCGCGAGAGGGGGAGCCCCCTGAGGCTATGGTGTGCGCCGCTGCCCTGAGAAGCGGCAGATCACTCCAAACCTCGGTAGCGCGAGCGGGCACAATTCGACCAAGCTCGCGGTGTGCTCGGCCGCGATATCGGGTGGTCGGTCGGAGAGTCTGGGGGCGTTGCCCGACGGGCGGGCCAAGGCTGGCGTCACCCCACGATCGTTCGTCCAAACAACAAAACTCCCCCGAAACGCTTGCTGAGGACCCTCGACCGAGGATATGTTGTCGCGAACAACAATGCGCCGCGATCCTTTCACCGGGTGGGCGCCTAGGGAAAGGGTTTGAACATGGCGAGAAGCAAAGGCGCCCAGGTCGCGTCCCTCGGGGCCGCAGCCGTCCTGATCTTCGCGGCTGCAGCTTGTGGGGGCGACTCCGGAGGAGGCGACAGCGGAGGCGCGAAGATCGGAGTGATCCTCCCCGACACGACCTCGTCACCTCGCTGGGAGGCCAGCGACCGTCCGGCTCTGGAGAAGGCGTTCTCAGACGCCGGCGTGGACTCCGACATCCAGAACGCCGACGGCGACGTCGGAAAGTTCGGCACCATCTGCGACAGCATGATCAATGAGGGCGTGACGGTGCTCATGATCGTCAACCTCGACTCCGACTCCGGCGCCGCCTGCCTGCACAAGGCAGCCGACGCAGGCATCAAGAGCATCGACTACGACCGACTGACCCTCGGGGGCGGCGCCTCGTACTACGTCTCCTTCGACAACGTCGAGGTCGGCTCACTGATGGGCAAGGGGCTCATCCAGTGCCTCGACGACGAGGGCAAGAGCCAGGCGAACATCATCCAGATCGACGGCGACCCCACGGACAACAACGCGACCCTGTTCAAGCAAGGGTACGAGGCGGCGCTGAAGCCCAAGATCGACTCGGGCGACTACACCATGGTGGGTGACCAGACCGGCAAGTGGAACGCAACGATCGCCGGCACCGCGTTCGAGCAGCTCTACACGCAGGCAAACGGCAAGGTCGATGGTGTGATCTCCGCCAATGACACAATGGCCGGCGGCATCATCGCCATCCTCGCGAAGAACAACCTGGACGGAAAGGTTCCGGTCACAGGCCAGGATGCGAGCGTCGAGGGTCTGCAGCGGATCCTCTCCGGCACCCAGTGCATGACCGTGTACAAGAATGGCGCTCTCGAGGCCTCCGACGGCGCGAACCTCGCCCTCGCCCTTGCCGACGGCGACACGGCGGCCGCGAACAAGATCGCGACTGAGACGATCATGGACACGAAGACCGGCAAGGAAGTGCCCTTCGCCAAGGAGACTCCGGTCTCGATCTTCCAGGACAACGTCCACGTCGTCACCGACGAGGGCTACCAGAAGGCCTCGGACGTGTGCACCGGCAGCTACGCCGCGCTGTGCACGCAGTACGGCGTCAAGTAGTCCCGGTGGTCCCGACGGCATCTCCGCGGTGCCGTCGGGACCCTGCACCCGACCACGGTCAGCCGCGGAGACATACCAGAAAGCGAGTGCTCGATGACGACGAGCAGCGTGGAGGCTCCCACTACCCGTGCCGGTACGCCGTTGCTGACCCTGCGGGGGGTGAGTAAGAGCTACGGCGCCATTGATGTGCTTCGCGGCGTCAACTTCTCGGTCACTGCCGGCAAGGTCACCGCACTGGTAGGGGACAACGGGGCCGGCAAGACCACCTTGATCAAGGGGATCGCCGGCATCCACGCCTTCAACGAGGGAGAGTACGAGTTCGAAGGCCAGCCCGTATCAGTGCACAGTCCGAAGGACAGCAACGCCCTCGGCATCGAGGTCGTCTACCAAGACCTGGCGCTCTGCGACAACTTGGACGTCGTGCACAATCTTTTCCTTGGCCGGGAGATGACGTCGTACGGCCGGCTGGACGAGAACGGCATGGAGCGCCGGGCGCGGGAGACCCTCGACGGCCTCTCCGTCCGGACCCTGCAGTCGGTGAGGACGCACGTCGCCAGCCTGTCCGGCGGGCAACGTCAGACCGTGGCCATCGCCCGGGCCGTGCTGTGGAACTCCAGGATCGTGATCCTCGATGAGCCGACGGCAGCCCTGGGCGTCGCACAGACCGAGCAGGTGCTGCTCCTGGTCCGACGCCTTGCCGACCGCGGGCTCGGGGTCGTACTGATCAGCCACAACCTCAACGACGTGCTGCGAGTGGCCGACGACATCGCGGTGCTGTACCTCGGGCAGATGGTGGCGCAGGTGCCCGCCGCGGAGGTTTCTCAGAACCATATTGTCGAGCTCATCACCACCGGTAGATCCGGGGGCCTGGGCATCCAGGGGGGCCCGGAGTCGAAACCGCAGACGCCGCTCACCGAGTCCCCTCGCTTGGAGGAGACGCCATGAGTACCGTCACCGAGCCCTCGCAGCCCGGAACCAGGCAGCCGACACCCGAACCCAACGGGACCCTGGGCGGCGCCGCGCGGGAGTATCTGACCCGGGTGCGCGGTGGCGACGTCGGCGCCCTTCCGGCGATTCTGGGACTGGTCGTCCTGCTCATCGTCTTCACCAGCCTGCGACCCAGCACGTTCGCCAACCCGTTCAACGTCGCCAACCTGATCAACCAGTCCGCGGCCGTCATCGTGATCGCCATGGGGCTCGTCTTCGTGCTGCTGCTCGGCGAGATAGACCTGTCCGCGGGTTTCACCGCAGGCACGGCAGCCTGTGTCATGGGCGTGGTGCTCACCAACCACGGGTTGGACTGGCGACTGTCCATCGGCATCTGTCTGGCGACCGGCGCGGTGATCGGCACCTGTATCGGGCTCCTGGTGGCGTACCTCGGCATTCCCTCGTTCGTCGTCACGCTGGCGGCATTTCTCGGTCTTCAAGGCCTGATGCTCGTCATCATCGGCGAGGGCGGCACCATCTCCTTCATCCAGGCACCGGACATCATCGCGATAGCCAACAAGAACCTTGCGATCTGGCAGGGCTGGGCGCTCTGCCTCGGTGGGCTGGCGGTCTACGCGCTCCTTGGCTATCGCCGGATCAGCACGCGTCGCGCGGCTGGGCTGACCAGTGAGCTCGTCAGCGTGTGGGCGGCGAAGACGGGCGGTCTTGCCGTGGTCCTGATCGCGGCAACCGCCTACCTCAGCGGTGAACGCAGTCGCAACGTCAGTAACGCGTCCATCAGAGGCGTCCCGATCGTCGTAGTCGTGATCGTCTTCCTTCTCGTCCTACTCGATTTCATGCTGAGTCGTACGGCATGGGGCCAGCACGTCTACGCCGTCGGTGGCAACGCCGAGGCGGCTCGGCGGGCTGGGATCAACGTGGCAGTCGTCCGACTGTCCTGCTTCGTCATGTGCTCAACCGTCTCGGCCATTGCTGGCATTCTCCTGGTGAGCCGGGACAACTCGGTGTCCCCGACCACCGGCGGACAGACCACCTTGCTCTTCGCTGTGGGCGCCGCCGTTATCGGCGGCACGAGTCTGTTCGGCGGAAAGGGCCGGGTGGCGGACGCGATCATCGGCGGTCTCGTCATCGCCGTGATCAACAACGGCATGTTGCTGTTGGAGCAGCCGTCCGGCCGGATCTACATGGTGACCGGCGTGGTCCTCCTTCTCGCGGCCAGCGTGGATGCCATCAGTCGACGCCGTGCGGCAGCCACCGGACGGGCTTGATCCCGGTACAGCTCGAGAGATGGGGTGCGTACATGGCGGGAATCGGTCGGGACGAGCTACGTCGCGCCAACGTCAGTGCCCTGCTGTCTCGCGTGCATATCGGTGGGCCCACGAGCCGGGCGATCCTCACGTCCGAGCTCGGGCTCAACCGCAGCACGATCGGCGCCATCACCGCACAGCTGGTATCGCTCGGACTGGTCAAGGAGGAACCGGACCCAGAACGTGGCCGGTCCGGCCGCCCTTCCCACCTGGTGGTGCCCCGAAACGACGTGACCGTGCTCGCCGTCTCCCTCGACGTGGACCGAATCGTCATCGCGCTCGTCGGCTTGGGCGGTCAGGTGCTCGAACGACGGGAAAGGCCACACCAGCGGGGTGCCCACGACGCGGCGGCGGTTGTGGGCTCGATCTCCCAGGTCTGCTGCGAGCTGCTCAGGGGCCAGCACCGGTCGAGGTGCCTCGGCGTTGGCGTCTCGGTGCCCGGGGTCGTCAGAGACAGTGACGGGCTGATCCGGTTCGCGCCCAACCTGGGATGGGTCGATGAGCCACTCGCCGAGATGCTCGGTTCGGAGCTGGGCCTGCCCGTCCTGTGTGGCAACGACGCCAACCTCGGCGTCCTGGCAGAGCACACCCGGGGGGCAGCGGTCGGCGTCGAGAACTGCGCCTTCCTCAGTGGCAGCGTGGGCATCGGCGGCGGGTTCCTGGTCGACGGGGTGCCGCTGCGCGGGCACGACGGGTTCGCCGGTGAGATCGGTCATCTGCTGGTCGACCTCAACGGCGCGAAGTGTCGGTGCGGGGCACGTGGGTGCTGGGAGACCCGCGTCGGCGAGAACCAGCTCCTCGAGGGGGCCGGGCGGCTACCGGGCGGCGGGGCCGAGGCGGTCGTCGAGGTGATCGCCGCGGCTGCTGCGGGCGAGGATCGAGCCGCGCAGTCGTTGACCCGCTGCGCCTACTGGATCGGCATCGGGCTCAGCGGCATCGTCACCCTCTTCAACCCCACCATGATCGTCGTCGGTGGCGTCCTCGGCCAGGTGTGGAACGCCCGATCAGACCAGATCAAGGACGTGATCCGCTCGGGAAGCATGGTGACCCGAGGAGAGCTCGTGACTGTCATCCCGGCTGGACTCGGCGACGACTCCTCCTTGTTCGGCGCTGCCGAACTCGCCTTCGCTCCGCTCCTGGCCAACCCGCTGCAGGTTCCTCCCCGCCGCCGGCCGTCGCAGCGAACAGGCGTCGGCGCGGCCCGTTAGCCTGAGCGGGGTGGTGACCATCCACGACGTGCGAGCCGTGGCCCTCAGTCTGCCGCGTGCCTACGAGGTACTGGTGCGGGATCGGGTGAAGTTCCGAGTCGGCCGAATCGTCTTCCTGGCGTTCTCGCGCGACGAGCAGCAGATGGGCTTCGGCTTCCCTCGGGAGGAGCGGGCCCAGCTGGTGGCGTCTGCGCCCGACAAGTTCTTGATGCCGAGCAAGGCGGACCTGCGCTACCAGTGGGTCGAGGTACGGCTGGCGGCCCTCGACCTGGAGGAGATGCGGGAGCTGGTCGTCGATGCCTGGCGGATGTGCGTACCCGCCAGCGTCGCCGCCTCCCACCTCATCCAGTGACTCCTGCCCTGCCCTGCCCTGCCCTGCTCAACCCTGGCCGCCATCACCGGGCGTTTGAGTGGTGCACCACTCAAGTTGCCCTCAAGCCACCCAGATTTGAGTGGCTTGGGGGGTGTTTGGGTGGTGCACCACTCAAACACCCCCTCGACTCCGACCCGCCCGTCCTCGGCGAGCAGACGCGGTCTGAACTGTGGGTTTCCGGGGTTTATCCACAACTACCTCTTCGAGTCGAGCGGCCAGCGAACCAACCGCACCAGAATCACGCCATGGCCGCTTCCCTGCAGGACCTGATGGCCCGTCAGCACGGGATCTTCCTCCGCAGACAAGCCATCGCTGCCGGATGCACACCGAAGGAGTTCGCGTGGCTGACGCGTCGTGACGGTGCATGGATCCGTATCCGGTACGGCGTCTATGCATGTCGTACGGAGTGGGAAGCCCTTCCTTTAGCAAAGCAGGAGCTGCTACTCGACCGAGCCGCCCTGTTGGTGTGCGATGAAGGCACCGTCCTGAGCCATTCTTCGGCCGCTCGCTTGCATCGACTACCGCTCTACAACGTCCACGACCGCCTCGCTCACGTGACCCGGCTTCGCACGCACGGCCGTCGGCTCACCAGGTCCGTCGCCGGCATCAAGCACCACTGCGGCGAGCTCGCTGACGACGAGATCACATCTGTGGAGGGTCTCCCCGTGACGAGCGTCGCGCGAACGGTATTGGACATAGCCTCCGAGTTCGGTTATCGAAGCGGCTTGGTGACGGCCGACGCAGCCCTGGCGCGGCTGGTCACGAGGGATCAGCTCGAGAGCGCGATGCAGCGGTACGAGCACGACTCGCGCGCCCGGACTCGCGCGGCCGTGGTGAGGGACGGAGACGGACGAGCCGAGACGCCGCTCGAGACCCTGGCTCGGATTCTGGTGAAAACGATGGGCATCCTCGACGTCGAGCCTCGGTACGAAATCCGAGTGGACGGTGCTACCGCGTTCGTGGACCTGTACTCCTCCCAGTTGCACCACTGTTTCGAATGTGATGGCAAGCTGAAGTACCGCGAGCAGCTCAACCTGTTGGGAGTTCGCGTCACCGCCGACGACGTCGTCTGGGACGAGAAGCAACGCGAGGACAAGATCCGCGGGGCGGGTTTCGGCATAAGCCGGATGGTGTGGAAGGACACCGAGCCCAAGGCCTTCGCTGCGACATCCGCTCGCATCTGGCGCGAGATCAGGTTGCAGGACGCGGCGAAGAGATTCAGCACCTCCCAGCAGCCGACGTGAAGACTCCCCCGCGACCGGGCCTGGCGTCGCCGCCTCACACTTGAGTGGTGCACCACTCAAGTACCCCTCGAGCCACCCAAATCTGAGTGGCTTGAGGGGCGTTTGAGTGGTGCACCACTCAAACGCCGGGGGCAACCCTGGATCACGGCGGCCCTGGCCTCAGCGAACAAGCAGCCCGCAGGAGTACGGCGTCGGAAAGGGGTGCTTGGGTGGTGCACCACTCAAGTACCCCTCGAGCCACCCAAATCTGAGTGGCTTGAGGGGCGTTTGAGTGGTGCACCACTCAAACGCCGGGGGCAACCCCGGATCACGGCGGCCCTGGCCTCAGCGAACAAGCGGCCCGCAGGAGTACGGCGTTGGAAAGGGGTGCTTGGGTGGTCAGCCACCCAAGCACCCCCCATCCCCCTTCCCCCATCCCCCGAACCCCCGTTCCCCCCGGAGCCCGTCCCCAGGACCCCGTCCCCCGAACCCCCGTTCCCCCCGGAGCCCGTCCCAAGGACCCCGTCCCCCGAACCCCCGTCCCCCCGAGCCCCTTTTCCCTGAGTCTGCGACGTCGGGTGTCAGAGCTCGCAAGAAGTGCGGGACTCGGACCCGTCGACGCGGCCGCAGTCGTCCTTGCCACGTCCGCCGTCGAGGGTGTCTACCCCGGCACCGCCGCGCAGCACGTCCCGACCCGGCCCACCGACCAGTACGTCGTCACCCGACAGGCCCTTCAGCCGGTCGTTGCCGCCTCGACCACAGATGACGTCCGGCCCGCTGGTTCCGCGGAGCACGTCGGCCTTCGCCGTACCGCTGATGGTGCAGGCCGGCACCCCGATGACAGGCTGCCAGCTCGGTGAGCCACCCGCCGCCACCATGTGCGCGTCCCCAGCAGAGCCGGCGGACTTGCCGGGCGGCGGCGGAGCGTCCACGACCCAGATCTCCGGGTCGTAGTAGTTCATCTGATAGAGGATCTGGGTGCCGTCGGGTGAGAACTCAGGCTCGTACTTCTCGATGCCGTCCGACGTCGCGGCCACCCTCCCGGTGCCGTCCGCCTGCATCGCGTAGACGTCGACGCCGGTGTGGCCCTGCTCTCCGTCACTCACCCAGGTGACCCGGGTGCCGTCCGCGGACCAGGAGGGGTCGACGTCGGTGCCGTCGAACTCGCTCTCCGGGTCGGTCAGGTTCACAGCGCCGGTGCCGTCGACGTTGATCCGCCAGACGTCGGTCGTCCACTGGTC
This sequence comes from uncultured Actinomycetota bacterium, assembly GCA_963833975.1. GTDB lineage: Bacteria > Actinomycetota > Actinomycetes > Propionibacteriales > Nocardioidaceae > JAWWPG01. The sequence continues at coordinate 499,593 of CAWIAB010000006.1, forward strand.
CCAGTAGCCGGTGTAGAGCATGGCCGTACCGTCGGGCGACCAGTCCGGCTGGGCGGCGCTGAGGAAGTCCGTCGTATCGGTGACGGGCTGCTCGGCGTAGGTGTCCGCCGTCTGGCCCACCGACGCGCGGTAGATGTCCGGCCAGGACTCCTCCGCGCGGTAGCCGGTGAAGGCGATCTGCGTCCCGTCCGGCGACCAGGTCGGCTCATAGCTGTTCACGAACTGCCAGGACTCACCGGTCGGCAGGAACGACACCTGTTGTACGTCGGTGCCGTCAGCCGCCATCGTGTAGATGTCGAAGTTGCCGTCCCGGTTGCTGGCGAAGGCGATCCGGGTTCCGTCGGGCGACCAGGTCGGATCCATCTCGCGCCCGTGGTCGGTGTTGGTGAGGTTGATCTCGTCGGTGCCGTCGGGGTTGGCGGAGAAGATGTCCTCGTCGTAGTACGGGAGCCCGTTCTCAGGGAAGTACTGCACGTACCGCTCGTAGGCGATCCGGCCGCCGCCCCCCGGCCCCGTGTCGGCCTGGGCTGGCGGCAGCGCAGCCAGGCCGCCCAGGGCAAGTGTGGTGGTGCCGATGAGCGCGGAGGCTCGCCTCATCGCTCGTCGGTGGTCTCGTGTCATCGTGTCCCCGTCCCAAGGGTCAAGCGAAGCATCGTCCGGTACAGCCCGGTTGACGAGAATTCTAGACACCAGCCCTACGCTGGCAATATGTCCATTGGGACTAGTCCCTGCGGCCCGTGGCCCCGCCTCCAGCCGCTCGGAGCGCGAACAAGTCACTGGGGCTGATCGGCATCGCGGAGATCACGATCCCCTCGGCGTCCTCGATGGCCGACGCGATCGCGGCGGACCCCGGAATGACCCCGGCCTCGCCCGCGCCCTTGACCCCTAGCGGGTTCAGCGGGGACGGCGTCTCCAGGTGGTCGATCTCGATGTGCGGGATCTCGCTGGCATACGGCATCAGGAAGTCCATGAACGACGCGTTGAGCAGCTGGCCGGACTCGTCGTACGCCATCCGCTCGTAGAGTGCGCCGCCGACGCCTTGGGCGACCCCGCCGTGGACCTGGCCCTCGACGATCATCGGGTTGATCACGGTGCCGCAGTCGTGGACGACGCAGTAGCGCAGGATGGTGATGTCCGCGGTCTCCGGGTCGGTCTCGACGACCACCGCATGCATGCCGTTCGCGAACGTCGAGCGCAGCGGCGAGTAGTAGTCCGTGCTCTCGAGACCGGGCCGCTCTCCTTCGGCGACCGGCGGCCGGTTCGGGTCGGCCGGCGCGGCGAACTGGGTGGCGCGCCCCGCCGCCTCATCGAACGCGTAGCGCAGCGGGTTGGACAGCACCGCGATCGTCCCGAGGTCGATCCCGACACCGGGGGCACCCTTCACGCTGACCACACCACCGACGATCTCGAGGTCTTCAGGTGAAGCCTCGAGGGCGTCGGCCGCGAGCCGTATCGCCTTCTCGCGGACCGCCCGGGCCGTCAGCGCGACCGCGCTGCCCGACATCACCGCGGTGCGCGAGGCGAACGTCCCGACCGCGTACTTGAACCGACGGGTGTCTCCCGTCGTCACGCTCACCCGGTCGATCGAGACGCCGAGCTCGTCCGCGACGATCTGGGCCAGCATGGTCTGGTGCCCCTGCCCCTGCGAGGTCAAGCCCGTGGAGACGACGACGCTGCCGTCGGTCTCGACGCGGATGTGCCCACCCTCGTACGGCCCGACGCCGGTGCCCTCGACATAGCAGGCCAGCCCGATCCCGACGGTCCGGCCCGTCGCCGCCATCTCGGCCCGGAACGCCTCGAAGTCGTCCCACCCGACCAGGCGCTTCAGCATCGTCAGTGACGCCGCGAAGTCGCCCGAGTCGTAGATCAGCGGCCGGCCGTCCTGGAACACCAGCCCGTGGTCGAACGGCATCTCGTCGGACCGGATGAAGTTCCGTTCTCGGACGTCGGCCCGGTCGAGGCCGAGGTCGCGGGCGATCGCGTCGATCACCCGCTCCATGACGAAGCAGCCCTGTGGGCGGCCGGCCCCGCGGTACGGCGTGACCATGACGGTGTTCGTGTAGAGGCTCTGGAACTCGACCCGGTAGGCGCCGGGCTTGTACGGCCCGAGCAGCTGCGTCGAGGTGATGATCGGCACGATCAGCCCGTACGGCGTGTAGGCGCCGTTGTCGTGCCAGAAGCGCACCGCCAACCCCTGCAGGCGACCGTCGTCGTCGTACCCGAACTCGACCTCGTGCAGCTGACCGCGTTCGTGGGCCGACGACACGAAGTGCTCCCGCCGGTCCTCGGTCCACTTGACCGGTTGGCCGAGCCGGATCGCGGCCCAGGGGACCAGGACCTCCTCCGGCCACGGGTGCACGATCTTGACGCCGAAGCCGCCACCCACGTCCGGGGTGACCACCTCGACCCGGTCGACGGGCAGGCTCAGCTTCGCCGCGAGCGCCTGGCGGACGCTGGTCGAGGTCTGGGTCGACGTATGCACGAGGAGCGACCGGTCGTCGGGATCCCAGCGGGCCAGCACCCCCTTGCCCTCGAGCGGCGTCGACGCGCTGCGCTCGATGCTCAGCCGCAGACTCCCGCGGTGGGGCGCCGCCTCGATCATCGCGGCCGCGTCACCGACCTCCTGAACCATGGTCGCCGCCACGTTGCCCGGCACGTCGTCGTGCACGAGCCGAGTAGCGGCCCGGGCCGCCTCGATCCCCACGACCGGCGGCAGCGTCTCGTAGGTCACGTCGACGAGCTCGGCCGCATCCTCCGCCAGGTAGCGGTCTCGGGCCACGACCATCACGATCGCCTCGCCGACATGGTTGACCTCGTCGCGGGCCAGCGGATACGCCGTTCGCCCGTGGGTCAGCGCCGGATGCGGGATCAGCAGCGGAAGCGGCTCGCCGGTGAGCCCGTCGAGGTCGTCGTAGGTGTAGATCGCGACCAGACCGTCGACGTCGAGCGCGCGGGTGACGTCGATGTCGATGATCCGGGCGTGGGCGTGCGGACTGCGCACGAAGGCGGCCTCCAGCGCGTCCTGCCCGAGGTCGTCGAGGAATCGACCCTCGCCGCGAAGCAGCCGCGGGTCCTCGACGCGAGGCACCCGCTGGCCGAACAGCTTCGTGGTCACGACCGGCCCTCCCCCAGGCGACGGAGCTCGGCCGCCCGGAGCACGGCGGCCACGATGTTCTGGTAGCCGGTGCAACGACACAGGTTGCCGCCGATCGCCTCCCGAGCCTCGGGCTCCGTAGGGTCCGGGTTGGTCTCCAGGAAGGCGGTGACCGTGGTGATGAACCCTGGCGTGCAGAAGCCGCACTGCAGTGCGTGACACTCTTGGAAGGCCTGCTGTACGGCGCCGAGCCCGCCGTCGGACCGGGTGCAGCCCTCGACCGTGGTCACCTGGGCGCCGTCCAGCGAGACCGCGAACACCAGGCAGGAGCGCATCGGCTGACCCTCGACCAGGACCGTGCAGGCCCCGCACACGCCCTGCTCGCAGCCGACGTGGGTGCCGGTCAGCCTCGCGTCGTGCCGCAGCGCGTCGGACAGCAGCCGGCGGGCCGGGACGGCGAGCTCCGTCGGCACGCCGTTGACGACCAGGGTGATCTCGTGCCTGCGCTCGCTCACGGCGCATCCTGGCCGATGGGAGCCGACAGTGCCGTGTCGAGCGCCCGGATGAGCGCCTGACGGGAGAGCACGTGCGCCAGCCGGCGGCGGTAGTCGGCCGACGCGTGGATGTCGGCCTCCGGGTCGATCGCCGCGGTCGACCTGCTCGATGGCCGCGGTCCAGTCGAGATCGTTGCCGACCGTCTCGGTCACGTCGACGACGAGGGGGGTGCCGGCGACGCTGACCAGGGCGACCCGGGCCGAACCCACGCCCTCCGTCCGGGCCCAGCGTCACCACGGCCCCTACGCCCACGAGCGCGTAGTCGCCCCGTCGCCGGGCGAGCTCGAGCCAGCAGGTGCCGCTGTGCGCCGGAGGGTTGGGGAAGGTGGCAGCAACCGCCACCTCGTGCGGCCGCAGCGAGGACTCCAAGCGGGCCGGCGAAGAGGTCCACGGCCGCAATCGTGCGCCGATCGCCCCCGGCGCCGACGACCTCCACCTCACCACCGAGCAGGGCGAGCACCGCCGGCATCTCCGCGGCCGGGTCAGCGTGGATCAGGCTGCCCACGGTCGTACCCCGGTTGCGGATCGTCGGATGGGCAACCTGCGACAACGCCTGCCGCAGCAGCGGGTTGGCCGCGAACGCTCGCTCGTGCAGCTCGAGCGACCGGTGACGCACCACCGCGCCGATCCGTACCGCCGTCTCGTCGACGTCGATGCGGTCGAGGTCGGCGATCGCGTTGATGTCCACCAGCGCTCGGCGGAGAGGCGAGCCGCATCGACATCAGCGGGACCAGGCTCTGTCCCCCGGCCAGCACCTTGCCACCGGTCTCCGCGAGGCAGGTCGGCGGCCTCATCGACGCTGCTCGCCCGGTGATAGTCGAACGGGGCCGGTTTCACCGGTGAGCTTCCTCCAGATCAGGTGGGTTCGCCGCGGTGCGCGCCCGGCTGGTCGTCGACCGCGTACATGCCGGGCTTGCCCACCGCGATCATTGTGCCCTCACGAAGATGTGGTGGCGCGATCGCACGGGCCAGGTGGTAGAAGACGAGCACCACGATGGTGCCGAGGGAGATCCCGGTGAGCCAGAAGTCGTCGGTGATCTTCAGCGTGACGTTGCCGATCCCGATCACGATGCCTGCGGCGAGCGGCACCAGGTTGACCGGGTTGGCGAAGTCGACGCCGTTCTCCTTCCAGATCTTCGCGCCCAGGAGGCCGATCATCCCGTACAGCACGACCGTGATCCCGCCGAGCACACCGCCTGGCGTCGACGCGACCAGCGCACCGAACTTCGGGCTCAGCCCGAACAGGATCGCGACCACCGCCGCCACGTAGTAGGCCGCCGTGGAGTAGACGCGGGTCGCCGCCATCACCCCGATGTTCTCCGCGTACGTCGTGGTGGGCGAGCCACCGAACGTGCTCGCCAGCGCCGTACCGAACCCGTCTGCGGCGATGGCGCGGCCCATCACCGGATCGAGGTCGCGGTTGGTCATCTCGGCGACCGCCTTCACGTGGCCGGTGTTCTCGGCGATCAACGCGATGACCGCCGGCAGCACCAGCAGGATGAAGGTGACAGAGAAGGACGGCCAGTGCCAGCCGACCACACCGGTGGCGCTGTCCGTGTGCGGCGGAAACCCGATCCAGTCCGCCGCCTTGACTCCGACCCAGCTGACCCGATCATGATCGATCGGCGACGCCACGCAGTACGTACCCTCTGCCGAGCAAGGCTTTCCCGTCGACGTTTGCAGGTTCTGGCCAGGGAGCACGCTGTTGATCTGGCCGAAGACGTGGTCGTTGAGCCACGAGAGGAGGTAGCCGAAGATCAGCCCGAGGAAGATGGCGATCCGGCCGGCGAAACCTCGTACGCCGACGGCCACCAAGATCACGAACGACATGGTCGCCAGCGCGACCCACTGGTCCTGCGGCCAGTAGATGGTGGCCACCACCGGAGCCAGGTTGAAGCCGATCAGCATGACCACTGCGCCGGTGACCGCCGGCGGCAGGACGGCGTGCAGGACGCGTGGACCTGCGAAGTGGATCAGCACACCCACCAGCAGCAGCACCAGTCCGGCGACCAGGATCGAGCCGGTGACATCGGCCGAGTCACCACCCTGGGCACGAATCGCCACCACGCCGCCGACGAAGGAGGCGCTCGTCCCTAGATAGCTCGGTACCTTGCCCTGCACGATCAGCAGGAAGCAGATCGTCGCGATGCCGCTCATCATGATGGCCAGCTGCGGGTTGAGACCCATGATCAGGGGGAAGACGAAAGTGGCCCCGAACATCGCCACCACGTGCTGGGCCCCCAGGCCCACCGTCCGGCCCCACGAGAGCCGCTCGTCCGGCGCCACTGCCTCACCCGGTGGCGGCGTCTTGCCGCCGTACACGACCTTCCACGTCATCGCCATCGTCGTCTCCCGCCTCTGGTCGAGCCGCGTGGCGTCCCCCACCCGTCCCGTGACAGGAGCCACTGAGCATCAGGATGCTCCCGCCGTACGGGAATCTCGGGGCGCCGCGCGGACCGAAGTGGCACCTCAACCCGGCCGGCACCTCAACCCGGCGGAGGTGGCAACCCAACCGGTGGACGGGTTTGCGCGGGAACGTAGCAGCGCCGCCAACCGAGTGCGGAAGGCGGCGCGACCAACGAGCTGATGCTGCAGCGGTGCTGCTTACCCCATGCTGTCCAGGGCGATCTTGAGCACGAGCTCCTCGGCCATCCGGCCATCGACCAGGCCGAGGCAGTAGGACAGGTCCTGTGCCGTGTGGGCACACTCCTTGTGCTGCTTGCCGATCGTGGGCACGTAGACGACGCTGTCGTCGTTCCACGTCTCAATGAAGCCGCCCTTGATCGTGCCGGTGACGCCTTTGATGTAGGGCGTTTCATCGGTTTTCTGCGAGTTGGCCATCGCCGACGGCGCCAGCAGAGCGGCGCCGAGCAGGGTGGCAGTGAGCGTGCCGAGAACGAGACGTTTGATCATGGGTCCCCCCCATAGAGTTGTTTCCGTCGTTGTCACTCTATAACCTCCACGCTCGATTTGTACCGGATTCGGAAATCTGACCGTTTAGTCAGAATACTCGCCATCGCTGGCCCACTGGGCGCAGAGACTTGCCGCCGCTCGCGTCACACGTTCTGCATCTGCAGGACCCGCAGCGCCAGGGCAAGATCGAGCTGTAGGTCAGGGTCGGAGACGAAGGGCCCGAGCATCCGCTCTAGCTTGGTGATCCGGTAGCGCAGCGTGTTGTAGTGGAAGTGCAGCCGGCGCGAGGTCTCGGCGACGTTGAGGTTGGTGTCGAGCAGGACCCGCAGCGTAGCGCGCATGTCTGCGGCCTCGGGGTCGCCCTCGACGGCCAGCTCCCCGAGCACCTCGTGGACGAAGCTGCGCAGCTCGCCCACGTCTGCTACCAGGCTGAGCAGCCGGAACGCGCCGAGATCGTCGAAGTGGGCGACCGCTGACGGTCCCCTCAGCTGGCGGCCGACCTGCGCGGCCCGCCGCGCCTGCTCATAGCCGGCCGGGATACCGGCCACCTGGCGAACCACCCGGCTGGCCCCGGTCGCGAACGTGTGCCGCCCGCCCCCGCCGTCGCCCGAGACGGCGCGCACCAGGCTCGACACCACCGCTTGTCGGGTCCTGATCGGGCTCGAGACCGAGGATCGACGACCACCTCCCGGGCGAAGCCGATCACCGGCGCGGTCCGGTCGTGGTGGCCGACGACTGTCGACCAGGCGTTGGAGAACCGCTCCTGGGCGATCCGGAGCTCGCCCGGCGGCGGGGTGGTCTCGCTGCCCAGCACGTCGAGCGCCGCCACGACCACGAGCAGCGGCCGGTCGACGTCCCATCCGAGCGAGGAGAAGTGCGCCGCGACCGCATCCGGCGCCGCCGGCTCGGTCCTGGAGCACGTCTCGCATGAAGTCGCCGCGGTACTTCGCCTCGACGGCCCGGACCGCGAGCGTCTTGGTGATCACCAGGGCGGCCACCGTCGCCGCCCGGTTGAGCATATGGAGGTCTCCGTCGCCGAGCGGCGGCCCCTCGCGTACGACGACCAGCCGGCCGTGGTCGACCTTCCCGGCGATCACGGGGACCACCTCGAGGGTGACCCCGTCGATCCCGTGGCGCCCGGTCGCGAACCGTTCGGCCCGGAAGCGCCCGGAGGGGTCGAAGACCGCTCCGGCCCGGTGACCGAGCACACCCGTCGGGTCCCTGGCCTCGGCGAGCACCCGGCCATCCGTGGTGGTCACCATGGTCGGGTGACCCTCCCTGTCGGCCAGCTCCTCGACGAGCTCCTCGAGCCCACCTCCGTCGAGCGCCACCGAGACGAGGGCCCGGTGCACCACGTCGCTGCGCTCGAGAACGGTCGACTGTCGGTTGAGCACCTCACCCATGACCGCGCTGAGCAGCTCGTCGAAGGCGATCCCGTCCGGAAGAAGCAGCACGGGGAAGCCGCGCTGGTCCGCAGCACTCAGCATGTCCGGGGGCAGCTCGTGGAGATAGCGCCGCAGCTTCACCCCGAGCGCGGAGACCCCTGCGTCGTCGAGCGCGGCGACCAGGGCGACCAGACCCTGGGGCACATCGCGCAGCGGGTAGCCGGTGGTGAGCAGGAGCTCGTCGGGCTTGACCCACGGAAGGATGTCGGGCACCTCCATGATGTTCGCCCGCGCCACCAGCCGGTCGAGACCGCTCCGCCCGGCGACGACGACCACGTCCGAGAACATCGGGAGGCGAAGCACCTCGGCCACCGTGACCGGCGCCGCTTCTGACAAGTCCTTGCCCCCGGTGCCTCGATCGTTGGCACTATCCTCCATCTAGCGACCGTAGCGCAGCGGCCAGTCGTGACCACTAGCGTCGAACCCGAAGGCGCTTGACCAACCACGGCCGACGAGGAGGCCACGGTGACCACCCCGAGCACCATGGCGGTGAGCATCCTGTGCCGTGCTCTGCTGACGGGTCCCCAGACCGCGCTCACCACCGCATACCGAGGTCGGGACGCGTGGCTGTTGACCTGCGTCGAGTCGCCGTTGGGCGTGAGCCTGCTGTCGCCCGGCGCCGTACTCCTGCCCCAGTCGATCGTCATGCCGGCCCTGCCAGCCGGCCGGTGCCGAGTCAGCATCGGAGACGGCGCGCTGTGGTACGACGACGTGAGGGTCACGATCAGCCGGTGGTTCACCCCGGCGCGCGCGGTTCGCGGCGCACTGCGTCGCCACGGCACCGAAACCGCGGTCGCCGCCGGAGTCGTCGAAGGCTGGCGCGATCATCTTGGCGAGGGCCCGGGCCTGACGCCGTACGGCGATGACGAGATCTGCGGCGCCATGCTCGGCCTCATCGCCACTGACCATCCAGACGCGGACCGGCTCGCGACGGAGATCCTGGCGAGCGAACTCGACGCGCGGACGACGCCCGTGTCCGCGGCGCTGCTTCGCTGCGCGGCTGACGGCTGGTGCATCCCCGAGGTCGAGCGGCTGCTCGTCGCGCTCGAGACCGGAGTGGGGGCCACGGTGGCTGTGGATGGGCTGCTCGCCGTCGGTCACTCGTCGGGACACGGGCTGCTCGCGGGACTCGCCTCGGTGCTCGACCTGAGCCCCCTTGGGCTGGCCGCATGACGCGGCTGCTCGAGGTGCGGGTCGGGACCTATCGGGACTCCGTCAGCCTGATGGCGCTCAGCCGGGACATCGCCGGCCGCACCGACGTCGACCGGGCACTGGTCGCCATGGCCACCGAGGTCAACCTCGACCTGGCGCGCACCCTCGGCTTCGAGATACCCGGAGCCCCGACCCCGAGCGACCTGCTGGTCGCGATCGAGGCGCGAGACGATGCAGCCGCCGAGGCGGCCCGGGACGCTCTCGACGCCGCTCTGCAACGTCCTCCCGGTTCAGGCGCGCGTCTTGCCGCCACGGAGGTTGCGCCATCGACCATCGGGGCCGCCGCTCGCCGGACCCCTGATGCGACGCTGGCCCTGGTCAGCACGCCCGGACGACTCGCAGCCATCGACGCCGCGGACGCCCTCGCGCACGGTCTCGACGTGATGGTGTTCAGCGACAACGTGAGCCTCGAGGACGAGGTGGCCCTCAAACGACTCGCGGCAGCCTCGGGGCTTCTGATGATGGGTCCGGACTGCGGAACGGCGGTGGTCGACGGCGTGGGGCTGGGGTTCGCCAACGTCGTACGCCCCGGCCCGGTCGGCCTGGTGGCTGCCTCCGGCACCGGTGCGCAACAGCTGATGTCCCTGCTGGATGCCTGTGACGTCGGAGTCCGGCACTGCCTCGGGGTCGGCGGGCGCGATCTCGGGGAGCGGGTTGGTGCACGCTCGACCATCGAGGCTCTCGACCGGCTCGATGCCGCGGTGGACGTCGAGCTCATCGTCGTCGTCTCGAAACCGCCTTCGCCTACCGTGGCCGAGGCGGTCCGCGGTCACCTCCGCAGGCTGGAGACGCCGGTCGTCCTGGGCTATCTCGGCGAGGGGCTTCGCGACCTCACCGGTACGGCCATGGAGGTCTGCTCACGCATCGGCGCCCGCTGGGTCACGCCGCGGCGCTGGGGCGGGGTGACGCCGTCACCCTCCGCGGGCGGTTACCTGCGTGGCCTGTTCTGCGGCGGCACGCTGTGCAAGGAGGCGATGCTCGTGGCGACACCCGTCCTGGGCGCGGTGCACTCCAACGTCCCACTCAGTGGCCACCCCGGTCTGGGTCGGGAGCTGTCAGCGCCAGGGCACGTCTTCATCGACTTCGGCGACGACGACCTCACCGCCGGGCGTCCGCACCCGATGATCGACCCCACGCTTCGGCTCGAGCGGCTGGCCGCCGAGCTCGCCGACCCCGCCTGCGGCGCTGTCCTGCTCGACGTCGTGCTGGGGCTCGGCGCCCACCCGGATCCGGCCACCGACCTGGTCGACCTGCTGTCCAGCACGGACAAGCCGGTCATCGTCAGCCTGGTGGGCACCCGCGACGACCCGCAGGACCTCGCGCGAACAGCACACCGGCTGCAAGACGCTGGCGCCGTCGTCCACGCCTCGAACGCGGCCGCCGCTCGCGAAGCAGCGGCGATCGTCCAGGGCCTCGCCCCATGAGCGGCTCGCGGGTCACCTCCGCCGCCTCTGTCGTCACCGCCGGTGCCGAGCTCTTCGCCGAGTCGTTGGAGTCCCAGGCGGTGACGGTCACCCGGGTGGACTGGACTCCTCCGGTGTCGGGCAACGAGGCTGCCCTGCACGCTGTGATGCTCGACCCACGCCGTACCGTCGCCAACGAGCAGGCACTCCGACAGATGCTCGCGGCGGCTCCCCTGCTCACCGATGTGAGGCCAGCGAGCGATGCGCTCGGGCTCGAACGTGGGCATTTCCTGCACGCGGGCCCCCCGATCGAGTGGGAGCGGATGTCCGGGCCGTTGCGCGGAGCACTCGCTGGGGCTGCGGTGTTCGAGGGCCTGGCCGAGTCTCCGGCGGCCGCCGAGAAGCTCTTCGCCTCTGGCGTGCTGACCTGGGAGCCGTGCCACCACCGGGGTGCCGTGGGTCCCATGGCGGGAGTCGTCTCACCCTCCATGTGGGTCTTCGAGGTCACGAACGCTGCCGCTGGACGCAGCGCCTGGTGCACGCTCAACGAAGGGCTCGGTCGAGTGCTGAGGTACGGCGCCAACTCCCCCGACGTCATCGAGCGGCTGCGGTGGATGACCTCCGTGCTGGGCCCCGCGCTTCAGCTCGCCGTCCGGGCCGGCCCGCCGACCGATCTCAAGGTGACCATCGCGCAGATGCTCCAGATGGGAGACGAGGGGCACAACCGCAACCGGTCGGGGACCCTGATGATGCTGAAGGAGTGGTTCCCGCATCTCGTCGAGTCGTCCCTCCCAGCGAACCAGGTCGCCGAGGTGGCGCGGTTCGTCGGGGGCAACGACCACTTCTTCCTCAACCTCGCAATGCCCGCGTGCGCCCTGGTCACGGCGGCAGGTCATGACGTACCCGGCTCGTCGGTGGTGACGACGATGGCGCGCAACGGCACCGACTTCGGTCTTCGGGTGTCGGGTACCGGCGACGCCTGGTTCACCGGAGCGGCCCGTACGGCCGACGGCCTCTACCTCGGAGACTACGGACCGGACGACGCCAACCCCGACATCGGCGACTCCGCCATCACCGAGACCGCAGGCATCGGCGGCTTCGCGATGGCGACCGCGCCGGCGATCGTCCGCTTCGTCGGAGGCACGGTCTCGGATGCCCTCGCCACCACGGCCCGGATGCGCGACCTGTGCGTGGGCGAGAACCCGGCGTGGTCGATCCCGGTCCTCGACTTCCGCGGAGCGCCGACCGGAATCGACGTGACCACGGTGGTCCGTACCGGCGTCCTGCCGCAGATCAACACCGGGATCGCGGGGCGGGTCGCAGGCACCGGCCAGGTCGGCGCCGGCCTGGTCACCCCGCCGATGGAGTGCTTCGAGAAGGCGCTGGCCGGCCTGGCCTCAGCCGTCTAGCCTGCCCGGTTCGCCCAGGACGGAGACTGCTAGTGGTCCGTGTCAGGGGTTCCTTCAGTGTTGCGGCGAGGACAGGTGGATGCATCGCAAGGCGGAGGAGCGGAGCCGATGCGGGGACATCGTCGACCGACGACAACGCAGCGAGGCGCCGCCTGGACCGGCGCAACGCGAAGATGACCTCTGACACGGGCCACTAAGGGCAGAAGGTGCCGAGCGGGGAGGTCGGCTGGCCGAGCCTGATGCCGAACCAGCGCACCGTGTCGTCGATCACCGGCAACGTCTCGCCGATGACCCGGGCCAGGCTCGCACTCGTACTGTCTCGAGTGTTCATGGGAGCCCTTGAACACGACCAGCTTGTGCGGCACCTGCGCAGCGGTCAGCGCACTGTTCATCTCGTGGGCGACGGCGACGGGTATGTGCTCGTCGCTGCTGTTGAAGAACAGCATGCTGCCGTCGTCGCTCGTCACATGGGTCACCGGGGAGGCGTCAGCGTACGTCTGCGGACATACGTCGGGTGTGCAGCCGAGCAGCTGAGTGATCGCATGCTTGGCTGCCCGGTTGCCCTTCTGGTAGGTGAGTGCAAGGTCCATGCCGCCGGACCAGGCGACCGAGGTGAGCGGCGCGACCCCGTCCTCCGGACCTGCCGTGTCGAGAAGTGCGGCCAGATGTGCGCCGGAGGAGCCACCCAGAACACCCACTCGCTGGTTGTCGCCGTGGTACTGGTCGGCGTGGGTCATCACCCAGGTGGTCGCCGCCTCGACGTCGGAGAACACCTGCGGCCAGCTCGGCTTGTCGGGCCGCGACCGCGCGAAGTTGATCGCGAACACCGCGAAGCCGTTCTGGGCAAGGTATGCCGCCTCCGGCGCGAACACCCGGCTGCCGCCCTGCATCCAGAACCCACCGTGGAGGATCACCACCGATGCCCGGTCGGTGAGATCCGTCGGGTAGTAGGCGTCCAGGGTGTGCTTCGAGGAGCCGTCGTCGAGGTACGGGATGCCGATCAGGCAGGTCACTCCGGGGGGCGGCGAACACGGCTTCCGGTCGGCCACCCTCCCCGTCGCGGATGACGGCGCCACGGCTGTCAGTCCCGCGATCGCGAGCGCCATGATGATGAGTGCGATGAGGCGTGAAACCCTCCGCGCGTGCCTGGGGGCGAGGCGCGACCGCGGCGTCAACGTGGTGGCTCGGGGTGGATGTGGGGCCCGGCCGAGCGTGCGACGCTCACGGACCTGCCGTCGCAGAACGTCCCCGTCGGAGTCGTGGGCATCTCGAGGTACATTCCGAGCCACCGCAAGGTGCCGTCGATGACCGGGTCGGTCTGTCCCAGCACGGTGGCTGGGTGACACTCATACTCCGCTGCGTGACGGCTGGTGTGAGCCAACACCACCAAGCTGTGCGGCACCTGGGCCGCCTTGAGCCGCTTGTTCATCGCCTTGGCTCCGCTCAGCGGCGTCAGCTCGTCGCTGCTGTTGAAGAAGAGCACCGAGCCGTCGCCGCTCGTGACATGCGAGATGGGGGACGCGTCGACGTCCGCGCCGTCACAGCTCGCCGGCACACAGCCGAGCAGCTGCTCGACGTCGTCTCGCATCTCCTCGCTGCCATCTCGGTAGGTCAGGCCGAGATCCATCGGTCCCGACCAGGCCACCGAGGTCAGCACGGGCAGCCCGTCCTCCGGGCCGGCGGTGTCGAGCAGGGCGGCCAGATGGCCACCGGCAGACCCGCCGAAAACGCCGAGGCGCGAGCCATCGGCGCCGTACCCGTCCGCGTGGGACCGCACCCAGCCGGCCGCCTTCTCGACGTCGGCGAGGGCGGTGGGCCAGCTCGGGTCGTCCGGAGTCGACAGGGTGTAGTTGACGGAGAAGACCGCGAAACCGTTCTGCGCGAAGTAGACGGCTTCGTCGTACAACCCGCGGCTGTTGCCGCCCATCCACCCACCACCGTGGACCATGACGACGACCGGCTCGCCGGTGGCTCCGGTCGGGACGTAGACGTCCAGCGTGTGGGCGTCCCCGCCACCGTGGCCGTACCGAACCCCGAACGTGCACGTGACGCCAGCGGGAGCAGTGCACTTGTCCGGCGGCGACGACGCCTGGGCCAACCACGACACGGACCCGGCCGAGACGAGCACGAGCAGACACAGCACCAGGCCGACCGACAGCCTGCCCACCCGAGCGGACACCCTCGACACCCCGAATCACTCCCGACAATGAGAGTCCGAGCGTAGCGCCCCGAGTCAGTCGTCGCGTTGGGTCTGCGAGCGTGCCGAGATCATCGCGGCGATCTCCCGCGCCGAGCGGACGGCGCGCGGTCCGTCCGAGGTCTGCAGCGCCATCAGCGCTCGGGTGCTCCCGTCGGCGAGGTCGACCAGGGCCCAGGGCCGATGGCGGGTCAAGCGAGATGGACACGATCTCGGGCCAGGCGAAGTCGTAGTGCCGGTAGCCGTTCGTCACGCTCACGCCACGCTCGGATACGGCGACCCTGGTACGGAAGACGCCGTACAGGACGCCCAGGATCACGAGGAAGAACGCGATCAGGGTTCCGCGCTGGAACCAGTCGAACTCGGCCTGGACGTGGCCGGGCAGCATCAACCAGAGGAACACGACCAAGGTCGTGAGCACACCCGCCGACACAGCGGAGACCATGCGCGCCCCGAGCGGGCGGTAGACCTGCTGCGGCGTTCGGCTGCTCAACCATCGTTGGCGCGGAGCCCGCGCAGCGTGAGGGCGGTCTCCGATGGCCGCGTGCGCGGCCTCGAAGCCCTTGTCCTCGTGCGACGCCGGGAGACCGGCACGGTCGAGGGCCTGGGACTCGTCGTCACAGGTGAGGATGCCGAACCCGACCGGGACCCCGGAGTCCAGGATGACCCTGAGCAGCCCGTCGGTGACACGCGCGGCATACGTAGTCGAAGTGCGGTGTACCACCGCGCACGACGACTCCGAGCGCGACCACGGCGTCGTACCCCTCGGTCGCCAGCGCCTGCACGACCACCGGCAGCTCGAAGCAGCCGGCGGCGCGGACCAGGGTCGGCGAGTGGACGTGCGACGCCTCGAGCGCCGCGGACGGCACCAGCGACCAGGCCGGCCATGACTGCGGTCGTGCCAGCGGGACGCGGCGATCGCCACCCGCAGCCCGGTCCCGTCGAGAGCGTCCAGGGACGGCTGCCCGGAGCCGCTCACGTGCGGCCTATCGCGATGTCGAGAACCTCACCGAGGTCGCCGTCGAGCGAGTGACCCATCCGGTCGCGCTTGGTGGCCAGGTAGCGGCGGTTGTCAGCATGGATCTCGACGGGTACGGCGACCCGCTGGCTCACCGCGATGCCGTTGGCCTCCAAGCGCCACCTCCTTGGCCGGGTTGTTGGTCATCAGCTGCACCGAGTGCACGCCCAGGTCCGCGAGGATCGAGGCGCCGACGGAGTAGTCGCGGGCGTCGGCCGGCAGTCCGAGCTCGAGGTTGGCCTCGACGGTGTCCAGGCCGCTGTCCTGGAGGCGGTAGGCCTGCAGCTTGTGGAGCAGCCCGATGCCTCGCCCCTCATGGCCGCGAAGGTAGACCACGACGCCGCGGCCCCGCGTGACGATGGCGGCCATCGCGTCGCGGAGCTGCTGCCCGCAGTCGCAGCGGCGCGAGCCGAAGACGTCGCCGGTCAGGCATTCGGAGTGCACTCGGGTCAGCACGTCCACGCCGTCGCTGAGGTCGCCGTGCACCAGTGCGATGTGCTCGAGTCCGGTCTGGCCGTCGCGGTAGCCGATGCACGGTGAAGTCTCCGGCCGCGGTCGGCAGCCGGGCGCGTCGCCACCCGCTCGACCCCTCCCGCCCGACGCTGGCGATAGGCGACCAGGTCTGCGATCGAGACCAGCGCCAGCCCGTGCTCGTCGGCGAACTCCCGGAGCTGTTGACCGCGTCGCATGGTCCCGTCGTCGTTGACCAGCTCGGAGATCACGCCAACCGGCGGCAGCCCGGCGAGCCGCACCAGGTCGACCGCGGCCTCGGTGTGGCCGGGTCGCACCAGCACGCCGCCTGGTTGGTAGCGCAGCGGGAAGATGTGGCCGGGCCGGACCAGGTCGCGCCGCGGTCGTCGCGGGGTCGGCGAGCAGCCACGATCGTGGTGGCGCGGTCGGCTGCCGAGATCCCGGTGGTGACCCCGCGGCGGCGTCGACCGAGACCGTGAACGCCGTACGCATCGCCTCGTGGTTGGCGTCGGTCATCTGCGGAAGCGCGAGCCGGTCGAGCAGCTCGCCCTCCATCGGCGTGCAGACGACGCCGCTGGAATGGCGCACGGTGAAGGCGAGGAGCTCCGTGGTCGCCAGGCTGGCCGCGAAGACCAGGTCTCCCTCGTTCTCGCGCGACTCGTCGTCCACGACGACGACGGCGCGCCCGGCCGCTATGTCGGCGACCGCGCGTTCGATCGAGTCGAGCCGGGGGTCAGGCACCGGTCATCGCCTCCTGCGGCTCGCGGCTCGGACGTTCGTCCGAGTCGGGGTTCATCCGTCGCTCCGCCCTGGCCCAGGAGACGAAGCCGGCCAGGCAGAAGGCGCGCGTAGATCGCGTACATCACGGCACTCGGGTAGTACTCCGCCCGATAGAGCAGCGGCACCCCGACGAGGTCGACGCCGATCCAGATCCACCAGAAGTCGACGTACCCACGCGCCATGCCGTACGTCGCCAGGATGCTGCCGGTGAGGATCCAGGCGTCCGGCAGCGGGCCGAAGGAGTCCAGCGCCCGAAGCGTGTAGTAGAACACGAACATCATCACGGTCCCGGCCACGATCATGGTTCGAAGCTCGCTGGCCCGGGCCCACCGCGGCACGATCGCGCCGCCGTCGGGCGCACCGCCCATGCGCTTGCTGCGGTTCCAGCGCCACCAGCCGTAGACGCTCACCGCGAGGAAGAAGACCTGCCGGCCGGCCTGCCCCCAGAGGTCGTGGACCTGGGGCTTGTCGAAGATGCCGGAGACGAAGACCGTGAACAGGATCAGGTTGCCCGATGATGCCGACCGGCCAGGCCCAGATCAGCCGGCGCATCCCGAGGATCGCGCTGGCCAGGCCGAAGACGTTGCCGAGCACCTCCCGGTGGAGCACCGGATGACCGCCGATCGTCCAGTAGCCGTCCAGCAGCCAGTGCAATGGGTCCATGTCAGCCGTCCTCATGGTGGTGGGCGAGCAACCGCTCGACGTACTTCGCGACGACGTCGACCTCGAGGTTGACGCGGTCGCCGGGTGCCTTGAGACCTAGGGTGGTCAGCTCGAGAGTGGTCGGGATCAGGCTGACCGAGAACGTGCCGTCGTCGTCGGACAGACCGGAGACGGTGAGGGAGACGCCGTCCACGGCGATCGACCCCTTGAGCGCCACGATAGCGGATGAGGTCCGCCGGTACGGCGATCGTGACCACGTCCCAGTGCTCGGAGTGCTCGCGTCCGACGATGGTGCCGACCCCGTCGACGTGCCCCTGCACCAGGTGGCCGCCGAGCCGGTCGAGCGGCGTGACCGCGCGCTCGAGGTTGACCCGGCTGCCCGGTGCCAGCTCGCCCAGCGAGGTCCGGTCCAGGGTCTCGGCCATCACGTCGGCGGTGAACACGCCCGAGCCCTGCTCGACGACGGTGAGGCAGCAGCCGTTGACCGAGACCGACTGGCCGTGCCGAACGTCGGTAGCGACCAGCCGGCCACGGACGGCTGATCCGGGCGGAGTCCGAGTCGCGTTCCAGGGCCAGGACCTCGCCCAGCTCCTCGACGATGCCGGTGAACATCAGCGTGGTCCTCTCATGGTGAGCCGTACGTCGGAGCCGACCCGGGTCACGTCGTCGAGCTCGAACCGCAGAGCGTCGCCGATGGTCGTGATGCCCAGGTCGGCGACCGCCGAACGGCCCGGCGCCCAGCAGCATCGGCGCGACGTAGGCGACGACCTCGTCGACGAGGCCGGCCTGCATGAACGCAGCCCCCAGGGTGGGTCCACCCTCGAGCCAGACGTGCCGGCTGCCCGTCGTCGAAGAGCGAGCACAGGGCCTCGTTCGGGTCACGGGTCCGCAGCAGCACGGTGTCCGCGACGTCGTCGAGGACGTGACTTCGCGGGTCGAGGTCGCGCAGTCCCATCACCGCCCGACGCGGCTGCGCCTCCCGGGGCAGGGGCTGGTCAGTGCTGGTGCGCACCGTGAGCCGGGGGTTGTCGATGGCGACCGTGCCGGTGCCGACCAGCACGGTGTCGCAACCGGCCCGCAGCCGATGGACGTCGGCCCGCGCCGCGGCCCCCGAGACCCAGCGGGAGGTGCCGTCCGCGGCGGCCGACCTGCCGTCGAGAGTGGCGGCGAACTTCCAGGTGACGAACGGCCGCTGCCGGGTCATCGCGAACGTCCAATGGGGGTTGAGCGCGCGCGGACTCGCTCTTCGAGCACGCCGCCCTCGACCTCGACACCGGCCGCGCGCAGTGACTCCAGCCCGCCTGCGGCCTCGGGGTTGGGGTCGAGCTGGGCGAAGACCACGCGTCGAACCCCGGCGGCCAGGATGACCTCGGTGCACGGCCCGGTCCGGCCGACGTGGTCGCACGGCTCGAGGGTCACGACCACGGTCGCGCCCTGAGCACCGCGCACCCGCGTGGGCGAGCGCCGCCGCCTCGGCGTGTGCGGTGCCGGCACCGCCGTGGGCCGCCTCCGCGACGACCTCCCCGGTCGGCGACAGCACGACGGCGCCCACTCGCGGGTTCGGGTCCCGAGCCAGGTCGACCGCAGCCGCAAGCGCGAGCGCGCGACGCATCGCGTCGGTCTCGGCTCGGCTTGCCATCGCTACGTCCTCGGTCCGGTCGCGGACTCCGAGGCGGACGGGAGGACGTCAGCGGCCGGTCAACGCCGGAATGGCCCTAGCTCGGGACACGGGCGCGGCCGACAGACTCGTGCATCCTCCCATCCGGACTTTAACCGTCGGTCTCGGAGTTTCACCGAGTCAACCGGCCGCTGGCTGCGGACGGGTCGCGGACTATAACCGCCGGTTCGGAATCACACCGACCCCGGAGCACGCGAGTGTGGTCACTCGTACGCCGCCATGCTACTCCTCAGCCGAAAGAGACGCCCGCCCCCTGGCGGGACGGGCGTCTCATGGTCGAGGTGAGGCGTATCGGTCAGAAGGCCCCGATCCCGTTGGGCGTACCGAGGCCGGTCGGGCCGTCCCAGCCCTTGCCGGCGTCACACAGCGGTGCGCCACAGGAGCCGTTCGAGCCCTCGGTGATGTCGTACAGGTCCTTGACGCTCCGATAGAGATACTTGCCCGGGTAGCCGGCAGTGTTCCCGGACAGGGCATAGACGGCCCCGATCAGCGGCGATGACTCGCTCGTACCGCCGACCTGCTGGAAGTGCCCGTTGTAGTAGATGCTCGCCCCGCCTGCGCCGGGGTTCGCGGCCGCGGACACGTCCGCGGCGCCGTCCACGTTCTTGCAGCTGGTGACACCCTTCTGGTAGTTGGGCTGGGGGTTGCGGCGAGCACACGCCGAACCGGCACCGCTCCAGGCCGACTCGTGGAAGCCACGCTGGCTGCCATCAGGGACGACGGAGGTGCCACCCACGGCGATCACGTGCGAGTCGCTCGACGGGAAGTGACCGCCGCCGGTGAAGCCCGCGTCGCCCGTGGAAGCCACGACCGCGATGCCCGGGTGGTTGTAGTACGGCTTGTTGTTGCTGTCGCCGCCGCCGTAGCTGTTCGAGATGGCGACCACGCCTTTGATCTTGGCCGCGGTGTTGACGGCGTGCCCGAGCGACTTGAGGTTCGGCGCCTTCCCCTGCACGACGACGATCTTGCAGTCCGGGCAGGCCGCCGAGACCATGTCGACGTCCAGGGCCTGCTCGAGGTCCCAACCCGCGTCGTCCGGCGGATAGTTGTGGCCGCCGCGTTCGTCCAGGATCGTCAGGCACCCGCTCTTGACGGTGCAGGGCGGTAGTCCGTACGTGCTGCGGTAGACCTTCAGGTCGGCCTCGAGCGTCGAGTAGCCGAAGGCATCGATGATCGCGACTGTGGCACCGCCGCTCTTCAGACCCTTCAGGTTGTAGGCCTTCTGGAAGTCGGCCGGGGTGAACGCTGCGGGCAGCGGTGCGTTGCTCTGGACCATCTTGCCGCTTGCCGTGGCGAGCACCAACGCGTCGCAGGCCATCTGCCCGGGCTTCGTGACCGGCGCACACGCGCGTACGGCATGGGTGGCGACCTGGTCGTGGGTCGGAACTGCCGAGGCACCGGTCGTGCCGACAGCGAACCCGCTGACCGCAAGGGCACCGGCGGCGACACCGGCGAAAATGAGCTTTCGATTCACGCGAACTCCTTCAACAGTGGGGAATCCCGGCAACATCGTTTGTGTCCCAGGACTGCGACGCACGCGGAAGGGATGGGGGGCGCCACCCAACGCCGGTAGCACGGTACCAACAAAGAGCCTTTCTGAGAAGGTCGTCCGGCCGCCCTGACGTGACGAGACGCCCGCCCTCGGTCGAGGGCGGGCGTCTCAACTACTGAGCTCAGGGACGAGCTCTGGAGTCAGCTCAGAAGGCGCCGATCCCGTTGGGGGTGCCGAGCCCGGTCGGACCGTCCCAGCCCTTCTGCGCGGTGCAGAGCGGCGCGCCACAGCTGCCGTTGCTGCCGGTGGTGACGTCGAACAGCTGCTGCGGGTTGGCGTAGAGATACTTCGCCGGGTATCCCGCCGTCTTGCCGGAGAGGGCGAAGATCGCACCGACCAGCGGCGAGGCCTCACTGGTGCCGCCGACCGAGGTGAAGTGGCCCTGGAAGTAGATGCTCGCACCGCCGTTGCCCGGGTCAGCCGCGGCCGACACGTCCGTCATGGCGTCGGTGTCGCAGGTCGTGTGGACCTTCGTCTGGTAGCCCGGTGCGTGGTTCTTACGGGAGCAGCCGGAGCCGGCGCCGGACCACGCGGACTCGTGGAAGCCGCGCTTGCTGGAGTCCTTGAACAAGGAGGTTCCCCCCACGGCGATCACGTGCGTGTAAGCGGCAGGGACCGATCCACCCTGGAACCCGCTGTCACCGCTCGACGCGACGATCGCGATCCCGGGGTGGTTGTACTCCGGCGTGTTGGGACCGTTCTGGCCGCCGTAGCTGTTCGAGATGGCGACCACGCCCTTCACCTTGGAGGCGGTCTCGACGGCGTTGCCGAGCGACTCGCGGTGCGGCACGTCTCCCTGGACCATCAGGATCTTGCAGTCCGGGCAGGCCGCCGACACCATGTCGACGTCCAGCGCCTGCTCGAGGTCCCAGCCGGAGTTGTCCGGCGGGTAGTCGGTACCGCCCCGCTCGTCCATGATCGTCAGGCATCCGCTCTTGACGGTGCACGGCGGCAGGCCGTACGTGCTGCGGTAGACCTTGAGGTCGGCCTCGAGGCCGGAGTATCCATAGGCGTCGACGATGGCGACCGTCGCACCCTTGCTCTTCAGGCCCTCGATGTTGTAGGCCTTCTGGAAGTCGGCCGGTGTGAACGACCCGGCCAGCGGCTTGGCGCTCCAGATGATCTGCCCGTCCGCGTTCGCCACCGGCATCGCGAGACACGCCAGCTGCCCGACCTTCGTCACGGGCGCACAGGCGCGTACGGCGTTGGTACCGATCGCGGTGTGGCTGGGCATCGCCGAGGCGCCTGTCGTGCCAGCAGCGAAGCCGCTCACGGCGATCGCGCCGGCCGCGAGGCCGGCAAAGATGAGCTTTCGGTTCACTCGAACTCCTTAGCAGTAAGAAATCCCGGCGACGGTATTCGTCCCAGGACTGTCAGGCACGCAAAGCAGGTGAGGCGCGTCACCCAACGCGCTTGCACGGTACCAACAACGATCGGCGCAGCGCGGGTCGGACCTCTCGCCCGCTGCGGACGCAAGCATGCGAAACGCCCGCCCTCAGTCGAGGACGGGCGTTTCGCGCTCAGCCAGCCGGTTGGTCGGTCAGCTGTGGAGTCGGCTCAGAAGGCGCCGATCCCGTTCGGGGAGCCGAGGCCGGTCGGACCGTCCCACCCCGTGCCAGCCGTACAGAGCGGCGGACCACAGGAACCGTTGGTGCCCGTGGTGACATCGAACAGGTCCTTCGGGTTGGCGTAGAGGTACTTCCCCGCGTATCCCGCGGTCCTGCCGGAGAGACCGAAGATCCCGCCGATCAGCGGCGAGGCTTCGCTGGTGCCACCAACCGAGGTGAAGTGGCCCTGGAAGTAGATGCTGGCGCCACCGTTGCTGGGGTCCGAGGCCGCCGAGACATCGGCCACCGCGTCGGTCTTGCAGGAGGTGTCCGCCTTCTGCTGGTAGCGCGGCTGGTGGTTGGCCACCGCGCAGCCCGAGCCGGCTCCGGCCCACGCGGACTCGTGGAAACCGCGCTTGCTCGCGTCCTTGAACAGCGAGGTTCCACCAACAGCGATCACGTGCGTGTATGACGCCGGGACATGGCCACCCTGGTAGCCCGCGTCACCGCTGGACGCGACGACGGCGATACCGGGCTGGTTGTAGGCGCGCGTGTTCGGGCCCTGCTGACCGCTGTAGCTGTTCGAGATAGCCACGACGCCCTTCTGCTTAGCTGCGGTGCCGACCGCGATGGCGAGCGACACGCGGTGCGGCTTGTTGCCTTGCACGACGAGGATCTTGCAGTCGGGGCAGGCCGCAGAGACCATGTCGACATCGAGGGCCTGCTCGAGATCCCAGCCGGAGTTGTCCGGCGGGTAGTCGTGCCCGCCCTTCTGGTCGAGAATGGTCAGGCAGCCGCTCTTCACCGTGCACGGCGGCAGGCCGTACGTGCTGCGGTAGACCTTGAGGTCGGCCTCGAGGCCCGAGTACCCGTAGGCGTCGACGATCGCGACCGTTGCGCCGCCGCTCTTCAGGCCCTCGATGTTGTAGGCCTTCTGGAAGTCAGCCGGCGTGAAGGATCCCGCCAACGGCTTGGCGCTGCGGATGATCTTGCCGTTCGGGCCGGCGAGGGCGAGCGCGTCGCAGGCCAGCTGGCCGACCTTGGTCGCCGGGGCGCAGACGTGAACGGCGTGGGTGCCGGTCTTGTCGTGGCTGGGCATCGCCGAGGCGCCACCCGTGCCAGCGGCGAATCCGCTAACCGCGACAGCACCCGCGGCGAGACCCGCGAAGATGAGCTTTCGATTCACTCGAACTCCTTCAACAGTGAGGAATCCCGGCAACGGTGGTCGTTCCCGGGCCTGTCTGCGACGCTGGAAGGATGGGGCGCGCCACCAGCGGGCGGTAGCACGCTACCAACAACCGACGGCGCTGAGAAGGTCAAACCTGCGCCGCGCGCAGGCGGAGCTCGGCCACGGCCGCGTCGGCGTCATCGGCGCCGAACACGGCGGACCCGGCGACGAACATGTCGGCTCCCGCAGCCGCGCAACGCTCGATGGTCTCCAGCGAGACGCCGCCGTCGACCTGCAACCAGACATCGGCTCCGGTGGCGTCGATCAGCTCGCGGGTACGGCGGATCTTGGGCAGGCAGACGTCGAGGAACGCCTGACCGCCGAAACCCGGTTCGACGGTCATGACCAGCACCATGTCGACCTCGCCCAGGAGATCGACGTACGGATCGATCGGAGTCGCGGGTCGGAGTGCCATTCCCGCGCGTACCTGGTGGGCGCGCAGCTCGCGGGCAAGTCGCACAGGCGCACGGCAGGCCTCGATGTGGAAGGTGACGCTGCCAGCACCGGCGTCGACGTAGTCCAGGGCCCATCGGTCCGGGTCCTCGATCATCAGGTGGCAGTCGATGGGCTGCGAGACCGCCCGCGCCAAGGACTCGACGACAGGCACCCCGAGCGTCAGGTTGGGCACGAAGTGGTAGTCCATCACATCGACGTGCAGCCAGTCCGCGCTCGGCACGCTGGCCGCCTCGGCGCGCAGGTCGGCGAAGTCCGCGGCCAGGATGCTCGGCGCGATCTGGATGCCCATGGCTGCGGAGTGTAGCGGTGAGGCGATCCGGGTCCGTGGGTCGAGTCGGACCCGGATCGCCTCCCTGCCGATCAGTCGTAGTACTCAGCTACGTCCTGCTCGGCTCGGGCCACGAAGGAAGGGGCGTACCCCGCCACCTTGCCGGGTGTGTAGGTGACTCCCTCGAGTCGGCCCGTGTAGGAATAGCTTCGAGCATGTAATGCAACCAAAACACTAGACTTAAATGTCGACGAAAACACTCAACTGCCGGCGTGTCGACAACGCTCAGTGGCGGCGGAGCATCGCGACGAACATCGCGTCCGTGCCGTGCAGGTGTGGCCAGAGCTGGACATGCGGACCGGGCCCTAGGTCGTCCACGCCACGGAGCAGGGCGCGCGCATCCTCCTCCGTCGCATCCGACCGAGCGGCCAAGGTCCGGTCCACGACCTCGCGCGTCTCATCCCGATGTGGGGTGCAGGTGACGTAGACGACCACTCCACCCGGGCGTACGGCGCTGAGGGCGGCGTCCAGCAGCCGCTGCTGGAGCGGCACCAGGGTCTCGAGGTCGCTCGGCTGCCGGCGCCAACGCGCCTCTGGCCTCCGGCGCAAGGCACCGAGCCCGCTGCACGGGGCGTCGACGACGACTCGGTCGAAGGTGTCCGCCCGCCATGGCGGAATGGTCCCGTCGGCTGCGACGATCGGGACCGGGCTGGCAAAGGCCCGCAGCGCGCCGGCCACCAGGGTCGCCCGATGCGGCAGCCGCTCGGCAGCGACGAGGGTCGCGCCAGCCTGGCGGGCGAGCCCGGTCAACAGCGCGGCCTTGCCTCCGGGTCCCGCGCACAGGTCGAGCCAGCGGCGGTCGCGACCGGCGACCGATGCTCGGGCCAGCGCCAGCGCCGCGAGCTGCGAGCCCTCGTCCTGGACTCCCACCGTCCCGGCCCGCACCTGAGGAACGTCGTGCGGGTCTCCCGCCGCCAGGACTCCTGCGTACGGCGAGAAGCGGGCCGGCCGCACGCCGTACGACGCCAGGCCCGGCACGGTCGCGAGGCCGGGTCGAACGGCGAGGGTGACCAGAGGGGCGGCGTTGTCGACGTCGAGGAGCTGGTACAGCTCGGCAGCCTCGCGACCCTGCGCCGACAGTGCCTCGGCGAACGCGTCGACCACCCACCGTGGATGGGAGTAGCGCTCCTCGACCGTCATCGGCTCCAGCCACGTCTCGAGCGGGCTCGAGCCGATCCGGCGCAGGACCGCGTTGACCAGCCGTACCGGGCGCTCGCCGACCGCCTCCCTGACCAGCTCGACGCTGGTGCCCACGGCGGCATGGGAGGGGACCCGCATGGCGTGCAGCTGGTGACTGCCGAGGCGGAGCGCGGTCAGGACCTCCGGCTGCAGCGAGGCGGGTCCACCCTTCACACAGGCGGCGATCATCGCGTCGTACCGGCCCTGCATCCGCACGCTGCCGTTGGCGAGCTCGGTCGCGAAGGCGGCATCCCGGCCGGTCAGCCCGGCGTCGGCCATCAGTGCCGGGAGCGTCAGGTTGAGGTAGGAGTCCGTGTCGTCGACAGCCCGCAACGCGGCGAAAGCGACCTGGCGGGCGGGGTCCAGCCGGGTCCGGGCGCGGGCGCGTCGTGCCGGTGAGTGGTCGGGGACGTCCAGCGCCGTCATCGACCGAGCCTGGCCGGCTGGGGTCGTTGCCCTCTCATCCAGTCGGCCGCCGGCATCCTCGGCTTGCCCGGCGCCTGTACCTCACCCAGCTGGACGGGATGGGTGCCGGTGCCGACGTGGACGCCGCCTTTGGTCACCTCGACCTGCCCGGGGGCGAGCTGCGGATGCGCCGGCGCCGCCGTCACCGGGGAGAGCTTGAGCCGGTGCTCGCCCAGCCACGTCCACGCGCCGGGCGCGGGCGTGCAGCCACGGATCTGCCGGTCGATCGCGAACGCTGTGCGGTTCCAGTCGACGAGCCCGTCCTCGGCCGTGAGCTTCGGGGCGAGCGAGACACCCTCCGCCTGCTGCGGCCGCTCCTCGAGGAAGCCGTCCTCGATCCCGTCGAGCGTCGCGACGAGCAGGCCCGGCGCCATGGGTCGCCAGCCGCTCCAGCAGTTCACCCGCGGTGTCCTCGGGCTTGATCGTCTCGGTGAAGAGGCCGTACGTCGGACCGGCGTCGAGCTCCTTCACCAGACGGAACGTGGTGGCACCCGTCACCTCGTCGCCCGCCATCAGGGAGTGCTGGACCGGCGCCGCGCCACGCCAGGCCGGCAGCAAGGAGAAGTGCAGGTTGACCCAGCCACGCGGCGGGATGTCCAGCGCCGGCTGGGGCAGCAGCCCGCCGTACGCGACGACCGGGCAGCAGTCGGACCCAGGTCGGCCAGCCGGCGAGAGGAACTCCGGGTCGCTCGGGCGCGTCGGACGAAGGATCTCGAGTCCGCGCTCGGCGGCCAGAACGGCAACCGGCGAGGGAGTCAGCGTCCGGCCGCGACCGGACGGGGCATCGGGGCGGGTGAGCACCGCCAGCACCTCATGACGGCTGTCGAGAACGGCCTGCAGCGACGGCAGGGCCGCGGCCGGCGTACCGGCGAACACCAGGCGCATGGTCAGCGACCCTTGCCGAACATGGCATGCGGGGACTCCTTGACCAAGGGAACGGACATGCCGCTCCACTCGGCCTCTCGGATGGCCTTCATCGCCGCCTTGCGGGTCAGGACGTCCAGTCGGTCGACGAACATCACGCCGTCGAGGTGGTCCGTCTCGTGCTGCAGGATCCTGGCCAGGTGCTCGGTGCCCTCGATGGTGACCGGTTCGCCGTACATGTCGAAGCCCTTGGCCACGGCGCCGTACGCCCGGGTGCAGTCGAACGCGAGTCCGGGGATGGACAGGCAGCCCTCCTCGCCAAACTGGGTCTCCTCGGTCAGGCTGAGCTGCGGGTTGACCAGGTGGCCGACGACGTCGTCCTCGACGTAGGTGAACACCCGCAGACCGACCCCCAGCTGGGGAGCGGCCAGGCCCGAACCGGGCGCCTCGAGCATCGTGTCGGTGAGGTCCTTGACCAGGGTGCGCAGCTGCTTGTCGAAGTCCGTGACCGGCGCCGCGGTCTCGCGCAGCACGGGGTCACCGAACAGCCTGATCTCCCGTACCGCCACCCCGCGATCCTACCGACCCGGCCACCCCGGACGCTCGACCCATCCGACCCTGGTTCACGACGATCCGACCCTGGTTGCCGACGATCCGACCCTGGTTACCGCCCATCCTCCCCTGGTTACCGCCCATCCGCCCCTGGTTACCGCCCATCCGCCCCTGGTTACCGCCCATCCGAGATTTTTCTCCCGACCATCCGAGACTTCTCCCCGGCCATCCGAGCCTGGTCACCGGCCATCCGAGCCTCGTTACCGCCCATCCGAGCCGACAAGCCCGGGTTGCAGCTGCGGTCTGAGTCTGGTCCGGTTTCACAGGCGCAGCGACGACGAGTAGCCGCTCGGGCACCGCTTCCAGCTGCCGTTCTGCCCGGGCTTGGCTGCCGGGAGGTGCGGTCTGACTGTGGTCCGGTCTCAACCGCGCAGCGACGTGGCGGCTGGGGGCTCGGATTTGCCCAGCATGCCGGGTGAGCACACCGTGTGCAGGGCAGTCCTGCCCGGTAGACGGGGCATCTACCAAGCATGCTGGGCAAACCCGCAATTGCCGCTGCGACGTGTGGGACTGGTGGGGTCGGTGGTGCCCATGGGACACGGACACCGCCGGAATGCCGCTCAGACCGTCGAAACAGCTTGGAAAGGCGGTGTTCAGACGGTGAGGCGGTCTCATAGGTCACATCGGCCCCTCCGCCCTCAGACCGCAGCTCGAAACCAACGACCACAGCATGAGGCGCACCTAGAAACCCAACCAGCCTCCCGCCGTCGTCGCTGCGCCTTTCAAGAACGGACCGAGCTCAGACAGATGCCGACGCCCAGGAGTCACCAAGCTCGGACCCCCGACAACCAGGCTCGGATCACCGACAACGAGGCTCGGATCACCGCCACCAGGCTCGGATCACCGACAACCAGGCTCGGATCACCGACAACCAGGCTCGGATCACCGCCACCAGGCTCGGATCACCGCCACCAGGCTCGGATCA
The DNA here is from genome assembly GCA_963833975.1 of uncultured Actinomycetota bacterium. Classification (GTDB taxonomy): domain Bacteria; phylum Actinomycetota; class Actinomycetes; order Propionibacteriales; family Nocardioidaceae; genus JAWWPG01. Next base: position 527,587 of record CAWIAB010000006.1, read on the forward strand.
CCGACAACGAGGCTCGGATGGTCGGGGGAAAAGTCTCGGATGGGCGGCATCCTGGCTCGGGTGGTGCGGGCTCAGATGAGCTCGGTGGGGTCGACCTGGATGCGGACGGGGGGAGCTTGCGGCTGCTGCGGGCTGCCTGCAGGTGCTGTAGGGCTCGCGACAGCGCCGCGCCGCGGGCCGGTGCGATCCGGAGCACGATCCGGGAGGCATCCGGTCCGGCGTCGACCGGTCCCAGGATGTCCGCGCCCCGGGGAAGCTCGAGGGCCGCCATGGCCTCGACGAGTACGTCGGGGGGTGCCGTGATGGTCGCGGTACGGGCGGCTGGGGTCAGCCGGGCCGACCGGCGTTCCGCCAGCTCGCGCACCGCGAACCCCGCCCCGTCCCACCGCACCAGGGCCTGCAGGGCCGGCACCGTGGGGTCGCCCACCGCCACCACCCGTCCGCCCTCCGCACGCCGGACGTACCAGCGCGGCGACCCGCATCCATCGCCGCAGGGCCTCCTCCGTCGCTCGCAGACCGGGCACGCTCAGCGTCAGCCAGGTGTCCAGCAGCACGGCTGCGGCGTAGCCGCCGGCGGCGGTCGGCTCGGCTCCAGGGGTCGCGACCACGATGGCCGGCCCGTCCGTCGACCTGGTCGAGGACGTGGTCGCCGCCCGAGGTGACGACCAAGGTCTGCGGGAAGCTCCTCCCCCACTCCTCGGCCGTCCGTACGGAACCGACCACCGGGGCCCGAAGCTGCGTGCCAGCACAGTGCCGACAGCTCCAGTCCTCGGCGACCAGGCCGCAGCGGCGACACTGCGGACCGGCGCCGCCCTCCGAACGACCCAGCGGGCCCGTACACCGGACGCAGCGAGCCGGGGTACGGCAGCGGGTGCAGGCCAGGGCCGGCAGGTAGCCGTACCGCGGCGTGTGCACGAGCACGGGTCCGCTCGCCAACGCCTCCCGCACAACGGTGAAGACCTGCGCGGGCATTCGCGCCGACCGGGCCACCTCGTCGCGCTGCCAGGTCGTCGTCGGTCTCGCCCGTCACGTTGACCTGCGGGGCGGCCGCTCGGATCGACCTCACGCTCGGCAGTCAGCTCGTTGGCCCACCCTGACTCGACCAGCGCCTGGGCCTCCACCGTCCGGCTGTGGGCGCCGATCAGCATGCCGGCCTGCTCGTCGTAGGCCCGCAGGACGAGTACCTCCCGGGCATGCGGGTACGGCGCCCGCTGCTCGGCGTACAGGTCGTCGCCGTCGTCCCACATCGCGACCAGCCCGAGCCGGTGCACGGGGGCGAAGGCCGCCGCCCGGGTGCCGACCACGATGTCGACGTGCCCGCGCGAGATCGCGAGGAAGGCCCGATAGCGGGCCGCCGGACCCAGGTCGGCAGTCAGCACGACATGGGTGCCGCCGCCGAGCAGCGCGGTGACGGCGGCGTCCAGACGGGCGACGTCGCGAGCGTCCGGGGCCAGCAGCAGGCTCCCCCGGCCGGACCGCCGGGTGGCCGCGGCGCTGGCGGCGAGCCAGACCGCCCAGTCGACCCCCGCGGGGGCGGTCCAGACGGCCCGCGGATGCTCGCCGCGTGCCAGCCGGTCGACCCAGGCCCGCCCGCCGACCTCGGCCTCCCACGCAGCGTGCAGCGTCATCGAGGGGTCCGTCATCAGGACGGTCGCGTGACCTGGGCGGCTCCCCTTCCACCTTCGCGTGCCGAGCCGGTACGGCGAGCCGGAGCACGTCGGCGAGGGTGCCCGCGTAGCGGTCGGCAACCCGCCGCGCGGCCTCGAGCACCCGCGGCGACAGAACCGGCTCGGGAGACACGACCCGACGCAGCGGGGACAGCTGTCCGACATGGTCGGTCTCCTGCTCGCCGGGCCAGCAGGAAGCCGTTGACGTCACGACCGGAGAACCGGACCTTGACCCGGCAGCCCGGCACCGCTTGCTCGTGCATCGACGCCGGCACCAGGTAGTCGAACGGGCGGTCCAGGTGGGCCAGCGGCAGGTCGACCGCCACCCGGGCCACCGGCAGGTCCACCGCCGGGGCCTCCGGCGGTTTTGTCGCCCGCGGTCGGGCGTTGCGTTTGAGCAGCCCGAGCTTGTCGCTGTGGCTCAGGGTGGTCTCGGGCGTCATGACCGGACCAGTCAACCAGCACTCGCCGACTGACGGCCCGCCGTCAGCGCTTGCCTGTGGATCGCCGTCGCGCCGACGCGACCGCACCCGCCCGGGGTGGGTCCGTGGCTCGGCTCAGGCCGAGACGGCCGCCTTCAACTCGGCGACCCGGTCGGTGCGCTCCCAGGTGAACTCGGGCAGCTCACGACCGAAGTGCCCGTACGCCGCGGTGAGCGCGTAGATGGGTCGCAGCAGGTCGAGGTCACGGATGATCGCGGCCGGCCGCAGGTCGAACACCTCGAGCACGCCCAGCCGGATGTCGTCGACCGGCACCGTCTCGGTACCGAAGCAGTCGATGTAGAAGCCCACCGGGTGGGCCTTGCCGATCGCGTAGGCCACCTGGACCTCGCACCGCCTGGCCAGTCCAGCAGCGACGACGTTCTTGGCGACCCAGCGCATGGCATAGGCGGCCGACCGGTCGACCTTCGACGGGTCCTTGCCGCTGAAGGCACCACCACCGTGGCGGGCCATGCCGCCGTACGTGTCGATGATGATCTTGCGGCCGGTGAGCCCAGCGTCGCCCATCGGCCCGCCGACCTCGAAGCGTCCGGTCGGGTTGACCAGCAGCCGGTAGTCGCTCGAGTCGATGTCGAAGGAGCTGAGCACCTCGTCGACCACGTGCTTCTTGACGTCTGGGGTGAGCATCGACTCGAGATCGATGTCGCGCGCGTGCTGACTCGAGACCACGACCGTGTCGACCCGCACCGGCCGGTCGTCGTCGTCGTACTCGATCGTCACCTGGGTCTTGCCGTCGGGCCGCAGGTACGCCATGGTGCCGTCCTTGCGTACTGCGGACAGCCGCTCGGCCAGACGCTGGGCGATGGTGATCGGCAACGGCATCAGCTCAGGCGTGTCGTCGCAGGCATAGCCGAACATCAGGCCCTGGTCGCCGGCGCCCTGCCGGTCCAGCGGGTCGACGGACCCTCCCGAGCGTTCCTCCCAGGCCTCGTCGACCCCTTGGGCGATGTCGGCCGACTGGGTGCCGATGCACACCTGGACACCACACGAGTTGCCGTCGAAGCCCTTCGTCGAGGAGTCGTAGCCGATGTCGACGATCCGCTTGCGAGCCAGCTCGGCCACCGGGACGTAGGCGTTGGTGGTGACCTCCCCGGCGATGACGACGAGTCCCGTCGTCACGAGCGTCTCGACCGCGACCCGGCTGGTGGGGTCCTCGGCGAGCAGGGCGTCGAGCACCGTGTCGCTGATCTGGTCGGCGATCTTGTCGGGATGACCCTCGGTCACGGACTCGGACGTGAACAGTCGACCAGTCAAGACAATCTCCTCGTACGGGCGCGTTCGTGGGCGCCTTTTGGTTGGGTCAAGGGTAACGGCCGGCGGGCGGCAGAGCCGCCGCGACACATGTTCACGAGACCGCCCACCGCCGAACGACCTGGTCCCAGATCGCGTCGGCGAGGGAGAGCTTCGAGCCAGCCGGTACGGCCACATCGGCCAGGTCCGGCGAGAGGATGACGGCCGCGGTGTCGTCGGACCCGAAGACCGCGCCCAAGGCCACGTCGTTGACCACGAGCAGGTCACAGCCCTTGCGCTCGAGCTTGGCCCGGGCGTGGTCGAGGACGCTGCCAGCATCGTCACCGGTCTCGGCGGCGAAGCCGACAAGCACCTGGTCGGGCCCGCGCCGCTTGGTGACGAGCGTGGCCAGGATGTCGGGGTTCTCGACCAGCTCGATGGTCGGTGCGACGCCGTCGGCGCGCTTCTTGATCTTGTGCTCCACCGTCGTCGTGGGACGGAAGTCTGCCGGTGCAGCCGCCATCACGACCGCATCTGCCGTTTCGGCGGCGTCGAGTACGGCGTCGTACAGCTCCTCGGTCGAAACGACTCTGACCATCGTCGCGCCGGCCGGGTCGGGCAGCGCGACGTTGGCCGCGATAACCGTGACCTCGGCCCCCCGCGCAGCCGCCGTGACGGCGAGTGCGTATCCCTGCTTGCCCGACGACCGGTTGCCGAGGAACCGCACCGGATCGAGGTACTCGCGCGTCCCGCCGGCGGTCACGACAACGCGCTTGCCGGTCAGGTCGGGCCCGAGCACCCCGCGCGTCGAGCATCGAGCTGGCCAGGGCGAAGATCGCGGCTGGCTCCGGCAGCCGGCCCGGTCCGCTGTCGCTGCCGGTGAGGCGGCCGCTGGCCGGCTCGATGACGACCGCGCCCCGCTCGCGCAGGGTCGCGACGTTCGCCCGGGTCGCCGGGTGGTGCCACATCTCGGTGTGCATCGCAGGCGCGAAGACCACGGGGCAGCGAGCGGTGAGCAGGGTCGACGTGAGCAGGTCGTCAGCCCGCCCGTGGGTCGCCTTGGCGAGCAGGTCGGCCGTGGCCGGCGCAACCACGACGAGGTCGGCCTCGCGGCCGAGCCGAACATGGCGAACCTCGTCGACCCGGTCGAAGACGTCGGCGCTCACCGGGTTGCCGGACAGCGCCTCCCAGGTGGCGGCACCGACGAACTTGAGAGCGTTCGCCGTCGGTACGACGGTGACGTCATGGCCGGACTCGGTGAACAGCCGCACCAGCTCGCACGCCTTGTAGGCAGCGATTCCGCCGCTGACGCCGAGCAGAACGCGGGGAGGAATCAGGCCTCCTCGGGCTCGATGTCCTCACACGTGAGCAGGTCCTGGTTGATCTCCCGGAGGGCGATCGAAAGCGGCTTCTCCTGGACGTGTGTCTCGACGAGTGGGCCGACGTACTCGAGCAGCCCCTCACCCAGCTGGGAGTAGTAGGCGTTGATCTGGCGCGCACGCTTGGCGGAGTAGAGGACGAGCTTGTACTTCGAGTCGGTCTTGGTCAACAGTTCGTCGATGGGGGGGTTGGTGATCCCCTCGGCTACGGGCAGAGTGCCTGACACGCAGGAGCCTCATTCACAAATTGGGAGCGATGGAGCCGTCAGATAGGCGACGACTCCATCAAGTTTACCAACTCTTTGGCCGCCTGATGAACATCGGCGTTCACGACCGTCGCGTCGAACTCCCGCTCAGCCGCCAGCTCGATCCGGGCGGTATGCAGCCGGCGTCTCCCGTTCGTGCGGGCGTTTCGGACCCTCGCCGGGCCAGCGTCGTACCAGCTCCTCCCATGACGGGGGCGCGAGGAACACCAGCAGCGCTTCGGGCATCTTCGCCCGGACCTGTCGGGCTCCCTGCAGGTCGATCTCCAGCAGGGCGCGGCGACCGTGGGCCAGGGCGTCGTCCACCGGGCCGGCCGGCGTGCCGTACCGGGCCCCGCTGTGGACCACCGCCCACTCGAGGAACCGGCCATCGCGGATGGTGGCGTCGAACTCGTCGTCGGTGACGAACCGGTAGTGGACACCGTCGATCTCACCCTGCCGGGGCGCCCGCGTCGTCATCGACACCGAGATCCAGACCTCTGGATAGTGCTGGCGTAGATACGCCGAGACAGTGCCCTTGCCGACCGCCGTGGGACCCGCGAGGACGGTCAACCTCGCTCGGTTGCCGCTCGCTGCGTCAGGAGCGGTGCTCAAACTCGCGCTCGAGGGCGGCAACCTGGTTAGCGCCAAGTCCCCGCACGCGGCGCGACTCCGAGATCCCGATGCGCTCCATCAGGTTGCGGGCGCGGACCTTGCCAAGGCCGGGCATCGCCTGCAGCAGGTCGATGACCTTCATCTTCCCGATTGCCTCGTTGGTGGACGCAGCCGCCAGGGTCTCGGTGAGGGAGGCTCCCGAGTTCTTCAGCCTGTTCTTGACGGCCGCTCGCTCCCTGCGGACCTGCGCCGCCTTCTCCAGAGCGGCTCGACGTTGCTCCACTGTCAGCTCCGGCACTGCCACGACATCCACCTCAGCTGTTTCCACTAGATCGACGAGACTCACCCTAGCCGTTCGACCCTGCGGAAGTCAGGTTTCGAAGGCCCTCAGCTAGGAAACCGCAGGTCCAATCCGCACTCGGAGTTGGCGTCGGCAATGATCGCTTGCACGTCGGTGATGACCCTGGCGAAGGTGCTGACATCGGCGGACCCCTGGGCGCCGCTGCTGGCCAGCTTGACCAGGTCGTCCCACTGGGTTCGGACACTGTCCGGCGCCAGGGCGACCAGCTGGGTGACTGCCTTCGGCACGGTTCCCGCCCCGTTGCCGAGGTCCTGGGTGAGCCCGCTCAGCCCGTCGGTGGTGACCTTCTTCAAGGCGTTGCAGTACGCCGCCCGGTTGTCCTCGCCGTCGTCATGGACGACCCGCCACACCACCAGCGCCACTACCAGCGCCGCCACGACGGCGACCGCGCCCAGGATGAGCGGCAACCGGCTCCGCCCGGGCTGCACCTGCTGCGGCAGCAGCTCTTGCTGCGGATAGCGCTGCGGTTCGCCGTACGGCGGCTGCGGTTGCCGCTGGTCGCCGTACGGCGGCTGCGGTTCGCCGTACTGCGGCTGCGGTGTCGCCGTACGGCGGCTGCGGCTGGTCACCGTACGGCCGCTGCGGCTGGTCACCGTACGGCGGCTGGGTCATGCCCTCGATCCTAGGCGTGGTGCGAGCAGGCAGACTGGCTCTCGTGTCAGGCCCCGTAGAGACCGTTGCGACCGAGCATCAGCGCTTCCGCCGTGAGGTGCTGCTGGTCCTCGCTCTCTCACTCGGTGCCTCGGCCGTCTACTCGGTCGTCAGCCTGGTCGCCAAGCTCACCGCGCCGGGCCGCCTCAGCGAGCAGACGTCGACGGTCATCGGCAGCGTCACCACCCGCTCCCTCCTCGACCTGACCTATCAGCTGCTCGGCATCGGCTTCGCCCTGGTACCGGCGGTGCTGGCTCTGCACTTCCTCAGCAGCACCTCCGAAGGGGTTCCCGGACTGCTGCGAACCGGGGCCGCGCGAATCGGCCTCACCGGCGGACCGGACGGGCTCCGCCACGACATCGCCTGGGGAGCCGGCCTGGCCGCGGTGATCGGCCTACCGGGTCTGGGGATCTACTTCCTCGCCCGCGCTCTGGACATCAATGCGACGGTGATCCCGGCCGCCCTGAACAGCCATTGGTGGACCATTCCGGTGCTGGTGCTGTCGGCCTTCCAGAACGCCGCACTCGAGGAGATCATCGTGGTCGGGTTCCTCATCACCCGGCTGCAGCAGCTCGGTCTGTCATCACGCGTCTCGCTTGCGGTCAGCGCGGTCTTGCGGGGCAGCTACCACCTCTACCAGGGCTTCGGCGCCTTCCTCGGCAACGCCATCATGGGGGTGATCTTCGGCGCGTACTTCCTGCGCAAGCACACGGTGCTGCCTCTCGTGATCGCGCACGGCATCATCGACACGGTCGCGTTCGTCGGCTACACGCTGCTGAAGGACCGGCTCAACCTGCCGTGAAGCTGGAGTCACCCTCTGACTCCGCGGTTTGAGAGTGGTGGACTGCTCGCTGGTGCGGTCCGAGCGTGGTTCGGTCTGAAAAGCGCGGTTTCGTCCAGATGCACAGGCGCCGGATTCGTCCGAGTGGCGCCACCCCAAAACCCCCGCGCTGGGCCGGACGAATGCGCGGGGTCCGGCGACGACATGCGCGTGGGCCGGACGAATGCCCAGGCGCCGGATTCGTCCGAGTGGCGCCACCCCAAAACCCCCGCGCTGGGTCGGACGAATGCCCAGACGCCGGATTCGTCCGAGCGGCGCCACCCCAAAACCCCCGCGCTGGGTCGGACGAATCCGGAGGCGGAGCCGGCGTCAGCTTGTCCTGAGCTCGTCGAGGCACCGGGCGGCCGCGTCCCGCAATCCCCGCACAGAGGGACCTGCCCGCAGGACCCCTCGCGAGGTGGACGGCAGCACCTTGTCGAAGTCGGCGCCGAACAGCGTGCGGATGTGCTCGGCCGAGCCGCCTTGGACGCCGTACCCAGGCACCAGTAGCGGCCCGCCGATCTCAACGTCCTCATCGAGGGTGGCCAAGGTCGCTCCGACGACGGCTCCGACCGAGCCCATCGGCGCAGCCCCGGCGTTCTCGGCGCGTACGGCAGCGAGCACCTCGCCGCCCACGGTCCCGGTCCGCCCGGCGGCTCGCTGGAACTGCGGCGCCTCGGGGTTGGAGGTCAGCGCGATCACGAAGACCCCTCGGCCGTTCGCCGCGGCGATGTCCAGCGCGGGTCGCAGCGACTCGAATCCCAGATAGGGGTTGACGGTGATCGCATCGACGGAGACGGGGGACGACTCCTGGAGGTACGCCTCGGCGTAGCCCTGCATCGTCGAGTCCAGGTCGCCCCGCTTGGCGTCCAGCAGCACCAATGCCCCGGCCGCACGCGCCTCGGCGACGCACTTCTCCAGGACGGCGATACCCGCCGACCCCATCCGCTCGAAGAACGCCGACTGGGGCTTGAGCACCGCGATCTCGGCGGCGAAAGCCTCGACGCAGGTCATCACGAACCGCTCCAGGCCAGCTGCCGTGTCCGTCAGTCCCCAGGACTCCAGCAGGCTCGCATGCGGGTCGATCCCGACACACAGGGCACCCCGCGTGCGCATCGCCGCGTGCAGCCTCTCGCCGAACGTCTCCATGGTCTAGTCCCCTCGCATCGTGGGCTGGCTCTGTTGGTGGTGAGCGACATCCCTGGCCTGTCTCGAGCTCGCGAAGCCGTGCGAGGCGAGCGCCTGACGGAGCTCCCCGACCACCCGGACCGGAGTCGACGGGTCAGTGAGTACGGCGCTGCCGACCTGCACGGCGTCGGCGCCGGCGGCGAGGTAGTCGAGGACGTCGGCGCCGGTCTGGACGCCTCCGACGCCGATGATGCAGGCATCCGGGAGCGCTCGCCGTACCTCCCACACCGCGAACAGACCGACCGACCGGATAGCAGCGCCGCTGAGCTCTCCGACCATGGCGCCGAGCCGAGGACGCAGAGTCGTCGGCTCGAGGGCCAGACCGGGCAGCGCACCGGTCAGCACCACGGCGTCCGCGCCGGCGTCGAGCACGGCCGCCGCCAGGTCCGTCAGCGGACCGGCCCCCGGCCAGAGCTTCGCGAAGACCGGAACACCCATGGCGGTGTCTCGTCGGATGACCGAGACCGCCCGCGAGGCATGCACCGGGTCGCGGGCGTAGCCCTGTGAGAGGTTGACCTCGATGCCGGCGATGCCCGGCGTGTTGCCGACGCGGCGCGCGAGCTCGGCGTACTCCCCCAGCGTCGACCCGGCCACCGATACGACCGGACGGATGTCGTGCCGGAGCAGCCACGGGAGATCAGTCGCGAGGAACCCGTCGATGCCGTGCCCCGGGAGCCCGACCGCGCTGAGCAGGCCGGACGGAGTCTCGACGGTGCGTGGCAGCGGCGCGCCCGGCGAGCCTTCGCGAGTGACCGACGGGGTCACGAAGGCGCCGACCTCGGTGAGGTCGCAGAACCTGCTGAGCTCCCGGCCCCGTCCGCCGCAGCCGCTGGCGACCATCACCGGGCTGCTGAACATGACGTCGGCCAGCATCGTCGTGAGGTCGATGCCACCGACTGGGCCGGTGCTCACATCAGCCCCCAGTCGACGCGCTCGCCGGCGAAGACCGGGCCGTCCACACAGCAGCGGGCCGGCCGGGTGATGTTGTCCTTGCCTTTGACGGGTACGACGCAGGAAAGGCAGAGGCCGACGCTGCAGGCCATCGGTGCCTCCATCGCCACCTGGCACCACGCGCCGGTGGAGCCGGCCAGCCGCGCTACGTCGTACAGCATCCCGTAGGGGCCGCACGCGTAGACCACGTCGACGTGGTGACGAGCCAGCACGGCCGGCAGGGCGCCCGCGATGCCACCCTTGATGCCGACGGATCCGTCGAGGGTGGTGACGGTCACCGACTGGGCGGCCCGCCTGGCCTCCAGGGCGCCGAACAGCCGGCGTTCGTCGGGTGCGCCGAGCACCATGTGTACGGCGCACTCCCGCTCCCGCAACCGCTCGCCGAGCATGAACATCGGCGCCGCGCCGTAGCCCTCGCCCACGACCGCGCACGAGACCGGCTCCTGAGGTAGGGCGAAGGCTCTCCCCACCGGACCGATGATGTCGACGGTGTCGTGCGTCTGGAGACCCGCCAGCCAGCGGGTGGCCCGCCCACGCACCGGGAAGACCACCTCGACGGTTCCGCCGTACACGCCGGACTGCCGTGCCCGATGCACCCAGAACGCCCGTCTCAGTGGCATCGCAGACGTCTCGTCGCCGATGCGCAGGGCGACGAAGGTGCCTGGCCGGGCCTGCTCGGCCACCTCGCTGGCGATCAGCGTGAGGTGGACGTAATGGCCCACCACCTTGACCGAGAACACTTGACCAACTGCCTGGACGGACCGTGGGGACTCACGTCGCTGCCGCTCAGCCATGCGCAGTGTGTCTCTCGTGGCGCCGCGCCGCGACCGCACGTTGTACCCGCGTGGGCCACGCCGGTCCCTCGTAGACGAATGCCGTGTACGCCTGCACCAGAACGGCTCCCGCCGCCAACCGGTCGACGATGTCATCGGCCGTGCTCACCCCGCCGACCGAGATGACCGGCAGCGTATCGACGTGCTGACGGAGCAGCCGCAGCACCTCGAGAGAGCGCGCTCGCAGCGGCGCCCCCGAGAGCCCGCCCAGGCCGGCGGCCTCGACCTGGACGGCGGGGGTGCGCAGGCCACCCCGGCGGACCGTCGTGTTGACCGCGACGATGCCGTCCAGGCCGACCTCGACCGCAAGGCGGGCGACCGCCACGACCTCGTCGTCGGAGAGGTCGGGGGCGATCTTGACGAGCAGCGGGACATGGTGGCCTGCAGCCGCATCAGCCTGCTCGCGCACGGCGAGCAGCAACGGACGCAGGCGTTCGACGGCCTGCAGATCGCGCAGTCCCGGTGTGTTCGGCGAGCTCACGTTGACGACCAGGTAGTCGGCGTACGGCGCCAGCAGTCGAGCACTCAGCTCGTAGTCCGCGACCGCGTCAGCGTCGGCGACCGCCTTGGTCTTGCCGATGTTGACGCCCACCACCAGGTCACGATGGCGCCGCCGACGCCGCCTGGCCGCCAACCGGGCAGCGACGGCGGCGGCCCCGTCATTGTTGAAGCCCATCCGGTTGACCACGGCGTGGTCGGCGACCAGGCGGAACAGCCGCGGGCGCTCGTTCCCGGGCTGAGCCTGGCCGGTCACGGTCCCGACCTCCACGAAGCTGAACCCGACCGCCCCTAGGGCGTCCACACCGACGGCGTTCTTGTCGAAGCCAGCGGCGATCCCCAATGGTCCGGGGAAGGTGAGCCCGAAGGCCTGTATCTGTTGGCCGTCAGGGCGCGGTGGCTTTGCGCCGGCCAGCGCGAGCAGCCCGGGCACCCGGGCCGCACCGCGGAGTGCACGGAACCCCAACCTGTGGGCCCGCTCCGCGTCCATCCGCGACAACACCGACCGGAACAGCCCGCCGTACATCAGCCGGACGCCCTCCCAGCCGCCCAACTCTGCAGCGAGCGCACCCCGAGGGCTCCGGCCAGGGTTGCCTCGATCGCCTGCACTGTCGCCGCTAGCCCTTGCACCGTAGTGACACAGGCGATGTTCGCGACCACCGAGGCCGTACGGATCTCATAGCCGTCCACCCGAGGAGAGCCGCCGGAGGTCGTGCCGTGCGGGGTGTTGATCACCAGGTCGACGTCGCCCGCCTGAATCCGTCCGACGATCGTGGGCTCGCCCTCTGGCCCAGGGCCCTCGGAGTGCTTGCGTACGACGGTTGCGGTGACTCCGTTGCGGGCAAGCACAGCCGCGGTCCCCGCCGTCGCGAGGATCTCGAAGCCGAGGTCGGCAAGCCGCTTGATCGGGAAGATCATGTGCCGCTTGTCGCGGTTCGCGACCGAAACGAAGACTCGTCCGGACGAGGGAATCCCTCCCAGGCAGGCGATCTGGGCTTTGGCGAAGGCCGCGCCGAAGGTCGCGTCGAACCCCATCACCTCCCCGGTCGAGCGCATCTCAGGCCCGAGCAGCGTGTCGACGTTGACCCCTTCGACGGTGCGGAAGCGGTTGAACGGCATGACCGCTTCCTTGACGGCGACCGGGGCGCTTGCGGGCTGGTCGGCTCCGTCGCCTGCCGAGGGCAGCATGCCTTCGGCTCGCAGCTCGGCGATCGTGGCGCCGAGCATGACGCGGGCCGCCGCCTTGGCCAGCGGCGTGGCCGTCGCCTTGGACACGAAGGGTACGGTCCGAGACGCGCGGGGGTTGGCCTCGAGGACGTAGAGCACGTCGGCGGCCATCGCGAACTGGATGTTGAGCAGCCCGCGAACGCCCACTCCGTCGGCGATCGCACGGGTCGACGTACGGATCCGGTCGATGTCCTCGACCCCGAGGGTGATCGGGGGCAAGGTGCACGACGAGTCGCCGGAATGCACTCCGGCCTCCTCGATGTGCTCGAGAATCCCACCCACGAAGAGATCCTGACCGTCATACAGCGCATCGACGTCGATCTCGACCGCGTCGTCGAGGAACCGGTCGACGAGCACCGGGTGCGACGGTGAGATCTGGGTCGCCCGCTCGATGTACGCGCGCAGCGCGGCGTCGTCGTACACGATCTCCATACCGGCGCCACCGAGAACGTACGACGGACGGACCAGCACGGGATAGCCGATGTCGTCGGCGATTCCCTTCGCACCGAGGTACGTCGTGGCGGTGCCGTGCTTCGGCGCGGGCAGGCCAGCGGCCGCGAGCAGTCGGCCGAACGCCCCGCGGTCCTCGGCAAGCTCGATCGCATCGGGACTCGTGCCGACGATCGGCACGCCCTCCGGCGGCCAGTCCGTGCGCCAGTCCGAGCGGGGTCTGTCCACCGAGCTGGACGATCACGCCGGCGACCGGTCCGGCCGCCGTCTCGGCCGCGACCACCTCGAGCACGTCCTCGAGGGTCAGGGGCTCGAAGTAGAGCCGGTCGGACGTGTCGTAGTCGGTGGACACGGTCTCCGGGTTGCAGTTGACCATGACAGTCTCGAATCCCGCGTCTGACAGGGCCATCGAGGCATGCACGCAGGAGTAGTCGAACTCGATGCCCTGGCCGATCCGGTTCGGCCCGGAGCCGAGGATGATCACCGCCGGCCGGTCGCGCGGGCGGACCTCGCGTCTCCTCGTCGTACGTCGAGTAGTGGTACGGCGTGGTCGCTGCGAACTCGGCGGCGCACGTGTCGACCGTCTTGAACACCGGCCGGACACCCAGCGCGTGCCTGCACGCCGCGGACGACGCCCTCGGTCGAGCCGGTCAGGTCGGCGAGCTGGACGTCGGAGAACCCGTGGCGCTTCGCCTTGCGCAGCAGCTGTGGGGTGAGCGTCGGGAGCCGCGCGGACCTCGCGGGCGATCTCGTCGAGCAGCACCAGCTGGTCGGCGAACCACAGGTCGATGCCGGTCGCGGCGGTGACCTCGGCGGCGGTCGCGCCGGCCCGGATCGCCGCCAGCACGCGCTGCAGCCGGTCCTCGTGCGGCACTGCGGCGGCTTGCAGATGGTCAGCCTTGTCGCCAGGATCGCCGAGCCAGCTGAGCTCGGCGCCCTTGCGCTCGAGCGACCGCAGCGCCTTCTGCAGGGCCTCGGTGAAGTTGCGGCCGATCGCCATGGCCTCGCCGACGCTCTTCATGTGTGTGGTGAGGGTGGGGTCGGCCGCCGGGAACTTCTCGAACGCGAACCGCGGGACCTTGACCACGACGTAGTCGAGGGTCGGCTCGAAGCTGGCCGGCGTCTTCAGCGTGATGTCGTTGGGGATCTCGTCGAGGGAGTAGCCGATGGCGACCTTCGCCGCGATCTTGGCGATCGGGAAGCCGGTCGCCTTGGACGCGAGCGCGCTCGAGCGGGAGACCCGCGGGTTCATCTCGATCACGATCATCCGGCCGTCGGCGGGGTCGACCGCGAACTGGATGTTGCATCCGCCGGTCTCCACCCCGACGGCGCGGACCACGCCGATGGCCATGTTGCGCATGGCCTGGTACTCGCGGTCGGTGAGCGTCATCGCCGGCGCGACCGTGATCGAGTCGCCGGTGTGCACACCCATCGGGTCGAGGTTCTCGATCGAGCAGACGACGACGGCGTTGTCGTTGCCGTCGCGCATGACCTCGAGCTCGTACTCCTTCCAGCCGAGCACCGACTCCTCGAGCAGCACCTCGGTGGTGGGGCTGGCGTCCAGTCCGGCCCCGGCGATCCGGGCCAGGCTCTTGGCGTCGTACGCGAGCCCGGAGCCGGCGCCGCCCATGGTGAAGGAGGGCCGTACGACGACCGGGAAGCCGAGATCCTCGGCGGCCGCCAGGCACTCGTCGAGGGTGTGGCAGACGACGCTCTGCGCCACCTCGCCGCCGAGCGACTCGACGATCGCCCTTGAACGTCTCACGGTTCTCGCCGGCCTGGATGGCTGCGATGGACGCGCCGATCAGCTCGACGTCGTACTTCTCGAGGGTGCCGTCGCGGTCCAGCGCGACCGCCGTGTTGAGTGCGGTCTGGCCGCCGAGTGTGGCGAGCAGGGCGTCGGGTCGCTCCTTCTCGATCACCTTGGCCACGAACTGCGGGGTGATGGGCTCGACGTACGTCGCATCGGCGACGTCAGGGTCGGTCATGATCGTGGCCGGGTTGGAGTTGACCAGGATCACCCGCAGGCCCTCGGCCTTGAGCACCCGGCATGCCTGCGTCCCGCTGTAGTCGAACTCGCAAGCCTGCCCGATGACGATGGGCCCAGACCCAATGACCAGAACCGACCTGAGATCAGCGCGCCTAGGCATTGGCGTCCAGCCCCGTTCGTACGTCGCGAGAGCCAGCCCCAGATGACCGTCCATCAGGGCGCAAAAGCGGGAGAACAGATACCCGGCGTCATGGGGTCCGGCGGCGGCCTCCGGGTGGTACTGGACGCTGAACGCCGGCCGGTCGAGCAGGGCCAGCCCTTCGACGACGTCGTCGTTGAGGTTGCGGTGGGTGACCATGGCCGGCCCGAACTCGGTGTCGAACCGGTCCCCCTCAGGCCGTCGGGACTCTGCTGGCGTGGAAGGGCGACCGCGAAGCCGTGGTTGTGCGAGGTCACCTCGACCTTGCCGGTGGTCAGGTCCTTGACCGGCTGGTTGATGCCGCGGTGGCCGTAGCCGAGCTTGTACGTCGGCAGGCCGAGTGCCCGACCCAGCAGCTGGTGGCCGAAACAGATGCCGAAGAAGGGGATCCGGCGACCCAGTGTCTCCCGGATGACGGCGACCTGACGGTCTGCGGTGGCGGGGTCTCCAGGGCCGTTGGAGAAGAAGACGCCGTCAGGTTCGGTGGCGAGTACATCGCCGAAGGTGGACGAGGCCGGCAGTACCACCACCTCGACCCCGTGCTCGGCGAAGCGTCGCAAGGTCATGGTCTTGACCCCCAGGTCCAGCGCGGCCACCCGGTACTGCGCATGACCGATGGCCGGAATGACGTACTGCTGGTCCGTCGAGACCTCCTCGGCGAGCGCGGACCCGGCCATCAGCGGGGCTGCCAGGACCCGCTCGACGAGGGCCGCCGGGTCGGACTCGGTCGACGAGATGCCCACTCGCATGGCACCGCGCTCTCGGAGATGCCTCGTCAGGGCGCGGGTATCGATGCCGCTGATGCCCACAACCCCTTGTGCGCAAAGCTCTTCGGTGAGGGTTCGGTTCGCCCGCCAGCTGCTGGCCAGCCGGGCTGGGTCGCGAACGACGTACCCGGCGACCCAGATCCGGGACGACTCGCCGTCCTCATCGTTGACGCCGGTGTTGCCCACGTGCGGAGCGGTCATGACGACGACCTGGCCGTGGTACGAGGGATCGGTCAGCGTCTCCTGGTAGCCGGTCATCCCGGTCGAGAAGACCGCCTCTCCGACGGTCTCGCCGATGGCGCCGTACGCGTCGCCATGGAAGGTCCGGCCGTCCTCGAGGACGAGAATGGCTGCGGTCACGGCGTCGTCACTGCAGCTTCCCGTCGAGAACGGTCGGTTTGCCGCGCAGGAACGTCGCGACCACTGCGCCTGGCAGGGTCATCCCTCGGTACGGCGTGTTGCGGGACATGCGACGCCGAGTCGGCGGGATCGACGACGCGGGTAGCCGACGGGTCGACCAGGGTGAGGTTGGCCGGCGACCCGTGGTCCAGGCTGCCGCCGTGCTGTGCGACCCGGCCGATCCGGGCCGGCGCCGCCGACATCCGGTCGGCGACCCCTGCCCAGTCGAGCATCCCGGTGTCGACCAGGGCGTGCTGGACGACGCTCAGCGCGGTCTCGAGGCCGAGCATGCCCATGGCGGCCGCGGCCCACTCGCACTCCTTGTCCTCGGTCGGATGCGGCGCGTGGTCGGTGGCGACGCAGTCGATCGTGCCGTCGGCCAGCCCGGCGCGCAGCGCATCGACATCGGCACTGGTGCGCAGCGGCGGGTTGACCTTGTAGATCGGGTCGTACGTCGCAACCAGGTCGTCAGTCAGCAGCAGGTGGTGCGGAGTGACCTCGGCCGTGATCGCCCAGCCCTTGCTCTTGGCCCACCGGATCAGCTCGACCGAGCCGGCGGTCGAAACGTGGCACACATGAAGGCGGGATCCCACGTGCCCGGCCAGCAGGCAGTCGCGGGCGATGATGGCCTCCTCGGCCACGGCCGGCCAGCCGCGCATGCCGAGGATGCCGGACATCGTCCCCTCGTTCATCTGCGCGTCCTCGGTGAGGCGCGGCTCCTGCGCATGCTGGGCGATGACCCCGTCGAAGGCCTTGACGTACTCGAGGGCCCGGCGCATGAGGACCGCGTCGGACACGCATCGGCCGTCGTCGGAGAAGACCCGAACCTGTGCCGCCGAGTCGGCCATCGCGCCCAGCTCCGCGAGCCGCTCGCCGCGCAGGCCGGTGGTGACGGCGCCGACCGGTCGGACGTCGCAGTACCCGTGGGACTGGCCCAGGTGCCAGACCTGCTCCACCACGCCGGCGGTGTCCGCGACGGGATCGGTGTTGGCCATGGCATGAACCGCGGTGAACCCGCCGCGGGCGGCGGCCTGGGAGCCGGTGAGTACCGTCTCGGCGTCCTCTCGGCCGGGCTCGCGCAGATGGGTGTGCAGGTCGACCAGCCCCGGGAGGGCGACCAACCCGGCCGCGTCGACGACCGTCGTACCCGCTCCCGCGTCGGCAGGGTCGCAGATCCGACCGTCCCGGAGCGAGCAGGTCGGCCGGCTCGCCGCCGAGGATCGGCGGCGCCAGTGATCAGGAAGTCCTTCATGCGCCAGCCCTGTCTTCCGCGTTGTCTCCGGGGGTCAAGACCTGATCCTGGAGGACGTCCCCACTCCCGGAGAGGAGCAGGTAGAGCACGGCCATCCGTACCGCCACACCGTTCGTGACCTGCTCGACGATCACCGAGCGGGTCGAGTCGGCGACGTTGGCGGAGATCTCCATGCCGCGGTTCATCGGGCCGGGGTGCATGACGATGGCGTGGTCCGCGAGCCTGGCGAACCGCCGGTCGTCGAGTCCGTAGCGCCGGCTGTACTCGCGCGCGCTCGGGAAGAACGAAGCGTTCATCCGCTCGTGCTGGACGCGCAGCATCATCACCGCGTCGCACTTGTCGAGGGTGCTGTCGAGGTCGTACGACGTCTGGACCGGCCACGCGTCGACGCCGACCGGGAGCAGGGTCGGGGGTGCCACCAGGGTGACTTCGGCGCCGAGCGTGCTGAGCAGCAAGGCGTTGGAGCGAGCCACCCGGCTGTGGAGCACGTCTCCCACGATGGTGATCCGTCGTCCGTCCAGGTCGCCGAGGTGGCGCCGCATGGTGAAGGCGTCGAGCAGGGCCTGCGTCGGATGCTCATGCGTTCCGTCGCCGGCGTTGATCACACTGGAGCGCACCCACCCGCTGTTCGCCAGCCGGTGCGGAGCGCCCGAGGCGCCGTGCCGGATGACGACCGCGTCGGCCCCCATCGCCTCGAGGGTCAGCGCGGTGTCCTTCAGGCTCTCGCCCTTGGACACGCTGGACCCCTTGGCAGAGAAGTTGATGACGTCGGCCGAGAGCCGCTTGGCGGCCGCCTCGAACGAGATGCGGGTGCGTGTCGAGTCCTCGAAGAAGAGGTTGACGACGGTGCGCCCGCGCAGGGTCGGCAGCTTCTTGATCGGCCGGTCGGCGAGCGACCTGAGCTCGGCCGCCGTGTCCAGGATCAGTAGGGCGTCGTCTCGGGTGAGGTCTGCCGCCGACAGGAGATGGTGCTTCATGCGCTGGTCACCTCGGTGGTCTCGACATTGGAGGCAGTGGGCAAGCTGATCAGGACGGCATCGCTGTCGTCGTACTCCTGAAGTGACACGTGAACGGTCTCGGAGCGGCTGGTCGGCAGGTTCTTCCCTACGAAGTCGGCTCGGATCGGGAGCTCTCGGTGCCCGCGGTCGACCAGCACCGCGAGCTGGACCGCACGCGGCCGGCCGACGTCATTGAGCGCGTCGAGTGCGGCCCGGACCGTGCGACCCGAGAAGAGGACGTCGTCGACGAGGACGACGACCGCGTCGTCGACGGTGTCCCCGGGAATCGCGGTGTGCTCGAGGGCGCGAGCCGGTTTGAGCCGCAGATCGTCGCGATACATCGTGATGTCGAGCGCGCCATGGGGAACCTCGAGCCCTTCGACGTCCGACATCACGTCGGCGATGCGGGCGGCCAGCGGAACCCCACGTTTGGGGATACCCAGCAGAACCACGTCCGCCGCGCCCTTGTTGCGCTCGAGGATCTCGTGCGCGATCCGGGTGAGTGCCCGGGAGATGTCCGATGCGTCGAAGACACGGCGCCAGCCGCCATCGAGCGAGGTGTCGGTGTCGAGGCCGCCGCGAGGGGCAGGCGTCATGACCGTGACCTCCTTCTCCGCCTCACTGGACGGCTCGTTAAAGGATGTCGATCGCGAGCCACGGTACACCAAGCCGGCGTTGCGAGGGTGTCGTGGGTGAACGCCACGCCCGACCTCACCGTCGACTGGCCGTGGACCCGCGTCAAAGCAATAGCGCCGTCGCGCGTCGAGCCCCTACGGTGGCGCCAATGAGTGATGACGGCACGGCAGAGTTTCGGACCCGGGTTCCCGACAGTGGCGATGAGCGAAGCCTGCTCGAAGCCATGCTGGACTTCCATCGCGGCACTCTGCGGTGGAAGTGCTCCGGCCTGCCTCCCGAGAAGCTTGTGGCCAGAGCGCTCCCTACGACCTCACTCACGTTGGCCGGGATCGTCCGGCACCTCGCCGAGAACGAGCAATGGTGGTTCCGTCGACAAGCCGCGCAGCTCGACCTGGACGACATCTACTGCACGGAAGAGATTCCTGACGGTGACTTCGATCTGATCGATCCAGCCACAGCGGAGGCCGATCTCGCCCGCCTCGACGGGGAGATAGCCGCCTCGCGCGCAGCCGTCGCTTCGCTCTCCCTCGAGCATGAGTTCATCGGTCCCGGCGAGGCGAAGGTTCCGATGAACCTGCGCTTCGTCTATCTGCACATGATCGAGGAGTACGCGCGCCACAACGGCCACGCCGACCTGCTTCGCGAGGCTATCGACGGCGTCACTGGCGAGTAGCCGACACTGTCGTCGCGCTTGGTTCCGTTTCACCGGCGCAGCGACGGCGGCGGACACCCGGCCGATTCGCATCCACGGTCTCGCCGCGATTGCGTACGGATGGGACAGATAGGTCGGATGGGTCGGATGGGTCGGATGGGTCGACCTTGCGCACTGAGAGCCGCTCCCCAGCGGACATCACTCGCCGCCGCGCGGCTTTCCGAACGCAAGGCCACCTCGTCCGCCTCACCGATCACAGAGGCCACGACGAGGGACGGTATGGAGATGCTGGTGGGGGCACCAGCTCCGCAGTCGGCAGGAAGAGCCTTCGAACCACAGGCAACCAAACTCGAGAGCCAGGCGGTAAAAGAAAGTACGGGCGTCTCGGGGCGCCCGTTACTCCTGTCCGGACCAGGTTCTGGGGCTGGGCGGGCCGCCGGCCGGGCCGGTGGCGGTCAGCCCTCTGTTTCGTGGGCCGACGTCGCGGCGATCTTGGACAGCACGCCGTTGACGAAGGACGGCGACTCGTCGGTCGACAGGTCCTTGGCCAGCGCCACTGCTTCGCTGATGGCCACCGCGGACGGCACCTCGTCGACGTACAGGAGCTCGAAGACACCGAGCCGCAGCACCGTACGGTCGACGGCGGGCATCCGCTCGAGGGACCACCCGGTCGCGTACGTCGAGATCAGCTCGTCGATAGCTGGCTGATGGGCGATGACCCCCTCGACCAGCGTCACCGTGTACGGGTTGAGCGGCGGGTCGGCGGCCACCTGGCGCTCGCCCAACGTCTCGCCGACGGCCAGTCCCCGCAGCTCGGACTCGAACACGATGTCCAGGGCACGTTTGCGCGCCTTGGTGCGAGCGCCCATGGGTGCGCGTTGGTCAGCCGCTGACACGACCGAGATAGCTCCCGTCGCGGGTGTCGACCTTGACTCTCTCACCGGTGACGATGAAGAGCGGCACAGCGATCTCGTAGCCGGTCTCGAGCTTGGCCGGCTTCGTCCCGCCGGTCGAGCGGTCACCCTGCAACCCGGGCTCGGTGTAGTCGATGGTCAGCTCGACGGAGGCCGGCAGCTCGATGTAGAGCGGTAGGCCCTCGTGGACGGCGACCGTCGCCTCCTGGTTCTCCAGCATGAAGTTGCTCGCGTCACCCACCGTCTCGGGAGTGATGTTCATCTGCTCGTACGTCTCGGTATCCATGAACACGTAGGCGGAGCCGTCGTTGTAGAGGTAGGTCATGCCGCGCTTGTCGACGTTGGCGGTCTCGACCTTGGTGTCGGAGTTGAACGTCTTGTCGACCACCTTGCCCGACAGCACGTTCTTGAGCTTGGTGCGCACGACGGCGTTGCCCTTGCCGGGTTTGTGGTGCTGGAACCAGACGACGGACCAGAGCTGGCCGTCGAGGTTGAGCACCATGCCGTTCTTGAGGTCGTTCGTCGATGCCATGCGAGTACGTCATCGCTTTCTCGGGATTGTGGCCCGGAGGCGGGCCGAGGACCAAGTGTAGCCAACCAGGCGCTTGTCCTGACCGCCCAGCGTAGTGTCAGGACATGGGTTGGATCATCTTCGTGGTCGTCGTCCTCTTCGTGCTGGGCGGCATGCGGAGGAAGACGACCACGACACGCAGGCGAATGAGTCAGCAGCTGTCCGTGCTCCAGACCCAGGCTCACCAGCTGATGCAGCCTTCGGGCCCCGCCCCGACCGGACAGCCCTTGCCACCGGTCTACAACCCGGCTGCGCTACCGGTCACCGGTTCACGGCAGTTCGCCCAGTCGATGAAGGCCCTGCAGGCGGTGCTGGCTGGCAAGCTCCCCGTCGGGACCGCGCCACTCGCCCCGCCCGGCAGCTCCTCGACGTACCAGCTCGGCAACTCACTGACGGCTCAACCCGGCAACACCGCGGTCTACGCGCCTGGTGATGCCGCGGCGTACGCACCGGTGGTGCCCGTCGAATCCCGGCCGCGGGTGACGCGTCCGGCTCCCCCGCAGAAGGGCTACCAGGGCAGTACAGCAGTATCCGGCTCGTCGCTCAGCACCACGCTGGTCACGCCGTACCAGCCGACGTCACTGATGACGTCACTCTCGTCCTCGCTCAGCTCGTCACTCACGGACTCACCGCCCCGGGTGGCGCGGACGGCAGCGTTCAGCGGGGTCGAGATCATCTCGTTGCCGGCCGAGGTTGCGGACCAGGTGCGCTTCCATCTACGCAACGGCCATGAGGTCGAGGCGGTACGGCTGGTCTGCGACACGATGAACGTCGGGCTGCTCGAGGCGACCAAGACCGTCCGCTCCTACGCCTGACCCTTCACCCGAAGCAGCTCGGCGAGGGCGTCCAGAGCCAGCCGGTACGAGCCGATTCCGAAGCCCGCGATCGTGCCCGTGGCGACCCCCGCGACCACGCTCGTGTGCCGGAACTCCTCGCGGCTGGCCGGGTTGGACAGGTGCACCTCGATGAGCGGTGCCTGCAGCTGGGCACATGCGTCGCGTAGTGAGTAGGAGTAGTGGGTGAAAGCAGCCGGGTTGAGTACGACGGGGATCCGCCCGTCGGCGGCGGCATGCAGCCACCCCACGAGCTCCGCCTCGTCGTCGGTCTGGCGGACCTCGACCGTCATCTCGAGCGCGGCGCCCCATTCGCCGCACAGCCGGACCAGCTCGTCGTACGATGCCGACCCGTAGATCTCCGGCTGACGGGCGCCGAGGCGTGCCGAGGTTCGGACCGTTCAGCACCCAGACGACCATGCGACGACCCTAACGGACCCGCGCGCGGCCCTGGTGTGAGTCACTGCGAGATCGCGGCATAGGCCGCGACGAGGATCGCCTCGTCCGGTCCCTCCAGGATCGCCGGATGTCCGATGCCCTCGAGCACCACGAACCGGAGCCGATCCCCCCGGGACTTCTTGTCCAGCTCGCATCCCGTCGCGCAGGTCAGCCCAGCGGCCGGCGGGATACGACGTGGGCAGGCCAAGGCAACGCAACAGGTCCCGGTGCCTCTCGACATCTTCCGTCCCGAGCCGTCCAGTCAGCCGGGCCAGCTCGGCGACGTAGACCAGCCCGATCGAGACCGCGTCGCCGTGCCGGAACGCGTATCGCTCGACCCGCTCGATCGCGTGCGCGAGCGTATGGCCGTAGTTGAGGGCCTCGCGTCCGACCGTGCGTCCGGACGAGGTCGCCTCCCGGAGGTCAGTGGAGACCACCCGCGCCTTGACGCCGATCGCTCGCTCGACCAGCTCCCGGAGGCCCGGCGTGGTCGGGTCGAGAGCTGCCTGCGGATCGGCGGCGACCAGGTCGAGGATCGCCGGGTCGGCGATCAGACCGCACTTGACGACCTCCGCCAGGCCACTCGCCAGCTCAGGCCGGGGCAGGGTCGCCAGCAGCGCCAGGTCGCAGATGACACCGGCCGGCTCGTAGAAGCTGCCCACGAGGTTCTTCCCCTCCGCGGTGTTGATTCCGGTCTTGCCTCCGACGGCAGCGTCCACCATGGCCAGCAGAGTGGTGGGCACGTGGACGACCCGGATCCCCCTCAGGAAGGTGGCGGCCACGAACCCCGCGAGATCCGTCGTCGCGCCACCGCCGACGCCGACCACAGCGTCCGAACGGGTCCAGCCGAGACGTCCCAGCTCCGCCCAGCAGGACGCCGCCACCTCGGCGGTCTTGGCCTGCTCGCCGTCGGGGACCGCGATCAGCCGCACGTCGTACCCGGCCTCGGTCAGGACGCTGAGCATGTTGCCGGCCGGACCGGGCAGTCCGCGCGGATGGACGACGGCCACGCGCTGCACGCCTGGTCCGAGGACGGCCGCGACCTCCCCGAGGATGTCTCTCCCGACAAGCACGTCGTACGGCGACTCCGCCGCGACCCGGATCCGGGTCAGGGGGTCAGCCACCGAGAAGCCTCTCGACTGGTCGGCCACCTCGTCCACATTGATCTCATCGGTGGGTACGACGACGGTGGCCACCTCGGCATACAACGGGCGGCGTGCGTCGAGCAGCGCCTTCAGCTGGCCGCGGACGTTGCCCAGCAGCAGCGGGCGGGTGAGGCCGAGACCGATCCGCCCGGCGGCAGCCGCGAGGCCGACGTCGAGGAAGGCCACGGTGAGACCGTCCAACCTGCGGCGGGTGGACTCTCTGAGGATCGCGCCGCCCCCAAGGGCCAGCACGCCGGGGTGCTCGATCAGCGCCTGGGCCACCGCCGCCTCCTCGAGCTGCCGGAAGGCCGCCTCGCCCTGCTCGACGAAGATGTCGGAGACCGTCGTCTGCTGCTCGGCCTCGATGACCTGGTCGGTGTCCAGCAGGTCGACGCTCCAGCGGGCGGCCAGGACCTCACCGACGCTGGTCTTGCCGGCTCCCGGCGGGCCGACCAGGACGAGCCGCGGCGGTCCCGTCAGCTCGGGCGACGTCGGTGGGGTCGTCATCTGATCGAGAGCGCCGCGAGGTAGCCGTCGCGGTTGCGCCGGGTCTCCGCCACCGAGTCACCGCCGAACTTCTCGACGGCCGCATCGGCCAGGACGAGCGCGACCATGGCCTCCGCGACGACCGCAGCGGCGGGTACGGCGCACACGTCGGAGCGCTGGTGATGCGCGACGGCTGGCTCGCCGGTGGAGACGTCGACGGTGCGCAGCGCGCGCGGAACCGTCGAGATGGGCTTCATGGCCGCGCGTACCCGCAGCGGCTCACCCGTCGACATGCCGCCCTCCGTGCCACCGGAGTGTCCCGGAGGTACGGCGCAGCCCGTCCGGCCCGGCCTCGATCTCGTCATGGGCAGCCGAGCCCGGCCCGCGCGCGACGGCAAAACCGTCCCCGAGCTCGACGCCTTTGATGGCCTGGATACCCATCAGCGCGCCTGCCAGCCGGGAGTCGAGGCGCCGGTCCCAGTGGACGTGGGACCCGAGACCAGGCGGCAGCCCGTAGGCGATGACCTCGACGATGCCGCCCAGGGTGTCGGCCGCGCCGTGCGCCTCGTCGATCGCCGCCACCATGGCGGCGCTCGCCGCGGGATCGAGGCAGCGGACCGGGTCGGCGTCGAGCGCGGCGACGTCGTACGGCGTGGGCAGTGGCTCGGGTGGCGCCTGCGCGCTGCCGATGGCGATCACGTGCGAGACCAGGGTGACGTCGAGTGCCTGCCTACAGAAGGCGGCTGCGACCGCGCCCAGCGCCACCCGGGCGGCCGTCTCGCGGGCGCTGGCCCGCTCCAGGACCGGGCGGGCCTCGTCGAAGCCGTACTTCTGCATGCCCACCAGGTCGGCGTGGCCCGGACGTGGACGGGTCAGCGGGGCGTTGCGGGCCAGACCTTCGAGGACGTCGGGGTCGACCGGGTCCGGCGACATCACCTGCTGCCACTTCGGCCATTCGCTGTTGGCGATCATCACCGCGACCGGGCCGCCGATCGTCGTACCGTGCCGGACTCCGCCGAGAATGGTGACCTCGTCGGCTTCGAAGCTCATCCGGGCGCCACGGCCGTAGCCCAGTCTCCGCCTGGCCAGGACCGCCGCCAGGTCGTCAGTGGTGAGGCCGACCCCGGCCGGCACGCCCTCGATGATGCCCACGAGGGCGGCGCCGTGCGACTCGCCGGCGGTCAGCCACCTCAACATGGGCAGAGTCTTTCACGCGGTGTGCGCTCAGCGAGCGCCGTACCAACCGGACAGCGCGTCACCCCAGATCAGGCCGACCAGCGCCCCCAGCATCATGTACGGCCCGAATGGCAGCGCAGTCTTGAGACTCGCCCGCTTGAAGATCACCAGCATCGCGCTGGCCAGGCCCCCCAGCAGGAAGCCCGCGTAAAGCCCGGTGACCAGGACCTGCCAGCTGAGGAAGCCCAGGCAGAGCGCGAGCAACCCCGAGAGCCGGACATCGCCGTAGCCGAGGCCAGGCCCCAGCCGCCACAACAGGTAGTAGAAGCCACCCATGGCCACCCAACCGATGAACGCCCCGCGCAGCTCACTGAAGCTGCCGTCGGCCACCGCTGCGGCGATCAGCAGGACGATCACGACCCAGTACGTCGGAGCGATCAGCTGGGTGGGAAGCAGGCGGGTCCGCGCGTCGATGTAGCCGAGGAGCAGACAGACCGCGGTGAGCACGCTCCAAGCTGCCAGCGCAGGAGTCCACCCGACCTGCCAGCCGACCAGGAACCCCAGCGGCGCCCCGACGGCCGCCAGCCGCCACCCGAGATGGGGGGTCGCCGCCAGCTCGACGAACGCCGGCCGTGGTGGTCCCGGCGCCTCCACCTCCGGCTCCCGCAGCCGGGCGATCACCCAGGGACCGCTCAGCCCTGCTCCGACCCCCACCAGCGCCGTCAGCGCAGCGGCCAGCAGATCCAGGGACACAGTCCCGAAGCCTATCCGCCCAGCCAGTCATTCCCGCCCCATCGACGCATCCCTGTGGATCCCGACCGTTCGACCGGTGCCACGTTCGCGATGGCCGCGGCTACGCCGGGCGACCTCGACGCTCTTCGAGGCCGCCCGACGCTCCCGACTACGCCGTCGAGGACACGCCAGTCTTCAGCGGTGGTGGGCCTTCAGTCCAGGTCCCGGAGGCGAGCAGGTAAATGGTGTCCCCGGAAATAGAGAAGTGCACCCAGGTGTGGTTCTTGAATACCGTCGTCTGGATCCACGTCCCCCCTTCGTCGAACTGCACGACGTACGCCTTCCTCGATGACTTGCCTATCTTGGTCTTGGCGCCGATGAGGCCCTCAGAGGCGCACCCCGTGCGGTAGCCGTCAACGGTCCCAGCGGTCCCGAGGCCAACTGAGGGCGAGACGAGGTGCATACCGTCGCAGTAACCATCGAAGCTGATCTCGGTCGCCTTGGTCAGCTTCTGCGGAGCCGTTGATCGAGTGCCGGCTCTGTCCCAGGATGACCTCGTCGTCGACAGCTGAGATGCCTGTGGCGTCCCAAGGCTCCAGGTGCCGGAGTTCAGCACTTCTATCTGATTGCCGTTGGCGGCGTAGTAGTGCACCCACGTGTGGTCCGGCCTGACAACCGTGAACGAGCTGAAACCGGGGAGCGTGACGAACTCGCTCCCAGCGTCCACGCCGTACTGCCCAGTCGCCCCGTCGGGACGAGCCTGGCCGAAGAGGCCGCCACTGTCGCAGCCGATCTGGTCACCGTCCACTGAGCGGGCAAACCCAGGCATACCCACGGAGGGAATATTCAGATGGAGACCGTCGCAGTATCCGTCGAATGCGATGTCGTACGACGTGGACGTCGCCGGAGTCGCCGCGTAGGCGACGGTGAGCGGAGAAGTGGCGAGCGCGAATGCACCCACCACCGCAAAAGCACGCACAACCTTCATGGGAAACCACCCTTCCCGAGTGATCCATGGGCGCCAGGAAGGCGCCCATTCTGCGGCACCGACGTTCCCATCGACGGGCCGTGGCATTCGCAACGCTAGCGAAGGCGAGCCGCCACTGTGAGATATTCGGAGAACTGAGCCCTATCGCGTCAAACGACCGTAGAAAGGACCTCACCGTACGCACGTCCAGCCGAGGTGTGACGAGATATCACCAGCCATCACCACGCCTACGAAGCACCCGACAACACGGCACGGAGGCTCTCGGGTCAGGTGGGGATGGACCAGGGGGTGGTGAAGAAGTCGTGGGGGTCGTGGGCGCGTTTCACGGTACGGAGGCGGCCGAAGTTGGTGCCGTAGTAGGACGCGACATGGCGGCGGGGCTCGAGGTAGTTGACGTACGCCCCTGACGACAGTGACGACACGCTGGCGTGGGCGGTGTCGATCCAGTCGTAGGCGGCGTGGAGCTGGGCGACGGTCGGGTGGTCGGGCATGTCGAGGTACCACTGGATCGAGCAGAGGTGACGCCGCCAGGGGAATGCCGTACCCGCCGGGTCGTGCGCCCGGACCTCGCCGGTCAACGGGTCCAGGATGGCGACCCCCGACCGGTGGCTGGCGGCCCGGTTGGCGATGACTCGCACCAGGGCCTGGGAGGCCGGGACCGTCATGGCCGGCAGCACGTCGCTGCCCGCGGCCCAGCCCTGTCGGGGGGACGTCGTCCCGCCGCCGAGGAACTGCACCCCGTCCAGATAGGTCTTCGTGAAGAGCGATGTGCTGGATGCGTCGACGCCGATCTCGGACTCCATCGCGTGCGCTTCGGCGGTCTCCGAGCCAGGCGCGCAGACGCCGACGATGCGCACCTCGGACGTGCCGTCGGAGTTCGCCTCCAGGTGGAGGTTGGCCCAGGTGGAGTGCGTCATCAGCTTGATCCGCCGGGACCAGCCGCGGACCACGGCAGCGGCGCTCGACCAGGGGAAGGAGAGCAGGAAGAAGCCGAGGGACGTGGTCGGCTGCGTGTGGTACTCGAGGAGGGTCACGATGCCGAAGTTGCCACCGCCGCCCCCGCGCAGCGCCCACAACAGGTCGGGGTTGCTGCCTGCGCTGGCCGTGCGGATGACGCCGTCGGCGGTCACGATCCGCGCCGAGAAGAGCTGGTCCGACGTCAGGCCGTACTGGCGGCTGGCGATGCCCAGACCTCCGCCCAGGGTCAGCCCCGCGGCGCCGACGGTCGGGCAGGTTCCGGTCGGGATGGTACGGCCGTGGGCAGCCAGCGCGCTGTGCACGGGATAGAGCTTGGCGCCGGCGCCGACCAAGGCGGTGCCACTCCCCGGCTGGTAGCGCACGCTGGTCATCCGCGAGGTGCTGACCACGATCACCCCGGTCGCGCTCGACGCTCCGACATAGGAGTGCCCGCCCGCCTTCGGCCGGACGTGCAGGCCGTACTTCTGGGCGAACTTGATGCTCTCACTCACGTCGGCCGCCGTGGTCGCCTCGACCACGGCGAGGGGTCGGTAGCTGTCCCAGCGCGGGTTGAACAGCTCCTTCGCCTCGGAGTAGTCACTGTCGCTGGGCCGTACCAGGTCACCGTCCAGGCCGGCTTCGAAGGCCCGCCAGGCAGCCGGCGGTGGGTTCGTGGCGGGATCGGCGCTGGTCGTGTGCGACGAGGACCCGATGCCCGAGCTGGGACCTCGGGCGCCCATCGCGGTGGACGCATGGCTCGTGCAGCCGGTGAGCAGCGCGGCGCTGCCGACCAAGGCGCCCTGCAGGACAGTACGGCGACCCACCTCATCTGTGCTCACATGACCAAGGACGCCGTCCGGATGCAGCAGGTTGTCCGTCATGTCGTGTCCTTCCTTCGGCGCAGCGAGGATCAACAGGCCTTCGAGGTCTGGCAGTACTCAATGTAGAGCTGCCTGTTCTGCAGGTGCTCCGCGAAGGTGTGGGCGAAGAGGGTCTCACCGGTCCTCAGGTTGACCGTGACGAAGTAGAGCCAGTTGCCCGGCGCCGGATGCAGGGCCGCCTTCAGCGCCAGCTCGCCTGGCGAGCCGATCGGGGTCGGGGGCAGGCCGGTGTACTTGTACGTGTTGTAGGGCGTGTCGAGGTCCCGGAGCTTGTCCGTCGTCTGGATCACGCCGCGGCTGTCGACCGCATAGTGCAGCGTCGAGTCGAGCTCGAGGCGCATCCCGATCTGCAACCGGTTGTAGATAACCCGAGCCACCTTGGGCATGTCCTCCGGCCGGCTGGCTTCGGCCTGGACCAGGCTGGCGACAGTGACGATGTCGCCGGGACTCATCCGCAGCGCCGCGGCTCCCCCGACCAGGTCGAGACTGTCCGCCTCCTGGGAGAACCGCGTGGTCATGTCCTTGAGCAGGCTCGCCGGCGTCGTGCCCGGCGTCACCGGATAGGTCGCCGGGAAGAGGTAGCCCTCGGCGTCGTTCTTGGCGTACGGCGGCAGCCCGAGCGCCAACGTGTCGGCGTAGGCCTTCTCCATCGCCGCGAGGGTGAACTTGGTGTCCTTCGCGACAAGGGCCAGGATCTCCTTGGCCCGCAGGCCCTCGGGGATCGTGACGCCGGTCGAGATCCGCGAGGCCGGGTCCAGCATGAGGTTCAGCGCGGCGACCCCGGACATCTGCCGATGCATCCGGTAGTAGCCGACCTGGATGTTCCCCGAGCGGTCGTCCTGCTTGGCGGCGTCCGTGAACGCCCCCGCGCTCTTCACGACGTCGGCCTGCTCCAGCGTGGCCCCGATATCGGACCCCGTATCACCCTCATTGACCTGGATGACGACGTTGCCGTGGCCCTGACCCTGGTAGTCCGGCGCGCTGGTGCTGTCCAGCCAGCCCTTGATCGCGTCCACACCCTGGACATACGCGAAGATGCCGAGTCCCACGATGATGGCGAGCGCCAGCAGGACGGCGAGGCACCCCCGGAAGCGTCGCTGGCGCAGCCGCTGGCCGCGCGGCCCGACGGTGCCAAGCCCTAGGTCACTCACGAGTCCCGCCTCACTACCGATCCCGTTGGGGCCCCCGTGGAACGTTCACTGTCCAGAGCGTGCTGCAGGATCACCACGGCAGCCGCCTGATCGACGACGGCACGCCGCTTCGCGCCGGTGCGGCCGCGCTCGCGAAGGACACGCTCAGCGCTCACCGTAGTCAACCGCTCATCGCTGAGGCGGACCGACACTGCGAGCCCACGAGACCGTATCTCGTCGACCAGCCGCTCGGCGAATGCGGTCGCCTTTCCCGCGGCGGCCCCGGAGGACCCTTTCAGGGTGAGCGGCAGCCCGACGACGACCTCGATCGACCTGCCGCTCCTCGACCAGGTCGACCAGCCGGGCGATGTCACCGCTGCCCCGCCGTACCGTCTCAACGGGTGTTGCGAGCACGCCGCCGCGGTCGCTGACGGCCACCCCGATCCGGACATCGCCCACGTCGACGCCCAGCCGGACACCCGACCGGAAGGCATCGGACCCAGCCGTCACGCGCCTGTCACGTGTTCGCCAGGCGCTCGGCGGCGTGGTCAGCGATCGCTCGTCCTACCTGGGCGATCGCGGCGGGCGCGGCCGATGCGTCGGTACCGCCGCCTTGGGCCACGTCGTCCTTGCCGCCACCGCTGCCGCCGAGGGCGCCCGCCGCGAGCCGGACCAGGGTGCCCGCACTCAGCCCCGCCGCGCGCGCCTGCTCGTTCAAGGCGACCACGACCGATGGCTTGCCGTCGCTGGTTCCCACGATCATGACCACTCCCGCGCCGGCTGACGCGAGCCGGCCACGAACGTCGAGTGCAAGAGTGCGTACGTCGCCGGCGGTGGCACCTTCGACCTGCTGCCCGACATAGGACACGCCGCCGAGGTCGACCGCCGCGGCCGCCAGGTCTGCAGCCCGGGAGAGCAGAGCCTCGCCCCGCGCCCGGGTCAGCTCCTTCTCGGCGGCCCGTAGCCGCCCAACCAGGTCACCGACTCGGCTGACCAGGTCGTCGGGCTGCGCCTTGAGCAGCTCGCCCAGGTCGCGGACCAGCGTGCGTTCGCGGGCCAGGTAGCGGAAGCCCTCGATTCCGGTCACCGCCTCGACCCGGCGGTTGCCGGACCCGACCGACGACTCCGAGGTCAGTACGACGGTGCCGATCTGCGACGACCGGCTGACGTGGGTTCCGCCGCAGAGCTCGCGGGACCACTCCCCGCCGATCTCGACCACCCGGACCCGCTCGCCGTACGTCTCGCCGAACAGCGCGAGAGCACCGGCCTGCTGAGCCTCCGGCAGCGTCATCAGGGTGGCCGACACCGGGAGGTCGTTGCGCAGTGCCTGGTTCGCCACATCCTCGACCTCGCGGACCTGCTCGCCCGTCAGCGCCGACCCCCACCCGAAGTCGAGCCGCAGATAGCCGGGTCGGTTGTAGGAGCCGCTCTGCAACGCCGTAGGGCCGAGCACCTGGCGCAAGGATGCGTGGACGACGTGCGTGCCGCTGTGCGCCTGGCAGGCGCCGAGCCGCCACTCGCGGGTCGACGGCCGACTGGACCTTCGTCTCGGCCCGCAGGCTCCCGCCGCCGACTCGCACCTGGTGGACGACCAGGCCCCGCAGCGGGCGCTGCACATCGAGCACCTCGGCGGACCCACCGTCCCAGACCAGGGTGCCTGCATCGGCGTTCTGGCCACCAGACTCGGCGTAGAACGGCGTCCGGTCCAGCACGACCTCGCCGATCTCACCCTCGACCAGCTCCGGAGTCGCCACACCCTCGCGCAGCATCGCGATCACCTGGGACTCCGTGGTCAGCGTCAGATAGGCCTGCCAGTCGGTGGGACCGGACCCGTCGAGCACCTGCCGGTAGGCGCTGAGGTCGGCGTGCTGGCCCCTCTTCGCCGAGGCGTCCGCCTTCGACATGGCCCGCTGCTCGGCCATCAGCTGACGGAAGCCGACCTCGTCGACCGCAAGCGCCTGCTCGGCGGCCATCTCCAGCGTGAGGTCGATCGGGAAGCCGTACGTGTCGTGCAGCGCGAACGCGTCCGCACCGGACAGCAGGTCGCCGCCGGCCGTGCGGGTCCGCTCCGCGGCCAGGTCGAACATCGTCGTCCCGGATCTCAGCGTCTGGCGGAACGTCTGCTCCTCGGCATACGCGATCTGCTGGATCCGGTCCCACTGGCTGTCCAGCTCGGGATAGGAGCGACGCATCATCTGGTACGACGCCGGCAGCAGCTCGGGAAGGGTGGGCTCGTCGACGCCGAGCAGCTTCATCGACCGGACGACCCGGCGCAGGATCCGGCGCAGGACGTAGCCGCGGGACTCGTTGCCGGGCGTCACCCCGTCGGAGATCAGCATCAGCCCGCTGCGCACGTGGTCGGCGACCACGCGGAGCCGGACGTCGTCGCTCGTGGTTGGCCCGGTAGGTCTTGCCGCCCAGCTCAGCTGCCCGCTCGAGCACCGGCGAGACCTCGTCGATCTCGTAGATGCTGTCCTTGCCCTGCAGCAGCATGGCCATCCGCTCGAGGCCCATGCCGGTGTCGATGTTCTTGGCGGGCAGCTCGCCGAGGATCTCGAAGTCGTCCTTGCCGATGCCCTGGCCGCGCAGGTTCTGCATGAACACGAGGTTCCAGAACTCCAGGTAGCGGTCGCCGGCCTTCTCGATGTCGCCCTCGGGGCCGTACGCGTCGCCGCGGTCGATGAAGATCTCGGAGTCCGGCCCGCAAGGCCCGGGGATGCCCATCGACCAGTAGTTCTCGGCCTTGCCGAGCCGGTGGATCTTCTCGTCCGGGCAGGCCGGCGATCCTCTTCCACAGCGCGACCGACTCGTCGTCGTCGAGGTAGACCGAGACGTGCAGGTCCGCCTCCGGGAGGCCGTAGCCGCCGTCGGCCTGCGACTTCGTGACGAGGTCCCAGGCGTAGCTGATCGCGCCTTCCTTGAAGTAGTCGCCGAAGGAGAAGTTGCCGTTCATCTGGAAGAACGTGCCGTGCCGGTCGGTCTGCCCGACCTCCTCGATGTCGATGGTCCGGACACACTTCTGCACGGTGACGGCCCGGCTGAACGGCGCGGTCTCCTGCCCGAGGAAGTACGGCACGAACGGCACCATGCCGGCGTTGACGAAGAGCAGGTTGGGGTCGTCGAGCAGCAGCGACGCGCTCGGTACGACCGTGTGGTCGCGCTGCTCGAAATGCGCGATGAACCGGCGCCGGATCTCAGCGGTGTCCATCGGGGTGCCCATCTGTCGCGGGTGGCATGATGCTCTCTTCGCTCGTCTGTCCGGCGTCCACGGCTCGTTCGATAGCTCGATCCATCATCGGCGGCGCGGGGCTGAGCGCGCCGCTGGGGGCGACGGCCAGCTGGTCACGAAGCTCGCCCTCGCGCTCCGCCATCCCCGCCGTCACCTCCGAGGTGAAGACCCGGAGGCCGGCTCCTACGGCGGCGGCTCGGGCGGCCATCCCGTCCGGCGTGAGGTTGCGCGCCGCGCGTCGGGCCCGGACCAGCCCGTAGACGCCGGTTGCTGCACCGGCCACGAACCAGGTGATCCGGCTCATGGCCGGCGGCCGTCGTCGCGCGGGGGTCCGGCCGTCGCCCGCTTTCGGCGCAGCTTGCGCTGACGCCGCAGCTCCTTGCGGAAGGCATAGGCCACCCGCATCCGCGTCTCCTCCGACAGTGCACGCCGTACGCCGTGGGAGAACGCAGCCACTTTGATCAGCGGGCCGGCGAGCGTGACCGAGGCAACCCTCGAGACGCTCAGGTCCAGCTCGACGTCCGGTGGGCCGATCGGCGTGGGGGTGAGCACGACGTCGTCCTCGCGCGGCGGCGACGGCGGCACCGACTCACGAGGCTCCTCGCGGAGAGCCGTGACCCGGCTCTCCGCGAGGACCTGCACCTGCGTCTGAAGGCGTCGAACCTGGCGACCGAGGAGGACGGTCACGAAGCCGAGCGCCAGCGCGACAGCCAGCGCGAAGCTGACGGCGAGCGCCGTGACGGACATCGGATGCCTCCCCTGGTCGAGCTGACGAAGCGGCCAGCCTATCGCGCAGGCGAAGGGGACATCCGGCCTCCAGTCAGCTCTTGACCCACATGGTCTGCCAGGTCGGCATGCCGAACACCGGGTCGTTGTGCATGCCCATCACCTTCGACCCGCGCATCATCGCCTTGCCGCTGTACGACGTCACGATGACCGGGAAGTACTTGGTCTGGATCACCTGGTCGAGAGCGTTCCACGCGGCCGGCTGCTGCGCGAGCGGGAGCCTCTCGATGACCTCCATCCGGGCGTCCATCGACGGCTCGGAGAAGACGGCGTTGTTGACGCCCAGTCCTTCCTTGTCCAGGTCAGTGGTGCCCAGGATCGGTGGGAACCAGGACCCGCCGGACGGCCAGTCCGAGCACCAGCCCTGGGTACGGAGGTTGCCGACCCAGTCCGGGTCGCCGATCTCGTCGGCCGTCGCGTAGGTGCTGGCGAAGGGTTGGGGGTCGAAGCCGGCCGCCTTGTACGCCTGGACGACCACGTTCTTCACCGCGACGCTGTTCGGGTCGTCGGTGTAGTACGGGAAGATCAGCTTGTAGTTGAGGTTGCCCGATGCCTTGAGGATCGACCGCGCCTTGGCGGCGTCGGTCTGGGCCGGTTCGTGGCCTGGCAGCGGGTTGAACGGGACGCGACCGGGGGTGCCGGGGGGCATGATGTTGGTCCCGGGGATCTTGGTGACGCCCTGGATGTAGCCCCCCGCGGCCCACGCGTCCTTGTACGGGTACGCCCAGGCGAGGGCGTGCCGCACGTCGATGCTGGTGATCTTGCGGTAGTCGGGCGTCAGCATCGTCGTACACGGTGACGAGCCGGTGACCAGCCGGTCACTGGCGTCGGAGCGGAACTGGCCGTAGGACGCGCTCAGCACGTTGTCGTAGGAGAGCGTGGTCTGCGCGGAACCGGTGTCGGCCAGGATGATCTGGTCGATCTGGGCGTCCAGCCGGTCGAAGTGGAAGTCGTACTCGTCAAGGTACTGGTGGCGCACCGGGTCCGTCGACGCATCCCAGTTGGGGTTCTTCACCAAGGTGAGCGTGTGGTTCTGCTTGTAGGAGCCGGGCTTGAACATGTACGGCCCGGTGGCCCACGGGTCGAGCTTGTACTTCGTCGGCTCGCTGTCGTCACCGGGCGGAATGGGGCCCATGGCAGGGAAGGCGCCCCAGTACGGCATGTCGGGGAACGGCTGCGCCATCTTGATGGTGATGTCCTGGCCGTTGATGATGACGCCCTTGTAGTCGCCCTTGGACTTGTAGGGGCCCTTGTAGGTGTCTCCGTCCAGGAAGTAGGCGTTGCTGTAGTTCGCGCCGTTCGGGAACGTCGTCCGGTCGAACGACCGCTCGATGCCGTACTTGATGTCCTCCGGCGTGACGGTCTGCCCGTTGGAGAACTTGACGCCATCGCGCAGGGTGAACGTCCAGGAGGTGTACGTCGGCGTTGTGCCGGCCCAGGTCCGTGGCCAGATCCGGCACGAGGACCATGTCTCCGGTCTTGGGGTCGTACTTGTACTGGGTCAGCGACCGGGTGACCAAGCCGCTCAGGATCGAGGCGGTGTTGGTGTAGTAGGCCTCGGTCGGGTCGAGGGTCTCGTTGCCCGCGGACGCGAGCACCGTCATCGTGCCTCCCTGCGTCGCGCCGGGAATGGGCGGCGCCGGCGCGGTGACGTTCGGGTCCATGGCGGCCCCGGCGTTGCCGCCCGGCCCGGCGATGGAGGACTCGCCTGGTGTGGTGCTGCTTGAGGGCTTGGACGGCGAGGAGCTGCCGCAGGCGGCCAGGGCGAGCAACGCGGCCGCGGAGACGGCCGCAAGAGACTTGTTCAGTCGCATTCGTGACTCCCTGTAATCGGGCGAACTGAGGGATATGTGCCTCAGCGATCCTTCAGGATGCGCTTCACCTTGTCCAGACGGTCCGCGTACGAACCTTCCGCGCCGTGCCCCGTCGGCTGGTAGTAGGAGCGTCCGTCGACCTCGTCGGGCGCGTACTGCTGCGGCGAGACGCCGCGTGGGTCGTCGTGCGCGTAGAGGTAGCCGCTCACCGTGCGCGAGCTTCTTCGCGCCCGGGTAGTGGCTGTCGCGCAGGTGCTGCGGCACGGTGCCGATCAGGCCCGCGCGTACGTCGTCCAGGGCCGCGTCGACCGCGCGGATGACCGCGTTCGACTTGGGGGCCAGGGCCAGCGCGATGACCGCCTGGCCGAGGTTGAGGCGCGCCTCCGGCATGCCGATCAGCTGGACGGCCTGGGCGGCGGCCACCGCTGTGGTCAGTGCCGTCGGGTCCGCGAGCCCGATGTCCTCACTGGCGGAGATCACCAGCCGGCGGGCGATGAACCGAGGGTCTTCTCCGGCGGCGATCATCCGGGCCAGGTAGTGCAGCGCCGCGTCCACGTCGCTGCCCCGGATCGACTTGATGAAGGCGCTGATCACGTCGTAGTGCTGGTCGCCCGCACGGTCGTAGCGGACGGCCGCCTGGTCGACGGCCAGCTCGAGCGCCACCGCGTCGATGCGCGTGGACTTCCGTGACCGAGCCACTCCCGCGGCCGCCTCGAGGTAGGTGAGGGCGCGCCGCGCGTCTCCCCCGGCCAGCCTGACCAGGTGGTCGGCTGCGTCCTCGTCGAGGGTGAGCTCGCCGGCCAGCCCACGGTCGTCCGACCAGCGCCCGCTGGACCACCAGCCGCACGTCATCGTCGTGCAGCGGCTCGAGCGTCAGGAGCAGCGATCGGGACAGCAGCGGCGAGATCACCGAGAAGAAGGGGTTCTCGGTCGTGGCGGCGATCAGGGTGACCCAGCGGTTCTCGACGCCTGGGAGCAGCGCGTCCTGCTGAGACTTGCTGAAGCGGTGGACCTCGTCGACGAAGAGCACCGTCTCTCGCTCACCGCGGGCGAGGTCCCGCCGGGCCGCGTCGATCACCGCGCGCACGTCACGGACGCCGGCCGACGTGGCGGACAGCTCCACGAACCGGCGCGCAGTCGACGCGGCGACGATGGCCGCGATCGTGGTCTTGCCGGTGCCCGGAGGCCCCCAGAGGATCACCGCGGAGGAGGCGTCGGTCTCGATGATCTGACGCAGCGGCGACCCGGGCGCCAGCAGATGCTGCTGACCGACCACCTCGTCGAGACGCATCGGACGCATCCGGACGGCGAGCGGCGCAGCCGGCGAGTCCGCGGTCGAAGCGCGCCCCCGGATTCGCGCCTCGGGGGTGCGACGTCGAAGAGGACGTCCTCGCTGTCGGTCAGGCCTCGGCCGCCGCGGGTTCGGCCGGCTCGACCGCGAGGACCTGGAGCGGCTCGGCGAAGTGGCACGCGACCTGCCGGCCGCCGATCTGCAGCAATGGCGGCTCCTGCTCGGCGCAGATGTCCTGGGCCTTCCAGCACCGGGTACGGAACCGGCAGCCGGAGGGCGGGTTGATCGGGCTCGGCACGTCGCCGACCAGCCGGATCCGCTCACGGCGTCCGCCGATGGCGGCCTGCTTGACGTCGGGGGCGGCCGACAGCAGCGCCTGGGTGTAGGGGTGGTGCGGGGTGTTGTAGATGCTGTCGCGGTCGCCGATCTCGACGATCTTGCCGAGGTACATGACCGCGATCTGTGGGCAGAAGTGCCGCACGATCGCCAGGTCGTGGGCGATGAACAGGAAGGCGATGTTGAACTCTTTTTGCAGGTCGCGCAGCAGGTTGACGACCTGCGCCTGGATCGACACGTCGAGCGCGGAGACCGGCTCGTCGGCGACGATCAGCTTGGGGTTGAGCGCGAGCGCGCGGGCGATGCCGATGCGCTGGCGCTGGCCGCCGGAGAACTCGCTCGGGTACCGGTTGTAGTGCTCCGGGTTCAGTCCGACGACCTCGAGCAGCTCCTGGACCCGGCCCCTGATCTTGTTCTTGGGGACGGTCTGGTGGACCTCGATCGGAGAGCCGACGATGCTGCCGACCGTGTGCCGCGGGTTCAGCGACGAGTACGGGTCCTGGAAGATCAGCTGGATCTCACGACGGTAGGGCAACATCTCTTTGCGGCTGAGGTGGCCGATCTCGGTTCCCTCGAAGACCATGGTGCCGGCCGTCGGGTCGTAGAGCCTGGTGATGACCCGGCCGGTCGTCGTCTTGCCGCAGCCGGACTCCCCCACCAGCCCGAGCGAGGTGCCTCGGTCGACGGTGAACGTCACCCCGTCGACGGCCTGCACGTGGCCGATGGTCTTGCGGATCACGCCCGACGACTTCACCGGGAAGTACTTCTGCAGGTTCTCGACCTCGAGGAGCGGAGTGCCCGTCGTCATCAGCCGGCGGGGTCGGCTGGTGGTCTCGGCTGGCACGGTTTCGGTCACCCGAGCACCTCTTCCTTGACCTCGTCCTGGTAGATCGCACTCGGGGTCCTCGAGGTGACAGCCAGGAAGTGGCCGGGCTGACCGCCGGCCCGCAGCTCGGGCAGCTCGGTGATGCACCGGTCGCCCTCGACCTTGTCCATGTGCGACGCATCGAGGGTGGAAGGAGCAGCCCGACGGCGGGTTGAGCAGGCTCGGCGGGGTTCCCGGGATCGGCACCAGCGGCTTGTCGGGGTCGCCGACGGTGTCGGCGATGCTGCCCAGCAGCCCCCAGGTGTACGGCATCTCGGGGTGGGTCAGCAGCTGCCGGCAGGTGCCCTTCTCGACGCAGCGACCGGCGTACATCACGAGCACGTCGTCGGCGATCTCCGCGATGACGCCGAGGTCGTGGGTGATCATGACGACCGCGGAGCCGAACTCCTTCTGCAGCTCCTGGATCAGGTCGAGGATCTGGGCCTGGACCGTCACGTCGAGGGCCGTCGTCGGCTCGTCGGCGATCAGCAGTCGCGGGTTGTTGACCAGCGACATCGCGATCATGGCCCGCTGGCGCATGCCGCCGGAGAACTGGTGCGGGTAGTCGTCGACCCGCCGGTCCGGCTGCGGGATGCCGACCAGGTCGAGCATCTCGACGGCGCGAGCTTCGCGCCTTCGACTTGGACACCTTGTTGTGCAGCCGGTAGGCCTCGACGATCTGCGCCCCGATCGTGAAGAAGGGGTGCAGGGCGCTCAGGGCGTCCTGGAAGATCATCGCGACCTCTTTGCCGCGGATCTTGCGCAGGGTCGACGCTCGACGCGCCGACGATCTCCTTGCCGCCAACCCGGATCGATCCGGTCAGGTGGGTGCGCTTGATGTCGTGCAGACCGAGGACGGCCATCGAGGACACGCTCTTGCCGGAGCCGGACTCGCCGACGATGCCGAGGGTCTGGCCCATGCCGACCGAGTACGACAGGTCGGTGACCGCATTGACCAGGCCGTCGTGCGTGGGGAACTTGACCGTGAGGTTCTCGACGACCAGGTAGGGCTCGTCCGACTTGTCCGCCGGACGCGTCCTGCTGGTCTGATTGCCTTCGAGGACCTCCGTCATACCAGCCTCACTCGTGGGTCGAGCACACTGTAGAGAATGTCGACGACGAGGTTGGCTATCACGATCAACACCGCCGCCACCAAAACGGTAGCAGCAATGACCGGGAAGTCGTTGGGGATGGCGTTGATGGCGAGGTTGCCGACGCCGTCGATCTGGAAGATCTTCTCGGTGAACACGGTTCCGGACAGCAGGAAGGCGAAGTCGATGCCGAAGATCGTCACGATCGGGACGATGGCCGCGCGCAGCGCATGCTTGAAGACCGCCTTGTTGGTGGACACCCCCTTGGCGGTCGCGGAGCGGACGTAGTCCTCCCCGAGGGACTCGATCATCGAGGCCCGGCTGTACCTGGCGTACTGGGTCGAGCTGGTGACGCCGAGCACCAGCCAGGGCAACAGAAGCCCGGCCGCCCAGGCCTTCGGGATCATCCAGCAGCGGCACGTACTCCGTCTGCGGGAACACCCCCCAGATCAGATAGAGATAGATCCAGGCCAGCAGGCAGACGACGTAGTAGGGGAACGAGCTGACCACCAGGCTGCCGGTCACCAGCGACTTGTCGCGCGACGCCGCCCCGCCATCGGGCCGCGAGCGAACCCATCAGTGATGCCGAGGGTCAGGTAGATGATGGCGCCGCCGATGGCCAGCGACAGGGTCGCGGGGTACTTGGAGACGATCTGCTCACGGACCTGGGTCTGGTCGACGTAGGAGATGCCCAGGCACGGGGCGGGGCAGTCGTAGGTCGCACCCATCTGTGATCTTGCGGTCGACGAAGAGGCCCTTGACGAACGTCGTGTACTGGGTGGTGAACGACTCGTCGAGGCCGAGCTGGTGCTCGATCAGGGCCTGCCGCTCGGGGGTGCAGCGTCCGTTGGCGCTGCAGAAGAAGGAGGCCGGGTTGGACGGCCCGTAGGCGAACAGGGCGAAGACGAACAAGGACGTGACGACGATCACCAGGAACGCGGCGATCAGACGCCGGACGATGTAACCGAACATGGTGTCGACATCTCCTTTGACTTGGTGTGGTGGGGGCGGGCGGGCTGACCGCCCGCCCCCACCGGGACTCGTCTATCCGGTCACTTGTCACCGGAGTGGTGCTGCAGCGCACGTCTAGGACTGCGAGCCACATGTCCTTCCAGTTCGGCATGCCGAATACCGGGTCGTTGGTCATGTTCATGACCTTGGAGCCGCGCGCCATGGCGACTGCGCCGTAGCCGGTGACGACGACGGGGTACCAGGTGTTCTGGATCTTCTTGTCCAGCTCGTTCCAGGCAGCCGGCTGCTTCTCGAGCGGGAGCTTCTGGATGGCCTCGATCTGCGAGTCAGCCTTGTCGAAGGCGGCGTAGTTCGAGCCGAACACGCCGGTCTTGTCGACATCGGTGCCCTGGAACACCGGCGGGAACCAGGATCCACCGGACGGCCAGTCAGAGCACCAGCCGACGCCGCGGATGTTGCCGGCGCCAGTCGGGGTTCTGCAGCACCTGGGTGGCGTAGTTCGCGCCGGTGGTGGCGAACGGCTGCGGGTCGAAGCCGGCATCCTTGTAGGCCTGCGTGACGACGTTCTTCACGGCGACCGAGTTCGGGTCGTCGCTCAGGTACGCGAACTCCAGCTTGTAGCCCAGGTTGCCCGACTTCTGCAGCAGGGCCTTGGCCTTGGCCGCGTCGGTCTCGCCCGGTGCGATACCCGGGCGCGGGTTGTACTCGGTACGGCCGGGGATTCCGGGCGGCATGATGTTGCCGGCCGGGATCCGGGTGACACCGGCGATGCTGCCGCCGGCTGCCCAGGCGTCCTTGTACGGGTACGCCAGGCCGATCGCCCGACGGACGTCGACGTCGGTGATCTTGCGGTTGTCCGGGTACTGCATGAAGGTGCACGGGTTCGGGCCCTTGACCAGCCGGTCAGGTGCCTGCTGGACGAACGAGCCGTAGTCAGCCGACAGCACGTTGTTGTACGTGAGGGTGGTCTGGCCGTCGCCCTGTGTCCTGCAGCAGGATCTGGTCGGTCTGTGCCGAGTCGGCGTC
Source organism: uncultured Actinomycetota bacterium (assembly GCA_963833975.1). GTDB lineage: Bacteria > Actinomycetota > Actinomycetes > Propionibacteriales > Nocardioidaceae > JAWWPG01. The sequence goes on from CAWIAB010000006.1 coordinate 568,753, forward strand.
GAAGTTGAAGTCGATACTCGTCGATGTACTGGTGACGAGCCGGGTCGGTGTCGGCGTCCCAGTTCGGGTTCTTGATCAGGGTGAGCTTCTTGCCGACCGTGTAGCTGCCGGGCTTGAACATGTACGGGCCGGTGGCCAGCGGGTGCAGCTTGTACTTCGCCGGGTCGCTCGCGCTGCCGGACGGGATCGGTCCCATGGCCGGGAACGCACCCCAGTAGGGCATGTCCGGGAACGGCTGGGCCATCTTGATGGTGATGTTCATGCCCTTGATGGTCACGCACTTGCAGGACCCGCCCTTGTCGGTGTACGGGCCCTTGAAGGTGTCGCCGTTCAGGAAGTAGTCGTTGCTGTAGCCGGCGCCGCCGGGGAAGGTCGTCCGGTCGAACGAACGCTCGATGCCGAACGCGATGTCCGCAGGCGTGACCGGCTTGCCGTTCTCCCACTTGATGCCGTCCTGGAGCGTGAACGTCCACGACGTGAAGTCCGTGTTCGGCCGTGCCGAGGTCGGTGGCCAGGTCGGGGACCAGGATCATCGTCTTGGTCGTCCGGGTCCCACCGGTACTGCGTCAGGGACCGGGTGATGAGGCCGCTCAGGATCGATGCGGAGTCCGTGTAGTAGGCCTCCGTCGGGTCCAGCGTCGTGATCGTGTCGGCCTTGAGCACGGTCAGCGTGCCGCCCGTCTTGGCGCCCTCGATCGTCGGCTGCCGGGGCCGTCGCAGTCGTCGTCCTTGCCGGAGACGATGTCGTCGGTCTGGAAGTTGCCTGTCCTGGCTCTGCGTCGGCGAGGTCTCCTGAGGAGCTCGGATTGCTCGTGTCGTCGTTGCTCGAGCCGCCACATGCGGCCAGAGCAAGAAGCCCGACGGCAGAGATGGCGACTATCGGTTTCTTCAACCGCATGTCCTACCCACCCTTTCTTGGTGATGTTGTGCGATCTCTCGATGACGAAGTCATCGACGAGTACCTGGGTCGAAGGCGTCTCTGACGGAGTCGCCTAGGAGGTTGAGCGCGAGAACTATGAGCATGAGCACGAACACCGGTGCATAGAGGTACAGCGGGTAGCTCTGGTAGTAGTTCTGCGCGCGGGCGATGGTCTGCCCGATGGACGGCGAGCCGGTGATCCCGAGGCCGAGGAAGGACAGACCGGCCTCGGCGGTGACGTTCGCCGGGAAGGTCAGCGAGATCGACACCACGATCGGTGCGACCAGGTTCGGGAGCAGCTCCTTGAACAGGATCTTGCGGGTCGGCACGCCGATGACCTGGGCGGCCTGGATGAACTCGCGCTCGCGCAGCGAGATGACGTAGCCGCGGATCAACCGGGCCAGCCCCATCCACCCGAAGATCACCAGGACGATGATCAGCGAGCCCACCTGGGCCTTGTTCAGAGCGGCCTGGTTGCTCGCGAACCGGTTCGTGATGATCGGGGCGATGGACAGCGCGCCGAGGAGGAACGGGAACGACAGGAAGACGTCGATGAAGAAGGTGATGAGCTTGTCGCCGAAGCCGCGCGAGAAGCCGGCGATCAGGCCGAGCACGATTCCGATGAGCACGCTGAACACGGTGGCCAGCGAAGCCGATGAAGAGGTCCGTGCGCAGCCCGTAGAGCAGCTGGGCCAGGTTGTCGGACGCGACGTACGGGTCGATGCCGAGCGGGTGCTGCCAGATGAACCCGTGCAGCGGCGGGCCGATGCGCGGGCAGGTTTCCGTTGATCGGGTCGAGCAAGTCACCTGGGTGGTTCGGCTCGGTGCGAGATCGCGCCCCACGGCCAGTACTTGGTGATGACCGGGGCGAGCACGCGCAGCGAGGATGAGGAATGCGGTGACCGTGCCACAGACGATCGCGACCTTGTCCTTGCGGAGCCGCTCCAGCGCGATCCGGGTCGGTGACTTGCCGGCGATCTTCTTGGCGACCTCGACCGGCTCGGGCTCTTCGGGGTTAGGTCCGGACTCCAGAAACTCGACATCGATCGCGGTCATGGGTCGCCTTTCTCGCGCTCAGGCAATTTTCAGGAGCCGAGAGGACTGTAATCCACCGGCCGTCGCCGTAAGGGGCACGACAGGTAACGATCTGGGAACACTGGCCGCTCAGGCCGTAACGGCTTGGGAGTCTGGCACGGCATCCACGCCGGCCTCAGCGCGCTGACCAGGCGTTATAGGAGTCGGGGCGCCGGTCAGCGGGTCGCCGCCGGACGCAGTCTTGGGAAACGCGATGACGTCCCGGATCGAGTCCGCACCCGCCAGCAGGGCGCACAGCCGGTCGATTCCGAGGGCGATCCCGCCGTGCGGCGGCGGGCCGTAAGCGAAGGCGTCGAGCAGGAAGCCGAACTGGCTGCGCGCCTCCTCGCTCGTCGAGGCCGATCACGTCGAACACCCGCCGCTGCATCTCGGAGCGGTGGATACGGATCGACCCGCCGCCGATCTCCGAGCCGTTGAGCACGATGTCGTAGGCCTTCGAGAGGGCGCTGCCCGGCGTCTCGTGGAAGGTCGCGGCCACGTCGTCCATCGGAGCCGTGAACGGATGGTGGATTGCCGTCCACCTCGCTTCGGTTGGGCCGCCGGTCGATTCGGGTGCAGAACCCTGGATCTGTTCGAACATCGGCGCGTCGACGACCCACACGAACTCCCACGCATCGTGGTCGATCAGCCCGCAGCGCTCCCCGATCTCGAGGCGGACCGCAGCGAGCAGGTTGAGCGTCTCGGTGCGGCGGCCGGCGGCGAAGAAGACGCAGTCCCCGGGCGACGCCCCGGCGTGTTCCGCGAGGCCGGCCCGCTCCGCCTCCGGAGAGGTTCTTGGCGACCGGGCCACCGAGCTCCCCGGACTGTCTCCGTCTCCTTGGCCGACCAGGACGTAGGCCAGGCCGCGCGCGCCGCGCGAGCGCGCCCAGTCCTGCCAGGCGTCGAGCTGCTTGCGCGGCTGGGAGGCTCCGCCGGGCATCACGACGGCTCCGACGTGGAAGTCGTCGCCGGTCGACGGCTGGAAGACCCGGAAGGGTGTGTCGGCGAAGTACGCGGTGAAGTCGACCAGCTCGCAGCCGAAACGGAGGTCGGGGCGGTCGATGCCGTACCGGCGCATCGCCTCGTCGTACGTCATCCGCGGGATCGGGACCGCGATCTCGTGACCGGCCAGGTCGCGCCACAGTCTGACCAGCAGCTCCTCGATCAGGCTCTGCACGTCCTCCGGTGTGCAGAAGCTCATCTCGACGTCGAGCTGGCTGAACTCCGGCTGCCGGTCGGCCCGGAAGTCCTCGTCGCGGAAGCACCGGGCGATCTGGAAGTAGCGCTCCATCCCCGCGACCATGAGCAGCTGCTTGAACAGCTGCGGCGACTGCGGCAGGGCGTACCAGGACCCCGGCTGCAGCCGGACCGGCACCAGGAAGTCGCGGGCACCCTCCGGCGTCGAGCGGGTCAGGTACGGCGTCTCGATGTCGAGGAAGTCGTGCTCCGCCATCACCTCGCGGATGATCCGCGTGACGTGAGCGCGCAGCTTGATGTTGGCCGCCATCCCGGGCCGGCGCAGGTCGAGGTAGCGGTAGGCGAGCCGCACCTCCTCGTTGACCGGCGTGGTGTGGTGCTCCTCCACCGGGAAGGGCAGCGGCGCGGACTCGCTGAGCACCTCGACCTCGGTCGCGATGACCTCGACCTCGCCGCTGGGCAGGCTCGGGTTGGCGTTGCCCGGCGGTCGCTCGGCCACCTCCCCGGTCACACGCAGGCAGAACTCGGCCCGCAGCGGCCTGCGCCGTCTCCTCGTCGCGGATCACGACCTGGGCGACACCACTGCCGTCTCGCAGGTCGACGAACGCGACCCCACCGTGGTCGCGGCGCCTGGCGACCCAGCCGGCCAGCGTGACGGTCTGACCGATGTGGTCGCGGCTCAGCCGACCGGCCTCGTGGGTACGGATCACGGTGTGGGCTCCTGTCGGGGGTGGCGACCTGGGTGCGAACAGTGGTGTGGCGGTCCTCGTCTGGGGGCACCCAGGCGTCGGCGTCGGCGGCGACCTGGTCCCCCGAACGGATGTCCTTGACCTCGTCGGGTGCGCCGTCGGTCCCGGGGAACCAGACGAACGGGATGCCGCGGCGTTCGGCATAGCGGATCTGCCTGCCGTACTTCTGTGCGCTGCCGGCGACCTCGGTCGGGATGTCGCGGGCCCGCAGCCGCTGCGCGATCGCCGTGCTCGACGAGCGTGACTGCCTCGTCGACGAGCGCCACGAGTACGGCCGACGGCACGGACCGGCTGCCGTCGAGGACGCCTTCGGCGAACAGGGGCACCAGCGTGCGCGAGATGCCGAAGGAGATCCCCACCCCCGGATACGTCGTCTTGCCGTCCGACGCCAATGCGTCGTACCGGCCGCCGGCGCCCGACCGACTTCAGCCGCTCGTAGCCGCGCATGAAGATCTCGACGACGGTCCCCGTGTAGTAGTCCAGGCCCCGAGCGATCCGCAGGTTGGCCTCGATGTCGACCCGACCCCCGACGGCCGTCGAGGCGCCCTCGATCACGGCTGCCAGCTCGTCCAGACCGACCTCCAGCAGCTCGTCGGTGACGCCGAGCTCGCGCACCCGCTCGACGAAGCTGGTGTCGGACGTTCTGATGGTGGCCAGCCGAAGGCAGTCGCTCGGCCTGGGCAGTGGTCGCTCCTGCGTCGCGGACGAGCAGCCGCGCGACGTCGTCGACCGGGAGCTTGTCGAGCTTGTCGATGGTGCGGATCGCCGCCGTGACGTCGGCGATGCCCGATCCCGCGGTAGAACCCCTGGATCAGCTTGCGGTTGTTGATCTGCATCGAGAGCCGCGGCAGCGGAAGCTGGGCCAGCGCCTCGGCCATCACCGAGACGACATCGACGTCGTGATGGAACGGCAAGGTCGCCGACCGCGACCACGTCGATGTCGGCCTGGGTGAACTCGCGATACCGGCCCTCCTGGGGTCGCTCACCCCGCCAGGCCTTCTGGATCTGGTAGCGCCGGAACGGGAACTCCAGCCGCCCGGCGTTCTCCAGCACGTAGCGGGCGAACGGCACGGTCAGGTCGAAGTGCAGTCCGAGCCCCGAGTCGGAGGTGTCGTCGTCAGCCTGCAGCCGCCGCAGGACGTAGATCTCCTTGTCGATCTCACCGCCCTTGGCGAGCCGGTCGATGGGTTCGACGACCCGCGTCTCGATGTTGGCGTAGCCGTGCAGCTCGAACACCCGGCGGAGCCGGTCGATGATCGTCGACCTCGGCCGCGCGTTGAGCCGGCAGCAGCTCCGGGTAACCCGCTCAGCGGGGTGGGTCGGCTCATCGGGCGCCTGCTCGGGAGGTTCTGCAGGTACGGGTTGGCCGCCCGCTCGCGACCGATCGTGGTCTGCGCCCCATGGCCGGGCAGCACCACGACGCCGTCATCCAGGGGAAGCACCTTGGTGGCCAGGCTCCGCAGCATCGTCGGGTGGTCACCTCCGGGTAGGTCGGTGCGCCCGATCGAGCCGGCGAACAGCAGGTCACCCGAGAACATCAGCTCGGGGATGTCCTCGCGGCCGTCGTACGGCGAGCGGAACGTCACCGAGCCGGCCGTGTGACCTGGCGTGTGGTCGACTGTGAGCTCGAGCCCGGCAAGGGTCAACCGTTGACCGTCGGCCAGCTCGCGGACGTCGTCGGGCTCGGCGAACTCGTAGGAGCCACCGAGCAGCATGCTGCGCGGTCTCGGGTGACATCCCGGCCATCGGGTCGGCTCAGCAGGTGCCGGTCACCGGGATGGATGTAGGCAGCCGCCTCGTATGCCCCGGCGACCGGGGTCACGGACCACATGTGGTCGATGTGGCCGTGCGTCAGCAGCACGGCGGCCGGGCGCAGCGAGTGCTCCCGCACGATGTCGGCGATGCCGGGTGCGGCGTCCTTGCCGGGGTCGATGACCAGGCACTCCTCGCCGGCAGCCCGCGCGACGACGTAGCAGTTCGTCCCCCAGGGGCCGGCAGGAAAGGCGGCGACAAGCACGACGGTCCTTCCACTCTCCGGGTCTCACGGGTCCAGGCAGCCTACCGGCCGCCGCGTGGGCCGCCGCGATGAGGCAGTTCGCTCACACCCAGGAGTCACGTTGGGGAGGTCCGGCTCCATCGGTGACGCCCTGCTCCTAGACTGGGCCACCGGTCAAGCGTCGTACGACGCGTCGGAGGTCAGTAGTGATTACAGAGAAGCAGCGTCGCCGGGCGCTGGCGCGCGCCAAGTGGGAACGCCAGCAGGCCCGGCGCACCGCCGCGCAGAAGCGCAACCACCGGCTGAGCATCATCCTCGGAGCAGCCGCGTCGGTCGTGGCCGTCCTCTTCGTCGGTTGGGGTGTCCACTACCTCGTCACGAACGACGACTCCACCTCACCAACGACGCCCGTGATCCCCAGCAACACTCTGACGATGAAGACGCCGACCAATCCGTCGTTCGCCACGAGCTTCAGCCCACCCTCGACCACGGGGGCGACGAGCAGCACAGGGTCGCCGACCGGGAACCCGACCAGCACAGATGAGACGGGCGCCACCACCCAGGCGACCGGCACGGCTCCCGCGACCACGGGAGCCACCCGATGACCGAGAACGACCAACCCAGCACCGACCAACCCAGCACCGACCAACTTGCCACGGTCCCGTCCCCGGCCGCCATCGCGGCCCGCGCCGCCGAGGCGCGGCACGGAGCCAGCCCACCTGGGGCGTTCGGTCGGGTCGACGACGACGGCACGGTGTACGTCCGGACGCGGGACGGTGAGCGGGCGGTCGGCCAATGGCCCGCTGGCGACACAGGGCGCGGCACTCGCGTTCTACGGCAAGCGGTTCGACGGGCTCAGCGTCGAGGTCGACCTGCTGGTACGTCGGATCAACGCGGGCTCGCTCTCACCCGAGGAGGCGGCGTCCACGGTCGCCAAGCTGAAGACAGACCATCGCCGAGGCGCAGGCGGTCGGGGACCTCGACGGGCTGGTCGACCGGCTCGACGCGCTCGCCCCGCTGATCGCCGAGCGGCGCGCTGCCCGACGTGCCGAGCGGGCGGCCAAGGCCGACGACGCGAAGCGCCAGAAGGAGCAGATCGCCGCCGATGCCGAGCGGCTCGCCCAGGGCAACGACTGGCGGGCCGGGGCCAACCGGCTGCGAGATCTGCTGCAGACCTGGAAAGAGCTGCCCCGGATCGACAAGACGAGTGACGACGAGCTCTGGCACCGGTTCTCGGCCGCTCGCACGACGTACACCCGGCGCCGCAAGCAGCACTTCGCCGAGCTCGGCGCCAAGCGCGACGAGGCCCGAGTGGCCAAGGAGAAGCTGATCGTCGAGGCGGAGGCTCTCTCGTCGTCCACCGAGTGGGGCGCGACGTCGGCGGCCTACCGGGACCTGATGACGCGGTGGAAGGCAGCCGGTCCGGCGAGCAAGGACGTCGACGAGTCGCTCTGGAAGCGGTTCCGGTCCGCCCAGGACACCTTCTTCGAGGCGCGGGACGCGGCGGGCTCCAAGCTGGACCAGGAGTTCGCAGCCAACGCGGAGGTCAAGCGCGGTCTCCTGGTGGAGGCCGAACGGCTGGTGCCGGTGACCGACCCGAAGTCCGCACGCAGCGCGTTCCGGGTGATCGCCGAGAAGTGGGACGCTGCGGGCAAGGTGCCGCGAGGCGACGTACGAGATCTGGAGGACCGGTTCAAGGCGGTCGAGGCGACGATCCGCGGCGCCGAGGACGACACCTGGCGACGCAGCAACCCCGAGGTGCACGCCCGGGCCTCCGAGACGGTCCGCAAGCTCGAGGCGGCAATCGAGTCGCTGCAACGTGATCTCGCCCGCGCCGAAGCGGCGGGAAATGCGAAGGCTGTCGGCGAGGCGCAAGCCGCCATCGAGGCCCGCCAGCTCTGGCTCGACCAGGCCCGCCGCTCTCAGTCGGAGTTCGGTCCCTGACCGCTCGCCCTTTCGCCGCGGTTGGATAGGGTTGCCGCTGTGGCGAACTCCTCACGGTCAGAGCGGGAAGCGGCGCGGCGCGCCCGCGTCGAAGAGCTGCAGCGCGAACAGCGCGCCAAGGAGCGTCGCCGTACGCTGGCCGTGATCGGTGGCCTGGCCGTCGTGATCGTGATCGTGATCGGGCTCGTGGCGTACTCCTTGACCAACGGCGGGTCCTCGTCCTCGACCAGCGTCCAGATCATCCCGGCGCCTCCGGAGGGTCAGGAGGTGACGGTCCAGAAACCGGCCGTCAAGGTCCCCAACAAGACCGGCGTGGATGGCGTCACGGCATACGACACCACCGGCTATCCGCCCGTGCCCGGCGTCGCGGCAACCAAGTCGGCCCTCGAGCACGAGCACGTGACCGGGCCGGTCACGTACTCGGTGATCCCCCCCGTCGGCGGTCCGCACAACCCGATCTGGATGAATGCGGGTGTCTACACCAAGCCGATCCCGTCCGAGCGAGCGGTGCACAACCTCGAGCACGGCGCCATCTGGATCACCTACCGGCCCAACCTGCCGGCGGCCCAGGTGCAGGCCCTGACGGACTTCGTCGGCAAGCAGAGCATGATCGACGAGCCGGGCTCGGTGGGTGGGTCCAACCGGTTCATGGACCTCAGCCCGTGGGCGGACAACACGCTGCCCTCCCCATCGTGATCAGCTCCTGGGGCTATCAGCTCAAGGTCGACAGCGCCGACGACGCCCGCCTGCAGGACTTCGTGGACACCTTCCGGCACAACCAGAAGTACAGTCCGGAGTTCGGAGCAGCCGTCGACGGCGTCCCGGTCCAGACCGGCGGAGTACCGGCGCAGTACGGCTCGGCCAAGCCGAACCCCGCCGGCGCCGTACCCAGCCAGTAGCCTCCGCAGCCCGAGGACGGCGGTGGGTTCGGGTTTGCCCAGCATGCTTGGCAGATACACCGATCACGGGGCAGGCCCGCCCGGCCCACGGAGCATGTGCCCAGCCTGCTGGGCAAATCCGACGGGGGCTGCGGCTCAGTTGGTCAGGCGGAACGCGTCGAAGACACCGGTCACGGTGCGTACCGCCTTCAGCACGTGACTCAGGTGCGCCACGTCGCCCATCTCGAAGGTGAAGCGGCCCTGGGTGACCCGGTCGCGGTTGGTGCTCACCGATGCGGACAGGATGTTGACGTGGAGGTCGCTGAGCACCCGGGTGATGTCGCTCAGCAGACCGGCGCGGTCGAGGCCCTCGACCTGGATCGCCACCAGGAACATGGACTGCCCCGTCGGGGCCCACTCGACCTCGACCAGCCGCCCGGGCTGGGACTTGAGGCTCTTCATGTTCGTGCACGCGACGCGGTGGACGGAGACCCCTTGTCCGGTCGTCACGAAGCCGATGATCTCGTCGCCCGGCACCGGCGTACAGCACCGCGCGAGCTTGGTGAGGACGTCCGACACCCCCTTGACGATGACCCCCGAGTCGCCGCGGGCCACGCGTCGCCGGGCCGGGCTGTCGGTCGTGACGGCCACGGTCTCGGCGGCCTCGTCGGCCACCGCCTGGGCTCCGCCGAACGTCTCGAGGATCCGCCGTACGACCGACTGCGCCGATGTGTTGCCCTCGCCCACGGCGGCGTAGAGCGCCGTGACGTCGGGGTGGTTGAGGTCGGAGGCGACCGCCGCGAGGGTGTCATGGGTGAGCATCCGCTGGAGCGGGAGTCCCTCGCGGCGCATCAGCCGGGCGAGGCTCTCCTTGCCCCGCTCGATCGCCTCCTCGCGGCGCTCCTTGGTGAAGTGCTGCTTGATCTTGTTGCGCGCCCGGGGACTCTTGACGAAGGTCAGCCAGTCGCGGCTCGGACCGGCGTTGGGCGCCTTCGAGGTGAAGACCTCGACCACGTCGCCGTTGTCGAGGGCCGACTCGAGGGCGACCAGCCGGCCGTTGACCCGGGCGCCGATGCATCGGTGGCCGACCTCGGTGTGGATGGCGTACGCGAAGTCGACCGGGGTCGACCCGATGGGCAGCGAGACGACCTCCCCGCGCGGGGTGAACACGTAGACCTCCGCCGAGCTGATCTCGAAGCGCAGGGAGTCGAGGAACTCGCTCGGGTCCTGGGTCTCCTTCTGCCAGTCCATGAGCTGGCGGACCCACGCCATGTCGGCGCTGGCCGAGTCGCCGCTGGACAGGGTGCGGTCGGTGTCGACGCCGTTGTTGCTGTCCTCCTTGTACTTCCAGTGCGCGGCGACGCCGTACTCGGCCCGACGGTGCATGCCGTACGTCCGGATCTGCAGCTCGACCGGTTTGCCGCCCGGCCCGATCACCGTGGTGTGGAGGGACTGGTACATGTTGAACTTCGGCATCGCCACGAAGTCCTTGAACCGGCCCGGCACCGGGTTCCACCGCGCGTGCAGGACGCCGAGCACCGCGTAGCAGTCTCGCAGCGACTCGGTCAGGATCCGGATGCCGACCAGGTCGTAGATGTCGGTGAAGGCTCGGCCGCGCACGATCATCTTCTGGTAGATGGAGTAGTAGTGCTTGGGCCGCCCGGTCACGGTCGCCTTGATCTTGGAGCCTCGAAGGTCCTCCTGTACGGCGTCGATCACGGTGGCCAGGAACTCGTCGCGCGCGGGCGCTCGCTCGGCGACCAGTCGGACGATCTCGTCGTACACCTTCGGGTGCAGTGCGGCGAACGCGAGATCCTCGAGCTCCCACTTGACGGTGTTCATGCCGAGCCGGTGGGCCAGCGGCGCGTAGATCTGCAGCGTCTCGTTGGCGATCCGCTCCTGCTTGTCGATCCGGAGGAACCGCAGGGTGCGCATGTTGTGCAGCCGGTCGGCGAGCTTGATGACGAGGACCCGGATGTCCTTGCTCATCGCGACGACCATCTTGCGGATCGTCTCCGCCTTCGCCGCGTCGCCGTACTTGACCTTGTCGAGCTTGGTCAGGCCGTCGACGAGCAGCGCGACCTCGTCGCCGAAGTCCGCGGTCACCTGGGCCAGCGTGTACGACGTGTCCTCGACGGTGTCGTGCAGCAGCGCCGCGCACAGCGTGGGCGGCGTCATGCCCAGCTCGGCCAGGATGCTGGTGACCGCGAGCGGATGGGTGATGTAGGGGTCACCGCTGTCGCGGGTCTGGCCGCGGTGGTACTGCTCGGCCGTGTGGTAGGCCTTCTCGACGATCGAGAGGTCGGCCTTGGGGTGGGTGGCCCGGACGACCTTGAACAGCGGCTCGAGGACCGGGTCGCCGGACTGCGCACGACCGATCCGGGCCAGCCGGGCCCGCATCCGCTGGGTGGGCGCGGCAGAGCTCTCGGCGGCCGCCTGCTGCTCCGGCGGCGAGATCACGTCGTCCGGCACGCACACTCCCGCTTGGTCACTCGCTCGTACGTCCAGTCTACGCACGGTCGCGCCCTGCCGTTTCCGCTGATCAACCGCGATTCGTCTGCAACCCACCTGCGCCAGAGACCCGCACAACCGCGATGGACCCGCTTGTTGGTCAGACGGTGGTGAGGGCCAGAGCGGCAGCCCGGCGAGTCTGGCCCGGCCGTCGAGGAAGCCCAGCTCGAGGAGCACGGCGAGCGCCGACGTGATGGCGCCGGCCCGGCGCGACCAGCGGCGCCGTCGCCTCGAGGGTCCCGCCGGTGGCGAGCACGTCGTCGATGACCAGGACGCGTTCGCCGGGCGCCAGCGCGTCCGCGGGGATCTCCAGGGTCGCCTCGCCGTACTCGAGCGCGTAGGACTGGGCGAGAACCTCGCCGGGCAGCTTGCCCGCCTTGCGCACCGGCACGAACCCGACGCCGAGCGAGACCGCCACCGGCGCGGCCAGGATGAACCCGCGGGCCTCGACGCCCGCCACCTTGTCGACGACCGACCGCGACCGGAGTCGTCGCGACCGGCAGCGGCGAGCGCCTCCACCACCTCGACGAAGGCCAGCGTGGTCGGCGAGCAGCGGCGAGATGTCCTTGAACATCACGCCCGGCTCGGGGAAGTCGGGCACGTCCCGGACGAGAGAGACCCAGCCGGGCCTCGTCCTCGTCCGTGCATCAGCGTCTTGCCGCGCTTGCTGCGCGACTGGCGCGTGGGCTGGGCGCGCTTGGCCGCGCTGCTGTTCATCGGTCGACCGCGGGCCGGGTGGCGGTCGGCGGTGACGATGGGCGGCGCGGTGGCGGTGCCGGAGCATCCGGCGCCTCGACCGGGCCGTCGCTCGGCCTCGCTCGACCGCCGAGGCCGTCCGCGAGCGGCGGCGTCGGCTGGTCGCGGCGGCTGCCGGAGCTCCGGCTGCCACCGCGGCCTACGCGCGACCGGTGGCGTCTTGAGCGCCTGCTCCTTGGCGACGTGCGCGGCCCGGTTGGCCACCCGCTTGGCCTGGGCGATCATCGCCGGCTCACGCATCTTGAGCTGGGCGAGCAGCGGGGTCGCGATGAAGATCGAGGAGTACGTCCCCGCGGCCATGCCGACGAACAGCGCCAGCGCCAGGTCCTTCAGGGGCCCGGAGCCGAGCTGGAACGTCCCGACGTACAGGATCGCGCCGACCGGCAGCAGGGCCGCGATCGACGTGTTGATCGACCGGACCAGGGTCTGGTTGACCGCCAGGTTGGCGGCGTCGGCATAGGTACGTCGGGTGGACGTGCGCGATGCCCTTGGTGTTCTCGCGCACCTTGTCGAACACGACGACGGTGTCGTACAGGGAGTATCCGAGGATCGTCAGCAGGCCGGTGACGGTTGCCGGGGTCACCTCGAAGCCCGGTCAGCGCGTAGACGCCGACCGTGATCACCAGGTCGTGGGCGAGCGCGACCATGGCGGCCACCGACATTCGCCATTCTCGGAAGTACGCCCAGATGAACAGCACCACGAGGACGACGAACACGATCAGACCGGTCAGGGCCTTCTTCGCGATCGCCTTGCCCCAGGTGGGGCCGATCACGGTGGCGTTGACCTCGGTGGCGCCCGACGCCTCCTTGATGGCGTCGCGAACCGTGCTTGGTCTGGCCGGCGTCGAGCGGCTTGACGTCGACCCGGATCGCCTTGTTGCCGGACACCACGACGACCGGGTTCGCGGCCGGCTCGATGTCGGTGTCCACGACGGCCTTGGTGATCGGGCTCGACCAGCGCGTTCAGGTCGGTGCCGGCCGGGAACTGCGCGTTGTACTCGACGCCGCCCTTGAACTCGATGCCGTAGTTCAGCCCGCGGAACAGCAGCGCCGCCGAGCGCGACCAGCACGATCACGGCCGGAGGCGACGTACCACGTCTTGCGGCGGCCGACGAAGTCGATCGAGACCTTGCCCTGGTAGAGCTGGGCGCCGAGGTTACCGAGCTTCGACATCAGGCCTCCCCTCGCGCCGGTGCGGGGCTCTGGGCTTGAGCGGCGGCATCCCGAGGTGCTGACGGTCCAGCCCGGACCACTTGTGACCCTGGCCGAAGAACTTCGTCCGGGCGAGCAGGGTGACCACCGGTTTGGTGAAGAAGAACACCACGAACACGTCGATGAACGTCGTCAGCCCGAGCGCGAACGCGAATCCCTTGACGACGCCGATCGCGAAGATGAACAGCACCAGCGCCGCGAGCATCGACACCGCGTCGGCGGCCAGGATCGTGCATCCGGGCGCGCGCCCAGCCGGTCTCGACCGAGGTTCGCAGCGTCTTGCCGTCACGGACCTCGTCACGTAGTCGTTCGAAGTAGACGATGAACGAGTCCGCGGTGATGCCCACCGCGACGATCAGGCCGGCGATGCCCGGGCAGCGTCAGGGTGAAGCCGTACGCATGGCCCAGCAGCAGCACGCACGCATAGATGATGAGCCCGGCGACGATCAGCGAGCGAGATCACCACGAAGCCCGAGGCCGCGGTAGTACAGCAGGCAGTAGCCCACGACCAGGATCAGGCCGACGATGCCGGCGATGATGCCCGCGTCGAGCTGGCCGCTGGCCAGCTCCGGGCCCTCGGTCGTGATGTCCTGCGAGGATGAACGTCAGCGGCAGAGCGCCGAACTTGAGTGCGTTGGCGAGGCTGCGTGGACGACTCCTGGCGAGAACGGGTTCGTGGTGCTGCCGGTGATGATCGCCTGCCCGCCGGTGATCGGCTGCTGGTTGGTCGGCGCCGAGATCACCTTGCCGTCGAGGACGATCGCCATCTGCGTAGCCGGCGTTCGGGCTGGACGTGTTGCTGACGGCCGTCTTGGACGTGGCGGCGCCGAATGCCTTGCGTGCCCGGAGCCGTTGAACGACAGCGTCACGGCGTAGTTGAGCTCGCCCTGCGGGATGCCGGCCGAGGCGCTCGTCCACGTCAGTGCCCTCGACGACCGCGGGACCGAGCAGGAAGCGGTTGCCGGCATCGTCGCAGGCGATCAGCGGCTGGCTGGGGACGTCGAGAGGCTTGGGTGACACCGGTGGGGCCTTCACCGGAGGTGCCGTGGGCGGGGCGGTCGTGGCCGTCGTCTGCGTCGAGGTCGGCGTACTCGTGGGTGAGCCGGTCGTCGAACCGTCAGTCGTCGCCCCCCGGTGGTCGCCCCATCGGTGGACACCGGCGGGGTCGGGGTGGTCGCGGCGGCACCGAGCGGAGCGGCCTTGGCGGCACCGTAGTGCGGCCCCGGGCGGCTCTTCGCACCCGAGCTCGTACCTGGCCCGATGCTGGGGCCGGTGGCGGTCGGCGGTGTGGAGGTCGGTGACGACGTGCCGCTCGAGGTCGGCTGGGTCGGGCTAGGGCTGGTCGAGGTCGGCGGTCGGGGTCGGGCCGGTCGGGGTCGGCGTGGTCGGAGTCTGCTGCCCCGATGTCCTCGGACGACTGGAAGCTGGCGGTGTCGCTCAGCCAGTCCGCCGGCGGGTTCGCAACCCAGGCATAGGGGTCGGCGATGTCGAGAACGTCGGCGGACTGCAGGTCCTTCGGCGGATCGACCGTGTAGCGGGCTTCTGGCCGGACGTGGTGGTCGGCACCGTGATCTGCGTGTTGTTCGGCGGGGTGAGGCAGACCGCCTGGGCGGCGAACTGCTGGGCGTGGGCAGGTGGCCGCGACGACCCGGAAGCGCAGCTGAGCGGTCTCCCCGATCGTCTGCGCGAGGTTGCTGTTGACCTTGCCCGGGATCTCGACGATCACGATGTCGTTGCCCTGGGTGGTGACCTCGGCCTCCGCCACACCCGTGCCGTTGACGCGGTCGCTGATGATGTCCTTCGCCTGGTTCAGCTTGTCGCTCGTCACGCTGCCGCCGATCGCCTGCGCCTGCAAGGTGATCCGGGTGCCGCCCTGGAGGTCGAGGCCGAGCTTCGGCTTCCAGTTCCCCAGCGCGGCGACCGCGATGTACATGAGGGCGATGACGATCGCCGAAAATCAGCAGGGTCCGCGTCGGCCTGGACGTTCTCGTCGCCACGTCAGTTCACTCCTGCGTCGTCGTCGCCCGGCTGGTCTGCCGGCGGAGTCGGGTGCGTCGTCCTGGTCGCGCAGCGGCGACGGGCGATCCTTGATGATCTGGGTGACTGCGCCGCGGTGGACCCGGACGACGATGCCGGGGCCGAGCTCGACCCGGACCACCTCGTCCTGGACGTCGAGCACGCTGCCGAACAGGCCGCTGGACAGCATGACCTCGTCTCCCGGCGAGAGCGCGGCCTGCAGCTGCAGCCGTCGCACGGGCCTGTCGGCGCGCCGGCCTGATCAGGAGGAGATAGCCCACGACCAGCAGCAGCACCAGCGGCAGGTACGCCTCTAGTTGGCTTGCATCCACCCGGGAACTCCTCCAAGCGCGACGACATGACAAGGCTGCCGTCGCAAGAACGGCCAAAGTGCGAGTGTAACCGTAGCCGAGGGAGGCTCCCGATCCCAATGCGAGCTCTGCGCCGCGTCGCGCCAGCACCGCGGTCCGTCCGGACCTACTCGTCGACGCCGAACAGCGATCGCCTGGTCGGGGAACGGGGCGTTGGGCGGGACCCGCAGCCCGAGGTGCTCCCACGCGGCCGGCGTCGCTACCCGGCCACGTGACGTCCGGGCCAGGTAGCCGGACCGGACGAGGAACGGCTCGGCGACCTCCTCGACCGTCTCCCGCTCCTCGCCGACGGCGACCGCGAGGGTGCCGAGCCCGACCGGACCGCCACCGAAACGTCGGCACAGCGCGCCGAGCACCGCCAGGTCGAGGCGGTCCAGCCCCTGCTCGTCGACCTCGAACAGGGCAAGAGCGTCGCGGGCGAGCGGTCGGGTGACCACGCCGTCGGCGCGCACCTGGGCGTAGTCGCGGACCCGACGCAGCAGCCGGTTGGCGATCCGCGGGGTGCCACGGGACCGGGAGGCGATCTCCTGCGCACCGTCCTCGTCGACAGTCACGTTGCAGCAGGCTTGCGGAGCGTACGACGATCCGCTGCAGGTCGGCCGGCGTCGTAGAACTCGAGATGCGCCGTGAAGCCGAACCGGTCGCGCAGCGGACCGGGCAGCAGCCCGGCCCGCGTGGTGGCCCCGACCAGGGTGAACGGCGGGATCTCCAGCGGGATGGCGGTGGCACCCGGCCCCTTGCCGACGATCACGTCGACCCGGAAGTCCTCCATCGCGAGATAGAGCATCTCCTCGGCCGGCCGCGACATCCGGTGGATCTCGTCGAGGAACAGCACGTCGCCCTCGTTGAGCCCGGACAGGATGGCGGCGAGGTCACCGGCGTGCTGGATGGCCGGCCCGCTGGTGATGCGCATCGGGGTGCTCATCTCATGGGCGATGATCATCGCGATCGTGGTCTTGCCGAGGCCCGGTGGGCCGGACAGGAGCACGTGGTCGGGCGCGCGGCCCCGCCCACGGGCCGCGGTCAGGACCAGACCGAGCTGCTCGCGTACCCGCTCCTGGCCGATCACCTCGTCGAGACTGCGCGGACGCAGCGCTGCCTCGACGCGCGCGCTCGTCGCCGCTGGCCTCGGCCTCGAGCAGCGCCCTCGCCTCGCTGGGCTCGCCCTGCCCCGTGGCTGAGCCGTCGAGCGGCTGCTGGTCGTCGTACGACATGGCGGTCATGCTCGCGACAGCGAGCGCAGCGCCGCTCGCAGCAGGTCAGCAGTCGAGGCCGGCTGTCCCGCGGACGCCGACTCCGCGGCGAGCGGGTGCGACCGCGTCGAGCGCGGCGTCGGCCTCGCGGGCCGACCAGCCGAGTCCGAGCAGTCCCCCACGGACGATGTCGCGCCAGCCGTCGTCAGCGCTCGCGGTACGGCGCCCGGCGAGCGACGCAGGCCCGGCCGGCGCACCGATCCGGTCCTTGAGCTCGAGCACGATGCGCTGGGCACCCTTGCGCCCGATACCGGGCACCTTGCAGAGCGCCACCAGGTCCTCGGTCAGCGACTGCCCGACGCAGGTCGTCGGGGCCATGCACCGCGAGCATCGCCTGAGCCAGCTTGGGTCCGACCCCGCTGGCCGTCTGCAATAGCTCGAACAGGGAGCGCTCCTCCTGGTCCGCGAAGCCGAACAGGGTGAGCGACTCCTCGCGAACCACCATCGAGGTGGCGAGCGTCGTCTCGCTGCCCACCCGCAGACCCGCGAGGGTCGCCGGCGTACACATCACCTGCAGACCGACTCCGCCGACCTCAATGACCGCCGAGTCGACGAGAGACGGCGGCCACCTGGCCACGGACGAACGCGATCACGGCACGCTCCCGTTGGCGGGGACCGCGGCGGCCGCGAGCTGGGCGGCGGCCAGCTGGGCGGCGGCGAGCTTGGCGGCGGCCGCACGAAGCCGGGTGTCCGCGCCACCGCGCCAGATGTGGCACATGGCCAGCGCGAGTGCGTCCGCCGCGTCGGCCGGGGTCGGCCGCTCGGTGAGCCGCAACAGCCGCATCACCATCGCGGTCACCTGTGCCTTGTCCGCCCGGCCGCTGCCGGTGACGGCCGCCTTGACCTCACTGGGGGTGTGCAAGGCGACCGGCAGCCCGCGTCGCGCCGCCGCGGCGATCGCGACCCCGGACACCTGGGCCGTACCCATGACGGTGCGCACGTTGTGCTGGGAGAAGACCCGCTCGACGGCTACGGCGTCCGGCAGGTACGTGTCGAGCCACGACTCGATCCTGGCCTGGATGATCACCAGGCGGGTGCCCAGATCGGCATCTGCGGGGGTCCGGACCACATCGACGGCAACTGCCCGCAGCGCTCCGCCCGTGCCGCCTTCGACCACGCCGAGCCCGCACCGGGTCAGCCCCGGATCGACGCCCAGCACCCGCACGTCAGCCTCCTGGTCTGCAGCTCGCGGTCTGTCCACACCTGGTCAGCGCAGCGGAGAATCACTCTCCCGCTGGGCGAACAGGTGTTCGACACCGCAAATCTAGCCCCGCCCCCCGCCGTACCCGGCGACCGACGCGCCGATGGGTGAGCTGCCGGGGGTGTTTGGGTGGTGCACCACCCAAACTGCCCTCAAGCCACCCAAATTTGAGTGGCTCAGGGGGCATCTGAGTGGTGCACCAGGCAAACGCCCCCGACGCAACCGGTCGGCAGGGGCATCTGAGTGGTGCACCAGGCAAACGCCCCCGACGCAACCGGTCGGCAGGGGGTGTTTGGGTGGTGCACCACCCAAACTGCCCTCAAGCCACCCAAATTTGAGTGGCTCAGGGGACATCTGAGTGGTGCACCAGGCAAACGCCCCCGACTCGATCGCAAGAACCGGTCCAGCGGGCTACTCCTCGTCGGCGTCGAGCTCGGCCATCACATCGTCGGGGATGTCGAAGTTGCCGAAGACGTTCTGTACGTCGTCGGAGTCCTCAAGCGCCTCGATCAGCCGGAAGATCTTGGACGCCCCCGACAGGTCGACCTCCACGGTCACGCTCGGGACGAAGGACGCCTCCGCCGACTCGTAGTCGATCCCGTCGGCTTGCAGGGCGGAGCGGACGGCCACCAGGTCGGTCGGCTCCGAGATCACCTCGAACGCCTCGCCGAGGTCGTTGACCTCTTCGGCGCCTGCCTCGAGTACCGCGGAAAGCACGTCGTCCTCGGTCGCCGAGGCGCGTTCGTCCTGGTCCTTGGGCACGATCACGACGCCCTTGCGGGTGAACATGTACGACACCGACCCGGCGTCCGCCATCGAACCGCCGCCGCGGGTCATCGCGGTCCGCACCTCGCCGGCGGCCCGGTTGCGGTTGTCGGTGAGGCACTCGATCAGCAGGGCCACTCCCCCGGGGGCATATCCCTCGTACATGATCGTCTGCCAGTCCGCGCCGCCGGCCTCGAGACCCGAGCCGCGCTTGACGGCCCGGTCGATGTTGTCGTTCGGGACGGAGGTCTTCTTGGCCTTCTGGATCGCGTCGAAGAGGGTGGGGTTGCCGGCCACGTCACCGCCGCCGGTGCGAGCCGCCACCTCGATGTTCTTGATCAGCTTCGCGAACAGCTTGCCGCGTCTGGCGTCGACGACGGCCTTCTTGTGCTTCGTCGTCGCCCATTTGGAGTGGCCGGACATGTGTGTTGATGCTCCTCAACGTCTCGCTACGCAAGTGACCAGGCCGACGAAGCAGCGGTGGACCCGCTCGTCCCCGGAGATCTCCGGATGGAACGACGTGGCCATCACCCGCCCCTGTCGGACGGCGACGATCCTACCCGCGGAGTCGTCCGCCCCGCCTGTCGCGACCCGGGCGAGCACCTCGACATCGGGGCCGACCTCCTCCACCCAGGGTGCCCGGATGAACACCGCGTGCAACGGCGCCTCGAACCCGACCAGGTCGACCTCGGTCTCGAACGAGTCCACCTGTCGCCCGAACGCATTGCGTCGTACGGCGATGTCCAGGCCGCCGAACGTCCCCTGCCCCTCCGCGTCACCAACCAGCCGGTCAGCGAGCATGATCATTCCGGCGCAGGTGCCGAGCGCGGGCATCCCCCCGGCCAGCCGCTCCCGGATCGGCTCGAGCAGCTCGAAGATCCGGGCCAGCCGGACGATCGTGGTGGACTCGCCACCGGGAATCACCAGCGCGTCCACGCCGGCCAGCTCGGCAGGTCGCCGTACCGGGACCCCGACGGCACCAGTGTCGAGACAGCATCGCCAGGTGCTCGCGGACGTCGCCCTGCAGGGCCAGCACACCGATGACCGGCTCAGCCGGCATCGGGCTGCGACTCCTCGGGGCGGCGTTCCCAGGCCAGGCTGGTCTCGATCCGGCCTTCGTCGAAGACCGACTCGATCCCGTGCGTCCCGAGCACGTCGAGAACCAGGTCGAGCAGCGGCTCCCCGGGCGCGACGTTCGCCGTGTCGCCGTGCCAGACGTTGATCTCGAGCATGCCGTGCTCGACGGCGTGCCACACATCAGGCAGGGTGAAGTAGGCGACGCCCACCGGGCGCCGGCCCTTGGCGGCGAGCCTTTCGAGGGTCGCCGACACGGTCCAGTGGTCGTCGACGGCTTCCAGGACGACGACGTCCTTCGCCTGCAGGTCGTCCAGCGCCGACTGCAGCCGCTCGAAGCTCGTCGGCGAGGGCCACCTCGCGCTCGCGGACCTCAGGTCGAGAGCGGCGGCCGCGACCAGCTCGTCGGTCAAGGCCCGGGCTCGATCGGGATCGCGCTTCCTCGGCCAGCGCGGCCTCGTACACGTCCGTCCGCACCTCGGCGTCCGACCGGTAGCCGGCCCACACCTGGCAGCGGGCGTAGGTGCGCAGCTGTTCCAGGCGGGCCGCCCGGTTCGGGCTGCCGATCGCCTTCATCACGCCTCCTCAGGCACCTTCGTCGTCGGGGTCTCGCCGCCGCGACCCGGGGGTGTTTGAGTGGCTAGCCACTCAAACACCCCCTGAGCCACGCAAACCTGGGTGGCACAGGGGGCACTTGCCTGGCTAGCCAGGCAAACACCCCCGACTACCAGCCGCGTTCGGCGAGCCGGTGTGGCTGCGGGATCTCCTCGACGTTGATCCCGACCATCGCCTCGCCGAGACCTCGCGAGACCTTGGCGATGACGTCGGGGTCGTCGTAGAAGGTGGTGGCCTTCACGATCGCCGCGGCCCGCTCCGCCGGGTTGCCGGCCTTGAAGATCCCGGAGCCCACGAACACGCCCTCCGCGCCGAGCTGCATCATCATCGCCGCGTCCGCGGGGGTCGCGATCCCGCCGGCCGTGAAGAGGACGACCGGAAGCTTGCCTGCCAGGGCCACTTCCTTCACCAGGTCGTACGGCGCCTGCAGCTCCTTCGCCGCGACGAACAGCTCGTCCTCGCTCATCGAGGACAGCCGCCGCAGCTCACCGCGGATCGAGCGCATGTGGGTCGTCGCGTTCGACACGTCGCCGGTCCCCGCCTCGCCCTTGGACCGGATCATCGCGGCCCCCTCGGTGATCCGGCGCAGCGCCTCGCCGAGGTTCGTCGCACCGCACACGAAGGGCACGGTGAACTGCCACTTGTCGATGTGGTTGGCGTAGTCGGCCGGCGTGAGCACCTCGGACTCGTCGACGTAGTCGACGCCGAGGCTCTGCAGGACCTGCGCCTCCACGAAGTGGCCGATCCGCGCCTTCGCCATCACCGGGATCGAGACGGCGCTGATGATGCTGTCGATCATGTCGGGGTCGCTCATCCGGGATACCCCGCCTTGGGCCCGGATGTCGGCCGGCACCCGCTCGAGGGCCATCACGGCCACTGCGCCGGAGTCCTCGGCGATCTTGGCCTGGTCGGCCGTGACGACGTCCATGATGACGCCGCCCTTGAGCATCTCGGCCATGCCGCGCTTGACCTTCGCCGTCCCGCGGGCGGAGGAGTCTTCCGCACCGGATGCGCCGTCGCTGGAGGTGTGTGGGGTCTCTGGGGTGTGCTGCGTCTCTGATGTCACGAAGACAAGTCTGCCACGGAATCGGTACTGGACTAAGATCCAATCCGATGGCTGAACCCAGGACCAATTCCGGCGCCGCCGATCTGCTCGTCGAGCTCCGGCGTGACCTGCGTGTTCCGCTGCACCGGCAGATCGAGTCGTCCATCCGCAGCGGGGTGCGCTCCGGACGCCTCCGGCTCGGCACCGCACTGCCGTCCACCCGCGGACTGGCCGCCGACCTGGGCGTCTCCCGTGGCGTCGTCGTCGAGGCGTACGAGCAGCTGGTCGCCGAGGGCTACCTGACGAGCCGCCCCGGCGGGTACACCCAGGTCGCCGTCGGTCCCGAGCCCGACCCGCGCCCGGCCCCCCCTGCCCCGACCGCGGCACCGACCATCGACTTCCGGTACGGCCGTGGAGATGCCAGCCACTTCCCCCGGACCGCCTGGCTGCGCTCGGTACGCCGCGTCCTGCTCGACACCCCGAGCGACCGGTTCGGCTCCCTGACCGGCCGCGGCGCGCATGAGCTGCATACCGCACTCGCCGACTACCTCAACCGGTCGCGAGGTACGTCCGCGCAGCCCTCGAACGTGGTGATCTGCAACGGCTTCGCCCAGGGCATCGCGTTGCTCCTCCAGGTGCTCGCGGAGTCCGGAGCCCGTCGAGTCGTCGTCGAGGACCCGTCCTCCGTCGAGGATGCACGGCAGATCGCCGTATCGGCCGGGCTCGACGTCGTCGGCGTGCCGGTAGGGCCGGACGGTATCGACGTCCGAGTTCTTCGGGACATCGACGCGGATGCAGTCATCCTCACTCCGGCGCACCAGTGGCCGACGGGTGCCGTGCTCTCCCCCGAAGCGCGGTCGGCGGTCCTGCGCTGGGCGGAGGACCGTGAGGCCCTGGTGATCGAGGACGACTACGACGCCGAGTACCGGTACGACCGGGCACCCATCGGCGCCATGCAGGGGGTTGCCCCGAACCTGGTGGTCTACGCGGGAACCGCCAGCAAGACGCTCGCGCCGGGGCTTCGTCTCGGCTGGCTGGTGCTGCCTCCGTCACTCGTCGACCGGGTCGCGAGAGCCAAGCTGGCCGCGGACCGCGGCTCGGCGATCCTCGACCAGCTGACCTTCGCGGACTTCCTGGCACGTGGCGAGTTCGACCGTCACCTCCGGCGGATGCGGCCGATCTACCGGCGCCGGCGTGACACCCTGCTCGACGCGCTCGGCCGGCGACTCCCCGACTTCCGGCCAACCGGGGTCTCGGCCGGTTTCCACCTGGTGACCTGGCTACCTCCTGACCTGGAGGAGCGGGTGGTGGTGGAGGCGGCCGCTCGCAACGGAGTGGGTGTGTACGGCATCGCGCCGTTCCGTGGCCCGCACCCGGGCGAGCCCGGACTGATCTTCGGGTACGCCGGTCTCGAGGAGGCAACCATCGTCGAGGGTGTCGACATCCTCGCTCGGGTGGTCGGGAACCTTCGCGATCCTGACGAGCCCCAGGCGCGACAGGGCTCAGGCGGGGCGTAGCTTTCGCCGGTGTCCACCCCAATGCGCGACGTACTGGCTAGACCGGGTCGCGGACATTGCCGCGGGGTAGTCCGGATCAGGTGCGGACCCGCCCTCTGCGATGCCCACGGGCCGGATCCGATACAGGTCGGGGCCGCGGGGTGACGGACGGCGCTGAGATGTCGATGTCGCGGTCGGCAGGTACCGGCAGCGTCGATGCGACATCGGGGAGATCGCCGAAGGCCATGTGCCGCAACAGGATCCAGTCGAGCGACCGCTCGGCCCACGTGTGCAGCTCCACGGCCCCCCGGTCTGCCTGCCAGCCGCAGGTGAGGCACCGGAGGTTGTACTCCCCGCTGGACCCGATCTCGACAGCCACCTGATGCGTCCCCCTCGCCAGCTCGGCGGACGACGTGGGCCCCGCCGAGCCCGCCGTCGGGCCCTGACTGGCTCGCTGAAGCTCGGTCTGCACCGCCGCCGACATGATGACCGCGGCCGTGTCGATCGTTGCGGCGGCCGCAGCGGCAGCCACGTCTCGCATCAGCCGCCGACGGGCGATCGCATACCGCACAGCGCGGTCCAGCGTGAGGCCGTCGACCTGGCTCTTCACGAGGTAGTCGTCGGCACCGAAACGCAGCGCAGACAACCCCGCTCCGAGGTCGTCGAACCCGGTGAGCACGATGATCGGCAGGTCCTCCGACATCGCGCGCAAGGCGACCAGCGCCTGCAGGTCGGATGCGTCGGGCAGCGAGAGGTCGAGGATCGCGCAGTCTGCCGCCAGCGCCCTGGCCGGGGTGACCTCGGAGAGGCGTTCGGCGAGGTCGAAGTCCACCGAGGTGTACACGACCTGCCCGGGCTTGGGCAGCGCAGCAGGGTGGTCCATGTTCCATTTGCGGATGGAGTCGCGGATGTACTCCTGCATGAGCAGAGCGTCAGCCGGGTTGTCCTCCACATGAAGGAGCCGGAGCACTGTCGAGTCGTCAGTCGGGACTGCTGCTGGGGTGGCGGTGGCTGCGGGGACGATGGGCTGGTCCATGGGTGTCATCCGGATCTCCGATGTGTTGGTGTCGCCTGCTGTGCGCGAGGGGTAGCCGCAGGCATGGTGAGGGTGACGACGGTCCCCGCGTCGGGGGCAGCGTCGAGGTGAAGAGTGCCGTTCTGCAGCGTGACCAGTCGTCGGCACAACGCCAGCCCGGTGCCCGTACCGGGGTACTCCTCTCGAGTGTTCAGACGCTTGAAGAGGTCGAAGACCCCTGCTCGCTGGGCCGGGTCGATGCCGATGCCGTTGTCCGTGACCGTGATGACCGCGTCGCGACCGTCGAGTCGACCGGCGACGTGGACCTTCGGTACCACCGCGGCGTTGAACGTGAGCGCGTTGACGATGAGATGACGGATGACCGTCCGCAGCATGTCCGCGTCACCCGTGATGATCGGCAGGTCGCCGATGCTCACCTGGGCGCCTCGCTCGAGGATCCGGTCCGCCAGCTCCTCCTCCAGCGCCGCGGCGATGCTCGCAAGGTCGACATCGGCGACGTGCGCCGTGAGCTTGGCCGCCCGGGAGTAGGTGAGCAGGTCGGCGAGCATGTCCTGCATGCGGCGGCTCGCCTCACCGATGTGCTTGACGAACGACTGCCCGGTCGGGTCGAGTACGTCGCCGTACCGGCTCTCGAGCAGGGTCGCGAAACCGCTCATGATCCGCAGCGGCTCCCCGAGGTCATGACTGACGACGTACTCGAGCCGGCGCAGCTCGGCCGTGACGCCGTCTACCGGCTCGGTCGGTTCGTGGAGAGGGACCGTGGGAGAGGGCTCGACGGGACCGGGGGTGACAGCATCGACGGGGGCGGTTACGACCCGGCGGATCGTGTTCGCGAGCAGCACGAGCTCGCTGGTCTTGTCCAGATGCGCGGCTGCTCCGCCAGCGACGGCACGGTCCGCCGTCGCGGCATCACCGTGTCCAGACAACAGGACGACGGGCAATCGCGGAGATCGACCTTGGAGCTCGGCCAGTGCTTCGAAGCCGCCCATGCCTGGCATCTCGATGTCGAGTACGACGCAGTCCGGGTGATGGGTCGAGACGAGCTCCAGCGCCTCGGAGCCATCGGCTGCCTCGCCGACGATCCGGAACCCCCGTTGTGCCGAGAGGGCGAAGCGGGCCAGCGTCCGGATGGCCTGGCTGTCATCGGCGACCACAACGCGGATGATGTCGGCTGGCGCGAGCGGCGGGTTCGACGGCGCGGCGACAGCAGCCGACGGCGGTTCCGTGGAAGCCTCGGACACCTCAGAGCGCTGCTTCGACTGCATCTGACCCAGACTCATATCTGATGGTTTATAGACAAAGTCAAACTCATCACGAGTATAACTTTCAGACCGATTTCTCCCAATATTCTGGCCCGAACGCGGGAGAGCGCGTCGCGGGAGCGAACTGCCGTTTGGGCACGATCGCCGTCTTGCTCCGCGACCCGCGCCGACCTCTGTCAGGGCTGGGCCATCAGCTCGGCGACCCGGGCATGCTCTGCCTCGACCTCTGACGTCAGGGCGGGGACCTCCGCGGGCCTCGATCCGGCCACCCGCTCGAGTCGAGCCAGCAGGTCAGCGAGGGCGGTGGCGCCCAGTACCGCGCTGGACGACCGAAGGGAGTGGGCGACGGCGGCCAGGGTCACCACATCCCCGGCATCAGCGGCGGACGCGAGGGTGCTGACCTGTCCCTTGCTCTCCGCGAGATAGCTGTCGAACAGCTCAGCCTGCATACCCTCCGAGTCACCTAGCTGGTGGAGGAGATCGCGAAGCACGTCACCGTCGATGGCCGGCGCACCGGCCGGGGGGACCGGCTGAACCGACACGACTGACTCCTGTGACAGTCCAGGCATCGGCTCGCCTCCTCCTCCGTCGAAGCTCATGGCGACCTCCAATAGTTGCATATTTAGATATACTATGCAATAAGTCGCCCCGCGGCGGTTGGATCGGTGTTTCCCGGCCGGATTCGAGGTCCAGCAATGGCCGGTCGCCTGGTCGGCCCCTGTCCGGCGCACATGGGTCAGCTGGGTGGCTCGGTTACCTGGTCAAAGTGCTTGTGATGATCGTTCCATCCGGAGAGACCGACTTTTCGGTCGCCTCCTGCTCGACGAGGTGTCGGGAAGTGACAGGTCCAGTGCCGGCAGGACTCGCGGATGTACTCCTGCATCAGCAGGGCACCGGCCGCGTTTGTCCTCGACGTGGAGCAGGCGCAGCGGCCGGGCGTTCATGCCGTTCCGAGCCGCGACATCGACTCGCGCACCACCGCAAGCAATGCGCCTTTGCTGAACGGTTTCGCCAGGTAGTAGTCCATGTCCTCGGCAAGGCACCGCTCCCGGTCCTCGGAGCGCGCGCCGGCGGTGAGGGCGATGATCGGTGTGTGCTGGCCGGTAGCGCCCTCATGGGCCCGAATCGCGGCGGTCGCCTCGTACCCATTCATCTCGGGCATTTGACAGTCCATCAGGATGGCGTCGTACTGCTGGCCGAGTGCTGCCTCCACGGCCTGGGCGCCGGTGATCGCCGTATCGACCTGATGTCCGGCGCCGAGGAGCATGGCGACCGCGACCTTCTGGTTGACGAGGTTGTCCTCGGCGAGCAGCAGCCGGAGGTGCTCCTTCTCGATGTCATCAGGTCGCGACGGTGCGATCAGCGAGAGCAGTACACCAGGGTCCTCGACCGGAGGCCTGCTCGGCCGACGAGCCCTGGTGGACCCTGTGAAGGCCGCGTCGGACTGGTCGTCGACGCCGATGGTGAACCAGAACGTGGTCCCCACGCCCGGCCGGCTGGAGACGCCTACCTCCCCGCGCATCAAAGCGACCAGCTGGCTGCTGATCGCGAGACCCAGGCCGGTGCCGCCGTACTTGCGCGAGGTCGACGTGTCCGCCTGGACGAAGGGCTCGAAGATCGTGACCAGCTTGTCCTGGGCGATGCCGACGCCGGTGTCGGAGACCTCGAACCTGACGACGGAGCCGGACTCGGCGGTTGCCCCGGCAGACGCACGTACGGTGACCTCACCCGTCTCGGTGAACTTGATCGCGTTGCCGATGAGATTGGTGAGAACCTGCCGCAAACGGCCGGGGTCTCCGCGCACCGATGGCGGCACCGAATCCTCGACGCACGCCATCAATGCGAGACCGTTTCCTCGCGCCGAGCCCTCCAGCAGGCCGAGGACGTCCTGGATGATGGTGCGAACACTGAACGACACGTCCTCGATCTCGAGCTTGCCGGTCTCGATCTTGGAGAAGTCGAGAATGTCGTTGACGACGGTGAGCAGCGCTTCACCCGAGTTGCGCACGGTCAGCGCATAGTCGCGCTGGCGCACGTCGAGATCGGTGTCCAGCAACAGCTCGGTCATGCCGAGCACGCCGTTCATCGGGGTACGGATCTCGTGGCTCATGTTGGCCAGGAAGTCGGACTTCAGTACCGATGCTGCCGTAGCCTGGTCCGTGGCGGCAGTCATCGCTGCCTCGGCCACTGTCACAGCTGTGATGTCGGCGAGCGTGCCGACCCACCCGGTGATGGCTCCTGCGTCGTCCTTGATCGCCGTCGAGGTCACCATCACGATCTTGGACCCCGAGCCGGGGATCCGGATGTCGAACCGCTGACAGAAGTCGGCGCCGTTGGCACCATCGACGGACAAGGCGGCGGCCAAGGCGACCCGCTGGTCACGGTCTACGAAAACGTCCCACTCCCGACCCAAGGCATCAGCCGATGAGATCCCGGTGATCTCCGTCCATCGCGGGTTGGTGTAGCTGTAGCGGTCCTGGGCGTCGGTCTGAAAGATGCCGATGGGGGCGGCTTCGGTGAGCAGGCTGAGCTGATCGGCCGATGCCCGCACCTGCTGCGCCTGCGTCGCCAGCGCCTCCGCCCGGATGAACAGGTTGGCGAAGACCGAGATCTTTGCCCGCAGCTCGTCGGGGTTGATCGGCGCCGCAATGAAGTCGACCGCACCCTCGGCGTACCGGTCGGTCGTGATCTCATCGGCCTCGTGAGCCGTGATGAAGATGATGGGAGTCATCTCCGACTGCGGTCGGAGGCGAATCAGCGCCGCAGTCTCGAAGCCGTCCATCACGGGCATCCGGACGTCGAGGAGGATGACCGCGAAGTCCTGTGCCATCAGGCAGCGGAGACCGGCCAGGCCGGAGTCGGCCTCGACGATCGCGTAGCCGAGCGGTGCGAGGACGGCTCGCATAGCCAGTCGCTTCGCCTCGTTGTCGTCGACGACCAGAATGGGGACGGCCGAGTCGAGCATCGGTGGTGAGCTGTCGCGCTGGTCACCGGGCAGGGAGATGCTCATCCGGCCGACGCCGCCATCGTCGGGAGCCACGGTGACAGTGCCGCAAGAAGCTGCGCTGCGTCCACCGGCTTGGGGATGTAGTCGTTGGCGCCGGCATCCAGACAGCGCTCGCGCTCCCCTGCCGCGGACTTGCCCGTCACGGCCACGATGGGGAGCGACATGAACTGCCCACTCGTCCGGATCGCTCGCATAGTGTCGTACCCATCCATGGTCGGCATCATGATGTCCATCAGCACGATGTCGATGTCCGGCGTGCTCTCCAGGATCGCGATCGCCTCGGCGCCGCTCTCCGCGACCGAGACGACTGCCTTGCCGCGTTCGAGCAACGCGGTCATCGCGAAGATGTTGCGGTAGTCGTCATCGACGACGAGGATCTTCAATCCTTCGAGCACGCGGCCGTCCAGAACGATCGGGAGGGGTAGCGCCGAGACGCCGCCGAACCGGTGCGCAGAGTCGATCTCCGTTGCCCCCGTTGCAGGCCGGTCGGTGTGCTGCGGCAACCAGGGCCGCAGTGCAGCGAGCAGGTCTGCTGAGTCCAGTGGTTTCGGCACGTAGTCGTTGGCACCGGCATCCATGCAGCGCTTACGCTCGCCGGCCATGACCTTGCCCGTGACGGCGACGACGGCCAGCGACTTGTGCTGCTCGGATGCACGGATGGCACGGATGGTCTCGTAGCCGTCCATGACGGGCATCATGATGTCCATCAGCACGATGTCGATGCCGGGTTCGGCTTCCAGGGCGGCAAGGACCTCTCCGCCGCTTTCGACGAACGTCACCTCGGCGTGGCTCTCCTCGAGCAGCACCTTCATGGCCAGTCTGTTGACGTGGTCGTTGTCGACCACCAGGATCCTCACCCCGGCAAGGGCGCTCGACGCCGGTGCCCTGCCGCGACGTTCGACCGGCCGGGTCTGGAAGAGCTCGATCGGGCTGACCGGAGGCTCCTCGTGACTGAGGTCCGGTGCGAGCGAGGTACTTCCCAGCTGGTCGTCGGCCGGCGTCGCGGCGGTGGCAGCCGGCTGTTTGGCCTTTGTCGGCAGGTAGATCGTGAAGGTACTCCCTAGCCCGGGAGTGCTGTGCACGTGGATCTCACCGCCGAGCAGCGAGACCAGCTCGCGGCTGATGGACAGTCCGAGGCCCGTGCCGCCGTAGAGGCGGGATGTGGTGCCGTCACCTTGTGCGAAGGCCTCGAAGATACGTTGTTGTTGCTCCTGGTCGATGCCGATGCCGGTGTCGCTCACGGCGAGGGACACCACGGACGGGGCCTCGAGGAGAGTTGTCGCCTCAGGGCTCCATCCGTCGGACGCAAGGCTGATCTCTAGGCTCACGCGACCTTTCTCGGTGAACTTGAACGCGTTCGAGATCAGGTTCTTGAGGATCTGGCGCAGGCGTTGCTGGTCGGTGGCGATGTCCTTGGGCGTATCCGGCGCGAGGGTGATCGTGTAGTCGAGTCCCTTGCCTCTGGCGACCGGCTCGAACTCTCGCATCAGGGCTGTGCGCAGATCCTGCATCGAGACGTCGGAGTTGTTCGGCGTGATCGTCCCCGACTCGACCTTCGCCAGGTCGAGGATGCTGTTGAGCAGCTCCAGCAGCTCGTTGCCCGACGAGTGGATGACGCTCGCGTACTCGACCTGAGTCGCGGTCATGTTGCCCTCGGGGTTCGCCTCCAGCTGCTGGGCGAGGATCAGCAGGCTGTTCAGCGGAGTGCGCAGCTCGTGGGACATGTTCGCGATGAACTCGGACTTGTACTTCGAGGAGACCGCGAGCTGGCTGACCTTCTCCTCGATCAGCCGCTTGGACTCCTCGACCTCGAAGTTCTTCTGTTCGGCCACCAGGTTCTGGTCAGCGAGCAGCCTGGCCTGACGGGCCAGGTCCTCGTTCGAGCCGCGCATCTCCTCCTGCTGCGAACGCAGCTCCTCGGCCTGGGTCTGCGACTGCTTCAGCAGGCTCTCGGTGAGGCCGGCAGCCTGGATGGTGTTGAGGACGATGCCGACACTCTCCGTGATGGAGTCGAGGAACGCCTGATGCGTGACGCTGAACGTGGAGAAGGACGCGAGCTCGACAACGGCTCGAAGCGACCCCTCGAACAACACGGGCAGCACGATGATGTTCAGCGGTACGGCCTCGCCAAGGCCGGAGTTGATCCGAACGTAGTCACCCGGCACGTCGGTGAGCAGGATCCGCTTGCGCTCCTTGGCGCACTGGCCGACGAGACCCTCGCCCAGCCGGAACGTGGTCGAGAGGTGCTTGCGTTCCTCGTAGCCGTACCCCGCCTGCATCTCCAGCACGGCTTCGCCGTCGTGGTCGGACTTGCTGTTCATGGTGTAGAAGACTCCGTGCTGGGCCGACACGAGCGTGGCCAGCTCGGACAGGATCATGCTCGACACGGCGGTGAGGTCGTCCTGGCCCTGGAGCATGCGGGTGAAACGCTCCCGGTTGGTCTTCAGCCAGTCCTGCTCGACGTTCTGCCGGGTGGTCTCGCGCAGGTTTCGGATCATCTCGTTGAGCTTGTCCTTCAGCACGGCGACCTCGCCGCTCGCCTCGACCCGCACCTGCCTGGTGAGATCGCCCTCGGTCACGGCTGTGGCCACCTCGGCGATGGCCCGCACCTGGTTGGTGAGGTTGGCGGCCAGCTGGTTGACGTTGTCGGTGAGGTCCTTCCAGACACCCCCGACCTCCTTGGACTGCGCCTGACCGCCGAGCTTGCCCTCGACCCCGACCTCACGGGCGACTCGTGTGACCTCTCCGGCGAACGTCTTGAGCTGGTCGACCATGGCGTTGACCGTGTTCTTGAGCTCCAGGAACTCGCCCTTGACATCGATCGAGATCTTCTTGCTGAGGTCACCGTTGGCGACCGCCGTCGTCACCTCGGCGATGTTGCGCACCTGTCCGGTCAGGTTTCCGGCCATCAGGTTGACGTTGTCCGTCAGGTCCTTCCAGACGCCACCGACCTCGGTGGTGAACGCGGCGGCCTGACCGAGCTTGCCCTCGGTGCCCACCTCGCGGGCGACCCGGGTGACCTCCGAGATGAAGCCATTGAGCTGGTCGACCATGGCGTTGATCGTGTTCTTCAGCTCGAGCATCTCGCCGCGCACGTCGGCCGTGACCTTCTTGCTCAGGTCGCCATCGGCCACCGCGCCGATCACCCGCTGCATCTCACTGGTGGGTCGAACCAGTGCGTCGATCAGGCTGTTGACCGACTCCAGGCTCCCAGACCAGCTCTGCGCCCAGCCACCGAGCACGGCTCGCTGGGACAGCTCACCCTGTTGACCGACCACGCGGCTTACCCTGGCCAGCTCCTTCTCGAGGCCCTCATTGGCGATGATGACGTCGTTGAGACCGTCGGCCACCTTGCCGGCGAGGCCGGTCCACTCGAGCGGCATCCGGGCACTGAAGTCGCCGCCCTTGACCTGAGCCAGGAAGCGGAGCAGGACCTGGCCGTCGAGAACGTCGGTCTGCGCGACTGATGAGTCTGGCATTGCTGCCTCCAGGGCCCGGCGAAAGACTTATTGCAGATTTCTGCTCTACACACACTTTATATCGAGTGTACGCGGGCCTGACCCCTCTGGGCTATCGACGGAACGCGACCGGCAGGGTGCCTTAGGTCCCGTGGGGCGAGGTGAAGTCGTATCGGTCGTCGAAGTCGATCATCTGTGGCGACCGCGCATGACCCGCGAGACGGAACCACCGGACGCGACGCCGCCCGTGCAGCCGACCGGTGGTGGCCGCCACGTCATTGTGGATACGGCGAGCCAACGCGGCCTTGCGTGCGGCGTCGGTGAGGTCGGCCACCAACGGCTCCTCCTGCGGTGCCGGCAGCTCCAGCGCCAGCAGCATCGCGGTCAGCTCCGACTCGGCCAGCCACTGCTCGGCATCACCGCGACCTTCGCTCTCCCGTGCCGACCGGGCGGCCGCGAGCAGCAGCACCGCCGAGGCGGGGTCCCCGACGCCGCCGATCGCCAGCTCCGTGGCGACCGAAGCCCGGTGCTGGAGCTGACCCAGCAGGGAGGCGCGGGCGGCTTCGACGCGCAGGTGCATCCGGTCCAGCCGACCGGCGGTCCAGAGGCACCAGAGCCCGAGCAGCACGACCGCCACGACTACGAGGGTTGCGAGGATCAGGAACCAGCCGCTGACCGGGCTCATCCGCGGGCGCCTCTCGGGGATCCCGCGATGACGGCGGAGTAGACCGCCTCGATGTCGCCGACCAGCATCGCCCAGTCGTAACGCTGCACCGCGACCGCGGCTCGCGCTGCGATCGCCGTACGACGCGGCTCGTCATCGAGCAGCTCGGCCAGGTTGTGCGCCAGGTCGGCCGAGTCGCCCACCTCGAACAGCACACCCAGCTCGCCGCCCTCGAGGACGGCGCGAAAGGCCGGCAACGCACTCGCCACGACCGCGGCGCCGGCCGCCATCGCCTCGACGAGTACGATCCCGAAGCTCTCACCGCCGGTCTGCGGTGCGACGTAGACCAGGGCCGACGACAGGAGTCTGGCGCGATCGTCGTCACTCACCTGTCCCAGGAACTCGATGTGGGACACGACATCGACGGGACCCTCCTGCCAGTCCGCGGCATCGCCCCGGCCAGCGACCAGCAACCGTGTGGTCGGATGACGCTCGAGGACGGCCGGGAGGGCCTCGATCAGCACCGCCAGTCCCTTGCGCGGCTCGTCGAGACGGCCGAGGAAGGCGATCGTCGGGCCCGGACTCGTCCACTCGGGGCGCGGCAGCGCCTCGGCGAACGGTGCGCAGGACAGGCCGTTCGGGATCACGATCGGCTCGCCCCCGATGTGCTGGACCAGGGTGGCGCGGGCGGCCTCGGAAACGGCGATCCTCGCGGTGATCTTCTCCATGGTCGGCCGCAGCAGGCTCGCGGTTGACGACATCGCCCGCGATCTGGGCATGGCCGAGTGGAAGGTCCCGACCACCGGCACGTCACTGGCCCACAGCGCCAGCATCGACACGCTCGGCGCGGACGGCTCGTGCACGTGCAGCACGTCGAAGTCTCCCTCGGCCAGCCAGCGGCGTACCCGGCTCACCGCCCGGGGTCCGAACGCGACCCGGGCCACCGAGCCGTTGAACCGCACCGGCATCGCCTTGCCGGCCGTGGTCACATAGGCGGGCAGGTCGCTGGAGGGCTCCCCCGGTGCGAGCACCTCGACATGGTGGCCCCGATCGGCGAGCACGGCGGCCAGGTCACGCACGTGGTTCTGCACACCGCCGGGCACATCGAGCGAGTAGGGGCAGACCAGCCCGATGCGCATGGATGTCATCCGTCGCCGGCGTCGAGGTCCGACACGAAGACGGGCTGGAGCATGTGCCAGTCCTCCGGCGTACGGCGGATCGCATCGCCGAACTCGTCTGCGATCTGCTGAGTGGTCGCCTCGACTCCCCCGCGGCCGGCGACCGGGTCGATCGGGTCGCTGATCTGCAGATGCATCAGCGGGCCGCGGTAGCTCGAGGTCGCGACGATCACCGGAACCTTGCACATGCGTGCCAGGGTCGCCGGGCCGCCCGGAAGCCTGGCGGCTTCGCCGAGCAGTGAGACGTCGACCCCACCCCGGCCGAAGGACCGGTCTGCGAGCAGGCACACGACGCGACCTCGGTCGAGGGCGCCGCGCATGGCCGTCATCGGGTTACCCGCACCGCTGAGTGGCTCGACCTCGATGCCCAGCTGGGCCCGATAGGAGACGAACCGGTTGTAGAGCGACTCCGGACGGAGCCGCTCGGCCACCGTCGAGACGGGTAGCCCGGTGAGGCAGGCCCAGGCGCCGGCGAGATCCCAGTTGCCCATGTGCGGCAGCGCAACGATGGCGCCTCTGCCGCGCGCGTGCACCTCGCGAAGCGACGACTCGTTCGTGGTGACGACCATGTCGACGATCCGGTTGTGGGACCAGGAAGGGAGCCGGAAGGCCTCGTGCCAGTAGCGGTAGTACGACCGCATCGCGCGCTGCGAGAGCTCCCGCACCGCGGCCGTCGAGATCCCGGGGACGGCGCGCCGCAGGTTGGCCTCCAGCTGGGTGACGCCCGAGCCGCCCTGCTTCCAGACCCGGTCGGCGGCGCTCTCCAGCAGTCGTTCTGCCACCGGCTCGGGCGAGTGCCGGGTGATCGCCCAGGCCACTCCGAAGGCGTAGTCGACGAGCCTTCTGCCGCGGCGGCGGGCGGCGGATCAAGACGGCAGGCCGGGGTCGGCGAGCGCCTGGCGCCGTACCAGGATCATCCGCTGGACCACCGTGACCGTGCTCGCTGCGGCCAGCGCCCACAGCACGATTGCCAGCAGGATCGGCAGGTCGAGCACATCGGAGAAGAACGTCAGCACCAGGATGGCCACCAGTCGGTCGGCCCGCTCGGCGATGCCACCCTTCGCTGTCATGCCGAGACTCTCCGCCTTCGCTCTCGTGTACGACGTGACCGAGCCCATCACGAGGGCCCAGAGTGCGACGTAGCCGAGCAGGTCGTTGTCGCCGCCTCCGAAGAGCCAGATCGCCAGGCCGGCGAAGATCGCCGAGTCGCCGAGCCGGTCAAGCGTGGAGTCGAGGAACGCGCCCCACTTCGACGACACCCCCATCGTGCGGGCCATGTAGCCGTCGATCAGGTCCGAGAACACGAAGACGGTGATCACCACGACGCCCTGCCACAGGTGGCCGGACGGGAAGAACACCAGCGCGCCACCGACCACGCCCAGCGTGCCGACGATCGTCACCATGTCCGGCGTGACGCCCATCCGCATGAGCAGGTTGGCGACCGGCCTGATCACCTTGGTCCAGAAGATTCGAAAGCGATCGAGCATGGCGGGTATCGCTTCTTCCTGAGGCAGACGTGGTCGGGCGAGTCCCGAAGATGTTACCGGTCCGCAATCGGCCGAACCCCTTGTGCCTTGAGCGCCACAGGTAGAGGGTAGGGCCTCTAGACGATTCCGGCCGGCGTGGCTCTGCCTGGTGTTCGCGAGGCTCGCTCCGCCGTACCAGAGCCAGACGCGACGGTTCGAAGGAGTGGGGAACATGGCCACCAGGAACGCAGCAACGGGCGCGGGTGATGCCGCCGCGGCGCAACCCGCCTCACCAGACGCCATCCGGAACGTGGTGCTGGTGGGGCCAGCGGGGTCGGGGAAGACGACGCTCGTCGAAGCGCTGCTCGCGGCCACCGGTACGACGACCCGGATGGGCAGCGTCGATGAGGGCACCACCATCAGCGACTACGACGAGGCCGAGATCCGCCAGCAGCGATCGGTCGGGCTGTCTCTTGCCCCGGTCATGGTGGACGGGATCAAGGTCAACCTGCTGGACGCCCCCGGGTACGCCGACTTCGTCGGGCGACCTGCGGGCCGGGCTGCGGGCCGCCGACTGCGCGCTCTTCGTGATCTCGGCGAGCGAGGGCGTCGACGGTGCCACTCGGGCGCTGTGGCAGGAGTGCGAGAGCGTCGGGATGCCGCGCACGGTGGTGATCAGCAAGCTCAACCACGTGCGGGCCGACTACGGTGCCGCGCTGGCCGCTGCCCAGGAGGCGTTCGGCGACAAGGTCGTGCCGCTCTACGTGCCCGTGCCGCATCCCGGCTCGGACGTCGACGACCTCTGCGCCCTCATCTCGCAGACCGTCTCCGACTACTCCTCGGGCGGCGACCGGTCGGTCCGGCCGCCGGACGAGGACGAGCAGCTGCTCATCGACGAGAGCCGCGACACGCTGATCGAAGGCATCATCGAGGAGTCCGAGGACGAGGGCCTGATGGACCGCTTCCTCAGCGGTGAGGACATCGACACCGCCCTGCTGATCGACGACCTCGAGACCGCGGTGGCTCGCGGCTCGTTCTTCCCGGTCGTGCCGGTCTGCGCACTAACCGGGCTCGGGCTCGACGAGCTGCTCGAGATCATCACCTCGGCGTTCCCCTCTCCCTCGGAGCACGTCTTCCCGGCCATCTACACCGCCGCGGGCAAGACCGTCGACGGGTTGTCCTGCGACCCGAACGGCGCACTGGTGGCCGAGGTCGTCAAGACCACGTCCGACCCGTACGTCGGACGGATCAGCCTCACCCGGGTGTTCTCCGGCACCGTCCACCCGGACGCGACCGTGCATGTCTCCGGCCACTTCTCCGAGTTCAGCGACCACGACCGCGGCCACGAGGACCACGACGAGGACGAGCGCATCGGCGCGCTCTCATCGCCGCTCGGCAAGGTCCAGCGGCCCGCCACGAAGTGCATCGCCGGCGACATCTGCGCCATCGCCAAGCTGTCTCGCGCCGAGACCGGCGACACCCTGAGCGACCGCGAGAACCCGCTGGTCATGGAGCCATGGACGATGCCCAACCCGTTGCTGCCCTTCGCGCTGGTGGCCCACGCCAAGGCCGACGAGGACAAGCTCGGCGCCGCGTTGGCCCGGCTCGCGGCGGAGGACCCGACCGTGCGGATCGAGCACAACGCCGAGACCGGACAGCTCGTCCTGTGGTGCATGGGCGAGGCCCACGCCGACGTACTCCTGGACCGGCTCCGCAACCGGTTCGGCGTGCAGATCGACCAGGTCGACGTGCGGGTGCCGCTGCGAGAGACCCTGGCCAGCAAGGCCACCGCCAAGGGCCGCCACGTGAAGCAGAGCGGTGGCCACGGGCAGTACGCCGTCTGCGACATCACCGTCGAGCCGCTCGAAACGGGTGGCGGCTTCGAGTTCGTCGACAAGGTGGTCGGTGGTTCCGTACCGCGGCAGTTCATCCCGAGTGTCGAGAAGGGCGTCCGGGCCCAGCTCGAACGTGGCCTGGCCGCCGGCTACCCGGTGGTCGACATCAGGGTCACGCTTTTCGACGGCAAGGCGCACAGCGTCGACTCCAGCGACATGGCGTTCCAGACCGCCGGCTCGGTCGCCCTTCGCGAGGCCGCGACCGTCGGCGGGGTACGGCTGCTGGAGCCGATCGACTCGGTCGACATCCTGATCGACGACGAGTACATGGGCGCCGTGATGGGCGACCTCTCGACCCGGCGGGCCCGCGTCCTCGGCACCGAGGCGGTCGGGACCGGCCGCACCCTGGTCAAGGCGGAGGCCCCCCAGCTCGAGCTGATCCGGTACGCGACCGAGCTCCGGTCACTGAGCCACGGCACCGGGACCTTCTCCCGCGACTTCTCCCGCTACGAGGCCACGCCACCCCACATCGCCGCCAAGCTGACCGCCGACGCCAAACCTCACATCTGACTCCCGGGCAGGTTGAGTGGTCACTCCGGTCCGGTCAAGATGCCAGTTCGGCCGGGCGGTCGCTTCTGGTTCGCCCGGCATGCTGCGGAGGTGCCTCGTCTGCCGGGCGGACCTGCCCGCTAGACGATGTCGTTGCCCGGCGTGCTGGGCAAAGCCGACTCCCCCCGGGACCTACGACCGCAGATAGTTACGTGGGCCAGGCGTCGGCGAGGAGGGTGCGGGTGTCGCTGAGCAGCTGGGGTAGCACCTTAGTGCGGGCGACCACCGGCATGAAGTTCGCGTCGCCGCCCCAACGGGGTACGACGTGCTGGTGCAGGTGGGCGGCGATCCCCGCACCAGCCACCTCACCTTGGTTCATGCCGATGTTGAACCCCTCTGCCCCACTCACCGCCCGCAGGGTAGTCATCGCCCGGCGGGTCAGGTCGGCGATCTCGTCGCTCTCGTCGTCGGTCAGCTCGGTGTAGTCGGCGACGTGCCGGTAAGGACAGACGAGGAGGTGGCCGGGGCTGTACGGGTAGAGGTTGAGTACGGCGTAAGCGACCGCTCCTCGTCGCACGACCAGACCCTCCTCGTCCGCGAGAGCGGGGATCCGGCAGAACGGGCAGTCACCGGAGTCCGCGGTGGTCGGCTTGTTCTCTCCTTGGATGTAGGCCATCCGGTGAGGCGTCCACAGGCGCTGAAACCCGTCCGGGTCGCCGGCAAGCGCGTCGGCATCCAGGCCCGGTGCTCCAGCCGCGGCGGACGACTGTTCGCTCACACCTGCTCCCGCGCCTCGACCGAGTGCAGAATCCGCGCGATCGCCTCGTCGACGGGGACACCGTTGTCCTGACGTCCGTCGCGATAGCGGAACGAGACTGCGCCCTCCTCGACGTCACGGTCGCCCGCGATCAGCATGAACGGCACCTTCTGCAGCTGGGCGTTGCGGATCTTCTTCTGCATCCTGTCGTCTGACCTGTCCACCTCGACACGGATCCCCTGCCCCGTCATCGTCGCAGCGAGCTTGTCGAGGTACTCCTCGTGCCGCTCGGCGATCGGAATCGCCGTGACCTGTACGGGCGCCAGCCAGGGCGGGAAGGCGCCAGCATAGTGCTCGACGAGCACGCCGATGAAACGTTCGATCGAGCCGAACTTCGCCGAATGAATCATCACCGGCTGCTGTCGTGAGCCGTCCGCAGCCTGGTACTCCAGCCCGAACCCGGCTGGCTGGTTGAAGTCGTACTGGATGGTCGACATCTGCCAGGTACGGCCGATGGCGTCGCGGCACTGGACCGAGATCTTCGGTCCGTAGAAGGCGGCCCCGCCGGGATCGGGGACCAGCTCGAGTCCCGAGGCCAGCGCGGTCTCTTCCAGGATCGCAGTGGCCTCGTCCCACTGCTCTTGAGTCCCGATGAACTTGCTCGAGTCAGGGTCTCGAGTGGACAGCTCGAGATAGAAGTCGTCGAGACCGAAGTCTTTCAGCAGTCCCAGCACGAAGTCGAGCAGATGCCGGATCTCTCCCGGTGCCTGCTCGGGGGTCACGTAGGAGTGGGAGTCGTCCTGGGTCATCCCGCGCACCCGGGTCAGGCCGTGGACGACCCCGGACTTCTCGAACCGGTACACCGAGCCGAACTCGAACAGACGCAACGGAAGCTCACGGTACGACCTGCCCCGCGACGCGAAGATGAGGTTGTGCATGGGGCAGTTCATGGCCTTGAGGTAGTAGTTCGCCCCCTCCATCTCCATCGGGGGAAACATGGTGTCCGCGTAGTACGGAAGGTGACCGGAGGTCTCGAACAACCCCTGCTTGGAGATGTGCGGGGTGCCGACGTACTGGAAGCCCTCCTCGATGTGGCGCCTTCGGACATAGTCCTCCATCTCGCGCTTGAGGACGCCTCCCTTCGGATGGAACACCGCAAGGCCGGATCCCAGCTCGTCGGGGAAGCTGTAGAGGTCGAGCTCGCGGCCGAGCTTGCGGTGATCCCGCCGCTCGGCCTCTTCGATGCGGTGGAGGTGGTCCTGGAGCGCCTCGGCGGACTCCCAGGCGGTTCCGTAGATCCGCTGCAGCTGCGGGTTCTTCTCGTCCCCACGCCAGTACGCGGCAGCCGACCGCATCAGCTTGAAGGCGGGGATGCGCTTGGTGGTGGGCAGATGCGGACCACGGCAGAGGTCCTTCCACGCCAAGGACCCGTCTCGACGCAGGTTGTCGTAGATCGTCAGCCCGCCGGCGCCGACCTCGACCGAGGCCGCACCGTCGGCGTCAGCATCGAGCGTCGAGCCCTTGAGCCCGATCAGCTCGAGCTTGTACGGCTCATCGGCGAGCTCCACCCGGGCGTCGGCATCGCTCACCGAGCGCCGTACGAACCGCTGCCCCTCCTTGATGATCTTGCGCATCCGGGTCTCGATCTGCTCGAGATCCTCGGGCCTGAAAGGCTCCGCGACATCGAAGTCGTAGTAGAAGCCGTCGGTGATCGGTGGCCCGATACCGAGCTTCGCGCCCGGGACGAGCTGCTGGACCGCCTGCGCCAGCACATGCGCGGTGGAATGGCGCAGGATCCCCCGGCCGTCGTCCGAGTCGATGCTCACCCCCTCCACCTCGTCGCCGTCGACGAGCTCGTGCGACAGGTCTCGCAGCTCCGCGCCGACCCGCGCCGCGATGACGGCGGGGTCGTCACGGAAGAGCTCCCATGCCTTCGTGCCCGTCGTCACGTCCAGCTCGGCACGCTGGCCTGCGTGGACGACGGTGACACGGATCTCGGGCACGGGGATCTCCTCCTGGTGATGAGGCCGGCTTTCGCGGCTGGTGGGTTGATGTTATCGAGCGCAGGCCCACCAGGTCGCCTCGGTTTCCGCGGTAGCGGGACCGCCGAGCTCACTCGACGTCGTGGTGCGTCATGGTTTCCACACTCCTACGGCGGCGAGCGCACGCCGAGGCGATCCGGGCGGTCGCCGACCGCACCGGCTGAACGGCCTGACGATCGTCCGGCATTCTCCTGACGCGGGTCGGCCACGGTGCGATCATGGGCCCTCAGACGATCCCCGAGCCGAGGAGCGCAGCGATGTCGGTGCTACACAACGGGCGCTACACAGCCGATCTCGACAACGCCGGCGATGAGATCGTGGTTTTCCTGATCGGGATGCGGGTCAACCGGCCCTGGAAGGTGGCGTCGTGGTGGCCGGTGTTCACCGCGATGCCCAAGATGCTGCGCTACCTCGACGAGCACCCCGAGAAGGGGCTGCTCGGGTACCGGCAGTCACTGCTGCCGGCTCCCACCTTGGTGCAGTACTGGAGGTCGTTCGACGACCTCGAGCGCTTCGCGCGTGACAGCGACGACCCGCATCTCGAGCCGTGGCGACGCTTCAACCGCAAGGTCGGTGACTCCGGAGACGTCGGCATCTGGCACGAGACGTACCGCGTCAAGACCTCGAACATCGAGACGATCTACGGCAACATGCCTCCGACCGGACTCGCCGCGGCGATCGGGGTGGTACCCATCCGCCGCGGCAGCGACTCAGCGGCAGCCCGGATCGGCGCTCGCCAGGAGGACGACCCGGTGCTGCCGCCGTACTGAGGAAGGCTCTACTTCGGTGCCTGGTTGGGCAGGAAGCAGATGCCGCCCTTGTCACCGACGTGACCGCAGAACTGCGCACGGCCATCGGTGAAGTTGTCACTGGCCACCCACAGCCCCGCCGAGGTCAGGATCAGGTCATCGGCACCGAAGCCACGTGATCTGGTCGGGTTCCACGAGGTCGTGGCACCGGTCTGGGGGTCGAGCGACGCGATTCCGGGTCGGGCGATGGCTCCGGCGCCGGCGTGGTCACACCCGAGCGGGTTGCTGGACCAGCGCTGATGCCCACCGAGATAGACCGCCTGGTCGTTCGCCACGACGGAGTAGTAAGAGTCACATCCGGTGTAGTTGATCCAGAGGTGTTGCACGGCGGTCGGCGTGCTGGGGAACGCGGAGGCAGCGTCGCACAGCCCGTGTCGCTTCTGACCCCGTTTGGAGCCGGGTCCGGTCAGAGGTCGGCCACCTGTCGTGGCGACGTAGATCGTCTTGTCGTCCGGCGACCAGTTCGCTGCTCGGGCGTAGAACGAGTTGGGCAGCTGACAACGCTCAGCGAGCTCCGGCGAGTTCCAGGGATCGACGCTGAGCGAGCTCGCACCAAGGTCGAGGACGGCGACCTGCTCACGCGGCTGCCCGCCGATCGAGGTGAAGACACCCTCGACCAGCAGCCGGTCCCCCGAGTGGCTCACCTGGGCGTTGAAGATCCGGGTCACGAAGTTCGGGTAGCTGCCGGTGATCGAGAGATCGGCGTACGAGGTCGGAGCCCCGGTGGCAGGGTCGAGGCTAGCCAGGTGGGAGCGCGACACCCCATTGATCGTGGTGAAGGCGCCGCCCACCAGCACCATGCCTCTGAGGTAGCGCACCGTGTCGACTGGCCGGTCGGCGTTGTGCCCGAACCCGGGGATCAACGCCCCGGTGGTCGTGTCGACCGCGGCCACGTTGGCGGCCGGGACGCCCCCGACAGAGGAGAAAGTGCCGCCCAGGTAGGCCGTCGAACAGTCCGGAGACAGCGCGATCGAGTGCACCATGCCATTGACCTTCGGGTCCCACGCCGTGACGTCTCCGGTGGTCGAGGAGAAGCTGAACGCGTTGCCCCGGGTGTAGGTCTGCGAGCCCTGGCCGATAGCACTGATGGTGCCGACGGCATACATCACACCCCCGCAAGGCACCAGCTGATGGACGTACTGACTGGGGGTGCTCTGCAACAGCCATGGCGTGTAGCTCGCCGGCACGACGCCGACGACGTGGCCACCGCTTGCGTCGGCCAACGTCGACCCACCGAGCACCACAAGCGCCATGGCGCCTGCGACCAGAGCGGCTCTGGGCAGGCGCGCCCGGATCACTTCGGTGCCACTTCGTTGGGCAGGAAGCAGATACCACCATGGTTGGTCTGCCCACCACACATCTGCGCGAGTCCGTCGCTGAAGTTGTCACTGCCGATCCAGAGACCGGCGTCTGTCACAAGCAGATAGTCACCGCCGAAGCCCAGAGACCGGGTGGGGTTCCAGTCCGTCGCCAGCCCGGTCGTGACGTCGAGCGCCGCCACGCCAGGACGTGACACGAAGCCGGTGCCCGCCTTCTCACAGGCGAAGCCGTTGTCGGCCCAGCGCTCGTGGCCGGTGACGTAGACGTTGTTCTCATCCGCCGCGATCGCGTACAAGGAGTCGCAACCGGTGTAGTTGATCCAGGTGTGGTGAACGAGCTTCGGGGTCGACGGGAAGGACATCGCGGCGTCGCACGCACCGGCCCGCGGTCCGGTGAAGGCGGAGCCGGCGCCCTGCGGGGGCTTATGGCCGGTCGATGCGACGTACACGGTGCTGTCATCGGGAGACCAGGCACCGGTCCGGGCGTAGAAGCCGACCGCCTTCCGGCAGTGCCGGTTGAACTCCTTGGAGTACCAGGGGTCCAGCGTCAACGAGGTCTCACCCAGGTCGAACATCGCCACCTGTCGACGCGCTACGCCGCCGATCGAAGTGAAGACACCTTCCGCCAGCAGCCTGGTGCCGGCGTTGCTCGGCTGCATCTTGTAGATGCGGGTGAACGTGTTCGGGTAGGCGCCGGTGATCGAGATGTCCGCGTACGGCGTCACCGCCCCGGTCGTCGGGTCCAGGCTTGCCAGCTTGGTCCGGGAGACGCCGTTGATCGTGACGAAGGTGCCACCCACAAGCAGCATGTCGTGGGTGAGCAGCACCGTGTTGACCTCAGAGTTCGCGTTGTGCGCGAACTCGGGCTTGATGGCCCCGGTCGTCGTGTCCACGGCGGCGATGTGATTGGCCGGAATCCCGCCGAGAGTGGTGAAATCTCCACCCAGGTAGGCGGTTGAGCAGTCTGGGGACAACGCGATCGAGTAGACCCGGGCGTTCGCCTGTGGGTCCCAGCTCGTCACCTCCCCGGTGGTCGCGGAGAAGCTGAAAGCGTTGCCCCGCGTGTACGTGTTGCTGCCTTGACCGATGTCGGTGATGGTGCCGACCGCGTACATCGTGTCGCCGCACTGGGCGAACTGACGGACGTACTGGCTGGGTGTCGTACTGCGCAGCCATGGCGTGTACGTCGCCGGCACCTGACCAACCTGCATCGGCGCCTGCGCCGGCGCGGAAGCAGCGGTTGGCCCGCCTGCGTGTGCAGTCGTGATGCCGGTGAGCGCGAGAACAGCCGCGATGGGCGCGACAAATGCCGCCTTGATGGATTTCATACCAGATCCCCCCTGGACCCCGAGGTAATGACAGAGGCCAGTGTGCCATGCCCGAGCGACAACGACCGAACTTCTGATGAAATCGGTGGACAACCGCCTGGCAGCGTTGCGGATCCGACGACCAGACTGCTGGACCGACAAAATGCATCGTACGTCGGCAATCCGCGACGGGCACGGTGACGAAGACTCAGGGGGTCTCGCTGGTCGGCCTTGCTCATTCGTCACAGCAGGGCCCGCTCAGGTCAGG
The DNA here is from genome assembly GCA_963833975.1 of uncultured Actinomycetota bacterium. Lineage (GTDB taxonomy): Bacteria > Actinomycetota > Actinomycetes > Propionibacteriales > Nocardioidaceae > JAWWPG01. The sequence goes on from CAWIAB010000006.1 coordinate 612,782, forward strand.
TCTCGGCATGCTGTCGAGACCACCCCGGGCGACACAGGAAGGGCGCTTCCGGCCCTTGCAGGGGGAGGACCGGAAGCGCCTGCCCTTCGCTTGCGATCGCGGCACCCTGGGACTGGCGTTGCCCTCAACGGAAATGACGGTTTGACTCGCCCGGAGTCGGAACCCGATGGCTGGCCCTGCCGCCGCCGGTGGTGACAACGGTCCAGCCGATCCCTTGACTCAGGAGTGCTCGCCGGCGCTTGAGCTCATCAGAACCTTGTTTCTGATCTCTTGTCGAGCTCACCGGGGTCTGGGGCGGAATCGAGCGCGTCACCTCGTTCGGGGAGGCTTCTCTGCACGAGACTACGCCGATCCCTTCTCGAGCCTCCCTCCACAGGCTCGCGTCGTACGGCCCTCGACGCGGGGCTTGTTCGAGGGCACCGCGCCAGGAACCGGCGAGGCCCGCGGACCGACGTGGCGTCGACCCGCGGACCTCGTTGTCGAAGAGCGCGACCGGTCAGTGACTAGTCGAGGTTGATCCGCAGCTGCGCGAACGAGAAGTCGACGTCGCTGCTCAAGACCATGGACCCGACGTTCTTCGTCTTGACCGCTAGCAGGCGCGCACCCGAGTTGCCGTCTATGTCGCGGGTCACGGAAGCCTTGAGGCCGCCGCTCGGACGATAGAAGTCGGCCGAGATCGGGTGCACCTCGAACGGGTCGGGCTCGGCCTCGGCACCGGCAATCCGCACCGGAGAGCTGAACGTCACCGTGACCTGGGTGGCCGAGCCCGTGAACAGGACGTTCGGCGTGCCGGACTCGGTGTCCGGCGGGCTGCCCCAAGAGCCCCAGCTGTCAGGAACACTGCGCTTCTCCATCGCCGGGTCGAACGTGACGGTGATCCCGCAGGCGTCCAGGGTGCTCACCAAGGTGTAGTCCGGGATCGCGCTGAGGTCGAAGTTGCAGGTGTGCCCGACGTACAGCGAGTTGGGCATGTTGAAGACAGTCCTCGATGCCGCCGGGGACACCGAGTCATGGTGGACGTACTGCGACGAGCCGGTCGACTGGCTGCCGCTGTTGGAGCTGCCGCTGGCGCTGGCAGTAGTGGTGGAAGCTGCGAGTGTTGCCCCGGCGAGTGCGGTGGCAAGAATGGCGCTCGCGAGCACGCGAGAACTTCGCATTGGACACCCCGATCTGAATTGTTTCGAGCCCTATACCCGATAGCGAAAATTTAGCCTGACCGCCGCGAGCGGTCAATGCTCACGGTCGATTTGTTCTGCTGAAATCGAGGAGGCGTCCACCGAGGGCATGTCCTTGGCGACAGGATCTCGTGAATGATGCGCTCAGCGGTTCCGATAGGTGCGAGCCCGCCTGCAGAAGCCGGCCGGAACTGGAATTGGTACGACGCTGGTCATGGCCACTCGACCGAATAGCCGGTTATTTACTTTATGTGACGCGAAGAGCAAGTGCCTCTATTGTGGTAAACCACCCAAACTGTCATCCACGCTGGGTTGGGGTACTTAGGAGTACGCCTTCGTCCTCAAGGGCTGCGTTCGTGCGGCGGATCGGTTCGCGGGTCGGACGATTCCTGCAGTGGGCAGCAGGCAACCAATGTCTGGGATAGCCGGGAAACGAAGGGTCTGGGGGTGCTAACGTGGTTGCGGCGGAAATGTTAGGCGCACCCCTCCGCGCCGTTGAACGCCGCGAGCTGGTCTCGAGTCGCCCGGGACCCCGGCACCTCGAGGCCACGGCCTCCCTGGAGCAAGCGCCCCAGGCTCACCGCAGTGACCGAGGCCGTGGCCCCCTGATGATCAGGTCGAGCACCCGCCACTCCTCGCCTGCCGCCTGCGCCCGCCGGTAGACGTCGACGAGGTTCTCGGCGTGAGCTCGCTGATCATCGTTGTGCTCGATGGTGACCCGCGCCCCGGCTTCGAGCGTCGCAACTCGGACCGCCAGGCCCGCGGATACGCAGGCAGCACGGAGCCCATCAGCGATGTGTAGGTCGGCAAGAACGCAGACGGTCGTGCCGATCTCGATGCCCCCCTCAGAGCTCTCGACCAAACAGCCATGAATGATGAACCCACGCGCTTCAGGCGCCGGACTCTCTCGCTCCCCCAGGAACCGTCGCTAGCGACCGGACGAGCCCCCTCATGCGCTCCCCCAGGAACCGTCGCTAGCGACCGGACGGCCCCCCTCATGTCCCTCGGAAGACTTTACCGGTCGGAAGGGCGCCACGCAGGTGCGCCCACCAGGACACGGTGGAATCAGCAGATCTCGGGATCCCCGATGGGCGTCGTACCGTCCAGGGACGCTGTCCGAGGCCCCCGCCAGGGCAAGGATGACGGAGGCCTCGGATCGGTGAGGCACCTCCAGAAGAGGTGTCGCCCCGCAGGAGGAGCGTCGCATGATGGCGCGCGAGCCGCGGTGATCATGCACAAACGTGTGTCCAGCGCAAGAACCCAGAAACAAGGCGCCCCCACCACAGCGCGTGTGATGGGGGCACGGGACCGTCCTCGGAGGGGGCGAGGAGCAACGTCCTGAGTGCAGGCTACGCGCCCACGGACGCCGACCCCGTGTTTGTTGCATATCCTTGGGAGGAACACCATTAATTGAGACGGGCAGATGGAACGGAGAACCCCCGCCACCATAAGGAGTAATGACGGGGGTCCCGGTTGAAGTCCCATCGCGTGGTCCGAGATGAGTCTTCAGCCAGATCGTCGTCATTCGCGGGGCGACGTCTCCGATCCGTTATTGAGGCTACCCGGCCAATCTAAAACTAACGAGCTTCTTGCGTTTGTTGAGTTTGCCCGCAACCTTGCCGAGGTGGCCACGAGCCCACCCAAGCGTCCGGATCGGTGCTCTCACCGGAACGCGATCGACGCGTTTCCGCGCGGAGGTTCAGGCCGGGACGGAGAGCCCCTCGAGCCACGCCTGCCAGGCCGGCTCCTCGCGCCGGACGTAGTCTGCTGCGTCGGAGGAGAACAAATACGCCCGTACGCCAGCCGTCGCCAAGCCATCGTCCACGCTGTACGCGAAGACGTTGAGCATCCCGGTCACCGGCGCGGTGAGCCGGACCAGCGTCTGCCGCTCCCCGACACGCTCGACGGTGCCGGTGGCGCCGGGCACCTCGACCGTTGCGCCCTCGTCGCCTAGCTCGAGGGCGTCGTGCAGGACCGACCACAGCGCCTTCGCGTCGCCGGGGTGGGAGGCGGTGACCTCGAGCTGCGTGGCCACCTGGCCGGGGAAGTGCGAGAGGTACACGCGCAGGTTGTCGAAGAACGGCATCCACATGACACCCATGTCGTCCCAGAACTCCGACTCCCAGGCTGCGCCGGTTCCGAACCCGCTGCTGGTGACGCGCACGACGCACGTGCCGCCCGACTGCGCCTCGACGAGGAACTCCGACGTCAGCGGACTGAGCTCATCTGGGTCCTTGCCCATCAAGGTCGCCCAGTCCTCCTCATAGACGAGGCGGCGCGGCGGGTCCCAGCCGGTGACGTGGCCGTCCGAACCCATCTCGGGGCTCATGGCGAAGTGCACGGAGCCGCCCTTGCGCTCCTCCATCTCGGTCGGCAGGAACCAGGCGCTCATGCCCTTTGCGGTGGCGATGGCCTGCCAGACCTGGTCCGGGGTGCCCGGAACCTCGACGCTGAACTCCAAGCGGTAGGGGACGTTCGGGGTCATGCTCATGCGTTCTCCTCAGGAAGTGGGTGGGCGGCGACGACGAGCCGGTGCGGGCGCCCGTCGTCGTGGTGGTAGCGAGCGGCCAAGTCGAGCACCGTGGCAGTCAGGTCATCCGCGAAAGCAGCGCGGTCGGCGGCCGACCGGAAGCCGATCTGCGTGTCGATGGTCAGCGTGGGCAGGCGTTTGCCGGACGCGCCGGCCCGGCCCGCCAGGGCGCCGACCTCACGCACCAGGCGGCCGGCCAGCGCAACGAGGTAGCCCGCCGACAAGTGGTCGGCGTTGGCCTCGGGGTCGGCCGCTGCTGCGCTGACGGCGGCCGGCGACACGACGTACGACGCCGCTGACGCCTGGAGCACCCGTTCGGTGATCCCCCCGTGCCGGCGCTCCTCGGAAAGCTCCACCAGGCCGTGCGCCTCGAGCGCCTTCAGGTGGTAGTTGACCTTCTGGCGCGCGATGCCGACTCGGGCGGCGAGCCCGGCGGCGGAGGCCGGGACGGCCAGCTCGCCGAGCAGGCGGGCGCGAACCGGATCCAGCGCGACGGCGGCGGCCTGCGCGCTCTCGATGACCTCGACGTCCTGCATGCCGCTACCGTCTCATTGACAAGAAATCTTGTCAAGGGCACCCGTGGCACTCTGTCCCCGGGTGGTGTGCGGAGCCAGCACCCGCAGCTGGAGCATGGCCACGAAGCGCTGCTCGGGATCCGCCAGGTCGATCTGACCCACCTCGGAGAGCCGTCGCAGCCGGTAGCGGAAGGTGTTCGGATGGACGACCAGCGCCCTGGCGGCAGCGCTCACGTCGCCGAACGCCTCGAGCCACGCCGCCAAGGTGTCGACGAGGTTCGCGTCGTGTCGTCGGTCGTACTCGATCAGTCGCGCAAGCGAGCCGGTCGGACGGTCGCGACGCGCAGCGGCCAGGTCACGCAGCTCGAGCATCAACGCCTCCACCTGGATGTCCTCCAGGCGGGCGACCCTACGCTCGCCGCGGCCCTGGCTCAGCACGCGAAGCACGCGGTCGACACACGCCCGGGCGTGCACCAGCCCAGCCACGTCGCTCGCGACCGGCCCGACGCCGACCACCGCACGAACGCGCAGACCGACCCGCTCCAGGAAGTCAGCGGCAATGCGAACACCGCGTTCCTCGCCGTTGCGCGCGGTGTCGGCAAGCGGCACCAGCCCATAGATGATGGCGCCCACGAGCGCTGCGGACGACCGCGGGTGTACGGCGCTCAGGTGCAGTGCGAAGCCGTCGCTGAGCCGGTCGCGCTCGTGGGCGGCATCGGCACCGGCAGTGCCATCGAGGTCCTTGGCCGTCGACATCCCGATACCGAGCACCATCAGTCGTTGGCCACTCAGTCCTAGTCGGTCCAACGCGTCGCGCGCCCCGGCCCCTCCCTCCAGCGCCGAACTGAGCAGGTCGGCACGAAGCCGCCGTTGCACGTCGGCGCCCGCTCGCACCCGCAGCAGGTGCAGGGCCACCAGCTTGGCCGCCTCCTCGAAGGCAGCGGTCCGCTCTTGCGTGAGGGGGCCCGGCACGGCGGCCCAGATCGACCCCAGCACCTCGTCGCCCGCGCGCACCGCTACCGCCACGCGCGGCATCGAGAACCCGTCCTCCTCGTCGGGCACCGGGCTGATGAAGACCGGCCGGTCGCTGCGGTAAAGCTCCCGGAAGACCCCACGTTCGTTGAGGATTCGCGAGTACCTTTCCGGCACCTGGCGGCCGAGGATCGTCTCGACCCGAGACGGGTCCGCCTCGTCCTGGCGTCCGGAGAAGGCAAGCACGCGCGAGTTGCGGTCCTCGATGGTGATCGGCGCGTCCAGCAGCGACGCAACCGCGTTCGCCACCGCGAACAGGTCACCGGAGGGGAGACCGCCGATAGACTCCTGGCCTCCCACGCCGACGTCACCCTCGGCAAGCAGGGAGCGCAGCATCGCCGCCAGGTGGGCCCACGGCGCCCCACGGGTCAGTCCGATCAGCGCCACGCCCGAACGCTGCGCCGCCTCGCGGACCTCAGGTGTCACGAGAACGGGCGCGCGCACCACGAGGGCGGCAGCACCTGCCACACCCAGGTCCTCGAGCAGCTGAGCCAGGTGATCGGGTGCATCGATGCCGACCCCGAGCACGATCGCGTTCGGCGGCAGCACCGGACTGTCGACGGGGTCGTGGATCGCCACGCCGCCGATGTTGTCCGTCTGCTCAGGGTCGCCGTGGACCAGGTCCAGCAGAGTGGCTCCGAGGTCGTCGAGCACCCGGCGCAGGCCCGCGCGCGGCCTGGCATTCGAGGCCGATACCGTCACAGCACTCCCCTAACCAAGGCACTCGATAGAAGGAGCGTACGTCGTCCAAACCCACCAGATCTGACGAATCGTTCGTCCTGCCGGACAATCTCAGACCGCGAGCCACTCCGTTCCCGTGGTGACGTCGGCGAGCTCGTCGTCCAGTGGCACGACACCGAGGCCTGGACCGGTCGGGACGGCTAGATGTCCCTCGTCGAGGACGAACGGCGCGGTGATGTCGACCCGGTAGTAGCGCCCGGAGGCCGACGTGTCGCCAGGCAGGGTGAAGCCGGGCAGTGCGGCTAGGGCTACGTTCGCGGCCCGACCGAGCCCGGTCTCGAGCATGCCGCCACACCACACGGGGATTCCGTGGGCGGCGCACACGTCGTGGATGCGTCGGGCCTCGAGGTAGCCGCCGACGCGGCCAGGCTTGATGTTGACCACCTGGCACGCGCCCAGCCGAATCGCCGCGGCGGCCGACTGCGCGGACACGATGGACTCATCGAGGCAGACCGGCGTCTGGATCAGGCGTGCCAGCTCGGCATGGCCGAGCACGTCCTCCTCGTCCAGCGGCTGCTCGATCAGCAGCAGGTTGAACGAGTCGAGCCTGGCCAGGTGCCGGGCATCGCCGAGGGTGTACGCCGTGTTGGCGTCCACCTGCAGCAGCACGTCGTCGCCGAACCGCTCTCGAACGGCGCTGATGGGCTCGACGTCCCAGCCGGGCTCGATCTTCAGCTTGATGCGCACATAGCCCTCGGCCAGGTAGCCGCCAACCGCGTCGAGCAGCGCCGGGATGCTGTCCATGATCCCGACGGATACGCCGCAGGGCACCCGGTCCTGGACGGCGCCGAGCTCCCGGGCGAACGACCGGTTCGCGGCCCTCAGCTCGGCGTCGAGAACCCCCATCTCCAGGGCCGCCTTGGCCATCCGGTGACCCTTGAAACGCGCCAGGAGGCCCGCCACCGCGGTGGCCTCGAGCCGGGCGGCCGCTGCGAGCGCCGGGACGAGGAAGCGCCGAAGCACATCGGCCGCCGCATCGACGTACTCCGAGGAGTACAGCGGGTCGGACATCGCGACGCACTCGCCCCAGCCCTCCGCCTCGTCGGTCACCACCCTCAGCAGCAGGACGTCTCGGGTCGTCTGGGTTCCGAAGGAGGTCCGGAAGGGCGACACCAGCGGCATCGAGATCCGACGCAGCTCCACGCCGACAAGCTTCATGAGTTCCTCCGTACGACGTACCAGCCGGCGCGGTCGAAGCCGTCGATGCGCGCTCCGTCGGCAACCAGGGCCGTCAGCACCTCACGCAGGGCAGCCCGCCAGCGCGCAGCAAGGGCAGGGTCACTCGTCGCGAAGGCGCCGCGATGTCGTCCGGTACGCCGACGTGCACGACCGGCCCCTCGAGCCCGCCGATCAGCGGGCCACCATTCTCGTCCACGTACAGGCCGACCGTGGCGCTCGCCGCGATCTCATCCGGCACTGTCAGGTCGGTCGCTCCGGCCGTCACAGGCCGCGACCACACGGGGTCGCGCAGCCGCCAGCGCACGAGCACCCGGTCCGTGTCGTCGTTCCCGTTGATGCTGTCGACCATCGCGCCGTAGAAGTTGGGCAGGTACTCGACCGCGTCAGCAGCCAGCTTGGCGAGGTTGAAGTACGCGTTGCGGCCGATCAGCGGGTCGAAGGTCCAGGCGATGTCCGAAACCCCCCGCAGCAGTGCCCAGGCGCGCTGGTGGAGCTTGAGGGCGAACCCGACGTTCCGGCCGGTCATACCCTGGGCCACCCCAGCGATGTGGCTGTGCAGCGCGTTCTCCGCCGGGGCGTGGAAGAAGCCGACGCACCCGCCGACCAGGCGTTCACCGTCGTAGGCGCCGGCCACGTAGCTGCCGGCCTTCGAGAAGGCGCGCAGCAGCTCGAGCGTCATCGGCGGGTTGTCGGCACGGCCCCAGATGGAGGCGTACAGGCGGACCACGTCCTCCGCCTCTCCGAGACTGCCGATCTCCCGAACCGTGACGCCGGCGGCACGGGCAGCCGCGTCCGCGGCCTGCACCGCACGGTCCACGCCGGAATCGACCACTGTCAGCTGTCTTACGGCGTCCGCGCCCGTCAGGTCCCTCTGGCTCGTCATGATCGTCCGGCCCCCGTCGTCTCGAGAGCGCTCACGGGATGCGCGAGCAAGTCTTCGACCAGGGCGGCGAGCAGCGCGGTCCGCCCTGGCAACGCCGCGATGACGACGTGCTCGTGGTCGGCATGCGCGCCACCGCCGACCGCGCCAAGCCCGTCGAGCGTGGGGGTGCCGACACCCGCGGTGAAGTTGCCATCGGAGGCACCGCCGACCGCGGCGGCGTCCGGCACAGACTCGCCGAGCCGAGCGGCAAGGGCCGCCGCCCGGGAGAAGAGCGCCGCCGACGCCGACGCCTCGAGCGGCGGCCGGTTCGGTCCGCCGACGACCTCGAGCGAGGCACCCGAGAGCGCGGGGTTCAGCGCCTGCATCGCATCGTCGACACGGGACTGCTCCGCAAGAGACTGCGACCCTGACGTCGACCGACAGGAGCGCCTCGGCCGGGACGGTGTTCGTGGTCGTACCCGAATGGGCGACGGTTGGCGTGACGGTCGTGCCCCGCGAGGACATGCCGAGGGCCGCAATCACCAGGGCCTGGTGAGCGAGCTCGACGGTCGCGTTGATTCCGCGCTCGGGCTCGAGACCCGCGTGGGCGGCCCGGCCGACGATGCGGACGTCGTACAGCGAGACGCCCTTGCGCGCGGTCTTGAGCGCGCCGCCGTCGGCCGAGGCCTCGAGCACGAGCGCGGCGGAGGCGGCCCGCGCCTCCTCCTCGATGAGTGCACGCGAGCTCGGCGAGCCGACCTCCTCGTCCCCGGTCACCAGCAAGGTCACCCCGTCCAGGTCGGTCAGTCCGCCCAGCGCATGGAACGCCATGGCCAGCCCGGCTTTCATGTCGAAGCAGCCTGGTCCGCGCACCACGCCGTCGTCAACCGACCATGGGTGCGTCGCGAGCGAACCCATCGGCCAGACCGTGTCGTGATGGCAGAGCACCAGAACCCGCGACGGCCCGACGCCGAGGCGCCAGCGCAGGTGGGTACAACCATCCAGCACGATGGACTCCGGCGGGACGCCGAGCCGGGCGGTGCCGATGCGCGCGACCAGGTCGGCCGAGCGACGCACCGCGTCGAGATCGGCGGACGGCGACTCGCACTCGACGAGTGCTGCGCAGATCGCCGAGCAGGAGGGAGAGGTCCATCAGTCCACCTTGGGCGTGGCTCGCGCGCCGAAGTGCACGTAGCGCTCGCCGGTAGGGAGCTCGTAGAACGTGACCGGGATCCACGTCTCGGTGTCAGGCGCCTTGACGGCGAAGAGCGCGGGGCCGACCGGCACCATCGGGTACTCGTCCACCGGGTCGGGGGTCATCTCCGCGAGCGGACCAGTGACGGTCGTGCGCAGCGTCGGACCTTCGGCGAGCACCTCCATGATCACCGACGACCGCTGGTACCGGCCGACGTACGGTGTGACGTCGACAACGGGAGCCTCGTCGCCGGTGGGTGGCGTGAGCCGGTTCGGCATCGTCGACCTCGGCGAGCTCGCGGAAGATCTCGCGGTAGAGGTCCTCGTAGAGGTCTCGCGTGTTGCCGCCGTTGGTCAGGAGCGCGACTGCGAGTCCCTGCTCCGGCAGGATGCGAAGGAACGCCGCCTGGCCGAGGGTGTTGCCGTCGTGCCCGACGAGGCGCTGGCCGTCCCAGCCGAACCGGATCCAGCCGAGGCCCCACGAGTCGCCGAGAACGTACTTGTCCGGGACGTCGGCCTCGTGCGCGGTCATCGCCGTGACCGACGCCTCGGAGAGTACGCGGGTGCCGTCGGCCGCCAGCCCGCCGGCGAGGTGCATCCGAGCGAACGCCAGGACGTCGGCGACGGTCGACGTGATGAGGCCGGCCGGGCCGAGCGACCGCGGCAGGCCCCACACCGCAGTGGGCTGCTGCTCGCCGTGGACGTCCACATGGCCGACCGCGGCCGCGTGCAGGATCGCCTCCTCGGGAAGTGTCACCGTTCGGGTGAGCCCGAGCGGGGTGAACAGCCGCTCGCGCAGTCGCCTCGTCCCACGTCTTGCCCGTGACCTTCTCGATCACCCGGCCGAGCAGGACGAATCCGGAGTTGCAGTACGACCAGGTGGCGCCGAGCGGGTGGTTCTGCCCGGCCTCGGCCAGCACGTCGACGTACTTCTCCAGGCAGTCGTCGCCACGCCCGGTGTCGGTGAAGACGTCGCCGTCGATCCCGCTGGTGTGCGTCAAGCAGGTGGCGAACGGTCACGCTCTTGGTGACATCGGGGTCGGACAGCCGGAGCTCGGGGACCACCTCTGACACCGGTGCGTCCAGGTCGAGCAGGCCTTCGTCCACGAGCTGCATGACGACGGTCGCCGTCCAGACCTTGGTGATCGACCCGATCTGGAAGACCGAGGTCGCCGTCGCGGGAGCCTCGGTGTTCTGGTTCAGGACGCCGTACGACGCATCGACGAGCTCGTCGTCGCGGCCGGGAGTGAGGCGCAGGATGCCGAGCTGGGCACCGGGGACCTGGTGGCGCCGGGCCAGCGAGGCGAGCCGCTGCTCCCAGTGGCTGGCGTCGATACGGCCGCGGCCGCCCTGGACGGTGTACTGCTCGACCCAGTCGAGGACGCGACGGTTGAAGTCGAGCCGCTCAGAGGGCTTGCCGAGCAGGATGAACGCGTGCGATGCCTCCGGGTAGAGCACCAGCGTGGTCGGCACCCCGAGCTCGCGGAGGGCGGTGTGCCACTGCTGCGCCTGACCGACGGGGCACCTGAGGTCGCCGCCGCCGTGCACCACGAGCGTCGGGGTGCGGACCTGCGCGACCTTGGTGAACGGCGACATCGCCGCATAGTGCTGAGGCTGCTGCCACGGCGTCGCGCCGAGCTCGTACGCCGACAGGAGCGGACCGTCGTCGCAGGTGCCGCCCATGCTGACCAGGTCGCTCACGACGCCACCCGCCACCGCGGCCGAGAACCGGTCATCGTGGCCGGTGAGGTAGCACGTCATGAATCCGCCGTAGCTGTACCCGGCGACCGCCAGGCGCTCAGCGTCGGCGATGCCCTCGGCTACCAGCTGGTCGAGCGGCTCGAGGAAGTCGTTGGCGTCGGCGATGCCCCACGCGTCGCGGACGCCGTCGTAGAACGTCTCGCCGTAGCCATCGCTGCCGCGCGGGTTGACCAGCAACACCGCCCAGCCACGGGCCACGAGCTCCTGGTGGTAGACGTGGACGTCGTCGGCGGCGCCGTTCCACGCGTTGTGCGGACCACCGTGGATGTCGAGCAGCAACGGAAGCGGTCCGACTTTGTCCACGTCGATCGAGGGGTCGCGGACGAGCCAGGCCTGCACCTCGGTGCCGTCGCTGATGGTGAAGGTGCGCTCGACGCGTTCGAACAGCTCGACCTCGGCCAGGTTGGCACCGTGGTCGGTCAGGACCAACTCGTCGCCGGTGGCCGGGTCGACGAGGGTGATCTCGCCGTACGACGTCGGCGTGCTGACCACGACCGCGGCGCGGTTGCCCGAGACGGACAGACCCGCGACGACGCGTCCTGCGCCGTCCAGTACCGGGTGTGGCATCCGAGCCCGTAGCCCCGACCGACCACAGGTGCGTGCAGCCACGATCGCGGAGGCAGAAGGCGATCCGGCCGTCCTCGGTCTCTTGCGGCATCCCGCCGGGGTACGCCGGCGCGCCCGGCATGACATTGCGGTCCAAGGCGCCGCTGAGGTCGGCCGGAGTGCCCCCGTCGAAGGGAACCCGGAACAGGCGGGCATGTCCAACCGGGTCGCCGATCCAGCCAACGACGAGCAGGCCGGTGCCGTCTTTGGTGTAGGTGACGGTGCCGGCGACGCCGTCGGCGAAAGCGACGACGCGCGGCCGCGCCTTCTCGTCGTCGACGTCGACGAGATGGACGGCGGTGCGGAACCGCAGGTCGCTGTCCTCGCCCACCGCGCGGGTGAACGCGAGCGTCGTGCCGTCCGTTGACCAGGCGGGTGCACCGGCGTGCTCTGTCCCCTCGGTGAGCTGGCGGCACTCGCGGCTCTCGAGGTCGACCACATGCAGCTGGGCGCGCGCCGAGCCGAGCAGTCCGGAGCCGTCGGCCTGGTAGTCGAGCCGGTCGGCGACGAGCGGGCCGCCCTTCGGTCCCGGGTCGACCGGGGCCGAGAAGGCCAGCCGGGCACCGTCCGGGCTCCAGACCGGCGCGCCTGCGCCGAGCGGAAGGTCCGTCTCCTGCTGGGGCTCTCCCCCGTCGGCCCGGAGGACGTGCACCTGGCCCTTGCGCAGGAACGCGAGCCGGCTGCCGTCGGGCGACCAGGTCGGTGAGGTGTCCTCGGGGCCGAGCGTCAGCCGGCGGGGAGCACCACCCGAGGTGGCGACCGTCCAGAGCTCGTCGACGTTGCGATCCTCCTTCTCGTCCAGCGTGCGCAGCACGTAGACGATGCGCTCGCCGTCGGGCGAGAGCGCTGGAGCGGACGGGATCGCGAGGCTGGTCAGATCGGCGATGTGCATCCGTCTGGTCACGGAGTACTCCTTCTGTTTCGGTTCTGTTTCCGGGGATGGCGGCGAGCAGCTCTCGCGTGTAGTCGTGGTCTGGGGTGGTGAGGACCTGGTCGGTGGGGCCCTGCTCGACGATCCGGCCGCGGTGCATCACGGCGACGTAGCTCGCGACGTACCGGACGACGGCCAGGTTGTGGGAGATGAAGAGCATCGAGAGGCCGAGCTCACGCTGCACGTCGCGGACCAGGTTGAGGACGGCGCCCTGGATGGAGACGTCGAGCGCCGACGTGATCTCGTCGGCGAAGACGACCTTCGGACGCGCAGCGAGCGCCCGGGCGACCGCGACGCGCTGGCGCTGTCCGCCGGACAGCTCGCCGGGGCGCGCGGCGGCACGGGTGGCGTCGAGATGGACCAGCTCGAGCAGGCGCTCGACCTCGGTACTCCGCTCGCGGCGGGACATGCCGCGGGGGATCGCCTCGGCGATGCTCTCGCCGACGGTCATCCTCGGGTCGAGCGACGAGAACGGGTCCTGGAAAACCATCTGGAGCGGGCGGTAGCGCCCACGCGTGGGCACCGGCTGCCCGTCGAGCAGGATCTGCCCGTCGATGGACGGGCGCAAGCCCGACGGCGGCCCGGGCGAGCGTCGACTTGCCGGACCCCGACTCGCCGACGAGACCGACGATCTGGCCCGGCCGCACGGTCAGGCTCACGCCGTCGACGGCCGTCGTACTGCCGTAGTGGACGGTCAGGTTGTCGAACCTCAGCTCGTTCACCAGGCCTCCGTCGCGCCGGGGACGCCCACCGGGTCGGCGCGGAGCGCCTCAGGGCTGATCGGCTCGCCGGCATGCCAGCACGCGACCCGCCGGCCGGCGCTGTCGGCCGCCAGCGGGGGGTCGTCGGTCCGGCATCTGGCGGACGCGAGCGGGCACCTGGCGGCATAGGCGCATCCGGCCGGGAGGTCGCCGGGGTCGACGGGACGTCCGGCGATGACGGCCATCGGACGGTCGAGATCGGCGTCCATGTCGGGTACGGCGGCCACCAGCGCACGTGTGTACGGGTGCCGGGCGGCCGAGTGGAGCTCAGCGGCAGGAAGGTCCTCGACGATGCGGCCGGCGTACATGACGATCACCCGGTCGCAGACCTCAGCGACGACGGTGACGTCATGGCTGATCAGCACGAGCGCGACCTCGTCCGCGTCACGGATGGAGCGCAGCAGGTCGAGCACCTGCTGCTGCACGGTCACGTCCAGCGCGGTGGTGGGCTCGTCGGCGACGATCAGCGCCGGCGTGCCCATCAGCCCCATGCCGATCATCGCGCGCTGGCGCATGCCGCCGGAGAACTCGTGCGGGTACTGGTGCGCCCGCAGCTCGGGCTCGTCGATGCGGACGGCCCGCAGCCGGTCGACCGCCCGGGCGAGCGCCGGTCCCCGTCCCATGCCCTGGTGGTACCGGGCGACCTCGGCGAGCTGGCCGCCCATCCGCCTGGTCGGGTTGAACGACGTCATCGGGTCCTGGAACACCATCGCGAGCGACGTGCCGAGCAGGTGCCGCTGAGCCTTGCTGTCGGCGCCGAGGAGGTCGTTGCCGAGCAGCGCGAGGCGGTCCGCGTCCACGCGTCCGGTGTCGCCGACCAGCCGTGAGACCGCCAGTGCGGTCACCGACTTGCCGGAGCCGGACTCGCCCACGACGCCGACGGTCTCGCCGCGTCGTACGGTGAAGCTGACGCCGCGGACCGCGCGAACCGGACCGGACGGGCCGGGGAACGTCACGTGGAGGTTCCGTACGTCGAGCACCACCTCGGTCGGTGCGGCCGTCGCGGCGAGCGCCGGCCCCTCTTCGTGGGCAGGTGGCGGCGAGAGCCCGGCCGTCGTCGAGCCCAGCCAGCGACCCGCGGCTGCCGACGCCGAGTCCACGCGCGATCGCCTCACCGAAGAGGTTGAACGCGAGTCCCGCGACCACCACGGCGACCCCGGGCGCGAGTGCCGCCGCAGGGTTCTCGTAGATGGCCGCGACGCCGTCGGAAAGCAGCCGGCCCCAGTCGTAGCTGGGCTGCTGCACCCCGAGACCGAGGAACGACAGGCCCGAGAAGGCAAGCAGCGCCGCCCCAGCGCCCATCGTCGCGTTGACGACCAACGGCTCGGCGATGTTGGGCAGCACGTGCCTGGTCAGGTTGCGGAACCGACCGACGCCGGCCACGCGTGCGGCGGCCACGAAGTCCCGCGCGGAGACGCTCGCAGACGAGGGTGTGGGTGAGCCGGGCGAACCCCGGGGCTCCGGCCAACCCGATGGCCAGCACCGCACCCTTGGCGCCGATCCCGAAGATCACCGCGAAGAACAGCGCGAGCAGCAGGCCCGGGAACGCCACCGCGACGTTGACCGACGCCGTCACCAGCCGGGCCAGCCGGCGACCGACCAGGAACGGTGTGGCACCGAGCACCAGGCCCACGACCACAGCGATCGCGGTCGCCGTGAGGGCCAGCCCGACCGACAGCCGGGTCGCCACCAGGACGCGGTAGAGGATGTCACGCCCGAGGTTGTCGGTTCCTGCCCAGTGCTGGGCGGACGGCCCGGCAAGGATGTTGTCGATGTCGACGGCGTTGGCGTTGTCGGTCCACAGGATCGGCGCGATGACCGCCATCACCAGTACGCCGAGGGTCAGCGCCGTCGCGGTCAGACCCAACGGCGTACGGACGACCCCCACCCAGCGCTGTCTCGTCCTTGCGTTCATCAGTCCTCCCGGATCCGAGAGCGCGGATCGAGGAACGCGAGCACGACGTCGACGACGGTGTTCACGAGCAGGACACCGAGGCCGTACACGATCACGATCGCCTGCACAGTCGGGTAGTCCTTGTTGAGGATGGACGACACGATCGTGCTGCCGAGCCCGGGCCACGCGAAGACGTTCTCGACGAGGACAGTGCCCGCGACCAGCGAGCTGAGCAGCAGACCGCCGATCGTGAGCGATGCGGTCAGGGCATTGGGGAGCGCGTGTCCGAGGTAGATCGTCGGTGCCGGCAGTCGCTTGGCCCGCGCCGTGCGCACGAAGTCGGCCTCGAGCACGGCCACCATCTCCACGCGGATGATCCGGGCCAGGATCACGGTTGGGCCGATGGCGAGCGCGAGGACCGGAAGCACGTAGGCGCTCGGGGTGTCGTTGCCGGCGACGGGCAGCCATCCGAGGCTGACGCCGAACACGTAGACCAACCCGACACCGATGAGGAAGTCGGGGATGATGCCCAGCACCACGCTCGACGTCGTAAAGGCGAGCTCCGTGCGCCGGCCGTGTCCGCGCCGGGTGAGCACGCCCATGGCGACGCCCAGAGGCACCGCGACCGCGACGGCGACGATGAACGCGAGGCAGGCCAGCTCGAGCGTGGCGGGCAGCCGCTGCCTGATGGTCTCGGCGACGGGGAGCTGAGTGATGAACGAGGTCCCGAGGTCGCCGGTGAACAAGCCCTGGAGGTAGTGCACGTACTGCAGCCAGATCGGGTCGTTCAGCCCCAGTGACTCGCGTCGGGCCGCGACCAGGGACGCCGGAGCTGTCGGCCCGAGCGCGGCGCGGACGGGGTCGCCCGGGATGAGGTGGATCATCAGGAACGACGCCGTCACCAGTACCCACAGCGACACGAGCAGCCGCCACAGGCGGCGCGCACTGAACCGAACCCACGCGTAGGACCGGCCCCCGGAGAGGGGTCTGTCCACGCGTGAGTTCGGGGTGATCGTCAGGCTGCCGGAGCTCATCGGCTAGTTCGCGAGCATCCGGATGCTGGTCGGGATCAGCGAGCCGACGATGTCGAACCGCGACTTGGCGCCGAACGTCTCCACCTCACTGTTGGCGAACGGCACGATGTCCGCGGCCGAGATCAGGTCGGACTCGCCCTGCAGCCAGGTCGGTGCAGCCGGAGGTGCCCTGCATCGCCGACGCCTCCTGGACGGCGGCGGCGTACTGCGAGTTCGTGATGTCGGAGAAGTTCGTGCCCTTCGGCGCTGCCGGCCCCGAGAGGAAGGGGACGAGCTGGTCGGGGCTGTTGACATTGAGCGGCACCCAGGCGATGTCCCAGTTGCCTGTACCGAAGATCGTCTGCTGCAGAGCAGTGCCGCTCTCGCCCTTGGCGGTCACGCTGACCCCGGCCGCCTGCCACTGCTTCACCGCCAGCTCCGCGGCGGCGCTGACGGTGCTGCCCGCGGAGTTGTCGTACAGGAACGTCAGGCTCCCGGAGACGGCCCCCTTCAGGGCGGTCGACGCAGCGCCCGGGTCGGACTTCGGCAGCGAGCCGGAGGCCGAGTCACCCGGACAGGCGACCGGCTCGAGGGCGGCCAGTCGTGGTCGCCGGTGAGCCCTTTCCGGACGTCATCACCTTCTGCAGCGCAGCGAGGTCGAGGGCCTGCGTGAGCGCCATCCGAATCTTCGGATCGCTGGTCGCGTGGCCGGAAGCGTGGTTGTACCACTGCTCCCCGATCAGGGCTGGCGTCTTCTCGACGAACAGGTTCGCGTGCTCCAGGCGGGTGGTGTCCGGGCCGAGGATCTGCGCCGAGTTCAGGCCGCCCGAGATCAGCAGGTTGGCCGCGGTGGTCTCGTTCGAGATCACCTTGACGACGATGCTCGCCGGCAGTCCCGGGGTCGCCGTCGTGGCTCCGTCGGGACCCCATGAATAGCCCTTGCGGATCACGTACGTGTACTGCGAGCCGGCTTGCGACTGGGTCAGCTTGTACGGGCCGGTGCCGTCGGTCCCAGCCGCCAGCGACGAGCGGTCGGCCATGCCCTTCGGGCAGACGATCGGAAGGTTCGCCAGCCCGTTGAGCACGAACGGCGCCGGCGAGGCAAGGGTGATCGTGACCGTGCCGCTCGCGTCGTCAGCCTTCGCGGTGGCGCCGACCGGGAGGAAGGTGCCCAGGAACGGGCTCTTGTTCTTCGGGTCGGCGACGTACGCGAGGTTCGAGGCGACGTCGCTCGCGGTGAGCTTCGAACCGTCAGAGCAGGTGACGCCCTTCGCCAGCGTGAGGGTGACCGTCTTGCCGGTCACTTTCCATGCGGTCGCGAGCTGTGACTCGATCGCGCCCGTCTTGCCGTTGACGCTGACCAGTGGGTCGTAGGCGAACTGGTTCATGGTGAACAGCGCGCTCGCGGCTGAGGACTGCGGGTCCAAGTTCCCGGGGTCGGCGCTCAGGGCCATCGTGAAGGTGGCGCCGTCGACGACCTGGTCGCCACCGCCGTTCTTGTCGGTCGAGGAACCCCCAGTACCACCGCCGCACCCGGCGAGGATTGCGACGGTCACGCAGAGTCCGAGAGCGGACACAGTCTTTTTCATCAGGTTCCTGTTCGCCAGTTGGGCAGTTGGTGGAGCGGTAGGTTTTGCCGACGGTTTGAGTAGTCGGTCGAGCGGCTGGTCTGAGCGTCGTGCGAGGTCAGGCGCCGGCGCGCCGGATGGCGCGGCCGACGTGCAGGTAGAGGGCGTGACCATCACCGTCGTCGCCGATGAAGGCGTGCGGCATGTGCATGCCGCGGTCGCCCTGGACCGGGATCAGGCTGTCGCCCTTGTAGTGGACGAGCTCCTGACGCTCCGGCTGCTGGCCCAGCTCCGCGAAGAGTCCCTTCGGGGTCTGGACCACCCAGATCCGCCCGTCGTCGTCCTGGCTGATCTCGAGGTCCGCGACCTGGGCCGAGTACGTACCGACGTACCGGCCGGCGTCGATCGGTTGCGGGTCGCTCGGCGGCAGGGGGAGAGCGGGCAGCGTCATGTCGGTGAGCTGCTCGAGCACCTGACCGACGATCTCGTGGTAGAGGGACATGGTGTCGCCACCGTTGGTGAGCAGTGCGATCGCCACTCCTGCCTCGGGGAGCATGCGCAGGAACGCGTTCTGGCCGATCGTGCTGCCGTCGTGGCCGATGATCGCGCCGTCAGGCGTATCGAAGCGCTCGAAGCCAAGGCCCCAGGAGCTTCCCATCAGGCCGAGGTCCGGAAGGTCGACCTGGCGCTCGTGCATCCGCGCGGCTGTGCCCGGCGCGAGCAGCTGGGTGCCGTCGGTCGCCTTCCCGTCGTTCATGTGCATCTGCGCGAAGGTGATCAGGTCGCGGGGGCGCATGGCGAGCATCGAGCCGGCTGGCGCGTTGGAACGGGCCAGCGCCCACACCGGCGCGGGCTGATAGCCGGCACCCGGCTCGAGCTCGATGTGACCGACCGCGGCGCGGAACATGATGGCCTCGTACGGCCCGTTCGCGGCGTGCGTCAGGCCGAGCGGGGCGAAGATGTGCTCGCGCAGGCAGGTGTCGTACGGCTTCTCGCGGAGCACCTCCACGAGCCGGCCGAGGACGCAGAACCCGGCGTTGTTGTAGGAGAACTGCTCGCCCGGAGCGAAGAGCTGCGGTACGTCGTGGAGAACACCGAGGTACTTCTCGAGGCAGTCGTCGTCGAGCCCCGTATCGGTGAAGATGTCGCCTTCGAAGCCGGCTGTGTGGCATAGCAGCTGTCGCGTGGTGATCTGGGCGGCGGCGCTCTCGTCGCCGATGCGGAACTCCGGTAGGTACGTCCGCACAGGGACGTCGAGGTCGACCTTGCCCTCGTCGACGAGCTGCATGACGAGCGTGCTCGTCCAGAGCTTGGTGATGGAGCCGATCTGGAACACAGAGTCGGGCGTGGCCTCGACACCGGTCGCCTTGCTGAGGATGCCGGCGGCGGCGTCAAACACCTCACCGTCGGCGAGGACCGCGACCGCGGCGCCTGGAACCTGGTACTTGTCGATCAGCGCCGGCAGTTGCTCGGCGACCCATGTCTGCACGTCACGAAGAGAGCTCATGAAGACGACCCTAGGAGCGCTCATCTGGACTTCATTCGTCCGTCACGACAACTTGCTGTGCTTCTCTCCGTCTGATCCGACACATGAGTTGCCTCGCCGAGCCTCGGCCGAGTCCCAATCACGCGGGCAAACGGCGGTCGGTCGACATCAGCGACTCATCGGGCCAGCGCATCGCATCGTTCCCTGGCACGGGCTGGCGCGTCTCGTGGTCACCCGACTCCAGCCGGGTCGCTTTCTGGGTCGACTTCGGGCGCACGCTAGGAATCTTTAGGCTAGGCGGGTGCACCGGGCGCTGCTCACCGTGTCTGCCGGAGGCGCGCTGCACGGCGACTACGCACGATGCTCCCGTCGGCGTCTTATCCGTCGAGCGCTTCGTAGTTCCTCGGTCCGTCGTTGAAGAGCATGAAATGGAAACAGGAGCGGCCAGATGTGCCGCTCCTTGTTCCCGCCTTCAGATCTGAGATCCGAAAACGGCCTCTGACCTGGGAAATCGTGTGGGCGATACTGGGTTCGAACCAGTATCTGAGGGGTCTCTGGACACTGGGATTGACCTGCCGAAACATTGCTTTGACCTGCGGATATGTGAAACAGTATCGTGGACACGGCATGACACGGAATCACTCAAAACGACCGTGATTCTGCACGTATCCTGCACGACGGAGGAGACCATGACCCGGGCAAAGCGTGGCTTCGGTGGGATCCGCAGACTCCCCAGCCGCCGGTACCAGGCCAACTACACCGGCCCCGACGGCGGACTGCACAACGCCCCCCAGACGTTCGACACCCGCGAAGACGCCGAGGCCTGGCTGACCGGCATCCGGCGCCAGATCAGCACCGGCGAGTGGACCCCGAAAGCAACCAAGAAGAAAGCCGTGCTGACCTTCGGCACCTACGCCGACATCTGGCTCGAGCGCCGCACGCTCAAACCGCGGACCCGTTCGCACTACCGCAGCCTGCTCGACAAGCAGCTGATCCCGACGTTCGGGACCATGCCGCTCAAGGCCATCGACGCCGACGACGTCGCGACCTGGTACGCCGCCACCGGCGCGGGCACGCCAACCCTGCGAGCCCACAGCTACGGCCTGCTGCGAACAATCCTGGCCAGCGCCGTCCAAGACCGACACCTCGACCACAACCCCTGCCACATCCGCGGCGCCGGCAACACCAAACGCGTCGCGCAAGATCAAGCCCGCCACCCTGCGCCGAGCTCGAGACCATCACCGCCGACGATGCCCGACGGCTGCAAGCTGATGGTGCTCCTCGCGGCCTGGTGCGCAATGCGGTTCGGCGAGCTCGCCGAGCTGCGCCGCAAGGACATCGACCTCACCAACGGAGTCGTCCGCATCCGTCGCGCCGTGGTCCGGGCCGATGGACAGACCATCGTCGGCACCCCCAAGACCGACGCCGGCACCCGAGACGTCGCGATCCCACCCCACCTGATGCCGCTGGTCCGCGAGCACCTGTCCACGAGCATCACCGGAGGCCAGGACGGACTGCTGTTTCCCGCCGCGACGGCGTAAGTCACCTGGCCACGTCGACGCTCTACACGGTCTTCTACAAGGCCCGAGACGCCGCCGGACGCCCCGACCTGTCGCTGGCACGACCTACGCCACACCGGAGCGGTCCTCGCCGCATCCACCGGCGCCACCCTCGCCGAACTCATGGGCAGACTCGGCCACTCGACACCAGGCGCCGCACTGCGCTACCAACACCAAGCCGCCGGCCGCGACCGTGCCATCGCCGACGCACTCAGCACACTCGCCCTGCAACCCACTGGACGGAATACCTGATGACCAAGGCGCATCGTGTCCCCAGGCGATCAGTCCGTGGAACTAGCCGCAGGGATGCGCCGGCCCAGGGACTGCAGGTCGTCAAGCTTGACCCGGATCTGTCGCGGACCGAACCGGTACGCCGGCAGCGATCCCTGGCTCACCCGCCGCCGAATGGTCCGGATCGACTGATGAGTGATCTCCGCAGCCTGCTGAAGAGTCAAGTACGTCGGAAGGCTCTCTCGTGCCATGGGGTTACTCCTTCATCCGAGGCAGCATTGCGCTCCCGCTTCGCCGGGTCACCCCGCATACCGACGCCGTGATACACCATCGGACCCCGACCTGAACTCATCGCTGATGCGTGAACTGACAGGCCCCCGTGACACCCCGGGGGGATCAGTTCTCAGACGTCTGCTGTGAGGGAAGCGAAGGACCGTCCGCAGATGGCCAAGCTGCTGTCCGCCGGGTCATGAAGTCTGTCCGATGGCGGCCCGACCGTCCATCTGCCCGCTCCCTGGAACCATCTGGATTGCAAGGAGTTGGACCGCTTGGGCGCCATTCCCATTCCCCTTCACTTGGTCTCCGTGGCTCACTACGCCTGTGTCTGTTCTCGTTCCCAGCTGGTGGCGAGCAGGGTGGCGCATATTCCCACCTCGAACCCGTCAGCCCCCGCCGCGCGAAGGAGATCCAGCGCCTCGCGAGCCTCCAGGTAAAGGTCACTTCGCGTCGGTTCGGCTACGACGATACGGACAAGTGGCTGGCGGGCGGCTGGCGCGATGGCGTCCAGCAGCAGCAGCACGTCCTCGTAGTCGGCGGCCGCCTGCCAGGACTCGGCGGAGTCGCCGAGCGCCGCCAACACAGACCGTGTCCGTGCATACACCCCAGCGAGACCCGTCATGGACACCCTCCACCATCATCTCGTCGATCCCTACGACGACTCGTGGTGAGTGCGCCGACCCATCCCAGACTGCACGCGCCGAGTTGACGACTGCCACGCCCAGAGTCAGACCTGTGGACGGACCCCTCGCCCCAAAGGGCGGGGGCGGCATCGATTTGACCGGGGCACCGACGAACCACGGGACACCCGCGACCCGCATCTCGAAGACATCCTCGGCCCTACCGGCTAGGTTAGCCACGTCGGTGCCCGCGAGCCGCAGGTCGCTCGCGCCGCGAGGAGTGAGCGACTTTCAGGCCGTCCCACCCGACAGCACCCGTGACCGCATAGCCGGAACTCGACCCGCCCGACCACCAGCCCGACCACCAGCCCGACCACCAGCCCGACCACCGCCTCAGACTGCCTCACCGATCACCAGCCCAACCGCCAGCCCAACCGCCGGCCCAACCGCCGGCCCGACCGCCAGCCCAACCACCAGCCCAACCACCAGCCTCAGACTGCCTCACCGACCACCAAACCCATATTCGCCAAACGTCTGGCATTCGAGGCGGGCTCTGTGCCGATGGTGTACCGCGACGGCGGCTACTCCCCTTTGTGGTGGGAGGTGTATCAGCACTCCTCACCGAACACTGTGAGGGGGTTGGTTCCGGTGACGGTGTCGATTCGGCGGATGACGTTGGGGTCGGGGTACCGGTACCTGATGGCGTCGGTGGCCAGTCCGACGGCGCCGGCGTCATCGGTCGGCGTTGACCCGGTACTACGCCGAGACCGGGACCCCACCGGGCCGCTTCCTGGGCGCTGGTCTGGCCGGACTTGCCGACGGGACCGGGGTCCAGTTTGGGAGCCAGGTGAGCGAGGAGCACCTGTTCCGGATGCTCGGCAAGCTGCAAGACCCCCTCACCGGTGACCAACTCGGCACCCACCCCGCACGTCGGGTCTGTCGTACAACGACCGGGTTGCGGCCAGGATCCTCACCGAAACCCTCACCGACATCCTCACCGGCACCGGCGAAACCCGGACCGAGGCGGTCGCCCGGATCAAGACCGAGGAACGGGAGCGGGAGTCCCGGCGCCCGCAGACGGTCGCCGGGTTCGACCTGACGTTCAGCGCCCCGAAGTCCGTGTAGCGTCGCCTGGGGACTCGCCGACCCGGAGACACAGGCGAAGATCTATGACGCTCACCAGCGGGCCCTCGCCTACGTCATCGGCTACGCCGAGCAACATGTCTTCGGGTCCCGGTCCGGGGTCAACGGGGTCGTCAAAGAGGACATCCGCGGGGTGGTCGCGGCAGCGTTCGACCATTGGGATTCCCGGGCCGGTGACCCGCAGCTGCACACCCACGTCGTGGTCATGAACCGGGCCCAAGCGCGACAGCGACGGGAAGTGGCGGACGCTGGACTCCCGCGGCGCTGTTCAAGGCTACCGTCGCGCTGTCGGAGCTGCACAACGGGGTGCTGTCCGACTACCTCACCCGACCTGGGGTACGGGTGGGAACCGCTGACCCGCCGCCACTCGCCGGTGCCGAAGTGGGAGATCGCCGGCGTCCCGGAGGCGCTGCATCGCGGAGTTCTCCCAACGGTCCGCGGCGATCGAAGACCGCAAGAACAGTTGATCGACGAGTTCGTCGCCACCCACGGCCGACAACCGACCAGCCCGGGAGATCCTCCGGTTGCGGCAGCAGGCCACGCTGCACGACCCGACCGGACAAGCACGTCACACCCGCTCGCGGAGCTGGTCGCCGGGTGGCGGACCCGTGCCGCCAGTCTCCTCGCCGGCGACCCGGAGGCGTGGGTGGCCACGCTGGCCGGACCGCAACGACCTGCCGCTGCTGCACCGTCGAGCGACCTGACGACCGAGATGCTCGCCGACGTCGGCCAGGTCGCGCGTCGGACACGGTGGCCGCAAGCGGGCCACGTTCACCCGGGCCAACGTCCTCGCCGAGGTGCTGCGGCAGCTGCACGGGGTCCGGTTCGCCACGCCCGACGACCGGATCGCCGTCGCCGAACGCACCACCGCCTGCGCCCTGGCCGACGCTTGCTGATCACCCCACCCGACCTGGCCCACACCCCGGCGCTGTTTCGCCGCGCGGACGGCACGTCGAGGTTCCGGCCACGCGACCCGAGATCTACACCACCCCGCAGCTGCTCGACGCCGAAGCACGCTGCTCGACGCCGGCCGGTGCTCTGGCCGGCCCGCCGTCGACCCGACACGTCGCCGACCGTCGCCGCCGGCGCGGACCTACCCGGACGGCGGCCAGCCGCTGTCGGCCGAGCAGGCCGCTCGCGGTCGAGCAGATCGCCACCTCCGGCCGGGTGGTCGACGTGCTGGTCGGGCCGGCCGGCACCGGGAAGTCCACCACCATGGCCGGCCTACGCGCCGCCTGGGAACGCGAGCACGGCCCCGGGTCGGTGGTCGGGCTCGCCCCGTCCGCCGCCGCCGCCGAGGTGCTCGCCGACGAGCTCGGCATCCGACCGAGAACACCGCCAAATGGCTCACCGAGAACACCCGCAACACCGACCGCCGCACCCAGATCGGCGACGCTGCGCGCGAGAGCTGCACCGGGCCCGCCCGCTCCGACGCACCCGTCGCGCTGCACCGGCAGCTCGAAGCCCTCCGCGCCGAGGTCGCCAGGTGGCCCTGCGCGCCGGGTCAGCTGGTCATCGTCGACGAAGCGTCCTGGCCGGCACCCTCGCCCTCGACACCCTCGTCGCACAAGCCAGCGACGGCCGGCGCGAAGGTCGCTGCTGGTCGGCGACTGGGCACAGCTGTCGCCCGTCGAAGCCGGCGGTGCGTTCACGATGCTCGTCCGCGACCGCGACCGCCGCCACCGTGCCCGAGCTCAGCGAGGTCCGCCGGTTCACACCACGAGTGGGAACAGCACCGCATCCGTCGACCTGCGCATCCGGCGACCCGACCGTCGTCGACGCCTACCAGGGCCACGACCGGATCGACGGCGGCGACCGCGACGACCATGCTCGACCGGCTGTACGACGCCTGGCGGACCGACATCGCCGCCGGGCAGACGGTCGCTGATGATCGCCGCCGACAACGCACACCGTCGACCGACCTCAACCGCCGCGCCCGGGCCGACCGCGTCACCGCCGGCCAGGTGCAACCCGACGGTGTCCCCACCGTGCGACGGGCATCGTCGGGGTCGGCGACCTCGTCGTCACCCGGCAGAACGACCGGCGAGCTCACCACCGGCACCGGCTGGGTCAAGAACGGCGACCAGTGGATCGTCACCGCCACCCACCCCGACGGCACCGTCACCGTGAACGCGCCGCAACGGCAGAGCCCGGTCGTCACCCTGCCCGCGGACTACGTCCGCGAGCATGTCGACCTCGGCTACGCCACCACCGCCCACGGCCCAAGGCCGCACCGTCGACACCGCCCACGCCTACATCACCGCCACCACCACCCGTGAGGTGCTGTACGTCGCGGCCACCCGCGGCCGCGACTCCAACCGGCTCTACGTCGACACCGCCTACGACCCCGACCCCGACACCGCCCACCAACCCACCGACGATCCGTGACGCGTCCGATGTACTCCGCCACGTCCTCGCCAGCCCCGGCGCTGACACCTCGGCCACCGAGACCATCACCGCCGAGTGGGCCGACGGCCACAGCATCGCCAGGGTCTGGGCCGAGTACCAAACCCTCGCCGCGACAAGTCCTCGCATGACCGGTACGACGACCTGATCAGCCGCCGGTGCGGCCTCACCGCCGAGCAGGCCGACAGTGTCCGCAGGTCGGCGTCGTACGGCGCCCTGGCCGCCGCCCTCGGCAATGGCTCAGGCACACGGCCTCGACGTCGACAGAGTCCTGCCACGACTGGTGGCGTCGCGGACCCTGGCCGATGCCGATGACATCGCCGGAGTCCTGCACGAACGCGTCGACCGATGGATCCGCACCACACCCGACGGGGTCGACACGTTCCCGACCGGATCGTCGGACTCTTCCCCAAAGACGACTCCCCCACAGACCCCGATATGCAGCAGGCACTTGAGGAACGCCAGGCACTCATCGAGCAGCGGACACGTCACCTGTCCGAAGAGGCGCTTCGTCGCAGGGAACCCTGGGTGGCACAGCTCGGCACCTCACCGACCGATCCGACCCGGCGAGAGGTTTGGTACCGCCAGGTCGACACCATCGCCGCCTACCGAGACCGCTGGAACATCACCGGCCCGGACCCACTCGGCCCACACATGCGAAGCACGTCCGAGCAGGACGAGCAGAGGGCACACGCCCAACAAGCACTCGACGCGGTGCGGCTCCTGCACCACACCGGCCCGCCAAGGCTCGGAAGTCACAGCCCGCGCGCCGACCCCCGGCTCTACAGAGGCGGGCCAGAGCGCCGAACCTAGCGGCTCACCGAGCAGCCAACACGACCATACGTCCTTCGCTGCCACCCACCGTCGCCCGTTCCCCGCGTCCTTCCGTACCCACAAGGATTCGCGTGCCTTTCGAGGTTCGATCTTTACCGGATCAGCCGAGTTGCGGACGTCGACGTGGTCGAGGAGTAGGTGCTAGCGAGGTCGCTGGACGGCGTCCAACCAGAGGTCCCGGAAGTCGCCAGACGGCGCGTGGTCGGCGGGCATGACGACCAAGAACCCCTCGGGGTGTTCGCTCGTCCAGGTGTCAGGTCCGCTCAAGATCGCACGGGCTTCGGCGCGGTCGACCACGCCGCCTGCACCTACAGAGATCGAGCCCGGGGTCCACCGAAGCGCCTGCTCCGGAAGCAGCGCGAGGCTGATCCAGCCATGGTCGAACCAGCCCATCAAGGCGCGGGAGCAGTCCGCCGATTCCCACGGTCCGTGCCGCACAGCGGCATCACGAGTGTAGTCAAGCGCGCCGGCAGGAAGCTCAAACAGGAATGCGCCCTCCTGCACCGCCCAGAACATCTCGCTGCGGAAGTCGTCGAACGCCTCATCAGACCACTCTGGCACGCCTGGCATCCTTCCACGTGAACGCACGGATCTGCCGCGAGTCGAGCAGTCATGTCGATGTAACGGAGTCTTCGATAGGGTCTGCGCATGCAGCTTGACCTCGTGCGGGACAAGGGGCAGATCATGCCGGGAAACGGGGATACGACGGTCATGGCCCTCCGGATCTGGCATTGCAACTACCGATCCCTGGCGGCGCTACGCGGGTACCCGAGCCTGCGAACCCTGCTGATTGCCACCTTTCCCGACGACGACCTCGGACCGGTTGCTTCCCTCGAACGGCTGGAGTACCTGAGCCTCCTGCACCTGCCCGGCGTGACCGACCTGGCGCCCCTGGAACGGCTGCGACATCTGCGCACACTGCGTCTGGCCACGCTGCCGAGCTGGGACTCGTCGGGAAAGATCACGACGGTCCAGACCTTGGCACCACTCGCCAACCTTCCCCACCTGGCCCACCTCGAACTCTTTGGCATCCTCCCGACTGGCAAGTCCCTTCACGACCTAGAGGACGCTCCCAGCCTCGTCAGCGTGCGTGTCTCGAAGTACCCCAAGCCGGAGGTCCGACGGTTCTACGAGGCGACGGGCTGGAGTGACGACTTCGCACCGGGCCCCGAAGTGGTCGACTGGAACTAACGACCGGATCTGCCGCAGGGCGAGCGATCGCCGATGAGCGTGCGTTCCTGTTCAGGCGTCCCGACGTGGCGAATCCAGACCTGCGAGTAGGCCGCGTTCATCTGCAGCATCCAGAGCATTCCCGACCTGCCAGGCATCGAGTTCGACCATCACCTGGTCGCCCTCGGTGGGCACACCACGTTCGTCAACTGCGAGCCCAATCAGCGCGAGTGTGCCTGCCCCGTGTCTGATCGTGCGCGCCGCCTGTGACTCCGACTCGGTGTCACCGGTGTCATCGCGGCTCCAGGCCGCGAGGGCTCCCGTCGCCAGCGCAGTTGGCAACTGAACCTTGACTCTGAGGTCCTGACCGAACAGGTGCCGGCCGATCTCGGCCAGCAGGTCAGCCTCAACTTGCTGGTGGGTCCGTTCGCTCTCATCCATCCGTGAATCATGCCCGGTGATACGCACTCACATGCCGCTGATCGGTCTTGCCGATGACGGTTGTTACCGGTGGCGACGGCGACTGCGGTATCTCTCGGTACGCCCACTCGGACGGACCGGCTCATCGAACGCTGCCGCCACCATGCGTCGCACCTGTTGCCGCTTCTCGGTCGCCATCAGAACTGGGTCGAAACCCTCGGCAATGACCACGGCGTTGGTGAACGCATCAACCGAGGTCGGCGGGTCGGCGATGATCCTCTTCTGGTCATCCGGCGGAAGGCAGTAACCGAGCCGCATGCAAAGATCGTTCAGGAGTTTGGCTGCGTCCACGCTGAGAACCGTACCTCCAGAAGCGTCCGCTCATGCCGCGGTGCGTTCGTATCCGAAGGCTTCAGTGCGAGTGCTGGTCAGCGCAGGTAGACCTCCGCTCCTCCGCCGCCAAAGACCGACAGATGGATGTCGTGTACTCCCGGTGCGAGGTACGTCCCGAACGTTCCGGAGTACAAGACTGCTTCGCCGACGGCGAGCGTCACAAGGGGGCGGTCGGCGAAACTGACCGTCACCAGTCGAGCGGCCTGACGGAAGGCGTCGGTATGGTTCACCACCCGGAGCACCTGGTCAGCACGCACGTAGCTGCATCGAGGGGCAGGAGTGTCGGGGTTGACCACCACGGTGACAACTCGCCGATGCGGAGAGGCACAGATGCCGGCCGCGGGCCGATCGCTGTCGGCTGGAACAAGGCCTGGTTGACCCGAGGTGTGCTGACGCGGAAGCGGCACCGTCAGCGTCTTGCTCGGCTCTGTTGGTGTTCCTGCGCGGACTGGCGATGTGGCTCTCGACGCTAAAGGGCGACCATTGTCAGTCGAAGTGCAACCGGTCATCGCAAGAAGGATCGCAAGACCGAACACGAGGGCGGCCGCAACGCCTGACCGTCTCATCAGCAGCCTTCCCGGTACACATAACGAGGACGCGGCGGCCCCCTGCCCGGTTGCCCCGACTGGCAGTCCGCAAGTACGACATACATCGCGCCGGCAACGGCCACGCTGGCAACGTCCTCATCTGCCGCCAGTTGAGCGGTGATGGATGAGCGCCCTGGGTGCCTCCGTCTGTGCACAATGTGCGTGTGACTGCTGATGCGCGAGATCAGATGGGCCGAACGCCGCTGCACTAGGTGGCCTTGAACGGTCCTCTAGAGGATGTGCGAGCCCTCCTAAGAGGGGGAGCGGACGTCGCGGCGACCGACGAGCAGGGCTTCACAGCGCTTCACTTTGCCTGCCAGCAGAACCGCCCGGACGTAGCCGAGTTGCTCCTCGACGCGGAAGCCCCCGTCGATCCGGTGGACCAGTGGGGCAACACGCCACTCTTTCGAGCTGTCTTCAACGCCAAGGGCGACCCACGCATCGTACAGCGGCTAGTTCGGGCCGGCGCCGATCCTGACAAGGAGAACGCCTCCGGCAGGACGCCGCGACAACTGGCAGGCATGATCGCCAACTACGACACCACCCGATACTTCGACAGCACCGCTTCACCCTAGACAGATGGTCGACCATTCGTCCGGTCATGCCGCGAGCCGAGCGACCGGCATAATGCCGATGAGCGGATGTCCCGGTCACCGTTCTTGCGATGCCCAAGAGTGGACAGCGGAGAGCGCATCGACGTATTCGACGTACGCGGCCAACGTCTCTGATTCCGAGGCAGAGGCGGTTGCCCGCAACCCCACGAGGCGCTCACGGAACTGCGCGAGTCCCGTCTGGAAGTCGAGCACGCCGGGGTCGTAGACCTCTGATCCGTCGGCCATGGGGATCACAGCCTCGGCAGTCATCGCATCCCAATACGCAAGGTCAGCGTGCGCCTCATCGACCTCGTCGACCGAGGACCCGACCGGGAACGAAAGCGATCTCCACTCGTCGAAAGGGGCTTTGTCCATGCCCAGCATTCTGGCCCACGGGCCGTCCGCTCATCCGCGTAAGTCTTTTGGTGTCAAGCGTTTGGTCGGTGCCTCGTCCGTCGTCAGTCCCTGCATAGCCGTAATGGGGTTGGTCCCAGCAGCGTATAATCGGGTTGGTGTGACGACGGACGGGGCTGCCCATGATGAGCGTCGAGGTGACCGTGGTCCCTCAATGCCGCGTGGGGCTCGCCCCGGCCGTCAGCTTGACGGGCCGCCTGGTGCTGGTCAGGCGGCCATCGGCACCATGTGGTGGTGAATGCCGTGGGTGGCGATCATCGGATCCCATCTGCGGCCGGTGGTGATGACGGCATGCAGCTGGCGCAGAATCGCCGCAGCGATGACGGCTTGAGCCTGGGTGGGGGTCAGCTTGTTGTGTCTCCCGGGTGGTCAGGTGTGTGTAGCGGGCGTCGTAGACCGGGTTGGCGCGTTGGGCTCCCCAGACCGCCCGCCACGCCGCCAGGCGTAGCCCGGGTCTGCCTTGGCCGGTGAGTTTGGTGCGCCCGACGAACGTCCCGGACAGCTTCTCCCGGGGCGCCAGGCCGGCGTGTTTGACCAACGCGCGGGCGGTGGCGAACCGGGTCAGGTCTCCGGTCTCGGCGAGGATCGCGGCTGCACCCAACGCCGACAGGCCGGGGATCGAGGTGGCCAGCTCGCTCAACTGCAGCTCATCCAGGACGGCGGTCATCCGGGCCTCGGTGTCGCCCAGCCGCCGCCGCGCCTCAGCCCAGTCCGCCAGCAGCAGCTGGACGCGTTCCAGCGCGCCGAGCCGGTGCGCGAGGACCCCGGCCGGATCGTCCAGCGCAACGAACAGCTTCCGGACGATCCGAAGACACGGCCGCTGGCCACCCCGGCGGGTGATCTCACGGCGCACCGCCTGCTCGAACCGGGCCAGGCCGAGCCGTCGGGTCCGGGCGAAGTCGCCGGCGTCACGCTCGACGATCACCGTCATCGCCGCGGCCCAGGTGCGGGACCGGAACGGCTGCTGGGCGGTGTCCAAGGCGGCCGGCCACACACATTCCAAGAGATCACGCATCTGCTGGACCTGGCTGGTCGACTCAGCGATCAGCTGCTCCCGCCGGGCCCCGAGGTGCCGCAGCCGGCCCCACGTCTCATCGACAGGTTCAGGCACGTAGCACCGCAGCTGCGCGGTCAGCCGGGCGATCAGCACGGCGTCCTTCTCATCGGTCTTGTCGAAGGTCAGATCCTCCGAACGCCTCGCCCATGACGTCATCAACGTCTGCACACACACAAACGGCATCGACCGGTCCGCGGCTAGCTGGCCTAACACCCGCCACCGGTGCCCGGTCGGCTCACACGAGACCGTCATCCCAGCGAACCCGGCCCACGCTGCGCGTTCGGCGGCCCAGTCCAACGCCGTCCCGAGATCCCAGGCACGGCAGCGGAACGTCCGCCGGGCCAGCACCTTCGAGTCGTGATCAGTGACCACGACCATCTGCTTCCGATCGGCCAGATCGATCCCAATGATCGCGTTCGTCACCGGCACCAACTCCCGAAGCCGACTCAGCCGAGCGTTGCGGTTCCGGTCACCTCGAGAGACACCACTACCGTTAGTCATGAACGTCCTCCTTATGTGATGGGACACCAAGCCCTACGAGCGCATCAGGGGGACGTTCCTACGCCGCGGACCGACACGCAGAACGTCTTTCTATGCCGCAAGTCGAGCGGTCACCGGCATGATGCCGATGTGCGGTCGCCCTGGCGCTTGGTCTCGGGCGACGATGGGACAGAATGCTGCGGTGCACTGGTTTGCGCGGCGTTGGGGCGGCATAGCGAGGCGGACCGGCTGCCGGATCTTGGTGCTGGTCGTGCTTGCCACCGCTCTCGCTGGATGCTGGTCCGGTGGCGATCAAGGGCCCCTGAGAGAAGGCGAAGGCAGCGCGACATCGTGCTTCCCCACGAGCGGCGGGACGCGCTTCATTGTCGGCAGCGACGCCCTCGTCAACACGGGCAAGGATTCGGTCACGATCGACTCGGTTGAACTCACGGGTGCCGACAATCTGGCTGAGAGCGACGCCTTCGTGGCGCCAGTACCCTCTCACGGGCCGTCGACGCTCATGGGGAACGTGACCGGGCCACCATGGCACTTCTTCGACAGGGCCCAAGAACCCCTGTGGCGCACCAGGGTGCCAGCTTCGAACGCGGTCGTACGACCCACTTCCCTCGGCACCGACCTCAATCTCCTTGTAGTGACCAGCGAGCCCACTGCCAACAAGGACAGCACCGCTGGCGTCGAGGTGAGGTATCACGACGAGTCCAACCACTCCTACGTGTGGCACAGCATCGTGACCTACATGGCCGTCCCTCGTCACTCCTGCTGAGTACCGACCCCACGGAGAGCACGCTCATGCCGCTGTCCGCGCTCAGCGGATCAGAGCTTCTCGGGCTTCGGTGATCTCTCGGAAGTCGTACAGGTAGTCGCCTCGCGTCGGGCTGTGACGAGCGTCGATCAGTGCCAGCACATCCAAGGCGTCCTCGATCACCACGTCCGGTGATGTCTCGATATGCCGCGCGGCTGCCCACGCGGATGCATCCTCCCGGCTCAGGTCACCGGCGAGGAGTCTGTCGATGACGATCATGATGTCGGCACGGGAAACGATCACGGACAAGATCGTCCCAGAGGTACCCCTCACCAACGTCCTGTCATGCCGCACCCATCGCGGTCATGCCGATGAGGAGGCTCGGCAGATGCGCGTCTGCGGACAATCGGGGTGCGCGAAGATGTCCGTATGGTCACTCGCAACGTCATCCAGTTGGCCTATGACCACTGGGGGCGTGATGCTGGTCTGGAGAAGCACTCTGGATCCTGGTATCAGATCAGCCCCGAGGTGATCGCCGTGTCCAACCTCCAGAAGTCGCAGTACGGCCCCCGCTACTTCTTCAACCAGGGATTCTGGCTACGCGCCCTCGGTGACGACAAGTTCCCGAAGGAGAATCACTGCCACATCCGTGTCCGATTAGGCTCCCTGCCCGGGTTTGATGCCGAGCACGTCGATCGGCTCCTCGACTTGGATTCCCCGGGGTCTGACCAGGATCGCAGCGAGGAGTTGAAGGCACTCCTGACCCAGCGACTGCTCCCGCTGATCCAGCGAGGTTCGACGGTCAGTGGGTGGCGCACACTGCGCGACGAGGGCGGGTTCAAGGCCGCCGGCGTTCGAGGCGCAGCACTCGAATTGCTCAACGCATCGATCTGAAGGAGGGATCCCCCAAACGTCCGCATCTAATGGCTGCCGCAGGTCGGGCGATCCTACCCCACCATGAGCGGTCGCTCTCGGATCACGCACCCCATAGGCTCCGGCGATGCCCAGGACGCCGCCGCCCACTCTCCCCGGCAGCGAGCGAGTCTCACTTGAGACTTGGCTGGACTTCCACCGCGACACCCTTCTGATGAAGTGCGAGGGGCTCAGCGCAGAGCAACTGAGCACCCCAGCCTGCCCACCCTCGGACCTCACCCTGATCGGGCTGGTCCGCCACATGATCGGCGTCGTGAACTGGTTCCACCGGTTCGACGACCAGCCCGCACTCAAGCCCTTCCCCGGCGAGGACGCCTTCGTCCCTGCGCCCGAGCACGTCACTCGCGACCTGGACTCCTACCACTCAGCCCTGCAACGCTCGCGGCGAGCCGTCACGGGACGTTCTCTGGACGACGTGGTGGATCTACCGCACTGGGTGGCCGACGACCAGCCCAAGCAGATACGTCGGACCTCCCTCCGCTGGGTCTACCAGCACATGATCGAGGAGTACGCACGACACAACGGGCACGCCGACCTGATCCGCGAGCGGATCGACGGTGAGGTTGGCGACTGAGGAACGCACTCTCATGTCGCGGGTCGAGCGATCGTGCCGATGAGCCGTCGAGTGCGCAAAGTCTTCAGCCGAACCGCTCGCCAGCCAACCGAGCAGCGGTCGGGCGCGTCCTGGCAGAAGTTGGCCGACTCGGCGAGATTGTCCAGCATCGGCGTCGGCAGGTCGACAGGTCGGCCGCCAGGATCATCCAAACCATGATCCCCGGTCGACCCCGGACCACCCAGCCGAGCGGATGGAAGTTCTGCACATATCCTGCACGGCCAGGTACTTGACTCTTGGATTGTGCCTCTGACCTGGGCTTTTGTTGTGGGCGATACTGGGTTCGAACCAGTGACCTCTTCGGTGTGAACGAAGCGCGCTACCACTGCGCCAATCGCCCGCCGCTGCACGCGGCAGTCGGCACAGGTTAGCGCACCCGGCCCGGGCAACCGAAGACGGCCCGTTGGCTCGCCGCGACTACCCTGGTGCCGTGATGTTCAGCCACGACACGGAGCACTCGCTGCAGACGATCGTCGACCTGGTGAACACCGACCCCGCGTACAACGACACCGAGGCGCTCCCGACGTCGCTGCGCTCGAGGCCTTCGTGGCGACGCACCGGATCAGCCACGCCGACCGGCTGACCAACGACGATGTGGTCGGCGGTCCACGCGGCTACGACTGCGAGTTCGGCAGGTTCTTCGGCCTGAACGACGCGGTCGAGGCGGCCGCGCTCGCCAACGAGCTCATCGGCCGAGGCGACGGTACGAGCCCGGCTGACCAACCACGACGACTACGACTGGCACCTGCACTACTTCTCTCCCGACGCGCGGCCTGGCCGAGCACCTGGCCGTCGACGGGGGATGGCGCTCGCCCAGGTGGTGACCGCCGACGAGATCGACCGGCTGCGCATCTGCGAGGCGCCGACCTGCCACGCCGTACTGCTCGACCTGTCGCGCAACAGCTCGAAGCGCTACTGCGACGCCAGCACCTGCGGCAACCGGCTGCACGTCGCCGCCTACCGCGAGCGCAAGCGGTCCGAGCAGCTCGCCCGACAGGCCTGAGGTGCCCGGCTTCGACGTCGTACGACGGACACCCGCTCAGCGCCGCCGAGGCGTGGGACGGGTCACCGACTGGGAGCGGCACGAGGAGTTCGTCCCGCTCACGCAGCATGACGGTCGACCAGAGACGCGGCCGACTGGGCAGGTGTCGTTCATCGCCCGTACGGCGGTCGGCCCGCTCGGGTTCGACGACGTGATGGCGGTGACCTACAGCCGGCCACCGATCGGACGACCGAGCCTGGCGTCGTGCGCATCGTCAAGCAGGGCGGGTGGTGCTCGGCTGGGCGGTGCTCACCGTCACCCCGACCGAGTCCGGGATGCGAGGTTCGCTGGCACGAGGAGGCCCGGCTGCGCTGGACCCGGGGCCCGGTCGAGGCGCTCGTCGACCGGGCGGTGGCCCGCGGATTCGGCCGGCTGCTCGACGGACTGCTCGCGGCGTAGCCGACGCCGCAGACCAGCCGTCGACACGGCTAGGGGTCGATGTCGCGCGGCTGCCCGGCGGACCCACTCCTCCGCCACGGCCTTGGTGACCGGCTGCTTCTTGCCCCGCGACTTGCCGTTGAGCCGCTTGACCGCCTGCACGTCCCGCGTCGTCGAGGTGAGGAACACCTCGTCGGCGTCGGCCAGCTCGGTCATCGAGATGTCGCGCTCGTGGACGTCGTACCACTCGATGACGAGCTCGCGGGTGATGCCCGCGAGGCAGCCGGACGACAGCGGCGGCGTCACGACGACGCCGTCGAAGACGCAGAAGACGTTGCTGCCGGTGCCCTCGCACAGCATCGCCGGCGGTGTTGGCGAAGATCGCCTCGCTCGCCTCCCGCTCCTCGGCGTAGGCGAGGGCGATGACGTTCTCGCCGTACGACGTCGTCTTGAGTCCGGCGAGCGCCCCACGCTCGTTGCGCGGCCACGGCACGGTGACGGCGGCCGTACGACGCTGGGCGCGGCGGCTCGGCCTTGGCCACGACGATCAGCGACGGCGACTCGGTGGCCCGGTTGGAGCCGAGCGGGGAGATGCCGGCCGTGTAGGTGATCCGGACCAGGCCGCTGCTCGATGTCCTGGTCGGCGAGCGTCGCCTTGATCGCCTGGCGGACCAGCTCCTGGTCGGGCTCGGGGAGACCCAGTCCGCGCGCCGACCTGGTCATTCGTCGCAGGTGACGGGTCATGGCGAACGGGAGCGTTGTCGACGACCTTCAGGACCTCGAACACCCCGTCGCCGACGGTGACCCCGTGGTCGAGGACGGACAGCGCCGGAGACGTCGGATCGATCAGCTCCCCGTTGCACCACGCACGCATGAAGCCAGCGTAGGGCACCGCGCCACCCTGAGTTTGAGCGCTCATCGGAATCGGCTAGTCTCTTCATTCGCACCGCTGACCTACCAGCGGAGCTTGCGGACGTGGCTCAGCTGGTAGAGCATCACCTTGCCAAGGTGAGGGTCGCGGGTTCGAATCCCGTCGTCCGCTCGGAGCGGGTCTCGGCAGACCCATCCCGGTGGAGTGGCCGAGAGGCGAGGCAACGGACTGCAAATCCGTCTACACGGGTTCAAATCCCGTCTCCACCTCAGACGCACGCACCATGAGGGCGATTGGCGCAGCGGTAGCGCGCTTCCCTGACACGGAAGAGGTCACTGGTTCGAACCCAGTATCGCCCACAACATAAGGCCAGGTCAGAGGCCCTTTTCGCCTCCAAGAATTGGCTTCGTGCCACTATCGTGCCACTAGCTCGGGTAGGCGGTGGCACGCGACGCAATCATTCGAGCTTCGGACTGAGGTGCGTGCCCATCTCGCCCCTCGATAGGAAGGCAGGCGTAGACACCCGGACTGACGCATATATCGTGTGGGGGTTGTGGCAGCCAGTGTCACCGTGATGGGGGCGCTTCCGACTGACCACCGCTTGGAAGTGACCGCTGCGAGGATGTGACCAACGGGAGGCACTTGGCATGTTTCGCCATAGAGTCATTGCGATTTTCGCGTGCTTAACTACGGCGGTCGGGGCCGCCGTGGTGGTGGCTCCTAGTTCGGCTGCGGCACCGCTGGCTCATCCGTCCAAGACAGGACCCGTGTGGTCGGTGATCACGGCTGGTGGGTACCACACCTGCGGGATCCGCACGGACCGCACCCTGTGGTGCTGGGGATACAACCGCGTCGGCCAGCTCGGGCTTGGCGACACAACTAAGCGGACCAACCCCACCCAGGTTGGCACCGACACCGACTGGGTGAACATCACCGTCGGCCGCTTCCATACCTGCGGCACCCGCACCGACCACACCCTGTGGTGCTGGGGAGGAAACGAATTCGGCGAGCTCGGGCTGAGCGACAACACTGACCGCTTCACCCCCACCGAGGTTGGCAGCGATGTCGACTGGGCAGGCGTCCAAGCTGGAGGGGGCCACACCTGCGCTCTTCGGACCGACCACACCCTGTGGTGCTGGGGCTGGAACCTCCGTGGCCAGCTCGGGCATGGCGACACCACCGACCGGACGACCCCCACCCAGGTCGGCACGGATCGCGACTGGGCGCACCCCACCGCCGGATGGCAGCACACCTGCGCCATTCGGACCGACCACACCCTGTGGTGCTGGGGAGACAACGAGCATGGCCAGCTCGGGCTCGGCGACACAAATGGCCGGACCACCCCCACACAAGTTGGCGCCGGCGCGGGCTGGGTGCACGTCACCGCCGGTTACGAGCACACCTGTGCCACCGGTGCCGGCCATACCCTGTGGTGCTGGGGCTGGAACGGCCGTGGCCAGCTCGGGCTCGGCGACAGGTCAGACCGGAACACCCCGACCCAGGTGGGCACCGGCACCGACTGGGCAGGTGTCCACGCCGGGGAGGGCCACAACTGCGCTACCCGCACCGACGACACCCTGTGGTGCTGGGGCTGGAACCGCCTCGGCCAACTCGGGCTCGGCGACAGGTCAGTCCGAACCATCCCCGTCCAGGTTGGCACCCGCACCGACTGGGTCCACATCACGACCGGTCTCCGCCACACCTGCGCCATCGGCACCGACAAGACCCTGTGGTGCTGGGGATATAACAACCACGGCCAACTCGGGCTCGGAGACACTAGGAAGCGTAAGGTGCCCAAGCAGGTCTAACCGCAGCGACCCGATTGGCCGGGCGCGCAAATGCACCACGACCACACGACACCCCCGGCTCGCCCTGATCCGGGGGTGTCGTCGTTGCGCGGCGCTGGTGGGTCCTAGCGGCCTAGAAAGGTAGAACTCCGCTCGCCACCATCGCTGCCCTGACTGCCTGACTGACAGGACGGCCAGGGCTGACGTTGACGCCGCTGTCAGGTGGGCCGCTTGGCTGGCGCCTTCTTCGTCGTTCGGTGCATCGACCCTTCGGGCTCGACCTCGGTGGCCCAACCGCCAGCTACCCACCGCTGGCCGGTCTCATCGTCCGCGTCCAGGGTCTCGCCCTGGTGTCCCTGGCGATCGTCCCACAGCACGGCGTACCCGTCGTTCACCTTGACCCGCACGGGCTCAGACCTTACTGATCTTGACGACGGAGGCTGGGTGCGGCCAGCCGAGCCCGACCCTCATGATGGCCCGGATCGCCACCCGGTCGGACGTGAACAGCACGGACCCGTCAACGTCCACGGTGGCGGGCGTGCGCAGCACCAGGTAGCTGCGAGCGTTGTCGATGGCCCACGCGACATCGACGGCGACCGCTGGCGAGACCACCAGCGGCACCCCGAGAATCTGCCGGGCTCCCGGCTGGGTGCCGTCCTGGCCGAGCAACGGGGAGTTGAGGCCGGTGCCTGCCTTGATGGTGCCGAGCGCCAGCGCGGTGGCCGGGTTGACCGCGAAGTGGGTCACCTGCGCGCCCACCGTCTCCGCCAGGCTGATCGCCTGGGCGAAGCTATCGAGGTTGGTGAACACGTTGGCGTTGACCACCGTCTGCACGCCGGACAGCCCGGCGAGCCCGGCCTGGGCCGGTGCTGCGACGTTGCCGAAGTACGCGGTATCGAGCTTCCGGGCGATGTCCCTGGCGAGTCCCTGACCGACCACCTGGGCGGCCTGAGGGGATGAGTCGTTCGCCAGCTCGCTGGTGATGATGCTGAGCCCGGCCAGCTTGGACGGGGTGATGTCCAGCTCATTGACGG
The DNA here is from genome assembly GCA_963833975.1 of uncultured Actinomycetota bacterium. GTDB lineage: Bacteria > Actinomycetota > Actinomycetes > Propionibacteriales > Nocardioidaceae > JAWWPG01. Next base: position 651,634 of record CAWIAB010000006.1, read on the forward strand.
TGGCGTCGCTGGGGGTGATCTCGTCGCCTTCAGCTACCCACTGGGCGACCGGATCGGCCGACACGTACGGCACGCGGAAGCTGTGAGAGGTGGTCTGGACCACCGTCGAGCAGGTGGCGGCGGCGCTGGCCGCGAGTGCGGGAAGGACAAGAAGGTCGGCGACCTGTTCCGGTCTGAGGATGGCGGATGCGGTTGCGGTTGTGCGCATGACAGCGACTCCCTTGCGTGGCAAGGTTTCCGACCGCCCCACGGGGGCTGTGGCCGTTGCGCCGCTGGCGCCTGCTTGAGTTTCGAGCCCGCCACTGACGGGGTTTCGACCTCGGGGTTCATGCTACGCCGTTGGTCCGGCGTGTCGCCGTATCCAGCCAGTCGTTGTCAGCGACGCTGACCCATGGATTGGATATTGCCTCTGGCGGCCTCATTTTTTTGCGGCGCCATTCTCGGGCCGCTTGTGGAACCTTGGTCGGTCGCTGTTCGAAAGGCTGGTCGGCGCATAGAGGACCGACCGCCGTGCGACATTCACGTCGAGTCCGACCAGGCGGTCATTTGGGCGGGGCACCCGCCGTGGTTGTCGTTCGCTTGCTACGTGCCGGGAGATGTACCTGACGAGCGTCCGCCCGAGGATGGAAGGGATTGGCCCGCTTGGGCGACGCAGGCCGGTGGCTACGATCTCGGGCTCACAATGCTGAGAGTGACGATCGTCGCTGACCGCGACGTTACTGTCGTCCTCGATCAGCCGGTAGTCCAGCAGGCCGTCGAGCCGGTCCCTCAGGGCACAGGGTTTCTCCGGCCCGCTGCGGGTGGAGCAGAAATAAGCCCTCGCAGATTCAACGTCGATCTGGGCGCGGGGCCGAACCCGCTGGTCATATTCCATCAGAGGGGGACCAGGCAGACTGGCAGGCCTGCACCTTCGTGGACGCTGGGAAAGGGAGACGTCGAGCAATTTCACATCTGGGCGACGGCCGACGATGACTTGCTTCACGAGTGGACGCTGGTCCTCCCCGTGCTCGTTGATGGCAAGCGACTCATGTACGACGTGACAGCCGAGCGGGGCGGACAACCGTTCAAACTGGTCGGTTGGCGGTACTCCGACTCGGGCGCATGGAAGCCAGGAGACCCGTGGCCCCCTCCTGCAAGTGCCTGATTGGTCACCCGCGCCGGATCACGTCCGACCAGCTCGGTCCCGCGTCGATCGTGTCCCGTCGTCCTTGCCCGTGGTCGGCCTGCTGGTGCCCGAGCTGTGGCCGTCCGTCGAGCACGGACCGGGCGGCGGCCTGCACCGCGTGCGGGTCCACGTTGCCTTGATCGTCAAGCAGGGTGGGGACTTCGGCGCCGTCCAGCCACACGTCGGACGCTCGACTGAGATGGTCGGCCGCCAGTCGTTCGACCTCCGCCCGCTGGTACCTGGTGAGCTGGTCGGCGATGGCGTCGCGTTCGGCCTCCACCTCGCGCAACCGGAGCCGGTATCGGGCCGCCTCCCGGTCTGGCTGGCTTTCCCCTTCACCCGCTGGGTTCTGGTCCGCCTCCGGGGCTCCTGGTGCTTCCTGGCCGGTGTCCTGGGTCGTCGTATCGGTGGTGGTGGTGGTCATGCTGGCCCACCGGTGCTTGTCTCAGTGGATGCGAACTCGGCCCATAGCCTCGCTCGGTCGTCGGCGGTGGCGCCGAACTTGCCGACCCGGCGTCGCAGCTCGCCCGCCAACTTGATGTTCCCTTCCCAGAATGCGGCGTGCACTACGGCGGTGTCGAGCAACGACGACCAGTCCGGCTCCGTGAAGCTCGCCGCCCACGGCGACGACCCCCACGACGCCCACCACCGCCGGGTCTGAGTGGGCCATTCCCTCAGCAATAGCTCGCCGTCCCGCTCGACCTCCCACAGCGGTAGGTCCGGTTGCGGCGACGACTGAACCACCAGAACCCGCGATCGGATCGGGTCCCGGTTGGTCCGCGCTCGTCGCGCCGTAGGCTTCGGGGCTGGACCTCGACCGGCCATCGGACCTCCCTGCGTCGCTTGACCCTCAGGCTACGTTCCCGCGTTGCGCGCAGTGCTCCGGATCGCGGTAGATGCGGACACCGTCAGCGTTCGATCGACTCCGTGTTCCACCAGCGCAGCAGTACGACACCGTCGGGACCGGGTAGACGCTCTACTCCGTCCCATCCGCCGCCGTCCACGAGTTCGTCCAAGTCGATGCCGATCTCCCCGGCCCACTGCATGGGAGTGTCACGAACCTCACCGGTCATCGGCCCGTAAGGGAGGCTCGTCAATGAGTAGTAGACACCGTAGGAAGGCTTGGTCTGGCCCCTGAGTCGAAACAGGACCAGCATTCTGTGGTCTTCGAGTTCTGCGCGTTCGATGATCACGCTGGGGTGCCAGGTCCTCGGGTCGTGGCGTTCCAGGATCATGGAGTCCACCGCGCTCAGCATCTCTTCCCGCGACCAGGTCGGTTTCACCTGCGCCATCCTGTCAGAGTTTGCGGCTGTTGAACTTGACGCCCGCTCGTCGGTAGATCCGGTAAAGATCGAGCCTCGGCACGAGGGATTCCAGACCTGTACGGAACCCGCCACGCAGTGCGCTCCGATGGCCGTCGCCGCGCCGGGGGGAGGGCTCGTGGGCAGGGATTGGGCCTTACGTTCCGGCGAGCATTGCGACGGCCGGATTGCGGACGGTCGGTCGGCGGATGCGGCCCCAAAGCATCAGCCCCACACCGCCAACGACGGCGAGCGCTCCGATCCCGAGCGAGACAGCAGTCGTCTTCCGAGGAGTGTGAAGCGCGAGTTCACAAACTGCCGGTCGGTTGTACTCGTCCCCTAGCCCGAGGCTGATGGTCATGGCTGGGTAGTGGAGTGGGGAGAACACACTCCCGCATGGGACATGGACCGATGGGTACGGCGGGACGTTGGTGTTTTGGGCAACGGCCGTCACCGAGCGGGAACCCAGGGCCACGCCGACCACGAGCAGCAGCACGCCAGTGGCGATGAGGCTGGCCGCCACGAGTGTTGGCCCTTCGGCGGGTTTCCGGGAACGCCGACGACTCCACGCGAGACAGCCGACGCCAGCCACCGCGCACACGGCTCCCAAAGCCAGCGAGGTTGTGGTCACCATCGTTGGAGTGTCGAGGGCGTGTCGGCAGGCCGCCCACTTGTCCGGCGGTGCGTTGAATCTGGTTGGCGGGAGCGACGTGTGACTCATTGGGGAGAACACGCTTCCGCATTGGACTGGCGTGCTGACGGGGTGAGGCAGCCACCACATTGCTTCCGTTTCCACCGAATGCGTACCAGCGACCACACCGACCGCGAGCAGGAGTAGACCAAGGGCGACCAGCCCGACAGCCACCCTCTTGACCAGTGATGCGGACCCCATCGCCGCCTCCCTCTCACCCAGTAGCCGCAACGTACACCATCACAATCCGAGGGTCGGCCAGCTCCGGCGCACGACGCTCGGCGTCAGGCTGGTCAGCGTCGTGTCCAACTTGGACGGCATGGTGTGCCCGAGCACGGTCGCCAGCAGCAACCGCTCGGTGACGCTGGCTGGTCTGGTCGGCCAGCGCAACGGGGACTCGGCATCGGCCGCCCGGGTGGCGTCCTCGCACCGCAACATTGGGCAGCTCGTGGCGTGGCGCCAGGCCAACGCTCCGGCCGGGTGGTCGAGCATGTTCGTGCCGCCGCACTCCGGGCACTGCACCGTGGTCGGGGTCGTGGTGTCTGTCATGGCTGGCGCTCCCGCAGGTAGGTCATCCGTAGCCCTTCGAGGAACGAGGCCGGGTTGGGGTTGTGCTGCCGGAGAAGCGCGGCGACAATCCCGGCCAGTGCGACGCACGCGGATTCCAGCTCAGGCCCCTGGGCGTCCTCCACCAGCCAGACCGCGTGACCGGTCCGGCTCTCGATCAGCGCCTCGGTCAGTGCGACTCCGAGCAACTTGCCTTCGATGGGGATGGTCGTGGACATGCGGATCAGTCCTTTCGGTTGGGGTGGTGTGCTGCCCACTGCCTGGGCTCGGCCAACGTCGACCGGCTCGGCGGTCGGCCTTGGTCTGACCAGGCGAAGCCTGGGCAGTGGGTAGCTCTGTTGCTCGATGTCGGTTGAACATCGGTCGCTGTCCTTTGGTGGTCTACGTGTACGGGTGAATCGGATAGTCCTCGTACTGGCCGCAGTGCAGACATCGATTAGTGCCAGCCTCCGGTGACGCTGGCACGTACTCGTGACCGTGGTGCCAGCCGCTCTCCGGCTGGTCACACCGTTCCCTGCGGTTGTTGCTGAGCAGCGGCAGGCCGGAGTTCAGCTCCCTGCCACACAACCCACCGCGTCCCTTCTCGTACGAGTGGGCCTCGCGCCAGACGGTGATGTCCCACCAGATGTCGGACCGGCCGCGAGCGGACACCGGCTTCGGTCCGGCCGCGTCGGCCGGGCGAGCGGGCGGAGCGCCAGCGGAGCCCGTCGAGCCCGGCCCTTCACCGAACCTCCCTTCGGTTCGGTTCGGTTCGGTTCGGATAGGGGCGCGTCACTGACGTGTCACTGACGTCGTCAGTGACGACGTCACTGGGCTTCCCGTACTTCCTCACGTACCAGCACCGGTCACACATCGAATGGTCGCCGTCCTTGCACTGTCGATACCGCTCCGACGTGACCTGGCACAGCTTCTTGCGACGCTCGACCTCGTCGGCCTTCAGGATGTGCTTGGTCCAGGTGGCGATCAGGTACCCGTCGTCGGTGGGCAGCCAGAGATTGGCCTTCATCAGCTTGTCGATCGACGCCTCGATGTCCTCGACCGGCCACAGGTGCCGCAGTGCACGCCGCGAGAGGTGGCCATCGTTCAGTTGCCGTGCGCAGTACGCCAGACCCGACAGGTGCAGCATCGCCGCATCGGAGCCCAGCGCCTCGGTCGCGTCGTCCTCGAACCAGGATTCATCGGTCCTCACCCACCCACCGTTCATCGCTGCCCACCTGCCTGGCGCTCGGCCTGGCGAGCGACCCGGCCTAGGATCGCCATACGGACAAGTCGCTTGGCGGTGGCGAGTCTCTGTGCGGGTCCCCGGTAGCTGGCTGGGGACCCGCCGCACGCCCGGCTCATGCGGCACCACGCCCGGTCCTGGCGTTGGGGATGGGCCGGATGATGGCGTCCAGCTCGGCCATGTCGATGCGGACCATGCGCGGCCCGAACCGGTAGGCGGTGATCCGGCCAGCGTTGATGTAGCGCCAGATAGTCTTCTGCGAGCACTTGGCATAGGCGGCGCCTTGGGCGACGGTGCCCAGCTCGCGGGAAGTGGTAGTGGTCTCGGTCACGGCTCAGCCCTTCTGGACAAGGCGAAAGCCGAGCACGCACGACCCACGAAGGTCGTTCGATGCTCGGCTACCCATGTCGGGGCCGCCCCGCTTAGCGCGTGACTCGCCGTTCGTGGTGTTCCCCGCCATGAGCCCTTACCGGTCTCGATGCCGGGTGGTCGGCCCGAAGGCTGACCCCACCGCTAGCTGGTTCGGCTTTCTGTTGTATCTGGGAGGCTACGCCTGCCTCGATGTGTCCACAACCCCTTGCCTGCAAGGGGATTGGTCCCCACTGGTGGGGACTAGCCGCCGTTGCGGTTGGCGTACACCTCACTCAGTGCATCGGCGATCACCCGGTCCCGGTCGGCAGCCGCGTGCTGGTAGCGCATCGCCGCGCCGGGGGTTGAGTGCCCGAGCCGACCCATCAGCTCGGCCAGGGTGGCGCCGGTCTGCGCCGCCAGCACCGCACCGGTGTGCCGCAGGTCGTGGAACCGCAGGTCGGGCCGACCGGCCACCGCTCGGGCGTGGTACCAGCCCCACCCGGCCTTGGTGCCGGTGGCTTCCTTGCCGTAGAACGCGCTCGGCGCCAGGTGTGACATGCCATCGGCTGCGGGGAACAACAGTCCGTCCCTGCCGCCGGTGATGTTGTCGGCCAGGTGCTCGCGGACCAGCGGCAGGATCGCCTTGGGGATCGCCACGTCACGGACTCCGGCGTCACTCTTGGGTGATCCGACCACGTAGCCGTCGCTGGTGCGGACCACGCCACGGCGGACCTTCACCACCCCGTGCGTCAGGTCGATGTCGGTGCGGCGCAGCTCGGTCAGCTCACCGAACCGCAGCGCACACCACGCGGCCAGGGTGACCATCAGCTTGTGCCGCTCCGGCATGGCCTCGGTGATCGCTTCCAGCTCGGCCAGGGTGGCGGGCTTCACCTTGTGCGCCCGCTTCACGTTCCCGGCGCCTCGGATGTGTGCGGGGTTGCTGGCGATCACCTGGTCCTGCACCGCCGACCCGAGGATGGTGCGCAGCAGGCCGTACGCCTGCGACCGCAGGGTGGGGGTGCCGCTGCCCATCGTGGTGTGCCAGCGGACCACCGCATCGGGTGTGATCGCCTTGACCCGCAGGGCGCCGAAGGTGGGCAGCAGGTTGCGGTCCAGCAGTCGCCGGTAGGTGTCGCGGGTCCGGGGCTTCAGCACCCGGTGGGCCAGCCACCCCTCGGCGTACTCGCCGAAGGTCAGCGGCGCCGGTGCCGGAGCGGGTTTGTAGGCGCCTCGGTCCATGTCGGTGCGCAAGGCTGCCAGCCACGCCTCGGCGGCACCCTTGCTCTCGAACGTGGTGGGGGCTGGCTGCTTGGCTCCGTCCGGGTCGGTGTAGCGGACCTGGAAGCGACCAGAGGCCAGCTTGCGGATGCTGCCGAAGCTCGGCCGTGGACCGGTCCTCGGAGCGGGTTTACGGGTGGTCATCGGTGCCTTTCAGGTCGCGGATTTCGTGCCACTACGTGCCACTAGCACTGTCAATCCGTGTCTATTCATGTCCCTGCGAGACTACCATGCCACTAGCGATACCAAGTGCATTTTCCCTGGTCAGACCGGCATTTCCCCTGGTCAGCGGCCAAGTACCCAGTATCGCCCGATTCTCATTCGAACCCAGTATCGCCCACAGAGAGTTGCAGGTCAGCGCCACAGTCAGCCGAACCGATAGAGGTTCGCGCAGGATACGTGCAAGACCGTGGGTCTACGGTGACGGTTTCGACCGCGGACCTCTCACGGCCATCAGGCGAGGCCGCCTTCGGAGTCGGGTACTTGATCCGCGGCTCGGCAATCTGCTGCTCTCCCGCTGGCCCGCGACGGCGGGACTGGCCGAGCGCTCTCTGCGAGCATTGGTGGATGCCCAGCGAGATCACCGTGTCGCTCACGCCGAAGTCGGAGCATGAGGCCCTGGAGAACTTCCTCGATGCCCAGCGCATCGGACTCATCCGCAAGGTCGAAGGAGTCAGCGACGAACTCGCACGCCTAGCTCCCACGGCGAGCTCACTGTCGCTACTCGGGCTCATCAAGCACGCGGCGCTGTGGGAGCAGCGCTGGTTCCAGGTGGTCATGGCAGGGAGAGTTTCGCCCGACCGGTGGCCGGAGGTCCTTCCTCAACCGCGCGATGCCGAGCTCATCCTCCGCGACAGCGACACCGTGACGCAGTGCATCGCGGTGTACCGCGAGCACATCGAGACGTCGAACGCGATTACCGCCTCGATGGACCTGGACGCTTCCAGCGCGCGAACGGACATCATCGAGTGCAACTTGCGCTATGTCCTCTTCCACATGATCGAGGAGACCGCGCGCCATGCCGGCCACGCGGACATCATCCGCGAGACGCTCGACGGCGCACGCGGAATCTGAGCTACGTCGCGCTCCGGCTCGACCGCTGGTCAGCCGAGCCGGAGTCTCACTTCTTGCTAGCAGCTGACACGTCGACGCAGACGATTCCCTTGTTGCCGTCCTGGTCGGCGATCACGGTGAGCGAGGGCGCGTCGCTGTCATCGACGACGGTCCCGCCCGCGGCGACGGCGGCGGCGATCCGCTGCTCGGCCACTTCGGGCGCCACATAGACCTCGACGTGGAACCGCTGACCCGAGGTCTCGTTCTCTTCAGCGTCCCCGAACCACAGATTCGGTACCCGAGCCGTGGCATCTCGGATTTCGTCACTGGGGGTTCCGCGGCCCTGGGCCTGAGGGCTCCCGGTCAGCAGGACGGCCCACACCGGGGCGATGGTCGCAGAGTGCGCCGTGTCGAGCCCGAGCTCGATGTGGCTGACCGACGTCGGGTCGGCGTCGAGCTGCTGGTCGGCGGCGATCTCGGTGATCCGTCGCGCGAGGTCGACGTCCTGCTGGGTCACCCATTCGACAACGTGTTCGGTGCCCTCGTCGTCGCGATAGATGGCGTCGTCGCTGACCAGCTTGAAGTCGACGTACCCATTGCCGATCGACACGCGTGGGTGGTGGCCGAGCACGTCACAAGCCTCGCCCACCGCGGCGACGAACCGTACGCCGGCGCCGAAGTCGTCGACCACGTACCGGGCATGCAGTCCCTGGGCGAGCTTGCGCCAGTCGGTCAGGTCGGCCTTGGCGATCTGTTCGCCCCTCAACATGTCCATACACGGGGACCCTACTCGGATCCAGCCACACTGCCTGAGCTCAACGCACATACCCAGCCGCCCGCATCACCGCATACGGGCCTGTCCCCATGGAACACATGCCTACGAAGGCGCGGACGCTTCGTAGGGGCTAGTCGGTTGTGCCCTGAACGGCGCTCACGATGCTAGGCAGGCCGGCCGGGTTGGCAATCTTCACGTCTGCGAGATCGGCGGGCCGGAACCAGCGAAGATCGTCGTGCTCCTCGGGCTCTGCGTTGACCGGCTCCCCTTCCCAACGCGTGACAAGAAAAGCTTTCATGTCGAGGGCGGGGTCGCTGACCATCATCGGGAGCGGCCGAGGGTCGTGGACGTAGATACCGAGTTCTTCGAGGCACTCGCGCCTGACCGCCTGGTCAGGCGACTCCCCTGAGTCGACATGTCCACCGACGAGGTCCCAGCAATCTGGATACCACCGACGTAATGGATGGCGATGCACCATGAGCACGAGGCCATCGCGTACAAGTGCAGCGACCGCGATCGGAGTCCGGGGGAGCATGGCGCCAGGCTATCTAGAGCCTGGAAGGTCGCGGTGGCGCCTCAACGCTGGCAACATCCTGCCTTCCTGTGAAGCCGGGACGATGTCGCCGTGTAGAGCTGAGCGCGACATGCACTCTCGTGCCACTTGGCGCTCAAGCGAGGTCTCGGGTGAGTTTGTAGTGGAGGCGCACCACCGTCGCCGACCAAAGACACAGCTGGTGGTCGGTCCGTAACACGCCGTCACGGTCGAGGTAGACGCGGAAGGTTTCGTGGATCGGAACGCGAGCGGCGTGCGTGTCCCCAAGGTCCTTGACGACGACGTAAGCCCCAATCTCACCGAACCGGCCGGCCGGCGAGCTCAACTCCAGCGCGCCACCGGGCAAGACGCTCGGTCGGAGGAATACCTGCACGTTCCCGGCCTCGAGGGGAAAGGCCACGTGCACGCTGGGTTGCCGATCACCCGGAAGGAGTCGCGAGGAGTAGCAGCCGCTGTAGACATACTCCCCCGTCGATCGCAAGGTTCGGAGCCAAGCTGCGGCTCGCTGCTCACCCTCGGCATCCACAATGATCGCGACCCGGCTGTCTATGCCGTACGCGACATCGAGTGGGCGGGTTGGCAGTGCGAGTTGCTGAACCCGGCGCCCGAACATCCGCGAGATGGCCTCACCACCGGGCTGGAAGAACGGATTCCACTGGGTCCACACCTCCATCCGCCAGCTGGACGTGTGCTCGTAGAAGTGACGGATCTCCGGACGAAGGTCGGCGGCCTTGAACCCGGGACTATGACGCCGCAGAGAACTCGGGTGCAGAGGGTCTGGCCATACCGGTAGCGTCCCGGTCATGACCTCGGACGAGTTCGTGCCAGTCGACTTCGATCCGCCGACGTCACTGGCCGCTGGCCAGTTCACTCTCGAACCGCTGGGGCCGCAGCACAATCAGGCCGACCTTGACGCCTGGATGTCAAGCATCGAGCACATCCGCTCCACTCCCGGCTTTTCCGGCGGCGACTGGCCACCACTGGGCGGCATGACCCTCGAGGAGAACCTCACCGACCTGCGCCGCCACGCCGACGACTTCATGCAGGGCAAGGGCTACACCTTCACCGTCCTCGACTCAGGCGACAGAGACGTCATCGGCTGCGTCTACGTGTACCCGTCCTCCTCCGAGGAGTGGGATGTCACGGTGCTGTCCTGGGTGCGCGCCGACCGATCGAGTCTCGACGTACCACTCGCCGACGCCGTCGCACGCTGGCTCGCCGCCGACTGGCCCTGGGAGCGTGTGGACCGCCGCGGTCGCTGAGTCGCAGCTCCACGCTCATGCTGCAAGGTTGAGCGGTGATGCCGATCAGCGCACACCGCCGGAACCAAGGAGACGCTGGTAGCGTCCAATGCCTCGGGAGGTCCAATGAGACGCGTCGCGTTGGCCGTGACGGCAGTTGTCTTCGGCTTGGCGACCGGATGCACTGGCCACGATTCGTCATCATCCGGCAGGCCGGCTCCCCCGGATCCGGCCGGAACGGCCAGGTCCGCGCAAGGTCGGGCCACCCAGCATCCATCAACAGGTCAGACCACCCACCAAGCGCGTACGCCAGTGAGCCTCGCTTGGTACAGGGGCGCTCCGGACGGGGTGGTGCCAGATCAAGCTCATCGGCGAGTTCCCTCACATTGGGACAACGGGACACCCAGTCGAGGCGGGCGACCCACAACCCGACTTCACCGTCAGGGCCGTGATCATCACCGCCGATGCCGCTACAGGACATCCTTGCCTGATAAGCGTGCAGACCGCGGAGAACGGTCAAGTCCGCCCCTTACCTGATGCGACGATCTTGCACGTCAAGTAGTCCCGACCCAGACGCACTCACCTGCCGGCGGACCTAACGGTCATGTCGATGCACCGACGCGGGAAGGTTTAATCAGCCCTGCGACCTGCAGTATTTGCCGTCCCCGTGTGGTGTGTGCAATCGCGTGCGTACTTCCTAGACTGAGCTGGTGCCAACCGAGCCTGATCGCGATGGTTCCGAGCTGGAGCTGCTCGAGCAGTATCTGGATGTTCAGCGAGCAGCGGTGCTCGACAAGACGGAGGGGCTCGATCGAGAGCAGCTGGCGCAGTCGCATCCTCCGTCCACGCTCACCCTCGGCGGTCTGCTCTACCACCTGTCGCTGGCCGAGGAGGACTGGATGGAGATCCACTTCTCGGGGCAGCCCGATCGTGCCCCCTTTGTCGACGCGGACTGGGACGCAGATCCCGATTGGCAGTTCCGTGCCCCGGTCGATCTGCGTCCGGAGCAACTGCGTCAGCGCTACCGCGAGGCCTGCAACCGCAGCCGGGCCGTCGTACGCGAAGCAACAGGCCTTGCGCAGGCTTCGATGAAGCCGGTGCGCGGCGAGCACTTCACGTTGCGCTGGGTCCTCCTACATCTGATCGAGGAGACGGCACGTCATGCCGGTCACGCGGACCTGCTACGCGAGGCGATCGACGGAGAGGTCGGCTAGTCCGGCAGGCTACGCAGGAGCGCGCTCCCGTCGCTGATCGCGCCGTACGCCGATCCGCTACCGCAGCCAACAACCGCTTTTGCGAGAGCCGGCCGCCCATGCCGATGAGCAGGCGTGGCATGCGAGGCCTCACCTCGGCGTAGGAGCAGACTCATGCCGGTGGAGACCACAAGCAGCAGGCGGGTGTACGAGAACCCCTGGATGTCGCTTCGGGAGGACACGGTCCGTCGAGAAGATGGGTCGACTGGCATCTACGCCGTTGTAGACACCTCAGACATTGCTGTCGTCATCCCTTTGGATGGAGACCGGTTCCACCTGGTTGAGCAGTACCGCTATCCGGTCGCCGGCCGGCGTTGGGAGTTCCCGTCCGGCAGTGCTGAAGACATTGACGACTCCGACGCCGAGACGTTGGCACGTCGCGAGCTCCGAGAGGAGACGGGGCTTGTCGCGACTCATCTCACAGTCTTGGGCACTCTGGAAGTCACTCCCAGCATGATCGCTCACCGGTGCACGGTCTTCCTCGCGACGGAGTTCTCCGCTGAACAGCCGGAGCGAGACATCGAGGAGCAGGACATGCGTTCGGCATGGTTCAGTAGGACGGAGGTCCATCACATGGTTCGCACCGGTCAGATAGTCGACGCCAAATCGATCGCTGCGTTGATGCTACTTCTCCTGGCCGAGGCCACCTGACGGGGATTGGGCAAGTCCCGCGCCAGTCCATGCTTCGTCATCGGTCACGTTGTCCACGACGTCGAGCCAGTCGGGCACGAACTCGGACGGCTGGTCGCCATCATCGATCTCTGCGATCAGGGTGCCGTCCTCGTGCTCATCAACCGCGACGCTAAATCCATCCCGATGGATAAGGTGCCGCCGCTTGCGGAGTAGTTGCGAAGGCAAGGCGGTGAGGAGAGTCCACTCGGCGTCGTCGAGGTAGAAGTTCGTGCACGCGACCTCGGCAGGACCATCACTGATGCGTACCTTGTGCCCTAGCTTGCGGGTGAAAGTCCCGTCAGCTTCACGAACTTCGCGGAGACGAAGCCGGGTGCCTGTCACATACCGATCGAGGATCTCCATGGTGCTTGACACGCCAGCAGGAAGCCGTTCAATACGGTACCGCCGCTCCCGCTCCACGATGGCGTACTTCAGTGAGACTGGCACCCTCGCACGCTAGCGCGCACGTCCGGATCTGCCGATGGGCGCGCTGGGGTGACCATGCCGCGAGCTGCCAGTCGACCTGACGAGCGGGCGTAAGGTGTTCGAGTTCGACGAGACAACGTGCATCGAGGCGCATCCCAGGAGCGACCCTGTGAGTCTGCAAGTCTGCTTCGAGACTCACCAGACCACTGAGGACAATGAGGCCGGCATCGCGACTGGCTGGCTGCCCGGTCGCCTCTCCGAACTCGGGCGTCGCCAGGCGGTCGAACTGGGTGAACGACGTCGCGACGACGGACTCGATGCCGTATTCAGCTCCGACCTCTACCGCGCCGTCGAGAGTGTGGACCTAGCCTTCATGGGTGCCGGACCTCCCGTGCTGCTCGACTGGCGGCTACGCGAGTGCGACTACGGCGAGCTCAATGGTGCAAGCCGTAGCCAGGTGCTCGCCGACCGATCCAGCCATGTGGTCAAGCCGTACCCGGGGGGAGAGAGCTGGCAGCAGGCAGTGGATCGCGTCGGCAGCTTCCTGGCCGATCTGCTCCCACGCTGGGACGGCGGTCGCATCTTGATCGTGGGTCATGTAGCGACACGCATCGGCCTCGATCTCCATCTGAACGGCATCCCGCTCGCTGATGCGTTGGAGACGGAGTTCAGCTGGCAACCCGGCTGGGAGTACCTGTTGGATACGGCCCGCCCCTGAGCGAGCCGCCGTCACGCGTGGACAGGCTCAGCGGCTGGATGGTGGGATTTGCGGAATGGCGCCGGGACATCGTCATCGCCCGTGGACGCCCCCAGAAGGGATCGAAGCAGCCAGGCGGCGCACCAAGGGCAGGGTGGCCTACAGCTGCCGGCGGGTGAAGAATTCCCAAAAATGGCGGGCCAGCGGGAGGCGGTCGGTGACTCACGCGCTCTGGCAGTGGCCTCGAGGTGCCGGGGTCCGGAGCTGGCTCGAGACCACTTTCTATGGGGTTCAACGGCGCGGAGGGGTTGCGCCAAAATTGCCCCCCACAGGGCACGCTAACACGCGATCCGGTGGTCGCGTGGACGATGCGGGAAACCCGTAGCATGCAGCAACGCCGAGACCCCTCCGGACCTCGGCGGTGCCGCAAACGTAGATCGCCGAAACACTATCAGCGGCCCCTGGTCGGCCCGAGGGCTCCCCGAACCGAACCAGCTGAGCTACATCTACCCCCTGCTCGGACCGTACTCCGACCTCGCTTCCCCGACTAGGCCTTCCCGACAGATGGCCGAATTCGATCGCCAAGTACTGGGTCCCAGCGGTCAGTCCCCTGACCGTCGGGATCCCCCAAGGGTGTTCGATGCGTGACATGCCGGTTGCGCCCGCATGTCCTTCGGCACGAAGCTACTCACCCGGCAAGAGAGGATATGTCGCGATCACGCCGACACTAGGCGGGCGAGAATCAGTTGTGAGTCCTGGCACATAACAGCAAGAAGTCAACCACCACGTCGATCGGCGGGTAGCGTTGCTCTCAGGTCGGCCGCTGAATCCCCCGAGCAGCGGTCGACCACCAGAATTTCCCCACCACCAGACCCCGGTGGTGGGGATTTCTGCGCCGTACGGTCTACTCGGCCGGGGGCTGGGTCGACGCGCCGTCGGTGTAGTCCTCGTCGCCGATGGCGTCGCGGTCCACCGGCCCACCGACCAGAGTCGCGTCTATCGGGTCGTCGTCATCGATGCCCATGACGTCGGTGTCGCTAGCCTCATCACTGGTGTCCTGGGAGTCTGCGTGGGTTTCTGGAGTGGGCTCCTTGATGTCGGTCGGGGGTTCGCCATCTACAGGCGGTGTCGTCATGTGCTGCTCCTTCGGCTCGTTGTCGGGACTTGGAACTCGTCAGTCTCGTGGTCCTGCAGTAACCTGGGCAAAGCGTGGTCGTCGTCGAGGACAGTTTCTCGACGGCACGGTTCCCCCGGACCCTGGGCATCGGTCCCGCACTCCGCACGGTCAGTACGTCGGCTAGCGGGCGGCCCGGGGTGTTAAGCAGTCAGCACCTCGGGCTTGCGGGCTCGTACCCCACGACTGTGCGCGCCACACGCGTCATCCGCACGCAGTCCGTGATCGTCCACACCCGATGAGAGGCCACCGTGAGAAAGTCTGTGTTCGAGGTCTCGGACCAGGCCACGGCCCGGCTGATCGGCGAGGAGGCCGTACGGCGGGGGCTGCGCTGTGACATCCAGGACCCGGATGCCGAACGGCCGCTCATCACCATCACCCACCGTGAGTACGAGCGCGACGCTGCCGAGATGATCGTGCGTAGCCTCGATCCAGCGGCGCAGCGCCAGCCCGAGCTACGCTGACCCGGCCGGCATCGACGGCAAGCCTCAGGCGCTCTCGGCCGAGGTCTCGACGATCTCCTCAGCGACTTCGCGCAGTTTCACGTTGTTGTTCTGCGAGACCCTGATCAGGAACTCGAACGCGCGCTCTTCGTCGAGCCCGTTAGTGGCCATCACGATGCCGATGGCCTCACCGATGACCGTCCGGGTCGCCATACCTGCACGCAGCGTGTTGACCTCCTTGGCATAGCCGAGAGCCACCTTGGCATGGCTGACGAAGATGTCCGCGGTCTGGCGCGAGTCCCCGAAGGCAGCGCGCTTGCGGGAGTACAGGTTGAGGCGGGTGAATCCGCCGGACCCGACATGCAAGATGATCGAGAGCTGGGACGCGATGCCCAGGCGCGCGATCTGTGCGCCATATGCGGGCCACCGCGGGTCTAGCGCGACGTTGCCGGAGTAGGTCACCCGATCCGCGGCTCCTGAGACGTAGCAGGGGCCTTCGGCGAGCCCCTGCTGAAGCTCGTCGACCTTGCTGATCAGCGGATCGGTGGGCGCTACCGTCTCGAGCTCACCGTCGGGATGGAGGATCGAGATGCTGACGTAGTCAGCACGCGGCACCATGTCGCAGGCGGTGAAGGTGATCCGACTCAACGTCTCGGCCAGGTCGCCGGGCTCGCTCAGCGTGTCCGCAACCGCATCCATCATGTCCATAAGATCCGTGGCCACAGTGTCGCCGACTCTCTGAGAGAAAAGCCGACCAAAGCTAGCCCGACTACAACTCTCAGTGTCTCACGCTTGGCCTCCCCCGATGACCACAGCCGACCGGGAGGGAATCCCGCGAACGGGTTTAGCGCCCCGGCGATCCGGGCACTGGCGTCGGCACGGCATCGAACTGCTCGAGCTTTTCGGTGCCCAGACTCCGGCGTTGATGAAGCAGCGTCGGAGTTGCTACGTCCCGTGTCCCCCGTGCCCCCAGGTCTGGTCGACCGCCAGTTGCGCAACCCCGAGAAACTGACGGTAGGCGCCGCTGCCGTAGGCCGACCAGGGTGACCAGTCCTTGCCGTGGTCGGAGATGTGCTTCGCGGCGCGGGCGTTGCAGGTCGGCTTGTAGGCGCAGTGGTCACTGACCTCCGAGTGGTAACAGCTGTTGATCTGCCACAGCCCCCGGTCATCGGAGCCATGGGGACACCCGCTCGTCGGCGGGTTGTGTCCCGTGGCGTCCTTGCGGCAGTACGACTCGGCCATGCCGACGGCAACAGCTACCACAGCCCGGTCCCTCTTGAAGTGGACCCGGTGTGCGGGCCTGGCGCAGTGCAACGCATCACCCACCGAGGCGGGGCGTGTTCGCGCGCCGTCGGCTACGGCCCCGGCTCCGATGCTTGCCGGATCCCGGTTGGCGGGTACGGCATCTGCTGAGGCGACCGAGAGCGCAAGCGCCAGCAGCGCCGTACCCACTGCGGCGGCGGTCCTGGCGAGACGGGCCTCACGGAGTCTCAAGGGTGCAGAATGCGGCGACATGCGGCGACCTCCTTCGGCGCTGGTGTCTGGTTCGCCAAGCATGCGCCCTGGACGGACCAGACCCGGGCACTCGACAACCGGCGCGTCGAAGGCTTGACGGCCGACCAGGCTCAGCGAAAGATAGGCGAGCCCTAGTTTCGTGAGCAAGGAGCCGTCGTGCGCGCCAAGATCCAACACCTCCCCTGGCTGGTCTGCCTGGTCATCTTGATGGCAGCCTGCTCGAGCGGCGACAGCAAGAGCGCGGCGCCGGGCGACACCAGCACGTCGGTGAGCAACGGGACCCATGAGAGCGAGGATCCCGACGGCGACACCGACGAGGAGCCGGGCGGCGAGGGAGGTGACTGCGACGATGCGGCCACCGATGAGGAGGAGCAGGAGTGCGAGGCTGAAGGTGGTGACCCCGACGCGGATCTGCCAGGTGCCGACCGCGGGCCGGAGATCCCCGAGGACCCGTTCATCGAGCAGCGCCTGCTGCCCTCAGGGGTTCCCAACCTCCGCGCGTTCGACGCGGCGGCGGCGCAGGCCAGGCAGATCCGCACGCTGACCTCTCGCCAGACTCCCGCACTGGCCAAGGCCGGTTGGAAGTTCCAGGGACCGAAGACCGTCGGTGGGAGGGTCATCGATGCCGCTGTCGACCCACAGCACAAGGGCGGCCTGTACGTCGCCACCTCGACGGCCGGCATCTG
This sequence comes from uncultured Actinomycetota bacterium, assembly GCA_963833975.1. Taxonomy (GTDB): domain Bacteria; phylum Actinomycetota; class Actinomycetes; order Propionibacteriales; family Nocardioidaceae; genus JAWWPG01. Next base: position 668,697 of record CAWIAB010000006.1, read on the forward strand.
GCACTCGACCGATTCTGGGGCCACCTTCAGCTCGGTCTGGCCGGCCGACCTCACCCACGCGATGGGCGCCATCGCCATCGGGTCCGACGGCACACTCTTCGTCGGCACCGGCGAGACGAACCCCGGTGGCGGCAGCATCACGTACGGCGGTCAGGGCATGTACCGGTCGACCGACGGCGGCGCCACCTGGGAGCACGTCGGGCTCGCGTCCTCCGGCACCATCGGCCGGATCGTCGTGGACCCCGAGAACCCCAAGAGAATCTGGGTGGCGGTCAGCGGCAACCTCTTCGTTCCTGGGGGCCAGCGAGGCGTCTACCTCTCGACCGACGGTGGTGACTCCTGGAAGCGGTCGCTGAAGCCCCCCAACTCCACGACCGGCGGCGTCGACATCACCATCGACCCGAGCGACAGCGACCACATCATCGCCTCGATGTGGGACCACCTACGCAAGCCGGACGACCGCCAGTACACCGGCGTCGGCTCCGGGATCTGGGAAACCCACAACGGAGGGTCCAGCTGGAAGCGGCTCGGCCAGGGCCAGGGGCTCCCCGCGTCGGCCGACGACGTCGGGCGCATCGGCGTCGCCTTCGCTCCCTCGGACAGCGACCAGGTCTATGCCGTCTACGCCAACAACGAGTCCGGCTCGTTCCAGAACTTCTTCCGTTCGACGGACAACGGAGCATCGTGGACGCGGCCGGCCGGAGCGGACGACCTCGGCGGCTCACAGAGCACCTACGGCTGGTGGTTCGCGCGGATCTTCGTCGATCCCGACGACGCGGATCGGATGTACCTCGCCGGTCTGAACATGTACCAGTCGACGGACGGCGCGGACAACTTCGCTTCCGTCGGAGGCGGTCTGCATCCCGACCAGCACATCGCCGTATGGGACACGCATTCGGGGGGCGACGTCTACATCGGCAACGACGGAGGTCTCTACGCCTCGGCCAACGGCGGCTCCAGCTGGACCCACTCGGCCGACGAGCCGTGGTCGCAGTACGTCAGCATCGACGTCTCCGAGCAGGACCCCACGCGCTACCTCGGCGGCCTGCAGGACAACGGCACCCGGGCCAGCTGGACGTCCCCGCCGTTCCAGGACATCATCGGCGGCGACGGCCAGCGGGCCTTGATCAGCCCGACGGACAAGAACACCTACTACGGCTGCTACCAGTACGGGAACTGCACCGGCTTCAGCGGCGGCACCCAGTTCAACCTGCCGATCGACAGCGAGCGGTTCCCGTTCTTCATGCCCATGGAGTTCCAGCCCGGCGACCCCTCGGTCATCTACAGCGGCGGCAACGAGCTGAACCGCTCCACGGATGGAGGTCACACGTTCACGACGATCACCGACGACCTCGGTCATGGCGGCGGCGACGGCTCGGCTTACCCGTACGGCACGATCTCGGCGATCGGGCTCGCCGCCAACAGCGCGAAGGTCATCTGGGTCGGCACCGACAACGGCTACCTCTACCGGAGCACCGACAAGGGCGCCGACTTCACCCAGCTGCCACCCCCGGTGAAGCCACGACTCTGGATCACCCGCATCGTGATCGATCCCGACAACAGCAAGAGCGTGTTCATCTCGTTCTCGGGATACCGGGCCGGCGACAACTCGCCGTACGTCCTGCACACAGCCGACTCCGGCAAGACCTGGACCGACATCTCCGCGAACCTCCCCAAGGCGCCCGTCAGCAAGCTGTTGCTCATCGGGAACAAGCTGTACGCCGGCACCGATGTCGGGGTCTTCACCACGGCGGTCGCCGACCCGAACTGGCGAGCCGTCGGACATGGGCTGCCGCAGCTCATCATCACGGACCTGCGCTACATCAAGGACAGCTCGACGCTCTTCGCCTCGACCTTCGGGATGGGGGTGTGGTCCGTCAAGCTCTGACCCACTGTCGCCCGGGGTGTTCCCAGAGCGTCAACGGCGCCGGTCGCGGGTCTGCTTGGTGAGGTCGCGCCATCTCTTGGCCTGCTCGGCGCGCAACCGGGCGTCCGCGCGGATCTCGGCCCGGGTAGCCTCGCGCTGGAGTCGTTGCCAGCTCTCCCAGCGCCGTACGGTCAGGTTGCCGGCGGCCAGCGCGGCGGTGATCGCGCAGCCCGGCTCGCTCTCGTGGTGACAGTCCCGGAAGCGGCATCCGTGGGTCAGGGCCTCGATGTCCGGGAATGCCTGCCCTACCGAGCCGGAGTCGCGCTGCAGACCTACGCCACGAAGCCCAGGGGTGTCGATCACCGCCCCTCCGCTGGGGATCACCAGCAGCTCTCGCCGCACCGAGGTGTGCCGGCCCTTGCCGTCATCGCGGATCGTCCGGGTGATCAGGATGTCCGCGCCCACGAGGGCGTTGGTGAGGCTCGACTTGCCATGCCCCGACGCCCCGATCATCACCATCGTCCGGCCGGCGGTCAGCAGTGCGCGGATCTCGTCGATACCCCGGCCCGTCGTCGTGCTGCAGCAGATCACGTCCAGCTCGCCCGCAGCCGATCTCACGTCCTCCGCGATCGCGTCACCGTCGACCACGAGGTCGACCTTGGTCAGGACCACCAGCGGAGTCGCCCCGCTCTCCCAGGCGACCGCGAGCAGCCGCTCGATCCGGCCCAGGTTGGGCTCGGGGTGCAGGGCCACGACGACCGCGACCAGGTCGACATTAGCCGCCATCACCTGACCGTGTGAGCTGCGCGAGGCGTCGGCCCGCACCAACCGGGTACGGCGTGGAGCCAGAGTCTCGACGGTCACCGGTCCGTCCGGCCACTGACGTACCAGACACCAGTCCCCCGTGCACGGGGCGGCGCTCGGGTCGTTGGCCATCGCGTCAAGCACTCCACCGCCGAAGGTGGCCCGGATCGGTCCGTCCTCGGTCAGCACGGTGCACAGTCCGCGGTCGACGCGCGCAACCCGTCCCGGAACCCCCTGCAGAACGCCGACAGAGTCAGCGGGAGTTGGCAGAGTCAGCGGAGTCGCCAGCGCCGGCTGGCGCAAGGGTGTGCGCGCCGGCGCTGGCCGGCGACGCTAGCGCCTGGCGCCAGGACTCATCCCAACCCAGGTCCGCCAGCTGCACGCGTGGTGGTTCGGTCACGCGATGAGGGTAGGCGTCATCTGACGACGAAAGCCATGCGATTTCCCCGCACCGGCGTCGGTTCGTCTGCGGATCTGAAGGGTTTCCCGCCCACGAAGTGCAGACGAATCCGCGCAGGAGGGTCAGAGGGGGCCGACCGAGTCCGGCGGGATCCGGTCCGAGGGGCTGCGCCGTCGCAGCCGCCGTACCAGCTCTGAGCGAGCCCCCGCAGTCGACGACTCGGGCCAGACGCGGTCGAACGCCGCGTTGAGGGCGGCGCCGATCAGCACGACCAGCGCGGTCAGGTAGAGCCAGAGCAGTACGGCGATCGGCGCGGCCAACGGTCCGTAGATCGAGGTCCGGGCGCTCTGCAGGATGTCCCGCAGCAGGTAGCTGCCGATCACCCACATCAGGAAGGCGAAGACCGCCCCCGGAACGTCGTGACGCCACGAGGTCCGCACCGGCACCGACAGGTGGTAGAGCGTGGTCAGGAACGCGATGCTCAGCACGATGACGACCGGCCAGTACAGCACGTTCAGCACGTCGAGCTGGCTCGGCAAGGCGTTGTCGACGAGCTCCGGGTCCGGCGACCACGAGCGGCAGGACGACGACGCCCACGATCAGACCGATGACGTACAACGAGAACGACAGCACTCGGGTTCGGACGATCCCACGACGTCCACCGAGGCCGTACATGATGGTGATGGTGTCGACGAAGACGTTGAGCGCACGCGAGCCCGACCAGAGCGCCAGGACGAAGCCGATCGAGATGACGTCGAACCGCTGACCGTTCAACACCTGGTTGACGGTGGGCTTGACGATCGTGTTGACACTGTCCTGCGACAGAACCCGCTCGGACAGCTCGAGGATCTTGTTGCGCAGGTCGTCGACCTGACCCCCGTCGACGCGCGTGACGAAGTACCCGATGCTGCCCGCCAGGCCGAAGATCAGCGGCGGCAGGGACAGGATGGCGAAGAACGCCGCCTCCGCGGCCAGCCCGGTGACCCGATGCTTCATGCAGGACCCGACGGTGGACGTGAGCAGTCGCCAGAGCACACCACGCGCGGACGCGATCCACGTCCGGTGCGCCGATGCGCGGCTCCACCGACTCCGTCGCCATGCCCTTACGGTAGCGAGCAAAACGGGTTCAGCCCGCACGACCAACGCGACTGTCGCGCGTCTTCGCGGCGGCGGAATGACTCCGAGCCGCTGGATTTCCCGGACGACCCCCGCCGGTGGACGAGAGGATGGAACACGGCCGGACATTTCGGGTCGTGACCTTCGGCTGAGCCGCGACGTACCGGAAGGGTCGGCTACTAGGCTGTCGCCCATGACTCAGCCGGACATCGCTGCCACCGCGAGCACCGCCTACCGTGCTGCCCTCGAGGTGATCGCCTCGGTCGAGCCGCGCATCGCCGCGGCGACCCGAGCCGAGCTCGAGGACCAGCGCGGCTCGCTCAAGCTGATCGCGAGCGAGAACTACGCCTCCCCCGCCGTACTGCTCACGATGGGTACCTGGCTGAGCGACAAGTACGCGGAGGGCACCATCGGCCACCGCTTCTATGCCGGGTGCCAGAACGTCGACACGGTCGAGGCGCTGGCGGCCGAGCACGCCCGCGAGCTGTTCGGTGCGGAGTACGCCTACGCCCAGCCGCACTCGGGCATCGACGCGAACCTCGTGGCGTTCTGGGCGATCCTCAACGCTCGGGTCGAGGTCCCTGCGCTTGCAGGCTGCCGGCGTGAAGGCGCGTCAACGACATGTCGGAGGAGGACTGGGAGAAGCTGCGCGCCGACTTCGGCAAGCAGCGCATGCTCGGCATGTCACTCGACGCCGGAGGGCACCTCACCCACGGGTTCCGACCCAACATCTCGGGCAAGATGTTCCACCAGCGCAGCTACGGCACCGACCCTGAGACGGGACTGCTCGACTACGACCGGGTCGCGGCTGCGGCGCGCGAGTTCAAGCCGCTCATCCTGATCGCCGGCTACTCCGCCTACCCCCGACGGGTGAACTTCGCGAAGATGCGCGAGATCGCCGACGAGGTGGGCGCCACCCTGATGGTCGACATGGCGCACTTCGCGGGTCTGGTCGCCGGGAAGGTGTTCACCGGCGACGAGGATCCGGTCCCCCACGCCCAGGTGGTCACGACGACGACCCACAAGTCTCTGCGCGGACCGCGCGGAGGCCTGGTCCTCGCCACCGCCGAGTTCTCCGATGCGGTCGACAAGGGCTGCCCGATGGTGCTCGGCGGGCCGCTGTCACACATGATGGCGGCCAAGGCCGTCGCGCTCGCCGAGGCACGTCAGCCCGCCTTCGCCGGCTACGCGCAGAGTGTCGCGGACAACGCGAAGTCGCTCGCGGACGGCTTCCTGCGCAGAGGCGCCCGACTGGTCACGGGCGGCACGGACAACCACATCGTGCTGCTCGACGTGTCGGGTTTCGGCATCACCGGTCGGCAGGCTGAGTCGGCACTGCTCGACTCCGGGATCGTCACGAACCGCAACTCCATCCCGGCGGACCCCAACGGCGCCTGGTACACGAGCGGGATCCGCTTCGGCACGCCAGCGCTGACCACGCGCGGGTTCGGCGCTGCGGAGTTCGACCGGGTCGCCGAGCTCGTCGTCGACGTTCTCACCAGCACGACTCCCGGCACCACCAAGAGCGGGTCGGCCTCCAAGGCGGCCTATGCGCTCGCCGATGGGGTGGCCGAGAAGACCCACGCGGCAGCGGCCGAGCTGCTCTCCGCCCACCCCCTGTACCCGGGCCTCGACCTCGGGTGATGCGGCGCCTGCGCCGTACCATGTGTTGAGACGGAATCTCAGAGTTTGAGACATTGGCTTGCATTCTGGTCAATGTCGGCTCAGGATCGTGCCATGAAGATCGCCGCGGACACCGCCGTATTCCTCGTGGCCCGACGCCACGTGGACCTCGGCCTGACCCGCAGCATGATGTGTATGTCGGCCTGACCTCGCCCGCAAGTCTCCGTCGGGCGCGTGGCCACCCGGCGAATCTCCCCTGAGACTCACGGCAGACCGCGTGTCCTCACCCCCGAGGAACACATGAGCACCGACATCACCCTCACCGCACCGACACCAGATGCCGCCCTCACGAGCGCACGCCTCGTCGCTGAGCCTCCGCAACCTGGCCGCCGATGCCGCCGAGCGGCTCGAGTCAGCGACGGCTGAACAGATCGTGCGCTGGGCGGCCACGACGTTCGGGAGCAGGTTCTGCGTCGCCTCGTCGATGAACGACGGTGTGCTGGCCCATCTCGCATCGCGGGTCGTGCCAGGAGTCGATGTTCTCTTCCTGGACACCGGCTACCACTTCGTCGAGACCCTCGGAACTCGTGACGCCGTCGATGCGACCCTCCCGGTCAACGTTGTGACCCTCTCCCCCACCATCTCGGTGCGGGAACAGGACGAGACGTTTCGGGCCCGACCTGTTCTCGCGCGACCCCGACCTCTGCTGCGCATTGCGGAAGGTCCAGCCGTTCGCCGCCGGGCTTGTCGTCGTACGACGCCTGGGCGACCGGAATCCGTCGCGACGCAGGGCGGTTCGCGCACTCATACCCCGGTTGTCGGGTACGACGAGGAGCGGCGCAAGGTCGTCGTCGCTCCTCTGGCGCGGTGGACCCAGGCGGATCTCGACGCCTACATCGCCGAGCATCACGTGTGGTCAACCCGCTCCGGTTCGACGGCTACTCGTCGATCGGTTGCTGGCCCTGCACGAAACGTGCGACTCCTGGCGCGGACGCTCGAAGCGGACGCTGGCCAGGCTCCGTCAAGACAGAATGTGGGATCCACTCATGACAGCTCCAGCCCTGGTTGCCTTGGCCTGCGGGACCGGTCGACGCCCGCGCGGCGCGGACGGTGCGCGAGATCGTCGCCGCCACCAAGCGGATGCGTCCGGACCTGCGGATCGACGCCGCCTTCACCGCAGGGGCCAAGCCGAACCTCGAACGGGTGGTCGCGTCCCTGGCGGCGCGCGGACACGACGAGGTGGTCGTCGTGCCGTTGCTCGTGACCACCACCGAGCAAGCCGAGCTCGAGGTGCTCACAGCCGTCGACGAGGCCACTCGGGCCAACCCGGCGACAAGGGTGCGTGCCTGCTGAGCTGGTCGGGGCTGACGCGGCGCTGCTCTCGGTCCTCGACGAGCGGATGCGTACGGCGCTGCGAGCTCGCCCGGGTCCGTGAGCTGGACGCCGTGGTCCTCGCGGCGACCGGGTCGACGGACGCCCGGACGACCGCCTCCATCGCCCGGTTGGCCCGGCTCTGGAGCGTGCATCACCACCTGCCGACCAGCATCGCCTTCGCCAACGCGTCGCCCCCGTCGACCGGCGAGGCGGTCCGGGACTGGCGGCGCCAGGGCAAGCGGCACGTGGCGGTCGGGCTCGCTGTTCATCACGTCCGGGCCACACGCGGACCGGGCCGCCGAGCTGGCCTTCGAGGCTGGGGCGTGCGCCGTCTCCGCGACCGCTGGGCGAGCACGAGGCCCTCAGCCGGCTGATCGTGGCCCGCTACTCCGTGGGCGCCCTGGAGCTCGTCCCGGTCTGACCAAGCCACGCCGAGCTGGATTCGCCCCACTTGACAAACCGGGGAGATCTGCAGGTGGTTCGAGTCAAAAAACCTGCAGATCTCCCCGGTTTGTGACGTCACCTCCGATTGCACGAACCGCACGTCGACACGAGACTCGGCCGGCCGCCGTCGTCGCTGCGCCGTTCCGATCGGACCACACTCAGACAGCAGCACACGAGCCGGGTCACCAGGCTCGGATGACCTGTCACCAGGCTCGGATCGACCGCTGCGGCACCAGGCTCGGATGGCCGACACCAGGCTCGGATGGCCGACAACGGGGCTCCGATGGACGCTCAGGAGGCGAGGACGCGGGCGCGTCTGCTCCGCGATGTCGAAGTCGGGCTGGGGCCACTGAGGATCCAGCGTGCCCAGCTGCTCGGTGAGCAGGGTGGTGATGGCCCAGTTTCGATACCACTTGCGGTCGCTGGGTACGACGTACCAGGGCGCCGCGTCGGTGCTGCAGCGTTCGAGCGCGATCTCGTAGGCGCGCTGGTACTCGGGCCAGTGGGCCCGCTCGTCGACGTCGGCCGGGTTGAACTTCCAGAGCTTCGTCGGGTCGTCCAGTCGGGCAAGCAACCGCTCACGTTGGGTGTCGCGGGAGATGTGCAGGAAGCACTTGATCACCGTCGTGCTGCTGGTGGTCACGAGCCGGTGCTCGAAGTCGTTGATCGCGCCGTAGCGCCGGTCGAGCTCGGCGGCGGGAGCGAGGTTGCGTACGCGGGCGATCAGGACGTCCTCGTAGTGGCTGCGGTCGAAGATGCCGACCATGCCCGGCGGCTGGCGCGTGCGGCTCGATCCGCCAGAGGAAGTCGTGGCGCTTCTCGTTCTTCGCCGGGGCCTTGAAGGACGTCAAGCTGACACCTTGCGGGTCCAGCAGTCCCGCGCAGTGCTTGATGATGCCACCTTTGCCCGAGGTGTCCATCCCTTGCAGGACAAGCAGGATACGTCGCTCACCACCCGTCTCTCGACTCGGCGTACAGCCTCTCCTGTAGGTCCGACAACGGCCCGCCGAGCCGATCGAGCGCCTGTTTTCCCTTCTTCTTCCCACCCGAGAACCCCGGCGTCGCCCCGGAGTCGTAGTCAACGAGAGCAACGGGACCGGTACGAAGGCGGAGGCGGTCGGACAGAGGTTTCGACATCTGGCCATTGTGGCCGCAACAAGGCTGGCCGGCGTCAAGGCGCTCCGAGAGGCCTCTCCAGGTACGGCGCCTGTGTCGTGTCAAGCTCTGCCCGGATGGCAGGATCGAACCGTGCGATCCCTGCTCACGGACGGTCCCTCCGACCTAACCGACGACGATCTTGCCGAGCTGTACCGATTCCCCGAGGACGGCGACCGAGCCCTGGGTACGCGCGATCTTCATCAGCTCGGTCGACGGCTCCGCGCAGGGCCCGGACGGAGCCTCCGCCTCGCTGTCGAGTCCGGGCGACCGGCGGGTGTTCGGTTTGCAGCGCTCACTTTGCGACTCGTCCTGGTCGGCGCCGGCACTGCACGCGTCGAGGGCTACCGCCCGGTCGAGCCGTCCGAGGTCGACGTCGACCTTGCGCCGACGCCTCGGTCTCGCGGAGACGCCGCCGATCGCGGTGGTCTCCCGGTCCCTGTCACTCGACGCGCGGCTGCTCGGCCCAGGCCGGGCGGAGACGATGGTCATCACGAACCGAGGACGCGCCCGTCGAGCGCGGCCGGCACCTCTCTCGACCCGCGCCGGCTGATCCGGGCCGGGACCGGTGACGTCGACCTGGTGGACGGCGCTGGACGAGCTGGGCCGACGGGGCTACCGGCGGGTGCTCTGCGAGGGGGGCCCGACTCTGCTGGCACACCTCGTGGCCGCGGGACGCCTCGACGATCTCTGCCTGACGACCGCGCCCATCCTCGTTGGAGGCACGCGGCCACGCATCGTCCAAGGTCCGGACGTCGTACCACCGCTACGCGCTCAGCCTCGCGCACCTGCTGGAGGAGGACGGGTCGCTCTTCGCCCGCTACCTGGTCGATGAGGTTCCCTGACCACTGGGGGTCGTGACCACAGACCTCTAGGTACGCCCGTCCGCGACCAGGACATCGGCAAGGTCGTAGCTCACCGGCACCTCGAGCTGCTCGTAGGTGCAGGAGCGCGGATCGCGGTCCGGACGCCAGCGGACGAACTGCGCCGTGTGTCGGAACCGGACGCCCTCCATATGGTCGTAGCGCACCTCGACGACGAGCTCCGGGCGCAACGGGCGTGAACGAGAGGTCCTTGCCGGCCGCCCATCGACTCCCCTCGGCGTTGCGCGGCGTCCGGGTGCCCTCCTCCTGCTTCGCCCACGCCCACGGGTGGTCGTCGAACGTCGTGACCAGTGGCTGCATCTCCTCGAAGAGCTCCTTGCGCCGCTCCATCGGGAACGCACCGATCACCCCGACGCTGGCGAGCGTCCCGTCCTCGCCGTACAGCCCGAGCAGCAGCGACCCGATCCGGTCCGGACCGCTCTTGTGCACCCGGTAGCCCGCGACGACGCAGTCGGCGGTTCGCTCCGGCTTGATCTTGAACATGGTGCGCTTGTCGGGGGCATACGACCCGCCCGAGCGGCTTCGCCATCAGACCGTCCAGTCCGGCCCCCTCGAACTGCTGGAACCAGCGTTGCGCCAGGGTCCGGTCGGTCGTCGCCGCCGTGACGTGGATGGGTGCCGTCGCCGACGAGAGCGCGTCGACCAAGGCCGTACGGCGCTCGGAGAACGGCCTGATCCATGAGGTCGGTGTCTCCGAGCGCGAGCAGGTCGAAGGCCACGAAGCTGCGCCGGGGTCTGCTTCCGACAGCAGCTTGACCCGGCTCGCCGCCGGGTGGATGCGCTGCTGCAGAACCTCGAACTCGAGGCGGTCCCCTGACGGGCCGACCACGATGATCTCGCCGTCGACCACACACCGCTCGGGGAAGGTTGGCCCGGATCGCCTCGACCAGCTCCGGGAAGTAGCGCGTCATGGGTTTCTCGTTGCGGCTGCCGATCTCCACCTCGTCGCCGTCACGGAAGATGATCGACCGGAAGCCGTCCCACTTCGGTTCGAAGCTCATCTCTCCAGTCGGGATCTCCTTCACGGACTTGGCCAGCATGGGGGACACGGGTGGCATGACCGGGAGTCGCATGATGCCATTCTTCCCGAAGACCACCGACAACCTCGCGGTGGAGCAGGTGCGGGAGGACAGTGCCGTACCTGACAGGGGAAGATGGACCATCGAGCCAAGGAGCCCCCATGTACAACGTCGTGATCCTCGCCGAGCAGGCCATGACTGCCGGCGACGCCCAGGAGGTCGTCTCCCTCCACGAGGCCATCGAGGACGAGCGCCACTATCACGTGCTCATCCCCTGCGACAACGCCGCACAGCAGGTCGACCAGACGCTCGGCACGCTCGCCGCCCACGAGACACTGGGGGCCATGCCGGTACTGCCGGAGACCAGCCCCGTCGACGCGGCGAAGGAGCAGCGAAGCATCGACTCCGATGCAGAGGATGCGGTGAGCCGGAGCGTCGCGGCGATCCGGGCGCTCGGCGTCGGGGCGGACGGCGAGTTCAGCTCGGCGGACCCGATCGACACGCTGACCGAGGTGGTCGCCGAGCAGCAGGCCGCCGAGGTCATCGTCATGACCCTGCCGCACAACGTCTCGGAGCTGTTCCACCTCGACTGGACGTCACGCGCACGCCGCCGTCTCGGGGTGCCCCTGCTCCACCTGCTCGAGCACGAACCGCTCGACGCCGAGGCCGGGAGACGGACAGGGCATCACCGGGATGTAGCAGGTGCGACAGCTCGTGGTCAAGGAGGGCGGTCCTGTGAGCGACCCGACAAGTGAAGGCTCCGCGAGACTCGCGGAGGAGGGCCGCTGCCTCTAGAGTCCTCCCTGGACCGGTCACGAACTTGACTATCGGGCGTTTGACATGACTCTTCTTGACTTGACGTAAGACTCTGTGTGACTGTTGCGGCAATTCGCGGGGAGTTTAACTTAATAAGGAGTTCAACCAAATGTCACAATCTCGCCTGTTTTGTCGCGTAGGATTCGTCGTTGCCTCGGGCCTCATCGCCCTGATCGGCTTCGTCCCGAGCGGAGTCATCTCCACCTCAGCCGACTCCATCGGTGGCCAGCACACCACCACCCAGTCCAAGGTCGACGGTCCCTGGTGCTGCTGACCCGACACTGAGCAGTCGCAGACCACACGCGACAGCCGGGTCAGGGCAGCACAGCACAGCACGGGCAGCGCCGGTCCTCAGACCGCGCTAGCCGCAGTCACCGCACGCAGCAGCGTCAGCGAGCCACCGGGACGATAGCCGCAGGTGGGGCCGGCCCCGGGGGCCGTGCCGGCGCGGTGTCAGCCCGGAGTCAGATCTGCGGCTGGAGAGCGCTGGCCTGGTACTCGACGGCGGCCGCTTTGGCTCTGGTCGGCTGTGGCACGGGCGGCGCTGCGGCCAAACCCATGGACTCGAGCGCGCGGTCATAGGCGAGCGCAGGCCTCTCGGTGCTGGCCCTGGCGCTTCATCAGGTCGCCGAGCTCGCGCCAGATCTTGGCCGCGTTACGGGAGACACCCATGGACTCGAGCATCGAAGCGGACAGCCTGCGCCGTCTGGCTCGCCTCCTCGGCGTGACCCTGCATCATCTGAGCGTGGGCGAGGAGCAGCCGACCGTGCGCCGTCTCCAGACGAGGCTCGTCACCCATCAGCTCAAGACAACGGCGGACCCAACGCTCGGCCTCGTCCGGCTCACCGGCGAGGATCTCCGCCTTGCCGAGCTCGATCGCGATCGTGCCCAGGTCCACGACGGAGCCGCACTCTTCCATCTGCGTGTACGCCCTGAGCAGCAGCTCTACGGCCCGGTCGATCTGCGGTTCGTCGAGCGAGAGCAGGATGCTGCCCTGAGCGGCGGTCAGTCGGGCCAATCGACGCTTGTCGTCGCCCTCGGAGACCAACGCCACGGCCTTCTCGGCCAGCTTCACGGCGTCGAGCTTCCTGCCCTGGCCGCGGGCGATGAGCGCCGCGTTCCAGTAGGCGTACCCGCGCGCCTCGCGCGAGCCCACTCGCTCGGACTCGGTGACCAGGCCGTCGACCACCCGCGATGCCCTGACCACGTCACCGCGCTCGTGGTAGGCCGAAGCCATCGTGAGCCCGACGGCGACGTGCTGCGGCGTTCCGGAGAGGCCGGCCTTGACCAGCTTCTCCGTGCACTTCTCTCCGACCTCGATCGCCTCGACCAGGTTGCCGCGCTCGCGGTGACATCTGACCAGGCTGGTCGCCGCCTCGGCCCACGCTGCGGGATCCGTCTGCTCGTCCGCCAGCACCTGCTCGAGGAGGATGGTGGCGGTCTCCAGGTCACCCTCAGACTCTGCGAGCTTTGCCTCCACGGCCACCAGTCTCGCGCGTGAGCGAGCGTCGAGTCTGCTGTCCTTGTGGATAGCGGCTACGGCGGACCGGGCCGAGTCCATGTCGCCGTTCATGACCGCGAGCTCGACGAACGCGAGCGCAAAACTGACCTGGGGGTCGGTGGGTACGACGTGCGCAGTCAGCTCGTCTACGGAGATCTCGAGCCGCTCGGCGATCGCTTGGAGCGTGCGAGTACCTGGTTGTCGCTTCCCGCTTTCGATGAGCGATACGTAGCTCTCGGACAGCTTCGGACCCGCGAGCTCGGCCTGCGTGAGCCCGCGGTCACATCGAAGCGATCGAATCCTCGAACCAAGCTCCGCAACGTCGTTCGTCACTACCGGTCCATTCCCATGCTGATGACTGAGCTCATGACTCCGCCTGACTGGAGTGTAGACGATGACGGGCAGTTTGGCCGACATGCGGCAATGTCGGGTCCACCTGAGGGCTGATTCGCTGTAGCGTCCGTCTCGGACCTAGCGCCCATTCAAGATGCACGGCACGGCGATGACGCAGGACGAGCCCTGAGAGCGGGCTCGGGCTCGCAGAAGGCCATCCGTACTTACATGTGTCGGCGCTGCTGGTCCAAGTATCACGGTTCCAGACTCTCGGAGGGGGGAGCCTGGTTTCGAATACGGCTCGCAGGTTAGGTATCACGTCCAGGCTCGCGGAGGGGGAGCCTGGTCGATACAGCTCGCAGCTTCAGTATCACGGTTCCAGACTCTCGGAGGGGGGAGCCTGGTTTCGGATACAGCTTGACAAATATCAGTGCCCCAGGCTCTCGGAGGGGGGAGCCTGGGGCGCTGATATCCGATTCTACCCGCTGGTAACCCGTGGGTAGGTCGGCTTTTTTTGTGGCCGGTCACCGCAGAGCCGACACCCTGCGGCCCGATCAGGCGTCATCTTCCCAGTTCAGCGGGTTCTTCCGGCTTGGTTGGACCCTGGGCGGCTCACCCGGCATCTTCGGGTACTCGGGCGGGTACGGCATGTCCCCAAGGCCTGCAGCCTCGTCGGCGGCGTACATGTCGAGCAGTGGCTGGAGCGAATGCCCCACGCGATCGATGTCCGCATGCAGGTCTCCGACGTCGGCCAGCCGCTGAGGCACGGTCCAGAGGTTGAACCGCTGCGGATCGAGCCCCTCGAGCTCGTCCCAGTCGACCGGGGTGGAGACCGGTGCGCCCGGCCTCGGCGCGCAGGCTGTAGGCGCTGGCGATCGTCCGGTCCCGGGCGTTCTGGTTGAAGTCGACGAAGATCCGCGACCCGCGCTCCTCCTTCCACCAGCTTCGTGGTCACCTGGTCGGGCAGCCGTCGCTCGAGCTCGCGTCCGAACGCGATCGCACCGTGCCGTACGTCGGTGAAGGTCCACTGCGGCTCGATCCGGAGGTAGATGTGGACGCCGCGGTTCCCCGAGGTCTTCGGGAACCCGCGGTACCCGAGCTCCTCGAGCAGCAGCCTGGCCTGACCCGCCACCCGGGCCGCGTCGGCGAAGTCCGTGCCCGGCTGCGGGTCGAGGTCGATGCGCAGCTCGTCCGGGTGCTCGGTGTCGTCGCGACGTACCGGCCACGGATGGAACACGATGGTGCCGATCTGCGCCGCCCAGGCGATGACCGCCGGCTCGGTCGGGCAGACCTCGTCGGCGGAACGTCCCGACGGGAAGGCGATCCGAGCCGTCTCGACGTAGTCGGGCGCACCCTTGGGGATCCGCTTCTGGTAGAAGGCGTCGCCGTGTGAGTCGGAGCGGGTCGCCAGCGTGATCCCCTCGATGGACCCCCTTGGGCCACCGCTCCAACGTCACGGGACGCAGCCGGAGGGCTTCGAGCATCGCCTCCCCCACGTTCGCGTAGAACGCGACGACATCGAGCTTGGTCGCGGCCGGGGTCTCGGCCGTCTCCGGGTAGACGACACGGTCAGGGCTCGAGACGCGGACCGCGCGGCCCGCCACGTCGATCTCGGTCGCAGGGCTCGGCATCTGCCAAATCGTAGTGGTCGCCGAAATTGAACACAGTCGTTGGTTCTTGGTTGTTGGTTCACCTCGGGGGCTGCAAATTGTCGCTTTGCTGCCCTACTCTCACGAACGCAGGGATCTCTCCGATCCGCACCAGCACCCGAAGGATGACCCGTGACCTCCTCAGCCCGTCGCCTTTTCCGGATCGCCGCCACCACGCTCCCGGTCGCCGTGGTCGCCGCCCTCGCCGCGGTCGCCGTCCTGACCAACGGCCCCGCTCAGGCGGTCTCGGCATCCCTGGTGCTCGCCGAGGTGTACGGCGGTGGCGGCAACGCCGGACCGCCGGCTGCGCCGTACAAGAACGACTTCGTCGAGCTGCGCAACATCGGCGGCAGCCCGGTCGACGTGTCGTCCTACTCCGTCCAGTACGCCTCAGCGACCGGTAGCAGCTGGCAGGTGACTCCGCTGGCCGGCTCGATCCCAGCCGGTGGCGCGTTCCTGGTCGGGGAGGCATCGGGTGGCTCGACAGGCGTCGACCTGCCGACCCCAGACGTCACCGGCACCATCAACCTGAGCGCGACGCGCAGGCAAGATCGCCCTGGTCGGCTCCACAACCGCGCTCGGTTGCGGCGCCACCTGCCACGCTGACCCGACTGTCGTCGACTTCGTCGGGTACGGCGGCACCGCGAGCGACTTCGAGGGCACTGGTCGAGCGCCGGCGGGAAGCAACATCGACCTCGGACTCGCGCAACGCGAGCTTCGCCGACACCGACGACAACGCCGCCGACTTCGCGTCCGGCGTTCCTGCCCCGGCCAACTGCGCGACCACGGACACCTGCGCGGTCGCCCAGGAGACCACGATCGCGCAGATCCAGGGCGCCGCGCAGGTCTCGCCACTCAAGGGGACCTCGGTCACCGGGGTCACAGGGATCGTCACCGCCGCGAACGCGAAGGGCTTCTGGATGCAGGACCCCCGGGGTTCCGAGTGCGCCGGGGTACGTCGATGGAGCGAGCTCGGGCATCTACGTCTTCACCTCGTCCCCGCCGACTGGCTACCCGGTGGGCTCCGCGGTCACGGTCGCCGGAGTCGTCTCCGAGTTCCGCCCGGGCGCTCAGGGGCTGACCACCACCGAGCTGACCGCGCCGACGGTCTCCGTGACCGGCATCCGGACAGCCGCTGCCCGCCCTGACGCTGGTGGGACCGGGTGGCCTCGAGCCGCCTTCGACGGTCATCGACCACGAGGGCACGCCGTCCGACCCGATCAACGTCGAGACCGAGGGCACCTTCGACCCGGCTCAGGACGGCATCGACTTCTGGGAGTCGCTGGAGGGCATGCGCATCGAGATCGACGACGCCCGGGCGGTCGGTCCGACCAACACCGCGTTCGGCGAGACCCCGATCGTGCCCGCTGGCGCGGGGACCGAGACCGCGCGGGGTGGTGATCGTGCTGCTCCCGACCGATCCCAACCCCGAGCGCATCGTGCTCGACGACTCGCTCGGCACATTCGTCCCGGCCGCCAACACCGGCGACACCTATGCCGGCCCGACCGTGGGCATCGTCGACTACGACTTCAACAACTTCCACCTGGTGGCCACCCAGTCGCCGACGCTCGTCAGCGGTGGGATCCAGCGCGAGGTGGCTGACGTCGGCGCCCAGGACGAGCTATCCGTCGCGACCTTCAACGTCGAGAACCTCGACCCGACCGACCCACCGTCGAAGTTCGCCGACCTCGCGTCGATCATCGTCGACAACCTGCGGTCCCCCGACCTGCTCGCCCTCGAGGAGGTCCAGGACAACAACGGCCCTACCGACAACGGTGTCGTCGACGCCAACGTCACCCTTCAGGAGCTGGTCGACGCGATCAGTGACGCGGGAGGGCCGACGTACGAATGGCAGCAGATCGACCCGGTCAACGACCAGGAAGGCGGCGAGCCCGGCGGCAACATCCGGGTGGCCTTCCTGATCCAGGAGGGTACGCCGCTGAGCTTCGTCGAACGCGACCGTGGCGACTCGACGACGGCAACCCACGTCGAGGCGATCGACGGCCAGGCCGCCCTGACTCACTCCCCCGGACGTGTCGACCCGGCCAACCCCGCCTGGGTCGCCACCCGGGTGCCGCTGGCCGGGGAGTTCCTGTTCGGCGGGCAGAAGGTGTTCGTGGTCGCCAACCACTGGAGCTCGAAGGGTGGGGACGACCCGCTGTTCGGGCCCGTCCAGCCACCGGTCCAGGCCTCGGAGCCGAAGCGGACCCAGCAGGCGCAGGCGGTCGCGTCCTTCGTCGACGAGATCACGGCCGTCGACCCGAGCGCCAGCGTCATCGTAATGGGCGACCTGAACGACTTCGAGTACTCCGACAGCGTCACCACGCTCACGGGTGACGGATCGCGACTGCTCGACCTACCGACGACGCTGCCCGACGACGAGCGCTACACGTATGTCTTCGAGGGCAACTCGCAGGTCCTCGACCACATCGCGCTCTCGCCGGGGTTGGCGGCGAAGGGCTACGACTACGACGTCGTTCACGTCAACGCCGAGTTCTTCGACCAGGCGAGCGATCACGACCCGCAGCTCGTCGACCTCCACCTCGGTCTGCCGCAAGCCGACCTGACTGCGCAGGCGAGCGCCCATCGGATCAGGCAGGGCGCGACAGTGACGGTGTCCGGGACGCTCGAGGACGCGACCAGCGGCGACGCCCTCTCCGGGGCGGAGCTGAGCCTGCAGGCGCGGGTGGCCGGGGCACCTCGGTGGAGGCAGGTCGACGTCACGAGTACTGCCGGCGACGGCAGCTACCAGTTCGCCCCCCAGTCCCCCGACCACAACGTCCGCTACCGGGTGCAGTTCGCTGGGGACACGACGTACGGAGCCGCCACCAGCTCCACCGAGGTGGTGCACGTCGCGAGCCGGGTGCGGGTCAAGGCAAGCCCGCGGACGGTCCATGCCGGAGACAAGGTGCTCCTCACCGGCATCGTGATCCCGGCCGCGCCGGGTGGGACGGTCGAGATCCAGCGCCTGGACGGCGGGACCTGGACCACGATCGCCACCAGGACGCTGGACGGCGACAGTCTGTACGCGTACCGGTGGGCCTCGGGTCCCGAGACGGGCCAGGTCGTGTTCCGGGTCGTCAAGACCGCGGATGCGCTGAACGTGGTCGGTTACAGCCCCCGGGTGACCGTCACCGTCACGTAAGCGGCGTACGGCGGTCCTCGGTTAGTTGCCCCGTAAACTGGTGGCATGACGACCAAGGTGACCAAGACCGACGCCGAGTGGAAGGCCGAGCTCAGCCCTGAGGAGTACAAGGTGCTGCGTAAGGCCGCGACCGAACGGCCTTGGTCCGGGAAGTACGTGGAGACGAAGACCGTCGGCAGCTACCGGTGCCGGGCTTGCGGAGCCGAGCTCTTCCGGTCGGCGGAGAAGTTCGACAGCCACTGTGGGTGGCCGTCCTTCTGGGAGCCCAGCGAGCGCGACAACGTGCGGCTCATCGAGGACAAGACCCTCGGCATGGCCCGCACCGAGGTCCGCTGCGCCACCTGTGACTCCCACCTGGGTCACGTGTTCCTCGGCGAGGGCTACGACACCCCGACCGACGCCCGCTACTGCATCAACAGCGTGTCACTGGTCCTCGTCCCCGAGGATGACCCCGCCTGACCTGAAGGCGCCGCAGCGTTTGCGTCCGTGGAACCGAACGGCATGACGTCGGAGGCTACGGACGTCGCGGTGCGACTCCTTCAGCCCGCCCATGACGTCCGCGGAACCGTGCGGCATGACGTCGGAACCCACGGACGCTATGACCTGTCCAGCATGCCGCGCAGACGCCTCCCGGCTCGACCGTGATTCCGACGGGAACCGGTGATGGGCGCGACGACTCAGGGCAGGGCGGCGATGAGCTCGGCGACCGAGCGGCGCCGGCCGGTGTAGAACGGCACCTCTTCGCGAACGTGACGCCGCGTCTCGCTGCCCCGCAGGTGACGCATCAGGTCGACGATGCGATGGAGCTCGGCGGACTCGAAGGCGAGGATCCACTCGTAGTCTCCGAGCGCGAAAGACGCCACGGTGTTGGCCCGCACATCGGGGTAGTCGCGCGCCAGCTGCCCGTGCTCCGCGAGCAGGGCACGTCGCTCGGGGTCCGGCAGCAGGTACCACTCGTACGACCGTACGAACGGGTAGACGCACACGTAGTCGGCCGGCTCCTCGTCGGCGAGAAACGCCGGGATGTGGCTCTTGTTGAACTCCGCAGGACGATGCAGCGCGGTCTGCGACCACACCGGCGTGGTTCGGCGCCCGAAGGCCGTTCGACGGAAGGCGTTGTACGCCGACTGGAGCTGCTCGACGTCGGCCGCGTGCCACCAGACCATCAGGTCGGCGTCCGCCCGCAGTCCTGAGACGTCATAGACACCTCGCACGGTCACGTCGTCGGCGGCCAGGCTGTCGAACAGCGCCTGCACCTCGGTGGCCTCATCGGTGGCGCCTTCCGAGTCCCCGGCGGAGCCGGCGGTCTGCAGCGCGAAGACCGACCACATCGTGTAGCGAATCAACTGGTTGAGGTCACGCGCCTGCTTGCCCTGCTGTGGCCGCTTTCCGGTCTCGCTCGCCGATGAGGTCATGTGTGCATTGTTTCTCGGCCGGGCAGGCCCTCGACCACCCGGGTCGCGGCAAGGGCGCCGCTCGCGATGCACGCCGGAAGTCCCAGACCGTCGTAAGCCGCCCCGCACACAGCCAGTCCGGGTACGGCCGCCACTGCCTCGCGGATCCGACGGACTCGTTCGAGGTGGCCGACCGCGTACTGCGGAAGCGCCCCACCCCAGCGGGTGACCACGGCGTCGAGCAGCCGGCCGCGAAGTCCCACGGCCTCGCGCAGGTCCAGCAGCGCGTTCGCGACCAGCTCGGTGTCGTCGTACTGGAGCTGCTGCTCGTCGCCGTACCGCCCGATCGAGCAACGGACCAACAGCACCTCTGGCGGGTGCCAGCCCCACTTGCGTGACGAGAAGGTCGCGGCCTTGATGTCGCGTCCGTCGACAGCGGGTACCAGGAAGCCCGAGCCCTCGAGCGCCGCTGTTCCGCTCGGCTCGAGGGCGACGGTGACCACCGCCATCGAGGCGTAGTCCAGCTGACCGAGGTCGACCCCGGCTCGCGGGGCGACGCCTCGGAGCAGGCGAGCGGCGGAGGTAGCCGGCGCGGCCACGATCACCGCGTCTGCCTCGATCAGCTCGGGCGCGATCGTCGGTCCGCTGACCAGTCGGAAGCCGGGTTGGGCGAGGCTGATCTCTCGAACCGTGACCAGACATCTGACCCGCCCACCGGCGGCGAGGATCGCGGCCTCGGTCGCGGACGCCAGCCGCCCCACTCCCCCGTCGATCCCCGCGAAGACGGGCAACGGCTCGCTCGCACCAGCCGACGTCGACGGCCTGCCGACCGCAGCGGCGGCGGCAAGCAGGCTGCCGTGCTCGGCGATGGCCGGCACCAGCTGCGGAACGGTGGCATGCAGCGACAGCTCGTCGGAACGTCCCGCGTAGACGCCGCCGAGCAGCGGCTCGACCAGCCGGTCTCGAAGCTCACCACCCAGTCGGTGGGCCACCACCCGACCGATCGCGACGTCCTCGGACACGTCGAGCCGACGGAACGCGCGCTCGAGCCGAGCCCTCGGTACTGCCCGGCGCCCGACGATCCCGCTGTCGCGCAGCCCCTCGAGGTCCGCGGGGACGCCCATGACAGTCCTGGGCATCGGCCGGACGGCGCCCCGGCTCCAGACTCCGGCCGACGTCGTGAGCGGATAGACGAGGTCGTCGCCCAGACCGACACCTCGGGCCAGGTCCACGGCCTCGGGACGTCGGTTGAGCATGGCCTCGGCCCCCAGGTCGACCGGGTGACCCGCGACCTCGCCGAGCCGGAGCTTCCCCCCGGTCCTCGGGCCGGCCTCGAGGAGGGTCACGTCGATGTCCGGCCGCTGGGCGAGCAGGGCGTGCGCCGCGGCCAGGCCGGAGATTCCGCCGCCGATGACGACCACGTGCGGGCGGCGCGGCGAACCGTCCCCAGTGGCCGGGCTCGAGCTCCGCGCATCCATGAGCACAAGTGTTTCAGCCGGTTCGATCACGCCTCGGCACCGGTGCGGGCTGCCCCTCTACGGGATCATCAGGGCAGGGCGGCGTCACGTACACAGCGGGTGGACCAAGGGCGGGCCTCCAGCCGCTCGGCACCGATCTCGGCGTCGCATACGTCGCAACGGCCGTAGGTCCCTTCGGCGAGCTTGTCCTGGGCGCGCTTCAGCTCGATGAGCATCGCCTGGAGCTTGTCGTGGGCCGGGACCGCCGCCAGCCGGTCGACTGCCTGGCTGGTGCCTTCGCCGATCCGCTTACCGAACGAGATGCTGCCCTGGTCGGTCGGAGGCTCGGTCAGCTGCGCCATCTGGTCCTCGAGCTGGGCACGCCGCTCGGCCAGCACGCGCGCGACGCCGACGGTCTCGTCCATGCGCCCGACCCTAGACCCGGCGCACACTGGGTTCGTGGACCCCGAGCCCCCGCATGACCGTCGAAGTCTGCTGGATCGCCGAAGCCTGTTGCTGGCAGGCGCCGGCCTACTGGTCGCGGGGTCCGCCTGCAGCGCGGATGACGGATCTCCTGGTGGTGGGCGTGGTACGACGAGCGCGGGCACCGCGAAGCCGCCGCCCTCGACGGCGGACCAGCCACCATCCACATCGCCTTCCCCGCCGACTTCGACGAAGACATCGCCTCGGGAGGCCTCCCGGTTGCCGATCGTCGCGCCGTGGACGCCGAGCCGAGGCGACCTCCAACCGGCTGTGAAGGTCGCAGCCGCCCGCGTGGTCGAGGCGATCGGCACCTGGCCAGCCGGGCAGGGCGGGCCTCTCGAGGGCGGGCGCAGAGTCGAGGCCCTCGGCCAGCGCGGCCGATTGGCCGGCGCGTCCTACCCCTCACTCAACGCGCGGTCGGAGGCGGCCACGCTCGAGGTCATCGAGGCCCAGTACGGCGGACTGCTCGCCACGACAGCGAGCGTGCTGGTGGTCTGCCGGCAGTGGCGCGCCGACTCGGCCGGGCGGGTGTCATCGGGTGGCAGCACCGTCGACGTCCGCCTGGTCAAGGACTCGCCGCACTGGCGGGTCACTGCTCTGCACCCCGGAGCCCTCCCGCGGCCGACCCGGTCACTCTCACCTCTGGCACACGCCGTGCTGGCGGAGCCGCGCATCGAGCTGCCCCCCGCGGCCAGCGCCGACGTGCGGTCCGGCAACGTCCACGACAGCGTCCTGAGCGCGATGCTGCGGCTCGCGAAGAGCTACCGGATCGGCGTCAGTGTCATCCGCTGCGGCCATCCGACGTACGTGTTCGACACCGACCGGGTGAGCGACCACGCGCAGGGCCGGGCGTTCGACACCTGGCGAATCGACGGGCACCTGGTCGTGGACCCGGACACCCCGCGCAGCCTGGTGACCGGCTATATGAAGGCCGCCGCCGCTGAAGGCGCCTACAACATCGGCGGGCCGTACCTCCTGCCAGACGGAGCGGCCACCTTCTTCAGCGACGCGACCCATCACGACCACGTCCACATCGCATTCGCGGCCTAGGCACGGGCACGGGAGGCCGGCCGCGTTTGCCCAGCATGCCGGGCAAACGGGAGGCCGGCCGTGTTGCCCAGCATGCCGGGCAGGTCCACGGTGTGCCGGGCAGGCCCGCCCAGCGAACGGTGACTCTTCCCAGCATGCTGGGCAAATCCGATCCCCCCTGCGGCGGCGGGAGCCCGCATTGCGATCACGG
Source organism: uncultured Actinomycetota bacterium (assembly GCA_963833975.1). Taxonomy (GTDB): domain Bacteria; phylum Actinomycetota; class Actinomycetes; order Propionibacteriales; family Nocardioidaceae; genus JAWWPG01. The sequence continues at coordinate 691,402 of CAWIAB010000006.1, forward strand.
GGGAACCGAGTGAGGGTGACCCGCGTCACAGCACCATGGACGACAACAGCCTCGGCTCACCCCCGCCTGCTCCTCTCGACAGCCCTATTCCCCGGGGGGCCCGCCCTCCCGCCCCTCGGGGAGCTCGACATCGTGTGCTGGTCGCGACCGGCGCCGCGGTCGCGGTAGCCGGCCTGCTCGCGGTCGCCGCGTGCAGCGGCCCCTCCTCGAGCGGCGATGACTCCAGCAGTGGCCCGGCCGCCCGTCCCAGTGCCCAGGACGGGGTACGGGCGGACATGGCGCAGTACGCCCCCGCTGCTCCGCGATCCTTCGCCGCCGCGGGGTCGGCCTCCGGGTTCAAGACCTCGGCCTCCGACTCGGGCCTGGTGAAGGTCAGCTCCACCGACTTCGGCCGGTCGCAGATCAAGACCGCCCAGCTCGGACTCCGCTCCAAGACGATCACGACCGTGATGACGCAGATCGAGGGCGTGGCGACCGGGCAGAACGGCTTCGTGGCCAGCGAGAACACCGTGACGGACGTGCATGGCCGCGCGACCTCGTCGTCGATCACGCATCCGGGTGCCGGTCGACAACTTCGAGGCGGCGATCGGCCAGGTCGTCAAGCTCGGACAGGTCTCCAGCCGCCGGATCTCGACCCAGGACGTGACCGGCCGGGTTGCCGACGTCGCTTCGCGCGTCACGAGCGCGAAGGACTCGATCGCCCAGCTCCGGCTGCTGTTCAGCCACGCCGTCAAGCTCAGCGACATCATCACCCTCGAGTCCGAGCTGTCGGACCGCGAGGCGGACCTCGAGTCGCTGCTCGCCCAGCAGCGCGCGCTCACCGCCGCGACCACGCTGTCGACCATCTCGGTCCAGGTCACGCGGCCTCCGACCAAGACGGTCGTCACCGTCGCCCATCACGAGGACAAGTCGACGGGCTTCCTCGGCGGCCTCAAGCAGGGCTGGAACGCGCTCGCGGACACCTTCGTCGCGGTCAGCCACGGTCTGGGCGCAGCGCTCCCCCTCGGACTGGTGATCCTGGCGATCGCGGCGCTGCTGTGGGTGGGCGTACGTCGGCTGCCTAAGCGTCACGTCGAAGCGAGTGAATGACGTCGACCAGTCTGGCCAGCACGTCCGGGTCGGTCCCGGGTAGCACCCCGTGGCCGAGGTTGAAGATGTGGCCCGGCGCGCTGGCCCCCTGCTCGACGATCTCGCGGGCCTTCGCCTCCACCACCTCGGCGGGGGCGAAGACCATCGTCGGGTCGAGGTTGCCCTGCACGGCCTGGCCCGGCTGGATCCGCCGTACGGCGGCATCGAGCGGTACCCGCCAGTCGACCCCCATGACCTCCACCCCGGCCGTGGACATGTCGGTGAGCAGCTCGCCCGTCGCAACCCCGAAGTGGATCCGCGGCACGCCGAGGTCGGCGACCGCCGCGAACACCGAAGTGCGTGTACGGCAGCACGTGACGCCGGTAGTCGGCAGGAGTGAGGCCGCCGGCCCAGGAGTCGAAGAGCTGGACGGCCGACGCACCGGCCTCCACCTGGAGGCGCAGGAAGCCGCCGGAGATCTCGGCCAGCCGGGTCAGCAGGGCAGTCCCACAGGTCAGGCTCGGCGTGCATCATGGCCTTGGTGCGGGCGTGGTCCTTCGACGGTCCGCCCTCGATGAGATAGGACGCCAAGCGTGTACGGCGCTCCCGGCGAACCCGACCAACGGCGTGCCGCCGAGCTCACTCCGTCAGGGCCTGGACCGACTCGCCGACGAACGCCGATGCGCGCGGGATCCAGCTCGCGGGATCGCGTCGACGCCCGGCCAGGTCGCGGATGGGTGCGGCGATCACCGGCCCGACACCGGGGACGATGTCGAGGTCCACCCCGATCGCCTTCAGCGGCAGCACGATGTCGCTGAAGAGGATGGCCGCGTCGACGCCGTACCGGCGGACCGGCTGCATGGTGATCTCGACGACCAGGTCCGGTCGCATGCACGCGTCGAGCATCGCCACGCCCTCACGCAGCGCGCGGTACTCCGGCAGCGACCGGCCGGCCTGACGCATGAACCAGACCGGGACGTGCGCCGTCGGACGGCCCCAGGCGGCCCTGACCAGGGCGCTTTCGAGCGGGGTCGTTCGAGGCGATCGTCACGCGCGCGATCCTCGCACGACCGCCGGGGGCGACCTGCGGCGCGTCGAGGGAGCAAGGGCGACACGTACGACATAGGCTCACAACATGGCTGCGCGCAACGACGTCGACGCGTCGCCCGAGGAGTTTCGCAGAGCACTCGAGCAGTTTCGCTCCGCGCGGCTGCGCCCGGAGATCTTCTGCGAGGAGATGCCCGCTCCTCAGCGCATCGCGCCGTACTCCGCCGCGCTGAGCGCCGACCTGAACGTCGGGGGCGAGGAGGTCGGTGGCGGGCGGATCGTCCTGCTCTACGACCCCGCCGGCAACGACGCCTGGCTCGGGAACTTCCGCTGCGTCGCCTACGCGCGAGCAGACATCGACCCGGAGATGGTGACCGACCCGCTGCTGAGTGCCGTGGGCTGGAGCTGGCTGCTGGAGGCGTTGCAGAGCCACGACGCCGGGTTCGTGGCGCCGAGCGGGACGGTGACGCGAGTGGCGTCGGAGAGCTTCGGCGGCATGTCTGACGAACCCGGCTCGGCCGAGATCGAGGTTCGGGCCTCCTGGTCGCCGATCGGTCCGCTCGGCGCGCACGTCGAGGCGTGGGGCGACCTGCTGTGTACGGCGGCCGGGCTGCCACCGGTTCCCGTGGGTGTCGTCGCGCTGCCCAACCGGCGGGGTCAGCGCGCTCGATGATCCCCGACCAGGCCGGCCGCACCCGTGACGACCGTCACGGCCCGGAACCTGAGGACGCCCCTCTCGCCGATGACGCCGTCGGGGACGCCGCCGAGAAGGTTGCCGAGAATGTCGCCGGGCACCGACGGACCGGACCCGGACCCAGAGCTCGAACCGGCCGCGCCACCGGCTCCGCTGCTGCTACTGCGCGACGGGCTGCCTGCCGTGGTCACGACGCCCGGCACAGCTCGAGGCGGCGGCCGCGTCCCTCGCGTCCGGCACCGGACCGCTTGCCGTCGACGCCGAGCGCGCCTCCGGCTACCGCTACTCGCAGCGCGCCTACCTGATCCAGCTCCGCCGGGAGGGCGCCGGGTCGTTCCTGGTGGACCCGCTGCCTTTCGGCGACGTACCCAACGAGGCGTTGCGACCGCTCGCCGACGCAGTCGCGGACGCGGAGTGGGTCATCCATGCCGCCAGCCAGGACCTGCTCTGCCTCGCCGAGCTCGGCATGCAGCCGACACGACTGTTCGACACCGAGCTGGCCGGCCGGCTGCTCAACTACCCCCGGGTCGGGCTCGCCGTTCTCGTCGAGGAGCTGCTCGGCTACTCGATGCGCAAGGAGCACAGCGCCGTCGACTGGTCTCGCCGTCCGCTTCCGGAGTCCTGGCTGCTGTACGCCGCTCTCGACGTCGAGATGCTTCTCGAGCTGCGCGACATCCTGTCGACGCAGCTCGAGGCGGCCGGCAAGGCGGAGTGGGCGCGCCAGGAGTTCGCCGCCTGGGCACTGATGAGCGCTCCCGCTCCCCGTCACGAACCGTGGCGCCGTACCTCGGGAATCCACCGGGTACGTGGCCGCCGCGGCCTCGCGATCGTGCGCGAGATGTGGGAGCTGCGCGACGAGCTCGCACAGCACCGCGATATCGCGCCGGGCAAGATCGTCCGGGACCCCGTCATCGTCGAGGCGGCGCAGGCAGCCCCTACGACGCGCGGCGGGCTCAGCCGCCTTCCGGGGTTCTCGACCCGGGGCGGCCAGCGCTATATCCGGGAGTTCGCCGCGGCCCTGGCCCGGGCTCTCGATCTGACCGAGCCCCAGCTTCCGACCGTGTCGGCGCGCCACGAGGGCCCACCTCCGGCGCGGGTGTGGGCCGTCGAAGTTCCCGGCCGCGGCGGCTCGGCTCGGAGCCTGCCGCGAGCTCATCGTCGCGATGGCGGCCGAGCTGGACCTGCCGCAGGAGAACCTGCTCGAGCCCGATGCCGTACGGCGCTTGACCTGGTCACCGCCCGACGAGCTCACGGCCGAGACCGTCGCCGAGGCTCTGCTCACCGCTGGCGCCCGACCATGGCAGGTGGAGCTCACCGCAGCAGCCCTGGCCGAGGCCCTCGCCACCCTCCCCTGACCAGGACGAACCTGCGCAAACCTGAGGGTTCGTCTGCTGTGCTCCCGCTCAAACCACCCTCAGACCGCAGCCGAATGGGCAGCTTCCGGGCGATGGTCGGGCTACGGGTCGAGACGCTTCAGGGGCTCGTTCTGGCTGACGTGCTTGGTCGGCTGGTAGTCGTAGCCGTGCAGGTAGGTGCCGTCGACGGTGTGGTCGGTGGCCCGAGCGTCTGCCTCGGTCAGCCCGAGGCTCGCCGAGCAGGCAGGCCAGGCCCGCCAGGAGTAGTGGTTGGCCTTGAGCAGCACCTCACCGATGGCCATCTGCTCCTGGGGAGTGGCCAGGTCGGCCCGCGCGGCGTACTTGCGGCCGCCCATCGCCACCCAGGTGCCCTGGGAGAACTGCAGACCGCCGTAGTACCCGTTACCGGTGTTGATGTGCCAGTCACCACCCGACTCACACCCGGCGAGGCGGTTCCAGGTGGCGGTGGTCGCCGCGCCCGCCGTACCGAGGCCGTGGAGCAGCAGACCCGCCACTCCGAGCACGGCTGCGGAGCCGATCACTGCGACGCGCGTCGTCGTGAGTCGTGGAGACGAGGATGACGCACCGGGACGTGGCAATCCGGCCATGGCAGAACCTCTCCGCCGCCTGCGAAGTGAGCTGTCGGGTTCGGGCGGAAAGGTCGCCCGGCCCATACCGCCTGTCGGACGGTAGGGGCTTCACCCCAAGGCGCCGCCGGCTTTCACCGGATGCGCCACAATCACGGGTCCCCCGCTCCTACCCTGTCGGTGTCAACACCGCTTCGCGGGGCGGGTAGGACTCGGCGTACCCCGCGGAGCGCCGCTTCGGGTGGAAGCGACCAAAGCACGCTAACCCGACTGCCCCGATACCGGCAACCCCTACGGCGCGGCAGAAATCGGCACGCGGTCGTGGACGAGTCGGCGGAACACTGCCGACTGGGACACTGGTGCGGTGGATGTGACGACCCTCGGGGACCGGGCCTGGCGGCGCGGTCGGCTGTCCGTGACGGCCCGAGTGAACCGGTTGCGTTCCAAGCTGTGGATGGTCGGCCAGTGCGCCCTCGCCGCCGGAGCGGCCTGGATCCTCGCCAGCGCGATCTTCGGGCACAGTACGCCGTTCTTCGCGCCGATCGCCGCCGTCGTCGGACTCGGTACGTCGTACGGGCAACGCCCCCGCAGGGTCGCGGAGATGACCGTGGGAGTGTCACTCGGAATCGGCGTCGGCGACTTGTTCTCGCACCTGTTCGGTCGGGGCACCTGGCAGGTGGTGGTCGTGGTCGCCCTCGCGATGTCGACGGCGATCCTGCTCGACGCGGGCGCACTGATGACCACCCAGGCGGCCGTCCAGTCCATCGTGGTGACGACCCTGCTCCCGCTGGACGGAGGTGTGAGCCGCATCCTGGACGCCCTCGTCGGTGGCGCGGTCGCCCTGGTCGCCGCAACCATCGTGCCGGGGGCACCCTTGCGACGACCGCGGCAGGAGGCGTCGCGGGTGGCCGACGAGCTCGCCTGGCTGCTGACACTGGGTCGGCAGAGCGCCTCCGAACAGGACCGAGGATCTGGCGAAGGACACGCTGGACCGGGCCCGCGAGACGGAGTCGCTGCTGGGTGAGCTGCGCGCCGCCTCGGCCGAGGGCCTCGACGTGGTGCGGGCCTCTCCGCTGCGTCGCCACACCAGCCATCAGGTGCGGTCGATGGCGGAGCTCGTCGAGCCGCTGGACCGCGCGCTGCGCACCACCCGGGTGCTGCTCCGGCGCATCGAGATCGCCGCGCGCCTGTCCGAGACGATGCCGCCGGAGTACCTCGACCTGCTCGACGACCTGGCCGAGGTCACCCACCAGATCGCGTCGGAGCTCGCCGACAACCGGCTGGCCGACGCGTTGCAGTCGCCGCTGGTGGCCATCGGTGAGCGATCGAGCGCGGCCGCCCAGCCACTCACCTTGTCGGCTGCCGTCGTCCTCGGGCAGATCCGCTCCCTGGTCGTCGACCTGCTCGAGGTCTGCGGGATGGCCTACGAGGATGCAGTCGGGACCGTCCCGCCCCGCTGACGTAGCGGTGACCATGAGGGTGCTCCGGGAGAACGTGATGCAGGTCGCACCGGCCTCACCGCGAAATTGGTTTGCCAGCCCTCGGGAGGCGGCGTACCGTAGATGAAACGAAACGGTTTCGTTTCATCTTGACTCTCGGTGGCCCCTTCGGGCCCCCATTCGACACAGCTACGACCCGACGAAAGGTGGTGGACGATGACGCCGGAGATTGCAGATTCAGCGCCGTCGACGTTCGGTCGCGCCACGTCCCGACCGCGGATCGAGGGCGACCGCGAGGCCGAGATCCTCGACGCGGCCCTCGAGATCCTGGCCAGTGCCGGTTATGACCGCCTGACCATGGACGCTGTGGCCACGGCGGCCAAGGCGTCGAAGGCCACGCTGTACCGCCGGTGGGACACCAAGGCCGAGCTGGTCGTGGATGCCCTGTCGAAGTCGAAAGGGGCGCCTCAGCTGCCCCCGGTCGACACCGGCTCGCTGCGCGGCGACCTGATGGCCGTCGCCTGCAACCACGGCGGCATCAGCGACGAGCGGTCGCTCGCCGTCATGGCCAGCATCATCACCGCGCTACAGCACGACGTGGAGTTCGCCGACGCATTCCACGAGCGCTTCCTCTCGGTGAAGATCCGCGAGTCCCGAGAGATCTACGAGCGGGCCCAGCAGCGTGGCGAGATCGCGGCCGATGTCGACCTCGAGATCCTCACGTCCGCGCTCGCCGCCATCATCCTGCACCGCGCCTTCGTCCTTCGACAGCCGGTGGACGACGCGACGATCCTGCGCATCATCGACGAGATCGTCATCCCGGCCGCCACCCGGCAATGCGGGACCTCACCAGACCCTTCAGTAGCAAAGGAATCTCATGTCCACTCTCGTTGACGAGCCAAAGAGTGTAGAGAGCCGAAGGTGGCCGCCGCCATCTCGGTCTCGCCCTCGTCGTCATCTCCATCGCCCAGCTGATGGTCGTGCTCGATGCGACCATCGTCAATATCGCCATCCCCTACATCCGCGACGACCTGGACTTCAGCATCGCCAGCTCGCAGTGGATCGTCACTGCCTACACCCTGTCCTTCGGCGGGCTGTTGCTGCTCGGCGGCCGACTCGGCGACATCTTCGGCCGGCGCCGGATCTTCATGGTCGGCGTCATCCTGTTCGCCTTCGCGTCGCTGCTCGGCGGCCTCGCCCAGTCCGAGAACACCCTGCTCGCGGCTCGTGTCCTGCAGGGCGTCGGCGCGGCGATCGCCAGCCCGACCGCACTCGCCCTGATCACCACGACGTTCCCGCCTGGCAAGCCACGAAACCGCGCTTTCGCCGTCTACGCAGCCATGTCCGGCGCCGGCGCCGCAGTCGGCCTGGTGCTCGGTGGCTGGCTCACTGAGTACTCCTGGCGCTGGACGCTGCTGATCAACGTGCCCATCGGGCTGCTCGCCGCCTTCATGGCGCCGCTGGTCCTTTCTGAGAGTGCCCGTCACCGCGGTGGTTCGTTCGACCTCGCCGGAGCACTCACCGGAACCCTCGGCCTGGTCTCCATCGTCTATGGGCTGACCCACGCGTCAGAGCTGGTCCAGCAGAACGCCGACCAGAGCTGGACGGCACCCACCACGCTCACCGCCCTCGGGCTCGGCGCGATCCTGCTCGGGGCCTTCCTGATGATCGAGCGACGGGTCAAGGAACCGCTGATGCCGTTCCGGATCCTCGCCGACCGCACCCGCGGCGTCAGCTTTGCAGTGATGATGCTGATCCCCGCCGGAATGTTCGCGATGTTCTTCTTCCTGAGCCAGGTGGTCCAGGACTCGCTGGGCTACAGCTCGCTCGAAGCCGGCTTCGCGTTCCTCCCGTTCAGCGCCGGAATCATCATCTCGGCCGGCATCGCCTCCAGCCTGATGAGCCGGGTCGACCCCCGCTGGCTGGCCGGTGGAGGTGCCACGCTCGCGGCGATCGGGATCTACGGCTTCTCCCGCCTCGGCTACGACGCCTCGACACTGACCGTCGACGCGACCTACGCGAAGGACCTGCTGCCCTGGATCCTGGTCATGTCCTTCGGGATGGGCTTCGTCTTCGTGCCCCTCACCCTGACCGCGGTCCACGGCGTCGGCGAGCGGGACTCCGGTATCGGGTCCGGCGTGCTGAACGCCATGCAGCAGATCGGCGGCTCGCTCGGGCTGGCCATCCTGAGCACGGTCGCCGTCACGGCGACCCGCACCGAGGCCGACAAGATCGGCACCGGACTCAAGAACGGCACCATCGTCCCCGCCGACAGCAAGGACGTCAGCCTGCAGGTCGTTCATGTCGCCTTCACGCACGGATCGACCATTGCCTTCACGGTCGGTGCCGCGATGATCGCGCTGGGCGCCATCCTGGTGTTCGCCTTCATGCGAGTGAGCCACACCGAGCTCGCGATGGACGGACCGGCAGAGGTCGCGCCGGTAGAGGAGCTCGCACCAGCCTGACCCCAGCATCGACGCGTTGTACGACGCCCGGTCGACGGATCCCCTCCGTCGACCGGGCGTTCCTGCGTGGTCAGGCGTTGGCGATGGCGCGCTCGACCCGCTGCAGCGACACCGGTTGAGCCGTGGTCAGCTGCTGGGCCCAGAGGCTGACGCGCAGCTCCTCGAGCAACCAGCGCACGGCGCGCAGGCCCTCGCCGGGTTCTTCGCCAGGTGGCAGCGCCGCGATCCGGTTCAGGTACGCCGACTGCGGCCCGGCCATCGTCCCCATCAGCACCGCATCTCGCCGTACATCCACTGAGAGCTTGTCGAGGCGCACCTCCATCGCGGCGAAGTAGCGGGGGTAGTGGCCGAGCGCAGCCAGCCCGGCGTCCGTGACGAAGCCGGGGTAGACGAGCCGTCCTCGCTGGTCCGACAGGTCCGTGAGGGCCGGCAGCATGACCAGCTCCGCACGACCGCTCAGCCGGCGCCCGACCCGGTTGGCGGAGACCAGCGCCGCCCCAGTGGCGTCGATGACCTGCCTGGTGCGGTCGCGTCCCTCGGCCCGGAGTCGCCCGACCAGAGCCTCGAAACCCGCTCGGTCCCATGGTGGCCCACCAAGGTCATCGATCAGGCTGTCGATGGCGCAACCCCAGCAGTCAGCGAGCAGGGCAGCCGTACCACCGTGCGGGTTCAGTCCCAGGGCCAGCGTCGCCTCGTTGTCCAGCTCGGAGACGACGTCAGCAGCCGGCGACGGTACGGCGAGCACGGCCATCCGCCGTACCCCGGACCGCATCGCCGAGATCTGCGCGGCGGTGGTGGCGAAGACCTTGAGACCCACCGAGGACCCTTCGTCGACCAGCGCGGGATAGCCCAGGACCTGGTGGCCGGCACGCACCTGGGCGAACTCCCGCGGCACGTCCTCGAGCACCCAGTTGGTCATCCCGGTGCGCTCGACCGCCTCGGCGGCCGACTGCACGGCGAGTGCATTGGCCGGCGCGAAGGAGCGCCGGAGATCCTCGATGTCCTTCCCGGTGGCGAGCACGGCGCCGTCGTCGCCCACGACGCGGAAGGACAGGCGCAGATGGTCCGGCACCTTCTCCAGGTCCCATGCCTCTCGCGGAACCACCACTCCGGTGCTGCGGAGCAGGAACCTCTCCAGGGCGTCCAGCAGCGGCTCCTCCCCCGGCGTTGTCGACTCCAGGAAGGTGCGTGCGACGTTCGGGGCGGGCACGAAGTTCACCCGAAGCCGCTTGGGCAGCGACCGGATCAGCGCCACGACCAGGTCCTGCCGCAGGCCTGGAACCGGCCAGGTGAAGTCCTCGGAGGCGACGGTGTTCAGCGTGGCGACGGGGATGTCGACGGTCACGCCGTCGACGACGCTGCCGGGCTCGAACGTGTAGTCCAGCGGCAGAACGGCCTCGCCATGCTGCCATTCGGTAGGGAAGTCCTCGGTCGTGACAGCCGCCGCGGACTCGTGCAGGAGCATGTCGCGGGTGAAGCTCAGCAGGTTGGGCCGCGCCCGCTGCTCCGCCTTCCACCACGAGTCGAAGTGCGCGGTCGAGACCACCTGCGCCGGAACCCGCGCCTCGTAGAAGTCGAAGATCGTCTCGTCGTCGACGACGATGTCACGCCGCCGAGCCCGGTTCTCGAGGTCTTCGACGTCTTCGAGGAGCGCTTGGTTCTGCGCGAAGAAGCGGTGATGGGTCCGCCACTCCCCCTGTACGAGCGCGTGCCGGATGAACAGGTCGCGGGCCACGTCGGGGTCGATGCGGCCGTAGTTGACCGGGCGATCCGACACGATCGGCACGCCGTACAGCGTGACCTTCTCCAGAGCCATCACCGCACCGCGCTTCTTCTCCCAGTGCGGTTCGCTGTACGTCCGCTTCAGCAGGTGCGAGCCGACCTCCTCGGCCCAGGCGGGATCGAGCCGGGCGTTGACCCGGGCCCAGAGCCGGCCGGTCTCGACGAGCTCGGCCGCCATGACGAACTCGGGCGGCTTCTTGAACAGCGAGGATCCCGGGAAGATGGCGAACCGGGTGCCGCGCGCACCCTGGTACTCGCGACGCTCGCCCTCACGCAGTCCGATGTGCGAGAGCAGCCCGGCCAGCAACGCTTGGTGGATCGCCGGAGCGGCGGCCGGGATCTCGTTGAGCACCAGGCCGACCTGCTTGGACACCTGCCGCAGCTGCGAGTCGAGGTCCTGCCACTCGCGCACCCGCAGGTAGTTGAGGAAGCTGCGCTTGCACATCCGCCGGAAGGCGCTCGATGAGAGCTCGTGCTGCTGTTCCTTCAGATGGCGCCACAGGTTGAGGATGCCCGCGAAGTCCGAGTCGGGATCGGCGAACCGGCGATGCATCTGGTCGGCCTGCTCCTGCTGGTCCGCGGGGCGTTCGCGGGGGTCCTGCATGGACAGCGCCGCGGTCACCACGATGACCTCGCGAAGGCTGCCGCGCTTGGATGCCTCCACCAGCATCCGGCCGAGCCGAGGGTCGACGGGCAGCTGGGCGAGCTGACGACCGATCGGCGTGAGCCGCGACTTCGGCTTCGAGCCGGAGCCGCGGGTACGGCGACCTCTCGGGCCTCGGCTCGTCCCGGACGCCGAGGCCTGCGGGTCGGCGCGAACCGTGGAGAGCGCGCCGATCTCCTCGAGCAGCTGGGTTCCGGCCTGGACGGCCCGGGTGTCGGGCGGCTCGACGAACGGGAACTTCGCCACGTCGCCCAGACCGAGCGACGTCATCTGCAGGATGACCGCCGCCAGGTTGGTGCGCAGGATCTCCGGGTCGGTGAACTCCGGCCTGGCCAGGTAGTCCTCCTCGGCGTAGAGCCGGATGCAGATCCCGTCCGCCACCCGGCCGCACCGGCCGGCCCGCTGGTTGGCGCTCGCCTGCGAGATGGGCTCGATCGGCAGCCGCTGCACCTTGGTGCGGGCGCTGAACCGCGAGATCCGGGCCAGGCCGGTGTCGACGACGTAGCGGATCCCCGGCACCGTCAGCGAGGTCTCGGCGACGTTCGTCGCCAGCACGACCCGGCGGTTCGAGTGCGGGGCGAAGACCCGATGCTGGTCAGCCGAGGAGAGCCGGGCGAACAGCGGGAGCACCTCGATCGCGTCAGTGACCCGGACAGGTTTGAGGCCGGTGAGCGCATCGGCGGCATCGCGGATCTCGCGCTCTCCGGACAGGAACACCAAGATGTCGCCGGGTCCCTCGCGGATCAGCTCCTGCACCGCTTCGACGATGCCGGTGGGTTGGTCATCGGTGAGCTCGCGGTAGCGGACCTCGACGGGGTACATCCGGCCGGACACCTCGATCACCGGCGCGTCGTCGAAATGCCGGGAGAAGCGCTGCGGGTCGATGGTCGCGGAGGTGATGATGACCTTCAGGTCCGGCCGCCGCGGCAGCAGCTGCTTCAGGTAGCCGAGGATGAAGTCGATGTTCAGGCTGCGCTCGTGCGCCTCGTCGATGATGATCGTGTCGTAGCGACGCAGAGTCCTGTCTCGCTGGATCTCGGCCAGCAGGATGCCGTCGGTCATGACCTTGACCAGAGTGCTTCGGCTCGAGCGGTCAGTGAACCGGACCTGGTAGCCGACGATGTCTCCGAGCTCGGTCCCGAGCTCCTCGGCGATGCGCTCCGCGACGCTGCGGGCGGCGATCCGCCTCGGCTGGGTGTGGCCGATCTTGGCTCCCGACTGGCCGCGGCCGAGCTCGAGGCAGATCTTCGGCAGCTGGGTGGTCTTGCCGCTACCGGTCTCGCCGGCGACGATCACCACCTGGTGGTCCCTGATCGCGGCAGCGATGTCGTCCCGACGCTGCGATACCGGCAGCTCCTCGGGGTACCGGATGGTCCACGAGGTGGCGACCTCACCCGCAGCTTCCGACGGGTCGGCGTCGCCGATGACGCTGCTCGCCGGGTGCACTGCCATGGTGGCACCCAGGATAGGGAGTACACCTGTCGCGCCCAACGGGTTTGTGCCTCGTAGAGTGCCTCTGTGACTCCACGGAGCAGCCTCGGGGCCCGGATCAGGGCGGCTCTGGGTGACCTGGGCGGCAAGGGTCCGCGGGCTCGCACGCCCGTCGCGTCGAAACCGACCGCCGACCCCGGTTTCCGCATCGAGTACGCCCCCCACGCCGACGGACATCCCGACCCGGGCGAGGTGGTCTGGACCTGGGTGCCGTACGAGGAGGACGCCAGCCAGGGCAAGGACCGCCCGGTGCTGATCGTCGGCCGTACCGGCAGATCGCTCGTCGGCCTGATGCTCACCAGCAAGGACCACGACCGTGACCACGACCGGGAGGCTCGCGCCGGGCGGCACTGGATGGATGTCGGCACCGGCGCATGGGACCGCCAGCGCCGGCCCAGCGAGGTACGCCTCGACCGGCTGCTCACCATCGATCCCGCCGTGGTCCGCCGCGAAGGCGCCGCCCTCGACCCCACCATCTTCAAGTCCGTCGTCGCCCACCTCCCCCCTCGTTGAGATGCCACCCCGGCCGCGTTGAGATGCCACCCCGGCCGCGTTGAGATGCCACCCCGGCCGCGTTGAGATGCCACCCCGGCCGCGTTGAAATGCCACCCGGCCGCGTTGAAATCACCCCGGCCGCGTTGAGATGCCAACCGGATTGGCACTTCAACCCAGCTTTTCTGGCATCTCAACCCGGCTTTTGTGGCATCTCAACTTGAGGGGGCTAGCCGATGACGTCGTCGAGGTAGCACCAGCGCCAGGCCTCGCCGATCTCGAAGCTGCGCATGACGGGGTGGGAGGTCTCGTGGAAGTGCACGGTGGCGTGCTTGCCGATCGACGAGTCGCAACACCCCACATGACCGCAGGTGAGGCACAGCCTCAGGTGCACCCACTCCCACCCGAGCTGCAGGCACTCCTCGCACCCGTCCGGCGTGCTCGGTGTCACCCCGCTGCTGGCTGCGGCCAGGTGCTCGCAGCCCGGAGTCGTGGTCCGCGGTACCAGGTCCTGGTCACGATCGCGGAGGTCGAGCGACTCACCGAGGTCGAGGACCGTCTCCTCCACATCGATGTCGCCGAGCGCCACCCGCAGTACCTCATGGGCAACCGCACCGTCGTCGCGGATCTTGATCAGGGCGTTTCGCTCCGCATCGATCATCTGCGTGCGCAGTCGTGCGTACGCCTGGCTCGGCGTCTCGTCCTCACCGCCGAGTCGCTCCCACGCGGCGTCGGCCCGCTCCTTCGAGCGGAGCCGGAGCTTCTCCAGGACGTGCTTGCTGACCGTTGAGTCGGCGATCTCGTCGAGCCGGGCGATGCCGGCGGCGGCGACCTTCTGCTTCACGGTGGCCAGCTGCAGGCTGTCCTCCGCGGGGTCGGGACCGTGCAGCCCGAGACGCCGCAGGACGAGGGACAGGGTCGCACCTTGCAGGAGCAGGGTCGACCCGACCACCGACAGCGCGACCAGGATCAGCACCGACCGGTACGGCGTGTCGTCGGGCAGCACGAAGGCGGCAGCCAACGTGACCACGCCACGCATGCCGGCCCACGAGATGCCGGCCGGCACCGCAAGAGGCATCGGTGGTCCAGGAGATGCCCAGCGTCGCAACCCCGGGATCCGGCGCGGGAGATACATCATCGGGAAGACCCACAGCGGACGAACCAGCATCACGGTCAGGGACACGGCCACGCACACCAGGACGACCCGCTCGGTCGACAGCCCGCTGTTCCCGGCGGCCGAGATGATCTCCCGCACCTGGAAGCCGATCAGGAAGAACACCGTGTTCTCCAACAGGAACTCGATCGTGGACCAGATCGTGCGCTCGAAGATGCGTGACGAGGCCGACTGCAGGAGGTACGACTTGTGGCTGAGGGTGAGCCCGGCGACCACGACGGCGAGCACGCCCGAGCTGTGCAGCTCCTCGGCCGCCAGGTAGGCGATGAACGGGGTGATCAGGGATACGGCCGTGTCCGTGACCTCGTCCTCGATGAGCTTGCGTACCTTGCCCGTGACCATGGCCACGACCAGCCCGACAGCGACGCCGCCGAGCGCCGTACCGAGGAAGTCGAGAGTCACACCCCAGATGGAGACCGCGGCGCTGGTGGCGGCGATGGCCGTGCGGAGGGCCACGAGTGCGGTGGCGTCGTTCACCAGGCCCTCGCCCTCGAGGATCGTGACCATCCGGCGCGGCATGCCCACCCGCCTCGCCACCGCAGTCGCGGCGACGGCATCGGGGGGAGCCACGACGGCGCCCACGGCCAGGGCCACCGCGAACTCCACCGGGAGCAACCACCAGATGACCAGGGCGGTCACGAAGGTCGACACCAGGACGAGACCGACCGACAGCTGCAGGATGGCCAGCCGGTTACGCCGGAAGTCGACGAGGGACGAGCGCAACGCCGTGGCGTAGAGCAGGGGCGGTAGGAACCCGATCAGCACCACGTCGGGGCTCAAGGTGATCGTCGGTACACCCGGCACGAACGAGGCCATCAGACCGACCAGGGTGAGACTCAGCGGCGCCGGCTGCGGAAGTCGCCGAGACAGGGCGCTGGCTGCGGTGACGACGACGGCGAGAGCGACAACCCACAGGGCGACATGCACCGGCCAAGTCAACCATCCCCGGTGGTGGCTCAACCACACCAGCAACACCAGTCACACGGTCCCCATCCGCGACACGCGGCGTTCCTTGTCCACAGCCTCCACCAGAACGCCGGGACGGAGGTCCATCATGACCAGATGAGCACACACACCGGCAGATTTCGGCCCGGCCTGGTCGCCGCCCTGGTCAAGGTCGCGATGATCGGGACCTGGCGGGGCAGGACGTTCCTGGACGACAACCGCGAGCTGGACGATGTCGTGGACTTCGTTCCCGACGAGCCCGCAGAGCCGGTGCAGCTGCCCGTCGCCTCGACAACCAGCACCCCGCAGGTGGAGCAGCCCATGGCCAGCCCCGGCCAGTCCGTCGCAGCCTGAGCCGCTGCACTGAGCCGCTGCACTGCGCCGCTCCCGGCGCCGCTGCACCTTGGCGCGCCCCCCGGTACGGCGTTCGACCCTCCGGACTGACACCTCAACCCGACCGGACTGACAGCTCAAGCCTGCAGACAGGAACGTGGGGCGTTCGACTGCAGCCGAACGCCCCACGACGCGTTCCCACTGAAGGGGGTGTGGGAACCGGACCGGTTCAGTTCTGGTGGACTCCTCGGAGGGGATCGGGGATTGTCAGAGCTGGACCGTGGAGAGGATGGTGTGGTGCTGACCGCCGTGGACCGTGTGTGTTCCTAGCTGGACGGTCTGCGTCTTGAGCTGCACGGTGTCTGTCTTGAGCTGCACGGTGTCTGTCTTCAGCTGCACGGTGTCTGTCTTCAGCTGCACGGTGTCTGTCGTCAGCTGGACGGTTTGCAGCTTGAGCTGAACCGTGTCGGGCGCTCCCGCGTTGGCGGACGCGCCAGCCGGGAAGAGAGCGACGAGTACGGAGAGGACCGCGCTGACGGCCAGACCAGCGGCCGGGCCGGCGATCCGTCGATGCGAACGATTGGCCTTCACCAGAGCTCCCCTTCCCTACCCGGACTGCGATCTGGAGACCGGTGGCAAGCGCCAGTCGCCGCGTCAAGAGGTTCGTGCACGAGCCTCGTCCCTGCACTCCGGACCGGCAATTGGGCAAACAACCCAACTTTGGTGACAACCGGAGGGCCGGCGCTCAGTGGGCCAGCCCGCGCAGACGCGGAATCCCGCGCGGCGGGTCGGGGGGGACGATCCCCGCCTCCACGGCCTTGACCGCCAGCGCCGTACGCGACGAGACGCCCAGCTTGCGGCGAGCCGAGTCGAGGTGTCGGGCAATCGTCTTCGGCGACAGGACGAGCAGCTCAGCGATCTCCTTGTTCGTAAGGCCGCTGACCAGCAGGGAGACCACGTCGAGCTCGCGGGGTGACAGCTCGTCGCCGTAGCTGCGACGCCCACCGCGCTGCACACCACGAACGTCGACGCCGAAACCGCGCAGCGTCGACACGACCCGCTCGGCGTCGGCCAGCGCGCCGATCTCGACGAGCGCCTGGCGGACGTCGGTCAGCAGCGTCATCGCCTCCTCCAGGTTGTCGGCCGAGATCAGGCACTGCGCCTCCCGCTCCCGCGCCAGGGCAGCGTCGAACGGTCGGGGCAGCCGCTGCCAGGTTGCCGCCACGACGCGGAAGCGTCCCGCGACCACCATCGGGTCGTCACTGCGGGCCTGGGCGAGCAGGGCCTGGCACAGCTTCAAAGCGGCGTCGGGAGCGGGCGCCTGCATCCCTCGGATGCCCCGCGCGAACGCGGTGGTGAGCCACCGTGCCTCCTCGATCTGGCCGGCCACGACCATCGCCTCGACCCGGATCGGCGCGATCTCGGTTGCCCAGATCCAGGCTCCCTTGCGGGTGATCTCCTGCATCGGCTGCTCGGTGACCCGCAGGGCGTCCTCGACCCGCCCCTGGCCGAGTTGGACCGAGGCGAGCGCCGCCGCCACGGTGACGAACAGATCCGGGATCTGCCCGGCCTCATCCAACAGGTCGCCCAGGCGTTCCTCGGCGACGTGGACGTTGCCCTCGGCCACCTCGAGCAGCCGGGCGACCAGGATCGCCTCGAGCTGTGGCAGCCGCTCACTGTCCGCGCTCCCGATGGCGGCGACCCGGTCAGCCAGTCCGTCCCACCGACCGGTGAGCCAGTCCAGGTGCACGGCCGAAGCGAGGATCGGGTCGTGGACACGCTCGAACCGGCCCGCATCCGCGAGGGCCAATGCCGTCGCCAGGTGGTGGTGTGCCGCTGGATACCTCCCCCACAGCATCGCGGTCGCGCC
This sequence comes from uncultured Actinomycetota bacterium, assembly GCA_963833975.1. Classification (GTDB taxonomy): domain Bacteria; phylum Actinomycetota; class Actinomycetes; order Propionibacteriales; family Nocardioidaceae; genus JAWWPG01. Next base: position 708,808 of record CAWIAB010000006.1, read on the forward strand.
GGCATTGCCGTGGCCACGCGTCGCCTGGAGCCCCTCGGAGACCGACGACGATACGACCGGCAGCCGCGCCGCCAGGTCCCACCCCGACTCCTCGCCGAGGAGCAGCAGCGTCGTCATCCGATCCACCCGGAGCGTCATCTTGTCGATGTCGGTCATGGTGTCGGGCTCCATGTCGGCGGCTCGCCTCAGCCACTCGATGTGCTTGCTGACATGCCAGGTGCTGCCGTACGGGTGTCCGAGGAAGACCATCGCCCGGGTGGACTCGACCGGGTCGTGAGCCAGGTCCGGGATCGCCCTCTCCAGCTCCGCGCGACCCGTCTCGAAGTCCGCCATCTGCATCAGCAGTCGCCCGAGGGGGCTGCGGATCTCGGCGACATCGCGGGCGATCATGCCGTCGGCCGCGATGACCCGCCGGAGGCAGTCGACCACCCTGCGGACCAGCTCGCCATCTACCGAGCGGCGGAAGACCTCCGCCCCGGCGAGGCGCTTGGCGAGCCGTGACCGGGTTCGCAGCGGCAACGCTTCCGCGTTGACCAGGTCGGTGAGCAGGATGACGCCGGTACTGTCATCGCCTGCAGAGATGGCGATCTCGGCCGCGAGCTCGCCGTACAGAGCCCAGTTTCCGACGTCGTTCGCCTTGCGGAAGTGGGAGACGAGCCGCGCCACTGGCTGCGGACGCACATCCTCCAGTGCGTGTCCGGCGTGCGAGTGCAGGACCCGACGGTCGAGCGCCGACAGGGCGTCGTAGATCGCCTTCGCGGCGAGGACATGGCGAAACGCGACCCGACCGGCGAGGTCCTCACCGAGCAGGCCACTCGACACGGCCTCTCGGATGGCGGCGCTGGCCTGCTCCAGTCCCAGCCCGCTGACCGCGATGATCGTGTCGACGTCTACCGGGTCGGACAGCACAGCCGCCGACTGGAGGATGCGTTGCGCGTCTTTCGACAGGGACCGGGTGCGCTCGAGCACCGCGTCTCTCACCAGCGGCGGCACATCCAGGTCGACCTCGTCGCGTCGCTCCCACACCCCGTCTCGTCGGGCCAGCGAAGCCCGGTCGCGCAGCAGCCGTACGGACTCCTCGACGGCAAGTGGCAGCCCCTCGGTGCGTTCCTGGAGGTAGGTGGCGAACTCCGGCGTGACCGGCTCGTCATTGAGCATCGACGACATCAGTGCCGTCGTGCCGGGCAGATCGAACGGCGTCAGCGACACTCGGTGCCGCCTGGTTCCGGCGGGAAGTCTCGAGGTGAGGCGCAGGAGCAGCGAGTCATCGGGGACGTCGTCGGGCCGGTACGTCAGCAGCAGGCCCACGCCGTTGGCGGGCTGCGACGAGACCAGCAACAGGAACTCCAGAGTCGACTCGTCGGCCCAGTGGAGGTCCTCGACCACGAGCAGCTCGATGCCCAGCCGGCCCAGCAGCTGGATCAGCGCGGCGAAGAGCCGATGCCGCTCGGCCTTCGCGTCCTGTAGGGGCTCCGGAAGTGGCGGCAACCCCTCGGCCCACTCGGGAAACAGCGGCCGCAGCGCGCCGGCAAGCCCGTCGAGCTGCAGGCCGGACACGCCGGAGCAGCTGGCGCGCAGCGCCGCCACCACGGGACCGAGCGTGAACGGGTCACGGAACGGAGGGCAGACCCCGAAGAGGACCGCCGGGGGTGCCAGCACGGAAGAGCGGAGGAACTCCTGGACGAGGCGGCTCTTGCCGACCCCGGCCTCGCCTTCGACCAGGACCACCGATCCAGGTTCGCGAAGAGCCTGCATCACCTGCGCGAACTCGCGTTCACGTCCGACGAACCCTGGGGCGACCGGATTCTGCGGCGTTCGCAAACTCTCCGGCAGCATCTCCTGGCCCGTCGTCACCGCGGCACCCCTTCGCGTCCTCACCCTGGTCGGCCCACCGCGGTTTCTGGCAGTCTCACGCTAACAGAGCGTGCTGCTCACCACGACCGAAAGACGACCATCGACACCCCCGAGAAACGCAGCCTAGCCGGGTCAGAGGTCAACTGTTACAGAGATAACTGCGGCCGCTTCAGGTGTCGGCCGGCTGGCGCACGACATCACCTAGCGCGTCGAGCAGGCGGTCCACGTCATCGTCGTCGTTGTACGGCGCCACCCCGACGCGCACGGCGCCGGCACTGCCTAGGCCCAGCAGCCGAGCAGCCTCCAGCGCATAGAAGGAGCCAGCCGGAGCGTTCACGCCCTGGGCCGCCAGCCGATGCTGGACCTGCTGCGAGTCGTGGCCTGGCAGGTCGAAGAGCAGGGTGGGCGTCCGCCGTTCGGCGCGGGAGTACACCGTGGCACCGAGGTCGACGAGTCCGGCCTCGATCCGTGACCGCAGGGCATCCTCGTGTGCTTCGAGTCCCGCGAACGAGGCTTCGAGCCGGTCGCGACGACTGCCCGAGGCGGAGGCGTCGAGTCCGGCGAGGTAGTCGACGGCCGCTGTCGTGCCGGCCATCAGCTCGTACGGCAAGGTGCCCATCTCGAAGCGTTCCGGCACGGCGTCGGTCGCCGGCAGCAGCTTGTCCGGGTGCCACGTCTCGAGCAGCTCCGGGCTCGCGGCGAGGACGCCGCAGTGTGGTCCCAGGAACTTGTACGGCGAGCAGACGAAGACGTCGGCCCCGAGCGCACCGAGGTCGGGCAGCAGGTGGGCGCCGTAGTGGACCCCGTCGACATAGACGAGAGCACCGACCTCATGCGCGGCGGCGACGATCGCTACGACGTCCGGCCGGGTGCCGATCAGGTTGGATGCCGCCGTGACCGCGACGACGCGGGTGCGCTCGTCGAGCACAGCCGCCACCGCCTCGGCACTGAGCTCGCCCGTCGCCGGGTCGAAGTCCACCCAGACCAGCTCGGCTCCCGACGCTTCAGCGGCGTAGACCCAGGGTCGGATGTTGGCATCGTGGTCGAGCCGCGTGACGACGACCCGGTCACCAGGCCCCCACGTCTTCGCCATGGCTCGCGAAAGGTCGAAGGTGAGCTGGGTCATGCTCCGTCCGAAGACGATGCCCCGCTCCGTGCCACCGACGTAGTCGGCCATCGCGGCGCGCGCCGAGACGACGACCTCGGCGGCGCGTCGGGCGGACCGGGTGACCTGACCCTGGTTGGACATGGCTGCCGTCATGGTGCGAGACACGGCATCTGCTACCGGCTGAGGCACCTGCGACCCGCCGGGCCCGTCAAAGTGGGCGGCTCCCTCGGCGAGCGCCGGAAAGGCCGCTCGTACCCGACGTACGTCGTAGTCCATGGTGCTGCCTCTCCTCGGCGCTGACGTCCCGCGCCCATGCTCGCACGCACGCAACCCCGGACGGGAGGTCAGCCCTCGAGTGAGTCGATCAGCTCCAACGCGCCGACCAGGCTCCGGCGCGTTGCCTGCCAGCCGGCCGCCTCCTCCGCACACCGGGCCTCCTGGCCTGGGTCATCGGTCTCCTTGATGGCTTCGTGCCAGACCTCCTCCTGCCCCACGGCGATGTGCAGCAGCTGCCGGGTCAGCGCCCGGTCATAGCTGCAGACCTCCGCGGTCTGCTCGGGATCGAGGCCATGACCTTCGGGGTCGAGGCTGACCAGAACCATCAGCTCGGGCGGTACGCCGTCCGGTTGGTCTGCCTCTGGCTCGTCGGCCTCCGCGTCGCGCTCGATCTCACGTTCGCCTCCGAGTCGCCGTACCAGCTCGTCGTCGAGCTCGTCGGCCAGCTCGGTGAAGATCGCCAGCATGTGTCGGAGCTGCGCAGGCACGAACGGGATAGCGGGCAGGTGCACGCACGCCAGCACGGAGTTGTCACCGAAGATGAACTTGACGAAGGGGTAGTCGTTGTTGAGCGCCACCACGACGGCGGGCGCTGCCTGCACGTTGTCGATGTTGTGCACCAACCGGGTGAAGAGCTGGATGACCGGCGACCGCTCGAGCACCCGGACGAACACGCGGGCACTGCCCGCCTCGACGATCAGGTCGCCGTCGATGTCGCGGATCGGCTCCCGACCCAGGCCATGGGTGATGGCGGCGAAGGCGAGCTCCAGCAGATGTGAGGAGTCGACGGGCTCGGTGAGCTGGGCGGCCGGAGTGTCATCGAAGCTCTCGGAGGCAGCGGCGTGGGGGGGTTCCGGTCCCGGGTCCCCCACGTCATACGTCTCGCCGGTGACGGTCAGGAACGCCGGGTGCATGACGCCGTAGCCGTGTCGGAGCAGCCGGACGGTCTCGGTGGCGAGCTGGTCCGCGTCTCGTTGCCGTGACACCCGCTCGTCACTGAGTTCGTCGTCCGCAGCCAGCTCGGTACGCCGCAGCATGCCGTCGGGGAGCGCGACGAAGATGATGGTGGCCCGCCCGGAGTTCCCCTCGTCGCTGGCGACGTCGAGCCCGAGGGTCAGCGTCTCGCCAACGCTGATGTCGGCCAACCGGTCCGCAAGCCGACGGGTGAAGGCCGACCAGGCCCGGGTGGTCTCCCCGTCGAGGTCGAACCCACGAGGTCCGCTCATCGTTGCCTCCTCACCCCGTCCGGCCTCCCGCACCGCTGGACCGGTCACCCGGTAACACGTCCCGGAGCTCGTAGATCGTTCGGCGTGAGACTCCGGACACTCTCAGTGTGCCGAGAGAAGCCGGCTTCCACAGGCGGATGGGCAACCCCATAATGCCACAACGCGCACGGAACACCCGAAAGGTGACCAATCACGGGCAGAAATCTTCCCGACCATGGTGCGTTGGTGATCGCGGTTAGGAGAACGGCGGCTTCTGGTGGCCGGTGGGCGGCTCCGGGTTCGGGTTGTCCCGCACCTGACGCTGGGCGAGGTGCAGGCCGCTGACCGTCGTGCGGTAGCGAAGCCGCTCGTCGGAGGCCGGGAACTCCGACGCAGGCCTACCGAAACGGAAGGCTGAGGTGAGGTCGCCGGACGTGGCCCGACGCCACGCGCTGATCAGCGGCTCGCGGACGCCGAAACGCCGCTCGAGAAACCGGAGGAGGGAGGAGTGGTCGAAGGTCTCCGAGCAGACGTACCCGCCCGTCGTCCACGGCGAGACCACGATCATCGGCACCCGGAAGCCGTACCCGATCGGTGTCCCGTCGACGAACTCCCCAGGCGTCCCCTTGCGTGGGGCAGGGGGTGGTACATGGTCGAAGTAGCCGTCGTTCTCGTCGTAGGTGATGAAGAACGCCGTCTTCTTCCAGACATCGGGGTTGGCGGCGATCGCCTCGAGCTTGGCGGCGATGTACTGGGCGCCGGCGGCAGGCATCCAGTTCGGGTGCTCGCACTGCGCAGACGGTGCGACCAGCCAGGAGACCTGAGGCAGCCGGTCGTGCAGGGCGTCGTACTCGAACCAGCCTGCAGAGCGCTTGACCATCCCGTTCTGGTGGAGTGGCGAGCTGCGCTTGGCCTCGGCGAACTGGCGGAACCACTCCAGCGCGTTGTCGTCGTAGTTGTCCTCCTCCTGGTAGACGCGCCAGGTGACGCCGGCGTCCTGGAGCCGCTCCGGGTAGGTCTTCCAGGTCAGGCGGGGGTCGTACCACGACATCGTGTTGCGGTTCGCCGGGTCGCCATACCTGCCGTCGGGGTCGATGAACCCGCTCCACATGTACAGCCGGTTGGGGTTCGTCGGTCCCGAGACCGAGCAGTGGTAGCTGTCGCAGATCGTGAAGGAGTCCGCGAGGGCCCAGTGGAAGGGGATGTCGTCCCGCAGGAAGTAACCCATTGTTCGCGGGCCTTTGGCCGCGATCCACTTGTTCATGGCACCGTCGTTCCATGCCTGGTGCTGGTCGTCCCAGTCGTGCGGGAGGCCGGGCGTCGCCTGCGCGCTGGTCTTGGTCGTGTCGTAGTGGAACGGCAGCAGATAGCCGTCGACATGCTCGGACCACGGCTGCTTGAACACGGAGTTGCCGTTGGGCAGCTTGATCGCGTGCTTGTCGTGGAAGCCGCGGACGCCGGGCATCGCCCCGAAGTAGTGGTCGAAGCTGCGGTTCTCCTGCATCAGGATGACCACGTGCTCGATGTCGTCCAAGCTGCCGGGCGGACGCGCCGGGGTCTCGGCCAGCGCCTTGCGCAGGCTCGCCGGGAGCGCCATCGCGCCGGCCGTCAGCGCCGCGGCGCCGAGGACACGACGGCGGGTGATCGGTGCGTTGAGGGGGCTCGTCATGCGTCCACCTCGTAGCGCAGGATCTGGCTGCGCCAGGCGTCGGCGATGTAGAGATCCTTGCCGGACAAGGCGATCCCGGACGGGAAGCGCATGGTCTCGGGCCGCTGGCTGCCGAAGGTGCCGAGGAACCTGCCGGCGGTCGCGAACATGCTGGTCCAGCCGAAGTCGCCAAGGGTGACGAACAGCTGCGTCGAGCCCAGCACGGCGAGGTACGCCGGGTTGGACAGACCGCCGAGCTTGCTGGAGACGTTGCCGCCGAGGGACGCGAGCACCTCTCCCTTCGGCGAGTAGCAGACCACAGCGGCCGCGTAGTCGCTGTAGGCGCTGTTCTGGGTCACCCACAGGTTGCCGTCGGAGTCGAGGGCGAGGCCCTGGGGCGAGCTCATCTTGGCCTTGACGACCTGTACGACGTCGCCGCTGCGGCCATCGAAGACGAGGACGCGTCCGTTCACGGTGTCCGAGGCGTAGACCCGGCCCCGCCCGTCCACCACGACGCCGCGCGGGTTGTCGAGCTGTCCGCGGCCGTACTCGCGCACCAGCTCACCCGCGGCGGTGAACCTGGCGATCCGCTGTCTGAAGCTGTCCGCGACGTAAACGTCACCGGCATCATCGACGGCCACGTCGCTGGGGTTGCTCAGCGTGCCCTCGCCGAGCATGCGACTGGGCTTGCCGGCGTGGGTGAAGGCCTGGACTCGATCGTTCGCCGAGTCGGCGACCCAGACGCTCCGGTCGGGTCCGATGCTCAGCCCGCCAGGCATAGCGAGCTGGCCGGTACCCGCGCCGGGTCCGGCGAAGGCCCCTCGGTACGTCGGCGGCGGGACCCGTGGGGCGGGCCGGACGGTGAACGTCACCGGCTCGGCCAGCCACGGGTAGCCGTCGTCGTACAGATAGAAGGCGATGTGATGGCCGGGGTTCAGGGTGCTGGTGTCGAAGATCGCGGGCCCCGAGAGGTCCGGGGTGTACGCCCAGATCAGGGAGGGACCCACGTACCTCTCGTGGATCGGACCGTCGCCGGGGTCGGTGTAGATGCCGATCCAGTTCAGCTGGCTGAGCTGACCGCGCGATGTCGCGTAAGTGAAGGTGATCGGGTCACCCTGGACCGGTTGGTCGTCGTCCAGCGTCAAGGATCCCCTCACCAGCGTGGACACCGTGACAAGGTAACAGCGCCGGGCTCGACTGGGTCATTGCCAGCGCTGACCGGTCGCCGTAACGTTCCGAGGATCCACGGGCAACTTCGGCAAGCGACGAGACGAGGACGGGATGCGCACTCAGGAAGCTGGTCAACACTCAGGCCGACGGCGACGGATGTCCGCACTGCGGTGGGTGGCGGTGGTCGTCGCTGGCCTGATCCCGCTCACCTTCGCCTCCGGCTCGCCCACGGCGCTGGCATCTGGTGACGGGGTCGGCGCCGACGGATCGACCACGCCGACCGACTTCCAGGCGTGGACGTCATTGACGGACTTCGCCGGCGGCCACACGTCCGGCGGCGCAACGGTGACGCCCCAGGGTGGCGGTGCGCTCACGCTGCGGGCCGGCTCCAGCTACGGAGCGTGGACCTCACCGTCGTACCAGACCGGGTTCGGGATCACCGAGCTGATCACGAGCTGGCAGGCGATGACGCCTGGCGACAGCTGGGTCGCAACCCAGCTCAGCGTGGAGATCGGCGACCGATGGAGTCCCTGGTACACCATGGGCAAGTGGGCGTTCACCGACGACGCCATCGAGCGCACGTCGGTCCCGGACCAGAACGACGCGTTCGGCTACATCTCGGTCGACACCTACTTCACCCATTCCGGCGACCACGCCGCTGCCTACCGGGTTCGCGAACAGCTGTACGGCTCGGCGCAGGCACGGCCCACGGTGCGGGAGGTGGCGGCCGTCGCGTTCGCCCCAGAGACGCCGAAGTACCACCCCAGCCAGACGACCATGCAGCACACGGTCGACCTCGAGGTGCCGCAGTACTCGCAGGAAACCCATCACGGTGAGTACGCGCGCTTCGGCGGCGGCGGAGAGGCGTGGTGCAGTCCCACGTCGACCGAGATGATCGTCGAGTACTGGGGTCGTGGACCGAGCCGGGCCGACCTCAAGTCACTGCCGCCGAACAAGGGCTTCGACGAGCACGGACGCAAGGACGGGTCCGTTGACTGGGCGGCGATCCACACCTACGACAAGAGCTACGACGGCACCGGGAACTGGCCCTTCAACTCCGCTTACGCGTCCCACTACGGGCTGGACGGCACCGTCCGGCAGTACGACTCGCTGCAGGGCCTGGAGTACTGGGTCAAGCGTGGCGTGCCGGCCGTGGTCTCGATCGCGTGGAACAACAAGTCCCACAACAAGCGGATGCACCTGGACGGGGCCGACATCGACTCGACCGGCGGTCACCTGATCGTCGTTCGAGGCTTCACCGGGAACGGGGACGTCATCGCGAACGATCCGGCGTCGCCGGACAACGACGCGGTACGGCACGTCTACCGTCGCGACCAGTTCGAGTTCCTGTGGCAGCACGCATCCGCGGGCGTGGTCTACCTGATCAAGCCGTACCGGATTGCCGGCAAGGCGGGAGTGGCCGGCTGAGCGCCAAACGGAGTCCATCCCGCCGCGGCGTTCTGGTCACCGGCGGCTCTCGTGGCGTGGGTGCAGCGGTGGCCAGACACTTCGCGGCCACCTGTGGAGATGCCGTCGTGGTCCACTGCCGGAGCAACCGAGATCTCGCCGAGGAGGTGGTCGCAGCCCTGCCAGGTAGTGGACATGCGGTGGTTGAAGGTGATCTCGCCGACCCCTCAGCCGTACAGCGCTTCGTCGGCGAGGCGCTGGACGCCTTGGGGCGGATCGACGTCCTGGTCAACAACGCCGCGCTGTTCGCCGACGATGCAACCGGGATGGGTCGCCGGCTCGACCTGGGGATCGCCGAGTCCACGTACGACGAGTGGGTCGATGGATGGCGAAGGACCATCGACGTCAACCTGCTGGGCACCTCGAACGTCACCTATCAGGTCGCCCGCTCCATGATCGACTTACCGCCCGCCTCCGGACTCCCGCGTGGCCGGGTGGTGACGGTCGGGTCTCGCGGGGCATACCGTGGCGAGCCGGTGGTGCCGGCATACGGCGCGAGCAAGGCTGCGGTCCACTCCATGACCCAGTCACTCGCGGTGGCGCTCGCGCCCTACGGGATCAGCTGCGTGGGCATCGCGCCCGGCTTCATCGCAACCGATATGGCCGCGTCGGTGCTCGACGGTCCACAGGGCGACGCGATCCGCGGCCAGAGCCCGTTCGGCAGGGTGGCGGAACCCGACGAGGTCGCGCGGGCGATCGTCGCCCTTGCCGAGCCGGCCGCGGAATGGGTGTCCGGCGCCATCCTCGACTTCAACGGCGCGTCGTACCTCCGGTGACTGTCATCCGGCCTCCAGGTCGATCTTCGGCAAGACCGGCGCCCGGAACCGCCGCACGCTCCTGGCCCGATGCCTCGGGACCTGAGCGGCGACGGCCCTCCTGCACTGGTTAGTGACGCCCGATGATGGTCGCCAGCACGGCACCGACCACGATGCCTGCGCCGATGAAGGCGACCTTGAGCCGGGTGCTCATGTCTCGTCGAGGACGCGACATCGAGACTCCCTTCGGGTCAGGGCGCTGGGCTCCACAGATGACTGGCCCAGTTCCAGAGGTTGGTGGTCTGACAGCCGATCTCTACGCCGACCGCCCCGTAGTAGCCGCCGGCCAACAGGCCGGTTCCCATCTTCCAGGCGGCGAAGGAGCCACTGGCAACGCCGCCGATCGCGAACCCGTTGCACGAGAAGGCGATCCGGGCCGTGCTGTCGAGCAGTCTCCTGATGACGCCCCCTGCCTGGCCGAGCTTCGTCACCGACCAGCAGTACTGCGTCGGGAAGTGAATCGTCAGATTGGTCCCGTTGCAGAACGCCGTGGTCTGACCCTTGAACCCCGCCCAGGTACGGAAGTGGGGATAGGAAACCACGACCTGCCGTTCGCCCTGTGCATCGCGAACCACCCTGGTGTGGTGAGCCGCGTATCTCACCACCGCCGTGTGGTACAGCCTGGCCAGCTTGAGGTTGAGCGCGGGAGTCAGATGGGCGAGGATGAGCCCTCGTCGATGCTGACCCATGCGGTGGTAGCGGTAACCCGCAGCGTGTCCGGTGTACTCCGATGCGAACCTGGCCCGCAGCAGCGGCCGCACCTGTTCAGCGGTGCAGCCCGGGTAGTCGGGCGGCTCCGGCCGGCAGATGAGCGGCCCGACTCCCCAGTCGGGTGGCCGAGACTCGCTCGCGGGCGATGCGATCTGCCTGGCCGGCACTGCATCGGCGGCGGCCGGAACGGCCACCAACCCCAGCAGGACGACCACCCCGGCCAACCAGCCGACCACTATTCGGCGAAGCCCAGCCCGTGGGCTCGTCCGGTGAACCACCATCATGTTCGAACGCGACATGACAGCTCCTTTCTACGAAGAGAATGATGGAGCCACCGCCATGGACGTGTCGCCCACCGCGGCGGACCCTGTGGAAACCAAACGGGTCGTTGGCCGGCTGCCCAGATCGCAGCCTTCTCATCCATCCGGGTCCGGCTACCGGACCCTCCTCATCTCATCCGCAGAAACGTCACCGTTGTGCCATTGCATCGCTCGCGCTATCCGATCGACCTTCGAGCCAACGAAAAGAACCTAGGACAACCCGCCGACAGTTTTCACACACCTGTTCGAGGTGCAGTCAGGTGGTGAGGGATCAGACGGCAGGTCGGGTGTTCGCCTAGTCGTGGCGGCCGGCGACGGCGAGCCGTACGCCGATGCCGATCATCGCCACTCCACCAGCCCCACCGAGGTAGCGCAGCCGGTCGGGTGAGCCGGCCAGCCAGGTCCGCGCCGTCCCGGCCGCGAGCGCCCACAGGCTGTCGGACACCAGTGCGACGAGCAGGAAGACGGCGCCCAGCATCAGCAGTTGCAGGGTCAGCGACCCCGCGGCCGGATCCACGAACTGCGGCAGAATGGCCGCGAAGAACACGATCGACTTCGGGTTCGCAACCCCGACGACGAAGCCCTCGCGCAGGGTGCGGAGCCGGCCGCCGCGGACGGTGCCGTCCGCCATCAGGCCGGACAGTGCCCTGCGGTGCCGGATCGCTTGCACACCGAGGAAGACCAGGTACGCCGCCCCGCACAGCTTGATCATCGTGAACACCACGACTGATCGTTCGACGACTGCCCCGACGCCGAAGGCGACCGCCATCACCTGCACGTACTCCCCGAGAGAATTGCCCAGCACCGTGGTGAGGGCCCCGGACCGACCGAGCACCAAGGCCCGGCTGACGACGAAGAGCACGCTGGGACCCGGGACCACGATGACGACGAACGCCGTCAACGTGAACGCGAGCAGGTGACTTGTCGGGATCATGGCGACCACCCTAGAGGCCAGAACCTTATGTGTCGTGGGAAAAACAGCCGGACACGGTGGCCGCCACCAGCGTCAGGTGAAGTCTGCGACCACCTTCACCGTGTCTTCGTCGGAGTCGGCGTCCGTCGTACCGGACTCCCACTTCATCGCAAGCTTGCGGCCGTGCGTCTCGAGCGTTGCCAGGTTGTTGTCGTACCAGGGCCCGTGGGTGATGTCCCAGTCCAGCTCCGGGGGCGGCACCTTCGCGAGCCGCGCAAGGGCCTTCGTGATCGGCGTGAAGGCGCCATGACCGAGGGCGGCCATCCCGAATGCCGCCTTGCGCGGGAGGCGGTTACGAATCGGAGAGCAGACCGCTTGCAGGACACGGCATTCTCCATCGACCTTCGCCTCGGCGATGTAGGAGTGATGGACGTCGCCCGAGAGGAAGGTCACGGACCCTGGAGCCCTGCCACGCTTGCCGGTGGCGACCTCCACTGTCATTGCCGCCACCCGCTGGAAGCCGTCGTGGAACGCCGCCCAGTGCTCGAGGTCGACGGCCCGACGGGTTCGCTCGCCATGCACGGCTGCTCGCTTGCCCCAAGCGCCGGTGGATACTGCCTCGTTCCACGCTTCGTAGTAGTGGAGACCGCGGGCGAGCATGAACGGCAGCGACGTACCGACGAAGACGTGGTCGAAGCCGCCGCGCAACTGCTCGTCGAGCCAGCTCATCTCGTCGTCGTCCAGGATCGACCGCCGATCGGGCTCGAGCACCCGCGCCGAACGTGAGTCGACGACGATGACCCGGTTGGTGCCGATGTCCCTCGCGAAGCTCCAGCGGTACGAGTCCGGGTGCTCGTCGGCCCGTTGCGCAAAAGTGTCCAGCACCGCACCCCAGTCTCGCTGGTCGCCATCCTTGGCGGCTGTGACGATCTGCGACCAGATCTCATCGTCAGCGCGCGCCGCGGGCGAGAGGTTGCCGAGGTGCTGGTAGATCCAGTACGACGCCAGGCCGCCCACGATCCGGTCGTGCCACCACGGCACCTCGGCCATCTCACGCCGCCACTGCTCGGAGGTGTTCCAGTCGTCGCGGATGTCGTGGTCGTCGAAGATCATCGCGCTCGGCAAGGTCGAGAGCAGCCAGCGGTTGGTTGGCTCGGTCCAGGCCAGGTGGTAGAGGTGCGTGTACTCCTCGAAGTCCTTGAGCTCGGGTCCGGGTGGCTCCTCGAGACTGCGGCGAGTCGCGATGAACTGCTGCATCTCCTCCGACGTCTCGTCCGCGTAGACCTGGTCGCCGAGGAACAGCACGAGGTCCGGCCACTTGTCCGCATCGTGCGAGGCCATGTGTCGCGCATACGCACGCAGTGCGTCGACCCCGTGCTCCTCGTTCGCCGCCGCATCGTGGGGCAGGCTCATGCGGCAGGAGCCGAATGCCATGCGCAGCTCTTTGCCCGGCTTCAGGGTGGCGATCCGGCTCGGCGGAAGGTCGCGGTCCGGTGGTGGCCAGACCTCGGCTCCGTCGATCGTGACCGTGTACGTCTGTACCGATCCCGGTTCCAGGCCGTCGACCTCGACCAGCGCGTAGTGGTGTCCGTGTACGGCGAACGTCTGCGCTCGCCACGTCCCATCGGCGGCCCGTACGGCAACCTCGGCCGGGCCCCGCGTCTCGACCCAGATCGCGGCGCTCGTCTCGTCGACGTACCGCAGTAGCGGTCCCAGTACCAGGCTGTCGTCCATCGGTCCTTTCTACCTGAGTGCCGCGACGTCGCGTCGTCGTCGCCTCCCCGGACGACGTCGCTGTGACGCCGAGCCTCCTGCGAAACACCTGTCGGAACCCCGGGCTAGGGTCTCTCGTGTCGAGTCGAGGGGACGAGCTTTGTCGGTCACAACCATCCGGACGCCGTACGGCGCAGCCGCGCTCGCCACCTTGCGCGATGTGGTCTGTGAGGCGAAGGCGGACGACCCGATGGCACCGGTCACGATCCTGGTGCCCAACAACCTGGCCGGGATCGTCGCTCGCCGCCACCTCGCGGCCGGCCTCGGCGATGCCGCGAACGGGATCGCCGGGCTGCGACTTGCCACCCTGGCGCGACTCGCCGAACAGCTGGCGTCGGCAGTGCTGGCTCCCCGCCGGCCGGCTACCCGACCGGTGCTGGCGGCCGCCTGGCGCGCCGCGCTCGATGGCGGACCGAGCGTCTTCGACCCGGTCAAGGAGCATCCAGCGACCATCCGCGCCCTGGTGAGCGCCTCGGGCGAGCTCCGCGACCTCAGCCACGCCGGCCTGGCCGGCGTCAGCGCGACGTCCCCGCTCGCAGCCGACCTGGTCCGCCTGCACCAGACGGTGCGCGCGTCACTCGCTCACCAGTGGTACGACGAGACGGATCTGCTCGACACGGCGAGCTCGATCCTGGACGACGCCGCCCTGGACGACGCCGCCCTGAGCGACGACGCCCTGAGCGACGACGCGCTGCTCGGCGAGATCGGTGCGGTCCGCGAGCTGGGCCGGCTCGTGCTCTACCTTCCGCAGGAGCTCACGCTTGCGGAGTCTCGCTTCACGCGGACCCTCGGCGAACGGGCGGACCTCGTCGTCCTGACCGGTCTCACCGACGTGCGCCGCGCTGACCGTGCGGTGCGCCGCTCGCTCGACCGCCTCGGTACGAGCCTTGACCCGGCGAGGACCACACCTCGCGTCGCGTCCGAGGTGCGGCACGCCTCCGACTCCGACGACGAGGTCAGATGCGTCGTCCGCGATGTCGTCGCCGCCCTTCGCACCATCCCCGCCCACCGGATCGCCGTCCTCTACGGCGCGACCCACCCCTACGCCAGGCTGCTGCATGAGCACCTGGGGGCGGCCGGCATCACGGTCAACGGGGCGGGCACCCGGCCAGTGATCGAGCGAGCGATCGCCCGCGGGTTCGTCGATGTGCTGTCGCTGGCCGCGGACGACGTGCCCCGCGCGGACTTCTTCACCGCCATGTCCGAGGCACCGACGCGGACGTTCACGGGTGACCGGGTGCCGACGGCCCGCTGGGAGCGGCTCTCGCGCAGCGCGGCGGTGATCGCGGGCGAGGACTGGCACGCGCGACTGCAGGCACACGCCGACGCCCTGCAGCAGGACATCGAGACCGAGGAGGCGAGCCCCGACTCGACCGCCTCGCAGATCGAGCGGCTCCAGCGCGACCGCGCGGCTGCGCTGGCACTTCAGAGCTTCTCGACGGAGCTTCGGCGGCGCCTGCACGACGGCCTGGCGCTGAGCACCTGGTCGACGCTCAGCTCCTGGGCGAGCGGGCTGTTCACCACCCTGTACGGCGACTCCCGGGCGCTGGCGCAGCTGCCCGTCGAGGAGCAGTACGCCGCCACCACGGTCGAGCACACGTTGCGCGGGCTTGCCGACCTCGACGCCTTCGAGCCGACCGCCGACCTGCGCGCGCTGATCGAGGTGCTCACGCTCGAGCTGGAGGCAGCCCTGCCGCGGGTCGGTCGCTTCGGCGAGGGAGTGCTGGTCGCGCCGCTGTCAGCAGCGGTCGGGCTGGTGGCCGACGTCGTCTACGTCGTCGGGCTAGCCGAGGACGCCTACCCCGGCCGACTACGCGAGGACGCGCTGCTGCTCGAGCGCGTCCGGGAGGGCAGCCTCGGAGAGCTGGCGTCGTACCGCGACGCTCTCGACGCCAAGCACCGGCACCTGATGGCCGCCTTCGACGCGGCGCCGCGCGTGGTGGCGTCCTTCCCCCGGGGCGACCTGCGCCGGAGCACCCGCAGACTACCGAGCCGCTGGCTGCTCTGGACCCTGCGCGAGCTGAGCGGCGATCCCGACCTGGCCGCGACCGACTGGGAGGCGGCGAGGTCGCCGTTCATCACCGGCTCGCCGTCGTACGCCTCGTCCCTGACACAGGTACCGCTGCCGGCCAGCGAGCAGGAGTGGCGCACCCAGGCAGCGACCCTCGGCACAGCACTGCCCGACCCGGTCGTGACGGCCGCCCAGCAGCTGGTCCGAGCGCGGGCCAGCGACGCCTTCACCCGATTCGACGGCAACCTCTCCGGCATCGCCGGACTGCCAGACTTCGGCGACGGTCAGCGCGCGGTGTCACCGACAGCGTTGGAGTTCTACGCTGGGTGCCCTTACGCCTACTTCGTCGAGAGGCTGTTGCGCGTCAGCCCTCTGGAGCAGCCGGAGGCCATCATCACGATCAGCCCGCTCGAGGTGGGCAACCTCATGCACGAGACGATGGACGAGTTCATCATCGCGTGCGCCGACTCCCTGCCCGGGTTCGGCGAACCGTGGTCGCCGGCTCAGCGGGCCCTGCTGCGGACGATCGCGCAGGCGAAGGCGGCGGAGTTCGAGAAGCGCGGCTCGACCGGCCATGAGCGACTGTGGGAGACCGAGCGCGACCGCATCCTCGGCGACCTCGGTGACATGCTCGACGACGATGACCGGCGTCGCGCCCAGCGGGACTCCAGGGTCCTGCGCAGCGAGCTCGCATTCGGGATGCGCGGCGCCGATCCGGTCTCGGTCGCGATCGACGGTGGCTCCGTGCTGATGCGCGGGAGCGCCGACAAGGTCGACCAGGCTCGAGACGGCACCCTGATCGTTATCGACCTGAAGACCGGCAGCATGCGGCGCTTCGAGGGCATGAAGCAGGACGACCTCGCCAACGGGACCAAGCTGCAGCTGCCCGTCTACGCGCAGGCGGCCCTGCAGCTCATCGGCGGCCCGTCGGCCGAGGCAGCCTACTGGTTCGTCCGCCAGGGCAAACGTGGATGGATCGACGTCGTGCTCACTCCGGAGCTTCAGGATCGCTACGCCACTGCGTTGGGGACACTGACTCGGTCGATCGCTACCGGCCGGTTCCCGGCGAAGCCGCCGGAGACGCCAGACTTCCTCTGGGTGCAGTGTCCCTTCTGCAACCCCGACGGTCTCGGTCACGGCGAGGCGCGAGTGCGCTGGGAGGCCAAGCGGCATGATCCGTCGCTGGATGACCTGGTCGCGCTCATCGAACCCGAAGCCGCGGCCGGATGAGCCCGCCGCGCGCGCCGAAGTCCGACGCCGGGACCCGTCGTACTCGCACCACCGGCAACGCTGTCCTGAGCGACCAGGATGCCCGCGACCGCATCCGGGATGACACGGCCTCGACCTTGTTCGTCGACGCCGGCGCCGGTTCTGGCAAGACCAGTTCGCTGATCGACCGGGTCACCACGCTCGCCCTGGTCGACGGCTTCTCGCTCCGGAACATCGCCGCCGTCACGTTCACCGAGAAGGCGGGCGCCGAGCTCCGTGACCGGCTGCGCGCGGCGTTCGAGAAGGAGTATCGCGCTGCCGACGGCGCACGCAAGGCGCTGGCGGCAGCAGCGCTCGACGACCTCGATGGCGCAGCGATCGGCACCCTGCACAGCTTCGCCCAACGCATCCTGACGTTGCACCCGATCGAGGCTGGGCTGCCACCGCTCATCGAGGTGCTCGACGAGGTCGGCTCATCCGTCGCCTTCGAGAACCGGTGGGCTGTCCTGCAGCGAGAGCTGCTCGATGACGAGGCGCTGGCGCCCGCGGTCCGGTTGGCGCTGGCTGCTGGCGTCAAGCTGGAGCACGTTCGCTCGCTGACCAGGGCCTTCCAGTCCGACTGGGACCTGATCGAGGAGCACGTCCTGGACGAAGAGCTGGCCGAGATCACCGTGCCTGCGCTTGGGCTGCTGGTCGCCGAGGCGCAGGCGCTGGCATCCCGGGCGGACGAGTGCACCAGGGAGGACGACAAGTTCCTGCCCCGGCTCGCCGCCCTTGGAGCGTGGTCGACCGACCATGGGGCCGCCACCCAGCCCGAGACGGTGATCCATGCGCTGACCGCAGCGCGTGGCCTGTCCTGGGCATACGGGCAGTCCCCGAACTGGCGCAAGGGTGCGTCCGCGAGCGTCCTCAACGAGATCAAGGATTCGTGCAAGGCCTGGCAGGCCAAAGCGCAGGCAGTCTTCGATGACCTGCTCAACGCCTCCCTGCGCCCACTCGCACATTGGGTCGCCGAGCGCGTACGACGAGCCGCGCGCGGGCGGATGGCGGAGGGTCGGCTGGAGTTCCACGACCTGCTCGTCGTGGCACGTGACCTCCTGCGCGAGAACGCGGACGTACGCGCCGCGCTGCAGGAGCGCTACCCACGACTGCTTCTCGACGAGTTTCAGGACACCGATCCGATCCAGATCGAGATCGCGGTGCGCATCGCCGGCGGCGCTGGCGCGCAGGCGGTCGACTGGGCAGACGTCGACATCCCGCAGGGCTCGCTCTTCGTGGTCGGCGACCCGAAGCAGTCCATCTACCGCTTCCGCCGCGCGGACATCGGGATGTACCTGCGAGCCCAGGAACGGATCGGCACGACGCTGACGCTGAACGCGAACTTCCGCACCACCTCCCCCGTATTGGGGTGGCTCAACGAGGTGTTCTCGTCGGTCATCGTCCCGGTCGAGAGCGCGCAACCGCCGTACGTCGCCCTCACGCCCACGCGGAAAGACAAGGCCGTCGGCCCGCCCGTGGTCGTCCTCGGTGAGGCACCCCATGACCGGAAGACGACGGCTGCGGAGATGCGCGAATGCGAAGCAGCCGACGTGGCGGCCGTCATCCGGCGGGCCCTCGACGAGCGTTGGACGATGTACGACGACCGCACAGCCGAGTGGCGACCCGTTCGGCTGGGGGACATCGCCATCCTGGTGCCCGCGCGCACGTCGCTGCCCTTCCTGGAGGAGGCCCTCGACGACGCCGGAATCCCGTACCGGGCGGAGTCGAGCTCGCTCGTGTACCAAGCGGGCGAGGTGCGCGACCTGCTTGCCGCCGCCCGGGCCGTGGCCGACCCGAGTGACCTGCTGTCATGTGTGACGGCGCTACGGTCGCCGTTGTTCGGGTGCGGCGACGACGACCTGTGGGTCTGGAAGCGGGACCGAGGGTCGTTCAGCATCCTGGCGCCGGTGCCGGACGACAAGGTCGATCATCCCGTGGGCAAGGCGTTGCGCTACCTCGGCCGGCTGCACAACCGGTCGCGCTGGATGGCGCCCAGCGAGGTGCTGGGAGCAATTATCGCCGACCGACGCCTGCTCGAGGTGGCCGCGGACAATCCGCGGGCCCGTGACCAGTGGCGGCGGCTGCGGTTCGTGGTCGACCAGGCGCGCGCGTGGGCAGAGACCGAGCATGGAGGCTTACGCGCCTATCTCGCCTGGGCCGCCCGGCAGGGCGAGGAGACCGCGCGGGTAGCCGAGGCCGTGCTGCCCGAGACAGACGTGGACGCAGTACGCGTCATGACCGTGCACGCGGCGAAGGGCCTCGAGTTCGCCATGGTGGTGCTGTCCGGCATGAGCGCGGCGCCGAGGCAACAGGGTGGCGTGCGAGTGCTGTGGACGGAGACCGGGTACGAGGTCAAGCTCACCAAGACTGTGCAGACAAACGACTTCGGCGCCGTCGCGCCACTCGATGAGCAGATGGACAGCTTGGAACGACGGCGCCTGCTGTACGTCGCCGCGACGCGGGCCCGCGACCACCTGGTCGTGTCCCTGCACCGCAAGGGCTCCGGGTCGACGAACGCCGAGATCCTGGCTGATGCGGGCGCCGCAACGGCGAGCGGCGCGACCCTCTTCCACTCCGACTTCCAGCTCGCCTTACCGCTCGCTCCGCAGCCAGCCAAGCCACCGGACCTGCTGGCGTGGGCCGATTGGACCGCCACGATCGAGCAGGTCCGCACGTCTTCGCGGCGGCCAAGTGCGAGGACGGCCTCCGGTCTCGAAGGCACCGAGCCATCCGTCGTACTCGCCCCCGACGACGACACATCGCCGGCTGGCTTCGCCAAAGGTCCCCGCGACGTCGAGCTCCCGCCGTGGTCGAAGGGGCGCTACGGGTCGGCCATCGGGCGCGCCGTGCACGGCGTCCTGCAGAGCGTCGACCTCGGCAACGGCGCCGGGCTCGACGATGCGGTCGCCGCGCAGAGCATTGCAGAGGCGGTGACCGAGCACGCTGACGTCGTTCGTAGCCTGGTTCGTGCCGCGCTCGAATCCGACATCGTGCGTCGGGCCGCGGATCGTGAGCACTGGCGCGAGACCTATGTCGGCATGGTCGACGAGGACGGCACCGTGTTGGAGGGGTTCGTCGACCTGGTCTACCGCGAGGACGACGGCACCCTCGTCGTTGTCGACTACAAGACCGATGCGATCCCTGACGCGGCAGTCGGAGCCCGGACGACCTACTACGCCCCTCAGCTCCAGGCCTACGAACGCGCGACGTCGGTGGCGACCACGCAGAGCGTGCGGTCGGTGCTGCTCTTCCTGAACCCGGAGGGTGCAGTCGAGTCGTCCCTGCCTCGACGGTGAGCGAGCTTCAGCCGTCCGGTCGGCTGGCCGAATCCCAGGACAGTGCGGTGCCAGCGGAGTAGCGTCCAAAGCGGGGAACCGTCCGACGAACCGCGTCCGGTGAGGGGAGTTCTGATGTTCATCCAGGTGATCCAAGGTCAGCTTGCCGACAAGGCCAGGCTCAGGGCAGCAGTCGACCGCTGGGAGGCCGAGCTGGCACCCGGCGCCGAAGGCTGGCTCGGCAGCACCGCGGGAGTGACGGAGGACGGCCGATCCATTGCGATCGTCCGCTTCGAGTCCGAGGAGGCGGCGCAGCGCAACAGCGAGCGCCCGGAGCAGGGCGAGTGGTGGGCGGAGGCGGCGCAGGCCTTCAGCGGCGAGGTGACCTTCCACAACAGCGAGTGGGTCGACCTGGACTCCCCCGGGGATCCGGCCGATGCAGGATTCGTCCAGGTCATCCAGGGCAGAGGCAGCGACGCAGACCGGGCCCGCGAGATCATGTCCGAGGACAGCGAGACGTGGGCCGCCTACCGGCCCGATGTGCTGGCCAGCCTCGTTGCGGGCCACGACGGCGACGCCTACACGATGATCATCTACTTCACGTCCGAGGAAGCGGCCCGTGAGGGTGAGAAACGCGAGATGCCGGCTGAGCTAGCGGCAAAGATGGCCGAGATCGACTCCCTCAGCATCGGCGAGCCGACCTTCTACGACCTCAAGGACCCGTGGCTCGCCTCTCCCGGCTGAGCTGAGTCACAGCCGGCCGGCGTGAGGGCAAGCGGTCGTGACTGCTACGTCTCCTGGGAATGCGCGGCTCGGTACGCCGCCACCACGGCTGCGCTCAGCCGACCGCGGTCTGACACGTCGTATCCCTCGGCGACTGCCCAGGCACGCATCTGGGCGTTTGAAGCGGCTGGCGGCGCAAGTGGACCCGCCAGCGCCCAGTCGTCCACCATCGGTACGGCGGCGTCGCCCTCGGCCAGGGCGACGCTGGACGCGGCCAGGAACCGGTAGGTCCATTCCTCGGCCAGGTGCCGGGTCTCGCAGAACACGATGGGCACGCTCGGCCACCGGACCTGAACCTCCGCGAGCCCGTCGGCGACGACTGCCGGGCGGACCCGCTCGAGCTTGAACACCTGCGAGTAGCGGTCCTCGACGACCACCGCGGCCCGTGGCAGCGCTGCGAGATCGGCGAGAGCGTACTTGAGCTTGCCGCTGGTCAGCGTCGACACCAGGTCGGCCAGGCTCTTGCGTTCCACGGAGGCGATCAGCTGCCCGTCGCGCAGAATGCCGTAGTCCCCGGCAACCAGCGCGGCCCGCGAGGTCGTCACCTGTTGGTGGTTGAAGGAGTAGGCATACCGCTCATGGCTGTCGACCACGATCTCGAACTCGGGCAGGCCCGCGGCACGCGCCTTGGGAATGCCGACGTTGGGGCGGGCCTGCTTGTTGGTCCTCGCGGTCTGCCAGAAGACAGCCTCCCGGCCACCTCGGATCCGGGTCAGCACGAACTGCGAGCGGGCCTCCCGGCCCCGATCCAGGACCAGGTCGATGGAGGCGCCCCGGCGCTCGCATGACCTGACCGGCACCCGCTCCACGATCTCGGCATCCGCCGGCCACTCGGTCGCCCGGTGGCAGTAGACCTTGCTGGTGCGTGGCCAGGTCTCCCGAGCCTTGAGTACGACGCCGTGGGTGCCGAGCGGTATCCGCAGCAGGTACGGCAGCGTCGAGCCCTCCTCCGGGTTCAACGCGATCACGAAGTCGTCGTACACGAAACCTATGCTCGCAGCCTTCCGGCTCTGCCCCGCGTGCTGGGCAAGGTCGGACGAACCGGGAGCCGGCGGACCTGCGGACTCGTCCGACCACGACAGGCGTGAAAACCCCGCGAACAGTCGGACGAATCCCGAAGGTCAGTAGGTGAAGGGGTGCAGCTGGGCTCCGGCCGGGCCGAGGGTGAAGGCGGTCTGGGTGGACGGGTTGGGCTGCAGGTAGTCGCCGGTGTTCGACAGGAAGATGTTGAAGAAGTTGAAGCCGCTCACCCGATCCACTACCTTGCCCGTCTCGTCGCTGATCACGATGCCCGACGTGGCGTTGTTGTCCGGGTTCTCTCCGAAGAACGTCGGGGGTGTGACCTCTTGTACCAGGAACTGGTGGTGCAGCTCGTCCGCTCCCGGGTGCGCATAGCCGCTACCCCCCGGCGTGGAGAGCACGCCGGTCTGCGCCGCCAGGTCGTAGATGCCGAAGGCTTCCGACGAGCCGATGACGGCCAGGTGGGTCGTGGAGTCGACGGCGGCGCCGCTCGGGAAGCCGATGGTCACACCGTCGAAGCCGACGACCTTCTTCGTCTTCACGTTGGCGGTGACCACGCGCATCGGCAGGCTGGGGTCGAACGCGTCATTCGTGGCGACCACGGCGGTGCCCGTGTGGTTGTCCTGGGCGAAGCCTCCGATGGTGGCCAGCCCGATCCCGTGCAGGCCGGGCGTCAACGACACCGTCTTGCTGAACGTGTTGGCGGCGATGTCGGAGGTGAACACCCGAAGCGTCGGCTGCGTCCCACCCTGGCCACTCACGAAGGCAGCGTCCTTACTGCCCTGGTTGTGCGCGGCGCAGATCAGATCGCCGACTCGCGACGGGGGCGTCCATGGGCTCGACTGGGTCCCACTCTGCAGGGGGTCGAGCACGTGGAACGTGCTCGTGCCCACGCTCGGGTCGTAGTCGTCATAGAGCCCGACGTCGCCGGCGAAGACCCCGGAGCAGGAGCTCTCGACCGTGCCGTAGAAGTGGTCGTCGGCGGCCGGCGTCGAGGTGATCTGTGCCGACGACTGGTTGAAGACCTCGACGGAGCCGAGGTCCGAGCCGTCGGCCGCGGTCTGGTTGGACGTCACCATGCCGTCATTCGCCATCGAGTTGACCCCGAACCCTCCCGCGACCGAGCCGCCGTCGTTCGGCACCACCCCATCCATCTGGATGGAAGACACACCACTCGCCTCACTCGCCGCAGCCCCACCCCGTAAGGGGATGACGCGGATGAGCTGGTTCATGGTGGGCACGAGACCAACCGCCGGGCCGTCCAGCGTCGCGACCCCGTGGGTGCCGGTCAGCGGGAGGTATGCCACCGATCCCGTGTCGTGACCATTGGCGTCGCGCTGGCTGCCGCCCGGGTTGTTGTAGGTCTCGTAGTTGTTGAACGTCGTGGGGCCGGGTGCACTGACCTCGACCATCGCGCCGTTCGCTCCGTCCACGCTGCGTACGTCGTAGTGGAGCTGGAACGACCCGCCGTACGGGATCTCCAGGTAGTGGCCCGGGGCGGAGCCGTTCCTCGACAGGGTCGGCGGCGTCGGCTGACTGCCGTTGCCGCTGACCACCCGGGTGAATCCGTACGCCGAGTCGTTGGCGCTGAACCACCCACCGGGGGCGTTCTGGATCCCGATGCCGTAGATCCCGCCACCCTGCAAGGCCGATACGGGTACGTCGATGGTGCCCGCCGGGTCGACCAGCGGGGCCGTGAAGGCCGGACGGAAGTACAGCCCGGTCGCGGGATCGATGTGGCCTGGCTGCGACACGACCAGCGTCGGGTTGGTCGCACCGGTCAGCTGGCTGATGTCGTACCGGACCGGAATCGTCGAGCCGGTCACGGTCGCGGGGACGATGGGCGCCACGGTGCTGGGGGTCGTGCCGTCGGAGGGACCGAAGGTCAGCGAGAAGCGCTTCTTCACCAGGGTTTGACCGTCCGCGGAGGCGGTGTAGACCAGCGGGACGGTTTGCGTCTCGTTGGCGTCGAGCGCGAGGCCGGCTGCGGCCAGGATCGGGCCGGGCTGCAGGCGCGCCCACGCTGTCGTGGCCAGTCGCTGCTTCGGTCCGGTCGTCGCGGCCAGCCGGTACGTCACTCCGGAGTGGGGCAGGCCCACCCAGTCCGGCGAGATGGTGATCCAGGCGTAGGCGAGTCGGCCGGCCAGGGAGATGTTGGCCGGGTCCGTGTCGGTGTGGATGGATCCGCCAAGAGCGCTGCCCTGTTGACGTTGCTCGACCGCCACCCGCGGCGCGGATGGAGTGGTCTGGTCGCCGGCCGCCGTGAAGAGCGTGTCGACCGCGTTCCCGAGGTCGATCTGCGGCCCGACGTTGAGGTAGCGGTCAGCCTGTTTCGGCTGTGGCAGTGGAGTGCCCGTCTGCGCGAGGTAGTCACGCATGGCAAGCGGGTTGGAGGCCAGCCGCTTGTCGCCGGTGAGTCGTGCGACCTGCTGGACGACGGCGGCCGCGGCAGCCGTCTCGGGGGCCGACGCCGACGTACCCCCCTCGACGAGCACGGAGACGGCCTGGGCATCGCCGCCCTGAGTGTGCGACAGGCTCAGCACGTTGTCGCCCGGCGCGGACACGTTCACTCGCGATCCGAAGCCACTCGAGTAGTTTCGCGCGCCGTTGTAGCGCGTCGCCGGGAAGGCGTGCTGGCTCTGCAGCGCGCGGTTCTTCGGGTCCTGCGGCGGCGCCGAGAAGATGTCGTCGAGCGTGCTGCCACCGACGTCGATGGTGCCGGAGTCGTAGTCACGAGAGA
The DNA here is from genome assembly GCA_963833975.1 of uncultured Actinomycetota bacterium. Taxonomy (GTDB): domain Bacteria; phylum Actinomycetota; class Actinomycetes; order Propionibacteriales; family Nocardioidaceae; genus JAWWPG01. The sequence continues at coordinate 733,145 of CAWIAB010000006.1, forward strand.
CCGCGTCGGAGAAGAGAACGTCGTTGAGGTCGCTGATCGAAGAGCCGGGCTTGGCGGTCTGGGTCGCGACGGTGCCGCCGGATGGCGCGACCGCGGCGTTGGTGAACGTCCGCAGCCCGTCATTCGACGAGACGGTCACCACGATGTGGAAGCCGTTGACGATCGAGGCCAGGATCGCCTCCGTCATCGGGTCGTCCTCGAGGAAGCGGGACGAGAAGCCGTACTGGTCCAGACCGAAGGACAGCGAGGCAGTGATCACGTTCGGCCTCGGCGTCTGCAGCGCTGCCCCGAGGAAGGCCGCGTCGACGTCGCTCACGTTGCCACCGGGGGTTGACGGCAGGACCAGGCGGTAGTCGGCGCCGGGAGCGATGCCGAGCAGGTCGGTGAGGCCGCTGCCCTCATGTCCTGGCCGCTGGGCGTCGTGCGGCAACGGCGACATCATCGAGAAGTCGAGCCCGACCTCGGTGAGCGTCGGGTCGTCGCCACACGTCTCGCCGGTCGGGTCGAGGATGCCGCTGCTGTCGGCGGTGTACGTCGGGATCAGCGGCATCGACGGCCAGTCGATGTAGCGCTGGCCGTTGATGATCTCGGTGGTCGGGCCGTAGGCGGTCGCATAGAAGTTGCACGGGTCCTGCGGGTCGGCGGCCGCGGACGCGTCGGTCAACGTACCCAGGGAGACGTTGGTGATCGTCTCGCCCTGCCCGGGAAGCTGCCCGCTCTGGTCGGCGATCTGGGAGTACGCCGGCACCGCGTCGACGCCTGGGCGGTTGAGCAGCGCCTGAGCACTCGACGTCAGGGCGTAGTTGGTGGGCACGCCGGAGGGGTCGGCGCCCTGGGTCACGTCACGCTTGGCCTCGTCGCGTTGAGCCGCCGCGTCGGCCTGCGCCAGCTGCGCCTTGGTGACCGCCACCGGCGACGTGTGCGTCGTCGTCACCGTCCAGTTCGGGGCCGCGTAGGCGGTCGCACCGCTGGACCGAAGGCGCTCGACCGCCGTCGCGACGGATGCGTTCGTCACGTGCAGGACATAGGCGTGCGGGTAGTCGAGAAGGTTCCGACCCGTCGCCTGCTCGGCGGCGACTCGCAGGGAGACCAACCGCTGGTGCATGGCGCCGGTGAAGAGCTGCGTCGTCCGGTCGACCCCGAGGGACGCGAGCGTCTGGTTGATGGCGTCATCGCTCGTGTACGCCGGAGCGGCATGGCCTGGTCGACGTAGCGAAGCGGCCGAGGCGCTGACGCTGGCCTTGGCGGTCACGCCGTCGCGATAGATCACCACAACCTGCTGTGCGGCGTACGGCGCGCCATGACCATGGACCAGGTCGCTGATGACATCGCCGAGCGGTGGGAGCTGCCTGGTTGCCGCCCCGACCGGGCCGGTGATGCCGTCCGAGCCGACCAGCGGCAGGTGCTGGATCTCGGTCGACCCGCCGTGATGGATCTCGGCCAGCCCGTCCGAGTAGACCTTCGCCCACGTGGCGCCGGGAAGGTCGAGGTGGGCGTACGCCACGGTGGCGGTCGGCGACGAGGCCGACGCGGAGGTGGTGCCCGCCGCGCTGCGGGGCGCGCCCAGTGATGACGCCGGCAGGGCCGTACCCAGCCCGAGAGCCAGTGCGGCGGAGAGGATGAGGAGGCGGCTGGTGGGGCGGATGGAGCGCTTCGACATGGCGGTGGCCACCTCCGGGAGGACGGATGTGAGGGTCCAGCACCAGCTCCCCGTAGGGATTGGGTCCGGGCAACCTCATGACGCTAACCAGGCATGGCCTGACAGGTCAATGGTTGACTTTCCCAACGCCGAGCGGTAATGACCGCCAGGCCACCTGGTGCCTACCGCCCGATGCGGTGAAGTGGCTGACCCGCAGGGCCAGAGCCCGGCCAGCATCCCGCATTTCCCGCTCTACGGGCGGCTAAGCCGCGTCCGCGGAGCCCATCACCCAGCCGAGAGTGCGCACCAGGGTTCGCCCGGAGGCCTGGACGACAGTGGCCTCGACCAAGGGGACGAAGGGCAGCCGCAGGGGTCGCCGAGCCCAGGACGGAAGGAGTGCCACCGCCGCCGCCTGCAGCACCGCGACGGGTGGACGGGCCAGCCACGGGATCGGCGGGCGCAGCAGGAGATAGCGCGCGGCTTCTCGCGCCTCCGGGGTGCTCTGCAGCTCAGGTCGGTAGCCGGCCAGCTGATCCTTCAGCTCGTCCTCCGTCGTCGGCGCATCCTTGATGCCGAGGGCCCTTGCCACCTTGGCCGTGTCAGCCACATATCCGTCGCGGTCCGCCCGGTCGAGGGGTGAGCCGGAGAACCTCTGGTAGGCGTTGAGGAAGCTGTCGACCTCGGCCACGTGGACCCACCGCAACAGGTGTGGGTCCGATGCGCGATAGGCGCGGCCGTCCGCGGTCGTACCCGCGATCCGCTCGTGGATCGCCCGCACGCGGTCGACGGCATGCTCGGCGTCCTGGGCCGTACCGAACGACGTGACCGCGAGGAAGTAACTGGTCCGCTGCAGCCTGCCCCACGGGTCGCCCTTGTAGTCGGAGTGGTCCGCCACCCCGGCCATCGCCAGCGGGTGCAACGACTGGAGCAGCAGCGCGCGCAGGCCACCGACGAACATCGACGGGTCGGCGTGCACCCGACGGATCGGCCGACCCGGCTCGAACCACCGCTCGCCCGTCGCGTTGTGGATCCGGTCGCGGCGCTTCAGCCCCTCAGAGCCCGCCACCCGCTCGAAGATCAGCGTGCCGAGGCGATCGCGCACAGCAACCACTCCGAGTGACGGAACCGAGAGACCCATGACTCCATGGTGCCCGAGCTGTGGAGCGAAACCGAGTCGGAGTCTCTGCAGTTTCAGCACTCTCTCGCCGGAGCAGCCACCCTCCATCACCTTGCGCGGGTGTATCTGGGCACGAGCCCACAGCCTCTGTAGATCTCACCACCTTGTAGATCACACCACCTTTCGGCAGAGCCCCTTACCCACGTGAAAGAAGTGACGTCATGTCAAGCATGTCCGCACACGAGTCCCACTCGGCCGGCGCCGACCGCGGCGACGAGTTCCTGCAGATCCCCTTCGAGCGGCAGCAGCTGAAGCACCTGCTGGCGCTCAACCCCAACTACTTCGGCACGCTGGTCGACAGCCAGCTGCCGCCCGTCTTCAAGCTCGCCGGCGACACGTCGTACGAGGAGCTGACCTGCGTCGGGTACGACCCGCGCACCGCGGTGCTGGAGGCCACGGTCTCGGTCAAGCAGAACGGCGGGTACGACGGTGGCCTCTGCGGTCCCGGCAGCTACGAGTACGTGAGGTTCTACCTCGACTACGGAGCCGGTTGGGAGGACGCGGGCGTCGCCAGCATCAACGTCCACGACGTCCCGGCCGGCGTGGACTGCGCCGGCCAGCCGTGGTCGCCGCTGAGCTACGCCGCCTCGCTGAAGATCACCCCGAACACCAGCGTGTGCTTCTTCCCACGCCTGCCGCGGGTCCGCGCGATCTTGTCCTGGAAGACCGTTCCGGACGGTCCGGACTTCGTACCGGTCTGGGGAAATGTCCTCGAGGACACCATCCAGATCAAGCCGCGCTTCTGGTTCCTCAAGGAGTACATCGACGTGCTGGCCGACCTGAACAAGGTCAAGATCGTCATTCCGCAGGACTACCAGTACGCCGAGGAGGTCGTGATTCCCAAGCCCGACCCCGGCCCGCTGGCCCTCGCCGAGCTGGCCAAGGTGTACGGCGGTTCCTTTGGTGGCAAGACCAAGGGCGACGAGACGTTCGCGGAGGAGTTCGCGGTACCGTCACACCGGTTCGGGTTCTCCCACCTCGAGCAGTACATCCAGGGATCACCCGTATCCGAGCTCGCGTACAGCGCCAAGGTCTCGGAGTGGGCGTCCATCGGGCTCGAGTGGAGCGACGCCGTCAAGGCCCTGCTCGACGGCGCCGGTGATGTCGGCTACGAGGAGCTCGAGTGCCTCGGCCTCGACAACACCCTCGACCGCGTAGAAGCGACCTTCCGGGTCAAGCGGCCGGCCGGCTACGGCGGATCGCTCTGCCAGAGCGGCAGTACCGAGTACGTCGCATTCTGGGCCACCTTCGACGAGGACTGCACCTGGACCTACCTCGGCACGGCCGATGTCCAGGTCCACGACATCTCGAGCATCCCGGCGGAGGGGATCTCGTACGCCGCAGCCCTCCCGGTCGACCTGACGCACCAGCGGCGCGAGTGCTCGACGCCGCGCATCGTCCGGCTGCGGGCCGTCCTCAGCTGGTCATCGGCGCCGTCCACGACCAACCCCGACGACATTCCGTACTGGGGCAACCGGATCGACCGGCACGTGCAGATCGCACCGGGCCTCGAGATCCCGCCGGGCACGGTCACTCCGCTGATCAGCATCCTCGGTGGAATCCCCGTCACGCAGATCGGCTCGGCGTCAGGACTCACCACGCCGACGGCGCATTTCTCGTTGCTCGGTGGCTCGTCGCCGGCCGACCCGGACAACCAGGGCCGCCCGTGCCCGTTCGCGCGACTGGTCGCCGTACAAGGCCCCGCATTCGTCGGCTACAGCTACCGCATCCAGGTGCGCGAGGTCGGCAGCCTGTCCTGGCAGACGTTGAACCAGAACTTCGAGGTCACTGACCAGTACGGCAACACCAGCGTGCAAAGCGCCGTCGGGGACTACTACCCGTACCTTCCCGACTCCGTCAACCAGGACAACCTGCTGGCAGTCTGGAGCACGGCCGACGACACCTTGTGGGAGGTCAAGCTGGACATCTCCGGGGTGTTCGGCTCGGATGTCCACCGGGTGCAGCTGCACAACACGCAGCCGGTGGCGGATATCCACGTCAACCCGCTGGCGGGTGACTGCAGCAAGCACACGGTCGGTACGGTGCTCGACGGCACGTACGTCGCAACGGACGCCTACCTGTCGGCGTACTCACTGGGCACTCTGCCGTACGCCGCACCTGCGGGACAACTGTCTCCCGAGGGTGCGCAGTACACCGCGACTCCGAGTGGCGGCAGCGTCTGGACGCTCCACACGGACAACATGACACCCTGCGGCTATGTGCTGCAGGTCGGTGTCGGAAGCCGGGCGATCTACAACAGCTCGCCGTCCTACACCAGCAGGTCGGCCAGCGTCGGGTTCTGCCTGGACGCACCGGCCTGACCGAAGATAACGACGCGCAGTGGCGGGAGCCGGAAGCCGGCCGGCCCAGTGAGCTTCGCGGCTCGCTGGGGTCGGCCGGCACAGCCAACCGCCTTCACCTCGTCCAGGGTGCCGGAGACCGGCCAGACCGTAACGAACTCGTAGTCGTTGCTCATCCGCTGAATAGGGCGCTGGCAGGCCGGCGAGAGGTCCTTTCGGCAAAGTCGGATGCGGCCAATGTCATACCTGGTGCCACCCCGTCCCGTCGAAATGCTCGATCAGGAGGTGGCCCTTCCCGTCGGGGGCCGTGTACCTCCCCACCGCCCACACATCGTCGGCGGCGAGGGCATCCACGTCACTCAGGCCAGCTGCCGCTGGCTGGGCGCTGTCGTCGAGAGACCAGGTGCTGCCGTCCCAGTGCATGATCGCCGAGGCTCCTGTGGAGTAGTCATTGCCGACCGCCCAGACGTCGGCGGGGGTGCGAACCGAGATGCCGAACAGTGCAGGGTCGTACGGCTGCTGGACGTGGCTCCACGAGGCACCGTCCGAGCGCTCGATGAAGCCCTGTCCCCTACGGCGCCAGCCGGTGGCCCAGATGTCCGAGGACGAGTCCGCTCCGACCGCAAGGAAACCGGTCGACTTCTTCCCACCAGGAGGGGCTGTGTCGACCTGGCTCCAGTGCGTGCCATCCCAGTGCAGGGCCATCGGCGGGTTGTCGTGAGTCTTCGGATCGAAGTACGACCCCACGGCCCACACGTCGTCGGTCGAGATCGCCGTCACACCCTCCAGGTACGCCAGGTATGACGGGTCGGGCGAGGTCACCCGCTTCCAAGCAGCGCCGTCCCAATGCAGCGTCAAGGTCTGGCGGGGCGTGTCTGGCGGGGAGTAGTAACCCACAGCCCAGACGTCCGTCGCCGAGACGGCGCTGACCGACGTGAGCTGGCGGTAGGTGCCGGCCGGGTTGGGACTCTTGATGACTGACCACGACCTGCCGTCCCAGTGCTCGATGAGCGTCTTGATCCCTTCTGGACCACCGGTGGAGTCGGCCTGCTCGCCGATCGCCCACACATCATCGGCCGCGACGGCCTCGACGTCGTCGAAGGCGCTCTCGAGGTTGCCCGGGTTGGGCGCCGGCACCTGCGACCACCGATGCCCGTCCCAGTGCTCCGTCACAACGCGCTGCCGGTCACCGGCTACTGCTTGCTTGGTACCGACCGCCCAGATGTCTGAAATCGAGACCGCACTGACGCCCTCGAGGTAGCCAATCGCGCGCAGCGGCGGGTCGTTGCGCTGAGCCGCGGCCGAGGTCTGAGCCTGCGCGGCGGCGCCCGGAAGACTCGCCGCAATCAACCCCAGCATCACCAACCCTGCGGGCCTCGTCCAGCACCTGCCCATGGTCGTACGCACTGTGCCCACGCGTCTCCCCGATCGCCTCAGAGTTGTGCCGTCACGACCGAACATAATCCCGCGGCTCGTTGCCAACAAGGTATAGGGACCGACAGTGCGCGACCCGAGGCCCCGAACGAGGCTCAGATTGCGGGTGTACGTTGTCGCGGTATTCTCCCCTCTTTTCGCAGGTCACCTTCCTCCAGGAGCCTTTATGCGTCGTACCCGCCCGGCCATTCTCATCGCCCTCGCGGCGGCCGGCCTCACTCTCTCCACCGGCGCCTTCGCCTTCGGCAGCGCCTCTTCGAGCAATGCCCAGCACTCGGCGTACGTCCACGGCCGAACTGTGCCCGCCGGATACGGCACCCGGGCCGTGTGTGCCAAACCGGCGTCGCCCGATGTGGCCCGCTGTCTGGCCATCGGGATCACCGCTGCACCTGGGTCGACGCAGGTTGTCACCACCGACGTCCCCGTCTCGGGGGTCACGCCGGCCGACATCCAGGACGCCTACAACCTGCCCGCGACCGGCGGCAAGGGCCGTACCGTCGCCGTCGTCGAGGCGGGTGACTACCCCAACCTAGCGAGCGACCTGGCGACGTACCGGGACTTCTTCGGTCTGCCGGCGTGCACCGAGGCGAGTGGCTGCCTGACCATCGTGAACCAGCACGGGGGTTCGACGCTGCCGCACCGGCGGAACGGCTGGTCCGTCGAGACGGCGCTCGACGTCGACTCGGTGTCGGCGGCCTGCCCGACCTGTCACATCCTGGTCGTCGAGGCCAAGGACGCACACAAGAAGGACCTCGGGATCGGCAACGCCACCGCCGCCAAGCTCGGCGCCGTCGCCTCGAGCAACAGCTGGAAGATCCCCGAGTTCGACGGCATGGACCAGGGTCAGTTCGCCAAGTACTTCAGCGCTCCCGGTGTCGCGTTCACGGCCAGCTCCGGCGACGGCGGCCACACCGCCCAGGTGACGATCGGCTACCCGTCGGGGCTGCCGACCGTGCTCTCGATCGGCGGCACCGTGCTCACCAAGGACGGCAGTCAGCGCGGCTGGACGGAGTCCGCCTGGGCGGGCGCCGGCAGCAGCTGCGGCGTCTTCGTGCCCAAGCCCGCATGGCAGAAGGACAAGGGCTGCACCATGCGGTCGACCTCGGATGTGTCCGCCGACGCGTCACCCGCCAGCGGCCTCGCCGTTTACCACACCCTCCCCAACGGCCAAGGCGGCTGGAGCGTGTACGGCGGCACCAGCCTGTCGTCGCCGCTGATCGCGGCCATGTACGGACTCGCCGGGAACACCGGTGAGCTGGGTACCGGCATCGCCAAGCACCTCTATGCCAACACCAAGCACCTGTACGACGTCACCACGGGTAGCAACGGCACCTGCCCTCCGGAGTGGACGTACATCTGCCAAGCAGGCAAGGGATACGACGGTCCGACTGGTCTCGGCACGCCGAACGGGCTCGGCGCCCTCTAGCTGCGTCAGCTGGTTCGCGAATGCGGGAACCCGGCTCGAGTACAGGGTCGAACTCAGCCGGTTTCCCGCTTCGCTTCGGTCCAGTCAAGCCAGGCTCCGTGGGGGTGGCACCGGGCCAACGCATGACCCACGGCCGTACCGCGTTCGAAGGTGACCAGACCCATCACGGTGGCGAGGGAGCCCGCTTGGGTGGTCGCCGGGATCGGAACCAGGTCGACTACTCCGGGTGCGTCGACGCTCAGCCAGGCGAGCGTCTGGTGGCGAGCCCGCCGCTCCAGTACGGCGAGGAACGCCTGACGTTGCGCGATGCTCAGGTATCCGCATGCAGCTCGGGGTCGTCCGCGACTGACCGCGATATCGCGGCGTAGAGAGGCGAGTAGGTACCGCACTCGGTCTCCCCGAAGGTGCGCCAGAGCCGGCTGAGCCGGTCCACGGTCTTCGTTGGTCCTGGCTCAGTCCCTGACTCTGGCTCTGGCTCTGGCTCAGGGTCTGGCACGGCATCGAGCCTGACCCGCCTCCCGGAATTGGTCAAGGCGGGGGCTCTGCCGTGTCGGGAACCGTATCGTCGCAGCCATGAGCGTGTCGATATCTCTCTCGTCTCTTCCTGCCGGACCGGTCGACTCGATGGACGCAGCCGTCGCCCGAATGGAGCAGATCGACCTGCTGTTGCCGCCAACGGACGGCCTGGCCTGCTTCAACCGGATGTATCGCATCGTCACCGAGGCGGTTCGTAGCAAGGTCAACGCTGGCTTCTTCACCGACCCGGCGTTCATGTCGGAGCTCGACGTGGAGTTCGCCAACCGGTACCTGGCGGCGATCGACGGACATCGCGCACATCCTCCGACCGCCTCGCGATCATGGAGCGTCCTGTTCGCCGAACGATCCGACGCGGCTATCGCGCCGATCCAGTTCGCCCTGGCCGGCCTGAACGCGCATATCAACCTCGACCTCGCGGTGGCCCTCGTCACCACGGCCGAGGCTCTCGGCACTGCGCCCGACGAGGGTGCTCACCATGGCGACTTCGAGAAGGTGAACCAGACGCTCGCGGCCCTCGACGAGCAGATACGACAAGCGTTCGAGCAGGGCGTCGTCCTCGCGCTGGACCACGAATGCGCGGGCCTGGAGAACCTGGTGGGCGCGTTCAGCATCTCCGCGGCACGTGAGGCCGCCTGGGTCAATGCCCAAGTCCTGTGGCGGATCCGAGGCGAGGGCTTCTTGTACAACCCCTACCTGGACAGCATCGACCGCTGCGTCGCGTTCGCCGGCAGGACCCTGCTCACGCCGGTCGTCGGCGTCTAGTCGCCATCATGTCGGGCCGCGCGTGAAGAGCTCCCTTCAGCGCAGAACGCCGTCAGCTGATCCCGCGTCACTTCGCGTTGCAGTAGAGGTTCACCGTCTTCACGCCTCGGACCGCGATAACGGGTGAGCTGGCCGTACACGGGTAGGTTCCTGATCCGAACCCTGGGCTTCGTCCCTCGACGTGGTATCTCCCCGGCGGCAGACTCGTGGAGTAGCCCTGCTTGGCATGCACGGCGACATGATCAGTCATGTGCGGGCCGGTGAACGTGACCACTCCGGAGATCGCGCGCGGAGCACCGGGAGACGGACCACCCACGAAGTACAGGTGTCCCTGCACGACCGGAGCTCGGTTGGGCGAATATGACGTGATCGCCGGCGGAACAGGACCTTGATGCTGGGTCACGGGTGGTGAGGTCGGGAGCGTCTCGGCCAGCCGGGCGCACCCGGGCACCAATCCCGCCACGGCAATGCCAACCAGCGCCACTACTACGCGTCTGGGACCAGCCAACTGAGTCTTCACCTTTCTGGGACGCATCGGCTGCCGCGCTGGTTCCCATGGCGATACCGTGAAGCGATGGACGAGGTCACCATCAACGTCGACGTCGTGCGCGTCTTCACCGACGGCGAAGGGCGTTTCGGCAACCTGCTCGGGATCGTCGATGGATCCATCGCACCGCCGCTGGATCGCCAGCGGATCGCCGCGGCCATCGGGTACTCCGAGACGGTGTTCGTCGACAGCTACGACCAAGGTTTTCTCCGGATCTTCACGCCCATGATCGAGCTGCCGTTCGCGGGACATCCCACCGTCGGTACGGCCTGGTGGCTCCTCCATCACGGGTACGACGTCCGGCAGCTCGTCGTACCAGCGGGCGCCCTCGACATCACCCGTGACGCCGAGGTCACTCGGGTCCGGGCGCGGACGGCATGGGCACCTGAGTTCGGCTGGCACCAGGTCGGCTCAGCAGCCGAGGTCGAAGCGGCCGATCCCACGGCGTACGACGCGGGTCAGCACTACGTCTGGGCCTGGACGGACGAAGGCGCGGGAGAGGTCTACTCGCGGATGTTCGCGCCGGCAATGGGGATCGTCGAGGACCAGGCGACCGGAGCCGCGGCGATCGCCTTCACCGGGCTCCAGCAGCGCGACCTCTCGATCGTCCAGGGTGAGGGTTCGCGCATCACCACGACGTGGGAGGGAGAGGGCTGGGCCACCGTCGGCGGCCTGGTCGTCGAGGAGCCCTCGCACTCCGTCTCACTCTGACGGCTGCCCGTGCGCCGTCAGACCTTTGAGCTTGCGCCAGCCACCCGCTCGGTTGTTCGCGATGATCTGCTTGAACATAGCCAGCAGGGCAGGCGTGTTGACCGGCTCGCCTTCGCGGAACCCCACTGTGCGAGCGGTCTGGTTGTCATGACCGGCCGTGATAATGCCCTCGGGATCGGGCACGATAGCGCCGTCGTACAGGAAGACGTTGACGTGGTCCTTCGCTGCCAGCAGGGCGCAGATGTTGCCCTCCAGGACGAAGTACGGCTGCACTCGTCGCTTGATCGTCTCCACGACGTCGGGGTCCGCGGCGTGGACCAGATCTCGCACCTGCCGACAGATCGCCTGCTGCCACTCGGGAAGGGCATCGATGTACTCGTCAACGCGTGGCTCGACGACATACGACATGTGACCTCCTCTAACCTGCTGTGACATTCCTGCGTACTCTCGCAAAGTCTGTCGACCGCGACCCATCCCTCAGCCGGCCGCCACGAAGGTCGACGCGTGGTTGAAGCTGTCGACGGCCACGCAGTAAGTGTCCGAGGAGCACGACACGGAGCGGAGTCCGCCGTGCTTCAGCGGGGCGACCCTGACCGGTGCCGACCAGCTGCTGCCGTCGTACGTCAGCGACCGGCTGCCGGTGTCGACGACGGTGCAGAACGAGACGGAGGGGCAGGACACCGACGTGAAGCCGCGGCCGTTGCTTTCGAGGACGTCGCGGGATGACCATTTCCTGCCGTTGAAGGTCACTGCGCCCCCGGTGGCATCGACAGCCACGCAGAACGTCGTCGTCGGACACGAGACTGAGGTGAGACCTCCGACACCGGGGTCATTGCGAGACCAGCCGCTCCCTGCCCCGCGGTATGTCCACGCGGAGGCATCGGCGTTGACCGCGACGCAGAACGTCTCGGCGGCGCACGACACCGACGTGAAGCCACTCCCGACCTGGGTGGTGGCGGACCAGCTGTCGCCGTCGTACATGCTCACGTCGCCAAAGGTGTCGACTGCGGCGCAGAAGCTGGTGGAGGCGCAGGACACGGCGACGAACTGGCTGTCGAGGCGGGTCATCGGCGACCAGCCGGTTCCGTCGTACATCAGCACGTCACCGAAGTTGTCGGTCAGAGCCATGCAGAACGAGGCCGAGACGCACGAGACGCTCGGGTAGCCGCCGTTCTCAGGGTAGAGCTTCGTCGGCGCTGACCACGTGCTGCCGTCGTAGGTGATGACGGCGCCTTGGACGTCGACAGCCGCGCAGAAGTCCCGCGAGACACACGAGACTCCTCTGAGGAAGCCGGACGGTGGGTCCACCCTCGTGCTGGTCCAGGTGGTGCCGTCGAAGAGGAGAGCATCGCTGAGGTTTCCGACAGCCGCGCAGAACGTGGGAGACAGGCAGGACACCGACGAGAGCGCGACTGACTCCACGTCCATCGGCGCCCACTCGGTGCCGTTGTACGTCACCACGTGGGCGGCCCAGTCGCTGGCCACGCAGAACGTGCTCGATGTGCACGACAGGCTGATCGGGCCCTGTCGGTCGTCGATACGACCGAACCGCGACCATCGGGTGCCGTTGTACCGGTAGGCCAGGCCGGCATAGTTCGCGGCCACACAGAACGTCGCTGATGAGCAGGACACGACACGCATATACAGGTGAGGGTGGTTGCTCGGCTGCGCCGGTACGGACCAGGAGGTGCCGTCGTACACGGTCGCGTTGCCCTGCTCGTCGACGGCCACGCAGAACGTGCGCGACACACACGAGACCGCGTTGAAACCCCAGCCATCCGGATCGATGCTGACCGGGGCAGACCAGCCGTTGCCGTCGTAGGTGACGAAGTCGGCTCCACCGACGGCGGCGCAGAACGTGTCGGTGGGGCATGAGACGGAGGTGAGCAGGTCTGCAACGGGGGTCGGCTTCGACCAGTCGCTCCCGTCGAAGGTCAACGCTCGCCCGGAACGGTCGACGGCCGCACAGAACGTCGACGAGGCGCATGACACCCGGCTGTAGTGGCCACCACCCCGGTCGAAGACCTTGGGCGCGGACCAGGAGACGCCGTCGTAGTCGAACACGTTCCCCCAGGCGTCGACCGCGACACAGGAGGTCGGCGACCCACACGAGACGCTGGTCGGATCACCCTTGGGTGGATCGACGTTCTGTGGTGGCGCCCACTGCGCCGCGTCCGTGCCGCGAGCCGAGTGCACCGTGGCTGCCACCGTGGCATGACCAGGTGCCGCCGACACAGGCGAGCCCGCGACAACCATTCCACCGACCAGTGCGGACCCCGTCACGATACGGACGAGCCGCGTAGAGAACCGCATCCGAAACTTCCCCAGAACAGATACACCAAACGTTCTGCTGAGGCTATTACCTGGACATTCCACCTGTCAGGCGAACGCGAGAGTCCGCCGGTCGCCTAGGCTCGCAGGCCATGGCACGGTTCAGTCGATCGGAGCTCGAGTCGTTTCGCGACGCCGTCGTCCCCGACCTGCTCGGACCCGAGCTGCGCCTGCTGTTCGTGGGGATCAACCCGGGTCTCTGGACCGCGGCGACCCAGACCCACTTCGCCCACCCGGCGAACCGCTTCTACCCGGCACTGTTGAAAGCGGGCATCCTCGACCGGCCGATCTCGCCGAGCGCCGGCATGACCGACGAGGATCGGAACCGACTGGTACGGCGAGGAATCGGCATCACCAACCTGGTGGCCCGGGCTACCGCGCGCGCGGACGAGCTGACGCCGGGCGAGCTCCGGGACGGGGCCGCCACCTTGGTCCGGCTGGTCGTGAAGGAGTCGCCGCGGGTGGTCGCGATTCTCGGCGTGACGGCGTACCGGACGGCCTTCGGGGTGCGTCAGGCACACGTCGGCCGGCAACCGGACGGGCTCGGGGGCGCAGAGCTCTGGGTCGTGCCCAACCCGAGCGGGTTGAACGCACACGAGACGATCGACAGCCTTGCCCAGGCGTACGGCGAAGCCGCCCGGGCCGCCGGCATCGAAGGCACGCACCAGGAGAGCCCATGAGCGACCAAGGCCGTGCACCCCTTGTCGATGCCTACCTCGACGCCCTGCGCCGGGACGACACTCCCTTCACGGTTCCCGGCCACAAGCGCCGTACCGCGAGGCTGGACCGCGAGCTCGGGCTGGTGGTCGACACCGACGTGCCGCTGTTCGCGGGCCTGGACACCATGAACCTCACCGGCAACCTGCTGCTCGAAGCGGAGTCGCTCGCGGCTGATCTCTGGAAGGCGGACTGGTGCCGTTTCGGCACCGCCGGGGCCAGCCAGGCGAACCAGGCACTGCTGTTGTCACTGGGGCGTCCGGACGACGAGATCCTGATGTCGAGGAGCATCCACCGGTCGGTGATGAGCGGGCTGGTCCTGACCGGGCTGACTCCCGTCTGGCTGCCGGTCAGCGTCGACCCGGCCACGATGCTGCCACTCGGCCCTACTCCCGCCGAGCTCGACGCGGCGCTGGCTGCATACCCGAAGGCCGTCGCGGTGTGGCTGACCGAGCCGAGCTACCTCGGCACGGTGGCCGATGTCGCTGGACTGGCGAGTGTGGCCGGCCAATACAACGTGCCGCTGGTCGTGGACCAGGCGTGGGCGGCGCATTTCGGTTTCCACCCCGGCTATCCCAGGGACGCCCTTGCCGCTGGAGCGGATGCGATGGTGGTCAGCGCCCACAAGGCGCTACCGGGCTACAGTCAGGCCGCCCTCGCAATCGCCGCGACTCGGCGACTGTCCGCACACCGACTGCAGGCGGCCTTCGACGCGACCAACACGACCAGCCCGGCCGGGGCCATCCTCGCCTCGATCGACGGGTCACGGCGCCTGCTCGCCACCGACGGTCATCGGCTGCTCGATGACCTCGCCACCCTGGTGGCGGAGGCGCGGGGCCGACTGACCAAGGCCTCCCCCGGACTCGCGGCGCCGGGGCCGGACGACTTCGAGCCTGGCCGTTTCGACCCAGCGAAGCTGGTGCTGTCCCTTGCCGGCACCGGAGCCGATGGCGTCGCGGTCGGATCTGACTTGCAGCGCCTCGGGATCACTCTCGAGATGGCCGATGCCGACACCATCGCCGCGACGGTCACCATCGCGGACACCTCCGAGTCTGTACGGCGCCTCACCGACGCCCTGAGCGAGAGCATCGGTCGGCGACGCGGCACGCCCCGGCCCCCGAGCGCGCACGCCAGCTGGACGATCACCCCGCAGACGGCGTGCACGCCACGCGAGGCTTTCTTCGCACCCAGCATCCCGGTGCCCGCCCAGCAAGCGATCGGCGGAGTCAGCGCCGAGCTGATCGCGATCTATCCGCCCGGAGTGCCGATTCTGGCTCCCGGCGAGCGGGTCACCGCCGACCTGGTCGACGCCCTTCGCCGGCAGTCCGCGGCCGGCAACCGCATCGCCTACGCCGACGATCCCACCCTCGCCACCCTGCGCATCCTGGCCTGAAGGGGAAGGGGCGGTTGAGTGGTCACTTCCGTCCCGTCCTCCACGGTCAGGCGGCAAGGGCGACTTCGAGGTTGGCGCGCACGGTCTCGTCGTCCTCGATGCTGAGCGAGCGCTCGAGGCATTCCCGGGCCTCGGCGAGGTTGCCCTGCTCGAAGCAGACGATGCCCAGGTTGGCCCATGCTCCGGCCAGCTCCGGGTCGGTAGCGACCGCCGTCTCATAGGCCCGTCGCGCCTCGTCGAGTCGGCCGGAGCCTTGGTGGACAAGGCCCGACAGGCACTGGAGGTGCGCGTGGTCGGGCGCCAGCTCGAGCCCTTCGCGTACGTCGCTCTCGGCCTGGCCGAGATCGCCGATCTCGAAGAGCAGCGACGCCCTGTTGACGTAGGCGTCGACGAACGTCGGGTCGAGATCGAGCACCCGGGTGAAGTCGCGTACGGCGCCGTCGAGGTCGCCGAGCCTCATCAGGATCTCGCCGCGGTTGTAGTAGGGCTCCGCGTACGGCGGACCGACCGTGACCGCCGCTGTGTAGTCGGCGATGGCGTCCTCGTCGCGGCCAGCCTTGACCAGCAGGCCGGCCCGGTCGAAGTAGTAGTCGGGGTGGTTCGGGTCCTCCTCGATGATGGCGTCGTACTCGTTGAGCGCGTGCTCGAGCGAAGCCGTACGCACCATGAGCTGCGCGTGGTTGTAGCGCAACACCGAACGGTGCAACAGGAACCGGCCCTGCTCCACCTCGGAGTCCAGACGCGAGATGCCGCCCTCGATGAGCTCCACGGCATCGTCGAGGTTGCCCAGGTGCATGTCGATGAGGGCCAGCCCGTTCTCGTTGAACGTCCGGTTGTAGGCACGGCGCTGCGCGTCGGTGCTCAGCCCTGCAAGGGCGACGGCCGTGTTGACCAGTCCCTTGGCCTTGCGCAGGTCACGACGCGCCTCCTCGTAGTAGCGCGTGTAGACCATCGCCCGGCCGTACGCGGACTGCATGTGCACGCTGGGCAGCAGGCTGTTGGCGCAGGCGTCGTCGAAGAGCTCCATCGCCTCGTCGGGCATTCCCATTGCCTGGTAGGCGATCGTCATCTTCACGGTCGCGAGCCAGCGGGCCTGCTCATCGTCCTCCCAGGAGAGCAACGGAGCGGCCCGCTTGCCGAGCTCGACGACCTGGTCGTAGAAGCCGACCATCAGGCAGGTCTGCATTGCCGACGAGATCGCTACGGCGGCCCGGGTCGGGTCGGTGCCTCGCTCCCGGTGGTAGAGGACGGCGCCGAGCATGAGGGACGCCTCCCCCAACGCCTCGAGCCGGTCAGCCTCCGCGTCGTGCCACTCGGGCAGGTGCGCGCTTGCAAGCTCGTCGTACGGCGCTGGTGTCCCCGGCGCGTCCGCGACCCCACGGGTCGATGCGTACCGGGCCAGCGCGGCGCCGAGTGGGGCCGGGATGGTCGCCGTCCTCGAAGCCAGTACCAGCCGGAGCGTGTCTGGGTTGCTGCGGCGTACCAGTCCGGCGAGCCAGTCGTTGTCCGTGGCGTCGAGGTGGTCGATGTTCGTGATGACGAGGACCTGCTCCGGGCCATGGTTGGCCGCGAGCTGGAGCACCAGGTCGGTGAGCCCGTTGCCGATCCAGTTGATGCGGTTGTGCGGGTAGTAGCGGGTGCGGGTCTGCGGGTCCGCCTCGGAGGTGAGGGACGTGCGCGTGTTGGTCAGCACGGAGCCCAGCTCGGGGGCAGCGGCGAGGATCTCGAGATCGTGGCGCTGGGCCAGGCTCGGAGATTCGCTCAAGAGCGCAGGGACTTTGGCCCGCAGCAGCGAACCGGCGGCGGTGTAGGCGCCCCGGAGACGGCGGTCCCCGTCGTAGCTGCCGAGGTTCGGTTCAGGAGCGGAGGCCAGCCAGCTCTCGAGGGCGGCGTCGCCCTGCAGCCAGAGGTGGGCGGTGGGGGTGTTGGTCATGGGCGTGCTACCTCGCAAGAGACGGGTCGATGGGATGGGTGTCGTGTCGGGTGTGCCGGTGGGCGGCGTGCCGGCGGGCTTGGTATCTGTCGCGGAGCTTGAGCAGCCCGGCCGTCGCGGGCTGCGCCACGTTCAGGAGGAGCAGCGCTGTCGCGTCCCAGAACCGCGCGGAGCCAGCGTCGTGGTGGATGACCGTGGTGACAGCCGTCTCGAGGAAGCGCCAGGAGATGGGCAGCAGGACGAGCGCGAAGAGTCCGAAGGCGAGCGCGTAGCCGGACAGGTAGAGGGGGGCATACCAGCGGGCCGTGCGGACGTCGTTGGGGTGCCAGAGTGCCGGGTCCTGGAGCCGCTCGGGTCGGCGCAGCCGACGCCAGAGCCAGTTGCGCGCTAGGTCGCGTGAGGTTCCGTGCAGGTCCACGCATCCGCGGAGCGTGGCGATGAGGTAGTAGATGTCGGTCCGCAGGAAGAGCAGGAACTCGAATGCGAAGCGAAGGATCGTGGTGAATGCAAGGGCCAGGCACACGCCGGCCACCACGGACGCCGAACCCTCGACGGTCCAGGCCGCCCAGGCGATCAGGGTCAGCAGGCTGACGACCAACAGGTCAGCGAGCATCCCAGCGAGCATCGGAAGGTATCGCTTGCCACGCGGCACGATGACCAGCCCGTCAAGGACCGTCTCGAAGACGACGAAGTACAACCGGTGGCTCACCCGGATGCGCGCGTTCAGCCCGAGCCGTCGTCCGGCCAACAGATGGAAGAGCTCGTGGATCAGGATCAGCGGAATCTGGCCCAGCGCCACCGTGATCTCGATGACCAGCAGGTAGTGGGAGAAGAAGACGTGGTCGCGATCCGGGACGAGCTCCGGTCGGCTGACGCACGCGGCGACGGCCAGTCCCACCAGGCCGGCGAACAGCAGCCAGGCCGGTGGTGAGAAGAGTGCTTGTCCGGCTCGCTGCCAGCGGACCCGATCGGCGACAGGGGTGAGCGTCTCGGCGTGCCCTTGGGTGGAAAGGGCACGGTCTCGGCGAGCGTCGTTGTCGATGAACCCGAGCTCGTCGAGCGCGTCCAAGAAGGCCTCGAGATCTACCGGCTCGCTATAGGTCGCCTCATACCAGTCGGCGGCCCCGCTCGGAGAGAGCCCGTCGCCGAGGCGCTTGATGAGCTCAGCCCCATCGGGTGGGAACACGCCGTACGAGTCGATGTCGACACGTCCGACCACCACGTCGTCACCGTCGGCGAGGAACGTGAGCGGGTGCAACCGCAGTGCCTGGTAGACGTCGGTCTCCGACATCAGCGACAGTCCTGTCTCGAGAGTTGGTCTGGCCATGGGGAGCCCGCCTGCTGTTGTGGCCGCGGGCTCCCCCAGCGGCCTAGAGGCAGCAGCAGTTGCCGTAGCAGTAGTTGCTACACCGCGCCGTCAGCCGGACGCTGCCCGGCTTGCGGACAACGATGGTCTTCATCTGGGACTTCGTCTGCACTGTCTTCACCCCCTCCGAGTCACCTTGGCGTCGACGACGCGAGGGAGCCGATGTCGGCGTTGTTCGCGTTCGCTTGCGAGGCCTAGGAGCACGGTGATCCGCGTTGGATACATGGGACTCGAAGAAGATCGCTCGTGCAACGCCGTACGGCGTATCAGCACCCCGGACCACCTCTCCTAGAACACGACCGTGGCCCAACGTCGTAGGGGTGCTTTGCTGTGAGGAATCTTCAGGTCGTCGACCGGCCACGGGCCGCGGCTGCCCAGAGCGTCGCCCTCGATCGGCTCACTCGGGCCGTCTCAGTCGTGTCCGCCTCGGCTGATGGGTCGCCGCACGCCGCCACGATCGACTCGTTCACCGTGGTCTCATCCGATCCCGCGCTGGTGATGGTGTCCCTGACCCGCGGCTCGACCATGCTCGACGTCATCGACCGTGCGCAGAGCTTCGCGGTGTCCTTACTCGCCTACGACCAACAGGCCCTCGCGCGTCGGTTCGCGAGCCGGAGCAGAGGACGGGGCGCGGCTCAGTTCGAAGGGGTCGCGGTCTCCGTTGGGTATTGGACGAGCGCGCCACTTCTGCGCGGAGCCTTGGCGTGGTTCGAGTGCGAGGTCCACTCCCGGGTCGTCGCCGGCGACCACGTCATCGTGATGGGCTCGCTGCTCGAGTCATCGGTCGGACCTAGCGACCGGGGCGCGCTCCTTCGCCAGGACCGGGACTACCGCAGTCTGCCTGCCTGACCCTCCTTCTCGACGGCCCGAACGCACGAACACCGGGTGCCGCCCCCTGCTAGCGGCACCCGGTGCACTGGCATGTGTGGCGTGCTACTTGAAGTTGGCCCGGAAGGCCAGGTCGATACCGAAGGTGTTCCACGCCCCGCCGGCCCACTGCGACTCGTCGCCACCATTGTTCTGGTAGACGAAGGTGCCGCCGGTGTAGGTCGTGTCCGCCACCGATGCCCACCCGTTGGTGTACGGGTTGGTGCACGACTCGAAGTCCTTGTCGATGCTCAGGAAGATGACGTACTGGCTTCCTGCCTTCACCGCTGCCCCACCGGTCTTGAAGGTCTCCGTGTGGAAGGCGGAGTCACCGTAGGAGAGCGTTCGCGGTGCGGTCTCGGAGAGGGCTGAGCCCGTGGCGGTAGTGCCGTTCCAGGCGTAGACCTCACCGCGGACCACCATGGAGCCCGGGATCGCGAAGTCGTTCAGGTAGAAGGAATACTTCTTCAGACTCTTCACCTTGGCAGGTGCGGTGACGACCTGGCCGTAGGTAGTGGTGTTCGGGCAGCCGAAGGACTGGACGTTCGAACTGCCGTCCCATGCCGAGTAGGTGTTGATGGACGACTTCTTGTCCGGGTGCGCGCTCGCGAGCGCCTGGCTCGGCGCGACGGTGGCTAGCCCGATGACGACAACGCCGACCGCGACTGCGGTACGACGGAGGAGGGAGGATGAGACGGGGATACGCAAGATGTCTCCTTGGGAGGACGGCGCGGCTGAGTACCGCGCGGAGCACCTGATGTCTAGCATCGTCGGAATCGTAAGCGCAATGGGTAGTTCGGAGCACTCTGCGGCGGTCGAGCGTGCACCAGACAAGCGCGTTCACGTCATTGCGCTCATTGCCCAAAACCCATGTTGGGCGACGATCCCGGATCCTCAGTCAGATCCTCGGCCGCACCGGACTTTCTCCGGAGTTCGGCTCCGATCAGCGCAGGATCTTCAGCACGTGCTGTCGCTCGAGCCGGCCGCCCCATCGCCGCCATCACCGTCGTCTTCCCGCAGGCCATGCTGTACACGGACACAGCGATCGTCTCCCTGCTCGGCTGCGAGCCCGACGGGACGGTGATGTTCAGTCCTAGCCTTGATCAGCATCCTCGAGCTCTTCGACGGGCGACGCGGACATTGGCGGGACAGCGACGTCGAGCGCCCGTAGGACCGCATCGAGTGCCTCAGGCGACTCAGCCAACGTTGCGAGAGGGAACTCCGGGTGTGGAGTATCGGGTGTACTCACCTTGTGGATAACGTGATTCTGGGTTGAAGCGGTCCGACGGATTCGGTAGACTCGAACACATGTTCGAGATGATCGATCCGTCTGATGAGGCGGAGGTGTGGGCGGATTTCGTGCCGCCGGTGCCTCCGACCGACGACGAGGTCATCGATGTCGACGATCTAGATGACTGGTCCGGTCTGGACGAGTTTGAGGACGGCGTCGAGGGTGAGGGGTACGGCGTGCTGCCGGACCTGGACTCGGCGGGGGCGCTGGCTTTGGCAGAGTTCGAGCAGGCGCTCGAGGCGGAGCGTCTCGACGGGCTGGATGCGGCCGGGATTCTGGCGGAGGCCGCCGGCACGAAGCAGGCCGAGCGGCGGGTGCAGGCCAAGCAACTGTGGCTGGCGATGCAGTGGGCGGACCTGCATGCGGTGCTTGCCCGTCCGGGTGCGGTCGGGAAGGGTCGGGAGCGGCTGGTCCGGCTGGGTGGGGACGGGACGCCGGAGGTGGCGGAGTTCGCACCGGCCGAGCTCGGTGCGGTCCTTGCCACGACGGATGGTGCAGCGAAGTCGCTGATCGGGGATGGGCTGGATCTGCGGCACCGGTTCCCGCTGCTGTGGCGACGGGTCCAGGACGGGCTGGTGGACGTGTGGCTGGCCCGCCGGATCGTCCAAGAGGCCCGTGCCCTGTCGCGGGAGGCCGCGGCCAAGGTCGACGCGAAGGTCGCCGATCTCGCCGGGGGTTTGACGTGGCGGCGGTTGAAGGACATCGTCGCCGCGGCGATCCTGGCGGCGGACCCGGCGAAGGCTGCCGATGACGCCAACGAAGCAGCGGCGGGGGTGGGGGTGTTCCCGGACCCGGAGTCCAAGGACGGCTACCAGGGGATCTTCATCAAGGCCCGCGCCGGCGACGTCACAGCGTTCGAGGCGGCGGTCGACCTGATCGCCCGGGCCCTGAAGACGATCGGTGATACCCGGCCGGTGCAGCAACGTCGGGCCAGCGCGGTCGGGATCCTCGCGGACCCGGCAGCCGCCCACGACCTGATCGCCGAGGCCGAACGGGTCCGCAACGACACAGTCTCAGGCTGCCGCCGCCCGCCGCGCCGGGGACCACGAGTCTGCCGAGCGGATCGCGGCGACGCTGCCCGACGGTGTCCAGCCGGATGGGCGGTGCGGACGGCAGTCGCCGTTCACGTTCGGCACCGCGGTCCTGTACTTCCACTTGAGCCGGGAGACCCTGGATGCGATGCTGGCCGGCCAGCCGTACGCCGGTGCCGGGGTGGTCCGGGTGGAGGACATCGGGCCGGTGATCTTGGACCAGGTCAAACAGTGGCTCGGCCACAGCAATGTGGTGCTGAAGCCGGTGATCGACCTGGCCGGGATCCAACCCGTCGACCACTACGAGACCCCACCCAAGACATCGGAAGCGATCCGGCTGATCCGGACCGTCGACTACTTCCCCTACGGCACCTCCACCTCACGACATCAAGACTGCGAACACACCGAACCGTTCGTCCCGATGAACCGCGGCGGACCACCCGGCCAAACAGACCCGTTGAAGATGGGCCTGATGACCCGAGGACATCACCGGCTGAAAACCCACGCCGGCTGGACCGTAAGACAACTCAGACCCGGCGCGTGGCTGTTCCGCTCACCCCACGCCTACTACTTCCTCGTCGACCAACACGGCACCACCCCGCTCGGCAAACTGTGAGCTGGGTCGACTGAGAGCTGGGTCGACTCCGCGGCGGGTCCAGATGACCACCCCAGCCCATCATGTAATCAGGCAGAGGCCCGCCCGCACGAAAGGCAGTGACGAGCACCCACGATCCGAACAGAGTGGCGAGCTGACGTCTGCGCGATGCCCATAGAGCCCGCCAGAGTCATCAACACGGGCGACTCATTCGCCTTCACGCTCCTGCGCCTCTGCCGCAAGGCCTCGCGGGCCGTTGCCGCGACTCACCAGGCCTGGCCCGCGAGCTGGCGAGTCGCGACGTTCGTCCGGTTCCAGAAGTTGATCTGGGCAATCGTCATCACCAAGGCCGCGAGCTGCGGCTCGTCGAAGTGGGCACTGGCCCGGTCCCACACCTCGTCAGACACCTGACTGTCCGCGTCAGCGAGCCGGGTCATGTCCTCGGCGAGTGCCAGGGCAGCACGTTCGGCGTCGTCGAAGTACGGCGCATCGCGCCATGTTGAAATGGCCCAGAGCCGCTCGTCGGTCTCGCCGAGCTTTTTGGCGATGCGGTTGTGTTGAACGGCGCAAGCACCACAGCCGTTGATCTGGCTGGCCCGGAGGTGAACCAACTCACGCAGGCTGGGAGACAAGCCCGTCCGTTCGATGGACTGGTTGAGGGACGTCAATGCGTCCATGGCGCCTGGGACAAGGAACGCGGGATGCGTCATCCGGGCTTCCAGGGTGGATGCTGCTGCTGGTGCGCTGATCGTCGTGCTCATGTCGTCAGCCTTTCGATCTGAATGGAGTCACCACACTGGGTGCGCGTCGGCAGGCCCAGCGTCGTACCGGATCGAGCGAATCGGTCACACCCGCCTCAGGCGGCGGGTCAGTGTGGTCAGGGTCAGTACGTTGACCCTTCTCTATTGACCCCGTGGGCGAGGAGGATGTGACCGATGCCGGAGATTGATTGGCTGGCCGAGCGATTCGAGGAGCAGCGACCCAGGCTGCGAGGCGTCGCCTACCGGATGTTGGGCTCACTCGCGGATGCCGACGACGCCGTTCAGGAGACGTGGATCCGCCTCGCCCGCTCCGATGTGGACGCGGTGGACAACCTGAGCGCCTGGCTCACCACGGTGGTCAGTCGGGTGAGCCTCAACATGCTGCGATCCCGGCGGGTTCGCCGTGAGGAGAGCCTCGATGTCCAACTGCCTGACCCCATCGTCGGTCCGACCGACTTCATGACTCCCGAGGACGACGCCATGGTCGCAGACTCGGTAGGCCTCGCCCTGCTGGTCGTGCTGGACACGCTCGGTCCGGCCGAGCGGCTGGCTTTCGTCCTGCACGACGTGTTCGCGATCCCGTTCGACGAGATCGCGCCCATGATCGACCGGTCACCCGCGGCCGCCCGTCAGCTCGCCAGCCGGGCACGTCGACGGATCCAGGACACCCCCACCTCTCCGGATGTCGGGATGCCGGCCCAGCGCGCGGTCGTCGACGCCTTCCTCGCCGCCGGTCGCTCGGGCAGCTTCGAAGGACTGGTTGCGGTGCTCCATCCCGACGCCGTGCTGCGCGCCGACTTCGGAGTGAACGGAGCGGAGCCCTCACACCGCATCGCGGGCGCTACCGAGATCGCCCACAGGGCCCTCATGTTCTCTCACCAAGGACGTGTGGTTTGGCCTGCGACCGTCAACGGCACTGCCGGCCTGGTCGTCACCCAGGCGGGTCGCGTCGTCTCGGTCATGGGCTTCACTGTGGTGGGTGGTCTGGTGGCGGCCATCGACGTGCTCGCGGATCCTGAGCGGCTCGCTCGACTCGACGTCGGTTTCCTCCAGGGCAGTGAGAACACCTGAGGCTCGGGGGCCCGTCAGCTGGCCACATCGGGGAGGCGGGTGGAGTCCATGTACCAGTTGGCCTTCCAGCTCACGCCGTCGTCAGTCGAGAACTCCTGGCGCCATTTGGCTGTCGTCTCAGTGATGTGGGACCAGGTGAAGCGGCACAGGATCGGCTGGCCGTCGTACACATCGGCTGCCTCGAAGACTCCCGTGCCGTCGGCACCGAAGGCGCCCACCACAGGGTGCTCGTCCATCTTTCCGACCGTGCTGTTGACCCAGTAGATCGACCACTGCCGGCTCTCGGGGTCGAACGTGCGGAGGGTGAGGCCGCGGCTCTGGTCGCCAGCCAGACCGACCTCGTCGACGGTGATCGCGCCGTTGAAGTACGTCCAAGCGGTCCACGGTGCCGAGTAGGTCGTCCACGCGCCGTCGTCGGTCAGCGGCTTGGACAGCCGCCGGTGGTCGATCTGCCAGTCGCCCACGATGAAGTCGAAGTCGCTGGTGATCTTGGGGCCGGCATGGTGGTTGGGTGGCTCGGTGCGCCGTACCCAGTCCATCGTCCAGTTGACCTCCCAGGTCTCGCCGTCGAGCGAGAGCGACTGCTCCCAGTGCGCGGTCGTGTCGGTGACCGCGGACCAGGAGTAGGAGATCTGTACGAGGGCTCCGCCGATGGTCTCCTCGCCGGTGAGCCAGCAGTGGTCGCCCTGCCAGGTGCCGCGCACCGGCTCGCCGAGTCGGCCGTCGCGGCTGGAGACCCAGGAGATGCTCCACTGCTTGGACTCGACGTCGAAGACCCGGAACGAGAAGCCGTAGGTGTTCGTCTCGGGGAAGTAGATCTCCTCGATGCTGACGCCGCCGCCCAGGTGGGTTTGGGCGACGGCCGTTGATGGGAACTCTTTCCACTCGTCGCTGCCGGTGAAGGGCTTGCCGACACGGGTGCGGTTGGTGATGTCGAAGCTGCCGTTGAGGAAGTCGAAGTCGTGCGAGGCGCCGTCGAAGGACAGGTCCGCGAGCCTCGGCACGGTGGTGGTCTGGGTTGTCGTCATGGGCTCAGCCTCGCGCGCATACCTGACAGGTAGTGGCAGTGTTTCTGTCGGCTGTCGCCGTTAAGGTCACCAGCATGAGATCGAGTCGTCTGGTGTCGCTCCTCCTGCTGCTCCAGACGCGCCGGCAGATGACCGGCCGGGAGCTGGCGCGGGAGCTCGAGGTGTCGCTGCGCACCGTCTACCGCGACGTCGAGGCTTTGTCGGCCGCGGGTGTGCCGGTGTACGCCGAGCAGGGCCGTGCTGGCGGCTACCGGTTGGTCGAGGGCTACCGAACTCGGCTCACCGGCCTGACCGAGCCGGAGGCCGCCTCGCTGTTCATGGTCGGCATCCCCGAAGCCGCAACCGCGTTGGGGATCGCTGACCACACGTCGAGCGCGGAGCTGAAGCTGCTCGCCGCCCTCGCGCCGACCCAGCGCGCGCAGGCCGCCCGGCTCCGCGAGCGTTTCCATCTCGACGTGCCGACCTGGTACCGCCAGACCGCCGACGAGCCTCACCTACCGGCGGTCGCCGAGGCAGTGCTCAGCGACCGGGTCATCGACATGGTCTACCGCCGCTGGGCCGCGCCCCGCGAGGTGGAGCGAACCCTCGAGCCGTACGGCGTCGTGCTCAAGGGCGGTGCGTGGTACGTCGTCGCCCGCGAGCACTCCCCGCGCCGGCCAGTGTCGGGCCGCGCCCGCTCAGCTGCCCGTACGGCGACCTTCCGGACCTACCGAGTCGCCAACATCCTGCGACTCACCCCGACCGAGCTGACCTTCGAGCGAGACGCGGACTTCGACCTGGCCGAGCACTGGCGGCGACGGCTGGCCGAGTTCGACGACCAGCGGTTCACGGCGTCGGCCACGGTCCGGCTGTCCCCCGCGCTCGTCGACCGCCTGCCCGACATCTCATCCACGCACCTGGCCAGGACCGTGGCGTCGTCAGGCCCGAGCACAGGGCACGACGGATCCGTCACCGTCCGGCTCCCGATCGAGTCCGTGTCGCTCGCCGCGATCGAGCTGATCGGGTATGGCGCCGACCTCGAGGTGCTGGACCCGCCGGCCCTCCGCGACGAGCTCGCCCGGCTGGCTGCCTCCGTCCTAGCCGTCTACGAAGCGTGAGCCCCTTCGTGTCTGCCTAGCAAACGCCACCCCCCCAGACCGGATGTCAGTGTTCGTGTGGGCGATGTCGATGCGGATGTCCAGGTGGCGGCGGGACGGTGTCGACCGTGGGCGGCGAGTCCGGCCAGAGCAGCAGTACCGCACAGGGTGCATGGTCGACGATGAAACGGCAGTCGTGCCCGATGCTCTTCGGCCCGAGGCGGGATCGATCACCGTCGCGAGCGACGATCAGCAGGTCGGCGCCTTGTGCGGCCTCGACAACCTCACGCTCCACACGCCCGTGCCGCAGCTCCGGCGTCGATGGGCGACCCAGCCGCTCAGCGGCTTGGTCGAGGAGGGCGTGAGCGGCCTTGGTCATCCGCTCGTCGATCACGAGTGCAGGATCGCGATCGCGGTGACTCCGTCCCAGCAGGCCGGCGAACGAAGCATGTGCGGCGTAGGCGATCTCTTCGTCCAGGACGTGCACGAACACGATCTCGGCATCGGCCGGTGTCCGTTCGCGCGCCGCGTCGACGCTTGCCTGCCACGTCCCTTCGGCGACCCACACGATGACTCTCATCAGCCCAGCCACCGAGGATCTGTGGGCGGGCGGGAGTCGAGGGCGGATGGCATCCGACTCACGTCTCAGTCCGACTCGCCTGGTGTCGCACTTGCGGTCCACTCGAGATACAGCGCGTGCGGCAGCCCCCACACGCCGAGACGGGTCACCCTGGCGTTGTCGTCGAGGATGCCGAGCGCCGTCCAGAGCGGGGTCAGGACGGTCGCTGCGAAGTCCAAGGCATACCGATCGCCCTCGATGTCGTCGGACTCGTCGCCGATCTCGGGAGCGGCCGTGATGTCCCGAAGCGCCGCCGGTCCGTCGAAGGTCGCGCCGGGACCGCGCCGTACCAGTCCGACGACCATGCCGAACCAGTCCGCATGCATGAGCGACATGACGGCGCTCTGCTCCTCAGGCGGAGTTCCTGGGTCGTCCGGTGGACTGATCGTCGAGCGCGCGGCCACCATCCACAGCTCGTCATCATTCTCCGGCCTCGTCCGGCGCCAGCCGCACGCCTGCACGAAGTAGCCGAACGGCCAGCGGCCCTCCTCGACACCGCGGCGAAGGTACGACGCGGCGTCGCTCAGCTCCGGCTGAGGCGGTGGAGCGCTCAGGATCGAGCCGCAGGCCTCCCGAAGCAGCTGGGCAGCGGCCAGGTCGGCCTGGTCCCAATCGGCGAGGAACTCGTCGTCCTCGTCGTCCTCGTCGTCGTCGAACGCCCAGGGCGAAGTGTCGTCCGGCATGATCCCAGACTGGCACGGAATACCCCGCTCGCGCTCGGTTGCGGCACAGTCCGGCGCCTTGAGTCGGGCCAGCACCGGTACGGGCCGGGTCTCGTCGTTGGTACTAGCCCTATCGGACAGATGCGAAGTGCCCGCCGATTGTTGAACACTCAACCGTGCCGGGCAACCACCCGCAGCCACTCATCAGCGATCTGCCGTCCTCACGGCAGGATCTTCGAAAGGACTCCTATGCGAGCCATCTCACGAGCCCCGCGGACGAGCCGGGCTCTCCTCGCGTCCGCGCTGCTCCTCGGCATCGGGGCCGTTGCCCTCGCGGGCCCGACCAGCGCCACCAGTGCCGCCAGCGCCGCCACGGGTGGACAGGTCGCCTCGGGCGGCGGTAACACGCCGGGTGACAAGTTCCCACTGTTCGACTTCTCGGACGCCTTCTACACGTCCAACGGCGTCCGGGTCGATGCGCTCGTCGGTCGACGTTCCGGGACCGACGGTCTGTCCGTCGTCGACACCTCGCCCGACCGCAACCACCGCAACGTGCGAGTCACCTTCACCCTGCCGGGGTACGACCCTTCCGGCAACCCGCTGTTCTTCACCGTCCTGGCCGACCTGGCACCAAGCCCGTTCACCGCGAACGGAGCCGGCAGGAGGGCGCAGCAAATCGCCGACGCCTCGCCGGTGTACGTCTTCCCCACCCGTGACGGCGACCAGACGGGCGTCGGCAACAGCCGGCAGGCCGATCTCGTCGACACCAGCCACGGCTACTTCTCCAACGACCCGCTCGGCCTGTGGGTGCACGTCTTCGTCAGTTACACCGACAAGGCGTTCAACACGACCGCGGGCAAGAAGGCGCTCGCGGACCTAGCCGCGCGCAACGGCCTGGCACTCGACGGCACCCCGATCATCAAGACCCTGTCCGACCTCAGCAACCTCACCAAGCAGGGCTTCGTCCAGCAGGTGAAGCGCCCGCTCGACGCACAGGGCCGCTACTTCGTGTGCCCGGTCTACAAAGACCCACGTGAGGGCGCGATTCGGCCGGACGCCTTCCTGGCCACAGTCCGGCGCGCCGACGGCACGCCGCTTCCCGCCGAGCAGCACTTCGTCGACGAGTTCAACTCCCTGCAGAAGACCGGGGACTGGTCGCCATAACATCTTGGTAGCCAGGCCAACTGCGAAGGAGACCGATGAGCAACCAGACTTTCCCGGCGAGCAAAGCAGTATTCCGTGAGTCTGCGGAGGCGTTCCTTGCTCTGGTACGACAGATCGGGGCCGACGAGTGGGACGCGCCTGGACTCGGCGAATGGAGTGTCCGCGACCTGGTCGGACACACCAGCCGGTCCCTCATCACGGTGGAGAACTACCTCGGCACCGAGTCGACCGAGCCGCTCGACGGGCCGGTTGAGTACTACCTTGCCTGCCGGGTGGTGCTGGCAACCGACAACGGCGTGGCGCAGCGTGGTCGCGACGCCGGCGCGGCGCTGGGTGCCGACCCGGTCGCGAAGGTCGCCGAGCTCACCGAGCGGGTAACCAGACTCGTCGAGGCGAGCGGGGGCGACACTCCCGTCGGCACCCCGTTCGGCACGATCACCCTGGCGAGCTACCTGCCGACCCGGAGCTTCGAGCTGGCCGTACACAGCATCGACCTGACTCGGGCCCTCGATCTCGTGCCCCCGGCCGGACTCGAGTCCGGGATCGCCGCCGCGTGCGAGCTCGCCGGTCGGCTGGCCGCCCACTCCGCCGACCCGGCGTCATTCCTGATGGCCGTTACCGGCCGGGCCAACCTCCCGGACTCCTTCACCGTCCTCTGAGTCCCCGAGTCCGTTGCGTCACACCCCCGCGCCGACGGCTGGTTTGAGCACCTCTTCACACCACTGCCGGTACGTCGTAGGGCTGGCGGTCTCCGACGTACGTGGCACACCGTCGTCCAGGCCCTGCTCCTTGGCCGCCATCATGTCGACCATGCCCTGCGCGAAGGCCTCGCCGGCCCCGAAGCCGACCAGCCTGGCCCGCAGGTCGTCGAGCGACTGCCGCTCGTACCTGACCGGCCGACCCAGCGTCTCGGAGATGATGGCCGCCAGCTCGGTGGGTGTGAGGTTCTCCGGGCCGAGCACCGGCGTGCTGCCGATCCCCGTCCACGAGCGATCGAGCAGCAGCCGCGCGGCGACCGCGGCGATGTCCCGAGTCGCCACCCACGGCGCCGCGCGGTCAGGGGCGCCGGTGTCGCTGAACACGCCGTCGTCGCGGATCGACGCCACCTGCCGCAGCGTGTTGTCCATGAACGACGGGTTGGCCAGCGCCCGATAGGCCACCCCGGTGGATGCGATGAGGTCGTCCATGTCCAGCGTCCCGGTCACCAGCCCGGCGTTCCCGGCCAGCGAGGTGCTCCGGCCGAGGGCGGAGACGCCGACCACGTGCCCGACGCCGTACCTGGTGAACGCTTGAGCGGCAGCGCGGGTGAAGCCGACGTACATGTCCTCGAGACTGGACGCCTGTGGGTCCGGCGGCACCAGCCAGAACACGGCATCCGCGCCATCGAAGGCCCGGTCGACGACGGTGGCCTCACGATGCGACCCGACCACCACCTCGACGCGATCGCGTACGTGGCGTGGCAGCTTCTCCGGGTCACGCACGATGACTAGGAGGCTCTCCGACTCCGCTGACTCGTCGTCGAGGAGGCGTTGCAGGACTTGGCTGCCGATGTCGCCGGTTGGCGTGGTGATCACGATCATTGATCCATCCTGCGGACCCGGACCTGCTGTCGTCCAATACCTCTCTTCGCTGATTGATACCCTCCAGGTATGGATCTCGACCTGCGGAAGCTGCGCTACTTCGTCGCCGTCGCCGACAATCAGCACTTCGGTCGCGCGGCCGAGCAGCTCTACATCGCCCAACCGGTGCTGAGCCGGCAGATCCGTGCCCTGGAACGCGAGCTGGGCTGCCCGCTCCTCGTCAGAACGACGCGCAGCGTCCAGCTCACCCCCGCTGGTGTGCAGCTCCGGGAGGAGGCGGGCCGCGTGCTCGCCACAGTCGACGGCGCTGTACGGCGGGTGCATGAGGTCGATCGCGGGGTGCAGCGAGTCGTGGTGGCGTTCGCGCCAGGCCTGCGGGTGTCGGGCACGGTCCGCGCCTTCACCGCCGCCCACCCCGACGTCGAGATCGAGCTGCTCCAGCTGCAGTGGTGGGAGCAGGACGCACCACTGCGAGACGGCCGGGCGCAGGTCGGATACCTGCGCCGACCTTTCGACGAAGCGGGTCTGCGGGCCGTCGCCATCGGCAGCGAGCCGAAGGTAGCCTGCCTCCCCGCGACCCACCCACTTGCCCGCCGCCGCTCCCTCACCATGTCGCACCTCGAGGGGCAGCCGATCCTCGACGCCCAGGCGCGACGTACCTCGACGTCTGAGGAGAAGCTCGAGCTGATCGCCTCCGGGCAGGGCATCGCGCTGGTGCCGCGCAGCGTGGCGAGCCAGTACTCCCGCCCCGACCTCGCCTTCCGCAGGGTGCGGGACCTCCCGCCGGTCGACATCTGCGTGGTCATCGCGAAGGACCAGCGGGCGAGCCATCCGGTCGAGTTCTTCACCATGGCCGCCAACCTGCCGTACTCGGCGCCTACACGACTCGCGCGCACCGGCTGACGATCCGCGGATTCGCATGCGCCGGTACGTCCGCGCCTGGATCAACGAGTGGGATCTGATCCGCCTCGACCCGGACTACAAACCCACCACCGAGGTGATCGAGGTTTCCAGCGACTATCGAGAGGACACCGAGCTCACCGACGGAGAGTCGTGACGCTCGGGCACCTGCGACGTACGCCCATGATGTACGACCTGCTTGGGCTCGATGTGCAGGCGTTGGCTGACCAACGCCGTCTGGGCGGGGCATACTCGACCGTCAGCATCGTCGTCCGTTGAAGCGTTGGTGTCGTCGGGGTTGCTGGGTGGGATCGATCCGGGTCGGTGGGATGACCTCGGGTCGGTCATCGGCGCCCATGGTGATCCGCCAGCCGGCCGACGAGTGGACGAGATGGTGATGGAACGGGCAGATCAGACAGCCGTTGCTCAGATCGGTTGGGCCGCCCGCACTCCACGGCACGATGTGGTGGGCTTCGGTCCACGCGACGGGCCGATCACAACCCGGCCAGATGCAGCCCTGGTCGCGGACAGCGAGGGCGTAGCGCTGGTTTCTGTCGAACAGCCGTCGGGTCATACCGAGATCAAGGATGGCGGAGTCGCCGTCGAGGACGACCGGGATCAGCCCCGCGTTGCAGGCCAGTCGCCGGGCCTGCGCTGGCGAGACCGGGGTGCCGGTGTCGGTGGTGGCCTCTCCGAGATCGTCGCGCAGCTGCTCCAGCGACATCATGATCATCAGCGTGACTGCGTTGACCCCGTGCTGGGGGAGCCGGTCCGTGGGGAAGTGCTCGATCAGCTCATGCAATGCCCGGCCGAGCCGCTGCGGATACGTCGGACCCGACGCTGCGCGGCCATCGCCTGCACCCGACCCCGAAGCTGGGCCGGGTGCGGCGGCATCTTGTCCGTGGCCGGGAATGGGATCGGTGGCGGACGGCGTCGTCGCGCGCTCGTGGCGTGGGGAGGTGAGCGACTCCAGGATGTTCTTCCACAGATCTGCTTGTGCGTCGGGCAGACGTCCGCGGAACGCCGTCCAGCCGTCCCCGGACCGGCGGAACGAGATCTCGCACGTCGCCAGTGCGCGTTCTTCCTCATCCTCCAGCTGGTCGGCGAGCTTGGCGTCGGCACCGTCCGGATCGACCACCTCGATAGCGTGCCGGCAGAGCTTCTGCAGCTCGGTCCAGCCAAGGGTCTGGGCGTGGTGGATCAGGTCGACCTGTAGCCGGTCGACCGCGTCTTGACGGATCGTGGCGTCCAGGTCGTTGACGGTCTTGGCGATCAGGACCGCCTGTTCGGCAGAGACCTGCCCAACGGACCACGCGTCTCGGGTCAAACCCGTGCGGCCAAGGCCCGGTTGTTCGTGCTGTACGCCGATCTCCGCCACCAGCCGGCCGGCGTCCTGCCGCGACAACCCGCGAGTGGCCATCAGCCAGGCCCGCATCGAGGACGCACCAGCCAGACTCGGCAGCTCCCGCTCACTCACCGAGGCAAGCAGTCGGGCGGTGAGCTCTTCCACCCTGGCCCGCACGGCCAACACCTCACCGAGGCGCTCCTGGACAGCGACCTCCGACAGCGTCCACGCCGGCGTGTCGGCCACCGCCGCCAACGCCGTACCCATCGCTGACACGCACGCCGCGAACGGGTCCGCAGGTGCGGCACCGACCCGGGTGGTCGTGTCATCGGTTGTCGTCATGACACCAAAGATACGACTTCATTCCGACAGTTTTCGTATACCAGTTCGAGACTGTGGACAAGCCCGCATCGCTCACAACGAGCCGGTGGCGACCAGCTCGAGGCCCTTCTGGCGGCCTTTGCGATTCCGCACGACAGCCGCCATCCCGCCTCAAAGCAAGTCCCCGTCCCGGCCAAGACGCAGGCCGGGACGGGGACTCTCAGATCAGCGAGTCAGGTGATCCGTCGACTCCTGTCAGTTGTACTTCTTCACCATCGAGTAGAGCAGCTTGTTCGGCGAGCCGGTGCCTGGGTTGACTACCTTGCCGTCGGTGGCGTTGTTGACGATCGCGTCCCGAACCTGCTGCGGGGTGGCGGACGGGTGGAGGCTCAGGTAGAGAGCAGCCGTCCCAGCAACGTGCGGCGTCGCCATCGAGGTGCCGCTGATCGTGTTCGTTGCGGTGTCGCTGGTGTTCCAGTCTGACGTGATGTTGCTTCCCGGCCCGAACAGGTCGAGGCAGGTGCCGTAGTTGGAGTACGACGCTCGTACGTCGGTGATCTCCGTGGCGCCGACCGTGATCGCGGCGGGTGTGGAGGCCGGTGACTGGCCGCACGCGTCGGCCCCGTTGTTCCCGGCCGACACGGCGTACACGACGCCGGAGTTGATGGAAGCCGTGACCGCGTCGTCGACCGACTGCATGTGGCCGCCGCCGAGGCTCATGTTGGCCACCGACGGACCCTTGTGATTGTCGGTCACCCAGTCGATGCCGGCGATGACGCCGGCCCAGGTGCCGGAGCCGCCGCAGTCAAGCACGCGAACCGCGACCAGCGTGACCTTCTTGGCGACGCCGTACGCCGCGCCACCCATGGTGCCGGCGGTGTGGGTGCCATGACCGTTGCAGTCGTCCGCAGCTCCGCCGTCAACGGCGTCGAAGCCCGAGGACGCCCGTCCGCCAAAGTCCTTGTGGGTGAAGCGCATCCCGGTGTCGATCCCGTACGCCGTGACTCCGCTGCCGCCACTACCGACGTACTTGTACTTCTTGTCCAACGGAAGGTTGCGCTGGTCCACCCGATCCAAGCCCCATGCCGGTGGGTTGACCTGCTTCTTGGTGAGGTGTACCCGTCCGTCGGCCTCGACGTACTTGACCCCGGCCGTGGAGCGGACCGCGCGGAGGCCAGCCGGCGACAACGCCGCCGAGAAGCCCTTCAGTGCGGAGTGGTAGGTGAATCCGACGCGTCCGCCGGCGGCCGTTGCGGTCGCGGTGGCGCTTCGAAGGCTTGCGGCGGTGGCGCTGTCGCCGAGGACGACGATGTAGTGCCCGGCGATTCGCCCGGTGCTGTGGCTGCCGAGCAAGGGCGCAAGTGCCCTTGCCGAGCTGTCGCTCCCGCTACTGCTGCCGCTGGCGGCGGTCAATGGCACCGCCGCTAGCGCTACTCCAACGGCGAAGGCGCCAGCGCCCCACCAAACTGTCCGTGTTGCTTTCATTCCAGTCCCCTTACATAGTTTGGACTCGTACGAAGCAGCGATTCGTTGCTTTTGTCGAGCCCGATGAGGTCACGAGCGTAGCCTCAGCATCGTTTCGCGTACAGAGTTTCGGGACCACTGGAAACCAAGGCCAGGCACGCAGTGGGGCGCTCGCCGATTCGAGTGGGCCGAGGCGTCTCGGTCCGGGCGCCTGTGGACGAGCAGCTCACCGGAGTCAGGTCTTCCACGACACTGTGGTCCGTTCCATACTGGAGGTATGGCGAGACTCTGGCGCCGCGTCCCCCGCGGCTTGATGGTGGCGGTCATGGTCTCGGCCCTCCTGACCTTGCTCGCCCGACGCCGCGGCTATCACCTGGGTCTGAACACCGTCGTTCGCTGCCTTGCCGGTCACGTCTTCACGACCATCTGGATCCCCGGTGGGTCGTTGAAGGCGATCCGGTTCGGAACCGCCAGGCTCCAACGCTGCCCCGTTGGCCGGCACTGGACGCTGGTACGGCCGCTCCGAGAGGCAGACCTTAGCGACGACGTACGGCGCGAGGCGAAGCTGCACCGCGACGTGCGAATCCCCTGACCTGGGCGCGGGTCTAGGGAGTCAGTCGCAGTCGGCCCGCAGGGCGCGTGGGGCGTTGCCCCACCTCCGGGTCAGGCGTAGGTTGCGCCTATGCGAAGGCCAACCGGCTTTCCGGCGCGTTCAGTGCGCCTCGTCGAGCCGTTCGGTGTCGGCGGCGGACCTGACCTCCTCGCCCGCAAGCTCGCCGAGCAGTTGTCGGCCACCTGGGGTCAGCCTGTCGTCGTCGAGAACGTTCCGGGTGACGGAAGCACGGCCGCGCCCGCGCTCGTCGCCAACTCGCCGGCCGACGGACACACCGTGCTCATCAGCACCAGCGCCCACGCCTACATCGTGGCCGTGTCCCCCGGCCTGCCCTACCATCCGCTGGAAGACTTCACTCCCGTCGCACCACTCACCGAGCAGGCGTACGTGTTCGTGACGGGTCGGGGCTCGGGCATCGGCACCCTGCACGACCTGCTGGCCGCGGACAAGTCTCGCCCTGGCGAGCTCACCTTCGGGTCGACCGGCGCCGGTACAGCAAGCCACCTTGGCGCAGCGCTGCTCAGCCTGGAGGCCGGACTGACCGCAGTCCACGTGCCCCCCGCACCGGGCGACTCGATCGTCGACGTGGTCGCCAAGGTGACCCGTGGCGTCACCGACTACTTCATGTCGCCCATCTCGATCGTCGGACCCCATCTGGAGTCGGGGACACTCGTCGCCCTTGGCGTCAGCTCGGCCCGCCGCTCGCCGTACCTCCCCGACGTGCCCACGGTCGCCGAGCAGGGCATCGACGGCTTCGACTTCCCGATTTGGTACGGCGCATGGGTGCGCGCCGGCACGTCAGCCGACATCGTCCAGGCGCTCGGCAAGGATCTCTCCGACGCGATGGCATCGGCTGACCTCCAGAGATGGTGCACCCTCCACGGCGCCCAGCCGATGCAGATGGAGACTGCCGACTTCGCTCGATTCGTCGCGGACGAAGCCCAACGTGCTGTCGCGATCATCCAGCGAGCAGGCTAGGCCGAGGCGCACGACACGGACTCGAACCCCCCTTGCCCGCTGGGGCATCCACCCGGATCGGGCCAGACCAGCCAATCCACAGCGATGGCTACGATGGGCCGAGATTCACGATGCGTTCGATGGACGACCCGACCCGGACTGGGAACGCGACCGCGGCCTGATCGACCCCACGATCACGGATCCGTGGAACCGCCCTTGAAGGCCCTCCTCGACACGAGCGTCCTGATCTCGACGAACGTCCCGGCACTGGATGGGGAGCTCGCCATCAGCGCCGCCAGCCTCGCCGAACTCCACTTTGGCGTGCTCGTCACCGCTGATGCCGAGGTTCGGGCTGAGCGGCTGCGCCGGCTAACTGAGTTCTCGCGCCGATTCACCGCTTTACCAGTCGACGAGGCGGTTGCCACCAGCTACGGGCAGCTTGCCGCGGCGGTTGCCATCTCCGGACGACAATCACGGTCCCGCGTGATGGACCTGTTAATCGCGGCTACCGCCCAAGCTCCTGGCGCTCGGCTGTACACCCGCAATGCGCGCGACCTCACCGGAGTCGAGCACCTCATCGACATCGTCTCCGTGTGACGAACAACCATTCCGCACACCCGTACGATGCCCCGATCTGCTGCTGCACGTCATCAACCCAGCAGCTCCGGCCGGCTTAGACTCGAGAGATGACGAACCGGCCCATCGACCTGGCTGAGCGCTTCGATCAGATCACCGAGCTGTGGTCACCCAAGGTGGTGGCCCGGCTCAACGACTACGAGATCAAGCTGGTGCGAGTCCAGGGCGAATTCGTCTGGCACACGCACGAGGAGACCGACGAGCTCTTCCTTGTCCTGGACGGCTCGCTGTCCATCCAGCTCCGCGATGGAGACGTGACCCTCGGACCAGGTCAGCTGTACGTCGTACCGCGCGGCGTCGAGCACTGTCCGCTTGCTGCGGGCGAGGTACGCGCGATGCTCATCGAACCGGTCGGGGTCGTCAACACCGGCGATGCGGGTGGGACGCTCACGGCCTCGTACGACGACTCCCTCACCAGGTAGCAACCTGGTTTCGAGGTCTTGGGGGGCAACCGGGATCGCGGGTGGCGGCTCGGAGGCACAACCCGCCGCCGACTACGGCTTCATGTACCAGCGACAGCTCACCGACCCCGACGGTCATGTCCTCGAGCTCGGCTACATGGACCCGGTCGCCGCAGAGCATGGACCCGAGGTATTCCTGAGCCAGCAGGCATAACCCTGATGACCGCACGTGACTATGGACAGTATGGCGGCATCACCCAGGCCCTGGAGCTCGTGGGTGAACGCTGGGCACTGCTCATCGTGCGCGACCTGCTCGTGGGGCCGCGGCTACGCGAGCTGGCCGCGGATGGCATTACCGAGATGATCCTATTTCGAAAGATCTTGGCGGGTCAGCAATATTCGTCGGAAAGTACCTACACAGATTTCACAACTTGCGCAGCAATCTGGTGTCCAGTCTCGGCAACAAGAGCGCCCCCGGTTCTCAGATCTTTCGCCGCAAACTGGAGGACCAGATTTGGATCAGGCGAAGACCAGTCTTCCATACAAGTCAAAACCGACCGAGTGCAATGTCTGTTCACCTGGAACAACGCGACGAGCCGCTCCGAACGACTTTCACGCACAAAGGAGCCGCCGAGGAGCTCGATTGGGCAAACGTGGGGAAACCCGTTAAGAAGAAAGTTGGTCGGGTTGGAGTACTATATATGTCTGGATACTTTCGCACGCGACTGGACAATAATCTCTGCTCAGCCTCACATCATTATCATCTGGGTGCCTAATTTGTGTAGATCACGGGCGTTTCCGCGCGTCCGACGCCTCGGTCTCCTATTACGCGCTTGCTGAGGCATTTGAGGCCAAGCTGATTGATGTATATCTGACAACTCCTACGGAGGCGAAAGAAATGCTACGCGCGCTCCATGAAACCATGGATCCAGAAGCCTCCCCCGAGGCCATTTTTAGGAAACTGACGACGATGGCGAGGCTCCCTCTAATCTCGGTAATGCTCGACACCTCTAATCACACCGTCGTGAAAGCCCATCTCGCAGTCAATGGGGCCCGCCCGAAAGTTGTTCCCCGCCACCACCCTGCGGCCTTTCGAGGTGGACGGCCCGGTCCAGGCAATGCGTTCAATGCCGGCGTCATCTATGGACTGCGGAGTGCCTCAGGTGATCTCTCTATGCTAGCCTCGGTGTTGTCGGCGGCGAATGCGGGGTTGAACGACTGGGTTAGGGCGGTGGAAGACCAGAAATGAGTAATACTCCTAAACCAGATTTATCCGTAGACGCCTACTTCGCAGAATGTCAGGGAGAATCAGAGACGTTCCTGCGTGATTACGATTCAGTTGTCCATATACTGATCGATCTCCCCCAAGCGGTTAAACGTCTGCACAGAGAAACGCGCCGCGAGCTCGGCCGGGTCAAGGGTGCACATCTAGGGGATGGGCCGATGTACATCGCTGATAGCGCTATTATTGAACCGGGGGCTTATGTGCAGGGCCCTGCATACATCGGCGCTAACGTGGTAGTCAGACATGGTGCCTACGTCCGTGAAAACGTAATCATGTTTGAGGGTAGTTTGTTGGGCCACGCAAGTGAAGCGAAGAACTCGGTGTTCTTCCCCGAAGCCCACGCTCCTCATTTCGCGTATGTAGGTGACAGCCTACTCGGTAGCAGGGTTAATTTGGGCGCGGGGACAAAGTTGAGCAATCTGCCCATCACTTCAGAGAAGGATCGACTCACCGGGGAAAGGGCCACGAGCAAGAGCCGGGGCTCGCGACTCGACGCCTGGGGCTTCAAGGCGATGGGGCGATCCGAGACGGGGCCAAGGAGCAGATCATCACCACCGACTCGATGACCATGGATCTCCGTACGGCCTTCCGGCCGCTCGTGGCGGCAGCCCTGCCCGCCACCGCCTACTTGGCCCGCTTCGGCGTCGCCGAGCTGCTCATCCGGGTCGACGGCTCCACCCTCGACGTGACGCGTGGGGAGGGACCGGTCGACCTCGCCTTTGCCGCGGGGGCGGGCATCCATCGGCTCATCTCCGGAGAGCTCGCCCCGCATCACGCGATCGAGAGCGGCCAGATAGAAGTGCTCCTCGGCCGCTTCGCGAGCACGTTCCACCTGGCCGCTTGATTTACACCGGCCGGCAACGGAACAGGAATTGGGAACTGACTGGTAACCTAATCCCTATGGAGACAACCGTGGATTCGGTCGGACGCATCGTGGTTCCCAAGGCGCTTCGGGACGCCCTAGGACTCCGCCCCGGGTCGACCGTGGACATCTCGCGATACGGCAGCGGACTCCAGATCATCCCAAGCGGGCGGACGGCGCGGTTGGTCGACGAGGCGGGTGTTCTGGTCGCTACCGGCGAGACCACCATCGACGACGATCTGGTGTTCGGACTCATCGACGCTGGGCGTCGATGAGCCTGATCGCCCTGGACACAAGCGTGGCCATACCTCTCCTCGTGCAGAGCCACCAGGAACACGAGACCGTCGTGAACTGGTGGGGTGGCCGTGAAGTCGCGCTCAGCGGTCACGCCTTTGCGGAGACCTACTCCGTGCTGACCCGGTTGCCAGGCGACGTACGGGTCTCACCGGCAGACGCCGCCCGGCTGCTCAAGGAACGTTTCGCGCCACCACTGCTCATCAAGGCCGGGGTTGCTCGGCGGCTACCGGACATTCTCAGCGAGATCGGACTTGCTGGGGGTGCCGTTTACGACGCGCTGGTCGCTCTTGCTGCGGCCGGAAACCATGCTCCCCTGGCTACCCGCGATGCCCGAGCCAAGGCGACCTACGACGCCATCGGGGTTGAGGTCGAGATCGTCGGCTGAGGACGTCGCTCCGTCGGTCACCCGTGCGGAGCGAGCCCGGTGCAGCGCCGAAGTGCCGGCCGACAGGCCCGCATCCTGTCAGCCGCGCGGGATGAGAGATCGCAGCAATTCCTGGGTCTCGTCGTCGGTCGAGTACACGAAGGAGCCGAGCATGCCTCGGGTGAGGAGCACC
The DNA here is from genome assembly GCA_963833975.1 of uncultured Actinomycetota bacterium. GTDB lineage: Bacteria > Actinomycetota > Actinomycetes > Propionibacteriales > Nocardioidaceae > JAWWPG01. The sequence continues at coordinate 772,801 of CAWIAB010000006.1, forward strand.
TTGTAGGTGTTGCGGACGGCTCGGTCGAACTGAGCCGCGTCGCCCCGCTTGACTTGGGTGTCTCGGCTCCTCTCCGGCCGGGCGACGAAGCGGTCGCTTCGCCAGACGAGGTCCGGGCCGACGATGACGCCTGAGTAGTCGTACTCGAAGCCTTGCGCTGTATAGACGCAACCCACCTGCTCGAACCCGGCAGGGTCGCTGGCCCAGAACGGCGTCCCGGGTGCGCCGGCGTGTGAGGTCTGCTTCTTGTTGTTCCACGGTTTGTGCCAGTCCCCGATCTGTACGTCGGCGACCAGCCCGCCGCCTTTGACGGGATCGCTCCAGTCCCAGCAGTAGCCGGCCGCGATCCGAGCGCCGTACCCACGCTCGAGGGTTCGCCGAAGCTGGCTCTCCATCGCTGCAGGGCTGTCCGCGACGCTCACCTGGAAGTGCTCGTCGCCTTCCCAGACCGCCGGCCCACCCGGCACCAGCCCTAGGAGCCGAAGGACCCACTCCTCATAGGCACGACTCCCGCCACAACGGAACTGCCCATCGAGACTCACATGCCGGAAGCCAACCCCGAGCCGGCGAGCGGCCGCCTCGATCTCCGCAATCGTGCCCATCTCTCCGGGACGCACGACCTGGTGCTCGTCCAGCAAGAAGACCGGCACCCGCGCGGCATCGATGAGCTCCTCTACCTGAGGGTCGCCGGTTCGCAGCGATGCCTTCGTGTAGCGGTTGGCTGATGTCTCACGGATCCGGTGCGCCTCGTCGCACACCAGCACATCGAGCCCGTTCGGCTCAGCGTCGACGAACTGGTTGAAGTACTTGAACAAAGCCTTGACCCTCGGCGCTCGGCTTCCGGCGACCTTCCTCAGCGTCTGGGTGAAAGCGCTCGAACCCGTTGCATGCAGGGCCGTTCGTCCTTGGCGCGACAGCTCCCCCAGCAGTGACAACGCGATGACGCTCTTCCCCGACCCCGGGCCACCACTGATGACGATGACCTCCTTGCTGTTCGCATGCAACGCCCGCTCGAGGGCTCGCATCACCAGGGCGTACGCCGTCTGCTGCTCATCGATGAGCACGAACTGCTCACGCGACTGGATCTCCTCAGCCGCCAAGGTCAACAGCTGCCGGCTGGGCTTCACGGCCGAGCCCATCAAGCTGGTCGGCCGAGTGCACCCCAGACGCTGGACCCAGGCGCGCCCGCAGATACTCGAGGAACTCACCGCGACGCTGCCCGGTGAACATCCGGCCGTGCTCCGACTGCGGCAGATGCCACAAGCTGTCCACGTCGAGATCGGTCGCGTTGTGCAGGTACGCCACTCCGCTCAGCCACTCAGGATGGTCCGAAAGAGTCGCCGCGAAGTCCGCGAGATAGGTGCAGTACCGCCGTACCTGCTCCACCGGATGGAGGCGCTCCCCCAACCCCTCGAGAACACAGACCTCGTCGGCGCCATCCAGCACGTGGGCACGGCTCCACTGCTTCAGCTCGACCACCACATACGACGGCTCCCGCGTACGCGGATGCACACCGCACAGGATCACGTCGACCCGCTTGCTCGTCAACGGAAGCTGGTACTCCACCAACGCCTCGACGTTCTCCAGATCCGCGTCGCCCAGATCCGCCGACAGAACAGCCAGGCTCCGCTCCCACGACCGAACCTCGGCGGGTGGCGCCGACCGACCTAGCCGATGCCGGAACTGCTCGCTCAGGACACGCACCAGCGACCCATCAGCGATCTGAGCGCGAAGACGCGCCCCAGACCCGCGGTACAACGGCACGACGACCCCAGGAAGACATGAGTGACTTCCCGTGACGGGTAGAGGCTTGTCATGTAGCACGCGCCTGTCGGGCCGCAACGGACTACCCGGCGATCCTACTGAGCAGGATGCCCCGCCATGTGTCAGGCGGCGTACTCGACGTCGTAGGGGTTGCGGAGGTAGATCTCGATCACCGGTGGATGCCGTGGCGTGGCGGTCTGGCTCTTGCTCCGGCGCAGGAGCACCCGGTAGTGGTGGCGGTCGGCTCTCGTAGGTGTGGCCGGTGGGGGTGGTGATCTCAACCGATACTCCTGCGCCGGCCGGTCCAGGCTCTGATCGCCAGCCGGGTGCCTGTTTCGCATAGTTGCAGGCCTCGCACAGTCCTTGGGCATTGGCCTCGGTCGACTCGCCCCCGTCCTCGACGCCGATCACATGGTCACCGTGCCGGATCGGGGCACCGCACCACGGCATGCGACACCAGCGGTCACGAATGATGACCGCCCGCCGCAAGAGACCGCTGATCCGCCGGCGCTTCGGGTCCACCGCCGAGATCAATCCCGTACATGGGTCCGTGAACACCCGTCGAAGCCACACCTTCGTCTCATCATCAAGACGACGCAGCAGACTTCGGGCGAACGCGGCCGGCACCGGCCCATAGCCGTGCATCCACGCGGGTGTGTGGCTATCGCCGAACATTGTCTGGTCGGTCATCACCAGCTGCACCTCGATCGGCACCTGACGAGCCTTGGCCCGGCCGGTCACCCGTTCAACCAGCGTGTCGGCCATGATCTGCGCCCGAGACCGCTCGATCCCCGTCAGCGCGTGCGGCATCCGCGGCCTTGTTCAGAGCCGCCATCACCGCCACCCCTTGGACCACCGGCAGCAGCGCCTGGAGCCACATCATCGTGTCCGGCGCCGCCTTCGACGTCACCCGACGGTCCTTCTCCGCCTTGCTCGAGCGGGCCACGATCGAGGCGGGGTCGAGCTCGTAGGCGATTCGTTTAGCCTCCGCTCGGACCTGCCCGTCCGACATGGAGCCGAGCCGGTCACCCATCCGGCGGTCCACCTCAGCCCGATCCTCCCGAGTCAGACAGGCGGTCTCCTTCACCATGATCGTCGCCCGCCACTCCGAGACCGCACCAGTCGTCAACGCCTCCAGGGTGTGCGGCATCTCCCGCACCAGAGCCTCAGCGACCCCTACCAGCTTCTTCGCCCGGCTCGGCGACTCCCGGCGCGCCAACGCCACCTCCGACCCGATCCCCTTGCGACGGTCATGCAACTGGAAGCCGGCCGCCTTGCGCTCTGCCACCCGGGAGTCCTTGAACGCGACTGTCTCCCGAGCCTGCGCCGCGGCGAGTGCCCCTTTGATCTTCTCCATCG
>CAWIAB010000007.1:0-389682 GCA_963833975.1 uncultured Actinomycetota bacterium
CGGGCTGCAGGACAAGGCGGTGATGCCGGCGTGGTTGTCCATCGCGACCGGCGGCGTCCATGAGTTGCCTGTCCACTCGCGCTCGCGATGGCCCCACGCCAGGACGCATGACGTGGTGCTGCGGCAGGCGATACTGCCGGTGCGTCTGGTCTCCGGGACGGGTCGGCGTCGGTCACCCCAGGATGTGCCGTCGTAGCTGACGGTGAGGAGGGGAGCCCCGTATTGCCGACCAGCACGGTGCAGACCTCGGGGGCGGGACAGGAGAGGCTCTCGGAGCGGAGTTCCCTCGGGCTGCTCACCTTCGTCGGACCGGACCACCCTGCCGGCGTGCGAACGAAGGAGTGGTCGCCGCTCGACGAGTGGTCGACCGCGACGCAGTAGGCGCTCGTTGCACAGGAGATACCGTCCAGGTAGGCAGAGAAGTCCGGCTCCACGACGGCCGAACCGCTCCACGCCGAGCCGTTGAACGTGTGGCGGAAAAGGCGTCCACGGCGACACAGAACGTGGTGGAGGGACACGCGACGGCGACCAGCGGGCCATTGTCGGGGTCGGCCACGACCTGGTGCCGACCAGCCGGTGCCGTCGTAGGCGACAGCGTCACCGTTGTTGTCGATCGCAACGCACATCGTGGCGGAGGCGCAGGAGACGGCGGTCAGGCTCGAGGGGTCAATGACAGCCGGCTCAGTCCACCCCTCGCCGTCGAACTGCACGGCCCGTCCGGCCGTGTCCACCGCGGCGCAGAACGAGGTGGTCGGGCAGGACACGGAATCCAGCTGTCCGTTCTGGAAGACCGGTTCGGGCGGCCCCCACGTGGAGCCCGACAAGATCACCGCGTGCCCGTAGCCGTCATCCAGCGAGTAGGTGTCCAAGCCGACGCACGACGTCGCCGACCCGCAGGACACGGTGAGCACGTCCTCGCCGAGTGGTGCGGACTGCTGCCAGGTGCTCCCGTCGAACTGGAAGACGGTCTGCCTGAACCAGGCGATGACGCATGATGACGCCGACGAGCAGCTGACCAGCGGCCCGCGGCGTAGAAGTCGGTGCCCAGTGCAACCGCCTTGTGCCATCCCCTCGGGCCGTACCGCACCGCAACGACGGTGTCCACGGTTCCCTGGGGTGGGTTCGAGCCGGTGGCCATGCAGAACCTCGTCGACGGGCAGTCCAGACTCGCCAACGAGCCGCCATTAGGAAGGACCTGCATCTCCTGGCTCCAGGCTGCCGTCATAGAGGTAGGCGTGGTTTCCGCCGATGGCCATACAGAAGTCAGGGCCCCCGCATGAGGCGTCGGCAAGTGTGCTGGCACCGGGCGGCGTCACCGGTGCACTCCAGGTCGCGCCGTCGTAAAGGAAGACAAAGCCCCGGCGGTCCGAAACGATGCATTGCGACACCGAGCGGCACTGAATCGTCGGGCCGTAGTCGTTTGGGTCGGCGCCGGGGTCGACAGTCGTCGGTGTCGACCAGGATGACCCGTCGTACATCAGCACACCACCAGCGTAGTCGATCGCGGCGCAGAACCTGGGCGAGACGCAGGAGACCCCGCTGAGTCGTTGGCCGGGGTCGATTCGCACGGCACTCGACCAGCCGGTTCCGTCGAACGTCGCCGCCCTGCCTCCTCCGAGGGCGACACAGAAGGTGGCGGACACACGCGAGACCAGGTCGGCGACGGCATGCACGCCAGGATCGACAGGAACGGGCGCGGACCAGCCGTTCACGGCGGGTCCCCCCGGCCTCCGCGAACGCAGGTGCGGGGGTCACGACGGTGGACGTCGCCAGGCCGGCGAGTGCAGTCAGCGCTACCAGCGGCAGCGCGAGGGCACGAAAATTGAAGCCGTTGCGCTGATCGCTCCCCGAATCGAATGCGCACCGCCGAAGGGCGGTGTTAGGTGAACCGTAACCCCTCGGGAGGGGGACTGAAGTCGGAAGTCGCTGAGCCGTTCGCGGTCAGCGGAGGTCGTGCCATCACGAGGCCACTGTCCGAGCCGCGGGCGGCACCAGTCGATGAGCACGTGGTTCGGTTCGATGCCTATCAGGGGGCCATAGCCGGGTTACGGTGATCAAGCGCCACGTGGGCGCGGATCTCGGGAGGATCACCATGGCAGTTTCACGTGCATCGCACTGGGTCGCCTTCGTCATGATCACGGCAGCTGTGGTGCTGCTCGCCGGGCCCGCGCCCCATGCGTCCGCCCGGTCGGCCGCGGCAGAGCGGCCGCGTTGAGACCAGACTGGTCGCGTCGATCCGAGCACCGGCGGACCGCGAGGGGTCTCCTGTCCGTCCCCGACCTTCTGCGTTGCCGTCGATCGGTTCGGAAACGCCGTCGGCTATGACGGGTCGACTTGGTCCTCGCCGGCGAGCTTCTTGACGACGCACAACTCAGTGCGGTCTCGTGCCCTTCGGTGTCGTTCTGCGCAGCCGTCGACGAAGCAGGGCGGGCCGTCACCTTCGACGGGACTGAATGGTCGGCTCCGGTGGTCATGGATCCGACGGGCGAGCCGCAGTCCGTGTCGTGCACCTCGTCGACATTCTGCGTAGCGTTCGGGTTCGACGACGGCGAATTGCACGGTTACGCGGAGATCTTCAATGGCAGCACCTGGACTGCGCCCAAGCTCGTCGACGAGAACTACGGCGAAGATGTCTCGTGCGCCACGCCCTCCTTCTGCGTCGCTGTCGGCGGACTACGTCGGCGACGCCATCACCTACAACGGTTCGACCCTGACACCGGTCGATGATCCCGACGGGTCTAGCCAGCTGGAGGTTTCCTGCCCGACGGCGTCGTTCTGCGCCGCCGTCGGCGGACTCGGCTCGGCGACCGTCTTCGACGGCACTACCTGGTCGACGGTTGCCGCACACCATCGACCCTGGTGGTCAGCTGGTCGGGATGCACTACCAGTCGCCCGGCTTCTGCGTCACCATCGATCTCGATGGTCGAGCGGTCGTTTATCACAAGGGTAGGTGGGGTGCTAGCGCCACCACCCCGTTGGGCAGCGGGGGGCCGGTGGCGTGCGCTTTGCCGACGTTCTGCGTTGCTTTCAACTTGTACGACGGGATTGCATCGGCATACGACGGAAGCAGCTAAAGCGGGGTGATCCCCGTCGACCCGGGCAACAGGGTCGATGCGGTGGCCTGCGCCTCTGCCACATTCTGCGTCGCGGTGGACAACAAGGTGGCCGTCATGTCCGACGGCACAGGTTGGGACGGGCCGGAGGATATCGATCCACACGGGAGCCTGGCGGGCGTCTCGTGCATGTCATCCTCCATGTGTGTCGCGGTCGACCGGCATGGCAACGCGGTCGAACGATCCGGTGACACCTGGCTGCGACCGCGGAAGATCGACCCGGGAAACTCGCTCACGGCGGTCTGGTGTCCTCGACCTACTTCTGTGCCGCGGTCGACAAGGCGGGACATGCAGTTCTGCGCACAGGCTCCGACTGGAGCAAGACGGCCGTCATCGATCCCGACGGCTTCGACTCTGTCTCCTGTGCCTCAGTCGTGTTCTGCGTCGCGGTCGACCGAAACGGGAGGGCATCCACGTACGACGAAGACGTGGAGCGCACCGGTGTCCATCTCTCCCGCACTGCGACTACCTCGTCCTGCCCTGCCGCTTCCCGGGCTTTCTCGTCGCGGTGGACCTGCCCGGCCACGCATTGACGTTCGACGGGACGTCGTCGTCGGCGCCGATCATCATTGACCCCGGGAGCCGGCTGGGATCGAGACCCTACCCTTCGCGCTCCTTTGCGCTGCGGTCAGTGCGAGCACCCCCCATCGGCCGGGCAACGCGACGACATTCAACGGGGCGGGCTGGTCAGAATCCGGTCAATCTCGGCCTTGAGGGTAGGGGGCGAGCGTCTCGTGCGCCTCGGCGTCGTTCTGTATGGCGGTCGTTGGTTCGGGGCAGGGCGCGAAGCTACGCCAAGCCGTGATCGCACTCAACCGAGCGCAGCAAGTCTACCTTCCATTTGCTCAGGCACTCAACGCGTAGGGGTTGAGGAACTGCCTCCCGAACAGGGAACGCGCGTCGATCGCGGATAAGCTCGACGATGCCGGCAACCTCGGCCCACTGTTCACGGATGATCGTGGCCTGACGTTCGACGACGTCCGTCGCCTCGTGTCGGCCGACGATATGATTGCCGAGCACCCCGAGCGCGTCTGCCGATGCGCGCGATACGGCTATCTGCCTCCGGCTCATCACGCCTCGCTTTAAAGCGCATCTATCGTCACCTGTGATGCCTTCTAACGCATGTTCCTACGATGTCTCGGCCGCGTCAGGCATTAGATCGCTGGCCGGAACGGAACCCGCACGTGCTCCGACGAACCGGTGCTCTCGCACAGCGCTTCGACGGGTCTCACGGTCTGGTGCCCCTAGGGTTGGCCAATGGACGCCGACCGGCTCAACCAGCTCCTGCTGGTCGGGTCTGTGGTGCTCCTGCTTGCGATCCTCGCGGTGCGGGTGACGCTGGCGGTCGGGCTGCCCAGCCTGCTGCTCTACCTGGGCATGGGTCTCGCGCTGGGTGAGGACGGTTTCGGGGTCAAGTTCGACAACGCCGAGCTCGCCCAGGCGCTGGGCTTCGCCGCTCTCGTGGTGATCCTGATCGACGGCGGGCTCAGCACGAAGTGGTCCGAGGCGCGACCGTCCATGAAGGTCGGTTTGCTGCTCGCGACCGTGGGAGTCGGCGTGAGCGTGACCGTCGTCGCCGTGCTCGCGCACCTGCTGCTCGGCATGACGTGGAAGCTCGCCTGGCTCGTGGGCGCGGTCACGTCGCCGACGGACGCGGCCGCTGTGTTCGCCGTACTGCGGCGGGTGCCGCTGCGACCTCGGCTGTCGGGTGCGCTCGAGGCGGAGTCGGGTCTCAACGACGCCGCGACCGTGCTGCTCGTCGTACTCCTCACCTCGTCGAGCGGCCTCGAGCACGGTCTGGCGGGCTTCTTCGCCATCGCCGGCTACGAGCTGCTGATGGGACTCGCGTTCGGTTTTGCTGGTGGGGCTCGGCGGGGTGTGGCTGCTCCGCAGGGTGGCGCTGCCGGCTTCAGGGCTCTACCCGGTGTCGGTGATGACGATCGCCGTGATGTCGTATGGCGGCGCCGTCGCCTTGCACGCCAGCGGCTTCGCCGCCGTCTACGTTGACCGCGCTGGTGCTCGGCAACTCCGACCTGCCGCACCGGACCTCGACCCGCTCGTTCGCCGAGGGGCTCGGCTGGTTGGCGCAGATCGGTCTGTTCATCATGCTCGGGCTGCTCGCCTCGCCTTCACATGTGCAGGTCGAGCCACGTCCTGGCCGGGCTCGCGGTGGGCGCCCTGCTCACGTTCGTCGCCAGACCGCTCAGCGTGCTCGTCTGCGCGACGCCACTGCGGATGCCCTGGACGGAGCAGGCCTTCCTGGCTGTGGGGGGGCTGCGCGGCGCGGTCCCGATCGTGCTGGCGACGATCCCGCTCGCGGAGGACGTGGCTCACGCGGACGACGTCTTCGACGCTGGTCTTCGTGCTCGTCATCGTGCTGACCCTGCTCCAGGCGCCGGCCTTGCCGACTCTGGCGACCAAGCTCGGCGTCACCGTCGACCGGCCACGCGACCTCGACGTCGAGGTCGCCCCGCTGGAGCGGATCGCCGCCGACCTGCTGCAGATCCACGTGACGGCGAAGTCGAGGCTGCACGGGGTGGAGATCACCGAGCTGCGGCTGCCGCCGGGCACCAGCGTCTCCCTCATCGTGCGCGGAGACCAGAGCTTCACCCCGCACCTCGACGACCGCGATCAAGCGGGGCGACGACCTGCTCATCGTGACCCGGCGGGCCGACCGGGAAGCCACCGAAAAGCGGCTACAGGCCGTCAGTCGACGTGGCCGACTCGCGGGCTGGGCCAGACGGCCCGAGCGAACCTGACGGACCATGACCGGCCGTGCTGGATCCGCACAACGCCCGTCGTACGGCGGGCTGGCGGCTCAGTGCTTCTTCGGTTTCGGCGCGTACCTGACGCAGACCGTCGTCGGACGCTGCACGACCAGGTTGTTCGGGGCGCCGAGGTTCAGCCCGGAGTAGTCGGCCCCGATCACGACGTCGACTCCGACCGCGAGGTTGGGACCGGGGACGAGCTACTCACGTTTCCCTTGAACTGCTGCTGCACGAGCTTGGCCTGGGGAGATGCGGGAAGCGACGTCAGGATCGAGACGTTGGTCGCGGTGACCGACGGCGGGGGGTTGTCGGCGACCCCCTCGCGGAAGCCCTTGCTGGTCAGAGACGTCAGCACACTCCCGGCGAGTCCGCTGACCCCGCCCGCGTTGAACACGTTGACCTTGAACGACGCTGCCCGGATCTCCGTGCCCGTGGCGAACGTCTTCTTCTTGAGGCAGGGCTGCGGCTTCTTCGGCGGAGGGGTGGTGCTTCCCGACGACCCGCCCGCGCTGGTCACCGGGTCGACGATGGTTTTCCAGCCGTAGAACGCGGCGCCGAGCAGGATCACGAAAAGAACGCCCAGCGTGATCGGCGTGCGCCATCGCATGGCCAGCCCCATCTCTTCCGTCGCGTCCCAACGATGGTGGGAATCCTAGTGGGTCGACCTCGGTGATCAGGCCAGGGCGAGTCTGGAGCGGGTCACTGTTCGGTCACGTAGATGCGCGCATGCAGCACGTGCCGTTGCTGCAACGCGGCGCGAAGTGCGCGGTGCAGGCCGTCCTCGAGGTAGAGCTCGCCGTTCCACTCGACCACGTGCGCGAACAGGTCCCCGAAGAACGTCGAGTCCTCGTCGAGCAGGGCAGCGAGGTTGAGCGTGCCCTTCGTGGTGATGAGCTGGTCGAGCCGCACCTGCTGAGGGGGCAGCTGGGCCCAGTCGCGCCCGCGCAGCCCGTGATCGGGGTAAGGGCGAGACTCACTTACCCCTTTGAAGATCATGCTTCGATCATATGGTGCGACACTCGGGACGTGATCACTCGCCGCTGCCCGGCAGCGCTCAGGGAGCCCGGCTCGTGATCTCCGAGAGACGACCGCACCGGACCACCTGGGTGGGTCTGTTCTTCGCTGTCCTTGCCGTGCTGATGATCCCGTGGACGATCCATCTCGCGATCGCGCTGCCGAACCGGTCCATAGCGAGTCACTACGACGTGGCGTGGGCGGGGTTCGACATCGCCCTCGCAGCCGTGCTGGCGTGGACCGCCTACTGCGCTGTACGGCGGACTCACTGGCTGCCGATCGCCGCGTCGGTCAACGCCACGCTGCTCGTCGTCGACGCGTGGTTCGACGTGCTCACCGCACCGAACAGCCGCAACCTGGTCATCGCCCTCGGGTCAGCAGTGCTGATCGAGCTGCCGCTCGCGGGCGTCTCCTTGTGGATCGCCGTCACCGGCTGGCAGATGGTCAAGCGCGGCGCGGCAACAGACCTCCAACCGAGCGATGAGGAGCAGCGACGTGACTAACGACGGTTCCGGCGCCGTACCGAGTGCGGGTGACGGCTTGGCACGGCTCCGTGACTTCGGTGCTCGCTATGGGAACGGGCTTCGACTGGGAGTGTCCCTGGGTGGTGGCGGGGTGTTCTTCGTCGCCTGGCAGGCGTCGTACCTCCGGGAGCTGGCAGGCCGAGGCGTCGACCTCCGAGGGGCCGATCGGGTGGTGGGTACGTCGGCCGGGTCACTGGTCGCCACGCTTCTCGAGAGCGGTCGGCTGACGCGCTTCCAGCGGCAGCTAGAATGCTCGCCAAGATGCCGAGGCTGCTCGGTGCGCTGGCGCCGGCCGGGGACCTGAACCCGAGCCAGGACCGCGCACTCAACCAGTTCCGCGGCGCCGCCGACGCGGAGCCCGACACGATCCGCGACATCGGGCACGCGGCCCTCGCCGCGCAGACCAAAGGCCCGGCGCTGATGAGCCGCAACGTCGGCCTGGTCCTGGCGTCGCGGCGCTGGCCGTCTCACGCGCTGCAGATCGTCTGCGTGGACGCGTTCACCGGAGAACGTTGCGTCATCACGAGATCCGCCCACGTGAGCATCACCCGAGCGGTGGCGGCGAGCAGCGCCGTTCCGGGGCTCTTCGCGCCGCAACCGATCGGCGACCGGCTGTGCATGGACGGCGGCGTCAGTGGCAGCGGCACGCACCTGGATCTGCTCGCCGGAGCAGCACGGGTGGTCGTCCTCGGGCTGAGCAACGGCAGCGACATCGTCGAGGGGCTGATGACGACGTCGCCCGGCTCGACGGAGCGCGAGATCGAGGCGCTCCGGGACTCGGGTAGCGCGGTCTTCCATCGAGTCCCCGAGGCAGTGGACGCGATGACCCTGATGGACCCGCGGACCGTCACCGAGGCGATCGCCATGGGGCGCCGGCAGGCGGTTGCCGACCACGCCGAGCTGAGCGCGTTCCTCGGCTGAGGCCCAGCCCAGCCCCCCGGATTCGTCCGCCCGAGCGCGCAGGATTCCAGTCTGAGTACGCCGGACGAATCCGTACCCGCCGCATTCGTCCGCCCGAGCGCGCGGATTCTCAGCCTGAGTACGCCGGACGAATCCGTCAGTCGGACGAATCTGGCTCACCTGGTCTGTGCGAGCGTTGGTGCCGCTTCGCAGGTTTGGGCCGTGGGTGACAAGCCGCATGACGCTGGGGCTTCTGGGGCACCTGGCTCGACCTGGCGCCTCACCCTGGCCACGTCGAACGTAACCACGCACATGCGTGGAAGTTGCGGTCAGATCTCGAGTTCAACCGCAATATCACGCACATGCGTGGATGCGTTCGTCTGACCGAAGGCGAGCCGCCACGTGAACGGAGTTGCCCCGAAAGCTGCCGCGTCACTGCCGCCTTTCACGTCCAGACCAACGTGAGGCGCCAAGTCATCGCAGCCGCCCCGAAAAGCGCCCGCCTCACTGCCGCCTTTCACGTCCAGACCAACGTGAGGCGCCAAGTCATCGCAGCCGCCCCGAAAGCTGCCGCGTCACTGCCGCCTTTCACGTCCAGACCAACGTGAGCCGCTACGTCAACGCAGCTGGCCTGAAAGGCGCTCCGCCGAGTGGGCTGACTGCTATCGAGGTGGCCGGTTGATCGCGAGGCCGAACGCCGGCGGCGTCGCCGACGGGTGCGAGATGAGGTCCGCGGCACCGTCACCGGTCACGTCTCCCGCCACGGCCGGCCCACTGGGGGTGACCACGCGCTGCCGGAAGAGGAAGTGGCCCGAGCCACGGTTGAGGCCGATCGCGGTGCCCGGGGTCGGACTGGCGTCCGTCGCCAGGTCGATCGTGCCGTCCAGGTTGAAGTCGGCCGCGACGAGCGATCCGCCGCCATTCGGGTAGAACACGGGTGATCCCAAGGACCCCGCCGGCGGTGTCGAGCAGGACGTGCAGCCCGCCGCGTCCGCCGTTGCGTGCCACCTCGACCGTCCGCTGCGAGGTCGGGTCGCCCGTCACCGTTGAAGTCGGCCAGGACCGCGCCGAGGATGTTGGTGTCGACGGGGACGCGCTGCACCTCGAGTGAAGTGCCCCTTCCCGTCGCCCTGCTCGACGACCAGGTCGCTCGAGGAGAAGTCCTCGCCGCCGGTCACGAGCGTCACGACGGCGTCGGTGATGCCGTCGCCGGTGACGTCGCCGAGCAACGTGTTCGTCTGCTCAGGTCCGCCGCTGCCGGACAGGATCGGGGCGCGGAAGGTGCCGTTGCCGTTGCCCGGCAGCACCGAGAGTTGGCTGGTGGTGTTGGCGACGATGTCGAGCCTCCCGTCGCCGGTGACGTCGGCGACGGCCAGGTCCAGCACGTCAGTCGACTGCTCGCCGGTGTCGGTGAGCAGTGGCGGAGCGAAGCGGCCGTTGCCCTTGCCCAGCGCCACGAAGAGGTTGTTCGGGCTGAACTGGAAGTTCTCGAAGCCGCCGACAGCGTCGAGCTTGCCATCGCCGTTGACGTCGACGAGCGTCAGCGCGGCGACTCCGGAGCTGGCGGTCTCGTCACGCAGCTTCGAGATCTTGGTCGGCGCGAAGCGACCGGCGCCCCGGTTGAGGTGAGCGCCGAGCACGCTCTCGATGCCGCCGTCCTCCGGGAGGATGCCACCGGCGGTGACGACGTCGATGCGGCCGTCGCCGTCGACGTCGCCGAGTGCGATCTCGCCGGGAACACTGCTGGGGACCAGCGCCACCGCTGCCGAGACCGCGCCTCGCCGCCGAGTACGCCGTACAGCGTCCCCGGGTCCTGGGTGAGCGAGATCAGGTCGTCCGCTGCGGATCCGCCGAGGTCGGCTGCCGTGAGCCGTTGCGGTCCGGTGGAGTAGCCGGCCGGGGAAGGACGGCGGCCGTCGCCACGGCCCGCGAGCAGGTAGACCAGCTGGCCGTCGCCGTTGACCACGAGGTCCGCCTTGCCGTCGCCCGTGAAGTCCCCGCCCGCGATCGAGAGGGTCTGGCGGACGGGGAGGGTGATGGTCCGGGTCAGCTGGTATCGCCCGTCGCCAGTGCCGTGGCCGATCAGCACATGCCCGCCGGAGGCGTCGACGCCCGCTCCGTCGAGGATCCCGTCGCCGTCCAGGTCGACGAGCGTCGAGCCGATGGCGAAGAAGTCCGCCCCGACCGGCGAGGCGAAGACACCGCCGCCCTTGTTGACCATCGTGGCCGGCCCCGTGAAGGACAGGTCCGTCGTGCCCGTCACCGGTGACGTCGATGGCCCGGATAGAGTCCGACTCGATGTCTGGGTAGTGCGTGGGCTTGCCGCACCGTGCCGTCGCCCTTGCCGAAGTAGACGAAGAGCCCCCCGCGTCTCGCGGACGACAGCCACGTCTGCCTTGCCGTCGCCGTTGAGCTCGCCGATAGCCGGGTGGCTGGTGGCGTTGGCTGGTATGGCGAGCTGTTGCGCGGCGTCGAACGTGCCGTCACCATGGCCGAGTCATGAGGAGCACCGGGGACTCCCCGAGGTGCAGGTCGAGACTGCCAGGTCGGTCTCGCCGTCGCCGTTGAGGTCGCCCGCCGCAAGGTCGCACGCACGAGAGGCATCGGGAAGCGTGGTGTCCACCCGCCCGGAGAACCCGCCGTGGCCGTCGCCCACCACCACGACGACGCCGGGCCCCGACTGCACCGAGGAGACGGCAACGGCAACGTCGGCACGACCGTCTCCGGTGAAGTCGGCCACGGCCAGTCCACCGGGGAACATCCCCCCGACGTCGGCGGTCGCCGCTGCCATGAACCGGGCCGACGGCAGTCCGGCACCCGCTCCGAGTGTCGCGGCCGGGCCAGCCTGTCGGCCGCTGTCGGCGGCCGCGGGGCCGACGTTGCCCTGCAGCAGCAGAGCTGCCACGACAACCGTGCAGCTGGTCGTCACGATCCGCCGTACGATGCTGGTCCCCATCACGCGTTCCCCTGTCATTTGGTGTCGCACTCACGACGGTCTCAGCCTCGACGCTTCGTGGTTCCGGGCACAACCTGCCCGATGGTCGTAGGACCATCGGCGGAGAGTCGGTCTCGACTAAAGTCCGGGACCGGCGACGGCGTGCAGGGCGTCCTCGATCGGCGTACGACGGCCGGCCTTGTAGGTCGTGTCCCATTCGTCGTCCGGCAGCGCGGCCTTCGTCCGGGCGATCAGGATCGTCCGACTCTCCCGCTGGAGTACGTCGGGAGGGATGCCGAGCTGGTCATAGCCCGCGTCGGTTGCGCCGAGGAGCAGGACGGCGTACTCGTGCTCGCCGAGCCGCTCGAGCACGACCGAGAAGTCCAGTGCCTGCGGAAGCAGCATCGCCGGCTCGTCGAGGTCGAGCGCCTGGTGGATCAGCCGGCGCATCTGCTCTGCCGACTCCTCGACCCGGTCCATCTCCAGCAGCGTCCACGCGATGTTGTGCTGGGTGACGAGGGTCCCGACGGGTGACCGAGCGACTGGGCGACCGCCAGCGCCTCCTCGCCGAGCACCAGCGAGCTCGTCGTAGTTGCCCGCTGACGTCTCGATCGTCGCGAAGTCGGCGAGCATTGCTGAGGAGTGCTGCCGGTCACCGAGGTCGCGAGCCAGTGACACCGCCTCCTCGAAGCGGGCGCTGGCTTCGACGAGGTTCCCGCGGTCCGCCTCCAGCGCGGCGACGATGCTGAGGGCGGTGAGCTCGGACTCGCGCGGTCTCATCGACGCGCCGCCCCATGTCGAGACTCGCGAGCGCGAGCTCGTAGGCTCGGCCCGAGCTCGTCGACGATCCGCAGAGCCCTGGCGAGGTGGGCGAGGGCCCGGGCGAGCTCCGGGCTCTCTCAGCCACCGGAGGACTCACCGCCCGCTCCAGCCAGCGGCGCATCTCCGACACGTATCCGTTCGCCATCCAGAAGCCGTTGAGCGCGATGCACAAGCGGAGCCCCGTGTGCGCACGTTCGGGGGCGGGCGGCACGCCCCGCGTGTCGGCCCGGAAGGCACCAGTCGAGAGCCCCGCGAAGGTTGTCGTGCTCCATCTCGAACCGTTCCCGGATCTGCGGCCGCTGACCGCCGACGAGCTGGGGTGCGATCTCCTCGGCGACGGTGAGGAAGTGACGGGCATGACGCTCGCGTACGGCGTCGAGCCGGCCGCTGGCCTGAAGCTGCTCGCGGGCGTAGATCTGCACGGTGCGGAGCATGTCGATGCGCGGCTCCCCGTCGTCGGCCTCCCCGACCGTCAACAGGCTGGCGTCGACGAGGTCCGTCACCAGGTCGAGGCTGTCGTGGGTCATCCGGTCGTCCGGTACGGCGATCGCCGCGATGGCGGCAAGGTCGGCGCCGCCGGAGAAGACGCCCATCTGGTGGAAGAAGTCGCGCTGGTGGGGTGCAAGGAGCTCCTCGGACCAGGCGATGGCCTGGCGCAGGGTCTGTTGCCGGTCAGGCCCCTGGGCGCCCGCGGCGGAGATGTCCAGCGCCTGGTCGAGCCGGGCCAGCAGGGCGTGCGGGCTGAGCAGCTTGGTGCGCGCGGCGGCGAGCTCGAGGGCGAGCGGCAGCCCGTCGAGCCGTCGGCAGAGGGCCGCGACGTCAGCGGCGTTGTCGGCGGTCAGCGCGAAGCTCGAGCGGATCCGCTGCGCCAGCTGGACGAAGAGCTGCACCGCCGCGGACGCTTCGGCCGCCTCGAGGGTCGTGTCGTCCGGGCAGGTCGAGCGGCGTCACGGCGTGCTCGCGCTCGGCGGCTCAGATGGAGCGGGCGGCGTGACGTGGCGATCACGGCGACGTCGGGTGCGCGCGCGAGCAGCTCCGCGACGACCGCATCGGCCCCGTCGAGCTGCTCGAGGTTGTCGAGCACCAACAGCGCCGGCGGGTGGCCAGGTGGCCGACCAGCATCGGGGGCGTCGTGGTCGGCCAGCCGCAGGTCGAGCGCCTCGGAGATCGCCGTCCACAGCCCGTCGGCCGTCGTGACCGAAGCCAGCGGCACGAAGTAGACACCGTCGGGGAAGTCGCTGACCAGCTGATGCGCGACCTCGATCGCCAGCCGGGTCTTGCCGGCGCCGCCCGGCCCGGTCAGGGTGAGCAGCCGGGCGTCGCAGCCAGGAGAGCGCCGTCGGTGAGCTCGAGCAGCTCCTCGTCGCGACCGACCAGCGCGTCGGGGGGGATCGGCAGGTTCGAGCCGGCGCCGATCGTCTTGAGCGCCGGGAAGTCGGACGGGAGGTCGTCGACGGCCAGCTGGAAGAGCCGCTCGGGACGCGGGATGTCCTTGAGCTGGTGCGACCCGAGGTTCACCAGCCCGACACCGGCGGGCAGGTCCTCCTGGACGAGGCCCGCGGTCGACCTCCGACAGCACCACCTGCCCGCCGTGGGCGCGCCGCGCGATCCGGGCGGCCCGGTGGACGTCCTTGCCGACGTACCCGCCGTCGTGGAGCGTCGGGTTGCCGGTGTGGATGCCGATCCGCACCCGCACCTGCTCTCCCCCCGGCCAGGGGTACGACGCGAGCTCGCGCTGGGCCTGCGCCGCGGCGGCGACGGCTTCCGGCGCGGACGCGAAGACGACGAAGAAGCTGTCGCCCTCGGTGCCCATCTCGGCGCCGTCCGATGCAGCCCACGCCGCGCGCAGGACGCCGCGCATGCCGTCGAGGACGTCGGCGTACGCCGAACCGAGGCGCATCAGCAGGGTGGTCGAGCCCTCCATGTCGGAGAACAGCATCGTCACTGTCCCCGTCGGCAAGGAGTGCATCAGCCAATTACAGTCGTCGCGCGGGTCAGTGCGCCAGCCGGGGCGGGAAGTGGTCGACGGAGCGGCGTGACCGCGGCCCTGGCCGCCGCCCCGATGGCCAGGTCGATGCGGGGTTGCGCAAGGTCGGCGCGAGCGGCCTTGGTGAAGACGGCGACCGCGACCGGCACCTCGTCGGGGAACGTCACCACGCCGACCTCGTGTCGCAGTGCCACCATGGTCCCCGTCTTGCCCGCCACGCTGACGTCGTCGTAAGGAAAGCCCGACGCCAGCCGGTGGCCCCACACCTGTTGCGTGAGCACAGACCTGAGGAACGCACACGACTCCGGGCTCGCGGCCGCGTCGTTCCAGATCGCGGTCAGCAACCGGGTCATGTCGCGCGCCGTCGTGGAGCTGACCACGGCAGGGTCGTAGATGCGGCTCCGCCCGACCAGGTCGACGTCCGCCAAGGTCTTCATGGCATGGGCGAAATCGGCCGTCCCGGTGTCCTCGACCATGATCTCGACGTGGTGCTGCTCCCCGCCGCGGACCGTCGTGTGAGCGAGGCCGAGCGCCTTCAGCGTCTGGTCGACCGGCTCGAGCCCGAGGTCGGTGAGCACGGCGTCGGCGGCTGCGTTGTCGGAGAGAGTGAGCATGAGGCGTACGACGTCGCGCCGCGAGAGCCGCACCTCGTCCTCCAGGGTCGAGACGCCGGTCGCTCCCGGAGTCCGGTCCGAGGGGGCAAGCAGCATCGGCTCCCGCGGGTCGCGTGCTCCGTCGTCGACCGCACGGCACCAGGCGACGGCGAGTGGCAGCTTGTAGACGGACACCATCGGCACTGGCCGATCTGCGTCGTAGGCGACGGCGTCGTCCGGCCCGACGGCGTCCGCCACGGGTACGGCGTGCAGTGATCCCCGGACCCCGGCGTCGTCGAAGATCTGGCGGATGCGATCGCTGGGATCCCTCACGAGTCGACCCGCCTTCCCTGCAGGGCGTGTTCCAGCAACGCCAGGTCGTCCGCGGCACCGCGGCTACGGCTCCTCGACCCGTCGGCCGCCACGACCCGGAAGCGCATCGGCAGCGGGTCACCCGCCAGCCGCCGGACGGCGACACCGCCAGTCTCGGGGAAGGGATCGACCGTCAGACCGAACGCCTGACCGTTGGCGACGGCCACCCCGACCTGGACCTGGTCGGTCGCGGCGACCATGGTTCCCGGGTGACCGTGGCGGCGAAGTGTGTCCACCAGGAGGTCGTGCGCGGCGGGATGGTGATGACGCGGCGGCGCGGCCAGCGGCAGGTCCTCGAGCTCCGAGACGGACACGGTCTCCGAGCTCGGCGAGAGGTCCTGTGGGAGGAGGGCGTAGGTCTCGGTGCGGATCACCGGCCCGGCGTCCAGCCCGTCGACCACCGACGGATGCCGCAGCACCGCGATGTCGAGCCCACCGTTGCGGAGCTGGTGGGCCAGCTGCTGGGTCGGCTCGACCTGGACGACGACGTCGTGGTCGTCGTACGCCGCCCGCATCGCGGTCACGCCTCGGAGGGCTCGTAGCCCGAGCTCGTAGGGGACGCCGAGCCGCAGGACGGGGCGGCCGGGTCCAGCTTGCCTGCATCGGCCAGGAAGTCGTCCGCGCTGGCCAGCACCTCGGCCGCGCGCGGGAGCAAGGTCCGGCCGGCGGGGGTCAGCGAGACGCCGCGAGAGTCTCGGTCGAAGAGCCGCGTCCCGAGCTCGCGCTCGAGTCGCTGCACGCCTTGCGAGAGCGGCGGCTGGGTGATGCCGAGGGCGATGGCGGCCCGGCCGAAGTTGCGCTCCTCGGCGACGGCCACGAAGAACCGCAGATGCCGGAGCAGGTCCATCACCACCTCCTATATCGGATTGCTATGGGAGCGCGTCGATCATTGACTTTGACGATCGTCCCCGGCTAATGGTGACATCTGTGGCGAACAACGTCGAAGCCGATAAGCCCCTCAACGAAAGGCAGGCCGTGTCACTGCGGAAGGTCACGTTCTTGGTCGCCGCTCTCGTCCTGGCGGCGCTGCTGCCCGGCTGCAGCGGGTCGTCCAGCAGCCCATCCTCGGCCGAACCCGCGGCGGAGGGCTTCGCCACCGGGTTGGCAAAGGGCAGCCTCGGCGACGTCACCTTCGCCGATGGCAGCATCGCGGCCCCGCAGCGGTGGTGGGACCAGACCAGGGCGGGCATGGGCGACTCCGCCCTGACGGTGCAAGTCGTGAACGTGACAGCCGACGGCGACAACGCGTCGGCGTCGTTGCGCTACCACTGGGCACTCGCCGGGTCCACGACGAGCTGGTCGTATCAGACTCGGCTGGCCCTGGTCCGTCACGGCGACGGCTGGGCGGTCGCACTGAAGCCCGGCGCCGTGGCCCCCGGTCTCACTCCCGAGGAACGGCTCAGCCTGTCGACCGAGGAGGCCAAGCGCGGTGACATCCTCGGCGCCGGAGGAGTGCCGCTTGTCACCGATCGACCGGTCGTCAGGTTCGGGATCGACAAGACTCAGGTGCCGGCCGGCCAGCAGGCTGCCTCGGCCCGGTCGCTGGCCGATCTCCTCGACATCGACCCGCCGTCGTACGTGAAGCTGGTGGAGTCCTCGGGCGACCAGGCGTTCGTCGAGGCCATCGTGCTCCGCACCGGCGACGTGACTCCTGCGATCGAGCAGGGCATCAGCAGGATCCCGGGTGCTCGCGGCATCCCCGACCAGCTGCCGCTCGCGCCGACCCGAGAGTTCGCCCGAGCCGTCCTCGGCACGGTCGGTCCCGTGACGGCGGAGATCGTGGCCGAGAGCCACGGTGTCTACCGGGCCGGTGACATCGCCGGGCTCAGCGGCCTCGAGCAGCGCTACGACGAGCAGCTGCGAGGCACGCCGGGCACCGAGGTGCAGGCCGTGAGCTCGAAGGGCAAGGACCGTGTCCTGTTCCAGACCTTGGCCGTCGCCGGGACGGATCTCCGGACCACCCTCGACCCCACGATGCAGACCAGCGCCGAGCGGGCGCTCGCCCAGACCACGACGGCCAGCGCCCTCGTGGCCATCCGGCCCTCGACCGGCGACGTGCTCGTCGCCGCCAACGGCCCGGCTTCGGCCGGCTACCCGACCGCGACGATCGGCCAGTACGCGCCCGGCTCCACCTTCAAGGTGGTGTCCAGCCTCGCACTGCTCCGGGCGGGCCTGTCGCCGAGCACGGTGGTGCACTGCCCTCCGACGACGACCGTCGACGGCAAGCGGTTCAAGAACTACTCCGACTATCCCGACACCGAGCTCGGCGACATCACGTTGGAGACGGCGGTGGCCAACTCGTGCAACACCGCCTTCATCGGTGAGCGCAACCGCGTCACCCCCGAGGCGCTCACCCAGGCGGGCGCCGCGCTCGGCATCGGCGTCGACCACGATCTCGGCTTCCCGGCGTACTTCGGCTCGGTGCCGTCCGACGCGGACACGACCACGCACGCGGCGGACATCATTGGGCAGGGGCACATCCTCGCGTCACCGCTCACGATGGCGACGGTCGCCGGCTCCGTGGCCGCCGGCCGGACCGTCGTACCGCATCTGCTCGACAAGACCCGACCAACCGCAAGCCCGTCGGTTCCGCTCACCGCACCCGAGGCTGCGCAGCTCCGCGGCTGATGGCTGCCGTGGTGAACCAGGGGAGTGGCATTTTCCTGTCAGATGTGCCGGGTCCGCAGATCCTCGCCAAGACCGGGACTGCCGAGTTCGGCACCAAGCTGCCTTTGCAGACTCACGCCTGGATGATCGCTGTGCAAGGCGATCTGGCGGTTGCTGTCTTCGTCGACGTCGGAGTATCGGGCTCGCAGACCGCTGGTCCGATCCTCGAGCAGTTCCTCCGAAGCGTGCAGTGACGGGCCGCCGGCGCCAGGGTCGAGTCTCGACAGGGCGCCGGAATCAGTGGTTGGGTTTGGGCACGGCAGTGACGGGCTGCCAGCGCCCCACGGGGCTCCGTCTCAGGGAGGACGACAGCGGAGTCGGTGTGGGCGCTTTGTTTTTCACATTGGAGGAGGAGTACGTGAGACGACGCACATCAGGCGTCCTCATCGGACTGGCGGCCGCAGGGCTCGCCATCGGTACGACGTCCATTCCGGCGGGTGCATCGCCGAGCGTCGACGGCGAGCGGCCGAGCCGGCGCTCGGTCCGAGCACGCATCACGGCGACAACCTGCCCAACCCGCTTGCGGAGCAGCAGAACGCCTTGCGCACGACGGCCGTGAACCAGCTGTTGCACGGCACGGCGAAGGTCGAGCAGAAGAACGGCAGCTCGGTCATCAAGGTCAGCAAGGGCCAGTACGTCGAGTGGCAGCCGGAGCGCGGAGGAGTCGATCTTCACGATGCTCGTGGAGTTCGGCAAGAAGAAGGACGATCGCGCCGGCGGCGACCGCCGGGCCGATGCACAACCAGATCGCGAAGCCGGACCGGAAGTGGGACGGCAGAGCGACCGACGACAACTCGACGTACTGGACGAAGAACTTCGACGTCCAGCACTACCAGAACCTGATGTTCGGTGACGGGGAGTCGTTCCAGGACTTCTACCTGCACCAGTCCAACGGCCGGTTCCTGGCCAAGGGCGGGGTCAGCGACTGGGTCAAGGTGCCGTACAACGAGGCGCGTTACGGGTCCAACAGCATCCCGCAGAACGACGGGTACTGGAACTTCATCAAGGACTCGGGCAACGCCTGGTACGACGCGCAGATCGACGCGGGCAAGTCGCCGGCCGCAGATCACGAAGTAGCTGAAGGAGTACGACAAGTGGGACCGCTACGACTACGACAAGGACGGCAACTTCAACGAGCCGGACGGCTACATCGACCACTTCCAGGACATCCACGCCGGTGAAGGCGAGGAGGCCGGTGGCGGCAAGCAGGGCACCGACGCGATCTGGTCGCACCGCTGGTACGCGTTCCAGAACCTGCGCGGGCAGGCAGGACCCAAGGGCAACAAGAACGGCGGGACGGAGATCGGCAAGTCGGGCATCTGGATCGGTGACTACACCACCGAGCCGGAGAACGGCGGCCTCGGCGTGTTCTCGCACGAGTTCGGCCACGACCTCGGTCTGCCGGACCTGTACGACACCGCCGGTGGCGACAACGGCACCGGCTTCTGGACGCTGATGAGCGCCGGCTCGTGGATGAACCACGGCGGCAACTCGATCGGCACCACGCCGGACTACATGGACCCCTGGAGCAAGCTGTTCCTCGGCTGGCTGGACTACCGGGTCGTGATGTACGGCCACGACCAGGACAGGTCAAGGTCGGCCCTGCGGCCGGTGGTGGCGGCAAGCCCCAGGCGGTCGATCGTCACGCTTCCGGACAAGAACGGGAAGGCGAACTACTACATCGCCGAGAACCGGACCTACACCGACTACGACTAGACCCTCAAGACGGGGCCGTACAACTTCGGCTGGACCGACACCCGGCCCAAGTGGGTGGAGCGGTTCCCCTACCAGAACGGTCTGTTGGTCTGGTACGTCGACGAGTCGTACGGGGACAACAACACCATCAGCCCACCCCGGGCACGGCCTCGACCTCCCGGTCGACGCGCGGCCGAAGCCGATCGTGTTCCCGGACGGGACTCTGCTCGGCAACCGGCGGCAGCCGTTCGACGCGACCTTCGGCCAGGAGGCGCACCGACGCGGTGACGTTCCACCGGCTGGGCGTCCCGGTGCAAGGTGCCGTCCACGAAGGCCATCCCGGTCTTCGACGACTCGAACGCCGAACCGGTACTGGTCGAAGGACAACCCGGTGGGCTCGGTGCAGGTGGCCGGCAGCGGCACCCGCATCGAGGTCGCCAAGACCAGACGTCCTGGGTGACGAGATGCTGGTGAAGGTGTCGTTCGAGCTAGCAGCACGGCGAGGCTGACGGAGCGGCCAGGCTCCGCCTCGACGAGGGCCCCGGGTCGGCAACGGCCCGGGGCTCCTGTCTCTGCTGCGCAAAGTCACTGGCCGGTCAGCGGACCTTCGGCCAGACTTGCGGCCATGACACGACATGCAGTCTCCACGTCTCGGGCCCCGGCGGCGCTCGGGCCTTACAGCCAGGCCGTCGTCGCCGGCGGGTTGGTGTTCTGCTCCGGTACGGCGGGCATCGACCCGGCGAGCGGCGATATCCCCGACGGATGAGGCCCAGACCGAGCAGGCCCTGCGCAACCTGGCCGCCATACTGGACGAGGCTGGCGCGTCCATGTCCGACCTCGTCAAGACCACGATCTTCTATGCGGATGTCGAGGACTTCGCGAAGCTCAATGAGGTCTACGCCCGCCACATGCCGGATCCACCGCCGGCCCGCTCGGCGCCGGCGAACGTCCGACTCCCGCGTGGGCTCCTCGTCTCCATCGAGGCCATCGCCGCGCTGCCTTCCGCGGAAGGCCAGCCGGATCATCGGTGAACGGCGACCTCGCGAGCCTCTGCCGACCGAGTCGAGTCATCGTGCTGGTCTGCTGCGCCGTGGCCGCCTGTTGGAGACGGCCACCTTGGGGTGGAACGTCATCGGCATCGTCATCTTGGCGTATGCCGCCGTCGCAGCCGGATCGGTAGCGCTGGCAGGGTTCGGGCTGGACTCCCTGATCGAGATCGGCGCCAGCCTGGTCGTGCTCTGGCAGTTGTCCGGTGGTGGTCAGGAGCGTCAGCAAAGGGCGCTGAGGATGATCGCCATCGCGTTTGTCGCGTTGGCGGTCTATCTCACCATCCAGTCGACGGTGGTGCTGGTCGTGGGATACCACCCGCAGCCGAGCCTGCCCGGCATGCTCTGGACGGCGGCCACCGCAGTGGCGATGTTCGCCCTGGCGGCCGGCAAGACCCGGACAGGTCGCCGGCTGGCCAACCCCGTGCTGGTAACGGAGGGACGCGTCACCGCGTGGTCGACGGGCTCCTCGCGGTGGCTGTCCTGGTGGGCCTTGCGCTGAACAAGGTGATGGGGTGGTGGTGGGCCGACCCGCTCGCCGGTCTCGTCCTCGTCTACTACGCCGTCAGAGAGGCCGCCGCTATCCGCGAGGAAGCTCCGCGAGCCTCGAAGGAGCCCGATCGCGCCGGACTGATGCGTGATGCCGAACGGCGTGGAATAGTCGGGGACGACCTGATATCGGGTGTTCGCGGAGGTTGCTGATGAACCGACGTCATGCTGGTCACGCATTCGCGCTCGTCGTGTGCGCCACGTCGCTGAGTCTGGCCGGCCTCGCCCCGGTCGTGGCCGGAGCGGAAGCACTTCCGGTCGTGATCCATCAGGGAGTGGTGACCCGGCAGGACATCGCCAGCCAGCCGGGGTCCGAGACCGACACCGTCGTCGAGCCAGACGTCGCGGTCTCGCCGATCAACAAGAACGTCGCGATCGCCGCCGCCCATGACTCCCGCTTCCCCGACGGGGGTGCCGTGGACATCTCCGTGGCGTGGACGATCGATGCGGGCGCGACCTGGCACCACATGCCGGTGAAAGGCATCACCACCGCGACCGGCGGTCCCTATGACCGCGCCTCGGTCCCGGTGGTCGCCTTCGCCGCCGACGGGACGGCGTACCTGTCGGTGCTGGTCTTCGATGCCACTTCGTGCCCGACGGCGGTGGCCGTGCTGCGTTCGACCGACGGCGGTCAGAAGTGGAGCAAGCCGTCGTACGCACACAAGAGCGCGCCGTGTGACTACTCCGACGACAAGAAAACTGGATCGTGGTGGACACCTCGAAGACCAGTCCGCACCTGGGCCGGGTCTACCAGTTCTGGACACCCTTCAGGTACGACGGCAACAAGTTCCTCGGGTCGCCGCAGGCTGTGCGGTGGTCCGACGACGGCGCGAAGACGTGGAGCAGACACGCACTACGTCACGCCGATCGATCGCAGTACCCAGAACTCACAGCCGATGATCCTTCCGGACGGCTCGATCGTGGACACCTACTACGACTTCGGGCCGGGCAAGACACCGGACGGAAGCCCCCAGGTCCAACCGGAGGCACCGCGGGCCCGACTCCACCAGGCGGTCACCGATGGCCCGATCGATGCGGCCGGCACCATCTACGCGACGACCTCGAAAGACGGTGGCGTCACGTGGTCGCATCGAAGCGAAGTCGCCAACAACGCCGCTGGCTACGCCGACGGAGTGCGGTGCTGTCTGTTCGCCGCGGACATCGACGCGGTGACGCATGTGATGTATGCGGCCTGGGAGGGCGGGGTGGGGACCACCGATCCCGTCCCTACGAGTCCTCTCCACTGACGGCGCGATGTGGTCGTCGCCGATCCGTGTCTCACGTGGCGATGTGCCAGGAGTCCAACGGGTGAACGTCGACGTGGTCGCGCGAGGAGGTGACGTCTACGTCGGCTACGGCACTCGGACGAACCCCGATCAGGACGGCGGGGTCGTGCAGCAGGAGATCTCGGTCTCGAACGACGGCGGCTACAGCTTCGATGCGCCGACGTCCGTTGGCCCTCGATCTGTGCTGAAGTACGCCGCCCGGGCCGGTGGCTACTTCCCTGGTGACTACATCGGTGAGGCCATCGCTTCCGGACGCCTCTACATGGTCTGGGCGGTCTCCTCCGAAGCCACCGCCGGCATCTGAGTCGAAATTCCATCAGGTCATCTACGGCGCGACGCTGCGGCCGTCAGCCTTCTTGAGGCAGGCTTCGACCGCGGGGGGTTGACAGAAGGCTCCTTCCAGGTGGGGCTTGCAAGGCAATCTCGTACGCTGCACCCATGCCCGAAGCGCAGGTGCCGTCCTGGTCGGTCCTCGTCAGTCTGATGGTCCACGGGCCGGACGTCGAGCCCACGGTGAGAGGCACGATCCGAAGCGTCGAGGGTACGGATGAGCGTTGCGGGCACGCCGGGTTCACGCGCTACGAGGGCGATCTCGATCCGGTGTTCGCGGGCTCTGGAACGGGGACGGGCCAAGCGGATGGCTCGAGCCTGCTCCGGGTGTGGAAACACGGCTCGAACGTCCGGGTCGAGGAGTCCGACGGGTCGCCGAACCTGATCGTGACAAGGGACCGGAGATGGAGCTCGATCGGCTCCATGACGCGCCGCTCGAGTCGTCGCACGCGGAGGTCCGCTACGGATTCCGCGGCACGAGTCTGCTGTGGCGTCGCGAGGCTGAGGGATTCCTCGGCAGCGACTTCACTCGGCCCACGGGACAGATCGGTGCAACGTCGTACCTCGGCCGACCGGCCTGGACCGTGGAGCTCGCGCCACCTGCGGACAAGCCCTACCCGATGCAGCTCGTCGTCGACGCTGAGACCGGTCTGCTGCTGCAGCGGCGCAACGACGGATTCGGCTCGATCGAGGAGTGGGTCGAGCTCGTCGTCGGCGAGCGGCTCGACCCTGCGCTCTTCACCTGGGACGGACCGTCGCGAAGCGAGGCTGACGAACAGCGGGCCCGGCTCGCCGAGCATGAAGCCGACCTGGCACGCCGTCGCGCCTGGGTGGCCGAGAACGTCACTCCCCAACCTCTGCGCCTCGAGCTCCAGGCCGATATCCAGCTGCACGACTGGGATGCCGAGACAGGTGCCTTCCAGGCGAGCATTGCCGACGGCGTCGGGTCACTTGCGCGAAGGCCGACGTCGGCAGGGGCGTGGGACACAGGGTTCTCGGTGGAGGACCAGCACCAGTGGTCCGACGACCGCTGGGACTGGGTGCTCTCGATGCACCGCGTGGCACTGGCTCCGGGTGCGCTGGAGGCCCTGCAGCGCCAGCTCAGCGGCGAGGCGTGAGCCAACGTGAGAAGGACGCGAACACCTCAGACTGGCGCCGGGACTAGGCTTCCCCCCGTGAACGCGACGGTCGTGACGCGATGAGCCGGAGGATCGCTCGCTGCGGGGCGGCGATCGCGCTGCTTGTCGTCGGGGTGCTGCGCTCCGGCTTCCCGCGGCTCCGGCTGCGGGGCTGGGTGGCCAACCCTGACGACACCTTGACCTATGAGCCCTACGGACTCGTCCACCAGCTCCACTCGGCGGCGAAGGTGGACGGCTACCTCTCGGACCTGGACTCCTACGGCGTCGGACAGGCTCTCCTGCAGACGCCGCGCTTCAAGAACACGCGGGGTTCTCAGGGTTCCGCACAGCGACCGCACCATGCTCGGCGCGCTGGTCGAAGCGAGGCGGCCGCCTACAACGCCGCCCACGGGACCCACATCACGGTGACGGCGGTCTTCAACGGTCAGGTGAGGACGACCGGAGCGGGCCTCGACCTCGACAACCCCGAGACGCGGGCGAGCATGATCGACGGGATCACGTCGGTGCTGACGACCGGGGTGTCCGGCGTACATCTGGACCTCGAGCCGTTTCCCATGACGCACGGGCTATCTCCTGCTGCTCAAGGAGCTTGACGCGACGTTCGCGCGGGTCGGCTTCCACGGCAGGCTCTCCGTCGTGGCGTCGGGCTTCACCACGAAGTGGACGCCGTCGTACCTGCGGCGCGTCTCCCAGCGAGTGGACCAGATCGACCCCATGTACTACGACAGCGAGTACAAGACCGCCTGCGGCGTACGAAGGGTGGATCGAGGACAGCCTCGCGTACTACACGGCCCATAGCCGGCCGGCGATGCGGATCGTCCCGGTGATCCCGTCGTACTCGCGCAATCCATGGCATCGACCGGCCGTCGAGAACATCGGCACGGCCACGTCGGCGCTCGCCGGCGCGCTCGCGTCGGGCAGCCGGGTGAACGGTGCCGGGATCTGGTGGTGGTGGGGCTTCTTCTACGACGAGGGCGGCCGGTACGACGCGTCCCGCGATCGCGCCGCCTGGCAGTCGACAACCGTCACGCTCCCGTTCTCGCCCTAGCGGTCGAGTGGGGCGCACGCCGTCGCCCGCTTCTCATGGAAACTTGGGTCTGACGCTGAGCGGGCTAGGCTGGCATCCTTTGCCGGACCACCCGACGGGATATCTCGTGTTTCAAGCTTCACGCCGTGTTGCGGCGCTCATGGTCGTCGTCGCTGCTCTCACCGCCGCGGTCACCGCATGCTCATCGGCCTCGGGTGGGACGTCGTCCGAGTCCCCGAGTCCACGGCAGAGCCCGTCCTCCGACTGCCGGCGTCCTCGGGGGTCACCGTCACGGGCGACTTCGGCTCCACGCCGACGGTCACCATCCCTGATACCGCAGGCACCGGCCAAGCTGACCGAGCAGACGCTGGTCCAGGGCAAGGGTGCCGCGGTCGCGGCCGGCGACACCCTGGTCGCCAACTACGTGGGAGAGACGTGGGCCAACAAGAAGGTCTTCGACAGCTCGTTCTCCCGCGGCGAGCCGGCCGGGTTCGTCATCGGCAAGGGCCAGGTCATCCCCGGATGGGACAAGACGCTGGTGGGCCAGAAGCTTGGATCGCGAGTGCTCCTGACGATCCCGCCCGCCGACGGGTACGGCGCCGGCGGCAACAGCCAGGCGGGAATCAGCGGCACCGACACGCTGGTCTTCGTGGTCGACCTGGTCGCGGCCTACAAGCCCGACGCTTCGGCGCCGGGGACGCCGGCCGGTCCGCTCCCCGCCGGCTGGCCGAAGGTCTCCGACACGCCAGCCAAGGAGCCCACCATCACGAGCGTCGCCGGCGTCAAGGCGCCGACGAAGCCTGTCTCGAAGCTGCTCGTCAAGGGCACGGGCGACAAGATCGACCCGTCGAAGACCCTGGTGCTGCAGCTGGTGCAGACCGATCTCGCCACCGGCAAGAAGACGCAGTCCACCTGGGGCCAGGCGCCGCAGGTGGTCAGTGCGTCGAACGTGCTGCCGCTCGCGAGCGCGCTCAACGGCCAGCACGTCGGCTCGCGTGCCGTCGTACTCCTCCCGGCGACTCCGGCCACCCCCGCCTCCGGGACGAGCCCCGCCCAACCCGCCAGGCCCGCCGGCAGTGCTGGTGATCGACGTCGTCGGACAGTTCTGAGGCATACGGCCTGCGTGCAGCTCAGAAGAACTCGAGTGACGGCGGGCTGGCCGGCGACGTAGGGTCCCGGTCATGACCTCGGACGAGTTCGTGCCAGTCGACTTCGATCCGCCGACCTCACTCGCCACCGACCAGTTCCGCCTCGAACCGCTGGGGCCGCAGCACAACGAGGCCGACCATGCCGCCTGGATGTCGAGCATCGAGCACATCCGCTCGACTCCCGGCTATCGCCGACGGCGGCTGGCCGCCACGCGACGGCATGACGCTCGAGGAGAACCTCACCGACCTGCGCCGCCACGCCGACGACTTCACGCGGGGCGCCGGCTTCACCTTCACCGTCCTCGACCCGGGCGACGACGACGTCATCGGCTGCGTCTACCTCTACCCCTCGGCCTCCGAGGACTGGGACGTCACGGTGCAGTCCTGGGTGCGGGCCGACAGGGCGAGCCTCGACGTACCCCTCGCCGACGCCGTCGCACGCTGGCTCGCCACCGACTGGCCCTGGGAGCGCGTGGACCGCTGCGGCCGCTGAGCGGGCTACCACGGGACGGATGGTGACCCTCATCCGCAGAGCGACGTCGTAGAGCCACTCGCTGTCCGCTGGGGTCGCAAACACCCGCGCTTCGGCGTCGCCAGGCATCGGGTCGAAGTCACTGGCTGACGCCCTGTCGCCGAACAGGCAGTGGGCCCGGACCTGTTGAGCTGGCGCGACATCCAGACCACGCCGTCCGCTCCGATCGCATGGGAAGCAAGCGCCCACGCGGCCGTGAACAGGTACCGGTTGGAGTCGGTGTCGGTCAGGTCGCGCGCATGGACACCCAGGCGGCGCAGGCCCTCGGAGTGCAGCTGCACCAGCCTGAACTCCCTGGTCGTGCGAAGAGGGGTGAGCACCTTGCGGATCCACGACGCTCGGGGCACGTGAGCGTGGGGCACAGCGTCGTGCAGGATCGACTCGTGGACCGCAGCTTCGGGGGAGGACGCGGAGTAGTGAACGGGTACGACGGGATCCCCGAATGGCGACCACCGTAGCGGCGAGCCGTAGCCAGGGTTGAA
The DNA here is from genome assembly GCA_963833975.1 of uncultured Actinomycetota bacterium. Lineage (GTDB taxonomy): Bacteria > Actinomycetota > Actinomycetes > Propionibacteriales > Nocardioidaceae > JAWWPG01. Next base: position 26,930 of record CAWIAB010000007.1, read on the forward strand.
GGCCGTGCCGTCGTTGGCTGTGCCGTCCGGGACCGAGGCTCGTGCACCCGGAAGGGCCGTCAGGCGGGCTGCCAGAGCTCGATCCGGTTGCCCTCGGGGTCGGTGACCCAGCCGAACCGGCCGACACCTTCCATGTCCTGCGTCTCCTCAGCCACGTCCGCGCCCTTGGCGCGCAGCTGGGCGAGCATCGCGTCCAGGTCGCGGACCCGGAAGTTGAGCATGGTCTGCTGGGCGCGGGACCCGAAGTAGTCGGTCTCGGACTCGAACGTCGCGAACACCGTCGGCCCGGCTTCTTGGCTCCAGAGGCCGTTCTCATCGGCGTCCAGGCCCAGGCAGTCGCGGTACCACGCGCTCAGGGCCGCCGGGTCGGTCGCTCGCAGGAAGTATCCACCGATGCCAAGCACGCGTTCCATGCCGCCAGCCTGTCAGTACGCCGATCACGCGGCTGGTCAACACCCCACCGTCGTGTGCCCGGTCCTGCTGCTCGGATCCGTTGACGAACGCGTAGGTCAGCAAAGTTCTTGGCTCGGCCTGCGGACGTAGAACTCGGTGTACTCGGGCGGCGCCCAATGAACGGCGAGCCCTGGCTCCTTCGGGGGAGCAGTCGCGGCCGCGGGCCGCGGAGGTATCCAGGGACTGGCGCTGTCGTTGAGCCAGTTCGGCGGAATGCCTTCGGTCTCAGCGAGGGACCGAGCCTCCTCTAACACGGCCTCGCCGGAAACCAGCGCGTCAATGTCGAGCGTGCGTCGATCGTTGGAGACGGTCATGGCGATGCAGGCGCCACCGACGACATACACACTTCCGCTCACGCCACGCGCGCGCAGTCTGACGTCCAGCAGCCCGAGAAGACGCTCAATGTCGTCGCGTTCAAACGCAACCTTGGTCACGCGGTGACCAGATCACGTTCGGCTGCGTAGACACCGTGCTGCGCAAGCCAGTCCGGCGTCTTCGCACGGACACCGGCCTCGTCGAAAAGCAGGCTCGGCAGAACCCACTCATCATTCTTGTCGAGCCTTCTCTCCTGAGCAGTCGCCCATTCCGGGGGCCGGCGGTCGGCCGCCACGAACTCATGCTGGGTCAGGGCAGCGAGTAGTGCATCCCATCGGCGATCTCCCGTGGTTCGTGGAGCGGCGGTCCAGGCGTCGGATGGGGCGCCGCCGTCGCGGAGGATCTCGCGCAGGTGGTCTCGGCCTTGCAGGGTCATCTTCAGCGCCCAAACTGTGTCATCCCCGCGAAGGGCATGGTGAATCTCCCTAGCGGTCGACGGTGGCGTCATCCAACCTCGGTCGCGGGCAGCCCTCAGACCTGCGGCCAAGCGCAAGGCGCGAAGGTAGAGCATTGCCGACGGCATGGTCCCTCCCGATCGGTATGCGCTGAATCGCGAGGCCGAGGTGCCGAGGGCGGCCGCGAACTCGGCTTGGGTCAGACCGCTGCGAACCAGCGCCTGATCAAGTCCTGTCAAGACTGCGAGAGCATCCTCATCCACCGTTCCAGGTTATCAGATTTGATAAGGTCGTCGGCCCGGCTTCTTGGCTCTAGCGGCCGTTCTCGTCGGCATCCAGACCAGGACAGTCGCGGTACTGCGCGATCAGGGCAGCCGGGTCGGCCGCTCGCAGGAAATATCCACCCGCGCAATCAGTCCGAATCTCAGCTCGGCCGGCGGACATAGAACTCGGTGAAGTCCCGGCAGCGGCCCTCGCCGTCAAACTTCATCAGGAAGCAGTTGTCGTAGACGCGCTCGACGGGACCATCCGGCACTTGGCGATAGCTGGTCACGCCTGAGGCGACGACGGTGTCGCCGTCGACCGCGACTGGGGCAAAGCGAGCGTCGAAGCTGCCCGGGGCGTCGCGCGTCGAGGCGCCGTCCGCGTCGGACTCGCCCAACCACGATGCGACGACGGCGTCGGCGCCGACGACCGGCTCGTCGTACGGGTGGTAACGGTAGGCGACATCGTCGGAGAAGAGAGCGCGGATCCGGTCCGGCTCGTAGGTGCGCCATGCCTCGACGTAGGCGTCCAGCCACGCCTGTGCGCTGTCGTGGTCCATGGAGGTACCGTACCGATCCAGCGGCTCAACGACCTTCCCGGCTACTTAACGTTGGAGGCTCTGCCGGGGGCGCGATGTGCCAGCAAACGCCGACGTTGATGTTGATTCGCACGACCAGGTGAAGCAAGATCGCTGCGACGTTTGTCGAATGGCGGTCGACCCGTTCGTAGCACTGGTGAGGGCCGTCCACGCGGGGCGGCCGCGTCACGACCGCAGGAGATGACACAGATGCCAGCATCCGGAGCCCGTCGCCCGCCGTCTCTTCGAGCTCACCGAGCCGATCTCGCCTGGTCAACTTCTTCTCCCCGGAGCCCAACGACGCGATGGCGGCGCTCGGCTTCCGCGGCTACTGGGACGGCTACTTCGCGGGACGCTCCGCGCCGCTCGGCCGGGTCCCGGCCGAGGTGGTCCACGCGGCCTTCTACAACTTCGCCGACGGTGAGGTGGCCCGCCACATCCCCAAGGTCTGGGACACGACCACACCCGAGGCGGCGCACGCCGCGCGTGAGCAGGGCTGCGTGGCGGCGCTGCGGCGGATCCTCGGCGACCTCGTCGAGACTCCCGGGCTCGCGCGCGCCGCCGAGCTCCTCGCCAAGGCCTCGACCAGCGCCCCGACCGAGGGACGGGTCATGTACGCCGGGCTCCGCGCGCTCCCGATGCCCGAGGAGCCGGTGGCCCGGCTCTGGCACGCGGCCAACATGCTCCGCGAGCACCGCGGGGACGGCCACATCGCTGCCCTGGTCTCCGAGCGGATCGGCGGGACCGAGGCCCACGTGCTCAGCGCCCTCGACATGGGCATCTACCCGGCGGAGTCGTTCGGCCGGATCCACCACCTCCCCGAGGCCCGCCTGGCCGAGGTCATGGACGGCCTGCGCGACCGCGGCCTCCTCGATGCCTCCGGCCGCTTCACCGACGCCGGGCGTGCGACCAAGGCGCCGGATCGAGTCACTGACCGACGCCCTCGCGGAAGCTCCGTACGACGGGCTGGAGCCGCTCGAGCTCGACGAGCTGATCGCTTCGCTCGAGCCCATCTCCAGCAGGCTCGAGGAAACCGGGTCGAATTCGGAGGCGGCTGGGTGACCGTTTCGGCCACCGGGACGTCCGCTTCCTAGTCTGTCGCGTATGCGACGCTTCGACGACGAGGACCTCACCGGCGCCGAGTTCCGCGAGTGCGACCTCAGCAGGGCCCGGCTGGTCGGCGTGGTCATGCAGGACGCCGAGATTGACGGACTGGTCACCAATCTCGTGGTGAACGGGGTCGAGGTCATGCCGTACGTCGAGGCCGAGCTCGACCGCCGGCACCCGGTGCGGCTGCTGATCCGCTCCGAGGAACCGGCCGACCTGGCGGAGGCCTGGCGGCAGCTGCGGGACGACTGGGCCAGAACCGCCGAGCGGGTCCGGTCCATGCCCGAGGGGAGCGAGCATCGCGGCGTCGACGGCGAGTGGTCGATGGTCGAGACCCTGCGTCACCTCGTGTTCGTGCACGACTCGTGGTTCCGCCGATGCGTGCTCGGGCGGACCGAGCCGTTCACGGCCATGGGTCTTGGACCACCGTTCGTGATCGACCAGGAGGAGCAGGGGCTCGACCGGTCCGCCCGACCGAGCCTCGACGAGGTGCTTCGCGTCCGCGACCGGCAGGCGTCGGAGATCCAGGCGTGGCTGGCCGAGGTCACGCCCGAACAGCTCGCGCAGACCGCGCCGGTGCCCGACGACGACAGGTGGCCGCCGTACGCCAGGGGGCGGACGGTGCGGCAATGCCTTGGTACCGTCCTCAACGAAGAGTGGGCTCACCACGGTTTCTGCGTTCGCGACCTCGACAAGCTGTAGCAGCAGCGCACCGCTCGCTGGCGTGGCCGGATCATCGACCAAATGCCGAGTTGACGGGGTGCCGATTGGACGAGTGGGGCGGTGCGGCTGGCGACGCTAGCCGCGCCGTCAGCCGGGCAGAAGGCGTCCGCTGCTTCAGCTGTGTTGACCAGGAAGTCCCGGGTCTCCTGGAAGTAGAGCTGAATTTCGTCGGCATCGTGGCTTAGGTAGCCAACCGAGACGTCCTGGCCCAGATGCCGCTCGTAGTCGCCGCCGCGGAGCAGGACGGGCCAGAACGCGGTGACCAATGGCGTGTCCGTCGGGCGGTAAGTCTTGTGAGAACGAAGGGTGCGGAGGATAGGGGATTCGAACCCCTGAGAGCTTTCACTCAACACGCTTTCCAACTCCGGGAAGGGGCCATATTGCGGGCGTCCGTCAACCTCCGCTGAGCGTGAAATCGACGTCTGCGAGCGCCTCCAGGACGGACCCGTACGAGTACAACTGAGACTGCGCGTGCGACTACTGCGGGTCGCGAGCTTCGCCTTTTCTGCTGTGCTGCCGCTCTCGCGAATCGGGAACGCCAGAACGCGCCAACTGCTCGACGAGCGCATCAAGGTGATCGATGGAAGCTGTGTCGCGGTTGCCTGAGCGTGGAGAACACGGACGACCGCGTCCGGGTAAAGGTTGAGTTGGTTGAACAAGAAGTCGTTAGGGTTTTGTGGCTAGAGGCGAAGCGGATGCGATGCGAGCTCGCCGGGAAGTCACTCAGGGTCGCGGTCACGAGAGGTCGGCATGACCGGGCAGGGCTCCCGGCCAGGACATGCCCGATCGCCCTGGTCGGGTAGCGCCTCAAACCTTCACCCACTGGCTCCCATGCGCCACGTAGGCATCGTCAAAGGCTGGTTCATGGTCCCGGGCGCTGCGGGTTGCGCCCCAATAGACGTCGACCATCAACATCCCCACCGTGCGAGAGACTCAAAGTGCGTCGTCGTAGCAGGATTGATCCACCGTCTACTCTGGCCCGCCCCCCAAGCGCTCCTGTCGCTGCGGCGGCTGGTCGATGAGCCGCACGCTTACGACTGCGCCTTCACCCTCAGATAGCCGCCTCGCGAAGTCGGAGAAAGGCGCTGAAACTGATGGCCAGGCAGGGCGCTCCGATGCCCCGAACACGTCCTTGAGTACAATTGATGAGTTGACGCGGGCGCTCCCAGCGAACCAAGTCACGCAAAGCTGAGGGAGGGTAATGGACTTACATCAGTTCTTGGCTGACGCCGCGGCTGTGGCAACCACGCTGGGCTTCCTCGCAGCCGCAGTCGCCGTTTACTTCGGATTGGAGTCGCTCCGCACCGAGGCGCAGGCGGCTCGCCTGGAGTCGATTATCACCACAAACGAGCTTTGGAAGGAGGTCAGTTTGGCAGTTGACCATGCCATAGAATTGTCGTCGACCACGATTGAAAGCATCCAACGCGCCTACGCACTTCTGAACGAGGACAGGATTTGCTCTGTTACAGCGGGAACCATTGTCGAGCCGTTGAATGCACGCGTGCCGTTCGTCGCGGCCGCACTATTGCCGATCGGAAACAGCACGTGGGGTAGTGCACCGGAGGATGAAGCAGCCTATCTTCGAGACGTACGGCGCCGAGCGCTAGGCATCGGATTCGTGCGCACCGTTCTGGCGGAAGAGTCACTGTCCCCTTGGCTAAACGGTCAAGATCGAGGCCAAGTCGTCGACGATCTTCAGGCATTGGACATGGCGATGACGTTGTGGGTGGGCCGGATGAACGAGGTCGCAGAGCTGTACCAAGAGGCCCTTTTGGACCGCCGACTCTTCGTCAGCAAGCGATCCGTAACTCTGATACAGCAACTTTTCGCTGCCGAGCCGTACATTCTATGGCGGAACAGCACTACGCCGGGTCGCTGGGGTTTGCGCCCTCTTGGACTCGGCTCAGAGGCTCGGTTGTATCATTGGGGTTCCCCCCTTCAACGTGCCGCCATCCGGCTTCGTCTCGATCCCGTTGGCTACTCCGAAAGCGACACATATCCCGGGTTCTCCAAGCAGCTTGGGTGGATAGTGGGGCCGGGCAGCGCTTGGGCCAGAAGGATCAGAAACGTGCGAATAGACGGCTGGTGAAGACTCTGGGGAGTGGGTTCAACGATGATACGAAGAGTGCGCAGAATGAGTTGATAGCCGATCTGCCGATCAACTCAGAAAGTGGTTTGGAAAGGGGATCGTTCGAATGGATCCAGACCACATACGACCCCAGTCCAACCCGGATCACGGCCCATCTGCTGGCTTTAAGGAACCCGCAATGAGTGCGTTTGAGGGCGGGACTGTCTGGGCGGGGGCTCGCAACGCTGAATTTACTAAGACGGCACTCGACGACTGGTTAATGAGTGATCCAATGCGCCGTCTCACGCGCGGGTTCGGATTCGACTCATGGCTGGCGCCGGACTGGCGCCAGCGGTTGTCCTGGTTCACCAGCGCCACATGGGACTTTCGAAGGAGTGGGCAGGAGCGAGATCTCGTCGCAAGTGTTGCGCTCGTCAAGGAGCGGAGCGATCTGGTGCTTGATTCCGCTCGCCACTTAGGCCTTATGTCCGCCGTTCCGCCTCGACGTCAGACCTACGACGTTATTCTGATTCTTGGCGGCCTCGTGCGTGCGTGTCTGACGCGACCGGAATACGCAATGGAATTGCTGACCGGCGGACTCGAGGCCGCAGGCGTCGTTGCGCTAGGGGCCTTTAGGACCTTCAGTCCCGCCGAACAGACTATCGCTCGCGCGCTTGGTCTCAATGCCGCGGACGAGTACAAGGGCATGTTGGAAGGCATGGCCCGCAGTTTCGGCAGACCCCGAGACTGGATTGTCGACGGCCCCGGAGGTAGTGGGGACCGGTCGTTCTCGTCCTGGTGCGTCTCTCGCTGGAGCGAGCCACGCCCTGACCACACCAGTGATCTCTCATTAGCGGTGGTCGCCGCCCCATCAGGGGAACCCAGCAAGCGCCGCGCTCATAGCGCAGAGACGTACGACTTCTGGGCCACAAAGGTCCGCAAGGCCGGGGAACGTTCGGTCCTGCTTGTCACTAACCCCATCTATGTCCCGTACCAAGGCGCAGCAGCGGTTGGGCGCCTAGGACTACGCCATGACCTCGAAGTCGAGACTGTCGGCATCTCCGAGGCGGCAGCCGACCTGGGTGAGTGGACCCAGACGTGGGAACCCCAGGAGTACCTCCAAGAGATCGGATCCGCAGTCCGCGGTTTTGTTCAACTGCGTGAAGCAATCGCATAATGTGGTCGGGCCTGAACGGTAATTGACTGCGCGAGCCACCGAGGGCTCTTGGGCGCGGCGACCCACAATCTCGACCGTTCACGCGCTAGATTTCATGGCCAGTCGGCGTGCGGCAAGGGTCAGCCAGATATCAGAATTAGTCCCGGCAAGAGCGTCAGCATCGAGTTCAATGGCTGGTCTTCGCCGGCAGCGGATTCGCATTTGTGTGGGCACAGTGAGTGAGCAGGGCGAAGGGGCAGTTCTGACCAATCTGCCACCGTTTAGGGGGGTGTTGCCCACGCCGCAAACTGCTGTCTAGTAGTCGGGGTCAGAGATTGATCCCATGTCTTTCGCGACAGTGTTTGCGGAAGAGAGCACGAGCCAGGTTGGTCAATGAGATCGGATGTTCGCCAGGATTTCCGTAGCTCTCGCTTGGTCCCGCAGACTGGACAGTCGACTGCGCGACCAGCATGACCTCCTGGCATAATTACTCCAACAATGTGCGTGTCCAGATGGGCGTCGAAGTCGCCCTCCCTCACTGACTGCCCGCATATGCAATCCCTAGGGGGGTTCGGCTCTCTCGCGAGCCCTGGCTTCGACTCGGGTCTCCTCCTACTGAACAGTGCCATCCCACTACTCCCTCCTGCGGTCGTTGATGACTCTAGCCCATGTTCCGGCTCGCATCGGCTCCGTCAATGACATCGAAAGGCAATGCGTGCGCCTCGGCTTCCGTGAGCGTATCCGGCAAGGCAACGGCATCGAGGATGGCTACCTTGCGTTGACGGTTTGGCCCACGGCGGCGAGTCCCTAGAGCGGGTTGAACGGGTTGAACGGGTAGAGCGGCTCCGGGCCCGCGCGGCCGGTCGCCAAAACCCTCAAGGCCCTGGCGACGCTCGTCCTCGACGAGGTCGGGTACGACTGTTCGGTCTCCGGCATCGAGCAAGAGGACGTCTCGATCATGACGGCATGTTTGAGCAGTCGGTCTCGGCGGACATGCCCGAATCCGGCACGCTCCTGAGCCCGGTCCCGACGTGCTGGCGAAGCGCCGTCGACGATCTGAGTTGAGGGACTGGGTGAAGCAGGATCGCTGAGCGCTTGTCGAGTGTCGGTCGACCGGTCCGTACCACTGGTGAGACACCCAGGCCGAGCGGGCCGACTTCGCCGGCATCCACCTTTGCGTGTGAGTATGGCGCGTCACTCCGCCCTGTCCTCGCTGTGTGCGGCGTCCGCACCGAAGATGTCGTCCTTGAGTTGGTCGTAAACGCTCATTCCGGGCCGTACCAACGGTGCGAGCGTGGCTCTGGCGAAGGCATTCCATGAGCTGCCAACCCCTGAAAGTGTCAACTCCCTGCGCACGCCGTTGTAGAACTCTCCGGCCGCCTTCTTCATGTCGTCAGGATCGTTGCCGCGACCTATGGATGCCCGCAACGACTCTTCGCGCAGTCGGATCAGTCGGCCGCTTTGTCGGCCTGTTGATAGGTGCGCACAGAGCGGTGAATACTTCATCGTCCAGGAGGTACGCCTCGATATTGCGACGGCTGAGCACTCGTACGCCCAACTCTCCTGTGCAGCGACCTCCTCGGGGTTCAGTAGATCTCGATCGATCAGGCGGATGAGGATGGTTCCCGTGGCGATCGTCTGGATGGCCTTGCCAGCCTCGAGTCGATCCTGCGACACGTCAGTGCTGTTGCCCGCCGACAGGAAATCGGTGTCTGGAAAGTCACTGGCGAAGATTCTTCGATAGCAGTCAGCATCAAACTCGGCTTTACCATCATCACCGTCACGTGGTGTTCGGCCTTCGCAGAGCACCACGCGCTCAGGGGCCATCAGGTGGGCCAAGTCCCCAAGTGCGACTTCCAAAGTCCGAGCCCAGAACCCTCGGGAGGGCAGACGGGCCAACGTCGCGGCTTGGTCAAAGTCGATGTCTTGCATGTCGAGGAACGACACCGTCCCCGGCTGCTGCCTCGCCAAATCCCAAGCCTTTCGCATAAAGCCGATGCTATGGCTTGCGGAGTAGTTGAGAGTCGTCAGGAATGAGCGAAACCAATGTCTCAAGCAACGCGCTTTGGATGCGAGTGTCAGGGGTGTCTCTGGTTCGTCGATGCACCACACAGAGTTGTCGAAGTATTCAGCCTTAATTACCGCGTCGAGGATCAGATCAAAGCACGCCTTCTCGCCAGCCGACAGGTTCTTGTACAAAAACCGCTTGGAGGATCCTTTGGAGAAGTAGAAGGTCCCGACAGAATCCGAACCTATGGTAATCCCGCCGACCCCGTCAAGCTGAAGATCGCCAAATACCCTGCCTAGGGCCTCGCGCACCTTGCCTATGATCCGATCACGAAGCTCGATGCGAGTCATATCAGCTGGCAGCTCGTCTCGGTAGACGCCGTCCAGTGTTTGCAAGATCAATCGCTGGTAGTTGTCCGACACGCTGGCATGGGTACTGATGAGACGAGCCACACGGGGCGAGTCCAAGGGTGAAGCCATGCGCGAGATGCCGCTCACGTTGAAGTCGGATTCATTTCTGAATGCGCTGCGCACGTAAACGAGCTTCTTGCGATCTTCTTCTCCGCCTGGTACCGGCTCGTGGAACTCGACCTGCACGCGCGAGGGCCACCCGATCGAATCGGACCCGACTTTGGCGCCGTAAGTCTCGTCCAGTTGCCACCCGGACCGCCGTTGGCCCAGTGCCACGTCTTCAGGCCGTCGAAGACTGAGGACTTGCCAGACCATTCGGTCCCGCGACCACTACCAGGGTCGCTGACTGCGGAAGGCCGGTGATCGTGAGGTCAGTGAACCGTTTGAAGCCAGCGAAGTGAACGCTCTTTAGCCGCATTGTTCTCCCGCATCGTCGGACCTGCATCATCAGCGCGACTGACTCTACGTTAGAAGACAACCCACCTGGGCTGACGCAGCAGGTCGTACCAGTTTCGGACGCGCTCGCTCAACACCCCAAGACCATGCGACTGATCAACTGCTGGCTGTCCGCATCATGGAGCGTGCGCCCCCACTGCCGCACTTGGCGCAGATCTGGCTAGCCACGTGCGAGCGGGCAGCTACAGGATCGTCTCCTCGGCGGCGCGGCTGGGCACGGGCCTCGCCGTCGCGCTCGGACTCATCGTGGTCCTACGCGGGTTCAAGGCGCTTGTCGGTCACTTCGGCTGCTCGGATCAGCTGACGTGCCTCGTGGTATGGCACGCCGACCCGCTCGGCGGCTTCGCGGATGCTGAGACCGTCGCGGATCAGTCGTCGCAGGGCTTCGGTCAGCCGTACCTGAGCCTCCTGGCGTGACTTGACGGCAGCCCGGCCGGCGCGAGTGGCGGCACGGATACGCGCTTGCCGCTCCGCGACGTCGGGACTCCGACGTTCCGCCTCCCGAACCATGCGGTCAATGCGCCGACTGGCCTCGCTGCCGACGCGCCGCCAGCTGTTGATTTGCTACGACTCCCACCCGACTGTCCTTCCGCCGATCCCGTAATCCTCAAGCGCGAAACCCCGTGCGACTGGACAACCCGCCAGCGCCTCACTCGGAGCGCAAAACGAAGTGCCACACACCCTTTGCACTGGCGTGATTGGCGGGTCAACGCAGTTTCGTCCGTACGAAATGTCTAGAGTGTAGGGATGAGCGCTCGGACGTGCCCGCGATGCGGTGGCCCGATGCCCTCTCAACGTCCGACCGGACGTCCCGCGACGTGGTGCTCCGACCGCTGCAAGCGGGCGGCGTACGAGGAGCGACGCGCTGCCGCGAACGGTGCGATCGCGGTGAAGATCGTCGATCGGGTCATTGAACGCGACGCCCACGGCATCAACGACTGCGCGAACCGGGTGATGGACTCACCGGTCGCCTGCCGCCGGGTCCTCGACCACGTGGCCGAACTGGCACGCGCAGGGAAGCTCCGAGATCCGAAGTGGGACGCGACGGTCCGCTCCCTCACCAAGCTCATCGCCGCAGTGACACCACGCCGGTAGCGACCGGGCTCTTGTCGCACAGCCCCATCGTGGGCCCTCCTGTCCACAGCGGGCCAAGATCGATTCGGAACGTCCAGCCGGGCGTGTGACGCTCGACTGTGAGCGTCCACAAGCGCGCCGGCATGCCCCCGACGAGCCTGAACGCCCTCACCGACTGCCTCACTTTGGCTCACATTGCACATCAACCGGCTCACATCTAGTCCACTCGGCAGCCGTCGCGCCCTTGAAGGGAGAGACAAGTCCGCACGCCGCCGAACCGGCACGACGCCACACGCCGTACCACGGCCCCGCCAACGGACACGACTGAGAAGAGGAGTCCCTATGAACGACCAGCCCGAAGACGAGAACCACGTCCCCACCCTGCTGTTGCGCATCGAGGAGGCCGCCCTCCGGCTCGGCATCGGCCGTACGTCGATGTACCGCCTCATCATGACCGGCGATGTCGAGTCCGTGCATATCGGCGCCCTCCACCGCGTCCCGGCTCCGTGCCTGCAGGAGTACGTCGACCGGCTCCGCCACCGCGACCCTGACCCGGCAGCCTGACCATGCGACGTGCGGCCAACCGTCAGTCGAGCATCTACCTCGGCAAGGACGGGTACTGGCATGGGCGGGTGACGGTTGGCCGCAAGGACGACGGAAGCCTCGACCGCCGGCACGTCATGAGCAAGTCGAAGGCGACCGTGATCACCAAGGTGCGGGCCTTGGAGCGGCTCCGCGACGAGCTGCGCGTGCCGAAGGTCGGCCGAGCGTGGACGGTCGAGAAGTGGCTGCTGCACTGGCTGGAGGAGATCTCGCGACCCAACATCCGCGACTCCAGCTACCTGGCGTACCGCGCCGCGATCACCAAGCACCTACTGCCGTCGCTCGGATCCATCCGGTTGGACCAGCTGACTCCGGAGACCATCGAGGCGGTCTACCGTCGGATGATCGACGCGGGCGCCAAGCCCGCCACCGCGCACCAGTCCCACCGGACCCTGCGAGCCGCGCTGGGTGAAGCGGAGCGGCGCGGCCACATCGCGCGCAACCCAGCCCAGCTGGTACGGCCACCACGGATCCAGCAGGAGCCTGTCGAGCCATTCAGCCTGGACGAGGTGCAGCGAGTCCTGGCCGCTGCACGGGACTCGCGCAATGGCGCACGGTGGGCCATCGCGCTAGCCCTCGGTCTCCGACAAGGCGAGGCACTCGCGCTCCGATGGGACGACCTCGACCTGAAGGCCAAGACCTTACGCGTCCGCGCTACCCGGCTGCGTCCGGTCTACGAGCACGGATGTGACGGCACGTGCGGCAAGATCGCGGGCTATTGCCCGGACCGGCGTCAGCGTAATGGCCCCACGGGAGCCACCAAGTCATCCGCTGGCAACCGGGTCGTCGGCCTGCCCGACGAACTCGTTGCCCTCATCGAGTCTCATCGCCGAGCCCAGATCGCCGAACGCCTATCGGCGGGTTCGCTCTGGGAGGAGGGCGGCTGGGTCTTCGCCTCCAGGCTCGGTCGACCCATCATTCCCAACACCGACTACCTCGAATGGAAGGCGCTCCTGCAGCGCGCCGGCGTACGTCACGCCCGTCTCCACGACGCTCGCCACACCGCAGCGACCGTGCTGCTCGTGCTCGGCGTCCCCGAACGAACGGTCATGTCGATCATGGGCTGGTCGAGCACCTCGATGGCCGCGCGCTACCAGCACGTCACAGACCCAATCCGCCGCGAGGTCGCAAACCGCGTGGGTGGCCTGCTCTTCGGTGACGGCGGTCCGAAGATGCGTAGTGCGGTCGCGCACTGGATGAGTTGCGTTGACGCGTCGTGCCGCCCACCATGTGGCGATTTCAAGGTTTGGATCTGCCTCGGCTGCAGCACACGCCTCTCACCTCGGCCTCGCAAGGCGCAACTGCAGAACGGTGAACTGGGCCAGATCATGCACTGCGCCAGACCGGATCCTTAGGTTGAGTCCGTACGAGTGCAACTGAGACTGAGCCTTCGATTACGCGGTCATGCGCTTCGCCGCTTCTGCTGTGCTGCCCCATCGCGAATCGGGGAACGTCAAAACGCGCAGCTGCTCGACGGGCGCGTCAAAGGTGATCGCAGGAAGTTGTGTCGAGGTCGCCTGAACGTGTAGTCCTCGATTGACCGCGTCTGGGTCTAGCTAGGTCGAGTCGGTTGAGCAAGAAGTCGTCAGGATGTGTTGTGCCCGAGTCTAAGGGGCGCGAGCGAGCTCGCCGGGAAGTCACTGAGGTTCGCGGTCACGATATGGCAGACTTCGATGATGTTTGGTCAAGGATCCGTGGGCGTGATCGTGGTGGTTCGATACCCTCAGCTGGACAGGCATGCTGGTATTGCTCCCCGGACGGTGGATGTTGAGCTGCGACTTGCCATAGGACGCCGACCACGGAGCTCTTCAATGTCCGAAGGACCTGATCTAGTGATCACCGCGTCGCCTCGCAGCCGGTCGTCTTGGCAGCGGCGACGTGACTACTTGGGGGGCCCGCCCTGGCATTTTGGGGCTGTCCCCCATAAAGCCGGGGAACGCAGCACCGGCCGTTACTATTCCCTAGCAGCCCACTTAGAGTTAATTGATCGATAGCCGCGGCACTCTCGTTTAAGACCTTATCCCGAGACGCTCAAACAGTTCTTCGGATGAGTGATAGATGGCACTTCCGCCTCGCATTCTGTCCGCATATCGCTGCACCGCTGGAAATTCGTTCAGGACGGTATCTTGCAAGCGACGTCGAGAAAGCTCACCGAACGCACTGCTGACTTCACTCTCATGGATTAAGGGAGTGATTTGTCTATCCCCCCTACCAAGTTGGATCTCTCGTCGGTGATTCTGACGCGCCCGGTTAAGAGCCATTGTCAGGAGCGTGATGAGATTTCTTGGGTTGAATGTCCGGCTCCCGTCGGAGGTGTCACGAGCCAGCCGTTGAGCCGTGGTTTCTGGCGGACTATTGCCTCTCCTGGCCTTCGTCGGCGCCGGCAGCAGTGCCCTCCACGCCTCTTCGCCCCATTGGGCAACGGGTACGTTGCGCAAGAAGGTGTCGGTGAACTCGCTATTCCGAATGAGCCGTCTTGTGATCAGGTCCCGCATTGAATTAAAGGTCCACACGATCTCAGTGCGGCGTAAATGTGTGGCGTTCGTAAAGGCGCCGTCTGCAGTCATACGCGTCAACATATCTGAACGAAGCAAAATCTTTAGTCGAATCCATTCGCTGTGCTGCAGAGCTTCTGACGCATCGAGATGCGTTCGCAGCAGCGCCCGCAGCGCTCGACGCTCGACGGCAGAGTCGTGGACGAAGCATTCGTCTAGCCTATCGAAGGCGAGCCATATTGTTTGGCCTTGGGCCCTCAGCAAATCGCCACACTTTTGGAGTAAGGAAAAGAAATCCGGGTAAGTAAGGACAACAGAGGAACCGTTGGTAGTGCCCTCTGGCAACTCAAACTTTAGTGCCACACCCCCAATTCCAGACCAGGAATACCACCTGTGGCCTTGCCTTCGATTGAACGGGACCTCCGGATTCGACTCAGCAACGACTCCTTCTGGGGGTGGAATCCCGCAAACCCATAAGTTCGAGAATTTGTCGAATCTCTTCCGCGGTGGCCCCCATGCCCGGCCCAGCCTCTAGATGGTCCACCACTAGTTAGCGATGGTGCTCGTGACATACACTGCCCAGATGGATCGGAGTCGTTCTTCGGAGTCATCTCCCTGAAACAGTGCGCGGAATTCAGGGGCGGCCGTCGGGTTCGACGCCCGCAGCACGTGCAGGTCGGTATTGACGTAAGCCTCGGTGATCATTCTATAGATGGCGCTTTTCCCTGCACCCTTACCCCCAGCAATGACATCAACCTCGTCGCGAACTAAACTCAAATAGGCTTCGTTGTCTGTGACAAGCAGATCAGAAAGGTCGCTTTCATGCTCGGCGACGTCGCTGCCCAAGTTAATGGCTTCCATGACGTGCAAGAGTTCGCGTGGGCGCATCGGCCCAGACTATCGGTCCTGACGCCGACGCGAGCGGAAACTGATGACGTGGTTGCGGAGCGACTTCTTGTCGTCGCGCAGGGCGTCGGGCTGCCATGAGCATGGCGGAGCTTACCTTGGGGTGACCTTAGATTCATGCCTCATACTGGGGTTGCGAGGCGATACGCCGTCGGGGATGCTCTCCATCGCCGTCACTTGGTCCACCGGCGCCACCAAGTCATCCGCTGGCAACCGGATCGTCGGCCCGCCCGACGAACTCGTTGCCCTCATCGAGTCTCATCGCCGAGCCCAGATCGCCGAACGCCTATCGGCGGGTTCGCTCTGGGAGGAGGGCGGCTGGGTCTTCGCCTCCAGGCTCGGCCGACCTATCATTCCCAACACCGACTACCTCGAATGGAAGGCGCTCCTGCAGCGCGCCGGCGTACGTCACGCCCGTCTCCACGACGCTCGCCACACCGCAGCGACCGTACTGCTCGTGCTCGGGGACCCCGCGAACGGCCATGTCGATCATGGGTGGTCGAGCACCTCGATGGCCGCCCGCTACCAACACGTCACAGACCCAATCCGCAGCGAGGTCGCAAACCGCGTCGGGGCCTGCTCTTCCGAGAGGGTGCTTCAGGAGACGCATAGCGCAGCGCGCCATCGGCAAGCCCAACAAGCACGGCCGGGAGCGCTGGTGCGTCGATCCGCCCAGTAAATGCGGCCGCGAACCGACGGTCGCGGGGCTTGGTCATTGGCTGGTCTACTCACCTGTGACCGTCGGCTCAACGAAGGGGTCCGCGTGGTCGACGTCGTCCTCGGCCCATCCGTACCTGGCCCGAAGAAGCTCCGACACCGAAAGCGACGGCACAGGCACCGGGCGAATCACCAGGCTCCACCACGTCTGCGCACTCGACGTCACTGTCGTCAGCAACGCGTTCCGCAACGCCTCGACGGTGAACAGGGCGGTCGAAACCGGGTCTCCCTCGGGCTCCGGGGCCATGAACCGTTCGCTTATCTGCTGCGCCTCCTCGCGGGATGCCGGCATAAGGAACGTGTGCCGTGCGTTCTTCGCAACGTTGTGGACCGCGATCAGGAGCTGCCAGTCCTTCCAGCCGTCACCGCGTAGTGTCGCCACCACGTCAGCGAAGGCGGAGTCGCGCCGCAACGCGTCTAGGGTCGGGCGCATCCGCGACGGCAGGTCGCGGTAGCGGTGTTCGATCTCCTCACGGCTCCAGTCCGGGTCGTACCCCGGACCTGGCGTGGTGCGGGCGGAGAGCTCTGGATGGGGTTCAGCAGCGGTCACGTCCGGCGTCGACAGTGGCTCGGTCGAGCGCGGTCGGGCATCGAAGTTTGCCTCGGACACGACCGAGCGCCACAGGACGTCGTAGGGCACCGCGAACGTGATGTCGGTCAGCAGCTGATCCTCAAGGCCACCGATCACGATCTCCTGGAACCGGTCATCAGGCAGGGTCGAAACCTCCAGGATCGCGGTCGTGGCGGCCGCTAGCGTCTGCCGCGCGACCTCGTTGGCCGACTCGTGGGTCAGATGGCCGACCGCGGGCAGCGACACACTGAGCCTGCTTGCGTCGGGAGTCGATGACCCGATCCTCGGCGTCGAAGTCGTCGCCCACAGGCAGCGCCGTGACGTAGACCGTCCGGCTCATCGGGACCAGCCCCAGGTCCTGGTCGCCCAGATGCGCCAACACGATCTGCAACGCGGCCGCGAACCGCTCACCCACCGGGACGTCGGCGTACCGGTTGCGGAACAGGACCGTCCACGTCACGCCCAACGCCTCGAACCGGACGTGACGGATCTCGGTCGTGTCGCCGAACGGCGGCCGACCGAGCTCGTCGACGACGCGGTCGACGTGCTCGTCAAACTCGATGTCTTCTCGAACCACGGAGGCTGACCCTCGAACGCTCCGGCGAGAAGCTCATCGAGGAACTCGCCGATGCCACCGCGACCGATCGCACCCTCCAGGTCGCAGTGGTACGGGTCACCGGCCTTCCGGGCCAGTGACCGGATCTGGGTCAGCTCGAAGAACGCGCCCGCCAGCCAGCCATGCTCGTCGAAGTCCATAGGACGCTCGGCGAGCAGACGGTGTGACATCAGCGCCTCGCAGTCCAAGTGAGCTGCGCTGCACCACGAACCCTGGTGGTAGTCGGCGAACGCGGCGTACGCCAACCCGATCGAGTGCTGAGTCAGGTCCGCGTCATCGGTCAGGTACGCCGCTGCGAGCGCGTACTGCTTGGCCGCCATATACAGGCCCATGTCTCGGTAGGCGACCGACGTCGCCAGAGTCGCGTGCACCATCTGCTGCCGCCCGTCGCCTGAGAACAGCCCGTTTCGGGCGCGGTGCAGCTGCTTGAGCGCCGCTAGCTGACGGTCCGCCTTGATGAGTGACCGGCATCGGTCAAGAGCGTTTTCCGCGGCCGTCGCCTCCCCGCTGGTCGTCGCGACCCGCGCATCGATCGCATCTACCACGTGGTCGTAACCCTCGATGTCGACCAGAACCGGGGCGAACAGATTCAGCACCTTGCCGAGCATCTCCACCGGGAACAGTGGCGCATCGGGCAGAACCTCCACCAGCCTCGTGTACGCATCTATCGCTGCCGGATCGACGAGGGGCACGTAGACCGGCGTCAGTTCACCGGCCACCAACGCCACCATGCGCTCTTCCGACGTCATATCGGTGATTTCGTCGCCGATGACATACCCGTTCTCGGTCTCGTTCGCCGCCACCGCATCGGGCTGAAGCCGCAGCCACCCGAGCGTGCCCAGGAGGACGCAGGCTGAGCCGGGAGGTGGGTCCGCGTCGAGGAGTTCCTCGACCCGTCGGGACAGGCCGGCGTTCCACGCCGCCAAAGCCTCCGCGGTGTGCCCGGTCCGGCCACGTGCCGCGGCACCGGTCATGTACATCAAGATCACCGACGCGTCCCGAGAGCCCCTGGCTGTCACTGGCTGTGAGGGCGTCGTCTAGGTACTCCGCGGCCCGGTCATCGGCCGGGTCAGGTCACCTAGGCCACGGATGTTCGCGGCCACGCACTCGTATAGCGCTCGCCGGCGCAGTGGCTGCGGCCGGTCTGATCGAGGGCGCTTTCCAGTCGCTCGAGCCAGAACGGCAGATCGGGGCGTCCCTCGCGTGTACCGCACGCGTAGTGCAGACACCCAGCTAGGTCGAGCAGGCGACCCATCGTGTCGACCGGTTCGGCGTCCGTGCGCCAACGAGCAAGGTCCTCCTCGTACCAGCCGGGCCGGTTGACCGGCACCGGCAGCACCCGCGCCGGAAGATGCAGATAAGTCTCTGCGATCCAGAACGTTCCATGGTCGGCGAGAAGCTCAGCGATCGCGTTCCCGTCGAAGACCGCCAGGCGCATCTCATGCCGCTCCATGGCATCGCGCTCGATCGCGTGGCGGCGCGCGACCGGGATGTCTGCCTCGCAGTACGCGACGATGAACTCGACCTCGGACCCGCCTCCGACGATCTCGGCGACATCGGATTCATCTTCCCGCGCAGGCCGCCCTGCTGCAACGTGCAGGCGAAGCCGACCACCGCCCTGTCCGGGACACCGAGGTCGCGTCCCATCCGCTGGACCTGACCGGGCAGCTGCGTCGGAACCGAACCGCAGTTGCTGCCGCGTCGCCGCCACCGGCGACGGGTCCGGTGGCCGGCAGCAGGTTCCGGTCACCATCTCGCCCTGGCGAGCATCCGCGTTAAGGTCTCGAACTCGTGCTGGCCGTTCTCGCGCGCAGCTGGTTCAGCGCGAACCGGATCTCGTGTTCGAACCTGCTACATCGTCAGCCATCGACCGCCTTCCCCTCGACGCACCCTTCGGACGACGAGCCCTAGGCTATATTCATGGCCGAGAAGGATGCGACAATCGAGGAACTGGCCGAGTTTATGGGCTCCTGCCAACTGCCGATGACCTACGACGTGTTCGACAAGAACCGTGCGGAGGACCGCGAATACAACAATGCATCCTGGGCGCGGGGCCGCATCGACGCCTTCTTGCAGATCTTGCAGATCATCGACTCGGACCGGGAGGAGATGCTGCGGGCCGAGTGGCAGCGCGTGGTGTCCGGCGAGGGCTTTATGTCAGATGAGGACGGGTCATAGCGCCGCGTTTGTACGAAGACACGCCGGACGACGTTGGTGTGGATCGCGAACTCGCCGTACATGCTCCAGCCTCCGACGCCGCCGTGGTTGGCACCGCCGCACTGGCACTGACAATACCGCCGCACTGGCACTGGCACTGACAATGGAGAGCGTTCTCGGGCTTGCCATTCTGACAGAGCGACCCGCACCTCTGCTGTTGCGCGGCGTCCGTGATCACGGTCGTCAGGCCCGGACCAAACCGGTCCACGCAAGCGGCCAGGAGTCGATCGGAGTGATCTCGTGCGACCTCCCACTGATCCGCGCTCACCTCGGCGAATCTGGATGCGTGAGCCGAGAACGTCACGCAGCCACTCGGGGTTCGCCCGCGTGTTCTTCGGATCGAACGGCAGGAGGATCTGGGTCCGGGCTCGTACAGATCCAGATGGAAGGCGGGGAATTGATTTCCTCTGGCCGGTCCATGTCCCAGGTTAGTCGCGGAGGACGACAGGCGTCAGGCCGTGGCCGCCTAGGTGTTGCGGGGCATGACGTTGTAGACACTCCGGTGGGTCAGATGTGAGGCGAGCGGGTCGTCCGGCGGCAGGATGAGAAACGACCAAATCACTCATCTACCGAACCGGAGGACCCGCTCATGACTCACCGTAATGCCCCGCTGTCTGTGGAGGGCCGAGAGCGTCTGGTGCGCCGCTGCCAGACCCGTCCGATCGCCCACGTCGCCGCCGAGATGGGCATCTCGCGGGCGTGTGCGTCGAAGTGGGTGAACCGGCACCGCCAGTACGGCGACCTCGGCCTGGAGGACCGGCCGTCGGTGCCGCATGGCCAGCCGACGGCGACCCCGCCGGCGGTGGTGGCCCGGATCGAGGAGCTGCGTCGGGACCGGAAGTGGTCGGCGCGGCGGATCCGCGTCGAGCTGGGCAACGAGGGCGTGTCGATCTCGGTGCGCACGGTCGGGCGGGTCCTGGACCGGCTCGGGCTGAACCGGCGCAAGTTCCTCGACCCGTCCGGCGGAGACAACCGGGCACCGCAGAAGATCGTCGCCCGTTGGCCGGGCCACATGGTCCATGTGGATGTGAAGAAGGTCGGCCGGATCCCCGACGGCGGCGGCTGGCGGGTCCACGGCCGCGGCTCCGACCAGGCCAAGGCCGCGAACCGGGCCAAGACCCGCGGCGTCCGGGCCGGCTACGTCTACCTGCACTCGGTCGTCGACGGCTACTCCCGCCTCGCCTACACCGAGCCGCTACCCGACGAGAAGGCCAAGACCGCCGTCGGGTTCCTGCGCCGGGCGATGGTCTTCTTCGCCGCCCACGGCATCACCCACGTGCACCGCGTCGTCACCGACAACGGCTCCTGCTACCGCGCCCACGAGTTCACCGGCTCGCTGCTGTCCATGCACGCCTCACGGCACCAACGGATCAAACCCCGCCGGCCCCAGCACAACGGCAAGGTCGAGCGATACCAGCGCACCCTCGCCGAAGAGCTGCTCTACGCCCGCGAATGGACCAGCGAAGAACAACGCGCCCGAGCCATCAGCGTCTGGAACATCCACTACAACTACCATCGACCCCACACTGCCATCGGCGACCAGCCACCAGCCTCACGACTCAAAACCGGCGTCACCAACGTGCTGCCCTCGAACACCTAGGCATGCAGGATGGGCCCGACGAGCAGTCACGGGTGGTAGCCCTCAAACTCCCAACGACCCAGCGAGCGGCGTAGCCAGCACCGCCTGCGGTGCCAACTGAGACTGGAAACCGAGACTAAGACCGTTGGCGAGCGTCGACGAGAGTTAGGGCAGTTCGGGCCGAGGTCCGCGTTTCCCCAGGTCAGCGGCCTGGTTTCGGGTGGCGGAGGATAGGGGATTCGAACCCCTGAGAGCTTTCACTCAACACGCTTTCCAAGCGTGCGCACTAGGCCACTATGCGAATCCTCCGCCGCAGAGGCTACCGGCAACCCCCTCTGGGGCGGAAACCCGCGTCCGCTCCGCCCTGTCGTAGACTCGGCGCAGCCCCTCGTGCGGCGGCACCTTGCCCAACTCCCCCAGGGCCGGAAGGCAGCAAGGGTAAGCGAGCTCTGCCGGGTGCACGGGGGGCGTCTGCCTGTCCCGGTCCGGAATCTCGATGGCACGGAGAGAAGACGCCGGTACACGTCCTGGGCAACGAAGACCGCTGTCCACAGGGCGCCTGCGGCTGGCCACGACGTGTCATCGGAGACCGGTAGCGTCCTCGCCCATGGGAAGGAACAACAAGGCGCGTCGCGCTGCGAAGGCGAGGGCGAAGGCCAGATCGTCACGCAACCGGCCACACCCTGGTGGTGCTGGTGCGCCCAATGAGACTGGCGCCGGTCCGGCCCGGGACTTCCCCTTCACTTCTGCGGAGTCGGCGGTCGCCCTCTGGGAGCTCGCCACCGATGACGCCCGGTCCGGGTTTCGCGGCGAGACCAACTGGGGTCGCCTGACAAGATTGCCGCGCCGCGATGTCGACCGGGGGTTCGAAACCGTGGTGGTCGATCAGATCGGCCGGCTTTACGCCAACGGATGGATGCCCGTCGAGCTGCTCCGGCAGGGTCGGTTGCACGGCCTCAGCGCAGGATGGTCGCGTCTGCTGGCCCGGGGAATTGCGATGGACCACGCGACACGACGAGCCAGCACGTTGGACAGGGATTGGATCGCGCAGGTCGCCTCGATGGATCTCCCGGTCGAGAACGGGTCGCCGGGGTGGGTAGACCGCTGGCGCCAGGCCGAGCGCTCACGGGACGAGGAGTCCTACGACGTCATGCTCGAAGGGTTGGTCAATCTGCAGGGGCTGCGGCCGCTCCACCCGCTGATGCCGATGCCGGGACCGCCCGGCGGCCGCCCGCGCCCGGCGGGTGTCGTCTTACGGCGGGGGAGTGCTGCAGACCCCATCCACACCAAGATCCGCAACCTGCTCGCCAAGGCGGAGTCCTCCACCTTCGAGGCCGAGGCGACGGCGTACACGGCGAAGGCCCAGGAGCTGATCACCCGGCATGCGATCGACGCCGCTCTGCTGCACGAGGATGCCCCGTCGTCGGCCACGCCGGTCGAGACCCGGGTGCCCATCGATCCGCCGTATGCGGACGCCAAGTCGTTCCTGCTGCAGACCATCGCGGAGTCCGGCCGTTGCCAAGCCGTCATCCTGGACGGAGTCCTGATGTCGACCGTGATCGGCTACCCGGGCGACGTGGAGGCGGTCGAGCTCCTGTTCTCCTCTCTGCTCGTGCAGGCGCAACACGCACTCAACGACGCAGCGAAGGCGGCTCCGTCCGGTGCTCGGACTCGCAGCCAGTCGTATCGGTCCGCTTTCTTGCTGGCGTACACCCGGCGGATCGGTGAGCGACTGAGAGAGTCCATCCAGCTCACGGTCGTCGAGATGAGCCAGGAGACCGGCCGCGATCTCCTACCGGTCCTGGCTGATCGTTCGAGTGACGTCGCCGGATACGTCTCGGAGAGATTCGGGACCCTCAGATCGAGCGCCGTCCGCGGAGGCTACGACCGGGCCGGCTGGGTGGGTGGTCAGCTGGCTGCGGACCGGGCACAGCTCACGTTCGGAGAGATCGACGACAGAGACGCCAGCTAGGGATCCGGAGCCGACAAGCCTGTCGCTGTACGGCGCTAAGGTCGTGGTCGTGGACGCTCCCCTCGCGCTGTACCGGCGCTACCGGCCAGACACGTTCGCGGACGTGATCGGGCAGGACCACGTCACCACGCCGCTCTCCCACGCACTGGCCAACAACCGGGTCAACCACGCCTACCTGTTCTCCGGGCCGCGGGGCTGCGGCAAGACCACCAGCGCGCGGATCATGGCCCGCGCCCTCAACTGCGCGCAAGGCCCGACAGCGACCCCGTGCGGCGTCTGCGACTCCTGCGTCGAGCTCAGCACCGGCGGCACCGGCTCCCTGGACGTGATCGAGATCGACGCGGCCAGCCACGGCGGCGTCGACGACGCCAGGGACCTTCGCGAGCGTGCCTTCTTCTCCCCGGTGCGCGACCGCTACAAGGTCTACATCATCGACGAGGCCCACATGGTCTCCAAGGAAGGCTTCAACGCCCTCCTCAAGCTCGTCGAGGAGCCACCGTCGCACCTGCGGTTCATCTTCGCCACCACCGAGCCCGACAAGGTGATCGGCACCATCAAGTCGCGCACCCACCACTACCCGTTCCGCCTGGTCGCGCCGAAGGTCCTCGGCGACTATGTAGTGACGCTCTGTGAGCGCGAGCAGGTGTCGATCGAGCCGACGGTGGTGCCGCTGATCGTCCGCGCTGGTGGCGGATCGGTCCGAGACAGCCTGTCGGTCCTCGACCAGCTGATCGGGGGATCGGGTCCCGAAGGCGTCACCTATCAGCTCACAACCGCCCTCCTCGGCTATACCCCGGGCAGCCTGCTCGACGAGACGGTCGACGCCTTGGCAGCCGACGACGGCGGAACCCTGTTCGGCGTCATCGAGAAGATCATCGACACCGGCCAGGACCCGCGGCGGTTCGCCGAGGACCTGCTCCACCGGCTGCGTGACCTGGTCGTCGTCTCCGCCGTACCCGATGCGGCTGCCCGCGGGATCATCGAGGTACCCGAGGACCAGGCTGAGCGGTTCGTCAGCCAGGCCGCGCGTTTCGGGCGGGCCGAGCTGACTCGGGCCGCCGACATCGTCAGCCAGGGCCTGACCGACATGCGCGGAGCGACCGCGCCGAGGCTGCTGCTCGAGATCATGTGCGCGCGGATCCTGCTGCCCGGGCTCGACCACACGGCGGAGGGCTTCGGCGCCCGGATCGACCGCGTCGAGCGCAGGCTCTCGGTTGTGGGCGAGCCGGGTACGGCGACCTCCCGCCCACCGTCCGCGCCGCCGGCGCAGCCCGCCCCTTCGGCCGACCCGTCAGACCCGGTGGCCGCTGAGCCGAGCAGAGCCGCCGACCCCGCCGCCGGCCGAGAGGATCCGACACCGTCCCGACCCGCCCAACCGGCGGCTCAGACTCCGCAGACCACCGAGGCCTCTCAGGTCGACACGGAAGTCGAGCAGGCACCGGTTCGTGAGTCCGCATCTGGGCTGACCCTGGTCGACGCCCGGCGGCTCTGGCCCGGAGTGCTCGAGCGGGTCAAGTCGATGCGGAGGTTCTCCTGGCTGCTGCTCAGCCAGAACGCCCAGGTCAAGGACCTGCACGACGGCATCATCACCATCGGCTTCGCGAGTGCGGGGGCGGCCAAGAACTTCCGTACCAGCGGCGCCGACGAGATCCTCCACCAAGCCCTGATCGACGAGCTCGGGGTCGACTGGCGGGTGGAGGGAATCATCGAGGGGCCGGGGGAGAGCCGGGGCGGCCGCGAATCGCCGCCTCCCGGACGAACCGAAGCCCCCTCCTCGGCGGGAGAGGACGCCGTACCGGCCGACGAGCCGCAGGGGTCGCCTCCCGTGCGGCCGAGCGATTCGACGGAGACTGCCGCCCCAACAGGCATCGGCTCCGGATCGAGTACGCCGTCGGCCCTAGGCCAGGCAGAGTCGGACCATCCAGCAGCATCTCCTGAGCCCGCAGCTCCCCGCAGAGCTCCCGACGTCGGAGCTGCCAAGCAGGCCATCCGCCCCACCCGGATGGGCGGCGGCAGCAAGAACGGCCGCCCGGACGAGGGTGTCGAGGTCTCCGACGACGACGACGTGATCGACGACTCGGCGCTGTCCTCCCAGGAGCTGCTGGCGCGGGAGCTCGGAGCCCAGGTGATCGAGGACATCCGCGACGACGTCTCCTAGCGTGACCGGCCCGCCGCCGAGGGCCGTACGCTGAAAGTCCAACCTCCCCTCGAACGGTGGACGACCATGCTTCCGGACGACCCAGCTGACGGCCCCGACCCGGATCCGCCCTTCGACTCGCCCCCGCCCGGAGGGATGTTCGACCTGCAGTCACTGCTCCAACAGGCGTCCGACATGCAGGAGCGTCTGGTGGCCGCCCAGCAGGACCTCGAGGAGGCTCGTTTCGAGGGGACGTCCGGAGGCGGTTTGGTCCACGCCACGGTGACCGGGACCGGAGAGCTCATCGGGCTCACCCTCGACCCGACTGTCTGCGACCCCGACGACCCCGAGACGCTCGGCGACCTGGTCGTCGCCGCCGTTCGCAACGCCGTGGACACCGCCCACCAGAGCGCCGCCGCGACCATGGGCGACCTGTCCGGCGGCTTCGGCGGGGCACTCGGGGCTGACCTGAGCGCGAGCCTCGGGCTCGGGCCGGGCAGCATCACCGACGCAGGCCCGAGCAGCGGCGCCAGTGCCGGGTTCATGATGCCGTTCGACGACGACCACGGGGACCGCAAGGAGTGAATGCCGCCTGGACGGTGGCCGACCTTCCTGACCAGACGCGGGCGCACCTTCGTCATCACCGGAGCCAACAGCGGGATCGGCCTCGAAGCCACCCGCGCGCTGGCCGGGCGAGGCGCACACGTCGTACTCGCGGTCCGGGACACCGAGCGTGGCGAGGCAGCGGCGGAGACCGTCGAAGGGTCGACCGCCGTACGCCGCCTCGACCTCGCTGACCTGGCGTCGATCCGGGCGTTCGCTGCCGCGCTGGACAGCCCGGTGGACGTGCTGCTCAACAACGCCGGCGTCATGGGGTTGCCCGAGGGGCGCACCGTCGACGGGTTCGAGCGGCAAATGGGCACCAACCACCTCGGCCACTTCGCCCTCACCAACCTGCTGCTGCCGCGGCTGACCGACCGGGTGGTCACCCAGTCCTCGCTGATGCACAAGAACGGGCGGCTCGACCTCGACGACCTCGACCTGAACTCCGAACACGGTCGCTACCGGCGCTGGCGGGTCTACTCGACGTCCAAGCTCGCGAACCTGCTGTTCACGGCGGAGCTCCAGCGGCGCCTCGACTCCGCCGGATCCCCACTGCGGTCCCTCGCGGCCCACCCGGGGTACGCCGCCACCAACCTCCAGTCGCACACCGGCAACCCCTTGGTCACCCTCATGCTCAAGGCGGGGAACCTGCTGCTCGCTCAGGATGCGGGGCAGGGCGCGCTGCCGCTGCTGTACGCCGCCGTGGTCGACCTGCCCGGCGGGAGCTATGTGGGTCCGACCAGCCTGAACGAGACGCGTGGCTCACCTGGGCTGGCGAGCCGATCGAGCCGCGCTACCGACGAAGATCTGGCCGGACGGCTCTGGGAGGAGTCGGAGCGCCTCACCGGCGTCGCCTTCGACCTCCGGGGCTAGCCGATCGGCCCCCAGCGGGGGCGTTTGGGTGGCTAGCCACTCAGATGCCCCCTGAGCCACCCAAATCTGAGTGGCTCAAGGGGTGCTTGGGTGGCTAGCCACTCAAGCACCCCTTCCTTCGCCCGCCGAGTACGGCCGCCGAGCCAGGCGCGATCCGGGCATAGCATCGGGCCATGTCGATCCCCTTCGCCCGCCCGGTCGGGCAGGTCGCTGTGCTCGGGCTCCTCCTCGCCAGCTCAGCGCTCGTCGCCAGTCCGGCCTTTGCCGCCAGCCCAGCGCTCGCCGCCAGCCCGGCCTTCGCCGCCAGCCCAGCGCTCGTCGCCAGCCCGGCCTTTGCCGCCAGCCCAGCGCTCGCCGCCAGCCCAGCGCTCGTCGCCAGCCCGGCCTTCGGCGCCAGCCCAGCGCTCGTCGCCAGCCCAGCGCTCGCCACCAGCTCGACCTTCGCCACCAGCTCGGCCTTCGCCGTACCCGCCGGTGCTTCGTCGCCAGCGACAGCACCCTTCCCGGCGGGCAGCACCGCCTCCCCGGCGAGTCGCGCCGACGGTCTGGACGACCCGGCGAAGAAGGAGATCGCCATGGAGATCGTCTCCAGCAACGAGAACTCCACGCTCGACTGGAAGGCGCAGTACAAGTACATCGAGGACATCCATGACGGCCGTGGCTATACGGCGGGCATCATCGGCTTCTGCTCCGGGACCGGTGACATGCTGGAGCTGGTCGAGGCGTACACGGACACGGAACCGGGCAACCCGCTGGCGCCGTACCTTCCCGCCCTCCGCAAGGTCGATGGCGGCCCGTCGCACAAGGGACTCGGCAAGCCGTTCGTGCAGGCGTGGAAGCAGGCGGCCCAGGACACCGTGTTCCAGGACGCACAGGATCACGAGCGTGACACCGTCTACTTCAACCCGGCCGTCGGCAAGGCCAAGTCCGACGGGCTCGGCACCCTCGGCCAGTTCATCTACTACGACGCCATCGTGATGCACGGACCCGGCGCCGGCGACCGGAGCTTCGGCGGGATCCGGCGCGCGGCGATGCAGCACGCGCAGACGCCGGCCCAAGGCGGCGACGAGACGACGTACCTCAACGCCTTCCTGGACGCCCGCCGGCTGGTCATGCTGGGCCAGCGCGGTCACCACGACACCAGCCGGATCGACACCGAGCAGCGGGTGTTCCTCGACGAAGGGAACCTCGACCTCGACCCACCGCTGGTATGGCATGTGTACGGCGATCGCTACGAGATCGCCGGGTAGCCGACCGCCCGAGCGGGTAACCTACGGTACCGTAGGTTAGTCACCGATCGAGAGGCCTCCGATGGCTCAGAACGACATGGCCCAGACCGACCTGCTGCGGGAGCTCGAGCCCGTGGTGGAGGGCGAGCTGAACCGGCACTACGGCGTCGCCAAGGAGTGGTTCCCCCATGACTACGTCCCGTGGAGCGACGGACGCAACTTCGACGGGTTGATGGACGGTGACCCCTGGTCACCCGATGACGCGGACGTCCCCGACGTGGCCCGCTCCGCGCTGATCGTCAACCTGCTCACCGAGGACAACCTGCCGAGCTACCACCACGAGATCGCGGTGATCTTCGGCCGCGACGCCGCGTGGGGCGAGTGGGTCCATCGCTGGACGGCCGAGGAGGGCCGGCACGCGATCGTCATGCGGGACTACATGGTGGTCAAGCGCATGGTCGACCCGGTGGAGCTCGAACGCTTCCGGATGACGCACATGTCCGAGGGGTACCAGTCGGCCCACGGGCAGGACTTGGTGCGATCCCTGGCGTACGTCTCGTTCCAGGAGCTGGCGACCCGGGTCTCGCACCGCAACACCGGCAAGTTCACCAACGACCCGATGGCTGAGCGGCTGCTCGCGCGGGTCGCGACCGACGAGAACCTGCACATGATCTTCTACCGCAACCTGCTCAACGCCTCGCTGCAGATCGCACCGGACCAGACGATGAGCGCGATCCTCGATGTCGTGAAGCAGTTCGAGATGCCAGGCGCCGGGATCCCCGGCTTCCAGCGCAAGGCGGTCGCGATGGCCGTCGAGGGCATCTACGACCTGCGCCAGCACCACGACGAGGTCATCATGCCGGTCCTGCGCTACTGCAAGGTGTTCGAGCTGGACGGGCTGTCCCCCGAGGGCGAGCGGACGCGCAACGAGCTGGCGGAGTTCCTCGCCGAGCTGGACACCTCGGCAGCGCGCTTCGTCGAGAAGCGCGACGCGTTGAAGGCCCGGCTCGCCGCCCGCCGCTGACCCACCGCCCGGTGAACGGCCGAAGGGCGACCTCCACCGCCTGAGTAGACGGTGCAGGTCGCCCCACCCCCCGGTTCCGGCCCGGCCCCTTCCGTACCCCCCGTACCCCCGGTTCTCGGGACTCGGACTCGCTGGCGATCAGTCGGTACGGCCACCTACCGGCCGCACCACCCCAGGTCGTCCGGGATGGCCGTCAGGCAGTCGTTGTCGAACACGCGGTTGCCGGTTCCGGTCCGGTCCCAGGCGATGTCGGCCGGCTGGTTGCGGCGTACATCGTTGTCTCGGACGATGTTGTTGGTCGGGTCGGTCCCTCCCAAAGGCGCCGTCGTGACGAGCGCGATGCCTCCTGAGGCAGCTGTTGGGCCGCTCGGAGCGTTGTCGCGGACGACGTTGTCCCGAACGTGGCTGGAGGTCACGCCGAGCAGCGCGATCCCGACTCCCGAGAACGGTGGGTGCTCGCCGGCCGGGCAGGCCCGGTCGTTCGCGCTCGCGACGTTGCCGAAGATCCGGTACTCGCCGGCCGGCAGGTCGCCGGGTGCCCCGTGTCCGGAGTTCAGCGCGACGATGCCGACGCAGTTGCCCCACACCTTGTTTCCGTCCGCCGTGATGTGGGTGCTGTCGCGGAGAAAGATCCCGAAGCCGTTGTGGTCTGCGCTGTTCCCGCGGACCAGGCTGTTGGCGCCCGGTGAGTCACCGAGATAGAGCCCGGCTTCGCCGTTGTACGACGCGAGATTGTCCTCGAAGACGCTGTTCGTGGACTGGAACCGGGCGATCCCGTAGTCGCCGTTGTGGTCTGCCCGGACCTGGCTGACGCGCAGGTCATGGGTGTTGATCCCGAAGATCCCGTCCTCGGAGAACCCGGTGACCCGGAGGTTGGCGATGGACACATCGCTCGCCCCTTGGACACAGATCCCGCTCGCGCTGCATGGACCCTGCGCGTCTTCCGGTGGGCGGATCACGGTCTTCGCCCAACCCGCACCAGTGATGTGCAAGGGGACCGTGACGAGTGCGTTGTCGAAGAACGTACCCGCCGAAAGCACGAGGGTGTCCCCAGCCTTGGCTCGGGCGATCGCGGCCGTGATGGTCCCGACTCCAGGTTCGACCTGGAGGGTGTGGTGGGGCGCGGCCTCGGCCAGTGGAGCCGTCAGCGCTTCCACTGAGGCTGCCAGCCCGAGGAGGGCGATCATCGTGATGGCAGGTTTCAGCCGTCCGCCGTTCTGTCGTGTGATGCTGCGATACATGTGATTCTCCTTCGGTGATGCCGTGACGGATGTCAGCGGTCTTGGTGCGATCTGTTGACGGGTTGGTCGGTTGGGGCTGCCATGTCAGGCAGCCGAGGCGGGTAGCCGTGTCACGCGGCTGGCTCAGGCGGCAGTGTCGAAGACCGGCCGGTTGCTGCGGATCGTGGCCATCGGGTCCACGATCTGCTTGACCTCCGCCAGCCGCCGACGCGTGCGTGGCGTCCAGATCCGGTTGAGGTCACCGCCGGCGTTCAGGAAGTTGGGGACGGTTCGGCCTTCTGTGTGGCCGGTCAGGGCCGCGTCCAGCCGGCCGAACGCCGCGCCGAGCGCCTCACCGACGACCGGTGTCGCGAGGACTCCCATCGCGAACAGCAGATAGGGCTTGTCGACGTGACCGCAGGCGCCCTGCTCCGAGCTCACACTCCTGAACTGGCCGCCGAGGTGCATGATCTTCACCAGCGTGTACGGCGACCCGCTGCCGGCGCCGGCGTTCTCGACGAGGCGATCGACCACGTCATCGCTGAGGTCGTCGAGCAGCATGGAGTGGTCGCGGGTCGGCACCGGGTGGACCGGCTCATTGGCGATGCTGGCGAGCTCCTCCATCGGCACCGGCCCCAGGGCCCCCATCAGCAGTCCCGGTATTGCGCGCAACGGCGTGAGCAGCGGTTCGACCGCCGTACCCGGACCGAGGTAGGTCAGGGCGACGGCAGCGAACGACTTGCCCCGGAGCATCTCCGGCAGCAGGGGGTCCATGGGGAACTGGTAGGCGTAGAACCAGAGGGTCAGGTCATCCGGAGCGGTCTCGGTGACCTCTCGGAAGGCGCGCAGAACGGCTGGCATCTGCTCGAGGGGCCACATCAGCTTGCCGCCGTACAGCTCGCCGCCAGGGTAGAGCGCGATCTCGAGCCGGGTGATGATGCCGAAATCGCCGCCGCCGCCCCGCAGCGCCCAGAACAGCTGGGGGTCGTCCGCACGGCTCACGCGGCGCAGCCTTCCTAGGCCGTCCACGAGCTCCGCGGACACGATGGAGTTGGCGGCCAGGCCGTAGGCCCGCCCGAACCAGCTCATGCCGCCGGTGATCGCCATGCCGACGACCGTCGGGTCGGGGTTGCTGCCGGCGAGGAACATGAGGCCGGTTCCCTTCAGCGCTGCCAGCAGCTCACCGGCCTTCACCCCGGCACCGA
Organism: uncultured Actinomycetota bacterium; assembly: GCA_963833975.1. Taxonomy (GTDB): domain Bacteria; phylum Actinomycetota; class Actinomycetes; order Propionibacteriales; family Nocardioidaceae; genus JAWWPG01. Next base: position 57,963 of record CAWIAB010000007.1, read on the forward strand.
CGGTGGCGGTCCGATTGATCGGGTCGATGTCGATGGAGCGCAAGGCACGGGTTCTCAGCAGCAGGACCTGGTCCATCGGCCCGCTGGCGCCGTGACCCACAGGCTGCGCCGTCACCTGGCGACCATGCTCGACCGCCCAGCCCACGGCCTGGCGAACATCCTCGGCGTCGGCGACTTCGACCACGGCCAGCGGGGTCTGCTCAACTGCCAAGGCCCAAGGAGTCCGGGCGTGGTCCCACTCAGGGTCGCCCGGGAAGTAGACGCGGCCGGCGACGAGCCCTGGCAGCTCGGCTAGAGCGGGGTCTCCCTGCCATGCGGAGGATGGGGTGTTGGTACTGATTTCGCTGTTCATGTGCTCGCCTTCTCGGTATGCGCGATCTGCGCTACATCGAGCGTGACGGGGCGGGCTTATCGCCGACTAACCACCGACTTACGCGGATTCCCGGGCACCGAGATGCGGCTCCGGGGCGGTCCCCGGCTTCCGGACGGGTACGGCGCCTCCGGGTTTGCCCAGCATGCCGGGCGGGTGCACCCTGTGCTGGGCAGGCCTGCCCAGCAGACCGTGTCGTAGCCAAGCATGCTGGGCAAACCCGACCTCACCGGCTCGCTGCGAGCGTCGCCCCGCAATTCGCGGTCAGGCGGCGGTGGCGACGGCGTCCGGAGTGAGGAGCTCGATGCGGTTCGGGGCGGTCAGGTAGGCGTCCTGGTTGAGCACGGCGGTCTCGAGCCGTTGGACCTCGGGGGCCGGGTCGACGCCGAGCTCGTCGGCCAGCCGGGTTCGCAGGGTTCGTAGCGTGGTGAGGGCGTCGGCTTGGCGGAGGCTCTGGTACTGGCTCAGTGCCAGCAGTGACCAGAGTCGTTCGCGGAAGGGGTTTTCCTGCACTACCTGGGGCAGCTCGAGGGTGACTTGTTCGGGGCGGCCGATGGTGAGCAGTGCGTGGGCTCGTGTCTCGATGAGGGCGAGGTGGATTTCTTCGAGGGCGCGGACTTCGGTTTGGACGAGGTCGGTGTCGGCACTGTTGGCGTACGGCGTGCCATTCCAGCTGGCCAGGACGGGTTCGCTGAGGGTGGCGCGTTCGCGGGGTGGCAAGGTGGTGACGTGTCGTGCTTCGGCGGCGAACCGCCAGACGTCGACTGCGGTGTCGGGGATCCGGAGCGCGTAGCCGCCGGCGACGCTGATCAGGTGGTCGGCGGGGGCGCGGTGTAGGCGGGCGGGCTCGATGAGTCGGCGGAGTCGGGAGATCGCCACGTGCAGGGAGGTCGACGCCCTTTTGGGGGGGTCGCCGGTCCAGAGCTGGTCGATGAGGCGGTCGGCAGACAGGGGTTGACCGTGAGCGGCCAGCAGCATGGCCAGGACGTTGCCGTCCCGGCCTTGTGATACCGGGTGGACGACGTCGTCGGTGATGATCTCCAGGCGACCGAACGCCCGGAAGACGACACTCACGATCTTCCCCAATCTGATCAGGTGCTGTGGATGTGATGACTACTGCTTGCCCGCGGGATGCTGGCGAGAGGCGGGTGCCTGGCCGACCGTGATGGCCGGAGCTCCCGGTGGTGTGGGGATGTGGGTGACCGACACGAAACCGGCATCCTCGAGCAGGTCCCGAGCCTGTCGGTCATCGAGCATCGTGCCGCCGTACGCCAACGTCTTGAACCGGGTGAGCGCGTCCTCGACGGACCCGACCGAGCTCTTCCCATGGCCAAGGACGACCCACCCGCCGGGCCTGACGGCATCGACCAGCCGTGCTGTCCCGGCTTCGAGAGCGGTTGCAGGGAGGAAGGGAGCCGGAACCCAGGCGAGGTCGTAGGCGCTGACATCGGAGAGCTCGCCGAAGTCCTGTTCGCGCAGGATCACCCGGCCACCCGTCGAGCTCTCCGCGACTGTCTGCTCGGCAAGCCGCAACGCTCTCGGGAACACGTCGATGCCGACCACGGTGAGCGCCGGAAAGAGCTCGCAGAAGGCCACCGCCAGAGCACCGACTCCGACCCCGACGTCGAGCATGCATGCGCCCTCACGGTGCAGGCGCTCCTGCATGGTCGGCAGCGCCATGATGCCTTCAGCGAAGGCGCTTGCGCTATGGGCACTCGTATGTCCCTGGGCGAGCAGGATCTCGTCCGGCATCAGGCTCCAGCCCGCGGCGTCATCGGCGAGCACTGCAGCGGCTTGAAGCAGTGACGAGGCTGCCCGTGCTCCGTTCTGGGCATCGCGGACCCGGTCATGGTGAGAGGTGCCGGGCAGGTCGGTCGCTAAGGCACCGAGCAGCATGGCGGCCCCCTCTCTGGTCCCGCGATCACCCTGGTCACGCAGCACCAGGGCGACGGCGGCGAGTGCCCATGCTGCCTGGTCCCACTCGGCCAGCTGGTGGTTCAAGTCGTTCATCGGTGTGTCTCCCCATCGGTGGGTTCTGCGCTGCCGCTGCTCGCGCGAGTGTCGAGCTTCATAGCAAGGTTGCGCGCCTCGCACAGGCGGGGCTCGTTGCCGGACGCTCGGTCCAGCGGGCCGCTGGTGAGTTCCATGCCAGGTGCGAGGGACTCGCGGCGCTCGAGCCTCGCGGCGGCTTCAGGTTTCCCATCGGCGAAGGGAGGGAGATCGGGCGGAGTGCCCTTGCCGCGCTGGTGACCGGCCTCGCGGTCCCTGCCAGCAGCACCTCCTGACGAGGCGTTACGGCGGGCTGGTGAGGTGATGGTGCTCATGTGTCTGTCCTGATCGTGGAGCCGGGCATCCCCACGTCGTCGGCGAACATATCGGTCGCTCGGTCGAGTAGCCGACTCCATCGGTCACCGCCGGGGTCGTTGGCCAGCTGGCAGTCGATGAGCCCGGAGACGATCGCGAAGATGAGGTCCACGTCGGCGCCGACGATTCCGGACGAGCGCAGCTGTACCCGAGTGACCTCGAAAGCCTCGTCCGCGGGCCGGTAGGCAGCCGCACTCGGCTCGAAGCCCGGCACGGTCCGGCTGTTCATCAGCTGGTGCCGCGCCGCGTCCTGCACGCAGAAGTCGAAGAAGGCACGGTTCAGGTACTTCAGGTTGGCCCGCGGCGTCGTCGGCGCCGCCGCGGCAGCAGCCTCCATCACGTCGCGGCACTCGGTCCAGGCCTGCTGGAACATCGCGTCGTAGATGTCGGCCTTGGAGCTGACGTGGGAGTAGAGGGATGGCGCCCTCATGCCCACGCGCCGAGCGACATCACGCAGGGTGATCGCGGCGAGCCCCTCTGCGCGGGCGATGCTCCAGGCGGCCTCGATGATCTCGCGTCGCGTTGCCTCACGGCGTTCGGTCTGCCTATCGCGGTTAGGCGTCTCTAACATGGTTAGATGATGCGCCCGCATGGTGTCGATGTCAAGGGATAAACCACACGCGAGCCGCCCGGGCACGAGCCGCCCGGGTACGAGGCGCGCGGCCAGGGTGGAGAGGATCCGCGGCGGTCGCGACTCGTGGAGCGGGGCCCGACCGTCCGCGGTGGCTTGTAGGGTGATGGCTCCGCTGCATCCGGCGCACAGATGGGCATTCGTGTACGAAGGCGTAGTCCAGGACCTCATCGACGAGCTCGGGCGACTGCCCGGGGTCGGTCCGAAGAGTGCCCAGCGCCTGGCCTTCCACATCCTCAACACCGACGCGGTCGACGTGAAGCGGCTCGCCACCGTCCTGCTCGAGGTCAAGGACAAGGTCAGGTTCTGCGACATCTGCGGCAACGTCGCGCAGGCGGAGCAGTGCCGGATCTGCCTCGACCTGCGGCGAGACCTGTCCGTGGTCTGTGTGGTCGAGGAACCGAAGGACGTGGTCGCCGTCGAGCGCACCCGCGAGTTCCGCGGCCGCTACCACATCCTGGGCGGCGCGATCAGCCCGATCGAGGGGATCGGCCCCGACGACCTGCGGATCAAGGAGCTCATGGTCAGGCTGGCCGACGGCTCGATCACCGAGGTGATCATCGCCACCGACCCCAACCTGGAGGGCGAGGCCACGGCCACCTACCTGAGCCGACTGCTTCGGCCGATGGGCCTGCGGGTCACTCGGCTTGCAAGTGGTCTGCCGGTCGGAGGAGATTTGGAGTACGCCGACGAGGTAACGCTGGGGCGCGCCTTCGAGGGGAGACGATCCGTTGACGACGTATGAGGAGCATCACGTGGTGCGCAGTGACGTGGAAGACCTGGCACAGGGGATCGCCGACCAGGCGCAGAGCTTCCTGCTCGCGGTCCGCGAGATCGCCCGGGAGGGTGACCGCGGCACGGCCGTTCCCCTCCTGCTGCTCGAGGTGAGCCAGCTGCTGCTCGCCGGTGCTCGCCTCGGGGTGCACGAGGACTTCGTGCCGGCCGAGCAGTTCGAGCCGGACGCCGGGCCCGACCCCGACCTGGACGGGATCCGTCGCAGGTTGGCCGAGCTGCTCGAGGGCGTCGACGACTTCACCGAGGTTTTCGACCCCTACATCGACCCGCCCGAGCTGGTGCACTCGAGGGTGTCCGACGACATCGCGGACATCGCGGCCAGCGTGGCCCACGGGCTGCAGCACTTCCGCAGTGGCAACGTCGCCGAGGCCCTGTGGTGGTGGCAGTTCTCCTACGTCTCGAGCTGGGGCGCCGAGGCCAGCGCCGTACTCCGCGCCATGCAGTCGGTGATCTCCCACGATCGCCTCGACGCCGACGAGATCGGTGAGATGGAAGCGTCGCGGCTGGCCGCGGCTGACGAGCTCGGATAGCCGTACTGCCCTGCGAGCGTCGGCCGGGTCGAGGACCTGCCCTCGTTAGACTGAGGACGTATCTGACCCGAAGTCACTGACAGCGAAGGAGCCGCGACGTGGTGCGCGTCCCGAGCGCTGAGGGTGGCCCTGCAGGGAATTCGGGAGTGATCTGACGATGGGTGTGGTTGTCCAGAAGTACGGCGGGTCATCGCTCGCCGACGCACAGGGGATCAAACGGGTGGCCCAGCGGATCGTCGCCACCAAGAAGGCCGGCTACGACGTCTGCGTGGTGGTCTCGGCGATGGGGGACAGCACCGACGAGCTTCGCGACCTCGCCTTCCAGGTGTCGCCGGTGCCCAACCTCCGTGAGCTGGACATGCTGCTGACGGCCGGTGAGCGCATCTCGATGGCGCTCCTGGCCATGGCGATCGCCAACCTGGGGCACCACGCGAAGTCGTTCACCGGGAGCCAGGCCGGCGTCATCACGGACTCCGCTCACGGCAAGGCGAAGATCATCGACATCACGCCCGGCCGCATCGAGCAGGCGCTCGCCGAGGGTCACATCGCCATCGTGGCCGGTTTCCAGGGCGTCTCGATGGAGACCAAGGACATCACCACGCTTGGCCGCGGCGCCTCCGACACGACCGCGGTCGCCCTGGCCGCCGCGCTGCACGCCGAGCTCTGCGAGATCTACAGCGACGTCGACGGCATCTTCACCGCCGATCCACGGATCGTGCCGATGGCCCGCCAGGTCCCTCGCATCTCGTACGAGGAGATGCTCGAGATGTGCGCCTCGGGGGCCAAGATCCTGCACCTGCGCTGCGTCGAGTACGCGCGGCGCTACCAGATGCCCATCCACGTCCGCTCGTCGTTCTCGACGAGGCCCGGGACCTGGGTCGGCCCGCCCATCGAAGGGGAAGTCGTGGAGCAAGCCATCATCGCCGGGGTCACGCATGACCGCAGCGAGGCGAAGATCACCGTCGCCGCCGTACCGGACAAGGTGGGCGAGGCGGCCCGGATCTTCGAGGCGCTCGCGGACGCGGGCATCAACATCGACATGATCGTGCAGAACATCTCGGCTGCCGACACCGGCCGGACCGACATCTCGTTCACGCTGCCGCGCGAGGACGGTGCCATCGCGATGGAGGCGCTCTCCCGCCTCCAGGACGAGGTGGGTTTCGAGGCCCTGCTGTACGACGACCGCATCGGCAAGGTGTCCCTGGTGGGCGCCGGCATGAGGACGCACCCGGGCGTGACGGCCAGGTTCTTCGCCGCGCTGGCCTCGGTCGGCGTGAACATCGAGATGATCTCCACGTCGGAGATCCGGATCTCGGTTATCGTCGATGAAGACTTGGTGGACATCGCGGTCGCCGCCGCGCACCGAGGGTTCGACCTCGACGTGACCGAGGTCGAGGCGGTCGTCTATGGAGGCACGGGACGATGAGAGGCGGTGGCCGATGAGGGGTGAGGACAAACCCACCCTCGCGGTCGTGGGTGCGACCGGGGCGGTCGGCTCGGTGATGCTCGAGATCCTGTCCCGCCGGATGGACGTATGGGGCACCATCGTGCTCCTCGCCTCCGAGCGGTCGGTGGGGAGAGTGCTCCGATGCCGTGGCGAGGAGCTCGTCGTGCAGGAGCTGACCGAGGCTGCCTTCGCCGGCGTCGACGTGGCGATGTTCGACGTACCCGACGAAGTTTCGCTCGTCTGGGCACCGATCGCCGCCGCGCAAGGGCGTCGTGGTCATCGACAACTCCGGCGCGTTCCGGATGGATGAGGACGTGCCGCTCGTCGTGCCGGAGGTCAACGCCCGGGCCACCCGACACCGGCCGAAGGGCATCATCGCGAACCCCAACTGCACGACGCTGACCATGATGGACGCAATGGGCGCGCTGCACGCCCGTTGGGGGCTGCGCGAGCTGGTCGTCTCGTCGTACCAGGCGGCGTCCGGCGCCGGCCAGGTCGGCATCGAGCGCCTGTACGACGAGCTCGAGGTGGTGGCGGGCAACCGCATGGTCGGGCAGTCGGCGGGCGATGTGCGCGGCATGATCGCGAACAAGCTGGGCGAGGACTCGCCGTTCCCCGCTCCGCTGGCGCTCAACGTGGTGCCCCTCGCCGGATCCCTCCGGGAGGGTGGGTGGACCAGCGAGGAGCTCAAGGTCCGCAACGAGTCCCGGAAGATCCTCGGCATCCCTGACCTCAAGGTCTCGGCCACCTGCGTGCGAGTGCCGGTGGTCACGACGCACTCGTTGTCGGTGCACGCGGTCTTCGAGCGGGAGATCTCGGTCGCGGATGCTCGGCAGGTGCTGGTCGAGGCGCCGAGCGTCGTCGTACTCGACGATGCCGAACACGGCGACTTCCCGACCCCGGCCGATGTCGTGGGATCGGATCCGACGTTCGTCGGGCGGCTGCGCCAGGCGCTGGACTTCCCGAACACCCTGGAGCTGTTCGTCTGCGGCGACAACCTGCGTAAGGGCGCTGCGCTGAACACGGCCCAGATCGCCGAGGTCGTGGCCGCGGAGCTCGCCGAGCGCTGAGCGTCAGCCGGGGGCGTTTGGCCAGCCGGCGGCGTTGACCCGCCGGGGGCGTTTGCAACCAGCCGGGGGCGTTTGACAGTCGGCGGCGTTGACGAGCCGGGGCGTTTGTCCAGCCGGGGGCGTTTGAGTGGTGCACCACCCAAACGCCCCTCAAGCCACCCAGATCTGAGTGGCTTGGGGGGTACCTGAGTGGTGCACCACCCAAACGCCCCCGGCGCCCTGACATCTGTCATGGCGGAATACCGACGTCGGGCCTGTCTCGGTCCTTCGCGGCGGTGACACGATGGGGGCATGTCCGCATCCACCTCGACTGCGTCCGGCCTCGACCTCCGACCGCCGACTCATCACGTGAGCCGGCGCGCGATCACCTACTGGACGCTGCGCGCGGTCGGCGTTGTCGTGGTGGTGGGCCTCGTCGAGTGGGTGCTGTTCTTCTGGGACGGTTCGGCGATCCCGTACGGCCGTTGGATCGTGGTCGGCGTGAGTGCCGGCTTGGCGGCGGCGTACATCGTGGCGATGCCGAGATGGCGCTACGCCGTCCACCGCTGGGAGACGACCGACACTGCGGCCTACACCCAGAGCGGCTGGTTCAACCAGGAGCGGCGGATCGCCCCGATCTCGCGGATCCAGACCATCGACAGCCACCGCGGGCCGCTCGAGCAGCTGCTCAAGCTGGCCAACGTCACGGTCACCACGGCCTCCGCAGCAGGCCCGCTCAAGATCCACGGGCTCGACCGGGAGACCGCCGAGCGGCTCGTCGAGGAGCTGACGTCTCGCACCGAGTCGATCGAGGGGGATGCCACCTGATGTCGACGGAACTGTCGGTGCCCGCCGACACGGTCGTCAGCGCCGAGGAGTGGCGGCGGCTGAGTCCGCGCATGCTCCTGGTGCATCCGGTCAAGGAGATCGGCCGCGCGTTGCCGGCCCTTATCGCGGTCGTCTTCGCCGGTTCCGGGTCGGGGAACGGCGCGCTCTGGGGACTTGCTGGTACGGCGATCGTGATCGTCTTGTCGGTGTCGCGCTGGTTCACCACCCGCTACCGGGTGGGCAGCGACCAGGTGCAGATCCGGGAGGGGCTGCTGCGTCGCCGTACCCTCGCAGCCCGCCTCGATCGGGTGCGCACCGTCGACGTCACGTCGCACTTCCTGCACCGGGCCCTCGGCCTCGCCCGAGTCGAGATCGGAACCGGAGTCTCCGACCGGAAGGGCCAGTCGAGCCTCAAGCTGGACGGGCTGCCCGCGGCGGACGCGGCTCGGCTACGCGGCGAGCTGCTCCATCGGACCGCTGCCTCGGCGGGTACGGCGACCTCCCGCTCTCGTGCGCTGCCTGCGGCGGCCGGCGTCGCAGCGGACGGGGCGGCGGCGACGGCCGGGACGGCAGGCGGAGCAGCGGACGCGGCCGGTGAGGGAGCGGACGCCGGGACGTGGGGGGCCGAGCCGGCCGAGTACGAGGTGGAGATCGCGAGGCTCGACCCGCAGTGGCTCCGGTTCGCCCCGTTCACCTTGTCCGGGGTCTTCACAGCACTGGCCATCGCCGGTTTCGGCTGGCGGCTCGTCTCCGAGGGGTCGGTCGACCCGGGCAGCGTCGGCCCGCTGCATTCGGCCGCGCGGGAGCTGGATCGGGTGGCCTTGTGGGTGGCGGTCGTCGAGGTCGTCGTGGCGGCAGTCGTCTTCATCGGGGTGGCCTCGACGATCCGCTACGTGCTGGCGTACTGGAACTTCCGGCTGACCCGGCACTCGGGCGGGACCTACCACATCGCGCGCGGCCTGTTGACGACCCGCGCCACGAGCATCGAGGTCAACCGTCTGCGCGGGGTGGGGATCAGCGCGCCCCTGCTGCTTCGGATCGTGGGTGGCGCACGCACGGTGGCCATCGCCACCGGTCTGCAAGTGGGTCGCGGCGCATCGCCGAGCGGACGCGGAGGTACGGTCCTGCTGCCCGACGCCCCGCTGGACGAGGCGATCCGAGTCGCTGGTGTGGTCATCGGCCGACCCGACCTGGTGAACGATCCGCTCATCGACCATGGTCCGGCGGCCCGCCGTCGTCGTTACAGCCGGGCGCTCGGCGGCGCGCTGCTCGTGGTGGTCGCCGTCGGCCTGTTGTGGTGGGGACTCGGCCTCGGCGACTGGGACTGGCTACCTGTTCTGGTGCTGCTTCCGCTCGCCGTACTGCTCGCCGCGGACCGGGCACGAAACCTCGGACACCTGGTCCGGGACGGGTTCCTCGTGACGCAGTCTGGCTCGTTGGGCAGGAAGCGGGCCATCCTCGAGACCGACGCGATCATCGGCTGGAACGTGGAGCAGTCCTTCTTCCAGCGTCGGGTGGGAGTAGCGACGCTGGTGGCGACCACGGCGGCCGGCCGTCAGTCGTACCGGCTGCGTCGACCTGCCGCTGGGGGAGGCCCGCGCGGTCGCCCAGCAGTGCCTGCCGGGGCTGCTTGCCCAGTTCGCCGACAGACGACGCTTAGCGAGATCGGCTACGGCGTGGAGCTGGAGCCGGACGGCCTCGTCGTGCCGGTCGAGGGAATCACGACGGCGCTGCCGCCGCTCGGCCAGCAGCTGAAGCCCGCGGGGATCGGCCGGTTGTTGCGCTCCATCTCGTCGAGGATGTCGAAGCACTTGCTGACCAGCACGTTGGGGTCCTTGCTGACCGAGGCGGCCAGGTTCTCGTTCGCCCGGGCCTGGGCCAGCGCGGTCTTCTCCTTCTGCTCGGCGATGTGCGTGTTGGCGACCTCGGCCTGGTAGGCGTTGAGCTTCTGCTGGGTACTGGCGTCGAAACGGATGATCGGGATGATCACGTTGATGACGTCGATCTGCGGCCCGATCTCGTGCCGCATGATCACTGCTACCTGGTTTCCGAAGAGGTTGAGATCCGGGGTGGCGCCAGCCTGGTTGTCCGCGATCTTGTTCAGCGGGTTGTAGTCGTGGAGGACGCCGTTGAGCGCGGCCTTCAGCTCGCGGGTGACCAGACTGTCCCGGATCTTGTCCATGCTGTGGTAGTCCCGGAACAGCGTGTCTCCGGCCTCCGGCTTGATCCGCCAGCGGATGGTGTTGTCCACGCAGGCCATCGACTCGTTGCCGATCCGGATGTCGGTGCATTCCCCGGCGCCGGTGTAGTTGTCGGTCTGGATCGCGCCGTCGAGAGTGCTCACCTTCTGCCACGGCGCCTTGAAGTGGATCCCGTTGTCGAGGTGGCTGACCGGTCGGCCGAACGAGGTCACAATGCCGATGTCTCTGGTTCCGACGATGGTGACCGTCGACCCGACCAGCACCAGGACGGCGAGCACAAAGATCCCGATGGGGACGAGACCCGGAAGGTGCCGCCGGCGCTTCTCTCCGTCCACTACCGGCCGCTGGTGGGTCTTGGTCGATCTCCACACGGCCGTCGCGACCCCACCGACGATGAGCAGGAAGATGAAGAAGCCGAAGCTGAAGGTCATGGAGGGTCTTTCTGGCTAGTGCGGCAGTGCCCGATGCACGGTCGGTCTGCCCGTACCCGCCGAAGCGACGACCTACGACTACCTGGGGCCTCTTCCTGGTCGCGCGCCCGGTGGGCGCGCTCGCTCAATGGTAGAAGTACGGGTCGAGGACCTTGACCCGGGTGATGGAGTCGACGGGCAGTCCGTTTCGGGTCGCGGCACGGCGGATCGCCTCCGGGTCCGGACCGTCGTAGATGCAGTACGTCATGCCCTTGTCCTCGGTGACATAGCTGTGGATCCAAGTGACGCCGACCTCGGCGTTGAGGTCCACGATGTTGAGGCAAGCGGTGGCGCCTCGCTCGTCTAGCGGGATGTGCAAGCCTTCGGGGAAGGTTCGTTCGACCAGGTAGCGGGGCATCGGGCTTCCTCTCGGTAGGCGGACGGACTGGTCCGATACCTCATCCCAGCCGCGTCCGGCACCGGCCGCGTCGGGAGCCGGTACCCACCTTGTGCGGCGGTCTACCTACGTTGATGACGCGGGGGTGAGGAGGACCTTGGCCCGTGCGGCCGCCTCGTGGCGGGAGCAGACGTCGAGCTTGCCGAGGATCGAGGACACGTGGTGGCCGACCGTCCTGGTCGACAGGAACAACGCATCGGCGATCTCGGCGTCCCGGAGACCCTGTTCGAGAAGCCGCAGGACATCCAGCTCTCGCGTCGTCAGGCCTGCTGGGTTGGTGCGCGTTGCGGACCGTGGGCCGCGAGGCACCCGCGACACGCCCAGTGCGCGCAGGCGACCGGTCACGAGATTCGTGACCGCCCGCGCACCAAGAGTGTCGAGGATTGCCAGGGCAGCGCGGAGGTCGGCCTCGAGTCGACTGTCCGACAGCGAAAGGGCTGCCTGGTAAGGGAATCCCAGCTTGGTCCACTCGACGGCGGCACCGGCGAAGTCACCCGCGACCTCCAGGGCGTAAGGTCCGGCGACGGCAGCGTCAGCGGTGGTTGGGAAACCACCCCGACGCAGCCAGCCGCCGAGCTCTCCGGTCACCAAGGTGTCCCTGCGCGAGATGGCGAGCTCGTAGACCTGCCGGACCTCGGCCTCGATGCCGGCCGTGTTCCCGGTGAGCCACAGTGCCTCGGCACGGGCTGCAGCGACGGGACCCAGGAACTGGAGCTCCTCGGTGGGTACGGCGAGCTCGAGCGCCTCGTCGAGCAGCGGCCAGACCTCGCCGTCCCCGCGCCGGGCGTGGATACGGCCGAGCACCACGAGGGGCGAGACTCGGCTGATCCGGGCGAGCACCCGCCGGTCCAGGACGGCTTCGGCGGACTGGCAGGCCTGGTCCCACAACCCTTGCGCGAACAGGTGGAACGTGTGGTCGGCCCGCATGCACAGCCCGGAGGAGTACAGGTCGTGCTCGAGGCAGTACGCCATGCCGTCGGCCAGGTAGGCACGGGCCCGAGCGGGCTCCAGGTTGTTGAGCAACAACATGGCGAGGTTCGTCCAGGCCCTGGCCGCGTCGTTCTCCAACCCGGTGTCGAGGGCCAGCCGGAGACTCTGCAGGAGCAGGTCTTCCCCGCTGGGATCACCCATGGCGAGCTGGGCGGTGCCGATCGTGTTCAGGGCGCTGACGAGGGTGGCCGTATCGCCCTGGTCGCTGGCCAAAGCCCTGGCCTGCTCGCCCAGGACGATCGCCGGAGCGTTGTCCTGCGCGAGCATGAGCAGCTGCGCTCGGTTGGCGACCGCCATCGAGAGCTCAGGGCCAGGCGGGAGCTCCTTCAACACGTCGAGCGCTTCCTGCGCAGCCCGCTCGGACTCGACCCGGTTGCCGGCCACCCACCAGGTTCGGGACAGCTGCGTCAGGTTGTCGCCAACTCGCAGCGGCTGCTCGAGGACGCGCCAAACCCGCACGGCCTCGGTCTGGGCCGCGACCGAGTCGTCGAGGAGGTCGACCAGGTAGCACTCGAACGCGTGCCGCTCCAAGAGCTCAGCCCGCTGGATGGAGGGCGTCTCGTCGGCGTAGCGCAACGCTCGGCCGTACTGGAGGGCAGCCTCGCGGTGAGACCAGAGCGCCGCCGCATCCCTCGCGGCAGCGGTTGCGAACTCGACGGTTGCTTCCGCGTCCGCGGCCTCCTCGGCGTGGTAGGCGAGCCTGGCGAGCTGCTGGGCACCTCCGGTCGACGAGCGCAGGTGCCCGAGCACCTCGGCGTGGAGCGCGGCGCGGCGCTGGGCGGGGATCGCGTCGAGCACGGCCTGCCGGGCGAGCTCGTGCCGGAACGAGTACTGGGGAGGCTCGAAGCGCATCATGCCGACCGTGACGCACTCGTCCAGCCGGGAGCCGTCCACGTCGGTCATCCGCAGGACGAGAGAGGGTTCGATCCGTGGTCCTACGACGGCGGACGCCTCGAGAGCCGCGCGCGTGACGGCGGGCAGCCGCGCCACCCGGGTGAGGACGGCATCGGCCACGGTCGTCGGCATGCGCTGGGAGCCGTCCGCGAGGATCTCGCTGACGAAGAAGGCGTTCCCGGCGGTGTCTCGGTGCAGCAGGTCCGGGTCGATGGGACTTCCGCTCGCGAGCGTCCGGACCGCGTCCAGGGTCAGCGCCGGCACCTCCAGACGCCGGACGGCAGGCACCGAGGCCAGGTCACCCAGCACGAGCCTGAGCGGATGCGTGAGCGGTAGGTCGTCGTCGCGGAAGGTGGCAACCAGTAGGAGGCGCATCGAGTCGATGCGACGGGCGATGACCTGGACCAGGTCCAGCGTGGATTCGTCAGCCCAGTGCAGATCCTCGAACACCACGATCCGCGTGCTGCGGGCCGACTGGAGCGCCGTCAGGGTGGCATCGAAGATGCCGCCGCGGTCACCGCGCTGGAGCTGCTCGACCACCTGCCCGCCGAGCCTCGCCGCGATGTCGAGCAGCGGCCCGAGCGGACGCGGCGCGGAGAGTGGCTCGCAGGTCCCCCACAGGGACGGCGCAATGGACGCCACCGAGTCGAGGAAGGAGGCGATCAGTGCGGTCTTGCCCGCACCTGCCTCGCCGCCGACCATGACCACCCGCCCACGACCGCTGATCGCGTCGTCCAGGCACGACGACAGCGTCTCCAGCTGGGTGGCACGTTCGAGCAGCTCCACCATCTGAGTCTAAGAGCCTTGTCGAGGGCGAGTCCGGCAGTGTCGGCGAGCCTTCTTATGCTCGGGATTGCCGCGAAACGCGGCCTGAGCAGGCAGGAGCACACTCATCATGGCCAAGCTGGTCTACTCCGTGATCGCGTCGCTCGACGGTTACGTCGCCGACGAGGATGACAACTTCGACTGGGCTGCTCCCGATGAGGAGCTGCACTCCTTCGTCAACGACCAGGAGCGCTCGATCGGCACCTACCTCTACGGTCGGCGGATGTACGAGACGATGATCTACTGGGAGACCGCCCACACGCTGCCCGACCAGCCGCCGCTGATGCTCGACTATGCCCAGATCTGGCAGGCGGCCGACAAGATCGTGTACTCGAGGACGCTCGAAGGGGTGACCAGCGACCGAACGCGGATCGAGCGAGAGTTCGACGTCGAGGCGATCGGCCGGCTCAAGGCGCAAGCGACACGGGACATCAGCATCGGTGGACCACATCTCGCGGCTCAGGCGCTCGAATCCGGTCTGGTCGACGAGTGTCACCTGTTCGTCGTACCCGTCGTCGTCGGAGGCGGCAACCAGACGCTGCCCGACCACATCCGCCTCTCGCTCGAGCTGGCAGACCTGAGCCGGTTCGGCAACGGCGTGGTTCACCTGCACTACCGCGTGGTGGCCTGACCCCCTGCCGCGTCGTGGGCCGGCCGCACGTCGTCGTACCGGTCATCCCAGACTCGTCGCAGGACGGTCGGTACGTCGCCCGCGAGCGCCTCGACCAGCAGGGTGACCTGGTCGGGGGCGAGCCAGAGACCGGGGAACGCATGGCCCACCACCTGCGAGAACGCCTGGCCTCGCCGCTCGGCGACGGCCGGTGCCTCGATGAAGTAGCGGGCGACGTACGGCCTGAGCAGCTCGGCCTGTTCGGGCGACCACAGGCCCGCAGCCAACGCCTCGAACATCCGGTTCGAGACGGTGCCGTCCGCCATCATCGCCTGCCAGGCCTCGGCCTTCGTCGCCTCGTTCGGGAATGCCGCATGGGCGGTCGCTGCTCCGAGCTCGCCACCAGCACTGCCATCCCTCGCCCGCTCAGCGTCGATGAACGACTGGTCCACGGCCCCGGTCTCGGCCAGCCGGTGGACGATCTGCCAGCGCAGCTCCGGGTCGAGCGGCACGCCGTCGACGGTCTCGTCATGGGCGAGCCAGCGACCGCAGCAAGTCCGGGTCTCGGCTCGACCTGGCAAGTCCGGCGGTGAGGGCCAGGGCGAGCTGATCGGCCGGGCTGCGGGCCAGGCCGGCCAGGCAGGCGGCCGCGAGCCGGTCCTGCGCGGCGACCGCGCGATCGGCCGGGACGTGGCGCGGCAGGACGTGCAGCCGAGCGCGGTCGAGCACGCCGGTGACGATGGCCACGTCTGACTCGACAGGCAGATGTCGTTCGACGAGATCGAGGAAGGTCTCGGACGACAGGTCGCCGCAGCGCACCAGGTCGAAGATCGAGGCCCATAGGACAGCACGGGTCAACGGGTCGTCGAGGCTCGACAACCGCTGCTCGACGACCGACCAGCTGGACTCGTCCAGCCGGATCCGGGCGAACGTCTCGCCGTGCGTGTTGGGCACGACCACCAGCCCCGCCCAGTCGTCGAGGTGGAGCGGCTCGTTCGCGAGGTCGACCATCCTGGTCTCCACGCGAGCCAGCGACTCGTCGTAGGCGCGCACCGAGATCCGGTGCGGTCGGGACCCCTCACGGGTGAGTACGGGGACCTCGCCGTCGTGGGTGACCCTGATCGTGTCGAAGCCAGTCGCGGTGAGCCACGCAGCCACCCAGCCCGGCACGTCTCGATCGGAAGCCGACGACAGCGCGGCCACGAAGTCGGCAAGGGCCGCGTTCCCGAACCGGTGCCGGGTGAGGTAGGTGTTGACGCCGGCCAGGAATGCCTCGTCGCCGAGCCAGGTGACGAGCTGGCGTACGACGGCATTGCCCTTGGCGTAGGAGATTGCGTCGAAGTTGCCGAAGGCCGTATCGATGTCGACGACATCGTCGGTCTCGCGTGGCGACCGGATGGGTGGACCGGCGCTGGTCGGCGTCGTACCCGCCGGGTTTGCGTTGGACCTCGAAGGAGACCAGCGCGCCGGAGAAGCCGGCGGCCTCCTCGCCGACCCGGAACCCCATGTAGTCGGCGAAGGACTCGCTGAGCCAGGTGTCCTCGAACCATCGCATCGTGACCAGGTCGCCGAACCACATGTGGGCCATCTCGTGCGCGATGATCGTGCCCCGCCAGAGCCGGTCGTGGCTCGCTGATCCGTACCTGGGGCAACAGCTCGTCACGGAAGGTGATGCACCCGGGCATCTCCATCGCGCCCCAGTTCAAGCCCGGGCACGAAGACCTGGTCGTAGGAGTCGAAGGCGTACGGCTCGTCGAACATCTCGCAGTACCGGTCGAAGCACGCCTGCGTGGTCGACCTCAGCTCCTCGGCGTCGCGGTGGAGCTCCGCGGCGAGGGACCGCCGGGCGTGCCAGCCGAACGGCAGACCCCGATGCTCCCAGGTGAGTGATGCCCAGGGACCGGCACACACGACGAACAGGTACGGCGGGATCGGCGGCGTGGTGGCGAATCGCCACCCTCCGTCGCCGCTTTCTACCTGGCGGCCGTTGGCGAGCACCGTCCAGGCGGGGTCGGCGGTGACGCGCAGGGCGATGGTCCCCTTGAGGTCGGGCTGGTCGAAACAGGCGAAGACCCGCTGGGCGACGTCGATGCCGCAGTAGGCCGAGACGTACCGCTCGCCGTCCGCTGGATCGGTGAACTCGTGCATGCCGTCGCCATCGGTGACGTAGGGCAACCGAGCCTCGACGACGACGCGTTCACGTCGTGCAGTCCTTCCAGGGTCGATGCCGTCGGCCGTCGTACGTCGGGCTGGCGACCGGGACGCCGTTGACCGAGACCCGGAGGTCCGAGGCATGGGCCAGCTCCAGGAACGTCTCCGGTCCGGTGGACTCGAACGAGATGCTCGTCCGACAGCCGAACCGGCCGTCGTCGTCGCCCGGGCTTGTGGAGAGGTCGAGCTCGATGTCGTACGAGATCGCGGAGATCAGTCGCGCGCGGAGACGGGCTTCGTGCAGGGTGAGGGACACGCGCTCCATCTAACCGGTCCTACGCGGTGGCTGGTCCATGGCTGGGCCGGCAGCCAGCAAGGCGCATTTATTGGTGCGTTTGCCGATACGCGCAAAAATATGCTTCCATCGCACTAGTGACTCTCGTCACGTTTGTTCGCCACCTCGCTCCGAGGACGTGTTCATGCGCTTCCCCGCACCGCAACGTCTCAACCGGATCGCAGCGACTCGAGGTCTGGTCGTCACGGTGGCCACTCGCCCTCGTCCTCACCTCGCTCGCGCTGGGGCTCTCCGCGGGTGTTGCCTCAGCGGGAGCCGACCACCGACGAGTCATCTCGTTCGAGGGCTTCCAGACGGAGGTGCCGAGCGGCTGGCAGGTCGTGGACCTGGCATCGCGGCCGCATGCGTGCCTCCGACTCGACCAGCCTGCGGTCTACCTCGGCGCGGCCGGCGACCAGGCGGAGTGCCCCGCCCGCGTCATCGGCGGTTCGCCCGTCGTGCAGGTCGAACCGTTGACCGCGCCTGCCGTGCAAGGTGTCGGTGGACCTGTGCTGACCGTTCCGGCGTCCAGCGGCCTGACGACGCTGCACCTGCCGAGCCTCGGACCCGTCGGGATCGCCGTACCGGACGCGGGGGTGCTGGTGACCCTGAGGTACGGCCCGGACTCGATCGGCCTGATGCAGAGCGTCCTCCGGGACAGCGCGGTCGTCGCGGGATCCCGTCCGGGCGGCGTGGGTGCAACCTCGTCCGACCAGGCGGCACCGGATGCCGGCGTGAGCGTGCCGGGGGACTACCGAGGCCTCGGCTTCGACGCGTGTACGGCGCCATCCCAGGACGTCATGGACGGCTGGTGGGCCTCGTCGCCGTACGAGTCCGTCGGCATCTACATCGGCGGCGTGAACATGGGGTGTGCACAGCCCAACCTCAGTGCCGCGTGGGTGGCCAGGCAGGTCGGCATCGGCTGGCACCTCGTGCCGGTGTACGTCGGACTCCAGGCGCCCTGTACCGGCTTTCCGAACCGGATCTCGTACGACGTACCCACGGCGCGGGCCCAGGGAGAAGCCGACGCTGCCGACGCGATGGAGCGGGCGGACCTGCGCGGCATCGTGGCGCCGAGCACCCTCTACGCCGACGTCGAGGGGTACGACAGCTCCAACGGTGACTGCGTGGCGGCTGTGATGAGCTATGTGTCCGGGTGGACGTTCGCGTTGCACACGGGGGCGTACCAGTCTGGCGTCTACTCCAGCGCGGCCTCGGGGATGCATGACCTGTCCACCCACTACGACAGGCTGGGCGCGAGCCGCCCGGACGACCTCTTCATGGCCTGGTGGAACGAGCGGGCCGATGTCGATGGCGGCAGCTATGTCCCGGCCTCGCAGTGGCAGCACCAGCAGCGCGTGCACCAGTACGTCGGGGAGACGACTGAGCGGCACGGCGGACACACGTTGAGCATCGACCTCGACTTCCTCGAGGTGAGCACGGTCGTCCAGGAACCGGCGGGATGCCCCACCAACCTGGACTTCGAGACGTACCCCTTCCTGCATTGGCCGCGTCGGGGTGAGGAGGTGCGCGCGGCGCAGTGCCTGCTCGCTCGGACGGGTTTCGACCCGGGACCGGCCACCGCCGTCCTGAACTGGCGGACCGCGGCCGCCAGCCGGGCGTTCAAGGCATCCCGCGGGCTGGACGGCAAGGAGTCCTCGATCGCGAAGTACGCCTGGACCGCACTGATCTCTGCCGGCTCCACCAAGCCCGTCCAGCTCGGTTCGACGGGTCCGTGGGTGCGCAAGGCGCAGCGTGCTCTCACCGCTCGCCTGCAGACGACGGTCGCCATCGACGGAGTCTTCGGGCGCAGCACGCGACGCGCTGCCCTGCAGTACCAGACGGCGGTCGGACTGACCCGAACCGGCATGGTCGGCGCCCCGACGTGGACTGCGCTCCAAGCCGGCCGCTGAAAAAACCCGCCAACGCAGGGTCCGGGTGTCGCCGATGTCGTGAGACATCACACAGTCGGGCTGACAGGATTTGAACCTGCGGCCTCGTCGTCCCGAACGACGCGCGCTACCAAACTGCGCCACAGCCCGAAGCGCAGCGAGTCTACACAGCGCTGACAGGCAACGCTAAACGGCGGTCAGGACCGGCGACCGGTCCCCGGCAGCCGCTGGGCCGGGGGTCAGGGTGACGAGGGTGGCCTCGGGGTAGCAGCAGAACCGGTACGGCGCGTACGGCGACGTGCCGCACCCGGCGGAGACGTGCAGCCACGCCTCCTGCCCGGCGACCCGGTGATGGTGGAGGCCCCGGGAGCGAGCCCGTTCGATGTCGCAGTTCGTGACGAGGGCGCCGTACCCGGGGATCCGCAGCTGCCCGCCATGGGTGTGTCCCGCGAAGATCACGTCGTAGCCGTCGCCGGTGAACGCGTCGAGGACCCGTCGGTACGGCGCATGGCTGACCCCGATCCGGAGGTCGGCGAGGGGGTCCGCCGGGCCGGCCACGGCGGCGAGGTCGTCGTACCGCAGATGCGGGTCGTCGACCCCGGCGAAGGAGAGCACGGAGGCACCGACCTTGACCTCGCCACGCGTGTTCGTGAGGTCGACCCAGCCGACGTCTCGGAACCCGTCGCGCAGAGACCGCCACGGCAGCGGGGGTCCCTGGATCTTCTTGAACCCGCCGTTGGGCAGGAAGTAGCGCAGCGGGTTCTTGAGCACCGGACCCCAGTAGTCGTTCGAGCCCAGCACGAACACGCCCGGCAGGTCGAGCAGGTCACCGAGTGCGCTCATCACGACGGGCACGGAGTCGCGATGGCTGAGGTTGTCGCCGGTGTTGACCACGAGATCTGGCCCGAGGTCGACGAGAGTGCGCAGCCACTCCTGCTTGAGCCGCTGGCTCGGCGTCATGTGGATGTCGGAGATGTGCAGCACCTTGATCGGGCTGCTTGTTGCCGGCAGGCAGGGAATCTCGACGCGACGGACTCGGAAGGCCCGCACCTCGTAGCCGGCCGAGTAGGCAAGCCCTCCGACACCGGCCAGGCCGACGCCCAGCGCTGCCTTGCCGAGGGCTCTCATCTACTCAGGCTAATGGGCAGCACCAGTCACTCCGCGGCCTTGGGCTCCTTGGCCGGTCGAGCCTCGGTCGTGACCGTCGCGTGCTTCATGATGAACTCGAACATCCGCGGGTTGCGTGCCGCCTTGAGATTGACCTTCAGCGACTCGCCCCCGGCCGCGAGCTCGATGTGCACGATGCCCTCGTCCTCGCCGTTGTACTTCCAGGCCCGGCGGATCTCGATCTGCGACGTACCCGGTGCTTCGCTCACTGTCGATCTCCTCAGCTGGCTGGACGTGCCGGACGCTCTGCGGCGACCTCGCGTCGCGTGTTCGTCCATGGTCGCCGAAGCGGGACGTGAGGACAAACCGCGAGGCTGCGAGACTAGGGGGATGGCGATCTTGAAGGACCGGCTGCGATCCGAGCTCACGGCGTCGATGAAAGCGCGCAACGAGCTGCGCTCCTCGACGCTTCGCATGGTGCTGACCGCGATCACCAACGCGGAGGTCGCGGGGAAGCAGGCTCGGGAGCTGAGCGACGACGACATCATCGGGGTGCTCGCCACCGAGAGCAAGAAGCGGCGGGAGGCGGCGACGGCGTTCGCGGACGCCGATCGTCCCGAGCTGGCTGCCAAGGAGGAGTCCGAGGCGGCGATCATCGCCGAGTTCCTGCCGGCCCAGCTGTCCGCCGACGAGGTCCGGGCGCTGGTCGCGGAGACCGTCGCCAGGCTCAGCCTGGCCGGTGAAGGACCACGGGCGATGGGCAAGGTGATGGGCGCGATCAGTGCTCAGACCAAGGGACGGGCTGACGGTGCGGCGGTCTCGGCGGAGGTACGGCGCCAGCTGGGCGCCTGACCTCCGAGCTCGAGGGTGGGTGCTGTGGCCCTCCCCCCCGGATTCGTCCGGTTGGGTGGGGCGTGGAACCCCCGCGGTGGGTCGGACGAATCCGGTCGGTGGGGATTGGTCCGCGACTCCCGGTAGGTCGGACGAATCCAGTCGGGGATTGGTCCGTGGTGGCGTGGAATCCCCGCGCGTGGGTCGGACGAATCCGAGGTGGTGGGGATTGGTCCGACCGTGTTGGGCGTGGAATCCCCGCGGTAGGTCGGACGAATCCGGTCTCAGCGGATTCCGGCTGCTGTGGACGTCATTGACAGCAGGTGGGTGGTCGGTTGGCTAGTGGTGGTGGTGATGACCGCCGCCACCGCCACCGCCGCCGCCGCCACCGCCGCCGCCGCCGCCACCGCCGCCGCCGCCACCGCCGCCGCCGCCGCCGCCGCCGCCGCCACCGCCGCCGCCACCGCCGCCACCGCCGCCACCGCCACCGGGCGGAGGCGTGCTAGGCGGAGGAGTGGTCGGAGGCTTGGTGGGTGGAGGAGGCGGCGGTGGGATGTACTTCGGATGGCCGTTGGACAGGTAGATCAGGATGGTCTGCCCGGTGACTCCTTCACCGGACGGGCTGATGTAGGCAACCATGCCGAGGGGGGCCGAGGAGTCGACGCTGTAGGCGATCCGCGGCTTGAATCCGAGGCTCGTGAGCAGCTGGGCCGCCGAGGACGGGCTGTAGCCGTACAGTGCCGGGATCGGGACCGTCTGGCCCTTGACCGCGTTCGGGTCGGGGGCGATGAAGCCGCGGTCGGGCAGGAAGCGCTCGACCGCGAACATGGCCTGCTGCCAGATCGGTCCCGCAGTCCCACCACCGGTCGGGAATCCGATGACGTTGCCGTGCAGGGTGACCCCGGTCAGCGAGCGCGGAAGCAGGGTCGGTGACACCCCGGCGACGACGCTGGCGGCCGCCATGTTGGGTGTGTAGCCGATGAACCAGACCGACTGGAAGTCGTCCGTCGTCCCGGTCTTGCCTGCAACCGGTTGGTCGATGTTGAGTGCGCGATCCGGTGCCCTGGCCCTGCATCACGCCTTGGAGGACCTGGCTGACGGCGTCGGCGAAGGCGGGTGCCATGACCCGCTTGCAGGGGTTCGCCGGCTGCGGGATGACCTTGCCGTCCCGGTCGAGGATCTGGACGACCGGGGTCGCGGGGCAGTAGACCCCGCGGGCAGCGAAGGTCGCGTAGGCGTTGGCCATCGCGACCGGGCTCTCGTCGGCGACGCCCAGCGTGAACGAGACGACCTGGTACTTGTCCGCGTCGAGGTTCATCCCCATCTCGTTGGCGAGCGTGAAGGGCTCGCAGAGACCAGTCAGCCGCTCGAGCTGGACGAAGTAGGTGTTGACCGACTCGGCCGTGCCTGAGTAGATGTCGAAGGTGCCCGCCTCGGTGCCCTCGTTGTGGAACGTGTCGATCGCCGACCCGACCGGTCCGCCCCCACACGTGGTGTAGTCCCGCTCATCCACCTGGATCGGGTTCGGTGACGGGAACTTCGTGTTGAGCGGGATGCCTTGCTTGATCGCCGCGGACAACACGAACGCCTTGAAGGTCGACCCAGGCTGGAACCCGGCCGCACCGCCGTACTCGGTCGGTACGGTGAAGTTGAGCATCGTCTCGCCGCGGGCCTTGTTGGTGCCCATGGGTCGCGACTGCGCCACTGCGCGGACGGCGCCGGTGTGGGGCTGAACCATGGCCAGCGCACCCACCGCCGTGGAGTCGGTCGGGAGCACGTGGTCGCTGACGGCCTTGTCGGCGGCGAGCTGGTAGCGCGGGTCGAGCGTCGTCTTGATGGTCAGCCCGCCACCGAAGATCGCGTGGTTGCGTTCCGTCAGGTTGTTGCCGAGCGCCGGGTCTTGCTGCAGGTAGCTGAGCAGGTACTGGCAGAACCACGGGGCGGTCGAGTCGAGGCAGCCGTTGGGGATCTGGGTCACGTGCAGGCCCAGCGGCCTCGAGGTGGCGAAGTCGGCCTGGTTGCTCGTGATCACGTGCAGGTCCAGCATCCGCTGGATCACCAGGTCGCGACGGTCCTGCGCGTCCTGCGGGTTGTGGGTCGGGTCGTAGTTGGTGGGGCTCTTCAGCATGCCGGCCAGCAAGGCCGCCTGGGACAGGGTGAGCTGGTCCGCGGTGGTGCCGAAGAAGTGGTGAGCGGCCGACTGGACGCCGTACGCGCCGTCCCCGAAGTAGGCGATGTTGAGGTAGTGCTCGAGGATCTGGTCCTTGGTGAGGTGGTCCTCGACCCACACGGCGTAGCGCAGCTCGGTGAACTTGCGGCTGTAGCTCGTCCGCGATCGCCTGTCGCTGCTGCTTGGGCGTGGTCGCGTTGTTGAGCAGCGTGAGCTTGACCAGCTGCTGGGTGAGGGAGGAACCACCCTGGATCGTGGCGTTGCTCGCCTCGTTGACCAGCAGGGCGCGGATCGTGCCCTGGACGTCGATCGGGCCGTGCTCGTAGAAGCGCGCGTCCTCGATCGAGATCAACGCCTCCTTCATCACGGTGGCGATCTGGTCGAGCGGCACGTAGGTGCGGTTCTCGTCGTAGAACGTGGCCATCGTGTTGCCCTGCGACGTCGCGCGACCGTCGTGCGCTCGTCGAGCGGCTTGAAGTCGAGCTTGAGCGGGAAGTCCTCCATGGCCGTGGCGGCCGCGTCGGCGCCCTCGGCTCGCCATCGCGACCCAGGGCAGCGCGAGGCCGGCGATGAGCACGCCGGACAGGATGCTGATCGCGATGATGACGACGAACTGGTGGAAGAAGCCGCCCTCGTGTCGGGCCGGTCGGACGAGCCTAGGCATGCATCTCAGGGTACGTGACCTCTATAGGCGACTTCGAATGCGACAAATCGGCGCGTCTCGGACGCTGCCCGCTCGCAGGCTGACCTGCGGATTCTTGCGCTTCCGCGGCCGGTCGACAGGGATTTTCGTCGTGTGGCGGCGGTCTCGATGAAGAATTCTTGGGCAAACCTGCGTATGATGACCCGAAATGGCTATGCATGATGGCCACTTTGGACCTTCCAGGTCTGTGCGAGGCGTTGCGTAGCGTGGGGTACTTCGAGGCAATCCAAGGGGGGCTGCCTCGCAATGTGTATCGGCAGGGGAACAGAATCATGGGGTTGAACGAGCACTGGTCGGATTTTGCGGCTTGCAAGGGGTCAAGGCCGGATGAGCTTTTTGTGCGGGGGGCGGCGCAGAATCGCGCCAAGCAGGTATGCGGACAGTGCCCCGTTCGCACCGAATGTCTTGCTGAGGCCCTCGACAACAACATCGAGTGGGGGGTGTGGGGTGGCATGACCGAGCGGGAGCGTCGCGCCCTGCTGCGCCGCCGCCCGAACGTGACGTCGTGGCGGAGGCTTCTCGAAGCGGCCCGCGAGGAGCACGGCTCAGTCGCCGTCCTCCTCGAGCGGGCAGGTAGCCGGCTGACCGACCTGGCTGCTCGCCGTCCGGTGGTCGCAGCGACTCCCGGAGGGGAGAGCCGGTTCGCCCGCCGGCTCTGGCGCGTCCCGACGGGGCGTGTCGCGACCGGGCGTGTCCTGACTCTGCGCTGAACGGCTACCCGGTCATCGAGGCTGCGATTCGACGCAGCGAGTCGAGGTCGTGTACGTCGGTGGCCAGCGCGGCCACGGTCGCCGTCGCCACCTGGGGGTGCGCGGCGGCGAAGCGTCGACGCAGCGTGCGCTCGCGGTTGACCCGTCCGAGGCGTTCGGCGTGCAGCTCGAGCAGTCCCGCGGTCAGCGGGTCGTCGTCCGCCGAGCCGTTCCGCGCCGGCCAGCGCGGCCTGGGTCGAGATTCCGGTCGGTGGCGCGGTCGTGAGCCGGTTGAGGACCAGCCCGGCCAGCGGCATCGCCTCGGCCGCCAGCCGCTCGACGAAGAACGCCGCCTCGCGCAGGGCGTCCGCGTCCGGCGAGGCCACCACCAGGAACGCCGTCTGCCGGTCCTTGAGGATCTCGTAGGTCTGGTCCGCCCGGGCCCGGAAACCCCCGAACAGGGTGTCGAAGGCGGCCACGAACGTCTGGACGTCGCGCAGCATCTGCCCGCCGAGCACCTTGCTGATCGTGCTGGTCACCACGGACATGCCCGCCGTGAGCAGCCGGGCCGATCCCCGCGCCGGAGTCAGCAGTACCCGGATCAGCCGGCCGTCGAGGAACGAGGACAACCGTTCTGGGGCGTCCAGGAAGTCGAGAGCGGACCGGGCCGGTGGCGTGTCGACCACGATCAGGTCCCATCGACCGCTGGTGGCGGCCTCGGCCCGGAGCTGGCCGAGCTTCTCCATCGCCATGTACTCCTGGGTGCCGGCGAACGAGCTCGACAGCGCCTCGTAGAACGGGTTCTGGTAGATCTGCTCGGCCTTGTCGGGCGTCGCGTGGGCCGCGACGACCTCGTCGAAGGTCCGTTTCATGTCGAGCATCATCGCGTCGAGGCTGCCGCCCTTCGACGTATCCACGGCTTCGACCGGGCGCGGGACGTTGTCGAGCTCGGTGAGCCCCATCGACTGGGCCAGCCGCCGTGCCGGGTCGATGGTCAGCACGACGACCTTCCGCCCGGACTCGGCGGCCTGCAGCGCAAGCGCCGCGGACGTCGTCGTCTTGCCGACTCCCCCCGACCCGCAGCAGACCACGATGCTGACGGTCGGGTCCGTGACCAGTGCGTCGAGATCGAGAGCCGGTACGTCGGAGAGCCGAGCGGTCATCGGCCCGACCCGGGGCTGGCCGCCTCGACCCGGTTGGGTCGGATCGCTGTGCCGCCGAGCGTCTCGCCACCTCAGGCCTCCCCGCCGGCGCGGAGATGGTCGGCGAAGTCGTACAGCGCACCGAGGTCGACACCCTGAGCGAGCAGGGGCAGCGTGACCATCGGCGATGGCTGACTCGACCAGCCGGTCCCGCTGGGTGTCCTCCAGCCCGACCCGGTCGGCGTGCTCGGCCGCCTGGACGGCCAGCCCGGCGAGCAGCGCGTCGTCTGCCGTGATCCCGGCCTTGGTCAGCGAGGCCGAGACCCGGTCGAGGTCGAGGGTGCCTGCGGCGGCCGCCGCGAGGTCCTCCTCCGTCAGCAAGCGGGTCGCGCTCCATGTTGACGACGATGGTGCCGACGTGCAGGCCGATCCGGGACAGCTCGGCCATCCCGTCCAGGGTCTCCTGCACGGGCATCTCCTCCAAGGTCGTGACGAAGTGCACCTTGCACTGCGTCGGACTTCAGCAGCTTCATGATCGAGGTCGCCTGGTTGCGGACCGGGCCCACCTTCGCGATGCCGGCAACCTCGGTGTTCACGTTGAGGAACCGGCCGATCCGCCCCGTGGGAGGCGCATCCAGCACGACCGCGTCGTACGTCGGCCGGCCGCCGCCCGACTTCGCGCCTGCGGTGCGCCGCGTCGCCTCGTACACCTTGCCGATCAGCAGCACGTCGCGCAGGCCGGGCGCGACCGTCGTCGCGAAGTCGGTCACGCCGAACTTGTCCAGCGCCTTGCCGGCCCGGCCGAGGTGGTAGAAGAGGTCGAGGTACTCGAGCAGCGCCGCCTCGGCGTCGATCGCCAGCGCCCAGATCTCCCCGCCGTCGGTGCCGATGGCGATGCGCCTCTCGACGTACGGCAGCGGCGCGACGTCGAAGACCGACGCGATGCCCTGCCGGCCCTCGATCTCGCACAGGAGCACCCGACGGCCTCGGCCGGCCAGCGCCAGCGCGAGGGCGGCCGCCGCGGTCGTCTTGCCGGTGCCCCTTTGCCGGTGACGATGTGCAGGCGCGCGTCGAGCAGCGGGTCGAGGTCAGTCGCGTCCGCGCTCACGGCGTGGCGCGCGGTGGTGGTCACGTCGTCAAATCTACGCATCGCTGAGCACCGGGCGGGTTTCCGGGCGGCTCGGGGGGCTGCGATAGGTTGCAACGGTCGACCGGAGGAGTGAACAACGTGGACAAAGTGGTTGCGAGTGCCGCCGAGGCCGTGGCGGACATCACCAGCGGGTCGTCGTTGGCGGTCGGCGGTTTCGGGCTGTGCGGGATCCCGAGCGTGCTGATCCACGCCCTGCTCGACGCGGGCGTCGACGACCTGGAGGCGGTCTCGAACAACTGCGGTGTCGACGACTGGGGGCTCGGCGTGCTGCTCCGCGCGAAGCGGATCCGCCGGATGGTGGCGTCGTACGTCGGGGAGAACAAGGAGTTCGAGCGCCAGTACCTGAGCGGCGAGCTCGAGGTCGAGCTGACGCCGCAGGGCACGCTGGCCGAGCGGCTGCGGGCCGGCGGCGTCGGGGATCCCGGCGTTCTACACCGCGACCGGGGTCGGCACCCAGGTCGCCGACGGGGGACTGCCGTGGAGGTACGACGACCGCGGCAACGTCACCGTGGCGAGCCCGCCGAAGGACACCAGAGAGTTCGACACCGCCGAAGGCCCGCGCACCTACGTCCTCGAGCGGGCGATCATCACCGACTTCGGGCTGGTCCGCGCCTGGCGTGGAGACCGGCACGGGAACCTGGTTTTCCGCGACTCGGCGCGCAACTTCAACCCGCTGTGCGCGATGGCCGGGCGGGTCACCATCGCCGAGGTCGAGGAGCTCGTGGAGCCGGGCGAGCTGACCGCGAACGACGTCCACCTGCCCGGTGTGTTCGTGCAGCGGGTGGTGGCGCTGACGCCTGAGCAGGCCGCAGAGAAGCGGATCGAGAAACGCACCACACGGGGGGCGCCGCCCCCCGCGGACCCCCCGAACGCCGCGACGGCTCAGGAGGTGCTTCTCGATGGCCTGGACGCGCGAGCAGATGGCGGCCCGGGCGGCGTCGGAGCTGGAGGACGGCGCGTACGTCAACCTCGGCATCGGCCTGCCGACCCTGGTGCCGAACTACGTCCCCGACGACGTCGAGATCGTGCTGCAGTCCGAGAACGGGATCCTCGGCGTCGGCGCCTACCCGTATGACGGCGACGAGGACCCGGACCTGATCAACGCCGGCAAGGAGACCGTCACACTGCGGCCGGGGGCGGCGTTCTTCGACTCGGCGACCTCGTTCGGGATGATCCGCGGAGGCAAGATCGACGCCGCGATCCTGGGTGCCATGCAGGTCTCGGCGGGCGGCGACATCGCCAACTGGATGATCCCCGGCAAGATGGTCAAGGGGATGGGGGGCGCCATGGACCTGGTGCACGGCGCCAAACGGGTGATCGTGCTCATGGAGCACGTGGCCCGCGACGGGTCGTACAAGATCGTCAACCAGTGCTCGCTGCCGTACACCGGCCTCGGTGTCGTCCAGCGCATCATCACCGATCTGGCCGTGATCGACGTGACGCCGGACGGGCTGGTGCTGCGGGAGCTGGCGCCCGATGTCACCGAGGACGAGGTACGCGACAAGACCGAGCCGGCCCTGACCTCCGCGCTCTAGGGTCGAAGCCGGCCGCCACCTGCGGATTCGTCCGATCGGGCTGGGCGTGAAACCCCCGCGTTGGGTCGGACGAGTCGGGGTGGTGCGGATTCGTCCGATCGGGCTGGGCGTGAAACCCCCGCGTTGGGTCGGACGAATCCGGGGTGGTGGGGTCGATCGGACGAATCCGAGGTGGCGGGCGCAGGTCGGGCGTAACGTCAAGGGGCGGCCAAGGCGTCTCATGGGTATGACCAACGAATCGGGGTGCGCGTGATCGGCTTGGCCCGCCGCGAGACTGAACGGGAGTTCACCGAGTTCGCCTCGGTGATCACCCCCAGGCTGTTTCGCAGTGCCTTGTTGCTCAGCGGCGACTGGCAGCTGTCCGAGGATCTGGTGCAGACCACCCTGGCCAAGCTCTTCGTCGCCTGGGGCAAAGTCCGCAAGGCCGAGAATGCGCAGGCGTACGCTCACGGCGCTCTGACCAAGACGTTTCTGTCCTACAAGCGGGTACGACGGAACACCGAGACACCGACCGACACCATGGTCGAGCACGTCACCGCGGCCGCTGACCCCGACCTTCGCCTCGACCTGTTCGCCGCCCTCGGCGAACTGGACAAGGTGGATCGCGCCGTCGTCGTACTTCGCTACTGGGAGGACCGCAGCGTGGCCGAGACGGCGCGACAGCTGGGCATGTCCGAGTCCGCCGTCCGCACCCGGGCGTCGCGGGCGATGGCCAAGCTGCGAGAAACCCTTGCCCCGTCGACGGAGGCGTCGACATGAGCACTCACGAACCGGAGGCGGTGAACCCCATGGATGGCGTCGAGACACTCCTGCGTTCGCGCTTCGAGGAGGCGGTCGGCGATGTGCAGCTCGAACGTGCCTTCGCTGGTCAGCGCTGGTACGGCGAGTGGGCAGCGGATGCGGCGCAACCGGCGCATCCTGCAGGGGTCCCTGGCCGTCGCGAGCATCGCCGTGGTGGCCACCGTGGCCGGCATCGGGCTTCGTGGCGGACTCTTCGACAACACCGCCCCGCCGGTGAAGCGGATCGACACGGTCCAGCAGCTCGTCCCGTCGAACCCGCGGGCCTTCGCGGCAGCGGTGATCGCGGATCTGCCCCCGGGCGTCACGGTGAGGTCGGTCGGCCAGAACGATCCGTTCCCCGGGACGGCGATCCACGACTCCTTCCTCGGCACGTGGCCGGGGAAGGGACTGTTCAACCTGTCGCTCGGGGTACGGCCGCTGCCGAAGGAGAGCGTCCCAGTCAACTGTCAGGGACAAGACCAGGAGACCTGTTCCGTGGTTGCGCTACCAGGTGGAGGGCGGGCGCGACTCGAGTTGACGTCCGACTCGGTCGGCGTGCACATGGATGTCTTCGCGATCCGATCCCACGACTTCCTGGACTTGGTGGCGTCAATCGACGGCGGAGATGCCGCCCAGGCCCAGGCGCTGTCCCGCTCGGTCGTCACGATCCTGCGCGATCCGGCGGTGGGGATGTCCACCTATCCGACGCTACCTCAAGCAGTCGGTGCCACACTTCCGCGACGTGAGCCAGTGACAGATGCGATCATGGGTCGGCTGGGTCAGCTGAGTCAGCGCCTTGCCTGAGCCGCGAGCTCAAAGGCAGGTCGACCACGGATGAACGGGGGCGTGATGAGCGAGGCCGTGACGGAGACCATGGAGGTCGGGCCACCTGCTCCGGATCCCAGCCGGCGGCGCCGAGTGGTAGGCGTAGGGGTTGGTGCGCTCATGCTTCTCGCCGTGGCCGCCCTGGTGGGCAGCCAGGCGGGCTGGTTCGACAACGATGCCGAGGCCGACGCATCCACGACGATCGCGCATCCGGTGACGTCGAACCCGCGAGCTCTCACCGCGGCGATCCTGGCGCACATCCCGGACGACGTCACCGTGGTGTGGTCGACCGGCTCCGGCGACCTGAGCGATGGCACGCCCGGAATCGGGCCGGCCGCCACATTTCGGAAGACGCTGACCAGCTCGATCCTGATGCGAGTAGGTCCGGACGAGTACTTCCTGTCGGTGGTCACGGGTCCAGGCAACCAGGCAATGGTGGCTGATCCGCTGTCGGACGGGCTCATCACCCGCGACAAGCAGGGCCGCCCGGTCAACGAGATGCTTACCGGCTCGGCCAGCGGCAATCCCACCCTGGCCTCCGAGTCCGCCAGCCCGACCTCGAGTGGAGACCTCCCGCTCTCCGATGCGGAGCTGAAGGCGATCCTGGCCGACCCCCTCGTGGGCCAGCAGACCGACGCCGCGACGATCGCCCGGTCCAAGACCCTGAGCAGCTACACCGACTCACCCCCGCCGCTCACGTGGGAGCCGTGAACGAGCGGAGGACGGTCGGCCAGGCTTCGGACTCGGGATCGATGAGGTCGAAGTGGTCGATGCCGGGGAGCTCGATGTAGCGGAAAGCGCCCTCGCCCTCTCGGTTCGTCATGCCTTCGGCGATCTGGCGGTTCATCTCGACCGGCACGTGCGCATCTGCATCACCGTGGATGACCGTGACCGGAACGCGTCGCGGACGCAGCCGCAGGACGTCGGCACTCGCATAGGCGTCCGGAACCTCGCCGGGCTCGCCGCCCAGCAGCTCCTGGGCCGCGTTGTGGTCCAAGCCGGCTCGAGCGGCGTACCGGACGTCTGTCACTGGCGCCAAGGCGACGATCCGCCGTACGACGCTCGGTGTCGTGCGCAGTCCCGACCACAGCGCGAGCTGACCACCGGCTGAGTGGCCGGCCAGGACGAACCCGCTCCGTGCGTCGATGTGCCCAGGCATCGAATCGTCGATAAGGCTGCGAACGGCGCCAACCGCGGTCTCGACGTCTCGGCTCATGGCCGGCCAGCTGCCGGGCCCGCGGCGGTACTCCGGGGTGGCGACAGCGAACCCGGAGGCCACCAACCCCCAGGCGAGCGGTCGTAGATGGACGCGGTCCCACTCCTCGCGCCAGTAGCCACCGTGCAGGAGCACCACCAGCACGGGGCGAACACTCAAAGCGACTCCAGGTCCCTCCCCCAAGGAGTCGACCGCCGGTGCCGGGTGCGGGCCGGCCGCCGATGGCGGGTCCTCGTCCCCGCCACCAGGTGGCAGGAAGACGTCGATCACGGCGTCGGAGTGGTCGTCGTACCTCACCACCAGATCCGGACCAGCCGCTGTCCTGTCGAGTACGTGTTCCGGGACCACGCGGGCGACGTTACTCGCGGCCGGTCGCTAGAGTCGCGGCTATGACGAAGTGGGAGTACATGACGGTGCCGTTGCTGGTGCATGCCACCAAGCAGATCCTCGACAACATGGGCCAAGACGGTTGGGAGCTCGTCCAGGTGATGCCGGGCCTCAACCCGGAGAACCTGGTCGCTTACTTCAAGCGAGAGAAGTCCTGACGTGGCGACCCCCGAGGAGCGGGTCGAGGAGCTCGGGCTGACCATCCCCGAGGTCCCGAAGCCGGTCGCGGCCTACGTGCCGGCAGTGCGAACGGGCCAGTACGTCTACACCAGCGGCCAGCTGCCCATGCGCGACGGCAAGCTGATGCTGACCGGCAAGGTCGGCGGCGAGGTCAGCGCCGAGGACGGCACGTCCTGCGCCCAGCGCTGCGCACTCAACGCCATCGCCGCCGTCAAGAGCATCGTCGGTGACCTGTCGAACGTCGTACGCGTGGTCAAGGTCGTGGTGTTCGTCGCGAGCACGCCAGACTTCACCGGCCAGCCGAGTGTGGCCAACGGCGCCAGCGAGCTGATCGGCAAGGTCTTCGGCGACGCCGGTGAGCACGCCCGCTCCGCAGTAGGCGTTCCGGTGCTGCCGCTCGACGCCCCGGTCGAGGTCGAGATGGTGGTCGAGGTCCGCTGAGCGTGGACAGCACCCGGCGACTGCCGCCGGCCCTGGTCGAGCACGCCCGCGAGTACCTCACCGGCGATCGGGTGCCGGTCGTGCCCAAAGGCGCCGCGACCGTCGTACTGCTCAGAGCCTCAGCGGGGTACGACGACCGGCTGGAGGTCTACCTGCTTCGCCGCCACCTCGGGATGGCTTTCGCCGCGGGGATGTACGCCTTCCCTGGCGGGACGGTCGATCCGCGTGACTCCGATCGCGCGGTCGCCTGGGCCGGCCCGAGCCCCGCCGACTGGGCACAGCGTCTCGACTGTGACGAGTCCGAGGCGAGGGCCCTGGTCTGCGCTGCGATGCGTGAGACCTTCGAGGAGTCAGGGGTGCTGCTCGCCGGGTCGACCCCGGACTCGGTGGTGGCGGACACCACAGGGGAGGACTGGGAGCGCGACCGCGCGGCCCTCGTGGACCGGAGCCTGGCGTTCGCGGACTTCCTGAGCGCTCGCGGTCTGGTGCTTCGTACCGACCTGCTGGCCGCCTGGGCGCACTGGATCACTCCGGAGTTCGAGCCACGGCGCTACGACACGAGGTTCTTCGTCGCGGCCCTGCCGCAAGGACAGCTCACTCGCGATGTCTCGGGCGAGGCGGACACCGTGGCCTGGATGTCCGCGGCCGACGCGATGGCGGGCGTCGACTCGGGGGCCATGCTCATGCTCCCGCCGACGTACATCACCCTCCGCGAGCTGACCGCGCTCACCTCCGTCGACGAGGTCAGGGCTGCCGCGTCCGAGCGCCGGATCGTCACCGTCGTACCCGGCGTCGAGATCGTCGACGGGGAAGGCTTTCTGACCCTGCCGCCCGGCACCGTGACATGACGGGCTGGAGCGGCGGCCCGTTCGGTCGTCACGCGCGCTGCCTGCTCGCGCCGAACCCAGGCCCGATGACGCTCGACGGGACCAACACCTGGATCCTGCGTGCCGACGCCTCAGGCCCATCGATCGTCGTCGACCCCGGCCCGCTCGACAACGGCCACCTGAGCGCCCTCGCCGAAGCTGCCGGCCGGGTGGAGGCCGTACTCCTCACGCATGGCCACGCCGACCACAGCGAGGGTGCACAGGCATTCGCCGAACGGGTCGGGTGCGGTGTTCGCGCGCTCGACCCGGCCTTCGTGTACGGCGATGCGGGACTGCACGACGGCGACGTCGTCGAGGTGGACGGCCTGGAGATCCGGGTCGTGGGGACACCGGGCCACACCAGTGACTCGCTGAGCTTTGTGGTGCCTTCGGATCGGGCGGTGCTGACCGGCGACACCGTGCTCGGGCGGGGTACGACGGTGGTGGCTCACCCGGACGGGAAGCTCGGCGCCTATCTGGGATCCCTTCGCCGGCTGCGTGACCTGGCCGAGCACCAGGAGATCGCGGCGATCTGGCCCGGCCACGGCCCCGTGCTGGACGATGCGCTCCCGGTCATCGAGCACTATCTGGCGCACCGCGCCGAACGCCTCGACCAGGTCCGGGAGGCGGTTGCCAACGGGGCGGTGGAGCCGATGGACGTCGTACGCGCCGTCTACTCCGACGTCGACGAGCGGCTCTGGCCGGCCGCCGAGCTGAGCGTCCGTGCCCAGCTCGACTACCTCCGCGGCGCCTGAGGCGTGGGTCGCTGATCGTCTGGTCGGCGTGAATTGGGGGGCGTTTGGGTGGTGCACCACTCAGGTTCCCCCTGAGCCACTCAGATTTGGGTGGCTCAGGGGGTGTTTGAGTGGTGCACCACCCAAACATCCGGGGGGCAGTGCCGCGGCCAGGGGGCGCTTGGGTGGCTAGCCAGGCAAACACCCCCACGGCGACCGGGAGAGGATGGACCACGTGCCCCATGCAGCCGATGCACCCCACCCCGGACTCCGACGTCCACCCGCGCTACGGCCGGGGGACCGGGTGGCGGTGCTCTCGGCCAGCAGCCCCGCGAACCTCGACCGGCTCGCCGTCGGCCTGGACACGCTGACCTTCGCGGGACTGCGGCCCGTGCTCTCCAGCACGGCACGAGAGCGCGGAACCCGCCATCACTACCTGGCCGGCGGCGACGAGCTGCGGGCCGCCGAGCTGCGTGAAGCGCTCCTCGACGATTCGATCGCGGCCATCATGTTCGCCGGCGGTGGGTACGGCGCGCAGCGCACGCTCGAGGCGATGGTGTGGGACGGTCTCGACCGGGTTCCCCCGAAGGTCCTCGTCGGCTACTCGGACGTGACCGCGATTCTCGAGGCGGTGGCGGCGAAGCTGGGGTGGGCCTCGCTGATGGGGCCGATGGTGGCGGAGTCGGAGTTCGCCGAGTCCTACTCCTTCGGCTCGTTGCTGCGCTGCCTGATGACGCCGGAGCAGGTCGGGACAATTCGCTTCGACGCGGCCACGACCGTGGTTGGTGGGGTCGCTCGCGGAGTGACGGTCGGTGGAAATCTGTCGCTTGTCTCGGGTTCCATCGGCACGGAGACATCACGCCCCGCATCCGGGGGCATCGTGCTGCTGGAGGATGAGGACGAGGATGACGCCCGGATCGACGTGATGATCACCCAGCTCCGGCGTAGCGGGTATCTCGACGGCGTCTCCGCGATCATCTGTGGCACTTTCCACGACTGCGGGACCGTCGAGCAGGTGCATCCGGTTCTGGTCGACCGCCTCGGTGATCTGGGGGTGCCGATGATCGCCTGGGCCAATCTCGGTCACGGCGGACACGTCCAGACATTCCCGCTCGGCGTACCCGCAGAGCTCGATGCCGATGCGCGCACCCTGACCTTCCTGGAGCCCCCGCTCCAACCGGCGTCGGGTTAGGCCGAGGCCGGGGCCGGGGTTTGCCCGGCATGCTGGGGAGAT
Source organism: uncultured Actinomycetota bacterium (assembly GCA_963833975.1). Classification (GTDB taxonomy): domain Bacteria; phylum Actinomycetota; class Actinomycetes; order Propionibacteriales; family Nocardioidaceae; genus JAWWPG01. The sequence goes on from CAWIAB010000007.1 coordinate 92,731, forward strand.
TCACCGTCTGCCGGGCGGGCCTGCCCGGCACCCGGGGCGTTTGCCCGGCATGCTGGGCAGACCGCAGACCGCAGACCGCAGACCGCAGACCGCAGACCGCAGACCGCAGACCGCAGACCGCAGACCGCAGACCCCCCGGGCCCACTCCTCAGGCCGAGGTCCCGTCCGCGTTTGCCCGGCATGCTGGGGAGATTCACCGTCTACCGGGCGGGCCCGCCCGGCACACGGGGCGTTTGCCCGGCATGCCGGGCAAACGCGGGCCGCAGGGCGAAAAACCGCAGCCCCCGGTCCGGCAAAGGAGCAACCTCTGGCCGGCCAAGCGCAGCCTCAGGTCAACGAGGCACCGTTCGGCCGAGCCTCCGGAGAGGCCAGGTGGCAGGCCGCGTCATGGCTCAGGGCCGTCCCGGCCGCCAGCACCTCGACATCCGTGGTTGCGCACAGCGCCGCACGCTCGTCCGAGCCCAGCTTGGCGGCCCGGAGGGGACAGCGCGGATGGAACCGGCAGCCCTTCGGGATCCGAGCCGGGTCGGGCGGTTCACCGGGCAGCACCTGCTGGGCCTTCACCCGCTCTGCTCCGCCAGGCAGTACGGCGAGAAGAGCTTGGGTATAAGGATGTTGGGGACGCAGGAGTACGTCGGACACGGGGCCGATCTCGACGATCCGGCCGAGGTACATGACCGCGACCCGGTCGGCGATGTTCCACGCCAGCCCGAGGTCGTGGCTCACCACCAGGGCCGACATGGACAGGCTGTCGCGCAGCGCGAGGATCAATTGCAGGATCTCGCCACGCACCGACGCATCGAGCGACGACACCGGCTCGTCGGCCACGATCACGGACGGATCCAGGGCGAGCGCTCCCGCGATGACGACCCGTTGCTGCTGACCACCCGAGAGCTCGAAGGGATACCGCGAGTAGAACTGCTCCGGCGGGCGCAGCCCCGCCCGGGTCAAGGCGGAGTTGACCTTCTCGTCGAGGTCGTCTCGGATGCCGTGCAGACGCAGGCCCTCGGCCACGGCGTCGTACACGTTCTGGCGTGGGTTGAGCGCTCCACCCGGGTCCTGCAGGATCAGCTGGACGCCTCGGCGGTACTCCTTGAGGCTGCTGTTCGAGTGTCTGAGCTGCTTCCCGCCGTACCGGACCTCCCCACTCGTCGGCTGGACCAGACCGACGAGTGCCCTGGCGAGAGTGCTCTTGCCGCAACCGGACTCCCCGATCAGCGCGACGATCTCACCGGACGCCAGGCTGAGGTTGACGTCGTCGACGGCGCGGACCGGTGGCCGCTTGCGCCGTGCCGGGAACGTCACGGTCAGGCTGCGCGCCTCGAGCGCCGGACCAGCGGGGCTCGCAGCCAGGTCGGCGTCCCATGCGGTGGCGGTCATCCTTCCCCCCGACCCGGCGTGACGGCCGTGTCTCCGGGAGCCGCCAGCGACGGCTCCGCGACCTTGATGCACGCGGACTCGCGGTCCTCGCCGGCCGGCCAGAGCTCCATCTCATGGGTACGGCACTCGGCGACCGCCTCCGGGCAGCGCGGCTCGAAGGCGCAACCAGGGGCAACCACCCGCAGATCAGGCGGGTCACCGGGGAGCCCGGACGGCGCAAGGCGCGAAGCCTCGTCACCGATGCGGGGAAACGCCTGTGACAGTGCGCGTGTGTACGGATGGCGGGGGTCGTCGATGAGCTGCCGCGAGGGCCCGAGCTCGACGATCCGCCCGGCATACATGACGGCCAGCCGGTCGCAGGCCTCGGCGAGCAGTGCCAGGTCGTGGCTGATCATGATCAGCCCGCAGTGGGTGTCGCGGACGAGATCCGACAACAGCTGCACGATCTGAGCCTGCACGATCACGTCGAGAGCCGTGGTCGGCTCGTCGGCGATGATCAGGTTGGGGTCGCACGCCAGGGCCATCGCGATCATCACCCGCTGCCGCTGGCCACCCGACAGCTCGTGCGGATAGCTGGCGGCGCGGCTCGCCGGTACGCCGACGCTGTCCAGCAGCTCCGCAGTACGCGCGCTCGCGTCACGGTTCCCGGTCTTGCTGTGCAGGCGAATCGGCTCGATGATCTGCTCACCGACCGTCTGGACTGGGTTGAGCGCGCTCATCGCACCCTGGAAGACGACCGATGCCGCCGCCCAGCGGACCGCCCGCAGGCGCTCCCAGTTGACCGTGAGCAGGTCCTCGCCCTGGAAGAGCACCCGGCCGCTGACCTCCGAGGACTGCGGCAGCAGGCGGAGCAGGCTGAGCGCCAACGTGGTCTTGCCGGACCCGGACTCCCCGGCGATCCCGACCATCTCGCCGGCATCGACGGACAGACTGACCTCGCGCACGGCACGCACCTTGTCCTGGCCGATCGTGTAGGTGACGGAGAGGTCGCGAATCTGGAGCAGCGGCGCCTCCTCCTGGCGCGGCGCCTCCTCCTCGGCGCTCGGCGCCTCCTCCCGGCTCGGCGCCTCGGTGGGCTCCGTGGTCACGACTGCTTCACCATCCGTGGGTTGAGGACGTTCTCGACGGCCCGGCCGGTGAGGGTGAAGCCGAGTACGACGATGAGGATCGCGAAGCCGGGCGGCAGCAGGTACCACCATGCGCCGGCGGTGACCGCACCCTGAGCGAACGCCTGGTTGAGCATGCCGCCCCAGGAGACCACCGTGGGATCGCCGAGACCGAGGAAGACCAAGGTGGTCTCGGCCAGGATCGCGCCGGCGACCGTGAGCGTGCTCGACACCAGGATCAGCGGCGCCACGTTCGGCAGGACATGCCGGACGACGACCTGGGTGTTGCCGGCGCCGAGAGCTTTGGCCCGCTCGATGAAGGGTCGCGCCTCCACCGCGAGAGTCTGGGCTCGCACCAGCCGCGCCGTCGCGGTCCACGAGGTGATGGCGATCGCGAAGGTGATCGACGCTGCACCCTGTCCGAGTACGGCCGCCAAGGAGATCGCCAGCGGCAGGCTGGGGAGGGCGATGAACCAGTCGGTGACGTGCATCAGGGCCCGGCCGAGGAATCCCGTCGAGTGGCCGGCGATCAGGCCGATCGCGCTGCCCAGCAGCATGGTCAGGGCAGTGGCGATCGCACCGATGGCCAGCGAGGGCCGCGAGCCCCAGATGACCAACGTCAGCACGGATCGCCCGGCCTGGTCGGTGCCGAGCGGATAGCCCGGGCTCGGTGGGGCCATCGACGGGCCGGTTGCCTGCGTGACGCTCAGGTCGCTGGGGTGGATGAACAGGGGAGCCGTCAGGGCCACCAGGGTGAAACCCAGCAGCACGATGAGCCCGAACACCCCACTGGGACTACGGATGTAGGCGCGCATGAATCGAACCGCGGGCGTCATTCGTGACGGAGCCCGCCGCGCCGAGGCGTCCATGGCGGTCACTGCGCGCGCACCCGAGGATCGAGGTGTCGATAGAGCAGGTCCGCGAACAGGTTCATGATGATCACCGCCGCGCTGAAGACGATGAAAGTGCCTTCGAGCAAAGGCAGATCTGGGATGCGCAGCGCCTGGAACGTCAGATAGCCGAGGCCGGGCCACGAATACACCGTCTCGACCGTGATGGCGCCGCCGATCATCGCGCCGAGCTGCAGGAAGATCACCGTCACCGACGGCAGCATGGCGTTGGGCACCGCGTGCTTGCGCCGTACATCGTCATCGCGCAGCCCTTTGGCGCGGGCCGTCAGCAGATAGGGACTGCCGAGCTCGTCGACGATGGATGAGCGCATGATCGTCACGTACTGGGCGAAGACGACCAGCACGAGAGTCAGACAGGGCAAGAACAGATGTCGCGCCACGTCGAGGATGTGCTCGAGGTTGAAACCTCCAGGCTCCCCCGGCGTGGACATGCCACCGGCTGGGAACAAGGACGGGATCGGCCCGAAGCCGACACTGAGGGTCACGAGCAGGATGAGCCCGAGCCAGAACGTCGGCACCGACCAGAGGGTCAACGACACCCCCGATGACAGCTTGTCGAAGAGGCTGCCGTGGCGCCATCCGCTGCGGATCCCCAGCCAGAGTCCCAGCACGATCGAGATGATCGTCGACGTGCCCATCAGGAGCAGAGTCGGCCAGATCCGCTCTTCGATAAGGGATGTGACGGTCTGACGGTACTGCCACGAGTAGCCCAGGTTGCCTTGCAGGGTGTGCCCGACATAGGTCAAGAAGCGCTGCCACACGGGCTGGTCGACGCCGAGCTGCTCCCGCAAGAACTCCATCTGCCGGTCGCTTGTAGGCCGGCCCCTGGTCAGGGTGGCCACGGGGTTCGACGGCATCAGGCTGAAGATGACGAACCCGATGACGAGGAGCACGCCGAAGCTCACGATGGCTGCCGCGATCTTGCGGATCAGGTACACCAGGAAGTCGGTCCGACTGGAGCCAGGCTCCGCCCCCTGATCCCGGGCGGAGCCTGCTCCCTCCCTGCCTACATCGTCGACAGCCAGCTCGACCTCGAGGGGAAGATCCATCGGCTACTCTCGCTCAGCGGCGGTCGACCGCCGCCGCATGGTGACCAATCCGCCGACCAGGGCAACCACGACCACGACCACGACGATCCCGATGATCAGGCCGGTGTTGCTGGAGCTGTCGCTCGCGCCGGTCGGTGTCGCGGTGCGCCAGTTGGTGAACTGGCTCTGCAGTGGGTAGAACCCTTCGGAGTTCGCTTGGCCGTACAGGTAGTCGGACGTCTTGTCACTGCGCAACGCGCTGAGGCCGTTCTTGTAGTACAGGATGATGTCGGCGTTGGCCGCGTAGAGGATGCTCTGCATCTTGTCGATCGTGGCCGACCTCTCGGAGGGGTCGAACTGGTGCACCTGCTGGTTGAAGAGGGTGTCGTACTGCGGGTTGCAGTAGAACGCGTCGGTGTTGCCACCGGTCCCGTTGTCCAGCGGCAGGGTCGCGCACGTCTGGATGCTGAGCAGGTACGTCGGGTCCGGACCGGTGCTCCAGCCGTCCATCAGCATGTCCCAGTCACCCTTGGACAGGTTGACGTTGAGCTGGTCGAAGCCCATGGCCTGGATCTCCGTGTTGATGCCGATCGCCTTGAGCCACTCCTCCAGGTACGGCGCGATCGACGCATCTCCCGCGTCGTCGGAGTGGATCCCCAAGCGGAAGCTGAGCTTCTCACCAGTGTCGGGGTCCACCCGGATCCCGTCCGAGCCCTTGGTGTAGCCGGCCGCGTCGAGCATCTGGTTGGCCTTTGCGGGGTTGTAGCTCAGCGACTCGTCCGCCGGCGGCTTCCAGAAGAACTCCGGGTAGCCCGGCGGGAGGTAGCCGGCACCGGCCAGGCCGTTGCCGTCGAGTACCCGGTCGACCAGCTTGTTACGGTCGATGGACAGCGCAATCGCCTGCCGTACAACGGGATCCTTCAGGATCGGGTTGCCGGTGCCCATCGGCTTTCCGGTACGCGTCTTGGCTCCGGAGTTGATCTCCATGGCCGTCCATCCGTTGGCCGCCTGCTCGTAGGTGGTGACGTTGCTGTCGCCCTGCAGCGCCTGGAACTGAGGGGCGGTGACGCCACCGAGCTGGTCGAGCTGGCCACTGCGCAGGGCCGCCACGGCGGCGTCGCTGTTGCTGAAGTACTGGGAGATCAGCGTGTCGTACTTCGGGGCTCCCATGAAGAAGTCCTTGTTGGCCGTCAACGTGGCGTACTGGTTCGTGACGTTGCCGGTGAGGACCCAGGGGCCGTAGCCCACGACCGGGAAGTCCATGTTCTTGTAGTTCTTCAGGTCACTGACCTTCGACTGCCAGATGTGCTGGGGCACGATCGCGATCCCGGACACGGGAATGCTGACGTACAGCATGTTCGCCTGCGGTTCCTTCGTGGTGATCACCAGCGTGGTGTCGTTGGGCGCAGTCACCGTCTTGAAGTTCGAGACCAGTGAACCGTTCGACGTGGCTGCGACCTGGTTGTGCATGATCAAGTTGAACGTCCAGGCGGCATCCTTGGCGGTGAGCGGCTGGCCGTCGCTCCACTTCAGCCCGTCCTTGATGGTGAAGGTCCAGGTGAGGCTGTCGTCGGATGTCTTGTACGACGTGGCCAGGTACGGAACGGGCTTGCCCTCCTGGTCCAAGGACATCAACGCTGGGTAGACGTTGCCGATGATGTCCAGCTCGCCGTCGTAGTAGGACAGGAACGGGTTGAAGGTGGTGATCTGGGTGTCGGAGGCGATCCGGAAGGTCGAGTCGGAGCTGCTGTCCGCGCTGGCGGCGGTGCCGACGCCCACGGTGGCCGCCGCGACCACCAGCCCGGCGGCGACGAACGTCGTGATCGGTGCCATCAACCTCCCGTGCCAGAGTCGGCGGAGTCTGGTGTGAGCTCTCATGGGGATACCTCTCTGGGGGGTGGTGTCGACCTGACCGTGGCCCGGGGTTCGGGAAGCGGACGTTGGCAGAGTTGCAGCGATCCGTCGGGCCACCGCAGCACCTCGTGGGGCTGTGGCCGGCCGTTGTAACGCGAGGTGAACGAGCTGGCGTAGGCGCCGGCGTCCTCGATCGCGACCAGATCGCCTCGGTGCAGCCGCGGCAGCTGGTAGGTGCCGAACGAGTCCGTGAGCTCGCAGATCGGACCCTCCACCGAGGTCGCGACCACCTCGGCGACCGGGAGGTGCGGCGGGTCGAGCGGCCGGATGTCATGCCGGCTGCCGTACAGGGCGGGTCGGACCAGCTCGGTCATTCCGGCATCGAGCACTGTCTGCTGCGGCAGGTGACGTCGTGGACGCGAGTGCAGCACCCGGCTGACCAGCCACCCGGCATGCCCGACCAGGAACCGTCCGGGCTCGATGGCATGACGGGGCGGGAGAGTGAGGTGGCGTCGCTCGAGACCGGCGTGCAGCGCTGCGACGAACTGTGCAGGTCGTGGCGCCCCGTCGACAGGTACCGGGAAGCCTCCTCCGACGTCCACCGTGTCCACCGTGGCGACCACCGACGTCAGCTGCGCAGCCAGACCGACCGCGGTTGCGCCGGCCTCCGCCCAGGCGGCGACGTCGCGGAGGTCGGACCCCGTGTGGACGTGGATCCCCCGCAGTCGAACTCCGGCGCCGCCGAGTCCGGTGCGCACGAGTGCGTGGATCTCCTGGGCATCCATGCCGAACTTGCTGGTTCCCGCGCCGACAGCGAACTGCGGGCGGGTCTCGGGTGCGACATCGGGATTGAGTCTGAGGAGAACGTCCACGGGCGGCCGATCGCCCTCGCCCAGGCCGTACTCATGGGCGATCTCGCCCAGCCGGCCAGCCTCCTCGGGGGACTCGACGGCCAGCCACCTCAAGGGGGTGCCGGCGGCCACCTGCCGAACGGCGTACTCGAGCTCGGCGTCGGTCTTGCCGATGCCTTCGAGCGAGACTCGGTCATGGGAGACGTCGGCCGCCTGAGCATGTCGCCACTCACCGTGCGATACGACATTCGCGCCCCACCCGCGCTGGGCGAGAAAGGCCGCGATGGCTGGGAGGTCGTTGGCCTTCAAGGAGTACTGCCAGATCCACGGCCGTGGGAAGGCCGCCTCGATCATCGCTGCCGCGGACGCGACGGCGGATACGTCGATCACGTAGACGGGGGTGCCGAAGTCGCGGGCCGCCGCCACCAGCGCTGCGTCGGACATCGACAGGTCCGACGACCTCGACTCCTCGGCGGCTAGCATGAGCCGAAGTACAGCATGATTCAGAAAACAGCGTCAAGGTCGTTACCTGAATGGAACGCACCGAGAGGAACCCGCGTGTCCGACCCGGTCGAGCGATCCAAGCCGCGCATCTCGGAGCAGATCCGCGAGCGCATCAACGAGCTGACCCCGAGCGAGCGCCGGGTCGCCCGAGCACTGCTCGCGGGACCCCCGACGGTGGGTCTCGAGTCGTCCTCTCGCCTGGCCAGCCGGGCCGGCGTCAGCGGACCGACCGTGAGCCGGTTCGTGCAGCGGCTGGGCTTCGAGAACTACGCGGCCTTCCAGCGAGCCACCCACCAGGACGTGGCGGACCGGGTCATGTCGCCGGTCGAGGTCTATCGCCGCCACCAGCCGCAGGCGGCAGTCGAGGATGTGCTGAGTGAGACCGGCGACGCCCTCAGCCGGGCGGTCGCGTCCACCATCCGGGCTCTGTCGCCGGCCGACCTCGACCGTGCCACCGCCATGCTGGCCGATGACCGGCGCAAGGTGATCGCGGTCGGCGGATGGTTCAGCCACGTCCTCGCGGACTACCTGGCCGCCCTGCTCCGTGAGTTCCGCCCGGGGGTGCGCTCCGTCTCACCGACCGCCAGCGAGCGTGCCACCACGATCGCCGACGTGACCCGGCGGGACGTGGTCGTGGTCTTCGACTTCCGTCGCTACGAGCGTGACACCCTGGAGCTCGCACACGCGGTGCGAGACGCGGGCGCTCGCATCATCTTGTTCACCGACCCCTGGCTGTCTCCGGTCGCGGAGATCGCCGAAGCCACCCTGCCGGCGCAGGTCATCGGTCCCTCGCCGTTCGAGATCCTGACGCCGACACTGGCGCTTGTCGAGACGCTGATGACGTCGGTGGCGAACGCGCTCGGTGAGGCCGGCCAACGACGCTTCGAGACGTTCGGCGCCATCGCGGACCGCTGGGTCCGCCCCTGGCCCATTACCAAACCCGAGCCGGACGGCCTCTGACCCTCCCCGTGGGGGCTAGCGGGCGCGGCGTCTGAGGCGTTCGACGTCCATGATGACGACCGAGCGGGCCTCGAGCCGGAGCCAGCCGCGGGATGCGAAGTCGGCGAGCGCCTTGTTGACCGTCTCGCGGGAGGCCCCGACCAGCTGGGCGAGCTCCTCCTGGGTGAGGTCGTGGTGCACGTGGATCCCGTCGTCGGCGACCCGGCCGAAGCGTGAGGACAGGTCGAGCAGCGCCTTGGCCACCCGGCCGGGGACGTCGGAGAACACCAGGTCGGCGACCACGTCGTTGGCCCGACGCAGCCGGCCGGCCAGCTGGGTCAGCAACCCGCGCGCTACCTCCGGCCGGCCGTCCAGCCACTGGCCGAGCTCGTCATGGCTCAGGCTCTGCATGGTGCAGTCCGTCACCGCGGTGACGGTCGCCGACCGAGGTCCGGGGTCGAACAAGGAGAGCTCGCCGAACATCTGGCCCGGCCCGAGGATCGCGAGCAGGTTCTCGCGCCCGTCGGACGACGTGCGACCCAGCTTCACCTTGCCGTCGGTCACGATGTAGAGGCGGTCGCCCGAGTCGCCCTCACTGAAGAGCACGTCACCACGACGGATCTTGACCTCGGCAAGGGACGAGCCGAGCGCCTCGGCTGCCTCGTCGTCGAGCCCGCGGAAGAGCAGCGTGTTGCGGAGACCGATGCTGTCCACAGGCGAGTCCTCTCGTCGACCGGGCCCACCCGACGCGGGGGTGGTCCACGTCACAGTGTCCCGCATGTCCGCGTCGCTGTCCTGACCGCCTCGCCGCCCAGATCGTCGGCCGGGCCATCCTCGCGGGGTCGTACCCTGGGACCATGCGTGCCAAACCGTCCGGAGTGGCTGTTGTCGACTCCGCTCCGAGCCGTACGGCGACCGTGCGGCGCGCACGCAAGATCGACCGCATCTTGGCCGAGACCTACCCGGACGCGGCCTCCGAGCTCGACTTCGACTCAGCCTGGCAGCTGCTCGTGGTCACCGTGCTCTCGGCGCAGACGACCGACAAGCGGGTCAACGCCGTCAGCCCCACACTCTTCGCGCGCTATCCCGGGCCGAAGGAGCTGGCGGCAGCCGACCGAGAGGATGTCGAGCAGATCATCGCCTCGACGGGCTTCTTCCGCGCCAAGACTCAGTCGATCATGAAGCTCGCGGCGGCGGTCCTGGAACGGTTCGACGGCGAGGTGCCCGGCCGGCTCGACGACCTCGTCACGCTGCCGGGGGTTGGTCGCAAGACCGCCAATGTCGTGCTCGGCAACGCGTTCGGGGTTCCCGGCATCACCGTCGACACGCATGTCGGACGGCTCGCCCGGCGCTTCGGCTGGACCACGCAGACCGACGCGGTCAAGGCCGAGCACGAGATCGGCGCGCTGTTCCCCAAGCGTGACTGGACGATGCTGAGCCACCACCTGATCTGGCATGGCCGGCGCTGCTGTCACGCGATCCGACCGGCCTGCGGTGCCTGCCCGGTCGCGCGACTGTGTCCGTCGTACGGCGAAGGGCCGACCGATCCGCAGCTGGCCGCCAAGCTGCTCCGGCAAGAGGGCCGGGCGTGACCCGCGGCAGACGCCTCACCTGGTCGATGGTGACGGTCGTGCTGGCCAGTCTGGTCGCGGCGGGGTGCAGCGGAAGCGCGGGGCCGCACCGAGCCGCCTACACGTTCCACAGCAGCGACTCGGGCATCAAGGTGGACACCCCGGCGCTGCGCGCGTTCAAGGCGTCCACGCAGATCCCACCGTGCCCCGCGCACAGCTCCGGCACGTCAGGAGTAGCCGGCGGGCTGCCCGATCTGACCCTGCCCTGCCTCGGGGGTGGGCACTCCGTGGACCTGGCGACCCTGCGCGGACCCGCGCTGGTGAACTTCTGGGCGCAGAACTGCGGGCCGTGCCGGAGCGAATCGCCATTGTTGGAGCGGCTGTCCCGGTCGGCGGCGGGCAAGGTGAGCGTCTTGGGTGTCGACTTCATCGACCCGATGCCGGGCCTGGCGATCGGGTTCGCCAAGGAGCTCGGCCTGTCCTACCCGCAGGTCGCCGATCCTGCCGGGGCCGCCAAGGGTCCGTTGCGCATAGCGGCGCTGCCGTACACCTTCTTCGTCGATGCCTCCGGCAAGATCACCCACGTCGAGGTGGGACCCATCAAGTCCGCGACCGAGCTCGCCTCGCTCGTCCGGGAGAATCTCGGTGTCACTGTCGCGGGGCTGGCGGGGTCATGAGCGGCCGAGACCTGCCCGGCTGGATGCGTGACGTGGCCCGTGCGGTGCCTGATATCAAGGCGCAGCAGCTGATCGACCATCAGCCTCCTGCCGGCAGCTCTCCCCGCCCCGCCTCGGTGCTCATCCTGTTCGGCGAGGGTCCGCGCGGAGCCGAGCTACTGCTGCTCGAGCGCGCCGCCGACATGCGCTCCCACCCGGGACAGGTCGCGTTCCCGGGCGGCCGTCAAGACGAGACGGATGCTGATGCGGTTGCGGCGGCGCTGCGCGAGGCCGAGGAGGAGACCGGGCTCGAAGCCAGCGGCGTCGACATCGTCGGGGTGTTGCCGCCGCTGTGGCTGTCGGCGACGGACTTCCTGGTCACCCCTGTGATCGGCTGGTGGCGAGAGCCCGGGCGGGTCCACGCCGTCGACCCTGCTGAGACGGCTTCTGTGCACGTCATCCCCGTCGATGACCTGCTCGACCCTGCGCATCGCGGTCGGGTACGCCATCCCTCGGGCTACGTCGGACCGGCGTTCCGGGTCGACGGGATACTGGTGTGGGGCTTCACCGCCCACATCCTCGGGGGGCTGTTCGAGGTGCTCGGGTGGGACCGCGACTGGGATCCGGAGCGGTACTACGAGGTTCCCGCCGCCGTACTCGCCGGATCGCGGCGAGACCTGGCCGGGCGCCGGGCCGCCGCTGGTGTCGCGACGGTCGAGAACCGGCACGCATGAACGCGCTCGACGTGGTGCTCCTCGTCTGCGCCCTGGTCTACGCCCTCACCGGCTATCAGCAGGGCTTCCTGGTCGGGTCCTGCGCCACCGTCGGGCTGGTCGGCGGCGGCTTCGTCGGGATCCAGATCGCCCCCCGGATCCTGGAACGCTTCGATGACGGGCTCAGCGTCTCCGTCGCGGCCATGCTGATCGTGCTGCTTCTCGCGTTCGTAGGCCAGGGCGTCGGTGCGGTGCTCGGCCAGCGGTTGCGGCAGCACGTCACGTGGCGCCCGGCCCGCGTCGTCGACGCCTTCAGCGGCGCTGCGTTGAGCGTCGCCGCGATGCTCGTGATCGCCTGGGTGCTCGGCGTCGCGGCGAGCGGTTCAGACCTCGACAGCATCAACGAGGAGGTGCGCAGCTCGGCGGTGCTGGGAGCCGTCGACGAGGCGATGCCCGGGGGATCGGACCGGCTGCTCTCCGCGTTCAACGCGGTCGTCGGGTCGAGCGACTTCCCTCGCTATCTCGAGCCGTTCGCCCAGGAGCGCATCACCCCGGTCCGCCGCCCCAACAGCTTGGTGCTGCGCGCACCTGGCGTTCGACGGGCCGCGGACAGCGTGGTGAAGATCCTCGGCGACGCCCCGTCCTGCAGCAAGACGCTGGAGGGCAGCGGTTTCGTCTACGCACCGCACCGGGTCATGACCAACGCCCATGTGGTCGCGGGGGTCGAGCATCCGATCGTCCGGTTGAACGACACGGACCACTCGGCCACCGTCGTCTACTACGACCCGGACACCGACGTCGCCGTGCTCGCCGTCCCCGATCTGCAGGCCCCGGCGCTCTCCTTCGGTGCGCAGGCGGACTCGGGCGATCCGGCCGCGGTGCTCGGGTATCCCGAGGACGGTCCCTTCGACGCCGAGCCGGGACGCATTCGCAGCGCGGAGCGGCTGCGGAGCGAGAACATCTACGGAGACGGCTCGGTCGTCCGCGACGCCTACGCTGTCTACGCGCTGGTCAGAGAAGGCAACTCGGGCGGCCCGCTGGTGTCGCCTCGCGGCCGGGTTCTCGGCGTGGTCTTCGCGGCATCCCTGATCGACGGCAACACCGGCTATGCACTCAGTGCGGCCGAGGTGTCGTCGGCGGCGGCCGCCGGCCGACACTCCTCACGGAGTGTGTCAACCGGGGACTGCGCGCTCTGACAGCCAGGCCAGCAGCAGCCGGTTGAACTCCGCCGGACACTCCTCGTGAGGGAAATGTCCGGCTCCCTCGATCGCCACCTCGGTGAAGGCCTTCGAGACATATCGAGCCGAGGCCGCCGCGGAGCCCGCCGGCTCAGCCGGATCCAGGGATCCCCTGAGATGCATGACGGGTACGGCGACCTGCCGACGGATCACCCGGGAGAAGGCTCTCCCGTCGGCCCGGAGCCTGGACCGGAACAGCCAGCGGTGGTATTCCAGGGCGCAGTGCGGGGACGGCCACAGGGCGAACGCGGCTCGGTAGCGGCCGACCTCCTGCTCGGAAGGAAAGCTGCTCCCGGGCGCCGCCCACGCCGCGAGGTGGTCCGCGACGTACGACCCGCGGGCTATCCGGCGCTCCGGGAGCCAGGGCACCTGCATCGCCAGCAGGTGCCGGATCGGCGTCGTCGGCACCAGGATCCGCCGCAGCCCGGTGAGCACCCGGGGGTGTGGCGCGGAAACCGCACAGAACCCGCTGACCACCTCCGGCCGCGTCGCCGCGGCAGCCCAACCGACGAACCCTCCCCATCCGTGCCCGACGACCACGGCGGAGCGGGACCCCATGCTCCGGATGACTCCCGTGACGTCGGCGGCCAGGGTCAGGGGGTCGTAGCCCCGCGGGGTCTTGTCGCTGGCCCCGTACCCTCGCAGATCCATCGCGACCGCGTGGTAGCCGGCCGCGGCGAGCACACGCAGCTGATGACGCCAGGCCCACCAGAACTCCGGGAAGCCGTGCAGCAGGAGGATGAGGGGCGCACTGGTCGAAGCCGGCTCGGGCAGGGACTCGCAGATGTGGAAGCGCGCACCGTTCGCCGAGACGTAGCGGTGCGACCACGGCCCAGGGAGCTCGATGTCCGGGTTGTCGACCCCGGCGGAGCGATGCACTGGCGGTCAGCCGCGGCTCAGGACCTGCTTGGTCTCCTTGACGCTCTCGATGGTCTGCTCAGGAGCCTTGACCTGCTTCATCTTCCGGATCCCGAGCCAGCCGAGCAGGGCCGCGATCAGGACATACACCGCGAACACCAGCAGGAACGCGGTGGCCGTCCCGGCGAACCACCAGTCCAGGAAGAACGCGAATGCGAAGGAGATCATCACGATGGCCAGCAGCACGAGGAACACCGCGAGGGCGAACATCGCGATGCTGATGCCACCTGCCTTGACGCTGACCTTCAGCTCGCTCTTGGCCAGCTCGATCTCGTCACGGACCAACGTCGAGAAGTCACGGGTCGTGTCAGCGACCAGCCGACCGATGGTCGGGTCTTCTTCAGGCGGCGCGCCCAGCTGCGGGGTCGTCAATGTCGGGTCCTCTCATCGCGTGCACGGCGTCGCCGGGCATCTCGACACTGAGCACCCTACGGCCTCAGCTGTGGTCGTGCGATCGATGGTCCGGCCGGTGTGTTGCGCACAACTCGACCCAGTTGACCTCCAAGGGCGGTCCTTTTCGCGTATACCTCGAGGAGAGGAAGGTGCCAGGACACGTGAGCGACCCCAGCCAGACGTTCCATGACTTCGTTGGGTCGAGGTCGAACGCTTTGCTGCGTACGGCGTTCCTGCTCACGGGCGATCGGGAGCTGGCCGAGGACCTGGTGCAGACGGCGCTGCTCAAGGCGGCGCGGGTGTGGTCACGCATCGAGGCCAGCCCTGAGGCGTACGTCCGCAAGATCATGTACCACGAGAACATCTCCTGGTGGCGCCGGCGTAGGACCGCCGAGGTCTCCATGGCTGACGTGCCGGAGCGAGGGGCGGAGGCGGCTGATCCCGACGTCCGGCTGATGGTCCTCGCGGCGCTGGCGCAGCTGACCGTCAAGCAGCGCACCGTGCTGGTGCTGCGCTATCTGGAGGATCTCTCGGAGTCCCAGACCGCGTCCGTGCTCGGTATCGGCGTCGGAACCGTGAAGTCCACAACCCGGCAGGCCCTCGAACGACTCCGCAAGGTCGCCCCAGACCTCTCGGACCTGGTGACCACAGCAGGAGATGTCCGATGACCCCTTATCTGCACGACATCCTCGAAGAGGCTGCGGACCTCTCCGGTCGGGTCGACTTCGACTCAGACGCGCTCTGGCGTCAGGCCAACCGGAGCAAGCGTCGTCACGGCGCCCTGACCGGCATCGCGGTTGCCGCCGCACTCTCGCTGATCCTGATGACCGTCTGGTGGGGTCAGGGCCTGTCGCGGGGGTCGATCCCCACTCCGGCGGCCGACCCGATCCCGACTATGCCGACGTACCTGCGCCCCGTTTCGCCATCCCCCTTCCCGAAACCGCCGCCTAGCCGGCTCGACGTCGGTCCGGTGGCCGCTCTCATGTTCACCCAGAGGGACCTGGTGGTGGCGGTCTCGGCCGATGATGGAAGGTATCTCCGACTCAAGCTCCCCGGGTTCTATGGCGGGCAAACAGCGGGGACGACCTTCTTCGACCTCCCTCCCGATCTGGCCATCTCACCCGACGGAACGCTGCTCGCCTATGCCTGGCACGCCCCACTTCCGCGGGTCTCCGGGCCGCACGTGGCGAGTGGAATCCGCATCCTCGACACTGTGTCGGGTCACGTCACGACCTATCTCGTACCTGGCGGAGCAGGGGCGTTGTGCGGAGCGATCTCCTGGTCCGCGAGCCAGCAGTTTCTTGTGTACTCGTGCTACATCCAGTCGACACTCTCCGAGGACGGGACCGACTTCCAGGGTGTACGGCTCGAGCGGCTCGACGTCGCATCGGGCGAGCGGATCACGCCCCCGCTCGGTCAGGTCGTGCCGGCGCGGGCCGCGGTGGCCGACGACGGCAGCGTCGCCGTGGCGTCGCCGGGCACGGTCGCCGTCTGGTCACCCGGGACCTCGCCGGCCGTCGAACAGACCGACATCGACGTGATGAGCCACGTGGTCTTCGTGGGCTGGGCGCGATCCGACCAGCTCGTGGTCGCGGGGAGCGCCCCTCATGGCCCCGTCTATCAGCGGGTCAGCCGGCCCGACGGCTCTGGCGGTGCAGGCCCGGGGGCCGCCGCTGGACCGTTGCATCGGCTGCCAGGACACGCGGATGAGGATCTTCGGGTGGTCGGAACCGTGACGCCGGGCACGGTCGCGCTGTTCGAGTACCGCTTTTTCCGCGAAACCGCCCTTTACACCTGGTCGCCAGGCGGGGGCCTGGCGCGGCGAGTGACGGTCGACATGGGAACGACCACGCCACCAACGGACCACTACTCCTTCGCCACCGACCTGCTGCGACCGCCCTCGGACGGGTCTGCGGCATCGTCCCCGACGTCCGGTGGGGGCGCCTCGACCACCGGCACCTGGATTCTGTGGGTGCTCGTCGTGGTCGTCGGTGCGGCCGGGGTCCTGGTGATTGCGTGGTGGCTACGTCGTCGGCAGGTGCTGACCGAGGTCCGCTAGAGCTGGCTCGACTGCGTCGGAGGGGCGCGTTTGCCCAGCACGCCGGGCAACGGCATCGTCTACCGGGCAGGTCGGCCCGGCAGACGGTGCACCTGCGCAGCATGCCGGGCAAATCCCACCGCCCTCGACCGGGAAGCCCCACGAACGCGAGCCACCCCCACTCCAGCCACCCACCGAACAGCCGCAGTTCCTAGGTCTACCCGGGAGAGGCCAGCTGGACGTCGATCGTCGCCAACGTCTGCAGATCGGGCTCGAAGGTGAAGCTGGCCGCCAGGGACTGCCCGGCGAGGACCTCGGGCAGCCAGTGTCTCGCGTCGGCCCACATGGCGTCGTACGGGATCTCGCGGACGTCGTACCAGGCCGGCGTGATCTCGTCGGTCTCGACCGGCTCGCCCGCCCAGCGTCGGGTGACGAAGACGGCGGCCCGCTGGTCCCAGCTCGGCCGGGTCGGGAACCAGAAGGAGATCATCGCCATCTCCTCCAGGTCAGCCGGGTCGACGACCACGCCGGACTCTTCCGCCGCCTCGCGAGCGGCGGCGTCCCGAGCGGTCTCGTCGACCTCGACCTTGCCGCCGAGACCGACGACGTTGCCCGCGCCCAGGCCGCGCTTCTTCCGGCCCAGCAGGACGTACGTCGTCCCATTGCCGCCGTCACGCACCAGGAAGCAGAGGCACATCAGCGGCGACAGCACGGCGTGATTCTCGCAGGACCGGGTGGTGTCCGTGGGTTTCACCTCGGTGACGCTCAAATCTACGGACGTCCTGGACGACTCCCCCGACGAACCCAGCCGGCCTACAGCACCCCTGCCCCGCTAGGCGGCGTACGAGGTGTCCATCACCTAGGCCCGAGGTTCCCTCCGCGGAGTCCCCATCGGGCGTACTCATCCATGGCAGGGTGAAGACAGACGGAGGACCAGATGAGCGACCAGCTGCGAGAGGCGTTCCGAGAGCTCGCCGACGAGGCGCCGAACCTCGACGCGACGGCAGCGTCGAGCAGTCGAACCTGGCGCCGCGCCCGGGCGGCGAGACGTCGCGGCATCATGGCGGTTTCGCTCGCGGTCATCGCCGTCCTCATCAGCGGAGTCTTCGTAGCCGTAGGACTGTCCGGCATCACCAAGCCGGCGCCGGCCGGTCCCGTTCCTTACGACGAGTCCAAGCTCGCCATCCCCAATCACCTTTGGTTACCGAGCCCCTGGACTCCAGGCACCGCTGACGACGGACCGCTAGGTCCGCTCGCCTTGATCGGTCACGCTCCGCGGCATACCTCGTGGTTCCACAGCGAGCAGTCATCGTTGTTTGGCGTGTCAGCTGCAACCGGCACCTATCGATTCCTCGATCTTCCCGGCGCGGTGGACGAGGCGAACGCCGCACTGTCCCCGGATGGTAGACGGATCGCGTACTTCTCCTCCGGCGATGTACCAGGACTGGGCAACACGGTCACTGGATACTCCGTATACGACACCACGACGGGTGCTGTGAGCACTCACCTGGTTGCGTCCAGGTTCGGCATCAGCCCGAACGGCGTGACGTGGTCCGGAGACAGCGGGAGCGTGGTGGCTTGCATGTCGCGCAACCTTGCTGAGCCTTCCACCTCCAGGCAAATGCCCGCAGAGATCTGGCGGCCAGGCACGAGCCAAGCGAAGGCGGCCTCGAGCACTGTCTGTGACTTCCAGGATATGAACCCGGCGCCAGACGGCGTCGTCACCTTTACCATTGCAGAGACTGGTCACGCCTCTCGTCGTCCTGAACACAAACACGGGTCGCATCGAGCCGACGCCTCTCGAATGCACGCAGCATGACCGGTTACGACGCCGGGCCCCCCGCTCCTGCTTCCGACTGGTCCTGGTGCGATCTTTCTCGGCAATGCGGGCGGCAAAACCGGGCCCCGTATCTTCGAGGCGACTTGGTCAGAGGGCACCTCCAAGCCCGCGCGAGTCCGCCAGGCTCCGGGCTCCACGTCTGAGCATCAACGCCTATGGATGGATTGGTACAGACCATGTGCTGATTCGTGCCTGGCCTGAAGACGTTCACCTCGGCGGCTACACAGAGGCCCCGCAGATCTACGACCTGGATCTTTCGACTGGTATGGCTATGCGGGCCGTCAGCTTGACAGCTCATCCCGTGAACCACTACTCCGAGTGGATCAATCCGGAGTTCGCGACCAACCTGCTGACGCGGCCATTTGTCAACGGTCAACAGCCGCCCGCGCCACACGACCCCCGTGCCATTGCAGCTCTTCTCACGCTCGGCGTCGCGGCCGGTCTTCTCGTTCTCACGTTGATTGTTCTCGGGGTACGTCGACGGATGCCAAAGGTGTTGGCAGGCGACCGTGTCTGACCACGACCACGCCGTAGTCAACCCGGGCGAGGCAGGGTTCACGGCTTTCGTGGCGGCGCGGACCTCGGCCCTGTCGCGCACGGCGTACCTGCTCACGGCTAACCACCATGACGCCGAGGACCTGGTCCAAATCACGCTCTTCAAGGCGGCCAAGGTTTGGAAGCGCATCGGGCATCACCCGGAGCCGTACGTCCGGCGCATCATGTACAACGAGAGCGTCTCCGGCTGGCGCCGACGGCAGCGACAGCCTCCTGAGCGCCTCGCCGCCGTCCCCCCTGATGCGGCTGACCGAGCGGCACCCGACAGCGCGACCAAAGTGACGCTTCAACAGGCATTGGCCAGGCTGACGCCCAAGCAGCGAACGATCCTAGTGCTCCGCTTCTACGAGGACCTCAGTGAGCAGCAGACGGCTGACATCATGGGCACCCGACTCGGCACCGTGAAGTCTCAGACGAAGCACGCGCTGATGCGCCTGCGTGAACTGGCCCCCGAGCTTGCCGACCTCGCACCCCCACCAAGCCGTTCGCCCTCCGTACTCCCGGTCAAGGCCGGGGACTGAGCAGCGGGGAGGAGCGCGACCCGGCGATTGCGGGAAAGTGGGTGGGACCTTCAGGGGTGGAGCCAGCCACTTTCCCGCACTTCGCAGTGCCCGAGGTGGATTCGTCTGCGGTGATAAGGGTGGGGTGGTCTCCGGAGACCACCGAGGACGAGATCGCTGAGGGTCAGTCCTCGTCGGTGCCCTTACCCGCTTTCAGGTTGGACTCGATCAGGTCCATCACGGACGAGTCCGCCAACGTGGTCGAGTCACCTGGCGGGCGGTTCTCGGCGACGTCACGCAGCAGCCGGCGCATGATCTTGCCCGACCGGGTCTTCGGCAGCTCCGGTACGACCATGATCGACTTCGGCCTCGCAATCGGGCCGATCTCGTTGGCCACGTGGTCGCGCAGCTCCTTGACCACGCCCTCGCCGCCATCACCGGCGCTCTCCCGCAGAATCACGAACGCCACAACGGCCTGCCCGCTCATCTCGTCGTTGGCTCCGACGACGGCCGCCTCGGCCACCTTCGGGTGAGAGACGAGTGCCGACTCGATCTCCGTGGTCGAGAGCCGGTGGCCGGACACATTCATCACGTCGTCGACCCGGCCCAGCAGCCACACGTCGCCGTCCTCGTCGAGCTTCGCACCGTCGCCGGCGAAATAGACGCCGGGGAAGCGTGACCAGTACGTGTCCTTGTACCGGTCGTCGTCGCCCCAGATGGTGCGCAGCATCGAGGGCCATGGCTCGGTCAGGACGAGATAGCCCCCGGAGCCCTTCTCCACTGCGGTCCCGGTGTCGTCGACTACCAGTGCCGAGATGCCCGGGATGGCCTTCATGGCCGAGCCGGGCTTGCCCGACGTGACGCCGGGCAGCGGGCTGATCATGATCATCCCGGTCTCGGTCTGCCACCAGGTGTCCACCACCGGGCAGCGGTCACCGCCGATCTCCTTGCGGTACCACATGTAGGCCTCGGGGTTGATCGGCTCACCGACCGACCCGATCAGCCGCAGGCTCGACAGGTCGAACCCGTCGGGGATCTCGGCCCCCCACTTCATGAAGGTTCGGATGGCGGTGGGCGCGCAGTACAGGATGTTGACCTTGTACTTCTCGATGATCTCCCACCAGCGGCCCTTGTGCGGCGTGTCCGGCGTGCCCTCGTACATCACCGAGGTGGTGCCGTTCGCGAGCGGGCCGTAGACGATGTAGGAGTGGCCGGTCACCCAACCGATGTCGGCCGCGGTCCAGTAGACGTCCGTGTCCGGCTTGATGTCGAAGATGGCCCAGTGGGTGTACGACGTGCCGACCAGGTAGCCGCCGGTGGTGTGCAGGATGCCCTTGGGCTTGCCCGTCGTGCCGCTGGTGTACATGACATACAGCGGGTGCTCGGCGTCGAACGCCTCGCAGGTGTGCTTGTCGCTCTGCTTGCCGACGAACTCGTCCCACCACAGGTCGCGGTCGTCGTCCCAGGCGACCTCCTGCCCGGTACGGCGAACCACGAGCACGTTCCGTACGTCGGGGCACTTCTCCAGCGCCGTATCCACGGCGGGCTTGAGCGCGGCCGGAGCACCGCGACGGTATCCGCCGTCGGCGGTGATCACGACCCGGGCGTCGCAGTCCTGGATACGGTCCACCAGGGCGGTCGACGAGAAGCCGCCGAACACGACGGTATGGGGGGCGCCCACGCGCGCGCAGGCCAACATCGCGATCACCGTCTCCGGGATCATCGGCATGTAGATCGCCACCCGGTCACCGGCGTTCACGCCGAGCTCGGTCAGTGCGTTGGCCGCCCGGGAGACCTCGGCCAGCAGGTCGGCGTACGTGATCGTGCGGGTATCACCGGGCTCACCCTCGAAGTGGAAGGCCACCTTGTCGCCCTTGCCGGCTTCGACGTGCCGGTCGAGACAGTTGTACGACGCGTTCAGCTTGCCGCCGACGAACCATTTGGCGAAGGGCTTGTTGCTCCAGTCCAGGACGTCCGTGAACGGCTCGGCCCAGCTGATGCGCTCCGCCTGTTTGGCCCAGAACGCCAAGCGGTCCTCGGCTGCCTCGTCGTAGGCGTCCGCTGTGAGGTTCGCGTGCTGTGCGAGGTCATCTGGTGGGTCGAAGTGCCGCGTCTCGTGGAGCAGGTTCGAGAGGGAAGGTTCTGTGGTCATCATCGTCTCCTCAACGCCGCGACGGGTGACGTGGCTCCAGAGGTCGCACCCCGTCGCCACGTCACCAGTCTGCGACTGATGTCGGTCGAAGGCTCAGCGGGGTCCTGTCGGAAGCACCGTCCGTTTGAAGGTGAAGTTCGTGACGCCTGCGAAGGAGGCGTACCAAGCCGCGATGGCGGTCAACAGGCCCAGGTAGCCACCGATCTTGTCCCAGTTCTCTGAGATGGCGAACGAACCGATGGAGAGGGCGAAGAACGTGATGGTCAGCAGCGCGAAGACGACGAAGACGGCGCCGCTCACGCGCGACGCGGCGACGGTCATGTAGAGCGTGAAGATTCCCCAAGCGAGCAGGAAGAGCCCGATGCCGTGTTCGAGGTCGGCCGCGGTCTTGGCACCCGAGAGATCGGTGTGACCGGTGAGATACCAGTACGAGATCCAGAACGCACCGTAGGAGCAGAAGGCAGTGGCTCCGAACGTGTTGCCTTTCGCGAACTCCCAGATCCCTGCGACGAACTGGCCGATGCCGCCGTAGGCGAGAGCCAGGCCGAACACGACCGCCGTGGCGCTCTTGTCCACGATCTCCGCGTTCATCATGCTCAGCACGAATGTGGTGAGAGCGAAAGCGGCCAGGCCCAACGGGGCTGGGTCTGCGATGTGCGAGCCTGGCGCCAGATGGGTTCCTGGGGCGGCTGGTGCGGTGTTGGGCATGTCGACTCCTCTACGGGGTACGAGGGATACCGGGTATCCCGGGGCGTGGGTGAGGCCGACAGGTCTAATACCCCGAACTGAGCCGCTCACTCAAACCTGGTGTGGCGAACGGAAGTGACGGCGCAACCGTGATGAAGGGGGTCAGCCGAAGTCGATGAGCAGGCCGTCGTCTGGATCCGCGCCAGAACGAGGGCCGGCCGCGAGCCGCGTCACGGCCGCCCGGAAGCAGACCGCCTTCCACGGCATCATCATTCCGTCGTGGCCGCGTCCGTAGCTGTCGTAGATCGCCCCGACCTCGGCGAGCAGCGCCTCCCGCTCGTCGGGCGACATCACGGCGGCGTAGGAGCTCGACGAGATATAGCCGACGAGCGACTGGCGGTCGAACTTCTGCCAGTGCCGAAACACCCGCCTCTCCTGGATGGCGAAGAGCTCGGACCCTTCGAAGGGGTCGGCGATCTCCTCTCCCTCCATGCCGATGAGCGCGAGCACCTTGCGAACCCACGGCACCTTGAAATCGCCCGTGTTCCACACCAGCGCAAGCACCCCGCCCGGGCGCAGGACCCTGGCGATCTCCGGCAGCGCCCGCTCCGGGTCGAACCAGTGGAAGGCCTGTGCCGAGACGACGAGGTCGACCACGCCGGAAGCCAGCGGGATGCTCTCTGCCCGCGCGGCCACCCGCCGAGCCCCCGGTGCCACCGACGTCAGCTGGGCAAGCATCGCGGTGAGCGGATCGGTGGCGACTACGCGGTGGCCAAGGGCCAACAGCGGAGCAGTGAGCTTGCCGGTCCCGGAACCGAGCTCGAGAACGTTGGCCGTAGCCTGACCGGCCAGCCAACCGACGGCTTCGCTCGGGTAGTCGGGCCGGTTCACTGCGTAGGCCTGGGCCACCGAGCCGAAGCTGGCCGCTCGGCGACGCGCTTCGTCGGCATCCATGGAGACCGAGACTAGCCGCCCCTCCGAAACCGAACAGCCCGGCACCAACCCGGCCCTAGTGGCCCGTGTCGGAGGTCATCTTCGCGTTGCGCCGGTCCAGGCGGCGCCTCGCTGCGTTGTCGTCGGTCGACGATGTCCCCGCATCGGCTCCGCTCCTCCGCCTTGCGATGCATCCACCTGTCCTCGCCGCAACACTGAAGGAACCCCTGACACGGACCACTAGTCTTTTGCGGATGGCTGCGCTCCAGGACGATCCCTTCGATGCGGCCGCCTCACTGGCCGGCGTCCCATCGGCCCTGGCAGCCGCCCGCGACGGTGCCGACGCGCTGCTTCGCGACCGCGGACTACGGCGTACGACGGCCGAGGTGACCGCCGAGGCGCTGCTGCGCGGGGCGGTGGCGTCGGCTCAGCTCGCGGGCAGCTCGAGCAGCCTGGACGTGGTTCGTGCGGGTGCCGGTGACCCGGTAGCCACCGCGGCGGTCAGGCTGAACACCGGTCTGCTGAGTCTGGTTCCCGTGCTGGCGCGATCCCCCCTCGAGGCGCTGGCCAGGATGCACACACTGGCTGCGGTGGGCCTGGCGCCAGAGGCGGAGCTCGGGCGCCCCCGGCCAGACCCGGCGGCGGCCGACGTGCTGCGT
This sequence comes from uncultured Actinomycetota bacterium, assembly GCA_963833975.1. GTDB lineage: Bacteria > Actinomycetota > Actinomycetes > Propionibacteriales > Nocardioidaceae > JAWWPG01. The sequence goes on from CAWIAB010000007.1 coordinate 116,157, forward strand.
CGTCTCGCTCTCCGGTTGTTGGCGCCGACGACTGCCCCGGCGATCGCCGTTGCTGCACTGGCACACGCCGAGGTGGCTGCGGCAGCACCCTTCGGAGTGGCGAACGACCTGGTGGCGCGCGCCTTGGAGCGGTTGCTCCTGGTGGTGCGAGGGGTCGATCCGGTAGCGGTCACGGTTCCTGAGGCAGGCCACTTGCTCATGGGCGCCGACTATCCGCAGGCGCTTGATGCCTACCGGACCGGCGACTCTGCAGGCCTGCGTACCTGGCTGCTCTACTCCTGCGCGGCGTTCGGGCGGGCGGTAGCCAGTAGCCCCTTGGGAGACCCTGAATACGTCGAGAGGACCGGTCGGCCGTAGGTCCCGACCGGTCGGACCTGTGTCCGACATGCGAACGACGTCCTCGCTAGGAAGACGTCGCTCGCTGGCACAAGGAGTCGGGTTACCAATGCGTGCACTCTTCGTAGATGTCGCCCCGGGAAGCTCCCGGGTTCGACTGCCCAATTAGGAAGGGTAGGTCGCCGCGTGGGTGCCTGATCCTTGTGCGGGTCTTGAGTTGTTGCCCTCTTTCTACGCTGTTTCCACGCTGCAGGGAACCCCTAGCCGAGAGTTATATCCCGGTTCTGGAGCCGGTACGGCGCGAAACCACGGCTACCGCACCCGCCGCGGCGGCTCCTGCTCCGACCGCCATCACAGCGAGCGTGGCGCGCCGAGCGTGGCGGGCGTGGCTGTTCTTGAGGGCGATCGGCTTGGAGAAGTCCAGTACCGGCCACCCGCGTTCGACGGCCTCCTTGCGGAGCGTCTTGTCCGGGTTGACGGCCGAGGGATGGCCGACCGCGCTGAGCATCGGCAGGTCCGTCGCCGAGTCGCTGTAGGCGTAGCAGGCGCGCAGGTCGTAACCCTCCCTGGCGGCGTACTCCTGGATCGCAGAGGCCTTGTTGACGCCGTACGCATAGAACTCGATCTCGCCGGTGTAATGACCGTCCCGCACCTCGAGCCGGGTGGCGATGACCCTGGACACGCCGAGCAGTTCGGCGATGGGCTCCACGACGTCGGAGCCGGACGTTGACACGATCACGACCTCTCGGCCGTGCTGTTGATGGTCGCGGATGAGGTCCAGCGCCTCGTCGTAGACGACCGGGTCGACGATCGAGTGCAGGGTCTCGGCGACGATCTGACGGACCGTCGCGACCTCCCAGCCGTTGGTCAACCCGGTCAGGTAGCGCCGCATCCGCTCGATCTGGTCGTGGTCGGCGCCCCCGGCCAGATAGACGAACTGGGCGTACATGCTGCGGATGACCGAACCACGGGTGATCAGGCCGTTCGCGAAGAACGGCCGGCTGAACGCCAACGTGCTCGAGGTGGCGATGATGGTCTTGTCGAGGTCGAAGAACGCGGCCCCGTGACCCTCGCTGCCCAGCATGTTGGTCCTCCCTCGGCCACCAGCGGCGGCGAAGATTCTTTCTCAGATGCTACGCGGATGCCACAAGTGGCTAGACTGATTTCTTGCCGGACCACTGCATGGTCACGATAAATATCGGCCAAGTTTTGGAAACGCTTGCGCAACACCCCGTCATAGGGGGTACCGTATGCACAAGACGTCGCGAGCAGCGTGCGACGCACCACAAACTCCAGCGGCATCCCCCCGCCGCTGGACATAGAGGGTCTAGGTCCCACCCCCCCGGGACTGAATTGGCCCCTTGGCAGCCCCTGGTAACCCCCCCACCGGGGGCTGCCGTCTGTCCGGACCTCGATCGGTCGGCGCGCTGGATGCCCAATCGGGGATATCCACAGGCCAACGACCTTCGTGATGTGTCCACAGGTCTCGCCCAGGCCGGCGCAAGGTGCCGGCGCCAGACTGGATGCTGACTCGATGCCGGACTCGACGCTCCAGACCCAGGTTGCGCAGCCCGCCGTGGTCACCGACGACCGCGACCTGCTCGATCAGCTCCTACGTTTGTGCGCGGCCGCAAGTGTCACGCCTGACCTGGCCGAGGACGCCACCCGGCGCCGCCAGGCGTGGGCCCGAGCCAGCGCCGTCCTGGTGGGCGACGACCAGGCCGACGCAATGGCTCGGCTAGGTTTGCACCGCCGTGACAACGTGATCCTCGTCTCACGGCGTCCCGACGCCGGACCCCTTTGGCAGCTGGCAGTGGAGCTGCGCGCCGACCGGGTGGTGGTGCTTCCCGATGACCAGCAACGGCTGATCGACCAGCTCAGTGACCTCGCCGACGGCGGCGTACGGGCTCGCACCGTCGGTGTGGTCGGAGGCTGCGGTGGCGCCGGGGCTTCCACGGTCGCCGCCGGTCTGGCCCTGACGGCTGCGCGGTCAGGCTGGCCGGCGCTGCTCATCGATGCCGACGCACTGGGTGGGGGCATCGAGCTGCTGCTGGGCTGTGAGGACGCACCAGGGCTGCGCTGGCCTGAGGTGGCTGCGACCGAGGGGCGCGTGAGCTCGGCGGCGTTCCGGTCCGCACTGCCGAGCGCCGCAGCGCTCCCCGTGCTGTCCTGGAACGCCTCCGGTCCTCAGCGGATCCGATCGGGAGTGATGCATGCCCTGGTGGGTGCGGCCCAGCGCGGAGCAGAGGTGGTCGTCGTCGACCTGCCTCGAAGCTGGGACGAGGCGGCCACGGAGGCGTTGCTGCTCTGCGACGCGGTGTTGCTGGTCGTGCCGTCACATGTGCGGGCCGTCGCCGCAGCTCGCAGCCTGCTGAGCGAGCTCCAGGCGATGTGCGGCGACATCCGCGTCGTCGTGCGCGAAGTGCCACGCTCCGATGTCAGTTCCGAGACCATCACCAACGCCCTCGATCTACCCCTGGCCGGGATAATCCCCGACCAGCGCGGCCTGGTCAGGGCCGTCAACGACGGTCTGGGTCCGTTCGGCAGAGGCCACCTCGAGCGATCCTGCCGAGTCCTGCTGGGCGCCGTGGCCCCGCGAGGCTGACCCGAGATGGCGACCGTCGACGCAGACCTGCTCGACCGGATCCGGGTGCGGCTAGCCGAACGTGGCGCGGACGCGACCCACGCCCAGGTCGCCACGGCCCTCCGCGCGGAGGGTCGGCTGGTGGGGGACTCCGCCGTCCTCGAGGTGGTCGACGCGCTCCGGCTCGACTCGATCGGCGCCGGCCCGTTGGAGCCCCTGCTCCGTCAGGCCGGGGTGATCGACGTCCTCGTCAACGGGCCGCGCGAGGTCTACATCGATGTCGGCCGCGGCCTGCAACTGACCGACGTGTCCTTCGCCGACGATGGCGCCGTACGACGGTTGGCCCAGCGGCTGGCATCGACAGCCGGGCGGCGGCTCGACGACGCGGCACCGTTCGTCGACGTGCGACTGCGGGACGGCACCCGCCTTCATGCCGCACTCGCCCCGGTGGCCAGGCCGGGGACCTGCCTCTCGCTGCGGGTGCCGGCCCGTGCCTGCCTCTCGGTCGACGACCTGGTGGATGCCGGGTCCTTGAGCCGGGCCGGAGCTCACCTGCTGCTCGATCTGGTACGACGCCGGGTGGCCTTCCTGGTCTCCGGCGGCACGGGAAGTGGCAAGACGACCCTGCTCGGGGCGCTGCTCGCGGAGGTCGACCCGCGCGAGCGGCTCGTCATCGTGGAGGACTCGAGCGAGCTGCGGCCGCAGCATCCCCATGTCGTGAGCCTCGAGGCGAGGGTGCCGAACGTCGAAGGCGTCGGCGAGATCTCGCTCCAGCAGCTCGTCCGCCAAGCGCTGCGGATGCGACCGGACCGGCTGGTTGTCGGCGAGGTGCGGGGCCGCGAAGTGGTCGACATGTTGGCGGCGATGAACACCGGTCACGAGGGGGGATCCGCCACCCTGCACGCCAACTCCGCCCGAGACGTTCCAGCGCGCCTCGAGGCGCTCGGCGTCGCGGCCGGGATGCCGCGCAACGCCGTTCACGCCCAGGTGCTGTCGGCCGTCGATGTCGTTCTCCATGTTCGACGGTCGGTCGAGGGAGTCCGGTGGTTGAGCGAGATCGCCGTGATCACCCCGCTCGCGGGCGGGTTGGTCGAGGCGGTTCCCGCGGTCGAGTTCTCCTTGGCGGGCGAGCCCACGACCGGCGATGGAGCGTTACGCCTGGAGGGTCTGCTCGGAGTGGGGGGTCGGCTGTGAGGGCGTGGGAGACGGCTCTGGTGGCCAGCGGATGTGTGTTTGCCATGCAGAGCGCGCGTGGCAGCTCCGTAGACCGCATCGGACGGACGGAGAGATCGCGGAGCGCCCCCTCCGAGCCACGTCGGCCATCGCGAGGGTGGTCGCTCTGCCTGGTCGGCCTGATCGCCCTGCTGGCTGCGGCCGAGGGCGGTGCGCAGCTGGTCGTCGTCGTCGCTGCCGGACTGCTGGCAGGCACGGCCACCCGTCGCGTGCTTGGTCTCTCCCGGCTGCGTCAGCTACGCCGCGCGCGGCAACGGCGGGTGGTCGCGCTCTGTGACGCACTGTCGGCCGAGCTGCGTGGGGGCTTGCCGATGGCAACGACGGTACGGCGCTGTTGCCGGTCGGACCCCGAGCTGGCGGCCGTCGTCTCCGCAGCCGAGCTGGGCGGCGATGTGGCTGGGGCGCTTCGACGGTGCGCTGGACGCCCGGGCGCGGAGGGCCTGCGGGCGGTGGCGGCGGCCTGGGAGGTGGCCGGCAGCTCCGGTACCGCCCTGGCGAGTGTTCTCGACCGGACGGCCAGGGGCCTGCGCGACGACGACGACGCCCGGGCGGAGGTACTCGCTGCCCTGGGACCGCCGCGCGCGACGGCGAGGATGCTGGCGCTGCTACCCCTCTTCGGGCTGGCACTCGGCGCCTCGATCGGCGCCCACCCGATCGAGTTCCTGGTCGGAACGTCGTGGGGACTCGGCTGCCTGTTCGGCGGTGTCGGTCTCGCGCTGGTGGGGGTGTGGTGGGTCGAGCGGCTCGCCGCAGCCGCGGAGATCTGACATGCGGACCGTCGCGATCGTGTCCCTGGCGTTGAGTGCTTGGACGTTCGCCGGCCCAGCCCGCGGCCCGGACCGGATCACCCAGATGATCCGACCCGATGGAGCCAGCGGTCCCAAACGGTCCGTCGTTGACGCGCCGTGGGTCCGCGGCTTCGTCTGCGCGATCTCGACGGCCCTGCTGGGCTGGGTCGTCGCCGGCCCCGCCCTTGGCGTGGTAGGAGTACCGGCCGGGCTCGGGCTCTCGGTCTGGATCGGCCGCCTCGAGTCGCCCGAAGCGGCCCGAGCGCGTGAGGAGATCGACCGGGACCTGCCGCTTGCCGTGGACCTGCTGGCTGCCTGCGCGGGCGCGGGCAGGCCGCCCGGGGAGTCACTCTCCCTCGTCAGTAGCGCCGTCGGGGGAGCTCTCGGCACCCGACTCGGCGAGATCAGTGCTCGAGTCTCTCTGGGCGTCGACCCGGCGAGCGAGTGGTCCCGGTGCGCCGCCGATCCGCAGCTGTCCGGCCTGGCCAGGACGATGCAGCGATCCGCTGAGTCGGGCGCGCCGCTAGTTGACGGACTGACCCGTCTGGCCGAGGACCAACGGCGCGACCGTCGTACTCGAACCCAGGTGAAGGCGCGCAACGTCGGAGTCAAAGCGGCGGGACCGCTCGCCGCCTGCTTCCTGCCCGCGTTCATGTTGGTGGGCGTCGTTCCCACTGTCGTGGGCAGCTTCCGGAACCTCTTCGGCTGATCCACGGTGGCGAGATGTTGACCAGCGGGCTCCTTCCCCAGCCGGCGGCAGGTCGTGAGCTGTCAACAGGCTGGCGGCTTCTGGCCCGTGCGTGGCTGAGGAGCGGCGACGCTGCCGTGGTCCGCATGTCACGCGGCAGGCCGAAGGCTTGCCGCACCGAGAAGGGAACAGACATGACACATCGCATCGCCGCTCCGCTCGCCTCGGCGCTTCGCCGTCGTAACGACTGGGGCATGACCACCGCGGAGTACGCCGTCGGCACGGTCTCCGCCTGCAGCTTCGCGGGGATCCTCTACAAGATCATCACGTCCGGGTTCGGGCAGCAGCTGTTGGAAGGCCTGCTCGACAAGGTCATGGACATCCTGCCGATCTGACCCCCCGACCCGACCGACGTGAGGTGGGGTGGATCCCGGTGGTCGCACCCCACCTCCAGGAAGGAGAAACTGCTCATGTTCAGTCGTACTGTCACGCGATGTCAGCGTGGAATGTGCACCGCCGAGTACGCGGTCGGCACCGTTGCTGCCTGTGGTTTCGCCTGCGTCCTGCTCCAGCTGCTCCCGAGCTGGCGGGGTCTGCTCACCGAGATCTTCGTGAAGGCCTTCACCCTCCGCTACGGCTGGCCGCTGGACGGGTCTCCGTGGTGACCGGTCGACGAACGCGAAGACCGTCGAGCGCCGGCATGGTGACGGCTGAGGCGGCGGCGGTGCTGCCGCTGCTGGCCCTGGTAGCCATCGCTCTGGCGTGGGTCGTCTCCGTGGGGATCGCGCAGGTGCGCGTCGTGGATGCGGCGCGCGACGGCGCGCGCACGGTCGCTCGCGGTGACAGCGACACCGCGGCCGTAGCCGCGGCCCGTCGTACGGCGGGCGGGTCCGCGTCCGTCGAGGTCACGCGCCTGGACGGGCTGGTATCGGTGCGTGTCTCGCAGCGGGCAACGGCGCCCGGGTGGTTGCTCATCCCGCTGCCGTCGGTCACCATCGAGGCGGACTCTTCCGTCGAGGACGAACGTGTCGCCGACGTCCACTGAACGGCCCCGGGTGCGCGACTCGGGTGGGGTGGCCACCGTGTGGGCCGTGGGCTGGATGCTCGTCCTCGTCCTGATCGGAGGGATCGGCCTGGTCCTGGGCTTCGCGGCCTCGCGACAGCACCAGGTCGACGCGGCAGCCGATCTGGTCGCCGTGTCGGCGGCGGCGACCCTGCAACACGGGGCCGACGCGTGTGCGGCGGCCAGCAGGGTGGCGGCCGCCAATCACGTCGCCCTCCATGGGTGTCGGGTGACGGGTGAAGACGTGGTCATCGCGGTGCGCGCCCGGGTCGCGTTCCCGTTCGGGCTGCACTCCTGGGTCTCAGCGCAGGCCCGAGCCGGACCGGGCTGAGCGACCGTCCGGCCGTGTCGCCGTTCGTCAGCGGCCGACGGCGGCTCGGGCGACCATCGCGGCATACGCGCGTTCCCCCGTGGGGGTCAGGTGGATGCCATCAGTCCAGACGAACTCAGGATGGGAACGAACGACGCTCGCCCAGTCCATCAGGACGACATTGTGGAACTGGCCCGCGAACGACGCGATCGTCTGGCTGTTGCCTTCCTGCCAGGGCCGGGGGACGTACGGAACCGCCAGCACGACCCGGGCCGCGTGGGAGAGCGCAGTCAGCGCGGAGGTGAGCTGCGCTCGGTTGATCACTCCGTTGTCACCCGTGTGGACCAGCACGACCCGGCCGTCCAGGCGCCCGGCACTCGCGTCCGCAGCCAGCTCGGGGAGCAGGGTCCAGGACTGGACGCCGACGGCGGCGTCGTTGGTCAGCGTCCGGAAGGTCGACGCCAGGCGCGGGATCGCCCCCAGCGGTACCGAGTCGCCGTACACCGCCAGGTCATAGCGGCGCAGCTCCGGCAGAGTCTGCGGAGGCGGGCGACGATGCCGAGGTGGCGGGTTCGGCGTGGTTGTCTGCACTGACCCGGAGGTGTGTTCGGGTTGCGGGGTATCGGCGCCGCCGGCGGCTTCCGTGGGGGGTGCCTGGACGTGGACCGAGCCGGGGTGCCCGGGGCGGGACACGTAGACGGTCCCGCCCGATGCGAACTGAGTCTCGGTCGGTGTGGCACTCGCGGGCAGCACGACTCCGGCCACCAGGGCCGCCGCCGCGACGGTGATGATCGTGGGTGCTCGGAACGACCCGATCCGCGCGTGCGTGACGCCGTGCCAGACCGATCGCCATCCGCGACGACGTACCGGCTGCTCGATCCACTGGTAGCTGGCCTCGGCCAGCAGGAAGGTGAGCCCCAGCCGAAGCGCGAACGCCCCACCGTTCGAGATCGGCAGGTCGAGCCCCGGCCGGGTGAAGCAGGCAACGGGCCAGTGCCACAGGTAGAGCGCGTACGAGCGCAGACCGATCGCACACAGGATCGGTCGACTCAGCCCGGTCGCCAGTGGCCCGGGCCGCGTCGCGACCGCGATCACGACCACGGTGAGCAGGCTGACGGCGAGGAAGCCCCAGCGGTAGAGCCAGACCGAGAACTCGCCGGTCTGCGAGAGCAAGACGAGGAGCAGGACCAGGGCGCTGAATCCGATGACGCTGTGGGACGGCCGGGTGCGCAGGGGTGCCGGGGTCGTGACTTTGGCGCCCAACCCGTCACCTCGTCGCACCAAGGCCAGGGCCGCACCGGCCATCAGGCCCATGACGTGCAGTCGCTGCCGAAGTACCAGCGCGATGGGTCACCGGCCTCCGGCGCGTGGCTCAGCGCGCTTCCGACGCCCATCACGAGCGAGCTGCCGAGCCCCATCACCACCGCCGTCGCGAGCAGCACCCGCAGCCGGGCCTCCGTCCCGGCGCAGAGCGCCACTGACGACCGCCACCACGAGCGGCCAGATGGCATAGAACTGCTCCTCGACGGCGAGCGACCACAGGTGCTGGAGCACCGGCGGGCGGCCGGCAGCGGCGAAGTAGGAGCGTTCGTGGAAGACGTACCACCAGTTGGAGGAGTACGTCGCAGCCGCCGCCACGTCTCCGCGGAACAGGGCCAGCTGGCCCCGGTCGAACACGATGACCGCTGCCGTCGTACCCGCCAGCACGGCGCCGAGCGCGGGGAGCAACCGGCGTGCCCGAGCCACCCAGAACGAGCGCGAGGGCGACTCGTTGGCCGAGCACCCAGCGGGTGACCAGCTGGCCGGTGATCAGGTAGCCGCTGAGGACGAAGAAGACATCGACGCCGAGGAACCCGCCGCGCATCCCGCCGACCCCGAAGTGGTAGAGCAGGACCGACATGACCGCGACGCGCCCGGAGCCCGTCGAGGGCGGGATACCCGCGGGAGCGCTGCCGCGCACGTCGTGGTGCGGCGGCGGGCTCGCTCCGCTCCATGACGAAGGCTCCTTCCGCCGTCTGACTGCCTCGATCCTCGTGCAGCAGGATGCCGTGGGGCGGGAGCACACGCTGGGCCCGACTCCGATTCGTCAGCCTCCAGAGTGTCAAGACCGGGCGGCGGGAGCAGACGAGTCGGTGGTCGATGCCCCTGCCAGCAGCGCGGTCAGGAGCGAGACCGCGGCCCACTTGTCGAGGGGGTTGTTGGCGTTCCCGCACTTGGGTGACTGGACGCAGGACGGGCAGCCGTCGTCGCAGCGACAGGCCACGATGGCGTCCCGAGTCGCGCTCAGCCAGGCCTGCGCGACCGCGATAGCCGCGCTCGGCGAAGCCCGCACCGCCGGGGTGGCCGTCGTACACGAAGACCGTCAGCCGTCCGGTGTCCTGGTGCAGCGCGGTCGAGACGCCGCCGATGTCCCAGCGGTCGCAGGTGGCGAACAGCGGCAGCAGCCCGATCGCGGCGTGCTCGGCCGCGTGCACGGCACCCGGCACGGCGGCGGTCGCGATGCCGGCCTCGGCGACCCGCTCGTCGGGCAGCGTCCACCAGACCGCCTTCGTCCGCAGGTGACGGGCCGGGAGGTCGAGCGGCTCCTCGCCGAGCACCTGCCCGGTGACGACCCGGCGTTTCAGGTAGCCGACCGCCTGCGAGGACACCTCGACCGTGCCGAAGGAGATCTGCCCCTCGCCCCACGCCGAGGTCAGCTCCGGCTCGACGATCTCGATCTCCGTCCGCACCCGCGCGCTCGTCGAGTAGTCCGGGTCGGCCTTGTCCACGAGCGCGAGCCCCTCGCTCGACGTCGTAGCGCTCGACCAGGTAGGTCTCACCGAAGTGCACGTAGACGGCCCCGGTGTGCACGCTCACGTCGGCCGCCGCGTTGTCGACGGTGCCGACCAGCCGTCCGGTGCTCGCCTCGACGACCCGGACCGGGTTGCCTCCGCTCGACCTGATGTCGGCGAGGTCGGCCGCCCGGTCCCGGCGGGTCCAGAACCAGCCACGGGTACGGCGTCGCAGGTACCCCGCCTCGACCAGCGAACCGACGAGCGCGGCCGTGTCACCGTCGAACATGGTCGAGGTCATCGTCGCTCAGCGGCAGCTCCTGTGCCGCGGCGCAGAGGTGCGGGCGCGACGACGTAGGGGTTGGCCGAGTCGAAGACCGTCGCCTCGACCGGGAGCGTCGAGCAGCACGTCCGGGTGGGTCACCAGGTAGGTGTCGAGCGGGTCGTCGCGCGCAACCAGGATGCCGAGCCCGCCGGTCTGCCGCGTCCGGCCCGGCCGACCTGCTGCCACAGCGACGACCGCGTTCCGGGGTAGCCCGCCATCACCACCGCGTCCAGCCCGGCGATGTCGATGCCGAGCTCGAGCGCGTTGGTCGCTGCGACCGCCAGCAGCTCGCCGGCCCGCAGCTGCCGCTCGATCTCGCGTCGGTCCTCCGGCAGGTACCCGCCGCGGTACGGCGCCACCCGGCCGGGCAGGCTCGGGTCGACGTCGGCGAGCGCAGCCTTCGCCTGCAGGGCCAGGATCTCGGCGCCGTGGCGGCTGCGCACGAACGCCAGCGTGGGGACCCCTTCCGCCACCAGGTCCGCGACCAGGTCGGCGCTCTCCGCGACGGCGGACCGCCGTACCGGAGCGCCTTGCTCACCCACCAGCGCCGTGAGCGGAGGCTCCCACAGCGCGAGCGCGGTGACCCCGTGGGGCGATCCGTCGTGGGTGACCGCGGTGACGGGCCGACCGACCAGCCGGCTCGCCGTCACGATCCGGGTCCGCGACGGTGGCCGAGGCGAGCACGAACGTCGGCGCGCTCCCGTAGTGCGTCGCGATCCGCCGTAGCCGTCGGATGATCTGGGCGACGTGCGCCCCGAAGACCCCGCGGTAGTAGTGGCACTCGTCCACGACGACGTAGCGCAGGGTCGACCAGAACTCGGCCCACCGGGCGTGGCCGGGCAGCATCGTGCGGTGCAGCATGTCGGGATTGGTGACGACGTACGTCGCATGGCTGCGAGCCCAGTCGCGCTCCTCGGGCAGCGAGTCGCCGTCGAAGGCGGCCGCCCGGACACCAGGGATCCCCAGTCCCGTGGATGGTGGCGAGCTGGTCCCGCGCGAGTGCCTTGGTCGGCGAGAGGTAGAGCACCGTGTCCCCACGGGCGCCGGCCGCGTCCACGCTGGAGGCGATGGCGGAGAGCGCCGGGAGCAGGTAGGCGAGGGACTTCCCGGAGGCCGTTCCGGTGGAGACCACGGTGTGCTGCCCGCTCCAGGCGAGGTCGCCGGCCGCTCGCTGGTGGCTCCAGAGCCCGTCGACCCCGAGCCTCCCGAGGGCCTGCACCACCAGCGGGTGCGCCCAGCCGGGCCAGGCGGCGTGCTCGGCCGTACCGGGCGGGCCGTACCTCCAGGTGGGTGAGCCGATCCCGCCGACGCGCACCTGCCGCGAGTCGAAGCGCGGTCTCCGCGGGGTCGAAAGCGCGGGTGGGCCGGGTCACGATGCCCCATCCTCCCACCGCGCCCTCGACGATGGTCGATCGGTCTGAATGCGCGAGTGTCGACGAAAGGTCGTGGAGATGGAGCTGTCCCTGAGCACCCGCGAGAGCGCAGGGGACACTCGTCGTCGACGTCGCCGGCGAGATCGACGTCTACACGTCGCCCAAGCTCAGGGAGCGTCTGGTCGGCCTGGTCAACGACGGCGCCAAGAGCATCGTGGTCAACCTCGAGGAGGTCGAGTTCATCGACTCCACCGGCCTCGGGGTACTGGTCGGCGTCCTGAAGCGGATCCGGGCCCGCGGAGGCTCACTGAGCCTGGTCTGCCACCAGGAGGGTCTGCTCAGGGTCTTCACGATCACCGGGCTCGAGAAGGTCTTCGCGATCTACGCCACCGTGGACGAGGCGACCGAGTCCGCCACCGCCTGATCCGAGGTGGCAGGGCCGTGGCCAGGGTTGCTACCCTTCCGTGGCCCAGGCGTCGCTAGACTCCGGGCGGTCACATTTGTGCGATGTGAACCACGCACACCACCTGAGAGCCGTGGGCGGCCACCGCCCTTAGTGGAGGTAACTGAATGTCCGGGCAAATCTTGCCGAAGGCGTACCGCTTCACTCGACGGGAACCTCATCCTCGTGGCCATCGTGCTGCTGGTCAGCCTCATCGCGCTCGCCATGGGTGCCGTGTTCCGCAAGGAGGTGCTCGCCGCTCCCGAGGGGTCCCCGAAGATGCAGGAGATCGCCCAGGCGGTCGAGGAAGGCGCCCAGGCCTACCTGAGGCGGCAGTTCAGGACGCTGTTCGTCTTCGGGGTGCTCGCGTTCCTGCTGCTGTTCGTGCTCCCGGGCGACGCCAGCATCCGGATCGGGCGTTCCGTCTTCTTCGTGGTCGGAGCCCTCTTCTCCGCGTTCATCGGCTACATGGGGATGTCCCTGGCGGTCAAGGCCAACCAGCGGATGGCCGCGGCTGCCCAGAACGTCGGGCGCGACCCGGCCATGAAGGTCGCGTTCCGTACCGGCGGCGCCGTCGGGATGGCCACGGTCGGTCTCGGCCTGTTGGGTGCCTCGGTCGTCGTCCTCATCTACAAGGACGACGCCCCGTCCGTCCTCGAAGGTTTCGGCTTCGGTGCCGCTCTCCTCGCGATGTTCATGCGGGTCGGCGGCGGTATCTTCACGAAGGCTGCGGACGTCGGCGCCGACCTGGTCGGCAAGGTGGAGCAGAACATCCCCGAGGACGACCCGCGCAACCCGGCCACGATCGCCGACAATGTCGGCGACAACGTCGGTGACTGCGCCGGCATGGCGGCGGACCTCTTCGAGTCCTACGCCGTCACGCTGGTGGCCGCACTGATCCTCGGCAAGATCGCCTTCGGCTCCGAGGGGCTGGTCTTCCCGCTCATCGTCCCGACGATCGGCGCCGTCACGGCCATCCTGGGCGTCTACCTCACCCGTCCCCGTGAGGGCGAGGGCGGTCTCACCACGATCAACCGTGCCTTCTACGTATCGGCCATCGTCTCCGCCGTACTGGTCGCGATCGCCGCCTTCCTCTACCTGCCGACCACCTTCGACAAGCTCCAGACGCACGGCGCTGTCGTGATCGCGCAGCAGGACGGCAACCCCCGACAGATCGCCATCCTCTCGGTCCTCATCGGCATCATCCTGGCCGCCGTGATCCTCACGCTGACCGGCTACTTCACCGGCACCGAGAACCGACCGGTCAAGGATGTGGCCAAGACCTCGCTCACGGGTGCGGCCACCGTGATCCTGGCGGGCATCTCGGTCGGCTACGAGTCGGCCGTCTACACGGCCATCGTGATCTCGGGTGCGCTGTACGGCTGCTTCCAGCTCGGCGGCAACAACGTCACGCTCGCCTTGTTCTCGGTCGCCCTCGCCGGCACAGGTCTGCTGACCACGGTCGGGGTCATCGTCGCCATGGACACCTTCGGCCCGGTGTCGGACAACGCACAGGGAATTGCGGAGATGTCCGGCGAGGTCGACGCCCGCGGCGCGGCGATCCTCACCGAGCTCGACGCCGTCGGCAACACCACCAAGGCCGATGACCAAGGGCATCGCGATCGCCACCGCGGTGCTGGCCGCCACCGCCCTCTTCGGCTCCCTCCGGGCAGCCGTCACCACTGCCGCCGGCGCGGCCTTCGGAAGTCCCACCAACCCGGACTTCGCGGCGCTGCCGCCGCACGATCGGGACGCCCTCTTCGGAACGATCAACATCGGCGACCCGGCCAACCTGGTCGGCCTGCTGCTCGGCGGAGCGGTCGTCTTCCTGTTCTCCGGGCTGGCGATCAACGCCGTCGGCCGGGCCGCGGGAGCCGTGGTCTTCGAGGTGCGTCGCCAGTTCCGGGAGATTCCCGGGATCATGGAGGGCACCGGCCGTCCCGAGTACGGCAAGGTCGTCGACATCTGCACCCGCGACTCGCTCCGTGAGCTGGCGACCCCTGGCCTGTTGGCCGTGCTGGCTCCGATCGCGGTCGGGTTCGGGCTCGGCCCCGGACCGCTGGGCGCCTATCTCGCGGGCGCGATCGTGACCGGCGTCCTGATGGCGATCTTCCTGGCCAACTCCGGTGGCGCCTGGGACAACGCCAAGAAACTCGTCGAGGACGGCGTGTACGGCGGCAAGGGGTCCCCTGCCCACGAGGCGACGATCATCGGCGACACCGTCGGTGACCCCTTCAAGGACACCGCGGGACCCTCGATCAACCCGTTGCTCAAGGTGATGAACCTGGTCTCCCTGCTGGTCGTCGCGAGCGTGGTGAAGTACACCTACGGGGTGGACAAGAACACCGCGCTGCGTATCGGCATCGCGTTGGCCGCCACTGCCGTCATCGTCGTCGCGGTCTACATCTCCAAGCGTCGACCAGTGGCGATCGGTGACGTCGACACGGAGAACGCCGCGTCGGCACAGGTCTGACCCGAGGGTGAGGTTGCGTGTCGCGAACGGTCTACCTGCACGTCGGTATCGCCAAGACCGGCACGACGTACCTGCAGCGCAGGCTGTTCGCGAACCGTGAGCTGCTTCGACACCATGGACTGCTGTACCCGGGCGCGGGTCCGGGTGCGCAGTTCCTGGCGTCGCTCGACCTGAGGGGTACGGCGTTCAAGGGCCACCAGTACGACGGGGTGGCCGGCGCCTGGGACCGGCTGGTCGAGGCGGCCGACCAGTTCGACGGCTGCACGCTGATCTCTCACGAGACGCTGGCCCGGGCCAAGCCGGCGCACATCGAACGCGCGGTGCACGGGTTCGCGACCGACGACGTGCGCGTCGTCATCACGGCCCGCGACCTGGCCAGGCAGATCCCGGCGACCTGGCAGGAGACCCTGAAGAACCGCAGCGAGACGCCCTACCCCGACTACCTCACGAGCCTCTTCGAGGACTGGTCGTCGGCTCGGCGCTCGCGCAAGGGCTTCTGGGCGGCGCAGGACGTCGGGGCGCTCGTGCGACGGTGGAGCCCCGCAGTGGGCGCCGAGCGGGTCACCATCGTCACTGTGCCTCCACCCGGCGCCGACCGAGACGAGCTCTGGCGGCGCTTCGCCCGGGCGACCGACCTGCCGGACCTGCCATACGCCCCCGGCGAGGCGACCGCGAACTCCTCACTCGGGGTGGCCGAGGCCGAGGTGCTGCGCCGGCTCAACCCACTGCTCGCCGACGTGCTCGACTGGCCCGAGTACGACGCCCTGGTCAAGCGCCGGCTGGCCGAGATGATCCTCGGTCCACTCGACTCCCACGGGCGGCTCACGCTGCCCGAGCCCTGGCAGGCACCGGCACAGGAGATCGCAGCCAGCCACATCGCGTACCTCAGATCGTCAGGCGTGCGGGTCGTCGGTGACCTCGACGACCTCGAACCGCAGTCCGCGCCGGGAGAGACGGTCCAGCCGGACGATCTCACCGACGCCGACGTCCTCGATGCCGCGCTGCGCGGCCTGGCCAGCCTGGCGGCCGTTCCACCTGCGCCGGCGCCGGCGCCACCGCGTCGCCACCTGCCGGGCATCGGTCACGCCCGGAGGGTCACGGGCTCGGTGCGTCGGAGTCTGCGGGACGTGGGGAACCGGCTGCGCAGTCGCGCCTGAGGGATCCTGGAGGTCACGGGTCCTGCCCGCACGGACTACCCGTCGCAGCTCAAGACTCGTCCGTGGTTCGCGCCAGGCGACGTCGTACGGCCGCGCCGAGAGCCCTCGGTCGAAACGTCCACCGGCGGCCATGGACGGGCGGCTCGGCACCGTCGTACGCCGCCTTGAGCCTGAGGTTCTGGACGCGCATCTTCCCGGCGTGCTTCAGCAGGGCGGTCGCCGTCTTGATGGCAACGGGGCCGAGGTCGCCGTCGGTCAGGGCGGTCGGAGAGACGTAGTCGGTGTCGGGCGGCCTCGGTATCAGGTCAGCCAGATCCCCCTCGACCTGGTAGCCGGCCTCGGTCAGCTGGTCGACCAGGGTCTGGGAGCGGCTGTCGACCCACCCCGCGCGCTGAGGCGGCAGGGTGAGCCGGGTCGACCCGCCACCCAGCACCTTGTCGGCGAGGAAGAGCCGGACCAGGACGTCGTAGCTGTTGCCGTCCATCTTGGTGAGCCGGCGGTTCATCCGACGGACCAGCTCGGTCTCCTCGACGCCCATCGAGGGGTTCGAGCGCTTGGCGGTCGTGTCGTAGCCGGCCGGGTCGAGTCCCGTGACCGCGCAGAAGCGGGTCCACAGGGCCTTCGAGTCACCCCCCGGCGGAGGCACCGTGATCACGTGGATCCGCTCAGGCGGCACCGTTTGCGACCACTTGGCCAGTACGGCGCCGGCATCGTGCAGGCCCCAGAACAGTCGACCGAAGGGTTCCGGGGCGTTCAGCCCGAGCTCGACGAGGTCGTCGACGAACCGCTCGAGGGTGACCGTGTGCCTGTGCTTGATCTGCTCCTGCCAGTCGGAGACGAGCTGGCGAGCCAGGTCGCGGGCGGAGAAGACCACATGGAGCTGCGTTCGATCGTCCTCGGCCGGCGCGAGCAGCTCCAGGCGGCTCCGGATCCGGTCCGGAGCGGCGGCGGCGAGCAGCTCGCTGGAGATGATGACCGTCGACCCGTCCCACGAACGGGCCAGCTCGGCGACCCGGTCCCATTCCCCGCGGAAGCGGTCGGCGTGGTGGCCGAACCAGGTCGTACCGCAGAAGTCGTGAGCCGAGCGGAACGACTGGTCGACCGAGCTGTAGGGGTACAGGACTCCCTCGTCGGCCAGCGTCTCGCGGTTCTTGAAGAGCACGTGCTGGAGGTAGGTGGTCCCGGTCTTGGGCGCTCCGATGTGCAGGAAGATCCGTTTGCTCACCGCCGTATCGCCTTGCGTCTGCGCGATCATGCCGCACTCCTCTCTCCCGCGCGACGGTCTGCGCGGGCTGCAGGCCTCCCCGCGGGTGCGGTCACCAGGCTTTCGCCTCGGACCGGCATCGGTGACCCTATCTGCTCTCCCCCGCCGGCGAGGGCTACGGCGCGAGCCGCCAGCCCGGCCGTGATGTGTGTATGGGTCCGGTGCCCTACCATGGAGCCCAGATTGGTCGTGCCGGTACATGGGAGCCATCGTCATCACGTGGCTGCGGGGCTGGCAGGCACGCGAATCGCCGGGTGAGTGGCGCGACGTGAGCTCGCGCACACGTCTGCCTGATACCGTGAAATTGTTGTCAGCCGACGTCGTTGTGAGGACTTTGACCTTGACCGATCCCGCACGCGGAGTTGCCCCGGAGGTCAGCGGGGACCGTGGGTTTCGCGTAGTTCAGCGCACGATCCTGCGCGCTGACCAGGAGCTCGACATCCGTCCCCTCTACGTCACCGGGCTGTCCAGCTTCGGGGGCGGCGAGAGCACGTCGCGTCAGTCGGGTGCCAGCGATGCCTCGGACAGCACCCCGGCACCAGGTTCGGCCGAGGCCCGCGAGTCGGGCAACTACGGCGCCAAGGGCGGAGCGGCCGGCGGAGGCGTCGAGGGCCTGGGCGCGTTCGGCAAGGTCACCGGCGAGCGGGGTGCGACGGCGTTCCCGGACCGACGGATCACCTTCGGCACCTACTTCAACGCGTTCCCGGCCAGCTACTGGCGCCGGTGGACGGAGCAGCAGAGCGTGCGGCTGGTGGCGACCATCTCCGGTCACGGCACGCTGATCGTCTACCGCTCGACGGCGAAGGGTCACGTGCTCAGGGCAGAGGCAGCCGTGGTGGGCTCCGACGAGCCGACCACGGTGGAGTTCGACCTGCCGCTGAAGCCATTCATCGACGGCGGCTGGTACTGGTTCGACATCGAGGCCGGTGACGAGCCCATGCAGCTGCACTCGGCGGTCTGGGGCTTCGAGACCGACAAGATCCGCCCCGGGACGGTGTCGATCGGCATCCCCACCTTCAACCGTCCCGACTTCTGTGTCGCCCAGCTGCTGAAGCTGGCCGAGGAGCCGTCAGTCCTCGAGGACCTCGACGAGATCCTGGTCGTGGACCAGGGCACCCAGCGGGTCGTCGACCACCCCGACTTCGACCAGGCCCAGAGCGCGCTCGGGATGAAGCTGCGGCTGATCGAGCAGGGCAACCTCGGCGGCTCCGGCGGCTTCTCGCGGGTGATGAACGAGGTCGCGTCGAAGGGCGTCGCCGACTACGTGCTGGTGCTCGACGACGACGTCGTGTGCGAGCTCGAGGGCATCCTGCGGGCGGTCGCATTCGCCGACTTCGCCAAGGACCCGACGCTGGTCGGTGGCCAGATGTTCAGCCTCTACGACCGCTCCGTGCTGCACGCCTTCGGCGAGACGGTGGCCCGCTACCGCTGGTTCTGGGGACCCGCCCCGAACACCCTGCACGGCCACAACTTCGCGGTCAAGCCGCTGCGCTCGACCCAGTGGCTGCACCGCCGTATCGACGTCGACTACAACGGCTGGTGGATGTGCCTGATCCCCACGAAGGTCATCAAGGAGATCGGGCTCTCGCTGCCGATGTTCCTCAAGTGGGACGACGCGGAGTTCGGACTGCGGGCGCGCGAGGCCGGCTACCCCACGGTCACGCTGCCGGGGGTCGCGGTCTGGCACGTGCCGTGGCACGAGAAGGACGACACGATCGACTGGCAGGCTTACTTCCACCGCCGCAACCGGATCATCGCCGCGCTGCTGCACTCGCCGTACGACCGCGGCGGGCGGCTGATCCTCGAGAGCTTCGAGACCCAGATCAAGCACCTGCTCTCCATGCAGTACGGCCCCGCCGAGATGGGCCTGATGGCCATCGAGGACATCCTCGAGGGACCCCAGCGCATGCACCGCGACGTCCTGAAGCGGCTTCCCGAGCTGTTCGAGCTGCGCAAGGGGTACGACGACTCCCGGTCGCAGACCGACCTGGACCTGTTCCCCGCCGCGGGCCGGCGCAAGCCACCGCGTCGCGGCAAGGAGCCGACGGCGCCGAAGACGCGGCATCGCCCGCGCCAAGACGCTGGTCACCGGCGCCGTCCGGCAGGTGCTGCCGGTCAAGGCGATGGCGCGGGAGCGCCCCGAGGCCAACGTGCCGCACATCGACCTCAAGTGGTGGCTGCTCGCCCAGTTCGACTCGGCGCTGGTCTCCTCCGCCGACGGCACCGCAGCGGCCTGGTACAAGCGTGACCCGGAGCTGTTCCGCGACCTGCTGGCCCGCTCGGTGGCGCTGCACAGCAGGCTGGTGAAGGAGTGGCCGCACCTGGTGGAGCAGTACAAGGCGGCCCTTCCTGAGCTCGCGTCCCCGGACACCTGGAAGCTGACCTTCGACGAGTCCCTCAAGGAGGACGAGCCGGTCTCCTGACGGCTCGGTCCCACCCAGCGCCGAGATGGGCGCATTAACGCCCATGCCGATGGCTGAGGCATCATCGATGCGGACCCGTCCGCGCCGACCGAGCCAACCGCTGAGGCCAGACCGTGGCCGCGGACCTGCCCGCACCGACACCGAGAAGGGGAGCACAACTTCGTGGCAGCAGATGGAACCAAGCTCGTCATCGTCGAGTCGCCGGCGAAGGCGCGCACGATCTCGGGATTCCTCGGGCGTGGCTACGTCGTGGAGTCCTCGATCGGGCACATCCGAGACCTCCCCAACAACGCCAGCGAGGTGCCGGCGAAGTACAAGGGTGAGACGTGGGGTCGGCTCGGCGTCAACGTCGACGACGGCTTCACCCCGATCTATGTCGTGCCCAAGGACAAGAAGCCGCAGATCACCAAGCTCAAGTCGCTGCTGAAGGGCGCCGACGAGCTCTACCTCGCCACAGACGAGGACCGCGAGGGCGAGGCGATCGCCTGGCACCTCTTCGACGAGCTCAAGCCCAAGGTCCCGGTCCACCGGATGGTCTTCCACGAGATCACCCCCGAGGCCATCGCCGCGGCCGTGTCGAACCCCCGCGAGATCGACAGCGACCTGGTCGCGGCCCAGGAGGCCCGGCGCATCCTCGACCGGCTCTACGGCTACGAAGTGTCGCCGGTGCTGTGGAAGAAGGTCATGAGCGGGCTGTCGGCCGGCCGCGTCCAGTCGGTCGCCGTCCGGCTCGTCGTCGACCGCGAGCGCGAGCGCATGGCGTTCCGGGCCGCGTCGTACTGGGACCTGGAGGCGTCGTTCGACGCCGGCGAGGGCAAGACGCCGCAGACGTTCCCGGCGAAGCTGACCGGGGTCGACGGCAAGCGGGTCGCGCAGGGCCGCGACTTCTCGTCGGTCGGCGAGCTCAAGGGCAGCGAGGTCGTCCATCTCGACGAGGCCACGGCCGGCGCGCTGGCCGGCGCGCTGCGTGACCAGACGTTCGCGGTCCGCTCGGTCGAGTCCAAGCCCTACCGGCGCTCGCCGTACGCCCCGTTCCGTACGACGACGCTGCAGCAGGAGGCGTCACGCAAGCTCGGCTACGGCGCCGCCCGCACCATGCAGGTCGCCCAGCGGCTGTACGAGAACGGCTTCGTCACCTATATGCGGACCGACTCGAGCACGCTGTCGGGTACGGCGATCAGCGCGGCGCGGGCCCAGGTTGCCGAGCTGTACGGCCGCGACTACCTGCCCGACGCGCCGCGCACCTACCAGAGCAAGGTCAAGAACGCACAGGAGGCGCACGAGGCGATCCGGCCGGCCGGCGAGTCCTTCCGCACGCCGGCGCAGACCGGGCTGTCGGGCGACGAGTTCCGGCTCTACGAGCTGATCTGGATGCGCACCGTCGCATCGCAGATGCGCGACGCCGAGGGGCGGTCGGTGTCGGTACGGATCGCCGCCACCGCGACCACCGGCGAGGCCTGCGAGTTCTCGGCGAGTGGCCGCGTCATCACGTTCCACGGGTTCCTGAAGGCCTACGTCGAGGGTCACGACGACCCGGACGCCGACCGCGACGACAGCGAGACCCGGCTGCCCGAGCCTGGACGAGGGCGACCCGCTGACGGTGCGCGGAGCTGGGCTCGTCCGGTCACGAGACGCGGCCCCCGGCCCGCTACACCGAGGCCACCCTGGTCCGCGAGCTCGAGGAGCGCGAGATCGGCCGGCCGTCGACGTACGCCTCGATCATCGGCACCATCCTGAACCGCGGCTACGTCTACAAGAAGGGCACGGCGCTGGTGCCGGCCTGGCTGGCGTTCGCCGTCGTCCGACTGCTGGAGCGGCACTTCGCCCGGCTGGTCGACTACAACTTCACCGCGGGCATGGAGGACGTGCTCGACGAGGTGGCCGCGGGACGCCGGGACTCCACCGCCGAGCTCGCCGAGTTCTACTTCGGCTCCGGCGACCACGAGGGGCTGAAGTCGCTGGTCAACGACCTCGGCGAGATCGACGCCCGGGAGCTGTCGACGTTCCGGATCGACGACGACCTGGCCGTCCGGGTCGGTCGCTACGGGCCGTACGTCGAGACCGCCGACGGCAGCCGGGCCAACGTGCCCGAGGACCTGCCGCCCGACGAGCTCACCGTCGAGAAGGCCCGCGAGCTGCTGGCCAACCCGGCGGGCGCCGAGATCGAGCTGGGCACAGGACCCGGCGACGCGGCAACACCATCGTGGCCAAGAACGGCAGGTACGGGCCGTACGTCACCGAGGTGCTGCCGGAGGATGCGCCCAAGAGCGCCAAGCCGCGGACGTCGTCGTTGTTCGCGTCGATGTCGCTGGACACGATCGACCTCGAGCAGGCGCTGTCGCTGCTCACCCTGCCCCGCGAGGTCGGCGGCCGACCCCGAGACCGGCGAGGTGATCACCGCCCAGAACGGCCGCTACGGGCCGTACCTGAAGAAGGGCACGGACTCGCGGTCGATCGACTCCGAGGAGCAGCTGCTCACCATCACCCTCGACGAGGCGCTGGCGATCTACGCCCAGCCCAAGCAGCGCGGACGCCGCGCCGCTGCGGCGCCGCTGAAGGAGCTCGGACCGGACCCGACGACCGCGCTGCCGGTCGTGGTCAAGGACGGCCGGTTCGGGCCGTACGTCACCGACGGCGAGGTCAACGCGACGCTGCGGCGCGGCGACGAGGTGGAGACCCTCACCCTCGAGCGGGCCGCCGAGCTGCTCAGCGACAAGCGGGCCAAGGGGCCGACCCCGAAGAAGACGACGGCCAAGCGCGGCGCGAAGAAGTCCGCGGCCAAGAAGACCGGCGGCCAAGAAGGCCGGCGCCAAGAAGACGCACCGCGAAGACCGCGGCCACCAAGACCGCCGCGAAGAAGACAGCAGCCACGAAGGCGACCGCCGCGAAGGCGCCAGCAAAGGTGTCGGCGGCGACCTCGTCGCCGGAGTGAGTCGTGAGCGCGTCCAGCCCGGTCGTGCGTCATCGACGGGCGGGGTGCTCCGGATCAAGGCGTTCCGGCGGCTCTGGATCGGGCTCGGGCTGTCCAGCCTCGGCGACTGGCTCGGGCTGCTGGCGCTGACGGCGATGGCCAGCTCGCTCGCGGCCGACACCTACCAGAGCCAGAACTTCGCGATCGCCGGGGTGCTGCTGCTCCGGGTGCTGCCGGCAGTCGTCATCGGGCCGTTCGCCGGGCTACGTCGCTGACCGGCTCGACCGCCGCTGGACGCTGGTCGTCGGCGACTTCCTGCGCGGTGCGATCTTCCTGACCATCCCGATCGTCAACACGCTGTGGTGGGTGCTGGTCGCGACCGTGCTCATCGAGGCGATCAGCCTGGTCTGGCTGCCGGCCAAGGACGCCACGGTGCCCAACCTGGTGCCGGCCAGCCAGCTCGAGCAGGCCAACCAGCTGTCGATCGCCACGACGTACGGCTCGGCGCTGCCGGCCGCGGGGATCTTCGTGCTGCTCTCGCTCGGCACCCAGGGGCTGAACTCGACCGTCGGCTGGCTGGACAACGCGCCGGTCACGCTGTCGCTGGTCTTCAACGCCGCGTCGTTCATCGTCTCCGGCCTGGTCATCGCGACCCTGCACGAGATCCCGCCCGGCCCGGCGATCGCCGTCGAGGACCGGCAGGGGATGTTGCACGGTCATCCGGGAGGGCTGGTCGTACGTCGCGCGGAACCCGCTGGTCAGGGGTCTGGTGCTCGGGATCACCGGGGCGTTCGCGGCCGGCGGCGTCGTGATCGGCCTGGCCCGGGTCTACGTCGGCGACCTCGGCGGCGGCAACCCCGGCTACGGCGTGCTGTTCGCCGCGGTGTTCGCGGGGCTCGCGCTCGGGATGTGGCGAGGGCCGCGTTTCCTGCTGGCGATGTCGCGCCGCCGGCTGTTCGGCTTCTCGCTGGTCGCGGCCGGGGTGCTGCTCGGCGGCATCGCGGTCATCGCCAACCTGGCGATCGTCACGGCCCTCACGGTCGTCCTCGGGTTCTTCGCGGGTACGGCGTGGATCACCGGCTACACCCTGCTCGGTCTCGAGGTCGAGGACGCCTACCGCGGTCGTACCTTCGCCTTCGTCCAGACGCTGATCCGGCTGTCGCTCGCGCTCGTGCTTGCCGCTCGCGCCCTTGGTCGCCGGCCTGATCGGCCAGCATCGATGGCGAGGTCACCGACGACTCGGTGCTCGACTACAACGGCGCCGCGATCACGATGTTCGCCTCGGCCGTCGTCATGGTCGCTGTCGGCCTGGCTGCCTACCATCAGATGAACGACCGACCAGGGGTCTCGATCGGAAGCGAGCTGAGGCAGTCCTTGACCCGAAGCAGCGGTGTCTACGCCAACCGCGGGGTCTTCGTCGCGCTCGAGGGCGGCGAGGGTGCCGGCAAGTCGACCCAGGCCAGGCTGCTGCAGGCGGGGTTGATCGAGGCCGGGTACGACGTCGTCCTCACCCACGAGCCGGGGGACTCCGACGTGGGCCGCCGGCTGCGCGAGATCCTGCTCTCCCCGGCGACCGGCGCGCTCGACCATCGCGCGGAGGCGCTGCTCTACGCCGCCGACAAGGCGGAGCACGTCGAGAAGCTGGTCAAGCCGGCGCTGGCTCGGGGAGCGGTCGTGATCACCGACCGCTACGTCGACTCGACCCTCGCCTACCAGGGTGCCGGCCGCGACCTGCTGCCGCGCGATGTCGAGCGGGTCGCGCGCTGGGCGACCGCCGACCTGCGGCCGCATCTGACGGTGCTGCTCGACCTCGCCCCCGACGTCGGGCTGCGGCCGCTTCGGGTCACCGGACCGGCTCGAAGCCGAGCCGCTGGACTTCCACGAGCGGGTGCGCGAGGCATTCCGGCAGCTGGCGGCGGCCGACCCGGACCACTATCTGGTCGTCGATGCGCAGCCACGAGAGCGCCGCGATCGCCGCCGCGATCCGCAGCCGGCTCGAGGCCGTGCTCCCGCTCGCCGAGCGCCACCTGGGAGCCGACGCGTGACCGCTGACCGTCGGCGCGACCTCGCGGGCGGCCGCGATCGAGCGGCGGTCTGGGACGACCTGGTCGGCCAGGAGGACCTGGTCGCGAGTCTTCGGCAGGCGGTTGCCGGCGCCGCCGCGATCGTCGCGGGCGGATCCGTCGTCGGCGATGACGCATGCGTGGCTGTTCACCGGGCCGCCCGGGTCGGGGCGCTCCAACGCCGCACGCGCCTTCGCCGCGGCCCTGCTGTGCGAGCGGCAGGGCTGCGGGGACTGCCTGGCCTGCCGTACGGCGCTGAGTGGCGCGCACGCCGACGTGACGATCGTGGTGTCCGACCAGTCGCAGATCAAGGTCGACCCGATGCGGGAGCTGGTCCGACAGGCGGCGCTCGCGCCGTCCGGGCGGCGCTGGCAGATCTTCGTCATCGAGGACGCCGACCGGCTCAACGACAAGGCGGCCGACGCCCTGCTGAAGAGCATCGAGGAGCCGCCGCCTCGCACGGTGTGGCTGCTCTGCGCGCCGACCGTCGAGGACGTGCTCCCGACGATCCGGTCGAGGTGCCGGACGAAGGTGCTGCGCACCCCTCCACCGGAGGCGGTGGCGGCCCACCTGGTGGCGCGCGACGGGGTCAGCGAGGCGGTGGCGTCCTACGCCGCGCGGGCCTCGCAGGGTCACATCGGCCGGGCTCGCGCGCTGGCGCTCGACGAGCCGACCCGCAACCGGCGGCGCGAGGTGCTGCGCATCCCCAGCCAGCTGCTCGACCTCGGCTCGTGCATGACCTGCGCCAGCAACCTGGTCGAGGCGGCGACCGAGGAGGGCGAGCCGCGGGCAGCGGCGCTCGACGCCAAGGAGGTCGCCGACCTCGAGACTGGCCTACGGCACGGGGGCCCGCGGTGGCCGCAGCGCGGGCTACGCGCCCGCCCTGAAGGAGCTGCAGCGCAACCAGAAGCAGCGCACCAAGCGGTTCGTCCGCGACGCGCTGGACCGGTCGCTGCTCGACCTGGCCTCGTTCTACCGCGACGTGCTGGCTGTCCAGCTCGGTGCCGGTGATCGCCTGATCAACGAGGAGCAACGCACCGAGGTGGGCAGCATCGCGCGTCACACCACGGGTGAGGTCTCCGCCGCACGGCTCGCGGCCATCTTCGCGACCCGAGAGGCACTCGAGGGTGAGGTGGCTCCGGTGCTGGCGCTGGAGTCGCTGATGATCTCGCTGGCGCGGAGGTGCATGACAGTGCCCAGGGCTCGGGCGACGTCACGACCGGTTCGACCATCAAGTGACGGTGGCCAACAACGCAGCGGAACGGCTCGACGTGGGTAGCATTGCCGGTCACACGACGGGTGAAGTGTCCGCCGCACGGCTCGCGGCCGGCTTCGCGACACGGGAGGCGGCGCAGCATGAGTGAGCAACCAGGTTCCGACACACCAGGACCCGGGTCCAGCTCGGAGCCCGGCGCCGAGCCAGGCGCAGGGCAGCCGGGCGGCTACCAGGCCCAGCCTCCGCGTCCCGATCAGAGCCCCTACCCCGGTCAGGCGCCTTTCCCGGGTCAGCCGGCTCCCTATCCGGACCAGCCGGCGCCTTATCCAGGTCAGGCCGGTCCGTATCCAGGTCAGGCTCCACAGCCCGGTCAGCAGCCCTATCCGGGCTATCCGCCACCAGGCTCGCCGTACCCGGGGCCGCCGGCGCCGTACCCCGGACCGGCACCGCAACAGCCGGGGTACGGGTACCCCGGCCAGGGCGGCTATCCCAGCCAAGACCCCCGGGCCTACCCGAGTGGTCCGGCTTACCCCGGCTATCCCGGTGGACCGAGCGCCCCTCCGCGGCGCGGGTACAGCGGCTGGGCGATCGCGGCGTTCATCACCGGGCTGCTGCCGGTGATCGGCATCGTGGCGGCCATCCCGCTCGGCATCGTCGCGCTGGTCAAGATCTCCCGGACCGGTGATCGAGGCAAGTGGATGGCGATCACCGGGCATGGTCGTCAGCGGCCTGTGGTGGGTCGGCCTGTTCGGCATCGGCATCTGGGTCCGGAGCAACCAGGCGCATCGCGACGAGGCGGGGGTGATCAACGATGCCGGCCGGCTCGACTTCGGTGATGTGCGCCGAGGTGACTGCGTGAAGATCCCGGGCCTGCAGGACGGAGCCACGGTGGGCGCCTTCGACATCACCGGCGTCCCGTGCGCCGATACCCACAACGCGCAGGCGATCTTCGTGATCAACTTCCCCGACTCCGCCTATCCGGGGGAGGCCGTGATCGAGCGGCAGGACCGCGGCAGGCGTGTGGACCGAGGTTCGCGGCCGAGCACGTCCAGCCGGCCGGCAAGTTCTATCTCTACCCGCACCGAGCAACGTTGGGACCAGTCCGACGGGCACCGGGCCATCTGCTTCGTCACAACGGCGGCCGGCCCATGACGGGCTCGGCGCTCAACTAGTCGTGACCGCTCGCGCCCGGCTGCGCTGGGTCGTGCGACGTAGGGTTTGAGGGACCACAGCCCTCGACGGGCAAGCTATCCGGCGAAGGGGCTACGCCATGCGACGTATGCAGCGATCGAGGGCCGTCTTGGGCCTCCTCGCGGTGGGAGCCCTGCTCGGCGCCTGCAGTAGCGCTCAGGACATCGGCGCCCAGCGGGGCCCGGTCGCACCCGCACCTCACCCGATAGCACCTCCGACCGCGCGGCACACCAGCCAGCCGACGACCCCAGCCCCCTCGACGGCCACGACACCACCACCGCCCGCCGCTCACTCGGGGTTCGGAGAGGGACCGCCTGGTCATGGACTCGCCCGGTTCTACGACCAGCAGGTGTCCTGGACACCGTGCGGCGGCTCATACAAGTGCGCCTCGATCTGGGTGCCGCTCGACTATGCCCACCCCGACGGTACGGCGATCACGATCAAGGCCAAGATGAGCCCGAGCGGCGACCCTGGCCACGCCAACGGGACGCTGTTCATCAACCCGGGCGGCCCCGGGGCCTCGGGCATCGACTACCTCGACTACGCGGACTTCGGGCCGGCGGTGACGAGCCAGTTTGCCGTGGTCGGCTTCGACCCGCGCGGCGTAGGGCAGAGCACGCCCGTCGACTGCGTCTCCGACCGCGCCCTGGACGCCTACGTGCAGCGCAGACCCGTCGCCGGACACTCCTGCAGGAGGTCGCGACCCTCGAGCGCCAGTGGCAGCACTTCACCGACGGCTGCGTGCGCGAGTCCGGGCCGCTGCTCTCTCACGTGTCGACGATCGAGGCGGCGCGCGACATGGACATCCTGCGTGCGGTGGTGAAGGACCCGTACCTCAACTACTACGGGGCGTCGTACGGCACCTATCTCGGCGCGACGTACGCCGCGCTGTTCCCGAAGCGGGTGGGCCGGATGGTGCTCGACGGGGCCATCGACCCGAGGCCTCGCCGCACACGCTCGCCCTCGGACAGGCCGCGGGCTTCCAGACCGAGCTCACGGCCTACCTGACCGACTGCGTCTCCTCGGGAAACTGCTTCCTCGGCGACACCGTGGCCGCCGCCCAGCAACAGATCATCGACCTGCTGAAGCAGATCGACGCAGCAGCCCGCTGCCGACCTCCTCCGGACGCGAGGTGACCGAGGGTCTGGCTGTCTACGGCGTCATCTACCCGCTGTACTTCAAGGAGACCTGGCCGATCGAGACCCAGGTGCTGGAGCAGGCGCTGGAGGGCAACGGGGACGCCCTGCCTGGCGATCGCCGACCAGTACACCGACCGCGGTCCGGACGGCCAGTACACGACCAACAGCATCGAGGTGCAGTCGGCCGTCAACTGCCTCGACCATCCCGAGCACGAGAGCGTCGCCCAGATCGAGACCGACCGTGCTGCGTTCGTGGCGGCCTCACCCGTCTTCGGGCCGATCGCCACCTGGTTCTCGTACGGCTGCTCCAACTGGCCGATCAAGCCGACGCTGCCCGAGCCCGACTACTCGGCTCCGGGTGCCGCGCCGATCCTCGTCGTCGGTACGACCCGCGACCCGGCGACGCCGTACCAGCAGGCAGTCAACCTGGCGAACGAGCTGGACAGCGGCGTCCTGCTCACGCCGAGAGGGCGATGGCCACACGGCATACGCGAGTGGCAACGAGTGCATCTCGAACGCGGTGGACTTCTTCCTGTCGAACGGACGTCCGCCGGCCGACGGGAACCCGGTGCTGACGGCAGGCGAGTGAAGGAGGGGCGATGAGCAACTTCGAGGCTTCGGTCGAGGTGGTGGAGTCGACCGGCCTGGTGCGGGACCTCGAGCCCGTCCTGGAGGTCCTCGAGCCGCGACCGGTGATGCTCGGGCCGCATCAGGAGGTACGCCGGGTGCTGCCCAACCGCGACCGCCGGATGATCGGCGCCTGGTGCTTCGTCGACCACTACGGCCCTGAGGACATCTCCGGCAGAGTTGGGGATGTGGGTGCCGCCGCATCCGCACACCGGGCTGCAGACGGTGAGCTGGCTGCTGTCGGGCGAGATCCACCATCGGGACAGCCTGGGAAGCGACGCCCTGATCCGACCCGGCGAGCTCAACCTGATGACCTCCGGGCCGGGGATCGCGCACTCGGAGGAGTCGCCGGCGGGCCACTCGGGCGAGCTGCACGGGCTTCAGCTCTGGGTCGCGCTGCCGTCGCCGGCGCGGCACGAGGCGGCGCGAGACTTCAGCCAGTACGTCGACCTGCCGATCGTCGAGCTGGCCGGCCTAGCGGTGCGGGTGGTGACCGGGGAGCTGGCGGGCGCCGTCTCCCCGGCGCTGACGTACTCGCCGCTGGTGGGTGCCGAGCTCACCCTCTCGGGCGTCGTCGGAACTACCCCTGCGCCCGGACTTCGAGCACGGCGTGCTCGGCATCGACGGTGAGGTCGTCGTCGAGGGACAGCGGCTCGGCGTGAGCGAGATCTGCTATCTCGGTGGCCGCCGTGAGTCGGTGCAGCTCCAGGGCGCGGGCCGCGCCTTTCTGCTCGGCGGCAGCCTTCGAGGAGCAGCTCGTCATGTGGTGGAACTTCATCGGGCGCTCGCACGACGAGATCGTGGCCTTCCGGCGGGAGTGGAACGACGAGGGGCGGTCGAGCGCTTCGGCCGCGTCGACGGCTTCCAGCGGCGACCGGCTGCTCGCCCCGCCGATGCCCAGCGTCCAGCTCAAGCCTCGTGGCCGGCACCGCTGAGCCAGGCCCGCTCAGGGAACCGGTTTGGGCGGGCACCCGCGCGAGTTGATAGCCTCTTCCGTCGGCCGCGCCGCGCGTGGCCAGCGCCGCCTTAGCTCAGTCGGTAGAGCGTCTCACTCGTAATGAGAAGGTCATCGGTTCGATTCCGATAGGCGGCTCCAGTTTCAGGCGTAAAACACCTCTCAGAACACTCTCGTGGCATACTGCCGCATGCCCCGTAATGGCTCCCAAGATGGCTCCCATCGAGAGGTGCAGGCATGCCGCGCAAGCGTCGTCAGGACGGCACCGGCTCGGTCTACCGAGAAAATGACGGCCGCTGGGTCGGAACCATCGACGCCGGATGGACCGAGCGCGGCACCCGCAGACGCATCAAGGTGAAGGCCACGACGGAGGCCGAGTGCAAGCGTCGACTCAGGGACCGCAGGCTCGCGCTCGAGCGAGACGGCGAGCCTGCAGCCGGGACCGGCCGGCTCACCGTGAAGGCGTGGGCCGAGCAGTGGCTCCCGTGGCCGCCACCGAAACCCGGCCGAAGTCCTACGCGACGACCTGCGTCGGCGATCAACCCGCTGGGTCGATCCCGACGGTCGGGCATCGCCGGCTGGCCGGACTCACCCCGGGCGACATCCGGGCAGTGGCCGAGGCCCAATTCAGGGCGGGTCGCTCGACGTCGACGATGCGCCGCACCGAAGGCCGCGGGAGCCGCCCACCGCACGTTCGCGGAGTACCTGAAGCTCTATTCCTCGAGGGCTTCCTGCTCCGGCTGGCGCATTCTGAGCACCGGCTGCGCTTCGTACTGAAAGGGGGAGTGCTCCTCGCTGCCTACGAGCTGCGCCGGCCCACCTCCGACATCGACTTTGCAGCGCTCAGCACATCGAACGACGTGGCGGAGGCGAGGGGCCGGGTCATCGAGATCGCCTCAACGCCGCTACCGAATGATCATCGATGATGGCCTGCTCATCGACACGGGAAGCGTCACCGCAGAGGCGATCCGCGACGAGGACCAGTACGCCGGCGTCCGGGTGAAGCTCGATGGCCCGCCTGGCGACGGCGCGTGAGGCGTTCGATGTCGACGTCAACGTTGGTGATCCGATCTGGCCGGCCCCAGCGGATATCGTTCTCCCGCGGCAGATTGACCCGAGTACGCGGTTCGGTGTGCCTTGCGGCTTGGCGACCCGTTGCGACAGGGTGTGGGCTGCCGGGTGCTCGCGTCGTCACGGGGCGTCGTCTTCAACCGCACCGGGTTTCGGGAGGGGAGACATGAGTCAGCGACGATCTACGCCTGTGCTGGGCTGGGCTGCGAGTGCGGGTGCCGCCGTGCTGGCTACCGCGGCGCTCACGATGGGTGCGGCCGCGAACGGCGCAAGAGCCTCGTCGACCCACGTCCGCACCGATGCGTATGGGTGGTCGAGCGTCGATTCAGGCGCCAACCACACCTGCGGCACTCCGCGTCTCCCGCGAGCTGTGGTGCTGGGGGTTACAACGGTCAAGGTCAGCTTGGCCAGGGGGACACGGTCGCAGCGTCACAGCCCGACCGCGTCGGTTCGCGGCAGCAAGGTACTGGATCCAGGTGACCGGTGGCGGGTTTCAGCACCTGCGCGATCCGAAGCAACCGGTCCCTGTGGTGCTGGGGCGACAACGACAACGGCCAGCTCGGGCTTGGTGACACCGACCCACCGCTACCGTGCCGGTCCATGTCGGGACCGCCCGATGGCTCCGCGATCACAGCGGGCCTCTCCCACACCTGCTGCATCCAGGTGAACCACACCTGTGGTGCTGGGGTGACAACGCCTACGGCCAAGTCGGCGACGGGACCAACCAGGACCGGTGGACCCCGCAGCGGGTCGGTGCCAGCGGCGACTGGCAGTCGATCGACGGCGGACCCCTCCATACCTGCGGGATCCGCAGCGACACCTACCTGCGGTGCTGGGGACGCAACAACAACGGCCAGCTCGGCGTCGGCGACACCACCAACCGCGACCTGCCGACCATCGTCGGGCACCACTCGCCGGGCTGGGTGCAAGTCAGCGGCGGCGGCGGCGGCAGACACAGCCACGCCGGCCACACCTGCGGGATCAAGAGCGGACACGCCCTGTACTGCTGGGGCGCCAACACCCACGGACAGGTCGGTGACGGCACCGGGATGACGCGACTCTTCCCGAAGCAGGTGGGCAAGCTGCACGTCTGGGCCACCGTCTCCAGTGGCTTCTCCCACACCTGCAGCACCCGCCTCGACGGCACCCTGTGGTGCTGGGGACGCAACAACTACGGCCAGCTCGGCGACGGCACCTACGCGGACCGCTACGTACCGGGGCGGGTCGGCACCAACCACCTGTGGTCGACCATAAGCGCCGGCGGTTACCACACCTGCGGATACCGCACCAACCACAGCCTGTGGTGTTGGGGCTACAACTTCTACGGTGCGGTCGGCGACGGCACCACCCAGACGCGGAACCGTCCGGTCAGCATCAAAATCTGATATGGACTGAGCCCTTGTCAAGGGCATGGTGATGCGCCCGCCTGGACTGGGTCCCGACCGGGGCCGCGGGGCTTCGGTCCGTAGACCGTGGGTGAGCGTGGCATTGGCGATGCGAGCGCGGACCGATGTCGCGGTCGATCACCACAAACGGCGTGCCTCTCGGGCCAGCACGTGGACGTCGAAGTGGGGTCGAAGCCGCTCACGAACATGGGGTCCCACAGTTGGACACGGAGCGAGCTGTCGCTGCAGCGGGAGCACCACCGTATGGCACCCGCGTCATAGTGGGCGGAGTGACTCGGCTCGCGCACCTGCCACAGGACCGAAGGGTGTTGGCAAGTAGGTCCGCGATGTGTTGACTGCCGATTGACGTTCGCCTGCCGACGGCCGCTCGTCGTTGGCTCCACAGGGCTCCTCCCGACCAGTGCCGGAGGTGTTCGCATGCATCCAGGATGGATCAATGGGCCCGATCCCTCGTCGGTCTTCATACTGGTCATCGGGGCGTGCGGTTCGGTTGCGATGGGGTTGGAACCGATGTCATCGCGATGACATCGGCGTCGAGGCCGTGTCGGCCAGACGCGGGAGCAGACGAACTGCCACCCTGCACCGATGGTGTACCGCGCGGCGGGTAAGCGCTGTGACCAAGGAAGCGGCGCGTCACGCTAAGGAGTCGGCCCTGACCACCAGATCCTTCGAGGCCATGGGCTTCGAGCCGTACACCGCCAGGGGAACCAGCCGCCCCAAGCTCGTCGACCGGACAGCTCGCTCGGCCGCCATTCAACGACACTTCACTGCGTTCGCCGTGGCTTCCCAATGTGTCGATGCCACCGGAGGGCCACTCGACCAGCTAGATGAATCGAGGCGGGGTCTTGATCCACTCCCCCAACGCTCGTGAGGCATTCTCGAAGGATGAGGCCGCCCAGCTCTACGGCGTTTCCGTCGCCCCGCCGACGGCGAGGCGCAGGAACATCTTGACGACCTGTCTCAGATTCTCGGGCTGCCCGGATCGTTCGCAGCTGACGAATGGCACCCGCATCCAATCAGCGCGATCCCAGCCGGGCCGAGGCCCGAAGACCTTTCTCGGTTCAACCGCAGGGCACACTGCCGGCAACCTCCTGGTCCCTATCGCGCGCTGCGTAACCTGCGACAGGGCCTCAGCGATTACCCCTGGTGACTATCCGTCCCTCAACAAGGAGCATCACATGAACAGAAGAATCGTCCGCCTCGCCGGCGTCGGAGCCATCGCACTTGGTGCGTCGGTTGCTCTTGGCCTTCCGGCTCAGGCGCAGGTCAGCGGAAGCACCTCGACGCATGGCGACTGCTCGGCCACCTCGACGTACAAGGTCAAGGCCACTGTCAAGAAGGACACCATCGTGGTGAAGACCCAGATCGCCACGGGCGTCGGTGGAGAGGCATGGACCTACAGCATCGCCGACAACGGCACCACAGTCATCGCGGGTGACGCCACGACCGCCGGGAACGGCAAGCTGAAGGGCAAGTTCGTCATCGCGAACCTCGACGGGACGGACACTCTCGACCTCAGCGCCACGGACACCGTGACGGGTGAGACGTGCACCGCGCAGCTGGTTCTCGAAGGCTGACGCTCTGCGGCGAGGTGCCTTGGCGAGCATCTGGTGTGGTGGAGTCCTCTGGACGCTAGAACGCCCCCGTGCAGGAAAGAGGGGGCATCCTGTATTGGGGGGCGTCCGCTGTGCCGGCCGGTGCACCGACCGCTCGCCGTTGACGCTACCTCGTATTGTTGCCGGCTGCTCAAACTAGTTGGTTTAACGGTCAGACTTACGGGGTAAGCGGGACTCAGCGGCCGGTTAGCATGCGCTGCTACCGACCGTAGGCTCTGGAGGTCTTCTCTCAAGAGGGGGACCTCCAGAGCCGCGCTGCGGGTATCCGAGGCCCCGTTGCCGTCGACAGCTGGACCTGGGTGGCGAACTGGCCGGTCCGTCATCAGCCTGCCCGGCTCGCCAGGTCAGCAACCGACGGGGGACCGGTGCGACCTGGCGGGCGGGGAGGAAGGGCTGAACCCTCCCTGCCGGCCGAGCTCCCGGGGTGTGCTCGAGGCCGGCGGATACAGGCTAACCTCGACGAGGGTCAACTGCTGTGCACCTCGTCACCGGCGAGCCGCAAAGATCCGGACCGGTCGACGAATGCCGAACAGGCCGCCGAGGGTCCGCGACTCTGCCATTCTGAGGCCATGCGTCACCTGGATCCGGTGTCGATCAGCCAGGCGGCCTGGATCCTGGGCTGCTCGAGGTCGACTGTCCAACGGATGATGCACGACGGACGACTTCCCGCCGGAGACCCGTACTTTCGCGGCCGGCTGTCCAAGGCCGACGTCGAGAAGGTCTCGTCGATGGTCTATCCCTGGCGCCGCTATCTCCGGGATCCATGGTCGTACTGGGTGACCGGGCAGGATGCGGCCGATCTGCTCGGCATCGACGTCAGGCGGCTCGACCAGCTGACCAGCGCCGGACGGGTGCCGTGCGTCAACCACCGCGACGGAACCAGGTTGTACCGACGCTACCAGCTCACCGTGATGGCGCGCCGTGGATCCGCCACCGAGGTCAACCGCGGCGCGGCAGTGCCGGCAGGGCCTCCTCGTACAGCCATCGGTGGAAGAGGCCCGTGAGGTCGTGACCGGTGTGGTCCGAGGCGAACGCGACCAGCTGGGCGGTTGTCACGGTGCCGTGGGTATGTTGCCTCGACCCAGGCGCGCAGCATGGCGAAGAACGCGTCGTCGCCCACCGTGAGCCGAACGGCGTGCAGGGTCAGCGCGCCGCGCTTGTAGACCCGGTCATCGAACATCAGGTCCGGACCGGGGTCACCGATCACGAGATCCTGCTTGGCAGCTTGCCGAGGCGCCCGTGGTGCTCCACGGCCAGGTCGTGCGCCGTTGCCTCGCCCGACTCCTCGGCCCACAGCCACTCCGCGTAGCAGGCGAAACCCTCATGCAGCCAGATGTCGCGCCATTCGCCGAGGGTCAGGCTGTTGCCGAACCACTGGTGGGCCAGCTCATGCGCGACCAGCCGGACGTTCTCCCACGTGGCGTCGAGGAAGTTGCTGCCGAAGATGGACAGCCCCTGTGCCTCGAGGGGAATCTCGAGCTCGTCGTCGGTGACGACGACGGTGTAGTCACCGAAGGGATACGGTCCGAAGAGCCGGGTGAACAGGGTCCAGCATCTCCCGCTGCCGCCCGAAGGCATCCGGCAGACGTGGCTCCAGAGCCTTGGGCGCCACCGCGCGCTGCGGCACGGGGGTCTCGGCCAGCGCGTGACGACGTACCGTCCCGATCTGCACGGTCGCGAGGTACGGCGCCATGGGCGCCGTCTCCTCGTAGACCCAGGTGGTGGCGCTGGCCTTGCGGCGCCGCCGGTCGAGCCGGCCGTTGGCGACGACGTGGTAGTCGGACGGCGCCGTGACGGAGATCCGGTACGTCGCCTTGCTGCTCGGGCGGTCGTTGCAGGGGAACCAGGACGGCGCGCCACCCGGCTGGCCGGCCACGATGACGCCGTCGGCGAGCTCCTCCCAGCCCGCCTCGCCGGCCTTGCTCTGGGCCGGTCGCGGGTTGCCGCCGTAGCTGACCTGGACCGAGAACTCCTGACCGGCCTCGATGGTGGCCTTCGGGGTGACCACCAGCTTGCCGCGATGGCTGGTGTACTTCGCGACGCCGAAGCCGGCGATGCTGACCTTGGTGGCGCGCAGCGAGTCGAGGTCGAGGGTGAACTCGGTCAGGTCCTCGCGCGCCACGGCGTCGATCCGCGCCTTGGCCGTGAGCTGGTTGCCTTCGAGCTTGTAGTCGAGCGTCAGGTCGTAGTGAGCCACGTCGAAGGAGAGGTCACCGTGACCGGGGAGGTAGCCGTCGGCCGTCACGGGGCTCAGCACCTGCCGGATGAGACTGGTCACGACGTACTCCTGTCGAGCCGTTCGTCGACCCAGGGTCCGATGGGGTTGCCGATCCAGCGCGTTCTGGCCGGCACGGACTCGCCTCGCATCACGAGCGACGCTGGCCCGACGGTAGCGTGCTTGCCCAGCGCGGCCGCGGGCAGGATCACGCTGTTGGGTCCGAGCGTCGAACCGGCGCGCAGCGTGACGACGTCCATGCTCAACACCCGATCATGGAACAGGTGGGTCTGCACGACGCACCCCTGGTTGACGGTCACGCCCGCGCCCAGATACACCAGGTCCGCCTCCGGCAGCCAGTAGGTCTCGCACCAGACGCCTCGGCCGACGTGCGCGCCGAGGGTTCGCAGCCACACGTTGAGTGCGGCGGTGCCGGTGGCGGCCCGGGCGAACCACGGGGCCGCGATGACCTCGACGAACGTGTCGGCGAGCTCGTTGCGCCAGACGAAAGCACTCCACAGGGGATGGTCCTCGGCGCGCAGCCGGCCGATGAGGAGCCATTTCGCGAGCGAGGTGAGACCCGCCGCCACGAACCCGGCGGCCATCATCACAAATCCACCGAGCACGGCGGCGAGCCACCAGGACTGCTCCCGTACCAGCCATTCCAGGCCGAGCACGACCCCGACGTACACCGCCACGCCGAGCATGACCGGCACCAGCCGGCACAGCTCGACGCAACCGCGGGCGACCTTCAGCCTGGTCGGCGGGTTGTATGTCCGGCTGTTGTCGCTGCTGCCTGCCTGCCGACGGAGCTGCTCGGGAGGGCTGCCCAACCACGAGGTGCCTGCCTTCGCCTCCCGGCGACGCGGAGCCGACGAGAGTACGGCGACCAGGGACTGTTTGGGTACCTTTCGACCGGGAGCCGTCATGCCGGAGTTTCCGACGAAGGCCCGTTTGCCGATCTTGGCGCGCTCTACCCGGAGCCAGCCGCCGCCCAGCTCGTAGCTGCCGATCAGCGTGTCATCGGCGAGGAACGCCCCATCGTTGACGGTCGTGAGCTTCGGGATCATCAACGCGGTCGAGATCTCGACGTCCTTGCCGATCCTGGCTCCGAGGGAGCGTAGCCAGGCCGGGGTGAGGAAGCTCGCGTACAGCGGGAAGAGCCAGGTTCGGGCCTCGTCCATGACCCGGACGGTCGCCCAGGCCTGCCACCCCTGCCGGCTGTGCACCGGGTGCTGCCCGGCCTCGAGCCCGACGCCGATGCACCTGACCAGTGCCCAGACCAGCACGGCGAGGGTGATCAGTCCGACGAGGGTGCCGAGGGGTATCAGCACCAGGACGGTGCCGGCGGCGTCGCCGAGCGACGTGGCGTCCTTGAGCCAGGGCGCCGCTACGGCGATCGCGGCCAGCACGGCCAGCAAGGGGAATGCGGCGATCGTGGTCGCGGCTGCGGCGTAGGCGACGACCCAACCCGGGAGGTAGGCCGGCCGTTCCGCCCATGGACCTCTGGCTGGGCCGACCCGCTGCACCGGTGCGCCGGACCAGAGCTGGCCGGCCGGAATGTGCCCCAGGACGGCCGAGCCGGGGGCCACCTCCGCCGCCGCGCCGAGCGAGGACCCAGGGCACAGCATGCTGCGTGCCCCGACCCGCGCCCGCTCGCCGACGGTGATCGTCCCGAGATGGAGGATGTCGCCATCAAGCCAGTGCCCGGTCAGATCCACCTCCGGCTCGATGGAGCAGCCGTCGCCGAGAGAGAGCATCCCCGTCACGGGCGGAACACTGTGTAGGTCGATGTTCTGGCCAAGCGTTGCGCCCAGAGCCTTTGCGTAGAACGGCATCCAGGTCGCGCCGGAAAGGTTGGTGGCTCCCAGCTCATCGGCCAGGCGTTCCGCCAGCCACAGCCGCAGGTGAACCTTGCCGCCCCTGGGATAGTCACCGGGTTCCACTCTGCGCAGCAGGAACCGGGCGCCGAGTGCGGTCAGGGTCATCCGGCCGGGTGGGGTGAGCAGGAGCAGCCAGCCGACCGCCACCCACCACCAGGACACCGAGGGCAGCCAGGGCAGCGAGAACATTGCGCGCGCCAGGTTGTTGGCCAGGCCGAGCCAGACCAGCCATCTCAGCGCCGCAACGGTTCGCAAGGGGACGGTGAACACGAGCTGGCCGATCTGCGTCTTGCGGGGCAGCGGGGCGACTCGCCGGCTGCTTCGGTTCGCGGGTGCCGCCATCTCGTCGAGCATCGTGGCGAGCTCCCCGATGGTCGGGTGCTCGTAGATGTCGGCGACGGTGATCTCCGGGAAACGGCTGCGCAGGCGCGAGACCAGCTGGGCCGCGGTCAGGCTGCCGCCTCCGAGATCGAAGAAGTCGTCGGTTCCGGCGGTGACGACCGCTCCGATGATGTCCTGCCACAGCTCCGCCAGCCATCCCGCAGTGCCCTCGAACGTCGGCGCCTCGGTTGGCGCATCGACCGCCGGTACCGGCCACGGCAAGGCGTCCCGGTCGATCTTGCCTGAGGTGCGGGTGGGCAGCGTGTCCACCCGGGCCAGTCGCGGCACCAGCGCCGCCGGCAGGGCGACCCGGAGCTCCTCCATCGACGCGGCCTGGTCGAAGCCCGGCTCGGTGACGACGTAGCCCACGATGATCCGGTTGCCCGCCGACGTGCTGCGGATCGCCGTCGCGGCGCCCACCACGCCTCGGAGCCGGCCGATGGCGCTGTCGATCTCGCCGAGCTCGATCCGGCGCCCCCCGAGCTTGATCTGGTCATCGCCGCGCCCGACGAAGATCAGGCCCGCCTCGTCGTACACGACGAGATCCCCACTTCGGTAGGCGCGCTCCCAGCCGAGGCTCGGCATCGCGGCGTACTTCTCGGCGTCCTTCGCGGGGTCGAGGTAGCGGCCGAGCCCCACGCCGCCGATGATCAGCTCACCGGTCTGACCCGGCTCGACGTGGTTGCCCTCGGCATCGACGACGGCCAGGTCCCAGCCGTCGAGCGGCAGGCCGATCCGTACGGGACCGGTCGGATCGAGCAGCGCGCCGCACGCGACCACGGTCGCCTCCGTGGGCCCATAGGTGTTCCATACCTCACGGGTCGGGGTGGAGAGGCGAGCGGCCAGCTCCGGTGGGCAGGCCTCTCCACCGAGGATGAGCAGCCTGACATCCGCCAGGGCCTCGCCGGGCCACAAGGCGACGAGCGTCGGCACCGTGGAGACCGCGGTGATGTCGTTCGCGATCAGCCACGGTCCGAGGTCGACACCGCTGCGGACCAGTGACCGAGGCACCGGAACCAGACAGGCACCGTGCCGCCAGGCGAGCCACATCTCCTCGCAGGAGGCGTCGAAGGCGACCGAGAGTCCCGCCATCACCCGGTCTCCCTCACCCAGGGGTGAACCCGGGAGGAACAGCCTGGCCTCGGCATCGACGAACGCGGCCGCGGACCGATGGGTGACCGCCACCCCCTTGGGGACTCCGGTCGAACCGGAGGTGAAGATCACCCAGGCGTCCGCTTGCGTCGTCGGTGCGTCGTCATCGTCGGCGAGGGGTACGGCCACCTCGCCGACCTGGGTGGGTGAGATCACCAGGTCGTCACCCACAACCGCGGCGACCGCGGCCTCTCCGAAGACGAGGGCGGCTCGCTCCTCGGGGTCATCGGCGTCGACAGGCACGTAGGCGGCGCCGGCCACGAGGATGCCCATGATCGCCACGTACAGGTCGAGGGTGCCCGACCGGATGCGGACGCCTACCCGGTCGCCGGCGCCGATGCCGAGCTCGCGAAGGGCGCTGGCTACGTCGCCGGCCGCCTCGGAGAACTCCAGGTAGGTCAACACCTCCGCACCGTTGTCGAGCGCAGGTGCGTCCGGAAACGCCTCAACCGTCTCATCGAAGATGTCCACCAGGGTCCGCGGCGGTGTCGCGAGTCCGAGCCGCAGGAGACTCATAGTCCGCCTCGAGTGATCGGCCCGGGTTCACACATCACTCGCCATTGTGCCGCCGTCTCTAGACTCGGCTGTCATGGCCACCGGTTTGGTAGCGATCGCGCCGACGGCCGACGTACTCGACCTGGTTCCGGACGCTCTGGATCTGCTGACCGACTCCGAGCGGATGCGGGCGGCTCGGCTGAGACAGGAGGCGGACCGGCGTGACTTCGTGGCGGCGCACGTCCTCGTGCGGTTGTGCGCGGCATACCGGTTCGGACTCAGCCTGAGGACGCCCCTGGGGCAGCGGTGCCCGTCATGCGATGGAGCCCACGGACCCGCGCACCTCCTCGAGCGTCCCCAGGTAGGGATCAGCCTTTCGCACGCGGCAGGCGTCGTTGGCGCGGCCGTCGCAGAGACACCGGTCGCTGTCGATGCCGAGCCGCTCACCGCAGCCAACGGGCTCGCCAGTCTGGCTGCCCAGATCGCATCGCCCGCCGAAGCCGTGGCCCTGACCGGCCAGGTGGATCCCGAGGCCGCTCTGCTACTGCTGTGGGTGCGCAAGGAGGCGCTGGTCAAGCTCGGGCACGCCTCAATCGACGACATGCCGGGCGTGGACCTCTCCGGCCTCCCGCTCACCGTGCCCGCGGGAGGCGGGCATCGACGACTCCGTTGGGACGGCTACGCACTCGTCGACCTGTGGCTGACCGGCCCGGCGGCGGTCGGCGCGGTCATCAGCGAGTCCGAGATCGCGGTCGTCGGGTTGGACCGGCTCGCCGACGTCGCCAGACGCGACGGCGGGCCTGGCCTCAGTCGACCTCTGCGGGTCGCAGGACGGTGAGAGCGACCACAACTGCGGCTAGTACGAGCGCCGCGGCGATCGCGAACGCGAGGTGGTAGCCACCGACCAGCGACTGCGGCCCGGACTGTCCGGCCGCGATCAGCGCCTGGCTCCGAGACGCCGAGATCGTCGCGAGCACGGCGAGCCCGAGAGCCCCTCCGACCTGGGCGGTGGTGTTGATCAGCCCTGAGGTGAGCCCGGCATCGGTCGGTGTGGCGCCCGACATCGCCAGCGTCATCAGGGCGGGGAAGCACAGCCCGGCGCCAGCCCCGACCAGCACCATGACGGGGAACACGTGCAGCAGATAGCTGCCGTCAGCCGGAGCCTGCGTGAACCACACGAGACCCGCGGCCAGCACCAGCTGACCCGCGACGACGGCCTTGCGGGCGCCGAACCGGGTCACCAGCCGCTCGGTGTAGCGAACCGAGAGCGTGCCCATCACGACCGTGACCGGCAGGAAC
This sequence comes from uncultured Actinomycetota bacterium, assembly GCA_963833975.1. Taxonomy (GTDB): domain Bacteria; phylum Actinomycetota; class Actinomycetes; order Propionibacteriales; family Nocardioidaceae; genus JAWWPG01. The sequence continues at coordinate 157,007 of CAWIAB010000007.1, forward strand.
GCCAGCCCGATCTGCAGCGGGTCGTAGCCGAGGATGCGCTGGAGGTACAGGGCACCGAGGAAGAAGGTCCCGAACATCCCGGCGACGCTCAGCACCTGAACCAGGTTCGCTCCGGTGACGTTGCGCGACGCAAAGACCCGCAGTGGCATGAGGGGGTTGGCGGCCGTGCGCTGCCGTATGACGAAGCCGACGAGCAGGGCGGCAGACGCCGCGGCGAACGCGAGGGTGGGACCGGCCAGCCAGCCGTCCTCCGCCGCCGGCTTGACGATGGTGAAGACACCCAGCATCAGCGCGCTCGTGACCAGCACCGCGCCAGCGACATCGGCCCCAGCGCCGAGGCCGGCGCCCTTGTCAGCGGGAATCAGCCGGCGCGCGAGTACGGCGGTGGCGAGCCCGATCGGCAGGTTGACGAAGAAGATCCAGTGCCAGCTGATCGCCTGCGTGAGGACTCCACCGGCCAGCAGACCGACAGCGCCCCCCGCTGAGGCGACGAAGGCGTAGATGCCGATCGCCCGGGCCTGCTCGCCCGGCCGGGGGAACATCGTCACGATCATTCCGAGGATGACCGCGGAGGTCAGTGCACCACCGGCACCCTGGAGGAAGCGCGCCGCCACCAGCACGCTCTGGCTCTCGGCCAGTCCGCACATCAGCGAAGCGAAGGTGAAGACCGCAAGGCCGACGAGCAGGGTGCTTCGGCGACCCATCAGGTCACCGATCCGCCCGGCCAGCAGCAGGAGACCGCCGAACGCGATCAGGTACGCGTTGACGACCCAGGCCAGGCCGGCCTGCGTGAAGCCCAGGTCCTGTTGGATCGACGGCAGTGCGACGTTCACGACGGTGGCGTCGAGCACGATCATCAGCATCCCGACGCACAGGACGACCAGGGCGACCCAGCGGGACCGGTCGCCGGCCTCGGCTGTCGGCTCGGTGGACTCGAGACGCGGCTGGGTCGGGCTTGCCTCGGTGAGTACGGCGCTGTCCTGCATGGCTGCCTCCGTTCGATGGGTCATATGGGTACTGACCGCAGCCATGCCCGAGAATCATCGTGGGTGGACCGATGACTTCTCGAAGTCCGCGGTGGTCTGTACAAGATGAGGGTGACTAGCGAAGGTGGAACCATGACTGACAGCGCAGTACAGGAGAGCTTCCTGCCGTTGGCAGAGCCGTACCGACGTGAGCTCCTCGCCCACTGCTACCGGATGCTCGGCTCGGTCCACGACGCGGAGGATCTCGTCCAGGAGACGTATCTGCGTGCCTGGCGGGCGTACGACAGGTTCGAGGGGAACGCATCCATGCGCACCTGGCTCTACCGGATCGCCACGAACGCCTGCCTCACCGCCCTCGAGTCGCGGGGCCGGCGGCCGCTGCCGAGCGGCCTCGGTGCACCGAACGCCGACCCGGGCGACGCCCTCGTCGAGCAGGCCGAGGTGCCGTGGCTCGAGCCGATACCCGATGCCATGGTGGCCGGGGCGGCAGCCGACCCGGCAACCATCGTCGCGTCGAAGGACAGCATCCGGCTGGCCCTGATCGCCGCCCTCCAACACCTGCCGCCGAGGCAGCGCGCCGTACTCATCCTCTGCGAGGTGCTGAGATGGCCCGCCGCCCAGGTCGCGGAGATGTTGGAGACCACGACTGCCGCGGTCAACAGCGCGTTGCAGCGGGCCCGGGCACAGCTGGACCTCGCCGCCCCCAGCGAGGATGCCGTCTCGGAGCCGCAGACTCCGGAGCAGCGCGAGCTGCTGGACCGCTACGTGGCGGCGTTCGAGAGCTACGACGTCAACGCGTTGGTGGCACTGTTCTCCGCTGACGCGGTGTGGGAGATGCCGCCGTACACCGGCTGGTACCAGACGCCGGCTGACATCGGCTACCTGGTCGCGCACCAGTGCCCGGCTCAGCGGGCCGGAGACCTCCGCATGCTGGCGACCGCCGCGAACGGCCAGCCCGCCTATGGCATGTACCTGCGGGGCGCGCACGCGTACGAGGCGTTCCAGCTACACGTCGTGACGCTGTCCGACTCGGGCATCAGCCACGTGACGGCATTCTTCGACCTCACGCTCTTCCCCACGTTCGGCCTTCCCGAGACGCTTCCGCTGCAATGACGGACCGCGCGGCCACGGTGCTCGGGGGCACCGCCCTGCTCGAGCGTGCGGTCGGCTACACGCTCGGCTCCCTCCGGCTGGTCAGCAGCGGGCTGATGAGCAACCCGACGCCGTGCCGGGACTGGGATCTGCGTGCCCTCCTCGCGCACATGAACGACTCGCTGGCGGCTCTCCAGGAGGCGGCCGACCTCGGGGACGTCGCTCTCGCCGGACCGAACGTTCCCGTGGACCCGCGGATCGACCCGGTCACGGCGCTGCGGAACCGCGCCTGCGGAATGATCGGCGCATGGACGCGTGAGGCCGGGTCGGACAGCGTCTCGGTCGGCGGGTGCCCGGTTCCGGCGGACTACGTCACCGCGGCGGGCGCGGTCGAGATCGCCGTACACGGATGGGATGTTGCGATGTCCTGCGGTTGGCCGCAGCCGATACCCGGGCGGCTGGCCGAAGACCTGTTGGAGTGCTGCTACCTCCTCGTGGTCCCGGAGGACCGGCCCGGACGGTTCGCCGCGCCGGCCGACGTCTCACCGTGGGCGCCCGCCGGCGACCGGCTGCTTGCCTATCTCGGCCGGCACCCCTAGTCGAAAAGCACCTGCCGGCGGGGCCTGCAGCCGGACATGCCAAACGTCCGGGTGGCCACCCCTGTAGGCCGCCCGGACGATGGCATCTGTCGGGTTCTGGTCAGGCGGCTTGCTGTTCGAACCCGCCCTGCTCGAGGGCGGCGCCGAGCACCTTCTGCAGCTGCTCGCTGCCGGCGACGGAGAGCAGCTGAAGCGCCCGCTCGAGGACGATGACGATCGTCGGGTCGCCGAGCTCGGTCAGCTCGTCGAGGTGCGGCCACGGCCGCGGCTTCGGGCAGAGGTCGCCGTCCCAGTCGGCGACCAGGTTCAACATGGCGATCCGGCCCTCGGCGGGAGCCTCTTCGCGTCCGCCACCGAGCCTGGTGGACTCGATGGCGGCTTTGGCGACCTGCGTGCCGAACCCGCGGGGGGCGACGACCAGGGCGGCCCGAGCGACCATCGAGGCGATGACGGCGTCGACCTCGAACTGGTACCGCGCACGGATCAGGTAAGGCCAGGCGACGTGGTCAGCGCCGGGGAAGTCTTCTGAGCTCCACATATCTGCAATCTCCTTGAGGTGTACGGCGCCTGCCGCGCCGACTACGCCCAAGGAGTGCGCTTGCCCGCCGTTGATACCAACCCCGGCCGACCAGCAGTCACGGGGTGGCTACTGGAGGCTCTTGCCGGGTCGGCGGGCTCACGATAACGTCTGCTCGCAACTGTCCCCGTCGTCCTCGGATGCCTGACGGGTGCGTCCAGACGGGACACGGAGGAGTGTGGCATGTCTTTTCACGACTACGCGAGGTCGACCCGGGGACGTCGTCCTCATCGGTTGGCCGCCGTTGCCCTCGTACCGCTGATGGTCCTCGCCATCGGGCTTGGTTCCGGAGGGTCTTCGCTGGCCTCGAGCGCCCCTGATCGATCCGGCGCTGATCGATCCGGCGCTGATCCACTGGCTGCTGGCACGTTCGCCCCGGGTCAGCTCCTGGTCCGCTTCGCATCCGGCACGACCCCGAAGGCCGCGTCAGCGGTCAACACCTCGATCGGCGCCACGATGGCGAAGTCCTTCTCCTACCTGGTGCCGAACCTGCAGCTGGTCCAGCTTCCCTCGGGCCTCAGCGTGTCCAGCGCCATGAGTCAATACGGCCAACAGGAGAGCGTTCTCTACTCGCAGCCCAACTGGGTCTCTCAGATCGAGGGGGCCAAGACGGAGTCGACCACCAAGACCCCCAACGACCCCCGCTACGGCGAGCAGTGGGACTGGCCGAAGATCGGGGCCCCTGAGGCGTGGGCGAAGACGACCGGATCACCCAAGGTCATCGTCACCGACATCGACACCGGTCTGGACTACAACCACGAGGACCTGGCGGCCAACGCCTGGCAGAACACCAAGGAGTGCAAGGGCAAGAAGGGCGTTGACGACGACAAGAACGGCTACGTGGACGACTGCTACGGCATCGACACCATCAACGGCGACAGCGACCCCATGGACGACAACAGCCATGGCACGCACACGGGTGGCACCATCGGCGCCGTCGGCGACAACAAGATCGGCGTGACCGGAATGAACTGGGACGTGCAGGTGATGCCGTGCAAGTCGCACGACTCGAGCGGCAGCGGCTCCGTCGCCAGCATCATCGAGTGCTTCGAGTACGTGAAGATGGAGAAGGTCGAGTACGGCTACGACATCATCGCCACCAACAACTCTTACGGCGCCTGCCCCGAGGCGTGCGACTTCGACCCGGCAACCCACGACGCGATCGCCGCGCTCATCGAGCCTGGAGTGATCATGTCCTTCTCGGCGGGGAACGCGGCACGCGACAACGACGTTCGGGGCCAGTACCCGGCTAACTACGACCTGCCGAACATCATCTCGGTGGCAGCCACGGACTCCAACGACGGTCTGGCCGGCTTCTCCCAGTACGGTCTCAGGTCCGTGGACGTCGGCGCACCGGGTGTCAACGTACTCAGCACCTTCCCCGATGACACGTACGGCAGCATCTCCGGCACCTCGATGGCGTCACCGCACGTCGCAGGGCTGGCCGCGCTGTTGCACGCATCCGATGCCAAGCTCGACTGGTGGTCGATCCGGAACCTGATCGTCGCGGGTGGTGACAAGGTCGCCTCGGTGCAGGACAAGACGGTATCCGGACGCCGGATCAGCGCCAGCGGCTCGATGTCCTGCTCCGGACAGAAGGTGTTCGGGATGCTCTCCCCGGTGGCCAACACGGGCACGATGACGCAGACCGTATCGGCGCTGAACATCAACTGCGCCAAACCTGCCGGTGCCGTGAAGGTGACGATCAACCCGGGCAAGACCACCCTCTCGCTGAAGGACGACGGCAAAGGGTCCGACCTGGTGGCCAAGGACGGCATCTACGCGGCCGACTGGACACCTTCCTGCGGAGCCGGGGCTTTCACGTTCAAGTTCTCCACTGGAGACTCCTACCCGGTGAACGTGTCCGCGTGCGTCACCCTCAGCAAGAAGTCGGGACCTGCGGGCACATCGGTCAAGGTCACGGGCAGTGGCTACACCGCAGGTGAGGTGGTCGACATCTTCTTCGACCAGAAGCTGATGGACACGGTCGACGCGGACTCGAAGGGCAAGGTCAGCGACACGATGACCGTGCCCAAGGGCACCAAGAAGGGCAACCACGTGGTGACTGTGTCCGGCCAGACCAGTGGCTTGACGGCGACGGCGGCGTTCAAGGTCACCTAGTCCGGGGCGGCTCCTGGATCGGCTCCATTCTGACCGCAGCCCTGACGTACCCGGTGCATGCCGGGTACGTCAGGGCTGGAACGGGTTGCGGCCGGGCTGGAGCAGGGCCTGCTGCACGAGGTTGACGACCCGAACGACAGGCCGAAGGCGGTGGAGGCCACGAAGGCCAGGCCGGTCAGCCCGGCGCGGCGACCGGCGACCGCGCCCCGGAAGCCGAGCGAGAGCACCCCCACCAGCACGATTACGTTGATGATGCCCTGGTACGACGCTCCGGCGATGGTGAGCACGACCAGGATGATCAGCGGCGGGGCGAGGACAGAGCCTACGGGCGGAGGACTACCGCCAGCACGCCCAGGTGTTTCAAACGGCGATCCGAGCGATACGGCTCGACGCCAACCACTAGGATCACGATCACCTCATCACCCACGAGGAGCCTCTTCAGTTTGCCACAGCTATCTCGTAGCTGAGCAGTCCCGAAATCGGGAAGAGGTCCCGCATTGTGCTTGATGCGACGCTCGCACAAGAATCGAGGCGATTCGTAATGTCGAACTCAGAGCCCACTGCGGTGATTCCGACTGCGGGCAGCGCGAAGCTCGCGGAGCCGCATTCCCGGGGGCGGGCGATCACGTCCGCGATCTGTATCGTGCTGGCGGCCCTGCTGACGACGCCGGCTGCGTTCGCCTACTGGGGTCAGCGGACCTTGAACGATACGCAGCGGTACGTCGACACGGTCGGACCCTTGGTGAGGTCGCCGGAGATCCAGGCGGCGATCGCCACCAGGGTCACGGACGCGATCCAGCAACAGGTTGACGTTGAGTCCGTCATCACCAATGTGTTCTCCGGAGTGATCACGGACCGGCCGCGGCTACAGCAGCTGGTCGGACCGTTGTCGGCGGCGGTCAACGGGCTGATCGCCCGCCAGGTGCAGGAGTTCGTGGCGTCTCAGACGTTCGAGGACCTGTGGCTGGAGGCGAATACGCGGGCGCAAGAGGCCCTGCAGCGCATTCTGAACGGTGACAACTCCGGCGCGGTGCAGGTGCAGGGTAATGAGGTGGTCCTGGACGTCTCGACCGTCATCGACAAGGTCAAGGAACAGCTGGTGGCGCGGGGTCTCACGTTCGTGGCGAACGCCCCCATCCCCACCGTCGATCGGCAGATCGTGCTGCTGGACGCGCCGCAGCTGAGGCAGGTCAAGACGATCTACGCCTTCTCGAACCCGGTGGCCAAATGGCTGATCTGGGTGGTGGCGCTGCTCTACCTCGGGGCGTTGCTGTTGGCCAGGCGCCGGCCCCGGATGACGGTGATCATCGGGCTGGTGCTGGCAGCCAACGCCCTCCTGGTCGCGTTGCTGCTCTCGACCGGGCGACAGCTCTTCATCAATGAGCTGACCGGGACGGTGTTCGGTCCCGCCAGCTCGGTGTTCTACGACCAGCTTCTGACCTACTTGATGCGCAGTCGCAAGGTGCTCCTGTGGCTCGGGCTGATCCTGGTGTTCGTGGGCTGGTACGCCTCGTCGAACCGGTCCGCGACTGCGGTCCGGGGGAGTGTCTCGGATTCGTTGGAGTCCGGTGGGGCTGCCCTGCCCGCGGAACACGTGGGTGGCGTCGGCCGATGGGTCGCCGCGAACGCGCTATGGCTGCGCATCGCGGCCGGCGTCGTGGGTGCCGTGGTGCTGCTCTGGGGCAACGAGGCCTCGCCGACGCGGCTGGTATGGGCCGTGATCGTCGTGGTGGCGCTGCTGGCCGGGATCCAGGCCTTGGTCGGCGCCGGCAACAGCCCTGGGGCCGACGGCGTCAAGAAGGTCGGGCCACCCGTAGAACAGGCGTAGCTCGGGTCAACGGCCCCGGACCAAACCAACCCCACCGAATCGATGCCCAGAGTCGGCACTCGAGATGCCTCATGGAGGACTCATGATCCCGGACCGTCATGCCCGCACTATGCTGCCCATCCCGGACCGTCCGTCGCCGGGGCTGACGACGTACGACGCGAAGGACCCGGACACCGCGTTTCCGCCTATCGAGCCGCTGCTCCCACCCGAGGGTGCGCCGAACGTGTTGATCGTGCTGCTCGATGACGTCGGGTTCGGGGCCTCGAGTGTGTTCGGCGGTCCATGTCTGACCCCAACGGCAGAGCGGTTGGCGGCCGGCGGTCTGGCGTACAACAGGTTCCACACCACGGCACTATGCGCACCGACCCGCCAGGCATTGTTGACGGGGCGTAACCACCACTCGGTGGGGATGGGCAGCATCACCGAGACGGCAACGTCGGCGCCGGGCAACAGCTCGCTGCGGCCGAACACCAAGGCACCCCTCGCGACGACGCTGAAGCTCAACGGCTACTCGACGGCGCAGTTCGGCAAATGTCATGAGGTGCCGGTGTGGCAGTCGTCGCCGATGGGGCCGTTCGACGCGTGGCCGTCTGGCGGAGGTGGCTTCGAGACGTTCTACGGTTTCATCGGCGGGGAGAACAACCAGTGGGATCCCGCGCTCTACGACGGTACGACGCCGGTGGAGCCGCCGGCGACCCCCGAGGAGGGCTACCACCTGACGGAGGATCTGGCCGACCGTGCGGTGAGCTGGGTTCGTCAGCAGAAGGCGCTGATGCCGGACAAGCCCTTCTTCGTCTATTTCGCGCCTGGCGCCACGCATGCCCCCCACCACGTGCCGAAGGAGTGGGCTGACAAGTATGCGGGCCAGTTCGATGACGGGTGGGATGTGCAGCGTGAGCGCACGTTCGCGAAACAGCAGGAGCTCGGGGTCATCCCTGCAGAGGCGGAGCTGACTGTTCGACACGAGGAGATCACCGCCTGGGACGACATGCCGGACGAGCTGAAGCCGGTGCTGGCCAGACAGATGGAGGTCTACGCGGGGTTCTTGGAGCACACGGACTTCCACGTCGGCAGGTTGATCGACGCAATCGAAGACCTCGGGGTGCTCGACAACACGATCGTCTACTACATCATCGGCGACAACGGCGCATCGGCCGAGGGCACCATGAACGGCGCCTTCAACGAGATGGCGAACTTCAACGGGATGGCCGCGCTGGAGACCCCCGAGTTCATGCTCAGCAAGATGGACGAGTTCGGTTCGCCGGAGTCCTACAACCACTACTCGGTCGGCTGGGCGTGGGCTATGTGCGCGCCGTTCCAGTGGACCAAGCAGGTGGCGTCACACTGGGGCGGCACCCGCAACGGCACCATCGTGCACTGGCCGAACGGCATCGAGGAGACGGGTGGACTGCGTTCGCAGTTCACCCACGTGATCGACGTGGCACCGACCATCCTCGAAGCAGCCGGTCTGCCCGAGCCCACCATGGTGAACGGCGTCATGCAGTCGCCCATGGAGGGCACCTCGATGCTCTACACGTTCAACGAGCCGGAGACTCCAGAACGGCACGACCTGCAGTACTTCGAGATGTTCGGCAACCGCGGTATCTACCACAAGGGCTGGAGCGCGGTCACGAAGCACCGCACGCCCTGGGTCATGGTCGGCGGCGTCATTCCCGCTTTCGATGATGACATCTGGGAGCTGTACGACGGCACCAGTGGCGACTACAGCCAGGCGCGCGACCTCGCAGCGGAGAACCCCGAGATGCTGGCGAAGCTCCAGCGGCTCTGGCTGATCGAGGCCACGAAGTACAACGTGCTGCCGATCGACGACCGGACGGGTGAGCGGCTGAATCCGGAGATGGCGGGCCGACCGACCCTCATTCATGGGAACTCGCAGCTGTTCTTCTCCGGCATGGGACGCCTGTCGGAGAACAGCGTCGTCAGCATCAAGAACAAGTCGTTCTCCGTGACCGCCGACGTCGACATCCCCGCGTCCGGAGGCGAAGGCGTGATCATCGCCCAAGGCGGCCGGTTCGGAGGGTGGGCTGTCTACATCAAGGGCGGCAAGGCCAAGTTCGTCTACAATGTGCTCGGCATCCAGGAGTTCGCCACCGAGGCCGAGACAGCAGTCCCGGCAGGTAGGCATCAGGTCCGGATGGAGTTCGCGTACGACGGTGGCGGCCTGGCGAAGGGCGGCGCCGTCACCTTGTACTACGACGGGGAGGCAGTCGGATCTGGACGGGTCGGAGCCACCCAGCCGATGGTCTTCTCGGCCGACGAGACCACGGACATCGGCTACGAGTCCGGCACCACCGTCACCCCCGACTACACCGCCCGGGCCAGCCGGTTCACCGGCAAGATCCATTGGGTGCAGCTCGACGTCGGCACCGACGACCACGACCACTACATCGATCCCGAGGAACGCCTTCGGATCGCCATGGCCCGACAGTAGGGAGTCGGGTCCCTGCCTTCGTCAGATCGCAGGTAGCTCTTCGGCTCAGTCGGCTCAGTCGGCTCAGTCGGCGAGCGTCCAGTCAGTGCCGTCCCACTGCTCCAGCAGGCTCCTGCCCTTGTGATGGATGAAGCTCCCGCCAACAGCGGAGATGTCGGTGCCTGACACAGCAGCGACGGAGTACAGCGCGTTGTGTCGGAGATTCGCGTTCGGGCTCGAGACCTGGGTCCACGCTGTTCCGTCCCAGTGGGTGATGAGCGTCTGTGAGCTTCTTCCGAGCCCCGCCCAACCAACCGCCCAGGCATTCGTCGGGGAGAGCGTGGCGACGTCGTCGAGGGAGTTGCTGCTTCCGGCGCCGTTCGGCGTGCTCACCTGAGACCAGGCGTGGCCATTCCAGTGGAAGGCGAAGGTCTTGGAATACGGGTACGTCTGAAACCACCTCCCGACCGCCCACACGTCGTTCGGGCCGGACCCACTCACGCCGAACAGGTATGCCTCCTCCGGCATGCTGGGCAGGCTCGGGAAGGTCCAGCCGCTGCCGTCGTAGTGGGCGACATACGGAAGGTAGGACTGCTGCCCGTAGTCGGCGTAGCCGACGCTCCAGATGTTCGTCGGGCTCAGCACGGTGACGGCTCTAGCTCCCGCGAGCGCCTCGCTCGGCGCAAGAGGCACATTCATGCGCTTCCAGCTGGTGCCGTCGAAGTGCATCACCAGGGCCCGGTCACGGCCGTCGTACACCTGGCCGACCGCATAGATGTCGTTGGGCCCGCTGCCGCTCACTGCCTCCAGGGTCGAGTACGAGCCCGGCTCTTCGATGTCGGTCTGAGTCCATGCCTGGCCATCCCAATGCATGATGAGCGCCTGTCCCAGCGAGGGACCCTGGTCGTCGTAGAGACCGACTGCCCATACATCGTCCGAAGCAGCGGCGTACACCCCGTTCAGCTGCGTGTCCCGGTGTGACGTGTTCGGACTTGGGACGTGCGTCCAATGCGTGCCATCGAAACGCTCGATCCACGTGTGCGTGGCCCCCGGTACGTCAAACCGGCCGATTGCCCAACGGTCGTCCACCGAGTCAGCGCTGACGCTCGTCAGGGAGCGGGCTGTTCCCCGTGGCTGGCCGGCGGGGCCGAGCGCCGCAGGGGGCTGAGTCAACGCGCCTCCGACGCTGGTGGCGTGCGCCTCGCCGGCCAGCAGCGCAGCCGGCAACAGGGCGGCGACGAGCGACGCGCTCGCGGCGCCGACGAGATATCTGGTCGTGTGCGGCATGTGTGGCTCCCCGATCGAGTGATGGACACGCAACGTTGCGCATACTATGGCTGGCCGGGAGCTGCCACCGGAGGCACTCCAGGGCTGGGCTGCTGCTGAGGCCGTCGACTAGGACTCGCAGCCGTACCCGTCGGCGTCGCCGTCGAGTCGGTAGGGGTCAATGCCGGTGACGTGAATCGGCTTCAGCGAGTCGTTGATGTCGTCGCAGTCCAGGTCGCTGACGATGGGCAGGCAAGGACTGTAGCCGGGCTCGCATCGGCCTCCCGCGGGCTGTGTCGGCTGTGGGGTTGCCGGTGGCATGCTCGTGGCGCCTGGCGTGGAGGCGATCTGGTAGCTGCTGCGGGGATGGATCTGGCCGGGTTCGACCGGAAGGGCTAGACGTGAACAGGTCGACAGGATCTGGCGGGTCGCCTGCCTGCTCGCCCCCAGTCATCCACAATCCGTACTTCACTTTCACGGCGGCCTGTCGCGCGACGTAGCGGCATCGGAACGGGTGATTGGGTGGCAACCAGGTCGCGGCGTCCCCGTCGCCCTTGCTCTCGTTCGCGGGCCCGTCAACGGCTAGGAGGTTCAAAGGGTCGTTGGCGAAGTCCTGTCGCTTCTCGGAGCTCCAGCCTTGGGCACCGGTCTGCCAGGCGTCGCCCAGCGCGACGACGTGGTCAATCTGCACCAAGGTCGACGTCGCCTCGCCGCGCACGAATTGGATCGCCGTTGCCGTGTAGGGATCGTTGAGGGTCCCGGAGAGGACAACGCAGTCGTGGGTGCCGGCTTCCACGATCGGGTCCTCGATGTCGCGCCGCAGAATGTCGTTGCGGGTATCGCAGCCGTTGTGACCGAACGGGTTGCCGTTGTCGTCGCTCCACGCCGATCCGAAAAGGTCGCGATCGTAGCCGGTCATCGGCGCCCGACCCTTGACCGCAATGGCTGAGAGGGCGGCCAGCGCCGTGCCTGATGCCGCTCGCGGGCTTGGAGTGTGTCGTGGGGGCATCACGCTCGAGTCAGTCGTGCGATTGGGCGAGACCATGGCTGACGAGCTGTGGCTGGTGGGGACGGACGTGTGCGCCACTTCGCCACTGCACCCAGCAAGAACCAGGGTCATGGCGGTGAGTGTGGCAGAGCCCAAGGCGCGAACCCGTCGAGCGTGCCGGCTGTACGTCACGATGCCCCCGATGTCGAGCCAGATAGCGGAAGCGTATCCGAGCTCATCGGCCAAAAGCCCTGAAATGGCACTCGCGGACGGATCTTGCCGTGTGCTCGTGCCAGGATGTGGCCGCGCTCCGTCATGCTCAGTTGACCCAGGCGGGAGTTCGCGCTTCTCGACTATCGCTCACCGTCCCCGAGTGGACATGCAGGATCGTGCCTGTGCGATGACTTCCACGTGCCGCCGAGGTCCATATAGAGAAGACACTCGGATGGAAGGAGCCAGACATGGGACAGGTCATCAGCTCGGCGTCGATGTCGCTGGACGGCTACATCGCCAAGGACGACAACACGATCGGTCGCCTCTTCGACTGGTTGCAGAATGGCTCGGTGGAGATACTGACCGTCGACGACAACATCACCCTCCATATGAGCCCACGCAGCGCCGAGTACTGGAAGCAGTGGCTCGACCAGCTAGGCGCTCTTGTGTGCGGGCGCACGTTGTTCGACTTCACCGGAGGATGGGGTGGCAGGCACACCATCGACGTACCGGTGGTGGTCGTGACTCACCAGATACCGACGGACTGGGTGGCGGCCCACCCCGAGGCCCCGTTCCACTTCGTTACCGACGGGGTGCAGGCCGCGATCGCGAAGGCGCAGGCCATTGCCGGAGATCGCACCGTAGCCGTGACGGCCGGCACCATCGCCCGGCAGTGCCTCGAGCTCGGCCTGCTCGACGCGGTCGCCGTTGACCTGGTGCCTGTTGTCATGGGCAAGGGCCGTCCCTACTTTGGTGAGCTGTCGTTGGCCGATGCCCCTCTGGATGACCCGACGGTCTGTATCCAGGGGGATCGCGTCACCCATCTCCTGTTCCCTGTGACGGAGCAGTCGAGCGAAGGACGAGGATGAGGACCCTGCACGTCGGTCTGCGGGTCGAGGACCTGGAGCGCTCGCTCGCCTTCTACACCAGCCTCGGGTACGAGGTGGTCGGCACTGTGCCCGAGACCGAGCTCGGCAGCCTGACGATGCTGAAGCTTCCCGGCGACGAGTTCGTAGCGATCGAGCTCGTACACGAGCCGACCCATGGCCAGGTCGAGCCCGGCGGGTTCAGCCACCTCGTGATCCAGGTTGATGACGTACATGCGTTGCTGGCGCAGCTGGCTGCACGAGGAGTTCAGGCGGAAGAGCCCGGATCTCCCGACGGCTCCGCAGACTTCTGGACGGTATGGATCACCGACCCGGATGGTTATCGAATCGAGCTCGTTCAGTGGCCCGCCGGGCATCCCGAGGGCATGACGCGGTCCGATCTGACGGATCCGGAGCAGGGCCCATGACCGGATCCGACCCACGCACCGCTCGCGACACCGTCGAGGAACTCTTCCGGCGGCAACGGTCGGGGGGCGAGCCGGTCCTGGACGACCTCGTGGCCACAGATATGGTCAACCACGCCGCTGGCCCCCAGGGTCGCGATGGCTTGAAGGCGATCCTGCGCACCATCGAGGTCGACCTCGGGCCGACCGAGCTGGAGCAGCATCACCTGATCGTCGAGGGAGACCTCGTCGTCCAACACGTGACCCTGCATGGAACCCACCGGGCATCCACGATGCCCCTGCTCGCCGAGGCGGCGGTCAATGATCGATCGGTGGCGTGGACGTTCATCCACATCTGGCGGATCGCCGATGGAGTGATCGTCGAGCACTGGGCATGTCGCGACGACATGGGACTGCTCGAGCAGCTGCGGTCGTCGTGACCGGGGTAGGGCTCACTGTCGGCGTCGTGACGCCGCACGCGGCGCCGGGGCCCGAGGTGGAGCTGCCCGCCATGACGCGCGGTCAGGTCACCACGGTCATGTCCCGGACCGGGTCGCCACCGGGGGCCTCGCAGAAGGAGTCGCGTACGGTTCCAGCCGGGCACCGCGAGTTGCGCGCCTCGACGGAGCCGGCCGCGCTCGACCAGGCCGCGGTGACCTTCAGGGACAGGACTCTTACCGCCGTTGCCCACGCGTCAACCACCTCCGGTTACGTCCTCGGCCGACACGAGGAGGCCGCCCTCGAGGAACGCCTCTCCCGGCGCTTCGAGGTCCCCGCCGTTGCCAGCTGCGCGGCAGCCGCGGAGGCCCTGCGGACGTACGGGATCGAAAGGGTTCAGCTGGTGCACCCACCCTGGTTCGACGACGAGTTCGACGATCTCGGCGCGGCGTACTTCCGCAGCCAGGGTTTCGATGCCGTGGTGACGAAGGCGGTGGGCCTCCCCGATGATCCGGCCCGCGTGGAGCCGCAACACGTCGTCGACTGGGTCGAGCACCACGTCGAGGACCGCGCCGAGGCGGTCTTCCTTGCCGGCAACGGATTCCGTGCCGCGGCAGCGGTCGAGGAACTGGAGCTACGAACAGGTCGGCTCGTCCTCGAGGCCAACCAGGCGCTGTTGTGGGGGATCCTGAAAGCAACGGGCACGCGCTGGGACCTCACCGGCCACGGTCGGCTGCTCCGGGCCGGCACCTCGTCGACCTGAGCTGCCTGTTCCTCGAGTCTCGCGTGACCGACACCTCTGCCGCTCGATTGACGTCGGGTCCGGGGGTCAAGGCAGCCCGTGCCGCGAGTCGAGATACGGCAGGGAGACAAGCCACCAGACGGAAGAGTGCATACCCGATGGCCGTGCCGAGGACGTTGCCGATCAGGTCGTCGATGTGCGACGACACTCTCTGGGTACCGCGGGTCGCAAGTCTCGGCTGGCTAGCGCTTACGCGTGACCTAAGCATCAGAGAGAACCCGCGTGAGCGCCAATCCGTGCGCGACTCGGGTGCCCGTATGGTCGGGCTGTCGGGTGCGGACGCCGGAAATAAGTGGAGCCAGCTTCAACTACTCAAGATTCGCTGGGACGCCATCGAGGCCCTACTCGACGACCCTGGTCCGTTCATCTATCTGGCTCGAAGATCCGGCCCTAAGATCGTGCCGTTGAACCTTAACAACTGACTACCCGCACGGTCGGATCTCGTCTTGGTCGAACCACCACCCGCCACGGATGACCGGCAGCTCGACGAAGCCTATCCACCGATCACCTTCCTTGCGCCAGGCGGCGAGCTGGCCACCGACCCACAGTCCGCGGTAGTGGACTTCGACAGGCTTGGGTGGGTCGACGGGCTTGTCCACAGCCATGAGCGCTCTCCAGGTCTGCGGCCCCGATGCGAGGGTAGCGGCTCTGTCGCGTTCCTGGGGCCGGGCGCCTCCACCACCCGCGTGCTCCCTCGCAACAGCACGTGTCCGGCCGCGCGGTCGGGCTTTGCGAACGGCGCCGGGGGACCCCCAGGGGCTGCTACCGTGAACGCCGTTGGGCCGCGATCCGCGCTTGCGCTAACCCACGGGGAGTAATTGATGATGAGACGGCAGCACGGTCGCTCGACCGTGTGCCGAATCGCTGTGGCGATGGGAGTCGGCGCCGTGACCGTGGCGGTTTCTGTCGCCCCGGCGAGCGCGCAGACGGTTTCGGAGCAGAGTCATGTAGGGCTGAGCGGACACGCGCCAACCATCAACACGTGGAATCAGTGGAGACCAGGTGGAGGCATCGCTGGTCAGGGACCAGGAGAAGGCTGGGCTGACACGTTCGGCCAAATAATTACCATTCCCAGTGACACACCAAGGCTGGCCAGGTTCGAATTCTTCATGCATCAGTTTTCTGCGTCCGGCCAGCTCGTAATGCGTGGCGAGGTCTACGCGTGGGATGGCCTGAGGGCGACCGGCACTGCGCTTTGGGAAAGTGCGCCCAGGACCGTCGCGATCGTTGCGGCCGACCGTTGGAAGGGGGTCCGTTTCAGCGTTCACGAACTCGCGCTGACGCCGGGCGCTCAGTATGTCCTGTTCACGAGCATCGCCAAGGACTACGAGCAGTGCACCCTCGGTTACTCGGTTAGTTGGGCCGCCGTCAGCGGCAAACACTACCGTGGCGGCAAGTTCGTCTCTCAGGACAACGACGGTGACGAGTCGCAATGGACGACCCAGGCGTGGCAGGCCGGGGACAGGCGATGGACGCGGCGTTCAAGGCGTGGCTTAACTAAGGCGGCGTATTGAGTGAGTCAAGCAAGTCATTGCAGGGGGTAGCCTGCAGACCCATGCGCTCGGTCGACCCCGTCACGCTCACCCAGGCCGCGCAGATCCTCGGGGTCGCCCGGTCAACCGTGCAGGAGTGGATCCGGAGCGGCCGGCTCAAGACCACCGCAGCCGCTACAAACACGGGACGCTGTCGCGGGCGGACGTGGAGCAACTGGCCGCGATGCTCTACGACTGGCGGGCACATCTGCACGACTCAACCTCGTACTGGGTCAACCGGGGAGGACGCCGCTGCGCTGCTGGGAGTCTCAACAGCGCGGATGCGGCTCCTGACCACGGATGACCGGCTCCCGTTCGTCCTGCACGTCGACGGGATCAGGCTGTACCGACGGGAGCAACTCGAGACCGTGGCTAACGCCCGCGATGCCCGCTGGCGCTGACGCCGGGCGCTATCGGCCAAAAGTATGAAGCAACCTAAATTGGTCAAACAAGCGTAGGCTTCCGGGCGTCTGCATGACCATCAACCGGGGGATCAGATGCAACATCGTCATCTCATCGTCATCACCGCCACCGCCATCGCTGGCCTTTTCGTCGGCGTCCTCTCGTCTGCCTCGGCTGTCAGCCAGAGCCAGCTGGGCGCTGACAGCGCCAGAACCTCTGTCGAGCTTACCGGCGTTGCTGCACTGACCTCCACTGACGCCTGGCTGGTCGGGCACTACGACGTGCTGAGCTCAACCAAGACTCTGATCAAGCACTGGGACGGCTCCGCCTGGCGGCAGGTTTTCAGTCCAAGTCCTGGCGGACCGAGGTTATCGATCCTCGAGGCAGTGGTAGCCACTGGGCCGAGCGATGCCTGGGCTGTTGGCGGATACGAGAGCCCCCTGGCCGAGGTTCCGTTGGTTGAGCACTGGGATGGCTCGGCTTGGACTCGAGTAGATATACCCAAGCCGGAAGGACCGCGCATCGGCTGCCCGCTTCACGCAGTGACAGCGGCTTCCTCGACCGACGTCTGGGTAATCGGTGGGTGCCTCTACGCTCGGCAACGGCATCCTTTCGCTGAACATTGGGACGGCTCGACATGGACGACGACGATGATTCCCAATGGGAGCCCTTCAGCCATAGGCGACGTCTTCGGTATCGCGATGAATGGCAGCGACCTCTGGGCCGTCGGTGACTACACACGCCACAAGCACCCTTACCGCCTCATCTCCCGAGGAGATGGCCAGACCTGGCAAAGCTTTACGGGCGCCGGCCACCACCTCGGGATTCTGAAAGCCGTGAGTCTTAACAGCGTCTCGGAAGGCTGGGCCGTCGGCTACCAGGACTCGGTCAACGGTCGCAGCGCCAATATTCTCCGTTGGGACGGGACTGACTGGTTCGGCGTAGAGAATCCGAACCCCGGCGGGGTCAATGGGACCACGCTTGATTCGGTCGATGCCCTTGACTCGTCCGAAGCATGGGCGGTTGGCTGGTACGACAACGGAGCGAAAGACAAGACCCTGATCGAACACTGGAACGGCACCGATTGGCAGCATCTCCCAAGTCCCTACCCAGGATCAGGCAGTCGCCTAGCGTCAGTGAGCGCGACGACCTCAACCGATGCGTGGGCGGTTGGGCAGTACCAGTTCGGGAGCACGACGCACGCCCTCATCGAACACTGGGACGGATCAGCCTGGAGCAAGCGGGGCTGAAGGGCGGGTCCACCCGATGAGCCCACAGATGGCAGGGATCCCTCATGCTGCTGACCGCTCAGTCTGGCTACGGGGAGCTCGAGCGGGCTGTGCTATTTGTAACTCAGATGTAACGAGACACTGGAAATTGTCCCTAGACAACGGGAAACGATGAGAGACGTTTAGGCAGGTCAGAGAACCTGTCGAGGGTATCGGCGCAGGTCGGCGCTTCGCCGGCGTCAGAAGTTGATCATGTGGCCGGCGATGCCGTGGATGGCCTCCTGCAGGGCCTCGCCGAGCGTCGGGTGCGCGTGGATGTTGCGGGCCGCCTCGGTTGCGGTCAGGTCCCACTTCTGGGCCAGCGTCAGCTCCGGGAGCAGCTCGGTCACGTCGGGCCCGATCAGGTGGGCGCCGAGGAACTC
The DNA here is from genome assembly GCA_963833975.1 of uncultured Actinomycetota bacterium. Taxonomy (GTDB): domain Bacteria; phylum Actinomycetota; class Actinomycetes; order Propionibacteriales; family Nocardioidaceae; genus JAWWPG01. The sequence goes on from CAWIAB010000007.1 coordinate 175,203, forward strand.
GCCGTACTCCGCGTCGGCGACGATCTTGACGAAGCCGCCGGCGTCGCCGAGGCCGTGCGCCTTGCCGTTGGCCTGGAAGGGGAACTTCGCGACCTTGACCTCGTGGCCGCGCTCCTTCGCCTGCTCCTCGGTGTAGCCGAAGCTGGCGATCTGCGGCTGGCAGTACGTCGCGCGCGGCACCATGATGTAGTCGATCTCCATGGTCTCCACCCCGGCGATCGTCTCGGCCGCGACGACGCCCATGGCCTCGGCGGCATGCGCGAGCATCAGCTTGGCGGTCACGTCGCCGATCGCGTAGATGCCCTTCGACGTTCGTTCGCATGAAGCCGTCGATCTCGATCGCACCCCGGTCGGTGAGCTCGACGCCGGTGTTCTCGAGGCCGTAGCCCTCGGTACGAGGAGCGAACCCGATGGCCTGCAGGACCTTGTCGGCCTCCAGCGTCTGCTGCTGGTCGCCCTTCGTGACCGTGACCTTGCACCTTGTCGCCGCTGTCGTCGATCGCGTCGACCCGCGTCGACGTGTGCACGGTGACCCCGAGCTGCTTGTAGCGCTTGGCCAGCTCCTTGGACACCTCGGGGTCCTCGAGCGGGACCATCCGGTCGAGGTACTCGACGATCGTCACGTCGACGCCGTAGTTGGCGAGCACGTAGGCGAACTCGACCCCGATGGCTCCGGCCCCGGCGATGATGACCGACCCCGGCAGCTCGGGCGTCATGATCTGCTCCTCGTACGTCACCACCCGGTCGCTCAGCGTCGTGCCGGGCAGCAGGCGGGTCGTGGCGCCCGCCGCGATGATGCAGCTGTCGAAGGTCAGCGTCTCCTCGCCGCCCGCGCTGAGCTCGATCGTCAGCGACTTCGCGTCGTTGAAGGTCGCCCAGCCGTCGTACTCGGTGATCTTGTTCTTCTTCATCAGGAAGTGGACGCCCTTGACCCGGCCCTCGGCGACCACCCGGCTGCGGTCGAACGCGGCCTGGAAGTCGAAGGTCACGTCTCCGGAGATCCCGAACGTCTTGGCTTCCTTGTGGAAGATGTGCGCGAGCTCCGCGTTGCGCAGCAGCGCCTTGCTCGGGATGCAGCCGACGTTGAGGCAGACGCCGCCCCAGTACTTCTTCTCCACGACCGCCACGCTCTTGCCGAGCTGGGCCGCGCGGATCGCCGCGACGTACCCCCCAGGACCGGCACCCAACACCACGACGTCGACATGTGAGGTCATGTCCAAAGCCTATCGCCGGGCCCCAATCCCGCTCGCCGGACCGGAACCGGGCCGCGACGACGGGATTTCACTCGATGGGGCGGGACGGCGAACCTTGGCGGCTGGGTAGGGTCGCCGCGTGAGCGAGTCAGCTGCGGCCGCGGAGGCTGCCACCACAGCCCATCCTGCGCGACGGCGACGTGACCCTGCGGCCGTGGAGCCTCGAAGATGTCGAGCCCGCCCGGATCCAGCACGACGAGGAGATGGCGCACTGGTTCGGCTTCGATGAGGTCGTCCCGTCGGCCGAGCGCCACGGTGCATGGATCCAGGAGACGCTCGCCGACTACGCCGACGGACGCCGAGTCGTGGTCTTCGCGGTCGAGCATCAAGGTGAGATCGCCGGCAGCGTCGACGTCAAGCAGCGAGGTGACGGAGTCGGAGACCTCTCGTGGGCGGTCTACCCGGCACACCGCGGGCAGCGGCGTCGCGACCCGGGCCGTTCGGCTGCTCATCGACTACGCCTTCCGCCAGCTCGGTCTGGTCCGGGTGCAGGCTGACGTCGAGGTCGGGAACCTGGCGTTCGCTGCGTACGGCTGGCCGCGCCGGGCTGCGGCGCGAGGGTGTTGCCCGCAGCCTGGCGACGACGGGCGGTCGCCGGCCCGACTTCGTTCGGCTGGCTCGGCTCAGCTCCGACCCGGCACCGAGCTCGGCGGAAGGCTTTCGGGGTGTGCTCAACGCGGGTCTGCCGACCAAGCGCGTGATCACCCAGGGCCTGATCCGCAGCGCGGCCGGTCGCGTCCTGCTGTGCGAGCTCACCTACAAGCGCGAGTGGGACCTGCCCGGCGGGGTCGTCGACCCGTTGGAGTCGCCGGCACAGGCGCTGACCCGGGAGATCCACGAGGAGCTCGGCTTGACGCTGCCGAACCTCGGGCTGCGGCTGGTCAACTGGCTGCCGCCCTGGCGGGGCTGGGACGACGCCTGCCTGTTCGTCTTCGACCTCGGGGTGCACCCGGAGTCGCTCGTCGACGGCGCTCGTGCTCGAGCCGCGGGAGATCCGAGGCGTCCACTGGTGCACGCCCGAGGCCGCAGCCGCCCGGGTAGCGCCGTACCTCGCCGAGCTGCTCCCTCACCTGCTCGACCCGGCCGGCAGGCACGTCGTACCTGGAGAGCGGCCTCCCGCTCCGGCCCTGACGCTCGAGCAAACAGCCCCGGTCGAGGGTGGCTCAGGAGGCGCGCTCGCGAGCCGCGGCCTTCGCCTCGGGGCGGAAGCGCTTGATGCTGTAGATCAGCAGGGCCATCGCGATCACGCCCGAAGCGATGATGCTGCTGCCGGTCGCCCAGCCGGCGAACGGCAGGTCGGGCCCGAACGGGCCCGACGGTGGGGATCGTCGGGTTCGATGCCCCAGAAGATGCCGATCGCGATGAGCGCGCAGGCGCCGAGCGCGCTCAGCAGGATGCGGGTGTACGTCGACACGCCTTGCCGGGCCACGTCGAAGGCCTTCTCCTTGACCGGCTCCACCCGGCGTTCGGCCCAGTCGTACTCCTGGGACAGCACGATGAGCCCGAGCAGGAGCAGCAGCAGACCAGGGCCCGGGAGGATGAGCGCCGCGAGCCCCAGCAGCACGAGGAGCCAGCCCAGGATCGTGATCCCGGTCTTGCGCAGTCTCATCGGCGCCTCTCTGCTTGATTCTGCACGTCGGCGGACCCTTCACGTGAGCGGACCGAGTGAGTGTCAGAGTAGCCGCGATCCCGTGCCGCGACTTGGCACGGGCCGCGGTCGATATGACAGAGGACGCATAGTATGCGTGTCCTGTCATGTCGAAGCCGGGCTGCCCAGCGCCGGCTCGACTGCCCCGCCTGGCCCACCCCGAATCGTCCGATCAGGGGGTCGTGCTCAGTCGCGCAACGCGGCATGATGGGAGCCCACGGTCGGCCGAGTGCGTTGAGCTGCAGGCGAAGGAGTGGGCATGTCGACATACATCAAGGACTTCAGCGAAGGCAATGCGTCCCAGAAGGATCTGCTCGGCGGCAAGGGCGCCAACCTCGCCGAGATGACCAACATCGGGCTGCCGGTGCCGCCCGGTTTCACGATCACGACCGACGCCTGCCGGGTCTACCTCGAGACCGGCTCCGAGCCGGCCGAGCTGTCCGGTGAGATGGACGAGCACCTGGCGAGCCTCGAGAAGGAGATGGGCCGCACGCTCGGCCAGGCCGACGACCCGTTGCTGGTGTCGGTCCGGTCCGGCGCCAAGTTCTCGATGCCCGGGATGATGGAGACCGTCCTCAACATCGGGCTCAACGACAAGTCGGTCGAAGGGCTCGCCTCCATCGCCGACAACCCGCGTTTCGCCTGGGACTCCTACCGCCGGCTGCTGTCGATGTTCGGCGCCACCGTGCTCGGCATCGAGCGGTCCGCGTTCGACGAGGCGCTCGAGGAGGCCAAGGACGACCAAGGGCGTCAAGTCCGACCTTGACCTCGACGTCGACGACTTCAAGGCCCTCGTGACGACGTACAAGAAGATCATCCGCGACCACACCGGTGAGGACTTCCCGCAGGAGCCGCGCTAGCAGCTCGACCTGGCCGTCCGTGCGGTCTTCTCCTCCTGGAACACCGACCGGGCCAAGATCTACCGGCGCCAGGAAGGGATCCCGGACGACCTGGGCACCGCGGTCAACATCTGCACGATGGTGTTCGGCAACCTCGGCGACGACTCCGGCACCGGGGTCTGCTTCACCCGCGACCCGGCTTCCGGGCACCAGGGCGTGTACGGCGACTACCTGCCGAACGCCCAGGGCGAGGACGTCGTCGCCGGCATCCGCAACACGCAGCCGCTGGCGTCGCTCGGTGACACGGACAAGAAGTCGTACGACCAGCTGCTCGACATCATGGCGCACCCTCGAGCGGCACTACAAGGACATGTGTGACATCGAGTTCACTGTCGAGCGCGGCAAGCTCTGGATGCTGCAGACCCGGGTCGGCAAGCGTACGGCGGCCGCAGCGTTCCGGATCGCCATGCAGCTGGTCGACGAAGGCCTGATCGACATCGACGAGGCGCTGCGGCGGGTGACCGGCGCCCAGCTGGCGCAGCTGATGTTCCCCCAGTTCGACCCGAGCAGCAAGCGTGACCTGATCGCCAAGGGCATGGCCGCGAGCCCGGGCGCCGCCGTCGGCAAGGCCGCCTTCGACTCCAAGACCGCGGTCGAGTGGGCGGCGAAGGGTGAGGACGTCATCCTGGTACGGCGCGAGACCAACCCCGACGACCTGCGCGGCATGATCGCCGCCAAGGGGGTGCTGACCAGCCGCGGCGGCAAGACCTCGCACGCCGCCGTGGTCGCGCGCGGGATGGGCCGCACCTGCGTCGTCGGTGTGGAGGCGCTCCGGGTGAACCTGAAGAAGCGCGAGTTCCGAACGACCGGCGGCGCGCAGGTGCAGGAGGGCGACACGATCGCGATCGACGGGACGACCGGCGAGGTGTTCGCCGGCGACGTGGCCGTGGTGCCCGAGCGTCGTCGTGGAGGCGCTGCTCGCCGACTCGTCGGACTCGGGTGAGCACGCCAAGCCGAGCGAGGACCTCGAGCTGGTCGACGCCGTGCTGCGGATCATGGCGCACGCGGACAAGACGCGGCGGATGGGGGTGCGGGCGAATGCGGACACCCCGGAGGACGCCCAGCGCGCGCGGGACTTCGGTGCCGAGGGCATCGGCCTCTGCCGGACCGAGCACATGTTCCTGGGCTCGCGGCGCAAGATCGTCGAGCGGGTGATCCTGGCCGACTCGGACGAGCAGCGGGAGACGGCTCTGCAGGAGCTGCTGCCGCTCCAGCGTGACGACTTCCTCGGCATCTTCGAGGCGATGGACGGACTGCCGGTCGTCGTACGGCTGCTCGACCCACCGCTGCACGAGTTCCTGCCCGACCTGACCGAGCTGTCGGTCGAGGTCGCGGTCGCCGAGGCACTGGGCAAGCCGGACGAGGAGAAGGCGGCCCTGCTCAAGGAGGTGCAGCGTCACTCCGAGCAGAACCCCATGCTGGGCCTGCGCGGAGTGCGCCTCGGGTTAGTCGGTACCCGGGCTTTTCCTCTTGCAGGTTAGGGCGATCGCGGAAGCGACGGCCCAGCTGAAGGAGCGCGGTCTGCATCCGCACGCGGAGATCATGGTGCCGCTGGTGGCCGACGTCAAGGAGCTCGACGATCATCAAGGAGCAGGCGATCGCCACCATCGCCGAGGTCTCCGAGGAGGTCGGCGTGGACCTGCAGTTCGACATCGGAACCATGATCGAGCTGCCACGGGCGGCGATGACGGCGCACGAGATCGCGCAGGAGGCGGACTTCTTCTCGTTCGGCACGAACGACATGACCCAGACGACGTGGGGCTTCAGCCGTGACGACGTCGAGGCGGCGTTCTTCCCGATGTACATCGAGTCGGGGGTATTCGGGATCAGCCCGTTCGAGACGCTCGACGAGGCCGGCGTCGGGAGGATCGTCAGCGTGGCCGCCTGGGAGGGCAAGGAGTCCAACCCCGAGCTCACCCTCGGCGTGTGCGGGGAGCACGGCGGCGACCCGGCGTCGATCCACTTCTTCGAGAAGATCCTGCTGGACTACGTGTCCTGCTCACCCTTCCGCGTGCCGGTGGCGCGCCTCGAGGCCGGTCGCGCCACCCTCGAGAAGTCGGAGTCCTCAACCTCCTGACCGCCCGCGCCAGCGCTTCGGGTTTGCCCGGCATGCTGGGTAGGTGCGTCGTCTGCTGGGCAGGCCTGCCCAGCAGACGATGACGTTGCCTAGCGTGCTGGGCAAACCCGAGCGCGGCCGTCAGTGGCGGGTCACGTAGCGGGTGACGCCGAGGGCGAGACCGCGCGCGTAGCGGTAGTTGCGGTAGGCAGGCGATGTCATGTGACCGGCGTCGACCGCGTTGCGCATGTTGCCGAGCTCGACCATGACGACGGGGATGTCGCTCCAGTTGAGCGTGCCGAGGTCGGTACGCGTGCTGTAGCCCTTGCCGCCGTAGTCGTTCGCGATGGTGACGCCGAGGTCCACCAGCCCGCCGTGTACGGCGGCACCCATCTGGTGCGACGAGAGGTAGATGTCGTTCGTCCAGCCCGCGCGGTGGCCGGGCATGATCACGAAGAACCCGTGGTACTGGGACGCCGCGCCGTCGCCGTGGATCGAGATCGCCGCGTCCGCGTGCATCCGGTTGCCGAACCGTCCGCGGACGTCGACACACGGCCCCCACCGCGACCACGAGTTCGTGTACCTCGTCATGAAGACCTTCGCGCCCTCGGCCTGAAGACGGGCCCGCAGCACGGTGGCCACGTCGAAGGCGAAGGTGGACTCCGGAAAGCCACCGTTCGTCGAGGTACCGGTCGTGTTGCACGGCTTCATGAACCCGCCGGCGTTGACCGGCCGGTTGATCTGGGCCAGGTGCCTGGAGTTCCCCAGCTGGTGGCCCGGGTCGATCACGATCGTCTTGCCCGCAAGCGGCTTCGGCGTGGAGGGCCTGGCCAGCTCCCGGCCGGGCTGGCATCGCCGAGGCAGACGCGAGCGTCGTACCCAGGAGGGCGGCGATCGCCACGAGCGTTGCGACGGCACCCTTGTGCCAAGATGGGCGGTCAGTCCGGCGAGACATGTTCGGAGGCTATCGTGACGCGTCTCGTGGTTCACGTGGGACCGCCGAAGACCGCCACCACGTACGTCCAACGGGGACTGTTCGCGAACGCCGACCTGCTGTGGCGGCACGGGGTCTACCTCCCGACGACGGCGCGACTCGAGCTGGAGCCCAACGCCGTCTGCCACCATCACCTGGCCTGGGACCTCACCGGGAGCCCTCGGTTCCGACCGGACATCGGGGGGTGGGACGCGCTGGCCGACGAGCTGTCGCGGGTTGACGCCGAGACGGTGCTGCTCAGCTCGGAGGTGCTCAGCCGGGCCGTACACACCGAAGGAGTCGGCGCCCGGCTGAACGAGCGACTGCTGTCCCTCGGTCGCGACGTGACCATCGTGTACGTCGTACGCGACCAGTTGTCCCAGATCAACAGCTTCTACGCCCAGCAGGTCAAGATGCTCGAGGACGTCGATGCCTTCGGGCCGCACGTAACCGGTGTCCTTCGGCTCGGCGAGGCAGACCTCGAGCGTCATGCCGGACGGTGGTACCGGTCAGCGGACTTCGACTTCGTCGCCGTACCCTTCCCCGAGATCGCCGAGCCCAACCCGCTGGTCGCCGTCCTCAGGGCAGCCCGCATCGAGGTGCCGGAGGACGAGCTCGTGGCGAGCCCCGACCCGGTCAACATCACCCTCGGACCGGTCGCCGTCGAGGCCATCCGGCTGCTGCGGGTCTATCTGCACGGCCTCAACCGCTCGGTCTCGGACGACGACCCCGCCGTACGGCGTCTGCATCGGATCGCGGCCCGCCGAGCCAAGGAGGAGGGCTGGTGCGACGAGGCCTTCTGGGGGTGGCCGCCGGCCTTGGCAGCACGGGCCGCGGAGCAGCTTGGTCCCTCCAACGAGCGGTTCGCGCAGGCGGTCTGGGGAAGTCCATGGCCCCTCCCGCTACCCGTGGACCGGCCTCCAACGCGTGCTCAGCTGCTCAAGCTGCCGCCGGCGGAGCTCGACCGGGTGCACGAGTTCGTGGTCGCGATGGCGAGGCGCTATGCCACACTGCGAGCGGGACCGGCCAGAGGGTGACCGGCGCCCGGCCAGCAGCACCGAGAACCCAGAGAGACAGAGGAGCGCGACCGTGCGGCGCATCCAGCACCTCATCGGCGGCGAGCCGAGCGGGTCGTTCGCCCGCACGTCGCCCATCTACAACCCGGCGACGGGAGAGCAGACGGCCGAGGTCGCCCTGGCTTCGGCCGACGAGCTCGGGGCTGCGGTCGACATCGCCACCCTGGCCTTCCAGAGCTGGCGGAACACCAGCCTGACCAAGCGTGCCGGGGTCATGTTCCGCTTCCGCGCCCTGCTCGACAGTCATCGCGACGAGGTGGCGGCGGCGATCACCGCGGAGCACGGCAAGGTGCTGTCCGATGCGGCCGGCGAGGTCGACCGCGGCCTCGAATGCGTCGAGTTCGCCTGCGGCATCCCACACCTGCTCAAGGGCGGTCACTCGGCTCAGGCGTCGACCGGAGTCGACGTCCACGAGATCAAGCAGCCGCTGGGCGTGGTCGCCGGCATCACGCCGTTCAACTTCCCGGCGATGGTGCCGCTCTGGATGATGCCGAACGCCATCGCCTGCGGCAACGCGTTCATCCTCAAGCCCAGCGAGAAGGACCCATCTGCGTCGTTGCTCATCGCCGACCTGCTGCGCCGCGCGGGGCTTCCGGACGGCGTGCTCAACGTCGTACACGGTGATGCCGTGGCGGTCAACGCCATCCTCGACCATCCCGGGATCGCAGCGGTCAGCTTCGTCGGCTCGACGCCGATCGCACGTCATGTCTACGAGCGGGGTACGGCGGCCGGCAAGCGGGTCCAGGCTCTCGGCGGCGCCAAGAACCACATGGTGGTCCTACCCGACGCCGACCTCGACATGGCCGCCGACGCCGCCGTGTCGGCCGGATACGGCTCGGCCGGTGAGCGCTGCATGGCCGTGTCGGTGGTCGTCGCTGTCGGCGATGTGGCCGACGACCTGGTCGCAGCGGTCGAGAAGCGGCTGGGCGGACTGCAGATCGGTCCGGGCACCGACCCCTCGTCCGACATGGGGCCGCTGGTCACCCGCGCCCACCGGGACAAGGTGGCGTCGTACCTCGACATCGCGCTCGACGACGGCGCGGAGGTGGTGGTCGACGGGCGGCGTCAGGAGTTCGAGGGGGACGGCTTCTTCCTCGGGGTCAGCCTGGTCGACCGGGTGCGGCCCGAGATGACGGTCTACCGGGACGAGATCTTCGGGCCGGTGCTCAGCGTCGTGCGCGTCGACACGGCGACCGAGGCGCTCGACCTGGTCAACGCCAACCAGTACGGCAACGGGGTCGCGATCTTCACCCGCGACGGGGGCGCGGCCCGCGAGTTCGAGCAGCAGGTCCAGGTCGGGATGGTCGGGGTCAATGTGCCGATCCCGGTGCCGGTGTCGTACTACTCGTTCGGTGGCTGGAAGGACAGCCTGTTCGGCGACTCCCACATGTACGGCCCTGAGGGCGTGCACTTCTACACCCGCACGAAGGTGGTCACGAGTCGCTGGCCGGACCCGGCCACCAGCCAGGTCGACCTCGGGTTCCCGCGGAACACCTGACCGAACCGGGAGCTACTCGCTGCGGATCAGGTCGGGTCTGATCCGAGGACTCGAGGCGATCACGGTCAGGCCGGCAACGGCGAGCGACCCGAGTGCGGCAACCAGTGCCAACAACCCGCCCGCCCGCCACGGCACCTGGCTTCCCTCGCCCACGATCGAGAGGTACGACGCGGTGCCGAGCAGCCCGCAGCCGATCGCGAGCAGGCAGCCGATGACCAGCGGTACGGCCGACTCGACCCACTGGGTGAGCCGGAGGGTTCGTCGGCCGACCCCGATGATCTGGAGCGACACCACCTCGCGGCGGCGGCTGATGGCCCGGTCGATCGCCGCGATCGCGAAGGTCAGCAGCCCCAACGAGACGATGACAGTGGCGATCGCCCAGACGAGCGCCCGCAACTTGGCCACGAAATCGTAGGTCGCGAAGTCCGACGACAACCCCCCATGCACGCCGGGGATTGCGGTGAGCTTCTCATAGAGGTCCCGTCCGGGGGCTGCCCGCACGTAAAGCTCGGCTGCACGGCGCCGGCCTTGGTGCCGAGCAGCTGGAGGGGCAGCGCCACGTTCTCCACCAAGGTGAGCTCGGCGACGAGGTCGCCGAACTGGAAGACGACGCCCATCGTCGCGAGCCTCAGCCTGCTGCGCTCGCCCTCACGAAGGGTGTCGATGCGAGTACCGCTGACCGAGATCGTTCCGGCGTCAGGCTTGACGATCCCCGCCAGACAGTGCAGCAGCGACGACTTGCCTGAACCCGAGGGCCCCATGACGGCGACCCGCTCGCCGGGCTGGACAGCCAGGTCCACGCTGTCCAGAGCCACCGTCTTGCCGTATGCCAGAGACACTCCGGTGGCCTCGATCGCCAGCGGTCGAGCGGTCGTCGTCGTCATGACGGGTCCTGTCCCAGAGCGCCGAGGCGGTCCACCCGGCGCGCGGCTTCCTCGATCCACACCAGGTCGGCGTCGAGGTGCGCGAGCTGGTACGTCAGGGCGAGCAGGCGCGCCGGGTCCGAGGCCTGCCGGCGCTCCTCGGTCAGCTCTCGCATCCGCGCGAGGTGGATCGCTCGCTGCCGGTCGAGCACCGTCTGCGCGGGCCGCCCCGACAGCAGCGCGACCGACACCCTGGAAACGAGCTGACTGTCCGCGAACGAGTCGGGCGGCTCGGGCTCGAAGACCCAGTGCTCTATCACTGCAACGCCCTCGGGAGTGATCGCGTACCGCTTGCGGTCCGGCCCCTCGCCGGCCTCGACCTCGACGACCTCGGCCCAGCCGTGCCGCTCGAAACGCGCCAGCGAGGCATAGACCTGACCGAAGGCCAGCGGCTTGCTTCGCGCGAACGCGTCGTCGTACCGGTGCTTGAGCGTGTAGCCATGTGCCGGACCCGACTCGAGGATCGCCAGCAAGGCATGGGAGCTCGACATGACCGCACTATACACGAGATGTATACAGCCCACGAATAGAGTCGTTGGGGGATCGCCGCCCGCGTTTGCCCAGCACGCCGGGCAACGACACCGTTCGCTAGGCAGGCCTGCCCGGCTGAGGGAGCACCTGCCAAGCATGCTGGGCAAACCCGGAGGGCCGCGGACCGGAGGCGGGGTGAACCTGCCCACATTGCTGGCAAAACCCGAGGGAGGGGTCAGAGGAGGTGGGGGAGGGTAGCGAGGGAGAGGGCGATCAGGAGGAGCAGGGTGTCGCCGTGGCGCCAGGGTGCGGGCTCGGCCCAGGTACGGCGGTCGGCGGTCGCGAAACCACGGGCATCCATGGCGAGCGCGAGCTGGCCGGTCTGGCGCATCGCCGAGACCATCAGAGCGAACGCGCTGGCACCCAGACCACGCACGCGTCGAACCGGGCCGCCGTCGATCCCGATCCCGCGGGCCCGGCGGGCCTGCAGGATCTGGCGCCACTGCTCCCCGAGGCTCTCGACCCGCTGCAGCGCGGCAACCGCGCCGGCCACCGGCCGTGCCGGGAGTCGCAGTCGCTGGGCGAGATGGTCACCGAGCTCGCTCGGCCTGATCGAGGGGGACAGGATGGCCGCCGGCACCACGATGCACAGGATGCGAAGAGCTGCCGCCGCCGTCCGCTCGAGGTCCTGGCCCGCGTACAGCCAGGTGTTGAGCGCGAGGGTCAGGGCTGCCACCAGTCCCACCGTGCAGCGCAGCGCAGTACCTCGCAGGTCGCGGGTCAGCCAGCCCAGCGCGAGCACGTCAGCCGCCAGGGTGATCAGGCCGATGCGAGGAGTCGTCACCGCGAACGCGCCCACGACCGGAAGCAGGCAGCCCGCGAGCAGCGACAGCGGACCGACCCGCTGCCAGCCCGCCATCACACCGCCACTCCACCGGCGAGCGTCAGGACGTCGTCCGCGAGTACGTCGATCGCGAGTGAGTCGTGAGTGGCGACGGCCACGCCGCTACCGGCCGAACGAGCCGCCGCAACCGCGCCGAGGACAGCTGCCCAGGTGAGTCGGTCCTGGCCCACGGTCGGCTCGTCGAGCAGCAAGCCGTAAGGCCCGTTGACGAGGGCGGCGGCCACCATCAACCGTCGCTGCTCCCCGCCGGACAGGTGATAGGGGCTCGCCCCTCCCAGGGCGCTCAGTCCCAACGCCTCCAGGATTCCGTCCGCTCGCCGCCGGACCAGCGCCGCCTCCCGGTACGACGCGGTGGAGGCCACGGCGACCTCGTCCCGGACGGTGCGAGCGACCACGCCGTGCTCCGGCGACTGCGGTACCCAGGCCAGTCGGGCGGCCAGGTCTCTGGATCGCCAGCGATGGGGCTGGCGGCCCCGACGGGTTGCCAGCGCAGGAGCCGCCTCGACGATGCCTGTCGTGGGTGCCTGCAGTCCGGCCAGCAGGGAGACCAGGCTGGACTTTCCGGCACCGCTGGCGCCCGTGACCGCGAGCGCCCGACCCGAATGCACCACGGCGTCCACACCGCGCAGGGCCTGCGCTGGAGGCATCCGCCGGGTCAGCCGGTGTCGCCGCTCGAGCCAGACCTGCTCGGCCCGGACCAGCTCGTCGGGCCCCGGGTGCCACGGCTCCACCAATGAGGCGGGTACCCCCGTGAGCTCCGGCGCATCCAGTCCTGGCGCCCAGACGCCGAGCCTGGCAAGGGAGTCGCGCTCGACTCGCGAGCACGGCCGATGGGTCGCCGTCGGCGACGATGTCTGCCGTTCCGTCCGAGCACGATGAGCCGGTCGACGAAGTCGAGCCATGGCTCGAGGCGGTGCTCGACGATGACGATGGTCGACCCTCTGCTGCTCGGCCAGCCGGCGAACCGATCGGTGCACCGCCGAGGCGGCTGAGCGCATCGAGCATCGAGGTCGGCTCGTCGAGCAGCAGGACGCGGGCTCCAACCGCCAGGCTGCCGGCCAGCGCGAGTCGCTGGCTCTCACCACCGGACAGCGCCGAGGTCGGATGCCCTTCTGGGTAAGGGAAAGCCGTCTCCGCAAGCGCATCTGCGTACCCGTGCCCAGATCTCGGCTCGCGGGACACCATGGTTCTCCAGGCCGAACGCAACGTCGCGGCCGACGGTCTCCGCGACGATCCCGGCCAGCGGGTCCTGGAGGAGGAGAGCGGGTCGGTCAGTCGGCTCGTTCGACGGGTTCTCCGTCGACGAGAACCTGGCCGGAGAGGTCCCCGTGCGCGGCCGTGAGCAGCAGCCCGGCGATTGCCCGCAACACGGTCGACTTCCCCGACCCGCTCGGGCCGGTGAGCAGCACCCGTTGCCCCGCAGGGATGTGCAGGTCGAAGTCCGTGAGGACCGCGGTGCTGCGCCGAGCCGGACGCCAGGTCACCCCGCGCAGCCGCACACCCGCGCCCGCCCCGGCGTCAGGTGGTGTGATCGCGAGCTGCTTCCTGTCCCGCGGGCAGCGCGTCGATCGCACCGGTGGCGGCGAGGGCTCGGGTGAGGAACCAGCCGCCGATACCGGCCACCACGGCGCCGGACAGGGCGAAGAAGCCGAGGTAGGCGAGCTTCCAGCCGACGCTGTAGCCGACCCAGTAGGCGTGCCACTCGTAGCACCACTCGGCGAAGGCGGCCATCGCGCCGCCGAGGGCGGCCACGGGCCACCCGAAGCGGCGGTAGAGGAAGACCGCCAGCACCAGCTCGACGCCGAGGCCCTGTAGCGCGCCGGAGATCACCGTGGCCCAGCCCCACTCGGTGATCAGTGTCGCCTCGACCACGGCGGCGAGGACCTCGGCGAAGAGCGCGGCGCCGGGTCGGCGTACGACCAGTCCGGAGACGACCCCGGCGATCAGCCAGGGCCCGCCGAGCAGACCTTGCAGCGGGGCCGAGCAGGCTCGACAGCGGAGTCACCAGCGTGTTGTAGGCGCTGCTCCAGCCCCAGTAGGCGACGCCGAAGACCACGCCGATCATCGCCGCGGTGACGATGTCGATCGTGCGCCAGGCGCCTTTCGCAGCGCTGACTCTCGTGCTGGCTGTGGTAGCCATCGTGAACCTCCCAAACGTGTCGGGAGGGGAAGCAGCCCGGCAACCGCGCCGGGTGTGCTCGAGTCTCGACTCCCTTCGCCGGTGCTAGCCGGATCAGGTTCGAGGGTCTGCGGGTGTCCGCACTCTCAGCGCCTTGCAGCGCTCCCCTGTCGTATCCGGCAAGTCTATCCTGAGCGCGTGACCGACGACCGTGAGCTCGTGCATCTCGACATCGACGGGTACGTCGCAACCGTGACGCTGGACTCGCCGCGGAACCGCAACGCGCTCTCCCGCCGGCTCGTCGAGGAGCTCATCGGCCTGTCTCGCCGCAGCGGAGTCGGCGCCAGCGGTGCGAGTGGTCGTGCTGACCCACACCGGTGGCACCTTCTGTGCGGGAGCCGACCTCACGGAGGCCGTCGACGAGGGGATGACGCGGGGCACCCGAGCGCTGCTCGGGCTGCTCAGCGCGGTGGTCTCCCACTCGAAGCCGGTGGTTGCCGTGGTGCGCGGCCACGTTCGGGCCGGGGGTCTGGGTCTGGTCGGTGCGTGTGACCTCGCGCTGGTGAGCCACGAGTCGACGTTCGGGTTCGCGGAGGTACGGCTCGGCCTGGCACCGGCGATCATCTCGCTGACGACCCGCAGCCGGCTGACGGACCGGGACGCGTCTCGCCTCTATCTCACCGGCGAGGTGTTCAACGGCGCCGCGGCGGCGTCGTACGGACTGGTCACGCTGAGCGTCGAGGAGAGCGACCTCGATGGTGCGGTCGCGTCCTTGCTGGCCGACTTCTCGAAGGTCTCCCCTCAGGGCCTTCGCGAGACGAAGGCACTGCTCAATGCGCCGGTCTCGCACGCATATCGAGCGGTCCGGAGAAAGGCTCGTCGAGCTGTCGGCCAGGCTCTTTGCATCGGCAGAGGCCCGAGAGGGAATGAGCGCATTCCGGGAGCGTCGCCCGCCGGTCTGGCCGTCCTCTCCTGAATAGCCGGAGAATGACACCGTTGTAGTTCGCGGCGGGCGGAGGACTCCTCTGTCGACCTACGGGCTTTCCGCAGCCGACCCACCCCTGTGACTGGTGTTGCTCGTGATGCTGGTGAGCAAGAGAAGTGTGGCGGTTAACGAATTACATCGATGTGAAATCATCCTCTATCGGCCCTAAACAAATCACACTCGTGTTATTCACGGGGCAATTCTTTGTGTTACCAGAGTTTTCTGTGGGGCAAGTGTTCCCATTGGGGCTAAAGGTGGCTACGGTCGAACGCGGAAGCCGGAATACCCAGACCAGGATGGGTGGCTGGTCGTTCAAGGATTCCGACGAAGGGACCCCCGTGTCATCGCCACGCGGAAAACGCTTCACCCGCTCGATCGCCTGCGCCGCGGCGTGCTGTCTCTCCCTCTTGGTGAGTCCGATCGCGCACGCCGACCCCGGCGATCCCGTCATCCCGAGCCAGCAGGCCGTTGACGACGCTCAGCAGCAGGTCGCGTCCGCCCAGGGCTCGGTCGACAGCATCGAGGCCCAGCTCACCGCGGCCAACGTCGCGCTCGAGAATCTCGGGATCGCTGCGGGCAAGGCCGCCGAGGCGTACGACGGGGCCGTGTACCGCTGGCAGCTCGCGCACAAGGCGGCCGTCGACCGCGAAGGCGCGGGCGGATCGAGCGGTCGCAACCGCGGCCGAGTCACGGAGCAGCCTGGCCGGGTACGTCGTCAGCCACGAGACGGCCGGCACCCAGATCTCGACGCTCAGCAGTGCCATGAGCGCCACCGGCACCCACTCCCTGATCAACCAGATGGCCGACTACAACACGTCCTCGGCCGCACTCGACGCCCGCCTGCAGCAATGGGTGGCGGCGTCGCGGCTCGCCCGGGTCTACCAGGCGCAGGCCGTCAGCGCTCTCGAGGCCGCCTCCCACGGCCAAGTCCGCGGCAGCGGACGCCAAGCAGGCGGCCGCCGATGCGGTGGCCCAGGAGCAGGCCGCGGTCGGCTCGATCACGGCCCAGAAGACGGCCTTGATCGCGCAGCTGGCGGTAGCCCAGAACACGTCCGTCCAGCTGGCAGCCGACCGGGCGGCCGGCCTGGAGCGACTTCGGCAGGAACGCCTCGCGGAGGCGCGTCGCCTGGCCGCCCTCCAGCAGGCTCGCCAAGAGGCCCGCGAGCAGGCACGGCAAGAGGCACTTCAGCAGCAGCGTCTAGCCGAGCAGCGCCTCGAGGCGCGCCGGGAGCAACGTCGCGAGGATCGCCAGCAGGAGAGCCAGCCACCACCGCAGCAGCCCCCGCCGCAGCAGCCTCCGCCGCAGCAGCCTCCGCCGCAGCAGCCTCCGCCGCAGCAGCCTCCGCCGCAGCAGCCGCCACCCCAGCAGCCTCCGCCGCAGCAGCCTCCGCCGCATCAGCCGCCCGCAGGTGGAGTGGCAACGGCCATCGCCTTCGCCTATGCACAGCTCGGTGAGCCCTACGTGTGGGGCGCGGCAGGTCCGGACGCGTGGGACTGCTCCGGTCTGACCATGGGCGCATGGGCCGCCGCCGGCGTCTACCTGCCGCACTACTCAGTGGCTCAGTACGCCGCGCTGCAGCACATCTCGTTCGGCGAGCTGCAACCCGGGGACCTGGTGTTCTGGGGCAGCTCGTCGAGCCCGTCGTCGATCTACCACGTGGCGCTCTACATCGGGAACAACCAGATCATCCAGGCTCCGCACACGGGCGATGTGGTCAAGGTCTCCGGGCTCTACGACTGGACGCTGCCCAACTTCTACGGCAGGGTGTGATCCCCGCTCTCGAGGGCGTCCACGTGACGCTTGCCGCGAGGCGAGGATCTCCTTCTCGGCATCCACCCGACCGACCCAGGTGGCGCCCTCGACGGACTTGCCTGGCTCCAGGTCCTTGTAGACCTCGAAGAAGTGCTGGATCTCGAGCCGGTAGAACTCCGGCAGGTGGTGGATGTCGCGTAGGTGCTCCTGACGTACGTCGCTCGACGGCACGCAGAGCACCTTGTCGTCGGGACCCTTCTCGTCGGTCATCCGGAACATCCCGATGGTCCGGGCGAGGATCAGGCAGCCGGGGAACGTCGGCTCGGGCAGCAGCACCAAGGCATCCAGCGGGTCGCCGTCCTGGCCGAGAGTGTCGTCGATGAAGCCGTAGTCGGCCGGATACTGGGTCGCCGTGAACAGCGTGCGGTCGAGCCGGATCCGCCCGGTGATGTGGTCGACCTCGTACTTGTTCCGGCAACCCTTGGGAATCTCGATCGTCACGTCGAATTCCACGATGCACATCCTTCGGGTGTCGGCGGTGCGACAGCTGGGGCCGGCGCTTGGTCGTTATCGTTAGTGTTCCCTATCGGACGAGAAGAGGGGTGAGGGTGTCCAAGCGTGTTGATGCGTCCGGGTCTCTCGCGGCCAGGTGGGCACTCGTCGTCGCCGTCCTCGTCATCGTCTCCGTCAGCGTGGTCGCGTTGGTTGCACGGTCCGGCAGCGATGGTGGCGACGATCCGCCGGATGCCGGACCGACCAAGCCCGGCCCGCCGGCGACCGGCCCGGGCCTGACTCTGCACGCGCCACCTCCGGCGCCCGCCGTACTGTCTGCCGCGGCTGCGGCGCCCCCGATGTCCCTGGCCCGGCTGAAGAAGCACCTGGTCCCCGAGCTGTCCCTGCCCGGCCTCGGGAGCCATGTCGCGTTCACCGTCTCCCAGCTCGGCCAGCCGAAGGTGCGCTGGTCGTACGGCGCGGCAAGCACCGATGCCGGCGTCGACCTTGAAGCTTCTGACCACCGCAGCCGCGCTTCCGACCCTCGGCCCCGAGCATCGTTTCGCGACCACGGTCATGGCGGGCGCGACGCGTCGCACGATCGTCCTGGTCGGTGGCGGAGACCCGCTGCTCACGGACCGAACCCTGACCGCCAAGGAGGCAGCGGGGCTCTACCCGCAGCCTGCGTCACTGGAGGACCTGGCCGGCCTCACTGCGGCCAAGCTCTCCGCCGACGGCGTACGAAGTGTCCACCTCGGCTATGACGCCTCGCTGTTCACGGGGCCGGCGGTCAACCCGCACTGGCCCTCGACGTACGTCCCTGACAACGTGGTCAGCCCGATCAGCGCGCTCTGGGTCGACGAGGGACGGGAGAATCCTGGCTTTGCCCAACGCAGCGCTGACCCGGCCGGCGCCGCAGCCGAGGCGTTTCGCGCCGAGCTCGTCAAGGCCGGAGTGAGAGTGATCGGCGATATTGGTCTCGAACGCCCGCCTCGAGGAGGGACGCAGCCGATCGCCGAGGTCACGTCGGCGCCCTTGGTGCAGATCGTCCAGCACATCCTCGAGGTGAGCGACAACGAAGGGGCTGAGGTGCTGCTGCGGCAGGTCGCCGTCGCGCGCGGACACGCCGGATCGAGCGCCGAAGGCGTCGCGGCCGTACGCGCCACGCTGGCCGGGCTCGGTCTGGACCTGAAGGGGATGCAGGTGTACGACGGCAGCGGCCTGTCCCGCGACGATGTGGTGCCGGTATCGGCCCTGCTCGGTGTGCTGGAGACGGCCGCATCGGCCGCCCACCCGGAGCTTCGGGGGGTGCTGACCGGGCTGCCCGTCGCCGGGTTCTCGGGCAGCCTCGGGGACCGCTTGGAGGACCAGGCGGCCGCCGGTCGGGGCTACGTGCGGGCGAAGACCGGGACGCTCACCGGCGTCCACGGGTTGGCCGGCCTCGCGATGACTCGCGCCGGCCAGGCTGCTGTTCTTCGCCGCGGTGGCCGATCGGGTGGCTGACGCGCAAGCGCTCGAAGCCGAGGCGGACCTGGACCGGATCGCGGCGGCGCTGTCGACGTGCGGCTGCTGATGTCCGTCGGTCGGTCGTTTGGCTCTTGTGAACTGATCGTGATGCGCAGGTGACCTCCGCCGCAGGCTGCGGGCTTATGGTCGAACCAAGAGGAGCCGCTCGACCGGGCTGAGCACGAGGTCCACCACCCTTTTCCTCGTGGTCGACTGTCGGGTCGATGAGGCACCTTGCATTGGGGGTGGCCTTACCGTGGAAGGGGAGGGCCACCCCCAATCTTCCTGTCGGGCCTCTCGCCCCGGACCTGCTGTGGTCGTCGGCTGCTGGGTGCGGTCCGGGGGTGTGGTCCGGTTCGTGGGTGGGGACGGATCCTGATGAGCACGGGTTGCTCGGACGACCGTTGGACATCTTGATTTGTCTGCGCTCACATCGCAGGAACCACCCGCAGAACCGCGGACGAATGCGAATACCCCGTACCGTTACGGCATGGCATTCATGGCCCACGTCTCGCCCGGCCCGGCCGGACCCGAGCCCGCCTCGATGGTCGACTGGGATCTCGCAGTCACCACGGCGAAGCGGCTGATGCGACCTGGCCCGGACATCGACCGGAGCGAGGCGGCCCGGGTCGTCGCTGACCTGCGCCGCTACGCCGCACTCGCCGAGGACCATGTTCGCGGCTACACCCTGCTCGACACCGAGTCTGCGACCGCGCCGGTCGTCGTCGTCGACCGCGCCGGGTGGGTCCAGGCCAACGTCGACGGGCTGAGGGTGATCATCGACCCGCTGGTCGAGAAGCTACGGAGCTCCCGGCCGGAGTCCGGCTCGTTCGCGACCGCGATCGGGTCCAGGGTGACCGGTCTCGAGGCGGGTGGGCTGTTCGCGTTCCTGTCCAACAAGGTGCTGGGCCAGTTCGACCCCTTCTTCACCGGGTTCGACGCCGAGGCGGGACGGCGTACGTCGCATGGCGGGCGGCTGCTGCTGGTGGCGCCGAACATCGTCCAGGTCGAGCGTGAGCTCGGCGTCGACCCGGACGACTTCCGGCTCTGGGTGTGTCTGCACGAGGAGACCCACCGCGTCCAGTTCACCGCCGTGCCGTGGCTGCGCGCGCACCTGCTGGGCGAGATGGAGACCGTGCTCGACAAGACCGACCTCGACCCGGGCCGGCTGGCCAAGATGATGCGCGACGGCATCGAGCAGGTGGGGCGGCTGGTCCGCGGCGACGGCGACGTCACGCTCCTCGACCTCGTGCAGACCCCCGAGCAGCGGGTCGTCATCGAGCGGCTGACCGCGGTGATGTCGCTCCTCGAGGGCCACGCTGACGTGGTGATGGACGGGGTCGGGCCAGAGGTCGTCGTCGTCGGTCGAGGAGATCAGGACCGTGTTCAACCAGCGCCGCGCCGGAGCCGGCCCGCTCGACCAGATGATCCGCAAGCTGCTCGGGTTCGACGCCAAGCTCCGGCAGTACCGCGACGGCGCCGCGTTCGTGCGCGGTGTCATGGACAAGGTCGGGATGGTCGGGTTTCAACGCCGTCTGGGCCGAGCCGGCGCAACCTCCCCACCAAGGACGAGATCGCCGACCCGGCGCGCTGGGTCACGCGCGTCCACGGCTGACGCAGCGAGATGAAGCGCTCGACGTGAGCGGTCGGCTCGACCCGGCGGTCGCGGCGGTGCGCCGGGCGGTGCGGGTGGCGCTGGCCGACCTCGAGCCCGGACAGCGCGTGGTGGTCGCCTGCTCAGGTGGAGCCGACTCGATGGCGCTGGCCGCCGCGGCCGCCTTCGAGGGCGCACCGAGCCGCCTGGTCCGTGGCTGCAATCGTCGTCGACCACGGTCTGCACGCGGAGTCGGCTGCGGTCGCCGCGACCGTGGCCGATCGGCTGCGGACCCTGCCGCCGTTCGCCGCGCTCGAGTCGGTCGAGGTCGTCCGGGTGCGGGTCGGCACGGCCGGCGGCCCGGAGGCTGCCGCTCGCGAGGCGCGCTACGCCGCGCTCGAGGACTGGGCCGAGCCGTCGGACGCCGTCGTGCTGCTGGGTCACACGCGCGACGACCAGGCCGAGACGGTGCTGCTCGGGCTGGCGCGGGGCAGCGGGCTGCGGTCGCTGGCCGGGATGGCGCCCGGTGGCGGGGCGCTACCGCCGTCCGCTGCTCGGGATCCCGCGAGCCCAGACCGAGCAGGCCTGCCGAGCCCTCGACGTACCGGTGTGGCAGGACCCCGACAACGACGGACCAGCGGTTCACCCGGGTCCGGGTACGGCGGAAGGTGCTCCCGATGCTCGAGGCCGAGCTCGGGCCCGGGCGTCGAGGCAGCCCTGGCCCGGACGGCCGAACAGGCCGCGACGGACGCCGACACCCTCGACGCATGGGCGGCTGACCTCTTCGCGCGCACCTGGACATGACTCCGCGCTCCGGCTCGACCCAGCTGACCGAGGCACCCGCGGCCCTGCGGCGCCGGGTGCTCAGGCTGGCCGCCCTCGCCGCAGGCTGCCCGGGCAGCGACCTGTTCGCCGTACACGTCGATGCACTCGACGCGCTGGTCGTGACTGGCACGGCCAGCGCGGGGTCGACCTGCCCGGCGCCGTCACCGCCGTCCGACGCGGCGACCGCCTCCACCTCGCCCGACGCCCGTCCGAGTGACGACCGCCGCCAGGAGCTCCGAACGGGGCTGCCGCTGCGGCACCCGCGTGCTTCCTGCACACTGTGCACGTGGATGACAGCCACGTCGAGAACGACCTGAAGGCCACCTTGGTGACCGAGGAGCAGATCCAGCATCGGCTGCGCGAGCTCGCCGCCGAGATCGAGGCCGACTACGAGGGCCGCGACCTGCTGCTCGTCGGCGTGCTCAAGGGCGCCGTGATGGTCATGGCCGACCTCGCCCGAAGTCTCAACCGGCACGTCGCGATGGACTGGATGGCGATCTCGTCGTACGGCTCAGGCACCACCTCCTCAGGTGTCGTGCGCATCCTCAAGGACCTCGACGGCGACATCACCGGCCGACACGTCCTGGTCGTCGAGGACATCATCGACACCGGCCTCACCCTCTCGTGGCTGGTGACCAACCTGGCGTCTCGCGGACCGCTTGTCCGTGGAGATCTGCACCTTGCTGCGCAAGCCCGACGCGCTCCGGATGACCGTCGACGTCAAGTACGTCGGATTCGACATCCCGGACGAGTTCGTGGTGGGCTATGGGCTGGACTACGACGAGCGGTACCGCAACCTTCGCTCGGTGTCGACGCTCGCCCCGCACGTCTACACCTGAACCGCGGTCCCGTCCGCGGTCCACCACGTGACGTACGCCATGTCCGCGTCGCGCACGGCTCGGGATCGGGTGCGTGATCCCGTACGTTGGAGGCCCTTGGGTGATGAGGGACACTAGGGAAGTACGCGACAATGGACGCGACAGTTCGTCGGATGATCAGGAGGAGTGGGGCGGCAGCCCTGGTTGATGAACGTGAAACGTTGGTTCCGTGGACCCTGGCTGTGGGTCGTCCTCTTTGCGATCGTGGTCCTGGTCGTCCTGGACGTCGTCTCCAGCCGTAGCGGCTACAAGGACGTCGACACGTCCACGATGGTGTCGCAGCTCCAGTCCGGCAACGTCAAGACGGTGACGTTCATCGACGGCGACCAGGAGATCCAGGCGACCCTCGACGACGGCGAGAAGATCTCGGCCCAGTGGCTCGACGGCCAAGGCACCCAGCTGGTCGACATGGTCCAGAACGAGGTCAAGGCCGGCACCATCTCCGAGCACCTACGACGTGGAGGTGCCGAAGCCGAGCCTGCTGTGGAGCTTCCTCTCCGGCATCTTCCCGATCCTGCTGATCGTGCTGTTCTTCCTCTTCATGATGAACAGCCTGCAAGGCGGCGGCGGCCGGGTGATGCAGTTCGCCAAGTCCAAGGCCAAGCTGGTCAGCAAGGACACCCCGAAGACCACGTTCGCCGACGTCGCCGGGTGCGACGAGGCGATCGAGGAGCTCGGCGAGATCAAGGAGTTCCTCCAGCAGCCGGCGAAGTTCCAGGCGGTCGGCGCCAAGATCCCCAAGGGCGTGCTGCTGTACGGCCAGCCCGGCACCGGCAAGACGCTGCTCGCCCGTGCGGTCGCCGGCGAGGCGAACGTGCCCTTCTACTCGATCTCCGGGTCCGACTTCGTCGAGATGTTCGTCGGCGTCGGAGCCTCCCGGGTGCGCGACCTCTTCGAGCAGGCCAAGGAGAACGCGCCCGCGATCGTCTTCATCGACGAGATCGACGCCGTCGGCCGGCACCGCGGTGCCGGGCATGGGCGGCGGTCACGACGAGCGCGAGCAGACCCTCAACCAGCTGCTCGTCGAGATGGACGGCTTCGACGTCCGCGGCGGCGTGATCCTGATCGCGGCGACCAACCGGCCCGACGTCCTCGACCCGGCGCTGCTGCGCCCGGGCCGCTTCGACCGGATGATCGGCGTCGACGCCCCCGACATGAAGGGCCGGCACAAGATCCTCCAGGTGCACTCGCGCGGCAAGCCGATCGCCGTCGGCGTCGACCTGCTCGCGATCGCCCGTCGTACCCCCGGCTTCACCGGCGCCGACCTGGCGAACGTGCTCAACGAGGCCGCCCTGCTGACCGCCCGCCAGGACCGCAAGCTGATCGACGAGCGGTCGCTCGACGAGGCGATCGACCGGGTGAGCATGGGCCCGCAGCGGCACTCGCACATCATGAGCGAGCAGGAGAAGCTCATGACGGCCTACCACGAAGGCGGCCACGCCCTGGTGGCCGCGGCGCTGCCGGGCACCGACCCGGTCGCGAAGATCACCATCCTGCCGCGCGGGCGGGCCCTCGGGCTTCACCCAGGTGCTCCCGGAGACCGACAAGTCGTCGGTCTCGCGCAACGACCTGCTCAACCAGCTCGCGTACGCCCTCGGCGGGCTGGCGGCCGAGCAGCTGATCTTCCACGACCCGACGACCGGGTCGTCCAGCGACATCGAGAAGGCGACCAGCGTCGCGCGGCGGATGGTCACGAGCTTCGGGATGAGCGAGCGGATCGGCGCGGTCAAGCTCGGCGAGGACACCGGCGAGCCGTTCCTCGGGCGCGACTTCGGCCATACCCGCAACTACTCCGAGGAGATCGCCGCGATCATCGACGAGGAGATCAGCTCGCTGATGACCAACGCCCACCAGGAGGCGTTCGACATCCTCGTGCAGAACCGCGCCGTCCTCGACAACCTCGTCACCCAGCTGCTCGAGCGCGAGACGATCGACCGCAACGGGCTCGCGGACATCTTCGCGGACATCGTCGATGCGCGCCGAGCGGCCGGCCTGGACCGGCTCCGACTCCCGGATCCCGTCGCGGATGCCACCGGTCGAGGTGCCGGCGCACGTGCCCGCGCCGGCCGGAGCCGACCGCCGGCGAGATCACCATCGGCCCGGGCAACGAGGGCGGGTCGAGCTCGCTGCCTCCGATGGCGCCGCCGACCGGTCCGCCCGCGACCGGGCCGTTGCCGCCGGACGGTCCGTACGGCGGCCCGTCGGCCAACTCCTCGGGCTGACGCGTGACCGTCGATCCCCGTGCCTGCGCCGTCGGAGCGCGACATCCCGCCGTTCGACCACGCCCGCGCCGAGGCCGCCGTCCGCGAGCTGCTGATCGCCATCGGCGAGGACCCCGAGCGCGAGGGCCTGCGAGACACTCCCGCCCGGGTCGCCCGCGCCTACGCCGAGACGTTCGGCGGGCTGCGGATGCGAGCCGAGGACGTGCTCTCCACGACGTTCGACATCGGCCACGACGAGATGGTCCTGGTCAAGGACATCGAGGTCTGGTCGATGTGCGAGCACCACCTGGTGCCGTTCCACGGGGTGGCCCACGTCGGGTACATCCCGAGCGAGGACGGCCGGATCACCGGGCTGTCCAAGCTGGCCCGGCTGGTCGACGTCTTCGCCCGCCGACCCGCAGGTGCAGGAGCGGCTGACCACCCAGGTGGCCGACTCGATGGTGCGGCTGCTCGAGCCGCGCGGGGTGATCGCGGTCTTCGAGTGCGAGCACCTCTGCATGACGATGCGCGGGGTCCGCAAGCCGGGGTCGCAAGACCGTCACGAGCGCCGTCCGCGGGCAGCTGCTCGACCCCGCGACCCGGGCCGAGGCCATGAGCCTCATCCTCGGCTAGGCGATGACCGTGGCCATCGACGGCTTCCGCACTGACCTCTCACAGGAGGCGAGCTCGGGGGTGCTGCCGGTCTTCGGTCGTCCGGTCCGTTACGTCGCCGGCCTGCCTACGCCGCCGCGTTGCCTGGTGATGGGCGTCGTCAACGTCACGCCCGACTCGTTCTCCGACGGCGGCATGTGGCTCGAGCCCGACGCGGGCGTCGACCACGGGCAGGCAGCTGCTCGCCGAGGGGGCCGACCTGCTCGACGTCGGCGGCGAGTCGACCCGACCCGGTGCCGAGCGGCCGAGCGTCACGGAGGAGCTCGACCGGGTGCTGCCCGTCGTGTCCGCGCTCAGCGACGGCCGGCGCCGTCGTCAGCATCGACACGATGCGGGCGGAGGTGGCCAGGCGGGCCGTCGAAGCCGGCGCCGTCGTGGTCAACGACGTCTCAGGCGGGCTGGCCGACCACGCCATGCTGGCCACCGTCGCCGAGCCTGGGCGTCGCCTACATCGCCATGCACTGGCGTGGGCACTCGGCGTCGATGCAGCAGCGGGCGTCGTACGACGACGTGCTCGACGAGGTTGCCGGCGAGCTGGCCGCCCGGGCCGCCGCCGCCGTGGCCGCGGGAATCGCCTCCGACCGGCTGGCGCTCGACCCCGGGATCGGCTTCGCCAAGCTGGCCGAGCACAACTGGACCGTGCTGCGCCGCCTCGACGAGCTGCACGCGCTGGGCTTCCCCCTCGTCGTCGGGCTCCTCGCGCAAGTCGTTCCTGGGCGCGCTGCTCGCCGATCCCGACGGCATCCCGCGGCCGCCGCTCGACCGCGACGACGCCTCGGCCGCGCTGGCGACCTTGTCCGCCGTCTCCGGCGCCTGGTGCGTGCGTGTGCACGACGTGGCCCGCTCGGCCGACGCCGTACGTGTCGCCGCCCGGTTCGGCGCGGAGGGCGGGCCGTGACCGCCGCTGTCGACCAGGTGCTGGCCCTGCACGCGGACTTCTACGCGGCGTTCGAGCGGGCCGACTTCGACGCGATGTCCGACGTCTGGGCCGACGACGACGGCGTCGTCTGCGTGCACCCGGCGGCGCCGCCGATCCGCGGCCGGGCCGCCGTCATGCGCTCCTGGCTGGCGCTGATGGCCGATGCGCCGTACATCCAGTTCTTCCTCACCGACGTCGAGGCGACGGTCACCGACGGGCTGGCGACGGTCACCTGCATGGAGAACGTCCTGTCGGCGGGAGCGGACACCCCGCTCGGCGTTTTCGCCGGCGGCACGGCCGTGGCAACCAATGTCTTCCGGGAGACGTCCAATGGTTGGCGGTTGTGGGTGCATCATGCCTCCCCGGTACTGTCGAGCACGGAACCGCTAGAGGAAGAGACACCATGACGAGACAGCCCGCTCCGCCTCACGCGGCGGACCGGTTGGCGCTGACGGGGCTGCGCGCAACCGGTCATCACGGCGTGCTCGAGCGTGAGCGGCGTCGAGGGCCAGGAGTTCGTCGTCGACGTCGAGATCGGGCTGGACACGCGGCCCGCCGCGTCGACCGACGACCTCGCGGCAACCGTCCACTACGGCGAGCTGGCCGAGCGCCTGCACGCCGCCGTCGCGTCCGACCCGGTCGACCTGATCGAGACGCTGGCCCAGCGCCTGGCGGACATCTGCCTGGCCGAGCCACCCGTCGACTGGGTCGACGTCACCGTCCACAAACCCCACGCACCCATCCAGGTGGCGTTCGACGACGTCAGCCTGACCATTCACCGGAGCCGAGATGACTGAGACCCCGAACCCCAACATCGACCCCGACACCCTCACCGGAGAGATGCGCCCGATCCGTCCGGCGGTGTTCTCGCTCGGGAGCAACTCCGGTGACCGGCTGGCCAACCTGCAGGGTGCGATCAACGCTTTCGCCGACACGCCCGACGTCAACATCGTGGCGGTGTCGTCGGTCTACGAGACGACGCCGGTCAATGCGCCGGACGGGTCTCCGGAGTTCCTGAACGCGATCCTGCTGGCCGACACCACCCTGTCGGTGAGCGTGCTGCTCGACCGGGCGATGGCCGTCGAGGACGCCTACGGCCGGGAGCGCATCGAGCCGAACGGGCCGCGCACCCTCGACGTCGACCTGGTCGTCGTCGGCGACCGGATCTCGGACACGGACGAGCTCAAGCTGCCCCACCCGCGCGCCCACCTGCGGGCGTTCGTGCTCGTGCCCTGGCATCGAGATCGACGCCCACGCGATGCTGCCGGGACGTGGCAAGATCGCCGATCTGCTCTCCGACCTCGACACCACCGGCGTCGTTCACCGACCCGATCTCGAGCTCGAGATCTAGCCGTTGGCCGACCAGCAGAGCCCGGAGCAGGGCACCGTCGGGCCGACCCGCGTCCGGGCTCTGCTGGCCCTCTTCCTCGTCGGCGGGGTGCTCGGCTATGCCTTCGTCCGGATCTCGATCGCCGTGCACGGGTATGCGCCGCAGATCCAGTGGACCTCCGTCATCGTCCTGCTGGCGGCCGCGGCGATCGTGCTCGGTGCTGGCCAACTCGACGTACCGAACCTTGCACCGCGAGCGCAAGCGGATGGACGCGCATCGAGCGGTCCGCTTCCTGCTGCTCGCCAAGGCGAGCGCCTTGGTCGGCGCGATCGTCGCGGGCGGTTACCTCGGGTTCGCCGTCAACTTCGTCAACCAGCTGGACGTGCATCTGCCTCAGGAGCGGGTGATCCGCTCGGTCTGCGCCTCGATCGCGGCGATCGCTGCTGGCCGTCGGCGGCCTGCTCCTCGAGCGCGCCTGCCGGATTCCGAAGGACCAGGACGAATAAACTTTCGGCCATGGCAGGTAGTCGCCGGATCCAGCGCAGCGTCCGGGTCACCGTGTCAGCGGCACTGATGGTCGGGGCCGTCGTCATGGTCGGTCTGGCTGTGGTCACGTCGGTGCTCGTCGGGCCGGCGGCCGTCGTGGGCGTCGCCCTCGGCGTCGCGGCGACCCGGATCATGTACGCCGAGGTCGTCCAGACCCGATGGGACGCCGGCCGTCAGCGGGTGGAGCACGTCCGGTCGTTCCAGGCCGCGATGGATCGCAACCACGCCGACCACCAGGCGTACACCGCCCTGATGGCCCGCCGGATCGGCGATCGGGACCGCGCCATCGGCGAGCTCGGCGGCACCGTGCGGCTGCTCGAACGCCGCGCCGACGAGGCGGAGTCGCGGGTACGGCGGGAGGCGCGCCGGGCGAACGAGGCCCAGGAACGACTCGCGGCCGTGCTCGACGAGGTGCTCGGAACCGCTGACGCCGATGCCGTTGTCGACTCCGACCTGCTGGCCCAGGTCCTGGCGGTCCGCAGCGAGCCTCCCGCGATCGACGACCTGGTGGGCTGGGACGCCGAGCGCTCGGCGGCGGTTGTGGGTGCACGCCGCCCGACGGTCTCGCCCGCCGCCACCACCGTCGCCTGACCCTCCTTCCTGATTCGTCCGATCGAGCGCGGGGGTTTTACGTGCGGCCCACCCGGACGATTCCGGTCCCCGTGGGTTCGTCCGGATCGAGCGCGGGGGTTTTACGTGCTGGGCCCACCCGGACGAATCCGGCCCGCGTGGGATTCGTCCGGCTGAGCGCGGGGGTTTTACGTGCTGGCCCACCCGGACGAATCCGGCCCGGAAGTCGTCGGCTCAGGCGGCGAATCGGCTGGCGAGTGGCACGCCGATCTCGCGAAGGTCGTACGCGATGTCGGCGAACTCCAGCCGGGCCTCGATGGTGCTGCATCTGAGGACCTTGGGACCCCGGATGACAATCTTTCGCTCACGCTTCATGTCGCGCCACCAGTTGTCTGTTCGCAGGTGAAAGGAACCGTCGATCTCGAGGATGATGACGGTCCCGTCGGGGAGCTCCCATTCGAGGTCGAGGTAGCGCCGCCGCCCGGTAGCGTCGTACCGAATCCGCTGGCGAGTCGGCGGGACGAGGCCGAAGACTAGACACTTGCGTG
The DNA here is from genome assembly GCA_963833975.1 of uncultured Actinomycetota bacterium. Lineage (GTDB taxonomy): Bacteria > Actinomycetota > Actinomycetes > Propionibacteriales > Nocardioidaceae > JAWWPG01. The sequence goes on from CAWIAB010000007.1 coordinate 203,842, forward strand.
CGACGTCGAGCTCCGCAAAGGAGTGCGAGCCCCCATCGATGTCCCACAGAGCCAGCCGAAAATGGTGGCCGTGGCGGAGCTTCGTGATCGAGGTGCTGGCAGAGAACAGCCGATTGGCCGTCGTGAGCCGCTGTTGGACACACGCCGCCAAGACTCCGATGCCAGGCGGTATGCGCTTCTGGCGTTCAGCGGTGAGGAGGGCCGCGAAGTCCAGGGCGAGCGTCGGCGGCGTCTTCACCGGGTGCACCCACAACCGGAAGTCTCGACGGGTCTCATGGAAACTGAAACCAGGGAGACGCTCGACTGTGTGGCTCTTCGCCATCAGAACCTCGATCAGATTGCCCTCCCAACCGGTCAGGCTATTCAGCGCGCAAGCCGTTCGGTGGCTCAATACAGAACCTGGCCCTGCGTGAAGGACTCCCAACCAAAGCATCTGCTGGTCGGGAGAGGGGCGCGTTCTGCAGCGCCACAACCTCCGGGGCGACCAAGGTCCAGCGGCCGAAGGTGATCTCGTGTGAGACCTGGTGGCGACTCCATCCGGCCCTCCGAAGCTGTCGCTTACTCACGACCCCTTCCTGCTGCTCGGCGATGGGCCTCAAAGCAGCCAATCTGGCTGCGCGGTTTGCGTTCATCGTGTTGGCCATGGTCCCCCACTCCCGCGTGGTTGGCGCCACAGGTGTGCGCCTTTGATGTCGATAGCAGGAGAGATCATGCCGAAATTGCGCATGGTGGCGTTTTCATTGTCCACAAGCCGCATTCGTCCGATCAAGCGCGGGGGTTTTGTGCTGTGCTGGGTCGGACGAATCCGTTGGGTGGGGATTCGTCCGGGGTAGCGCGGGGGTTTTGTGGTGTGGCGGGTCGGACGAATCCGTTGGGCGGGGATTCGTCCGATCGAGCGCGGGGGTTTTGTGCTGTGCCGAGTCGGACGAATCCGTAGGGGCGGGTGGCGGGCGGGGTCAGTGGAGGGGGCCGGTGGTGGCGACCTCGACGTCGGCGAGATCGAGCGCCCTCCTCCTCGGCGCTGACCGAGCGCCGCAGCGCCTCGTGCAGGGTGCCTGGCGTCAGCACCCCGAGGAACCGGTCGCCGTCCAGCACAGCCACCCAGCCCGCGTCCCATTGCAGCATGGTGGCCAGCGCGTCCTTCAGGGACGCGTCCTTCGTGACCCAGGCGTCCATCCGCTCCGCCCGGTCGCTCACCAGCCCGGGCCCGGAGCTGCGCTCGAGCGACACCCACCCCCGGAGGTTGTCGTGGTCGTCGAGCACGACAGCCCATCGGGCGTCCTGCGCGAGCATGGCCGCGTGCGCTTCGGCGAGTGAGTCCGTCTCGTGTACGACGGGCGGTCGCTCGAGGTCGATCTCGTCGATCGGCGTCACCGCCAGCCGTCGTAGCCCACGGTCAGCGCCCACGAACTCGGCGACGAACTCGTCGGCCGGTCCGCCGAGCACCCGGGCCGGAGTGTCGAACTGGGCCAGCCGCCCACCCGGCTCGAACACCGCGACCCGGTCACCCGAGCCGGACGGCCTCCTCGATGTCGTGGGTGACGAAGACCACGGTCTTCGCGAGCTCCTCCTGGATGGCGAGGAACTGGTCCTGCAGTCGGGCCCGCACGACCGGGTCGACGGCACCGAACGGCTCGTCCATCAGCAGCACGTCCGGGTCGGCCGCCAGCGCCCGGGCGACCCCGACCCGCTGGCGCTGCCCGCCGGAGAGCTGGTTCGGGTAGCGGTGGGCGAACTCCGACGGCTCCAGGCCCATGGTGCTCAGCAGCTCGTCGACCCGCTCGTTGGTCCTCTTCCGGTCCCAGCCGAGCAGCTTCGGCAGCGGTCGCGACGTTCGCCCGCACGGTCTCGTGCGGGAAGAGCCCGACCTGCTGGATGACGTAGCCGATGCGGCGCCGCAGCTTGACCGGGTTGATGTGGGTGACGTCCTCGCCGTCCAGCTCGATCCGGCCCGGTCGTCGGCTCGATGAGCCGGTTGATCATCTTCAGCGTGGTCGACTTCCCGCAGCCCGAGGGGCCGACCAGAGTGACCAGCTCGCCGCGGGGGATGTCGAGGTCCAGCTCACGAACCGCCACGGTCCCGCCGGGGTAGGTCTTGCCAACCCCTATGCAGCCGGATCATGAAGTCTTCGCTACGGTCCATAGCGTGACAGTACCTGCGGCGTCGTCGTCCGGCTGCCTCGTGCTACAGCCTGCTGGTCAACGACTGGTGGTGCCCGGCGTACCTGCACGACCGGCAGGACGTGCTCATCGATGCGACCAAGGAGCACGCCCAGATCACCATCCTGTCCGTGTTCCTCGGCCTGGTGATGGCACTGCCGCTCTCGATCGTGGCCAGGCGGTTCACGCATCTCGAGGCGCTGATCCTGGGCGGGTCGACGATCATCTACACGATCCCGTCCCTCGCGTTGTTCCCCTTGCTGGTGCCGTTCACGGGCATCTCCAAGACGACCGTGGTCATCGGGCTTGGCCCTGTACTCGTTGACGATCCTGGTGCGAAATACGCTGGCCGGACTGCGTGGCGTGCCCGACGACGTGCGGGAGTCGGCGGTCGGGCATGGGCTACGGACCCACCCGGATGCTGTTCAAGGTCGAGCTCCCGCTGGCCATGCCGGTGATCATGGCCGGCCTGCGGGTCGCGACCGTCTCGACGGTCGCGCTGACCACCATCGGCTCGATCGTGGCGTACGGCGGTCTCGGCAACCTGCTGGCGGAAGGCGTACGGCAGAACTTCAAGGCCCAGATCCTCGCCGCCAGCGTGCTCTGTGTGCTGCTGGCGCTCGCCGTTCGACCTGGTGCTGCTCGGTGCCCAGCGGATCCTGACGCCCGTGGACCTGGAAGCGAGGCTGACCGATGATCGGCGGTGCCCTCTCCTACATCTTCGACGGCTCGAACTGGTCGGGCTCCGACGGCATGGCGATCCAGCTCGGCCAGCAGCTGCTCCTGACGCATCACCGCGATGGTGCTCGCGTGCGGTGGTGGGGCTCCCGGTCGCGCTGGTCCTCGGGCATCACGGCCGCGGTGGTGTGCTGGCCATCAACATCTCCAACGTGGGTCGTGCGGTGCCGACGTTCGCGGTGCTGATCCTGCTGTCCGTCGGGCCGCTCGGTACGGCGATCCTCGGGCCGTACGGCCGGGCCGGGCTGGCGACGCTCGTCGCCCTGACGCTGTTCGCCCTGCCGCCGATCATCACCAACAGCTACGTCGGGATGCGCGAGGTCGACCAGGACACCGTCGAGGCGGCCAAGGGGATGGGCATGACGGGCACGCCAGCTGTTCTTCGCGGTCGAGCTGCCGCTGGCCATGCCGCTGATCCTGACCGGGCTGCGGCTGGCCCTCGTGCAGGTCTGGGCCACGGCGACGATCGCGGCCCTGGTCGCGGGTCCGGGCCTCGGCAACGTGATCACCGCGGGCTTCTACCGCAGCGACTACGCCAAGGGGTTGGCGGGCGCCATCGTGGTGGCTGCCGTCGCGATCGCGCTCGAGGGCCTCTCCGCGCTGACCGAGCGGTTTGCGAACCCGCTGGAGCGGGTAAAGAGGCGGCAGGCAGCCGCGGTCGCGGTTGCATAACGATCCCGCTTGCCACTTGCGCGGGGTGGGATGATCGAAGTCTGAAGACTCGGGTGCCACCCGGTGCCCGACCGGACACGCGGAGCCGATCGACGGCTGCGGGACACAGAAGGCGGTACTGGGGATGCAGATCCGACGTGCGCTGGGCATCGGCCTGGCGGCAGCAGCACTCATGGTGGGCGCGGCCTGCGCGCAATGACGACTCGGGCGGCGACGGGTCCAGCACGCCCCGGCACCGGCGACAAGGGCACCATCTCCCTGTCGGGGCAGAACTTCGGCGAGATGCAGATCATGGCCGCGATGTACCAGCAGGTGCTCGAGAACGCCGGCTACAAGGTCGACGTCAAGCTCGTCGACACCCGCGACGTCTACGAGCCTCAGCTCGAGTCGGGCGACGTGGATGTCGCGCCGGACTACCTGGCGGGCATGGCCGACTTCCTCAACACGAAGGCGAACGGCGCCAACGCCCCATCCATCACGACGAACAGCCCCCAGGAGACGCTCGCCGCGCTGAAGCCCCTGGCTGACGGCGGCGGGCATCACGATGCTCGACCCGGCAGAGGCGACCGACCAGAACGCGTTCGCCGTCACGAAGGACTTCGCCGACGCAGAACAGCCTGAAGACGCTGTCGGACCTGGCCGCGCTGAACCAGCCGATCACCCTGGCCGCTGCACCGGACTGCCAGGGACGCCCGGACTGCGAGGGTGGCCTGACCGACACGTACGGCCTCAACATCATCAAGATCCTCCCGACCGGGTTCGACTCCGCTCAGACCAAGGACTCGGTGACCAAGGGCGAGTCGCAGCTCGGTCTGGTCGCCACGACCGATGGCGCTCTCGAGCAGGAGAACCTGGTGATCCTGACAGGACGACAAGGGCATCCAGCCGGCCCAGAACCTGATCCCCGCCGTCAACAGCGACTTCCTCAAGGCCAACCCGGACGTGGCGGACGTGCTGAACGAGCTCTCGGCCACCTTGACCACCAGCGACCTCGCAGCGCTCGACCTCAAGGTCGACGTCAACCGCGAGCAGCCCGCCGACGTCGCGAAGGAGTACCTGGAGAGCAAGAACCTGCTGGACTGACCACGGTCGCGTCCGTCGTACGGCGTCCCAGACGTCGTACGGCGGGCGCCTGCCTGTGCGGGCGGCCAAGGCTGGTTGACCCACAGTCCGACGCTACCCACCACTGCCCCGGCCTCCGCAGGCTTCAGGTAGGGCGGCAGGTGAGCACGGCAGCCAAGGCTGGTCGGCTCCACAGATCCCGGACGACAACCTACGACGTTTCCTGCGCCTCCGCAAGTGCAGATGGTGACCGGCCACACCAGGAACTCGGTGTACGACGGCAGCGACTGGTCGGCGCCGACCCAGATTCCGCAGGTCCAGGCGGACCTCCGGGGAGTGTCCTGTGTCTCCGCTTCGTTCTGCGATGTCGCGGGCGGCAGCTCGGTCGTGGCGTACGACGGTTCGACCTGGTCGGACGCAGTCCGGCCGCCGGGCGCGCTCAGCCTGCTGGACATCTCGTGCAGCTCGTCGACCTTCTGTGCCGCCGTAGGTTATGTGGTGGCGTACACCTGGGACGGCACCACGTGGACCAAGTCGAAGCGCATCGACCCGAAGTCCAACATGTCGTCGGTGTCCTGCATCTCGCCCTCGTTCTGTGTGGCGGGCGACGACCATGGCAGGGCTTTCCAATGGAACGGCGCGAAGTGGTCAGCGCCCATCGTGGTCATCAAAGGCAGCGCCTACACCAGTTCGGTCTCGTGCGTCACTGAGACCTTCTGCGCGATGGTCACCGAGCGCCACCCGAAGGTGAGCTTCTTCGACGGCACCACGTGGAGCCACCCGGTGACGATCGATGATCCCGCGCGCGGCGGGCTGGTGGGTATCTCCTGCCCCAGCACAAACCTGTGCACCGTCCTCGACGGGGCCGGCTACGTCCTGACCTGGCGTCACCGGTCGGCCTGACGGCCCCGATCCCAGGCGTCTCATCAGGGCTTTTCATTTCATTTATCGATGTCGCCGACGACGAAGAACATCGACCCCAGGATGGCGATCATGTCGGCGACCACACAGCCGGGCAGCATCTGCGGGAGCACCGAGATGTTGTTGAAGGACGCCGAGCGCAGCTTGAGCCGCCACGGGGTCTTCTCGCCGCGCGACACCAGGAAGTAGCCGTTGATGCCGAGCGGGTTCTCGGTCCAGCAGTAGGTGTGGCCCTCGGGGGCCTTCAGGATCTTCGGGCAGCCGTACGTTGATCGGTCCTTGCGGCAGCGCGGCCGATCCGGTCGATGCAGGCGTCGGCGAGGTCGAGGGAGACCTTGATCTGGTCGAGCAGCAGGCCGAACCGGGCATGGCAGTCGCCCTCCCGCGCGGGTCGGGACCCGGAGCACGCCGTCGGCCAGCAGCTCGTCGTAGGCGAGGTAGGGGTCGTCGCGTCGCAGGTCGAAGTCGACTCCGGAGGCCCGGGCGATCGGTCCGGACACGCCGTACTGGCTGATCAGCTCCGGGCTCAGCACGCCGACGCCGACGGTGCGGGCGCGGAAGATCTCGTTGCCGAAGATCGAGGTCCTCGATCTGAGACAGCCGACCACGTACGGCCGCGACGGCCGCTGAGGTACGGCGCAGCCAGCCGGCCGGCAGGTCCTCCTTCAGGCCGCCGACGCGGTTGAACATGTAGTGCATGCGGCCGCCGGAGACCTCCTCCATGACCTCCTGGATCGTCTCTCGCTCCCGGAACGCGTAGAAGATCGGCGTGATCGCCCCGAGCTCGATGGGGTAGGAGCCGAGGAACATCAGGTGGTTGAGGACGCGGTTGAGCTCGGCCAGCAGCATCCGCGTCCAGGTGGCGCGGACCGGCACCTCCATGCCGAGCATCCGCTCGACGGCGAGCACGACGCCGAGCTCGGACGAGAACGCCGACAGCCAGTCGTGCCGGTTGGCGAGCACGATGATCTGCCGGTAGTCGCGGACCTCGAAGAGCTTCTCGACGCCGCGGTGCATGTAGCCGACGATCGGCTCGCAGTCGACGATGCGCTCGCCGTCGAGGGTCACGCGCAGGCGCAGCACGCCATGCGTCGCCGGATGTTGGGGCCCGATGTTGAGCACCATGTCCTCGGTGGCCAGGTCGGTGCCCGCGCCCCGCCCGGCGCGCTCGTAGCCGGCGAAGCCGGCCGCGCCGGCGCCAACTCCGATGATGCGTTCTTCGGCCACCCGCTCATGCTCCCACGCAGCCGCTGCGCGGGTCGGGACGCTCGGCGTCAGGGGTCGAGGGCGCGGATCACCTTGGCGGGGCTGCCGGCGGCCAGCACGCCCGACGGCAGGTCACGGGTCACGACGGATCCGGCGCCCACCACGGTGTCGGAGCCGATCGTCACGCCGCCGGACACGATCACGCCACCGGCGAGCCAGACGTTGTCGCCGATCGTGATCGGCTTGGCGGTCTCCCACTTGTCCCGACGCCGGCCGGCATCGAGCGGATGCAGCGGCGTGAGCAGCTGGACGTACGGCCCGATCTGGACGTGGTCGCCGATGGTGATGCGGGCGACGTCGGCGAGCTGGCAGCCGTAGTTGAGGAAGACGCCGGTGCCGAGGTGGACGTTGCTGCCGTAGTCGACGTACACCGGCGACCGCACCTCGATGTCGTCGCCGACCTCACCCATCAGCTCCACGAGCAGCTCGCGCCGCCGGATCGGGTCGGCGATCGGAGGTCGCGTTGTAGAGCTCCATCACCGTCTGCCGCTCGCGTTGGATCTCGAGGACCGACTCGTCGGTGATGTACCAGTCTCCGGAGGCCATCCGTTCGGTGTTAGAGGTCATCCGATTCATCGTAGGCGCTGGCGGCGAGTACGTTCTGACGGCGTGAGATACGCCATCAACATCCCGCCCTTCACCGACCCCGCCACGATCGTCGAGATGGCCCGTGACGCCGAGAACGCCGGGTGGGACGGGGTGTTCCTCTGGGACCACCTGCAGTGGTCGACCGAGCTGAGGCCCGACGTCCACGACCCATGGGTGCTGCTCGGCGCCATCGCGCTGCGCCACCGAGCGGGTGCGGATCGGCACCCTGGTGACGCCGCTGACCCGGCGACGGGTCCACATCATCGCCAAGCACCTGCTCACGCTCGACCACCTGAGCGGTGGTCGGGTGACGTTCGGGGTCGGCCTCGGCGAGCCGGCGGTCGGCGACTTCAGCGCGTTCGGCGACGAGGCGGACCCGAAGATTCGCGGCGCGATGCTGGACGAGGAGCTCGCGGTGCTCGACCAGCTGCTCCGCGGCGTCGACGTCGACCATGTCGGCACCCACGTGACGGCCCAGGGCCGGCTCACCCCGGGACCGGTGCAGCAGCCGCGGCCACCGATCTGGGTGGCCGGCGTCGTACCCAACCAGCGGCCGTTGCGGCGCGCCCGGGCCTGGGAGGGCGTCGTCCCGATCGGGCAGTCACGAGCCGCTCACTCCGGAAGAGCTGCGCGCGTACGTCGGCGCGGACCGTCCCGACGGTTGGGACGTCGTGTGCCCCTGGCATCCCGACTTCGAGGCGGCGGAGTATGCCGACGCCGGGGCTACCTGGCTGACCGAGTCCACCTGGCCGACCGAGGACGGCTGGGTCGAGGAGTTCCACGACCGGATCCGGCGGGGACCGCGAAGCTAGCGAGATCGGTGTGACAGCGCTTATATAAGTGCTGTTATAGTCTAGTCGGGTGAGCGAGTCATCCGAGTCTGCGGGACCAGCTGCCCAGCCTGTGGCGTCCGCTGCACGCCGTCCTCCGCGAGTTCGACCGCGGGATCGAGGAGGCCTACGCCAGCTGGGCGTCGAGGGGGTGCGCCCGCGGTTCAGCATGGCGCTGATGTTCCTCGACCTCGCCGGTCCGATGACGATCCGGCGGCTGGCCACCGAGTGCGGCGTGACGCACTCCGCGATGAGCCAGTCGGTGACCGAGATGCGCAAGGCCGGGCTGGTCGAGTCCGCGCCGGGCACGGATGCCCGGAGCCGGGTAGTGAGCCTGACCTCGCATGGGCGCAGTATGGTGCCGATCCTGCGGGCCGAGTGGGATGCGACCGAGGCCGCGATCGGGGAGCTCGAGGATGAGCTGCCGTACCCGCCCTCACGGATGGCCAAGGATCTGGCCGATGCCCTGGATCGTCGCGCCTTCTCGGAACGGCTGCTGGCCCAGCTGCGCCGTACCTCCCGCGGGAACGGCTGAATGGTCGGAACTCGGGGACTCCTGGTCGACGTCCGTCCACTAGCGGAGAGTCGCGCCTTCCGCGCCTGGTGGTTGGGCTCGTCGCTGTCCGTGCTCGGCGGCCAGCTCACGTCGTTCGCGTTGATCTACTACGTCTGGTCGACGACGCACCGGGCTGAGCTGGTCGGCGGCGTCGCCCTTGCTCAGGTCGTGCCGACGGTGCTGGCCGCACTGCTCGGTGGCGCCCTCGCCGACCGGGGCGACCGTAGACGGCTGGTCATCGTCACCCGGGCCGGACAGCTGATCGGCTCTTTGCTCCTCGCGGTGGTGGTCACGACCGGGTCGGCCTCGATTCCCCTGCTCTATCTGGTGGTTGCCGTAGAGACGGGCTTCGGTGCGGCCGGTGCACCGGCGAACCGCTCGTTCACAGCCCGGCTGCTCCCAGGACCCCGGCTCACCGCCGGATTGGCGCTGTCTCGGCTGGCCGACCAGGTCAGCCTGCTGGCCGGCCCGATGGTCGCGGGCGTGGTCATCACACTGTGGAACGTCCAAGCCTGCTTCGTCATCGATGCCATCACCTTTCTCGCCGCGATGTACGGCACCTACCGGCTGCCAGTCATGCGACCGGACGAGGCGTTGGCGCGCCCGGACCTTCGGGGTCTTCGTGGGGCCGTGCGACTGGTGGTGTCGACTCCCGTCATGCTCGGGGCGTTCCTCACAGATCTCGCTGCGACCGTACTCGCGATGCCGTTCGCGCTCTTTCCGGTGATCAACGAGCAGGTGTACGGCGGATCGGTCGTGACCCTCGCCCTGTTCGCGCCGGCGGTGGGACTCGGCGGGATCGCTGCCGGCGCGCTCTCGGGTCGGGTCACCTCCAGCCGGCGCCTGGGTCGCCTGATGTTGTGCTCGGCAACAGTGTGGGCAGCCTCGCTGGTCTGCTTCGGGTCGGCCCACACCCTCTGGGTCGGACTCGCCTTCCTGGCGGTCGCGGGTGCAGCCGACACGATCAGCGTCGTGTCGCGCTCGAGCATCGTGCAGCAGGCCACGCCCGACTCGCTCCGAGGGCGGGTCAACGCACTGGACTATCTGGTCGGGGTGTCAGGACCGCAGCTCGGTAACTTCCGCGCCGGACTGGTTGCCTCCGCGACCTCAGGGGCGTCCAGCGCACTCCTCGGTGGAGTCGCATCACTGATGGCTCTGGGGGCGATAGCACTCAGCACGCCGTCGCTCCGACGATACGAGGCTGGGTCTCCCTGACGACAACGTGACATCGGTCGGGCAACGGAACGGCATCCCCTGGGAGTGTGAGTAAGTGCGGGGCTGCACGGACGACCACGTCCATGCTCGAGCACGACGCACCCTGGGATGAGCGAGAGGGATGACCTACATGCTGAGAAAGTTCTGCACGGTCGTGACCATGGCGGGCCTCGTCGGCCTCACGACACTCACCGGAGCAACTGCCGGAGCGGCCGGAGTAGTCGGAGCGGCCGGAGCCAATGGATCGGGCTGGACGAGTGTGTCGACCGGGACCTTCCACACCTGCGGCATCCGGGCGGATCAGAGCCTGTGGTGCTGGGGCGACAACCAGAGCGGTGAGCTGGGGACGGGCGACCGGGTGCGGTCGCTGGTCCCGAAGCGGGTCGGGACCGACACCTGGGCGAGCGTCACGGCGCACTGGTACCACACGTGTGGCATCAAGACGGACGGCACCTTGTGGTGCTGGGGTACCAACAAGTTCGGTCAGCTCGGCGACGGCACCCATCAGGCGCGCTTCCATCCCACCCAGGTAGGGGTGCCAGCACCTGGACATCGGTGAGCACGCACTACTGGCACACCTGCGGTACCCAGTCGGACGGCACTGCCTGGTGCTGGGGCCGACAGGGCCGGGGCGAGCTCGGCGACGGAAGTGGAGAGCCGAGCCTGGTCCCGGTGCTGGTGGCCGGGGGTGCTACGAACTGGACATCCGTGACGACTGGTTCCTGGTTCAGCTGCGGGAGCCGTGTCGACGGGACGGTGTGGTGCTGGGGGGCGAACTCGGACGGTCAGCTCGGCAACGGCACCAGGACCATGAGCCCGACCCCGACCCAGGTTGGCAGCGACGCCGACTGGGAGTCTGTGGACACCGGCGACTCCTTCGCGTGCGGCACAAAGGTTGGTGGCGAGCTGTTCTGCTGGGGCAACAACCAGTACGGCCAGCTCGGAGACGGTACGACGACCCGGCGGCGCTCACCGGTCCAGGTAGGCAGTGACGCCGACTGGGCCTCAACCGGACTCGGCGCCATCTCCACCTGTGCTGTCCGGGACTCGGGAGCGCTCTGGTGCTGGGGCGCCAACTCAGACGGCCAGCTCGGAGACGGTACGACGGTAGCGCGCCCGGATCCCGAGCAGATCGGCATGAATATGACGTGGACCTCCGTCGCCATGTCTCCCTGGGCGCACGGTTGCGGGACGCGGATCGACGGCAGCGGGTGGTGCTGGGGGGAGAACCACTATGGCCAGCTCGGAGACGGCACCCAGCACAAGCGCCTGAATCCCACGCGGATCGCGTCCGTCTGACCATCAGCCCACAACCCGTACGACTCTCGGAGGGAACATCACATGCGGCGACGTCATCGACTCCTGATCTCGACCACGACCGGGCTGGTCGCTCTCACGATCCTCACTGCACCGGCCGCTCTGGCCGGAGCGCCCGCCGCCAACTCCTCGAAGCCCGAGCCAGCGTCGAACTGGTCGACCGTCGGCGCAGGCTGGGAGCACAGCTGCGGACTCAAGACCGACCAGACGATCTGGTGCTGGGGCAAGAACAACCATGGCCAGCTCGGTGACGGCACCACCGCTCCACACCGGATCCCAGCCCAGATGGGTACTGACTCCGACTGGGCAGCCCTGACCGTGGGGTACTTCGGCAACTGCGCCCTGAAGACGGATGCCACCTTGTGGTGCTGGGGTGACAACGCGTACGGCCAGCTCGGTGACGGTACGACCCGGCGACGCGTCAACCCCGTCCAGGTGGCGCCGGGCACGACCTGGACCAGTGTCGCGGGTGCGTACCACAACACCTGTGGCGTCCAGACCGACGGGACCGCTTGGTGCTGGGGGGTCAACTTCTATGGTCAGCTCGGCGACGGCGAGACCGGCGGTCGACGAACCAGCCCGAGCCAGGTCGGTTCGGACGCCGACTGGGCGAGCGTCAACGCCGGTGGCAACCACACCTGCGGACTGAAGCAGGATGGCACGGTCTGGTGCTGGGGACGCAATACGTGGGGGCAGCTCGGTGACGGAACGCAGGTGGACCGGAACACGCCCGGCCAGGTCGGCACCCGCACGGACTGGGCCAGCCTCTCCGACGGCGGTCATGGCAACTGCGCCCTGCGGGACGATGCGACCATGTGGTGCTGGGGCCTCGCCTCCGGCGGTGTGCTGGGGCTGCCGCTCCTCGGTGACTCCGACATCGTGAAGATGCCGCGTCAGGTGCCAGGGGCCTTGGGCTGGGTCTCCATCTCCAAGGGATGGGACCATTCCTGCGGTCTGCAGTCGGACGGCCGGGCGTGGTGCTTCGGTCTGGGTGTGTATGGCGAGCTCGGCGACGGCGCCGGGGTCCTTCGATACGCTCCGGTCGCCGTGGACGCCGCCCAGCCGTGGAGCTCCGTGTTGGTGGGGCTCGCTCACACCTGCGGCGTGCAGATCGACGGAACGGCGTGGTGCTGGGGACTCAACAGCAGTGGGCAGCTCGGCGACGGCACCAAGGTGGATCGGCTGGTCCCGACCCAGGTCATCGGCGGCTGACCCTTTTCGTCACAGCCTCCGTCCCGCGACCCCCCGCCGATGGCTCACCCCGCGACGGTGTCCACGGCAGAGAATGTGATCATCGACGCAGACGGACAAGGAGCGCCGATGGGGATCAAGGACAAGATCAAGTCCAGCCTGCGGTCGGTGTGGTCACCGATCACGGTCTGGATGGCCGAGGAGGGGTCGGACCGGCTCGTCAATGCCGGAGCTTCGGCATTGGTCGTCGTAGCGGTCAACGGCGAAGACGACGGTACGGCGGACCGCATCGAGATCACCCTCGAGCTCCTGAGCGGGGGTGGCGTGCACGCGCAGTCATGGCCACTGGGGGAGGTTCCCGCGACCCTGGGCAAGCACGAGACCACCGTGACGATCCCGACCGAGCTGCCACCTTCGTGCGCCCAGCTCGCCGAATATGCGTTCGAGGCGACCTTGCATCGGACCAAGGGCATTGGCTCCTCGGCCAAGTCGGTCGTGGATGTGGTGGCCCGCCCGGAGGACGTGTACTGGCCGGAGGGACCGCGGTCCGGCGTCGAGAGTGAGTCCGCCACCGGGCTGCAGATCTCGCTGGACGCGGCGCTGGTAGCGGCCGGCTCCTCGGTGTCCGGCCGGGTGCATTCCTCAACCGGTGAGCCGGCGTCGCTGGCCATGGGTGCGTTCGTCGTCTCGCCAAGCAAACCGAAGGGCACGTACAAGGAGACCGCGCGACTCGAGCTCGCTCCGGGATCCGCTTTCTCTCTGCTGATCCCCGAGGGCGTGCCACCGACGCTGCATAGAGGTGACTGCACGGTCACCTGGCAGGTCAAGGCCACCCAGGGCAAGGCAACCGCCTGGCACTGGGTCGCGGTGGTCGACCCTGATGGCAAGGCCGGGATCCGAGACCGCCCGTCGCCGGGGCTGCTGAGCTGGCTGGCCTCTCTCGACTCCAACCCTGGGTACAGCTAGCTGCCACGATCAAGAGCGGCCAGCAGATCCGCGAGGTCGGTCGACGGCCAGTCCGCCGCCGGTCCAAGATTTCGTAATTCGCTGACGACACGGCTGCGATCGACGACTCTTGAATGACACAGGTTCGCATGACCGGAACCGAGGGGCGGAAGATGAGCAGAGCAGTAGATATCGCCAGGACCAACGGGATCGTCATCGCGCAGGTCGCCTGGGACGCTTCGCAGCAGGTCGGTGTCCCCTACTGGGCAACCTGCGCGTTCCTGGTGCAGGAGTCTGGAGGCGGGCACAACGTATTCGGACACGACCCCACGATCTTCGTCGGGGCGGGTGAGGTCACGAAGGCCAAGTACACGGAGTACAAGGCGGAACGAGTCAAGACCGGCAAGTGCCAAGGCGTGGGCCCGATGCAGCTCACGTTCCATACCTTCCAGGACGAGGCGGATGCCCTGGGCGGGGCCTGGCTCCCCGAGCACAATGTGACGGAGGGTCTACGCATCCTCAAAGGGTTCATCGACAACGGGAGCACGTGGCACCAGGCTGCTTTTCACTACAACGGCTCCGAGGCATACGCAGTACAGATGGATGGCCGGTTCGCACTCTGGAAGGGCCTGCTGGCCGATGCGTCAGCGACCGGAGGTGACACGTCGCCGTCCGGCGAGAGGCATCATTCCGACATCTTTGCGCCCCTCTCGTGGCGAGGCCACACGTTCGACAAGATGACCATCGCCGCGATCCTCACCGCCGAGCAGCGCCTGGGTTTCCAGGTCGTCATCACGCAGGGCTCCTACAACACGACCGTGGATGCATCCGGAGGAACCCACGACGGCAGCGGTGCACTGGACATCCACTTCGATCCGGCGACCAGTGATCAGATCGTGCTTGCCTTCCGACAGACTGGCTTCGCGGCGTGGCGTCGCTTCAAGAACACGCATTGGCCCGACCATGTGCACTGTGAGCTCCTCGACGACTCGCACGCCTCGGAGGAGGCCAAAGGTCAGTGGGCGGCGTACCGGCAGGGTGAGGACGCGCTCGGGGGTGAGGACCTCGGCCCCCGCCTGGATCCCATTCCGACCTTCCACTTCACCGAGGATCCGGTATGGCCCAAGCTGCACACGACCAGCGATGCGGTGGGGCTCATCCAGCAGAAGCTGCAGCTCGCGAGCTTCTACCGCGGGGGAGACCCGGAGAACTTCTACGGGGACCGGACCCGAGCCGCCATCCGGACCTTTCAGCAGGCCCAGCACTGGACGGGGGCCGACGCCGACGGTCTCATCGGCCCCGTGACCTGGGCCCGTCTCGAAGCACTGCCGTCCACGCCCCCATCTCATCCGAACGTGGAAGCGGCCGCTGATGACCTGCGCAAGGCCCTCGACAGCCATCCGAAGTCGGTCAAGCTGAAGAATGCGCTCTCCACGGTCACGTCGTTCCTCAAGCCCACCGGGAAGCCGAAGTCACCCTGACGGCGGGTTCTCCCGATCCCGACCAGCAGTCGGACCCGTGAGCAGCCACGAGAATGCACCAAGGCCGGGAACCGCCGTGAGCTCGGCGGCCTCCGTTGCACGGGAGAGGTCCCTCAGGTACGTCGCGGGCTCGCTGGTCGCGCGAGTGATCTCCGGCCGTTGTCCGCTGAGGCCCAACTCACGCAGAATCTCGCGCTGACGCCGCACCATCCCACCAACACGGGACGCGAGACTGTCGAACGCGACGTGAGCGGTTACGTCATGCCAGCCGTCATAGCTCACCGGGGTCTGCACCCCATCGCGGTACGACGAGAGCGAACCACCGACGGGTCGATGCGGCCAGGCTATGGCCGTAGTCGACGGCCACGCACAGCGCCAGGGGATTGGCGGCGCAAACGTCTGCCCACAAGGCCTCTCGCGATAGTCCGATCTCTGCGCGAGCGCCCACGTCGACCAAGGGCCACCAGGTCGACAGCCACAGCAGCTGCTCAGGGTCTGTGGGGGTGCCGAGGCGTTCCTGGCCCGTGCAGCGATCCACCTCGACGAGTCGGTAGGCACCCGTGACGTCGAGCTGGACGACATCGCACGGGATGTTGTCCAACAGCTCGTTGGCGAACACCAGACCCTCATGCTGGGCAGGACGCTCGTGCTGCCAGCCGATCGCCGCCGGCAGATCGGCCGGTCGTGGCCGGACCTCGACTCCGAGCAGCGTCCACGTCGGCTGCAACCGGTGGATCTGGGCGAGCAGCTCTCCACCGCCGGCGCCGAGGTCGCAGATGCTCGTGCGGCCGGCCCTCCTGGCCAGCTCGACCACGGCTCGCGCGAAGGCCGGCGAGACGTGCGTCGAGGTTCGGAAGTGGTCGGCGGGCCGGTTCGTCCGGTAGAACCCATGAGGGCCGTACAGCGCCTCCTCCCACGCGATGCGCAGCGGGATCCACCTGGCGTCGGGCACGCCAGGACACTAACCCAACCCACGCACGGGTCCGTTGTCATCCTCGAGGCGTAGGCCGGACGTACGTATGGGCGACGTAAGTCGGCACCTCAGGCCGTAGCCTCGTCGTGTGCGGAGGAGCCTGTACGACGTCGTGCGGATACCCGCGATAGTCGTCGACGCCCTGATCGCGCTGGTCATCGCGATCCCGGCCATCGTGCAGTGGCAGTTCGGTCTCTACACCCTGCCGTACTACCTGTCCTACAGCCTGCTGCTCATTGCGCCGCTGGTGTTCCGGCGAGTGCTTCCAGAGCTGAGCTTCGCCACGATCGCAGTGCTGTGCTTCCTTCAGATGCGGGTGATCTCCAGCCCGATCTGGGGCGACATCGCGATCCTTGTCGCGCTGTCCTCGGTCGCTCGGTACGGCGTGACCTGGGCGCGGTGGGGTGGCCTTGTGGTCGGGCTCGTGGGCGCGGTCATCGGGCCGCTGCAGTGGATGCACGGCATCGACAACATCAAGCAACGCAGCGACCTCTATCCCATGCTGGCCGCGGTGCTGGCCGTTGTCACCTGCTGGATCCTGGGTGATCTCCGCCGCACCCGGGCCAACTACGTGGCGGAGCTCGAGGAACGCAACCGGAGGCTGGCCGCCGAGCGGGACCAGCAAGCGGTCATCGCGGCTGCGGCAGAGCGCCAGCGGATCGCCCGAGAGATGCACGACGTCGTGGCGCACACCCTGTCGGTGATCGTCGTTCAGGCTGACGGTGGACGGTACGCGGCGGAGCAGGACCCGGACGCGGCGAAGCGGACGCTCGAGACGATTGCGGCGTCGTCGCGGAGTGCGCTCGCCGAGATGCGCCGGCTCCTCGGGCTGCTGCGCGAGGGAGAAGGCGCCGAGGGTATGACGCCGCAACCCGGAGTCCCCGACATCCATGCGCTGGTCGACAATGTCACGGCCAGCGGGCTGCCCGTCTCTCTGGAGGTCGTCGGCGAACCGCGCGTGGTCGACGGGGGGACGGGCCTCACGATCTACCGGGTCGTCCAGGAAGGGTTGACGAACACCATGAAACACGGCGGACCGCAGGCGAGTGCCATCGTGCGGCTCGAGTACGGCGTCCGAGACCTGACGGTATACGTCGCCGACGACGGCAGCGGGCCTACGGGCTGGCCAGGACGAGACGCGACCGGGCAAGGACTGCGAGGCATGCGCGAACGGGTCGAGCTGCACGGGGGCAACGTCTTGGTGCGAGCCCGTCCCGGAGGTGGCTTCGAGCTCAAGGCCACCGTGCCACTGGTCAACGGCGTTGCCCGATGACCGCGGAAGAGCAGATCAGGGTGGCCATCATCGACGACCAGCAGCTGGTGCGCGCCGGGTTCCGGATGCTCGTCGACTCGCAGTCGGACATGACGGTCGTGGCGGACGCCGGCGACGGCGTCGAGGCTCTCGAGCGGCTGGCCGCAGTGCCGGTCGACGTGGTGCTGATGGATGTCCGGATGCCCAGGATGAACGGCGTCGAGACCACCCGCGAGCTGGTGAGCACTCTCGGCGACGCGGCGCCCAAGGTGATCGTGCTGACGACGTTCGACATCGACGAGTATGCCTTCGCGGCGGTCAAGGCCGGAGCCGCCGGGTTCCTGCTCAAAGACGTGCCGCCGAACGACCTGCTCGAGGCTATCCGCACTGTCGACGGAGGCGATGCGGTGATCGCGCCTTCGACCACGCGGCGGCTGATCGCGCACTTCGCGGCGCTGCTTCCCGATGATCAGACGCCGACGTCGGCAGCGCTTGCCGACCTCACCGACCGCGAGCACGAGGTGCTGCTCGAGGTCGCCCAAGGCAAGTCCAACGCGGAGATCGCCGCGAGCATGTTCCTGGCGGAGGCGACGGTGAAGACCCACGTCGGCCGGATCTTGATGAAGACCGGGCTTCGCGACCGGGTGCAGCTCGTCGTCCTCGCCTACGAGTCGGGCATCGTCCGACCCCGCCCCCCGAGCTGATCCGGAAGAGGCCCTGTGATCACGTGCGTCGTCGACTACGTCATCGACCCCGGCAAGGTCGCCGACTTCGAGCGCTTCGCCACTCGCTGGATGGAGATCGTGCAGAAGCATGGTGGGACGCACCACGGGTACTTCCTGCCCGCCGAAGGCGCCAGTGACCGGGCGCTCGCGTTGTTCAGCTTCCCGAGTCTCGCCGACTACGAGCAGTACCGGGCGCTGTTCGGCACCGATCCCGAGTTCGTCGAGGCCGACCGCATTCGGGACGAGACCGGATGTGTGCTGCGCTATGACCGCACCTTCATGCGGCCGCTCCTGCCGTCACCTCCCCGCCACTAGAACCGCCTGCGCCGCAAGGCGGTACGGCGGCGCCGACGTACACCCTGAGGGTGACCCGGAGTCGAGCCCTCGAGGCGACGATCGCAAAGCCCTTTCTGCGTAGCGTCTTCGTCATGGCGAGAGTCCTCGCCGATGACGAGGAGGAGACCATCATGGCGAGCGTCATGGACGTACGGCGACGGGGAGCCGGCTCACCGGACCGTCGGCCGCCATCGGGCGGTGCCGTTCAGGCGTCCGACCTGGTGAAGGTGTACGGCAAGGGCGGTGCCGTCGTACGGGCCTTGGACGGCGTGACCGTGACGTTCGGCGCGGCCCGGCTGACGGCGATCATGGGTCCTTCCGGGTCGGGCAAGTCCACGCTGATGCACTGTCTGGCCGGGCTCGACACCGCCACGTCGGGCGAGGTGTGGCTCGGTCACACCAACCTCTCGGGGCTCACCGACTCCGGCCTCACCCGGATGCGCCGCGACCGTGTCGGCTTCATCTTCCAGTCGTTCAACCTGCTTGGCATGCTGACGGCCAAGCAGAACATCCTGCTGCCGTTCGAGCTGGCCGGAAAGGAGCCGAACTGGCGGTGGTTCGACTCCGTCGTCGAGGTTCTGGGGCTGACCGGTCGTCTCGGACACCGGCCGTCCGAGCTCTCCGGGGGCGAGCAGCAACGCGTCGCCGTGGCTCGCGCCCTGGTCACGCGACCGGAGGTGGTGTTCGCGGACGAGCCCACGGGCAACCTGGACAGCCGGACCGGGGCTGAGCTGCTCGGCTTCCTCCAGACCTCGGTGCGGGAGCTCGGGCAGACGGTGGTCATGGTGACGCACGACCCCGTCGCGGCGTCGTACGCGGACCGGGTGGTACTGCTCGCCGACGGGCGGGTCGTCGGTGAGGTGCTCGAGCCAACCCAGCACTCCGTGCTTGCGGCGCTCGGTCGAGTGAGCAGATGACATGCTTGCGTTGACAATGGCGTCCTGGCGACAACACCGACGCCGCTATGTGGCTACGTTCCTGGCGATCTTCCTGGGGGTGGGTTTCTGCGCGGCCACGTTGTCCCTGACCGCGGCGGCCCGGCAGGGGGCCGCCGATGCCGTGGCGATCCAGTACAGCAAGTCCGATGTGATCGTCTATCCCGCCAGTGGCACCGGCACGCCCGTCGCTCGAATCTCGGGCTTGCCCGATGTCTCGGCGGTCTCCCGGGTCGATTCGGCGTACGTCGAGGTCGACTGGCCGACCGGGCACGCGCCGGGATCGGTACAGGTCTCCGAGATCCCTGCATCGCAAGACCTGCGGTGGCAGCAGCTGAGCGGCGGTGTCTTTCCGCGCGGCGCCGGTCAGGTCGTCGTCGACGCCAACGTGGCCGCCGTGGAGGACGTCACCCTCGGAACCCGGCTGATGGTCGGCGGCGGCCCGACCGAGCGGCGCTCCGTCACTGTCGTCGGGCTCACCGAGCCGTCGAAGGGTGCCGACGGGGTCAGCCAGATGTTCACGGGTCCCGGAGGACTGCGTCTGTGGAGTGTCTCGGGCGCGTCGAGTGAGCTGGCCGTCCTGGGTTCGGCCGGCACCGCACAGTCGACGCTGGCCCAAGAGATTCGAGACCTCTACCCGGCGGCCTTCGTCTCCACCACGGACGCCCTGCGCCGCGAAGCGGTCAGCAGCCTCACGAACCAGGTCGACGTGATGGGCAGGTTCCTTCAAGGCTTCGCCGTCATCTCGCTGGTCGTAGCGGGACTCGTGATCGCGAACACCTTCCGCATCGTGATGGCCCAGCGGATCCGGGATCTGGCCTTGCTGCGATGCGTCGGAGCCGCCCGATGGCAGCTCTTTGCGATGTCGATCGGGGAGGCAGCCATGCTCGGACTCTGCGCGGCGGCCGTCGGCACCGCCTTTGGCGTAGGTCTGTCGGCCGTCGTGGTCGGGCTGACGGGGGTGACGTCGGTCGACGTACAGCTCTCGTTCGTCGCTCCGGACGCTGCCACGCTCATCCTCCCGTTCGTAGGAGGAGTCGTGATGTCGATCGTCGCGGCGATCTCCCCGGTCTGGCGAGCGGCCCGGGTGACGCCGCTCGCGGCGCTCAACCCGGCCGCGGAGGTGAGCGCTCGGTCCAAGGCGGGTGCCTGGCAGCTGGGTAGTGGGTTGTTACTCGGCCTGGTCGGTGGACTGCTCGTGGGGATCGCCGTGCTTTCGGGTCAGCTGGCGCCGGGGCTGGCCGGCGGTATTCTCTCCTTCTTCGGCGTGCTGGCGTTGGCCCCGATCGTCGTACCTGCGTCAATTCGTCTTGCCGGCCACGCCCGTCGGCTTCTGCCACGCCGTTGGAGGGGCGGGGTGCCTGCAACGCTGTCGGTGCTCAATGCGACTCGCAACCCGCGGCGGACCGCAGCCACCGCAGGCGCGCTGCTCATCGGGGTGACCCTGATCTCGATGATGTCGGTCGGCGCGGCCTCGATCTCAGCCACCGAGTCGAGCGCATTGGACCGAGTCGCTCCAGTCGACCTGACGATCTCCGGTGGTGCCATGTCGGCACGGCTGATCGATGCAGTCCGTGCCGTAGATGGCGTGCACTATGCCGTAGCCGCCCAGGGCGAGTCGGTGCGCACGAGCGATGGCGACGTCCTCGTTGCGGCTCTTCCGGCGGAGGCCGTGGCGCGAGTGGTGAGAGACGGGGCCCTGGTCTCACAGCTGGGCCACGCAGCGGTTGTGACGGTCCCCGTCTCGGCGCAGGCGCAGGTGCCGGGTAACGCACAGAAGAGCTTCGCCCTCGGGTCTGGGGCTTCGCAGGTCCGCGTCACGCCGGTGCTGAGCAGTCTCACCGACGGTCCGATGCTGGTGAGCCCATCGGTCCTGCAGCGGCTCGGAGGCCGACCCGAGGCGGTGGCCCTCTACGCGGAGCTCAGCGACGACGCAGACCCGCAGGCGGTTGTTGCTGCGGTTCACGATGCGATCGCCTCGACGCAGCCGAGCTCCTCGCTCGAGGTGACCGACGGCTTTGCCACGAGGTCGACGTATGACCGGACGATCTCGGTTCTTCTGCTGGTCGCTACGGCGCTCCTGGGGGTCGCCGTCCTCATCGCCCTGGTGGGGGTGGGAAACACCCTCAGCCTGTCCGTCCTCGAGCGAACGCGGGAGAACGGGCTGCTTCGTGCCCTCGGTCTGACGACCAGGCAGCTGCGGCTGCTGCTGGCGAACGAGGCGCTCCTGATCGCCGGCTCGGCCGCCGGGCTGGGTGCGGTGCTGGGTGTCGCCTATGGCTGGGCGGGAACCCTCACGCTGCTGCACGGCACGACCAGCCATTCGCCTACCCTGGCGGTGCCGTACACCCGGTTGGCGCTGATCGTCGTCGTGGCCGTACTGGCGGGGCTGCTCGCCTCCGTACTTCCGGCCCGGCGCGCGGTTCGCCTCTCCCCGACGGCCGCGCTCACTGCCGACTGACCTGACTACCGACCGCAGCGAGACGGCCCTCACCGAGCCGGTGAGAGCCGCTTCGCCACCGTCAGCAGGTGACGGCCGGTGGCTCGAATCCCAAGCACGAGACGTCCGCGCCGGGACCACCGTTGCCTTGGTCACCGTTGGCCACGCCGGCCGGCAGCCCACCGCGCAGGGTGTCCTGGCCGTCGCCGCCGTTCACGACGTCGCGCTGGGCCTCTCCGCGCAGCTCGTCGTTCCCGAGACCACGCTCCAAGTGGTCGCGACCGGCCCCGCAGAACCCGTTGTCGTTGCCGAGAGCGCTCCGGAGGCGGCTGGAGCGGTCGACGTAAATGTATGAACTTGCGGTCGAATGAGAATGCTTGCACAATGGTCGGGTCGTTCAAGCCGATCGAGGGGGTGTTGTGTCCGTGGTCAAGGTTGCCGTGGCGGGAGCCAGTGGGTATGTCGGTGGTGAGCTGCTCCGACTGCTCAGCGCGCACCCAGACGTCGAGATCGGCGCTCTGACCGCGGCCGCCAGTGCGGGCACGACGCTCGCCGAGCTGCACCCCCAGCTGGTGCCGTTGGCCGACCGAGTCGTGGAGACGACCACCCCGGAGACGCTTGCGGGCCACGACGTGGTGTTCCTGGCTCTCCCCCATGGTCACTCTGCCCAGGTAGCGGACTCCCTCCAGTCCGAGGTGCTCATCGTCGACTGCGGCGCCGATCACCGGCTTGCCGACCCAGCCGCCTGGGCAGAGTTCTACTCCGGCCCGCACCCCGGTACGTGGCCGTACGGCCTTCCTGAGCTCACCGGCCAACGGCAGGCGCTCACCGGTGCGATGCGGGTCGCGGTCCCCGGCTGCTTCCCGACCGCGGTCGCCCTCGCCCTGGCGCCGGCCATCACCCAGGGTCTGGTCACGACCTCCGACGTGGTGGTTGTCGCGGCCACCGGCACCTCGGGGGCCGGTAAAGCGCTCAAGAGCAACCTGCTCGGTTCCGAGATCCTCGGCTCGGCCACGGCGTACGGCGTCGGCGGCGGCCACCGGCACACACCGGAGATGGAGCAGTGCCTCCGCATGGCCGGGGCATCGGACGCAACAGTGTCCTTCACGCCCGTCCTGGTGCCGATGTCGCGGGGCATCGTTGCGACCTGTACTGCGCCCCTCGTCGAGCGGGTGAGCGAGGAGGACGTGCGAGCGGCGTACCTGAAGGCGACCGACGACGAGCCGTTCTGGCGGCTGCTGCCGAGCGGCCAGTGGCCGAGCTCGCAGGCCGTGCTCGGCTCCAACGCTGCGCACGTCCAGGTCGCGCTCGACCGGCACGCCGGTCGCCTGGTTGCGGTCTGCGCGATCGACAACCTGACCAAGGGCACCGCCGGGGCGGCTGTCCAGTCCATGAACATCGCCCTCGGGCTGCCGGAGGGCGCCGGACTCACGCTCGATCGGAGTTGCACCATGAGCGTCACGGCTGCCAGCGGGTTCCGGGCCAGCGGAGTCACGGCCGGCCTGAAGCCCAGCCGGCGGCCTGACATGGCACTGCTGGTCAACGACGGGCCGAGCGCGGTCGCGGCCGCGGTGTTCACCACCAACCGATGCAAGGCGCATCCGGTCACCTGGAGCCAGCAGGTCGTGAGCGATGGCGTCGTGCGTGCCGTGATCACCAACTCCGGCGGGGCAAACTGCTACACCGGTGCGGCCGGGTTCGCGAACGTCCATGCGACCGCCGAGCGGGTCGCCGCCCTGCTCGACATCGGCGCGGCAGACGTCGCCGTCTGCTCCACGGGACTGATCGGGTTGCTCAACTCGCAGGATGCTCTGCTCGCCGGCTGCGGCCTTGCCTACGAGGCCCTGAGCGAGGATGGCGGCGCGGCAGCGGTCGAGGCCATCCGGACGACCGACACCGTGTCCAAGCAGGCGGTCGCCGTTGGAGCATGGCTTCACCGTCGGGGGGATGGCCAAGGGAGCCGGGATGCTGGCACCCGCGCTGGCGACGATGCTCGTCTACCTGACGACCGACGCCGACGTCGACGCCGCCACCGCGGAGTCGGCCCTGCGCGGAGCGACCGCGGTGACGTTCGACCGGCTCGACTCCGACGGCTGCATGTCAACGAACGACACGGTCCTGCTGATGGCCAGTGGAGCCTCTGGGGTTGTCCCCGACCAGGCCGAGTTCGCCGATGCCGTCCGGGCCGTCTGCCATGACCTCGCTCAGCAGCTCCTCCGGGACGCCGAGGGCGCGGAGCACGACATCGCGATCACCGTGCGCGGTGCCGCCAGCGAGGGGGACGCCGTCGAGGTAGGCCGGGCGGTCGCCCGGAGCGCTCTGTTCAAGTGCGCCATCTACGGCAAGGATCCCAACTGGGGCAGGGTTCTCGCGTCCGTTGGTACGACGTCTGCGACCTTCGACCCGCTTGATCTCGACGTTGCCCTCAACGGCGTCTGGGTGTGCCGCAGTAGCTCGCCGGCCGAGGCGCCCGATCTCGTCGACCTCGGAGCCGCGCGACGTCGCCGTGACGATCGACCTGAAGGCGGGCAGCGCCGAGGCCACGGTGTGGACCAACGACCTCACCCACGCCTATGTCCACGAGAACTCCGCTTACTCGACATGAGGTTCGACCGCACATGACCGCCGCTCTTGACGCCGCGCTCGACAAGGCTGCCACGCTTCGCCGAGGCGCTGCCCGTGGATCGCGCGGTTCCACGGCCAGACGGTCGTGGTCAAGTACGGCGGCAACGCCATGGTCGACGACGAGCTGCGTAAGGCCTTCGCGCAGGACATCGTGTTCCTGCGCTATGCCGGGGTGCGGGTGGTCGTCGTACACGGCGGTGGTCCGCAGATCAGCGCGATGCTCGCCCGGCTGGGCATCGAGTCGACGTTCGCGGGCGGGCTCAGGGTCACCAGCCCGGAGGCGATGGAGGTCGTCCGGATGGTGCTCGTCGGCCAGGTCGGCCGCGAGCTGGTCGGTGCGCTCAACCAGCACGGACCGTTCGCCGTCGGCCTCTCGGGCGAGGACGCTGGCCTGTTCACCGCCGCGCGCACGTCCGCGGTCGTCAACGGCCAGTCGCACGACATCGGCCTGGTGGGAGACGTCGTCAGCGTCCGGCCGGAGGCGGTGCTGGACCTCGTCGAGGCGGGGCGGATCCCGGTCGTCGCAACGGTTGCCCCCGACGAGGACGGCCTTGTGCACAACGTCAATGCGGACACTGCGGCTGCCGTACTCGCCATCGCGCTGCACGCGGCGCGGCTCGTCGTGCTCACGGATGTCGCCGGGCTCTACCGCGACTACCCGGCGAACACCGACGTGATCACCAGCATCGACACCCTCGAGCTGGCGGCCATGCTGCCGACCCTCACCAGCGGCATGATCCCGAAGATGGGTGCGGCTCTGCGCGCCGTGGACGGCGGGGTGCCTAGCGCATCCGTCATCGACGGCAGGGTCCCGCACTCCCTGCTTCTCGAGCTGCTCACCGACCAGGGAATGGGGACGATGGTGACGTCACATGACTGACCTCACGCACCGGCACGGGCAGGCGCTGATGAACGCGTTCGGCCCTCCCCGACGAGTGCTTCGTGCGCGGCGATGGCTGCTATGTCGAGGACGAGCAGGGCAGGCGATACCTCGACCTGCTCGCCGGACTCGCCGTCAACTCCCTCGGCCATGCCCATCCGGCTGTCGTGGAAACCATCACCAGGCAGGCCGGGACCCTCACCCATGTCTCGAACTTCTTCGCGACGCCGCCTCAGGTGGCACTGGCCGAGCGGTTGCTGGAGATCCTGGACTGCGGCGAGGGCAAGGTGTTCCTGACCAACTCCGGCGCCGAGGCGAACGAGGCCGCACTGAAGCTCACCCGCCTCACCGGACGCGCCAAGGTGGTGGTGGCCGAAGGCGGTTTCCACGGCCGCACGACCGGCGCGCTGAGCCTGACGTCGAAGGCCGCCTACCGGGATCCCTTCGCCCCGTTGCTGCCTGGGGTCGTCTTCGTGCCGTACGGCGACACAGAGGCACTGCGAGCGGCCGTCGACGATGAGACCGCCGCGATCCTGCTCGAGCCCATCCAGGGCGAGGCCGGGGTCGTCGTACCACCGAACGGATATCTCCTGGAGGCACGGCGGATCGCCGACGAACGCGGTGCACTGCTCTGGCTCGACGAGATCCAGACCGGGGTCGGACGGACCGGAGCGTGGTTCGCCTTCCAGCACGAGGGAGTCCGACCGGACATCGTGACCATCGCCAAGGGGCTCGGCGCCGGGTTCCCCATCGGCGCCTGCGTGGCACTCGGCTCGCTGGCCACATCGTTCAGCCCGGGCCAGCACGGCAGCACGTTCGGCGGCAACCCGCTGGCTGCTGCGGTGGCGCTGACCGTGCTCTCGGTCATCGCCGGCGACGGCCTGCTCGAACAGGCGAAGTCGACCGGTGCGGAGCTCGAAGAGCTGCTCCTGCGGATGCCCGGAGTGCGCAGCGTCCGCGGCAGGGGACTGCTGCTCGCCGCGGTGCTGGACGAGCCGGAGGCTTCTGCGATCGCGAGGACCGGTCTCGACGAGGGAGTGATCGTCAACGACTGCCAGCCGGACGTCGTACGGCTGGCCCCTCCGCTCATCCTGGGACCTGCCGAGGTGGCCGACGCGCAACGGCGGCTGAGCGCTGCGTGGGCCGATGCCGGACAGTCGCGGGGCGGGTCGCTCAGATGAGCCAGCCCGCGACCAAGGCCGCCCGCCACCAGCGCATCGTCGACCTGCTGAACCGCCACCCGGTCCGATCGCAGGTCGACCTGGTCGAGCTGCTGGCCGGCGAGGGGCTCGTCGTGACCCAGGCGACACTCTCGCGGGACCTCGTCGAGCTCGACGCGGTTCGCGTGCGCGGCACCGACGGCGTGCTGGTCTACGCCGTACCGGGAGAGGGCGGTGACCGAACGCCATGGGCCGGTGTGGAGACGGCGGCGTCGGGCCATCGGCTGGCCCGGTTGTGCGCCGAGCTGCTGGTGAGCGCCGAGGCCTCGGCCAACCTGGTGGTGTTGCGGACCCCTCCCGGTGCGGCCCAGTTCCTCGCCTCGGCGCTCGACCGGGCCGAGCTTTCCAGCGTCCTCGGCACCATCGCCGGAGACGACACCGTGCTGGTGATCAGCCGAGCCGCGGACGGCGGGGATGCGCTCGCAGTCAAGCTGCTTGCCCTCGCCGGTAACGACAACGGCGACAGCAACGGCAACGGCAACGGCAACGCCCCCGAAGAGAAGGAGTCCCGATGACCCTCCCCCCCGATCTGACTCAGCACGGTCGGACACAGCTCGATCGAACCGTGAGCGACCGCATCGTCCTTGCCTACTCCGGCGGCCTGGACACCTCCGTGGCCATCGGCTGGCTGGGCAAGGAGACCGGCGCGGAGGTCGTGGCCGTTGCCGTCGACGTCGGCCAGGGCGGCGAGGACATGGACACCGATCCGGCAGCGGGCGCTCGCCTGCGGCGCTGTCGAGGCAGTCGTCATCGACGCGAAGGACGAGTTCGCAGAGGACTTCTGCCTGCCCGCCCTGCAGGCGAACGTCCTCTACATGGACCGCTATCCGCTCGTATCAGCGCTCTCCCGGCCGCTGATCGTCAAGCACCTGGTCACAGCCGCTCGGATGCACGGAGCGTCGACGGTGAGCCACGGCTGTACCGGCAAGGGCAACGACCAGGTCCGCTTCGAGGTCGGCGTCAGCTCGCTGGCGCCGGAGCTCGAGGTCATCGCCCCGGTCCGCGACTACGCCTGGACCCGGGAGAAGGCGATCGAGTACGCCGTCGACAACGACCTCCCGATCGACGTGACCAAGAAGTCGCCGTACTCGATCGACCAGAACGTGTGGGGCCGAGCCGTCGAGACGGGTTTCCTCGAGGACATCTGGAACGCCCCGATCGAGGACGTGTACGCCTACACATCCGATCCGTCCGTGACCCGTGAGCCCGACGAGGTCATCATCTCGTTCGTCGACGGCAGGCCGACCGCCATCGACGGGGCACCGGTGACCATGCTTCAGGCCATCGAGCAGCTCAACACGCGAGCCGGGGCACACGGCGTCGGCCGGCTCGACGTCGTCGAGGACCGTCTGGTCGGGATCAAGAGCCGCGAGGTCTACGAGGCGCCGGGGGCGATCGCGCTCATCACGGCGCACCAGGAGCTCGAGTCCGTGACTGTCGAACGCGATCTTGCCAGGTTCAAGCGCACGGTCGACCAGCGTTGGGGAGAGCTGGTCTACGACGGGCTGTGGTTCTCGCCATTGAAGCGTGCGATGGACTCGTTCATCGCGTCCTCGCAGGTATCGGTGACCGGAGACATCCGGATGACGCTGCACGCCGGCCGGGCGGTTCCCACGGGACGGCGAAGTCGCTACCAGCCTCTACGACTTCAACCTCGCGACGTACGACGCCGGCGACTCGTTCGACCAGTCGCTGGCCAAGGGCTTCGTGGAGCTGTGGGGCCTGCCCAGCAAGCTGGCCGCCCAACGAGACCAGCTGCAGCGTGACCAGGCGATCCCCAGGTCAGGCGCGTGACGGACGGCGAGGAGACAAGGCTCTGGGGCGGCCGGTTCCGATCGGGACCAGCGGAGGCGCTGACCGCGCTATCGCGATCCACTCACTTCGACTGGGAGCTGGCGCCGTACGACCTCGCGGGGTCACGGGCGCATGCCCGGGCGCTCGAGCGGGCCGGGTTGCTCGACGCTTCGACAGCAGCGGAGCTTCAACGCGGGCTCGACGAGCTCGAGCAGCGGGTGAGCGACGGCACCTTCGCGCCCGTGCCGGCAGACGAGGACGTGCACACGGCTCTCGAGCGCGGGCTGGTCGAGATCGTCGGCCCCTCGGTCGGTGGTCGGCTGCGCGCCGGACGTTCTCGCAACGATCAGATCGCGACGCTGGGCCTGCTCTACCTGCGCGACCATGCGCGTAGCGTGGCGGCGCTGCTTGACCGGCCTCGTCGACGCACTGCGAGCCCAGGCGGCCGACCACCTGGACACCGCGATGCCCGGACGCACCCACCTCCAGCACGCCCAGCCGGTGCTGCTGGCCCACCACCTGCTGGCACACGCCTGGCCGCTGGTCCGCGACCTCGGTCGGCTGCGCGACTGGGACGCCAGGGTGGCCGACCAGTCGCCGTACGGCTCCGGAGCGCTGGCGGGGACATCGCTCGGTCTCGACCCGCGCGAGGTCGCGCGGGAGCTCGGGTTCGCAGACTCCGCGCCCAACAGCATCGACGCGACCTCGGCCCGCGACCTGGTCGCCGAGTTCGCCTACGTCGCCGCGCAGGTCGGGGTCGACCTGTCCCGTCTCGCCGAGGACATCGTGCTGTGGTCCACCCGTGAGTTCGGGTTCGTCACCCTGGACGACGCCTACGCGACGGGCTCGAGCATCATGCCGCAGAAGAAGAACCCGGACATCGCGGAGCTCGCGCGCGGCAAGGCCGGGCGGCTGATCGGGAACCTCACCGGGCTGTTGGCCACCCTCAAGGGCCTGCCGCTGGCCTACGACCGCGACCTCCAGGAGGACAAGGAGCCGGTCTTCGACTCCGTGCGCACCCTCGAGGTCGTGCTGCCGGCGATGACGGGTCTGGTGGCGACGCTGCGCTTCGACCGGGTGCGGCTCGCCTCACTCGCCGGGGCCGGCTTCTCGCTGGCCACCGACGTGGCGGAGTGGCTGGTGCGCCAGGGTGTCCCGTTCAGCCAGGCCCATGAGATCGCCGGGGCGTGTGTACGGCGCTGCGAGGACCTCGGCGTCGAGCTCGACCAGCTCACCGACGACGACCTGGCCGGCATCTCGCCGTACCTGAAAGCGGAGGTGCGGGGCGTCCTGACGGTCGAAGGCTCGATCGGGTCGCGCAACGGCCGCGGTGGCACCGCCCCGTCCCGAGTCGTCGAACAGCTCGCCGAGCTCACGGCTGCCGTCACCGTCACCACCTCCTGGCTCCCCACCTGAGCAGGGTTGAGATGCCAGCCCGGTCGGGTTGAGATGCCAGTCCGGTCGGGTTGAGATGTCAGTCCGGTCGGGTTGAGTTGCCAGTCCGGTCGGGTTGAGGTGTCAGTCCGGTCGGGTTGAGGTGTCAGTCCGGTCGGGTTGAGGTGTCAGTCCGGTCGGGTTGAGGCGGACAACTGCCGTCAGTCTGGGTCCGGTTTCAGGCTGGCAATGACGACACGGCCGCCCGGTCAGTCTGTCGACTCGCCTTCCGCGACGGCCGGCTAACGTCCGTGCGTTCCGACGCCATGGTCTTCGTTGTCACGGACGCTGTGCTTGGCCAGCGACCTCGGCCGGCTAACGTCCGTGCGTTCCGACGCCATGGTCTTCGTTGTCACGGACGCTGTGCCTGGGCAGCGCCGTCGGCCGGCTACGGTCCGTGCGTTCCGACGCCATGGTCTTCGTTGTCACGGACGCTGTGCTTGGCCAGCGACCTCGGCCGGCTAACGTCCGTGCGTTCCGACGCCATGGTCTTCGTTGTCACGGACGCTGTGCTTGGCCAGCGACCTCGGCCGGCTAACGTCCGTGCGTTCCGACGCCATGGTCTTCGTTGTCACGGACGCTGTGCCTGGGCAGCGCCGTCGGCCGGCTAACGTCCGTGCGTTCCGACGCCATGGTCTCCCTTGCCACGGACGTTGCGAGTGGCACAGACAGCCAGTCGACCCACAGGGTGTGGAGCACTCCGGCTGAGTCCAGGAACCAGCCGGAGCGTTACCTACTTTCCGAGATCAACGGGGCTGGACGCCGTCGTCGCTGCGCTTCTCAAAACCGGACCGCCGGTGAAGCGCGCCAAAGAGCAGGTGACCGCAGACCAATCTGGAGGCCACCCGCTCGGTAGAAGGGTGAGGGAGGTCACGTCTGATGACGCTGCCGGTCGGTCGGGGGACGCGGCTAGACTCGACGTAGGCCCAAACTCGGCCTGACCTGTTCGCACGGACGTCTGGATCCCCACGTAGGGACTGGAACGGAAAGCGAGTATCTGTGAGTGTTCCCATGCTCTCGGTCGGTGTCATCGGCGCCGGGCGGGTAGGCGCCGTGGTCGCGGCCGCCCTCCGATCGGCCGGGTACCCCATCGCCGCCGCCGCCGGCGGAGTCCGACGCGTCGAGGACGCGCATCGAGACCCTTCTGCCGGGCGTGCACATCGACAAGCCCACCGCGGTCGCCAGGTCCTGCGACGTCCTGCTCCTCACGGTGCCCGATGACGCTCTTGACAACGTGGTCCGGATGCTCGTCGCCTCCGGTGCGATCCGGGCCGGGCAGTACGTCGTCCACACCAGCGGCTTGCACGGCACCGAGATCCTGCGCCCCGCGGTCGAGATCGGCGCGCACGGTATCGCGATGCACCCCGCGATGACCTTCACCGGCACCGATGTGGACCTGGACCGACTCGCAGGCTGTGTGTACGGGGTGACCTGCGGCCTCGCCGAACGCCCGGTTGCCGAGGAGCTTGTCGAGGCCCTGGCCGGTAGCGTCATGTGGGTGGCCGAGGCCGACCGGGAGCTCTACCACGCCGCGCTCGCCCACGGCGCCAACCACCTCGTCACCCTGGTCAGCCAGGCGATGCAGCTGCTGCGCACCGCCGGAGCTCCTGACCCGGCGGCTGTCCTCCGCCCGTTGCTGAGTGCCGCGCTCGACAACGCGCTCGACTACGGCGACGCGGCGCTCACCGGCCCGATCGTGCGGGGAGACCTGAAGACCGTCGCGGCTCATCTGCGCACCCTCGCGGCCACCTCGCCGGAGACTCTCGAGTCGTACGTCGTGATGGCCCGGGCCACCGCCAACCATGCCGTCGCGGACGGACGCCTCGAGCCTCGCCGCGCGGCCGCGATGGTCGAGATCCTCAACGACGCCCGGGCCGGGTCGGCTGCGTGAAGGTCGCATCGACCCGCACGGAGCTCGAAGCTGCACTGGGCCCGCGGTCCGAGACCGTGCAGAGTCGGCCTGGTGCCGACGATGGGGGCGCTGCACGACGGCCACGAGGCGTTGTTCTCCGCAGCACGGGAGGCCTCGGACACGGTCGTGGTCTCGATCTTCGTCAACCCCTTGCAGTTCGGTCCCGGCGAGGATCTGGCGTCGTACCCGCGCACCCTCGACTCCGATCTCGAGCGGTGCGCCGCCACGGGAGTCGACGTCGTCTTCGCGCCCGACGTCGAGACCGTCTATCCCGGTGGTGAGCCGCAGGTGAGCGTCGATCCGGGGCCGCTCGTCCCGCGAGCTCGAGGGAGCGAGCCGGCCGGGTCACTTCCGCGGGGTCCTGACCGTGGTCACCAAGCTCTTCGGGCTGGTCCGCCCGGACCTCGCCGTCTTCGGCACGAAGGACTACCAGCAGCTCACCCTGGTCCGGCGGTGCGTGCGAGACCTCTGCATGCCGGTCGAGATCCTCGGCGTGGAGACGGTCCGAGCGCTCGACGGGCTGGCGCTCAGCTCACGCAACCGTTACCTCAGTGACCGCGAGCGCGCGGCGGCGGTCACGTTGAGCAGGGCCCTCGTCGCCGGTCAGGAGGCCGGCAGGCGTGGGTCGCAGGCGGTGTTGGAGACCGCCGCCGCCGTCCTGCAAGAGGTCCCGGAAGTCGAGACGGACTACCTCGAGCTCCGCGATCCCGACCTCGGCAGGATGCCGGCGTCGGGTGCCGCCCGGCTGCTGGTCGCGGCGCGGGTGGGCACGACACGGCTCATCGACAACGTGGGGGTCACGCTGGCGCCGGCAGCCCAACCGTCGACCCTGGAGGTGGTGTGAGTGTTTCGGACCATGATGAAGTCCAAGATCCACCGGGCGACCGTCACGGAGGCCGACCTGGACTACGTGGGTTCGGTGACCGTCGACGTGGACCTGCTCGAGGCTGCCGACCTGCTCCCCGGCGAGCTGGTGCACATCGTCGACGTCTCCAACGGCGCCCGGCTCGAGACCTACACGATCCCCGGCGAGCGCGGCAGCGGGGTCATCGGCATCAACGGGGCGGCGGCTCGGCTGGTGCACCCGGGCGACGTCGTCATCCTGATCGGCTACGGCCAGTACGACGACGCCGAGGCGCGGACCATGACGCCGAGCGTGGTGTTCGTGGACGACCAGAACGCGATCCTGCACGTGGGGTCCGCGGCTGCCTTCGTCCCTGATGTCGCCGAGTCCGGCGGCCTGCGGGTGTCTGCAAGCGTCCACGCGCCGTGAGCCTGCTCTGCATCGACGTCGAGAACACCCACACCACTGTGGGGCTCTTCGATGGCATGGTGCTCCGCCGGCGTTGGCTGCTCTCGACGGAACGGAGCCGTACCGCCGACGAGTGGCGTTTCCTGCTGACCGGGTTGCTCGAGGCGGCGGGCGACCCCTTGCTCGACGGGGTCTGCATCTGCTCGACCGTTCCTTCCGTCCTGCCGCCCTGCGCGGCTTGCTGGCCGACACGTTCGCCGGGGTTGCGTGCGCGTGGTGCTGGGGCCTGGCGTCCGGACCGGGCTGCCCGTGCTGATGGACAACCCCCGCGAGGTCGGCACCGACCGGATCGCCAACGCGCTCGCCGCGATCGACTTGGTCGGGGCCGCCCTGTGTCGTCGTGGCACTCGGTACGGCGACCACGTTCGACGTGGTCAACCAGGCCGGGCAGTACATCGGCGGTGCCATCGCGCCCGGGCTGGAGATCTCCGTCGCCGCGCTCGCCGAACACGCCGCCCAGCTCCGGCAGGTGGAGCTCGACCAGGCCGCGCAGCGTGGTCGCCAAGAACACGGTGGAGGCCGCTGCAGTCCGGTGCCGTCTTCGGCTGCGCCGGCCAGGTCGACGGGATCGTCTACCGGATCGCCGACGAGCTCGAGGTCGTCCGTCGACGAGCTCACGGTGATCGCCACCGGGGTGCTGGCCCCGGCCGTGATCGACGAGTGCGAGACTGTCACGCGGCACGAGCCCGACCTCACGCTGCACGGGATGCGGATCGTCGTTCGACCGCAACGCGTGACGCTCGGCAGGCCGCAACATCGCGTGGCCGCGCACCCGGGGCCACCCGATAGCCTGTCGCGCATGCCTGACCTCCCCGACAACACCTGAACAGACGGAGGCCTCCGGTCGCTCGACGCTGCCCGAGCAGATGCGGGTGCGTCAGGACAAGCGCGAGCGGCTGCTGGCGGCCGGCCACGCAGCCGTACCCGATCACTGTCGACCGCACCCACACCCTCGGTGAGGTGGTCGCCGCGTACGACGCGGAGCAGCTCGGGCCGGACTGCCACACCGGAGTCGACGTGTCGCGTGACCGGACGGGTGATCTTCCTGCGCAACACCGGGAAGCTCTGCTTCGTCCGGCTGCGGGAGGGCGACGGCACCGAGCTCCAGGTGATGCTCTCCCTCGCCGACATCGGCGAGGAGCCGCTGGCCGACTTCAAGTCGTTCGTGGACATCGGCGACCACCTCGCGGTCAGCGGCGAGGTGGTCACCAGCCGGCGCGGTGAGCTGTCGATCCAGGCGCACTCCTGGCGGATCGCCGCGAAGGCGCTGCGGCCGCTCCCGAACGAGCACCGGCCGCTGTCCGACGAGGCGCGGGTGCGGCTGCGCTACGTCGACATGATCGTCCGGCCCGAGGCGCGCGACATGGTGCGCAAGCGCGCCGCCGTGCTTCGCTCCTTGCGGGCGAGCCTCGACGGGCGGGGTTTCGTCGAGGTCGAGACACCGGTCCTCCAGCTGACCAACGGCGGCGCCGCGGCGCGGCCGTTCCGCACCCGGCTCAACGCGTTCGACCAGGACATGCTGCTGCGGATCGCCTTGGAGCTCGACCTGAAGAAGGCCATGGTGGGCGGCGTCGAGCGGGTCTACGAGATCGGCCGGACGTTCCGGAACGAGGGCATCGACTCGACGCACGCGGCGGAGTTCTCGATGCTCGAGGCTTATCAGGCGTACGGCGACTACAACACGATGGCTGACGCTGGTGCAGGACCTGGTGGTGGCGGCCGCCGCAGCCGTGGGCAGCACCGTCGTCACCGCCCGCGACGGGTCCGACCATCGACCTGGCCGGCAGCCTGGCGGCACGCGACCCTGCTCGAGCTCGTCTCCGAGGCCGTCGGCGAGCCAGTGACGGCTGCGACCGACGACCGAAGAGGCGCGGCTGCTGGCTCGATTTCACGACGTGGAAATACAACCCGGGTGGGGTGCGGGCGACATCGCGCTCGAGCTGTACGAAAAACTCGTCGAGCACACCCTCCTGGCGCCGACGTTCGTCCGCGACTATCCGGCCGAGGTCAAGCCGCTGGCAAAGGCGCATCGAACGTGACCCGGGTGTCGTCGAGGCGTTCGACCTGGTCATCAACGGCGTCGAGCTGGCCGCCGCCTATTCGGAGATGAATGACCCGGTGATTCAGCGGGAGCGGCTGGTCGAGCAGTCTTTGCAGGCCGCCGCGGGCAATCCAGAGGCCATGGACCTGGACGAGGACTTCCTTCGAGCGTTGGAGTTCGGCATGCCTCCGGCGGGTGGTCTGGGGATGGGCGTGGACCGCTTGTTGATGCTTATCACCGGTGTCGGTATCCGGGAGACAATATTGTTTCCGCTGTTGCGGCCCGAGTAGAGTCGATCAACAAGTCCGGCGCTTCGGATCGCCCTGTTCGGGTGCTATCGTGAAGCAACTCCCCACCCGACGAAAGGCTTGATCCATGGCTCAGCGTGTCCATATCGTACTTGAGGACGACATCGACGGCGGTGATGCAACCGAGACCGTGCTGTTCGGTGTCGACGGAATCAGCTACGAGATCGATCTCTCGGACAAGAACGCGAGCAAACTTCGCGATTCTCTGGCGAAATACATCGCGTCAGCGCGACGCACCACCCCCCGCGCCAGGCGCGGCTCCCGTCGCAGCTCGGCCGGTCCGACGACCGCCCAGGTCCGCGAGTGGGCACGCGGCAACGGGTACGAGGTCTCGGACCGCGGCCGCATCTCGGCCGACATCCGCTCCGCCTACGAGAGCCGCCAACTAGCGAGTTCGGCCTGATGATCGGGTCGGTCGAGGATACCCGACCCGTGGATCGGGCTCGGCCGGCAGCTGCCCAGCAGCGGTCCGAGCCGCAGAACAGCAGAACAGACAACGACAAACGGCCGCTCACCAGGGACTATGTCCTCGGTGGGCGGCCGTTCGCTGTCGGCGTAACGACTGCGGGGGAACACTTGCGGCCGGCGTCGGGTGTTGTGCATTGGCACCTGTGGATCGGGATTCCGTCACGCGGGGATCAGGGGTTGGTCGGCGCGGCCGACTAGCATGGAGAGTGACGCGCAATCAAGGAGCGGTGAGGCTATGTTCGAGCGGTTTACGGACCGTGCCCGTCGGGTCGTCGTACTGGCCCAAGAAGAGGCACGGATGCTCAGCCACAACTACATCGGCACCGAGCACATCCTGCTGGGCCTCATCCACGAGGGTGAGGGCGTCGCGGCGAAGGCGCTCGAGAGCCTCAACATCTCCCTGGAGGCCGTCCGGGCCCAGGTCGAGGAGACCATCGGGCAGGGCCAGCAGGCGCCGAGCGGGCACATCCCGTTCACGCCGCGCGCCAAGAAGGTTCTCGAGCTCAGCCTGCGCGAGGCGCTCCAGCTCGGCCACAACTACATCGGCACCGAGCACATCCTGCTCGGTCTGATCCGCGAGGGCGAGGGCGTGGCCGCGCAGGTCCTGGTCAAGCTCGGCGCCGACCTCAACCGGGTCCGCCAGCAGGTGATCCAGCTGCTCAGCGGCTACCAGGGCAAGGAGACGGCGACCGCCGGCGCACCCGACCGAGGGCGCGCCGTCGTCGTCCCTGGTGCTCGACCAGTTCGGGACGCAACCTGACCCAGGCCGCTCGAGAGGGCAAGCTCGACCCGGTCATCGGCCGGGACAAGGAGATCGAGCGGGTCATGCAGATCCTGTCCCGCCGCACCAAGAACAACCCGGTGCTGATCGGGGAGCCCGGCGTCGGCAAGACCACGATCGTCGCCGGCCTGGCCCAGAACATCGTCAAGGGCGACGTGCCGGAGACGCTCAAGGACAAGCAGATCTACACGCTCGACCTCGGCGCCCTGGTCGCCGGCTCGCGCTACCGCGGCGACTTCGAGGAGCGGCTGAAGAAGGTGCTCAAGGAGATCCGCACCCGCGGCGACATCGTGCTGTTCATCGACGAGATCCACACCCTGGTCGGTGCCGGCGCGGCCGAAGGGCGCGATCGACGCGGCGAGCATCCTCAAGCCGATGCTCGCCCGCGGCGAGCTGCAGACCATCGGCGCGACGACCCTCGACGAGTACCGCAAGCACCTCGAGAAGGACGCTGCGCTCGAGCGCCGCTTCCAGCCGATCCAGGTGGCCGAGCCGTCGATCGCGCACACGATCGACATGCTCAAGGGTCTGCGCGACCGCTACGAGGCCCACCACCGGGTGACGATCACCGACGAGGCGCTGGTGTCGGCGGCGACCCTGGCCGACCGCTACATCAGCGACCGGTTCCTGCCCGACAAGGCGATCGACCTGATCGACGAGGCCGGCGCGCGGCTGCGCATCCGCCGGATGACCGCTCCGCCGGACCTGCGCGAGTTCGACGAGAAGATCGCCGACGTCCGCCGCAAGAAGGAGGGCGCCATCGACGCCCAGGACTTCGAGGTGGCCGCCTCGCTGCGCGACGGCGAGAAGATGCTCATCGCGGCGAAGGCCGAGCGCGAGAAGCAGTGGAAGGCCGGCGACATGGACGTCGTCGCCGAGGTCGACGAGGAGCTGATCGCCGAGGTGCTGGCGACCGCCACCGGCATCCCGATCGTCAAGCTCACCGAGGCCGGAGTCCGGCCGGCTGCTCCGGATGGAGGACGAGCTGCACAAGCGCGT
Source organism: uncultured Actinomycetota bacterium (assembly GCA_963833975.1). Taxonomy (GTDB): domain Bacteria; phylum Actinomycetota; class Actinomycetes; order Propionibacteriales; family Nocardioidaceae; genus JAWWPG01. The sequence goes on from CAWIAB010000007.1 coordinate 241,219, forward strand.
CATCGGTCAGGACGAGGCCATCAAGGCGCTGTCGCGGGCGATCCGCCGTACCCGCGCCGGCCTGAAGGACCCGAAGCGTCCCGGTGGCTCGTTCATCTTCGCCGGGCCCTCCGGCGTCGGGAAGACGTGGCTGTCCAAGACGCTCGCCGAGTTCCTGTTCGGCGACGAGGACGCGCTGATCCAGCTCGACATGAGCGAGTTCTCCGAGAAGCACACGATCTCGCGGCTGTTCGGCTCGCCTCCCGGCTACGTCGGCTACGAAGAGGGCGGCCAGCTCACCGAGAAGGTGCGCCGCAAGCCGTTCTCCGTGGTGCTCTTCGACGAGGTCGAGAAGGCCCACCCGGACATCTTCAACTCGCTGTTGCAGATCCTCGAGGAAGGCCGGCTCACCGACTCGCAGGGCCGGGTGATCGACTTCAAGAACACCGTCATCATCATGACCACCAACCTCGGCACCCGCGACATCGCCAAGAGCATGAACCTCGGGTTCAGCCAGTCGAGCGACCAGCAGGGTTCCTACGACCGGATGAAGGCGAAGGTGTCGGAGGAGCTCAAGCAGCACTTCCGCCCGGAGTTCCTCAACCGCGTCGACGAGATCATCGTGTTCCCGCCGCTGACCCAGGACGAGATCATCTCGATGGTCGACTACATGATCGACGCCGTCGAGCTCCGCATGAAGGACCGCGACATGGCGCTCGAGCTGACCACGGCGGCCAAGAAGCTGCTGGCCACCCGCGGCTTCGACCCGGTGCTCGGGGCCCGGCCCGCTGCGCCGTACCGTCCAGCGCGACCTCGAGGACGTGCTCGCCGAGAAGATGCTGTACGGCGAGGTCGGGCCCGGCCAGATCGTGCTGGTGGACGTCGACGAGAGCGACAGCGAGGCGCACTTCACCTTCACCGGCACCCCGAAGTCGGAGCTGCCGGACGTGCCGCCGGTCGAGGAGACGGTGTCCGAGTCCGGCGCCTGACCCCCATCGTGACTGGTTGATCCGGCTGGAACGGCGACGGCCGCTTTGCTTCGGCGAGGCGGCCGTCGGCGTTCGGCCATCGGTGCAGGGCCGTCGAGTCTAGGCTCACGTGGAGAGGACGAGATGGGACCACGATGCGCGGACATGCTCGAGATCAGCCTGCTGGGCGGGGTTGCCGTCCGTGGGAAAGGCAGCCCCGCGGCCTCGCGAGCGCATCGGGCTGCTGACCTACCTGGCCCTGCATGCTGGCACACCGCAGTCTCGACCTCATCTGGCCGGCACCTTCTGGCCTGACTCGACCGATGCCCAGGCCCGCACCAACCTTCGACGCGAGCTGCACCAGCTGCGACAGCATGCTCGACGACGACACCTGCCTGGTAGCCGAAGCGAACACCTTGGCCTGGAGAGACGTCGACGGATACCGGGTCGACGTCCGGGAGTTCCTGATCGAGGGTGCGGCGGCTCAGGACGCCGACGACCGGGGAGAGCTGGAGGGACTGGTCAGGCACGGGACCGCTGCGGTCGACGCCTACCGGGGACCGCTGTTGCCGGGTTGGTACGACGACTGGGTGCTCGAGGCCCGGGAGGCGCTCCAACAGCGGTGCATCGACATGTGCGACCGGGTGGTCCGGGCGCTGGCCGGCGCCGGCGACCCTAGCCGGGGACTCCCGCTGGCCAGGCGCCGGGTTCAGCTGGCACCCCTCGAGGAGCCCGGCTACCGGCAGCTGATGGACCTGCAGGCCGCCGCGGGGGACCGGGCCGGGGCGATGACGACATATCACCGGTGCGCCTCGGTGCTCGAGCAGGAGCTCGGCGTGAGCCCCTCACCGGCGACCGTCGAGACCATGGAGCGGGTCATCGGCGACGACAGCGCCCAGTTCGGCGTCCTGCGGGACGGGCGACCGGGCGCCGGGCGGGGCTTTGTGGTGAGGCCGAGCCTGATCGGGCGCCAGCCCGAGCTCGAGAGACTGATGGTGCGATGGGGTGAGGCGCAGGAAGGTCGGCCGGGACTTGTCCTGGTGACCGGTGAGGCTGGCGTCGGCAAGACCCGGCTGGTCACCGAGTTCTCCCGGGTGGTGGCCCGGCAGGCCGCGATCGTGGCGACCGCCCGGTGCTTCGGCGCGTCGGGTCGCATCGCGTTGGCGCCGGTGGCCGACTGGCTGCGTTCCCCACAGCTGCGGGCCGCGGAGCTCGCGCTGGAGCCGGTATGGCGGGCCGAGGTGGAACGACTCGTGCCGCGCGGCTCGCCCGCCGTCGCGTCGTCGGAGGCCGCACCCGCCAAGGTCGACGCGTGGCAGCGGCTGCGCTTCTTCGAGGGTCTGGCCCGGGCCGTCCTGGTCGCCGACCGGCCGACGATGCTGGTCCTGGACGACCTCCAGTGGTGTGACAACGACACGATGCTCTGGGTCGTGTTCCTGCTCGGGCTGACGAACAACTCCCAGCTGCTGATCGTCGCCACCGCGCGCGACGACGAGCTGGCCGACAACACCGAGGTCGTGTCCGCGATCCGGTCGTTGGGCTCGTCGGGTCGCGTCACCGACCTGGCGCTCAGACCCTTCTCGTCGTCCGAGACCGCCGACGCGGCCCTGCAGATGCTCGGTCGACCGCTCCCGAGCGACGACCTGTCCCTCCTGCAGTCGGCGACCGGCGGATATCCGCTGTACGTCGTGGAGGCGCTGCGCAACGTATCGCCGGGCGCGGCGGGTGCCGCGGTGGCTGCCGACGACGTCAACGAGGTCCTGCATCGGCGGCTGGACAATGCCTCGGAGGCGGCGCAGCAGGTGGCCGGTCTGGCGGAGCCGTGGGGCGCGACTTCGGCCTGGAGCTGGTCAGCGAGGCCAGCGACCTCGACGCTGACGCCGTCGTGCATGCAGTCGACGAGCTGTGGCGCCGGCGCATCCTGCGTCAGTCCGGGCTTGGCTACGACTTCTCCCATGACCTGCTCCGCGACGTCGCGTACACGTCGGTGCCTCCGGCCCGGCAGGTGGCTGCATCACCGGCGGCTCGCGCGGGCCCTCGAGCTCATCCACGCCGGCCAGCTCGACGACGTGGCCGCGCAGCTGGCGTACCACCACGCCCGTAGTGGTCAGCCCGACCGGGCGCTGCCGTACTACTCGCGCGCCGCCGAGGCGGCCACCAAGGTGTTCGCCACCGCCGAGGCCATCCGGCTCCTGCGGTTGAGCCTCGACCTGCTCGCGCAGATGCCGGCCAGCCGGGAGCGCGACCTGCTCGAGCTCGACGCACTGCAGGCGATCTCGGCGCCGCTGAACGCACTGCGCGGGTACGCGGACCCCGAGCTCGAGGCCGTCCTCGTCCGGTCGGTCGAGCTGGCGGAGTCACTGGGGCAGACCCGGGTCCAGCTCGGCAGCGTCGTAGGCCTCTGGGCCTCGCGCTTCGTGCAAGGCGACATCTCCGGGTCCCACCAGATGGCCACCCTGGCACTGGAGCTCAGCGCGCCGAGTCCCCGAGCTGGCCGGTCAGGCGCATTTCGCGATGGGTGGAGCGTCGGTCGGCAGCTGCGCGCTGGAGGCGGCCGTCGAGCACCTCGGCCTGGCCAGCAGCCTCTCCGTCGGCGAGGTCTCGCTGACGGTGGGCTCCCGGCCCGAGGTGCATGCCCAGGCCTGGGCGGCACATGCGCGCTGGTTGCTCGGCGATGCTTCGGGTGCGGAGGCCGACTGTGCGCAGGCGCTCCGCCGGGCTCGCGAGGTCGACCATCCGTACTCGCTGGCGGTCGCGCTGGCGTACGCCTCGATCACCCATCAGCTGGCCGGCGACCTGGCTGCCCTCGACGTGGACCTCGCCGAGCTGACCGAGGTGTGCGCGCGCTACGAGATCGCCTACTACCGCGAGTGGGGGCTGGTCCTGACCGGCTGGCGGGCCGGCGGTGCCCCGGGCATCGAACTGATCCGGCAGGGACTCGCCAACCTCTCGTCGGGGCACTCGTACATCCGGATGCCGTACTGGCTTTCGCTGCTGGCGCGAGGCGCACCTCGGGCTCGGAGACCTGGACGCGGCGCGAGCGGCCCTCGACGCCGCCCAGGTGGCCGCCGTCCACCGTGACGAACGGTGGTGGCTGCCGGAGGTGCTGCGGCAGTCGGCCGCTCTGCAGTCGGGCGCGGACGCTCGCGCGACCTTGCAGCGTGCGGTGGTGATGGCGGACGGCCAGTCCAGCCGGGTGCTGCTGCGGCGGTGCCAGGATGACCTGGCTGCGCTCGACGCTCGCGGACCTGCCCTCGACCGTTCGGGGTACGGCATGACCGAGCGAACGCTCGCCGAACGCTCGGATTCGTAGCCTGGCGCCAGGCCGTAGCCCATCGGGGCTCGGCGACCTGGAGGGAAACCCATGACCATGACTGACGCGACCACGAAGGTCGCCGACGCGGCGAAGGCCGCAACCGAAGAGCTGGCGCCTGTCCTGCGCGGTGATGTCATCACCGCGGACAGCCCTGAGTACGACCAGGCTCGCGCCGTCTACAACGGCATGATCGACCGGCGACCGGCGATCATCGCCCGCTGCCGAGACTCCGCGGACGTGGTGGCGAGCGTGACGTTCGCCCGGCAGCACGGGTCTGGAGATCGCGATCCGAGGCGGCGGGCACAACGCCGGCGGCCTCGGGGTGTGGGACGACGCGCTGGTCATCGACCTCAGCCTGATGCGGAGCACGACCGTCGACCCCGAGCACCACACCGTCCGTGTCGACGGGGGTTGCACCTGGTCCGACGTCGACCATGCGACCGTGCCGTTCGGAATGGCCACGCCGTCCGGGTTCCTGTCCTCGACCGGCGTCGGGGGGCTCACCCTCGGTGGGCGGCATCGGCTACCTCAGCCGCCGGTTCGGGCTGACCATCGACAACCTGCTGTCGGCTGATGTCGTCCTGGCCGACGGCACCTTGGTCACTGCCAGCGAGAGCTCGCACCCCGACCTGTTCTGGGCGCTTGCGCGGAGGCGGCGGAAACTTCGGCGTCGTGACCTCGTTCGTCTTCCGTACCCACGACATCGGCGACCACGGGGTGATCGTCGGCGGACCTGTGCTCTACGACTTCGACGACACCGAGGCGGTCATGCGGTGGTACCGCGAGCTGCTGCCGTCGCTCCCCGAGGAGCTCAACGGCTGGATCGGGCTGCTCACCATCCCGCCGGCGACCGCCGTTCCCCGAGGAGCTCTGGGGCCGCAAGGCCTGCGGCATCGTGTGGTGCTACACGGGACCCGGGTCGACAAGGCGGACGAGGTCCTGGCGCCGGTGAAGGAGTTCGGCAGCCCGCTGCTCGTCGGGCTGGGCGCCATGCCGTTCACCGCGCTGCAGAGCGCGTTCGACGCGCTGTACCCCGCTGGGCTGCAGTGGTACTGGAAGGCCGACTTCTTCAACGAGATCAGCGACGAGGGCATCGAGATCCACAAGCAGTTCGGCGCCCAGCTGCCGAGCGGCCACTCGACCATGCACCTGTACCCGATCGACGGCTGCGCGAGCCGGGTGCCCGAGGATGCCACCGCCTTCGCCTACCGACGAGGTGGGTGGGCCGGCGTGATCGTCGGAGTCGACCCGGACCCGCAGAACGCCAACGCGCTCGCCGGCTGGGCGCGCGACTACTGGGCAGCCCTGCATCCGACGTCCGCGGGTGGCGCGTACGTCAACTTCATGATGGACGAGGGAGATGACCGGGTTCGGGCGTCGTACCTCGGCAACTATGACCGGCTGGCGGCCGTGAAGCAGCGGTTCGACCCGGACAACGTGTTCCACATCAACCAGAACATCGCGCCGGCCGGCTAGGGCAGCGAGAGCCTGCCCTCGCCCACCCGTACGACGAGACCGTCGTCGAGCAGGGAGGCGAGGGCGCGTTCGCGTTGCGGGGCGTCCTCCCAGATGACCTCGATCGCATCGTTGGCCACGGGGGTCGTCCGCGTTGCGCAGCACGTCGAGGATCCGGCCCCGGCACTGCCGGTCGGTGCCGGAGTAGGTCTGGGCCTTGCGCGGGGGACCCAGGGGCTCGGGGTATCCGTCGGCGCGCCACGCACAGAGGTCGGTCACCGGGCACTGCGAGCAAGCCGGCGTGCGCGCAGTGCAGACGAGCGCACCGAGCTCCATGGCGGCAACGCTCCAGGTGGCAGCCGTCTCCGAATCGTCGGGCAGGATCTGTTCCGCGATCTGGCGCTCCCGTGTGGTGATCGCCGATGGGGGTACGGCGACGCCGCCCACCAGTCGGCCGAGGACCCGTCGGACGTTCGTGTCGAGGACCGCGACGCGTTCCCGGTACGCGAAGGCCAGCACCGCGGCCGCGGTGTAGTCGCCCGACGCCGGGCAGGGACCGGAGCGCGACCAGTGTTCTCGGTACGTGGCCGCCGTACTCGGCGTCGATGACCGTGGCGGCGCTGTGCAGGCGAAGCGCTCGGCGCGGGTAGCCGAGCCGACCCCACATCCGAACCGCCTCTCCGGGCCGCTCGTCGGCCAGGGCGGCGGGCGTCGGCCAGCGGGCCAGCCATGCGGCGTACACCGGCAGTACGCGGGCGACCGGGGTCTGTTGCAGCATGACCTCGCTGACCAGGATGTCCCACGGCGAGGCACCCGTTCGGCGCCAGGGCAGGTCGCGCGCATGATCGCCGTACCACGCCAGGAGTGGCTTGTGGGCAAGGGAGTCGGGCATGTCGCCCCGATGATCCCACGGATCCCGGGCGACCGGCGTTAGCGTGGGAGCGTGAGCACGGTCATCCACCCGAGAGGGCCGCTGTCGCCTCGCGTCTATTGGACCAGGCGGTTGCTCCTGGTCGTCGTCGTCATGGTGCTGGCCGCCCTCGTGTGGTGGGTGATGCCGGGCGTCGGCGGCTCCGGGAGCGCGGCGGCCGGCCCAGCCGGTGGGGCGCCGGTCGGCCACCAGCCGTCGTCAACGACCCCGACGACTACGCAGACCACAGGCGGAGACACGCCAGGCAAGCAACCGGCCGTCACCCACCATCCGACTCCGCATCACGCCAGCGGGACGACGCAGCCGACCCAGGATGACCCGACCAAGGGTCCCAGCGGCCCCAAGCACCGGGCGCTGCCTCCCCCGACGGGGCCCTGCGACCCGACGAAGGTCACCCTGGCAGTCGTCGTCGACAACGCACCCGAGGGTCAGGGCACGACGGTCGGGCTGCGGATGTCGACCCAGGACGGCTCCAGCTGCTCGCTGGGAATCACCCCGAGCCTGCTGGAGACGCGCATCACCTCGGGCATCGCGACCGTGTGGCAGAGCGGTAGCTGCCCGGACGCGTTGCCGGCCAAGAACGTCGTGGTACGGCCGAAGCCCGCGGTCGTCTACTCCTACGCGTGGGACGGCCAGCTCAACCCCGACTCCTGCAGCGCGACCAACGTGGTCGGCGAAGAGCGGCTACTACTGGGCGGAGGCCGCGCTGATCGGTGGCGAGCCCGCCAAGACCCAGTTCGAGGTCACCGCCCCCACCTCCAAGGGTTGAAGCGTCACTTCCGTCCCGGTGCCCGACCAGGTTGAGGCGTCAGCTCGGTCCGGACCGGAGTGACCACGCAACCGGCGGGGAGCTAGACGTAGCGCTCGAGGATGCTGGACTCGGCGAGGCGGGAGAGGCCCTCGCGGACCGAACGGGCTCGGGTATCGCCCACACCTTCGACCATCTGGAGGTCGTCGATGCTGGCGGCGAGCAGCTTCTGCAGGTGGCCGAAGTGGTCGACCAACCGCTCCACGACGGCGTTCGGCAGCCGCGGCACCTTGGCGAGCAGCCGGTAGCCGCGCGGGCTCACCGCGGTGTCCAGGCTCTCGGCGCCACCGAGGCCGAGCGCCCGAGCCACCGCGCTCAGCTCCAGCAGATCCGACGACGACAGCGCCTCGAGATCGGCCAGCGTCTCCTCGGCGGTGCGGGCCCTGCGGTGGCTCGGCAGGTAGTCCCGGATCACCAGGTCGCGGTCGGTGCCGACGCCCGCGACCAGCTCATCGAGCTGCAGGCTCAGCAGCCGGCCGTCGGTGCCGAGCTCGAGCACGTAGTCCTCGATCTCCTTCGCGATGCGCAGCACCATCTCCAGACGCTGGGCCACCGACGCCACGTCGCGCACCGTGACCAGGTCCTCGATCTCCAGCGCCGACAGGGTTCCCGACACCTCGTCGAGTCGGTGCTTGTAGCGCTCCAGGGTCGCCAGGGCCTGGTTGGCCCGGGCCAGGATGGCCCCGGCGTTCTCCAGGACGTAGCGATCCTCGCCGACGTACAGGGCGATGATGTGCATCGACTGCGAAACCGAGATCACCGGCAGCCCCGTCTGGCGCGCCACCCGGTCGGCGGTCCGGTGCCGGGTGCCGGCCTCGTCGGTCACGATCGACGCGTCCGGCATCAGGTGGACGCCGGCCCGCAGGATCCGGGCGGCACCCGGTCGCAGACGATGGCGCCGTCCATCTTGGCCAGCTCACGGAAGCCGGTCGCAGTGAACGCGATGTCCAGCAGGAACCCGCCGGTGCAGATCGACTCCACCGTCCGGTCGTTGCCGAGGACGACGAGAGCACCGGTGCGGCCGCGCAGCACCCGTTCCAGACCCTCACGCAGCTCGGTCCCGGGAGCCACGGCGGCAAGAGTCGCCCGCATCCGGCCCTCGTCGGCATGCTTGAAACTTCCTGCCACTGCTGCCTCCCGCCGGCCCAACGCTGTCCTCAGTCTAGGTGCACGAGGGGTCGCCCCTACCGGTCGGCCACGACCTGAAGGCCGGGTTGTGCCTGGTACGGCGACGGCTGCGACAACAATCGGAAGGCGCGCACGACCGAGGCGATGTCGGGACACTCGAGGACGGTGAGGCCGTCGACCTCGGTCACCGGGCCTGGTGCCGGCCCGCGGTCGGACGGCACGACCGCGTAGGTGAACCCGAGCCGGGCCGCCTCCGACAGGCGTTGCTTCATCCCAGGGACACGACGCAGCTCGCCCGCCAGGCCGACCTCGCCGATGGCGACCAGCTGCTGGGGGAGCGGCACCCCGACGTCGGCACTGACCAGGGCGAGTGCCACCGCCAGATCGGCAGCCGGCGAGCGAAGCGAGGCACCCCCCACCGTCGCTGCGTAGACGTCGTGGGACGAGCAGCGCATGCCGACGTGTCGCTGCAGCACAGCCAGCAGCATGGCCAGCCGGGACGAGTCCAGCCCGCTCACCGAACGGCGAGGCTGCCCGCCTGCGTTGGGAGTGACGAGTGCCTGGACCTCGGCGAGCAGCGGCCGGCGGCCCTCGAGAGCCACCGTGACGCAGGTGCCGGCCATCGGTGAGGCGTGTCGGGAGATGAACAGTCCGGTCGCGTCGGCTACCTCGACGATGCCGTCGACGCTGATGTCGAAGCAGCCGATCTCGTCGACCGGGCCGAACCGGTTCTTGACCGCGCGCAGCACCCGGAGCCGGGAGTTGCGCTCGCCCTCGAACTGGAGCACGACGTCGACCAGGTGCTCGAGCGCCCGCGGTCCGGCGATCGAGCCGTCCTTGGTGACATGGCCGACGAGCAGGGTCGGCATCGCCAGCTGCTTGGCGACCCGGACCAGGGCCGCGGTGACTGCACGAACCTGGGTGACGCCGCCCGGGGTGGAGTCGATGTCATCGCAGCCGATGGTCTGGACCGAGTCGATCACCAGCAGGTCGGGGCGAACCGCCTCGATGTGCCCGAGAACCGCCGACAGGTCGACCTCGGCCGCGAGCAGCAGGGTGTCCTCGAGGGCGTCGGTGCGCTCGGCGCGCAGCCGTGACCTGCGCGGCGGACTCCTCGCCCGTGACGTAGAGGGTCGTCGCGCCGCCGCGGGCCGCCTGGGCGGCCACCTCCAGCAGCAGGGTGGACTTTCCGACGCCAGGCTCTCCGGCGAGCAGGACCACGCTGCCCGCGACGATCCCACCGCCGAGCACGCGGTCGAGCTCGCGGATGCCGGTCGACCGGCTGGCATTGGGCTGCCGCGACCACGCTGCGAGATCGGCAACGCCGGGCTGGTCACCGGCCCGGCGGACCGCTTGGTCCCGGATCCGCGACCCAGCTCCTCGACGGTGCCCCAGGCCTGGCACTCACCGCATCGGCCGACCCACTTCATGCTGACCCAGCCGCACTCCGCGCAGCGGAACGTGGTCGAGTGCTTCTTGGTCGCCGTACCAGCCATGTCGACGACGCTAGGTCATGCTGCCGACACTCCGGCGGTGCGACGCGGTCGCGCCGGGGTCAGATACGCACGAGGCCGTCCGGCGTCGTGAAGGTCGCCGACACCAGGCCTGGTGGAGGGCCATCGACCCATTCGACCTCGTAGTCGCCGGTCGAGTAGTCGGTTGGGGTGTTCAGCCACGACGCGACGCGCTCGGGGTCGCCGGCGATCTGGACCTTGGTCAGGCTGACATGACCGGTCGCCCCGGCCGACGGATGGAGCTCGTCCGGTACGTCCCAGTGCACGAAGAAGGGGAGCTGCGGATCGGTCTGCAGACCCCGGATGCCGATCTGGCTCCATCGCAGCTCGACACCGTCCGGGCGATGCCGATTACCACGGACCGCCTTGCGGCCAAGGCGTTCCTCGATCTGGGTGATGTCGTCGACCTGGACCACCCACCCCATCCAGCCACCGCCGGTCTCGGAGCGGGCGCGTACGGCCTGGCCGAACGGCGCCTTGTCGGAAGCGGGGTGGTCGAGCACCTCGACGACCTCCAGGTACTGGCGGTCGGTGAGCGGAAGGATCATGTTGGTCGTCCCGAAGCGGGGATGCACCCCACCGTCGATGAACTTCTCCCCGAGGAGCTCCGACAGCCGCTCTGTGGTGGCCTCGAGCCCGTCCGGGCCGGCCGCATACGAGAGGTGGTCGAGTCGCATGCTCTCATTGTCCCCGTCCGAGACTCGTCGTCAGACGGCGGGGTGCGGGTCGGCGGGGTGCAGCGTCAGGGGGAGCCGGGCCGCCAGGTGGGTCCGGCAGTGGTCGACGAGCAGGTCGTAGGCCGGCTGCCCGATCAGCTCGACCAGCTCAGGGCCGTACGACTCGAAGACGGGCTCCGTCGCCTGGTGGGCCTCGGTGTTGCCTGAGCAGTACCAGTCGAGGTCGTGGCCGCCCGCTCCCCAGCCGCGGCGGTCGTACTCCGTGATGGTGATCTCGGTGTACGACGTGCCGTCGCGTGAGCTCGACGTCGCGGAAGAGCCGTCGTACCGGCAGCTGCCAGCACACGTCCGGCTTGGTCTCGAGTGGATGCCGGCCGTTGCGCAGAGCCCAACCGTGCAAGGAGCATCCCTCACCGCCGGGGAAGCCGGGCCGGTTGAGGAAGATGCAGGCGCCCTCGTGTACGGCGGTCTTCCGCTCGCCGTCCGCGTCCTTCTCCACCCACCGCTTGCGCCGCGATCCGACGTCGTGGAACTGCCAGTCCTCCGGCGTCGAGCTGGGCCACGAACCCGGCGACCCGGTCTTCGTCGTCGCGGTCGGAGAAATGCGCGCCGAGCGTGCAGCAGCCGTCGTCGGGCCGGCCAGCGTAGATCCCGGCGCATCCGGCGCCGAAGATGCACGACCATCGCGAGCACAGCCAGGTCAGGTCGCAGCGCAGTCGCTGGTCAGGGTCGGCGGGATCCACGAACTCGACCCAGGCGCGTGGAAAGTCGAGCGGGACTTCGGGCACGGGGGCCACTGTAGCCGCGGTCACTCGGCCGATGGCCGCTCCTCCGGCGGTCGGTCGGGCTTCGCCGGGCCGACGCCGAGCGGCTAGCCTCGGCGAATGCGCGAAGCCGTCCTCGACGTGGGCTCCAACACGGCGCACCTGCTCGTCGTCGATGCCCACCGCGGCGCAGCGCCGTTGCCCGCTTTGTCGGTGAAGCGCGAGCTGAGGCTGGCCGAGCACCTCACCCCCGAGGGGGCGTTGTCGGATGTCGGGCGTCGACGCGCTGGTCTCGTTCATCGCGGGCGCCCTGGTCGAGGCCGAGGACCAGGGGTGCGAGTCGGTGATGGCCTTCGCCACCTCCGCGATCCGGGAGGCGAGCAACACCGACGAGGTGCTGGCCCAGGTCCTGCTCACGACCGGCGTCGACCTGCTGGTGCTGAGCGGCGAGCAGGAGGCCGAGCTGACGTTCCTCGCCGTACGGCGCTGGTTCGGCTGGTCGTCGGGGCGGCTCGCCGTCTTCGACATCGGCGGCGGGTCACTCGAGATCGCCACCGGCGCCGACGAGGTGCCCGACGTCACGCTGTCTTTCGAGCTCGGCGCCGGCCGGCTCACCCGGGAGTGGCTGCGCGGGCGAGGTACCCCTCGACTCGGAGTACCGGGACCTGCGCAAGTACGTCCGGGCCCAGATCGCGCGGGGCGCCGGCGCGGTGCTCCGGGCAGGGTCGGAGGACCACGCGGTGGCCACCTCGAAGACCTTCCGCTCGCTGGCCCGGGTGTGCGGCGCGCCGGCGTCCTCGGACGGCCCGTTCGTACGGCGCACCCTGACCCGCGTCCGCCTTGGCCAAGCAGCTGCCCAAGATCGCCAGGCTCAGCACGGACGGAGCTGTCCCAAGCTGCCGGGGGTCTCGTCCGGCCGCGCCCACCAGCTGGTGGCCGGCGGGGTGGTGGCCGAGGCGGTCATGGACATCTTCGGCATCGAGGAGCTGGAGATCTGCCCGTGGGCGCTGCGCGAAGGCGTGATCCTGCAGTCCCTCGACGCCCTGACCGACGGATGACGCCGGAAGAGGGCGAGGTCGCCGACTGCCGGAGTCTGCGGCTCGGGAGTCGGCGGTCAGCGTTCCAGCCGCGCGGGTGGCGCTTGTCCACGGCGTCGGTGTACCCCGAGTCCAGCGCCAGCGCCTTCGAGTCGGCAGCCGCGCTCGGCTACGACGCCATCGAGGTGATGGTGGGGATCGACCCGGTGAGCCAGGACGTCGAGCGCGGTCAAGCGAGCTCGTCGACCGACACCAGGTCCCGGTCTGCGCCATTCATGCGCCCTGCCTGCTGATCACCCAGCGGGTCTGGGGAGCCGAGCCGTGGGGCAAGCTCCGGCGAAGCGCCGAGGTGGCTCTCGAGCTCGGGGCGCGGCACCGTCGTGGTGCATCCGCCGTTTCGCTGGCAACGCGATTACGTGCGCGGCTTCGTCGAGGGGATCGCCGAGCTCGAGGCCGAGACCGGGGTCGCGTTCGCCGTCGAGAACATGTACCCCTGGCGCGCCTCGCGTCGTGAGCTTCAGGTCTACCTACCCGGCTGGAACCCGGTCGAGCAGGACTACGCCCACACGACGCTCGACCTCTCGCACTCGTCCACGTCGGGCAGCGACGCCGTACAGCTCGCCCTGGCACTCGGCGACCGGCTGCACCACGTCCACATGACCGACGGCAGCGGGTCCGCGAAGGACGAGCACCTGGTGCCTGGTCGGGGGAACCAGCGGTGTGGCGAGCTGCTCGAGCTGCTGGCGGCGCAGAGCTTCGCCGGCGACGTGGTCATCGAGATCAACACCCGACGGGCGGCCAACAAGGCGGCCCGGCAGGCCGACCTGGCCGAGTCGCTCGCGTTCACCCGGCTGCACCTGGCCACCGGAGGCTGAACGGCCGGCAGCGCTCAGTCTTCGGCGATCTCCGCGATCTGGTCGCCCTCGGTGACGACCTGACCCTCGCGCACGCTCATCTCGACGATGGTGCCGGCCACCTCGGCCGGCACCGGGATCTCCATCTTCATCGACTCGAGGATCACCAGGGTGTCGTCGGCCACGACCGTGTCGCCGGTCTTGGCGACGACCTTCAGCACATTTGCGACGAGCTCGGCGTTGACGAAGTGGCTCATCGGCCGATCCTAGTAACCTGAGACCGCCCTAGGCATGCCAAGCCCTGACGGCCCGTACGGTCCGCCCAGGCCTCGACAAGGAGGACCCGTGCTTCGTCGTTCCCTGCTCATGATGTCGCGCAGCGACCGGGTCAAGAAGCTGGTCAGCACGATGCCCGTCTCGAGTGGGATCGTCTCCCGCTTCGTGGCTGGCGAGAGCGTACGAGCGACGCGGTGACGAGCACCCAGGGCCTGATCGACAACGGGCTGCTGGTGAGCCTGGACTACCTGGGCGAGGACACCCTCGACCTCGCGCAGGCGCAGGCGACCGTCGATGCCTATCTGCTGCTGCTCAAGGACCTCTCCGCCAGCGGACTGACGCCTGGTGCCGAGGTCTCCGTCAAGCTGTCCGCCGTCGGTCAGGCGCTGCCGGGCGACGGGCAACGGATCGCCCTCGACAACGCCAGGGCGATCTGTCAGGCGGCGAGCAACGCCGGCACCACGGTGACGCTCGACATGGAGGACCACACCACGACCGACTCCACGCTGGCCATCCTGCACGAGCTTCGCCAGGACTTCCCGTCGACCGGCGCTGTGCTGCAGGCCTACCTGCGCCGTACCGAGCAGGACTGCAAGGACCTGGCCTACGCGGGGTCCCGGGTCCGGCATCTGCAAGGGCGCCTACAAGGAGCCCGAGTCGGTCGCCTTCCACGGGCAAGGCCGAGGTCCGGCTGGCGTACGTCCGCTGCCTCAAGGCGCTGATGGCCGGCGACGGCTACCCGATGGTCGCCTCGCACGATCCCAAGCTGATCGAGATCGCGGGGGCCCTGGTGGAGTCCAACCACCGGGAGAAGGGCAGCTACGAGTACCAGATGCTGTTCGGCATCCGGCCCGACGAGCAGAAGCGGCTGGCCGCTGACGGCGAGAAGGTGCGCGTCTACGTGCCGTACGGCGACCAGTGGTACGGCTACCTGATGCGGCGCCTCGCCGAGAAGCCGTCCAACCTGGGGTTCTTCGCGCGGTCGCTCGTGACGAAGGGCTGAGCGCCGCGACCGGTAGGGTCCGCATGAGCGGTCGGTCGGCAGTGGTGTACGACGACGGACTGACCCGCTACAACTTCGGCCCCGGTCACCCGATGGCGCCGATCAGGGTCGACCTGACGATGCGGCTGGCCCGGTCGCTGGGCGTCTTCGACGATTCCCGAGCTGCAGCTCGTCGGCGGCCCGACCGCCACCGACGACGAGCTCTCGCTGGTCCACACCGAGCGGTACATCGAGACGGTCAAGCGGCTGAGCGACCATCCCGTACGAGAGCGACCTCTCGCACGGCCTGGGCACCGAGGACGACCCGGTCTTCGAGGGGATGCACGACGCCTCCGCGCACATCGTGGGCGCCACCTTGGAGGCCGCCCGGCTGGTCTGGCGTGGCGACGTCGCTGCATGCCGTGAACGTCAGCGGCGGGCTGCACCATGCGATGGCCGACAGCGCCAGCGGCTTCTGCATCTACAACGACCCGGCGATCGCGATCGCCTGGCTGCTGGCGAACGGAGCCAAGCGGGTCGCCTACGTCGACATCGACGCGCACCACGGCGACGGGGTGCAGAAGGCCTTCTACGACGACCCCCGGGTGCTGACCATCAGCCTGCACGAGTCGCCGCGGACGCTCTTCCCAGGCACCGGCTACTCGATCGAGGCCGGCGGACCGCAGGCTCCCGGGAGTGCGGTGAACGTGCCGCTGCCGCCCGGCACCGGCGACGCGGGCTGGCTCCGCGCCTTCCACGCCGTCGTGCCCGACCTGCTGCGGGCATTCGAGCCCCGACATCCTGGTCAGCCAGCACGGTTGCGACTCTCACCTGGACGACCCGCTCACCCATCTCGAGGTCAGCGTCGACGGGCAGCGCGCGGCGCACGTCGCCCTCCACGACCTCGCGCACGAGGTCGCGGGCGGTCGATGGCTGGCGACCGGCGGCGGCGGATACGCCGTGCTCGACGTGGTTCCGCGCACCTGGACCCACCTGCTCGCGGTGCTGGCCGGTCGCCCGCTGGACGCGGCGGCCAGCGTCCCGCAGGACTTCCTGCACCATGTCGCCGACCTCTCCGGCGGCCACCGCCCGCCCACCACGATGTCCGACGGTCGGCCGGCGCACGTACGACGACTGGTCGAGCGGGTACAACCCCGACTCGTGGCTGGACCGGAGCATCGCGGAGACCCGGCGTGAGGTCTTCCCGTGGCACGGGATCGACATCTCCTACTGACACCACGGTCGGGCGTTGGGGTAGTGAAGGTGCGCGAAACTGACGAACGAGGCCGCTTCGTGGGGCCATTCGCCCGCCGCTCGACTTCCCACGCGCCCCACTTGCCACTACTCTCACGCTTAGCACGGACGAAATCGGTCTCTGGTGGGGAAGCCAGGGTGCGGTCGTGCCGGGAGTTGGTAGTGCTATGGCTGAGATCTCTAGGGGAGACAACGTCTCCGGCGTCACGTTCTTGACCGTCGCCGAGGTGGCGGCCGCTATGCGCGTGTCCAAGATGACCGTCTACCGCCTCGTGCACTCGGGCGAGCTGCCCGCCGCCCGGGTGGGCCGCTCGTTCCGGGTGCCCGAGGAAGCGGTCGACGAGTACTTGCGGAAGTCGTACTTCCAAGCCGGCTGATCGTCAAGGTTCCACGGGCACTTCACGGTTTCGGACTCCAGAGCCCCTACCGGTAGGGTGGGCCGTTCGCAAAGACCCCGAAAGGTAGACCGTGGGCTCAGTCATCAAGAAGCGTAAGAAGCGAATGGCCAAGAAGAAGCACCGCAAGCTGTTGAAGAAGACGCGCATCCAGCGTCGCCGCGCGGGCAAGTAACCCACGGCGACAGCCCCCGCCATGGGTCGCGTCGTGCTGGTCACCGGGGTCTGCCGAGACCTCGGCGGCAGGTTTGCCCGTCGGATCGCCGAGCACCCTGACGTCGAGCGGGTCATCGGAGTCGATGTGCTCCCCCCTCGCCGGGACCTGGGTGACGTGCGGTTCGTCCGGGCCGACATCCGTAACCCGGTGATCGCGAAGGTGATCGCCGCCGAGGAGATCGACACCGTCGTCCACCTCAGCGTGATCGCCACCCCGAACAGCGCGGGCGGTCGGACGTTGATGAAGGAGATCAACGTCATCGGCACCATGCAGCTCTTCGCCGCGTGTCAGCGAGCGACCGGGGTTCAGCCGCCTGGTCGTGAAGTCGTCCGGCCACGTGTACGGATCGTCGGCGAAGGACCCGGCGATGTTCACCGAGGAGATGGCCCCGCGCCGGATGCCTCGATCGGGCTTCGGCAAGGACTCCGTCGAGGTCGAGGGCTACGTCCGTGGCTTCGCCCGCCGCCGCCCCGACGTCACCGTGACGATGCTGCGCTGCGCGAACCTGATGGGCCCGCAGATCGAGACGTCGCTGACCCGGTATTTCTCGCTGCCAGTGGTACCCACGGTGATGGGCTTCGACGCCCGCCTGCAGTTCTGCCACGAGGAGGACGCACTGGCCGCCCTCGAGCGGGCGACCGTCTCCGGCGTGCACGGCACGTTCAACGTGGCAGGAGATGGCGTGCTGATGCTCTCCCAGGCCGTCCGGCGGGTCGGCCGCCCCACCGTGCCGGTGCCCTCGCTCGTCCTCAGCACGATGGGCTCGTCGGTGCCGCAGCTGCGCGGCGCCGAGATGTCGGCCGAACAGGTCGCGTTCCTGACCCACGGTCGTGGCATCGACACCGCTCGGATGCGCAGCGTCTTCGGCTTCGAGCCGCGCTTCACCACGGCCGAGGCGTTCGCCGACTTCGCCCAGCGGCTGAATCCTGGCCTGGTCGACCCCGAGCGGCTCGGGAGGTGGGAGCAGCAGGCTCAGCAGACGCGTCGCCCGAGGTGGTGGCGCGTGGCCGACGCTGAGATCATCCCGATCGGCGCCAAGGCAGCCGCCGGACGCGGCTCGCGCACCATCCCCGTCGGCGGCGGCCCGCGCCTTGGCCGCCCCACATGCCCAGCCGCAAGCCCGCATCCAACCCGAAGTCGAAAGCCAAGACCAAGCCGAAGGTCGACCCCGCCGCCGGGAGCGCTCGCCGGGCGGTCGCCGGTCACGGGGTCTCGCCCGAAGAGTCGGCACCCGCGCAGCTGGCGCCCGAAGAACTCGCGCCCAAGGCTGGCGCCCGAAGAACTCGTCGGCTCGCGAGCGCGAGCTGGCCCGAGACCGCCGGGGACGCTGCGGGCCGAGGAGGTGGCGGAGTCGGTTGCGGACGCCGCCAAGGAGGTGTTCGGACCGGCCGGCTGGGAGCGGCGCCTCGCCGAGACCCTCGCCTTCCTGCGGCATCGGCTCACGGG
Source organism: uncultured Actinomycetota bacterium (assembly GCA_963833975.1). Classification (GTDB taxonomy): domain Bacteria; phylum Actinomycetota; class Actinomycetes; order Propionibacteriales; family Nocardioidaceae; genus JAWWPG01. The sequence goes on from CAWIAB010000007.1 coordinate 259,220, forward strand.
TGACTACCACGTCGACGAGTTCGGCTTCGACGCCGAGATCACCGAGCGCTTCGTGCTCACCGCGCTGCGCCCGATCGCGCAGAAGTGGTTCCGGATCGAAGTTCGCGGCATCGAGAACATTCCCGCCGAAGGCGGCGCCCTGGTCGTCTCGAACCACTCCGGCGCGATCCCGATGGACGGGCTGATGACCGCACTCGTGCTGCACGACCACGCCCAGCGTTCGCTGCGCATGCTCGCCGCCGATCTGGTCTTCACGCTGCCCGTTCGTCGGCGAGCTCGCCCGCAAGGGCGGTGCGACCCTCGCCGAGCAACGAGGACGCCGAGCGGATGCTCGGTCCGAGGCGATCTGGTGGGCGTCTGGCCGGAGGGTTTCAAGGGCATCGGCAAGCCGTTCTCCGAACGCTACAAGCTGCAGCGCTTCGGCCGCGGTGGCTTCGTCTCGGCAGCGCTGCGGGTCAAGGTCCCGATCATCCCCTGCTCGGTCGTCGGCGCCGAGGAGATCTATCCGATGGTCGGCAACATCCCCTCGCTGGCCCGGCTGCTCGGCGCCCCGTACATCCCGATCACGCCGTTCTTCCCCTGGCTCGGGCTGCTGGGCCTGGTCCCACTGCCCTCGAAGTGGCTGATCGAGTTCGGTGAGCCGATCCGCACCGACTCCTACGGCGACGGTGCGGCCGACGACCCGATGCTGGTCTTCAACGTGACCGACCAGGTGCGGGAGACGATCCAGCAGACGCTCTACTCGCTGCTCATGCAGCGCCGCGGCGTGTTCAGCTGAGCCTGCCCGGCACTCGCCAGCGTCAGTTCGCCGAGCTTCTCGAAGGATCACGTTCGACATATCAGGTACGGAATGTCATGCCGTACTTGATATGTCGAAGCTGATGTTGCGCGCGAAATTGAGCCATGTCAGCGACAAGCCACGCTTCGAGAACGGTTTTCCACAGTGTTGGACCGTGTCCACAGCGCTGGGATCCTGTCCACAGGGATGTTTCAGGGCCGGCGATCGGGGAGCGTGTCGGTGCATGCTCGTGTGGTGTTCACGCCTGGGCAGTTGATCCGTCATCAGCGGCTGCGGCGTGGGTGGACGCAGAGCGAGCTTGCTGAGCGCGGCGGGTCTCACCCAGGCCAATGTGAGCCGGTACGAGGCGGAGCTCCGTTATCCGTCGTGGCCGCTGCTGTGTCGGCTGTTGGGGGCGATGGGGATGCAGCCGCGGGTGGTGGCTGAGCCGTGTGACATCAGCCAGCACGAGGTGAGTGCGTGGGCGCGTAGTGATCTGGATGAGCGGCTTTACGGCACGCCGACGCCGTGGCTGGACGGGGAGATCGACCTGACCGCGATGCTCAGCCCGCAGGTGAGCGAGGCGCCGATCCGGCTGTATCACCTGTTGCCGCTGCTGGAGCTGTTGCGTGGGTTGGAGTTCGTGTTGGTCGGGCGGATCGCGATGCGTATGCATGGGCTCGGATGTTCGGTCCCGCGGGTGGACGTGCTGGCGCAGGGTGAGCCCGGTCCCGACCTCTGGTCACACCTCACCGATCGGCTGGACGACGGATCGATCGGTCTGTGGTGCCCCGAGGCTGAGCGGTATCGGTGGCGCCCGGATGAGTCCGTGGTGGCAGGGGTTGCGGCGCTGGTCACGTCCGGCGATCCGCAGCAGAGCGAGCTGAGCCTGCGTACCAGGGATACGGCTACCGAGATCCGGCTGCGGATCAGACCTGGACAGCTCCCGCCTCGGGTGATGGGCGGGACGATGGAGAACCCGGTCCCGTTGCTCGCGATTGCCGAGCTCGTCGCGTCGGGGGGACCGGAGGTCGAGCAGGCCTTCAAACGGATCCTGCGCTGACGGTAAGAAATCCTGCGCTGACGGTAAGCAAATCCTGCGCTGACGGTAAGTAATCCTGCGCTGACGGTAAGGGATCCTGCGAAGCAGGCGACGGTCCTGAGCGGAAAGTGAATGCTCCGCTGAAGGAAACGGAACGTGCGCTGAAGGTGGCGCGGAGAGCGAGTCTTCTCGAGTCAGCGCATCTTCTTGCGCAGGGCGAGGGCGGCGGCGACGGCGCCGGTGGCGGCACCGGCGCCGGCGGCGCCGACCAGGCTGGCTCGGGCCGCCTTGCGGCCGGTGCGGTAGTCCCGGACCCGCCAGCCTTCGCGGCGGGCGTGCTCGCGGAGCTTGCGGTCGGGGTTGATCGCGCAGGGGTCGCCGACGAGGGAGAGCATCGGCAGGTCGTTGGCGGAGTCGGAGTAGGCCGAGCAGCGGGCCAGGTCGAGGCCCTCCCGCGCGGCGAGAGCGCGGACCGCCTCCGCCTTGGCCGGGCCGTGCAGCATCTCGCCGACCAGCCGCCCGGTGTAGACGCCGTCGACGTGCTCGGCGACGGTGCCGAGGGCGCCGGTGAGACCGAGCCGGCTGGCGATGATGGTGGCGATCTCGACCGGTGCCGCCGTCACCAGCCACACCCGCTGTCCGTGGTCGAGGTGCATGCTGGGCGAGGGCCCGGGTGCCGGGCCAGATCCGGGGGGCCATCAGCTCGTCGAAGATCTCCTCGCTGATCAGCTCGAGCTCGTCCACCCGGTGCCCGGCGATGAACGACAGCGCTGACTCGCGGGCCTTCGCCACGTGGTCCGGGTCCTCGACGCCGACCAGCCGGAAGTAGGCCTGGCCCCAAGCGGCCCGGGCCAGGTCGCGGGTCGTGAAGAACTTCCGCCGGTGCAGCCCGCGCATCAGGTGGAAGATCGAGGCGCCCTGCATGACCGTGTTGTCGACGTCGAAGAAGGCGGCGGCGGTGGGGTCGGGTGGCGTCGCGAGGGCCTGCTCGACCTCGGTCGCTGAGGCGGACGCCTCGCCCGCCATCACCGACCGGGAGCGCAGGTTCGGCGGCTTCGCGGGTGCTGGCGGCACGCGGATCAGCCTAGCGTGGCCGTGTGCCAGACTCGGTGTGATGACAAGCGGCCAGGGGACGGCGGCAGCAGGCATGACGGGCGGCGCCCGATGACCGGCGGCTCGCTCAGCAACGTGGACGGTCTGCTGCGCCGGCAGGCGGTCGAGCATCCCGAGTCGACGGCGCTCGTCGACGGCGACGACGCGGGTGAGCTGGCGGGCGCTGGACCACCAGGTCGAGCGGCTGGCACGAGGGCTCGCCGAGCTCGGACTGGTCGCCGGGCACCGGGTGGCGATCGCCTCGGCCAACCGTGCGGAGTTCGTGGCCTGCTACCTCGCCGTGCTGCGCGGCGGGCATGGTCGCCGTACCGGTCAACCCGACGTCGCGACCCGGTGAGATCGCGCGGGTGCTCGCCGACAGCGGTGCTCGGGTCTGCTTCGCCGACCCGGGCGTCCGTGGCGTCGGTCCGCGCGGCGGTACGCGAGCCTGGGCTCGCGGCCGGTTCGCCTGGTGGTCATCGGTGGGACGCGGGCCCGGATCGCCGGCAGAGATCGGGTACGGCGACCTGCCGGCCGACGGGCGGCCGGGTCGTCTCGCCGCGCGACCCCGAGTCGCTCGCGCATCCTCGTCTACACCTCGGGCACCAGCGGCAGACCGCAGGGCGGCCATGCTCAGCCACCGCGCGCTGCTGGCGAACATCGAGCAGGCCGCGAGCGACGACCCCGCCGCCCGTCCGGCACGGCGACGTGGTGCTCGGGCGTGCTGCCGATGTTCCACATCTACGGTCTGAACGCGGTGCTGGGTCAGGTACTGCTGACCGGGGCGACCCTCGTGCTCGGCGACCGGTTCGACCCCGAGGAGACGCTGGCACTGGTCGAGCGCGAGCGGGTGACCTGCCTGCCGATCGCGCCGCCGGTGGTCACCGCCTGGCTCTCGGCAGCCCGAGGTCGCGGCGCGGCTGTCGTCGGTGACCAGGCTGCTGAGCGGAGCGGCCCCGCTGTCGAGAGGAGACGGTCCGGGCGTTCGAGGAGCTGACCGGGATCGACGTCGAGCAGGGCTACGGCCTGACCGAGGCCGGTCCGGTCGTGACCTCCACGATCGGCTCGCCCACCCACAAGCCGGGCAGTGCCGGCCGGGCGCTGCCCGGCGTCGAGCTGCGGGTCGTCGACGACGCCGGAGTGAGCTGACGCCCTCACGGGACGCGGATGCCGACCCGGGCGAGATCTGGGTGCGCGGCGACAACCTCTTCAGCGGCTACTGGCCGGACGGCGACGCGGCCCCGGGCCGGGCGGGCTGGCTGCGCACCGGCGACATCGGCTTCCTCGACGCCGACGGTGACCTCTTCCTGGTCGACCGGCTCAAGGAGCTGGTCATCGTCTCGGGCTTCAACGTCTACCCCTCCGAGATCGAGGACGTGATCGACGAGGTCGACGGGGTCCGTGAGTGCGCCGTGATCGGGGCCGCCGCAGCCGGAGACCGGCGAGGCGGTCGTCGCCGTACGTCGTACCCGGAGGCCGGCGCCGCCTGGCGCCGCGCCGCAGCGTCGCTCGAGGCCGACGGTGCTGCGCGCACTGCGCGCGACCGGCTGGCCAGGTTCAAGGTGCCGTCCCGGGTCGAGGTGGTCGACGAGCTGCCGCGCTCGGCGACCGGCAAGGTCGCCAAGGGCAGGCTGCGGGCCAACCAGGCCCGCCACGAGCTGGGGCTGTCGTGAGCCGGGCATGACCAGGGTGCGGGTGCTCTCGAAGCCCGGCTGCCACCTCTGCGAAGATGCCGAGGCCGTGGTGGCCGCGGTCTGTGCCGAGGTCGGCGTGACCTTCGAGATCGTGGACGTCACGGCGGACCCGGAGCTGCTGGCGACGTACGGCGAGCAGATCCCGGTCACCTTCGTCGACGGGGCCCAGCACGACTTCTGGCGGGTCGACCCGGGGCGGCTCCGGGCTGCCCTCTGCTGACGCCCTCAGCAATGGATTTTGTTCTCTCGTTCACAAACTTTAGAGTGGGTCGCGCACCGGTCAGCAGCGCCGACACGGTAGAGACACGTGGGGGAGCAGCACCCTCGAAGGCCGGTGTGCCAGGAGCACTGTGACGTCCGCACGAAGCCGCACCCGTGGCCGAGCCGGCAACGACCGCGCCGAGCGGGGAATCCCCGAGGCGACGGTAGCCCGGCTGCCCGTGTATCTGCGGGCGCTGACGACCCTCGTCGACCGCGACGTCACCACCGTGAGCAGCGAGCACCTCGCCAGTGCCGCCGGGGTCAACTCGGCGAAGCTCCGCAAGGACCTCTCCTACCTCGGCACCTACGGCACCCGCGGGGTCGGATACGACGTCAACTACCTGCGCTACCAGATCGCCCGCCAGATCGGCCTGACCCAGGACTGGTCGGTGGTCATCGTCGGGATCGGCAACCTCGGTCACGCGCTGGCCAACTACTCGGGCTTCGGCTCCCGCGGGTTCCAGATCGCCGCCCTGCTCGACAGCGACCCGACCCGGCTCGGCGAGAAGGTCGGCGACCTCGAGATCTCCCCGATCGACGACCTCGAGGAGATCGTCCGCGAGCGCCACGTCTCGATCGGGGTCATCGCCACACCGGAGGCCAACGCCCAGGACGTGTGCGACAAGCTGGTCGCGGCCGGAGTGCGCAGCATCCTCAACTTCGCCCCGACCGTGCTGTCGGTGCCCGACCAGGTCGACGTCCGCAAGGTCGACCTCTCCATCGAGCTGCAGATCCTCGCCTACCACGAGCAGCGCAAGTCGAACTCGATGCTGGCCGACGCGCATCTGGGCGAGTCCCACCTCGGCGCGCCCGAGCTGCCGGTCGGCCTCGGCCTGCAGGCCGGCGCGCGATGAGCATCCTGGTCGTCGGTGCCTCGCACCGCAGCGCCTCCGTCGAGCTCCTGGAGAGCCTTGCGCTGAATGCCGGCGAGGCCAGCAAGCTGCGCGCCGCGGCCCTCGAGACCCCGTGCGTGCGCGAGGTCGTCGTGCTCGCCACGTGCAACCGGGTGGAGATCTACGCTCAGGTCGAGCGTTTCCACGACAGCGTCGAGGACCTGACGGCGCTGCTGGTCGACCGCGCCGGCGGCCCGGCGCAGGCGCGATGTCGTGTCGTCGCTCTACGTGCACTACGACGCGGGAGCGGTCGCGCACCTGTTCTCGGTCGCGACCGGGCTCGAGTCGATGGTGGTCGGCGAGAGCCAGATCCTCGGACAGGTGCGCGACGCGCTCCGGGCGGCTCAGGACGAGGAGACCGTCGGGCCCGACGTTGAACGCGCTGTTCCAGCACGGTCTGCGCGTCGGGAAGCGGGCGCACCGGGAGACCCGGATCGACGCGGCCGGGCGGTCGCTCGTCTCGGTGGCACTCGACGAGGCGTCTCAGGTCATCGGAGACATCGCAGCAGGCGCGGGTCTGCATCGTGGGCGCCGGCTCGGTTGCCGCGCTCGCCGCGAGCACGGTACGGCGGGCCGGCGGCCGCGACATCGTCATCGTGTCGCGGACCCTCGAGAACGCCCGACGACTCGCAGCCTCCGTCGTCGGCGAGGCGGAGCCCGCGAGCCCCGGGAACGCCGGGAACGCTGGCGATCTGTCCTCGTTGGCCACCGAGCTGGCTCGCGCCGACCTGGTGATCTCCTGCACGGGAGCGACCGGCGTCGTGATCGAGGCCGACACGGTTGCGGCGGCCATGATGCTGCGTGACGTGTCGCCGGCCGTCGCCGATCGGCCGCTGGCCCTCGTCGACCTCGCCCTGCCCCACGACGTGGCCCCTGAGGCCGCAGAGCTACCGGGCGTGACGCTGATCGGCCTGTCCGTCCCTGGCGGTCAGCCTGGCGAACGGACCGGTCGCAGACGACCTGGCGGCCGTCGAGCGAATCGTCGCCGAAGAGGTGGCTGCGTTCGCGTCGGCCCGCGACCAGGACCGGGTCGCGCCCACCGTCGTCGCCTTGCGCTCGATGGCGACCGGGGTGATCTCCGCGGAGCTGGCTCGACTCTGGAGCCGGCTGCCTGAGCTCACCGATCGCCAGCGGGCCGAGATCTCCCAGACCCTGCGTCGCGAGGCCGACAAGCTACTCCACGAACCGACCGTGCGGATCAAGCAGTTCGCCGGCCGCGTCCCCGACTCGTCCTACGCGGCGGCCCTGGCCGAGCTGTTCGCACTCGACCCGGCCTCGGTCGACGCCGTGACCGGGAAGCGGGAGGACTCATGACCGCACGACGCCTTGCGGATCGGCACCCGCGGCAGCGCCCTGGCGATGGCACAGGCCCGGGAGGTAGCGACCCGTCTGGAGGCGGCGCTCGCGGTTCAGGTCGAGCTGGTCCACATCACGACCGCCGGCGACCTCGATCGAGGCAACCTGGCCGACATCGGTGGTCAGGGCGTCTTCGTGAGCGCCGTACGAGACGCAGTGGCCCACGGGTCGGTCGACATCGGCGGTGCACTCGCTCAAGGACCTGCCCACAGCGACCGACGCACGGGTGGCGACCGCGGCGATCCCGACCCGACGGGATCCGCGGGACGCCTTGGTGGCTCGCGGCGGCTTCACCCTCGGCGAGCTGCCCGATGGGCTCGACCGTCGGCACCGGCTCTCCGCGCCGCGCCGCCCAGCTCCATGCGCTCGGGCTCGGACTCGACGTCGTGGCGATCCGCGGCAACGTCGACACCCGGGTGCGCATGGTGACCGAAGGTGCGGTCGACGCCGTGGTGGTGGCCCGGGCCGGCCTGCTCCGCCTCGGCCGGGAGGACGAGGTCACCGAGACTCTCGACCCGCTACAGATGCTGCCCGCCCCCGGACAAGGAGCGCTGGCCGTGGAGGTCGCCGCCACCGCAACCGCGCTCCGAGGCGAGATCGCCGCGGTGCTGGACGATCTGGACACCCACGCCGCCGTGACGGCCGAGCGGGCGCTGCTCGCCGAGCTCGAGGCGGGCTGCTCGGCTCCCGTCGGGGCGCTCGCAGACGTGGCCACCGGGGACGACGGACCGGAGCTCTGGTTACGCGCGGTCGTGCTAGCGGTCGACGGCAGCGCCTTCGTCCGGCTCTCGGCGACCGGCCCGCCCGGCGATGCGGAGGGCCTCGGCCGCCGACTCGCCCGCGACCTGCTCGCCGACGGCGCGGCAGACCTGGTCAAGGAGTCGGTGTCGTGACTCCAGCGATCAGACCACGCGGTTCCCCGTACTCGATGCCGAACAGCACAACCCGCCGCAGTTCCAGCCCCTTCACAGGAACAGAGTGAAAACCACGATGGCCAAGACACCCGCCACCAAGACGCCAGCCACCACGACCACGGCCCGTTCCGGGAGCACCGGCGCGGCGAGGAGGGCTCCGAGCCGAGCCACCGCATCGCGTCCGATCGGATCGGTCGCGTTCGTGGGTACCGGGCCGGGAGACCCCGGACTCCTGACGGTGCGCGCCCTCGACCTGATCCGGACCGCCGACGTGGTGATCACCGAGACACCGGCCCACGTCGACCTGCTGGCCGCGCTGCTCGGAGACCGGCTGGACAAGGTCACGGTCGTCGACGGCGGGTCCGGCGAGGACGGCCAGCCGCTGACCCATGCGTCGCGGGCCAAGCTCGTCGTCCGACACGCCCGTGGCCAGCAGAACGTCGTACGCCTCATCGTCGGTGACCCGTGGATGTATGCCACCGGTGCCGAGGAGGCGGCGGCCTGTGCGAAGGCGCTGGTGTCGTTCGAGGTGGTTCCCGGGATCAGCTCGGTGACGGCCGTACCCGCGTACGCCGGTGTGCCACTCACGACCCGGACGTCACGCGAGGTCACCGTGCTCAACCTCGCCGAGGGCAAGATCGACTGGGCACGCCACGTCGAGAGCCAGACGCTGGTGCTGCTGTCGGCGGTCAAGGGCATCGGCGCGGCAGCCGAGGCGCTCTGCGCGGCCGGCCGCGACCCCGAGACCCCGGTGTCGATGACCTCGGTCGGGACGACGACCGAGCAGCGCACCGTCGTGTCGACCCTGGCCGAGATCGCAGCCGACGCCCGGACGGCCCGCATCGAGTCGCCGGCCGTGACGGTGATCGGTGAGGTGGTCGGCATGCGCGAGTCGCTCTCGTGGTTCGAGACCAAGCCGCTGTTCGGCTGGCGGATCCTGGTGCCGCGTACGAAGGAGCAGGCGGGCAGCCTGTCGGCCAAGCTGCGCGGGTACGGCGGGGTTCCCGAGGAGGTGCCCACGATCTCGGTGGAGCCGCCGCGCAACCCGCTGCAGATGGACAAGGCGATCCGCGGGCTGGTCGAGGGTCGCTACGAGTGGATCGTGTTCACGTCGGTCAACGCGCTCAAGGCGGTGCGGGAGAAGTTCGACGAGTACGGCCTGGACGCTCGCGCGTTCTCGGGTCTCAAGGTGGCGGCCGTCGGCGAGAAGACCGCGGAGGCGATCGCCACCTGGGGGATCAATGCCGACCTGGTGCCCTCGGGAGAGCAGTCCGTCGGTCGGGCTGCTCGAGGACTGGCCGCCGTACGACGAGATCCTCGACCCGATCAACCGGGTGTTCCTGCCACGTGCCGACATCGCCACCGAGAACCTGGTTGCGGGCCTGCACGAGCTCGGCTGGGAGGTCGACGACGTCACCGCCTACCGCACCGTGCGGGCCGCGCCGCCGCCCGCGCCGACCCGGGACGCGATCAAGACCGGCAAGTTCGACGCCGTCGTCTTCACCTCGTCGTCGACGGTGCGCAACCTGGTCGGCATCGCCGGCAAGCCACACCCGTCGACGATCATCGCGGCGATCGGCCCGGCGACGGCGAAGACCTGCGAGGAGCACGGCCTGCGGGTCGACGTCCTCGCCCCGAAGCCGTCGGTCGATGTGCTCGCGGACGCGCTGGCGGACTTCGGCGCGAGTCGTCGGCGACGATGATCGAGTCGGGGGTCGCGGTCACCAAGCCGTCCGAGCGCCGGCCCGGCACCCGTCGCCGTACCACCTGACATGACCCGCGACGACGGATTCGTCCGATCGGGCCAGGCGGGAAACCCCCGCGCTGGGTCGGACGAATCCGCTGTGCCTGGGTTCGTCCGATCGGGCCAGGGTGGAATCCCCCGCGCTGGGTCGGACGAATCCGCTGTGCCTGGGTTCGTCCGATCGGGCCAGGTGGAACCCCCGCGCTGGGTCGGACGAATCCGTCGGGGGCGGCCGCGGCGGCTGCGCACGACGCCGGCCATGCGCCGGCTGGTCGGCGAGACGTCCGTGCTGCCCCGCCAGCTGGTGCTGCCGATGTTCGTGATGGACGACAGCCCGGACCCGCGACCGATCACCAGCATGCCGGGGGTCGTCCAGCACACCCGCGACTCGCTCCGCAAGGCAGCGGTCGAGGCGGTGGAGGCCGGGGTAGGCGGCCTGATGCTGTTCGGCGTCCCGACGGTGGGTTCGCGCGACGCCGTGGGCAGCGGTGCGACCGATCCGGACGGTCTGCTGAACGTCGCGATCCGAGACGTCGTCAGCGAGGTGGGCGACGCGACCGTGGTGATGGCCGACCTGTGCCTCGACGAGTTCACCGACCACGGGCATTGCGGAGTGCTCGCGCCGGACGGCTCGGTCGACAACGACGCGACGCTGCTGAGGTACGCCGAGATGGCGGCCGTCCAGGCCGAAGCCGGCGTCCACGTCGTCGGCCCGAGCGGCATGATGGACGGCCAGGTCCGGGCCATCCGCGCCGCCTTGGACGGCTCCGGCCACCTCGACGTGGCGATCCTCGCCTACGCGGTCGAAGTACGCATCGTCGTTCTTCGGCCCCTTCCGCGAGGCTGTGGGCTCTACGCTGCGCGGCGACCGCCGGACCTACCAGCAGGACCCCGCCAACCGGCGGGAGGCCCGTCGCGAGGTATTGCTCGACCTCGGCCGAGGGCGCGGACCTCGTCATGGTCAAGCCGGCACTCGGCTACCTCGACGTGCTCAGCCGATGTGGCGGCGATCTCCGACGTACCGGTGGCGGCCTACAACGTCTCCGGCGAGTACTCGATGGTCGAGGCGGCCGCGGCCGCGGGCTATCTCGACCGGCGAGGCCGCCATCCTCGAGACACTCACCTCGATCCGGCGGGCCGGTGCCGACGTCATCCTCACCTACTGGGCCGTCGAAGCAGCCCGACTGCTGTCCCGCTGAGCCGGCCCGCCGGCCCGACCCCGCATTCGTCGGCGGTGCCGAGGGTGATCTCGGCGGGACGACCACAGACGAATCCGCGGCGCGAGGCTAGGTTTGGGGCATGTCGCTCCTTACCTCTCTCGTATCGGCGCTCGCGGACGGCAAGGTGGAGGTGGTCGACCTCACCGCGCCGCTCTCGCCCGAGACCCCGATCCTGATGCTGCCGCCCGAGTTCGGCCAGACGGCGTCGTTCGAGCTCGAGGAGATCAGCCGGTACGACGACCGCGGGCCGGCCTGGTACTGGAACAACTTCCGCACCGGCGAGCACACCGGCACCCATTTCGACGCGCCCAACCACTGGGTGAGCGGCCAGGACCTGGACGACGTCGCCTCGGTGCCGGCCAGCCGGCTGGTGGCCCCGGCGGTCGTGCTGGACTTCTCGGCCGAGGCCGCCGCCGACCCGGACTTCGTCCTCGAGGTGCACCACATCCGCGCCTGGGAGGCCGAGCACGGCCCGTTGCCGGAAGGCGGTTGGCTGCTCTACCGCACCGGGTGGGACGTCCGCTCGGGCTCCCAGCGGGACTACCTCAACGCGGACGAGAGCGGCCCCCACACGCCAGGGCTCTCGCCGGCGTGCGCGCGCTGGGTGGCCGAGGAGTCACCCGTCATCGGCCTCGGCGTCGAGACGGTCGGCACGGATGCCGGGGTGGCGCACATGTTCGCGCCGCCGTTCCCCTGCCACATCGTACCTGATGGGCAGCAACAAGTACGGCCTCACCCAGCTGCAGAACCTCGGCCGAGCTGCCGCCCACCGGCGCCGTCGTCTTCGCCGGGCCGCTGCGCATCGTCGACGGGTCCGGCTCGCCGGCCAGGGTGCTGGCCCTCGTCGAGCGGTGAGCCGGTGAACGTCGCCGAGGCCGTCGGCGGCGCCCTGGTCGCAGTCGGCGTCGACCACGTCTTCGGCGTGGTCGGGTCGGGCAACTTCCACGTGACGAACGCGATGGTGGCGGCCGGGGCCCGGTTCGTGGCCGCGCGGCACGAGGGCGGCGCGGCGACGATGGCGGACGGCTTCGCCCGGATGAGCGGGCGGGTCGCGGCGGTCACCGTCCACCAGGGCTGCGGGCTCACCAACGCGATGACCGGGATCGCCGAGGCCGCCAAGAGCCGCAGCCCGGTGGTCGTGCTCGCGGCCGAGGTCGCCGAGCCACGCTCGAACTTCTACGTCGACCAGCCGGCACTGGCCGAGGCGGTCGGCGCCGTGCCGATGCGGGTCACGTCGGCGGAGACGGCCGTGGAGGAGGCCTGCGCTGCGGTCGCGACGGCGCTGCACGGCCGTCGTACCGTCCTGCTCAACCTGCCGCTGCACCTGCAGGCCGAGCCGGGCGTGCTGCGGACCGCCCGGCTGCCTCGTCCGCCCTCGCCACAACGGCCGCCGGACGACGAGTCGCTCGACCGCCTGGCGCAGGCGCTTGGCCAGCGCCGAGCGGCCGGTGTTCATCGCCGGCCGCGGGTCGCGCGGACCCGGCTGCCGGGAGGCGCTGGAGGCGCTCGCCGAGCGGTACGGCGCGCTGCTGGCCACCTCCGCGGTGGCCCGCGGGCTGTTCAACGGCAACGACTGGTCGCTCGACGTGTCGGGCGGCTTCGCGTCGCCGCTGGCCGCCGAGCTGATCGCGGACGCCGACCTGGTCGTCGGGTGGGGCTGCGCCCTGAACATGTGGACGACGCGACACGGACGGCTGATCGCGGCCGACGCGACCGTGGTCCAGGTCGACGACGACCGGGCCGCGCTCGGCGCGCCACCGGCCGGTCCACCTCGGGGTCGTCGGCGATGTCGGTGCGACTGCCCGCGCGTTGCTGCGGGTCCCGGGCGGCTCCCGAGTCGGCTACCGCACGGAGCCGGTCCTCCGCCGGCTCCTCGCGCGAGTCCGTCCGCTGGCGCGACGTGCCGTTCGACGACACCAGCGGAGCCGGCCGCATCGATCCCCGGACGCTGAGCATCGCGCTCGACGACCTGCTGCCGCCGGAGCGGGTGCTGAGCATCGACTCGGGCAACTTCATGGGCTACCCGAGCATGTTCATGTCGGTGCCCGACGAGCACGGCTTCTGCTTCACCCAGGCCTTCCAGTCGATCGGGCTCGGTCTGGCGACCGCGATCGGTGCCGCGCTCGCCCAGCCGCATCGGCTGCCGGTCGCGGCGGTCGGCGACGGCGGCCTGATGATGGCCGCGGCCGAGCTCGACACCGTCCGGCGGCTCGGCCTGCCGATGGTCGTCGTGGTCTACAACGATGACGCGTACGGCGCCGAGGTGCACCACTTCGGGCCCGGACGGCTACCCGCTCGACACCGTGCGTTCCCGCCGACCGACATCGCGGCGCTGGCCCGCGGCTACGGCTTCGAGGCGGTCACTGTCCGGGCGCTCGCGGACCTGGCCCCGGTGGCGGACTGGCTGGCCGGACCGCGCCGTACCCCCTTGCTGATCGACGCGAAGGTGACCACGGACCACGGCGTCCTGGTGGCTGGAGGAGGCGTTCCGCGGCCACTAGCCCCGCAACTCGCGGCAAAGCGGTCGGCGTCAGGGCGGTCCCGTCGCACTCAGGGTCTCGGCGACAATGGCTGGGTGCCCCCCGACGTCACCACCACCACGGCGGTCCCGGCGACCCGGGACCCGGCCGCCTCGGGGGCCCTGTTCGCGCGAGCCCTCGCGGTCACCCCGGGCGGCGTCAACAGCCCGGTGCGCGCCTTCCGGGCGGTCGGTGGCACCCCACGCTTCATGGCCAGCGGGCGAGGCGCCTACCTGACCGACGTCGACGGCATCGAGTACGTCGACCTGGTCGGCTCCTGGGGGCCGATGATCCTCGGCCACGCCCACCCCGAGGTGGTCGACGCGGTCCAGCGGGCGGTCGGCGCACGGCACGTCGTTCGGCACGCCGTCCGAGCCCGAGGTGCTGCTCGGCGAGGAGATCGTCGCGCGCACCCCCGTCGAGATGGTGCGGCTGGTCTCGTCGGGCACCGAGGCGACCATGTCAGCGATCCGGCTGGCCCGCGGCTTCACCGGCCGCGATCTCATCGTCAAGTTCGCCGGCTGCTACCACGGGCACGTCGACTCGCTGCTCGCCGCCGCCGGCTCGGGAGTGGCGACCTTCGCGCTGCCCGGCACACCCGGCGTCCCGGCCGCGTCGACCGCGGCCACGATCGTGCTGCCCTACAACGACATCGACGCGGTCCGGCGGACGTTCGCCGAGTACGGCGACCAGATCGCCTGCCTGATCACCGAGGCCGCGCCCGGGAACATGGGAGTGGTCCCGCCTGAGCCTGGCTTCAACGCCGCCCTGGCCGAGATCTGCCGGGACCACGGCGCGCTGTTCGTCAGCGACGAGGTGATGACCGGCTTCCGGGTCACCCGAGCCGGCCAGTGGGGTCTCGACGGGGCGCTCGAAGGATGGACGCCCGACCTGATGACGTTCGGCAAGGTGATGGGCGGCGGGTTCCCGGCGGCCGCCTTCGGGGGCCGCGCCGACGTGATGGAGCACCTGGCGCCGGCCGGGCCGGTCTACCAGGCCGGCACCCTGTCCGGGAACCCGATCGCCACGACCGCCGGCCTCACCACGCTGCGGCTCGCGACGCCCGCCGTCTACGCCCGGCTGGACGCCGCTGCCGCCACCGTGCGGCAGCTGGTCGGCGACGCGCTGCGGCAGGTCGGCGTACCCCATGTCACTCAAGGTTCCGGCAACCTCTTCAGCCGTCTTCTTCGTTGAGACCGATGAGATGACTGCCGATCCGGGACTTCGACGACGCCTCGCCGGCAGGCGCTCCACCGGCATCGGGCGTTCTTCCACGCGATGCTCGACGGTGGCGTCTACCTGCCGCCGAGCGCCTTCGAGGCGTGGTTCGTGAGCGCCGCGCACGACGATGCGGCCCTCGACCGGATCGCCGCAGCGCTCCCCGCCGCCGCGGCTGCCGCGGCCGCGGCCATGCCGGAAGGGACCGCCCCGTGACCGGATCCACCACGACAGTCCACCTGCTGCGCCACGGGGAGGTCGAGAACCCGAACGCGATCCTCTACGGCCGGCTGCCCGGCTTCCACCTCAGTGCGCTCGGCGTACGAGATGGCCGAGCGGGTCGCGCAAGACGGTCGCCGACCGCGACATCACGCACCTGGTGTCGTCGCCGCTCGAGCGGGCCCAGGAGACGGCGCGCACCGTCGCCGCCGTGCTCGGTCTCGACCGCGGTCATCGACGAGCGGGTCATCGAGGCGGCCAACAAGTTCGAGGGCCGGCGCTTCGGGGTCGGCGACGGGTCGCTGCGCAAGCCCAGCGCGTGGAAGTACCTCTACAACCCGTTCGAGCCCGTCGTGGGGCGAGCCGTACAAGGACGTCGTCGTGCGGATGGTCGCCGCCCTGCACGACGCCCGAGCGGCGGCCGACGGGCACGAGGCGCTGATCGTCTCGCACCAGCTGCCGATCTGGGTCGTGCGCTGCTACCTCGAGGGCCGCCGGTTGTTCCACGACCCGCGACGGCGGCAGTGCAGCCTGGCCAGCCTGACCTCGGTCACGTACGACGGGGAGCGGGTCGTCTCGATCGCCTACTCCGAGCCGGCGGCCGACCTGGTGCCGGCCAAGGCGGCCAAGAAGTTCACGGCCGGGGCCTGAGGACGCTCGATGCTCGCTCGCCGGATTCGCCGTCGCGGTCGCCTGCGCTGCCGCGCTGGTCGTCTGTCGCGAGCGGCGTGCTCGACGTCCGGGAAGAGCGCGACCGTCGAACGGCCTGACGCTCGGCGACGGCATCATCGACTCATCCCGGCCGGCGACCGCAAGGCCGCTCCCGACCTCTCCGGTGCCCTGGTCGGCGGCGGCAGACGGCGAGCTGAGCGACGACGCCGGCAAGGTCGTCGTGCTCAACGTCTGGGCCTCCTGGTGCGGGCCGTGTCGCGAGGAGGCCGCCGGGCTGGTCGAGGCGGCCGAACGCGCTGCCAGCCGTCAGCGTTCATGGGTATCAACATCCGGGACAACGAGGGCAACGCCGAGGCGTTCGTCCGCAGGTACCAGGGCGTCCCCTACCCGAGCTTCTCCGACCAGGACGGCAGCCTGGTGCTCGAGCTGCAGCGAGTGGTCAACGATGCCCGGTCGCTGCCGGTGACGATCATCCTCGACAAGCAGCACCGGGTTGCGGCGGCGATCTACGGTCCGACCACGGCCGATCACGCTCGAAGGACATCGTCCGAGCCGCTGGAACGGGAGTCGTGACCCAGCCGGCCGTCGCTCGGCCTGCCGGTGGCCTCGATCGGGTCGTGGTTCGCCGACACGGCCAGCAGCGGGTCGCTCGCGCTGGCGGTCCCGGTCGCCCTGATCGCCGGCGCCGTGTCGTTCTTCTCGCCGTGCGTGCTGCCGCTGCTGCCCGGCTACCTGTCGTACATCACCGGGCTGTCCGGCGCCGACATCGTCACGGGCGGCTCGCACGGCGTCCGCGGCCGGATGTTCCTCGGCGCCCTGCTGTTCGTGCTCGGCTTCTCGGCGGTCTTCGTCGCGGTGGGCGGCGCGTTCGGGGAGCTCGGCTACTACCTGCTCGAGTACCAGCAGACGATCACGAAGGTGCTCGGCGTCGATCGTGATCGTGCTCGGGCTGGTGTTCCTCGGGGTGTTCCGGGTGCCCGTGCTGCAGCGTGACTTCCGGATCCACGCCGTGCCGTCGGTCGGGTTGGCTGCCGCGCCGTTCCTCGGGGTGCTGTTCGGGCTCGGCTGGACCCCGTGCATCGGGCCGACGCTCGCCGCGGTCCTCTCGCTCTCGTACAACAGCGCCGGCTTCACCCGCGGAAGCTTCCTGGCGTTCGTCTACTGCCTCGGGCTCGGGGCTGCCGTTCATCATCGCCGCCGTGGCGTTCGGCCGGATGATGGGCGCGGTCGGCTGGGTACGGCGTCACCAGCAGTGGGTGATGGGCTTCGGCGGTGCGATGCTGGTCACCGTCGGAGTCCTGCTGCTGAGCGGCGAGTGGGCCTCGATGGTCGCCTGGATGCAGGGACAGGTGGGCCCCGTTGACCCACCCGTCTGACGTCGGAGGTCGAGGACGCCGTACCCGAGGGGCCGGAGGGCCGGGCCGTCGTACGGCCCTCCACCCGAGCGCCGCGGTCCGGCGCCCGGCGCTGCGTCCGCGCGAGTTCCTGCGCTGGAACTGGCGGCAGCTGACCTCGATGCGGACCGCGCTGGTCCTGCTGTTCCTGCTGGCGATCGCCGTCGATCCCCGGGTCGCTGATCCCGCAGAACCGGGTCGACCCGTCGGCGGTCCTGCTGTTCCGGCAGCGGCACCCCGACCTCACGCCGCTGTTCAACCGGATCGGGATGTTCAACGTCTACAGCTCGGTGTGGTTCAGCGCGATCTACCTCCTGCTGTTCATCTCGCTGCTCGGCTGCATCATCCCGCGGCTCGCGGCTCTACCTGCGGGCCTCGCGGGCGCGGCCGCCGAAGGCGCCGCGCAACCTGGCCAGGCTCTCGGCGTACGACACCTGGGAGAGCGACGCCTCCGTCGAGCGACGAGGTGGAGCGGGCCCGCGCGCTGCTGCGTGGTCAGCGCCGACGGGTCGAGGTCTACACCGCGCCGGACGGCCAGCGGACGGTGGCGGCACGGTCGTGCGTCAGCGCCGAGAAGGGCTACCTGCGCGAGGCGGGCAACCTGGTCTTCCACGTCGCGGTGCTGGTCGTGCTCGTCGGGCTTCGCCGTGACCGGGCTGTTCGGCTACAAGGGCAGCGTCGGCCGTCATCGCCGGGCAGGGCTTCTCGAACACGCTCACCCAGTACGACGACTTCACCCCTGGCGCCCGCTTCGACACCGACTCGACCTGAGCGCCGTTCTCGTTCACCGTGAAGCAGTTCCACGTGGCCTACAAGGCGTCCGGCGAGGGAGTCGGGACGCCGCTGCACTTCGACGCCGACCTCTCGGTCAGCGACCGAGCCGGGCGCCACGCCGTACGACTACGACCTCCAGGTCAACCACCCGCTGCAGGTCGGCGGGGTGTCGGTGTTCCTGGTCGGGCCACGGCTACGCGCCGGATCATCACGGTGCGCGACGGCAACGGCAACGTCGCGTGCCCACGGACCGGTGATCTTCCTGCCGCAGGACGGGTCCTTCACGTCGTTCGGCGTGGTGAAGGCGCCGGACGCGCAGCCCACCCAGCTCGGTCTCGAGGGCTACCTGTTCCCGAGTGCGGCGCTCGGGCCGGGCATGACGCCGTACTCGTCGTTCCCCGGACCGCGCAACCCGGTGCTGTCGCTCGTCGCCTACCACGGCGAACCTCGGCCTGGACACCGGCCTCGCCGCAGTCGGTCTACGCGCTGGACAAGGACCACCTGAAGCCCTATCGGTCAGCCGACACCGGCCGGCCGATGCCGCTGCTGCTGCGCAAGGGGCAGACCGTGAAGCTGCCGAACGGCGCAGGCACCGTCACGTTCAACGGGCTGCAGACCTGGGTCAAGCTGCAGATCAACGACCAGCCGGGCAAGGTCATCCCGCTGGTCGGGGTGCTCGCCGCGATCGCCGGTCTGCTCTGCTCGCTCTTCATCCGGCCGCGACGCACCTGGGTCCGGGTGCGAGACCAGGGCGGGCGTACCGTGGTCGAGGTCGCGGCCCTCGACCGGGTCTCCGGGGGTGACCCCGGTAGCCACGTCGAGCAGGTGGCCGCGACCCTGCGGCCGGCCGACCAGGAGGAGCGCCAGTGACCGAGACGTACGCCCACCTGAGCAACAACGCCGTGTACTCGGCCACCATCATCTTCACGCTGGCATGTTGGCGCACGTCGCCGAGTGGGCCGATGCCCGGCAGCTGGTCGCCACGCCGACACAGTCCGAGCGCCGTGCCCTCGTCGCGGCCGGCGAACCGGGCGGTCGCTCCGCGTCGGCCGGGTCGGCTGGGGCCGGGTCGGCGGGGGCCGAGGTGGTCGACCAGAACGACGAGGACGACCTCGAGCGCAGCGACCGCTACGGCCGGATCGGCTTCGGGCTCACCTGTCTCGGCTTCGTCGTGCTCGCCGTCGGCGTGCTGGCTCGCGGGCTCGCGGCCCACCGGGTGCCCTGGGGAAACATGTACGAGTTCGCGATCACCGGATGCCTGGCGGTATGCGCGGCGTACCTCGTGCTCGTGCGGCGGTACAACATCCGCTGGCTGGGGCTGCTGGTCACCGGCGTTCCTGGTCATGGTGCTCGGGATCGCCGTCCTGTTCCTCTACCGGCCGGTGTCTCCGCTGGTCCCAGCCCTGCACTCGTACTGGCTGATGATCCACGTCTCGTCCGCGGCCGTCGCGGGAGGCGCGTTCACGGTCGGCGCCTGTGCGTCGGTGCTCTACCTGCTGCGCCGGCGCCTCGAGGTCAAGGCCGCTCGACCATCCGGAGCTGCCCCGCACCGGCTTCCTGTGGCGGACGCCCGAGCGCCGAGGCGATCGACCGGGTCGCCTACCGGGTGCATGCGTTCGCGTTCCCGCTGTGGACGTTCGCGGTCATGTGCGGGGCGATCTGGGCGCAGTACGCCTGGGGCCGGTTCTGGGGCTGGGACCCCAAGGAGGTCTGGGCCTTCATCACCTGGGTCGTCTACGCGGCCTACCTGCATGCGCGAGCGACCGCCGGCTGGCAGGGGCGGGCGGCGGCGTACGTGGCGCTGCTCGGGTACGCGACGTTCTTGTTCAACTTCGTCGGCATCAACCTGTTCGGCTCAGGCCTGCACTCCTACGCCGGCATGTGACCAGCGGATTCGTCCGACCCAGTGCGGGGTTTTTGAGGCTGGCCGGATCGGACGAATCCGAGGGTTGGGGGTTCGTCCGACTCAGTGCGGGGTTTTTGAGGCTGGCCGGATCGGACGTATCCGAGGGTTGGGGGTTCGTCCGACTCAGTGCGGGGGTTTTGAGGCTGGCCGGATCGGACGTACGTCCGTAGGCGTCTGCGGGGTTCGTCCGACTCAGTGCGGGGGTTTTGAGGCTGGCCGGATCGGACGAATCCGAAGAGGGGGCGCCGCCCGGGCTCAGAGGTCGGAGGGCGGGTCGATCTTGAGGTTGCGCAGGAAATCGGGGTCGTCGTCCGGGGCGACTTGGCGTGTGTACGGTCGGGGCGCGGCCGGCGTCGGTGTCTCGCCGTTCGGGCGGCCGTAGACCAGCCAGCAGATCGGGCCGAGCAAGGGGAGCAGGATCACGAAGGCCCACAACCATCGCGGCACCAGGCGGACGTCTCGCGCGTCCGACTGCGCCAGCTCGATCCAGCAGTAGATCGCCAGCACGACCGGAATGACGAACGGCAGGAACCTCATAGCGTCAATCTCCTCTTCTTCCAGAGTAGTCGCCGTCCAGCACCGCTAGTCGGTGCCACCGGCGCGGTCGCGTTAGGGTCGTCGCGTGGACAGTGAGCGCCTCGTCGGGCTGGCCGAGATCAACGCCGCAGCGAAACGGATCGCGGGTCTGGTCCGCCGTACCCCGATCGTCCCGACCAGCCTTGGTACGACGTCGTCGCCGTTGCTGCTCAAGGCGGAGAACCTGCAGGTCACCGGGTCTTTCAAGGCGCGGGGCGCGGGAAACGCGGTAGCCATGCTGGATGCGGAGGAACGTGCTCGAGGGGTCGTGACGCACTCGTCCGGCAACCACGCGCAGGCGCTGGCCCGAGCCGCCCGCGAGGCGGGGATCCGGGCCACCGTGGTGATGCCCCGAGAGACCCCCGATGTGAAGCGGCTCGCGACCCTGCGACACGGGGCCCGGGTCGAGCTCGTGGAGCTGTCGGAACGTGCGTCCCGGGTCGAGCAGATCCAGGCCGAGACCGGCGCGGTCTTCGTCTCGCCGTTCGACAACCCCGACATCATCGCCGGGCAGGGCACGATCGGTGCTCGAGATCGTCGAGGACGTGCCGGAGCTGGCCTCGGTCTGGGTCCCGGTCAGCGGAGGTGGCCTGATCAGCGGGATCGCCGCAGCCATCAAGGCGATGGCTCCGCACGTGCGGGTCATCGGGGTCGAGCCGGAGCTGGCCGGCGACCTGGCAGAGGGTTTCGCCCGAGGGCAACGCGTCACCTGGGAGGCGGCCCGAACCGGGCGCACCATCGCCGACGGGCTGCGGGTCCAGGCGGTCGGTGAGCTCAACTGGGCGCATATCACTGCGTACGTCGACGACGTCGTCACGGTCAGCGAGGACGCGATCAGGTCGGCGCTGCGGTCAGGTGGTCCTCGGCTGCAAGCTGGTGTGCGAGCCCAGCGGCGCGGTCAGCGTGGCCGGCTTCCTCGAGCATCACGCGGTCGGCGGTCACGGACCTGCGGTTGCCGTGGTGTCGGGAGGCAACGTCGACCCGCGGCCTGCTGGCCGGGGCTGCTCGGCGGCCGGCGCTGGTCGCCCTGGACGTCCCGACGTGAAGCCGTTCGTGCTGTACACCCTTGCCCGGGTCGTCCTGTTCGCCGCCTCCTTCGGGCTGGTCTGGCTGGTGTTCGGCCATTGGATCGAGTGGGGCGCGGTCAGCGCGCTCTACACGGCGATCATCGCGATGGTGGTGTCGTCGATCGTGGCCCTGCTCGTGCTCGGGCTCGCTGCGCGACGACTTCGCCGTCCAGGTCTCGGAGCGGGCCGACCGGGCGAAGGCGGCCTACGAGGCACGGCGGGCCGCCGAGGACGCGAGCAAGAGCCAGGGCTGCCGCCCGAGGCCGGGACTGAGACCGGGAACAAGCCCGGCGCCGAGGCCGGCCGAGCCGGCAGGCCGTGCCCGAGGCCAAGATCGAGGTGGAGGATCGTCCGGAGCCTCGCCCCGACAGCCGCTGAGTGCTGCCGTGGCTTGCGTTCACCCGGCGGCGGAGATGATGCAGCCGACCAGCAGGCCGAGCGCGTAGACGAGCTCGGTGAGCCCGGTGTCGCGCAGCACGGGGATCAGCGCAGGTCCGGTCGTACCTCGCCGGACCACCGCGAACGCCCGGACGCCTAGAGGTACGGCGGCGAAGCCGAGCAGCGCCCACCAGGTGACCGTCAGACCCACCAGCACGAGCGCGACCGCCGCTGCCCTGAGCAGCGCGCCGTACAGGATCCGTGAAGCCGGGTCCCCGATCACGACGGCGAGGGTGCGCTTGCCGACCGCCGTGTCGCTCGGGATGTCGCGCAGGTTGTTCGCGACCAGGATCGCGCAGGCCAGCGCCCCGACGCCCGCTCCCGCCAACCAGGCACCCGCGGTGAGGCTCTCGGTCTGCACGTACGCCGTGCCGACGACCGCAACCAGGCCGAAGAACACGAACACGCTGACCTCGCCAAGCGCCCGGTAGCCGTAGGGCACCGCGCCGCCGGTGTAGAACCAGGCCGCGACCATGGCTACGGCGCCGACCGCCAACAGCCACCACGACGTGGTCGCGGCCAGGGCGAGGCCGGCGATCGCCGGCGACCGCGAAGGAGAGCATGGCCGCTCGCTTCACCAGACCAGGCGGCGCCGCGCCGGACCCGACCAGTCGGAGCGGACCGACCCGGTTGGCGTCGGTGCCCCGGATCCCGTCGGAGTAGTCGTTGGCGTAGTTGACGCCGACCTGGAGCGCCAGCGCGACAACGAGTGCAAGCAGCGCCTTCCACCACACGAAGGAGTGCGCAGCCACCGCGATCCCGGTGCCCGCCAGCACCGGTGAGATGGCAGCCGGAAGCGTTCGAGGACGGGCACCTTCGACCCACTGAGCTGGAGTAGCCATCGCGGCGACCAGTGTGGCAGGTGGCCGGCCGGCCCGAGTCGGGCCACGCCCGCTGAGCCCGGCCGATAGGCTGGCCGGATGGAGCCGCCGGCGATCGCTGCGTCCGCTCGACAGGCGAGCCCGACGACCTGCGCGATCTGCTCGAGCGCTGGCTGGCCGAGGCGCGAGCCCGCGCCTCTGACGGTCCGCACCTCGGGCTCCACGGGCGAGCCGAAGGACGTCGCTCTGTCGCGCGGCGGCCGTGACCGCCTCCGCGACCGCGACCCTGGCCCGCCTCGGCGGCCCGGGGCAGTGGGTGCTCGCGCTTGCCGGCCCACTACGTCGCCGGGTTGCAGGTCGTCGTCAGGTCGGTGCTGGCCGGCACGACACCGGTGGTGCTGGCCGAGCAGCCGGACCTGGCCGCGGCCGCCTGCCCGGCTCACCCATCCGCGGCGCTACCTCGCCCTGGTGCCGACCCAGCTGCACCGCCTGCTCGCCAGCCGCGCCGAGACCGAGGCGCTCGCCGGGTTCGACGCGGTGCTGCTCGGCGGGCGGCGCGGCGGACGCCGACCTGCTCGACCGG
The DNA here is from genome assembly GCA_963833975.1 of uncultured Actinomycetota bacterium. Lineage (GTDB taxonomy): Bacteria > Actinomycetota > Actinomycetes > Propionibacteriales > Nocardioidaceae > JAWWPG01. The sequence continues at coordinate 282,401 of CAWIAB010000007.1, forward strand.
GCCCGGGCTCGCGGGGTCCGCGTCGTGACGACGTACGGGATGAGCGAGACCTGCGGCGGCTGCGTCTACGACGGGCGACCGCTCGACGGCGTCGAGGTCGCGCTCGGGGCTGACGACCGGGTCCTGATCTGCCGGACCGGTGCTGTTCGACGGGTACGTCGACCAGCCCGAGCTCACCGCGGAGGTGCTGCACGGCGGCTGGCTGCACACGCCGGACGTCGGCCGGTTCGACGCGAGCGGTCGGCTCGAGGTCCTGGGTCGGCTCGACGACGTCGTCGTCTCCGGAGGGACGAACGTGCCCCTCGGCGCGGTCGAGCGTCGGCGTACGCGCGCATCCGTCGGTGCAGCGAGGCCGCCGTGATCGGCGTTCCCGACGCCGAGTGGGGGACGCGCGTGGTGGCGTTCGTCGTCGGCGAGCCCGGGAGTCGAGCCGCCAACAGCCGAACGAGCTCCGGGACTTCGTGGCCGAGGTGCATCCGCGCGAGTGGGCGCCGCGCGAGGTGCTCGTCGCGGACGGCGCTGCCGATGCTGGAGTCCGGCAAGCCGGACCGGCAGAGCTCTCGTGCTCGAGCTGGCCTCGCGACATGGCGTGACCTCGAGTCGGCGAGCGCCGGGTCGACGTCTTCTCGCTGCCGATGACGATGACGTTCCGGCGCGTCGAACCATCGCGAGGGCGTGCTGTTGTACGGCCCGGCCGGGCGTCGGTGAGTTCAGCCCGTTCTGGGACTACGGCATCGACGAGTCGGCGCGCTGGCTGGCCGCGGCTCTCGAGGCGGCCGATGTCGGCTTCCCGGAACCGCTGCGCGACAGCGTGCCGGTCAACTGCACGGTCCCGGCGGTCGAGTCCCGAGCGGGCGGTTGCGATCGTCACCGGCGCCGCACGGCTGCACGACCGCGAAGGTCAAGGTCGCCGAGCCGGGACAGTCGCTCGACGAGGACGTCGCGCGGGTGGGCGCCGTACGCGATGCGATGGGCCCGGACGCCCGGATCCGGATCGACGCCAACGGCGGGTGGTCGGTCGAGCAGGCGGTCGAGGCGATCGCCGCTCTGCGCGATGCGGGCCTCGAGTACGTCGAGCAGCCGGTCGCAACGGTGGAGGAGCTGGCCGCGGTCCGCCGGCGCGTCGACGTCCCGATCGCAGCCGACGAGTCGATCCGACGGGTGGAGGACCCACTGCGGGTCGTGCGCCTCGGTGCCGCCGACATCGCCGTGCTCAAGGTCCAGCCGCTGGGTGGGGTGCGCGCCTGCCTGCGGCTCGCCGAGCAGATCGGCATCCCGGTCGTCGTGTCGAGCGCCCTCGAGTCGTCCGTCGGCATCGCCGCCGGCGTCGCTCTCGCGGCGGCGCTGCCCGAGCTGCCCGTACGCCTGCGGTCTCGCCACCGCCTCGATGTTCAGCCGCGACCTCGCGGCCGCGCCGATGACCCCGGTCGACGGCCGGCTCGCCGTACGGCGGGTGGAGCCCGACCCCGAGCTGTTGGAGGCGGCGCGGGCCGACCCGGCGACGCGAGGCCAGATGGCGGCAGCGGCTGGCCGCCTGCGCCGCCGTGCTCGACCGGCGCAGGCAGCGCGGCTGACATCGTGAACACCTCGACGTCGATGGCGGTGGCCGTCGTGGCGGCGCTTGCGCCGCGGCGGTGTCACGGACGTCGTGCTCTCGCCCGGGTCGCGATCCGCCGCGCTCGCGGTGGTGCTCCACCAGGCCGACGCCGGAGGGGCTGCTGCGGCTGCACGTGCGGGTCGACGAACGAACCGCGGGCTTCCTGGCGCTCGGCCTGGCCAAGGGCAGCCATCGCCCGGTTGCCGTCGTCACCACGTCGGGCACGGCTGTGGTCAACCTCCATCCTGCGGTCCTCGAGGCGTCCCATGCCGGGGTGCGCCTGCTCGTCCTGTCGGCCGACCGGCCGGCCGGGCTCCGCGGCACCGGCGCCAACCAGACGACCGACCAGGTAGGTATCTTCGGCCCGCACATCGCCCTGCGTCGACGTGGCTGTGGACGACCAGGCCGGCGCCGTCCGGGCTGTGGAAAGCGCCGTCCGGTCGATCGGCCCGACGCACCTCAACCTGCAGTTCGCCGAGCCGCTGCTGCCGGAGCTCGGTGCCCGGTCGACCTCTCGTCGGCCCGGCAGCCGCCGGCCGGCCCCGAGCCCGGGGTGCACGGCGGGCGCAGCCCAGGACCAGCCGACCCGGTCCGGCTCGACGCGCGGGCCGCGCACGGTGGTGGTGGCGGGCGACGACGCCGGCCCGCCGGCGAGGCTGATGGCCGAGCGGGCCAACTGGCCCTTGCTCGCCGAGCCGACCTCCGGGTGCCCGGACCGGCATCCCACGCGATCCGCACCTACCGGCTGCTGCTCGGGACCGAGCTCGGCCGAGCGCATCGAACGGGTGGTGGTCACCGGGCACCCCACGCTGTCCCGGCCGGTGACCCGGCTGATCTCGCGGCGAGACATCGAGGTCATCTCGGTGGCCGGACCCGCGCGGCGTGGCCACCGATCCGGGGCGGGTCGCGCGACATCTGACGGCCATGCCCGACGGTCGAAGGGAGCGACCCTGACGGCTGGGTCGACGAGTGGCGACAGGCCGACCGCGAGCTGAGCCGCCGGCTCGACGCGCTTCGTCGCCAGCAGATCCGGACGCCGCTGCCGCTGCGGGTGGCTGCCGAGGTCGCCGCGGCCGTGACGCCCGAGGCCCTGCTCGTCGTGGGGAGCTCGCAGCCCGTCCGCGACCTGGACCTGATGGTGCACGCCGTACCCGGCCGGCGCAGCGTCGACTGGTGATCGGCAACCGCGGGCTGGCCGGGATCGACGGAACCGTCTCGACCGCGATCGGGGCGGCCCTCGGCCGTACGTTCGTCGCCGAGCGATCGCCTATCTCGGCGACATCACGTTCCTGCACGATGCGAACGGACTGGTGATCGGTGCCGGGTGAGCCGGTCCCTGACCTGACCATCGTGGTCGCCAACGACGACGGTGGCGCGATCTTCGCCGCCCTCGAGCAGGGCGGCCGCGCAGTTCGCGGGGTCGTTCGAACGCGTCTTCGGCACCCCTCACGGGGTCGACCTGGCCGCCCTGTGTCGAGGCGAGCGGTACGGCGTACCGAGCGCGCCGAGTCGGCCGAGGACCTGCGGGCGCTGCTCGCCGAGGCGGCCGCGGCATCCGGGTCGTCGAGGTGCCGTTGGACGCTCGGGACGACGCAGGCTCGCGGCTGCCCTGGTGGCGCTGGCCGAGTAGGTGAGAACCGCTCCGTCGCTCCCGGGCGCTCCGCGAGCTCGTGGTCACGGGGTCGAGGCGACCTCCACGGGCCGCGGATCGCGGGCATAGACCACCAGCACCACGACACCTGCCAGGCCGACCAGACAGGTTGCGACGTCCAGGGTGGGCACGATGCCGATCGCGGCGCCGAGCACCCCCCCGGTGAGGGCGCCGCAGAGGCTGAGGAAAGCCCCGGTGGCGCCCAGCGACCCGAAGACCCGCCCGCGGTAGCGATCGGGGATCGACTGCTGTACGACCGTGTCGACCCCGACCGCGGCTGCGACCGCGGTGGCGCCGCCGAGCACGGAGAGCGCCAGCGCGACCCACACGACCGGGACGTTGAACTTCACCAGCAGGAGCCCCGAGGCGATGACAGAGCACCACCCCATCAGGTCCCGTGGTGTGAGCCTGCGCCCCACGGCACCGACGCACAGTGAGCCGAGGATGCCGCCCACCGCGTGCGCGGTCATCAGCCAGGCGTACGTCGCAGGTCCCTGGCCGAGCACGTCGCTGACCCAGCCCGGAGAGAGCGGATCGAGCATCGTTCCGCCGTACGTCATCAGACCCAGCACGAAGAAGACCACGGCGATTGACCGCTCCCGCCGCACCAGCCGGAGGCCGTCGACCCATTCACTGACGAAGTCTCTGAGCGCGGAACGGGCCATGTCGGCACCGGGCAGCTCCTGCCTCGGCGCGGGCCGCTGCCCTACCCCGGTCGAGATCAGCGCCACGAGGGCGGCGGCCCCGGCGAACGAAGCGCAGTCGACGATGACGACGCCTCCCAGCCCGAAGGCTGCGAGCAGCGCGGCTCCGAGCGGCAGTCCGAGCAACCGGCCGAGTCGGTTGTTGAGCGCGTTGAGCGCGTTCGCGGCAACCAGGTCCTCAGGCCCGACGAGACTGGGCAGTAACGAGCTCTCCGCGGGGTCGGCGAACGACTGCAAGGTCGACGCGATCATTCCGACGACGTACACGGCCCACAATGCGCTGCCACTGGCGCAGAGCAGCAGCAGCGTGACCCCCAGACCCTGGAGCAGGTTGGTGACCAGGAGCACCCGCCGGCGGTCCCACCGGTCGACGAAGACACCCGCAGGTGAGCTCAGGAGCACGCCGGGCACGAGCTCCGCGACCGTCATCCCGGCCGTGGCGAGCGTCGACCCGGTCTGTTGGTAGACGAAGTAGGGCAAGCGCCGCGTTCAGCACCCAGTCGCCCGTCACCGACACCAGTCCCGCGACCCAGAGCAGGCCGAAGTCCCGATGCCGTAGCACCGCGAGCACGAGAGCCCCGTTCAGCCGGCGACGGTATGGACGCCGACCACGCCGAAGGTCTGGTCGTCGAACACGACGTCGGCCGCGCCACCACCGACCAGGACCGATAGCCGACGACGAGCGCCGGCCGGCCGCGGTACTCCACGTCTCCGCAACGGCCGGGCGCTGATCCGCGGATGCCGGCGACGGAACGCCCGGACGTCCGGATGCGCGAGAGCCAGGCCGGCCAACGAGCTGCTGACCTCCTGATGACAGGCGGCGCAGTCGACATACAGGCCGATCCGCGAGGCCTCCGCGAACTCGGCGCCGTCCCGCCGGAACCGCTGGACGCGCACGTCCCGGCCACATCGCGTGCAGCCGACGGAGCGGTCGTGGGCTCGTCCGTGGTCACCCGCTCGGAAGTAATGGTCGGCCCACTGCGCCGTTCGGCCCAGGATCGACGTGGGTCGGCTGACCGATCCGAGCAGCCTGGCGAAGGTCGGGTTGGTCAGGTCGAAGACATGGGTGCGTCCATCGACAGAAGGCGTGCAGCGTGGACAACGGAAGGAGACCAGGTCGGGGGTCGGTCGACGCGCAGGATGACGAGCCTCGTCGAGCCGCAGTCCGCGCACCAGATGCTCGTGGTCCTGGCTGCCTCCGGCTGTAGGCCGCGCGCACACATGGGCTTCGGCCGCACTCCGCAGCTCGGTCTCGAGCACCCGCCGCAGCATCACCCTGCCGCGGCTGACGCGCATCGAGACGGCATCAGCAGGAGAGCCCGAGCCGCTCGGCGATCTCCGCGTGCGAGGTCTCCTCGAGGTAGCGAGCCACGAGGATGCTGCGGGTCGGCTCCGGCACGAGCGCGAGCGCGCGGTCGAGCAGGTCGACGAGCTCGCCACGTTCGAGATCCCGCCCGAGATCCAGGTCGTCGGCTATCTCGTCCGGCTGCGTGAGGACACTGAGATGGCTGCGTTGGACCCCTTGCCGCCGTGCCCAGCGCCGGCAGACGTTGCGGGCGATCGCGTTGACCCAGCGCTCTGCCCCGGACAGGTCGTCGAGCTTGTGCGCGTTGCGCCACGCCTCGAACAGGGTCTCCTGTGCGAGGTCCTCGGCGGCGTCCGGGTCGCCGGTGATCGTCGTGCAGAGCCCGACCAGACGACGACGGTCGGTGTGGTCCCACACGGGTGCAGACAACGCATCCTCCTCGGATTAGACGGTACGACCACAGATCGCGTCCGGCGACCGGAAACCAACGCAGTTACGTCGATCAGGTCTGGCCGGCTTCCGGCGCGCCAGGGTGAAAACGATCAAGCGCCGGAGTGCCGTCGGTACGACAGAGTCTCTGGCATGGCTGACGACGCCGACCATGACGACGGACCTGTTCAGCACGTTCGTCAGATCGCTCGCGTCCCAGCTCGACGACCACGAGGCGACCGGCGACGACCTGGCGGCCCGGATGTACCTGTCGCGATCCCATTTCGACCGGGTGGTCGGCGCGGCCAGCGGCGAGACGCCCGGGCGGTTCCGGCGACGGGTCCTGCTCGAGCGGGCCGCGTTCCGGCTGCTGACCAGCGACGCCGGCGTGCTCGACATCGCCGTCGAGGCCGGCTACTCCTCGCACGAGGCGTTCACCCGGGCCTTCGCCCGGGCCTACGGCGCGGCGCCGTCGGTCTGGCGACGGCAGCCCGACGAGGGTGCAGCTCGACACGCCGAACGGCGTGCATTTCCATCCACCCGGCGGTCTGCGGCTGCCGGCCCGAACGAAGGTGACATCCATGGACCTGCTGACCCGAATGGTCGAGCATCATGTCTGGCTGGTCGGCGAGATGGTGGACCGGGCCGGCCGACTCTGGGCGACGCGGCGCTCGACGAGCCGATCGTGATCTCGGTCGAGGGCGTCGACGACGACCCGACGCTGCGCTCCCTGCTGTCGCGGCTGATCGGCCAGATGCACATGTGGAACGAGGTGATCGCCCACCGTGACTACGACTGGAGCCTCGAGGACCACGAGAGCGTCGACGACATGCGCGAGCGCCATCGAGCGGCAAGGGCAGATCTTCCTGGGCCACGTCCGGGACGTGGTGTCGGAGGGCCGGCTCGACGAGACGTTCGTCGACGCGCACTGCACGCCGCCCGAGGTCTACACCTACGGTGGTCTGATCGCCCACGTGCTGACGTTCGCCGCCCACCGCCGGACACTCGTCGTCGGGGCCCTGGCGTCGGCCGGCATCGGCGACCTCGGGTACGGCGACCCGCGCAAGTGGGTTGCCGAGACCGTCTGACCGGACTGGCTCGACCAGCCGGCATCCCGCCGTACCGGAAGGAGAGCGATGTTCGAGACCGAGCCGAGATCCGTGACCTGCAAGGGCTTCTGGACCGATCGCACGCTGGGGCGACCGAGCACCTGCGCGGCATCATCAACGACGACCGGCTGCTGCGCGCAACAGAGGTGGTCGGACTGCTCACCGGCGATGCGCACCCTGAACCTCGCCACGGTCACCGCACGCGGGCGAGCCGCGGATCAGCGCGGTTGACGGCCACCTCCTGCACGCCCAGTGGATCTTCAGCACCAGTGTCACCTCGGCCAAGGCACGGCAGATCCATCAACAGCCGGCCGTCAGCGCGTCGTACCTCGAAGGTGAGGACCTCGGCATCTTCACGCACGGTCGCGCCACGAGGATCGCCGAGACCGAGCCCGACTATGGGACGACGCTCGCCTACCTGACGGAGCACTATGGCTCATCGCCGCTGTCCTGGGGAGACACCGCCCTGTACCGCCTGGTGCCGTCGTGGATGGTGGGCTATGCCTTCCGTCGCGACGAGCCTGCTGGCGGCGCGCGGCGTCGAGCGGGAGGCTCGTGACGAAGATGTGACCTGAGGTCCTGCGACCGCAGGCAGCGGCGCCGAGTAGGGTCGGACGCTGTGACCACTGACGCATATCTGCGCTACCCGCACATCCGCGACGACCAGCGTCGTCTTCGTTGCCGAGAACGACATCTGGCTCGCCTCGCGGGACGGCGGCCGCGCGTATCGGGTCAGCGCCGACCATGCTCCGGCCCGATCTCCGCGGCTCTCGCCGGACGCCTCCCAGGTCGCCTGGACGGCCGACCGCGACGGCGCCTTCGAGGTCTATGTCGCCGACGCCGAGGGCGGGGTCTCCCGGCGGCTGACCTTCTGGGGGCAGCAGCGCACGCAGGTACGGGGATGGCTCTCGGAGACCGAGCTCCTGGTGGTCAGCACCGCAGGTCAGGCCGAGCGGCAGCGCGCCTTCGCCCATGCGGTTCCGGTCGACGGGTCTCCGAGCCGGCGACTGCCGTACGGCTGGCTCGACGACATCGCCCTCGGTCCCGACGGCGGTGTTCTGCTCTCGACCTCGACCACCGTGGAACCGGCCTGGTGGAAGCACTACCGCGGCGGCACCGCTGCCCAGCTCTGGCTGGACCTCACGGGCGACGGCGAGTTCAAGCGGATCTTCGCGGACCTGACGTCCAGCCTGGTCGCTCCGCTGTGGACCGTCGGAGCCGACGGCAAGCAGCGCATCGGTTTCGTCTCCGACCACGAGGACCGCGGCCAGGTCTACAGCGCCCCGGTGGGCAAGCGGGCTCCGAGCACGTCGCGGCTCACCCGGCACTCCGAGGGCGGTTTCTACGCCCGACACGCTTCCTCCGACGGGCGTTCGGTCGTGTACGTCGCCGGCGGGTCGCTCTACCTGCTGGACAGCCTCGAGCCCGACGCAGACGGCCCAGGAGGTCGACGTACGCCTCGGTGGACCCCGTTCGTTCCTGCAGCCCAAGCGGGTCAAGGCTGCCGGTCGCCTCGGGACCATCTCGCCCGACCCCACGGGACGCGACCTCCGCGGTCGAGACCCGTGGCACGGTGCACCTGGCTCACTCATCGGGACGGGCCGGTGCGCGGCGCTGGCCGACGGCTCGGAGGTACGGCGACGGCTGCCGGTCGTGCTCGGTGACACGAAGCGGGTGGCCTGGGTCACCGACGCGGGCGGCGATGACGCCATCGAGGTCGTGAGCACCGACGACGTCGACGCGGCCCCGGCCGTCCTGGTCGCAGCCGGGAAGGTCGGCCGGGTTCTCGCCCTGGCGGCGTCGCCGGACGGCCGGACGCTGGCGATCGCGAGCCACGACGGCAGGCTGCGGGTGGTCGACGGTGCCGGCCGGCCCGGTCGGCCGGCCGGCCCGGCTTCGGGTGGTCGAGGAGACCGTCAACGGCGACATCCAGAGTCCGGTGTTCTCGCCGGACTCCCGTTGGCTGGCCTGGTCCGCGCCCGGAGTCGGAGCCGCTGCGGCACATCCGGATGGTCGAGCTCGGCGGCCGCGGCAAGCCGTTCGACGTAACGCCGTTGCGTTTCACCGACACCGAGCCGGTGTTCACCGCCGACGGCCTGCACCTCGCGTTCCTGTCGGTCCGCAGCCTGGACCCGGTCTACGACAGCTTCGTGTTCGACCTGTCCTTCCCGAACGGCTGCCGCCCGCACCTGGTGCCGCTGGCCGCCGACACTCCTTCGCCGTTCGACCCGGAGGTGGGTGGCCGAGCCGTCGGAGGTCCGGATGGGCCCGGCGCGGGCGGGCCCGATGCCGGTGGTGCCGGAGAGGACGACGGCGCAACCTCGGCGGCAGCCGGAGGCAAGGCCAAGAAGCCCGAACCGACCCGGGTCGACGTCGACAGTCTCGACCAGCGGTTGGTGCCGCTGCCGGTGCCCGGGGGACACTACGAGCAGCTGCGGGCGGTCACCGGTGGTCTGGTCTGGCTGAAGAGCCCGTTGCAGGGGATGCTGGGCGACGACCGGGCGAAGATGGAGGACGAGCCGGACCGCCCGTCCCTCGAGCACATCGACCTCCGGACCGGCAAGACGCAGGAGCTGTCGAGCCGGCATCGACCGGGTGGAGGTCAGCGGGGACGGAACCCGGCTGGTCGTGGCCGACAAGGGCGACCTCCGGGTATTGCCGTCCGGTCGCAAGGCGGAGAAGGACGACCCCGAGATCATCAAGGTCGACCTCGACCGGGTGCGGATCGAGGTCGACGCGCGAGCCGAGTGGCGCCAGATGTTCGACGAGGCCTGGCGGCTGATGCGCGACCACTACTGGCGCGCTGACATGCGAGGGATCGACTGGCGCGGCGTTGCCGATCGCTACCGCCCCCTGGTGGATCGGCTCGGCTCGCACGACGACCTCGTCGACCTGCTCTGGGAGATCCAGGGCGAGCTCGGTACGTCGCACGCGTACGTCATGCCGCAGCCGGCCGGTGCCGACGCGGCTCGCAGGCAGGGTCTGCTGGGGGCCGACGTGGCCTTCGTCGACGACGCCTGGCGCATCGTGCGGATCGTACCCGGCGAGTCGTCCGAGCCGCGGGCCCGGTCGCCGCTGACCGCACCCGGCGTGGCGGCCCAGGTGGGGGACGCGATCGTCGGTGTCGACGGGCGCTCCACGTCTCAGACGGTCAGCCCGGGCGCGCTGCTGGTCGGCACGGCGGGCAAGCCGGTCGAGCTCACGCTGGCTCCGCGCACGGGTGGGTCGCCGCGCCGCGTGGTCGTCGTACCGCTCGCGGACGAGATGCCGTTGCGCTACCAGGACTGGGTGAACGACCGGCGGGAGCATGTGCACGAGGCGACCGGCGGCGCGGTCGGCTACGTGCACGTCCCCGACATGGTCTCGGGGGGCTGGGCGCAGCTGCACCGGGATCTGCGCACCGAGGTGGGGCGCGACGCCCTGATCGTCGACGTTCGTGGCAACCGTGGCGGCCACACGTCGCAGCTGGTGCTCGAGAAGCTGGCCCGCAAGATCATCGGCTGGGACCTGGCGCGCGGCTACCAGCCGACGTCCTACCCGGTCGATGCCCGGCGCGGTCCGATGGTCACGGTGACCGACGCCTACGCGGGATCTGACGGCGACATCATCACCGGGGCGATCCAGTCCCTGGAGCTCGGGCCGGTGATCGGGACCCGGACCTGGGGCGGGGTGATCGGCATCGATGGTCGCTACCAGCTGGTCGACGGCACCTCGGTGACGCAGCCCAGGTACTCGTACTGGTTCGAGAAGTTCGGCTGGGGAGTCGAGAACTATGGCGTCGACCCCGACATCGAGGTCGTGGTCGCGCCGCAGGACCGGGCCGCCGACCGCGACGTACAGCTCGACTACGCGGTAACTCTGGTCCAGCAGCTGCTCAAGAAGACGCCGGCCAAGCAACCGCCGCCGCTGCCGCCGCTCTGACGTCGGACGTCCTGGATTCGTCCGGGTGGGTCAGGCTGGAAACTCCCGCGGTGGGTCGGACGTATCTGGTGGGTCCGGATTCGTCCGGGTGGGTCAGGCTGGAAACTCCCGCGGTGGGTCGGACGTATCTGGTGGGTCCGGATTCGTCCGGGTGGGTCAGGCTGGAAACCCCCGCGGTGGGTCGGACGAATCCGTTGGGTCCCGTGGGTCCGGTGGGTCTGCGGTTCAGGGGCTAACGGTGGAGCGGAAGCACTCGGCCCGGTAGGGGAGGCGGATGAGACCGTCGGCTTCGACGTGGGCGTCGAAAAGCGATCCGACCCGGTCGAGCAGCGCCTTCCGGGTGGGTCGGTCGAGTGCGATCACGTAGGAGCGTGACTCCACCAGCTGGACCAGACCCCCGCAGTCGAGCTCCTGCTCGTGGTCGAACGTCGCAGCGACCGGTGGGCTGAAGTACGGCGAGTCGTCGAGTGCGTGCACCGAGCCGGCGCCCCAGTCCCCTTGCAAGGTGGGGGGCCGGGCCGATCGAAGCAGCGCGGCCAGCTCGCGTGCCACGGGTGATGTCCCCAACCGGGTGTTCCAGACGAGAGCCAGGTGCCCGCCGGCCAGAAGCACCCGGGCGATCTCTGGGAGCGCGCGATCGGGGTCGAACCAGTGGAATGCGGTCGCCACGGTGACCATGTCGAAGCGCCGATCGGCAAACGGCAGCGCCTCAGCACTGGCCTGTACGGCCGCGGTGTTCGGATTGTCCTGGCGGAGCTCCGTCAGCAGGTTGCGGCTCGGTTCCGCGGCCGTCACTCGGACACCACGCTGTAACAAGGCGACCGTCAGCGAGCCACTACCGGCGGCCAGGTCGAGGACAACGCCGAGGGGCCAGCGCCGAGGACAACGCCGGGGCCAGCGCCGGGGCCGTCACCCACATTCGGGTCGGCACCGAGCAGCCAGTCGACCGCCGGATCGGGATAGCCGGGTCGAGAGCTCGCGTACGCCTGGGCTGCCTGGTCGAAGCCGCCCTTGAGCCGGCTCTGCGTCACGCGGTCCATCACAGCAGGGAGTCACACACCGGGATCAGCTTGGCGACCGACTCCGCCAGCTCGGCGGCCGGGTCGGAGTCGGCGACGATGCCACAGCCCGCGAACAGCCGGACCCGAGAACCCTCGTACTCGGCGGACCGCAACGCGATGCCCCATTCGCCGTCTCCGTCCGCGTCGATCCACCCGACCGGCCCGGCGAACCGGCCGCGGTCGAGCTGCTCGATCTCGAGGATCAGGGCGACCGCTTCGGCGGTCGGGGTGCCTCCGACGGCTGCGCTCGGATGGAGGGCGGCGGCCAAGGCCAACGAGGAGGTGTCGTCGCCGAGCACACCGGTCACGTCGGTGGCCAGGTGCATCACGTTAGGCAGATGCAGCACGAACGGAGCCTCGGGGACGTTCATGCTCGTGCAGTGCGGCCCGAGGGCCTGCGCGACCGAGCGGACGGCGAACTCGTGCTCCTCCAGGTCCTTGGATGAGCGGGCGAGTGCGGCGGCCAGGCCGAGGTCATGCGCGTCATCACCGGTACGGCGGATCGTGCCCGCGAGGACCCGGCTGGCGACCAGACCGCGTTCGCGGCGTACCAGGAGCTCTGGCGTCGATCCGAAGAACCCGCGCACGTGAAACGTCCAACAGGCCGGATAGCCGGCCGCCAGCCTGGCCAGCGGGGCGCGAACGTCGAGCGGCGCATCGAGGTCCGCAACCAGGTCGCGGGCCAGCACCACCTTGTCGAGCCGGCCTTCCTTGATCCTCGATACGGCCTCCGCGACCACCAGCTCCCAGTCGCCGCCGCTCATCGTCCCGTCGCCGAATGCCGCTCCCGCGGGTGGCGCCGGCGGGTCGGTCGCCGCGATCAGCGGTGCCGGTGAGACGCTGCCACGCCCGATCGTCGTCACCCACGCCGTGTCGCCCCGCCGGCCCACGACGACCTCGGGAACCACCAGGACCGAGGTGCCCGGCTGGTCGTGGTAGGCGAACGACCCGAAGGCCAGCAGGCCACTGCCGGGTATCCCGGCCTCGTCCCGCACCACGCTGTGGGCCGCCAGGTCGCGCCACCACCGCTCGGCGTCGGCGAACCGGGTGGGGCCGGCAGCGTCGTACCGCGCAACCTCGCCCCACGCGACCAGACCGTCGCCGCAGTGGACCCACGAGAGAGGTGCCTCCCGAGGGAGCAGGGCCACCAGCGCACCGGGGTCGTCGATCAGGACCGTGCGGGCGACCAGCGGGCTGGAGGTGGGCAGCGCGGCTTCGGCGCTGGCTACCCCGGGTGAGAGGGTCACGGTGGACCAGCGTAGCCGGGACGTCCGATGCGCATCGGCAGACCCGGAGAACGCCGCGCCCGGTCGGCTCGGGCAGCCGACCGCGCGCTCCCGACCAGCGTGGGTGGGAGGATGGCCCGGTGAGCCGCGCCAGCCTGTCGAAGGAACCGCGTGAGGTCGCCGCGATGTTCGACGAGGTCGCGGAGCGGTACGACATCACCAACGACGTACTGTCGCTCGGCCAGGACCGGCGCTGGCGTCGTGCCGTGGTCGCGGCGATCGCGGCCGAACCGGGGCAACGAGTGCTCGACCTGGCCGCTGGCACGGGGACGAGCAGCCTGCCGCTGGTCTTCGCCGGGGCGGTGGCGATCCCGTGCGACTTCTCGGTCGGCATGCTCAAGGTCGGCAAGCGGGAGCGGCCGCGGCTGCCCTTCGTGGCCGGGGACGCGATGCGGCTGCCGTTCGCCGACGAGACCTTCGACGCCTGCACGATCACCTTCGGGCTGCGCAACGTGGCCGATCCCGCGGTCGGGCTGGCCGAGATGCGCCGGGTCACGAAGCCCGGAGGTCGGCTGGTCGTGTGCGAGTTCAGCAAGCCGACGTTCGGCCCGTTCCGGCAGGTCTACGACCGCTACCTGATGAAGGCGCTGCCGGCCCTGGCGACGAAGGTGAGCTCGGACCCGGAGTCGTACGTCTATCTGGCGGAGTCGATCGAGGCCTGGCCGGACCAGGCAGGAGCTGGCGCAGGTGGTCTCCGAGGCCGGCTGGCAGCGGGTGCAGGTCCGCAACCTGAGCGGCGGCATCGTCGCCCTCCACCGCGCCTGGCGCTGACCCGCGGCGTCGCGATTCTTCTGCGCTCCTGAGGGTCTTTCCGTGGGTGCTCCGCAGACCGACCGGGGGCGGGGCCCGCGAGTAGCCTGGCCAGATGACCGCCGAAGACCGCATCCACGCGTTCGCCGCCTCCCGACACCTCGGCGCGCTCACCACCCTGAAACGAGACGGGCGACCCCAGCTGTCCAACGTCGCCTACACGTTCGACCCGCAGACCCGGGCGGCCCGCGTCTCGGTCACCGACGACCGGGCCAAGACCCGCAACGCCCGCCGCGACCCACGGGTATCCCTCTTCGTCTCGAGCGAGGACGGGTGGTCCTACGCCGTCCTGGAGGGCGATGCGGAGCTCTCGCCGGTCGCCAGCGACCCGCACGACGAGACCGTCGAGGCGCTGATCGACACCTACCGCGCGGTCGGCGGCTCGGAGCACCCCGACTGGGACGACTACCGCCGCGCCATGGTCGCGGACAAGCGGCTGGTGCTCACCCTGCACGTCACGCACGTGTACGGCGCTCCGCCCGGCGCCTGAGTGGTCGCCACCGCCGGAGCCGCCAATCGTGCAGCGGGTCCGCCAGCTCGGGGTGACCACAGTGGCACCGCCCCCGGGTCGAGCGGCTAGGGTCGGCGGGTGGTGCAGCCCGCCGGGCGGGCGAGGTGACCCCGAGTGCAGGGCCAGGGCACGCCTTAGACTGAGAGGCGTCGTGGCTCGTGAAGGAATTCACGTGTCGCCGATCGGCAGACGCCCTGCCTGCCAGCACCGCTCAGACCAGACAAGGACCCTCGCCATGGCTGAGCCCAGCGCCTCACAGCGGCGGGCCGACGTCATCGTCGTCGGGGCCGGACCCGCTGGCTCCACGGCCGCGAGCCTACCTGGCGCAGGCCGGTGTCGACGTCCTGCTCCTGGAGAAGTCGACCTTCCCCCGTGAGAAGGTCTGCGGCGACGGTCTCACCCCGCGGGCGGTTCGCCAGCTCACCCGGATGGGCATCGACATCGACGGCTCCCGGCTGGATCAAGAACCAGGGCCTGCGCATCGTCGGCGGCGGTCACCGGCTGGAGATCCCGTGGCCGGACCTGGCCGAGTACCCGTCGTACGGACTGGTCCGCACCCGGCTGGACTTCGACGAGACGCTCGCCAGCACGCCCAGAAGCTCGGCGCCCGCCTGCATGAGCAGACTGCGGTGACCGGTCCGGTCCTCGACGAGGCGACCGGCCGGATCGTCGGGGTCACGGCGCAGGGCTGTGGACGACGACGGCCGCAAGAGCGGCGACGAGCACACCTACCGGGCGCCGATCGTGATCGCCGCGGACGGCAACTCGAGCCGGCTCGAGTCTCGCGATGGGGCTGGCCAAGCGCGACAACCGCCCGCTCGGCGTCGCGGTCCGCACCTACTACACGAGCCCTCGGCACGACGACGACTGGCTGGAGTCCTGGCTGGAGCTCTGGGACGGCGACCCGAGCGACGGCGCCCTGCTCCCCGGCTACGGCTGGATCTTCGGCGTCGGCGACGGCACGGTCAACGTCGGGCTCGGCATCCTCAACACCTCGTCGGCCTTCCAGCACGTCGACTACAAGGAGCTGCTCGGCAAGCTGGCTCGACCACACGCCGGAGGAGTGGGGACTGCGCGAGCCGAACCGCACCCAGCCGATCCGCGGCGCCGCCCTGCCGATGGGGTTCAACCGCAAGCCCCACTACGCCCGAGGCATGCTGCTGGTCGGCGACTCCGGAGGCATGGTCAACCCGTTCAACGGCGAGGGCATCGCCTACGCGATGGAGTCCGGCGAGATGGCGGCCGACGTCGTCACCCAGGCATTGAGCCGTACGACGGAGGGCGCCCGCGAGCGGACCCTCGCAGGGCTACGTGAGCGCCCTCGACCAGCGGTACGGCGGCTACTACACCCTGGGCCGGATCTTCGTGCGGGCCATCGGCCACCCCGAGGTGATGCGGCTGGCGACCCGGCACGGCCTGCCGCGTCCGACCCTGATGCGCTTCACCCTCAAGCTGCTCGCGAACCTGACCGACCCCCACGGCGGCGACGCTATGGACCGGCTGATCAACGGGCTCTCCAAGGTCGCCCCAGCGGCCTGACCAGGCGCCACTACTATGTCAAACCTGTGAGACGAGACTGACGAGACTGAGAGGAGCGGGACGGCGTGGATCTCTACGTACCGATCCTGGGGCTCGGGCTGCTGGCTGCCCTCTTCGCGGTCGGCTCGGTGGCGGCGAGCTCCATGCTCGGGCCCAAGCGCTACAACCGGGCCAAGCTCGACTCCTACGAGTGCGGGATCCAGCCGACCCCGCAGCCGGTCGGCGGCGGCAAGTTCCCGGTGAAGTACTACATCACCGCGATGCTCTTCATCGTCTTCGACATCGAGATCATCTTCCTGTTCCCGTGGGCCGTGTTCTTCGACAGCATGAAGCTCTTCGGGCTGGTCGAGATGGTCCTGTTCATCGTCACCGTCTTCGTGGCCTACGCCTATGTCTGGCGGCGCGGGGGGCTGGAGTGGGACTAGCAGCACCCGGCACCGCACCGACACCGCGACCGCGGCTGAAGGAGAGGAGCGAAGACCATGGGCTTGGAGGAGAAGCTCCCCTCAGGCGTACTGCTCAGCACCGTCGAGGGGCTCGCCGGGTACTTCCGCAAGGCGTCGCTGTGGCCGGCGACGTTCGGCCTCGCCTGCTGCGCCATCGAGATGATGACGTCCGGAGGTCCGCGCTACGACCTGGCCCGCTTCGGCATGGAGGTGTTCCGTCCCTCGCCGCGGCAGGCCGACCTGATGATCGTCGCCGGCCGGGTCAGCCAGAAGATGGCACCCGTGCTGCGCCAGATCTACGACCAGATGGCCAACCCCAAGTGGGTGCTGTCGATGGGGGTCTGCGCCAGCAGCGGAGGGATGTTCAACAACTACGCGATCGTGCAGGGCGTCGACCACGTCGTGCCGGTCGACATGTACCTCCCCGGCTGCCCACCCCGGCCGGAGATGCTGATCGACGCGATCCTCAAGCTGCACGACGACATCCAGCACGGCAAGCTCGGCGCCCACCGCCGCGCCGAGATCGCCGCCAACGAGCAGGCGGCGCTCGACGCGCGTGCCGACCTCGGAGATGACGGGTCTGCTCCGATGACGGATCAGCCCGCATCCAGCCACCGGGGCCCGCGATCCGCCTGAAGAGCCAGCAGACGTCACCGACCGTCGGGTACGACGCCGCACGACGAGACCAAGCGGGAGGCAGCCGACCTGCCGGTCCACCAGACTCCCGCCGGAGCCGGCTGCGCTGCACCGTCAGCGACGACCCTGGCGCGATCCCCGACCCCGAGCAGCTGCTCGAGGTCGTCGACGTCCGGACCGGGATGTTCGGCGTCGACGGTTCCGGCGACACATCGGGGTACGGCGGTCTGGTCCGCCCGGTCACGATCCCGGGCGCGCACGTCACGGCCGTACGGCGGCTGGTTCGACCACGTAGCGGACCGACTGGAGGCCGCGCTCCGAGAGCGTTCCGACGCGACGCAACCGGCGGCCCAACCCGTACTGAGGACGATCTGTCACGGGGCGAGATCACCTTCCACGTCGACCGGGCACACCTGGTCGCCGGTGATGCAGACGCTGCGTGACGACCCGGACCTGCGGTTCGAGTTCTGCAGCGGGCGTGAGCGGCGTGCACTTCCCGGACGAGACCGGCGCCGAGCTGCACGCGGTCTACCACCTGCTCTCGATGACCCACAGCCGGCGGATCCGGGTCGAGGTCACCTGCCCCGACGACGACCCGCACATCCCTTCGGTGGTTGGCGTCTACCCGACCAACGACTGGCACGAGCGCGAGACCTACGACTTCTTCGGCATCATCTTCGACGGCCACCCGGCGTTGACCCGGATCCAGATGCCCGACGACTGGCGCGGCCACCCGCAGCGCAAGGACTACCCGCTCGGTGGCATCCCCGTCGAGTACAAGGGCGCCACGATCCCGCCGCCCGACGAGCGAAGGGCCTACAACTGATGCCCAGCAGCGACAACCACGCACAGCGACCCGTACGCGACCGTCCAGGAGCACGACGGGCGGCAAGGTCTTCACCGTCACCGGGCAGGACTGGGACTCCGTCGTCGCCGGGATCGACTCCGAGGCCGAGGAGCGCGTCGTCGTCAACATGGGCCCCCAGCACCCGTCGACGCACGGCGTGCTGCGGCTCATCCTCGAGCTCGACGGCGAGACGGTCACCGAGTGCCGTTGCGGCATCGGCTACCTGCACACGGGCATCGAGAAGAACATGGAGTACCGCACCTGGGTGCAGGGCGTGACGTTCTGCACCCGGATGGACTACCTGTCGCCGTTCTACAACGAGGCCGCCTACTGCATGGGCGTGGAGCGGCTGCTCGACATCGAGGCCGACATCCCGGAGAAGGCCCGCCTGATGCGGATCCTGCTCATGGAGCTCAACCGGATCTCGTCGCACCTGGTGGCGATCGCTACCGGCGGCATGGAGATCGGCGCGCTGACGGTCATGACGATCGGCTTCCGCGAGCGCGAGCTCGTGCCTCGACCTCTTCGAGCTGATCACCGGCCTGCGGATGAACCACGGCTTCATCCGGCCGGGCGGCGTCGCCCAGGACCTGCCACCCGGTGCGCTGGAGAAGATCCACGAGTTCATCGGTCTGATGAAGAAGCGGCTGCCCGAGTACGCCGACCTCTGCAACGCCAACCCGATCTTCAAGGCGCGGCTCGTCGACGTCGGCTACCTCGACCTCGCGGGCTGCCTGGCCCTCGGCGCCATCGGGCCCGGTCCTGCGGGCGACCGGCTACGACTGGGACCTCCGTCGCAAGATGCCGTACTGGGGCTACGAGCGAGTTCGAGTTCGACGTCGTCACCTGGGACACCTGTGACAGCTACGGCAGGTTCCGGATCCGCCTCGAGGAGATGTGGCAGTCGCTGCGCATCGTCGAGCAGGCCGCCGCCCGGCTGCAGAACATGGAGGGCGAGCCGGTGATGATCGGCGACAAGAAGATCGCCTGGCCGAGCCAGCTCGCCGTCGGCTCCGACGGCATGGGCAACTCGCTCGACCACATCCGCCACATCATGGGCGAGTCGATGGAGGCGCTGATCCACCACTTCAAGATCGTCACGGAGGGCTTCCGGGTGCCGGCCGGGCAGGTCTACGCGTCGGTGGAGTCCCCGCGCGGCGAGCTCGCCTGCCACCTGGTCTCCGACGGCGGCACCCGGCCCTACCGAGCGCACTTCCGCGACCCGTCGTTCGTCAACCTGCAGTCGGCGCCGGCGATGAGCGAGGGCGGCCTGCTGGCCGACGTCATCGTCGCCGTCGCGAGCATCGACCCGGTCATGGGAGGGGTCGACCGATGAGCCCCCACCACGACCCGCCGCGCCCTCGCCGGCCGCGCCGGACGACGCCAGCGCCAACGAGCAACGGCACCGCAACCAGCTCTGAGCAGCTAGCCGATCGCACTCCACCGGCCATCTCCGCCCCGGCGGAGCCGGGACTGCCGGCGGTGACGATCAGCGAGCTCGCCGAGCTGGCCGGCCGCTACCCGCAGGCGCGCTCGGCACTGCTGCCGATGCTGCACCTGGTGCAGAGCAGCGAGGGTTTCGTGACCCCCGCCGGCATCGAGGCCTGCGCCGAGATCCTGGGACTCACCGCCGGCCGAGGTGTCGGCGGTCGCGACGTTCTACACGATGTACAAGCGGCGGCCGATCGGCGACTACCACGTCGGCGTGTGCACCAACACGCTGTGCGCGGTCATGGGCGGCGACGCGATCTTCGAGCGGCTCAAGAGCCATCTCGACGTCGGCAACGACGAGACCACGGCCGACGGCAAGATCACCCTCGAGCACGTCGAGTGCAACGCCGCGTGCGACTACGCGCCGGTCGTGATGGTCAACTGGGAGTTCTTCGACAACCAGACCCCGCAGTCCGCCACCGACCTGGTCGACGACCTGCGCAGCGGCCGAGAGGTGACCGCCACCCGCGGTGCCCGCATCTGCACCTGGCGCGAGGCCGAGCGGGTGCTCGCCGGGTTCCCCGACGACCGCGCCGACGAGGGACCGGTCGGCGGGCCGGCGACCCTGGTCGGGCTCGAGCTGGCCCGCGCGAACCGTTGGAGCGCGCCGGACTCGCCATCTCAGTCTCAGTCGCAGTCGGAGTCCTCGGCGGACCGCGGTCGGACGTACCAGCACGATGCAGGCCGTCCGGGAGTCGACGACGCACCGTGCGGAGAGTCCGAGACCGTCGCCGACCAGGACACCAGCGCGGCCGAGGTCGCCGGCGAGGGCGGCCCCTCCAAGAGCGACCAGGGGAAGGACCCCCGATGACCGACACTGCTGACGCCGGTGCTCTCCGACAACTGGGACCAGGACCGCGCCTGGACACTCGCCGCGTACGAGGACCGCGACGGCTACCAGGCGCTCGCCAAGGCCCTCGGCATGGACCAGGACGCCGTCATCGCCCAGGTCAAGGACTCCGGTCTCCGCGGCCGCGGCGGTGCGGGCTTCCCCACCGGCATGAAGTGGGGCTTCATCCCGCAGGGCGACGGCAAGCCGCACTACCTCGTCGTCAACGCCGACGAGTCCGAGCCCGGGCACCTGCAAGGACGTCCCGCTGATGATGGCGAGCCCGCACACGCTGGTCGAGGGCGTCATCATCTCGTCGTACGCGATCCGCGCGAACGTCGCGTTCATCTACGTGCGCGGCGAGGTGCTGCACGTCGTACGGCGGCTTGCAGCGCGCGGTCCAGGAGGCCTACCTGGCCGGACACCTCGGCACGGACATCCACGGGTCTGGGTTCGACCTCGAGCTGATCGTGCACGCCGGGGCCGGTGCCTACATCTGCGGCGAGGAGACGGCGCTGCTCGACTCGCTCGAGGGCCGCCGCGGCCAGCCGCGGCTGCGGCCGCCGTTCCCCGCCGTCGCCGGCCTCTACGCCTGCCCGACCGTCATCAACAACGTCGAGTCGATCGCCTCGGTCCCGTCGATCATCGCCAACGGCCCGGAGTGGTTCGCCGGCATGGGCACCGAGAAGAGCAAGGGCTACGGGCTGTTCTCGCTCTCCGGGCACGTCACGCGAGCCGGGCCAGTACGAGGCGCCGCTCGGCATCACGCTGCGCACAGCTGCTCGAGCTGGCCGGCGGGGTGCGCGAGGGCCACGAGCTGAAGTTCTGGACGCCGGGCGGCTCGTCGACCCCGCATGCTCACCGACGCGCACCTCGACGTACCCCTCGACTTCGAGTCGGTCGGCGCCGCCGGCTCGCTGCTCGGCACCCGGGCGCTGCAGATCTTCGACGACACCACCTGCGTCGTGCGGGCCGCGCTGCGCTGGACGGAGTTCTACAAGCACGAGTCCTGCGGCAAGTGCACCCCCTGCCGCGAAGGCACCTGGTGGCTCGTCCAGGTCCTCGAGCGGCTGGAGAAGCGGCGAAGGGCAGCGAGGCCGACCTCGAGCTGCTGCTGGACCAGTGCGACAACATCTTCGGCCGCTCGTTCTGCGCGCTCGCCGACGGAGCCGTGGCGCCGATCCAGTCGTCCATCGAGTTCTTCCGCGACGAGTACCTCGCTCACCTGACCAACCACGGCTGCCCGTTCGACCCCGAGGCGTCGACCCTGTTCACGACCGCGGGAGCCACCGCATGACGACCGTCGACCAGTCCGTGGGCCAGCACAGCCAGGCGTCGTCAAGACGGTCACCCTGACCATCGACGACGTCGAGGTCACGGTCCCCGAAGGCACCCTGATCATCCGGGCCGCCGAGCAGATCGGGATCCAGATCCCGCGCTTCTGCGACCACCCGCTGCTGGACCCGGTCGGCGCCTGCCGGCAGTGCCTGGTCGACGTGCCCGACGCCGGCAACGGCCGGCCGATGCCGAAGCCGCAGGCGTCGTGCACCATCCCGGTGGCGCCGGGCATGGTGGTCCGCACCCAGAAGACGTCTCCGGTGGCCGACAAGGCGCAGCAGGGGATCATGGAGTTCCTGCTGATCAACCACCCGCTGGACTGCCCGGTCTGCGACAAGGGTGGCGAGTGCCCGCTGCAGAACCAGGCCATGACCAACGGCCGCGGCGAGACCCGGTTCATGGAGACCAAGCGCACCTTCCCCAAGCCGATCAACATCTCCGCGCAGGTGCTGCTCGACCGCGAGCGCTGCGTGCTGTGCGCCCGCTGCACGCGCTTCAGCGAGCAGATCGCCGGCGACCCGTTCATCACGATGCTCGAGCGCGGCGCGCTGCAGCAGGTCGGGCATCTACGAGAAGGAGCCGTTCGAGTCCTACTTCTCGGGCAACACGATCCAGATCTGCCCGGTCGGCGCGCTCACGTCGGCGGCCTACCGCTTCCGGTCCCGTCCGTTCGACCTGGTGTCCGCGCCGTCGGTCTGCGAGCACTGTGCCTCCGGCTGCGCGCTGCGAACCGACTACCGGCGTGGCAAGGTCATGCGCCGCCTCGCCGGAAACGACCCGGAGGTCAACGAGGAGTGGAACTGCGACAAGGGTCGCTTCGGCTTCATGTCGGCCCGGGTCGGCGACCGGCTCACCGGCCCGCTGGTCCGCGACGAGGAGAGCGGCGAGATGCGCCGAGCCTCGTGGCCGGAGGCGTTCGCCGTTGCGGCCAAGGGCCTGGCAGCCGCCGGAGCGGCCGTCGGTGTGCTTCCGGGTGGTCGGCTGACCGCCGAGGACGCCTACGCCTACAGCCGGTTCGCGCGTGCGGTCCTCGGCACCAACAACATCGACTTCCGCAGCCGCGCGCTGTCCGACGAGGAGGCTGACTTCCTCGCCGTCCACGTCGCCACCCGGCAGGGCCCGACGTACGCCGACCTCGAGCACGCCAACGCCGTCGTGCTGGTCGGCTTCGAGCCCGAGGACGAGTCGCCGATCGTCTTCCTCCGGCTGCGCAAGGCAGTCCGCGAGCACGGCACCCGCGTCTACTCGATCGCGTCCCACTCGTCGAACGGACTGGCCAAGCTCGGCGGGCGGCTGCTCGCGGCCACTCCGGGCGACGAGGCGACCGTCGTGTCGGCCGTCGCGACCGATGCCGAGGTCGCGCTCGACTCCGGGCGGCGTGATCCTCGTCGGCGAGCGGATGGCGACGTCGCCAGGTGCGCTGACCGCCGTTGCGGCGCTGGCCGCGGTCACCGGTGCCAAGCTCGGCTGGGTCCCGCGGCGTGCGGGCGAGCGTGGAGCGCTCGAGGTCGGGGCGCTGCCCGGCCTGCTGCCCGGCGGGCGTCCGCTCGACCGGGCCGACGCCCGGGTCGACGTCGCGGCCGCCTGGGGCGTCGACGTGCTGCCCTCGGTGGCCGGTCTGAACGCGACGCAGATGCTCGGAGCCGCGGCGGCCGGTGACCTCGAGGCCCTTCGTCGTCGCCGGCGTGGAGCTCGACGACCTGCCCGACCCGGCCGCGGCGCGCGCAGGCCCTGGACTCGGTCGGGTTCCTGGTCAGCCTCGAGGTGCGGGAGTCCGCCGTCACCGCGCGGGCCGACGTCGTACTCCCGGTGGCGCCGATCGCCGAGCGGGCCGGGATGTTCGTCAACTGGGAGGGCCGCGTCCGGGAGTTCGAGCGCGTCATCGTCGAGCCAGGCACTGACCGACGTCCGGGTGCTCTCCGGCATCGCCGACGAGCTGGACCGGCCACTGGGCTTCTCCACCGTCGAGGCGGCCAGGATCGACATGATCGAGCTCGGGCCGTGGGACGGGCAGCGGGACCCGCGCCGGCCCGGAGAGCTCCGGCACCACCCTGACCAGCCCGACCCCGCCTCGCAGCTGAGCCGGCCGAGCCGACGACCCTGTCGGCACCCGGCTGGTGCTCTCGACCTGGCGCACCTTGATCGACGACAGCCGAGGGGTCGACGGCGACGCCGCACTCAAGGCCACCGGACGTCGACCGGTCGCGGTCGTCTCCGCGGCGACGCTCGATGCGCTGGGCGTCGTGGAGGGGCATGCTGTTACGGTCTCCACGGCCTCCGGCTCATGTCGTCGTGCCGGTGGCCGTCGGCGACATCGGTGACGGCGTGGTGTGGCTGCCCGCGAACTCGGCGGGCACCAACCTGCGCAGAGATCTGGGCGTCGGCGCCGGTGACGCGGTCTGGGTCGAAGGAGGAGTGTCGCGATGATGAGCCTCGACGATCGCTGGCGAGCGACGACCTGTCCGCGTTCGGTCACGACCCCTGGTGGGTCATCGTCATCAAGGTCGTGCTCGCGTTCGTCGATCATGCTGGTGTTCACGCTCTTCAACATCTGGTTCGAGCGCCGTGTCGTCGCCCGCATGCAGCACCGGCTCGGGCCGAACGTGCACGGGCCGTTCGGGCTGCTGCAGAGCCTCGCCGACGGCGTCAAGCTGATGCTGAAGGAAGACCTCATCCCGAAGGCGGTCGACAAGGCCGTCTACGTCGTCGCGCCGCTGATCTCGGCGATCCCGCCGTTCATGGCGGTCGCGGTCATCCCGTTCGGACCCGATGGTGCGGGTCCCGTTCACCGACACCTACACGCCGCTGCAGCTGACCGACCTGCCGGTCGGGGTGCTCTACGTGCTGGCGATCGCCTCCGTCGGCATCTACGGGATCGTGCTGGCCGGCTGGTCGTCCGGGTCGACGTACTCGCTGCTCGGAGCGCTCCGCTCGTCGGCCCAGGTCATCTCCTACGAGGTCGCGATGGGACTGTCCTTCGTCGCGGTGTTCCTCTACTCCGGGTCCCTGTCGACGTCGGGCATCGTCGCCGCGCAGCAGCACCTCTGGTACGGCGTCATCCTGCTGCCGTCGTTCCTCATCTACCTGATCGCGATGGTGGGCGAGACCAACCGGGCGCCGTTCGACCTCCCCGAGGCCGAGGGTGAGCTGGTCGGCGGCTTCCACACCGAGTACTCCTCGATCAAGTTCGCGTTCTTCTTCCTCGCCGAGTACATCAACATGGTGACGGTCGTCGATGCTCGCGACCACGCTGTTCCTCGGCGGCTGGCGTGCACCGTGGCCGCTGTCGCTCTGGGACAGCGCCAACCAGGGCTACTGGCCGGTGCTGTGGTTCCTCGCCAAGGTGCTCATCTTCATCTTCTTCTTCATCTGGCTGCGTGGGACGCTGCCGCGGCTGCGCTACGACCAGTTCATGAAGTTCGGCTGGAAGGTCCTGATCCCGGTCGCCCTGGTGTGGATCATCGCGGTCGGCACGATCCGCACCATCAGCCTCGAGGGCACGATCAGCCGCTCGTGGCTGATCGGGGCCGCCGCGGTGGCGCTGGTCGTGTTCCTGGTGCTCGGGTTCGTCGGCGAGAGCACCGACGAGCTGCCGGACCCGACGAGCCGGCCGAGTTCGACGCGTTCGCCGGTGGGTATCCCGGTGCCTCCGATGCCCGAACCGACGCGCCGGCACCAGCATCCGTGGGGAGACCATCCGTGGCTAGACCTTCAAGGACCAGTTCTGGGACCCGATCGCGGGTTTCGGGGTGACGTTCCGGACCATGTTCAAGAAGGTCGTCACGGAGGAGTACCCCTTCGAGAAGAAGGCGACGGCTCCTCGCTTCCATGGCCGCCACCAGCTCAACCGGTGGCCGGACGGCCTGGAGAAGTGCATCGGCTGTGAGCTGTGCGCATGGGCCTGCCCGGCGGACGCGATCTACGTCGAGGGCGCCGACAACGAGTCCGACGGGGGAGCGCTTCTCGCCCGGCGAGCGGTACGGCCGCGTCTACCAGATCAACTACCTGCGGTGCATCCTCTGCGGTCTGTGCATCGAGGCCTGCCCGACGCGCGCACTCACGATGACCAACGAGTACGAGCTGGCCGACTCGTCCCGCGAGTCTCTCATCTACGAGAAGCAGGACCTGCTGGCCCCGCTGCTGCCCGGGCATGGAGGAGCCTCCCCACGCGATGCGGCTCGGTGACGAGGACTGCCTACTACCGCGGAGCCGGCGTCGTACCGAGCCGCGCCGGCTTCGGGAGACGACGGCGAGGTGCCGGCATGATCCGTCTTCTGGGTGCTGGCGCCGATCATGACCGTGTGCGGGATCGGCATGGTCGTGGTGCGCAATGCCGTGCACTCCGCCCTGCTGCCTCGCCGTCGTGATGGTGTCGCTCGCCCTCATGTACGCCGTGCAGGACGCGCCATTCCTGTTCGCGGTGCAGATCATCGTCTACACCGGCGCCGTGCTGATGCTGTTCCTCTTCGTGCTGATGCTCGTCGGAGTCGACTCGGCGGACTCGCTGGTCGAGACGATCCGCGGGCAGCGGGTCGCGGCCGCTGGTCTCCGGTGTCGCTCTTCGCCGTGCTGCTGATCCTGAGCATCATCGCAGTCGACCCTCGGCGCCGTACAGGGTCTCGACGAGGCGAACCAGAACGGCAACGTGCCAGGACTCGCGTCACCTGCTGTTCAGCCGCTACGTGTTCGCCTTCGAGGTCACCAGCGCCCTGCTGATCACGGCGGCGCTCGGGGCGATGGTGCTCGCGCACCGCGAGCGGCTCACGCCCGAAGCCCACCCAGCGCGACCTGGTGCTCCAGCGGATGCGTGAGTACGCCGACCGACGGCGTCCACCCGGGTCCGCTGCCGACATCGGGTGTGTTCGCCCGGCACAACTCGGTCGACACCCCGGCGCTGCTGCCCGACGGCAGCGTCGTCGGAGCTATCGATCTCGCGGGTCATGCGGGCCCGCGGTACCGTGCGCGACGTCGTCCCCACGATCACGTCGTCGGACAGCAGTGTCCTCGAGCGGGATCCGGTGGAGCCGGACTCGGTGCTTCGCCTCCAGGGCCATCACGGAACTCCGATCGAAGGAGACGAGTCATGAGCACAGAGCCGTTCCTGGTGCTCTCGGCGCTGCTCTTCTCGATCGGCGCGGTCGGGGTGCTCGTCCGCCGCAACGCGATCGTCGTCTTCATGTGCGTCGAGCTGATGCTGAACGCCAGCAACCTCGCCTTCGTCACGTTCTCCCGCCAGAACGGCAACCTCGACGGTCAGGTCGCGGCGTTCTTCGTCATGGTCGTCGCGGCCGCCGAGGTCGTGGTCGGGCCTGGCGATCCTGATGACGATCTTCCGTACCCGCCGATCGGCCAGCGTCGATGACGCCAGCCTGCTGAAGTACTGAGCGAAGGAGCCCCTCTCGTGAACTTCAGCCTTCTGTACCTGATCATCCTGATCCCGGCGGTGAGCTCTGCGATCTTGCTGCTCGGCGGCAAGTTCACCGACTCCTGGGGTCATCTGCTCGGTACGGCGGCTCCGCTGGCGTCCTTCGTCATCGGCGTCGTCGCCTTCACGAAGCTGCGGGACAACCCCGATCAGCCCGCTGACACAGCACCTCTACACCTGGTTCAGCGCCGGCACTCCGGGGACCGGGTACACCGTCAGCTTCGACCTGCCAGTTCGACCAGCTGTCGGCGTTGTTCGTGCTGCTGATCACCGGCGTCGGCAGCCTGATCCACATCTACTCGATCGGCTACATGGCTCACGACGAGCGTCGACGCCGGTTCTTCGCCTACCTGAACCTCTTCGTCGCCGCGATGCTCACGCTGGTGCTGATGAACGACTACCTGTCGCTGTTCCTCGGCTGGGAGGGCGTCGGCCTGGCGTCGTACCTGCTGATCGGCTTCTGGCAGCAGAAGGACTCGGCGGCGGTCGGCGCCAAGAAGGCGTTCATCGTCAACCGGGTCGGCGACATGGGCATGGCGATCGCCATCATGCTGATGTTCGCGACCTTCGGCAGCAGCTCGTTCGCCAGCTGTCAACGCCGGCATGGACCAGGTGTCCAGCGGCACCGCGACCGCGCTGGGGCTGCTGCTGCTGCTCGGCGCCTGCGGAAAGTCCGCGCAGGTGCCGCTGCAGAGCTGGCTGCTCGACGCCATGGAGGGCCCGACGCCGGTGTCGGCGCTGATCCACGCGGCGACCATGGTGACGGCCGGCGTCTACCTCGTGGTCCGGTCCAACGTCATCTACAACCAGACCCCCAACGCCCAGACCGTCGTGGTCATCGTCGGCGTCGTCACGCTGCTCTGGGGCGCGGTCATCGGCTGCGCCAAGGACGACATCAAGAAGGCGCTCGCCGGCTCCACGATGAGCCAGATCGGCTACATGATGCTGGCCGCGGGCATCGGCCCGGCCGGCTACGCGTTCGCGATCTTCCACCTGCTGACCCACGGCTTCTTCAAGGCCGACATGTTCCTCGGCGCCGGGTCGGTGATGCACGGCATGGACGACGAGGTCGAACATGCGCAGGTACGGCGCCCTGCGCCGGGCCATGCCGATCACGTTCATCACGTTCGGCATGCGGCTATCTCGCGATCATCGGCATCCCGCCGTTCGCCGGCTTCTGGTCCAAGGACAAGATCATCGAGGCCGCCTTCACCGACAACTGGGTGGTCGGCTCGTTGCGCCGTGCTGGGCGCCGGCGTCACCGGCTTCTACATGACCCGGCTGATGATCATGACGTTCTTCAGCCAGAAGCGATGGGCGAAGAACGCGCACCCGCACGAGTCGCCGCCGGTGATGACGATCCCGCTGATGATTCTCGCCGCCGGCTCGGCCGTCGGCGGCGTGCTGCTCATCAACAACTGGATCGAGGACTGGCTGGAGCCGGTGATCGGGCCGACGCCGGAGGCGGATCTGCCGGTCCCCTCGTGGGTGCTCGAGTTGATCGTGCTCGCGGTCGTCCTGGTCGGGGTCGGCATCGCCTATCGCGATGTTCGGTCGGCAGCGAGGTGCCCGACCGGGCGCCGCAACGCGTGTCCGTGTTCACCAAGGCGGCTCGGGCCGACCTCTACGGTGACGCGTTCAACGAGGCCGTGCTGATGCGTCCCGGCGAGTACCTCACCCGGTCGCTGGTGTTCTTCGACAACCGGAGGCTCGACGGGATGGTCAACGGCCTCGCGGCGCTGATCGGTGGCACCTCCGGCCGGATGCGGCGCTGGCAGACCGGTTTCGTCCGGTCCTACGCCTTGACGATGCTCGGCGGCTCCGCCGTCGTCGTGCTCGCGATGCTGGCGGTGAAGCTCGCATGAGCGGCTCCACGACGAGACATGCCCTGGCTGACGATCCTCGCCCTGATCCCGCTCGTCGGCGCGATCGCGCTGATGGCTGCTCCCGCGCGGCGGCGCGCTGCCCAAGCAGGTCGCGCTCGGCATCTCCGGGCTCGCGCTGGTCGTCTCGGTCATCGTCGCCGCGCAGTTCGACGACCGACGGCGGCTACCAGTTCGTCGAGCTGCACGAGTGGATCCCCACGTTCGGCGCGCACTACGCCGTGGGCGTCGACGGGCTCGGGCCTGCTGCTCGTGCTGCTCACCACGATCCTCACGCCGGTCGTCATCCTCGCGTCGTGGAACGACGCCGACGACGCGCGCTGGAGCGTCAACGCGTTCTTCGCGCTGATGCTCGCGCTCGAGGGCCTGGCGATCGGCGTCTTCGCCGCGACCGACGTGTTCTTGTTCTACGTGCTGTTCGAGGCGACGCTGATCCCGATCTACTTCCTGATCGGCGGCTTCGGCGGCCCGCAGCGGTCGTACGCCGCGGTGAAGTTCCTGCTGTACAGCCTGTTCGGCGGCCTGCTGATGCTCGCCTCCGTGATCGGCCTGTACGTCGTGTCGTCCGAAGACGGCCGGCGGACCGTCGTACCTGCTGCAGGACCTGATGAACCTGCACATCGACCAGAACACCGGCCGCTGGCTGTTCCTCGGCTTCTTCATCGCGTTCGCGATCAAGGCGCCGATGTGGCCGGTGCACACCTGGCTGCCCGACGCGGCGAGCGAGGCGACGCCGGGCACGTCGGTGCTGCTGGTCAGCATCCTCGACAAGATCGGCACGTTCGGGATGATGCGCTTCTGCCTCGGCCTCTTCCCCGAGGCGTCGAAGTGGGCGAGCCCGGTGATCATGGCGCTGGCGGTCTTCTCGGTGATCTACGGCGCGCTGCTGGCCATCGGCCAGAACGACATCCGGCGGCTGATCGCCTACACCTCGATCTCGCACTTCGGCTTCATCGTGCTCGGGCATCTTCGCGCTGACGAGCACGTCGCAGGCCGGCGCGGCGCTCTACATGTTCAACCACGGCCTCTCGACCGGCGCGCTGTTCATCGTCACCGGCTTCCTGATCAGCAGGCGCGGCTCGAAGATGATCAGCGACTACGGCGGGGTCGAGAAGGTCGCGCCGGTGCTGGCCGGGCTCTTCCTGGTGGCCGGGCTGTCGAGCCTGTCGCTGCCCGGGCTCTCGCCGTTCGTCAGCGAGTTCCTGGTGCTCGCCGGGCACCTTCACCGACCTCGATCGTGGCGGCGGTGATCGCCACCCTCGGCATCGTGCTGGCGGCGCTCTACATCCTGCTGATGTACCAGCGCACGATGACCGGGCCGGTGCGCGAGTCGACCCGGCACATGCCCGACCTCAAGGCCGCGTGAGGTCGCGGCGCTGGCGCCGCTGCTGGCGCTGATCGTCGTCCTCGGGTTCTTCCCGAAGCCCGCGCTCGACGCGATCAACCCGACGGTCGACGTCGCTGCTGGACCATGTCGGCGAGACGGACCCGGCGCCGACCGTGCGACGACTCGTCGCGTACCCATCGAGCACCAGAGGGAGCGTCGAAGTGATCCTGCTTGCCGCCGATCCGCCGTTCAACGCGCCCGGACATCGACTACGGCAAGCTGCTCGCCGCTGCTGATCGTCTTCGGGGTCGCGCTCGTCGGCGTGCTGGTCGAGGCGTTCGTCCCGCGCGAGCGGCGCTACCTGGTCCAGACCGCTGCTCGCCCTCGGCGGCCTGGTCGCCGCCTTCGTCGCCGTGATCGTGGTCGGCGAGGGGCTCACCGAGAACACGGGCGTGGGCGCCGGGTCGTTCGGCACGGTCGAGGCCGACGGCGCGATCGCCGTCGACGGCCCGTCGCTGTTCATCTGGGGCACCCTGCTGATCCTGTCGATCGTCAGCGTCATGCTGTTCGCCGAGCGGCATCTCGAAGGCGGCGTGACCGCGTTCGCCGGGCAGGCGTCGGCGCTGCCGGGCACCCAGGCCGAGCGCGAGGCCTCGTGCCCGGGGCATCGAGCACACCGAGATCTTCCCGCTGATGATGTTCGCCGTCGGCGGCATGATGCTCTTCAGCTGCCGCCAACGACTTCCTGACGATGTTCGTCGCGCTCGAGGTCTTCTCGCTGCCGCTCTACCTGCTCTGCGGGCTGGCCCGCCGCCGCCGGCTGATCAGCCAGGAAGCCGCGATGAAGTACTTCCTGCTGGGCGCGTTCTCGTCGGCGTTCTTCCTCTACGGCATCGCGCTGATCTACGGCTTCTCCGGCAGCGTGCACTTCGCCGACATCTCCAACGCGGTCTCGTCGCGGTCCGGCGCCAACGGACTGCTGCTCGCGGGCATCGGTCTGGTCGCCGTCGGGCTGCTCTTCAAGGTGAGCGCGGCGCCGTTCCACTCGTGGACGCCCGACGTCTACCAGGGCGCCCCGACCGCGGTCACCGCGTTCATGGCGGCCTGCACCAAGCTCGCCGCCTTCGGCGCGCTGCTGCGGGTGTTCTACGTCGCCCTCGGCGGCGCCCGGTGGGACTGGCAGCCGATGTTCTGGATCGTCGCCGTGCTCACGATGGCGGTCGGCTCGATCATCGCGATCACCCAGACCGACATCAAGCGGATGCTCGCCTACTCGTCGATCGCGCACGCGGGCTTCCTGCTGACCGCGCTTCGTCGGCGCGACCCAAGGGCGTCGGATCGTCGGCGACCAGATCTCCAGCCTGCAGGCGGTGCTCTTCTACCTGGTCGCCTACGGGTTCACGCACGATCGGCGCGTTCGCCGTCGTGACCGTCGTCCGCGACGCCGGCGGCGAGGCCACCCACCTGTCGCGCTGGGCGGGTCTCGGCAAGGAGTCGCCGGTCGTCGCCGGGGTGTTCGCGTTCTTCCTGCTCGCCTTCGCGGGCATCCCGCTGACCTCCGGCTTCACCGGCAAGTGGGCGGTCTTCACCGCCGCCTGGGAGGGCGGCGCCTGGCCGCTCGTCGTCGTCGGGGTGCTGATGAGCGCCGTCGCCGCGTTCTTCTACGTCCGGGTCATCGTGCTGATGTTCTTCTCCGACCCGGTCGGTGACGGGCCGACGGTCGCCGTCCCGAGCATCCTGACGACGGCGGTGATCACGGTCGGTGCCACGATGACCCTGCTGCTCGGCGTCGTACCGCAGCCGGTCCTCGACCTGGCCCGCCAAGCCGGCGAGTTCGTCCGCTGACCGGGACGCCATGACTCTGGTCCGCGCTCGGTCTGCCGCCCGTCGACGCCGCTCTGGAGGCGCAGGGTGCGGGCGCGGCTCGACGAGGTCGAGAAGGCGCTCGCGGTCAGCGTCGAGTCCGACGTCGACTTCCTCAACGAGGCGGCGCGGCACCTGCTCGCAGGCCGGCGGCAAGCGCTTCCGGCCGCTGCTCGCCGTGCTCGCCGCCGAGTTCGGCGACCCGGCCGCGGCAGGCGTCGTACCGGCGGCGCTCGTCGTCGAGCTGACCCATCTCGCGACGCTCTACCACGACGACGTGATGGACGAGGCCGCCCTGCGGCGCGGCGCCAAGAGCGCGAACGCGCGGTGGAACAACTCGGTGGCGATCCTGACCGGCGACTTCCTGTTCGCCCGGGCCTCCGACATCGTCTCCGACCTCGGCCCGGACGCCGTACGCATCCAGTCCCGGACCTTCTCCCGGCTGGTGCAGGGGCAGATCCGGGAGACCGTCGGGCCCGAGCCGCGGGGAGGACCCGCTCGAGCACTACCTGTCGGTCGTCGCCGACAAGACGGGGTCGCTGATCGCGACCTCGGCGACCGCTCGGCGCCATGATGGCCGGGGTGCCGCCGGAGCTGACCCGACGCTGACCGAGTTCGGCGAGCAGATCGGCACCGCGTTCCAGCTCAGCGACGACATCATCGACGTGGCGAGCGACTCGACCGAGCTGGGCAAGACCCCGGGCACCGACATGCGCGAGGGCGTCCCCACCCTGCCGACGCTGATCGCCCGGCAGTCCCACCACCCGACCGACTCCCGGCTGCTCGAGCTGCTGTCCGGGCCGATCACCGACGACTCCAAGCACGCCGAGGCGCTGCGGCTGCTGCGCAGCAACCCGGCGATGACCAAGGCCCGGCTCGAGGTCCAGCGCCGCGCCGAGCGCGGCCCGGTCGCTGCTCGGCGCCGGTCCCGACATCCCGGCCCGGGAGGCGCTGGTGGGCCTCTGCGACCTGGTCACCACCCGCTCCTCCTGAACCTGCCTAGCCGGCCGATCCGCGAAGGAACAGGCCAGCTCGTCTCCCCAGCCGTCGACGATGCCGCCGAGGCCGACCTCGCGGGCGGCCTCCTCCACACTGCGAAGAGCGCGCTGGGCTGCCGCGTCGGCCTGTCGCAGGATGGCCTCGAGCTGCGGGAGCAGGGTCGCGGCCTGCCACTCCGGCCGCTCCAGCGGATGGGTGCGCAGCTCCCAGGCGAGGTACTTGTTGTACGGCCTGACCCGGCGCTCGAACGCGAAGATCACCGCGAGCATCCACGGCAGGCTCTCCACCGCGTCGAGCCGGGCCTCGAACACCCGACCGTCGCGATGGCTCTTCAGCGACCGGTAGACGTAGTTGACGTAGCCGTCGAGGTAGGTCTCCAGCACCCGCTTGCTCTCGCCGCCGCTCAGGGTGCCCCAGCCGTCGACGAGCCGGCCGAGCTCGCCGTCGGTCCGGTCCAGCAGGATCTGGGTGTGCGCGAACGCGTAGCGCTCCCACCAACCGGCCGGGTCCGGGTCGAGGGCGCTGGGACGGCGCGCAGGTCGTCGAGGGTGCACACCGGCAGGTCGATCGCGGCCGACCTCGTGGTGACCCGGCCGGGTCGGGATGCGCGTAGCACGACGTACACGTCGAGATCCGAGCGCGCCGTGGCCATGCCCTCGCGGGCCGCCGAGCCCGGTGAGCACCAGCCCGGCGACGTTGGGGTCGCCCTCGACCTCAGCCAGCAGACCGGCCAGCTCCGGACGAGCGGACCTCTCGATCTCGTACGGCATCCGCCAACCCTCCCACGCCCGACGATCCGGCCGTTCTGACTGACGATCCGGCCGTTCTGACTGACGATCCGGCCGTTCTGACTGACGATCCGGCCGTTCTGCCCCACGATCCGGCCGTTCTGCCCCACGATCCGGCCGGATGGTCGGTCAAGATGGCTCGGATGGTGCGTCATACGGCTCGGATGGTCGTCATATCGGCCGGATCGTCGAGGGGTCAGGCGTCGTCGTCGGGATGATGTGGACGGCGGCTTCCTCGGCGCTGGCGGCGGCGCCGTCGATGCCGACGTCCTCGGCGAACAGCTCCTCATCGGTGTCGTCGCCGATTCCCTCGTCGTCGGCGACGAGCCGTCCGGACCGTGCGTCGCCGACCTCGCCCGCCGACGTTCTCGGTCTCGTCGGCCGCCAGGTCGTACGGGTCCGGCTCGGGCTCCTCCTGGGCGATGCGCTGGTCGAGCGACTCGCCGGTCGCCTCCTCGTACGGCGTGTTGCCGAAGCCCTCCGCGGGCGACCACTTCTCGGGCGGCGAGTAGCCCTCGTCCAGCGGGTCGTCAAGACCGCGGTCGTCGGTCATGCTGTCACCGGTCGACTGGGGCTGGTCCTCGTCGTCGACGCTATAGCCGTGATAGCTCTCGGTCCGGGCCAACGTTCTCCGTCATGCGTCACCTTCCGTACGGCCGACCTGGGCTCGGGTCCAGTACCCCGTCTCGCCTCCGACTGTATTCGCCGAGCGCCGCGGCCGCCGCGACGGTCGCCACGACGAGACCCGCCGAGCACGATGCAAGCGCGCGGGCCGACCACGCGATCAGCGGACCACCGAGCAGCATGCCCATCGTGCTCGACCCGGTGACCACGGTCGCCTGGGCGGTCAGCGCCGCGCGGCGTTCGAGTCCCGTGCAGGACCGGGTCACCATCGCGGTCGTCGCCGCGTTGCCGGCCGGGACCACGAGCCCCATGACGGCGGCGGCGACAGCGATCACCGCGAGGTTCGCGAAGATCCCCATCGTCAGCCACCCGAGACCGGCGACGACCCAGGACAGGCTGTTGACGAGCGCCGGGCGCGAGCTGGAGGCACTCACCATGCCCAGCGCGGAGCCGGCGATCGCCCCTCCGGAGTACGCGGCCAGGCCGACCGTAGCGAGCAGCACACCCGAGCCCTGCCCGCTGTCCGAGCACTGTGAGGCACGAGCGTGAAGGCGAACCACGCAGCGCAGCCGAGCCCGCGCACCGTCCACCCGACGCGCGATCTCCCGATGCCGCGCGAGCAGTGCCCGCACCCGGGGCGGCCGCTCGGCCCGTGTCTCGAGACGGCTCGACAGCCGTAGCGTTGCGACCAGGCCGGCCGCCGCCGAGGGTCAGCAGGCCTTCCAGCGCCACCGTCCAGGCCGCCCCGACGACGGTGACCAGCGGGAGCGCGACCAGCGGCGCGATGGTCATCGAGACCTTGACCGCGGTCTCCTGTAGGGCCAGCAGCCGCGCCGCGCCGGTTCCCGCCGCTCGCGACTCGGCGTCGACCCGGCGGGCATCGATCCGGTCGCCCACCACGGCCACCAGGCTCGCGTTCAGCGGCCCCGAGACCGCGTTCAGGATGCCGATCACCAGCCCGGCACCGATCATCACGGCAGGGGTGAGCGCATCGACGCCGGCCGCGGCCGGCACCACGAGCGTGCGATGCCTTCGCCCAGCCATCAGCGCGGCCAGCGCGTGGGCCGACGACGAGCCGCCGCTGGAGGCGGCCGGTCCACCACGGGGCGGTGATCGCGGGGATTCCGCCGGCGCCGCTGACCAGGCCGACCGTCCACGCCGAGCCGGTCTGCTCGATCGCGAGCAGTGGCAGGGCGATGATCGCGGCCCGGTAGCCCAGGTGGGCAAGGCTCCACGACCCGATCAGGCGCAGCTGCGGTCACCTCTCATTGCTCCAGTCTGGGCGGCTGTCGCACCAGCGGGGTAGACCCGAACCCTGGAGGTCTTGCCATAGGCTGTGCCTATGGATGTGCTGCCAGAGGTCGATGGATCTGCGGCTGGTGGACGCCATCGCCGAGACCGGCGCGATCGGCTCGGCAGCCGCTCAGCTCCACGTGTCGCAGCCGAGTGCGAGTCAGCGGCTGGCCGTACTGGAACGTCGGCTCGGGCGTGGTCCTGTTCGAGCGCGACACAACAGGGCGCCCGGCTGACAGCCGCAGGGCGAGGCGTTCCTGGCGCCGGCACGACGAGCGCTGCGCCTTCTCGAGGAGGCGGTTGTCGGCCGCCCGATCGCCGCAGGGGCACCATCTGGCGGTCGGGACGATCGGAAGCCTGGCGCCGGCCGTGTTTCCCGGCCCTGCTGTCGGTCGTTCCCGAGGTCCAGGTCCGCGAGGTGACCGACCACGGAGCCGTGCTCGCGACCGCGGTCGCCGACGGCGCTCTCGACGCCTGCGTGATCGGCTTGCCGCCGGCGGCGTCCCGCCGGCACGTGGCGCAGCCCGTACCCAGCTCGGGGTGGACCGGCTGGTGCTCGTCCAGCCGGAAGGCGCGCGAGCTCGGGGCCGGGGCCCAACCGCACCTCCGGTGCCACGGTGCTCGTTGCGACGTACTCGAACGACGCGGCAGCGGGTGGCGGACCGGCTGGCGCGCTCGGGCGCCACGCCGCGCATCTCGAACGGCACGCTGACCGCGTTGGCGATGGCCCGCCAGCAGGGCTGGCTGGCGGCAGTGCCGCGTACGACGGCACTGCCTCAGCTGCGCGAGGGTGAGCGGATGTGGCCGCTCCGGATCACGCTCGAGGCGCCGATCTGGTTGTTGACCCGTGGTCCGCGGGCAGCAGTCCTGGCTCGAGCACGCGGGTCGCCTGGCCGGCCAGATCGGGCTGCACTGACACCGGGCGGGGTTGCCGGATCCCGACCCCTTCCCTACGGTGGGTGGGTGAGCACGGCCGGCGAACGGTCGTGAGACGGAAGAACGTAGGTCTGCTCCGATGACGAAGTTGCGTGCGGCCCTGGTCGGTCTGACGGCCGCCAGCCTGCTGGGTCTACCCGCTGCT
This sequence comes from uncultured Actinomycetota bacterium, assembly GCA_963833975.1. Lineage (GTDB taxonomy): Bacteria > Actinomycetota > Actinomycetes > Propionibacteriales > Nocardioidaceae > JAWWPG01. The sequence goes on from CAWIAB010000007.1 coordinate 319,195, forward strand.
GCCTTGGCGACCACCCCCACGAACGGCGTGCCACCAAGCCGTCGCTCGGCACGCGACGAGCATCCGGTGGATGGCCTTCGGCCACATCCACGCCGCCGGCGCCCCGATGTGCGGTCGTCGGGCAGGTGACCAGCCGGGCGCACGGCGAGCACGGAGCCCTGGCCGGAGTGCAGGTCAAGCTGTACCGGCAGCTCGGCGCCAACCCCCGTGGGTGTACCTCGGCACCCAGACCACGGACAGCGGCACCTTGCCCAAGTTCCGCTTCATCACCGAGAGCCGGCAGAACGCGCACTACAAGGTGGTGTTCGCGGGCAACGCGTCGTTCGCGCCCACCAGCAAGATCACCTGGCTGGACGTCTACCGACTGTTCAACGGCAGGATCTACGACGGCCCCGACGCGGCGACGTACAAGGGCAACGTGACGCCCTTCTACACCCGGAAGCCCATCACCCTGCAGCGGCGGTCCTGTGGCACCTGCTCCTACGTCGACTACAAGTCCGCGACGACCGGGCTGAACGGCGCATTCAGCTTCGCCCTGCCTGCTCCGCCGACCGGCCGTTGGTGGTGGCGGGTGACGACCCCCGGCAATGCCGGATTCATCCGGTCGTACGGCGGCACCATCAGCACCCAGCTGCTCTGAGCCCGGCGTGACTGCCGGTCCGCGAGCCGCGGAGGTTCGCGCCGGGGCCGTCGTCCATCCAGGTCATCCAGGCTGGTTGACGCGTCCAGGTGTCGTGGCCCGGCCAGCAGGGCCGCCAGGTCGCCCTCACCCTGGGTCGGCCTGAGCCTCGGCCAGCTGGGCGCGCACCTGGTCGTCGTACGTCGGACGCTCGACCTGGCGGAAGATCCCGATCGGGACGTGGGTCATCGTGCGGTCGTCGAGCCGGGAGATCTCGAAGGCGCGGCTCGGGTCGTCGGCGTGGGCGTCGTGGACCCACTCGTGGTCGCCGACCTGGACCGGCGAGCCGTGCTCGAGGCGGACCAGCCGGGCCTCCGCCTCGTCCTTGTCCTTCAGTACGTCGAAGGCGCCGTCGTTGTAGATCGGGCAGTTCTGGTAGATCTCCACCAGGGCGGTGCCGCGGTGGGCGGCCGCGGCCTTGAGCACGGTCGTCAGGTGGGCCCGGTCGGAGTCGAGGGTCCGCGCGACGAAGGTGGCCTCGGCGCCCAGCGCCAGGGAGACCGGGTTGAACGGGATGGTCGACGGATCCGAGCGGCGTCGACTTGGTGATCTTGCCGACCTCGGACGTCGGTGAGTACTGGCCCTTGGTCAGTCCGTAGATGCGGTTGTTGAACAGCAGGATCGTCAGGTTGACGTTGCGGCGCATCGCGTGGATCAGGTGGTTGCCGCCGATCGACAGCGCGTCCCCGTCGCCGGTGACCACCCAGACCGACAGGTCGGGCCGCGCGGTCGCCAGCCCGGTCGCGATCGCCGGCGCCCGCCCGTGGATCGAGTGCATGCCGTACGTGTCGAGGTAGTAGGGGAAGCGCGACGAGCAGCCGATCCCCGAGACGAACACGATGTTCTCCCGGCGCAGCCCGAGCGACGGGCAGGAAGCCCTGCACGGCGGCCAGGATGATGTAGTCGCCGCAGCCGGGGCACCAGCGCACCTCCTGGTCGGACGTGAAGTCCTTGCGGGTCATCGGGACGTCGGCCAGCGGCACGCCGGCGAGCCCGGCGGCGTCAACCGCGGGCATGGGCAGGTCGGTGGTCATTCGTGCACCTCCTCGAGGGCGGCGCCGAGGACGTCCTCGAGCTCGGCCGCGCTGAACGGCAGTCCGCGCACCTGGTTGTAGCCGACCACGTCGACGAGGTACTTCGCCCGCAGCAGCAGCGCGAGCTGGCCGAGGTTCATCTCCGGCACGACGACCCGGTCGTAGCGGCGCAGCACGTCCCCGAGGTCGTGCGGGAACGGGTTGAGGTGGCGCAGGTGGGCCTGCGCGATGGGCCGTCCCGCGGCCCGGATCCGGCGGCAGGCGGCGCCGATCGGCCCGTACGTCGACCCCCAGCCGAGCACGAGCAGCCGAGCCGTAGCCGTCCGGGTCCTCGACCTCGACCGGGCCGATGGTGTCGGCGATCCGGTCGACCTTGGCCTGCCGGGTGCGCACCATCAGGTCGTGGTTGGTGGGGTCGTAGGAGATGCCGCCGTGGCCGTCGGCCTTCTCGAGGCCGCCGATGCGGTGCTCGAGACCCGGCGGTGCCGGGGATCGCCCACGGCCGGGCCAGGGTCTGCGGGTCGCGCTGGTACGGCCAGAACTCGTGCTGGCCGGCCTCGGTCTCGTGGTTGGGCGCAGATGGCGAACGCCGGGTCGATCGTCGGCAGGCCGGCGAGGTCGGGAACCGGCCAGGGCTCGGAGCCGTTGGCGAGGTAGCCGTCGGAGAGCAGCATCACCGGCGTGCGGTAGGTGACGGCGATCCGGGCCGCCTCGAGCGCGGCGTCGAAGCAGTCGCCGGGGGAGCGCGGCGCCACGATCGGCACCGGCGCCTCGCCGTTGCGGCCGAACATCGCCTGCAGCAGGTCGGCCTGCTCGGTCTTGGTGGGCAGGCCGGTCGACGGGCCGCCGCGCTGGACGTCGACGACGATCAGCGGCAGCTCGAGGGTGATGGCGAGCCCGATCGTCTCGCTCTTCAGGGCGATCCCGGGGCCGGAGGTCGTCGTGACGCCGAGCGCGCCGCCGAACGACGCGCCGAGCGCGGCGCCGATGCCGGCGATCTCGTCCTCGGCCTGGAACGTCATCACGCCGAACCGCTTGTGCTTGCTCAGCTCGTGCAGGATGTCGGACGCGGGGGTGATCGGGTAGGCGCCGAGGAACAGCGGCAGCCCCGAGCGCACCGACGCGGCGACCAGGCCGTAGCTGAGCGCCAGGTTGCCGGAGATGTTGCGGTAGGTGCCCTCCGGCATCGGCGCCGGCTTGATCTCGTAGGAGACGGCGAACGTCTCGGTCGTCTCGCCGAAGTTCCAGCCCGCGTGGAACGCGGCCAGGTTGGCGTCGCGGATGTCGGGCAGCGTCGGCGAACTTGCGGCGCAGGAACGCCTCGGTGCCCTCGATCGGACGGCCGTAGAGCCACGACAGCAGGCCGAGGGCGAACATGTTCTTGGCCCGGGAGGCGTCCTTGCGGGTCAGCCCGAACTCCTTGACCGCCGCGACCGTCATGCCGGTGAGGTCGACCGGCGTGGACGGCGTACGGCTCGAGCGACCCGTCTTCGAGCGGGTTCGCGGCGTAGCCGGCGCGGTTGAGGTTGCGGTCGGTGAAGTCGTGGGTGTCGACGATGACGGTGGCGCCGGGTGCGAGGTCCTTGACATTGGCCCGCAGCGCCGCCGGGTTCATGGCGACCAGCACCTGCGGAGCGTCGCCGGGGGTCAGGATGTCGTGGTCGGCGAAGTGCACCTGGAACGACGAGACGCCCGGCAGCGTGCCGGCCGGCGCGCGGATCTCGGCCGGGAAGTTCGGCAGCGTCGACAGGTCGTTGCCGAAGATCGCGGTCTCCTGGGTGAAGCGGTCGCCGGTGAGCTGCATGCCGTCACCGGAGTCGCCGGCGAACCGGATGATCACCTGGTCGAGCTGCTCGACCTGCTTGGACACAACCGTCCCACTTCCAGCCACCGATGAACCACCCGTCCTGGCAGTTTACGTCCTGCCGGAGGTGGGGGGCCTCTAGGATGGCCGATCATGAGCGGTCCCCGGAGTACCCACCCCAGCCGCCACCCCCGCCTCAGCAGCCCCCCGACCAGTTCTACGTCCAGCAGATGGGCCAGGAGTACGGGCCGTACCGGTACGGCGACCTGCAGGTCATGGCGTCGAGCGGCTCCCTGAAGTCCGACCAGCCGGTACGGCGGGTCGACACGAACTGGTTCCCGGCGGCGCAGGTGCCGGGACTGTTCTCGACAAGGAGTGGCTGGTCGCCCTGCTGCTCTCGGTCTTCCTCGGCTCGTTGGGGGTGGACCGGTTCTACCTCGGCAGCATCGGGCTCGGCATCCTCAAGCTGGTCACCTGCGGTGGGCTCGGGATCTGGTACATCGTCGACATCATCCTGATCGCGATGCGCAACCTCAACGACAGCGATGGCCGTCCTCTCAAGTAGCCGGAGCGTCGCTCGTCCGGCGCGCGCCACCCCGACCGCGAGTGCTGGCCGTCGTGGCGGTCGGCGGCGCTCTGTCTGTCGCGTCGCCCTCAGCCCGGCCGACGCCGCCGGCGGGCCGGTCGTGTGCCCGTTCCGGCTCGCTGACCGGGCTTGCCGTGCCCGGGCTGCGGGATGACCCGCGCGTGGGTGTTCCTGGCGCACGGCCGGGTCGGCGAGGCGCTCGCGGCCAACCCGTTCGTGCTGGTCACGCTGCCGGCCGCGTCGCCCTGGTCGTCGCTGGTCTGCGTGGCACTGGTACGGCGCCGACCGCTGCCTGACCTCGCGCGACGGGCCGGCTCCGGCCACCAAGGTCGTCGGTGGCGGCCTGGCTCGTCTTCGCGCCTGGTCCGCGCTGGTCGGCGGTGGTCGAGCGGCCACGCCACGGTCTGAGCCGGCCGCACGCCTCGCGGTCTGAGCGAGCGTCCGCGACATGCCGATGCCCGAAATCGCGGTATTGGCGTCTTCGGGAGCTTCTTCGTGGAACCATGAAGAACCACAACCATGTGGGTTGACACAAATTGCAAGGGGATACGTCCATGTCCGAAACTCCGCAGACTCCTCCTCCATCGGAGCCGCCTCCGCCGGGTTCCGGCGGTGCAACCGGCGGTTCCGCAAGCAGCTACAACGCAGACCAGATGAAGGCGGCCGTCCAGGAGGCCAACCCGTATGACCACGGCATCGTCGCCATGGGCATCGTGGCCTTCATCTTCTCGCTTGTTCTCCTACTACAAGTACTCCGCCAGCGCCGAGTCATCTCCGTCTCGGCCACCGTCTCGGCCTGGCACGGCTTCTTCGGCTGGTTCGCGGCGCTGGTGGCCCTGGTGGCATCGACTCGTGCTTGCGGCCGGGACCTACGGCAAGGTTCGGATGCCGTTCCCGCACCGCCTCGGCGTGTTCGTCGCCTACGTGGTCGCGTCCGTCTGCGTGATCCTGGCGCTCTTCGTTGTTCCCGGCGAGAGCGCTCGTCCGGGATCGGCTACGACAAGGGTCACGGCTTCGCCTACTGGATCAGCCTGATCGTCATCGTGGTCGGCGCCGGTGCTGGCGTTCATGCGCAAGGACGCGACCGACTAGAGACGTTCGTCGACGTCGACCATGAGGTCTGCGGGAGCCGACTCGGCGCCCGCAGACCTCTGCTTTGTCATCACCCATGAGGCGCTCGCCATGTCCGCAGGACCTCCACCGCCGTACCCGTACCAGGGACCGGGCGGCCCGCCTGGCTATCCGTACGGCCCTCAGCCGGACCAGCGCAGGCCACGACAGCGCTGGTCCTCGGCATCCTCGGGCTGGCGATCTGCGGGGTCATCGCGCCGTTCGCCTGGTCCATCGGACACAAGAGCATGCAGCGAGATCGACGCCTCGGGCGGCGCGCTGGGCGGCCGTGGCAAGGCGCAGGCCGGCTACATCATGGGCATCATCGGCACGATCCTGCTCATCATCGGCATCGTGTTGGGTCGTCGTGCTGCTCCTCGTGGTCGCCGTCGCCACCTCCTCTGGCTCCACGTCGGCGAACGGATAGGTTGGGCGGATGAGCCCGGGTTACCACGCCTACCTCACGTCGTACCTGCCGGTGCTCACCGTGCTGGTCGCCGGGATCGCGCTGGTCGCCGCGATCCTGTCGGCGAACCGGTTGCTGCGACCGACCGTGCCGTCCCGGCAGAAGTCCCTGACCTACGAGTGCGGCGTCGACCCGGTCGGCTCCGACTGGGCGCAGGTCACGTCCGGTTCTACGTCTTCGCCTACCTGTACGTCGTATTCGCGGTGGACGCCGTGTTCCTGTTCCCCTGGGCGACGGTGTTCGACGCGTCTGGGCGCCGCGAGCATCGCCGAGATGGGGGTCTTCATCGGGATCGTCGTCGTCGGGCTCGCCTACGCCTGGCGGACCGGGGTGCTGCGATGGAGCTGACCAGCGCCGACGAGCGCCCGTCCCGGCGGTCGGACCTGCCGCTGCCGCGGGTCGGCGCGCTCCAGCAGCTGGCTCCGGAGCCGGCGCGCTACCTGCTGAACTGGGGGCGCCGCTACTCCCTGTGGGTGTTCAACTTCGGGCTGGCCTGCTGCGCGATCGAGTTCATCGCGAGCTCGATGGCGCGCCACGACTTCATCCGGCTGGGGGTGATCCCGTTCGCGCCGGGTCCACGGCAGGCCGACCTGATGGTCGTGTCCGGCACGGTCACGGACAAGATGGCGCCGGCGGTGCAGCGGCTCTACGAGCAGATGCCCGACCCGAAGTACGTCATCTCGTTCGGCTCCTGCTCGAACTCCGGCGGGCCCGTACTGGGACTCGTACTGCGTGACGAAGGGGGTCGACCAGATCATCCCGGTCGACGTCTACGTCCCCGGCTGCCCGCCGCGGCCGGAGGCGCTGCTCCAGGGCATCGTCAAGCTGCAGGCAGAAGATCGCCGGCGAGTCGCTCGGCGACCGCTACTCCTCGACCCCCGCCGACGCGGCGCCTCGCTGGCGGCCCGGCTCACCCGCCCCGTCGTGCGTCGACCGGCCGGCGACTCATGACCTGGCTCGCCGAGCTCGAGGCTGCGTACGGCGTCGAGCCGGACGTCGGCTTCGGGCCGCCGACCGTCGACATCGAGCCGGCCGCGTGGCATGCGGCACTGCTCACGGCTCGGGACCGGCTCGGGTGCCGCTTCTTCGACTTCCTGACCGCGGTCGACTGCTCTGGACGAGGGATTCTCGGTCGTGGCCCACGTCGCCTCGCCACAGATCGGCCGAGTCGACGACGTGCTGCTGCGCACCCAGCTGCCGCGCGACGCCGCCCGAGCTCGCCTGCGTCTGCGACGTCTATGCCGGCGCCGGCTGGCACGAGCGAGAGACCCACGAGATGTTCGGCATCGGCTTCGTCGGCCACGACCGCCTCGACACCCTGCTGCTCCCGGACGGGTTCGAGGGCAACCCGCTGCGCAAGGACTTCGTGCTGGCCTCCCGGGTCGCGAAGCCGTGGCCCGGCGCCAAGGAGCCGGGCGAGTCCGACCACGACGCGGCGCCCAGCCGCCGACGTACCCGGCCGCCGGGCGTTCCCGACCCGGACGGCTGGCCGGTACCCGCGAGCGAGCCGAAGGTCTAGCGGAGCCCAGGCTGGCTCCCATAGTGTTCGTACGTTCGGGCCGAACGCCCGATCGCATCCTGTCCTGCTCAACGAACTCAGAAGGTGACTCATGCACGTGCGCCGGGATCGTCGCCATCAACGTCGGATCGTCCTCGTCGGCCTGGCCGCCGCGGCGACCGGCATCGCGCTGGCCGCCGTGCCGAACGCCATCGCCGCAGGGTCGACGCACGGCAACACCGGCGCGACCACCGGGAGCTCGGCGATGTACAACATCGCCGTTCGGGCGGACGGCGGCGACGGACTGGCGCTCGCCACCTTGCTTGAACAACGCCGGGTACGACGTCATCTCGCGCGACGGCGCGGTCGTCCATGTCCTGGGCGCCGACGAGCACGCAGGCCCGGCTGGCCACGGTCTCCGGTGCGACGGTGGTCGGACGCAAGGCCGCCGCGCCACGGGGCCCGATCCCGGCGGCACCCGCGAGCCAGGACAACATCCTGCCCAAGAAGCTCGACGGCAAGATGTACCAGACGTTCTACGGCGGCTACCGCACGGTGGCGGCCTACCACAAGTTCGAGTCCGACCTGGTGAAGAAGTACCCGAACCTGGTCCAGAAGGTCACCTACGGCACGAGCTTCACCGGCGACAACCCGCTGATCGCGATGTGCCTGACGGCCGACGCGCAAGACTCCTGCCAGCTCACGCCCGACGTCGACAAGGCGCGGTTCCTGGTGATGACGCAGATCCACGCCCGGGAGATCGCCACCAGCGAGATGGCCTGGCGGTTCATGACCCGGCTGATCGACGGTTACAAGAAGGACGCACAGATCACGTCACTGCTCCAGAGCACCGAGATCTGGGTCGTGCCCGAGGTCAACCCGGACGGCATCGAGACCGTCGCAGGACGGCATCACCCAGCACGGCACCGGCGAGGACTCGCCGGCCTGGCAGCGCAAGAACATGGACGAGGAGCAGGCGCCGGCGGGTGGCTGCAGCGGTACCTGGGCCTTCTCGCAGTCCGGTGTCGACCTGAACCGCAACAACACGTTCCACTGGGGCGGCCTGGGCAGCAGCAGCGACCCGTGTGACCAGACGTTCAAGGGCAAGGCGGCCGGCTCCGAGCCCGAGGACTCCTCGCTCGCGACGCTCTTCCGCTCGCTGTTCAAGGACCAGCGCGGCCCCGGCGCCGGCGACCCGGCGCCGGCCGACACGACGGGGGCCATGGTCACGATCCACACGGTCGCCGGTCTCGTGATGCTGCCGTGGAGCTACGACCACACCGTGCATGCGCCGAACGACGCCGCACTGCGCTCGATGGCGTTCCGGCAGAACTACTACAACCACTACACCGCGGGGCAGTCCGGCGAGGTGCTGTACGACGCCGCCGGAACGTCGGACGACCTCGCCTACGCGGACCTGGGCATCGCGTCGTTCACCTGGGAGCTCGACGGATCGGGTGGCGGGTGCGAGGGCGAGTTCCTCCCGCTGTACAGCTGCATGGACGCCTACGAGGCCAACAACCTGCCCGGCCTCTACTACGACGCCGCCGCTGCGCGGACGCCGTACCAGCTGTCGCTCGGCCCGACCACGACGAGCGTGACCGACGAAGGGCTCCGGCGCCTCGGTGACGGTGACCGCGGCGGCCAGCGACGCCGCGTACGGCACGAGCGGCGTCGGCAAGCCGGCCGCGCAGAACGTCACAGATGCCCGCATCTACGTCGGTACGGCGCCGTGGGACGGCGGAACGGCGCAGCCGATGACGATCCACGGCAGCGGCACCTCGGTCACCGCCACGGCGACCGTGCCCAAGGGCAGCAAGAAGGCGCTGGCCTACGTGCAGGCGAAGGACGCAGCGGGCAACTGGGGTCCGGCCGTCGCGGTCTGGATCCCCAAGGCGTAACACGGGACGTCCCCGAACCGAAACAGACTAGACCGGCAACAGGCTGGACCGACGAAGGAACGGCACCTCAAACGCACCACGAAAGGGAATCTGCTCATGGCCTCGGCTCGAAATCGGCGTCTCTGGCGTCCTCTCCTGGCGGCCTCGGCCGCTGTCACGGTCGGACTGGCGATGGCGGCTGTCCCGGGCGCCGTCGCCAGCACCGTCGAGGCTCGTCGCAGGTGCGCGACGACACGATGTACGACATCTCGGTTCGGGCGGTACACGGGAACCCGCAGACACTGGCCACGCGGCTGATGTCGCGTCGGCTTCGACGTCATGGAGGCCCGCGACGGCGCCGTGCTGCACGTGCTCGGCTCGGCGGCCGACGCATCCCGGCTGGCCGGAGTGCTCGGCGGCTCCGAGTCGTGGGCAAGGTCTCGCGCCGTCCCGGTCGGGCCGGTTCCCAAGGCACCGGCGAGCCAGGACAACATCCTGCCGAAGCTCCTGCAGGGCAAGAAGTACCCGACGTTCTACGGCGGCTATCGCACGGTGGCGGGCTACGACCAGTTCGAGAGCGACCTGCAGAAGAAGTACCCGGACCTGGTCAAGAAGGTCGTCTACGGCAAGTCGTTCACCGGCAAGTACACGCTGAACGCCGTCTGCGTGACCGAGGACGCGAAGAGCGGCTGCAAGCTGACACCCGACGTCGACAAGGCGCGGTTCCTGCTCGAGACCCGGATCCACGCCCGCGAGATCGCGACCAGCGAGATGGCCTGGCGGTTCCTGACCGAGCTCGTCGACGGGGACGGCACCGACGCCGCAGATCACCGCCCTGCTGAAGAGCAGTGAGATCTGGGTCGTGCCGGAGGTCAACCCCGAAGGCACGAACATCTCCGAGCAGAGGCATCAAGAAGGACGGCTTCGGCGACGACTCGCCGGCCTGGCAGCGCAAGAACGACGACGAGGAGCAGACGCCTGACGGAGGCTGCCCTCCGCCATGGGCCGGGAGCCAGCCCGGGAGTCGACCTGAACCGGAACTGGGCTCCGGCGTGGGGAGGTGCAAGCACCAGCAAGGACCCGTGCTCAGAGGTCTTCCTCGGCAAGGCGAAGATGTCCGAGACCGAGACGAAGGCACTGGCGAAGCTGACCAAGGACCTGTTCAAGGACCAGCGCGGCTCGAAGCCGACCGACCCGGCGCCGCAGAACACCACCGGCGAGATGCTCACCATGCACACCAACGCCGGGGTGAACATCATCCCCTGGGCCTACAACCCGTCGGTCGCAGACACCCAACGACGCGGGCTTCCGGGCGCTCGGCTTCCGGCAGAGCTACTTCACCGGTCTGCAGACCGGCCAGGCCGGTCAGGTGCTGTACAGCGTCGGGTGGCGGCACGGACGACTGGGTGTACGACGTGCTCGGCGTCGCTGCCGGCACCTGGGAGCTGGCCGACACCGGTGGCGACTGCACCGGCTTCTTCCCGGCGTACTCCTGCATGGACGCGTACGCGGACCGGTACGTGCCCGGCTCTGATCTACACGTCCGGCGCGGCCCGGGCGCCGTACAAGCTCACCCTCGGCCCGACGATCCTCGACGGTCAGGCCGGCGCGGCATCGAAGCAGTCGGTCACCGTCACCGCGACGGCCGACGACGCAGCCTTCGGTGCCGCGGGTTTCGGCAAGCCCACCGGCGCAGAACGTCACGGCGGCGCGCATCTACGTCGGCACGGCGCCGTGGGACGGCGGCAAGCGCGCCCCATGAAGATCAAGGGCAAGGGCACCAGCGTCACCGCCACCGCCACCGTCGACCGGGGTCGCAGCAGGTGCTGGCCTACGTGCAGGCCCAGGACGCCGACGGCAACTGGGGCGCCACCCGCGCGGTCTGGATCCCCAAGGCCTGACCTCCATCCGGACTCGTCCGACCACGCGGTAGAACCGCCGCTGAGTCGGACGAATCCGGTTCATCCAACGAAAGGGAATCTGCTCATGGCCTCGGCTCGAAATCGCCGTCTCTGGCGTCCACTCCTCGCGGCCTCGGCCGCAGCAACCGTCGGGCTTGGCGATGGCGTCGGTACCCAGCGCACTCGCCACCAACTCCGGACTCGGCACAGGTGCGCGACCAGACGATGTACACCATCGCGGTCCGGGCGGCCGACGGGGACGCCGTCGCTCTGGCTGATCGGCTCACGGCACGCGGCTTCGACCTGCTCGAGATGCGGACCGGCGATGTCCTCTACGTCCTGGGCTACGACGGCGACCGCGGCCCGGCTGGCCAGCCTCAGTGGCGTGACCGTCGTGGGACGCACCCCGGCGGCACCGGTCGGGCCGATCCCGCAAGGCACCGGCCAGCCAGGACAGCATCCTGCCGAAGCTCCTGCAGGGCAAGAAGTACCCGACGTTCTACGGCGGCTACCGGACGACGAAGGGCTACGACCAGTTCGAGAGCGACCTGCCGAAGAAGTACCCCGACCTGGTGCGGAAGTTCGCAGTTCGGCAAGACCTGGACCGGCAAGAACGACCTGAACGTCGTGTGCGTCACCGCCGACGCCAAGAGCGGCTGCAAGATGACGCCGAACGTCGACAAGCCGCGGTTCCTGGTGATGGCGCAGATCCATGCCCGCGAGCTCGCGACCAGCGAGATGGCATGGCGCTACCTCACCCAGCTGGTCGACGGGTACGGCACCGACGCCCAGATCACCTCATTGCTCGACAGCTCCGAGATCTGGGTGGTCCCGCAGTTCAACAAGGACGGGATCCAGCTCACGGAGAAGGGCATCGAGAAGGACGGCACCTCGTCCACGTCCAGCGCCTGGCAGCGCAAGAACGTCGACGACGACCAGGCGCCGGACGGTGGCTGTCCACCGCCGTGGGCGAACTCGCAGGCCGGCGTCGACCTGAACCGCAACTTCGACACGCACTGGGACACCGCAGGCATCAGCCACTACGCCGTGCAGCGAGGTCTTCAACGGCACGAAGGCAGCGTCGGAGCCCGAGACCCAGGAGCTCAGCGCGCTGTTCAGGACGCTGTTCAAGGACCAGCGCGGCAAGGGCGACGACGCGAAGGCCCCGGCCACCACCACAGGCGCCATGGTCACGATCCACACGGTGGCCGGCCTGGTGCTGCTGCCCTGGGGAACCAGCGCCAGCCTGCACACGCCGAACGACGCACAGCTGCGCTCGATGGCCTTCCGGCAGAGCTACTTCAACGGCTACGACGACCGGCCAGCCCCCTGAGGTGCTCTACGCCACCTCCGGGACGACCGACGACTGGGCCTACGACGACCTGGGCATCGCGTCCTTCACCTGGGAGCTCGACGGCACCGGGTCCGGCTGCGCAGGCACCTTCTTCCCGCTGTACTCCTGCATGGACGCCTACCAGGCCAACAACCTGCCCGGACTCGTGTACGACGCCGCCGCGGCGCGGACGCCGTACAAGCTCTCGCTCGGCCCGACATCCTGAAGGTGGGCGCCAAGGCAAAGGGCAGCAAGGTGACCGTGACGGCGACGGCTGACGACGACGCGTTCGGTACCAGCGGCGTCGGCCGGCCAGCGACGCAGAAGGTGACGGCGGCCCGCATCTTCACCGGCAAGGCACCGTGGGATGGTGGCACCGCGCAGGCGATGGAGATCAAGGGCAAGCGGAACCAGCGTCAGCGCCAGCATCACGGTCAAGGCCGGGTCGAAGCAGACCCTTGCCTACGTCCAGGCGCAGGACGCGGACGGCAACTGGGGTCCGGCGCATGGCGGTCTGGATCCCGAAGGCCTGACCAAGCGGCACTGGGTGCCGGCTTTTGAGTAGGGGACGTCAACGCACCACGAAAGGGAAGTCTGTCATGTCTCTTGTTCGAACGCGACGCCTTTGGCGTCCCCTCCTAGCGGCCTCCGCGGCGGCTGCTGTCGCGCCTGGCAATGGCATCCGGCCCGCACGCGGTCGCGTCCAGCCCGGCCTCGGCGCAGACGCGTGACACGACGGTCTACAAGATCTCCGTGCGAGCGGCTGACGGGGACGGCGGCGCTCTCGCCGTCCGGCTGATGTCCCTCGGCTACGACCTCTTGGAGGCTCGTACCGGCGACACGGTCTACGTCCTCGGCGGCTACGTCGACGGCGGCCCGGTTGGCGAAGGTCGCCGGGCTGACCGTGACGGGTCGTGTCCCGGCTGCCCCGGTCGGGCCGATCCCGAAGGCTCCGGCAAGCCAGGACAGCATCCTGCCGAAGCTGTTGCAGGGCAAGAAGTACCCGACGTTCTACGGTGGCTACCGGACGACCGAGGGTTACGACCAGTTCGAGAGCGACCTCCAGAAGAAGTACCCGGACCTCGTCAAGAAGATCCAGTTCGGCACGTCCTTCACCGGCAAGCATCCGCTCAACGTCGTCTGCGTGACGGAGGACGCCAAGGACGGGTGCAAGCTGACCCCGGACACCGACAAGCCGCGGTTCCTCCTGGAGAGCCAGATCCACGCCCGCGAGATCGCGACCAGCGAGATGTCCTGGCGCTTCCTGACGACCCTGGTCGACGGAGACGGGACCGACGCGCAGATCACCGCCCTGCTCAAGAGCAGCGAGATCTGGGTGGTTCCGCAGGTCAACCCGGACGGCATCGCCATCACCGAGAAGGGGATCACCAAGGACGGTGTCGGCCAGGACTCGGCGGCCTGGCAGCGCAAGAACGACGACGAGGACCAGACGCCGGCCGGTGGCTGCTCCCCGCCGTGGGTCAGCAGCCAGCCCGGGGTCGACATGAACCGGAACTGGTCAATGGCCTGGGGTGGAGCCAGCACCAGCAAGGACCCGTGCTCGCAGGTCTTCCTGGGCAAGGCGAAGATGTCCGAGCCCGAGACCCAGGCCCTGGCGAAGCTGACGACGGAGCTGTTCAAGGACCAGCGCGGCTCGAAGCCGACCGATCCGGCCCCGCTCACCACGTCGGGTGAGATGTTCACCATGCACACCGACGGCGGTGTCAACCTGATCCCCTGGGACTACGACTCGGGCGTCAAGACGCCCAACGACGCCGGCTTCCGCGCTCTGGGATTCCGGCAGAGCTACTTCACGGGTCTGCCGACGGGGCAGTCCGGCGAGGTCCTGTACGACGTCGGCGGCGGTACCGACGACTGGGTCTACTCGAAGCTGGGCGTCCCGGCAGGGACCTGGGAGCTCGCCGACACCTGCTGGGTGTTCGGCTTCTTCCCGCCGTACACCTGCATGGACTCGTTCGCGAAGACCTACGTCCCAGGCTTCGTCTACACCTCCGGAGCGGCCCGGATGCCGTACAAGCTCACGCTTGGCCCGACCATCCTCGATGCCTCCGCCAAGGCGTCCGGCGCCTCGGTTGCGGTCTCCGCGACGGCTGACGACGGGGCGCTCGGCGCCTCCGGGTTCGGCAAGCCCACCGCGCAGAACGTCACCGCGGCTCGCATCTTCGTCGGCACGGCGCCGTGGGACGGTGGCCAGAGCAGTGCCATGAAGATCAAGGGCAAGGGCACCAGCGTCACGGTGAGCAGCTCCGTGAAGACGGGCTCCAAGCAGGTGCTGGCCTACGTCCAGGCGCAGGACGCCGACGGCAACTGGGGGCCGGCCGAAGCGGTCTGGATCCCCGCCAAGGGCTGACCTGGAAGAGGCCTGACCACCTGATCGGCAATTGCGGGAAACCGGCTGACTCCGCGAATGTGGAGCCAGCCGGTTTCTTGTCATCCGCGGGAGGAGAGCTCACGAAGATGGTCCACGTCAGCCGTCGTACGGCCCTACGGTCCTTCGGCGTCGCCCTGGCCTGGCTGTGGGCGGCCCGTCGTGGACCCGAGCGAGAGCCGAAACGCGACCGGGACCAGGGCGGCCCGTCGGTCGCCCTCGAGCTCGGTGGTGCCCGGCAGACGTCGATCCTGGCGTCCGGCTACACCGCCGGTGCCGAGTCGACGGACCTGATCGGGCTCAACCGCTCGTCCTCGCGGAGCATGACCCGGCCGACCTCGTACCCGGCATCGCCGCACAACACCTCCGGCTTCAACAAGTGGACGATCGAGGACCTCGACCACGGCCACACCTACTTCTGGCAGCTGACCCGGAACGACACGCCGTACGGACCGGTCGTCCGCGCCAGAACCCTGCGCGCGGTCGGCAAGCCATGCACGACCAGGATCGCCGGCGGGGGCTGCGCACAAGCCGTCTCGGACACCACCGCTGCGTTCGCCGACGCGGTGGCGTGGGGCTACGACCGCTTCGTCCACTTCGGCGATGACGGCTACCCGGAGGACCTCGATACGACGCTCGAGTCACATGAACGCGCCTACGCCCTCGCCCTGATGCAACCAGGGCGGAGGCTGATCCAGCGAGCCGGCGCGGTCGACAAGCTGATCAGCGACCACGACTGCAACCAGACGGCGAACTCGCCCAAGATGGGCAACGAGCCGAACTACGACGATCCCGTGACCGCGGCCTCGCTGCTCGCCTGGGCGGACGTGGTGCCTGTACCCATGGACGACCCGCAACGACGTGGCCGGTACTGGTCGAGCATCGAGGGGAACGTCCGCTTCATCTACACGGACACGCGAAGCCTCGACCGCACGAACGTGCTGGCCGCGCCAATCGCTCCGGACGACCCCACCACGACCATGCTCGGTGAGTCGCAGCTGGCCTGGCTGAAGGCCGAGATCGAGGCGGCGGCCGCAGCCCGGCAGTTCTGCCAGATCTTCACCGACCCGGGATGGAACGGTACGGCCGAGGTCAACCCGCGCACGGGCATCATCATGCGGTCCAACTCTGACAAGTGGTGCGCCTACATCCACGAGCGTGACCAGATCAGCGACTTCATCAAGACGACCTACGCGGCTCACGGCAAGGGGCTGAACGCGGCGATCGCTCACTCCGACACCCATGCCATCCAGTACGACGAGACGCACGAGCGCAACGGCCTGGTGATCTGGTGCTGCGGTCCGCTGGACCAAGGGGTCCACGCGCTGCCCACGTTCAAGGAGAACTACGACTCCACGTTCCCCTCATGGGCGAAAGAGGACGAGCCCGCGCGAGGGACCCGGAAGAACATGTACCAGCAGATGACCTGGTCCGAGGATGCGAGCCATCAGCTGACCCTGACGGTCACGGGCCGCAACTGCACGCCCACAGATCCCAACACCCCGAGGAATCTCCACACCCTCCAGCGGCAGTACCAGCTCTGACCCGGTCCGAGCCGCTCAGGGAAAAACTGTCCAGCTGGACCCGTCCCAGTGCTCGACCAGCGCGTGGGCGAGAGCGCCATCGTACGACCTCCCCACGGCCCAGGCATCCGTCGTCGACGTTGCGCTGACCCCCGACAACGAGCCGCCGAGGCCAGGGGCGGCGATGTCGACGACCGACCACGTGGTCCCGTCCCAGTGCTCGGTCATGGGTTGGGCATACGTCGAGGGAGACTGGTAGCCGACCGCCCAGATGTCGTCCGGGCCCGCTCCGCCCACGGCCGAGAACAGGCTGGTTGCGGCGTCGCCGGCGGGGTTCGGGGTGGCGACGTGTGTCCAGCGGGTTCCGTTCCAGTGCAGGGCCAGGGTCCGCTGGTAGCGATCCGGATAGCTGCCGACCGCCCATGCATCGTCGAGGGCGAATGATGCGACGCCGCTGAGTGACCCCCCAGAGAGACGCGGGGAAGCCTGCTTGAACCACGTCTGGCCGCGGCGATGCTCGATCAACGGTCCGGCCGGGTCCACGTAGCCGACGGCGTACAAGGCCCCGCCGGGAATCGCGGACACTCCGCTCAGCAATTTGCCGTCGCAGCAGCCTGTCGGGTGGTCGATCGTGCTGAGTGTCCAGGACGCCCCGTCCCAGTGCGCGATGTAGGCGAACGTGCCGATCTCGGTGTCGATGCTCGAGGCGACCCCGACCACCCAGACATTGTGCGGCGACAGGGCGACGACCGAGTACGCCGAGGCGTACGAGTCGAATCCGGTCTGAGGGACGGGGAGCTTGTCCACCTGCCACGAGGAACCGTCCCAGTGCTCCACGATCGGCCTGGGCGTGTCGTACTCGTCTCCGGTGACGTACGAACCGGCCGCCCAGACGTCGTCTGGTCCCGAGGCGCTCACGGATGCGAGCGCCGTACCGTGCTGACCGCCCGGGTTCGGCACCACGACCTGGCTCCATCGGGTGCCGTCCCAGTGCTTGACCAGTGCCTTCCTGGGGAAGCCGTTCGGCGGCGAGTAGCTCCCGACCGCCCAGGCGTTGTCCGGCGCCAGCGCGACGACGCCTGCGAGCTGTGAGCTGCGCGGAGCTGCGTGGGCCTTGTCGGGGGTGCCCGAGCCGGCCTCGGCGGGCAGCGTCGTCAGGAGTAGGAGCAGGAGCGTGGCTGCGAGGCCGACGATCAGCGGGTGACGAGACCTGGCCATCGATCGAACCGCGCTGTTCATCAGGCCAGCATGGGCCAGCCCTCACAGCCTGTCCAGAGACACCTTCGGTGATGCCTGCGGCGCGCGACCTCGGCGTGCAGCGAGTCCGGGTGAACCGCCCGGCGGTTTGCGGTCGCGCGTGCTCACCTGGTCGGCGCGGCCAAGTCCGGAGCGTCCCCTGTCGATGCGGTCCCGGCGATAGGGTGTGGCGGGTGGATCGTTCCGGCGGACGTCGCAGTCGCGGGTAGCGCCACGTGATCGACTGGTGGGACGTCCTGCTGACGCACCGTCGCCGTGCTCGCGGCGTTCCTCGTGCTTCCACTGCTGGTCGGCCAGACCGAGCACAAGGCCATGGCGCACATGCAGTCGCGGGTCGGGCCGATGTACGCCGGTGGCTTCCACGGCTGGGCGCAGCTGGTCGCCGACGGGGTGAAGTTCGCGCAGAAGGAGGACATCGTCCCGGCGGCCGCCGACGGACCCGTGTTCCGGCTGGCACCCGCCGTCGCGCTGATTCCGTATCTCGTCGTGCTCGCCGTGATCCCGCTGTCCCCCGACGCGGCCGCGACGTGGCTCGACCCGAGCCTGTTCTTCGCGCTCGCCGTGATGAGCATCGGCGTGGTCGGCTCGCTGATGGCCGGCTGGTCGAGCGCCAACAAGTTCTCGCTGCTCGGCGGTCTGCGGGTGGCGGCCCAGCTGCTCGCCTACGAGCTCCCGTTCGTGCTCGCCGCCGTGTCGACGGCGATGGCCGCCGGGAGCATCTCGCTCGCCGCCATCGCGGCCGCGTGGACACCGTGGTGGCTGCTGTGGCAGCTGCCTGGTCTGGTCGTCTTCTTCGTGGCGGGGCTGGCCGAGCTGCAACGCCCGCCGTTCGACATGCCGGTCGCCGACGCCGAGATCATCTTCGGTCCCTACACGGAGTACTCCGGCATCCGCTTCGCGCTGTTCCTGCTCGCGGAGTACGCCGGGATCGTCGTCCTGGCGGCGCTGACCGCCGTACTGTTCCTCGGCGGGCTGGCAAGGTCCCTGGTCGGACCAGCTCGGGTGGCTGTGGACCCTGACTGAAGACCGGCATCGTCGCCTTCGTCGTGATCTGGGTTCGAGTCGCCTTCCCCCGGATGCGAGAGGACCAGCTGCATGCGGCTTGCCTGGGTCTGGCTGGTGCCCGTGACACTGGTCCAGCTCGCTCTGACGACCGTCGGCGTGGTGTTGACATGAGCTGCCTTCGGCCGCGGGCTGCTGACCGGTCTCCGGGTCACCTGGCGGGCGATGACCCGGCGGTCGGTGACGGCGCACTACCCGGACTCCCTGCCGGAGCTGCCACCGCGGTCACGCGGCGTCATCGCGCTCATGGAGGAGAACTGCACGGTCTGCATGCTGTGCGCGCGCGAGTGTCCCGCCTGGTGCATCTACATCGACTCCCACAAGGAGACCGTCCCCGCACCGACGCCGGGGGGTCGCGAGCGGAGCCGGAACATGCTCGACCGCTTCGCCATCGACTTCTCGCTGTGCATGTACTGCAGCATCTGCATCGAGGCCTGCCCGTTCGACGCCCTGTACTGGACTCCGGAGTTCGAGTACGCCGAGTACGACATCCGCGACCTGACCCACGAGAAGGACCGCCTCCAGCAGTGGATGTGGACGGTGCCGGCACCGCCGGCGCTCGACCCGGCCGCCGAGCCGGCGAAGGAGGTGGTGACCGCCGAGCGGGCCGCCGAGCGTGAGCTCGCAGTCGCCACCGAGCCGCCGGTTGTGGAGAGCGAGGAGCCGGGGTGAACGCGGTCGAGGTCCTGTTCTGCCTGCTCGGGGCGATCGCGGTCGGCTCGGCCGTCCTGGTGGCCATCAGCTCCCACCTCGTGCACTGCGCCCTCTGGCTCGTCGTGACCCTCGGCTCCCTGGCCGGGCTCTACCTGCTGCTGGCCGCGGAGTTCGTGGCCTGGGTCCAGGTGCTGATCTACGTCGGCGCTGTCGTGGTGCTGCTGTTGTTCGCCCTGATGCTGACCCGTGCCCCGATCGGCGCGCTCGCGGACCTCAACGGCTCCGGTCGGGTCCTCGGCGCGCTCGTGGCCACGGCGACCGCGGCAGTCCTCGTGACGACGTTCGCCGTCGGCTTCCGCGACGCCCGGCTCGACATCGACGGTCAGGACGTCGGCACCGCCTCCTCGCTGGGCACCCGGCTCTTCGACTCGTGGGTGCTGCCGTTCGAGCTGCTCAGCGTTCTTCTGCTGGCCGCCCTGGTCGGCGCGATCGTGCTGTCCCGTCACCGGGAGTCACGCTGATGCCGGTGCTCTTCCCGCTCGTCGTGTCGTCGCTGCTGTTCGCCATCGGCGTGTACGTCGTCCTCGCCCGGCGGCATGCCATCTTGATCCTGATGGGCGTCGAGCTGATGCTCAACGCCGTCAACCTCAACCTGGTGGCGTTCGACGCGTACTGGCACGACACCCTGGACACCGGCCAGTCACTGAGCCTCTTCGTGATCGCGATCGCCGCGGCCGAGATCGGGCTCGGACTGGCCATCGTGCTGCTGGTGTTCCGCACCCACCAGCACATCGCCGTCGACGATCTTCGCGAGCTCGCCGACCGGGACCAGGTCACGCCACGCCGAAGGCGCGACGTCGTGACCCTGGCGCTGCTCATCGCCCTGCCGGCGCTGGCCGCCGCGGCGGCCCTCGTCGTGGGGCATCGAAGCGCTCCGACTGGTCCAGGTCCTGGGCTGCGGCTCGGTCGCGGTCTCGTGGCTTCTCGCGCTCGTGCTGGGCATCCAGCACTGGGGTGACGCAGACCCGAGCCGCTTCACCGCTGGGCAGGTCGACACCGGAGGCATTCCCTTCACCCCTGCCCTCGCGGTCGACCAGCTCACGGCCTCGATGCTCGTGCTGGCCACCACGGTGGCCCTGCTCGTGCAGGTGTACTCGCTCGCCTTCATGGGCAAGGACCCCCGCTACCCGTCGTACACGGCCCTGATCTGTCTCTTCACCGCGGCGATGTCGCTGGTGGTCGCGGCCGACGACCTCTTCGTGCTGCTCGTCGGCTGGGAGGTCATGGGGGCCTGCTCCTACTTCCTGATCGCCCACTACTGGGAAGGACGCCCGGCCCGGGAGGGCGCCGTGAAGGCGTTCCTGATGACCCGCCTGGGCGACGTCGGGCTGCTGTTCGGCATCTTCGTCGTGGGCCAGGCCGCCGGCACCTACCGGATCAGCGGAGTGCTCGACGCCGTCGCGAACGGGCGGGTGAGCAGCGGCCAGGCCACGGCTGCCGCGCTGCTGATCCTGTGCGGCGTGGTGGGCAAGTCGGCCCAGTTCCCGCTGCACTCGTGGCTGCCGGACGCCATGCCCGGACCGACCCCGATCAGCGCCCTGATCCACGCCGCGACGATGGTGGCGGCCGGGGTCTACCTGGTGGCCCGGCTGCTGCCGCTGTTCGAGCTCTCCACTGTGGCGATGGACGTGCTGGCGGCGATCGCCGTCGTCACGATGCTCGGCGCCGCGTGCTTCGCCTTGGCGGCCGAGGATCTGAAGCGCGTGCTGGCGTGGTCGACCGTCAGCCAGCTGGCCTACATGTTCGCTGCGCTGTCCCTCGGCGGCTACGGACCCGGTGTGCTGTACCTGCTGGCGCACGGAGCGTTCAAGGCGCTGCTGTTCCTTGCGGCCGGCTCGGTCATCAAGGCCGTACGGCGGCAGCGGCTGGTCGAGCTGGGCGGGCTGCGCACGGCGATGCCCTTGACCTTCGTCACGATGACCGTCGGGCTGGCGGCGCTGGCAGGCGTGCCGCCGTTCGTCGGGTTCTTCTCCAAGGACGCGATCATCGGGCTGGCCGCCCATGAGGCCGCCGACGGGTCGTCGCGGGCCTGGTTCGTGCTCGTCGCTGCGCTGGCTGACGGCCGTGCTCACCGCCGGTTACGCCATGCGGGTCTGGCTGCTCGTCTTCTTCGGGCGACCGACGGAGCCTGACGAGGGCGTAGGCGCCGGCGAGCGAGCCGTCCGTGCTGATGACCGGTCCGCTGGTCGTGCTCGCCGTCGTGGTGCACCTTCGGTGGCGTGGCGGTCGTCCGGCCCGGCTTCCTCGATGTCCCCGCCGAGCCGTTCCACCTGGTCGCCGCTGCTGCTGAGCCTGGTCGCCGTGATCGCCGGCTTTGCTGTGTCGTACCTGCTGTGGAGCCGCTCCTCCGGCGGCGACCCAGCGGTGTCGCTCGGTCGGCTGCGCCCCGCACTCGAGCGCGGCCTCGGCTTCGACAGCATGGTGACCGCAAGCGCGGTCCGACTGGCTCGCGCTCGGGTCGCGGGCCGTCGCAGCCTCTGAGGCGGATGTGGTCTCGCCGTACGTCACGCGGCACGGATGAAGCCATGCAGCTCGCGGGACGGGGGCTGCGCTGGGCACACGGCGGCAACGTGAGCCGGTACCTCGCCGCGGTGGTCGTCGGCGCCGTCGGCCTGGCGACTGTTGATCGCCGTGGTGCAGCGATGATCGGTGCCCGGCGATGATCGGCGGACTCGAGCTGCTCGTGGGCGTCCCCCTGGTCGGCGCGATCGCGGTCGCCACTCGGAGTGGCCGGACGTGGCGACCGCGCGGCGGCCCGACTGGGGGTGGCGATCGCGACCGTGACTCTCGGGCTCTCGGTCTGGGCATGGGTCGAGGGCCGCCATCACGCTGGGCGCGTTCGCCTTGCAGTCCGACGAGACCTGGGTGGGGGCGATCGGCGTGCACTGGCGACTCGGCGTCGACTCGCTGTCGGCCCCGCTGGTCGTGGTCACGGCGCTGCTCACGTGGTGCTGTCTGGTGTCCCTGCTGCGCCGCGCGCCCGACTGCGGAGGGACTCCGGCAGCTGGTGGCGCTGGTACTTCTCGTCGAAGGCGCGCAGCATCGGCACGTTCCTGTCTCTCGACCTGATCGTGTTCTTCGTGTTCTTCGAGCTGGTGCTGATCCCGATGTGGTTCGTGATCGCCGACTGGGGGGACGCGCACGACCCGGTCGGACGCCGGCGGGCAGCGACCCGGTTCCTCGTCGTCACGGTGACCGGGTCGGCGCTGATGCTGGTCGCCTTCCTGCTGCTGCACCACGCGACCGGCACCTTCGACATCCCCACGATCTTGCGCGTCGGTGGCCAGATCCCGTACCGGACCCAGCTCGCCGTCGCGGTGCTGCTGATGCTCGGGTTCGGCGCCAAGGTGCCGATGTGGCCGCTGCACTTCTGGCTGCCCGATGCCCACAGCAAGGCACCGACCGTCGGCTCCGTGCTGCTCGCCGGGGTGCTGCTCAAGCTCGGTACCTACGGCCTGCTGCGGTTCTGGGCCGGGGCGATCCCGGACGGGGCGCTGACGGTGTCGCCGTACCTCGGTGCGCTCGGAGTCGTCGGCATCCTGTACGGCGCCCTGGCCTGTCTGGCCCAGCGCGACGTCAAGCGGCTGGTCGCCTACTCGAGCGTCGGTCACATGGGGTTCGTGCTGCTCGCGATCTCTACGCTGACCCGGCAGGGCGTGCTCGCCGCGAACTTCGCGAACATCGCGCACGCCCTGGTGACCGGCCTGCTGTTCTTCGTCGTCGGCGCGGTCAAGGACCGTACCGGAGGCACCGACTTCGACGACGGTCGGGCGCGGGCTCTACGGGCGCGCGCCGAAGCTGGCCGCCGTGTTCGCCTTCGGGGCGGTGGCGAGCCTCGGGCTGCCGGGACTGGCCGGGTTCTGGGGCGAGATGCTGGCCATGCTGTCGGCGTTCTCGCCGGCCTCCGGGCTGCCGCTGTCGACGTACCGGACCCTGATGGTGCTGGCGGGGCTGGGCGCGGTGCTGACCACGGCCTACTTCGTGCAGGCGGTGCGTCGCATCTGCCAGGCCGTCCCCGAGCAGCCGTCGGTCGCCGACGTCGCGAGCGACGAGTGGGTGGCGTGGGTCGCCGCTGGGTGCGATGACCCTGGTGCTGGGCTCGCGCCCGGCCTGCTGCTCTGGTCGGGAGGCGCCGGATGAGCCAGAGCGTCGACTGGCTGGCGATCTCGCCACCGCTGTGCCTCGTGGTGGCCGCGATCGTCGCGCTGCTCGGCTGACGCCTTCGCGCCGGCGTGCCGGCGCTGGCTGCCCACGACGGTCAGCCTGGTCGGGGTCACCGCGGCAGTCGTCCTGACCGTGTCCATGTCTCGACCACGAGAGACGTTCTGCCTGGGCGGATCGTCCGGGCCGCAGGTCGGCTGCTCCTGGGTGGTCGACCACGTGACCGCCGTCTGGTGGGTGGCCGTGCTCGTGGGCGCCGGGCTGGTCATCCTGCTGCTTCAGCCGTACGTGGCCGCCGCCGAGCTGCCGGCGGGAGAGCTGCATCTGCTGCTGCTCGCGTCTGCGACGGGTGCCCTCGGGGTGGCGGCCTCCGGGGACCTGGTGACCCTGCTGGTGAGCATCGAGACCGTCTCGCTGCCGGCGTTCGCCCTGGTCGGGCTGCGAGCCGACCGCCGCGGTGCCGAGGCGGCGTTGAAGTTCTTCCTGGTCTCCGTCGTGGCGACCGCCTTCAGCCTGCTCGGGATCTCCATGGTCTACGGCGCCACCGGGTCGGTGGTGGCGACCCCGGTGGCGGTGGCCGGCCTGAGCGGCACCGCGGTCACCCCGGTCATCGGGATGGGGATGACGCTTGACCTTGGTGGCGCTGGCCTTCAAGGTGGCGGCCGTGCCGTTCCAGGCGTGGGTCCCTGACACCTACGTCGGCGCACCGGTCCCGGTCGCGGCGTACCTCTCCGTGGTCAGCAAGGCCGCCGGACTCGCCGGTCTCGTCGTGGTCCTGGTGCGGTTCTTCCCCGCGTACGACGACGCGTGGCGTCCGCTCGTCGCGGGCGTGGCCGCGGTGACCATGACCGTGGGAAACCTCGCGGCCCTGCGGCAGCGACACGCGGTCCGGCTGCTGGCCTGGTCCTCGGTGGCGCAGGCGGGCTACCTGCTGGTGCCGTTGGCGGCCGGCGGTGACGTCCGCGACCTGGGCGCGATGCAGTCCTACCTGCTGATGTACGCCGTCGTGAACCTGGCCGCGTTCGCTGCGGTCACCGCCGCAGCCAGGTGGGGGGCGGTCACGGTGGATGACCTCGACCGGGCTGGCGCGCCGGCACCCGTTGACCGGGATCAGCCTGGCGTTCGCGCTGCTGTGTCTCGCCGGGCTGCCGCCAGGGGTCGTGGGGCTGGTGGCCAAGGTGGTGGTCTTCCAGAGCGCCGTCGACGGTGGACTCGGCTGGCTCGCGGTCGTGATGGCGGTGAACGTCGCCATCGGGCTGGTCTACTACCTGCGGGTCATCGCCGTACTCCTGCGTCCGGCCGAGGACGAGCAGGTGCCGACCGGATCGGTGGCCCGGCCGGTCCAGATCGTGCTGGTTCTCACCCTGGCCGCCGCGGTCGTGCTGTCGGTGCTGCCCGGCCTGTTGGTGACCGCCGTCTTCCCATGATTCGGGGCTTTGCTGAGAAGCCGCGACAGTGAGTCATAGGTTAAGGGGCCCCTCCAGCGCTCGAAGTCTAGTTTCTTAGTACCAAAGACAGACTTAGAAGAGCATGTGAGCCCTGACCTCAGCGTGGTCGCCGCGGTCTGCGAATGGAAGAACAAGCCGGCGGCACCATGGAGAATAAACCCATGTCATATCCAGCGGGCTCAGTCGCTCGGCACGTTTCAGATATGCCAAGCGGCGACACCCGGCCTGAGCCGAGTGCCGCCGCTGGACGGGAACTACCCTTTTGAAAGGGTGTGTTCGAACGAGGGTCAGCCAGTGAACTGGCAGGTACCTTCGGTCGTCGTCAAGTTTCCGAACCAGATACCGTCTTGGTTGTAGAGGTCACTTGAGATCCGAACCTCGTACAGGCCACTGGTAGGAACGTTGACGCCGAAGCGAGGGTTGTGACTCGTCCCTTTGCTCGGGTAGACCCACGGAGCCACGTAGCGAGTTCCATCGTGGCGGGCGGCGCCAAGGTAGGCGTCCTGCGGCGTGCCGGAGCTGAAGTAGAACCAGTCTCCGTTGATTGCCTTGTAGACGTTGTAGGTCGTCACCACCGTCGCGGTGCGGAAGTAGGCCGCCTCCTTGCGTACCTCTTGGCCCGCCACGCGGGCGGAGATCTTCCCGCCCGGGTTCCCACCGGCAACGCCGCTCTGGCAGTGCAGCGAACTTGTCGTCTGGGTGGAAAAGTACCCAGACGCACTGTCCGCCGATGCCATGCCTGCGATGCCGATTGTCAAACCAACGGCGGAGAGCGTTGCGAGTGCAACGCGAGATTTACCGAACATTTTGGCTCCGTCCTTTCAAGTCGGATAGCCCCTCGTCGTTCCTGTGACGACGAGTCAGGTTTACACGCCGGTTCAATGCCATGTCAAGCACATTGGAAACAACGCTCAATAAGCGGTCCGACGTCGTTCGGGGACGCCACTGAATAGACCATACGTGATCGGATAATGGACAATCCAAGGTCACTGGCCACCGTATACCTCGCCTGTTCTGGTGTCCTGGGTTTGCCTCCCATTACCCCCTTAGGGGGTACGGCGCAGTAGATTCGCCCGGCACATTGTCGCTGGTCGACGACCGCGTCCCCGAATTGGACTGCGGGAATGCGCTACAGGACGTATGATCCGCAGCGCCGCCTGGGTTCTCCTCCACGAGCCTGGGCGGCATGTCCTTGCGCTGGGCATGGCCCCGACTGTTGGCCGGCCAGGCCGGAGACTGGAACTGGAAGTTTCGTCCAACACCCGCACCCGATACGCCACCCCACGAGACTCACCAGGGCCTTGGTAGCATGTGCCGACATCATGCGCAGCCCACAAGATCGTGTGAGTATCTGGCGCAGGGTTCATCCACCTGCAGCGAGAGAGGACGCGCCGTGCGGCTTGTCGTTCACATTGGTGCACCGAAGGCGGCTTCGACGTACCTCCAGCTGTGTCTCGGTCTGAACGAGGAGGTCCTCGGGAGACACCGGGTCTATCTGCCGCAGGCAGGTCGCCGGGACACCAGAGCCAACCACCACAATCTGGCCTGGCAGCTGCGCGAGGACAGCCGGTTCCGGGCCGCCAACGGGGACTGGGCCGCGCTGAAGGCAGAGATCGAAGATGCGGATGCCGACGTCGCGCTGCTGAGCTCCGAGGCGTTCGCCCAGCTGGCGAGTGACGAGCGCCTTCGAGCCGGGCTCTCGCGGCGACTCTTCGAGGTCGCCGACGAGGTCTCACTCGTCTACGTCGTGCGGGAGCCACTGGCCCGGATCAACAGCATGTACGCCCAGGTGGTGAAGTCTTTCGCGAACCCTCCTGGCTTCGACGAGTACGCGACGAGACTCGTGAAGTCGTCGCTCTACAACCTCGAGGACTCCTTCCGCTACTGGTACCAGGGCAGTCGCGCCGACTTCCTCGCGGTCCGGTTCGACGAGTTCGTCAAGGAAGGTCCTCTGCAGTCGTTGCTACGAGTCATCGGAGTCGAGGTCCCCGTCGAGGACCTCACGATCCCCGACGAGGTCTCCAACCCGACGCCGGGCCCGATCGCCGTCGAGGCGATCCGCTTGCTGAACGCGCATCTGCGAGTGGTGGACCCGGACTTCTCGCGGCGCAGCGCCGCGACCACCAAGCTGTCGCAGGTGGCCCAGCGACGGGCCGGCAAGGCCGGGTGGAACGACCAGAAGTTCTGGGGCTGGGAGAGCGACCGGGCGGTCTGGGCAGCTGAGCGGCTGGCCCCCTCCAACGAGCGTTTCTCACAGGCCGTGTGGGGTATGCCGTGGCCGCTCGACATCCCGACCACGCGAACGAGGACGGCGATCGCGCTCATCGACCAACCCAACAAGGTGTGTAGGAACGTCGACGACTACGTCGCGGCGATGGCGCGGCGCTATCGCTCGTTCGTGAGCGGCGGCACCGACCAGGTGCAGGAGGAGAACGACGAGATCGTGGACGACGTCCCGGGGGGTGACTGACGTCAGCCGTCGGCACGCTCAGCATGAGAGAATCGCGTAGTCGCTGCGGCAAAGCGGGCGCTCGACATTTCCTGACAGAACTGCTCTCGATCGTCTGCTGAGGAGTTGCTACGTGCGTTTAGTAGTCCACATGGGTGCCACGAAGACGGCTTCGACGTACCTGCAGAAATGCCTCGGCCTGAACGAGGACGTCCTGCTCAAGCACGGCGTCTACCTCCCGCAGGCGGGTCGGCGTACGTCGTCGTCCAACCTCAACCACCACAACCTGGCCTGGCACCTGCTGGAGGACCGGCGCTTCCGCAGCGCGAGCGGCGACTGGCAGGCCCTGCGCACCGAGATCGAGAGCGCTGACGCAGACATCGTGTTGCTGAGCTCGGAGGCGTTTGCCAGGCTCGCCAGCGAAGAACGACTGCGTCCGGTGCTGTCGACCCGGCTCTTCGAGCTGGCCGAGGACGTGACGCTGGTCTACGTCGTGCGCGACCCGTTGGCTCGGATCAACAGCATGTACACCCAGACCGTGAAGACGTTCGCCGACCCTGGCACGTTCGACGAGTACGCCACGAGGTCGATCAAGTCCGGCTTCTACAACCTCGAGGAGTCGTTCCGGTACTGGTACCAGGGCAGCCGGGCATCGTTCGTGGCGATCCGCTTCGATGAGTTCGTGAAGGCAGGTCCGCTGCAGTCGCTCCTCGGTGCGCTGGGTCTGGAGATCCCTGCAGACGAGCTCACCATCCCCGACAACATCTCCAACCCGTCGCCCGGTCCCATCGCGGTCGAGGCGATGCGGTTGCTGAACGCACATCTGCGCGTCGTCGATCCCGCCTTCGACCGCCGCAGCATCGCGACCACCAAGCTCTCGCAGATCATCCAGCGCCGGGCTTCCAAGGTTGGCTGGAACGACGAGAAGTACTGGGGCTGGGAGCCCGATCGGGCGACCTGGGCCGCGGACCGGTTAGCGAGCTCGAACGAGCGATTCGCTCAGGCCGTGTGGGGGATCGCCTGGCCACTCGACCTGCCGGTCGACAAACCGGTGACGGCTCGCGCCCTCATCGATGTGTCGGCCAAGACCCGCAAGAACGTCGACCAGTACGTCGCGGCTATGGCCACGCGCTACACCAAGCTGATCAACCGGCGGCCCGAGGACCAGACCGAGGAGGTCGTCGACGTCGACGACTCGACGGTCGACACCGACGAGGCCGAACGCGTCGGTCAGGGCGCCCCCAAGTCACGGGCGAGGTCGGAGTAGCCGAGCCCCTTTCTGGGCGGGCACGCGGCACGGCAGGCCGTACGGCGGCCCTCTGTGCATCAGCACGTCCGGAAGTCCGCAGGTCCATCCGGAGCACCTTGTCAGTCAGCACACAGCAGCGCCCCGGCACGAATGCCGGGGCGCTGGCTGATCTGTGACGAGCGTTGCTAGCTGCGCGCGGCTCGGTGGAGCTGGTGACTAGACGCGAACCTGTGCGATCGCGAAGTCGCCGGAGGCGTCACTGATGACGGCCGACTTGAAGCCCTTCTTGGCCTTGGCACCGTAGAGCAGTGCGCCGGCCGAGCCGTTCGGGTCGCGGCTGATCGAGCCGACGAGCTTGCCGGTGCCGTTGGCACCTGCGTAGAAGTCGACCTGGATGGTCTCGACCGCGAAGTTGTCAGGCTCGACCTCGAACCCACCAACCTTGACCTTCTTGCCGAAGTCGACCGTCGCGGTCAGCTGGCCGTTGCTCCAGAGACCGTTCGGGGTCGCGCTCTCGGTGTCGGGCGGGGAGCCCCAGGTCGCCCAGAAGTTGGGAACCGAGACCTTGATCCACGACTGGCTCAGCGTGATGGTCGTGCTGCAGCCGGTGACCGAGTTCAGCGTGCTGCCGTCAGCGATGGAGCTGAGGTCGACGTTGCAGCTCTTCCCGGTGTACTTGGAGATGGGCTGAGCGAAGGCCTTGAAGCCCTTCTTGTCCGCGTGCATCTTAGCCGGGGCGATCTTGGTGCCCTGGTGGAGCTTGACGCTGTGACCAGCGTTGTTGCCGGCCGAGTGGCCTGCGAATGAGGTGCCCGCGCCTGCAACCACGAGGGCTGCAGAGGAAGCGAGTGCCACGATTAAGGTAGATTTGCGCACTGCGTAAATCCTTCCGATGAGGTGAGGGAGGCTGTGTGCCGCCTTGACCGTACAAACCTCTCCGCCTGCTGTCAATGCCCCACCCGCCCTGAACTCCGTCTAGTCATTGCGGGCTATGGACAGCCCGCGAAAACCCACATGGTGGATCGGCGCGATCACCCAGGTCAGCGAGCTGCGGGGACGCGCCGACCCTTCATCTCGACGCAGC
Source organism: uncultured Actinomycetota bacterium (assembly GCA_963833975.1). Classification (GTDB taxonomy): domain Bacteria; phylum Actinomycetota; class Actinomycetes; order Propionibacteriales; family Nocardioidaceae; genus JAWWPG01. Next base: position 348,822 of record CAWIAB010000007.1, read on the forward strand.
AACGCATTACCAGAAGTTGGTGAGCGGTAGCCGTACCTGCCCTGCGCTCGCAACCTCGGCGCTACACATCGACCAACGTCGATATCTAGGGCCAAAAGAAAGCCATGTCCCGTGTCCAACTCGCTATCAATGTCGACAACCTCGAGGACTCCATCGCCTTCTACAGCAAGCTGTTCGGGACAGACGCGGCCAAAATCTGTCCCGGCTACGCCAACTTCGCCATCACCGAACCTCCGCTCAAGCTCGTGCTGATGGAGAACCCAGGCCACGGGGGATCGCTCAACCATCTCGGCGTCGAGGTCGCTGACATCGAAACGGTCGACGCGGAGCAGGCTCGCCTCGCAGAGTCAGGGCTCGCCTCCCTAGACGAACGAGGGACCACGTGCTGCTACGCGAAGCAGGACAAGTTCTGGGTCCAGGGCGCACCCAACGGAGAGAGTTGGGAGATCTACACCGTTCTCGGCGACAGCGAGACCCTCCGCGACGACGTGTCCGCCGCCGTACCGGGATGCTGCGGCACCGTTGCGGCCGACGATACCGAGGCTGCGACGCCGGCCCTGCTGCTGAGCGACTCGACGAGTCGTACGGCGACTCTCCAGGAGGGTCACTCGCGGCCACGCTGACCAGCGCAAACGCTGCTCGCTCAGCGGTAGTTGGTGAACTGGACCGCGAAGTCGTAGTCCTGCGACTTGACCAGGGCGATGACGTCCTGCAGGTCGTCGCGCTTCTTGCTGGACACCCGCAGCTCGTCGCCCTGGACCTGGACCTTCACACCCTTCGGGCCGTCGTCGCGGATCAGCTTGGACACCTTCTTCGCCTGCTCCTGGGTGATGCCCTCCTTGAGACCGATGTCGATCTTGACCTCCTTGCCCGACTGACGTGGCTCGCCCACGTCGAGCACCTTCAAGGACTGCCCGCGCTTGATGACCTTCTCCTTGAGGACCTCGACCACGGCCAGCGCGCGCTCGTCGGCGTTGGCGGTGACCTCGATCGAGTCCTCTCCGTGCCAGCGCAGGCCCGCGCCGGTGTTCTTGAAGTCGTACCGCTGCGCTATCTCCTTCACGGCCTGGTTGAGGGCGTTGTCCATCTCCTGCTTGTCGATCTTGCTGACGATGTCGAACGACGAGTCGGCCATCGGGCATCTCCCTTCATGTCGTTGGCGCCAGGTGCGATGCGGGGCTCCTGACCCTCAGGGTATTCTGGTCCCTCGCTGCGTCGGCCCGAGAGGGTCCGCACACCTGGCAGGTTGCCCGAGTGGCCAAAGGGAACGGCCTGTAAAGCCGTCGGAGTACTCCTACGTTGGTTCGAACCCAACACCTGCCACCAGTACGAGCCCGCCCGGGAGGTCCGGGCGGGCTCGACTCATCCAGAGACTCGCCAGGCCGGAGTAGCATGCGTCGCGTCCGGACCGTCTGGTTCTGAGCACCCGGTGACCGCTCCAACGTCGACGCCATAGTTGGTTTAGCTCGTGGGGAGAAGCAGATGAAGATGTCACGGCGCTTTGCGAGCCGGCGAGTGCTGGTCCTGTCCATGTTCGCCAGCCTCGCGATCCTTTGTCCCCTCGCACCGTTGACGGCCACCGGCGAGACTGCGTCGGCTGTTCGGGCGGATACGAGGTCCGGCTGGCTCACCGTCACGGCAGGTGGCGCTCACACGTGTGGACTGCGTCTGGATCACAGTCTCTGGTGCTGGGGTCTCAACGCCTTGGGCCAGGTCGGGGACCCCAATCTGGGGGCCATCGTGCCCCGGCCTGCGCACATCGGTTCTGCAACGTGGTCCATGGTGGTAGCCGGCGGCTCGCATACGTGTGCGATCGACACTGCGGGGGCGCTGTGGTGCTGGGGTTACAACCAGTACGGCGAGCTGGGCGTCGGAGACGTCTACAACCGCTACCAACCCAGCCTGGTCGACAGCGGCCCGTGGTTGTCCGTTTCCGCAGGCGAGTTCCACACCTGCGCGATCCGGCCGGACCACACCCTCTGGTGCTGGGGACATGGCAGCCTCGGGGAGATCGGCGACGGTGGCGGTGCGATGCGAACCCGACCGACTCGGGTCGGCACGGACAGCGACTGGCAGAGCGTGACACTGGGCCAGTTCCACACCTGCGGGATCCGCTACGCCCGCGTGCTCTGGTGCTGGGGCGAGAACGATCATGGCGAGCTCGGAACGGGGGACCGGGTGCTTGCTACCGAACCCACGCAGGTGACTCCCGCGCGCAAGTGGTCCGCGGTCTCGGCAGGTGCGGCCTTCACCTGCGGCCGCCGGCTCGCCGGCTCCATCTGGTGCTGGGGGCTCAACTACGAAGGGCAGCTCGGTGATGGCACCCGGTCGGAACGCCACTCGCCGACCAGGGTCGGTGACCGCAATGACTGGAGCAGCGTCCTCGCGGGAGGCGACCATGCGTGCGCGACGAACGGTCGAGAGGAGCTGTACTGCTGGGGGCACAATGACCATGGTCAGGTCGGGGACGGCACGACAACCGACCAGAGCAGCCCAGAGCGGATCGGACCGATCAACCTCTGGCAGACGACCTCGCCAGGCGCGTCCCACACTTGCGGCTACCGGATCAACCAGACCGTCTGGTGCTGGGGGGACAACGAGCATGGTCGCGTGGGCGACGGCACCACCGTCGACCGCTACCTGCCCACGGCGATCAAGGTCTCCTGAGCCTGGCGGCTGCCCAGCGGGTGAGGTCAGGCCTCCCGCACCGCGTTCTGCTCGTCTCGCCAGGCGACCCAGTCGCGAAGCCTGGCCAGGTCGTACGACGGTCCGCCGACGCCGACCGTGAAGAGTCGGATCCCGTTCTCGGCAAGCGCGGCGCCTACGGTCGCCGGATCTCCTTCGGGCACACCGCAGGAGCGCTCGATGGCCGCCGGGTCCCGACGCTCCTTCTCGCACCAGTCCGCGAGGACCGCTGACTTGTGCCGGATCACCTCCGGGTCGCCGAAGGTGTGCCAGATGTCGGCGTGCCGGGCGACCAGGCGCAGGGTCTTCCTCTCCCCGCCGCCCCCGATGAGCACCGGGATGTGCCGGGTCGGTGCGGGGTTGAGCTTGCCGAACCGCGACTCGATTCGCGGCAGGGCCTCGGCGAGGGCGTCCAGCCGGCCTCCCGCCGTACCGAACTCGAAGCCGTACTCGTCGTAGTCCTTCTCGAACCAACCCGAGCCGATGCCGAAGATCAGCCGACCGTCGCTGACGTGGTCGACCGTGCGGGCCATGTCCGCGAGCAGCTCGGGGTTGCGGTAGCTGTTGCAGGTGACCAGCGCGCCGATCTCAACGCGTTCGGTCGCCTCGGCCCAGGCGCCGAGCATGGTCCAGCACTCGAAGTGCTTGCCCTCGGGCGCACCGTAGAGGGGATAGAAGTGGTCCCAGTTGAACACGACGTCGGCGCCGACCTCCTCGGCTTCGGCGACGGTACGGCGGATCGTGGCGTAGTCGGCGTGCTGCGGCTGGAGCTGGAGGCCCACCCGGTAGCGGCGGCCGGCTGCAACATCAGGGGTGGCGGTGGGTGCTGTCGTCATGACGGCAGCCTAACCAGCCGAGCCGGGACCTCCGGGTCGTCTGCGTTCCTGGGGGTGATCACGCCCGGGCTGGGTGCAGACGAACCCGCGTGGCCGGCTTCGGCTGCGATTCTGAGGGTGGTTGTGGCGGGCCACCAGCAGACCAACCGACGGGTGGCCAGCCCGACATCATCCGATTCGCGCTGCGAGGCCGACGCTGTGTATCCTCATACGTCGCTTGCCCCCATAGCTCAGTCGGTAGAGCGTCTCCATGGTAAGGAGAAGGTCTACGGTTCGATTCCGTATGGGGGCTCTGGAGTCGGCGCCTATCCTTGGGGTAGGTCGCCGAGTCCGGCGGCGGGGTAGCTCAGGTGGTCAGAGCACACGGCTCATAATCGTGGTGTCGCGGGTTCAAGTCCCGCCCCCGCTACCACGCAGGCCCGATGATCGACCACCACGCACCACCGAGCAGCAGCCAGTACCTGACACCAGCAGCACCCTGAAGACGCGAAACGAGGCTCAACGTGGCAGCAAAGAGCGCCGACATCCGGCCCATCATCACCTTGGCGTGCACCGAGTGCAAGGAGCGCAACTACGTCACCCGCAAGAACCGCCGCAACGACCCGGATCGCATGGAGCTGAAGAAGTTCTGCCCACGCTGCCGCTGCCACCGGGCGCACCGCGAGACCCGCTGAGCCTGCGCTCGCCGACGTTTGTCGGCGTACGACGACCTCGACCCGCCTTCCGCCTGATGGCGCCGGGCGGGTCTTGCGTTTCCGGTATGCGGCGGCCTGAGAAACTTTGCCAGATTCCTGGTCATAAAACGGTCCAAAGGCACTACGATCGTGGCGCGCCCCTGATTCTTGCCCAGGGCAGCGCTTCGGGGCCGAACGGGAGAGTTCGATGGGGAGATCCGTTGTCATGCCGGTGGCTGTCGCTCTCGGGGTCCCGGCCCTGAGTCTAGTGGTTCTGGCCCCGACGGCTGGCGCGGCTCCGACCGAACCGACGTCGTACGGGGGACAGACCGACACGTCGATCGCGCGTCTGATCGCTGTCGACGCCGTGTCGCCGACCGACGCCTGGGCCGTGGGTGAAGTCGAGCTCGACGGCCACCAGGCGACCCTGGTCGAGCACTGGGACGGAACCGCCTGGCAGCAGGTGGCGAGCCCGAGCCCTGGCGCCATGTTCGGCAGCTCGCTCACCGGGGTGACAGCTGTCTCCGCTGACGATGTGTGGGCTGTGGGCAGCTACGGCGCAGTCTCGACCGGGCTGCGGACCCTGATCCTGCACTGGAACGGGACGATCTGGTCGAAGGTCCCGAGTCCCAGCCCGAGCGCGACGGGCGACAATGTGCTGAGCTCACTCGGAGCCGTTGCTGCCGACGACGTGTGGGCCGTCGGGTGGCACACGTCCAGCGAGCTCGACGCAGTGACCATGGCGCTGCACTGGGATGGCGCGGAGTGGTCCGAGGCGTTGAGCCCCAACCCGAGCCACCGGGTGAGCAACATGCTGTCCGGGGTGACCGGTGTCTCGGAACAGGACGTCTGGGCGGTAGGCACCTTCGCGCCCACGGCGAAGAAGACGTCGACCCTGGTGGCTCGGTGGAACGGCAAGCGCTGGTCCCGCCCGCTCAGTCCGAACCCGGGGACCCTGACGAACGAGCTGCTCAGTGTCAGCGCCCGGGCCGCCAAAGACGTGTGGGCCGTCGGTGACTACTCGAGCAGCGCCGGGGAGCCCGTCAGCCTGCTCATGCACTGGAACGGTCGACGATGGGCTCGCGTGCCGGGCCCGGACCTCGGCGGCGCGACCAGCGTCCTCACAGGCGTCAGCGCGGAGGCCAACCAGGACGCCTGGGCCGTCGGGTACGTCGAGTCGGACGGCGTCCGGCAGACCCTCATCCTGCACTGGGACGGCGTCGCGTGGGCCCAGGTCACCAGTCCGAACCCAGGCCTCTCCTCCAACACGCTGCACGGCGTCGACGCCAGCGGACCGGACAGCGTCTGGGCTGTTGGAAGTGCCTTCACCACCGCCAACGAGGCCAACAGGCTGATCACGTCGTGGGACGGTCTGGAATGGCACACGTACTGATCCCCCGAGGGCGTCACCCGGTGCTCGGGTAGTCGGTCCGATAGCGTCACCTCATGGCCCTGGACCCCGCGCTGACCGGGCGGACATTCACCACGAGAGCGCCGTACCACGTCAGCCTGGAGAAGATCACCGAGTTCGCCGCCGCTATCGGCGCGGACCCGGAGGAGAGCCCGGAGACTGCGCCGTACACGTTCCCGATGGTCGTGGCATTCGCGCTGATGGGCCAGCTGATGACCGACCCGAGCATCGGGATCGAGCTGCGTAACGTCGTCCATCGCGATGAGCGCATCGACCAGGTACGGCCGATCCGCGCCGGCGACGCGCTCGTTGGCGTGCTCACGGTCGACGGGGTGAAGGCCGCTGCGGGGATCGACATGATCGCGACCAGGACCGACATCTCGACGGTCGATGGCGAAGCGGTGTGTACGGCGACCGCGACGCTCGTGCATCGTGGGGCAACCACATGAGCCTGGAGGTCGGCACCGAGCTCGAGACCCGCGAGTTCATCGTGACTCGGGCTGACCTGGTCCGCTACGCAGGAGCCTCCGGCGACTTCAACCCGATCCACTGGAGCGACCGGGTCGCCACGTCGGTCGGGCTGCCTGGCGTCATCGCGCACGGCATGTACACGTTCGCACTGGCGAGCCGCGCGGTTACCGGCTGGGCGGGTGGCTCCGCCGCCGTGGTCTCGGTCACGGCGCGCTTCACCAAGCCGGTGGTGGTCCCGGATGACGATGAGGGGACGTCGGTCTCCGTCGCCGGGCGGATTAGCGCCGTCGAGGACGACCTGGCGACCATCCAGCTCACGGTCACCCACCAGGACCAGAAGGTGCTCGGGATGGCCTCCGCGGTCATCCGGTGCTGACCCGCACCGACGAGCCGCTCGCCCGCTGGACGACGCTGCGACTCGGTGGCCCGGCTGCACGGTTCGTCGAGGCGACGACGCGCGACGAGCTGTACGACGCTGTCCGCCGGGCCGACGAGTCCGGAGATCCCGTGCTGGTGATGGGCGGCGGAAGCAACCTGGTGGTCGCCGACAGCGGCTTCCAAGGGACCGTCATCCGGGTCGTGACGGCCGGGTTGAGCTGGACCTCCGACCCTGAGTCGGGTGCACTGGTCACGGCCGAGGCCGGTGAGGACTGGGACGGGCTGGTTTCCCGGGCCGTGGTGGAGCAGTGGCGAGGCGTCGAGGCACTCTCCGGGATCCCCGGCACGGTCGGCGCCGTACCGATCCAGAACGTCGGCGCCTACGGTCAGGAGGTAGCCGAGACCGTGTCTGAGGTGCACGTGCTGGACCGCGTCGACGGCCTGGTGCGGAGCCTGGCCGCTGAGGAATGCGGCTTCGGCTACCGCACCAGCTGCTTCAAGCGAGAGCCCGGCCGGTACGTCGTCGGGGCCGTGACCTTCCGGTTCCAGAACGGCTCACTCGGCAGCGCTGTCCGTTACGCAGAGCTGGCGGGTCGCCTCGGCGTGGACGTGGGTGGGCAGGCCGCCGCGGGTGAGGTACGGGGTGCCGTCCTCGAGCTCCGGCGCAGCAAGGGCATGGTCCTTGATGCGGCCGACCATGACACGTGGAGCGTCGGGTCGTTCTTCACCAACCCGTTCGTCGATGCCGCGGCGCTACCGCCCGGCGCACCGTCGTACCCCCAACCGAACGGCACCGTCAAGACCAGCGCCGCGTGGCTCATCGACCGGGCCGGTCTGCGCAAGGGCTACGGCACCACCCGGGTGCGGGCTATCTACCAAGCACACGCTGGCGCTCACGAACCTCGGGTTGGCGACGACCGCCGACCTGCTGGAGCTGGCGGCCGAGGTGCGGGACCGTGTCGTGGCCACCTTCGGGATCGTCCTCGAGCCCGAACCGACCCTGGTCAACTGCTCCCTCTGACCTTGATTCACCCAGTCACTGCGGATCATCTGTGGTCACCAGCCACCCGTGGTCACCCGCTTGGGTGCGGTTCATCTGTGGTCAGGTCTCTAAGACGCAGCGATGATGGGTGTCGGCTGGGTTTCTTGTCACCCGTACGTCGTACCGTCCGTGCTCGCCGAGAGCCACCAAGTGGGGAGATCTGCAGGTTTTGCGAGATGTTCAGCATGCAGATCTCCCCACTTGGTGAATGAGCGCAGGCTCCGGATTCGTCCGATCGGGTGAGCGGGGAAAGCCCGCGCTCAGTCGGACGAATCCGGGGGAGTGGACAGCCAGGTGTCGATCTGGGTGAGCAGACCAGCCCGTACGGCGTCGGGAGCGGTCGAGCCGCGCACGGACATCCGGGCGAGCTCCGCCAAGTCGGCGTCGGAGAAGTCGTGGTGCTCCCGGGCTACCCGGTACTGCGCGACCAGCCGCGACCCGAAGAGCAACGGGTCGTCCGCGCCGAGGGCCAGCTGGACTCCGGCGTCGTAGAGCGCCCGCAGCGGGACGGCCGCCGCATCGGCATAGACCCCGAGCCCGACGTTCGACAACGGGCACACCTCGAGCGTGATGCCTTCGCCCGCGAGGCGCGCCATCAGACTCGGCGTCCTCGACGGAGCGCACGCCGTGGCCGATCCGGCCGGCCTCGAGGACGTCGAGGCAGGCCCAGACGCTCTCCGGCCCGCAGAGCTCGCCACCATGCGGCGTCGAGAGCAGGCCGGCCCGCCCGGCCAGCTCGAACGCCCGCGCGAAGCTCAGCGCATCACCCCTGCGCTCGTCGTTGGACAGCCCGAACCCGACGACCCCCCGGCCTGCGTACTGGGCGGCCAGCCGCGCGAGCGTTCTGGCGTCCAGCGGGTGCCGGGTCCGGTTGGCGGCGATGACCAGGGCGACCTCGATCCCGGTCCGTGCTCCGGCGTCGCGAGCGGCGTCGATGACCAGGTCCGTGAACGCCGTGACGCCGCCGAACCGCGTCGCGAATCCACTGGGGTCGACCTGGATCTCGAGCCAGCGCGAGCCCTCGGCAGCATCGTCCTCGGCCGCCTCGAGGACCAGCCGCCGTACGTGCTCCTCGGTCCGGAGCACGGATCGAGCGACGTCGTACAACCGCTGGAAGCGGAACCATCCTCGCTCGTCAGTGGCCGAGAGCTCCGGCGGCCACTCGGACGTCAGCGCCTCCGGGAGGCGGAGGCCCTGCTCGGCCGCGAGCTCGACGACGGTCGCGTGCCGCATCGACCCGGTGAAGTGCAGGTGCAGGTGCGCCTTCGGCAGCGTCTCGAGCGGTCTCGCGGAGCGACCTGGCTCGCTCAACGGGCGAGAAGGCGCTGGATGCGGCCGACTCCTTCGGCGAGGTCGTCGTCCCCGAGCGCGTACGACAGCCTCAGGTAGCCGGGGGTGCCGAAGGCCTCACCGGGTACGACGGCCACCTCGGCCTCGTCCAGGATCAGTGCCGCCAGCTCCGCGGACGTCGTCGGGACCCGGCCCCTGACCTCGCGGTCCAGCGCGCCCTTGACGCAGGGGTAGGCGTAGAACGCACCCTCGGGCTCGGGACAGTCGAAGCCAGGCACGTCGCGGAGCATCGAAACGATGGTCTTGCGTCGCCGGTCGAACGCCTCTCGCATCATCTCGACAGCGGCCAGGTCACCTGACACCGCCGCGAGCGCGGCGCGTTGGGCGACGTTGCAGACGTTCGACGTGAGATGGGACTGCAGGTTGGTCGCAGCCGTGATGACGTCGCGCGGGCCGATCATCCAGCCGACCCGCCAACCGGTCATGGCGTAGGTCTTGGCGACACCGTTGAGCACGACACTCGTATCAGCCAGCTCCGGCACCTGGTGGACGATCGAGGAGAACGTCGCGTCGCCGTAGACCAGGTGCTCGTAGATCTCGTCGGTGATGACCCAGATGCCGTGCTCGAGCGCCCAGGTGCCGATGTCCGCGACCTGTTGCGGCGTGAAGACGGCTCCGGTCGGGTTCGAGGGCGAGCAGAACAGCAGCGCCTTCGTGCGCTCCGTGCGGGCGGCTTCGAGCTGGTCGACGTGGACCAGGTAGTCCTGCGTCTCGTCGGCGAGCACGGGGACGGGCACACCACCGGCCAGCTGGATGGCTTCGGGGTACGTCGTCCAGTACGGCGCGGGCAGCAACACCTCGTCGCCGGGGTCGAGCACGGTGGCGAACGCCTGGTAGACCGCCTGCTTGCCGCCGTTCGTCACGAGCACCTGGGTCGGGTCGACGTCGTACGACGAGTCCCGCAGGGTCTTCGCCGCGATCGCCTGCTTGAGCTCCGGGAGCCCGCCGGCGGGGGTGTAACGGTGGTTGCGGGGGTCCCGGGCCGCGAGCACGGCCGCCTCGACGATGTAGTCGGGGGTCGGGAAGTCGGGCTCGCCGGCGCCGAAACCGATCACCGGTCGGCCCGCCGCCTTCAACGCCTTGGCCTTCGCATCGACCGCGAGCGTGGCAGACTCGGCGATGCTTCCGATACGGGCGGAGATCCGGCGCTGCTGGCGCTCGACTGCACTCGACATGGCGACAATCGTCCCACAGGGACCGGTTCGACCTCGCGGCGCGAACGCCGTACACTTGCCGTCTTGGTGGCTCGTGCACCCTAGATCGCCATGCCCCGACTCGGGCGTTCCGGCGCGACGGGGACCAAGGCACCGGAGGGCAGTGGCTCAATTGGCAGAGCTCCGGTCTCCAAAACCGGCGGTTGGGGGTTCGAGTCCCTCCTGCCCTGCACAACGACATGACAACCACAGGTGGAAGGAGGAGCAGTGACGGAGACGCGCGCCACGAGCTCATCCAGTGAGAGGCGTCCGGCCGGCAGCAGTGGTCGTACCCCCATCGCGCTGTTCCTCAGGCAGGTCATCGCCGAGCTGCGCAAGGTCATCTGGCCGACGCGTGACCAGCTGACCACCTACTTCATCGTTGTCCTGGTCTTCGTCCTGGTGATGATCGCGATCGTCTCCGTGTTGGACTACTCGTTCAACTCGTTGATGTTCAAGGTCTTCGGCTGACCCGGCCGAACCGCCGAGACAACCCGCAAGCAACGTGAGTGATGTGACAGTGACTGAGAACGCAGTGACCGACAGCGCCGTACCCGAGAGCAGCGCACCCGAGAGTGACGTAACCGAGAGCAGCGTGTCCGAGCCCGACCTCGACAGCACCGCCAGCGACTCCGAGCCGCTCGCGGACGCCGCACTCCAGCCCGACGCCGCATCCGGCGACGCGAGCGATGCTGCTGACGAGGCCGACGGCGCGGACGAGACGGCTGGCTCCGACGAGGCTGCTGCCTCCGACGAGGCCGCGCTCCGACGAGACCGCTGCCTCGGATGAGGCTGTCGCCTCCGACGAGGAGCCAGCACCCAACCCGCTCGAGGAGTTCCGCGCCTCGCTGCGCTCACGCCCTGGCGAGTGGTACGTCGTGCACACCTACTCGGGCATGGAGAACCGGGTCAAGGCCAACCTCGAGAACCGCACCAGCTCGCTGAACATGGAGGACTTCATCTACGAGGTCCACGTGCCTCAGGAGGAGGTCGCGGAGATCAAGAACGGCCAGCGCAAGATGGTCCGCCGGACGGTGCTCCCCGGCTATGTCCTCGTGCGCATGGAGCTCACCGACGAGTCCTGGTCAGCGGTGCGGCACACGCCGTCGGTGACCGGTTTCGTCGGCCACAGCCACCAGCCGGTCCCGCTGAGCCTGCAAGAGGTCGAGGACATGCTGGCGCCGTCGATCGTCCAGGCCGCCGAGGGTACGGAGAAGCCGAAGCAGAAGAAGGTCGAGTTCGCCGACTTCTACGAGGGCGACTCGGTGATGGTCGTCGACGGCCCGTTCGCCACCCTGCACGCCACGATCACCGAGATCAACCTCGACGCCCAGCGGGTCAAGGCGCTGGTCGAGATCTTCGGCCGGGAGACCCCGGTCGAGCTCGCCTTCAGCCAGATCCAGAAGTCCTAACGGCGCCGAGCCCCGACCAGTCGTCCGACCGACCACGCCACCATCGAAAGAGACAACAGCTCATGCCTCCCAGGAAGAAAGTCGCCGCCCTCGTCAAGGTGCAGCTCCAGGCCGGGGCCGCGACTCCCGCGCCGCCGGTCGGAACCGCCCTCGGTCCCCACGGCGTCAACATCATGGAGTTCTGCAAGGCCTACAACGCCGCGACCGAGGCGATGCGGGGCAACGTCATCCCCGTCGAGATCACCATCTACGAGGACCGCAGCTTCACGTTCGTCACCAAGACGCCGCCAGCCGCGGAGCTGATCAAGAAGGCCGCCGGGCTGCAGAAGGGCTCGGCCGTCCCCCACAAGGACAAGGTCGGCCGGATCAGCCGAGACCAGGTACGCGAGATCGCCACCACCAAGATGCCGGACATCAACGCGAACGACATCGAGGCCGCGATGAAGATCGTGGAGGGCACCGCCCGCTCGATGGGCGTCACCGTAGACCGGTAGCTCAACAGACCGCCTGAACAACTCAAACAGCAAGAGTGGCAGGGCCGCGCTGGCCCATCCGACCACACCTGGACCTGCTCGTCACGGGCAGCAGAGAGGACCAGCTCATGCAGCGCAGCAAGGCATACAAGGCAGCGGCGTCGAAGATCGACGCCGACCAGCATCTACTCCCCGCTCGAGGCCGTCAAGCTCGCCGGCGCCACGCACACGGCGAAGTTCGACCCGACGATCGACGTGGCCATGCGTCTCGGCGTCGACCCCCGCAAGGCCGACCAGATGGTCCGCGGCACCGTCAACCTCCCCCACGGGACGGGCAAGACGGCTCGGGTGCTGGTCTTCGCCAACGGCGACAAGGCCGAGGAGGCCAAGGCGGCCGGCGCCGACATCGTCGGCAGTGACGAGCTGATCGACCGGGTCAACGGCGGATGGCTGGACTTCGACGCAGTCGTGGCCACCCCCGACATGATGGGCAAGGTCGGCCGGCTCGGTCGGGTGCTGGGGCCTCGTGGCCTGATGCCGAACCCGAAGACCGGTACCGTCACGGCGGACGTGACGAAGGCCGTCAACGACATCAAGGGCGGCAAGATCGAGTTCCGCGTCGACCGGCACGCCAACGTGCACTTCATCATCGGCAAGGCGTCGTTCGCAGCCGAGCAGCTCGCGGAGAACTACGCGGCAGCCCTCGAAGAGGTCCTGCGGCTCAAGCCGGCCAGCTCGAAGGGTCGCTACCTGCGTAAGGTCACCTTCTCCGCGACGATGGGCCCCGGCATCCCGGTCGACCCCAACCGCACGCGTAACGTCGCCGTCGACGATGTCGACGAGGCCTAGTCTCGTCCGGCCTGGCCGGGGCTGAGTCTGGCCGCTCGCTGCTCCAGGTAGTGGCGCTCCGGTGCGCTGGTCGTACGGCGGGCTGCCGCGAGATAGCAGTCGACGGCAGCCTGGCAGTCGCCGGCGCGCTCCAGCAGGTGAGCGCGCACGGCGTCGACTCGTTCGTCGGGCCGTACACCTCGTCCGGGAACTCCCGCAGGTGCTCCTCGCTGGCCGCTCAGGCGTCCTCCGGCACGTAGGCCAGCACGAGGTACTTCACGGTGAGACCTCCGGGGCTTCCCCGATCGGCCGGATCCCGATCGGGGCGTGGACGAAACGGACGACCTTGGCGGCGAGGGCCTCGGCGCGCTCGACGCTGGCCACGTCGATGATCCAGAACCCGGCCAGGTACTCCTTGGCCTCGGCGGAAGGTCCGTCGGTCGTGATGACGTCGTCGTCCTGCGGCCGGACGGTCCGGGCCTGAGAGGGCGCCGCCAGCCCTTCGGCGGTCACCAGCTCATCGGCCGCCTCGAGCTCGGCGTTGAGCTCGTCCATGAACGTCACGATGCCGCGCAACCAGTCACGCTGTTCGTCGGTGAAGCTCTCCCGGTCGTAGACGGCGTCGTCGCCGTACGTGCTCATCATGAACTTCCTGGTCTGTCTCCTCTGTCGTGGGTGCCGGTCGGCATCGCTCGCTGGTACGTCGGAGCTGCCGCGCCATGCACGACATGGGTGCCGTCGTGGTCGACGGTTGTTGCAGCCGCTCGCCAGTGTCGTCGCCGTACGGCAGGATGTGACGATGCTCGATCACCTCGGAATCCAGTGCTCCGACATCGACGCCAGCTCGAGGTTCTACGACAGCGTCCTGGGCACCCTCGGCTTCGCCCGCGTGATGGACTTCGGCGTCGCCATCGGCTACGGCAAGGACTCGCCGGACTTCTGGATCGGCGTCCACGACTCCGGCGAGGGCTTCCGTGAGTCGCACATCGCCTTCCAGGCCGCGGACCGAGCGGCTGTGGACGCCTTCCACGCCGCTGGTACGGCGTTCGGGGTCGAGGTCCTGCACGAGCCGCGGGTGTGGCCGGAGTACCACGAGAACTACTACGGCGCCTTCTTGCGCGACCCAGACGGCAACAACGTCGAAGCCTGCTGCCACGTCCCCGGCTAAGGGCTCGCGTCATCAGCTGTGCCGTGCGGTCTGAGGACGGTCGGCCTTCCAAAGGCGCAGCGATGACGGGCGTCCCCCGCGTCGTTGGTGTTCGTCACGGTCTTGGTCGTGGCGACGCTCGGACCAGCGGTCTGTGGCTCGACGCCGAGTGCCGGCGCCGAGGGCGTGGCTGCGATGGCTGCGATAGCGGCGAAGGCGGCTGAGCCGCAAGCCGTCCAACGTCGTGCCGTGCGTGATCTGCTCATGACTGTGCTCCTTCCGGTTGGAAGCGGCCAGACTGACGTACCAGCATCAGTACGCCGTCAGAACCGAAACCGGTTCTGGCCGGTGCTCTGGCGTACGGCGACCCGCGGCACCCGTCCGAGACCGATCGCGTGGGCGGTCCGCGAGGCGGGCTTGCGGATTCGTCCGAGCCAGCGCGGGGGTTTTGTGGTGTGTCGAGTCGGACGAATCCGTTGGGGTGGGGTTCGTCCGAGCCAGCGCGGGGGGTTGTGTGTGTTGGTGTGTCGAGTCGGACGAATCCGTTGGGGTGGGGTTCGTCCGAGCCAGCGCGGGGGTTTTGTGGTGTGTCGAGTCGGACGAATCCGCTAGCCGCCGAGCATGCTGACGTCGGTCACGTGTACGACGGCAACGCCGGCCTGGTCCGAGGCATCGAGATCGACGTCGGCGCTGATGCCCCAGTCGTGGTCGCCGTTCGGGTCGTGCAGGATCTGCCGCACCCGCCAGAGGCGTGAGTCCGGGGCATCGCCGGTATCCACGACCAGGAGGTGCGGACCACGGGCGTCGGCGTCCGCGAGGATGTGGTCGTGCTCGTCCCAGTACGGCGACGAGCGCGGCCTGCCAGGCGTCGGCATCCCAGCCCACCTCACCGTCGAGCTCCCCGAGCGCCCACCAGTCGTGTCGCGCCGCGAGCTCCACGCGGCGGAACATCGCATTGCGCAGCAACACCCTGAAGGCCCGCGGGTTCCCCGTGACCGGGCGGACCTCGGAGTCCAGCGACGGAGGTCTCACACCGTCTGCGACCACGATCCCCGCCCCTGAGGTCAAGGCCTCCCACTCGTCGAGAAGAGACGAGTCGACCTGCCGGGTCAGCTCGCCGAGCCACTCGATGATGTCGTCCAGCTCATCGTTCCGTGCCGCGTCGGGAACGGTTCTTCTCAGGGCCCGGTAGGTGTCAGCGAGGTAGCGCAGTACGAGGCCCTCCGAACGGGCCAGCCCGTAGAAGCCCACGTACTCGACGAACGTCATGGCCCTCTCGTACATGTCGCGGACGATCGACTTGGGCCGTAGCTCGTGGTCGGCAACCCACGGATGGCCTTTTCGATAGGACTCGAAGGCCACATCCAGCAGCTCCGCCAGCGGTTGCGGATGGGTGACCTCGTCGAGCAGCTCCATCCGGTCGTCGTACTCGATGCCTTCGGACTTCATGGCTGCGACGGCCTCGCCGCGCGCTTTGTAGAGCTGCGCCGAGATGACCTGGCGCGGGTTCTCGAGCGTCGCCTCGATGACGGAGACGACGTCGAGCGCGTACGTCGGCGACTCGACGTCGAGCAGGTCGAGGGCTGCCAGTGCGAAGGGTGAGAGTGGCTGGTCGAGGGCGAAGTTGGGCTGCAGGTCGACCGTGAGGCGGACCGTACGGCCGTCCGGCGCGGGAGCATCCAGTCGTTCGACGACCCCGCCCGCGAGCAGCGCTCGAGCGATCGCCACCGCCTGCTTGATGTGACGGCGTTGGTTCGCGGGCGGCTCGTCGTTGTCCGTGAGCAGCCTGCGCATGTGGGCGAACGGGTCGCCAGGACTGGCGATCACGTTGAGCAGCATCGAGTGGCTGACGTGGAAGCTCGACGTCAACGGCTCGGGGTCGGCGGCCACCAGTCGCTCGAAGGTCTTTTCGTTCCAGGTGATGAATCCCTCCGGCGGCTTCTTGCGTTGCACCCTTCGGAGCTTGATCGGGTCGTCGCCGGCCTTGGCGACCCGCCTGGCATTTTCGACCTCATGCTCAGGAGCCTGTACCACAACGGATCCGACTGTGTCGAAGCCGGCTCGTCCGGCGCGTCCCGCGATCTGGTGAAACTCGCGAGCCCGGAGGTGGCGGGTCCTCACGCCGTCGTACTTGGTCAGTCCGGTGAGCACGACCGTCCGGATCGGCACGTTGATACCGACTCCCAGGGTGTCCGTGCCGCAGACCACCTTGAGCAGACCCGACTGCGCGAGCACCTCCACGAGTCTGCGGTAGCGCGGCAGCATCCCCGCGTGATGGACGCCGATCCCGTGGCGCACCAGTCGCGACAGCGTCTTGCCGAACCCGGCAGCAAAGCGGAACCCGCCGATCATCTCAGCGATGGCGTCGCGCTCGGCGCGGGTAGCGACGTTCAGGCTGGTCAGGGCCTGCGCGCGCTCCAAGGCCTCGACCTGGGTGAAGTGGACGACGTAGACCGGCGCCTGGTGGGTGGTCAGCAGCTCCTCGAGAGTCTCGTGGATCGGCGTTGTGACGTACGAGAAATGCAGCGGGACCGGACGCTCGCTGTTGGCGACGATCGACGTGCGTCGTCCGGTACGGCGGATGAGATCGGCCTCGAAACGCGTCATGTCGCCGAGCGTCGCCGACATGAGCAGGAACTGCGCGTGCGGTAGCTCGAGCAGCGGGATCTGCCACGCCCAGCCGCGGTCCGGTTCCGCGTAGTAGTGGAACTCGTCCATGACCACGAGGCCGACGTCTGTCGCCGACCCCTCGCGGAGGGTCTGGTTGGCCAGCACCTCGGCCGTGGCCGCAATGATCGGCGCGCCGGGGTTGACTGCGGCGTCTCCCGTCAGCATGCCCACCTGGTCGGCTCCGAAGACGTCGCACAGCGCGAAGAACTTCTCCGAGACCAGGGCCTTGATCGGTGCGGTGTAGAAGCTGCGCCTGCCCTGTGCCAGTGCAGTGAAGTGCGCAGCCACGGCGACCAGGCTCTTCCCCGAGCCGGTAGGCGTCGCGAGGATGACGTTCGCGCCGTCCACGATCTCGATCAGTGCCTCTTCTTGCGCCGGATACAGGGTCAGGCCCTGTTCGGTCGTCCAGGCCTCGAACGCGTCGTACAGCGCATCGGGCGTCGCGGGACGCGGGAGCCGATCGACAAGAGGCGGCGGAGTGGTAACAGTTCGGGTCATGGGCCTCCCATCGTGCCAGCCGCCTCCTAGCATCGAGCCATTCGTTGTGAGGAGTCGCCATGAGCCGACGTCGGACGCTGGTGGGACTGGTGGCGCTCGCTGCGCTGGCAGTGAGCGGAATCAATGCGTCGGCAGGTGCCGCCGAGGCGTCGGCGCCGGCGCCAGCGGTTCGGTTTCACCACGGTAGCCTCGATCTGGGCGACCCTCTGACGCCGGGTTACGGCAATGGTGGCTACGACGTCAGCCACTACAGCATCTTCTTGAGTTATGCGACCGGGACGCGATATCTCGTTGGCCGGACGGTCATCACAGCGCGGCTGACGGAGAACCTGTCGCGGTTCAACCTGGACTTCGCGCTGCCGGTCCGCTCGGTGACGGTCAACGGTGCGGCGGCCACGTTCAAGACGATCAAGGAGCCGGTGTACGCCCAAGGGAAGGAGCTCGTGGTCACACCCGCGAAGGGACTGCCCGCAGGCAGCACGATGACTGTCGTTGTGACGTACGCGGCCCATCCGTTCGACGTTCTGGTAGGCCGGACCTCGGAGTGGAGCACCACCGTCACAGGGATAACGGTCTGGGACGACCCCGGCGCCGCGTCGGAGTGGTGGTATCCCGGCAACGCGTATCCGAGCGACAAGGCGACGTACGACGTCAGAGTGACCACCAGTAAGGCCGTCCAGGTGATCACCAACGGGGCCTTGCTTTCCCGAGTCGTCCACGGGGCGGGAGCGACGACCCATTGGCGCGAGGTGGCACCGATGTCGTCGTACCTCTCGTTCTTGAACATCGGCCGGTACGACGTCGTGAGTCAAACGATTCTCGACGGGACGCCGGCCTACTTCGCCTACGAGCACACCGGGACGATCTACGTCCAGCGTGCCCGGCGCGATGTCGCGAAGGCGCCGAGCATTCTGGCCAGGCTGCAGAACTGGTTCGGGCCCTACCCATTCGCGGTCGCCGGTGCCATCGTCTCAGAGACGCAGTACGGGACGGCCTTCGAGACCCAGACCCGGCCGACGTACACGGCGCTCTACTGGAAGAACCACGCACGCAACGTGTGGGCGGTCGTCCACGAGCTGTCGCACCAGTGGTTCGGCGATGACGTGACCTACGCGCGCTGGCGTCACGTGTGGCTCTCCGAGGGCTTCGCGACCTATGCCGAGTGGCTGTGGTCCGGTGCTCATGGCCGAGGGACGACTGAGCAGCTCTTCGAGGCCAACTATCAGGAGTACCCGAAGGGTGACGACTTCTGGACCGACTCAGTCATCCATACCCGCTACGTGCTGGGGCCCTCGGGCTACGAGCGCGGCGCGATGACCCTGCAGGCCCTCCGTAACCGAGTTGGCACGAAGGCGTTCTTCACGATCCTGCACACCTACCTCACGCGCTTCCGGCACGGGAATGCGACCTCGGGTCAGTTCGCCTCCGTCGCCTCTGAGGTCAGCGGCCAGAACCTGGACGCATTCTTCCGGGTCTGGCTGGAGTCAGCGCACCGGCCCGCACCGGTCCCGCGCAACGGCTTCCGAAAAGGATTCCAGAGCGGGCTGGCCGCTGGCAAGATTTCTGCACCTCCGTCCCTGAACGCCATTGCCCGCTCGGACGCAGCATTGGCGAGGCGGTAGGCCTGAACCAGGTCCTGCAACCCGCTCGGCCGTTCACCAGGCTGGCCCAGTCAGCCGGCTCGCATGCCGTCGACGGCAAGGCTGATGAGCGACGTGCGCTTGCGGCGCGGCTTCGTGCCCAGCACGGGATGGAAACCCGCCGGGCGGGCGAAGAGGAAGCCTTCGCCCTGGGTTAGGCCGGGTAGCCGTTGCTCCAGCTCGTGCACGGACGCGGTGGGCATCATCGCCGTGACCCGGCCGCGTGCCGGACCGATCTGCGTGTCGGCCGGACTGGCGCCTACCGCCCCCAGCTTGTTCAGCACCCGGCTGAGCGCGCCAGTCGGAAACTCGATTTCAACCTCGCTGAAAGGCTCGCAGACCGCCGTACCCGCTCTGGACAAGGCCCGGGACAGCACGAGCGCGGTCAGCCGCCGGA
Organism: uncultured Actinomycetota bacterium; assembly: GCA_963833975.1. GTDB lineage: Bacteria > Actinomycetota > Actinomycetes > Propionibacteriales > Nocardioidaceae > JAWWPG01. Next base: position 367,927 of record CAWIAB010000007.1, read on the forward strand.
AGTCGCCGGCCGACGACAGCGGCGCCCAATAGCCGGAATGCGTCAGCGTCACCACGCAGTCGGTGACCCGCCAGCCGTACGGACCCTCCTCCAGCGTGGCCGGGATCGTCTCCTCGATCGCGGTGTGAAATGACAGCAGCAAGCCGCCCAGATGCACATCGCGCCGGTACACGACGCCGGAGCCGATCGGGCCAGGCTCGATACGAAGCCCGACCGTGGCCAGGTCGACGTTTCCGGGGGTTCCGATGACCGTGAGTGCCGTACCGACAGCGAGTGGTCGTTCGACATGAACGGTCTGCGTTCGGGAGAACTCCGCCTCGACCCCGAACTCGGCTGCCAGCCGAGCCGCCAGAACCTCTTTCTGCACCTCCCCGTACAGGCTCACCGTGAGCTCTTGGTCGATCCCGTCCAGGCGGGTGTCGATCAGCGGGTCCTGCTCGGCCAGCTCTCGCAGCGCATCGAAGAGCGCGGGCCGGTCGGCTGGGTCACGAGCCTGTACGACCGACTCGAGGCCAGGTGGCGCGAAGTACCGGCCGCCCTCGTCCGGATCCCAGCAGCCGAGCTGGTCCCCGATCTCGACATCGATCAGCCCGACGATCTTGGCGATGTCCCCCGCGAGGGCGGTCACATCCGTCGGTCCGGGTCCCCTCGATGAAGGAGCTGACCCCGGTGACGCGACCGTGACGTTCGACGACGTCTCCTGCGGGGCCGCGGTGGAAGTAGCCGATCTGGTCGCGTGCGGCCAGCGTGCCGGAGTGCAGCCTGGCGTAGGCGACCCGGTGCCCCGCGCGACTACGCTCGATCTTGAAAACCGTTGCGTGCAGGGGATGCGCGATGTCGGGATGCTTCGGCGGCAGATGGCGGACGAGCCCGTCGACCAGATCTCCGACGCCGACCCCGGTCACTGCTGAGCCGAAGTACACCGGATGCAGCCGGCCGAGCGCCGTGAGTCGGCTTAGCGTGGCGACGGCCTCCGACTCGGCGACCGAGTCGCCCTCCTCGACGTACCGGGCAAGCATGCCGTCGTCGTAGTCCGCGAGTCTCACCACGAGCTCCTCCGCGAGGGCGGAGCCGTGTCGCGGTTCGACCGTGACAGTGCGGGTGCCCAGCTGTCGGGCCGTGTTCAGTGCGACGGCCTCGCCCGCCAGCGCGTCCCTGATCGACGTCAGGGTCTCCTCTTCCGCCGCTCCCACACGGTCCACCTTGTTGACGAAGATGAGGAACGGGATCCGGAGCCGCTCGAGGATGCGGATGAGCACCCTGGTCTGCGCTTGGACACCCTCGACGGCCGACACGACGAGGACCGCGCCGTCGAGCACGCTGAGGGCACGCTCGACCTCGGCGACGAAGTCGGAGTGGCCTGGGGTGTCGATCAGGTTGACCTTGACGTCGCCGAGGGTGAACGTGACGACTGCGGAGCGGATCGTGATGCCGCGCTCGCGTTCGAGGGCATCGGTGTCGGTGGTGGTGTCGCCGTGGTCGACGCGGCCGATGTGGCGGATGACGCCTGTGTCGTAGAGCAGGCGTTCGGTCAGTGTGGTCTTACCGGCGTCGACATGGGCGACGATCCCGAGGTTGAGTGTGGGCACGGAGATGGGCTGCCTTCTGGATGCTCGGATGGGTGAGGGGGATCTGTCCGAGCAGTTGCCGCATCTCCATGCTCCATTTCCGTCAGTCGGGTCGTTGGCGCGAAGGCTAGCGTCGTACGGCCGGCTGGCGCGACCGATTTATCGGCCAACGCCCAACTCGTCCAGCTCGACTCGGCGCCGTCCACAGGTGGTGATCGGTGTCGGCCGGAGTGTCTAGGCTCGGTTCATGGCTGGCCGGCTCGTGGACCTGATGACCGATGACCATCATCGGGTGCGTGGGGTCCGACGCCTTCGTCCGCGGCCGGGACTATGCGCGGAGCGGGCGGGTCTCCGACCTCGTCGTCAACGAGGAGGAGCAGATCGTGCTCGGCGAGTGTCCAGGGCACCCGTCCACAGCCCTATCGGACGATCGTCCAGCTGGGCAGCCGGCACCAGTGGTGGGGGCCAGTGGTGTCTGCACCTGTCCCGTGGCGGAGGACTGCAAGCATGTCGCGGCTACTTTGCTGGCCGCACGCGATCAGGGCCGCCCGGCTGCGCCGGCCCGGCCCGCCAAGCCGGCGTGGGAGAGGCCGCTGGCCGCGGTCGTCGATGCGCACGCTGCCGAGCAGCGAGCCGAGGGCGCCCCCATCGCGCTGCAGTTCGAGGTGGTCGCGCCGTCCCGCCCGACGCGCTGGGCCGTCGCGCAGAGCCCGGCCCAGGCCCGCGTCTCGCGGGTGCGTCTCCGCCCGGTCGTGCCTGGTCGTTCGGGCGGCTGGATCCGGACGGGAATCTCGTGGCGGGATCTGCCGTACGACATGTGGAACCCCCGCGTGCGCGCCCACCGAGCAGGCGCTGCAGGAGCTCTACAGTGCCTATCCAGTCACGGGGCACCGGCTACGGCTCCTACGGCGACCACGCGGTCTTCCTCGACGATTTCGGACCGTCGTTGTGGCCACTGCTGACCCGCGCCGCCGAGGCCGGGGTGGCCTTCGTTCCCGTCAAGGCAGCCCAAGGGCCGATCACGCTGGCATCCGGGCCGGCCATCGCTCGCTCTCGACCTGCATCGTCCGACGGAGTCCGGATCGGTGCTGCTCTCGGTGGTGGTGACCGTCGAGGGCATGGTCCGGCCGGCCGCTTCGGTGCAGCTGGTCGGCAGTCCTGGCTCACGGGTTGATCTCGAGCGGTCGACCTACACCGACCCACCCGAGCGAGGGCTGCTGCTGGCGCCGTTGACCGAGCCGTTGAGCGAGTCCGTCACGGCCCTCGTCCGCGCTGACGACGAGCTGACGATTCCCGCGGCGGATGTCGACCGCTTCCGACGGGACTACTACCCGCGGCTGCGGCAGGCGATCACCGTGACCAGCTCGGACGGCGGGGTCGACCTGCCCGAGATTCATCCGCCGCGGCTGCTGCTGCGGGTCGCATTCCCGTCGGACTCCCCCCAGCAGGTGTCGCTCGAGTGGTGGTTCACCTACCGGATCGGCGATGCGACGACCGCTGATCGCAATGGGAGACCCACGCCCGCAGTCGGGGGTTCGTGACCTGCCGGTTGAACGGGCGCTGCTGCATGCTCTCGACCTGCCTGACGAGCGGCTGCCTCAGCTGCGAGTCGAGCTGCCGGGGGACGCCGACTGGTGCCGACGGTGTGGCTGGCGGGGCTGGATGCGGTCTACTTCACCACCGAGCTGCTTCCCTCACTGGTGGCCGGCGACCAGGTGGATGTCGAGGTGAGTGGTGAGCCCCCCGGCTTCCGCTTGTCCGACGCGCGGCCGTTGGTCCAGGTCTCCGCCACGGAGGCCCCGGGGGAGTCCGACTGGTTCGACCTGGGCATCACCTTGTCGATCGATGGTGAGGAAGTCCCGTTTCAGAGCCTGTTCGCGGCGATCGCCTTGGGTGAGACGCACCTGATCCTCGACAGCGGCATCTACTTCAGCATCGAGCGACCCGAGTACGACCAGCTTCGGCGCCTCATCGACGAGGCCAAGAGCCTGCAGGACAAGGAGTCTGACGGACTTCGGTTGAGCACCTACCAGGCCGGGCTCTGGGCCGACCTGGCGCAGCTCGGCGTCGTCGAGCAGCAGAGCGAGCGCTGGGCGCGTACCGTGAAGGGCCTGCTGGAGCTGGACAGCATCCCGCAGCCCGAGCTGCCGGTTGGCCTGGTGGCGGAGCTGAGGCCGTACCAGCGTGAGGGGTTCAGCTGGCTGAGCTTCCTGCGGAGCCAGGGGCTGGGCGGCATCCTGGCCGACGACATGGGTCTCGGCAAGACCCTGCAGGCTCTCGCGCTGATCGGTCGAGCGGTGGAGCTCGAGCCCTCGGCGGCACCCGTTCCTGGTCGTGGCGCCGACCAGCGTCGTACACAACTGGGGTCTCGAGGCCGAACGCTTCACGCCCGGGCTGGACGTGGTGTGCATCGCCGAGACGGAGCGTCGAGGGGCGACCAGCCTGGCCGACCGCATCGGCGGGGCCCAGGTCGTGGTCACGTCGTACGCCTTGCTGCGGATCGACTTCGAGGCCTACGAGGCGCTGCCGTGGAGCGGCCTGATCCTCGACGAGGCGCAGTACGTCAAGAACTACCAGGCGAAGACGTACCAGTGCGCGCGGCGGCTCAGCGCACCGTTCAAGCTGGCGATCACCGGTACGCCGCTGGAGAACAACCTGATGGACCTCTGGTCGTTGCTCTCGATCGTGGCGCCGGGGTTGTTCCCGAACCCGCAGCAGTTCACGGAGTTCTACCGCAAGCCGATCGAGAAGGGGACGGACCCCGAGCTGCTCGCAACGCTGCGACGTCGGATCAGGCCGTTGATGCTGCGACGTACCAAGGAGCAGGTGGCGACCGAGCTGCCGCCCAAGCAGGAGCAGGTCCTCGAGGTGACCCTGCACCCGCGACACCACAAGATCTACCAGACCCACCTGCAGCGGGAGCGGCAGAAGGTGCTCGGCCTGATCGGCGACATGGACAAGAACCGGTTCGCGATCTTCCGCTCGCTCACGCTGCTTCGCCAGCTCAGCCTGGCCCCGATCCTGGTCGACGAGAAGTACTCCGAGGTGCGCTCGAGCAAGGTCGACGCGTTCATCGAGCAGGTCACCGAGGTGGTGCAGGAGGGTCACCGGGCCTTGGTGTTCAGCCAGTTCACCAGCTTCCTGCAGCCTGGTTCGCGAGCGACTCGACGTCGAGGGGATCGGCTACTGCTACCTCGACGGGCGGACGCGCAACCGGGCCGCCCAGATCGAGGCCTTCAAGGCCGGCGTTGCGCCGGTCTTCCTGATCAGCCTGAAGGCCGGTGGCTTCGGGCTCAACCTGACCGAGGCCGACTATGTCTTCGTGCTGGACCCATGGTGGAACCCGGCTGTCGAGGCGCAGGCCGTCGACCGCACGCACCGGATCGGCCAGGACAAGACGGTGATGGTCTACCGGCTGGTCGCGGTCGACACCATCGAGGAGAAGGTGATGGAGCTCAAGGCCCGCAAGCAGGACCTGTTCGACAAGGTGATGGACGACGACTGCGCTGCTGTCAGCGCCGCTCACCGCCGACGACGTCAAGGGGCTCTTCGGACTCTGATATCACGCAGAGTCAGTCATACTCAGGGCGTGAGTAGCAGACCCTGGCGGTGCTCGGTGTGGTGAGGCGTGTCTGAACGACGGCTGACTCCCTTCCACCTGAGGGAGACCACCCCGGGCGACAGCGACGCACTCGCCGAGCTCGTTGCCGCGAGCCCTGATACCGGCCGGGTCGCGGTGGCCGCGCGCTACCACGTGCCGCTCATCGAGGTCGTTCGGGCGGTCCATCCGGATGCGATGGGTGTGGTGGCCGAAGTACCGGACCGGGCCGGGCTGGTCGGCTCGGCGTGGGTGCGCTTCGGTCGATGCCGGTTGGCGGGCACCATCGTGCCGTACGCGTTGCTCAACTCCCTGGTCGTCCATCCGGACTTTCGCCGGCAGGGCATCGCCAGCGAGATGACGAGCTGGCGGATCGACCGAATCAACGAGCGGGACCCGGAGACGCTCGTCCTCGCCGCGATCCAGCAGGGCAACACCGGGTCACAGGTCAATGCCGCCCGGTGGGCGAACCAGCAGACCCGCCGGGTGATCGTCACTCCGGTGCCGATGAGGTCGCGGGCGCCGCGTCCACGTAGCGCGACGGTCTCCTCCGGCCTGGTCGTCCGGGGCGCGGAGCACCGCGACCTCGACCAGCTGGCGGATGGGATCAACGCTTTCTACCGGGATCACGACTTGTCCCGTCCCGTGGATGGGCAGAGCCTGGCCGACTGGATCAACAGGTCGCTGCTGGGCCAGCAGGTGAACCACTACATCGTCGCCGCGGACCGCTCGGGGCGGCTGCTTGCCGGCGTCGGGCTCTATGAGGAGAGCCGTCTGCTCACGACTGAGATCACTCGGATGCCGCCCGTGATCCGGCTCGCCGCGCGGGCCGTCGGAGTGGTGCCGAGCGACGACATGATGCGCAACCTGCACGCCAAGCTGATGTGGTTCGCTCCGGACCGGCTGGACGCCGCGCGCCACCTCTGGCAGACCGTTCGATGGGACTGGCGGGAGCACGGCACCAGCATCCTCACCACGATCGACCCGCGCGACCCGCTCCGTCAGATGCTGCAGAACCCCCGGTGGCTGCCCACTACCTCGTTCACGTTTGCCGTTCGAAGCAAGGAGATCCTGCGCGAGGGTCGGCTCCTCGACCCTCCGACGTGACAAGGGCCACGGTCGGATGGGAAGGCCGGGCCGGAGTGACATCTCAACCGGGCCGGCGTGACATCTCAACCGGGCCGGAGTGACATCTCAACCGGGCCGGCGTGACATCTCAACCGGGCCGGCGTGGCATCTCAACCGGGGTTTGGGGTGGGGAGTACGGCGATCGCGTCGATCGAGACGAGGAGACCGCGGGGGAGTCGGACGTTCGCGGGGGCCGACCGCGCGGGTGGTGGGTCGGGCATGTGACTGGCGTAGACCTCGTTGAGCCGCGCGAAGTCCTCCACATCGGCGTAGAAGATCGTGGTCTTCACCAGGTCGGCCATCGAGGCTCCGGCGGCGTCCAGCACGGCGGCGAGATTTCGTAGTGCCTGGTCGGTCTGAGCCTCGATCCCGGCTGGGGCCGTCCCCGTCGCAGGGTCGATGCCAGCCATACCGGAGCAGAACACGAAGCCGCCCGCGACGATCGCCTGGCTGTAGGGCCCCAGTGCTGCCGGCGCCAAACTGCTCGTTACTGCCTGTCGGGTCATCATTCACCTCTCCTTGGGCCACCTTATTCAGGACTGACGACCACCACGAGGTCGCCGCCCTCGACGCTGCGGGGACCGTCGAGCGTGACGCGCTCGACCGTTCCGGCGATCGGGGACGTGATCGACGCCTCCATCTTCATCGCCTCGATGGTGGCCACGACCTCACCGACCTCGACGGTGTCCCCGACCGCCTTCAGCGGCGACACCACTCCGTCGAAGGGTGCGCCGATGTGACCCGGCCGGCCGGGATCGGCGCGCTCCTGGGCGGGCGCGTCCGAGGACACTGACCGGTCGCGCACCGACAGCGGCCGCAGCTGGCCGTTGATCGTGCACATCACCGTGCGGAAACCACGGTCGTCGGGCTGGCTGATCGACTCGAGGCCGAGGATCAGCCGCACGCCCCTGCCGAGGTAGACGTCGTGCTCCTCGTCGTAGCCGAGGCCGTAGAGGAACGCCTGCGTCGGCAGCACGCTGAGGTCGCTGTAGCGCTCGCGGGAGTCGGCGAGATCGCGGGCCGGCCCGGGGAACAGCAGCCGGTTCAGCGTCGCGCGGCGATCCGCCTCGAGACCGTCCAGCTCTTCCACGGACAGCTGGGTCTCCTGGCTGCGTTCGGCCCGGCCGGCCAGCGCCTTGGTGCGGAAGGGCTCGGGCCAGCCACCTGGTGGCGTGCCGAGCTCACCCGAGAGGAAGCCGATCACGGAGTCCGGTACGTCGAACGACCCGGGCGACTCGGCGAACTCCCGCGGATCGGCGCCGACGGCGACCAGGTGCAGCGCCAGGTCACCGACCACCTTGCTGGACGGGGTCACCTTGACGATGTTGCCGAGGATGGCGTTGGCCGCGGCGTACATGTCCTCGATCTGCTCGAACTTCTCGCCGAGGCCGAGGGCGATCGCCTGCTGACGCAGGTTGGAGAGCTGGCCACCGGGGATCTCGTGGGTGTAGACGCGACCGGTGGGCGCCGGCAGCCCGGACTCGAAGGGAGCGTAGAGGCGCCGGGTCGACTCCCAGTACGGCTCGAGGTCGCACAACGCCGTCAGCGACAGGCCGCTGGCCCGCGGAGTCCGGTCGGTCGCCGCCACCAGGGCCGACAACGCCGGCTGGCTCGTCGTACCGGCGAGAGCGGCGCAGGCGGCGTCGACCGCGTCGACGCCCACCTCGATCGCCGCGACCAGCGTGGCGAGCTGGCCGCCGGGAGTGTCGTGCGTGTGCAGGTGCACCGGGAGGTCGAAGCGCTCGCGCAGGGCCGTGACCAAGGTGCGCGCCGCCGGGACCCGGAGCAGCCCGGCCATGTCCTTGATCGCCAGCACGTGGGCCCCCGCGTCGACGATCCGCTCGGCGAGTCCCAGGTAGTAGTCGAGGGTGTAGAGCGTCTCCGCCGGATCCGAGAGATCGCCGGTGTAGCAGAGGCAGACCTCGGCAACCGTCGTGCCGGTCTCCCGAACGGCGTCGATCGCAGGGCGCATCTGGTCCACGTCGTTGAGGGCGTCGAAGATCCGGAAGATGTCGATGCCGGTGGCCGCGGCCTCCGCCACGAAGGCGTCGGTGACCTCGGTGGGGTACGGCGTGTACCCGACCGTGTTGCGGCCGCGGAGCAGCATCTGGAGGCAGATGTTGGGTACGGCCTCACGCAGGGCGGCGAGCCGCTCCCACGGGTCCTCGGCCAGGAAGCGGAGCGCGACGTCGTACGTCGCACCGCCCCATGCCTCGAGGGACAGCAGCTCAGGCGTCATCCGGGCGAGGTGTCCCGCGACGGCGGTCAGGTCTCGGGTCCGGACCCGGGTGGCCAGGAGAGACTGGTGAGCGTCGCGCATGGTCGTATCCGTGACGGCGACAGCGTCTTGAGCCCGCAAGGCCTGCCGCGAAGCGTTCGTGGCCCGAGGGAGAGCAGGCGTTGGCGTGAGCCGTCGGGAGCCGGAGACCTGAGGTCGAGCGACGGCAGCTTCGCTGCCGGGTCGACGTGAGTCGGGGTCTCGCCGTAGGGCCGGTTGACGGTGACGTCGGCCAGGTACTGCAGGAGCCGCGTGCCTCGATCGGCGGACGAGCGAGAGGTGAGGAGCTGGGGATGCTGCTCGATGAACGAGGTGGTGACCCGCCCGGCCCGGAAGTCGGGATCATCGAGAACCGCCTGCAGGAAGGGGATGTTGGTGGCTACGCCCCGGATGCGGAACTCGGCGACCGCCCGCCGAGCCCGGTCGACCGCCAGCTGGAAGGTGCGGCCCCGACAGGTCAGCTTGGTCAGCATGGAGTCGAAGTACGCCGAGATCTCAGCGCCTGCATATGTCGTACCACCGTCGAGGCGGATGCCGGCGCCGCCGGGAGAGCGGTAGGCGGTGATGCGGCCCGTGTCAGGGCGGAAGCCGTTGGCGGGATCCTCGGTCGTGATCCGGCATTGCAGCGCGACGCCGCGGGTCTTGACGTTGTCCTGGCGGAGACCGAGGTCGGCGAGCGTCTCTCCGGCGGCGATCCGGAGCTGGGACTGCACGAGGTCGACGTCAGTCACCTCCTCGGTGACGGTGTGCTCGACCTGGATGCGCGGGTTCATCTCGATGAAGACGTGGCGACCGTCCGGGCTGACCAGGAACTCGACGGTCCCGGCGTTGGTGTAGCCGATCTCGGTGGCGAAGGCGACCGCATCGGCGCAGATCCGGTCGCGCAGCGCGGGGTCGAGGTTAGGCGCCGGAGCGATCTCGACGACCTTCTGATGACGCCGCTGGAGTGAGCAGTCGCGCTCGTACAGATGGATGACGTTGCCTTCGGCGTCGGCGAGGATCTGCACCTCGATGTGCCGTGGGTCGGTGACTGCCTCCTCGACGAAGACGGTGGAGTCGCCGAACGCACTGTCGGCCTCGCGCATGGCGGCCTCGACGGACGCCCGCAGGTCGGCCGGGTCGTCGACCCGTCGCATGCCGCGTCCACCGCCGCCCGCCACGGCCTTCACGAAGACCGGGTAGGTCAGGGTGGCCGTCGAGTCGCAGATCTGGTCGACGTCTCGAGACGGCGCGACGTTCCTGAGGACGGGCACACCGGCTGCCTTCGCCGCGGCCACCGCACTCGCCTTGTTGCCGGTCAGCCGCAGCACCTCCGTCGAAGGCCCGATGAAGGTGATTCCGGCGTCGTCGCAGGCCTTGGCCAGCGCGGGGTTCTCGGAGAGGAAGCCGTAGCCCGGGTAGATCGCCTCGGCGCCGGACCGGACCGCAGCTGCGACGATCGCCTCGGGATCCAGGTAGGCCCGGACCGGATGCCCGCGCTCGCCGATCTCGTACGCCTCGTCCGCCTTCAACCGATGCTCGGACCCGCGGTCCTCGTACGGAAAGATCGCCACGGTCCGCGCGCCGAGCTCGTAGGCGGCCCGGAATGCGCGGACGGCGATCTCACCCCGGTTGGCGACCAGCACCTTGGAGAACACGCCATGAGGCTAGTGCCACGTACCAGAGTGGTTGCACTGCTCTCACCCCGCGAACCTCGTCGCCGGACGCGTTGCAACCGCCCAGCCGGCCCTTGACCGCTGCCGCCTGAACCGATCACCACACCGATCCGTGTACGACGTGGCACATTCGTCCGCGCACGTGGAGGCGCAGCATGGCCGTACGGACCAAGACTCTCGCCCTCTTCGCCGCGGGCGGCCTGGTTGCCTCCGCCGCCAGCCTGCTCGCAGCCGGTCCTTCCGGCGCCGATGCGGCCAGGTTCCCGCCCCCGTACAAGGTCGGCCTGGGCAAGGTCGTCTCCACGAAGGACGGCGGGCAGATCTTCGGATGGGACATCAACCAGCACGGCACCGATGGAGTGCTCGCCTCCTCACAGGACACGGCTGACCCAGGGGTCTACCGGGTCTCTGTCGAGACCTTCGACCAGGCCACCGGCAAGATCGTCAGGTCGTTCGCACGCACCACCAACGAACGCGACAGCTACAGCGTGGACGGGATCTTCGCCGATGACCTCGGCCTGGTGACGCACTACGTCGTCCCCAAGGGCAGCATCTATGCCAAGCGCAGGTACGACGTCATGAACCCGGTGACCGCCGATGAGTTCACCGGGTCCTGGACTCCGCCGATCCGCGATGTCGACATCGTCGGCAACGCCGAGAACCAGGAGACCTCCACATCGGTGGTCCTGACCATCGAGCTGAAGCAGCAGGACCTCCCGGACCTGGTCGTGTCCGACCTCGGCGCGGGGGAGAGTCACGTCATCCACCTGGATCCGAACCTGTTCGGTCTCGCCAACGGGCCCAGGCTGGCCCAGGACACCAGCCGGAACCTGGCGATGGTCGCGTTCTCGCCCGACGGCGGAGCGGTGTTCGGGCTGCCCCCGCGCAACGCTCTCGTCAACCTCGAGACCGGCCACATCACGACGTTCAACGGCCTCAACAACGGCTTCTTCCACGCGGGGTACGTCAACGGCCTCGCCGTCGACAGCCGTACCCGGATCGCCGCGACGACAACCGAGCTGAACGCGCAGGTGGAGTTCTACGACCTCAAGCACCGGACGGGCGTATTCGCGCAGCTTCCCGGCACAGGTGACACCGACCAGCTGAACAGTGGCGCGGCGCATAGCGAACGACCCTGTCCATGGGCTGTTCCTCGTCGCCGATCCGACCTTCGCGCCAACGGGCGACAGCGCGATCGTCGTCTACGACGAGAAGGGCAAGCTGGTCGAGTCGATCCCTGGCTTCCACTTCTCCAACGCTTCGGCGGTGATCCCGGTCCGGGTGGCCGTCAACCCCAGTCTGCGGATGGGTTGGGTGGACGGACCGGGGATCAACCAGATCCAGCAGTTCTTCTACTGAGCAGGACCGCAGTCGCGGAGCGAGCGGGCCGGTCGACGACATACGCTGCTAGTCGTGCGGGCCCAGCCGACCCGGGGCTGCTCATGGAGATCGAAGGGTGGTACCTGTTCCCACCTGCCGTCGACTCGTCGCAAGGAGCATGAGATGTCATCGCGGATGCACGTGGAGATCGACTCGGCCGACCCGTTCGAGCGTGGCCGCCAGCGTGGTGCCCAGGTGGCGGCGATGCTGCAGGAGACCTGGCCCATCTACCAGTCCCTCTTCGGCGTGACCGCTCGTGAGGCCGGTCGCGACCCGGTCGACATATCCGCTGTCGCGCACGCATGTCTCGACGCGCTGTCGCCCTGGTCACCCGAGCTGCTCCGTGAGCTCGAAGGGGTATCCGCAGGCTCGGGCCTCTCGTTGACCACGGTCATGGCGCTCAACGCGCGGACCGAGGTCTTCGCCGTGGCTGGGGGCACCAAGGTCACGGAGTGCTCCACGGTCGTGGAGCTCACCGGCCCCGACGGCACGGCCCTCTCGGCGCCAGACGTGGGACTGGCATGAGGAGCTGGCGCACGGCTGGCACTGCAGACGGTTCGGGCCGGCGAGCGGTCGTACGTCGGGCTCAGCGAGTTCGGCATGCTGGCGAAGATCGGCGTCAACAGCGCCGGGCTCGGGGTCCACTTCAACTTGCTGCGACACGACGAGCGACTCGCAGCCCCGGTACGACGACGAGGCGGCGTCGCTCCGAGCGGGCGTGCCGGTTCACCTGGTGGCCGCCGCGATCCTCGGCAGCACCGCCACGGTGGACGAGGCCATCGACCTGGTCCGCACGGCGCCGGTCGCCGCGTCGACGGTGATCACGGTCGTCACCTCGGACCAGGCTGCCAGCATCGAGATGTGCCCCGCCGGCATCGGGGTGGTCGAGCCGTCCGATGGCTGGCTCGTGCACACCAACCATTTCCTGGATCCTCGGTTGGCTGAGGGCGAGGCAGTCACGGAGTTCGTCACCACGACGTTCGAGCGCGAGGACCTGTTGCGCTCGCGGGTGAAGGCAGTGTCGGAACCTCTGGACGTCGAGGAGCTGATCACGCTGCTCTGCGCCCACGACGAGGATGGAGTCGTCCGTCTGTCGCCATCCGGCGCCGGCCGACCCGTCATCGGCTACCGGAGCGCCACCCTCGCAACCGTCACGCTCGACGTCGAGCGTCGCGAGGCACGGGTCTCGTCGGACGGCCCCTGCCGGCGTGATGACGTCGCCGTGCTGACGACCGGCGTCTGAGCGTTCCAGCCTGACCGCCGGGTCCGACCCCGAGCACGCGCACCGCGTGGGTGTTCGGCCCGCTCGGACGTCAGCTGGTCACCATCCCCTACTGATCAGGACGGGCCAGGCGGTCCGCCCGGCGCAGAGTCGCGCACTCCTTCTGACGGCCTACAGGGCAACGTAGTATGGGGCGATGAGCCTGAAGAAGACCGTAGTCGGAGCCGTCGCCGTCGTAGCCACCCTGACCGTTGCCGGTTGCGGCAGCGCGGCGGACATCTCGGGTGGTCAGACCGCGAGCCTGACGAAGTCGGGTTTCGCGACGGCGCTGAGCCACGCGACCAGCCAGGCGACGTCGGTGCACGTGACCGGCAGCGTCCGGGCCCAGGGCCAGACGATCACTCTGACGGCAGACTCGTCCTTCGGCGATCACAGCCTGAAGGGCACGTCCGGTGACGCCACCGTGGTACTGCCCGGGATGGGGTCTGTGGAAGCGCGGATCGTGGGCGGTGTGGTCTACGTCAAGCGCGCTCCGAGCTGCCTCTCGGGCAGCCGAGCGGGAAGCCGTGGATCAAGATCGACCTGACCGACCCCAGCAACCCGGTCGGCTCGATGTTCGGCCAGATCACCGATGCCATGGGTCCGGGCCAGCTGAGGAGCTGCTCAAGGGCCTCTCGACCGTGCACTCGGTCGGGCCGGAGACCGTCGACGGAGTCGCCACGACCCACTACAAGGTCTCGGTCGACACGTCCAAGCTGGGCTCGAAGCTCGGCGTGGACCCGAGCCTGCTGGGTGGCACGGCAATGCCCAAGACGGTCGACCTACGACGTATGGCTGGACAGCGGCTCCCGGCCGGTCAAGCTGACCTTGGCCATGTCCGAAGCCAGCATCGAGCTGCACTTCTCCAAGTGGAGCGAGCCGGTCCACGTGGTGGCACCCCCCGCCTCCCAGGTAGGCACCGCCAGCTTCTGACCCATCGGCTCCGGGTTGGTCAGTGGTCCTGAGAGGTTTTTCCGGTCGGCCGGGTGCGGACGGAATCCGGGGCTGGGCTCGGCATACGCGATTTGGTCGGCGTCGGCTGACGCCGTACCCTGGGATCACCGAAGACCGCTGGTGGCTGATCCATGACAGGAGCAGCCGAAGGCCCCGAACATCCGGGCGGCCCGCGCAGGTGACCGTAGTGAGACCCTAGAGGTCGAGCCCCGTGCGCCTGCATGGGGCTCTTTTGTATGTCGGGGTGGTCATCGGACCTGATGTGTCATCTGGAAGGAGACCCATGGCGCGCCCGGACAAGGCAGCCGCAGTCGCCGAGCTGACGGACGCGTTCCGCACCTCGCAAGGCGCTGTGCTCACCGAGTACCGCGGTCTCACCGTGAAGCAGCTGCAGGACCTGCGGCGTGCACTCGGCGAGAACGCCACCTACGCCGTGGTGAAGAACACGCTGACGAAGATCGCCGCCAAGGAGGCGGGCGTCGAAGGCTTCGACGACCTGCTGACGGGGCCCTCCGCGATCGCCTTCATCAAGGGCGACCCGGTGGCTACGGCGAAGAGCCTGCGTGACTTCGCCCGGACCAACTCACCCCTCGTCATCAAGGGCGGCATCCTCGACGGGAAGCTGCTCACGATCGGCGAGATCGCCAAGATCGCCGACCTCGAGTCGCGCGAGGTCCTCCTCGCCAAGCTCGCGGGGGCACTTGTCGCATCGCTGCAGAACGCCGTCTCGCTGTTCAATGCGCCGCTTGCGCAGGTCGCCCGGCTCGCCGGCGCCCTGCAGGCGAACCGGGAGCAGGAAGAGGGCCCGGTCGCGGAGGCAGCCGCCGAGGAGACCGCGGGGACGGACCCATCCGACGACGACGCTGTCGCTCCCGAAGCGTCCGCCGACGAGGCACCTGCTGCTGAGGCACCTGCTGCCGAGGCACCAGCTGCTGAGGCATCCGCCGACGAAGCACCTGCCGCGGAGGCAGCACCGTCGAAGAGGCAGCATCCGCCGACGAGGCAGCCGCCGACGCGGCACCCGAGGAGACCCCGGAGGCCTGAGGCCGCCGGACCGACCAACCAACCCCAGGTCGCCCGACCTCCGGACGACCAGCAACACCGAAGACTAGCCCCACGAAAGGAACAGCCACCATGGCGAAGCTCAGCACTGGCGAGCTCCTCGACGCTTTCAAGGAGATGACCCTCCTCGAGCTCAGCGAGTTCGTGAAGGAGTTCGAAGACACGTTCGGCGTCACCGCCGCGGCCCCGGTGGCCGTTGCCGCCGCTCCCACCTCTGGTGGCGGAGCCGCCGGAGGAAGCCTTCGAGCAGGACGAGTTCGACGTGATCCTCGAGTCGGCCGGCGAGAAGAAGATCCAGGTCATCAAGGAGGTGCGGTCCCTGACGAGCCTCGGCCTGAAGGAGGCCAAGGACCTCGTCGAGGCCGCCCCGAAGGCCGTCCTGGAGAAGGTCGCCAAGGACGCGGCCGCGAAGGCCAAGGAAGCCCTCGAGACCGCAGGCGCCACCGTCACCGTCAAGTGACCCGGTGAGCCGCCGGCCGAAATCTGGTCGGGCTGCCGGCTCATGCGTACGACGCCGAGAAGCGGGCGGTCGGCTCCGGCCGACCGCCCGCTCGCGGTCTCGATCTTTCGGTTCGCTCGGTGGACTTCGACGCAAAAACTGCGCGTGAGGCTTGACTCGGTCGGTCTCTCAAGGCATGCTCACAGACGGTTCTAGTTCGCGGAACCACCCAGCAAGCACGAGACAACGAGGTGTAACCGAAGTCACCGGCCAGGCGATTCGACAGTAGCCGCCCCATGGGGTAGGCTACATGTTTGCGCTGCCTCCGCTCTGCCGTGACATTTGTCCCGGTGTGCTTGGCATGCGCCCAATAGATGAATCTGTGAATCTAGGGATGAGTCCGCGAGCTTCCGGAAGGACCCTCTTTGCCCGCCGCGCGCAACGCCAGCAAAAACCGTTCAGCAAACCATTCAACCAGCAGATCCGTCGACACCGGCCGAGTGTCATTCGCCAAGATCGCCGAACCCCTTGAGGTTCCGGATCTGCTTGCCCTTCAGTCCGACAGCTTCGACTGGCTGATCGGCAGCGACAGGTGGCAGGCCCAGGTGGCCGAGGCCAAGTCGCAGGGCCGTACCGACGTCTCGACGAAGTCCGGGCTCGAGGAGATCTTCGAGGAGATCTCCCCGATCGAGGACTTCTCCGGGACGATGAGCCTCTCGTTCCGCGACCACCGGTTCGAGCCGCCGAAGAACACCGTCGACGAGTGCAAGGAGCGCGACTTCACCTACTCCGCGCCGCTGTTCGTCACGGCCGAGTTCATGAACAACGAGACCGGCGAGATCAAGAGCCAGACCGTGTTCATGGGCGACTTCCCGCTGATGACCGAGAACGGCACGTTCATCGTCAACGGCACCGAGCGCGTCGTCGTGTCGCAGCTCGTCCGCTCGCCGGGCGTCTACTTCGAGCGCAGCATCGACAAGACCTCCGACAAGGACGTCTTCACCGCGAAGATGATCCCGTCGCGTGGCGCGTGGCTCGAGTTCGAGATCGACAAGCGCGACATGGTCGGCGTCCGCCTCGACCGCAAGCGCAAGCAGAACGTCACCGTGCTGCTCAAGGCCCTCGGCTGGACCGAGGCCCAGATCCTCGAGGAGTTCGGCCAGTACGAGTCGATCCGCCTCACCCTGGAGAAGGACCACACGGTCCGGCCAGGACGACGCGCTGCTCGACATCTACCGCAAGCTGCGTCCGGGCGAGCCCCCCACCAAGGAGGCCGCGCAGACGCTGCTCGACAACTACTACTTCAACCCCAAGCGCTACGACCTGGCCAAGGTCGGTCGCTACAAGATCAACAAGAAGCTCGGCCGCGAGGAGGCGTTCGACAAGCAGACCCTGACGACCGACGACATCGTCGCGGCGATCCACTACATCGTGGCGCTGCACGACGGCCAGACGGAGCTGCCGGACACCAGGTCCTCCGCCGAGCAGGGCGCGACGATCGTCGTCGAGGCCGACGACATCGACCACTTCGGCAACCGGCGCCTGCGCACGGTGGGCGAGCTGATCCAGAACCAGCTCCGCACCGGTCTGGCCCGCATGGAGCGGGTCGTCCGCGAGCGGATGACGACCCAGGACGTCGAGGCCATCACGCCGCAGACCCTGATCAACATCCGCCCGGTGGTCGCTGCGCTGAAGGAGTTCTTCGGTACGTCGCAGCTCAGCCAGTTCATGGACCAGATCAACCCGCTGGCCGGGCTGACCCACAAGCGCCGGCTGTCGGCGCTCGGCCCCGGCGGTCTCTCGCGTGAGCGGGCCGGCTTCGAGGTCCGCGACGTGCACCCGTCCCACTACGGCCGGATGTGCCCGATCGAGACGCCCGAAGGGCCCAACATCGGCCTGATCGGCTCCCTGTCGACGTACGGCCGGGTCAACTCGTACGGCTTCGTCGAGACGCCGTACCGCAAGGTCGTCGACGGCATCGTCACCACCCAGATCGACTACCTGACGGCCGACGAGGAGGACCGCGTCGTCATCGCCCAGGCCAACGCGCCGCTGAGCGACGACAACCACTTCGTCGAGGACCGGGTGCTCGTCCGCGAGCGCCGTGGTGAGGTCGACAACATCCCGGGCATCGACGTCGACTACATGGACGTCTCGCCGCGGCAGATGGTGTCGGTCGGTACGGCGCTGATCCCGTTCCTCGAGCACGACGACGCCAACCGGGCGCTGATGGGCTCGAACATGCAGCGTCAGGCCGTGCCGCTGATCCGCGCCGAGGCGCCGCTCGTCGGCACCGGCATGGAGTACCGCGCCGCTGTCGACGCCGGTGACGTCGTCGTCGCCAAGGCGGCCGGTGTGGTGACGCGAGGTCAGCGCCGACTTCGTCGAGGTCATGGAGGACGACGGTCACTACGAGACCTACCGGCTCGCCAAGTTCAAGCGCTCCAACCAGGGCACCTGCGTCAACCAGCGCCCGTCCGTCCACCAGGGCGACCGGGTCGAGGAAGGCTCGCCGATCGCCGACGGGCCGAGCACCGACAATGCCGAGATGGCGCTCGGACGCAACCTGCTGGTCGCCTACATGCCGTGGGAGGGCCACAACTACGAGGACGCGATCATCCTCAGCCAGCGGCTGGTGCAGGAGGACATCCTCACCTCGATCCACATCGAGGAGCACGAGGTCGACGCCCGCGACACCAAGCTCGGCCCCGAGGAGATCACCCGCGACATCCCCAACGTCTCCGACGAGATGCTCGCCGACCTCGACGAGCGCGGCATCATCCGGATCGGTGCCGAGGTCGTCCCCGGCGACATCCTGGTCGGCAAGGTCACGCCCAAGGGCGAGACCGAGCTGACTCCGGAGGAGCGGCTGCTGCGGGCGATCTTCGGCGAGAAGGCGCGCGAGGTGCGCGACACGTCGCTCAAGGTCAAGCACGGCGAGAGCGGCATCGTCATCGGTGTCCGCGTCTTCGACCGCGAGGAGGACGACGAGCTGCCGCCCGGCGTCAACCAGCTGATCCGGGTCTACGTCGCCCAGAAGCGCAAGATCTCCGACGGCGACAAGCTCGCCGGACGCCACGGCAACAAGGGCGTCATCTCGAAGATCCTGCCGGCCGAGGACATGCCGTTCCTCGAGGACGGCACCCCGGTCGACATCATCCTGAACCCGCTCGGCGTGCCGGGCCGGATGAACATCGGCCAGGTCCTGGAGACCCACCTCGGGTGGATCGCCCACGAGGGCTGGCAGGTCGAGGGCGACAGCGAGCGAGTGGAAGAAGCGCCTCGCCCGCGATCGGCGCCTCGTCGGCTCCGGGCAACACCCGGGTCGCGACCCCGGTCTTCGACGGTGCCCGGGAGGACGAGATCTCCGGCCTGCTGGCATCGACGACGCCCAACCGCGACGGCGAGCGGCTGGTCAAGGGCAACGGCAAGGCCAACCTGTTCGACGGTCGTACCGGTGAGCCCTTCCCGGCCCCGGTGGCGGTCGGCTACACCTACATCATCAAGCTCAACCACCTGGTCGACGACAAGATCCACGCCAGGTCGACCGGGCCGTACTCGATGATCACCCAGCAGCCGCTGGGCGGTAAGGCGCAGTTCGGTGGACAGCGGTTCGGCGAGATGGAGGTGTGGGCCCTCGAGGCCTACGGCGCGGCGTACGCCCTGCAGGAGCTGCTCACGATCAAGTCCGACGACGTGCTCGGCCGGGTGAAGGTCTACGAGGCCATCGTCAAGGGCGAGAACATCCCGGAGCCGGGCATCCCCGAGTCGTTCAAGGTGCTCGTCAAGGAGATGCAGTCGCTGTGCCTCAACGTCGAGGTGCTGTCCAGCGACGGCGTCGTGATGGACATGCGCGACACCGACGAGGACGTGTTCCGCGCCGCGGAGGAGCTGGGCATCGACCTGGCCCGCCGGCCCAACGAAGGCATCTAGCTCGTCGAGGAAGTCTGACTGAAGAGGTCTCGGCCGGCGCCTACGCCGGCCAGGACCTCCGACCGACCAGGCGTCACCACCCAGCAACAACCGGTAAGCACCACAGACGAAGGAATTGTCTTGCTAGACGTTAACTTCTTCGATGAGCTCCGCATCGGCCTCGCCTCCGCTGACGACATCCGCCAGTGGAGCCACGGCGAGGTCAAGAAGCCGGAGACCATCAACTACCGCACGCTCAGGCCCGAGCGCGACGGTCTCTTCTGCGAGAAGATCTTCGGTCCCACCCGGGACTGGGAGTGCTACTGCGGCAAGTACAAGCGGGTGCGCTTCAAGGGCATCATCTGCGAGCGCTGCGGCGTCGAGGTCACCCGCTCGAAGGTCCGCCGCGAGCGGATGGGCCACATCGAGCTGGCCGCGCCGGTCACCCACATCTGGTACTTCAAGGGTGTCCCGAGCCGGCTCGGCTACCTGCTCGACCTGGCGCCGAAGGACCTCGAGAAGGTCATCTACTTCGCGGCGTACATGATCACCGCCGTCGACGACGACGCCCGCCACACGCGACCTGCTCGTCCCTCGAGGCGCAAGATCGACGTCGAGCGCAAGCAGCTCGAGCAGCGTCGTGACTCCGACGTCGCCGACCGCATGGGCAAGCTGGAGGAGGACCTCGGCGGTCCTCGAGGCCGAGGGTGCCAAGGCCGACGCCAAGCGCAAGCTCAAGGACGGCGCCGAGCGCGAGCTCAAGCAGATCCGCGACCGCTCGCAGCGCGAGCTCGACCGGGTCGAAGAGGTGTGGAGCACGTTCCGCACGCTCAAGGTCCAGGACCTGATGGGCGACGAGATCCTCTACCGCGAGATGAAGATGCGGTTCGGGAAGTACTTCGAGGGCGCCATGGGCGCCGAGGCGATCCAGAAGCGGCTGCAGACCTTCGACCTGGTCGGCCGAGTCGGAGTCGCTGCGCGAGATCATCCACACCGGCAAGGGCCAGCGCAAGACGCGCGCGCTCAAGCGGCTCAAGGTCGTCTCGGCGTTCCTCACCACGACGAACAGCCCCGAGGGCATGGTCCTCGACTGCGTTCCGGTGATCCCGCCGGACCTGCGGCCGATGGTGCAGCTCGACGGTGGCCGGTTCGCGACGTCGGACCTCAACGACCTCTACCGCCGCGTCATCAACCGCAACAACCGGTTGAAGCGACTGCTCGACCTCGGCGCGCCCGAGATCATCGTCAACAACGAGAAGCGGATGCTGCAGGAGGCCGTCGACTCGCTGTTCGACAACGGCCGCCGTGGCCGTCCGGTCACCGGTCCGGGCAACCGGCCGCTCAAGTCGCTGTCCGACATGCTCAAGGGCAAGCAGGGCCGGTTCCGTCAGAACCTGCTCGGCAAGCGCGTCGACTACTCCGGCCGTTCGGTCATCGTGGTCGGCCCGCAGCTCAAGCTGCACCAGTGCGGGCTGCCGAAGCAGATGGCGCTCGAGCTCTTCAAGCCCTTCGTGATGAAGCGGCTGGTCGACCTCAACCACGCGCAGAACATCAAGAGCGCCAAGCGGATGGTCGAGCGCAGCCGGTCCGTCGTGTGGGACGTCCTCGAAGAGGTCATCACCGAGCACCCCGTGCTGCTCAACCGCGCACCGACGCTGCACCGCCTCGGCATCCAGGCGTTCGAGCCCCAGCTGATCGAGGGCAAGGCGATCCAGATCCACCCGCTCGTCTGCTCGGCGTTCAACGCCGACTTCGACGGTGACCAGATGGCGGTGCACCTGCCGCTGTCGGCCGAGGCCCAGGCCGAGGCGCGGATCCTGATGCTGTCGACCAACAACATCCTCAAGCCGGCCGACGGCCGCCCGGTCACGATGCCGACGCAGGACATGATCATCGGCATCTACTTCCTCACCCTCGACCGTGACGGTCACGCTGGTGAGGGTCGGGCGTTCGCGTCGGTCGCCGAGGCGATGATGGCCTTCGACCGTGGCGAGATCGCGCTGCAGAGCAAGATCAAGCTGCGCATCGCAGACGTCGTGCCGCCGCTGGGCTACGAGACTCCCGAGGGCTGGGAGCAGGGCAAGCCGCTGACGCTCGAGACGACGCTCGGGCGGGCCCTCTTCAACGAGGCGCTGCCGTACAACTACGCCTACGTCAACGGCGAGCTCGGCAAGAAGCAGATCGGCGTGATCGTCAACGACCTCGCCGAGCGCTACACCAAGGTCGAGGTCGCGCACGCGCTCGACGCGCTCAAGGACACCGGCTTCTACTGGGCGACCCGCTCCGGAGTGACGATCTCCATCGAGGACGTCGTGACGCCGCCGACGAAGCCGCAGATCATGCTCGGCTACGAGGCGCAGTCGGAGAAGGTCCAGAAGCAGTACGAGCGCGGACTGATCACCGACGAGGAGCGTCGCCAGGAGCTCATCGAGATCTGGAACACCGCCACCATCGAGGTCGCCAAGGCGATGGAGGCGACAGTTCGAGAAGACGAACCCGATCTACATGATCGTCAACTCCG